>NZ_FTRU01000008.1 GCF_900148495.1 Negativibacillus massiliensis
GAAGACTACAAGGTTGATAGGCTGCAGGTGTAAGTGCCGTGAGGTATTTAGCTTGGCAGTACTAATCGGTCGAGGGCTTGACCAAGTGTTGCTAATAAATTTTCATTGTTCAATTTTGAGGGAACATTCCCTTAATTAAATAGTTGGTGCTAATGGCGGTGAGGATCCACCTGTTCCCATTCCGAACACAGAAGTTAAGCTCACCAGTGTCGAAAATACTTGGCGGGTGACTGCCTGGGAAAATAGAGCGGTGCCAACACAGAGCGACTCGATTATTCGAGTCGCTCTTTTGTTATGTATAGAAACTTTTCACCTTCCTCACTGTGAATAGTTGAAAAAAGAGCACTCCTTGCAGTATAATGGAAGAAAGACAAGGAGGGTTTTATCATGGAAATGATGATTGGTGAGAAATGGTGCAAAATAGAAATCTATAATGAATATCTCAAAAAAATTCCAAGCCTGCTCTGTCAGATCAACACGGTAGAGAAAATGCAGGAAAAGGCAGAAATAGAGCTTTCCATGCTGGAATCGATTCTGGAAGATGAAAGTAAAAAACAGTATCGTGCTCGTTTGCTTTCTACGAAAGATCAGTGCCAAAAACGTTTAAAGGATATGTGCGAAGAACTGCGTTTGATTCAAACTCTTAAGGAGCAGTTGGAACAGGAATTGGATATTCTGCGTACAAAATAAATATAAAGGAAAACGGAGGATACAATTTGTATCCTCCGTTTTATCGTACAAAAGAATAATCTAAGTAAGATTATCTTTCTTCTTTCATTTTAGCAAAGCACTCGCTGCAGTAAACTGGGCGATCTTCTCTTGGTCTGAAAGGAACTTTTGCTTCTTTGCCGCAGCCAGCGCAAACAGCTGTGAACATTTCTCTCTCAGCTTTTTTGTCAGCTTTGCGAGCATCTCTGCAAGCTTTGCATCTCTGTGGCTCGTTCTGGAAACCTTTTTCAGCGTAGAATTCCTGCTCACCAGCGGTGAAAACGAATTCAGCTCCACATTCTTTGCATACTAATGTTTTGTCTTCGTACATAGTTTTATACCTCGCTTCATATATTCGCCCAAAGACCGAATGGGAGAGATCAGATCGCTCTGCTGTGAGTCAAGGGGCATATTTGCAACCGCTTTGCGGTTGATCAACCGGAAAAGGGACTAATCCTGCTGGCTGTCCCGAAGCTTTCGTCGAACTCGTTGCAGGGCATTGTCAACAGCTTTGGTTGTGCAGTGAAGAAGCTTTGCCATTTCTTCATAAGAATGACCGCTGAGGTACAATGTTAAGGTTTCCTGTTCTAATCCAGACAAAAGAGTTTTGATTTTTTCCTGCCTGATCTGTGCTTCCTCTCGACGAAGATACATCTCCAGCGGGTCGGATTCTCCCTGAGACAAAATCTCCTGATGAGAAGTATTCAGAGAGTCAATCGGCAGATAATCATTAAGAGGCAGGTGCTTTTTGGAAAGAAGATCATTTAGGCAGGATACCATCCGTGAATGAATACACAGATTGGCATAGGTTCGAAACGAAGCACTGCGTCCGACATCATAGTTTTTCACCGCAGTGAAAAGACCAATCAGCCCTTCCTGAACAAAATCATCCTGTTCCAAACCCACAAAAGAATAGCGTGCAGCTCGGTTTTTTATCAGTGGTAAAAAACGAGTGATCAGCTGAGCCAAAGCATCGGTGTCCCCATTTTTGGCACGCTGCACAAGCGCTTGGTCCGGGCAGTTGCCCATTGTGTTTTCTTTTGCCATAAACGTTTCTCCTGAAAGCAAAAATGCTACTTCTCCATTATATAGTACGGAAATGTTTATGTCAATTGATTTTACAGCTATCTGAAAATTTTCTTTTCTCCAAAAAGCCGGAAATTACGCCATTTTTGGACAAAATGAATATCTGAACTTCCTTTTTTAGACAAAGTAACGAAAGCATTTTTTTCGCATCGAAAAAATTTATTGCCACTGGATTTGATTTCTTTTTTGCGCCTATGGTATAATAAAAAATAAGTGTTGAGAGTGAGGATGGAAGGTCAATTTTTTTCGCTTTTTTGGCGGAATTTTGTTGACAAAAAAATAACGAAACAGTATACTAGAAACAAGATTGTTAAAGAGTTGACAATCGAACAGGAGTTGGAACTTATGAAAAAAGTAGAGGTTAAAGTTTGTGTCTGTACAGCATGTGTTATGAACGGTTCCGTTGAGATTATGGAGTCGGTAGAAAGCTTGCGCCATCTGCGGGAACAGATGGAAGATGATGACATGATTCAGGAAAAACGCGAATTGATTGTTACTACCGATAAATGCCTTGGAGGAGTTTCGCATGAAGCAGATTCCCCAATGGTGGAAGTCAATGGAAAAGTTTTTAGCAAAGCAGATTCTGAATCGGTAATGTCTTATATTATCGATTGTTTTAAAGAAGAGGAATAACAATCCAGATAGTCCGGCGTACAGCATACCATGTTTTGTAAAATGCCTTTTTAAGGCAGTAAGATAGAGAAGTTACAGGATGTATAACGGGAGGAAGTACAGATGAGAGGTATTACAACACCGGTTACGAAAATCAGAAGACAGGTATTCACCGAGATTGCCCGTCTTGCCTATGAGGATGGGGACTATTCCAGAATCGAAGAGATCCCATACGCGATTATCCCGGGAGAATCGGCAAGTTATCGAGACAGCGTCTTTAAGGAGCGCGCAATTGTAGGTGAGCGTCTTCGACTGGCAGTAGGCTTGCCGCTGCGTCCGGTTGACCAGCATGCACCAGTTTCTCAGGGAATCAATGACAGCGCAATTGCGGACATGTTCTATGAACCGCCGCTGATCAACGTAATTTCCTTTGCTTGCAATGCCTGCGAGGAAACCAGCTATACTGTTACGGATCTTTGCCGCAGCTGTATTGCACATCCGTGCACCGCAGTTTGCCCAGTCAAGGCAGTTTCGATCGTAAACGGTCGTTCGTTTATCGACAAATCAAAATGTGTCAAATGCGGAAGATGTGCTCAGGCTTGCCCATATACCGCAATCGTAAAGAGTGAACGTCCATGCGCAGCAGCTTGTGGTGTCAACGCGATTGAAAGCGATGAGTATGGCAGAGCAAAGATCAACTACGATAAATGCGTTTCCTGTGGTCAGTGCCTTGTCAGCTGCCCATTCAGCGCGATTGCGGATAAATCCCAGATTTTCCAGCTGATTCAGGCGATCAAGCGCGGTGACGAGGTTATCGCAGAGGTTGCACCGGCATTTGTTGGACAGTTTGGTCCGCTCGCTTCTCCGGAAAAGGTTCGTGCAGCTCTGCGTAAGATTGGCTTTGAGCATATCTACGAGGTTGCCCGTGGTGCTGATATCGGTGCAGTGGAAGAAGCAGAGGAATATATCAAAAATGTTCCGACCGGTAAGCTTCCATTTTTGGCAACATCCTGCTGTCCATCCTGGATTATGATGGCAAAACAGCAGTTCCCGGAAATTGCACACTGTATTTCTGACTCTATGACTCCGATGGTAGCGACAGCACGTATCATCAAGGAAAAACATCCAAATGCCCGTGTAGTATTCATCGGACCATGTGCTTCCAAAAAACTGGAGGCAATGCGCGCAGATATCCGCAGTGATGTCGACTTTGTTATTACCTTCGAAGAATTGATGGGAATTTTCCAGGCAAATGGTATTGAATTCTCTGATCTTCAGGATGATACCGGATTCAATCACGGAGCAACTTCTTCGGGACGCGGATATGGTATTGCAGGCGGTGTAGCGAAAGCAGTTGCTGACTGTATCCATGAGCTTGCTCCTGACCTGGAAGTTAAGACAGACCATGCAGAAGGTCTGGTAGAATGTAAAAAGATGCTGACCCTTGCAAAATTGGGCAAGAGGGATGGTTATCTGCTGGAGGGCATGGCTTGTCCAGGCGGATGTGTCGGCGGTGCAGGAACGCTCACCAGTATTCCGAAAGCGATCAAGGCAGGACAGGACTTTGCTGCACAGAGTGAGTTTAAGATTTCCACCCAAGATGAAACTGTATTTGAAAAGCTGGGTAAATATACTAAGAAGTAAGTAGAAATTTCAGTAGAGCTCGACCAAAAGTTTTTGGTCGAGCTTTTTTCAAAAAGCTCGTGGTGTCCAGAGGCAACGCCTTTGGTCGCCTTCCGCAGAAGGCGAAATCCAGAGTTGGACTTGTTCAACTCATATCGTCAAGGCGCCTTTGCGGGTGAATTTTTCAATCCAAATATTGGAGTGAAAAAGAGGGGGTTTTGTAAGAGAAAAGCTCCCTTGACAGACACTTGACAGACAAACGACATGCACTTTCCAAAAAAATCTCCCACTGGGAGGTTTTTTTGCTGTCTGTGCTGGATTTGCCGATTATAGATAAATAAATTTTGTTGAAAGTCAGTAAAAATAAAAACAGCATAAGTTAAATGTAAGTTTCTGCCGTCAAAAATCATCCACTGGATAATTTTTGATTTCACTTTCTGTTTTCAATTGGCTCTTGAAACCCTTTTCACTTGCAAAAGGGTTTCAAACTTCCGAAAACGCGCTTTCACGGATAAAGTTTTTCGCACTCTGCGGAGTGCGACCAAAGACACTGTCTTTGGAATTTGCCACCTTTTGAAAAAGGTGGACGAAAACTTTTGCTTTTGTGCTTGCTCTTAACATAAACATCCCCCCTTTCCCATATACATAGGACAAAAACCTTTTGGGGGGAATTGGCGTGAAGATAAAACATATCACAAAAAAGCTGGGAAGTCGATTCTGTTCAGTCTTGCTAATTGCGGCTTTGCTTCTGGGGAACCTTTCTGTTTTTGCAGATGGAGAAAAGCGGGAAGTGGCGATGAGCTATACAGCAAAGGCAGCTTATCTGATTGAACAGGATACTGGAACGGTTCTGTTTGAGCAAAACTCCACACAGGAACTTGCTCCTGCTTCCCTGACCAAGCTGATGGATCTGATTTTGATTTATGAAGCGTTTGATGAAGGTGTGCTGACACCGGGACAAAAACTCACCTGTTCATCCTACGCCAAAACAATGGGGGGATCGGAAATCTGGCTCAAGGAAGGGGAACAGATGACGGTGGAGGATTTGCTCAAAGCCCTGATTGTAGCCAGTGCAAATGATGCAGCAGTTGTATTTGCCGAAGCGATTGCAGTGACAGAAGAAGCCTTTGTGGAGAAGATGAATCAAAAGGCACAGGAGCTGGGACTGGTAAACACCCACTTTGTCAACTGTACCGGATTTGATGAAGAAGGACACTATACCTGCGCACAGGATGTGGCAACAATGGCGCGGGAACTGATGACAAAACATGGTGAGGAAATTACCAAGTATTCCACCATCTGGATGGACAGCCTGAGAAACGGAGAAACAGAACTGGTCAATACAAACCGGTTGGTACGCTTTTATGATGGAACAACGGGATTGAAAACCGGTACCACCGATGCGGCAGGACATTGCCTGTGCGCTACTGCGACTCGAAATGGAATGTCATTGATTTCGGTCATTATGGGATGCCAAAGCAGTGATGCTCGCTTTGAGGAATCAAAACAGTTGCTGGACTACGGTTTTTCCTCGTTTATGATCTATGAGGGAGAGCTTACGGAAGGTGCACTCGATCCAATCAAGGTGGTGCGTGGTGAAAAGACAGAGGTGGTTCCGCAAGCTCAGACGATGCCGAAAGCTGTTATCCGCAAGGAAGAAGCGGAGCAGATGCAGGTTAGCGTCGAGCGCCCGGAACAGGTCGAAGCACCGCTGGAACAGGGACAGCAGATTGGAAGTGTAGTTCTTCTGAAGAATGGTCAGGAGGTCAGCAGAGAGCCTCTGACGGCAACAGAAGTGGTTGGAGAGCTGACTTTTGGAAAAAGCCTTCGCCTGCTTTGTCGCTCACTAGTAACGATGCAATAAAAATGTCAGGAAAACGGGCGCAATCGGAAAGCTGTACTGGTAGATTTTGTTTTGGAGATTGGTTATACTTAAGACCATAAATGAAATCCTAAAGCAAAAATGCAGGAGGCAGCAGCAATGAGTTTAGGAAACAGTCTTTTTAATGCCCGAAAAAAGAGTGGACTTTCTCAGGAAGAGGTAGCGGAAAAACTGGGGGTCAGCAGGCAGACCATTTCCAAATGGGAACTGGATGAAACACTGCCGGATATCCGTCAGTCTAAGCGCTTATCGGTACTCTACCACCTGACACTGGATGAGCTGGTAGACTTTGATATCGAGGTAAAAGAAATCGAAGCAATCATTCAGAAAACCAGTGAGGAGACCCAGCAGAAAATTGACTGGACACAGATGTGGGCATCTAAATATCCGATTCTGACACAGTACCAGCAGCAGGTAAAGATAGAGGAATATACAAACAGGCTGACACAGATGCTTGATCAGCTCAAAGCAGATTATGGATACAGTCAACAGGACGCTTTTCTGGTACTCAAGGATATTCTGGCAAAAATCTGGAATGGGCAAAACTAAAAACAGAATGAATGTGGAAGAAAAAGGGAGTCAATCAATTTAGGACACTCCCTTTTTTCTTTACAGCACTTGCCTGCTTTGCAGTGAAAAAGTCCCATTTTTACTTAAAATTAGAGAAAAGAACATTTTTTACAAAAAAGAGCTTGCAAAACGAAAGGAAATAAGGTAAAATAGCTATATCACCAAAGATAATCCATTCATAAAAATAGAGGAAATTATCTGGCGGATGCATTTGAAAGGGATGATTTATATGGCGGTTACACTCAATGCCAAATATCTGGAACCCTTCGTGAACCACGAAGAACTGGAAGCAATCTTTCCTCAGGTACAGGCAGCGCACCGTACGATCCATGAAAAATCGGGTCCTGGCAATGACTTTTTAGGATGGCTGGATCTTCCGGTTGATTATGACAGGGAAGAGTTTACAAGAATCCAGAAAGCGGCTCAGAAGATCCGCAGCAATTCTCAGGTACTGATCGTAATTGGTATCGGCGGAAGTTACCTTGGAGCAAGAGCAGCAATCGAGCTTCTGCATTCCCAGATGTACAACGATCTGGCAACAGACACACCAAAGATCTACTTTGTTGGAAACAGTATCAGCCCTTCTTATTTAAATCAGATCCTCAAGATCTGTGAGGGCAAAGATTTTTCGATCAATGTCATCTCCAAATCGGGAACAACAACCGAACCGGCGCTGGCATTCCGGATTTTCCGCAAACTGGCAATCGAAAAATATGGCAGAGAAGGCGCAAAAGAACGTATTTTCTGCACAACCGATAAAGCAAGAGGCACCTTAAAACAGCTGGCAGATGAAGAAGGTTATGAAACCTTTGTTATTCCGGATGATGTCGGCGGAAGATATTCCGTACTGACCGCAGTAGGACTGCTTCCAATCGCAGTTTCCGGTTCGGATATCCAAAAGCTGATGGACGGTGCAGCAAAAGCAAGAGAAGCACTTGCTGTCTGTGATCTGGAAAAGAACGATTGTTACCGATATGCGGCACTGAGAAACATCCTTTACCGCAAAGGAAAAGCAATTGAAATCATGGTGTCCTATGAACCGGCATTTACCATGATGAATGAATGGTACAAACAGCTGTTTGGTGAAAGTGAAGGTAAGGATAACAAAGGAATCTATCCTTCCTCGGCAATCTTCTCCACCGATCTTCATTCGATGGGTCAGTTTATCCAGGAAGGCTCGAGAATTTTGTTTGAAACGGTTGTGGATATCAAAAAGCCACAGCAGGATCTTTACATTGAGGCAGACCCGGCAAACTTTGACGGACTCAACTTCCTGTCCCAGCAGAATATGTCGGTAGTCAACCAAAAAGCAATGCAGGGAACCATCCTTGCACATACCCAGGGCGGTGTACCAAACATGGTACTGGAACTGCCTGAGGTTAACGAAGAAGAACTTGGTTATCTGATCTACTTCTTCGAAAAAGCATGTGCTCTTTCCGGATATCTGCTGGCAGTCAACCCATTTAACCAGCCAGGCGTTGAAAGCTACAAGAAAAATATGTTTGCTCTGCTTGGCAAACCGGGTTACGAAGACCAGAAAGAAGCACTGGAAGCACAGCTGAGATAAGGCAGGCAAAGACCTGACCACTTTCATTTTACGTAAGCAATGTTCCAAATAAATTGTTATCAGGGAGGAATTTCAAATGATTAAATTGATCGTAGGTACAAAAGGCAGCGGCAAAACCAAAACCCTCATCGACATGGCAAAAGCAGCAGCTGAAACATCCAAAGGCAATGTAGTCTGTGTAGAAAAAGGTGACAAACTGGCTCGCGAGGTACCAACAAGCGTTCGTCTGATTAACAGCGACGAGTATCAGGTAAAAGGCTTTGCAAACCTGTATGGTTTCCTGGCAGGCATCCTTGCTGGTAACTATGATATCACCCATCTGTTTGTAGATGGTACATTCAAAATCGGCAAAGTTGGCGAAGTAGAAAAAGACTACGAAGGTCTGGCTGCTCTGGTTGAAAAACTTTCTAAAGTTCAGAGCGATGCAGAGATCATCTTCACAGTATCCTGTGATGTAGCTGACCTGCCAATCACAATGAAAGATTTCATCGTAAAATAAGTTTTGATGACTTTAAAAGGACACGCCGAAAGGCGTGTCCTTTTCTGTACTTTCTCAGAAAGTACCAAAGCAGTTTCGCGCTTTGGTTTTGTGCGAGATGGCAGTTTCAGCACGCGGCAACGCTTAAGTTAACACACTCGCTCGTTGCGACGAGCGACTAAAGGCAGAGTCTTTAGAATCCGCAAACTTTTGTGTACGAAAAGTCAGTTGAAAACTTATTTTCAACTATAAAAAACTTTAATTTTCCTTTGGCATCTGGATAAATATTCATACTTTACACGTTGACGGGACAGAAAATACGTGATACTATTTTAACTGGTTAAAGTTAGATTAACCGTTTGTAATAAAAAATAGAAGGGACTGTTTTGTATGGAAAAAGTAAAAGCAGCGATCATTGGCTATGGCAACATCGGTCATTATGCTCTGCAGGCAGTGGAAGCAGCCGAAGATTTTGAACTGGTCGGCGTAGTGCGTCACAATGCAGGCAGTGAGCAGCCAAAAGAACTGAACGGAATCTGTGTTGTTGACGACGTTGATAAACTGCCGGTAAAACCACAGGTTGCACTGCTGTGTCTACCAACCCGTTCGGTTGAGGAAAACGCAAAGAAGTATCTGGCAAAAGGAATCAATACCGTAGACAGTTTTGATATCCATACAAAGATCTGGGACCTGCACTGTGAACTGGATAAAGAAGCAAAAGCATCCGGTGCAGTTGCTGTTATCTCTGCCGGCTGGGATCCGGGATCTGACTCGGTAGTTCGTACCCTTCTGGAAGCATGTGCTCCAAATGGTATTACCGATACAAACTTTGGCCCTGGCATGAGCATGGGTCACTCGGTAGCAGCAAAGGGCAAAGAGGGCGTTCGTGATGCTCTGTCCATGACCATTCCGCTTGGAACCGGTATCCACAGAAGAAATGTTTACATCGAACTGGAAGATGGTTATGATTTCGAGACAGTAAAACGTTCCATCCTGGAGGATGACTACTTTAAACATGATGAAACTCATGTAATTGCAGTACCATCCGTTGCAGCACTGATGGATAAAGGTCATGGTGTAAACCTGGTTCGCAAAGGCGTTTCCGGTACTACCCACAATCAGCTGTTCGAGTTTAACATGAAGATTAACAACCCAGCACTGACTTCCCAGATCATGGTAGCATGTGCAAGAGCAAGCCTCTGCCAGAAACCAGGTTGCTATGTTATGCCTCAGCTTCCAGTTATGGACCTGCTCCCAGGCACACTGGAAGAAAAAATCCGCAGATTGGTTTAATCTTCCGGACAACAAGAGAAACAAAAAAGGAACCTTTTACGAAAGGTTCCTTTTTTTATCTGCTGTTTTGTTTTTTGCCAAACGGATTGTTTCGGGGAATCTTTTCCCGGTATATCTCAAAGAAATTTTTGAGGGCAGGATGCAAAAGTCCTTCCCGCTGCATCTTGCGGTACTGTGATTCATTGACCCAACAAAAATCGACAACTTCTTCCGGCTGCATCACGATTTCACCAGGGAGGACATCCCTGCACACAATAAAGGTATCCAGAAAACTGTGAAGACGTCGTTCCTGTCCGGCAGGAATCAGCTCGTCCGGGGAAAGAATCAGGCCGATTTCTTCCCGGGTTTCCCGGATAGCAGCGGTCAGAGTATCTTCTCCGGCCAGAGCAGAACCACCGGTGCACGCCCATTTGAGGGGAAAGGGAATGTCGGGATGACGCTGGGTCAGCAGTACCTTTCCCTGACTGTTATAGATCCAGATGTTGACCACCAGATGATAGTCCCCGTCCGCAATCGGTTCGCCGCGCAGATGCTTGCGGTTTGTCTTGATGCGGTCCGCATCGTAAATGTCCCAGTATTCAGCCATTTAGGCTCTCCTTCCTGTTTTGTGTTATTTTACGATGAAAGGTTTGATCTCGTTTAGGAAATCCTGGCAGTCATCCGAATGAACTTCCATTGTGATTGCCTTGGAAAGGTCCAGGCTGAAGATTCCCATAATGGATTTTGCATCGACAGCATATCTGCCGGAAAGAAGGTCAACATCAAAGTCATATTTTGCGACCGAATTAACAAATGCTTTTACATCATTGATGGTTTTGAGCATAATCTGTTCCCGTTTCATGTAAGATCTCTCCTCTTCCCTGATAAAATAGGTCGACTTTCGTCACAAGAATTTGTCGAAAGACGGTTGTATTTATTGTTTAAATTCATTATAATTTATTTGTATATCATTTTCAATAGTTTTCAAGACGAAAGATATTCCCAAAAATATCATGGAATTTACGTCATTTTTAAAGAAAAAGTGGTTGGTACAGAAAAACCATACCGTACAATGCGCCGGAACACGCCGGAGAAAAGAGGATTTATGCGAGCAGCATTTTACACCTTGGGATGCAAGGTGAATCAGTATGAAACACAGGTTTTGATCCAGCAGTTTTCTGCCTATGGATATGATATTGTGGACAGCAGCGACGCAGCGGATGTGTATATTATCAATTCCTGCACCGTTACTGCATCGGGAGATAAAAAGACCCGCCAGATGATCCACCGCATGAAACGCAACAGCCCGGGTGCGGTAGTTGCCCTGACTGGATGCTTCCCACAGGCATTTCCAGAGGAAGCCCAGAAGATGGAGGAAGTGGACATCCTGGTCGGCGCAGGAGAAAAGAAAAAGGTGCTGGAATATGTAAACCAGTACCTCAGAGACGGAAAACGCATTGTCAAAATTACCCCGCACACCAAGGAAGAAAGCTTCGAAGAGATGAAAGCAGACAGCTTTTTGGAGAGAACCAGAGCGTTTGTCAAAATTCAGGACGGATGCGAGCATTACTGCTCCTACTGCATCATTCCATACGCAAGGGGATTTAACCGCTCCAAGTCTCTGGAAGATCTGAAGCTGGAACTGTATGATTTGAGTGCGAAGGGATACAAAGAGGTGGTGCTGGTAGGTATAGACCTTTCCAGCTATGGCAAAGATATCGGCTGCCATCTGGTAGATGCGGTAACACTGGCGTGCACCACAGAAGGAATCGAGAGGGTGCGTCTGGGTTCGCTGGAACCACTGATGCTCACTGACAAAAATCTGGAAATTCTGGTATCGCTGCCAAAATTCTGTCCGCAGTTCCATCTTTCTCTGCAAAGCGGCTGTGATGCAACCCTCAAGAGGATGAATCGTCATTATGATACTGCCTTTTACCGCGATCTGGTGGCAAGAATCCGGACAAAGTTTGATAATCCATCCATCACCACCGACATCATGGTTGGCTTCCCGGGAGAGACCGAGGAAGAATTTGCCGAGTCTCTTGCCTTTGCAAAGGAAATTGGATTTGGAAAGGTACACGTATTTGCCTATTCGATTCGCCCGGGTACACGTGCTGCCAAGATGCCAAATCAGCTGACCAACCATCAGAAAGAACAGCGCAGCCACAAAATGGCAGAGGTGACCGAGCAGAGCAGACAGGAATTTTTACAGTCGCAGGTCGGCAAAATCGAGAGCGTATTGTTTGAGACTCAGCAGTCGGACGGAATGCAGCATGGTTACACCAAGAATTACACACCGGTTTGTGTTAAGAGTGATAGAGAACTGTGCGGAGAGATTCATGATGTTCGAATTACCGGGGTTCAGGGCGACCTCTGTACAGCAGAACTGGTGTAAAAAATAAAGTTTTTGGTCGAGCTTTTTACAAAAAGCTCGCGGATTCTAAAGGCAGAGCCTTTAGGCGCTCGTCGCAACGAGCGAAACCAGCTTGAAGCTGGACACCGTTCGCCTACGGCGCAAGGACGGGTAGCAATAGAGAAAACAAAAAGTTGACAAAACTTTTGTTCGCTTTCGGCGTAAAGATGGGCAGTAAGTGGATGAAAAGTTTTGTTTTTATACATGAGAGGAGGGTCATGATGCAGGTCAAATACTATGCCCGCGCCTGCGGAAGAGTACAGGGTGTGGGATTTCGTTATTTCGTCCAGTACAGCGCAGTGGCCCTTCAAATCGGTGGCTGGGTGCGCAACTGTGATGATGGTTCGGTCGATATGTACTTAAATGGAGATCGCGAAGCAGTCGAACAGCTTCTGCGAAAAATTCGCAAGGGAAGTATGTGGATTCAGGTCGATTCCCTTGACGTAATACCGCTGGAAGATGGGGAAGCCCCTGATGCACACGGGTTTTCTGTAAAATATTAGCAAAGTTTGAGCCAAAAGAGGGAAAAAATTCTCTTTTTAAAAAGAAGGCTCGGGCTATTAACCTTTTGGGGATTATGGTATAATGGGGTAAAATGGTTTTCGAAAATTTTTTCGGAATCAGAAAATAGATAGAGAGAAAGTACAAACGTTTTTTAGGAGTGTGAAGTATGTCTGTTTACAGAGTGTATGTTGAAAAAAAGACACCTTTCGCTGTTGAGGCGCAGGGAGTTCTTGCGGATATCCGCAGCTCGCTGGGTATCCATACAGCAGAAAGTGTCCGTATCCTGAATCGTTATGATGTCGAAGATATTTCGGACGAGGACTTTGAACTTGCAAAGAAAACAATCCTTTCGGAACCACAGGTAGATAATGTATATGATACGCTGCCTGCTTTTGCACAGAATGAAAAGGTATTTGCCGTTCAGTTCCTGCCAGGACAGTTTGACCAGCGTGCAGACTCCGCTGCACAGTGCATCCAGTTGGCTGCACAGCATGACCGTCCAACCGTTGCTTCCGCAAAGGTATATGTAATTCAGGGCGTCAGCGATGAAGAACTTACCCGCATCAAAGCACACCTGATCAACCCTGTTGAATCGATGGAGGCTTCTCTGGAAACTCCGGAAACTCTGCATACACCATACGATGTTCCGGCTGATGTTGCAGTTCTGGATGGATTCTGCGACCTGGATGAGCAGGGACTTCGTGACTTCATCAAAAACTATGGTCTGGCAATGGACCTTGGCGATATTACCTTCTGCCAGAAATACTTTAAAGAAACCGAAAAACGTACCCCAACCATTACTGAGATCCGCATGATCGATACCTATTGGTCGGATCACTGCCGTCATACCACCTTCTCTACCCGTATTGAAGATGTTGAGATTGAAAGCGACTATGTAAAGGACGCTTACAACGAATATCTCGAACTGAGAAAGACCATCCATGCAGGTAAGGACAAACCAATGACCCTGATGGATCTGGCTACCATCGGTGCAAAAGCTCTGAAAAAACAGGGCAAACTGACCGACCTCGACGAATCCGAAGAGATCAACGCTTGCTCTGTTAAGATCAAAGTTGATGTAGACGGCGAAGAACAGGATTGGCTCTTACAGTTTAAGAACGAAACTCACAACCACCCAACCGAGATCGAGCCATTCGGCGGTGCAGCAACCTGTCTGGGCGGCGCAATCCGTGACCCTCTGTCCGGTCGTGCTTATGTATATCAGGCAATGCGTGTTACCGGTGCAGGCAACCCGCTGACCCCATTTGAAGATACCATCAAGGGTAAACTTCCACAGAAGAAGATCGTTACCACCGCAGCAGCTGGTTACAGCTCCTACGGCAACCAGATCGGTTTGGCTACCGGTCAGGTAAACGAAATCTATCATCCGGGCTATGTTGCAAAACGTATGGAAGTTGGTGCAGTAGTCGGCGCAGTTCCAGCAGCAAACGTTGTTCGTGAAGAGCCGACTCCAGGCGATGTCATCATCCTTCTGGGTGGCAAGACCGGACGTGACGGCTGCGGCGGTGCAACCGGTTCTTCCAAGTCCCACAACGTAGAATCTCTCTCCAGCTGTGGTGCAGAGGTTCAGAAGGGCAACCCACCGGAAGAAAGAAAGATCCAGAGACTGTTCCGCGACGGCGATGTTACCCGCATGATCAAACGCTGCAACGACTTTGGTGCAGGCGGCGTATCGGTTGCAATCGGTGAGCTGGCTGACGGACTGAAAATTAACCTCGACCTTGTTCCAAAGAAATATGATGGTTTGGACGGCACCGAGCTTGCAATCAGCGAATCCCAGGAAAGAATGGCTGTCGTTGTTGCAAAAGAAAATGTTGAGAAATTCATGCAGGCAGCTGACAGAGAAAACCTCATGGCTACTGCAGTAGCGGAAGTTACTGAAGATCCAAGACTGGTTATGTTCTGGAGAGAAAAGAAGATCGTTGACCTCTCCCGTGCATTCTTAAATTCCAACGGTGCTCCAAAATACACCAAGGTTATTGCAAAAGCTCCAGCAGAAAAAGAAAAATGCTGCTGCAAGAATAAAGGTCTCTCGGTAAAAGAAAAATTCGAGAAGATCATGGGCGAACTCAATGTCGCTTCCCAGAAAGGTCTGTCCGACCGCTTTGACTCCACCATCGGTGCAAACACTGTTATGATGCCATACGGCGGTAAGACCCAGCTGACCCCTGCACAGGCAATGGTTGCAAAGATTCCGGTTCGTTTTGGCGAAACCAACACCTGTTCTGTTATGGCATGGGGCTTTAACCCATACATCTCCGAGGAAAATCAGTTCAGAGGTGCACAGCTTGCAGTAATCGAATCTATCGCAAAACTGATCGCAGTTGGCGGTACCCGTCACAAATGCTGGCTGAGCTTCCAGGAATACTTTGAGAAGATCGGCACCGATCCAGAAAAATGGGGCAAACCATTCCAGTCTCTGCTGGGCGCACTCAAAGCACAGCTCGAACTGGGCTGCGCTGCAATCGGTGGTAAAGACTCGATGTCCGGTTCCTTCGAGGACATCCATGTTCCACCAACACTGATTTCCTTCGCAGTTTCTGCAACCAAAGCTCAGAACATTGTAAGCGGTGAGTTTAAAGCTGCAAACGATAAAGTATACCTGCTCACACCGGAATATGACGAAAATGGTCTGCCGGTTTACGAGAGCATTCGCAAGGTATTCGACCATATGGAAAGCCTGATTGCAGAAGGTAAAGTAAAAGCAGTTTACACTCTGGGCAGCAAAGGTATCGGTGAGGCACTCTGTAAGATGGCATTCGGTAACCGCATCGGTTTTGCTGCAAACGAGAAGATTCACCACCTGTTCAAACCAACCTACGGCGCATTCGTATTCGAGGCAGCAGGTGAGGTTGACACCTTTGCAAAAGAGATCGGTCATACCACCGAGGAATATGCAATCGATGTAAACGGCGAGAAAGTTTGCCTTGATGAGATCCAGAAAGTATGGGAAGCAACCCTCGAGCCGGTTTATCCAATGATCACCAAAGCTCCAAATGTTGTTATTCCTTCTTACAGCTATGAGTGCAAAGAGCATGCACACGCAGGCACCAAGATTGCACAGCCACAGGTACTGATTCCAGTATTCCCGGGCACAAACTGTGAATATGATACAGCACGTGCATTCGAGCGTGCAGGCGCAAAAGCAAATATCGTAGTAATCCGCAACAAGACCTCGGAACAGATCAAAGAGTCTGTTGCTCTGATGAAAGATATGATTGCAAAGACCCAGATCATTGCAATCCCAGGCGGATTCTCCGGCGGTGACGAACCAGAAGGTTCCGCAAAATTCATCACCTCCTTCTTCCGCAACCCACAGATCACCGAAGCTGTGATGGATCTGCTCAAGAATAAGGATGGTCTGATGTGCGGTATCTGTAACGGTTTCCAGGCACTGGTTAAACTGGGTCTGGTTCCATTCGGTGAAATCATCACCACCGATGACACCTGCCCAACCCTGACTTACAACCTCATCAACCGTCATCAGTCTGGTCTGGTTCGTACCAGAATCGCTTCCAACAAGTCTCCATGGCTGATGCACAACAATGTTGGTGATATCCACACCATCGCAATCTCCCACGGTGAGGGCCGCTTCGTAGCAAGCGAAGAGCTGGTTAAGAAGATGGCAGAAAACGGCCAGATCGCAACCCAGTACGTTGACCTCAACGGCAACCCAACTCAGGATTACCGCTTCAATCCAAACGGTTCTGTGGATGCAATCGAAGGTATTACCTCTCCAGACGGCAGAGTATTCGGTAAGATGGGTCACTCCGAGCGTTACACAGGCAGCCTGTATCTGAACGTTGACGGCAACAAAGATCAGAAGATGTTTGCTGGCGCAGTTGACTACTTCAGAGACTAATTTGCAATATTAGAATGAATGATGTCCACCCTCGTCAGAGGGTGGACATTGTTGCAAAAAGCGAAAACAAAAGTTTTCATCCACCTTTTACAAAAGGTGGCAGATTCTAAAGGCAGAGTTTTTGGTTGCACTCCGCAGAAGGCGGAATCTCGAGTTGAACTTGTTCAACTCTTATCGTCAGGCGCCTTTGTGGGTGAATTTTTCAATACAAATGTTGTATTGAAAAAGAGGGGGATTTTGTAAGAGAAAAGCCCCCTTGACAGACAAACGACACTCACTTTCCAGAAAAACCTCCCAGTGGGAGATTTTTCTGCTGTCTGTGCTGTTGAGCATAAAAATCTGTTGAGTGAATCTATGGCATTGTCGTGTGCTGAAACTACCATTTCGCCTTAAACCCAAGCGTGATATTGTGTCCAGATTCAATCTGGTGCTGCCGAAAACTTCCCACTGGAAACTTTTCGGAGTTACTCTCTGCTCAAAATCGGCTCATGGACCCCTTTTCACTTGCAAAAGGGGTCCATACCTCCGAAAATGCGCTTTCACGGATAAAGAGTTTCGCTCGTTGCGACGAGCGACCAAAGGCGTTGCCTCTGGACACCACGAACTTTTTGAAAAAAGTTCGATCAAAAACTTTTGTTTTTCCAAAATCTTTACCTAAAAGGAGACTATCTATGGCAAATCCATACCAGCCACAGGGAGATAAGACAGATTATCTGATGTCTGTCCTGTGTGTCATCAAGGTCCTCGATGTCCTGACCCTTCCACTCACCGCAATCGTCGGCATTTTCTGGGTCAAAAAATATCAGCTCCCAATGATGGGAGAAGGATTCTCCACCAAAATCAATGCTAAAAAAATCCTGCAAGTTTTGCTGCTTGCACTTTCCGGTGCGGCGCTTGGATTGTGCGCAATTATGGGAGAAAACGTTCTTTCCATGTCTGCACAGATCGAGAACAATACAATGATTGGACTGTCTGTGATGCAGTCGAATCTCACTCTGCCGCTTCAGATTCTGTTTATCGCAGTGTCTTCATTGGTCAGTGAATTTGCATTCCGTCGCTGTCTGTATGGGGAGTGGCGCAAGTATGGAATCCTGCCGTCCATTATCGGCTCGGGAGTGATTACCATGTTGCTGTCTAATCTGGGTGAGTGGTCTGGAATGCTGATGCTGGGACTCTTTGCAGCGATGGTTTATGAGGTGACACGCTGCCTTGTCATGACAACCATCTTCCATTTCTTCTTCTTGTTTTCCCAGCTGATGATGGTGGCATATGGTCAGCAAATGGATGCCCGAAATCTGCTTCTGTTTGCGGTAACGGCTCTGGCAGTATCGGTGGTGATTTTGATTATTGCGCTCAATCTTTCCACGAATTTTACCGAGACCTGTGAAAAAATCAAGGTCCAGCAGCAAAACCATGTCCGCCATCCTTATGTTTTTAGAGCAAGCTTTAACTTTTTTATGGTTATCCTGATTCTGTTTCAGACTACCCCTTATTGGTCAGGGCTGATTCTGGGATAGTTTTGGAATGAGAGGAATTTAAAAGAAATTTAAAATTTGACTATCCAAAACTCTTTTTGCAGCTGCAATTTGTTGAAGTTGGAGAAAAATAGGTTTTCGGCGAAAAAACAGCATAAACAGGCGAAAAATCGCGCGCAGAGTGTTGACAAAACAGAGTTTGGATACTATAATTAATTCTGTTACGGACTGATTCGGAGGGATAAGTCTGTCCCGGAAAGGTCGGCTTCTGGCGGAGCGGACGGGGTCAGTTTGTGCTGTAACAGGACCGAAGCAAAGCTGTTGCAGAGAATGGGGATACCATTTTTATGGGAAAGGAAAATTATTATGCAGCTTGACCTGAAAAAATTGTTCGATGCCGAAGAACAGGTTCTTCCGTTTTCGATGGAACTTGATTTGAGCGGAGTGGAACAGTGGGGCGATCGTCCATTTAAAACACCGATCGCAATCAAAGGCGAAGTGCAGAACCGCGCAGGTATCGTTACGGTACGCTATGATGCGGATTATATCCTTTCCGCAAGTTGTGCCAGATGCCTGGAACCGGTAGAGCAGAAAAAACACCAGGAGTTTTTCCATACTGTGGTGCGCAAGCTCAACCAGCAGGAAGATGATGATTATCTTGTCTGCGAAGACGGTATTCTGGATATGGATACCCTTGCACAGGACGACATACTTCTTGAGCTACCAATCAGGATGCTGTGTTCGGAGGACTGCAAAGGACTGTGTCCAATGTGTGGCTGCAACCTTAATAAGGAAACATGCAGCTGTCAGGAACCCGTATGGGAGACAAACCGTCGAGTCAAGGCATTCGACAATCTGGAATGGTCTGATGAGGAAGAAGATCAGAACCTTCCATCTTAACACTTTTTATGATTTTACGATAATTTAAGGAGATGCACAAAAATGGCAGTACCAAAGAGAAAAGTATCTAGAGCACGCAGAGATAAAAGACGTTCCAACGTATGGAAACTCGACACACCAGCATTTTCTATCTGCCCACAGTGCGGTGAGCTGAAAGCTCCTCACAAAGTATGTGGCAACTGTGGCTACTACAAAGGCAGAGAAGTAATCAAAAAAGACTAATTTTTGATTACAAAGTCTAATCTGGCAAAAGAAGGGCAGAGGGGAATCACTTCCCTTCCTGCCCATTTTTTATGTAACAGTTTTTAAGGGAAAGGAGCCGAACAGATGGCAGTAAGAATCACCAGCGTGGAGCCGGGAAGTCCCGCCAGACGCGCAAGGATACACAAGGGGGATACCCTCATCAGTATCAACGGCAACGCAATCACCGACGTGCTGGACTATCGGTTCTATATGACCGATGAACACCTGGAGATCCTGCTGTGCGATGAGGAAAGAAAGGTCCGTACCGTTGTTGTGGATAAGGACGAATACGACGACCTGGGGCTGGAGTTTGAAACCTATCTGATGGACCGTCAAATGGGCTGCAAAAACAAATGCATCTTCTGCTTTGTGGATCAAACCCCTCCGGGAATGCGCAAGAGCCTTTATTTTAAGGACGACGATACCCGCATGTCCTTTTTGTTCGGCAACTATACAACCCTGACAAACTTAAAAGAGGACGACATCCGCCGCATCATCAAGATGCATGTCAGTCCAATCAATATTTCGGTGCACACCATGAATCCGCAGCTTCGCGTTGAGATGATGAAAAACCCATTTGCGGGGGAAGCACTCAAATTTGTGAAGATGCTTACCGAAGGTGGAATCAAGGTCAATACCCAGATCGTGCTGTGTCCGGGATATAACGATGGACAGGAGCTGGAATACAGCATTTCCGAGCTTGCAAAACTTGGTCCGAATGTTCAGAGCATTGCCGTTGTTCCGGTGGGACTCACCAAGCATCGGGAAGGGTTAGCCCCGATACGCACCGTTTCTCCAAAGGAAGCCGAGCAGGTAATCGAAACACTGGAAAAGTGGGGAGACTACTTTGTGAAGGAGTATGGGGCAAGAACGGTTTACGCTTCGGATGAATTTTATATCCTTGCAGGAAAGCCGTTTCCGGAGTATGATTTCTATGAGGATTTTGCTCAGCTGGAGAATGGTGTAGGCATGATGACCCTGATGCAGCATGATTTTGCATTGGCTCTTTCGGAAGAAAACAGGACAGTATCAGCGCCGCGCAAAGTGACCATTGCGACCGGAGAGCTTGCCTTCCCAATGATGCATGATTTTGCACAGAGAGTCGGGGAAAAATTCCCGCAGGTACAGGTGCAGATCAAAAAGATTATCAACGACTTTTTCGGGCACACCATTACCGTAGCGGGATTGGTGACCGGACAGGATCTGTTAAAGCAGCTTGAGTATGTGGAGATCGGAGACGAATTGCTGATTCCTGCAAACATGCTGCGGCATGAACAGGACAAGTTTCTGGATGATGTTACACTCGAAGAGGTAAGGGAGAAGCTGGGTGTCGAGGTTACACCGGTGGAGAACGATGCGTTCGAGTTGCTTGACCGGATGCTGGGACTCTAACGAGTTGTTTAAAAAGAGAACAAAACAAAAGTTTTCGTCCACCTTTTTCAAGAGCAGGCTGAGCCTGTACGCTGTTCGCCTACGGCGTAAAGACGGGTAGTGTAAAAAATAAAGTTTTTGATCGAACTTTTTTCAAAAAGTTCGTGGTGTCCAGAGGCGACGCCTTTGGGCGCACTCCGCAGAGTGCGAAAAATCTTTTATCGTCAGGCGTATTTTTGAAAGTTTGAAAACTTTTTACAAGAAAAAAAGTTTTCAAGAACTGACTATTTAAGTAAACTGTCCTCAAAAATTATCCGGTGGATGATTTTTGACGGTAGAAATCTGTTCCAGTTTGTGTGGCGCGTCGCTGTACACAGGCACACTTTCCGTGTGCCACGCACTGACGTGCGACAGCACCGAAATTGCTTCTCTGCCTCTATCGTTTTTTATTATTTATATTTTTTCAAGGTGTGTCGCCTTCTGCGGAAGGCAACCAAGGGCTTTGCCCTTTGGAAACCCACAATTTTTTGAAAAAATTGAGTAAAACTTTTGTTTTGCTCTAACATACGAATCCTATCAATTAAGTTACAACAGAAAGTGAGGTTTTCTATGGCAGTCAGACCAGTAGTTGCTGTGGTGGGTCGCCCAAATGTCGGCAAATCCACCCTGTTTAATAAGCTGATCGGTCAGCGTCTTTCCATCGTGGAAGATACTCCAGGCGTTACCCGTGACCGAATCTATGCGTCCTGTGAATGGCGCAACCATGAAATTATGCTGGTTGATACCGGCGGTATCGAACCATACTCGGATGATATTATCCTTTCTCAGATGCGCCGTCAGGCACAGCTTGCAATCGAAAGCGCAGAAGTGACCATTCTGGTGGTTGATATGAAGACTGGTATTACCGCAACCGATCAGGAAGTCGCTGCAATGCTGCAAAAGAGCGGCAAGCCGATTGTTCTGTGCGTTAATAAATGTGATGGTGTCGGAGATCCTCCGCCGGAATTCTATGAATTTTATAACCTGGGACTGGGTGAGCCGATTGCGGTTTCTTCTGTCCATGGCCATGGTACCGGTGACCTGCTGGATGCAGTATATCAGTACCTCGATTTCTCCGATGAAGGAGAATATGGCGAAGACAGCATTACAGTTGCAATTGTAGGCCGTCCAAATGCGGGTAAATCCTCTCTGGTAAACCGTATTGCCGGCAGAGAAGCGGTTATCGTTTCGGATATCGCAGGAACCACCCGTGATGCAACCGATACCGTGATTGAAAACCAGTACGGCAAGTTTGTATTTATTGATACAGCCGGCATTCGCCGCAAGAGCAAGGTTGAGGAAGCTATCGAAAAATACAGCGTGCTGCGCGCTTATATGGCGGTAGACCGCTCCAACGTCTGCATCATCATGATTGATGCAACCAAGGGATTCAGTGAGCAGGACTCCAAAATTGCCGGATATGCTCATGAGCAGGGTAAAGCTTGCATCATTGCAATCAACAAATGGGATGCGGTTGAGGACAAGACCGATAAGACCATGCAGGAAATGAAGAAACAGCTGGATATCGACTTCAGCTTTATGCCGTATGCACCGATGGTCTTCATCTCCGCGCAGACCGGACAGCGCGTTGAAAAACTGTATGAGATGATCAAGGCAGTGGATGAACAGAACGCTCGCCGCATTTCCACAGGTATGCTCAACGATATGCTCAACTATGCGACCGCTCGCGTTCAGCCGCCGTCTGATAAGGGAAAACGCCTGAAGATTTACTACATGACTCAGGTTTCCACCAGACCACCAACATTTGCTTGCTTTGTTAACCGTGCAGAGCTGTTCCACTTTTCCTATCAGCGCTATCTGGAAAACCAGATCCGCGAAAACTTTGGATTTGAAGGAACTCCAATCCGTATGCTGGTTCGCGAAAAAGGTGACAAAAAACAATAGCGTTTCTCGGGAAGCTCCTCATCAGAGGAGCTTCTTTTTTGTTTGTACCGAAGGTAAACGGAAGTTTTTTGTCAAACTTTTGTACACAAAAGTTTGCGGGGGGTAAACAGCACAAGATGTGCTATGGGCAGTACCCCTGTGACGCATGACAATAAAAAGAAAAGGCAACAAGGGGTTGCATTATAGTGAAACACTTGATACAATAGTAGAGAAGGAGGATGAAGAAAATGGAAGTTTCACAGACCATGCTCAATGTTGGAGCGTGTGTGCTGGCAGGGGTGATTGCCTACCTGCTGGGAAGCATCAGTTTCGCTATCATTGTATCAAGAATTTATGCACATGACGATGTGCGCAAATACGGGAGCAAAAATGCAGGAATGACCAATATCCTGAGAACCTATGGAAAGATGCCAGCGTTTTTTACCCTGCTGGGAGATTTTCTCAAAGGTGTTCTGGCGGTTGTTATTGGAAGATGGATCTTTTCGGTCTTTGGCGTCACAGAGTTTGACGCAGGCTATCTTGCAGGATTTTTTGCCCTGTTGGGCCATCTGTACCCGATTTATTTTGGATTCAAAGGAGGCAAAGGTGTTCTTACCTCTTTGGGAATTATACTGGTTGTAAATCCACTGGTGTTTTTTATCCTTTTGATTATCTTTTTGCCGGTTTTGTTTATCACAAGAATTGTTTCGTTGGTTTCGGTTACTGGCGCACTGCTCTATCCGTTTGTTACATTGATCGTTGATCTGTGCCTGAGAAAACCGCTGTTGTTTGACTTCTTGTTTGCAGCGTTGTTCTCTGTCATTGTAATCTTTAAGCATCGCGGCAACATCCAACGTTTGATTAATGGAACCGAACGCCGAATTGGCGATAAAAAAACAGATATCCCTCAAACAGAGTCGAAAAATTAGGAGGGACGGCTATGATTTCCCTGCATACCCCAAAAATAGAAGAACTTTCCTTTCGACAAGCTTTGCTTGCTGATCCAGCTACAATGGCATATAATGCCAGATGGGGCGGCTGCATTGACTTCCCGCAGAAAAAATGGGCTGATTGGTATGATCGATGGATTGTAAACACACAGGGAAAGCGGTTTTATGCCTATCTGTATAACGGAGAGGAAAAGTGCTTTGTCGGTGAAGTAGCCTGTCATCTGGACGAGGAAAGCGGCAGATATCTTCTGAATGTCATTGTACATGACCGATTCCGTGGCAGAGGATATGGCACAAAGGGATTGGAACTTTTGTGTGCTCAATGCCGAAAAATAGGCTGTATCGAGGTATATGATGATATCGCGGTGGATAATCCAAGCCTTTCTCTGTTTCTGAAACAAGGGTTTTGTGAAGTCGGACGAACGGAAGATGCTGTTATCATGAAAAAATACTTGTAAAAACGATAGAAAGAAGGGAAGCACATGGCAAAGGTGATGGTACTGGGTGCAGGAGGATTTGGAATCTCGCTTGCCTTGATGTGTCATCGATATGGCCACGAGGTAACCGTCTGGTCTCATCGGGAAGAAGAAGTGATTCGGCTGCGGGAAGAACGGGAGCAGAAAAAACTGTTGCCGGGAGTAAAAATCCCACAGGAAATCGTATTTACAGCGACTCTGGAGCCTGCTAAGTACAGTGATCTGATTATTATGGCAGTTCCATCCTTTGCAGTGCGTCAGACAGCACATCGCTTGAAAGAGCATATTGGTACGAACAGTATCATTGTCTGTGTAGCAAAAGGTCTGGAAGCGGACACTTTCCTTGATTTTTCGACCGTTATTTCTCAGGAAATCCCGGATCATCCAAATGTCGTGCTTTCCGGACCATCCCATGCAGAGGAAGTCAGCAGGGGAGAAGCAACTACTGTTACGGTTGCATCCAAAGACAGAGCGGCGGCACATCAGGTACAGGACTGGCTGATGAATCCGGATTTTCGCGTTTATGTCAATGACGATCTGGTTGGAGTTGAACTGGGAGGTGCACTCAAGAACATCATCGCTGTGGCGGCTGGAATCGCCGATGGCGTTGGTTTGGGTGACAATGCAAAAGCAGCCCTCATGACCAGAGGAATCACCGAGATCGCCCGTCTAGGCGTGGCAATGGGCGGACATCAGGAAACGTTTGCCGGACTTTCCGGTATCGGCGATCTGGTGGTTACCTGTACCAGCATGCATTCCAGAAATCGAAGATTTGGAATTTTGGTCGGTCAGGGAGTGCCGGTACAACAGGCGCTCGAACAGGTGGGCATGGTGGTAGAAGGATATTCTTGTACTAAAGTTGCTCATGATCTGGCTGAAAAAATGGGAGTCGAGATGCCGATCACCAGCCAGACCTATCAGGTGTTGTATGAGGGAAAAAGCCCGAAAGATGCCGTTCGGGATCTGATGGGAAGACCAAAGAAAAAGGAAATTGAACACACCTGGGTAGTTTAACTCTAAAAAGAGAAAAGAAAAGCGGAAGCTCATTTGAGCTTCCGCTTTTTGCATTAGTGCTTTATCGAAGAACTTTCGCCAATAAGCGAAAGTTCAACAACCGCCCGCTATGCGGGTGGATTAGGGCTTAAGCAAAGAAACATCCTTTCTGGTAAAATAGAGATTGTTCAAGCCTCTAAAAAACCAGGAAAGGATGTTTCTTATGGCAAATAGTTTAGCACATACCAAAGTACAGTTTACAAGGGACTACACAGGGTAGGTATCTGACGGGAGGGGTGCCGCCAGTCAGATTTTCCATGTGATGTTCAAGCTGTCGCTTGTGGCGGCTATGGTGGTGATCATCAAATCCACCACACGCCGCTTGTCATCAAAAGATACATTCTCCCAGGTATCGAGGTAGCCGGAAATCTGGCTGACCTGTTCCGGGCTGATGGCCTCCACAGTCAACTCCGCTATCCTTGCCAGAAGTTCCTGCTTGCGCCCGTCCAGTTCCGCTATCTTCACATTCACATAGGAGAACAGGACATTGTTTGCCCCCGTCAGACTGTCCACCAGCTTTTCAATCTCGCTGTCTACATGGGCAAGTTCCACTTGCAGGGCGGTGATTTTCGGGTTTGCCTTTGCCGCTTTCTTTTTTCCTGTCAGCGTCTTGTAGCTTGCCAGCTTCTTTACCATCTGCTGATAAACAACCGCTTCCAGTTCCGAAGTGATGATTTTCCCACAGCCAGGACAGCTTTTATTGTCCAGCCGTTTCGTGCAGCGGAGATACTGTTTGCCGGAGGGATTGTAGATACTCATAAGAGCATACCCGCAATTCCCGCACTTGATTTTTCCTGCCAGCCATGTGTGGGTGGCTTTCCGGGCAGACTGGATTTTCATGTTGTTCATCAGCTTCTTGCGGCAGGTCAGCCAGGTGTCGGAGGGGACGATACCCTCATGGGGAGCCAGTACCAGCATTTGGTCTTTTAAGTCGTTTTTCTTGCTGGCCTTTACATCTCGCCCTTGATACAGATAGCAGCCGTTCATGCCCGTAAAATCGGCAACGTCATTGACAATGACTGTACCTTGACTTTTGAAAAATTCGTACACATCAAGGTCTGCCTGCACATAGACAGGATTGCGTAACATCTGCGCCAGCGTGGGGCGTATCAGCTCTTTGCCATGGAACAAAATCCCCTGTTCGGCAAAGTACCGGGTAATGTCCCCGTAGGAAGTTGTGGGCTGGGCGTACATCTCAAACATCAGCCGGATATTGGCCGCTTCCTCCGGGTTTACCACCAGCTTCTTTGTGTTGATACCGTCCATCTTGATAGGCTCCGTATGGAAGCCGTAAGGGGCTTTCCCGCCCATCTTAAAGCCCCGCTGACTGCGGGAGTAGTAAGCGTCCGTTACCCGCTTCTGTATCGTTTCCCGTTCAAGCTGGGCGAACACGATACAGATATTCAGCATGGCCCGTCCCATCGGCATGGAGGTATCAAACTTTTCCGTAGAGGACACAAACTCCACATTGTACTGCTGGAACAGCTCCATCATGTTGGCAAAGTCCAGAATGGAACGGCTGATACGGTCGAGCTTGTAAACCACGACCTTTGCAATCAAGCCCCGCTTGATGTCCCGCACCAGTTCTTGAAACTTCGGACGGTCTGTGTTCTTGCCGCTGTACCCTTTGTCTGTGTATTCCTTGCAGTTACCGCCTTTCAACTCGTATTTGCAAAATTCAATCTGGCTTTCAATGGAAATGCTGTCCTTTTTGTCTACCGATTGTCTTGCATAGATTGCGTCTATCCGATTGTTCATATTGTCGCTCCTTTTCTTAAAAAAGAAACGGAGCTGCTGACAGTTCTATTATACCGCCAGCAGCCCCGCAAATCAATGATGGGTTTGGAAAACCTTATGTCCCGGCTTCCTCACTCTCCCGCTTGTCGGCGTACTTGCGGAACACCTCATAAAGCTGCTGTTCCAGTTCCCGGCGTTTGGCTGCTTCCTGTTCCGGCGTGAACACCGGGGAGAGATTTTCCAGTGTGATTTCCTTTCCCTGAAAAGTCACGATTTCGATTTCCTTTTTGTATCTGATATTACTTATAAGATCACCTTTCCTTTCCATGCTGCCGCTGTTGCCGTTTCAGTTCCGCTAAAATCTCCGGCGGGATACGGTCAACCAGCCGCCGCATATCGTCCAGTTCGCTTTTTAACTTCGCCCGTTCCATCGTGTCATTCATCTTGCCTTTTTCGCTGGCCTTTGCCCTGACTTCCAGCTTTTCATTTTCCGCTAACAAGTCATTGATTGTGACCTTGTATTTTTTCAGTTGCCCGGAGAAGTTCTCCATCTGCGGAAACCACTTTTTCAGCATGGAGAGGGCTTCCTCTTTCTTCTTTCCGGCGTTCAGCGGGGTAATGCCGGAGAGAACCGCTTCAATGGCCCTCGCCTGTTTGGAGAGGTTGACCGCCTGTTTGAACAGCCGGGTGGGGATATGCTTCCGGCCCGTCTTGCTGGCGCTTTCCCCACGCTCCAGGTCGGGGTACTGCTCCACCATACAGGCGTGAAAATCGTCCTGCCACTTCGTCAGATTGGCCCGGTTGCCGATAATTTCTTTGGCGCACAGGCGGTTGTCCTTTGTCAGCGGCACAAAGACCAAGTGCAGATGGGGCGTTTTTTCATCCATGTGTACCATAGCCGAAACGATGTTCTCCCGGCCCACCCGGTCAATGAGGAAGTCCGCCGCCCTCTGGAAGTAGGCCGCTATCTCCTTTGGGGACTTGCCCTTGAAAAACTCCGGGCTGGCGGTAATCAGCGTGTCCACAAACCGAGTGCTGTCCTTGCGGGTGCGGCATCTGGCCTGCTCGATGCGGCTCTGAATGAAATGGTAGTAGCGGCCATCCGGCTTGACGATGTGGAAATTGTACTTGCTCCGGCTGGTGTCAATGTCCGGGTTGCTGGCGTACTGCTCCTTTTTCCGTTCATGGTGGGCTTCCAGCGGCCCCGCCGGGTGGCCCTTGTGCTTCTCAAATCGCAAAATTGCGTGTTGTGCCATTGAACTCCTTTCCCCATTCCATTCCTTTCCGGCGGGTTTTCCCGCCGAAAATATCTCTGATAGGATTGGAATGGAATGAATGTAAATAGATGGTTTTAATCTCTGTATTTCTATATACCGTCAGATTTCCGTACTTCAAGAGGATTGATTTTCGTACTCGCCAAGTACGGTTTTCAGCCCTCCGGCGTACCATAACCGGATTTCTTGAAGTCGGTGTTTGGAACCGCTTCATAGGATTTCGGGTAAATGCGGTTGGGTTTTCCACAGCCCTGTTTCTGGATTTCCACCAGCCCCGCATACTGCAACTCCCGCAGGGTGTTGACCGCTTTCTGCCGCCCGCAGCGGAGCAAAGCGACCACCTCGCAGATGGGGTAGTACAGGTAGACCCGCCCGTACTCGTCCGCCCAGCCGTTCTTCCGGGACAACTCCGCCCGGCGCAGGACAAAGGCATACAGCACCTTCGCTTCGTTGCTCAAGGGCTGGAATGTGGGTGCTTCAAAAAGGAAATTGGGGAGCCGGGTGAAACTGAACGCCTTTTCCGGCTGGTGAATATAAATCGTGTTTGTCATAGCGTGTTTTGTGGACGGTTAGAGGCCCGTTTTCCGGGGCGAATGATAAATGATACCAGCCGCCCCGGTTGAGGGCTTGCGGAGCCTTGCAAATCAAGGCTTTTCCCGCTCTTAACTGTCCACAGCAGACCTCCTTTTCCGTTCACTTTCTGTTTTCTGCCGCCTGTGAACTCTGGCGGCGCAGTCCGGGCAGTATTTGCCCCGGTTGGACTTCGGGACGAACACACCGCCGCACTCCGCACAGCGTTTCAAGTCCCTGTCCCGGTAAATCTCCGCTTCCAGCGTCCTGTCCAGCGGCAAGACCGCCCAGCGGAACCACTTGCAGCAGACGGAGAACGAAATCATCTGCGGACAGGCGCAGGTGTCGCCATCGTCCAGCGCAAGGCAGTTTCCGTCCTCGCAGTTGCAGCACTCCCGGCGTATCAGGCCGCTGGCTCGTCTCTTCTGGGGCGGGGTTATGCGGTAGGGGGAGCCGTCCGGCCTGTGTTCCAGCGGCGGCAGGTGTTGATAGGGTCTTTTGCTCATGCGTCCCTCCGTTTTCTTTGGCGTGTTCTGTTTCCAAGGTGCTTGTCCATCGATGAACTATCCCAAGTCTACACCTTTTTGACCGCCTGTGCCGTATATCCAAGAGGTAGGAAATCAGCCTGAAAAACTCCCTATTTCCACGCTCTCGGATTTGTGATATAATCAAAAAAAGATAAAAGACAAATTCAGGTTTCTGGTCTTCTTGCACAAAATAAAGGAGGAGCTATTATGCAAATTGTTTATATTCCAAGCGAATCAATGTCTGTTCAAGGTAAAAAAGATGAAATCTATAAAAGATATGGGAAAGACTGGAATATTAGAGAACAGGGAGGAGGTAACGGAAATTGGTTGTTGACCAGAAAAAGTGATGTGCTTGTAGATGGAAAAAGTTATCGTACTTTTGTACTTGAACACTACGGTAAATCCAAGCTGACAGCGAAGCTTGTTGATAAATTTCGTGAAGATGTAGCAAATGGTAAAATAAAACTGTAAATGCCTATGCCGTTATGCTATGAGCATAGTACATAGCATAACGGCTTCTCTTTCGTTGAGCTAGCAAGGAGGGTGAATATGTCTTTATCCATACAAGAGCGATTAAAAGACCTACGTGTGGAGCGTGGCTTGACGCTGGGGCAGCTTGCGGAGCAGACCGGGCTTTCCAAGTCTGCGCTGGGCAGTTACGAAACGGAAGACTTCAAGGACATCAGCCACTATGCCCTTATCCGGCTGGCGAAGTTTTACGGTGTGACCGCTGATTATCTGCTGGGGCTGTCTGAAATGAAAAATCACCCAAACGCCGATCTTGCAGACCTGCGTTTGAGTGATGAAATGATTGACCTGCTGAAAAGCGGGAGGATAGACAATACCCTGCTGTGTGAGCTGGCGGCGCACCCGGATTTCCCCCGGCTGATGGCTGACCTTGAAATCTATGTGAACGGAACGGCACTGAAACAGGCGCAGGGTGCAAACGCCATAGTGGACACGATGAGCGCAACTGTTATAAAAAAGCATAATCCTGGCATGAGTGATACGCAGTTAAGACAGCTTATCACCGCCCATATTGATGAGGACGAGTTTTGCCGCTATGTGATACAACGGGACATAAACGGGATTGCCCTTGCTCTGCGGGAAACACACAAGGACGATTTTTTCAGCGTCCCAGAGGATAACCCGCTAAAAGAAATGCTGGAAACTGCTGGTGAAATCGTCAGCCAGGACAGCGACACGGAACAAGCGTACTTGGCGTTTATCTGCAAACGGCTCAAGCTGAATTTTAGGAAGCTGTCAGTAGAAGAACGGAAGTGGCTGAAAAAGATTGCGGAAAAATCCGACTTGCTGAAGAATCCAAAACCGCAGAGAGGACGAAGATAAAAAATGCCTGAACGGCGGTTCTGGTTTTTCAGAACCACCATCCAGGCATTTTGTTTAGTAATAGAAAAAGGTGCAGTTGATTATTGCGTATTGTCAATCTCTCTCAAACCGGGTAGTAAAAATACGGCAAGCGCAACGATGATAATGCCAATTCCGCAAATGACAAACCATTTCTCAACTCCCAGCCGCTCCGCCAGAGGCCCGGAAATGACAAGGCCAAACGGCATGGCGAGGGAAGCGGCGCTTGTCAGTAGAGAAAAAACTCTCCCCAGATATTCTGGTTTGACCGTTTCTTGAAAAATCGCATCTTGCACACCGTAAAATGGAGCGGAAATTCCCATAACAGTACAGCACACAACAAAGACAAGAAATGCGTCTGGCGGCAAAAGCCCGGAGAGCATATTGCTAACGCCCATCAGGAGAACGGAAAGACCGATGGTGTACCGCCGTTTCTTAAAACCGCCCCAAATGCTCAGAATGACTCCGCCAAGCAGCATACCAACCGCAAAAGCAATTTCAGCGGCAGAGGCATGGGCCGGTGTTCCTTTGAAGTATGACATACAGATGAGAGGAAAAAGCGTACTGATTGGCATATAAAAGAACATATAAATTACACCAATCCAGAGCAGAGCAAAGAGGCCCCTGTTTTGCTTTAATACCACATACCCCTCTTTCATATCCTGTAAAAACTGTTGTCTTTTCGTTTCTGGACATAGTTCAGGCGTTGGTATGGACGAAATCGCAACAGTCACACAGGCAAGGATTGCACCCACAATATCTAACAATATAATTGCATTAAGAGGCCAAACAGCATATAAAAACGCTGCGGCAGCTGGACTGATAATCGCACTTACTGCTTGCATGGTCTGCGTGTAACCAGCGCATTTTGTAAGTTCCTCTTTTGGCACAATCATAGGTGTTGCTGCGCTGAATGCTGGAGAATGAAAAGCAGTTCCCGCACTTCGGATTAACAGGACAACCATAATAGACCATACGGGCAATTCCATGTAAAACGCCACCAGCGCCAGAATACCGCCAGCGGCGGCAATTATCAAATCCGCACCAATCATTACGCTTTTACGGCTGTGCCGGTCAACAAAAGCACCTGCAAACGGGCCTAAACAGGCTTGCGGCAAAAATCCAATCAGTGTTGCCGCCGTCAATATGATTGCAGAATTAGTTTTCGCAACCAAATAAAAGATAATGGCCATTTGCAAAATACCGCTGCTAATAAAGGATATTGCTTGTCCGGCAAGAAGTGTAAAATAAGTTTTTCTCCATGAATTGTTGTTTTGGGTCATAATGCGAACCTCCTTTTTTATTGCATTGTTCCTTTGTTTCTGCAATAAAAAGCAGGCGTTGTCCCACAGAGAGGGCAGACGCCTGCATAACAACAAAGCACGAAAAAACACCACGATACAGTTCAAAGACTGCTCGTGTCAAACCTACGTGTTCCTTTGCATACGCACGCAAAAAAAGCCCACCATCATGTGGAAAGGTACTTCTACTTTTTATTGCTTATTAGCGTACACAAATTAACACACGTAAGCCTCCTTCCAATCTCAAACTGTCGCACAGTATAACACACATCCGATAGACTTGTCAACCATTTTTAACCTTGTTTTCCATCTTGTTTTTCCATCTCTTACGGGCAGTAGCAAAGCCAGGCGAGCCAGTCAACGGTCAAGATGAACGGCGCTTTCAGCGCCGCCGTTGACAGTCTCGCCCGTCTTTGCTAATGGGTAATCAAGGCGGGAAAGCCATTTTAGGGCTTTCCCGCCCATTTCAATTTTGGGAGAAGAAAGGCCCCAAAATGAACGAGTGCGGCCAAACACTTTTAGGGATTGGCCACCTTGTCCACCCATCCAGCGGGGCGGCGGGGAACGGTCAAGGCCGGGCGTCAGCCCATTCATTTCAGCCTTGACGGTTTCCTGCCGTCCTGCTACTTTTCCCGGAGTGTGGCCACACATCTGGTCACGGTGTCCAGAGCTTTGGGACTTTTTGTCCCATAGGCCGGGGGCGGAGGACGAGGGACGGGGGCTTTCATAATACGCCCTGTCTGCTGCTGAAATCAGCCCTTTGTTTCCGGCTTACCAGCCCCAAACAAAGCCCTGCTTTCCTGCCGCGTCAAATGCCCTTGCCCTCCCCGGCGGCAACGGTATTTTCAGGGCAACGCCGACAGAGCGTATAACACACTACACTTTGCTCCGCAAAGTCGTGTGCCAAATGGGGCGCTGCCCCCTTTGGAAACCCCCGCAACAAACAGGTGCTATGCACCCAGCCGGGAGCATAGCGCCGTTTGTTGTCAGCAGCCCGTTTCACGGTCTGCGTGTAGTTCCTTGTAAACTGACCTAAATGGATATGCAAGTATCACATCGTTTTTACACCAAAGTACCGTCGGAAAATAATCTATAAAGAATTGAGAAAAGATATCCAGCAAATCATAAAAGATTTATGAAAGTGGAAAGGAGTAGAAATTATAGAAGGGCATATGATGCCGGATCATGTACATATTCTGGTAAGTATACCGCCCAAATACAGTGTATCCCAATTCATGGGATACCTCAAAGGGAAAAGTGCGATGATGATATTTGAAAGGCATGCAAACCTAAAATACAAGTTTAGGAATAGAAACTTCTGGGCAACAGGATATTATGTAAGTACAGTAGGAATCAATACTGCGACAATACAAAAATATATCCGAGAGCAAGAAAAGCAAGATCAAATAGAAGATAGTTTAAGCAAGAAGGAGTATGTAGACCCTTTCAAGGGTAGCAAGTAATCATACCACCAGAGACTTGAACGAAGTGAAAGCCAGCGTCATTTAGGCGCTGGCTTTTATCACGGTCTTATAGGCCGCTCGTCATGCCACCCCTCTTAGGGGTGGTCATGACTGAAGATTATTTATGTTTCTTCATCAGAAGAGCAATACCACCAATAGAGATTACAGCTGCAACCATTGCAGGAACTGGAATCATATCGCCGGTATTCGGGATATCCTTGAGAGGAACCTCCTCATCATCGATGGTGACGGTATCTTCCGGCAGATCAGCCATTGGGACATCTTCATCCTCGATTGTTGTGGTTGGAACCGGTGTTTCGTTGATGATGGTTGGGGTATCATCATCTTCGTCACCACCGCCACTCGGACGTGGGGTTGGATCTGGGTCTGGGGTTGGAGTTGGGTCTTCAGGGTCAACCGGTGGAGTTGGAATACCGTGTGCTGCTTTCAATGCGGTTACTTCGCTAATTGTGGATTCTGTAAATGGGAGAATATGACGTTGTGTTTCGTCATGCATTTCCCAACGTCCTGTGTTTGGCTCACCATCTACTTTAGCGGAGTCATCATACCAGCCGTCAATCAAGTCATTACAATCATCCAAAATCCAGTCAGTTCCAACTGAAGGAAGGTTTGTGATGGTCGCGCCGTTAGCATTGTAGATATCATCGCCGGATGTTTCAGCATGGTTGTTATAAACCTTTGCACCGTTAGGAAGGGTCAGAGTACCTTGATTGCGGATACCACCACCATTTCCATCTGTACTATATTTAGAAGTAAACTTAGTGAAGTTTTCCTTAATAGTTACATCTGCACCAGATAAATCAGCAGTACCTCTATATACATACAGACCGCTGTTTTGGTTGCTGTTCAGATTAATAATAGTATTCTCGAAGGTTGTAAAGGATGTTCCAGAGAAATACAGACCACTCTTTGTATTTTCATTAGCAATTATAGTAGCTTTTTCTCCGGAAGTTGTGAGTTCTTTACCAGAGAAGTACAGTCCATTTCCAGTATTGCTGTCAGTGGTTACAGAAGAATTATTGATGGACAGATTTCCGCTGGATGAAAAGAATCTAATTCCATCTGCTCCATTTCCATTTGCTGTGACCTGAGAATCAGTTATGCTGCAAGGCTGTTTAATCTGTAATCCATAAGAACCATTTCCGTTTGCATCAACAATACAGTCTATAATGGAGGACTCTGTTTTTTCTTCATTGAGTTTGGAAATGTTGATACCAATCTTTCCATTATTATTAGCAATGATATGGTAGCCCTGAGCGTCCAGTGCCGCATTGTTTCCTCGACCGCCGTCCAGACCGTTTTGATCATTACCGCTTACATCGAAAGTGTAATGTCCATTATCAGTATTTTTCAGCGTGATATAGCCATAGCTGAAACCATCACCATTACCACCATCGGCTGGGCTGCCATTACCTTTAGCTTCTACATTGGTGTTGGTAAAAGTAAATGTTGGCGTTGGAGCAGTTCCCCCGAGCAATGATGCAGGCTGACCCAAAAAGCCGTTCAGACCGTTGTTATTCATAGTCAGTGTACTGTGTTCAAACTCAAAGACAGCATTTTGGTTACCATCTGAGTTAGCCCAGATTCCGGAGCCGCCATCTCCCTGTACATTGTTGTTGAAGTGAACTTCGCTCTTATTAGCATAGAAGACAGAACCTGCTGTACCACCACCAGCATACAGACCGCATCCTTTGGTATTATTGCTGGCAGAAAGATAAGAATTATCGACTGTCACGTTACCGGATTTCCAATTTAACAAATAGTTATGAACAGCACCAGTGATATCAAGGGTAACATTTTCGAGAGTAACACCATTCTCAAAAGTTACTTCAGAAGTAAGACCTGTGAGGATAATTTGGTCATTAGCTTTGTTGGTTCCCTTTAATGTAGCATTTTTTAGGGAAAGACCTGTTAAACCTGTAACTTCACCATCGACAATCAGGGTTTTACCAGAAGGAACATTGATAGAAAATTTATTATTGTAGTTACCACCTTGAATGTAAACTTCATCGAATTCAGTGAATAAAGAATTAGGATTTTCAGTTGTAGGTGTAATAGTATTTTCAGGAGTTTCCGGCAAAGTGTTAACTGCCTGCATGATGTAAGCGATGTTTTCTTCCATAGCTTCGAGCAGGCTGTAGTTTGTTACCTGTGCTTTTTCTTCCTCAGTAGCAAGTGCATCGTATGCCTGTCTTGCAGCAAGCTGTGCGTTGGAGAAACCTTCGCTCAGGTATTTTGCTTTGGCATCTTCAAATGCTTTGCGTGCCTCAGAGAGTTTAGCAGCTTCTTCGTCTGTCAGAGCTGGCTGATTTTCATCCTGCTCATGAGCTGCTTCCTTGTCGATGAGAGCTTTGAGCTCTGCATTGTTTGCGGGGTCGAGGTCCTTGAGCATGGTAATGTGTGTTTTAGTGACAGTTGTTCCATCGGTTGCAGTAATAGTTTCTGTTGTGTAGTCGATCTGTTCAACCGCAGCATCGATTTTCTCGATGACATTCTGTACTGCTTCAGAAGATTCAGTTTCCTGCTCACCGGATTCCAGCTCAGAAATTTTAGCTTCCAGCGCAGTCAGTTTCTCCAGAACAGTAGTCTCAAATGCAGCCTTTTCTTCTGCAGACAGTGCATCATATGCAGCGCGAGCAGCATTAACCTGATCTTTCAGTGATACAAGGTCAGTTTCCTCGGTGATTGTTCCTGCTGCAGGCAGAGCATTGATAGCATCTACAACAGATTTGATATCTGCATCTTCACCAGCACTATTATCGGTGTCGCCATCATTGGTGTTGCCATCATCTGGTTTTACATAAAGAGGGCAGTTTTCTTGATGAGGTTCACCCTCTTTAGCACCGCAGGTACACTGAGCAGCATCATCTTCGATGTTGTTGCCATCAGTGTTGTCGCCATCTGGTTTTACATAAAGAGGACAGCTTTCCTTATGAGCCTCGCCATCAGTAGCTCCACAATTACACTGAGCAGCACCATCTTCAGTCGATTGATCGGTTCCGTTGTTGCCTACCTCGTTCATCTGTACAGATGAAGATTCGGACATGTCCGAATAATCTCCACCATCAGCAAAGGAGGTTACAACACCCTGAGAACTAATCAGCACTGTAACTGCAACGACCATTGCAGTCACGGAACGCATGAGCTTGTTCTTCATTTTTAATTCTCCTTTTTTATACTGGTATGAAATTATAAAAATATAATTTCAAATCAAGAGTATCACAAAAAGCAAAAAAAGTAAAGAAAAGCTCATAAAATTTATAAATAAATCGTAAACAACAAAATAAATTGTATATTTTGCATCAAATAAAACCAGATAAAACAGGGAACTACTTTTTTCAGTTGTCAATCAAAAGCAAAATGTGTTATGATAAAGATAATTGTGGCTGGGGCAAGCCCCACAGACATCAGAATGAGGAGGCTATTATGGCAGCAAAGAAAAATCAAGGATATGGAAATGAAAGCATTTCCTCACTCAAAGGTGCGGACCGTGTCAGAAAGCGTCCGGGTGTCATCTTCGGTTCTGACGGACTGGAGGGATGCGAACATTCTGTTTTTGAGATTCTCTCAAACTCGATTGATGAGGCAAGAGAAGGCTTCGGCAACCGAATCATTGTTACTACCTACCGCGACCATTCCATCGAAGTGCAGGACTTTGGACGCGGTATACCAGTTGACTATAACCCAAAAGAGGAACGGTATAACTGGGAGCTGGTTTTCTGTGAACTGTACGCCGGTGGAAAATACAACACCAATCAGGGCGAAAGCTATGAGTTTTCACTGGGACTCAATGGACTTGGTTCCTGCGCGACCCAGTACTCTTCCGAATATTTTGATGCCGAGATTTATCGGGATGGTTACCGTTATAATCTGCATTTTGAAAAGGGAGAAAATATCGGAGGATTAAAAAAGGAAGAAACTAACAAAAAGCAGACGGGAAGCCGCCAACGCTGGAAACCAGACCTGGAAGTATTTACCGATATTAATATACCGGTTGAATATTTTCGAGATGTCCTCAAAAAACAGGCAGTTGTCAATAAAGGTTTGCAGTTCCTGCTCAGAATTGAGCAGGAGGACGGCAGCTTTGCAGAAGAAACCTTCTTCTACGAAAACGGAATTACCGACTATGTTGGAGAAATTGCAGGAGAACAGAGTCTGACGACTATTCAATACTGGGAAACTGAGCAGAGAGGCCGCGACCGTGAGGATAAGGACGAATATAAGGTAAAACTTTCGGTTGCGTTCTGTTTTTCCAACCGGGTGAAGTTTTTGGAATATTACCACAACTCCTCTCACCTCGAATACGGTGGCTCGCCGGAAAAGGCAGTCAAGCAGGCATTTGTTTCCAAGATTGACGGCTATTTAAAACAGAACGGGAAATATCTGAAAAATGAGAGCAAGATTACCTTCCAGGATGTGGAGGACTGTCTGATTTTGGTTTCTTCCTCTTTTTCCACCCAGACTTCCTATGAAAACCAGACCAAAAAGGCAATCACCAACAAGTTTATCTATGAGGCAATGAACGATTTCCTCAAACGTCAGCTGGAAGTTTACTTTATCGAGAATCCGGACGAAGCAGTCAAGATTGCAGAACAGGTTCTGATTAATAAACGAAGCCGTGAAAATGCGGAGAAGACAAGACTTAACCTCAAAAAGAAGCTGGCGGGTTCGATCGACCTTGCAAACCGTGTCGAAAAGTTTGTAGACTGTCGTTCCAAGGATGTCAATGAACGCGAAATCTACATTGTAGAGGGTGACTCGGCGCTGGGTGCATGTAAGCTGGGACGTGACGCACAGTTTCAGGCGATTATTCCGGTCAGAGGTAAGATCCTCAACTGTCTGAAAGCAGATTTTGACAAGATTTTCAAAAATGAAATTATTACCGATATTATCAAGGTGCTTGGCTGCGGTGTTGAGGTCACTTCCAAAGCAAACAAGGAACTTTCCACCTTCCATTTGGACGGACTGCGCTGGAACAAGGTTGTTATCTGTACCGATGCCGATGTGGACGGTTTCCAGATTAGAACCTTGATTTTGACCATGCTTTACCGTTTGACACCAACCCTGATCGAAAAAGGGTATGTCTATATCGCGGAGTCACCGCTGTTTGAAATCCGTCATAAGGACAAGACCTATTTTGCTTATTCCGATGCGGAAAAGGCAGAAATTCTCAGCAAGCTGGAAGGGCAGAAGGTGGATGTACAGCGCTCCAAAGGACTTGGTGAGAACGAACCGGACATGATGTGGTTGACCACCATGAACCCGAAGACCAGAAGGCTGATCAAGGTTTCTCCAGAGGATGCCGAGGCGACCGAAGCGATGTTCTCTCTTTTGCTGGGTGACAATCTGGAGGGCAGAAAGTCGTATATCGCTGAGAATGGAGCACAGTATCTGGACGAATTGGATTTATCGTGATGAAACTGCGTTAGAACAAAAAATAGACGTTTTCGTCCACCTTTTACAAAAGGTGGCGGATTCTAAAGGCAGAGCCTTTAGTCGCACTCCGTAGAGTGCGAAATACTTTATCCGTGAAAGCGCATTTTCGGGGGTATGGCCCCCTTTTCACTTGCAAAAGGGGGCCATAAATTACCGAATTGTACAATCTATCCCCGAAAAGTTCCCAGTGGGAAGTTTTCGGAAGCAGAAACTTGCTTCTGTTTTACTGAATCTGCGTTCTCAATTAGGCTAAGCCAGCTTAGCCTGGTACTAACGTACCCCAGCATCGAAACAGCTTTGCTGCCCCTATCGTTTTAAATATTTTTTCTTATTTGTTACAGGGGCGTTGCCCCCGTACCCCCATGAGCTTTTTGAAAAAAGCTCAACCAAAAACTTTGGTTTACCTTCGGAGCGACACCCCCTACAATCAATGCTATCATCAGAGAAGGAAAAAATTATGGCACGAAAAAAACAAACAGAACGTTCCTCCCATCCATCGGATGCAAAGGCATATATTGAACATGCCGGAGAGGTAATTGACCAGAAAATTACCAGTACACTGGAAAAAAACTATATGCCCTATGCGATGAGCGTCATCGTGTCTAGGGCAATTCCGGAAATTGACGGCTTTAAGCCATCCCATCGAAAACTCTTGTACACCATGTATAAGATGGGACTACTGAGCGGTGCAAGAACCAAATCAGCAAACGTTGTCGGTTCCACCATGAAATTAAATCCGCATGGAGATATGGCAATCTATGAAACACTGGTGCGTCTTTCCCGCGGAAACGAAGCACTTCTGCACCCTTATGTCGATTCCAAGGGTAACTTCGGTAAGGCATATTCTCGTGATATGGCGTTTGCAGCTTCCCGATACACCGAAGTAAAGCTGGACCCAATCTGTCAGGAGTTGTTTCGGGATATTGACAAGGACACGGTAGATTTTGTGGATAACTACGACAACAAGCTCAAGGAACCGACCTTGCTGCCGGTGACCTTTCCATCGGTGCTGGTCAACGCAAACACCGGCATCGCGGTAGGTATGGCAAGCTCTATCTGTCCATTTAACCTCGAAGAGGTGTGCAGCACCACCATCGAGCTGATTAAGAATCCAAACCATGAACTTTCCCTGACGCTGACTGCACCGGATTTTCCAGGCGGCGGACAGATTATCTACAATCCGGCAGAGATGGACAAGATCTACCGGACCGGACGCGGTTCTTTTAAGGTCAGGGCACGTTATCGTTGTGATAAGAGCTGCAACTGCATCGAGATCACCGAAATTCCACCAACCACCACCACCGAAGCAATTATCGATAAGGTGGTCGATCTGATCAAGGCAAACAAGATTCGAGAAATTTCGGATATGCGTGATGAAACCGACCTTTCCGGCTTGAAACTTGCGATTGACCTTAAGCGCGGCGCAGATCCGGATGCAGTGATGCAGAAGCTCTACCGCTTCACCCCATTGGAAGACAGCTTTTCCTGTAACTTCAATGTCCTGATTGGCGGAACGCCAAAGGTATTGGGCGTGCGGGAACTTTTGGAAGAATGGATTGCTTTCCGCAGGATGTGTGTCCGCAGAAGAGTTTATTTTGACCTTAACAAGAAAAAGGAAAAGCTCCATCTGCTTCAGGGCTTGCAGAAGATTTTGCTTGATATCGACAAGGCAATCCGCATCATCCGCGAAACGGAATCGGAAGAAGAGGTTGTTCCAAACCTCATGATTGCCTTTGGAATTGATGAGGTACAGGCAGAATATGTAGCGGAGATCAAGCTTCGACATATTAATAAGGAATATATTCTCAAACGGACCGAAGAGGTTGACTCTCTTGCCGATGAAATTGAGCAGATGCAGTCTATCCTGGATGAGCAGAAAAAGATCAGCAAGATCATGATTACTGAGCTTAAAAATGTGATCAAAAATTATGCCCAGCCAAGAAAGACTCTGCTTTTGATGCACGAAGAGGTTAAGACCTTTACAGAAGAGGAAACCATCGAAAATTATCCGGTCAACCTGTTCTTTACCAAAGAGGGTTACTTCAAGAAAATTACACCGCAGTCCTACCGCATGTCCAGTGAGCAGTACCTCAAAGAGGGAGACCGCGTGATGCAGCATGTGGAAGGAAACAACACCGATAACCTTCTGTTCTTCACCGATAAAGGTCAGGTCTATAAAGCAAGAGCCTGCGACTTTGAGGACACCAAGGCAAGTGTTCTGGGCGATTTTGTTCCGGCAAAACTTGGAATGGACGAAGGGGAAAATGCAGTTTACATGGCGGTTACCTCTGATTTTGCCGGCTATATGCTGTTCTTCTTCCAGAATGGTAAGGTGGCAAAGGTAAACCTCAATTCCTATGAAACCAAGACAAACCGAAAGAAACTGCTCAATGCTTACAGCATGAAGGAGCCGCTGAGTGCTGTTTTATGTATCCGTGAGGATACCAATGTTCTGATTACTGCAAGCAATGGCAGAATGCTTATTCTGCCGACCGGATTGATGCAGGCAAAGGCGACCAAGGAGCAGCAGGGTATTCAGGTAATGAAGCTGACAAAAGGTTCCACAGTATCCGAAGCGGTGATGTATGAGCAGGGAATGTTCGAGGATGAACACCGCTATCTGGCAAAAGATCTGCCATCTCGAGGCGATTTTTTGAAAATGGCGCAGATGTAGATAAACTATCTGCTAAAATCTGATCGGAAAAAGAGAGGATTTTTCTTTCCGGATCTGTTATATTGATGACAGGGAGGAAATTGGGATGGAATGGCTTTTGGAATTAAATTGCTCTCTTGATTATATCGAGGAGCAGCTGGAAGGAAATATGCAGCTGGAACAGATTGCGGGGGAAGCAGCAAAAATCGCACGGTGTTCGGCATATCATTATCAGCGCATCTTTTCCTATCTTGCAGGAATGACCTTGTCTGAATATCTGCGCCGGCGCAGGATGACTCTGGCAGCAGGGCATCTCAGAGCTGGAGAAAAGGTACTTGATACTGCGCTTTTCTATGGATATGATTCTCCGACTGCGTTTAATCGGGCATTTCAGACAGTTCATGGAGTTACACCATCCGAGGCAAAAAAAGAGGGTGTTAAGCTGAAAGCCTATCCCAGAATCCGCTTCCAGATTACGATTAAGGGGGCAGAACAGATGGAATATCGCATGGAGCACAAACCACCTTTTTATGTTGTTGGAATTAGCCGTGTTGTTGGGGCTACGATGGAACAAAACGCACAGATTATTCCACAAATGTGGACCGATGCAGCTATCACCGGAGTGATTGCAGGTCTTGTGCAAAAATTAGTTCCATCAGGTGGGTATCCCAATGGACTTTTGGGAGTTTGCGGCATGATAAAAGATGAGTGGAGATATTATATCGGAGTTGCGTCCAAACAGGGAGAAGTGCTGCCGGACACAATGGAGAGTCTGCTGGTACCAGAATCGGATTGGGCAGTCTTTTCCGGAAAGGGAAGGATGCCGGAAGCGATTCGGGACTTAGAACGCAGGATTTTTACCGATTGGCTTCCTTCTTCCGGATATGAGTATGCAGACGCACCGGATATCGAGGCGTATCTTACCCCGAATCCGCAGGATTCTGTCTTTGAGGTATGGCTTCCTGTCAGAAAAAGAGAAGAATAACAAAAGACCCGATGATTTGGTATTTACCAAATCATCGGGTCTTTTTCTTTGATCAAAATTACAGGATACCCTGTGCCATCATGGCATCAGCAACTTTGGCAAAACCAGCAATGTTTGCACCAGCAAGCAGATTTGCCTGATGCTGCTCGTTTTCCATGTTGTATTCTTTGGCAGCATTGTAAGCATCGTGGAAGATACCAACCATAATTTGATGCAGCTTCTGATCGACTTCTTCTTTGCTCCAGGAATATTTCATTGCATTCTGGCACATTTCCAGACCGCTGGTAGCAACGCCGCCTGCGTTTGCAGCTTTACCAGGAGCATACAGAACGCCGGAGTTCTGGAAAGCTGCAACTGCATCCAGAGCACAAGGCATGTTTGCACCTTCAGCAACCAGTTTTACACCATTTGCAATAAGCTTCTCAGCGTCTTCCAGCAGCAATTCATTCTGAGTAGCACATGGAAGTGCAATCTCGCATGGGATGCTCCAGATGCCGCGGCAGCCTTCATGATATTCAGCAGAAGGAACAGCATCCATATATTCACGGATGCGTCCACGGCGAACTTCCTTAATCTGTTTTACAACGTTAAGGTCAATGCCGTTTTTATCATAGATATAACCGTTGGAGTCGGAGAGAGCAACCACCTTTGCTCCCAGTTCCTGTGCCTTTTCGGCAGCATAGATAGCAACGTTGCCCGAACCGGAAATGACGGTTACTTTATCCTTTACGCTGTCATTTGCCATAACCGAAAGCATTTCCTGAACAAAGTACAGCAGGCCATAGCCGGTTGCCTGAGTGCGGACAAGCGAACCGCCGTAGGAAAGTCCTTTGCCGGTCAGAATGCCGGAGAAGCGGTTCTGCAGGCGCTTGTACTGACCGAACAGGTAGCCGATCTCTCTGCCGCCAACGCCGATGTCTCCAGCTGGAACGTCGGTTTCCGCGCCGATGTAGCGGGAAAGCTCGGTCATGAAGCTTTGGCAGAAGCGCATGATTTCAGCATCAGATTTTCCTTTTGGATCAAAGTCGCTGCCGCCCTTGCCGCCGCCCATTGGCAGACCGGTCAGGCTGTTTTTGAAGGTCTGTTCGAAGGCAAGGAATTTGATAATTGAAAGATTTACGCTTGGATGAAAGCGCAGACCGCCCTTATATGGACCGATTGCGGAATTAAACTGAACGCGAAATGCACGGTTAACCTGGGTTTTGCCCTGATCGTCCTGCCATGCAACGCGGAACTGTACGGCACGTTCCGGTTCAACCAGACGCTCGATCAGTCCGGCAGCTTCATATTCCGGATGTTTTTCAATGACCGGTTCCAAGGTGGAAAGAACTTCCATCACCGCATTTAAAAATTCAGGTTCGTTTGCGTCACGCTGACAAACCTGCTGATAAACTTTTTGAAGATATGGATTTTTGATGCTCATATTTTGTGCTTCCTTTCTAAAAGAATAGCTGAAAAATATCCTGAGAAAAGTGTCTGTGCACTTTATCCCAGAAAAGTACAAGAATTATTATAAACCCAAAACAGTCAGTTTTCAATGATTTGTATAAATTTGAAGGATTGACTATCTTTGCAAAATAGGCTATAATCCTAGGGTGAGTAAGCAGGATGGCAGCGGGCGGAGAGAGATCTCCGAATGAGGAAAGTCCGGGCTTCACAGGGCAGGATAGCTGCTAACGGCAGCCGAAGGCGACTTTAGGGACAGTGCAACAGAGAGATACCGCCGGGAATTCCCGGTAAGGGTGGAAAGGCGAGGTAAGAGCTCACCGGGGTGCAGGAGACTGCACTGCCATGTAAACCCTATCCGAAGCAACACCGTGACTGCAAAAGATCTGCGGCGGCCCGTCGCACCTTTTATGACTTTGTCAGCGGTCTATGTGGCTTGAACCGTCGAGCAATCGCCGGTCTAGATAGATTGTCATCACAACAGAACCCGGCTTATGTGCTTGCTCACTTTAAGGAAAAAGAAAACCCCTTTCCAGGAGAAAACTGGAGAGGGGTTATTTTTGTGCAGATAAAAACGGACAGGGAAAACCTGTCCGTTTTTTGCCGTTAAGTTTTGGTGGTAAATTAAGCGGTAAACTTGTCGATAATCGAAACAAGAATGGTCAGAGCAAAGAAGACAACAGTCAGAATCTTTGTGCCTTTTACCAGCAAAGCGTCTCTGGTTCTGCCATAGTTACGATTAACCGCTTCAGACTGGCCGCCGGTCAGGGCAGACATGCCTCTCTTGCTTTCCTGCATGGAAACAAGAGCGATGATCATAATGGAAGCAAGAATCAGAACAATACCACAGATGATATCAATTACGCCCATGGGAAACCTCCTAATGATAAACAAATCAGCGGAAACTGCTAAATGAACAGACTTCTCCCGCATCATAACCTAACTTAATTATGATAGCACAAGGCGGATTTTTTTTCAAGGGCTTGTGCTTCTCAAAAAATATTTTTTTGCATGAATAAAGGAAAAAAACAAGCACAAACTATAATTGTTTCACCCATTCCTTGTTAGATAAAGCGTTTGCGGGATGAAAGCCGGCACACCTCTTTTCGGTGGAAGGCATAAATCCCGGAAAGGGGAAACAAAAAATCCGGTTATCACTCCTTTTCCTGTTTCGAAAGAAGGGATACCGGTAAAAAGAATCCGGTATCCACAATCTTCATCCGGCTTTCGTCCCGCACTTTTTGGGAAAAGCGGAAGAACAGTTTTGTAAGGGTTGGAACACTGACTCTAAGAAACGTTTTGAGAAGAATGGAAAACGGATTCTTTTTTTATGTACAGACAGAAGATCGAAAGAATCTGGGATAGGACTTGACTTCTTGTGGAAAATATTGTATCATATTACAGTACTTTTTATAAGGAAAATGCCGCTGTGGTGGAATAGGCAGACACAAGGGACTTAAAATCCCTCGGAGTAAAATCCGTACCGGTTCAAGTCCGGTCAGCGGCACCAAAAAAATGCCAGACCCTAATAGGTCTGGCATTTTTTTGGTATAAAATAGAAACGGACTTGAACCATTCAAGCTCCGGTCAGCTTACTAGCTTGAAGCTGGACACAATATCGCAACTCTGCTCATTTTATGATAAAATTGATAGGAACGGAATTTTTTGCTCAAAGCCACAATAAAAAGGGTCTCTGTTTTACACTTTAAAGGTAGGAAGGCTGTGTTTTTAAAAAACTTCTATGAAAGGGAGAGGCAGAATGAAGAGCAAGAAATATGCTGTTATTGTAATCGTGATCATTTTGCTGGTATTGGCAGCTGTTATGATGATGGGAAAGCGCCCATTTCGATCTTTGAAGGCAGAGCAGATTGCCTCCATGACGGTAACATTGACACCGCCGGATGTGACAATCGAACTGGAACCAGAACAAATACAGCAGGCAGCAACGTTGATTTCCCAAATTGTTACCTATCAAAAGGATCAATCTTATACCGATTATGCAGGGCAAGGTGTGATATTTACTATTACTATGACCGATGGAACAAAACATTCTATTATGGGGTATAACCCGTTTGTAGTGATTGATGGGGTCGGTTACCGTACCAAACAGGAACCATGTGAACAGCTCAATCGTTTTGCAAATGAACTTTTGGGATAAATAAGGATGAAGCAGAAGAAAAGTGTCCGCATTATGCGGACACTTTTCTTTGTGAAATGCTATTTTATAATAAGAGGGTCAGAAAGAGGATAAATTTCATAGCCATAATAATTTTGCAGAAATCCCAGAGTTTGTAATTTATACAATGGGTAATGGCTATTTTTTGACTGTTGAGGAAAAGCGAAAAAAATGTGAAAAGTCGTGTGGAAAAGTTAAACTATACTAATATAGTATTCTTGTAAGTCTTGTCATAAGCCCCCAACAAAAACAGGATATTTTTGTACCATTCCCAAAATCTTGTGGATCTCAAAAAAAGATGGAAAGTGAACTAGAGGGGATTAAGCGTCAAAAATCATAGGTTTTCTTTTATTTGCTTCCATTTTCTCTGACTTGACAATACCCAGATATAGTGGTATAAATGACAAGGCAACACAAAGTATTGATGAAAACGCCAATACAAAGTGTATACTTGCTTTAATATTTGCAGATAAATGAATTTTTAGGTTACGATAGAGAAGGGGATTGGCATGATAACAAAAGTCATCAAACGAGACGGTCGTGTCGTCGATTTTGACAGCGGCAAGATTCTTGCAGCGATCGAGAAATCAATGAAAGCAGCCGGCTGTACGGCGTCACAGGGAGCAGCAGCGGTGACAGAAGCGGTCAGCCGCCATCTGGATGAACATTATCAGCAGACCCCACCAAAGATTGAAGAGATCCAGGATATTGTGGAGCACGAGCTGATGCGCATGGGATTTGACGAGGTAGCAAAGCAGTATATTCTCTACCGTGCAAATCGTACCCGTATTCGTGAGGCGAACACAAGCCTGATGAAAACCATCGATGAGATCACCAAGGTGGATGCAAGACAGAGCGATGTAAAGCGCGATAACGCAAACATCGACGGCAATACTGCAATGGGCAGCATGCTCCAGATCGGTACTGCTGGTGCAAAAGCATACAATGAGGCATATCTGTTAACTCCACAGCAGGCAAAGGCTTATCGTGAGGGTGATATCCATATCCACGACTTTGATTTTTACTCGCTGACCACTACCTGCACCCAGATTGATATTGTTAATCTGTTCGATGGCGGATTCTCTACCGGTCACGGATTTTTGCGTGAGCCACAGAGTATTCAGAGCTATGCAGCGTTGGCAGCAATTGCAATTCAGTCCAACCAGAACGATCAGCACGGTGGTCAGAGTATTCCAAACTTTGATTACGGTATGGCTCTGGGCGTTGCAAAGACCTTCCGCAAGGCTTACACCAATAAGCTGACCGAAGGTCTGGAAGATTTCCTGGATACTGAAGACGAGAAGGATAATGTTACTAAAATCCTTGCAGATGTGAAGGAAGCTACCGGCATGTCCCCACGTCTGGAAACCGATGCAGAAAAATTTGATGCAGCAGTATCCGAACAGATCACAAAGAAATACAACATTCCACAGGAAAAAGCAGCTCACCTGGTTGAGGTAGCTCGCCGCAGAGCAAACCGCAAAGCGGATCGTGACACCTATCAGGCAATGGAGGGCTTTGTACATAATCTGAACACCATGCATTCCCGTGCAGGTGCACAGACTCCATTCAGCTCGATCAACTACGGAACTGACACTACCCCAGAGGGCAGAATGGTTATCCGCAATATCCTGCTTGCAACTGACGCAGGTCTGGGACATGGCGAAACCTGTATCTTCCCAATCCACGTATTTAAGGTAAAAGAAGGGGTTAACTACAACGAGGGCGATCCAAACTACGATCTGTTCAAACTCTCCTGCAAAGTAAGTGCAAAGAGACTGTTCCCGAATTACATCTTCCTGGATGCTCCATTTAACCTCCAGTACTATAAACCAGGACGTCCGGAAACAGAAGTAGCAACTATGGGATGCCGTACCCGCGTTATGGGCAACGTTTATGACCCATCCAGAGAGATCAGCTATGGCAGAGGAAACCTGTCCTTTACTTCGATCAACCTTCCACGTCTGGCAATCGAAGCAAACCACGACGAAAAGGTCTTCTATCAGAAGCTGGATGAGATGCTGGATCTGGTGGCAAACCAGCTGCTGGACCGTTTTGAAATTCAGGCATCCAAACGCGTATATAACTACCCATTCCTGATGGGACAGGGTGTATGGCTCGACAGTGACAAGCTCGGACCAAATGACGAGGTTCGTGAAGTGCTCAAGCACGGCACACTTTCGATTGGTTTCATCGGTCTTGCAGAAACCCTGACCGCTCTTTATGGTCATCACCACGGCGAAAGCGATGAGATGCAGCAGAAAGGTCTGGAGATTGTCCGTTACATGCGTGCTTACTGCGACAGAAGAAGCCAGGAAACCAAGATGAACTTTACTTTACTTGCAACACCGGCAGAGGGCTTGTCCGGCAGATTTATCCGTATGGATAAAAAACGCTACGGAATCATTCCGGGTGTTACAGACCGTGACTATTATACAAACTCCTTCCATGTTCCGGTATGGTACAACATCAGTGCATTTGAGAAGATCCAGAAGGAAGCACCATACCATGCACTGACCAATGCAGGTCATATTAGCTATGTTGAGCTGGATGGAGATACCTCCAACAACGTAGATGCGTTTGAATCGGTTGTTCGCTGCATGCACGATGCAGGAATCGGTTATGGTTCGATCAACCATCCGGTTGACCGTGACCCGGTTTGCGGCTATGTCGGTGTAATCGGCGATGTATGCCCACGCTGCGGCAGACGCGATGGTGAAGCAATCAGCCCAGAAAAGCTGGCACAGCTTCGCAAACAGTATCCGGATATCCCAACATTCCGCGGTATTGAATAAGCCTATTAAAAAGTAATTGAAATAAAGATAAAGGAGAAATGATTTATGTCCGCAATGCAGAGACAGTCCACAGTAGGAAAAGATGTTAGCTTTGAAAGAATCCGCCGTATTACCGGTTATCTGGTTGGTACCATGGATAAATGGAACGACGCTAAGAAGGCAGAAGAGCATGACCGTGTAAAACATGGCCTGTCCTGCGGCTGTAAATAATCATGAGCATTAATGTAGCGGGAATCGTCGGCGAAAGTATCGTGGATGGTCCTGGAATCCGACTGACGGTATTTTGTCAGGGATGTCCGCATCACTGTCCAGGCTGCCAGAATCCGGAGACCTGGGAGTTCAGTGAGCGCACCAGAATGGAACCACAGGATATTTTGTCGATGGTAAAGAAAAATCCTCTGATCCGTGGGGTTACTCTCTCAGGAGGAGAACCATTTTCTCAGGCAGCAGAACATGCAGAACTTGCAAAACTGCTGCATGAAAACGGCTATGAGGTTGCGGCATACAGCGGCTATACCTTTGAACAGCTGCTGGACGGTACGCCGGAACAGATGAAGCTCTTGGAAAATATTGATATTCTGGTGGACGGACCATTTTTGATGGAACAGAGAACGCTGGAAGCACGTTTTCGCGGAAGCAAAAACCAGAGAATTATCAATGTTCCGCAGAGCCTGAAAGAACACCGGGCGGTGCTGGAAACAGCAGAGCGCTGGGTTGGAGAAAGCAAATAATGAAAAAAGATACAGGGATGGTGCAAAAGCCGTCCCTGTCTTGCTATTAGGGAAAAGGAGGAAAACAGATGATTGATCAGTTAAAGCAGGTTGGTATCCTGTACGGAGAAGGAAAGGATTGCCAGATTACAGGAGAAAATATTAAGAGTGCAGATTATTCTAAAATGAGCAAAGAGGAAGTAGAGGAGTTTTGCCAGTCTCTGGAAATTTTGCTGGCAGTTGGAATAGAAGGGGAGATCGATTCCCTGATTGAAGAATGCCCGTGTATGCTCCTGTGGTTTGCTCAGAGTGCACCGGAGATTTTGCCGGAGAAATATGACGCAGCTTTCGTAAAGACCTCACAGAACGACGAACAGGATGTTGTGCGCCTGTTTGCTATGCTTGCCCAGCAGACACTGGAAGAAGGCTTTGATGTGTTTGGTCAATTGGAGGATATCATTATTCGTTTTACAAACTTTACCCATGAAGAGCCTTGTGAAGAACGCAGCCTGCTTTTGTGGCTGGGAAGTGATATTTTGGAAGCAAGTCAACAGCAGCAAGAATTTTTAAACAGAGCACAGCAGCTCTCTCAAGAAGCAGAGGAACAGGGAATTGAGTTTTTCTGTTCGCACAGCTTGGCAGAGCAGGATGCTGAGACGAAAGCGCCTGTTATGATTTTGTTTGCAGCAGAAGAAAAAATGGTGGAAGAATAAAAAATCCCCCTCGTTATGAGGGGGATTTTTTATTCCGTTTTTAGGTTTTCATCCACAAAATGAATTGCCTGTACACAAGTATCCGAAACCATATCCAAAAGAGCGTCACAGTCTATATGTGCAGGATTAGCTTCAATGGGAAATTTTACGATGTAATCCAGGTGATCGGGATCTGGTGTCAGGAAAACAGGAAGAGAAGATGGCATCAAAAGGTTATAATATTGGCGCTGGATCTGCCTGTTGCATCCGGAAATCCATACTTCAAATCGAAAATCAGAATGAACAAAAACAACTACAATCTTGAGTCCCATCTGTTTGAGGGTATCATCTGAAAACTGAAAGTAGGAATATTCCATATTGTTTTCTACAATATTCTCCTGAAAATGAAAAGAGGAAAATCGTGTTTGCAGATTGATCCGAAGACAGCGAAAAAGACGAATAAATTCCTGATAACCTTTTTGGAGATTTGTATTTTGAATTAAATTCTGATATTCCTCAAGAAATTTGTAATTAAACGACATAAAAATACAATTTGTTATTTTAAATTGTTTGTATTTGACGCGTTTGCATTGCTCAAATCCCGGCTGCGGTAGTCCGGTCCAAGATCGATAACCAGATAGGACAACAGCAAGTTTGCCATCGCCATCGGCAGAGTCAGCGAGTTATAGAAAACGCGGGTTGCAGTGTAGCAAACAAGCAGATGCTTGCTGTACTGTGCTGTTGGGGAAGAGACGCTGTCTGTGATAGTGAGGATAGTTGCTCCATGAGAAAATGCGTTTTTAGCAATACTTGCCAATGGATAATAATATTTTGGAAAAGCGATAAAGATGACCAGATCCTGTGAGGTGAGCATATCCAGCTTATCCTGTGTATCGTTAAGATCGGTCAGATCGATTAAGCATACATCAAAATAGAGAAGCTTTAAGCGGGCATACAGGAATTCTGCCAGGACATGTGAAATATCATGAGCACAGATAAAGATGCGTTTTGCGCCGCGGATCGCTTCGGCAGCAGAGATAATAGAAAGCAGATCCAGGGAAGAGAAAAAGCGCTGGCTAGCTTCCGCTTCTTCCCGGCAGATTTGACGGAGAAGTTCGGATTTTCCCTCCACATCGGTGATAGTAGCATCCGGAACAAAATACTGTGGGGAGGAAAGCAACTTAACCATACTCTGGGTATATTCACGAAAGGCTGCTTTCATCTCAAGGAAGTTGGAATATCCCAGTTTCTGGCAAAATCTAAGCAGAGTCAGTTCGGAAGAGGAAGTTTTCTGGCTCAAATTAGCCAGTGTAATATAGGCGATGTCTTCCGGAGATTCCAGCAGAATGTCGGCAATACTCTTCTGCTTACGAGTCATTTCGGGATAAAGGTTGTGAATTTTCTGAATAACGTCCATAGATTTCCTGTCCTTTTTGAAATAAATTTATTCTGATTGAAAAGTGTAAACCAATGAAAAGAAAAGCAAAAGCTTTATTTATTTAGATTGTACAGGAAAAGTCAAAAAATGTAAAGATGTTCTGTAGAACAACCAAATAGAACAAAAAGCCTGTTTTTCCAGATCAAAAAACAGGCTTTTACAAATTATTTCTTTTCCAAGGGAAAAATGAGGTCGATGGAAGGAAGCCCAATCTGGCTGCGGCGGTCGTACAGCTCGATGGAATCAATGCCGTCAACCACCTTGTAACCGGAGTCCGGAAGCCATTTTTCAAAAAAATAGTGTTTTGCTTTTGCTACATTTAAAGTAAGGTTTTCTGGAACGGAAAAATCTACCTGGATGTGGGCATACAGTCCGGGCTGAAGCTTTTTTACAATAAAAGGAGGTTCCTGTTCTTCAATATCAACCCATGCTCCAAGAAAGTAAGAAAAATTGCCTGTTTCATCCGGTGTTGTTGAGATGACCATGGTACCGCTTGGGTTGGAAAGCTCCCTGAGCTCGGACTGATGCTGCTGAACTTTTTTCTGAAGTTGAGAAACATCTTTTTTCATGCTTTTTCGACAGGTTGTGATCTCCATACCGGCAATTAATCGAACATTGTCATACTCTTTGATTCTGACAGAAAATGGTTGCTTTTTTTTAAAGAAAGAAAACATACAAAACCTCCTAAGAGAAAACGTGTCCCTGAAGTATGAGGGACACGTTCCAGTTACTAATGGGTAGCACCACTTGCAGCAGTGATGTCATGTTCATTTTCAATTGCAGCCTCAACGCAGAGTGCAAGACCTTTGCTCATCTCTTCGATGGTCATGGAAGCCATGTTTGGATGATTTTGGATGGTTGCATATGGAACATGGATGAAACCGCCGCGTGCATTTGGGAACTCATGTTTGAGCTGATACAGCAGATGGTACATCAGGTCATTGCAGACATAGGTTCCAGCAGTGTTGGAAATTGCAGCAGGAACACCATTGTCCATCATTTTCTTAACCATTGCCTTTACAGGAACGGTTGCAAAGTATGCATCAGGACCGTCTTCATAGATTTTTTCACCCTGTGGGCAGTTACCTTCGTTGTCTGGGAAACCGGTTGGGCAATCTTCACAGTTGATTGCAACACGTTCAACGTTCATGGAAGTTCTGCCGCCAGCCTGTCCAACCAGAATAACAATGTCTGGTTTTTCAGCGCGTACAATTTCCTGAACAGTCTGACCGCCTTTACGGAATACAACAGGAATTTCTTTCTTTACGATCTGAGCGCCTTTGATTTCATCTGGGAGCAGGCGAACTGCCTCAAAAGATGGATTCATTGTTTCTTTGCCAAAAGGCTGGAAACCAGTAACAACAACTTTCATGGTACATTCTCCTTTACGTTTTATTTAAGACGCAACAACAAGTCCGTCTTTCATAATTACAACATCTCCGGCATAGATGGTCGGAGAGTGAAAAACAAGATCAAAATGTCCGGCAGCATCATGGACACCGCCAAGAGCAAGGTTTCTTCCCATTCCAATGTGGAAGGTACCGTAGGTGGATTCGTCCTCAATATAACAGTTTCCCAGACAACGGGACTTTTTATTCAGTCCGATTCCAAGTTCGCCTGCAACAAAAATGCCAGGATCACCAAAACGTTCCATGTAATCCTGCAAAAAGATGCCAGATTCGTTATGTTCAATCGATGCCAAACGTCCATCACGAAATTCCAGCTGAATATGTTCTGGAGGACGTCCGACATAACCCATAGAACCGTCTAGAACAGCATGTCCATTGGTTTTGGTTTCTTCGATACCAATATAGACCTCAAAGCTGGAAGAGCCGACCTGTCCAGGATGAGATGCCATGCCATGAAACAGTCCGGCAGTTCTTCCTTTCTTTCCAAAGGTCAAGTTTGTTCCGAGCGGCGTTGTAATGCGCACAGTATCCGATTCATTGAGATAATGAATCATGTTGGCAGAACATCTTCTGGCTTCTTCCGGGTCCATTCCCATAAAGTCAAATGCAAGCATGGAACGGCCATTATTGGTAGAAAGGGGAAGAGAAAGATACCGGCTGCCGTGGGTTAAAACCTCCCGGACAGCACGGGTAGTAATCAGAGAGTAGTTGGTGGCACCGATGATGACATCATTGCTGAGCAAAAATTCCAGCATGGAATCAAACAGGGTGCCGGCCTGGGTACAGTTTTCCGGGATAACAATTGTGACGACAAAAGCACCGATGATTTCAGCAGATTTTTGCAGAGCAGCACTTTCTCTTAAATGAGAATGATCGGTGATGATCAGTAGTTTTTCTCCGCGTTTCAGCTGACACCAGCGGTGGATAACAATGTCGGCTCCCTTTTGCATCTTGGAAGACATCGACTCACGGCCTTTCTGAATAATTTATTAAATCAGAAGGGGTCTGATATCAGACCCCTTCTTTCAGTTTTAGACTAAAAAGGCTTATTTACCATCAGGCACATGTAGATGATCTGGAATACCAGCATCAGGATAGATGGGATCAGCTGCATTTTGATGATGGAGTATTTATCTTTTACTTCAAGATATACACCAGGTACGATGTTGAAGTTTGCAGCCATAGGAGTCAGCAAAGTACCGCAGTAACCGCAGGTCATAGCCAGAGTTACCATGTACAGAGGGTTTGCACCCAGGCTGATAACGAATGGAACACCGATACCAACGGTCATAACAGTGATAGCAGCAAAAGCGTTGCCCATGATCATGGTGAACAGTACCATACCAACTGCGTATGCAACGATACCGATATAAACGTTGCCCTGTGGGATGATTTTACCGAAGATAGTAGCAAATGCATCACCAACACCAGCGTTTGTAAAGATTGTACCCAGACAGGAAAGCAGCAGAGGCATGATGTAAACAGCGCTTGTCATATCCAGGAAGCGGCGACCTTCTTCCAGGAAGGTCATAGCTTTGTTTTCACGGTTCCAGATTACCAGCAGGATAACGCCGACGATGGTTGCAAACAGAGAACCAAGCAACGAGCTCCAGCCAGGCAGGAACAGGGAAATCAGGATGGAGAAAACACCGGCACCAAATGCAGGGATAAAGATCTTCATACCGATCTTATTGTAGTTCTTCTGCTGTTCTTCTTTGGTTGGGGACTGCAGATTGCCGCGTTTAACCATACCAAGTGCAGCAGGAATACAGGTGATAGCAACCAGAATACCGCTTGCAAGCGGAGGCAACCACTGACCAAATGCAACAACGATGCCCAGAGTGAACCAGAACAAACCGGTTGGCAGGAAGTGCTTGTTTGCTTTTACAATCCATGCACGCACACCACAGTACATGCAGAAGAAACCGGAAAGAAGGTACATGATCTGTACCAGTTTATCGGAGATAGTGTACTCCGGACTTAAAAAGTAAGTTAACATGAAAAATTCCTCCTTCTGCTATGCTGCCTTTTTCTTCATATCAGGATAGTATTTCTTAACCATACGTCCATCAACGATGAGAGTCTGAGTTGCGTTGACAAGCATTGCAAACAGAGCAACTGGAATCTGAACAGCAACAATCTGCATTACGTCAACTTCATAGCCGATGCTTGCCAGAGTGGACTGGATCAGCAGAACGGAAGAGTTTGCAGCAAACAGACACTGACCAAAGAAGTTGGATACGTTGTAGTCTTTACCGTAGAGAGCTTTGATCGTTTCTTCATGTTCTGGAGCAACTTCATAGCCTTTAGATTCAATGATACCAAGGGTCATAGGCATCAGGATAGGACGAACATAAGATGGAATACCGCCAATCGGGATTTTGAAGATGATGAAGATTTCATCCAGAACACCCCAAATTGCGATTAACATACCGGTTGTTAAGCCTTTTGCTTTTCTGATCAGAGCAGCTCCGGCTTCTTTCAGACCATTTTTTTCCAGTGTACCGGTGAGAATCATCAAAATGATGGTGATCAACTGGTTACGGTTTGCTACAAAGGTTGTACCAACCGAGGTCAGCAGATCTACCACATTGATTCCGCCGCATACAGCGGTTACAATGGCAGATACAACGATGATGGCGATAGGTTCCAGTTTCAGTGCGAAACCAATGATAACAACAACTACGCCAAGTAAGCTTAACATAACAACACCCCTTGTTAAATTTGGTTTTGAGGATTTTCCTCAAAATGAAAAGCGCATAGTCACTTTTCATTATTTGTTAACAATTCATATTATACAGCGCAATATACGATTTTTCAACAAGTTAAAGTAAAAATGCGGATATTCTATAATATAACCAAATAATATCGTTATATTTTTAGGTATTAGCTATAAACTTTGTTGATGAATATGAAATTTTTTTGCTTTATATTATTAATTTTGACGTTATAAAATGCAAAAAATAAGCATAATTTTGCATAAATATTATATTTTGACATTATAAATGAAATAATATTAATTTTTTCATCCTGATTTAATTCTGAAGTTAGAAAATAAAAAAAGAAATTCTTGACAAATGAAGGAATACACGATATGATTGTTATACAACCAATTGATTGTATAACAATATCTTGCATGTAAGGAATAAAAAGGAGGATGTAAAATGGAACGATGGAAACGCCTGCCGGATTCAGAGCTTGAGGTGATGCTGATTATCTGGGATGGAAAAGAAAAGGTCAGTACCAGTGATATCATGCAGCATTTAAAGGAAAAGAAAAGTGTGCAGCTGGTGCAAAATGCGCTCAATCGTCTGGAAGGAAAAGGATTTGTTCAATGCGAAAAGATTGGGCGTCTCAATCATTACACACCACTTGTGTCGCTGGACGAATATCGGGAAAAAGAAACCTCTTCCTTTCTGGAAAAGATGTACCAGAATTCGGGAAGCAAGCTGTTTGCCGCTTTGATTGAGAATGATGCCTTAAGTGAGGATGATATTCAGAAAATCAAAGCCCTTTTGGAAAAGGGAAAGGAGTAACATGTTGGAATCTGTATTCTGCGCTGTGTTGGGAACGTCATTTTCTGTTACCCTGCTTCTGGTGCCGATTCTGCTGTTTTCCCCTTTGCTGCAAAAATATTTCCAACCTAAGGTGAGCTGCTTCCTCTGGGCGATTGTGGCGGTAAGATTACTGCTTCCGACTATCCCAGGTGAGCAACCACAGATTTCGATACCGGTTCCGTCCTATCAGATTTCTCTGGAGCAGGAGGAAATGCCAGAACCAGTTGTGGAAATAACCTCTACTCCGGAAGTGACAAAAATCCATGGAGAAATACAGGTGCAGAGAAAGGAAATCCCATTTATGGAGATTTTGTCCTGGACTTGGTTAGGAGGAGCAGGTCTTTCTCTGTTGGCACATGCTGTTCTTTATCAAAAGACCAGAAGAAAAATCCTGCGGTGGAGCATCCAAGTGCAGGATGAACGGACAATGGAAGTTTTTAACCATTGTAAAGAAGAATGTGGAATAAAGAGAGAAATCAGTTTGTACCAATGTTCTATTTTGTCCACTCCAATGCTGATGGGATTTTGGCACCCAATGATTCTGCTTCCGGAGAGAAAACTGGACGAGATGAGTCTTTCCTATGTGCTGCGCCATGAATTGAGCCATTATCGCCGAAAAGATTTATGGCTTAAGTTATTGATTTTGCTTGCGCAGAGCGTTCATTGGTTTCATCCTCTGGTGTGGATTATGGGAAAAAGGGCATCTGCGGACATCGAAAAAGCCTGTGATGATGCAGTATTAAGGGGAAGCGGAATGCAGGCAAGGGGAGAATATGGAACAGTTATTCTGTCTTTTTTACAGGGAGAAAAAGAAAAATATCTGCCGCTGACAACGGGATTTTTCGAACAGAAGAAACAGATTATCAGGAGGTTCGAGACAATTATGGATATTAGAAAGAAAAGAAAAGGAATTTTGCTCACTGCAATGGCTGTTGTAATTGCGGGAATGAGCATGGTCGGTTTTGTGGATGTTTCCGCTGCAAAAACAGGAACATCGGCTACCCTTAAGGATGCTGTACAGCAAAGAGAAAGCAGCTCGGTTTCGGAAAGTTTGGTTTCGAAAGGAGCAGCTGTTAACATCGAAGATTTGGAAAAACTTTATCAGCAGGACCCGGAAAAATATCATGAGCAAATGAATCAGAAATTTAGTGATTTCCAGGAAGGTATTCTCAAGCAGTATACCCAGGGAAGCGTTTTCCAGAGTAAAAAGAATGTAAAACTGGAAGAAGGTCAGATGAGATGGCCGGTTCCTGATTGCTATCTGATTGCACTTCCTTTCGGTATGGAGTTTGAAACGGAGGGAGGAATAGGCGGTGTTACTTTCCACATGGGTACAGATATTGTAGGAAAGGATACGAACGGAAAGCCGGTAGTTGCTGCTGGAGATGGAAAGGTAATTTGTGTTAGTTCATATGATACTGCCACTCCAGATGCAGATGTACTTAACCTCAATTTAGTCCAGGCAGAAAGCGGAAATGGGAACTATGTGATTATAGATCATGGAGATGGAGTTACCACCTTGTATGGAAATTTAGGAAATCTTGAGGTAAAAAAAGGAGATACAGTAAAAGCAGGACAGACAATAGGAAACGTTGAAACAACCAATACTGCTCCTTTGGCACATTTACATTTTGAGATTCAGGAAGACGGTGTATCTGCAGATCCAGCAGCTTACCTGCTCCCAAGTAAATAGGTTAGAAAAACAAAAAAAGCACCTGCAAAAGCAGGTGCTTTTTATAATCTGGTGGAGACAATCGGGATCGAACCGACGACCTTTTGAATGCCATTCAAACGCGCTCCCGGTTAGATCGGTTACATACCCCTCTAAATCGGGCCAATAGAGCGTTCAATACGCGGGACACCCCACCAAAAGCCGCAAAACCATCGGCGTTTTTCTTGAAATTCATTATAGCTGGGGCCAGACCGCATATCAATACTAAATTTGAAAACAAGCTCGATACCGCAATTCCCTTTTCGCATGGTATAATTTCCTTGTTCCATAGCGAAAGGGGGTGTTGAGTATGGAGAAAGAATATATAGCTGGTGAGCCGCAAAGATATGAGATCGGCAATCGCGTTTTTATCGTGGAGCCCCGTTATGATAAAAACGGTGAAAGTATGTCGGACATCCTGTTAAAGCTGATGATGGCCGATGTCGATGAAAAAATGTGGAACGAAGGCCACCGCGAAAAAATCTAATCTAAAATTAAATCCGAGTTGTCAAGCAAGGTATTTATTCTAAAACAATTTCATATTGAGCATTACGCCGCCCGAGTGAGACTATGGGCGGCGTTTTCATACACCACAACTTGAAAGGAGGAGTCCCTTATCTGCTGCCAGCCATCGGGCTGGCTTTTTTCATTTCAAGACAAAGGAGGTTTGACATTGGCAGACGATAAAAAGAATATCGGCCCCGAGGTAGAAAAGACTGAAACGGCCCCCGCGCCGGAACAGCCTGCTCCCGAAAAGGTCGAGCCTGTTGTGGCCGATCCCACCCCGGCTGAAAAGGCGGCTCCCACGGAAAAGGCCGAGCCTACCACCCCGGAGGCTCCCGGCCCTGCGGCTCCCGAGCCGCCCAAGCCCGACAAGGAGGTCAAGCAGACGGATACCCCGGACAAGGGCGATCCCGCCCCGGCTCCCTCTGGCAAGGTGGTGGATTTTGCCGCCGCCCGTGAGGAGGCCGAAAAGGACAAGGCCCCGAAACAGAAAACTCCCAAACAGAAAACCACGGAGCCGAAGGACAAAGCAGCGGCCAAGGCCAGCAAGGGCCGCCCGGCAAAGGCTGACAAGGCGGCCCCCGACAAGGCCAAGTCGCCCACGCGAGACAAAATGTCCCAAAGTAAGGCCGCCCCGGAAAATGCCGCGCCCAATCTGCAGGAGGCTCCCACCCCTGCCGCGCCGGAACAGCCCGCCGCGCCCCGTGACGCTACCCGCGCAGAAAAAGAGGAAATTGTCTACCTCAATCTGTCCGAGCTGCGCCCGTTCAAAAATCATCCCTTTGGTGTCCGTGACGATGCCGAGATGCAGGGCCTTGTGGAGTCTGTCCGAGCAAGCGGTGTAAACCAGCCCGCGTTGGTGCGTCCCACTGAGGACGGCGGGTATGAGATCATCGCGGGCCACCGCCGCCAGAGGGCAAGTGAACTGGCCGGATTTGTGAATATGCCCTGTATCGTCCGTAACATGACCGATGACGAGGCCATCCTCGCTATGACGGATGACAACCTGCGCCACCGCGAAAAGATTTTGCCCACGGAAAAGGCACAGTCTTTGAAAATGCAGGTAGAGGCCATCAAGCACCAAGGCGCTCGTCCCGGTGAGGACGCACAGGAGGCGGGTAAACGCTCCACGCAGATCGTAGGTGATCGAAACGGCATGAACTACAAACAGGTGCAGCGGTATATCCGCTTGACCGAGCTGGTGCCGGATTTGCAGAAAATGCTGGACGAGAAAAAGCTGGCATTTACACCCGCCGTGGAGATTTCCTTTATCCGGCCCAAGCATCAGAAGTATATCGCCGTGTCCATTGAGGGCCAGCAGTCCTCTCCGTCCCTGTCCCAAGCCCAGCGGCTCCGAAAAATGGATCAAGAGGGCAAGCTGAACGGCGATGTGATCGACGGCATTTTGATGGAAGAAAAGAAGGAGGTTGATAAGGTGATTATCAATAGCGCGGAACTGGAAAAGTATTTCGGCAAGGACAAGTCTCCCCGTCAGATGAAGGATCAGATCATGGCCCTGCTGGATGACTGGAAGGCCAAGCAGCCCCCCGAGCTGGGCAAGCCCGAAAAGAAAACGGATAAGAGCCTGTAACCTCGAGACAATTTGTCCCGAGGTTTTTTCATTGAATGGAGGTTTTAACAATGAAACGACCCCTCGCATATATCACCGCTGCGTGGTGCGGCAGCGATGCCGAAAATGCAAAACAGGCAGCGCAGTATTGCCGCAGCGTGTATGAGGCGGGCTTTTCGCCCATTTGCCCCACGCTGTTCCATCCCCTGTTCCTCAATGATGCCATTCCCGAGGAGCACAAAAGCGGGATCGACATGGCCCGTAATCTGCTCAAACGCGCTCATGTGCTGGTGGTATGCGGCCATACCGTCACCGAGGCCATGAAGAATGATATTGCCGTTGCCCAGCGGCTGGGTATCACGGCAACCACGCTGGAGGGCATCTTGACGGTCAAGGGACAGGGCCGCCGCTGATATGGCGGCCCTGCTGGAAGCCTACATTACCAACCTCGGCAAATATGCCGAGGGGCAGCTTGTGGGCGAAACGCTGAAATTCCCCACCACGGCGGAGGAGGTGCAGTCCCTCTTAAAGCGCATCGGCGTAGACGGCATACGGTATGAGGAGATTTTCATTACCAGCTTTGACGGCGATGTGCTGGGGCTGCATGAACACTTGGGCGAATATGAAAGCATTGACGAGCTCAACTATCTGGCCGCGCTGCTATCGGAAATGGATCAGAGCGATATTGAAAAGTTTGAGGCGGTCATAGACGCTGGCGAATACACAGGCAGCGTCAAGGACTTAATCAACCTCACACAAAATCTGGATTGCTTTGAGTTCTATTCCGGTGTCCGTAGTGACGAGGAATTGGGCCGTATGTATGTGCTGGAGTTCGGCGGTGTGGAAGTCCCGGAACACCTCATTGATTATATCGACTATGAGGCATACGGACGGGATGTGCGGATCAACGAAAGCGGCCACTATGCCCCCGGTGGATATGTGGCCGACAACCGCAGCAGCTTCATTGAGCATTACACAGGCCGGGATGACATTCCAGACGAGCACCGTGTTTTCTCCATGCCCAAGCTGTCTATCCGGGAGCAGATGTCTGCTTTCAAGGAAATTATAGACCGTTCCTCGCTGGAGGGTGAACGGAAACGGCCCACGCTGGGCCATACGGAACGATAACACACCTTGGGACAACTTGTCCCGAGGTGAGAAAGGAGGCGGCATAGCTGATAGAAGAAGATATTTCCCGGCGTACTGTTGCAGTTTCCGTCCGGGCCAGTAAGCTGACGGCGCGTAGCCTTGCCTATGTGGTGGCCGCTGTGGGACGCAAAATTGCCAAAGAACACCGCGCCCGGCAGATCCCTCACGGCAAACAGACGGTCAAGCAGCTTATGCGGCATGGCGTGTCTACCAACAGTCTGGAGCTGTCCGGCGATACCAAAAGTTTTGACCGGGTGGCCCGGAAATGGAATGTGGACTATGCCTTTTACAAGACAGGCCCGGACAAATACCTGTTGTTTTTCAAGGCGGGACAGGCTGATGCCATGACCGCCTGTTTCTCGGAGTATTCCAAAAAGGTGCTGAACAAGTCCAAGTCCAGGCGTATCCCCATCCGGGATCAGATCAAGCGGGCCGGAGATCAGCTTACCCGTGAAAAGCCCAAACAGCGGGAGCGCGTGAAGGAGGCGGTGCATGAAAACAGATAAGCTCCGAAAATTCCTCATTCCCAATATCCCGTATGTGTTCATCGGCTGGGCATTCCTCAAATTGAGTACGGCCTATCGTCTGACCGCTGGCGCGGATTTCCTAACAAAAGTAATGGGGATCGGCCAGACCATCGGCCCAGCCTTTGCCGATTTCGCACCGGGGCTAAACCCTGTTGACTGGCTGGTGGGTATCGTGGGAGCCGTGGCATTCCGTCTGTTCATCCACATGAAAAGCAAAAAAGCCAAGAAGTTCCGGCGTGACGAAGAGTACGGCTCGGCCCGGTGGGGCAACGAAAAGGACATCAAGCCCTTTGTCGATCCCAAGTTTGAAAACAATGTCATTCTGACCGGAACGGAGTTTCTCACCATGAACACCCGGCCCAAGATCCCGGCCAACGCCCGAAACCTCAATACCTGTGTCATCGGATCGTCCGGCTCGGGCAAAACCCGCTTTTGGCTTACACCCCAGCTTTTACAGGCCCATTCCTCTTTCGTGGTGGTAGACCCAAAGGGCGGCGTCCTGTCCCAAGTGGGCAGCTTTCTCCAAAAGCGGGGGTACAAAATCAAGGTATTCAACAGCATCGACTTCTCCAAGTCCATGCACTATAACCCGCTGGCGTATATCAAGAACGAGTCCGACATCCTAAAGTTCGTCAATGCCCTTATCTCCAACACCAAGGGTGAGGGCAAAGAAGGCGATCCGTTCTGGACGAAGGCTGAAACGCTCCTATACTGCGCCCTGCTGGGCTATATCATTTTCGAGGGTGCGGAGGAAGATCGCAATATGAATACGCTGGTGGATATGATTTCCGGCATGGAGGTCAAGGAGGATGACGAGGACTTTATGAACGCGGTGGACTATATGTTTGCCGGGTTGGAAAAGCGAAAGCCGGATTGCTTTGCTGTGAAGCAGTACAAAAAGTACAAGTTAAGCAGCGGCAAGACGGCCAAAAGCATTTTGATTTCCTGCGGCGCTCGTCTGGCTCCTTTTGACATCCCCCAGCTTCGGGAGATTATGAGCTACGATGAATTGGAACTTGACCGTATGGGTGACAGACGGACAGCAACATTTTTCTGTATCAGCGATACGGACAGCACCTACAATTTTTTGGTCGCGCTGGCTTTTTCGCAGATGTTCAATCTCCTGTGTGAACGGGCCGACAATGTGCATGGGGGACGCTTGCCCCATCATGTGCGCGTCCTGTGGGACGAGGCGGCCAATACGGGCCAAGTGCCGGGGCTGGAAAAGCTGGTGGCCGTCATTCGTTCCCGCGAGGTGAGCCTTGTACTGCTCTATCAGCAGCTTGCTCAATGCAAGGCCATTTACGATAAAAATGCGGAAACGATCCTCGGCAACATGGACAGCGTGATATTCCTCGGTGGCCGCGAGGCCAGCACTATCAAGGAAATATCGGAAAACTGGCTGGGCAAGTCCACGATCTCCATGCAGACGGATGGCCGCACACGGGGCCAGTCCGAAAGTTACAGCCAAAACATCCAGCGGCTGGGCCGGGAGCTGATGACCCCCAGCGAGCTTGCCACAATGCCCGGTGATCGGTGCATCTTGCAGCTCCGGGGCCTGCCCCCGTTCTATTCCCGCAAATACGATCTGAAGCAACACCCCAACTACAAGTTTACGGCTGAGGCCGACAAGAAAAACGCCTTTAACCTCGACAGGCTGATAAACCGCCGCAGGCGGCCCGGCCCCAACGAGGCTTGTGAGGTGTACGAAGTGGATGTGCCCGCCGAGGCGCTCACAGAAGAGGACGAGGACATCCTCAACTATGACGACCTCGACGATCCAGACGCTTTTGTATAAAACCTTGGGCTTTTAGGGTTCCCGCAAAATCAGCGATTTTGTGGGAAGAGGAGGCGCAACGGAGCGTGCGGAGTTTGGGACATTTTGTCCCAAAGTAGCAAAGCGAAGTTTGTGCCGACGAGTCCCGAGGTACGGACGCTGCCGCCCTACACGGGGCGGCTTTTTTCATGGCCGGGTATAGCCCGGAGAAAAGGAGTAATATATGCAGTTTTTCGCTTCTGCCATCAACACTTTGCAGACCCTCGTTATTGCCCTCGGCGCTGGCCTTGGCGTGTGGGGCGTTGTCAACCTGCTGGAGGGCTACGGCTCCGATAACCCCGGCGCGAAGAGCCAGGGTATGAAGCAGCTCATGGCTGGCGGCGGCATCATCGTGCTCGGCACCACTCTGATCCCCCTGCTGTCCTCCCTGTTTTAAGGGTTTAGCTTATGGGATTTCTCACCGACTGGCTTACAGACTGGATAAAAGGGCTGCTGATTGAGGGTATCATGGGCAACCTCACGGGCCTTTTTGATACGGTCAATACCCGTGTCGGAGAGATTGCGGTGCAAGTAGGGACGACCCCGGCGGCTTGGAACGCCGGGGTCTTTTCCCTCATACGGCAGCTTTCTGAAACGGTGATACTGCCGATTGCCGGTCTGATTTTAACCTTTGTTGCCACCTATGAGCTGATCCAGCTCATTATCGAAAAGAACAACCTACACGATCTGGACTACTGGATTTTCTTCAAGTGGATTTTCAAAACGGCGGCGGCTATTCTCATTCTCTCCAATACATTCAATATCGTCATGGCGGTATTTGATATGTCCCAGAGCGTGATTGCCAACGCCGCAGGGCTGGTGCGCGGCTCCACCGACATCAGCGCGTCCATGCTGGATAATCTGGAGGCTACCTTGGAGGCGATGGAAGTCGGCCCCCTGCTGGGTCTGTGGCTCCAGTCGTTCCTCATTCACATTACCATGCTTGCGCTGAACATTATTATTTTCGTCATCGTCTATGGGCGCATGATTGAAATATATCTGCTCACCAGCTTGGCCCCCATACCCGTGGCTACGCTCTCCAACCGTGAAATTGGCAGTATGGGCCAGAACTATATCAAGTCCCTGTTTGCTGTCGGTTTCCAAGGTCTGCTGATCCTTGTGTGCGTGGCCATCTATGCGGTGCTGGTACAGGGTATTGCCACAAGCGGCGATCCCATCGGGGCGATCTGGAGCTGCATCGGCTATACGGTGCTGCTGTGCTTCACCCTGTTCAAAACTGGCTCGGTGGCAAAGAGCATATTCGGCGCGCATTAAGAAAGGACAACGCCATGAACAAAACCACTTTGGAAAACAAGGGGTACCCCGCAAAGTCGGCAGACTTTGTGGGGAGAGGAGGCGCAACGGAGCGGGCGGATTTCGGGACAAATTGTCCCGAAGTAGCAGAGCGGAGTTTGTGCCGACGAGTCCCAAAGGCCCCGGATGGCCGGGTGTTGGAGCCCAGCGGCCTGTTCCTTATGGACGGGATCGAGGGCTTGCGCTCCTTGCCCCGTCATTCGGTGGATATGCTTTTGACCGATCCCCCATACGGCACGACCCGGAACTATTGGGATGTGCCGCTGCCGCTGATCGAGTTTTGGGAGGCGGTGCGCTGGGCGGTCAAGCCGGACGGCGCGGTGCTGCTGTTTTCCCAATGCCCCTATGATAAGGTGCTGGGGGCATCCAACCTTGCCATGCTCCGCTATGAGTGGATATGGTACAAAGAGCGCGGAACAGGCTTTCTCAATGCCAACCGCGCCCCGCTGAAAAAGTCCGAGAACATTTTGGTGTTCTACCAAAAGCCCCCGGTATATAATCCGCAGTTCACCTATGGGGAGCCGTACCGCAAAACCCATGCCCGAAGCGGGAGCAGTCCCAACTATGGCAAGTTTGAACGGGTCGGCACCGAGTCCAGCGATGGGCGACGCTATCCCAGCAACGTCCTTTTTGTGCCTACGGTGTCGCACACGATCCACCCCACACAAAAGCCTGTGGAGCTGTGCGAGTACCTCATTCAGACCTATACCAACGAGGGCGAGGTGGTGGCTGACATCTGCGCCGGCTCCGGCACAACTGCCGTTGCCGCGCTGAACACAGGCCGCCGCTTCATCTGCTTTGAAAATGCCCCCGTGTTCTACGGCCCCGCCGTGGAACGCATTGAACAGGCGCGGCTGGCCGTGGCCGGGGGCGGGAAAGGAGTGTGACAATATCGGAGGATATTCCATCATCTATGCCGATCCCCCTTGGCAGTACCAGCGGAGCAAGGTACAGGGGGCGGCTGAAAACCATTACCCCACCATGAGCATAGACGAGTTATGTGCGCTGCCTGTGGCCGAGATTGCGGCCCCGGACAGCGCACTTTTCATGTGGGCAACATTCCCGCAGCTCCCGGAGGCCCTGCGGCTCATTAAGGCGTGGGGCTTCAACTATAAATCCGTGGCCTTTGTGTGGCTGAAAAAGAACAAGAAGGCCGATAGCTGGTTTTATGGGCTGGGTTTCTGGACGCGGGGCAACGCGGAGATCTGTCTGCTTGCCACACGGGGCCACCCCAAACGGCAGGCCGCCGATGTCCACCAGTTTATCATTTCTCCCATCGAGGCCCATAGCAAAAAGCCGGACGAAACGAGGGACAAAATTATTTCCCTCATGGGCGATCTGCCCCGTGTGGAGCTGTTCGCCCGTCAGACCCCGCCCGGCTGGGATGTATGGGGCAACGAGGTGGAGCCGACAATCCGGGACTTCGGGACAATTTGTCCCAAGGAAGGAGTGTGACGGATGCCCTATGTAAATGTCCCCAACGACCTATCCAAAATCAAAACGAAAATCGCCTTTAACCTCACCAAACGCCAGCTTGTCTGTTTCGGCATCGGCGCGGCGGTGGGCGTCCCGGCCTATCTGCTCTCCCGTGGTGCCATCGGCAACACCGGGGCGCTGTTCGTCATGCTGGTGATCATGCTCCCGGCCTTTATGATGGCCATGTATGAAAAAGACGGGCTGCCCTTTGAAAAGGTGCTGCGAAACATCCTCAACACCCGGTTTCTGCGGCCCGGTGTGAGGCCCTACAAGACGCAGAACATCTATGCGTCATTCACAGGAAAGGAGGAGCCTATTGCAGAAAACAAAAAGTAAAAGCAAGCCAAAGGCAAGTAAGCGCCGGGCCGTGGTGTCTGCCCAGCAGACGATCCCCTATGTGGCGATGCACCCGGACGGCATCTGTCAGCTCCCCGGCGGGCTTTACACGAAAACGGTGGAATATGAGGACATCAATTATGCCGTTGCGTCCACCGAGGATCAGACTGCTATCTTTGGCGGCTGGAGCTCATTCCTCAATTACTTTGACAGTTCCTTGCCGTTCCAGCTTTCTTTCGTCAATCGGCGTTCCCGGTCTACCCACCGTTACAAGGTGAATATCCCGGCCCAGCAGGATGCGTTCAACAGCATCCGGGGCGAGTTCGTGGATATGCTCAAAGGCCAGATTGCCAAAAGCAACAACGGCATTGAACGCTCCAAATACATCACCTTTGGTCTGCCCGCTGGCAGCGTGGCCGAGGCCCGGCCCCGTCTGGATCGTGTAGAGGCCGATGTGATGGGCAACTTCAAGCGGCTGGGGGTACAGTCCCGGCCCCTCGATGGCCGGGATCGGCTGGCCGCCTTGCATGGGCAGCTCCACCCCGGCAGTCGGGAGCCTTTCCGATTTGCGTGGAAGGATATTCCCAGAACTGGCATGGGTACGAAAGACTTTATTGCCCCGGACAGCTTCGACTTCCGGCAGAGCCGTACATTCCGGGTGGGCCAGTCTTGGGGAGCTGCGTCCTACTTGCAGATTTTGGCGTCGGAAATGTCGGATAAGCTGCTGGCTGAAATCTTGGAGCTGGATGCCGAGCTGACGGTGACGCTCCATGTTCAGACGGTGGATCAGCTCAAGGCCATTAAAACCATCAAGGGTAAAATCTCCGATATTGGACGCATGAAGGCCGAGGAACAGAAAAAGGCTGTCCGGGCCGGGTACGATATGGAGATTTTGCCCCCCGACCTCATTACCTTTTCCAAGGATGCGGCAGAGCTGCTGGCCGATCTGCAATCCCGCAACGAGCGAATGTTCCTTTTGACCTTTACCGTCATCAACCTTGCGCCCAGCCGCCAGCGTTTGGAAAACGATGTATTTACCGTGTCCGGCATCGCGCAGAAATACAACTGCGCTCTGAAAAGACTGGACTGGCAGCAGGAGCAGGGTTTCCTGTCCTCGCTGGTGCTGGGGTACAACGGCATTGAGATCCAGCGCGGTATGACAACCAGCTCCACGGCGATCTTTATTCCCTTTATGACCCGTGAGCTGCGTATGGACGGACAGGCCCTGTACTACGGCATGAACGCCCTTTCCCATAATGTCATCATGGCTGACCGCAAAAAGCTGAAATCGGCCAACGGAATGTACCTCGGCTCCACGGGATCGGGCAAGTCCTTTGCGGCAAAAAGAGAGTTGATCAATGTGTTCCTTGCCACCAGCGACAGGATCGTGGTGGTAGACCCGATGGGCGAATATGCCCCGCTGGTGAGGCGGCTGGGTGGACAGGTCATCGAGATCGCCCCGGACAGCCCCAACCATATCAATCCTATGGACATCCAGCTATCCACCAATGACGAGGACAGCCCCCTGTCCATGAAGGCCGACTTCCTGTTGTCCCTGTGCGAGTTGATCGTGGGCGGCAAGGAGGGCTTGCAGCCCATCGAAAAGACGGTCATTGACCGCTGTGTGCGGCTGGTCTACCGGGAGCTGGCGCTGGGGATCGGTAGCGGGGATATGCCGCTGCTGCAGGACTTGTATGAGGAACTGCTGAAACAGCCGGAGCCGGAGGCCCGGCGTGTGGCAACGGCGCTGGAGCTCTACTGCACAGGCTCCCTCAACCTGTTCAACCACCCCACCAATGTCCAGACGGATGCCCGTGTGGTGTGCATCGTTCTGAAAGGCATGGGCGAAAACCTCCGCAAGATCGCCATGCACATTACAAACGAGTTTGTCACATCGGCTGTCAACACCAACCATGCCGAGGGCCTTGCTACTTGGTGCTACTTTGATGAGTTCCATATTCTGCTCCGCGATCCGCTGACGGCCAGCTACTTTGTGGCCGTGTGGAAGATGCTCCGTAAAAAGGGCTGCGTCCCCTCGGCGCTGACGCAGAATGTGAAGGACTTGCTGGCAAGCCGGGAAATCGAGGCCATTCTGGATAACACCGACTTTATGATCCTGCTGTCACAGGCCCAAAGTGACCGGGCGATCCTCGCAAAGCAGCTCGGCATTTCCGAGCATCAGCTCTCCTATATCACCCATAGCAATTCCGGCGAGGGTTTGCTGTTCTACGGCTCCGTGACCATCCCGTTTGTGGATCGTTTCCCCAAGGGTGAGATTTACAATCTGCTGACCACCCGCCCGGAGGATATGGCCCATGAGCGAAAGGACGAATAAGGGCGGGGCCACTTCGGGACAAAAAGTCCCAAAGTCCCCCAAAAGCAAGTTTAGAGCCAAAAGCCAGCAGGAGCAAACCGCCGAGTCCAAGCTGCGTATGGAAAAGCGCGGCGAACAACTGGATAAGGCCAAGAAAAAGCTGGCAAAGCAGAAACCGCCGAAAAAGTCCGGCCCCGTGAAAAAGGCGGGCCGGGCGGCGGGTGCAACCGTTCATGGGTATGTGCATGGCAAGCTATATGAGGTAGAGCATGAGAATGTCGGCACCGAAAGCGCCCACCGATCCGAGCTGGTCGGTGAGGCCGCCCTGCGCTCCACATCCCGGTATGTAAAAAAGCAAATCCGGGAGCACCCGGCCAAAGCGGTGCAAAAGGCCGAGTCCAGGCACATCAAGGCTACGGCGGATTATCAGTACCGGGCCACGGTGGAGGCCCACCCGGAAATGCAAAAGGGCGGCGCGGTGTCCCGGTATATCCAAAAGCAGAAAATCAAGCGGCAATACGCAAAGCAAGCGCGGGAGGCTGCAAAGCAGACGGCCAAGGCCGCAGAGAAAACGGCGGTCACAACGGAAAAGCTGGCGGCCCGGGCCGTGGCCTTTGTCAAGCGGCATCCTGTGGGGGTGTTGCTGTTCCTTGCCTGTTTTCTGCTGCTGGTGCTCATGCAGTCGTGTATGTCCTCTGCGGTGACGATTGGCAACGGCGTGGTGGGGGCCATCGGCGCGTCCACCTATGCCGCCGAGGATGCCGATCTGCGCGGGGCCGAGGCCGCCTACTGCGGGCTGGAGGCCGAGCTGCAAGACTATCTGGACAGCTACGAAAGCACTCACGATTATGACGAATACCACTTTGAGCTGGATGACATTGAACACGATCCCTATGTGCTGCTGTCTATTATCAGCGCCATACACGAAGGGGCGTGGACGGTGGACGAGGTACAGGGAACGCTGCAAATGCTCTTTGAAAAGCAGTACATTCTGACGGAAACGGTGGTGACGGAGCGCCGCTACTACCTCGAAACGGACACATGGACGGACGAAGAGGGCAACACCCATACCGACACATACCGGGTCTATTACGATTACTACATTTGCACCGTGACGCTGGAAAACTTCAACCTGTCCCATCTGCCCATCTACATTATGGGCGAGGATCAGCTCTCCCGGTACGCCCTGTATATGTCGGCGCTGGGCAACCGTCCAGACCTGTTTCCATCGTCCCCCTATGTGGCAAAGTACACCGCCGATCCCGTGGAGCATGAGATCCCGGAGGCGTATTTGGCCGACGAAACCTTTGCCGCCATTTTGGAGGAGGCCGAGAAATATATCGGCTATCCCTATGTATGGGGTGGGTACAAGCCCAGCACATCCTTTGATTGCTCCGGCTTCGTGTCCTATGTCTACAATCAATGCGGCTGGGACTTTGGGCGGTTGGGGGCGCAGGGGCTGTATAACATCAGCCGCCGCACCAGCTCACCCCGCCCCGGCGATCTGGTGTTCTTCACCGGGACTTATGATACCCCCGGCGTTTCCCATGTGGGTATCTATGTGGGCGATGGCTGGATGCTCCATTGTGGCGATCCCATCGGGTATGCCAATCTCAACACAAGCTACTGGCAGTCTCATTTCTACGCCTACGGGCGGTTATCGTGAAGGAGGTTATCTATGGCAACTACGAAAAGCGCGAAAATCGAAGCCGAGATCGAAAAGGTCAAGGCCAAAATCGCGGAACAGCAGACCAAACTGAAAGAACTGGAACAGCGCAAGGTGGAGGCTGAAAACAGCGAGATCGTGGACATCGTGCGCGGCATGAGCATCCCTCTCGCGGAGCTGCCGCTGGTGCTCCAGCAGCTCCGGGCCGGGAAAACCTTGGGACAAAATGTCCCGAAGTCCGAGGAGGTGGCTGCGGAATGAAAAAGCTGCGTGTTCTTTTACTGACGCTCTGCGTGGCCGTGTTCATGTGCGGCTTTACCGTGACGGCCCATGCCGGGGGCGGTGACGAGTACATCGAGCCTACCGACCAGTGGGAAGGGCTGGAGGAGCCTACCCCCACCACCGAGCCGGGGGTAGGCTTTTCTGACGAGGGCAACCTTGTCACCCGCGATCTGCTCTATGACGAGCACACCAACAAGCAGTTTATCACCGTCCAGACCAGCGGCGGCAATACATTCTATATCGTCATTGACTACGATAAGCCCGTGGACGAGGACGGCGAACAGTACGAAACATACTTTTTCAGCATTGTGGACGAGGCCGATCTGCTGGCTGCTATGGAAGCCGCCGGGATGGAAGTCCCCGCCTGTGCCTGTACGGATAAGTGCATGGCCGGGGCCATCAACACCGATTGCCCCGTATGCGCCACCAACATGACCGAGTGCGTGGGCGTGGAGCCCGAGCCGGTGGAGGACACCGAGCCTGTGGACGATCCCGAGCCGGAGCAGCCCGAGGACACAGACGGCAATATGGGTACGATCCTGCTCATTTTGGCGATTGCCGCCGTGGGCGGCGGTGCTGGCTGGTATTTCAAGGTTTACCGCCCCAAGCAGCAGCGGGCCACAGAAGCGGTTGAGGAGGACTACGGGGACGAGCTGGATGCCTTTGACGATCTCGAGGACGATACGCCCCCTTGGGACGAGGACGAGGTATGAGCCGGGAACTGACCCGCGAGGAAAAGAGGGCGATCCGCAAGCTGGTGTTTTCCCTGTGTGCGAACTATGATCGGGAGTATGGGTGCTTACCGCTGGACGGCCCCTGTTATATGCTGGGGAAATGCTGGACGGGAGCCTACTGCCGCTACTTCCGGGATGCCGTTCTGCCCAATGATCCGGTGCTGGAGGCGGCGCTGACCGCCGAAGGCCCGGTCCCGGAAACGCGGCCCTGCCCGATCTGTGGGCGACCTTTCCTCCCGGATGGCCGGACACGGTATTGCTCTGCGGCCTGTTCCGCTACTGCCCTGCGAAAACAGAAGCGGGATTATATGCGTAAAACAAGGCGCTGACCCGTGGAAAATTAGGCCCGAAAAAACCGCCTGTATCAAGGCTTTTCGGGGCCGCTTGTGGGGTGGGGTGTATCATTTCATACCCCACCCCTGTTTTCGCAAAATACTTTCCACTTTTTGAAGGAGGTGTACCGTGGAGAAAAACGCCGGATATGTGATCCGCGAGTCCGTTCTCTTTGACAACAAACGGGGATTTGCCATCGCGGAGCATGGAAACCCCAAAGTCCCGGCTCCCTTTGTCACATGGCAGTTTGCCGAAGAGAACGGGCGGCGGGATTATTATTGGGGCCATTACCACGCAGACGAGGCATCGGCTCAAAAGGATTTCAAGGATCGAGCCGCCGACTACAAGCGGATGTATAAGGTGCAGGAGGTCAAGCCCCGCACGATTGCCCAGCAGATGAAAGAGGCCGCAAAGCTGGCCGAGGCTGACCGGGGCCGCGCTGCCCCGAAAAAGACTACCCCCGACAGGGGCGACAGATAGGAGGATCGCTATGCCCGAAAAGTATGACCCGCTGAAAAGCGCGGAACTCACCACCGAGCAGAACTATAATATGATCGACGGTATTCTGAACAACGGCCCGGCCCCGGTGCTCCCGCCCGAGGAAAAGCCGCTGGATAAGGTGCGGGAGATCCCGCCCAAACGCCGCAGCAGGGAGCGCGAGGAGCGTTGACGAAAAAGCGCCGTCGCTGCGTCCATCTCAATGTCATGGTAACGCCCGAGGAGCAGGAGCTGATCTATGAGCGCATGGCCGAGGCGGGTATTCAAAATATGGGAGCATATATGCGGAAAATGGCCCTCAATGGGTATGTGCTCCATGTTGATCTTGCGGATGTGCGGGAGCTGGTGTCCTTGCAGCGGCGGTGTGCAAACAACCTCAACCAAGTGGCGATCCATGCCAATACCTACGGCATCTACCCCTCGGAGATCGCTGCGCTGCAAAAGGACTATGCAGACCTGTGGGGGCCGCTGTCCGTTCTGATTAAAAAGCTGTCGGAGGTGGTGGAGCTATAACAAAACGCGGGGAGCACAGGTTTATACCTTGCTCCCCGCATTATTCTGTTTCATCGGGCAAATATGCGATTATGTCGTCAAGCTCACAATCAAGTATTCTGCAAAGGGCATCCAGCGTGTTGGTAGAAACGGATTCATTCGCTTTCAGCCTACGCACCGTGGAGCTACTGATCTCCCCTTTGACCTGCAAAGTGTATGTGGTTGCATTTTTGCGCTTCATAGTTTCCCACAATGGGGCGTATGAGATCATCCGGCCTACCTCCTTTCACGCTTGCTTATATAAACATTATTGCCTATAATTGACCTAAAGCGTGATAGGCAATATTGCCCATACCAAGGCGGGGCAATTTCAGAAAAGAGGTTTGGATAATGGGAGAGAAAACTTGTTGTGTAACAGGCCATCGTGATGTGCCAGTCGGCAAGGAGCAGTATGTGGAAGAAGCACTACGGAAAGAAGTGCTGGCTGCGATTGCAGCGGGATATACCCGTTTTATCTCCGGGTTTGCCGATGGTGTTGATCTCACTTTTGCCGCCATAGTTGCAGCGGAAAAGAAACAAAATAGCTGTTTGCAGTTGGAGGCCGCGCTCCCATATCGAAACCGTATCAATGCTAAATCTCCCTTGTTTCAAGAATTGCTTGCTTGTTGTGATCGCGTGTATGTTCAGTCTGAAAAATCCAATCGCCAATGCTACCATGAACGCAACCGCTACATGGTACTTTCCTCGGATCGGGTAATTGCCGTTTATGACGGGAGATCCACGGGCGGCACTTTTTACACCATTCGTTTTGCACAGGCAAACGAAAAGGAAATTCGCATCATTGAGATATAATCCTTGGGACATTTTGTCCCAAAGTAGCCCGGCCATCGACATCCTTGTTTGCTTATATGGGCGGAGTTATAATATTGGTAGGAGGAAACCCATCAACTTTTACAGGAGGTAGCCGCTTATGATCGTTCTGAAAATCCTTGCCGCCCCCTTTGTGGTGGTGCTCACCGTTCTGGCCGCCGTGGTGTCTTTTCTGTTCTGTATGGCAACTGCGGTTTTCGTTGTGGCCTGTGTGGTGCTGACCCTGCTTGCCGTGGCCCTGTTCATCAGCGGCCAGACGCTGGGCGGGATCGTGTTCCTTGTCCTTGCGTTTCTGATCTCTCCCTATGGCATCCCGGCCATCGCGGAGTGGCTGGTGGATAAGCTGCACAATCTCAACTTTGCTCTGCGGGGCTTCATCACAGGCTGATACTTCGGGACAATTTGTCCCAAGGTAGCATGACGGCGGCTGAACACAGCCGCCGTTTTTCTTACAGGAAGGAGGGCTGCCTACGGCAACGACCTATCTCAAAAAGCACAAAATCAGCAAGGGAGAAACTATCGCGCAATCGCTGAAGGATCGGTTTGAATACGGACAAAACCCGGATAAGACGCAGGGTGGCGAGTTGATTTCTTCCTATGCCTGCGACCACATGACCGCCGATGCGGAGTTCCTGTTAAGCAAGGCAAAGTACCGGGCTGTCACGGGCCGGGAGCAGCGCCGGGATGCCGATGTGCTGTGCTATCAGATCCGGCAGGCGTTCAAGCCCGGAGAGATTACCCCGGAGGAGGCCAATCGCATCGGCTACGAAACGGCGATGCGCTGGACGAAGGGCAAGTACGCCTTTTTCGTTGCCACCCACACAGACCGCCAGCATATCCATAACCATATTTACTACAATTCTACTTCGCTGGATTGTACCCGGAAGTTCCGGGATTTCATCGGCTCGGCCCGCGCTGTGCGGCGGCTCTCGGATCGGGTGTGTCTGGAAAATGACCTGTCCGTGATCCTCAATCCCAAGCTACATAGCAAGGGCCGCTTTCTTCACTATGGGGCATGGCTGGGAGCCGAGCGCCAGCCCTCTTATAAAGAAAGGCTGCGCCTTGCCATCAACGATGCTCTCGCAAAAGGCCCCGCCGATTTTGCCGACTTTCTGCGGCTCATGGCGGAGTCCGGGTATGCGGTCAAGCATGGGCGCGGCGGTGTGATCTCGTTCCTTGTTCCCGGACAGGAACGGGCAACGCGGCTCCGGGCATCCACCCTTGGGGAAGGTTACGATCCCGAGAACATTCGAGCCGTGATTGCCGGGAAACGACCCGTCCCGCATATCCACGATGCGGCGGCTCCCACGCCCAGGCGTGTCAATCTCATTGTGGATATACAGGAGCGTCTGCGCTCCGGCAAAGGCCCGGCCTATGAACGGTGGGCCAAGGTGTATAACCTCAAACAGATGGCAGCAGCCCTCATGTTTTTGCAGGAGCACCAGCTCACCGAGTATGACCAGCTCGCTGCGCAAGCTGACGGAACGGCCCAGCGGTTTCATGCGCTGGCCGGGGAACTGCGTCAGACCGAGGCTGACCTCGCCAAAACCTCCGCGCTGATGGAGGCTGTGGTGCAGTACGCCAAGTCCCGGCCTGTGTTCGAGGGGTACAAGGCGGCCCGGTACAGCAAGAAATATCTGGCCGAGCATGGCCCGGAGCTGGCCGACTACCGGGCAGCGAAGGCGGCACTCAATGAGCTGCTGGACGGTGAAAAGCTCCCGAAGATGGACGCGCTAAAAGAAAAACGCCGCAAACTTGCAGCGCGAAAAAAAGCCCTCTATGCCGAGTACCGGGCGGCCCAGCAGGAAATGCGGGAGGCCGTGGCGGTCAAGGCGAATATCGATCATCTGCTCGGCCTGTCGGACGAGCGCAAAAATAAGGAACAGGAGCGATAAGCAACGGTGACGCAGACAACAGACTTCGGGACAACTTGTCCCAAAGTGCCGGGTTTGGGGAGGCTCCCCAACAAGCGTTTTTGCAGCCCCCACGGGATGCAAAAATAGCAAGTGTGGCTACACTTGCCCTGCTTGCCATTTGTGCGCTCCTCTCAAAATAGCGCAAAACGTCTTGACCGATTCGGTTATTTATGTTACACTGTATACAAATAACCGATTCGGTTATTTGAAGGAGCAGAATAGTAATGGAAAAATTTTTAGCGCTTTCACAGGAGAAACAGGCAACAATCCGTAATGCGGCGCTTGCCTGTTTCGCAAGACATGGATATGAAAAAACGTCAATCAATGATATTGCGGTAGCGGCAGGTATCTCAAAGGCGTCTATATTCCAGTATTTTGGAAATAAGCAGACACTTTACCAGTATTTATTTGATTACTGCGCTGCCCAAATGAAGCAAGCCTATAACACGAGTGCATTGGAGGAAACTACGGATTTCTTTGACCGTGTATGGGAAGCCAGCGTTATGAAAGTGGAAAACTTAAAAAAGCACCCGCATATTGCGTCGTTTATTGCAAGTGTGGCAGTGGAACCAACGCCTGAATTGAAAAGTGCCATATTTTCAGAAGCAAATGAAAAATATATCGCATCGCTTGTTCTGCATGAGCGGGATTATAAAAAATTCAGACACCCGGAGGATGCAGAATTAGTGTTTCAGATGCTTATGATGCTTGCAAAGGGTATGTCCGTTCAGTTGGAAAGTGGAGTGGATTATGACAGCATGATGAAAGAGTTTCGAAACATCCTAGATATGTTGAAACACAACTTTTACAAGGAGGAATATTTGCCATGAGCAAGCCGGTAATTGTCCTAAACGAACTTACAAAAAGCTATGGAAAACATCGAGGAATTGAAAACATTAGCTTTACTGTTGAACAAGGCGAGGTTTTCGGCTTTATTGGCCCCAATGGAGCAGGAAAATCTACCACAATCCGTACTCTAATGGGCCTGCTGAAACCCTCCAACGGAGGAGCCTCTATCTTTGGGTTAGATTGTAGTCGGGAGCCCGCCCGTATCGCAAAGGATGTGGGGTATCTTCCCAGCGAAAACTGTTACTACAACAATATGAAAGTAAAAGAAATGCTTTTCTACACAGCAGAACTCTATGGTGTGAATGCCCACAGCCGGATGGAAGAATTAGCGGAGCGGTTGAATTTAGACTTATCCAGGCGAATTGGCGATTTGTCTTTAGGGAACAAGAAAAAAGTTGGCATTGTGTCGGCTCTGTTACCCTCTCCGAAGTTGCTGATTATGGACGAGCCTACCAGTGGCCTTGACCCGCTCATCCAGCAGGCTTTCTATGATATTCTGAAAGAAGAAAACAAACGAGGTGTGACCATTTTTCTGTCCTCCCACGTTTTGAGTGAGGTGCAAAGACTTTGTGACCGTGTAGCCATTCTGCGGGAGGGGAAGCTGATCAGTGTTCAATCCATGAAGGAACTGCGGGAAAACGGATACAAGAAAATCTCGCTGACAGCAAAAAGCGCCATTCCAGAGGATTTCTTTTCTGTTCCCGGTACGGCTAATTTAGAGTGGGACAAGAGCAAGACTTCTGTATCCTTTATGTTCAGCGGACCAGTTATGATGATTATGAACCAGCTTCATCGGCTGGAGCTGGAGGATATTTTAATTGAGGAACCGTCATTGGAAGAAGTATTCCTCCACTACTACGAATAGGAGGTCGTTATGTTGATTTTTCGATTTGAATGGAAACGAAAACGAAAATATATTCTGATTTGGGCCGCAACTCTTGCGGTCTGTATCTTCTCCATGACGCCAGTGTATTATGGCATGATTGAAACGGTGGAAACTTTGCCTGTGGAATTTACACAGGGAGGCTTTTTTGAAACGGTTGGTATTTCTCTGGAGCTATTGATGGAGCCACTTGGTATGTACTCGTTCCTCACAGGCTTTTTTATGGTTGCAGGGGGGATTTTCGGGATGCACTTGGGGCTGTCGTTACATACAGAAGAGTGTACGGGAAATACGGCTGAATACTTATACACAAAGCCTTGTGGACGGAAACAGATTTATATGGGAAAGCTGCTATGTGCGCTTGCCGGAATATGTGTAACAGGGATTTTTTATCTGGCGACTTCATTTCTAACGATGACTCTGTTCCGTTTCGGATTTCCCATCGGGGAATTTTTCTTGGTGGCAGGTTCGTTTATTCTCATCTCCCTCTTTTTTGCACTATTGGGACTGATGGTTGGAATATTTCACCCCAATAATCGTTCCCCACTTCTGACAGCCGGATTGGTTGTGTTTGTGGAATATTGTATCACTTCTTTTTCGAGGACTGTCAATATCCGGGCAATCGGCTTTTTATCGCCGTTTTCTTTTTTCAGTCCAGCGGAAATCCACAATGCTGGAACTTATTCATGGGACTATATGCTCTGGTATCTGCTCCTGCTGTTTGGGTTTGCGCTGCTGGCATACTGGAAAATCTTGAAGCGGGATATTGCGTTGGCTGTGTAAAGGAGGAAACGAATGAAGGCGTTAGTGAAAAACGAGCTGCGCTTAACAAGAAAACTACTGCTGATCTGGATGGGAATTGTCTTGATTTTGTGTGGCTTCGCTTACTTTGAGTATTTGTCACTAAAGGAAAGCCTCAATGAGCTGACAGGGCTAATATCGAATTTTCCGAAAATTCTGAAAGCTATGTTTGGTGTGAGCGGTGATCTGACTTCTGCTTTGGGCTGGTATGGCTGTATGTATTATTGGGTCACGATGCTAACCAACAGCTATGCGGTCTATCTCGGTGTTTCGTGTGTAGCGAAAGAACAGGCGCAGGGAACGGCAGAATATCTATTTACAAAACCAGTGGGTCGCAACAAGGTTGTCTGTGCCAAAGCAGTTGCCTGTGTATGTAATTTGCTTGCACTTGCGGTATTCAGCGGGTTATGTAATTATTTTACCGCCATTTTACCGCTAGGCGGTTTAGAGCAAAGAAACGCTGCTTTTACCACCACATTGGGCCTGTTTTTGACAGGGTTGACTTTGTTTGCAATCACGCTTCTGGCCTCCAGCCTGACGAGAACCTATAAAGGGGCTGTTCGGATAGGCGCGGGAATATTATTGCTCTTTTATGGCATCAGCATCACCGCCGAATATCTTGAAGCTCCAATGCTGTACTGCTTAACGCCATTAAAATTCTTCGATGTTTACACAGTGGCAATAAGTGGAATACAGTTTTCGTTCTTCCTATTGGCTATGATAATTGCGATTGGTTCTGTTATCACAGCTCAAAAAGTTTGGACGCTCAGGGAAATTTGAAATGAACGATATGGATAGCTTCGAGTGGCTGCTATGTCCTGTCTGTAACAGTAAAACTCGTATCAAGCTGCGGTTAGATACTGAGCTGAAAAACTTTCCTTTGTTTTGTCCTAAATGCAAACAAGAAACTTTAATCAGCGTAGAAAAATTTAAGATTTTAGTTATCACAGAGCCAGACGCACAGACGCAGAGCCGATAACCCGTTAGCCCTCAGGCGCGGATTATCGGCTCTTTTGTTTTCGGCGGCTGTCAATTAAAGCCGCCGCGTTATACGACGACTTTATGAGGAACACGGCGGTTTCCGAGGAGGGATCGTCGTGTTCATTTTGCTTTTTCATAGTACGCATGATCTTCACCAGCTAAAAAAAGCGTAGCTCCCCCTCCGGGCAAGTCCGGCATTGGACGCGAAATTTGCCAGTACATTAAGAATAATGTCATTTCACGCGCTTGTGTGGCATCACGCCATGCGAGCGCGTTTTTCTATACCCACCTTGGGACAAGTTGTCCCGAGGTAGGCAGGGGCGGCCCCGGCTGCCGATCCCCGCCATCCCCCGTTCAGATCGTCCACCCACAACAAAAATCTGAACGGAGGAAAATATAATGACTACTATCAATCTGAAGGACTTTTACTCTTGGCACACCCATGATGAATATATCGAAGTTTCCGATGAAGTGGCCGCCGAGCTGCGGGCCGACAAGCTGTATGAGGCTGCCTACCAGCGGCGGATAATCCGCAATAAGGCACAGTATTCCCTCGACTGTGATGATGGGATCGAATACTCTGCCTGCCTTTCCGAGCCGACCCCGCAGGAGCTGCTGGAGCGCATGGAGCGTTTCTGCGATCTGTGGAACGCGCTGAACACTTTGCCCGAAACGCAGGGGCTTCGCATTGATGCCTGTATCATTGAAGGCAAGAGCATGACTGAGGTTGCCGAGGCCGATGGCGTAAGCGTGGCCGCCGTACATAAATCTATCCAGCAGGGTTTGAAGTCCATGAAAAAATATTTGCAAAATGTTTGATGTAGGGGGTTAAAAAACATCTTCCAAATGTCCTTGGTATATGAGAGGAGTTGATCCTCTCCACAACTGAATAGCGGCGGCTCCGGGCATAGTGCGAGGAGCCGGGCGGCGGGTGCGCCAGGACTTCTCCAACACGGAGGACGAGCGATCCACACCAACGCCGCAAGTGGGGACTTGCCACCCCACGGCCACGATCCGCGAGTGGACAGGCTGGCAGCCTGTCCCCCGGAGCTGCCGCACCACCCCAGCAAGGAGCGTCGCGCCGAGTATAGCTGTCTTATGACGGGCCAAGAAAATGAGCGCGGCGCTCCTTATTCTAACTTCGAGACAAATTGTCCCAATGTGGAGAAAGGCAAAAGGGCGACACCCAATCGCGGGTGCCGCCTTTTCGTGTTTCCCCAACAGACAACGGGGATCAATCAGTTCTACGCCATTTGTGAAGGAGGTCATCTATGGAGCGCACAAGAGAATTAACCACTTTCGCCATTGACGGTTATCAAATATCCGCTACCTTTGCCGATAGCAGAAACACAACGGCCCTCGGCCATGTGAAACAGATTTTGCTATCCTCTTTTGCCAACAATGCCGCCAAGCATACCCACGGCGACATCCTTGCAATCCACCCCAATCGGAGCGATAATAATAGTGGGGGTAGCCCCTATGTACCTTGAAAAGTTCATATCTCCCGCGTATTGATTCGCTCTTTTGGTTTGCCCTTATGACAAATGAAAGGACGGATCAATATGGAAAATAACATTCTTATCGGAACTCGCGTTGACTGTTTGTATAGAGTGTCCACCGACAAGCAAGTGGACTATGACGATAAAAGCCAAGCCGACATCCCCATGCAGCGCAGAGAGTGCCACCGCTTCTGTGAAAAGATGGGCTGGACGATTGTTCACGAAGAACAGGAGGACGGCGTATCCGGCCACAAGGTACGGGCCGAAAACCGCGACAAACTCCAAATCATCAAAGAACGGGCCAAGCAGGGCAAGTTCGATATTCTGCTGGTGTTCATGTTTGACCGCATCGGGCGTATCGCTGACGAAACGCCCTTTGTGGTGGAATGGTTTGTCAAGAACGGCATCCGGGTATGGAGTACCCAAGAGGGTGAGCAGCGTTTTGATACCCACACCGACAAACTCACCAACTATATCCGCTTCTGGCAAGCTGACGGTGAAAGCGAAAAGACTTCTATCCGCACAAAAACCGCCCTCGGCCAGCTTGTCGAGGACGGCGGTTTCAAAGGCGGGCTTGCTCCCTACGGCTACGATCTCGTAAAAAGTGGCCGCTTCAACAAGCGAAAGCATGAGGTTTATGAGCTGGTTGTAAACGAGGCCGAGGCCGCTGTGGTGCGGATTATCTTTGACAAGTATGTGCATGAGGGCTACGGAGCCCAGCGGATCGCCACCTATCTGAATAAGCTCGGGTATCGGGCAAGGTCGGGTAAGATGTGGCACCACGCCAGCATCCGGGGTATCATCTGCAACCTCACCTATACCGGCGTACTCCGCAGCGGCGATAGCCGATCCCAAGTGCTGCTGCACTTGCAGATTATCCCGCCGGAACTCTTTGAGGCCGCACAGCATATCCGCACTTCCCGTGCCAATTCTGCCGAACAGGAGCGCCGTGTTCCTCTCAACACCCGAGGCCAGTCCCTGCTGGCCGGGAATGTGTTTTGTGGTCATTGTGGCTCCCGGCTCTCACTCACCACAAACGGCAAGGCTTATCCCTGCAAGGACGATCCAAACCGCATTGTAAAGCGTGTACGGTATATCTGCTACGGCAAAACCCGCAAGCAAACGGAATGTGACGGTCAGACCGGGTACACGGCACATACCCTTGACGGCATCATTGATAAGGTGGTGCGACAGATCTTTGAGCGTATGAAAGCTGTCCCCAAAAGTGAGATCGTCAATATCCGATACAAAGAAAAGATGGAGGAACGGAAAGCGCTGCTCCGCAGCATCCGGGCCGAACATACAAAAGTATCTGCCGAGCTGAATATGCTGAAGGCCGAGGTCATTAAATCCCTGCGCGGCGAAAGTGCTTTTTCGCAGGACTTGCTCGGCTCTCTGATTTCTGACTGTGAGACAAAATGTCTCGAAGTTCAGCAGCAGCTTGAGGCGGCGCAACTGGCCTATGACGAAGGACAGGCTGTGCTGGAACACTTGAACGCCCAATACGATGACATTATCTCTTGGGCTGATATGTACGACACCGCCAGCATGGAGGCAAAGAAAATGATCGTCAACTGCCTTATCAAGCGGGTGGAGGTCTACCGGGACTACAAGTTGCATATCGACTTTAACATTGACTTTGAGCAGTTCAGCATGGGCATGGACATCGTTGCCATCGCTGCATAAAGCAAAAACCCCACTTCCGAAGAAGTGAGGTTTTCGTTCACAATCTCTTGGTGATGGTGGAGATAAGCGGGATCGAACCGCTGACCTCTTGAATGCCATTCAAGCGCTCTCCCAGCTGAGCTATACCCCCAGATAAGAGAGATTGTGATGTTTAATTTTTATGTTCCCTGTACGGGGGTTGTTTACCGCTTCAACCGGGCTCCCAACTGCGCTATGCCCCCATCTGAAATTTACTTTTTCATTATATCGGCGTGCAATAAATTTGTCAAGAGAATTTGTCCGGCGCAAAATCCCTGCCTTTCTTTCGTTTGAGTTTGACAGGATTTTGTGCTATACTTTTAAAAAGAAATCAAGAAAAGGGAGAAAGATCAAGTTATGCTGGAATGGATCAGGGAAACGCAGGATGTGTGGCAGCGTTTACAGAATACCCAAAAACCGATTGTGATGTACGGAATGGGGGATGGTGCTGTCAAAATTCTGCAGGTGATGAAGCGGTATGGGGTTGCACCAGCTGCAATGTTTGCAAGTGATGGTTTTGCCCGTGGTAATCTGTTCATGGGCTACAAGATGGAAAAACTTGCGGATATTCAGAGCCGCTATGATGATTTCCTGATTGTGGTGGCGTTTGCGGTTCATGATGAGCCAACAGTAAACTACCTCTATGAACTGTCTCAGAAATATGAACTGGTAGCACCTGATGTTCCGGTAGCGGGAACAAACCTTTTCACTATGGATTTTGTGCAGGAACATGAGCAGGAGTTTTTGCAGGTGGAATCGATGCTTGCAGACGAGCAGTCCAGAAAGGTGCTGCATGATATCGTAAACTTTAAACTCAGCGGCAAACTTTGTTACCTTGCAGGTTGTACAACCGATACCGATGAAGCTTACCATAATATTATCAAGCCGACAGCGCAGGAATTTTTTGCCGATCTTGGTGCCTACCGCGGAGATACCATTGCAGAGCTGCTGCATTATGCAGGAGGATGCAGGCGGGTATTTGCATTTGAGCCGGATGAAAAGACCCACAAAAAACTTTGTGCTGCGGTAGAACAGATGGGACTTTCCGATCGTGCGACCTGTGTGCAAATGGCGGCATATTCTCATGAGGAGATGCTTGAGTTTGACAGCCGCGCAGGCAGACAGTCAGCAATTCGGGAAGAGAGTCTGGTGACTGGGGTGGAAGGTGCCGCTAAGAGCAAGATCCGCCAGGTACAGGGCCAGTCGCTGGATAATATTGCCGGAGAAGAGAGTGTCAGCTTTATCAATATGGATGTAGAGGGCGCAGAAAAACTTGCACTGATGGGCTGTCAAAAGATCATTGAACGGGACAAACCGAAAATGCTTATTGCTGCCTATCACCGAAGTGAGGATCTGTTTGCACTTTTGCTTCAAATTGCCTCCATGCGTTCGGATTATCGCTTCTATCTGCGTCACTATCGTTATGTTCCGGCGTGGGATACCAACCTTTATTGTGTATAAATTGTATATAGATGATGGAATTATAATCCATCTGGTACAAAATTAAGAGCAAGAGGGAGAAAAACGCGGACAGATGCGCTAAATCCCGGCGGATTGATTGACATACCATCCGAAAATATAGTAAAATATCAAGATAGGAAAACAGGCTTTCTTTGAGGAAGTCTTCTTAAAAGAGAAAAATCAGAGAAATGCATTTTCATAGAAATTTCCCGATAAGGGAAATCCCCAAAAGGGGAAAGGAGTGTGCAATTATGCAGTCGAACCAGACAGAGGCTGAGCAGACAGTTACATCGGCCGTTCGAAGCATGACCGGATATGGACGGGCACAGCAGTTAATTGGAAACAAGGAGATCACCGTCGAAATCCGTTCGGTAAATCATCGTTTTCTGGAGTATTCTTCCCGTGTTCCAAGGGCATATTCCTATCTGGAAGACAGATTGAAGAATCTGGTAAAAGCGTCGGTTTCCCGCGGCAAGGTGGATGTATCCTTAAGCATTCAGACCGTAAGCGGAACGGATTCTCAGGTTGTAATCAATCATGACCTGGCACGTTCTTATCTGGAAGCGCTGAAAAGCCTTGCAGAAGATCTCCAGATCAAAAATGATATCACCGTTTCCCAGATGACCCGTTTTTCGGACATCTTCACCGTTCTTCGTGTTGCAGATGATGAAGAAGAAATGTGGAGTGCAGTCGAACAGGTAGCACAGGAAGCGATCAATAATTTTGTTGCAATGCGCCTTGTGGAAGGCAAAAAGATGGAGCAGGATCTGTTGTACCGCCTGGATTTGATTGAACAGATGGTCAAAAAGGTAGAGGAACTTTCTCCAAAAACAGTGGAAAATTATTCCAAACGCCTGCACGCAAAACTGCAGGAAGTTTTGCAGAACAACGCGCTGGATGAACAGCGGATTATCACTGAGGTTGCTATCTTTGCAGAAAAGATTGCAGTAGCCGAGGAGACTGTCCGTCTGGGAAGCCATGTTCATCAGTTCAGACAGATTCTGGCATCCAACGAACCGGTCGGCAGAAAGCTGGATTTTCTGGTGCAGGAATTTAACAGGGAAGCAAACACCATCGGCTCCAAGGCACAGGATCTGGAGATTGCAAGGGTGGTTGTAGACTTAAAATCCGAGATTGAAAAAATCCGCGAACAGATTCAGAACATCGAGTAGATGTACAGGAGAGCTGTTATGAAACGGTATTTTACATTGCCCCAAAAAAGAAAAAAACGATTTTCTTTTGTCTTAGGGGTCGGTGACATAACAGGAACTTTCAAAACAAAAAAACTGCATCTGCGATATATACCGGATGCATTACGGGAAGAAGCAGGGCTTTTTCTCTGTTTGGCGGCGGCAGCGCTCAGTATCCGCGCATGTAAGTGCGCAGCTTGGGAATGGCTGATCGACTGGCTGGAAGGGAACAGGCGCTAAAGTTCCACGGAACTTGGAAAGGAAGAGTAGAAAGGTTATGAAGTTAATCAATATCGGTTTTGGAAACATGGTTTCGGCGAATCGTCTGGTTGCGATTGTCAGCCCGGAATCGGCTCCGATCAAGCGAATCATCACCGATGCCAGAGAGCGCGGAAGCCTGATCGATGCAACCTATGGAAGAAGAACCAGAGCGGTTATCATTACCGACAGCGATCATGTCATTCTTTCTGCCGTACAGCCGGAAACGGTAGCAAACCGTCTGAATGATGACGATGAAGAAGAGGAGCTGGAGGAAGATGAATAAAAAGGGACAGCTGATTGTAGTATCCGGTCCAAGCGGTGTAGGCAAAGGAACGGTACTCAAGGAGTATCTGGCAAGCCGCGATCAGATCGCTTATTCGGTATCGGCAACAACCCGTTCTCCAAGACCGGGAGAGGAACATGGCGTTCACTATTTCTTTTTAAGCCGCGAAGAGTTTGAACAGACTGTGCAGTCGGGTGGAATGCTCGAATATGCAAGTTATAACAACAACTATTACGGTACTCCGAAAAAGCCGGTGGAAGAACAGAGAGCAAAAGGAAACGATGTTGTGCTGGAGATCGAGGTACAGGGTGCGCTTCAGGTCAAAAAAGCCTGTCCGGATGCCCTGCTGATCTTTATTGCACCGCCAAGCTTTGAAGAGCTTGCAAGCCGTCTGACCGGTCGTCAGACCGAGGACAGCAAGACGGTGGAAAACCGCTTAAACATTGCACGCAAGGAACTTCTGTGCGCAAAAGAATACGATTATATTATTGTTAACGATACGGTGGAGCTGGCAGTACAGCGTTTGGCTCAGGTAATCAGTGCAAACCGTTACAGTATAAAAAATATGAAAGAATTTCTCGATGAGGTGAATAAACATGCTTAGACCAGCAATGTCCCAGATTATTCGTGAAGGCGAAAGCTCTTATGCGTTTGTTGTTGCAGTTGCAAGACATGCAAGAGAGATCGCAGATTATTGGGCAGATAACAATATGCCAATGGAAAGAAAACCAGTTACCGCAGCACTGGACGATTTTGCTTCCGGCAAGGTTCGTGTCAAGGATCTGGTAAAAGAAAAAGACGCAAACTAATCGAATTTTAACGTTTGAACAGTCAAAATGTGGAAAACGGGCGGCATGGCAGGGACGCTGCAAACAAAATGCCGCCCGTTTCCTATGAGTTTGAGCAGGATAAAGGGGGAAAGCGGCATGATAGCAAAGGTTGTGGTGGAAAATGCCGCTTATTCTTTTGATATTGCTTTCTCCTATCAGGTCCCGCCTGCAATGCAGGAGGATATCCGACCAGGGTGTCGGGTGCTGATCCCGTTTGGAAAGTCCAATCGGGCGCGTCAGGGACTGGTGATGTCGCTGGAAGAAGGGGAAGAATCAAAACTCAAACCCATCCGGATGCTGTTGGACTTAAAACCACTGCTCAATGAAGAACAGCTCTGGCTGACCGAGTATCTGCACAAGAGGGTGTTCTGTACCTACTATGAAGCGATGCGTGCGGTGATTCCTAGCGGACTTACCATGAAAGTTAAGGTAATGTGCTCACTGGGAGAACAGCAGGCAATACCGCCAGAACCTTCCGCTGCACAACAGAAGATCCTGGAATATTTAAAAGAACAGAAAAAGCCGGTGTACATCGGGCAGCTGCTTATGGATTTAGGCTTAACAAAAAACGCGCCGGCTCTGAAGGAATTGTTCAGAATCGGCGCGGTTGTTTTTTCGGAGAATGTCCGGGAAAAAACATCGGACAGCAAGATCGTGATGGTGCGCTTAAGCGATGGATATGCCGACCTTCTTCAATCTGGAAAAATCAGGATGACACAGGTCAGGAAAAAGGTGATCTCTCTGCTGGAAGAATCTCCGAGTGCTTCCTTAAAAGAGGTCTGCTATTACGCAGGTACCACCCGTCAGACACTGGATAAGATGGAAGAAGCAGGGATTATCAGTTACTATGGCAGACAGATTTTCCGCAGTCCTTATGCTGACCGCCACCAAGAAGAACAGACAGATTCCGGTGTGACGCTTGAGCCTTCCCAGCAGATGGCATTGGATACTCTTTGGCATCTCTGGGAGAAAAAAGAAGAAGGTTCTTATCCGACAGCATTGCTTTATGGAGTGACTGGAAGCGGAAAAAGTCAGGTATATCTAAAACTCATTGAGCAGGTGCGGGAAAAAGGGGAAGGCGTTATTATTCTGGTTCCAGAAATCTCTCTGACCCCGCAGACGGTGGAACTGTTCGGACGACGATTTGGAAAAAAGGTTGCGGTTTTGCACAGCGGTCTTACCATGGCAGAGCGTGCCGATGAATATAAGCGGATTCAGCAGGGACTTGCTGATGTGGTGGTGGGAACCAGATCGGCAGTATTTGCACCGCTTAAAAAGTTAGGGTTGATCGTCATAGATGAGGAGCAGGAGGGAGCTTATGCTTCGCAGTCTGCCCCGCGCTACCATGCCCGGGAGATTGCCAAGGTGCGTTGCCGCTATCATAAGGCGATGCTGCTGCTTGCTTCGGCGACTCCCAGCATTGAGACCTTTTATCAGGCACAAAAAGGAAAGATCCATCTGGTCACCTTGTCCAAACGATATCTTGGAAATCAGCTTCCGAAGGTGCAAATTGTGGATATGAACCAGAGCTACGGCTTTGATATCAGCCAGGAGCTGACAGCAGAGCTTGCGGACAATCTGCAATCCAATCAGCAAAGCATTATTTTATTGAACCGACGAGGATATCATACCGCAGTAAAATGCAACAGCTGCGGAGAGGTTATCAAGTGTCCGAACTGTTCGGTGGCGCTGACCTATCATCATGCCAATCGCAGGATGATGTGCCACTACTGCGGATACTCCAGAGATCTGGAGGAACGTTGTCCCAACTGTGGAAGCGAACTGATGGGATTTAATGGAAGTGGCACGCAGCGCATTGAAGATGAACTGGGAAGGATTTTTCCACAGGCTCAGATTCTTCGCATGGATGTGGACACAACCATGTCAAAGCTTGCACATGAAGTGAAATTTCAGGAGTTTGCAGAGGGAAAATATCAAATCATGGTTGGTACTCAGATGGTTGCAAAGGGACTTAATTTCCCCAATGTAACGCTGGTCGGGGTGCTCAACGCGGATCAGTCGATCTATTCTCAGGATTTCCGTGGCTGTGAGCGGGCTTTTTCTCTGCTGACTCAGGTTGTAGGGCGCTGCGGGCGGGGAACCCTGCCGGGAAGAGCGCTGATTCAGACCACATCTCCGGATCATCCGGTCATCCGTCAGGCTGCCATGCAGGATTATGATGGATTTTATAAAGATGAGATTAAAACCAGAAAGCTTGCACTTTATCCGCCATTCTGCACACTGTGTCAGGTTGGATTTTCAGGAGAGAATGAGGAATATGTCCGGCATGGTGCGATGTGGTTTGCAAGGGAGTTTCAAAAGAAAGCTTCAGGGGAGTACAAAGACCTTCCCATCCGGATGATGAATCCCTGTGAGCCGGTGATTGCACGGGTAGCGGGTAAATACCGATATTGTATCGTGATCAAGTGCCGGATGGAAGAGCGCTTCTCCAGATTGATGTGGGAGATGCTGCGGGCATTTGACAGCGAGAAAAAGCATAAAGAAGTTCATATCTGGGTCGATTTAAATGGAAACGACCTTTGATGATAAATTCTGATAAAAAATCAGAACAATCTTTGTTTTGGAAAGGAAGAATTACTATGGCAATTCGAAACATTGTAAAGGATACAGACAACTACGATACCCTGCATAAAAAATGCCGTCCGGTAACAGAATTTAATCAGAAATTGTGGGATCTTCTCGATGATATGGCAGAGACCATGTATCAGGCAGAAGGTGTAGGACTGGCAGGTCCTCAGGTTGGCATGCTGCGCCGCGTTTTTGTAATCGATGTAGGCGAAGGAATCCTGGAATTTATCAATCCTGAGATTCTGGAAACTTCCGGCACACAAAACGGAGCAGAAGGCTGTCTGTCTTTCCCAGGAGAATACGGTATGGTAGAGCGTCCAAATTTTGTTCGCGTCAAAGCACAGGACAGAAACGGCAACTGGTTTGAAATGGAAGGCGAAGAGCTGTTCGCACGTGCAGTCTGCCATGAAAATGACCATCTGGACGGTATTGTGTTTAAAGACAGAATGTCCAGAATCCTGACCGAAGAAGAATTGGCAGACTAACAGACAAAAACGACCCAAAGGAGGGTTTGCATGAGAATCGTGTTTATGGGAACGCCGGAATTTGCACAGGCGTCTTTGCAGAAACTCATCGAGACCGGACATAATATTGTGGGGGTATTCACCCAGCCGGATAAACCAAAGGGAAGAGGATATAAGCTGGTAGCTCCGCCGGTAAAGGAATTGGCATTGGAGCACAATATTCCAGTTTATCAGCCGGAAAAGATGAAGGATGGAACTGCTCTGTCCATCTTAAAGGAGTTAAATCCTGACCTGATTGCAGTAGTAGCTTATGGCAGAATTCTGCCAAAGGATATTCTGGAGCTGCCAAAATACGGCTGCATCAATGTACATGGATCGCTGCTGCCAAAATACCGCGGAGCAGGCCCGATTCAGTGGAGCGTTATCGATGGAGAGCCGGTGACCGGTGTTACCACCATGTATATGGGAGAGGGACTGGATACCGGTGACATGATCCTGAAAAAAGAAACTCCAATCGGGGAAAATGAAACTTATGGAGAACTGCATGATCGCTTAAAAGAGATCGGAGCCGAGGCTCTGGTTGAGACCATCGGGCTTATCGAACAGGGAAAAGCACCGAGGGAAAAACAGGATGACAGCCTTTCCAGCTATGCGCCAATGCTCGACAAAAAGATTGCAAAGCTTGATTTTAACAAGCCGGCACAGCAGCTGCACAACCTGATCCGCGGACTTTCTCCATGGCCGGTTGCTCACACAACAGTGGGCGGCAAACTGCTTAAAGTACACCGTGCTGTTCTTAGCAGCGGCAAGGGAGAACCTGGAGCGGTGATCGACAACAAGAAGTTTATCGTGGCGTGCAAAGAAGGTGCGCTTGAACTGCTGGAAGTGCAGATGGAAGGCGGAAAGCGCATGAAGGGCGAGGATTTCCTGCGCGGAAGAAAGCCGGAGAGACTGGGCGACTAGTTCTGGAAAAAATCCCCATGTTTACTATTGTGGAATACACTCTTCATAACTGATTCAAATTTGTCCAATATAATATGAGAATGGATACTTCTGCGCAAGTAAATTTTCAATGTATTGGAAAGAGGAATTTTTATGTTTTTTTATTATTTTGACCGTTATTACTGGATTCTGATTGTTCCGGCAATGATCTTTGCGCTTTGGGCACAGTCCCGAGTCAGCTCGACCTATGGAAAATATAGCCGTGTAATGAGTGCCAGAGGAATGAGTGCAGCAGATGTCTGCCGAAAAATTCTGGACGAAAACGGTCTGTACCACATCCGAATCGAACGGGTTGCCGGAAATCTGACCGACCACTATGACCCGAGAGCAGGAGTAATCCGTCTTTCAGACAGCGTGTTTAACAGCGCGTCAGTCGCATCGATCGGTGTTGCCGCACATGAGGCAGGTCACGCGGTGCAGTACGCAGAGGGCTATGTGCCGATCAAGATTCGAAACGCCATTATTCCAATCAGCCAGTTTGGCTCCTCGCTTTCGATGCCGGTGCTTCTGATTGGTCTGCTGTTTAATTATGGTGTTTTGGTTCAGCTGGGTATTATCCTGTTTTCGACCGTTGCATTGTTTCAGCTGGTAACCCTCCCGGTAGAATTTGATGCAAGCGCAAAGGCTTTGAGAACGCTGGACAATTTTCAGATTCTGGAGCCACAAGAAACCAAAATGGCAGGAAAGGTGCTCAAGGCGGCAGCTTTAACCTATGTTGCGGCACTGCTTTCGAGCCTTGCACAGCTTTTGAGGCTGGTTTTATTATACGGAAGAAGAAACAACGATTAGTTTGTGGCAAAATTGGTGCTGTAAAAGGGCAGCACCAATTTGTCATTTGATTTTTGACAGAGAAAGGATTGTCCATTATGCCAGCAGTTACGGCAAGACAGGCGGCGGTATCCGCACTGGTAAAAGTAAATACACAGGGCGCTTATTCCAACCTTGTACTCAATGAAACGCTCAAAAAAAGCGGGCTTTCGCCAGCGGACAGTTCTTTTGCAAGCAGACTGTTTTATGGTACCCTGGAACGCAGACTGACTTTAGACCACGTTATCAATCATTATTCCAAAATGCCGGTCAGCAAGCTGACCCCGGCGGTAGCGGAGATTTTGCGGACAGCGGTTTATCAGCTCTTGTATCTGGACAGTGTGCCGGATTCCGCCGCAGTAAACGAAGCGGTGGGACTGACCAAAAAGATGAAGGCGGCAAGCGCGTCAGGCTTTGTCAACGCGGTGCTGCGAAACTTTTTGCGGGATGAAAAGAAGATTCCACAGATCAAGGGAAATCGTTTGAAAAAATTGGAAGTACGATATTCCTGTCCGCAGTGGCTGATCAAAACATTGCTGGAGCAGTATGATGAGCCGTCCACTCTAGCAATGCTCGAACATTCTCTGGACAGACCTCCGCTGTATGTGCGGGTCAACACCACAAAAATCAGTGTCGAAGACTGCATCGCACGCCTTGAGGCAGAAGGGGTACAGGTACAGAAGGACCCGGATCTGCAGGGCTGTCTCCTTCTTTCGGGAACAGCATCTATCGAAAAGCTTATTGCTTTTTCCGAAGGACTGTTTCATGTTCAGGACAAGTCCTCGCAGTTGTGTGCAGCGGCTCTTGATGCAAAAGAAGGACAGAGGGTTCTGGACACCTGCTCAGCGCCCGGTTCCAAATCCTTTACCACAGCCGAAAGAATGGGTGACAGCGGAGAGGTAATCAGCTGCGATGTTTTCGAAGAAAAGATCAAAAAGATTTCCGAAGGAGCAAAACGACTGGGACTTAACAGTATTTCGGCAAAGCTTCAGGATGGTACGGTTTTCTGCCCGGATCTGGGCGAATTTGACCGGGTACTGTGTGATGCGCCCTGCTCTGGAATCGGCATTATTGGCCGAAAGCCGGAAATCAAGTATAAAAAACAGCAAGAACTTGCTGATCTGCCGCAGATTCAAAAGAAGATTTTGGATACGGCATCCCGTTATGTAAAGAAGGAAGGAATCCTTGTTTATTCCACCTGTACCCTGCTGCGGGAAGAAAACGATCAGGTGATCGAGGCGTTTTTAAGTCAGCATACAGAATTTGAACCTTGCCCGCTGCCGCAGGAAGTGAGAGAAGCGGCAAAACTGACAGACTCGGCAGCATGGAAGGTTACGTTATTCCCGCAGATGGCGGATACAGATGGATTCTTTATTTCGTGTGTAAAAAAGGTGCGGTGATCAGATGGAAAGGAATTTTGAGTGGCAGAACAAGGCGGACATCAAGTCGCTGACGCTTTCGGAGCTGACCGAACAGCTGGTGGCACTGGGTCAGCCAAAATTTCGCGGCAAGCAGATTTATTCCTGGCTGCATGAAAAGAGGGTCAAATCCTTTGATGAGATGACAAACCTTTCTGCGGCATTGCGGGAAGATCTTTCCAAACGGTATTACATAAACCAGCTGTCAGTCATCAAAAAGCTGGTTTCAAAACTGGATGGAACACAAAAATATCTGCTGAGATTAAAAGATAACAACTGTGTGGAAGCAGTTTTGATGAAGTACAGGTACGGAAACAGCATCTGTATCTCAACGCAGGTTGGCTGTCGGATGGGATGTAAATTCTGCGCTTCCACCCTGGCAGGTCTGGTGCGTTCCCTGGAGCCTTCTGAGATGCTCGATGAGATCTATACCGTGACCGAGGAAAGTGGTCAGCGGGTAAGCAACGTGGTGCTCATGGGAATCGGAGAACCGTTTGATAACTACGATAATGTTATGAAGTTTCTGGACATCCTTTCTTCACCGGAAGGTTATAATCTCAGCCTGCGCCACCTGTCGCTCTCTACCTGCGGCCTGGTAGACAGAATCTATGAATTGGCGGAGAAAAAAACAGGTCTTACCCTTTCCATTTCGCTTCATGCACCAAACGATGAGATTCGAAGCCAGACCATGCCGATCAATAAGCGGTATCCGATCGATGAGTTGCTCAAAGCCTGCCGGTATTACTTTAAGACAACCGGACGCAGGATTTCCTTTGAGTATGCACTGATAGAAGGAGTAAATGACGAGATTCGACATGCAAACGAACTTGCAGATCGATTAAAGGGTATGTCGGCGCATGTAAATCTGATTCCTGTCAATCCTGTAAAGGAGAGAGGATTTAAGCGAGGTTCCAGACAGCGTATCGAGGCATTTCAGAAGGCGCTGGAGGCAAGAGGGGTCAATGCCACTGTACGGCGGGAGCTGGGAGCGGATATCAATGCCGCGTGCGGACAGCTTCGCCGGGAATATGACCAGCAGCGCCAGGAGGAGGAAAAGCAGTGATTAAGTTTATGGGGGCGACCGATACCGGAAAGGTTCGCCAGCAGAACCAGGACGCGTTCATCTGCCGGCGAGTGGGAGAAAATACAGGCTATGCCATCGTATGTGACGGCATGGGCGGAGAAAAAGCCGGTGAGGTCGCAAGTGCAACAGCGTGCCAGCTGATTGATAAATTTTTTCACCGTGATGTCAACGAAGAGATGAGCGAATCGGCGGCTAAAGCGGTGATCTTTTCTGCAATCAGTGCAGCAAACGCAAAGGTATACTCGATGGCAAAAGAGAATCCGGACTATCATGGTATGGGCACGACGCTGGTGTTGGCTGTGGTAGTAGGAGAAAATATGCACATCGTCAACATAGGGGACAGCCGCATTTATATGGCGGAGAAAAAGGCAGTCAAACAGCTGACAAGGGACCATACTCTGGTTCAGAATCTTCTGGACCGCGGTCAAATCAGTCAGCAGGAAGCGCTCAACCACCCGAAGAAGCATTACATTACCCGTGCCATCGGTGTGGGGGATACGCTGGATATTGATTATCAGATGTATGAGCTGAAAAAAGAGAGCATTGTTTTGCTGTGTACGGATGGACTTTCCAACTATCTGGAAATAGAAAAACTGCCGGAGCTGCTCAAAAACTGTATCCGAAAGGAAAGTCTTGCCGATCTGATTGATTTCGCCAACGATCAGGGCGGCTCGGACAACATTACAGCGGTTATGCTGTACCGGAAATAACGCCCGATTTGCAGGAGGCATTTAGATGGATAAATACATTGGAAAAAGACTGGACGGACGTTACGAGATCAGGGAACTGATTGGTGTCGGAGGTATGGCAAACGTCTACAAGGCGTATGATGTTTTGGAAAAACGCATTGTAGCGGTCAAAATCCTCCGGGAAGAATATATGGACAACGACGAATTTATGCGTCGTTTTCGCAATGAATCCAGAGCAATCTCGCTTTTGGATCATCCCAATATTGTAAAGGTGTACGATGTTATCTTTTCCAACCGGATTCAGTCGATTGTCATGGAATATATCGACGGAATTACCCTGAAAGATTACATCGATCAGGAGCATGTTCTGCGCTGGAAAGAAGCGGTGCATTTTACCGTTCAGATTTTAAAGGCACTTCAACATGCGCACGATAAAGGAATCATCCATCGCGATATCAAGCCGCACAACATCATGCTGTTATCTGATGGTACGATCAAAATTACCGATTTTGGCATTGCGCGTTTTTCCAGAAGCAATACCAAGACCATTACCGATAAGGCAATTGGTTCGGTACACTATATTAGCCCGGAACAGGCAAGCGGAGCATTTACCGATGCCCGCAGCGATATCTATTCTCTGGGCGTTATGATGTTTGAGATGCTCACCGGAAAGCTGCCGTTTGAAGCAGATTCTCTGGTATCGGTTGCAATCAAGCAGATCCAGAGCCAGCCAACTCTGCCGCGCTCAATTAATCCAGATATCCCGGAAGGATTGCAGGATATCGTGATGCGCGCTATGCAGAAGGATGCAGCAAAGCGCTATCAGTCTGCGGCTGAGATGCTGCACGACATCGACGAATTTAAGAAAAACCCTTCCATTGTGTTCGCTTATAAATATGAACAGCCGGTACAGACGCATATCCAGCAGGAGCTGCGCCACAATCAGGAGGAACAGAGAGGGTTAGACAGGGAGCAAAGGCCAATGAAACGAGAAAGACCATCTTCCAAAAAGAAAACAGAAGCGGATTACGAGGAAAGAAAACCGCTTCCGCTTATTCCGGTCATGGCCGGTATCGCATTTGCGTTTCTTCTGGCAGCGGGAGCTTTCATTGGCATGCTGTTTTTGGTCAATAAACCGTTTGAGCAGGTCGCAAACGTGAAGGTCCCGGATCTTGTAGGAATGAACTATGAAAGCATCAAGACCAAGTATTCTGACCAGTTCAAGATTGAGGTTGAAGAAAAAGCTCCAAGCAGCCTGTATGAAGAAGGCGAGATCTATGACCAGAACCCGGACCCGGGCAGAACGGTTAAGGAACATTCCACCATTACCATCAAGGTAAGTACCGGTAAGGAAACCATCGTGCTGGATGATTACGCTGGAAAGGATTCCACCGAAGTATTCCGTGATCTGAGCAGCAAGAATCTCACTTGGACCGAGACCGAGACCTATTCCAACGAATATCCGGCAGGAACGGTTGTAATGACAGCGCCAGGTGCAGGCGAAGAGGTCGGCGAAGGCGATGAGATCAGTGTTTATGTCAGCTTGGGTTCTCAGGAGCAGAATCAGACAGTTCCGCTGGTAGTAGGAATGAACTTCCATGAGGCAAAGACCCTGCTTTCCACCAGACGTCTGCGAATTGAGTGTGTGGAAGAGGTACAGCCTCAGACTGATGAAGACGGAAAGACCATAGCAGGTCAGGTAGCGGCAGGAACGATTCTGGAGCAGAGCCCGAATGAGGATGCATTGGTTCCGGCAGGAACGGTCATCAATGTTAAGGTTATGGGCGGCGAAGGATGGGAAGATCCGAACAAGCCGAGACAGGTCGAAATTTCCTTTGATCTGCCGGAAGGTGATGGAAAGGTTCACGTTCAGACCTATGTGGATGGCAAGGAAACCGGATATGGTGACCCGGATCTGTCCAAGCAGTCTACCTGGACAACAAAACCGACCGGTAAAGGTGACAGCAAGGTAGAGATCTATATTGATGGAGAGCTCTATCTGACCTATGATGTCAACTTTGATACCGGTGTTGTAGTTCCGACAACCGATCTTCAGGCAGTTGGTGAGTACCTGAACAACCGTGATTCACAGGAAGACAGCACCGACAATGAAGATGACGATGAATACGCACAACCATCCGATGAGTAGTATAAAAAACAGCCTTGCAGATGCAGGGCTGTTTTTTTACAGAAATTTGTAAGAGAAGTATCGCCTTTTTTACGAAATTTTGGTATAATAAAAAGATAATGGATCGGTTAAAATCAAAAGTGACGGGAAGAGGAAAAAGTATGTTGGCAGAGCAAAATATCATCATCCGGCCGCTGGAAGAGCGTGATCTTCCGATTCTTACCCGCTGGCAGAGTCCGGAGTTTCGTGGAGCTTTTCAGGAGTGTCAAATGGAATCGGAGATCGAGCGAAAAAATCAGTTGATGGAAAACGGATTTTGTACGTCGCAGTTTCAGATGCTGATGATCGAACAGGATGAGGTAGCATCTGGGCTGATTTACCTTAATTTTGTACGGGAAGGACTGGTTCGACTGGGATTGGTTCTTGATCCAAAAGCAAGAGGCAATCATCTGGGAAGCAGAGCGTTAATGCTTTGTCGGGATTATCTGTTGGATAATTTTCCTGTTGTCCGACTGGAAGCAGATACGGATATTGACAATATTGCAGCACAAAAAGTGCTGGAACGCTGCGGATTCTGTGCCGAAGGCGTTTTGAGAAAGTATCGCTTCCACCATGGAAGCTATCGTGACAGTTATTTGTACAGCTATATCAGAGAATCATATTAACAGAGGTGAAAAGCAGTTTGACAAAACAGAATGTTCGGGGAAGAATCATAAAATCGCTGGGCGGATTTTACTATGTTGCCGACAGTGAACAAAAGGGAAATATCATCGAGTGTCGTGCGCGCGGAGCGTTTCGTCAGCAGAACGTAAAGCCTTGTGTTGGAGACTGGGCACAGGTAGAACTGACACCGCAGGGAAAAGGTTATGTGGTAGAGATTGAAGAGCGAAAAAACAGTCTGGTTCGTCCACCGCTTGCAAATCTTGATCAGCTGGTGCTGGTGGTATCTATCGCAGACCCTGCTCCAAACGCTTTTGTTTTGGACAAATTGATTGCGATTGCAGAGTATCAGGAGATCGAACCGATCATCGTCATCACAAAGTGCGATCTGGCAGATCCGGAAGAATTTGCACAGATCTACCGCAAGGCAGGATTTACTGTGCTGGAAACCAAGAGTTTGCAGCATGAGGGCATTGAGTCGGTGATGGAGATTTTAAAAGACAAGACCAGCGCTTTCTGCGGCAACTCGGGTGCGGGAAAATCGACCCTGTTAAATGCAATTGACCCAAGACTTAGCCTGGATACCGGAGATATCAGCCAGAAGTTGGGACGTGGACGTCACACCACACGCCATGTGGAACTGTATGAGCTGCCATCCGGCGGTTTTGTTGCAGATACACCAGGATTTTCGGCAGTGGATCTGGAAAAATTCCAGATTATCCTCAAGGACGAACTGGCAGGATGTTTTCGGGAAATGCGCCAGTATGAAGGAAAATGTCGTTTTCGCGGCTGTTCCCATACCAAGGAAGCAGGCTGTGCCGTATTGGAAGCGGTCAAAAATGGAGAGATTTCCCAAAGCCGCCACCAGAGTTATTTAAACCTGTATGAACTAGCCAAGAATATTAAGGAATGGGAAATCGGACGATAAAAAGAGGGACAGAAAGATGAACCGATGTGTGATTTTTGGAGGCGGTGAGATTGCAGATATCCGCTATACACAAAACCTTCTGCAAAAAGGGGATTACATCATCTGTGCAGACCGTGGTTATGCTTACTGCTCGTCGATCAATGTGATTCCAGATTTGGTGCTGGGGGATTTTGATTCTTACAGCGGAAAAGTTTCGCCAAAATGTGAGATTCTGCGATATCCAATTGAGAAGGATGACACCGACACCATGCTTGCAGTCAAAGAAGCCATCCGACGGGGATATCAGGAAATTTTGATGGTGGGGATGCTTGGCGGAAGGCTTGACCATACCCTTGCCAATATCCAGACACTGGTTTATGCGGTTCAGCATGGAGAATCGGCACAGATTATCGACAAGGGCTGCCGCATTACGGTAATCAAGGATAACCAGAGTGTCACCATTCCGTATGAGAGAGGATTTCATTTTTCTGTGTTCTGCCACAGTGATAAAGCACAGGGTGTAAGCATTCGACACGCAAAATATGAGCTGGAAGACGCTGATATCACCAACGGCTTTCCAATCGGAGTCAGCAATGCCTTCCTTCCGGGAGAGGATGCACAGGTAAGTGTTCAAAAGGGAATTCTGGTGATTGTGGCAAATCAGGGAGAGTAAAATCACAAGTTTTGCTTCTTTTACATAGAATACAGCAAAAGCCATCATGGTTTGGCTGTAAAGGAGGCAATGTGATATGAAAGTAGTTGTAATCAAAAGCCCAAAATTTCTCTCGGGAATTTTACGTATGATCTTTAAAATACATAAGGAAGAAGAACTTTAATGATAGAAGGAGCGGGAGAACCAGAGCGGTTCTTCCGCTGCCTGATATCAAAAATAATCGGAAATACAGCGAAAAGAAAGGACAAGCAATATGAACTGGACCGAAGTAAAAATTTATACCACCACAGAAGGAATCGAACCACTGACCGGCAGTCTGCTCAGCCTTGGTATTCAGGGATTTATGATTGAGGATGCTCAGGATTTTGACGAATTTCTGCACGATACCACACCGCACTGGGACTATATCGACCAGGAAGTCATGAAGAAAATGAAGAACTGCGAGAGCAGCGTTACCTTGTATGTTGCAGATAATCCGCAGGGAATGGAAGAGCTTGCCGGCGCAAGAGAAATTCTGGCAAGACTTAAATCCGAAGATCCGGATGGAAAATACGGCAGACTGGAAATGGAAATCAAAAATGTAAATGAAGAAGACTGGTCCAACGCATGGAAAAAATATTATCATCCAATCCGTGTTGGAGAGCGTCTGGTTGTTTGCCCATCCTGGGAAGAATATGAAAGACAGCCTGAAGATGTCGTACTTACCTTAAATCCAGGCATGGCGTTTGGTACTGGAACTCATGATACCACCCGTCTGTGCATGGAGCTTCTGGAAAAATACATCACTCCGGAAGTTCACGTACTGGATGTTGGCTGCGGAAGCGGTATCCTTGCCATCACTGCGGCTCTTTTGGGTGCAAAGGAGATCAAAGGCTGCGACATCGATGAAGTAGCGGTAAAGGTAGCAGGAGAAAACGCAGATTTAAATGGTGTTGGTGACCGGATTGCCTTCCATAAGGGCGATCTTACCAGTCAGGTAGAAGGAAGCTTCCAGCTGATCTGCGCTAACATCGTTGCGGATGTTATCATCCGTCTGAGTGAGGATGTCGGCAAATATCTGGCAGAAGGCGGCATTTTTATTACTTCTGGCATCATCGATACCAGAGAACAGGATGTTCTGGAAGCTCTGGACAAGAATGGCTTTACTGTTATCGAAAGAAGAAGTTCCGGCGGATGGGTCGCTATGGCCTGCAAAGCAAAATAGTAGGAGAAAAGCAATGCCCAGATTTTTTACACAGACCATTTCCAGAGAGGGCGGCTATATTACCGGTGATGATGCAAAGCACATTGCAAAGGTGCTGCGGATGAAAATTGGAGAAGAGCTGACCGTCTGCGACACAAAAGGATATGACTACCATTGTATGATAGAGTCACTCAGTGACAAAGAAGTGACCCTCAAAGTGTTGAGTGCAGAAGAAAGTCAGAGTGAACCTAGTGTAAAGGTTCATCTGTATCAGGCAATGCCCAAGGGGGACAAGCTGGAACTTATCATTCAAAAAGCGGTGGAGCTTGGTGTGGACAGCATCACTCCTGTTATGACCAGACGCTGTGTGTCAAAGCCTGATGCAAAATCCATGGCAAAGAAACTGGAGCGCTATAACCGCATTGCTCTGGAAGCGGCAAAACAGAGCGGCAGAGGAAAAATCCCGCAGGTAAAACCACTGCTGGAGTTAAACGAAGCGCTGGATGAGATGGCAGAAACTTCCTGCCCGATTTTATTTTATGAAAATGCGACTGCTCCGGCAAAAGAAGTGATCGATCAGGCAGGACAGGAAATTGCGGTACTGATCGGTTCCGAGGGCGGGTTTGATGAGAGTGAAGTAGTTAAGGCAAAGGAAAAGGGTTGTCAGGTGCTTTCGCTTGGAAAGCGAATTTTGCGCTGTGAAACGGCTCCTTTGGCGGCCCTTTCCATTATCATGTTTGAAACTGGCAATATGCAGTAATTCATGAAAAAAGGGAATGAGAAAAGATGGATGGAAACAGAAGACCGCGCAATGAGTCAGCAAGAAGACCAGATTCCAGGCACAATCCCCATGGCCATCATCGGACAAGAAGATCGAGAAAAAGCCATTGGGGTTCGTTGACCCTTATTCTGGTTTTGCTGCTTGCTGCGGCAACATTGATCGGAGTGTATCTGGCAGATCACAAAAAAGAGGATGAGGGAAATCCAATTCGTTCAGAAGAAGAGATGGAACAGTCCTCGGACAAGCCTTTGGAAGATGATCCGGATAATACCCAGTCTCAGGATGAACAGAATACCGATGCAGATACTTCGGAATCCCTGGAGGAAAACAATCCAGACAACACGCAGGAAGAGGATAATGCTTCTTCCGACGGCAATTCTTCTGAGGAAAGCTATCAGCAGCTGGCAGAGGACTTTGCAAAGGAAAAAGAGGAGTATTATCTGCTTCTTGCAAATCCAGACAATCCGCTGCCAGAAGATTGGACAGTGGAAACAGAAGAAGTTCAGGGTGGATTTGTGATGGATTCCAGAGTAGCAGGAGCAGCCAGAGAGATGATTCAGGCGGCGGCAGAAGATGGGGTTGACCTGATGGTCTGCTCAGCTTATCGTTCGATCGAGAAACAGCAGCAGCTGTTTGATAGCTCGGTGCAGCGTTATATGGCACAGGGTATGACCGAGGAAGAGGCCTATGCCCAGACTGCAACCGAAACAGCAATTCCTGGAACCAGTGAACACCAGACCGGACTGGCGGCAGATATTGTAACACCGACTCATCAGACTCTGGACCCGGAATTTGCAGATACCGATGCCGGAAAGTGGCTGAGTGAACACGCGCATGAATACGGATTTGTTCAGCGCTATCCGGAAGATAAACAGGATATCACCAAGATTATTTATGAATCGTGGCATTATCGTTTTGTTGGAAAAACCCATGCAAAACTGATGAAGGAAAGTGGACTTTGTCTGGAGGAATATCTCCAGCAGGAAGTACCGGAAGGCTATACCGGTATCCGTGATCCGTTTGAAGATCCTCAGGAATAGATCACTTATCAAGATAAAGGATGGTTTGATTTTGACAGGACAGAAAAAGCATGGAGGATGGGGCGAGAAAAATACCTGGTTTGAAAAGGGATGTGTTTCTCTGGCATTTTTCCTGTCTGCTGTGCTTATTCTTCTGTTTGGAATCCGAATTGCGGGCAATACCATTCAGGTGGCACAGGCAGAAAAAATTGAGATTATCAACAATCTTGTGGAAGGTTTGAGCGAAAGCTCCAAGATAAAAAGCCAGAGCAAAAAGGTTCAGAGTGTTGTTTATAAATATCTGGAAGCCTATATCCGCGCGATTGCAGGATTTGAGTTTGTTCCCCGCAACGATTTTACCGTCCTGACTCAGATCCTCAACAGCATCCCGGAGGAAACAGATGTGCTTTCCTTTGTTTATCATGGACGAAACCTGACCATACGAACTACCCAGCCGCAGCAGGAATGTGTCCTGGAAATGGTCGAGCACCTGGAACAGAGGGCAGAAAATGACGGGGAATTTTCCGATGTGGTGTACAGCTATTACCTGGATGGGGAAGGGCAGTATATTGCAGAGATTACCTTGGTGGCACATCATTATGATGAGCAGAACCTGAGTGAAGAACTGGAAAAGTTCTTGCCCAAAACACAGCAATCCCAAACATCTTGATTATGACTTGATGCCAGAACAAAAACAGGAGAAATAAAGATGGAACAGAAAAAAATTGAAAGAATTTCAGAGTTGTCCAGAAAATCCCGCGCAGAGGGACTGACCGAGGAAGAAAAGCTTGAGCAGCAGGCACTGCGTCAGGAGTATATTCAGAGCATGCGTCAGAGCCTTCGTGCAACACTGGATAATTCGGTTATCGTCCGTCCAGACGGCACCAAAGAAAAGGTCAGTGACCGCGCAAAGAAAAAGTAAAGAAAAAGCTCGTCCAAAAGGACGAGCTTTTTTTAGTCATTTTGTTCCTGTGTCAACATGCGGTCGATTGCGCTAAAGAGAGCAAAGATGGAAGCAGCGATAATATCGGTGTGAACGCCGCAGCCCCAGTAGGTTTTCTGGCTGTCTGAGGTGATGCCGACATAAGCAATTGCTCGGGAGGTGGAGCCACGTTCCAGCGCATGTTCCTGGTAGACGATATCATGAAAGCGGATATTGAGTCCACGACGCAAAGCGTTGCTCACTGCATCGAATCGACCATTTCCGCGTCCGGTCAGTTCCATTTCCTCTTTTCCGACGGTCAGGGAAACAGTGGTATGATATTCCTTTTTGTGGACAAAGTAGAAGTCGTCCAGACGGATTGGTGTTTGCAGATTGAGGTAGGTGTCCATAAAGATCTGGTGAACTTCTTCCGGAGAGAGTTCCTTGTGCTGATGGTCGGAAATTCCCTTGATGATGTAGCCAAATTCTTCCCGCATTGGTTTTGGCATATTGATGCCGTACTTGTGTTCCAGCAGGTAGCCGATACCACCCTTGCCCGACTGGGAATTAATGCGGATCACATCATTTTCATAGCTTCGTCCGATATCCTGCGGGTCGATCGGGAGATAAGGAACATTCCAATGAGCGCCAGAATGGCTCTGGCGCCACTGCATTCCCTTGGCGATTGCATCCTGATGAGAGCCGGAAAAAGCGGCAAATACCAGCTGACCGCCATAAGGCTGACGGGGAGGAAGATTCATTCCCGTCGCATCCTCATACATTTCGACAACCTGCGGTATATTGGAAAGGTCAAGTATCGGGTCCACTCCATGAGAAAACAGGTTGAGTGCAAGGGTAATCAGGTCAACGTTTCCGGTGCGCTCTCCATTGCCGAATAAGGTTCCCTCCACACGCTGGCCACCTGCAAGAATGCCCAGCTCCGCTTCCGCGACGGCGCTGCCGCGGTCATTGTGCGGGTGCAGGGAAAGAATCACATTTTCACGGTAGTTTAAGTGATCGCTCATGTATTCAATCTGGTTAGCGTAAACGTGCGGCATCGAGAGGGAAACGGTGGAAGCAAGATTGATGATGACGGGGTGTTCTTTCTGTGGTTTCCAGACATCCAGCACCGCATTGCAGATTTCCACAGCAAAATCAAGTTCGGTTCCGGTAAAGCTTTCCGGTGTGTACTCAAACAGAAATTCGCCTTTTGTTTTAGCGGCATATTCGGTCAGCCATTTTGCACCGGACACCGCGATTTCAATAATCTCGCTGCGGGATTTTTGGAAAACCTGTTCCCTCTGTGCAACAGAGGTGGAATTGTAAAGATGGATGATTGCTTTACGGCATCCATCCAATGCCTCGAAAGTTTTTCTTATGATATGTTCTCTTGCAGGGGTGATAACCTGTATGGTGACATCCTCAGGAATCAGTTTTTGCTCGATCAGTGTGCGGACAAATTGAAATTCTGTTTCGGATGCTGCCGGAAAACCGACTTCAATCTCCTTAAATCCCAGTTTGCAAAGAAATTGAAAAAATTCCAACTTTTTTTCCAAACTCATTGGGACAATCAGCGCCTGATTTCCGTCCCGCAGGTCAACGCTGCACCAGCGAGGAGCTTTGGAGATGTATTCCTGTGAGCTCCAGCGATGCTCGCTGACAGGTGGATTAAAATAATTTCGGGTATATTTATCGGTGTTTTTCATTGCAGTTTCCTTTCCGGGGCAAAACAAAAACGGTCTTTTGTCCCTGTCGATTCAGAGACGAAAGACCGTAGCTTCCGCGGTACCACCCTGATTCATACCTCAAAAGGTATGCCCTTGTATCCGTACGGGACCTAAGTCCGATTACGGCTTCCACAATAACGGACGGAAAGACCGCTGCCGCCTACTGCACAAAATATGGTTTGGGGCAGAGCTCCCAGGGGAGTTTAGTCAGGAGTTACCGCTGTCTTGCACCAACCGACAGTTCTCTGAAGGAATGACCTGACCTACTAATCCTGTTCAACGCCTTTGCTTTTGATTTTTATTTATCATAAATGGATTTTTATGAAATGTCAAGTCTGACACTGCGGGTTCTGTAATAAATACCACAAATTCGAGAGGATAGGGAAATTATTGCAATCAAAAACAGGCTGTGCATTTGCACAGCCTGTACCATTTACCATTATTCTTCTTCTGGTTCGATTACAGCATAGTTGCCGTCATGGCGTTTGTAAACTACGTTGATCTCACCGGATTCTGCGTTGCGGAAAACGAAGAACTGATGATCGAGCATATTCATCTGGAGAATTGCTTCCTCTACTTCCATTGGTTTTACAGGGAAGCGTTTGGTCTTAACGACTCGATATTCATCTGGCTCATACATTTCTTCCACAAACTCTGGTGTGAAGGTAGCGGATTTCATCCGTTTGGTCAGTTTGTTTTTGTTCTTTACGATCTGACGGAACAAGGAGTCGACAACTGCTTCCAGAGCATCTTCACGTTCATCAGCGGTTCTTTCAGCACGGAAGAAAAGTCCTTCAGATTTGATGGTTACCTCAACAGTTTCATGGTCGCCGGAATGAATAACGGTTACCTGAGACTGTGCGTTGTCGCCGAAAAAGCGATCAAATTTGGAAAGTTTTTTCTCAACTCTTGCACGGAAAGAATCTTTGATACCTGTGTTTCTAGCGGTGATGTTAATCTTCATCGTTTCAACCCCTTTTGCGATAATATACAAAATATTCAGGTTGATTCCTTTTTATTTTGTTGAGATTATTATACTACTTTCATCTCAAAAGGTCAAGAAGATTCTTCTAAAAAAACACATCTTTTCTGTGAAAGTTTTTTTGGTAAAATAAGTACAAAATGTATCACAAATGAAAACGGCGAAAGTTTATGCAGATTAAAAATGATGGTTGCAATCAGGGGATAAACTTGATATGATATTTTTGTTAAAAGCAAAGTTTTAGGATAGGCCGCATACACAAGGCAAAGATAAAGGAGAATCTTTTTGAGAGTAGTATTGTCAGCTCCCTGTCATTTTGGACTGGAGAGCGTTTTATCTTCCGAAATCCGCAGAATGGGCGGAGAAAACCTAGAGGTCACCGACGGCAGAATCACCTTTGAAGGTGACGAGAGCATGATTGCCAGAGCAAACATTGGTCTGCGTACCGCTGAACGTGTCCAGCTGGTACTGGGCAGATTTGAGGCGCGCAGTTTCGAAGAGCTATTTCAGGGGGTAAAGAAGATCCCGTTTGAAGATTATATCGGCAAAAAAGATGCCTTTCCAGTTAAGGGCGGATGGTCGCTGAAATCCCAGCTCTTCAGCATCTCGGACTGTCAGTCGATTATTAAAAAGGCAATTGTTACCCGCTTGCAGGAGGTATACAACCTCAGTTGGTTTGAGGAGACCGGAACTACCTATGCGGTGGAGTTCGGCATCAATCGAGACAATGTCATGATTACGCTGGACACCACCGGAACGGGACTGCATAAACGCGGTTACCGCAAAAATGCGGTGCTTGCTCCAATCAAGGAAACGCTGGCTGCGGGAATCATCGACCTTGCACACATTTATCCGGACACAGTGCTGTATGACCCGTTCTGCGGTTCGGGCACCATGCTGATCGAATCGGCAATGCATGCAATGCGAATTGCACCAGGACTGCGCCGAAGATTTGCAGCAGAAAAATGGGACTGGCTCCCACAGACGGTATGGCAGCAGGAACGTCAGCGTGCATTTGACCTGATTAAACGCGATGCCACCTTCCGCGCTTATGGCAGCGATATTGATCCGGCAGCGGTGGAGCTTGCGCAGTATAACGCAAAGCAGGCAGGTGTTGGAACCCGCATCGAGATTGTACAGCGTGATGTAAAAGATTTTTATATGCCGGATGAAAAGGGCGTTGTAATCTGTAACCCTCCATACGGCGAACGACTGCTCGATTTAAAGACTGCACAGGAAATTTATGAGACGATGGGCAAGGTCTTTTCGCAGGGATATCCGCACCGTTATTATATCATCAGTCCCGATATGGAATTTGAAAAATCCTTTGGTCGGATGGCAGATAAACGCAGAAAGCTCTATAACGGTATGATTCCATGTCAGCTGTACATGTACTTTAAGGAAGAACAGAAGAAAGCCTCAAAACCTTCCAGAGCAAAACCATATCCTGACAGAAGGGATCACCGTATCAAAAAATAATTAAAACAGCCGTTCTTATCAGAACGGCTGTTTTTGCATTAGTGCTTTAGCAAAGAACTTTCGCCAATAAGCGAAAGTTCAACAACCGCCCGCTATGCGGGTGGATTAAGGCTTAAGCAAAGAAACATCCTTTCTGGTAAGATAGAGATTGTTCAAGCCTCTAAAAAACCAGGAAAGGATGTTTCTTATGGCAAATAGTTTAGCACATACCAAATGGGTATGCAAGTATCACATCGTTTTTACACCAAAGTACCGTCGGAAAATAATCTATAAAGAATTGAGAAAAGATATCCAGCAAATCATAAAAGATTTGTGTAAGTGGAAAGGTGTAGAAATTATAGAAGGGCATATGATGCCGGATCATGTACATATTCTGGTAAGTATACCGCCCAAATACAGTGTATCCCAATTCATGGGATACCTCAAAGGGAAAAGTGCGATGATGATATTTGAAAGGCATGCAAACCTAAAATACAAGTGATATTATGTAAGTACAGTAGGAATCAATACTGCGACAATACAAAAATATATCCGAGAGCAAGAAAAGCAAGATCAAATAGAAGATAGTTTAAGCAAGAAGGAGTATGTAGACCCTTTCAAGGGTAGCAAGTAATCATACCACCAGAGGCTTGAACAAAGTGAAAGCCAGCGTCATTTAGGCGCTGGCTTTTATCACGGCCTTATAGGCCGCTCGTCATGCCACCCCTCTTAGGGGTGGTCATGACTTCGAACAAAAGAAAAAATTGAGTAAAAATAAGAATAAGGCTATGAAAAATTAAGAAAACCAGAGGATTTTGGGAATTTATCCAGATAAAAGAGAAACAAAGTCGATAAATGATAAAAAATACCGAATTATTCGGAAAAACAGCGAAAAATATTGACTTCCTGTCACTTTATGGTATAGTGTATATGGTATTTTAACAAAGTGTTAAAAGATAGATTTTTTCAGGGACAAAGCTTCCTGAAAGGGGAATTTTAGAAAAGGAACAGTGTAAGGACGGCAAAGACGGCAGCAATCCTTTTGCGGGAAACGTCCGGACACTGAAAACTGGAACCGTTCCAGACAAAACATGGGGTGCAGATAAGATGCACCAAACCGCAAAGGGGGATATAGAGCAGATGAAAGATAATATTTTGATCAGCTTAAAAGACGTAGTGGTAGAATTTGATGGACAGCGAATTCTCAAGGGAATCAACCTTGATATTCACGATGAGGAATTTGTAACTTTCCTTGGTCCTTCCGGTTGTGGTAAAACAACAACTCTGCGTATTATCGGTGGATTTGTTGAGCCAAATTCGGGAGATATCTTTTTTGACGGGAAGAAGATCAACGGAGTGCCGCCGTACAAGCGCAACGTTAATACCGTTTTCCAGCGTTATGCGCTCTTCCCGCATCTGAACGTTTTTGATAACGTTGCATTTGGCTTAAATATCAAAAAGATGGATAAAAAGCAGATCAGCACAAAGGTGCGTGAAATGCTCAAACTGGTTGGTCTGGTTGGCTTTGAAAACCGAAACATCAACCAGCTTTCCGGCGGTCAGCAGCAGCGTGTAGCAATTGCCCGCGCGCTGGTCAACGAACCAAAGGTTCTGCTTCTGGACGAACCTCTGGGCGCTCTGGACTTAAAGCTGCGTAAAGAAATGCAGACCGAGCTGATGCGCATTCAGAAATCGCTGAAGATCACCTTTATTTATGTTACCCACGATCAGGAAGAGGCACTGACCATGTCCGACCGCGTGGTTGTCATGAAGGACGGAGAAATCCAGCAGATCGGTACACCGCAGGATATCTACAATGAGCCGAAAAACGCTTTCGTTGCAGACTTTATCGGAGAAAGCAACATCATCGATGGTGTTATGTACGAAGACTTTGAAGTGGAATTTGCCGGACAGGCATTCAAGTGTGTCGACAAGGGCTTTGCAGAAAACGAGCGTGTCGATGTTGTTATCCGTCCGGAGGATATTATTGTTGGTGACTATGAGACCTCTCCAATCAGCGGCGAGGTAGAATCGGTTATCTTCAAAGGCGTACATTATGAGATTACCGTTGATGCACATGGCTATAAATGGCTCATTCACTCCACCCAGAGCCAGCCAGTTGGCGCGCACATCGGCATGAATGTTCGTCCAGAAGATATCCACATCATGAAAAAGATGGAGGCGTAGTGCAGATGAAAAACACCTCGGAAAGCAAAAAAAGCAAACTGTGGGGAGCTCTGCCGGCAGCGCCTTATGTGCTGTGGATGGTAGCGTTTATCGTAATTCCACTGGGAATGGTTGTGTTTTTTGCTCTGACCGATTCTCAGGGACAGTTTACACTGGAAAATATCGCGCGCGGCGGCGAATACATGAGCGTTTTGCTGCGTTCGATCAAACTGGCGGCAATCGCGACCGTATTGTGTGTGTTGATTGCCTATCCTCTGGCTTATATCCTTTCCAGAAAACAGGGATTTCAAAAGCAAACCCTGTTTATCATGGTCATGCTGCCAATGTGGATGAACTTTTTGCTGAGAACCTTTGCATGGATGACCATTCTGGAAAATAACGGTCTGATCAACAAGTTTTTGGGATTGTTCGGCATCGGCCCTCTGCACATGATCAACACACAGGGTGCTGTTATTCTCGGTATGGTTTATAATTATATTCCGTTTATGATTTTGCCGATTTACACCACCATGTGTAAAATCGGAAACGATGTTATCGAAGCGGCGCAGGACCTTGGCGGCAATACCTTCCAGGTTATGGCAAGAGTCGTAATTCCACTGAGTTTGCCGGGTGTCAGCACCGGAATCACCATGGTATTTGTTCCGGCAATCTCCACCTTTATTATTTCCAAGATGCTCGGCGGCGGTACCAACCAGCTGATCGGTGATATCATCGAACTGCAGTTCCTGGGCAACTCCTACAACCCGAACCTCGGTTCGGCGATCTCGCTGGTACTGATGGTTGTTGTTCTGCTGTGCATGAGTATTATGAACAACTTTGACGATGAAGAAATGGAGGGAAGAATCTTATGAGAAAAAATCGCTGGCTTTCCTCTTTGTACGTCTGGCTGGTCATGGTGTTTTTGTATGCACCGATTGCCGTGCTGATTATCTTCTCGTTTAATGACAGCAAGAGCCGAAACACCTGGACCGGATTTACCCTTCGCTGGTATGAAGAACTGTTCCACGACAGGGTAATTATTCAGTCATTTATTGTCATGCTGGTAGTTGCAATCGTTTCGTCGGTAATCGCAACGGTACTGGGAACCCTTGCAGCAATCGGCTTAAACAAGATGAACAAGAAACTCAAGTCGGTCGTTATGACCTTTACCTATCTGCCAATGATCAACCCGGAGATTATCACCGGTGTTGCGCTGATGCTTTTGTTTATCTACCTCAAGATGGAATTTGGCATGCAGACCCTGATTGTAGCGCACATCACCTTTAACGTGCCGTATGTTATCCTCAATGTTCTGCCGAAGTTAAAGCAGATGGACAAAAACACCTACGATGCGGCTTTGGATCTGGGCTGCAATCCGTTTACCGCCTTTACCAAGGTTGTAATTCCGGAAATCATGCCGGGTATCGTTTCGGGCTTTTTGATGGCGCTGACCTACTCGATGGATGACTTTGTTATTTCCTACTTTGTCAGCGGCGCTTCCATCCAGACCCTGCCGGTTGCAATCTATAGTATGACCCGTCGCCGTGTCAGCCCGAAGATCAACGCACTGTCCACCATTATGTTTGCAGTTGTTCTGCTGATTCTGGTTATTTACAACGTACTAAGCAGCAGAAAGGGAAAACCAGTCCGCAGAAAAGGAGGAGAATATTAATGAAGAAAAAAAGTTTTCTGAAAAAATTAAGTCTCCTGACAGCGGCTGTTCTGCTGTTTTCTGCGATGACACTGGGAACAGCGGCAGAAGAAACCTATGACTATGATATGGAGTACTACTCGCAGTTAAAGGACAAAGATGTTACCATCAACGTTTATAACTGGGGTGAATATATCTCCAATGGTGACGATGATTCGCTGGATGTCAATGCTGAGTTTGAAAAACTGACCGGAATCCGTGTCAACTACACCCAGTTTGATACCAACGAATCGTTGTACGCAAAGCTCAAGAGCGGCGGTACAACCTATGATGTCATCTTCCCGTCAGATTATATGGTTTCCCGTATGATCAATGAAGATATGCTGGAACCGCTGGATTTTGACAATATTCCAAACTTTCAGTACATTTCCGAAAAGTTTAAAAACCCTTCCTACGACCCGGAAAATCTCTATTCAGTGCCATACACCTGGGGAACCGTTGGACTGATCTATAACTATGACATGCTCGGCTTTGATCCGGACAGCTGGGACATCATGTGGGACCCGAACTATGCAAAGCAGATTTTGCAGTTCTCCAACTCCCGTGATGCTTTTGCTATTGCAGAACTGATGCTGGGCTACAGCATCAATACCGAGGATACCATGGAGCTTGACCAGGCAGCACAGCTTCTCAAGGATGAAAAGCCGCTGGTTCAGGCATATGTTATGGACCAGATCTTTGATAAGATGCAGGGAAATGAAGCAGCAATCGCACCATATTATGCTGGTGACGCCATCAACATGATGGCAGTAAATGAGAGCCTTCGCTTTGTAATTCCAAAAGAAGGAACAAACCTGTTCTTTGATGCAGTCTGCATCCCAAAGATTAAGGAGGATACCGAGGAAAGCAGACTCAAAAAGCTTGCTTCCGAGATGTACATTAACTTCCTCAATGAACCGGAGATCGCTGCAGCAAACATCGAATATATCCAGTATTCCACACCAAACGATGCAGCGCTTCAGTTGCTTGATGAAGAGGTACGCAACAATCCAATCAGCTATCCAAGCGATGAGGTGCTGGAAAATACTCAGGTCTATGTAAACCTCTCTGAGGAAACCAACCTCTATCTCGACCGCCTGTGGACCGAGATTATGAGTGCGGAGGCAGGCTACAACTACTGGAGTATGCCTCTGTTTCTGGTAGGTGCGCTGGCACTGTCGGTTGCGATTACGGTGATGAAGAAAAACCGCCGCAGAAGACGCGAACAGTTTAATTACCAAAACTCACAGAATAACTTCTAAACAAAAAGTACCCTGTTTTTACAGGGTACTTTTTTATGCAGCAAAGAGAGAAAAGATATTTTGGTAGGCAAACAAATATCCATACAGACAAAATAGAAACAGGGCAAGCAAAATGGTGAGGAGGTTTAATTTAAAGCTTGAAAAGAGCGGGGAAAAGAAGACATACACACAGGAAAGAAAGATAAACAGGGTGGTAAGACAGAAAAAAATGAGCGAAGCGGTCTGTGACAAAACGCAGGAACTTAAATGTGCACAGCAAAACCAGAGATAAGAAAGTAAGAGTGCACTTCCCAGCAGTTTAAAGATATCTGAAATTCGTTTCATGACAACAGTTCCTTTCAAAAAAATTATTTTCTAGTTTAATGCCAGAAGAAAAATTTGTCAAATAAGCAAACAAGAGATGCAGAGAAAACGGTTAATTTCAGCAAGCGCTTCGGTCAGATTACCGATGGATTTTCCCTGTGAAATGTGCTATAATAATGCTCCGAAATTTGTTTTATTACCGATAAGGATCATAGATAGAGAAAGGTTTGGTAGATAAAGATGCCACAGACATTTGAGAGTCAGTTTTTACAGCTTCGACGCAAGGTGCTGGAAAAAAGATTTTCCAGAATGAACGACAAACAGCGGGAAGCTGTCTTTCAGACAGAAGGTCCGGTTTTGATTCTGGCAGGTGCGGGAAGCGGAAAAACCACCGTTGTTGTAAACCGCATCGCCAATATGGTAGAGTACGGAAACGCATATCACAGTGAATATATTCCTTCTTTTGTGGGAGAACAGGATATTATCTTCTTGCAGGATTGGCTGGATGACAAACTTGATGACGGGGACATTACCCGGGAGCGCCTGCGCAGCATCATTGCAGATCGTCCGATCAAGCCATGGAACATCCTTGCTATCACCTTCACCAACAAGGCAGCGGGGGAATTAAAAGAACGTCTGGAAGCAATGCTGGGAGAGCAGGCTCTGGACATTCAGGCATCCACCTTCCATTCGGCATGTATGCGTATTCTGCGCAGAGAGATCAATAACCTCGGTTTCGACCGCAGTTTTACCGTCTATGATACCGATGATTCGGTTAGAATCATCCGGGATGCGTTGAAGGAGCTGGAAGTACAGGAAAAAGTCATGGCTCCAAAGGCAATTTTAGCATCCATCAGTGCCGCAAAGGACCAGATGCTTTCCCCGCAGGATGTTCTGCGCAACGCAGCAGGTGACTACAAGGAAGAAGTTATCGCGAAAGTTTACGACTTTTATCAGAAACGCCTGAAAGCAGCAAATGCACTGGACTTTGACGATATCATCATCTTTACCGTAAAATTGTTCCAGCAGTTCCCGGATATTCTGGAAAAATATCGTAACCGCTTCCGCTACATCATGGTAGACGAGTATCAGGATACCAACAACTCTCAGTTCTTGCTGGTAAGTTTGCTTGCTGGTGGACACAACAATATCTGTGTTGTCGGTGATGATGACCAGAGTATCTATAAATTCCGTGGAGCAACTATCGAAAACATCTTAAACTTTGAAAACCAGTACCGCAATACCAAGGTAATCCGTCTGGAGCAGAACTACCGCTGTACCCAGACCATTCTGGATGCAGCAAATGCGGTTATCGAACATAACACTCAGAGAAAGGGCAAGACCCTCTGGACCCAGAATCCAAAAGGAAATCAGGTCAAGGTCTACCGCGCGCTTTCCGAACAGGATGAGGCTCGCTTTATTGCCGATACCATTCTGGACGATGTTGCAAAGGGTCAGAAATTCTCCGATCACGCGATTTTGTACCGAATGAACGCACAGTCGAATACACTGGAAAATGCGCTTATTCGTTCCGGTATTGCCTACAAGATTGTTGGTGGCCAGCGATTCTATGACCGCAAGGAGATCAAGGACATCATCGCTTATTTAAGTGTTATCAACAACCGCGCAGATACCATCCGTTTAAAGAGAATTATCAACGAGCCAAAACGCGGAATTGGTGATGCAACGGTGGATAAGGCGGAAGAAATTTCCGCAATGCTGGGTATCCCGCTGTTTGAGGTGCTCGCCCATGCGGAAGAGTACCAACCGCTCGCGAAAAAATGCCGTCCGCTGATGGAGTTTGCCCAGATGATCGAACGTCTTTCCGAGATTGCCGAAAATGGTAGCTTGGAAGAGCTGTTTGATACTCTGATCGAGGAGACCGGTTACCTTATCCATCTGCGCGCTATGGGCGACGAGGGAATTAACCGTATCGAGAACGTAAATGAGTTAAAATCGAATATCATAAAATATGTGGAGGAGATGGAAAAACTCCCGCAGCTTTCCATCAATCCGGAAAATCCGGATGAACAGCCGGAGATCCTGATGCCGACCCTGGCAGGATTTTTGGAGGAAGTTACCCTCTATACCGATATTGACGGCTATGATGAGAACGCTGACCGCGTCATCATGATGACCATGCACTCGGCAAAAGGTCTTGAGTTTGACAATGTGTTCTTCTGCGGAGCGGAGGAAGGCATCTTCCCGGGAATGCAGGCAATCTATAACCCAGATCAGATCGAGGAAGAACGCCGCCTTGCCTATGTGTGCATCACCAGAGCAAAGAAACAGCTGTACATCACAAACGCTGCACAGCGTATGATTTTTGGTCAGACGGTAAGAAACCGCGTTTCCCGCTTTGTTACCGAGATTCCAGCAGGCTGTTGTGATGTTGAGGATAAGACTATCCGTAAGGCAAGTCAGGCAGAGCTGAAAAAAGCTTCAACAGTCAAAAAGACACGTGCACTCAACGATATTGGTGTAGGCGGTATGGCTGCAGCAAGAAAGACCACTTCCTACAGCTCTGATGCTCCATCCGGCGCTGCTGCTGTAACGCTCAAGGCAGGAGACCGTGTAAAACACAATACCTTTGGAGAAGGAACACTGGTTAAGATGACCCCAATGGGCGGAGACTGCCTGCTGGAAGTGCTGTTTGATACAGTCGGCACCAAGAAGATCATGTACAAATTTGCAAAGCTTACCAAGATTTCATAATCACAGGCAAATTTTCCCTCACAAAAGCAATTTCGGTTCACAAAATCCGTGCGATTTCATAGACTGATATTGAATGTCAGCGCAGAGACCCCCACAAAGCTGCGCCGATGTATCATCAGCTGCGGCTTTTCCTCTGGCAGGCCGCAGGAATCAAACGGAGGGATATTATGGCAGAATCGAAAGCATTCCGACCTAATGACTGCACCTGCTTTAAAGAGGCTGTCTGTATCGATGCGGAGAGAATCTATGATTCTTGCAGCGACAAGGATTGTTTGGAGGATCTTCAGGTCTTTTTCAGCGACAAGACCCAGCCTATCATCGATAAGGCAGCAAGCATCAAGTGCAAAAAAGTAAAGGTAATCAATGTTTGTGTGGATGTAGAGAGTGTCCCATTTAATAAGGGATTCTATTCGGTCGATATGACCTTCTACTTCCTGGTGGAACTGTCCGCGTACTTATCTCCTGGAACACCAGCAGTCAACTGCTGCGGTATTTCCTACTTCTCCAAGAAAGTAATCCTGTATGGAAGCGAAGCAAATGCCAGAGTCTTTTCTTCCCATTCAGGCTGCTGCAGCAACAACGAGCAGATGACCGCAATGCCAAATGCAGTGGTACAGATTGTCGATCCAATCTGTCTTGCCTGCCGCTATGTGGAGTGTCCGGCAAAGACCTGCTGTCCAGGCTCGGTGATCCCATGCCAGATCTGCACACAGGTTGGCGGAAACTTCCAGGATGTTCAGGTAAGCAAAGAGGTCTATATTACACTCGGTCTGTTTACCATCGTTCAGCTGCAGCGTAAAGTCCAGATGATGATTCCGGCATACGATTTCTGTATCCCGGATAAGGAAAGTGAATATTCCACCGGTGATCCGTGTGAAATGTTCAAGAAAATTCAGTTCCCGATGGAAGACTTTTTTCCACCGAGATTGAGTGAATTTCGGGACGATTGCAGCAGTCAAAACGGCTAAAATCAGGATGCGGCCCAACTTTTTTAAGTTGGAGCCGCCTTCTTTTTGCGATTTTTGCTAAATAATGATTGAATATATGGACAAAAAATGATAAAATATACTAGTTAAAGTATATCCAGATAGAACAAGTGGACACGGAGGAATCAGTCTTGGGATTTAGAAAATGGAAGCTGCCGCAGGCAGATCCCGAACGAATCAAAAATTTAATACAGCAAACGGGGATTCCTGAGATAGCAGCACAGATCCTGGACGGCCGAGGTGTACAGGATGTATCCGCCTATACTGCCGGTGCAGAAGGAAAGATGCACGATCCGTTTTTGATGGCGGATATGGACAAGGCGGTGGAGCGTTTAAGCCGCGCGGTGCAGGAGGATGAGCAGATTGCGGTATATGGTGACTATGACTGTGATGGAATCACCGCAACAGCTATGCTTTATACCTATCTGGAAGATCTGGGTGCAAGAGTCATTTACTATATCCCGGACCGGGATAAAGAAGGATATGGATTAAACTGTCAGGCAATCGATTTCTTAAAAGAACAGCAGGTAGACCTGATTGTTACAGTTGATAACGGCATTTCCGCCTTAGCAGAGGCGGACTATGCGGCATCGGTGGGAATTGATCTGATCATCACCGACCACCATCAACCCCGCCCCGAACTTCCAAAAGCCTGCGCAGTGGTTGACCCGCATCGTGCCGATGATAATTATCCATTTCCATGCTTGTGTGGAGCAGGTGTCGCATTTAAATTGATCTGTGCGATGGAAGGGGATCTTTCCGGTGAGGAGATGATCTGGCATTTTGGAGAACTTGCAGCTATCGCAACCGTAGCAGATGTGGTGGAGTTGACCGGCGAAAACCGCCTGATTGTTCAAAAAGGGTTGGAATGTATCACGCTGGGAGAACAGATTGGGGTAAAAGCACTGATCGAGGTAGCGGGGCTGGATGAAAAAAGGCTCGATTCTACCTCACTTGCATTTGGAATTGCGCCCCGCATCAATGCCGCTGGAAGATTGGGACAGGCAGATCTGGCGATGGAACTGCTGCTGTCCGATCGTTTTTCCCAAGCGTTCGAGCTGGCGACAGAGCTTAACTCTCTCAATGAACACCGCAAACAGCTGGTGGATGCAATCTATTCCGAAATTGACCGGAAGATTGCCCAGCATCCGGAGATCTTGCGGGAAAGACTGATTATTTTGTATGGAAAGGGCTGGCACCACGGTGTCATTGGGATTGCAGCAGCAAGACTGGTGGAGGAATATGCAAAGCCGTGTATTCTGTTTTCCATAGAAGGGGAAGAAGCGAGAGGCTCTGCCCGCAGCGTGGAAGGATATTCCATGATCGACGCTATTTCCCGATGCAGTCAGCTTTTGACCCGCTACGGCGGACATAATCAGGCGGCAGGTTTGACAGTGCCGACCAAAGATTTAAAGAAATTTATTGATGAGATTTTGCAGGATGCAAAGGAACATTTTGATATTATGCCGGTTGATCAGCTCAATGTGGACGCTGTTCTTTCGCAGCAGCAGCTCAGGTTGGATACCGTGCAGGGAATGCGGATTCTTCAGCCGTTTGGATGCGGAAATGAGGAACCGGTGGTTGCCATGATGGGATGCCGTATCGAGACGGTAACTCCGTTGAGTGAAAACCGCCATATCCGTCTGAAACTTGCTTATCAGGGCAAACTGTTTCAGGCAGTATATTTTCGAATGCCGCCGGAAAAATTCCCATTTTATCCGGGAGATCTGGTTGACGTGGCGGCAAATTTGGATATTAACGAGTATAATGGAGAGAAAAACCTCTCGATTAAGATCAAGGATGTCAGACTGCATGGAGTCAATCAGGAAAAACTGATTGTGGGAAAACAGTATTATGAAAAATACTGCCGCAAGGAACCGCTTGAGGACAAGATTAAAAATTATATTTGTCCACAGCGGGAAGACGTGGCACAAATTTATCGTTTTTTACGCCAATACAGACATTTTCCGTATGGATATGATCTTTTATGGTGCAGATTGGGAAAGATCAATTACTGCAAAATGATGATCTGCATCGATGTGATGCAGGAATTGGGACTGATTTCGGTGGAACACACAGCGTCCGGACCAATTCTCCGTTTTCCAGATAAGGTCGCCAAAACACAGCTGGAGCAGTCCAGCATACTCAGACGATTGAAGGTTGGTGAATAAGTTTATGTATGTGTTTGAAGATTTAATGAAAGTATTAAAGGACAGCAACAGGCCTTATGATTTTGACAAAATCACCGAGGCTTATCGTTATGCGGAAAAAGCGCACGATGGACAGATGCGTCAGTCCGGAGAACCATATATCACCCACCCGATAGCCGTCGCTCAGATTCTGGTGGAACTGGGAATGGATACCGAGACCATCTGTGCAGGACTTTTGCACGATGTAGTGGAGGACACATCATCCACGATTGAGGAAATCAAGAAAATTTTTGGCGCAGATGTTGCTTTGATGGTGGACGGCGTCACCAAGCTGACAAAACTGTCCTACTCCAGCAAGGAACAGCGTCAGGCGGAAAACGTCCGTAAGATGCTGCTTGCAATGGCAAAAGACGTGCGCGTTATTATCGTAAAGCTTTCCGACCGTCTGCACAATATGCGTACTGGTGAGTACTGGAAAGAATATAAACGCCGGGAAAAAGCACTGGAAACAATGGAAGTTTATGCTCCGCTTGCTGACCGACTGGGTATCCGTCCGATCAAGGAAGAGCTGGAAGACATCTCCCTGCGTTTTCTGGACCCGATTGCCTATGAAGAAATTGAGCGTTTGCTCAAGCTTAAAAAGGACGAACGGGAAAAGTTTTTGGAAACCATCCAGCAGAAGATCAAGGAACGCTTGGACAAGGAACACATGAAGTTCTTCCTGCAAAGCCGTGTTAAGAGCATTTATGGAATCTACCGCAAGGTATATATGCAGGGCAGAAACTTTGATGAAATTTACGATGTTTATGCGGTGCGCGTTATTGTAGATACTTCTATCGAGTGCTACTCGGTTCTGGGTATCATGCACGATGAGTTTACCCCGATTCCAAAGCGTTTTAAAGACTATATTTCTACTCCAAAAGCAAATATGTACCAGTCCCTGCACACAACGGTGCTGGATAAGGAAGGCGGTATCCCGTTTGAAATTCAGATCCGTACCTGGGATATGCATTATACCGCAGAATATGGTATCGCTGCACACTGGAAGTATAAGGCAGGTATTGAAAAGAAGGATAAACTGGAAGAAAGACTGGCTTGGGTTCGTCAGCTTCTGGAAGTCCAGCAGGATTCGGGCGATGCACAGGATATTGTTCGCTCAATCAAGTCGGATATCGCGCCGGAAGAATGCTTTGTCTTTACACCAAAAGGCGATGTCATCAATCTTCCGACCGGTTCGACTGTAATCGACTTTGCTTATGCCATCCATTCCGAGGTCGGCAACCGCATGACCGGAGCGAAGGTGGACGGCAGAATCGTATCGCTTGATTTTAAACTGGAAACCGGTATGATTGTTGAAATCATCACCTCAAAAGGTCCGGGCAACGGTCCGAGCAGAGACTGGCTCAAGATTGTTAAGACCAGCGAAGCAAGAACCAAGATCCGTGCATGGTTTAAAAAGGAACGCCGGGAAGAAAATATCATCACCGGTAAGGAAGAGCTGGAGCGCGAATTCAAACGCAATCTCATCAATGTTCCGGAAGAGGATTTTGAAGAGTTTGTTATGGGATTTGCCCGCCGTCAGCATATCAATACGCTGGACGACTTTTATGCTGCTATTGGTTATGGTGGCGTTCTTCTTTCTCGTTTGATGCCTCGTGTGAAGGAAGAATTCCAGAAGGCTTACCGTTCGGTAGCGGATGAGCAGAAAAAAGCGGCTCTGGTACAGCAGCAACAGCAAACCGCAAATAAAAAACAGAGCAAACCGACCAGCGGAGTTATCGTGGAAGGACTGGACAGTTGCCTTGTCAAATTTGCAAAATGCTGTAATCCTCTGCCAGGCGATCCGATCATTGGTTTTATTACCCGCGGCTATGGTGTATCCATCCACAAACAGGATTGTGTCAACGTGCTTAACTCCTCGGAAGAAAATGAAGGCCGATGGGTCAGAGCAGAGTGGGCATCGGTGGTGACTTCCGAAAAATTCAAATCTACCATCGATATTACCTCTCAGCCGAGAGATACCCTGCTTGCGGATGTCAGCATTACCTTGAGCAACATGCATATTCCGCTGCATTCACTGATTGCCAAGGAGAGCAAGGATCATTCTGCCATTATGATTCAGGTCACCGTTGAAGTAAACGGCGTTGACCAGTTAAACTATCTGCTGAATTCCCTACGTTCGATCAAGGGCGTGGAGGATGTCAGAAGAACCATTCAGTAATATTACAATAAGACGGAGAAATTAATTTATGAGAGCACTGATTCAGAGAGTAAAACATGCAAGCGTAACCGTTGAGGGAAACTGTATTGGAAAAATTGAAAAAGGACTGCTGGTTCTGCTGGGAGTTGGCCCGCAGGACACCGAAAAACAGGCGGATTTCCTGGCAGAAAAATGTGCGAACCTTCGCATCTTTGTGGATGAAAACGACAAGATGAATCTGTCGCTGCTGGATATCGGCGGTGAGATGCTGGTTGTTTCCCAGTTTACCCTGTATGCAGACTGCAAACATGGCAGACGTCCATCCTTTATCGGAGCAGCAGCACCTGCAGAGGCAGACAGACTGTATGAATATTTCCAGCAGAAAGTAAAGGATGCTGGTGTGCAGAATGTACAGCACGGTGAGTTTGGCGCAGACATGAAGGTTGAACTGTTAAACGATGGTCCAGTTACCATCATGCTGGACACCGATGAGATCATGCCGAAAAAATAGATCGGGAAGGGAGCAGAAAAGAAATGAATCTGGAAATTATCCACGTAGGATTGCTTGGAACCAACTGCTATATCAGCTGGGATGAAGATAAAAACTGCGTCGTAGTTGACTGCGGCGGTGATGCTGACAAGGTAGCAGATTTTATTCGGGAAAAAGGACTGACTCCGACCCATCTGCTCCTGACACATGGTCATGGGGACCATATGGGAGGGGCAGCTGACTTAAAAGAGATCTTCCCTCAGATCAAGATCGTTCTGGGCGAACGCGACCTGGAAATGATCGGTGACGGAGAAAAGAGTATGTCAAATGCAGTGGCTCCTTATGCAAAGCCGTTTACACCGGATATTCTGGTGAAAGAAGGCGACCAGATTACAAGTGGAAATACGGTTTTCACGGTTATGGAAACACCGGGACACACACCGGGCGGTATTACTTATTTTAAGGGAAATGAGATGTACTGCGGAGATACTCTGTTCCAGGGAAGCATGGGAAGAACCGATCTTTATGGCGGTGATGATACAGCAATGTTTGCTTCCTTAAAGCGTCTGGGACAGCTGGAAGGATACTATAAAGTATTTCCGGGACATGGAAGTGCAACGAATCTGGACGATGAAAAAGTTGCCAATCCGTTCTTAAGAAGAGCAATCAAAATGTAGTGAGCAAAAGGAGAAAAAACAGCATATGAATATAAGGAATGTCGGTCACAGCATGAAATATGAGGCGGAATGCGTTGCAATGCTGTTTTTTCCGGATGAAAAAATAGTTACCGCCCAATATGAGGCAGGTGCCGTTTTGCCGCAGGATGAAGATTTTATCGAAAATCGTCTGGAAGACGGTGTGATGAAGGTTACCCTGTTTTTAAACGGGGAACTTTCCTCGATGAGCCAGCCGGTTTTACCGGTGGCAAATTCCCCTTATGAAGAGGCGGAATTTATCATGTGCGATATGATGTATCAGCTTCTCAGCCGTGCGACCGGTGTGCAACCTGCATGGGGAATGATTACCGGTGTACGTCCGGTAAAGCTGTTCCACAAGCGTCTGGATGCAGGGAAAAGCCCGGAAGAGACAGCAAGGGAGTTTGCTGAGCACTTTCATGTGAGCCAGGAAAAAATTGAGCTTGCGCTGGAAACAGCCAAGCACGAGGCACCGATCTTAAAGGAAGCGACCGACGACACCTACAGCTTATATATTTCGATTCCATTTTGTCCGTCTCGATGCAGCTACTGTTCTTTTGTATCGCACGATATTGCAAGCAAGCGGGCAAAGGAAATTCTGCCAGTCTATGTCGATAAGCTCTGTGAAGAGATAGAGTCGATCGGCAAAACGATGGCGAAGATCCCGATTACCCTCACCACCGTTTATTTTGGCGGAGGAACCCCGACCATTCTGTCAGCAGAGCAGCTTGATCAGGTTTGCCGCGCGGTGGAGGAAAACTTTGATCTGTCCCGTTTAAAAGAATATACGGTAGAGGCAGGACGTCCGGATACCATTACCAGAGAAAAACTGAAAGTACTTAAAAAGTACAATATTACCCGTATCAGCATCAATCCTCAGACATTAAATGATGAAGTGCTCAGAGGAATTGGCAGAAAACATACCGCTCAGGAAATTATCGACTGTTTCTATATGGCGCGTGAAGAAGGTTTTGATGACATCAATATGGACCTGATTGCAGGACTGCCGGGAGATACTGTCGAAGGTTTCTGCGATACCATCGACCGCATTATTGCGCTTGATCCGGAAAATATCACAGTACATACCTTATCCATCAAGCGAAGCGCAAAATATGGTGCAAGCTGGGAAGAACGCAAAAAAGCGCTGGAACTGGGCTGTAAAGTTGGTCAGATGGTCTCCTATGCACAAAGTCATCTGATGCAGGGCGGATGGATGCCGTATTATCTGTATAAACAGCGCAACACGCTGGGCAATCTGGAAAATACCGGATACTGCAAAAAAGGGTACGAAGGCAGGTATAATATCTATATCATGGACGAAACCCAAACCATTCTTGCAGCGGGCGGAGGATCGGTAACCAAGCTTAAATCCAACCGTACCGGTAAGCTGGAAAGAATCTTTAACTACAAGTATCCGTATGAATATGTCGAATTGTTTGACGAAGTTTTAAAACGTAAGGAAAGAGTGGTGGATTTCTTTGAGGAAAATAGACCCGTTTCACTACGGAACGATTGAGAAGGACGAGGTAAATCAGCAGGCAATCCAAAACTATTTTCAGCTGATTGATCAGGCAGAGTCCTTTTATCATAAACAGATCCATGCGGTGGTAACCCAGATGTCAGAAAATCGGGATAAAACGGATATTATCTGTTTGTCTGGACCCTCTGCATCGGGTAAGACCACAACAGCCTATACACTTGCAAGAAGCTTCCAGAGCAATGGAAGAAAGGCAAGAGTTATCTCGTTGGACGATTTTTATTTGAATACCAATCAGACACCCTTAAACCGTAAGGGAAAACCAGATTTTGAAAGCATCTATGCATTGGATATTGAGCGGATCAATCGCTGCATTGACGAACTGGTAAACAAGGGAAAAACCATCATTCCAACCTTTGACTTTCACACACACAGCCGCTTGGAAGGCGGAGAGAAGGAAATTATTATTTCCGGCGATGATGTTGTAATCATCGAGGGATTGCATGGGCTCAATCCTCTGCTGACTCAGGTCGTGGGAGAGGATAAAGTAACCAGAATATTTGCAAGTGTCCGTTCCCGTTTTAAAGATCATGACAGGGTAATCCTGACACCACAGGATGTTCGTCTGATGCGCCGTATGGTGAGAGACCGAAACAGCAGGAATACAACGCCGGAGGAAACAATGGCGATGTGGGATGAAGTTTGTGAGGGAGAATCGCAGTATATCAACCCATATCGTGACAGTGCTGACTTTAAGCTGGACACTACCCTTGACTATGAACCGAATATCTTCCACAGCTATTTGCTGCCATTTTTGGAAGATCGCAGGGGGATTGCACCGGAGCATTACCGCAAGCTGGATGATCTGTATCAGAGGCTGGATGAGTTTTTTGATATCAACGATGTAAATTGTATTCCGCAGGACAGCGTAATCCGTGAGTTTATAGGAAAAAAAGAAGAAAAATAAAATCAATATATAAACAGGAAAGGGGCAATCAATATGAGTTTGAATTCATTAAATTCTCTGCTGGATAAAGCAATGTCGGTAGCAAACGTGGCAGGAAAAAAAACAGAGGAAATGGTTGAAGTTTCCAAGCTGAAACTGCAGGAAGTTTCCCTCAACGCAGATCTGCAAAACTGCTATGAACGTATCGGTTCGCTGGTTTACCGCAGCAGAAAATCCGGTCTGGATAATGAGGCAGAGATTACAGAAATCATTTCGCAGGTAGATGATCTTCTGCAAGAACTTGCACAGATTCAGTCCAAACGGGAAGAACTGAAAAAAGTAAAGAAATGTCCAAACTGCGGCGCTTCCTGCAGCGTAGATTCTCATTTCTGTTCCCGCTGCGGCATGGTACTGCATGAAGAGACAGATTTAACTGTTCCAGAAGCAGAAGAACAGCCAGCTCAGCCTCAGGAAACACAGCCTGAGAATCAGCCGGAGGAAAAATCCGAAGAAAAGCCGTTAATTGAAGAAAACCTGTAAAAAAAGGACCGGTTTATCCGGTCCTTTTTTATTTGGGTATGGAGAACTTAAAAAAAGCATATAATGAGAAGAAAAGAATTTTTTTGAGGCTTTTTTAAGAAAAGATTTACAGAAAGAGAATTGAAGAAATTGGGAAGGTATGGTATCTTACTGAACATGACGGATTTTGGAGAAGGCGGGTGAACAGGTGAAAAAGGAAAGTCAGAAGCAGGGATTTGTGCAGGGCGCAATGATTTTGATGATCGGAACTGTGACGGTTAAAGTGGTGAGTATGCTGTTCAAGATTCCGGTCAGCAATATGCTGGGGGGAACAGGATACTCCTATTTTACCAATGCCTATGAGATTTTTAACCTGCTTTCGACCATTGCCGCGGCAGGTTTTCCGGTAGCGGTGTCCAAAATGGTATCGGAAAACTGTGTACTGGGAAGATATCGTGATAACCGGCGTATTTTCAGGATTTCCAGAATGTTCTTTTTGGTCACCGGTTTGGTATGTATGGTGATCATGGTGCTGGGAGCAGGGCAATTTGCCGCAATGATTCCAAACCCAGGAGCAAAACTGTCGATTATGTGTTTGGCTCCGGCGGTGCTGACCTGCTGTTTAATGTCGGCATATCGGGGATACTATCAGGGAATGCAGAACATGTATCCGACCTCGATTTCACAGATTATCGAGGCTGTCACCAAGATGATTTTCGGTTTGGGGCTGAGCGGTGCGGTACTCTATCTGACCCAAAGAGAGTACCAAAATACGCAGACTGTCCTGGGAGTTTCTTATTCTTCCTACGAACAGGCGCAGGCAGTCATCGCACAGATCGCGAGTGCAGCGGCTGTACTGGGCGTGAGCCTTTCCACAGTAGCGGGGTTATTATACCTGGTTTTCCTTTGGAAAAGAAAGGGAGACGGCGTACAGGACAGTCTGGTGATGCATGCGCCAAAGCCGGAAGCATCTTCTCAAATTTTAAAGAAGATTGTGATGATCGGTGTTCCGGTATGTATGGGTTCGCTGGCAGTAAATCTTTCCGGCTTTATTGATATGATGACCGTGACCGGAAGGCTTGACGATGTTATGAATACAGCGCCTCAGGCGCTGCTGAGTGGCTTTGGAGAGCTGATTCCACAGATTGAGGTTACTAATCAGACAGTGCACAACTATCTTTACGGGGCATATACCGGAAAAGCAGAAGTTATTGCTAATCTTGTACCGGCACTGACCGCAGGGCTTGCAGTCAGCGCACTGCCAGCAGTGGCGGAGAGCTTTGCAAGAAACAACCGTCTGCGCACCCAGAAAAGCGTACAGATGGTGCTTCGCATGACGGCAATCATCTGTATTCCGGCAGGATTGGGAATCAGTGTCTTGTCAGAGGAAATCTGCCAATTGTTCTTTGGTTATAGCAACGAGGTGGCAATCGGAGCGCCGCTCCTTGCAGTTTTGGGAATTGCTTCTATCTTTATTGCCATGACTGCGACAACAAACAGCTTGCTTCAGGCGGTGGGCAAGGTTTCTCTGCCGGTCAAACTGATTGTGCTGGGCAGTATCATAAAGCTGGGGATGAACTATATCCTAGTTGGAATTCCACAGCTTAACATTCGTGCAGTACCTTATTCCACTCTTGTCTGCTATGTGGTGATTACGCTGATGAGTTTGATCGCATTGTACCAGACAGTTGGAAGCCTGGAATTATTTTCCTCTTTTGGAAAACCTTTGCTGGCAGCGATATTGTGTGCAGCCACTGCAAGAGGAGTGCAGAATCTGCTGGATGGATATACACAATCCCGCTTTGCAGTGCTGATTTCGGTGGCTACGGGTGCGCTTGTTTACCTTTTGGCCCTGCTTTTGCTGCGTGTAATCAAAAAAGAGGAGCTAATGACCCTTCCAAAGGGTGAAAAAATGGCAAAAATACTTGAAAAGTACTCGCTTTTAGGGTAATATATATAAAGTCGCAAAAAAGGAAAAACCGAATTTGTCGTCTGAAAGCATAGGAGTGTGATATTGTGGGCGTGTCTTATGAACGAAAAGATAAGTATGACATCAATGACCTTCTGCAGATCATGGAGATTTTAAGAAGCGAACAGGGATGTCCATGGGACAGAGAACAGACTCACGCATCGATGCGCAAAGATATGATCGAAGAAGCATACGAAGTATGCGAGGCGATCGACCTTGATGACCGTGATTTGCTCAAAGAAGAACTGGGAGATGTCCTGCTTCAGGTGGTTCACCATGCACGAATCGAAGAAGAACAGGGAACCTTTAATTTCCAGGATGTGTGTGATGGAATCTGCAAAAAACTGATTCTTCGTCATCCGCATGTATTTGCCGATACTCAGGTCAGCAGTACCGGTGAGGTTTTGCAAAACTGGGAGCAGATCAAAGAGGAAAGTAAGGGACAGACGACCAAGACCGAAACTTTGGTAAGCGTTCCAAAAACCTTCCCTGCGCTGATGCGCGCGCAGAAAGTACAGAAGAGAGCCGCAAAAACAGGCTTTGATTATCCGGATCTGTACTGGGCAATGGGAGATTTGGAAAGCGAACTGGATGAATTGCAGTGCGCGATTGAGGATGAAAACCCGCAGCAGTGTTTTGAGGAACTGGGCGATGTACTGTTTTCGGCAGTCAATGTTGCGCGCTTTTTGAAGGTTGATTCGGAAGAAAGCCTGAACGCGTCGACTGAAAAATTTATAGACCGTTTTCGCAAGGTAGAGGAACTTGCTAAAGAGCAGGGAATCGAACTTTCCGAAATATCCATTCAGGATATGGATAAATTGTGGAAACAGGCAAAGAAAAAGTAAAAAAGGTGTTGACGGCACAGCCTTGGTGGGAACATCGGCTTGCGGGAAAAAGAACACCTTTGGATAAAACTTTTGCGGGATTTTCCGCAGAAATTTTATGAAAGAATGCATTTAAAATGGAGGATAACAAATATGACTAAAGCAGAACTGATCAATGCCGTTGCACAGAAAACAGAACTTTCCAAGAAAGACAGCGAAAAAGCAGTTGTTGCTGTAATCGATGCAATTTCTGAGACACTGGCTGCTGGCGAAAAGGTTGCTCTGGTTGGTTTTGGCACATTCGAAGTAAAAGAGCGTGCTGCTAGAGAGGGTATCAACCCAAGAACGAAAGAGAAAATCGAAATCCCAGCATCCAAACTGCCAGTATTCAAAGCTGGTAAAGCTCTGAAAGAAGTAGTTTCCAAATAAGGGAATTTTACAAAGAAATTGCCTTAACGGGTAGATTGCAGCTCCGGAACGATGCCGGAGCTGTTGTTTTTATCAGGGAAGGAGAAGCAATATGAGACTGGACAAATATCTGAAGATTACCCGACTCATCAAACGCCGTACTGTGGCAAATGAAGCCTGTGATGGCGGAAGAATTCTGGTAAATGGTAAGGTGGCAAGAGCTTCCTATGCGGTAAAAGAAGGGGACACCATTGAAATCCAGATGGGTAACCGCCCACTCAAAGTACAGGTGCTGTCTGTCAGCGAATATGCGACCAAAGAAAGTGCTGCACAGATGTACCGGGTAGAAGAATAATTTTCTAAAGACAACAAAGCTAAAATCGATTGGCTCCTATTCATCGATTTTGTAAAATACGACAATTTTTTTGGAACCTCGTTGACAGAAAAATCAAAAGGGGTTATCATATCGTCATAAACGAAAACAGCCTTATCAAGAGTGACAGAGGGGACAGGCCCTGTGAAGTCCGGCAACCTGCAAAGCGGCGGCTTTGTAAGGTGCCAAATCCTGCGGGTAAGCCGAGAGATGAGGAAGCAATGACTCGATCTCAGCGGTCGAGTCTTTTTTCATGTCCAAAAACATGAGAAATTTACCTCGAACAAGCTGCGTGCTGTTTGGTTTATATAAGAATCAAGACAAAAGAAACGAAAAAGAAAGGAACGAGAAGCAATGGCAAAATACTTATTTACTTCTGAATCGGTTACTGAAGGACATCCGGATAAAATCTGCGACCAGATTTCTGACGCAGTACTTGATGCAATCCTCGAAAAAGATCCAAACGGCCGTGTTGCATGCGAAACCGCAGTTACCACCGGTATGGTAATGGTAATGGGTGAGATCAGCACTAACTGTTATGTAGACATTCCAAAAATCGCTCGTGAGGTAATCCGCGAGATCGGTTACGACCGCGCAAAATTTGGCTTTGACTGCGATACCTGTGGTGTTATCACCTCGATCGATGAACAGTCCGGTGATATCGCAATGGGTGTTGACAAGGGTCTGGAAGCAAAAGAGACCGAAAGCAATGAAGAGGACAACGGTGCTGGCGACCAGGGCATGATGTTCGGTTTTGCATGTGATGATACACCAGAGCTGATGCCAATGCCAATTTCTCTGGCACACAAACTTTCCAAACGTCTGGCTGAAGTTCGCAAGAACGGCACTCTGCCTTATCTGCGTCCAGACGGCAAAACTCAGGTTACCATCGAATATGAAAACGATGTTCCAGTTGCAGTAGAAACCATCGTTATCTCCAACCAGCACTCCCCAGATGTTGAGATGGAGCAGATTCGTGCAGATATCAAGAAACACGTTATCGATGTTATCGTTCCAAAAGAACTGATGAGAGAAGATACCAAGATCTTTATCAACCCAACCGGACGATTTGTAATCGGTGGCCCTCAGGGAGACAGCGGTCTGACCGGAAGAAAGATCATCGTTGATACCTACGGCGGTATGGGTCGTCACGGCGGCGGCGCATTCTCCGGAAAAGACCCGACAAAGGTTGACCGTTCCGCAGCTTATGCAGCAAGATATGTTGCAAAGAATATCGTTGCAGCAAAACTGGCAAAACGCTGTGAAGTACAGCTGGCATACGCAATCGGTGTTGCACAGCCTGTTTCCATCAACGTAAACACCTTTGGTACCGGTACTGTTGCAGATGAAGTTCTGGAAAAAGCAGTAGAGAAAGTATTTGATCTGCGTCCAACTCAGATCATCAAAACTCTCGACCTGCGCCGTCCAATCTACCGCAATCTGGCAGCTTACGGCCACATGGGCAGAGAAGATCTCGGTGTAAACTGGGAAAAGACCGACAAGGTTGAAGCTCTGCTGGCTGCTGTAAAATAGTATTTTTATATTGAAAAAGATCCCCTGTTGTGCGTGGGCACAGCAGGGGATCTTTGTATATTGGCTGAATTTTGCAAAGATCTGTTGTGAATGATTACAATTGTGGAACGATGGAGAAATCGTTATAATGGTAATATAAAGAAAAGCATAACAGATTAGCAGGAGGTGTTCGGTGTGAAAAGATGGTTTTCATTGATTTTGATTGGTATGATGATTTTGTCAGGATGTACACAGCAGGCAGAACAGAAGGAAAATCCAAGTTCGGAAGCTGAGCCAAAAGAAGAAAGCGTACAGGAAGAGGAACTGATCATTGGTTTGTCAAAACCAATGCCGGACAGAGTGGAACTACCGGAAGTTGAGGAGGAGCTCAAAGAAATCAATGATCAGCACAGCGTTGTGCTGAATGGCATTTATGATATTTATAATCGAAACTGGGATAACCCAATGAAAATTGACCCGAATAAATTTGTCGTTTATTATCAGTACCTGCGCTCCCGTTTCCCGGAAGTAAAGGAAGAGGAAACAATTATCAAAACAGATTCGGCAAAACTTGTTGGACAGGAATCGTTGGAGAAGGTAGTTACCGCTCATTTTGATGTTCCAGTGGAAAGAATCAGGGAAGCGGACTGCTATGATGAACAAAATCAGGGATATGAGATGGAAGGAATCGGCGGAGGAGGAACTTTCCAGATTGTGGGCGCACAGGAGGAAGGCAATCAGCTGGTGATGGAGTATCAGCTTTATGACGCAGATAATATTCCAATTGCCTTTGGTACGCTTGTTGCTGAGAAAGAAGGAGATTCCTGGAAATATCGTTCCATGACAGGGGAAGAATATATTGCAAGCGCTTTTGAATATCCAGCTTCCTATGGAAAGACCTGTCAGGATGGAATCTGTCGAATTAGTACAGGAAAAGGAATCAGCGCCGAGGTAAGTAACCGTACCTGGTATGGAGATAAGCTGGAAGATATTATCGAGTTTTACAAAGAAAAGCTTAAAGTGTACAACGCAGAAGGCAAAGAATATCAGCCGGACGGAGAAAACAGCTGGGGCTATAACGGAAGCTATTATCAAGGACAGGCAATTTGGATTGAAGTTCTTCCGGAAGGTGATGGATATCAGATTTTCTATCGGGTAGAACAACCAAAAAGACAGTAATTTTTGTGGATGATTGATAGAAAATAAAAGTTTTTGCTTTATTTTTATGGGGAGTGGTGCTATAATTTAAAAAAAATCTGGGAGGGAAACAGATAATGGAAATTTTGGAAAAGACAATAGCACAAATTCGAGAACAGTTTGGACTGGCAGGAGGCATTCTGGTTGCAGTCAAAGACGGTAAGGTCCTGTTAAAAGAGAGCTTCGGCTATGCAGACGCAGAAGCAGGAAAGCTCAATGACAACAAGACTCTGTTTCAGATTGCATCCTGTTCCAAGGCATTTACCACCATGGTTGCAGGTCAGCTGTGCGATGAAGGCAAGATGACCTGGGATACTCCGGTAAAACAACTGATGCCGGACTTTAAAATGATGGACAAATATGCCGAGGAACACGTGACCCCACGTGATATGGCATGTCACCGCACTGGATTATGCCGTCACGATGTCATGAGAACCTTTGTTCGGGAGGACAGAGCAGATCTGGTTCGCCGTATCGCTTATTTCCCGCCGGCATTTGGTTTCCGCGAAAAATACAGCTACCAGAACCAGATGTATGTTGCACTGGGCTACCTGTGTGAGCGTCTGACCGGTAAGACCTGGGAGGAACTGCTCAAGGAAAAGATCGGTGACCCGCTGGGAATGGATATGTACTTCCGAGGAATTGATACCATCGAAGACAAGAACGCTGCAATGCCATACAGCCAGCAGGACGGCAAAATTTACCGGGTTCCAGAGGTTGTAGGTAAGGCAAGCAATCCATGCGGCGGACTTTATACCAATTTGGACAGCTTGGAACGCTGGATTCGGATGCTGGCAAACGGAGGAGAACTTGATGGCAAACGCATCATCAGTGAAAAAGGCTTTGCAGAATTAATCAAACCAAATGTCTGCATCCCGGGACGTTCGGCACATCCGGCAGAGCTGCAGAAATCCTATGCACTTGCATGGATTACCGCAGTTTATAAGGGTCATCCAATTGCATTCCATTCCGGTTCCACCAACGGATTTAACTCGATGGTCGGATTCTTCCCGGAAGAAAATGCAGCATTTGCTCTGTCGGTTAATACCGTAGACACACCAGCATACAACTGCCTGAAATATCTGCTGTGTGACCTGATTCTCGATGATGTAGCGGACGATTATTCCTTCCTCATCGATGCTTACAAACGCAGCGTAAACCTTGGTCCTGACTATACCGAGGAAGAAAAGAAAACCGTTGCATTGAGTGAGCAGGAAGCGCAGAAGTTCATTGGACAGTATTACAATCCAGGCTACGGCGTGATGGAATTTATCTATCAGGACGGCCATCTGCGCCAGCATTATGGATTGATGGATCAGGAGTTTGATTATCTGGGAGACGGAAAGTTTGTCGGCTTTGAGGTTATGGATACCCGCACTTACCGCGCAAACTTCAATGAGGACGGCAATCTTTGGATGCGTCTTTCCACCGATGCAGTTTGTCCAATCTTCTTTGAACGAGTAAAATAGCAAATAAAAAGAGGACAGGTTACTGTCCTCTTTTTTAACCGAAATTTTGGCGAGGGGGGAGAAAAATGCTCTATGAACAGATTGTAAGCAGCGAGCCAATTAATAAGGGATGGTCGGTCGATCAAAAATATTGTGTGATGCTGTCAGACGGTCAAAAACTTTTGCTGCGGATTACGCCGTATGAAAAGCAGAAAAATCGAAGACAGCTGTATGAGCTGCTGCAAAGGGTGGAAACGCTGGATATCCCAATGTGCCGAGCACTGGAAGTCGGAACGTGTGAAGATGGAGAGTATCTTCTGTACGGATGGATTGAGGGAGAGGATGCGGAAGAAATAATCCCGAAGCTTTCTAAACAGGAACAGTACCACCTTGGAATTCAAGCAGGAGAAATTTTAAAGAAGATACATTCTATTCCAGCACCGGACGATACGGAGGAATGGGAAGTTTATTTTAACCGAAAGGCGGACCGAAATATCGGACGATATCAGAACTGTCCAATTGCGCTGGAAGGGGCAGAAGATATCCTCAATTATCTCAGCCAAAACAGAGATTGTTTGAAGAATCGGCCGCAGAGCTTTCAGCATGGAGATTATCACATCGGCAATATGATGATGCGGGACGGGGAGCTTGTCATCATCGATTTTGACCGGTTTAGTTTCGGTGACCCGTGGGAAGAATTTAACCGCATTGTCTGGTGTGCGCAGAAGGTTCCGTTTTTCGGAGCAGGGATGCTGGACGGTTATTTTGATTTTGCAATCCCCGAAGCTTTCTGGCGGTGTCTTGCTTTTTATATCGGAAGCAATACCCTTGCTTCCATCTCCTGGGCGATAGATTTCGGAGAGGGAGAAATTGCCGTCATGAAACAGCAGGCAAAAGAAGTTCTTTGCTGGTATGATAACTTTAAAACGGTTTATCCTGGCTGGTACTTAAAATGTAAAAGAGAACTGAAGATATAAAAAAACACCTTCCGAAAGGAAGGTGTTTTTTTGCATGATTGTAGTGAGATTGTTTGCGCCGGAGGCGAATAAAAAGTTTTGTGGGGGTAAACAGCGCAAATGTGCTGTGGGCAACGTCCCTGTGACACTTAACAATAAATCACCAAAATGATAGAAACGGATTTCAGCCATCAAAAATCATCCACCGGATAATTTTTGAGATTAATTTGTGATTACAATCAACTTTCGAGAACTTTTTCTCTTGCAAAAAGTTCTCGAGCTCTCAAAAATGCGCTTTTACGGATAAAGTGTTTCGCTCGTTGCGACGAGCGACTAAAGGCTCTGCCTTTAGAATCCGCGAGCTTTTTGTAAAAAGCTCGACCAAAAACTTCTGTTTTTAATGTAGTTTACAGCTTTACTCTGCCAAAAAACGGGAGTAGAGTTCACCCTTTTTGAATCCGGTCTGACGGGCAACATCCTTTGCCGCTTTGGAAAGAGGCTCTCCCTTATCGACAAGCGCCTGAATCAGTTCCAGTGCCTGCTCAAAGGTAAGGCTCTGCTCTTCCTCCACCATTCCTTCGACTACCAGCACAAATTCTCCTTTTGGTGCTTTCTCCTCAAAGAGAGCAACTGCCTGCGAGAGGGTGGTGCGGATAACTTCCTCATAAATTTTGGTCAGTTCTCTTGCAAGGGTGATTTTCCGGTCACCCAGAACCTGATACATCGCGGATAGAGTGTCACACAGCTTGTGCGGCGCTTCGTAGAAGATGATGGTGCGCTTTTCTCGCTTGAGCTCTTCCAGACGTTCGAGACGGGCGTTTTTCTGTGGATTTAAAAAACCTTCAAACACAAATTTGGAGGTGGAAAGTCCCGACAGAGCCAAAGCAGAGATTGCTGCACTTGGTCCAGGGATTACAACGGTATCGATTCCATTTTCTGCGCACAGGCGAACCAGATCTTCCCCAGGATCGGAGATGCAAGGCATTCCAGCATCGGTGACAATAGCACAGGTCTGACCGGAAAGCAGGCGGGTGATAATCTCACCGCCCTTTTCGCGGGCATTGTGTTCATGGTAGCTGACCATGGGCTTTTTGATTTCAAAATGGTTTAACAGTTTTAAGGTGACACGGGTGTCTTCGGCAGCAATAAAGTCAACTTCCTGAAGGGTCTTTACTGCGCGGACGCTCATGTCCTCCAGATTGCCGATCGGTGTGCCGACCACATATAACTTGCCTGACATGTTGTTCCTCATTTCTGATTAAAAATCGGCTTTTAGATCAGCCGGTAGATTTTTTTGAGTTCTGTGGAGAAATCGCCGTTTTCATCCTGGATGATAAGCGGTTGTTCTACTTTCAAGAAACGGTTACCGCCTTTGCGTCCCTCCACCAGAAAGAGCCACGGTGCGGTATCTCCGCGTTTTTGCACAAAGCGTACACGCTTTGGTTCAATCTTTTCTTTGCGCATCGCTTCCATAACATCAAGGAGGCGTTCTGGGCGCTGACAGATGCACAGCCTTCCTCCAAATTGGAGCAGTTTTGCAGCGGCTTTGCAGACATCTTCAATCGAGCACATGGTCTCGTGGCGAGCGATGATGTCGCTGCTGCTTTCGCTTAGAATGCCATGATTTGCCTTTTTATAAGGTGGATTACAGGTAACCACGTCAAAGCTGCCAAAGGGAAGCTTTTCCTTCAGTGCAGACAGGTCGGAAAGATCTGCCTGTACCGGGATCATCTGCTCACCAAGTCCTGCGTTTTGCACAGTAAAAGTAAGCTGTTTCACTGCAAGCTCCTGAATATCCACACCATATGCTTTTTTAGGAGCCTCAGCTCGGTCCCGAAACCACAGCAGTGGGATAATACCGCAGCCGGTTCCAAGGTCACAGGCAAGGTCTTTGCGGCGGACGCGAGCAAAGTCCGAGAGCAAAAACGCATCGGTACCGAAGCGGTGATCTTTGGTAACACAGATGGACAGGTCATCCGAAAGTTTTTCCATGGTATAGTCAAAATCCGGCATGATTAAAACCTCTGCATGGATGGCACAACAAAGCCGTCAACCAGCTTGTCCAAGTAATCAAAGGATTTTCCGGTTCCGATTGCGACGCAGTCAACGGGATCTTCTGCAATGCGGGTAGGAATCTTAGTCTGTTTTTCAAGCAGTTTGTCCATGCCGTGCAGCAGGCTTCCGCCGCCTGTCATGGTGATTCCGTTGGTATAGATATCGCCGACCAGTTCCGGTGGAGTTTTTTCGATAACCTCTTTGACTGCGGTGATGATCTGTTCGGTCTCCTTCATGATGCAGTCATAGAGCATCGAGCGGCTGATTTCGATGCTGCATGGGAGTCCGGTGGTCAGATTGCGTCCTTTTACTGTAGCAGAAACATCTTCATCCGGTTCAAAGAACACGCTGCCAACGTTTTGCTTAATCTGATCAGCCATCTTTTCTCCAATCAGCACGCCGTGGCTAGCGCGAACATATTTGATAATAGCATCGTTGATGGTATCGCCGGCAACCTTGATGGATTTTTTATTGACAATACCGTTTAACGACAAAACAGCAATATCGGTGGTTCCGCCGCCGATGTCAACAATCAGATTGCCGTTTGGCTTTTCAATATCAATCTGTGCTCCAATTGCCGCCGCAACAGGCTCCTCAATGAGGTAGACTTTTCTTGCACCGGAAGAGATCGCAACGTCGATCACGGCGTTGGATTCGACGTTAGTGATTCCGGATGGAACGCACAGTGCGATCCTCGGTTTCACCAGACTGTCCTTGCAGATTTTTTTGATGAAATATTTGACCATTTCCTCGGTCATTTTATAATCGCAGACAACACCCTTGGATAACGGGCGGACTGCTTTGATGTGGGAAGGGGTTTTCCCGATCATTTTATATGCTTCTTCTCCGACACTGATGACAGTCTCGGTTTTCATGTTGACAGCAACAACAGAAGGTTCCTTTAATACGACACCTTCTCCGCCGATATAAATAATTACAGTGGCGGTTCCCAAATCAATTCCGACGTCCACATGGCACCATCCTTTTCTTTTGTGGTTATATCCATTACATTCATATTTGCGTTATTTATTATAGAATAGATTTTCCCTGATTTTCAAGGGCTTTTGTCAGGAAATTATTCTTCTACCTCGCCCAGAAGCATTTCTTTTAAGTTGGTATAACGAACTGTTTTACGGTCATTTGCAATCATTTCGGCGATCGTCTTTTCCTGTCCCAGCAAAATCAACCTGCTTTTGGCGCGGGTGACGGCAGTATAAAGAAGATTTCGGTAGTGCATCTTGCTCTTATAGGAGGAAAGCGGCATCACGACCGCTTCAAATTCGCTGCCCTGACTTTTATGGACCGTAATAGCGTAGGCAAGTTCCAGTTCCGGCGACATCTCGAACAGATATTCTGCAACGCGGTCATCAAACCGGATCAACATCATTTTGCCGGGACGGTCGATGCGTTCGATAAAACCGATATCACCGTTATAAATGCCCATGCCTTCCTCACCGTTGTCTCGCTGCCAAAGGATATCATAATTGTTTTTAATCTGCATGACCTTGTCGCCGACACGAAACTTTCTGCCGTTGTTTTCAAATTCACTTTTTTGAGGAGAAGGCGGATTTAGTGTCTGCTGAAGCATTTGATTGAGCGTGTTTGCCCCCACCGCTCCGATTCGGGTCGGAACAATGACCTGAATATCGGTGGTAGGGGAATATCCATAGCTTTTGGGAAGCCTAGTTGCCACCAGATCGAGGGTAGTGTTTCTTACCTGTTCGGCAAGCTCTCGTTTTAAGAAGAAAAAGTCATTGTCGTGCCGCTTTAAATCCGGCATCTGCCCGTGAACGATGGCATGAGCGTTAGTGACAATCAGGCTCTGCTGTGCCTGACGGAAAATCTCGGTCAGGCGCACCTGCGGGACGATCTCCGATTCAATCAGGTCGCGCAGGACGTTTCCAGGACCAACCGAAGGCAGCTGGTCGCTGTCTCCAACCAGAATTAGTCGGCAGTGCATCTTGAGCGCGCAGATAAGCGAGCGCATCAGGGGAATATCCACCATCGAAGTCTCGTCCACGATTACCGCATCAAAGGGAAGCGGATTTTTTTCATTTCGTTTAAAGTGAAGGGCGGAGGGATTTGCAAAATCCACCTCCAGCAGGCGGTGGATGGTTTTGGCATCCTTTCCGGTTACTTCAGACATTCGTTTGGCTGCTCGTCCGGTTGGAGCGCACAAAGCGACTTTGCTGCCGCTGTCCTCCAGAAGTTCGATGATGGCGTTGATGGTGGTGGTTTTACCGGTACCAGGACCACCGGTCAGAATAAAGATCTGGTGGGAGATTGCCTGCAGGATAGCTTCCTGCTGAAGAGAAGCATAGGAAATCCCATTTTTTTCTTCCAGCTGGGCAAGCTTCTTTTTGGCACCGAGCAGATTTTCTTCCCCAGCCATGATCATGAATTTAAGGCGGGACGCAATAAAGCGTTCAGCTTCCAGGTATTCTGGAAGATAGCAGTAGGCACGCCCGTTTACATCGACATTGATAATCTCTCTGCGTCTGAGCAGTGCCTGCATTGAGTTTTCCACCATCACCTGACTTTGTGAGAGCAGATTTTGAGCGGTTGGAATGAGTTTATCCATCGGCAGACAGGTATGACCGTTAAAAAGATTGTGGCGCAGGACAAACTGGATTGCTGCTTCGATGCGGTAGGAGCTGTCCAGTGGAATATTCAGCTTTCTTGCAATCTGCTCACACTGATCAAAGTCCATGCCGATTTCCTCACAGCACAGAAGATAAGGGTTTTCTTCAATCATCCGCTGTGCCATGGTTCCCCATCGTTTCCAGATACTGATGGAGGAGGAAGAATCGATTCCAAATTGGGAGAGAAACAGCATGATGGAGCGCATCCCGAACATCCGTCCCAGCTCTTCTTTGAGCTTTTGACATTTGGCAGGGGAAATTCCCTGAACCTGAGACAGGCGTTCCGGTTCTTTTTCCAGTACGGTCAGGGTATCATCACCGAACTGAGCTACCATGCGGGATGCCAGCACCGGGCCGATTCCTTTGATGGCACCGGAAGAAAGATAGCGCAGAATCGCGGCGGCAGAGGAAGGGAGTTTTTGCTGGGCGGCAACCGCTTTAAACTGGGTTCCATAGCTTGGATGGGTGCGGAAATTGCCGTGCAGGGTCAGGATTTCTCCTTCCCCGACTGCAGCAAGTTCCCCGACCACCGTGATCAGTTCCCCGTCCTTATCCAGCTCTAATACTGCAAAGCCGGTCTCTTCATTTTTATAGACCACGGTTTCCACCGTTCCGCTGATTTCCACTAAATTTTCTTTCTGCATACCGTTTTCTCATACCCTTTATTATAAGTCTTCTCTTTAGTATACTCTATCTTGAAATCCTTTGCAAATATCCTCGAATTCTTTTTGTGTGCAGAAAATCAGGCGGTTTTTCTGATTGCACCATTCTTTGCAGGCAAGGGCACTGCGTTCCTCCAGACCGCAGTCGATGACAAAGGCAAGCTGTACCTCCGGACTCCACAGTGCGACCTCCTGAAAATAAGTAAGTACCTGTTCGACATTGCCAATGCTGCCATGAAGCGGCATGACACAAAAGCTGGCGGGATGCTTTTTGGGGCGGCGAAGCCAGATGGACAACAGTTCTCCAAGCTGAACCACCCCCAAAATACCCAGAAGCATAATTCCCCATTGCAGGAATACTTCCATACAGACGACTCTCCTTTCTGTGCTTTGATTGCTGCGGTATTTTTCCGCATACATTTTTACTATTATCTTATGTTTCAGGGTGGATTTTGGTTTGTTCTTTTGATAATTTTGAAGAAAGAACTTTTCTAAACCCGTTTTATCTGGTAGAATGATAACAGATCATTTTACCGTGAAAGGGATGGGTATCAAATGAAAAAAGATCGTCTGTTAAAAGCAGCTGCGCTTGGTGCAGCACTCATTACCTGCCTGAGCGGTTTTACCTCTCGGCCGGTTACTCAGAATAAATTGCCGGACGTATTAAATCCTCTGGCGAAAACAATGGCTGAGGTGGCAGATGGAATTTCCAAAGCAAAAACAATCAGTTTTGGAAAGTTTGGTGGATATACCGACCAAACTACTCTGCTCAACCCAGACAGTGCAGGCAGTTTTGGCTCTCTGACTGTAAAAGAAACAACTCGCAGTAATCTGGAAAAAACAGAGCTTTCGTTTTCCAAGGCAAGTGGTATCATGACTCTGTTCGATTTTACATTGACAGCAAGTGAAAAACACACCATCACCATCGATTCGGACCTGTCCGGAAAAGCAAAGATTATTCTTACCAAGGACAACAAAACCATTACGCCGGTTTGGGAATCGACCGACGGAAAGCAGACAACAAAGACATTGACACTGGAAAAAGGACGTTATCGTGTTCGCCTGGTTGTATCCGAAGCCAGTGGAACGATTGCAGTTTCGGTGGATGAACCAAAGAGTCTGTTCTCCCATACTGTGGAGAAGGCAGAAAAGGCATACGACAAGATTTTGGACCCTGCCCTTGAAGAATACGAGCAGGCAATGGAAAAGGCGTATGACCGCTATGACCGTTCGATTGACAGCGCATCTGACCTGTATGGAGATGCAATGGACAAGGCAACGGATGATTATAACGAAAAGCTTGATCAGATCGGTGAATTTGAGTATTATACCTACCTTTCTGCAGAAGATGGGGAAGAGATGGACAAAGAGTATCAGAAGAGATATTCTAAGGTTGATAACGCTTATGAAGATGCAGTTTCGGACGCAGATCAGGATTATGATGAGCTGATCGAGCAGGCAGAAGGTTATCTGGAAGAACGGATTTCCAAAGCAGAAGAAGCGTTGGAAAAAGCAGAAAAACAGGCACAAAAAGCCTGGGATGCAGTAATCGGATAAAAGGTAAAATAAAAAACTGGTGTGCAGGATGCATACCAGTTTTTTTAGTGATTTTATGAAGAAGCAATCATGGGAACCGAACACAGCGGATAGCCATCCAGAGAAAAAAGTGTCTGTGCATATACTCTGCCAGGCTGAGCAGGAGCGTAAGCAAATGGTTCACACAGTACAGTAGCGGTAAGTCGGGCTGATTCTCCGGATTTTAAGGGGACAAAAGCCTCGTAAGCAGGCTTTAACATCAGTTCTGATTCAATTCCGTTTTCCTGAAGCTTATCACCTGCCAGAGTAATGCTTGAAGGAATATCCGGCAGAGGGGTCATCGAGTAGCTTTCAAAGCATTTGTCGTACAGGAAAGCATGAAGGCTCCAGTCGTCCTGTGCATTTAATGTAACGCAGATCAGTGTCATTCCGTCGCGCTCGGCGGCAGAAACAAGGCAGCGGCCGGCATCATCGGTAAATCCGGTCTTGACACCGATGCAGTCGGGATAAAGCTCGAGCAGTCGATTATAATTTTTGAGCCACCGCTCATAGGGTGGATCACCAAACTTCACTTTCATATTCGACTGGGAACAGATATAGGCAAAATCCTCGTTTTGCAGCGCAATGCGGGTGAGTTTTGCAAGGTCAAAGGCAGTGGAATAATGGTCTGGTGCATCCAATCCGCAGGCAGTGACATAGTGGGTGTCCGAAAGTCCCAATTCCTCTGCCTTTTGGTTCATTGCTTCTACAAATCCGTCAATACTCCCATACAGGCGTACACCGGCAGCGTTTGCGGCATCGTTTCCGGAGGGAAGCATCATTCCGCATGCAAGGGAGTACAGAGAAACAAGGTCACCTTCCGTCAGCCCCATAGAAGAACCCTCTACCTGAATAGCATCCGAATCTACCATAAAGTATTCGTCAAGATTTTCCTGCTCCAAAACCATCAGTGCGCCGATAATTTTGGTGGTACTTGCCATGGCAAGGCGCTCGTGGATATTTTTCCCGTACAATACCCGACCGGTGGTGGCTTCCATCACAATATAAGCGCTGGCGGAGCGATCTTCTTTTTGATACAGGGGATATTCCTCCAGAGAAACCGGAGAAAGTGTAAGCGCCTGTTCGTTTGTTTTGGCAAAGGCTTGTAAACTCAGTGCAGAAAACAAGAGAACAGAACAAAGACAGGAAAAAACTTTTTTTAACTTCAAGGGCATCACTCCTTTTGATCAAAGAACAGTACAGGTTATGTGAAGGAAAAGAAAAATATACCTGAAACAGAAAAAGGAAGAGCCGAAGCTTTTAATTGCTTCGGCTCTTCCTTTGTTCAGGAGGAATAGGAATAGAAAAGAAAATGGGGTTATCCAAGTAAAACAGGCTGGAGCTGTTTTTCTTCCAGTGCAGACTCGATGGAAGGAATCAGTTTGGTAAAGTCCGCGACAATGGAAGTTGGCTTGCTCTGCGCATTGTCCTGCGCCATCGGGACAAAGAAGATGTGTCGGTTGTTAAACAGAGTACCGATGTTTTTTGCAGAACTTGCCAGCGCATCATTGGTGGAAACAGCGATGACAACCGGTCTGGCATTGCGCAGATGAGCTTTTACGGCAAGGGTGACACTGGTATCATAAATGCCGTTTGCAAGCTTTCCAAGGGTGTTTCCGGTGCATGGGGCAACTACCAGCACATCCAAAAGTTTTTTAGGGCCGATTGGTTCTGCGTCGAAGATGGTATGTATGATCTCGTGATTGCAGATTTTCTGGATCTGAGCCCGGAAGTCTTTGGCCAGACCAAAACGGGTATCAATGGAATAAGCGTTTGGGGACATGATGGGAATGACTTCCCAGTTTGGATGCTGCGCAACTGCTTCCAGCTGGGAGATGACCTGAGAAAAAGTACAGAAGGAACCGGTAAAGGCAAATCCGACCTGAACCGGTTTTTGTAATGTTGTTGTCAAGAAAATTCACCTCAATCGATCAGGATTATGCAATGGATCTTATCATATTTATTACCGTTTGACAGATAATGTTACCGGCAGTGATCGGAGCAACCTTGCCAGGAAGGGAAAGTGCCCAGATCGTCTTGCGGCCAAGTTCTGAGGCAGTTTCAAAATCGATGCCGCCAGGGCGGGAGGCAAGGTCAATCATCAGGCAATCCTCCGGTACCATGCTCAGCAGATCTCGGTCAAAGATAATGTGAGGGATGGTGTTAAACAAAATTTCCTGTTTGGGGAGAACCATAGGAAGCTCGGAAAGGTGGCAGCTGGAAAGTCCCAGTGTTCTTGCAAAGGCAAGGTCTCCTTCCTTGCGTGCAGCGATAGTGACATGCGCACCAAAGCCTTTTAACAACAAAGCAAGCGCTTTGGCACAGCGACCAAATCCGGTAATCAGGCAGTTGCTTTCCCAAAGGGTGCTTGCACGTTCGGAAAGAGCCAAAGCCACAGCCCCTTCGGCAGTAGGAACCGCATTGAGTACTGCCATTTCTTCCCGTTTCAGATAGTCAGAAATGGAAAGTCCCAGCTGTTCTGCTTTTTGCAGGTCACCAGAAGAAACCTTGCCGCCAAAAATCAAGGCATCCTTTTTGCAGAAGGAAAGGACAACCGAAAGGGAAACAGATTGGTCACTTAAAGGGGCGTTTAAGAAGGCTTCATTGATGCTGACCGGCAGCGGAAGGATAACGACGTCACAATCAGAAAGTTTTGTCAGGTCATCGCAGCAAAGTTCGGGGGAAAGAAACTGGGGAAAATGCTCCAGAAAAAAAGCTTTGACACAAAATCCCTGCTCGGAGAGCTTTTTGGCAAGTGCTGCCTGGCGGAGATCTCCGCCCACGACACCAAAGCAGGTATTGGGGGATAAGCTGTTCACAAAGACCACCTCCATGGGAAACAAAAAAGATAAGGATACTTTATCTTATGAAAATCTTCAAATTTGGTTAAAAGATGGATTTGAAGGCTTGGAATCTGAAAAAAGAGGTTTGCCTGCATCAAAGATTTTGGTATAATGGGAAGAAGAAAATAAGACGAATGAAATACCGGGAGATGAGATAGAATATGGCAAAACAGAAACCATTAAAAAAGGACCGTCTGGCAGGCAAAAAGCTCTATCAGACAGAGAAGAAAAAGCCGTTTTATGCCCAGATGCAGCCGCGTCAGAAACAGAAACCAAAGAAAAACCATCCATTCGGAGATGGATGGGAGATTGCTGACGACTATGAGGAGGAAATAATTCCTGCCGGAGAATATCAGGCAGAATGTATTGGATTAAATGAGGACGGAAACGGAATTATCCGCATTGAAGGGAAAAAACTGAGTGTAGAGGGAGTGCTTCCTCATGAACAGGTTACGGTGGAGGTATCCGGAAAGAGAAAGCTGCATACCAAACTGATTCGCGTTCAGAAGGCAGCAGAAAACAGAGTAAGTCCAAAATGTCCGGTCTTTTATCTGTGCGGAGGGTGCCGCCTGCAGCATCTGTCCTATGATGGACAGCTTGAATACAAACAGCAAAGTGTTGAACGCCTGATGAAGGAACATATCGATGCCGGAGCAAAATTTTATCAGATTTTGGGAATGCAGGAACCGTGGCGCTACCGCAACAAGAGCCATTCGACCTTCAGCATGAACGCAAAGCGTCAGATTATCTCCGGAATTTATGAGGAGAACAGTCATCGCGTAGTAGCGGTCGACCACTGCATGATTCAGGATGAAAAGGCAGATGAAATTGTCCGCTCCATCCGACAGATCATGAAAGAGTGCAAGCTTCTCCCGTTTGATGAGGATAACGAAACTGGTTTATTGCGTCATGTGCTGATTCGCCGCGGCTTTGAAAGCGGTCAGACCATGGTTGTTCTGGTTACTGCTTCGATGGTATTTCCGGCAAGAAGCAAATTTGTTTCCCTGCTTCGGGAGAAACATCCGGAGATTACCACCATCGTGATGAACTGTAATCCAAAAAAGACCAGCATGGTTCTGGGAGATCAGGAACGTGTGCTGTACGGCAAAGGCTGGATTGAAGACACATTGTGTGGAAAGCGCTTCCGGATTTCTTCCAAATCGTTCTATCAGGTAAATCCATCACAGACCGAAGTGCTGTACAGCCGCGCTTTGCAGATGGCAGGATTGAGCGGGAAAGAGCGTGTACTGGATGCTTACTGCGGAATTGGAACCATCTCGCTGATTGCGGCGGACAAGGCACAGGAAGTGATCGGTGTTGAGCTAAACCGCGACGCTGTAAAGGACACCATCGGCAACGCAAAGCAGAATAACAGCAAAAATGTACGATTCTTCTGCGATGACGCAGGACACTTTATGACCGAGATGGCCGCACGAGGAGAAAAGGTGGATGTTGTCTTTATGGACCCACCGAGAAACGGAAGCGATGAAGCGTTTTTGCAGTCAGTATGCCGATTGAAGCCAAAGAAGGTAGTTTATATTTCCTGCAACCCACAGACTCAGAAAAGGGATTTGAAAACCCTGACAGCAGGTGGATATAAGGTAAAGGAAATTCAGCCGGTTGATATGTTCCCACAGACAGCACACTGTGAAAATATCTGTCTTTTGACACGAAACTAGGAGAGAGTCTTATTATGAAGCGACCCCAAATTAAAATCAAACTGGTGGACCGTTTGGGAAAATGTGGTTGCCATCATGGGCATAAGGTCGGGGATGTTTTCGACTATGATACCCAAAGAGGAGAGCTTTGTCCGATGGCAGCCCATGTTGCCTTTCCTTATGTTGAAATTTTGCGTTATGGAGGGACAGTTCCGGTCAGTAAGGCGGGAGATATCCGCTTTTGCTGCCCGGATGTAGATGTCATCAATGTTTTTTCACTGGAAGTGGTGAAGCAAGATGAAGAAAAAAATAAATTTACTTTTTTTACTGTCCGTACTTGCGGTAGGATGTGGCTTTTATTGGAAAAGACAGCAGGACAAAAACAGGGAATATCATAAAAAATGTCTGTATCTTGCCGTTTTGGATGATGCCATTGCCCGTCTGGAACTGGAAGGGAAAGAAATCTCTGGAAAGAAGATACGATTTCCTTCCAGAGAGGACTCACTGTGGTATCGTTACGAACTGTTCCTGCAGATGTATGCAAAGGAAAAGAAGATAGTTTCTGATGTAATCAGGCAGTCGGAAGAAAGGCTCAGGCAGGATAAAGAAGAGAAAAATTTATGATCTGTTTAAAGCAGGTGATAGTATGATAAGATATGGTTTGTCAAAGCAGGATGGCCGTATTTTGTTTGAACCTCAGGAAGAACAAAGCAGCATTTTACTGATGACATTTGATCAGTTTCAAAAAGAAAAAAAGTATCCTCATCATCTCGTCCTGGAAAAAAGCATCCGTACAGCACGTTACTGTAAGGTGGAAATTTTTGCCGAGTGTGTGCAGGGAACAATATGTATTCCCAAAAAGCAGGAAGAAGGAAAAGAAAAACTGATCTTTGGTTTTTATCTTAATCAGGAAGGAATTTTACTGGTTGGAGATGAAAAAAGGCTCTCTGCCCTGATTGGGAAGATGAGCCAAAGTGTTCGTGGGTGTATGACACCGCGCTATTTTCTGCTTTTACTGCTGGAATTTTTGATTGCGGAAGATGTTTTGTACCTTCAAACCATCGAGGATCGAATCAGTGGATTTGAAGAAAAACTTCTGGAAAAGATTCCAGATCATTTTTATCAAAGCATTATTTCCTGCCGTAAAGAGATCAGCGTCTACCATTCCTACTATGAGCAGCTGATGAATCTGAGCGACCAGATACAGGAATTTTTGTCCGACCAGACGCCGGCAGAGGAATTGAGAGCCTGGCAGATGTATGCAAACCGTACAGAGCGGCTGCACAACCATGTAGAAATGCTTCGGGAGTATGTTGTCCAGCTGCGGGAATTATACCAGTCCAGAATTGATATGGAGCAAAACCGTATCATGACATTGCTTACCGTGGTGACAACTCTTTTCATGCCGCTTACTTTGATTGCAGGATGGTATGGGATGAATTTTGTAAATATGCCGGCATTGAGCTGGAAATATGGATATCCGGCAGTGATCGTAATAAGCATCCTCATTATTGTGCTGGAAGTGATTTATTTTAGAAAAAAGAAAATGCTGTAAAAGAAAAAAAGCTGGTCAAACGACCAGCTTTTTTATGTGGGATTATTTTCTTTTCAGAGCAACAAAGCCTACGCCAGCAAGAACAGCAGCTGCTGCAGCAACGCCGACAAAATCTTCTGCGCCGGTATCAGGGTTTACCTTATCGCTTTCATCCGGAACAGGAGTTTCTTCTTCTGGTTCTTCTGGGGTTTCTTCTTCAGTATCCTCGTCTGCTGGGGTTTCATCCTCGGTGCCGAGTTCATCGGTAGCAAGAACGTAGTTTCCAAGAGCAAAGGTGTTGACGCTCAAAGCCAGTGTCATGGAAGCAGCCAGAGCGAGTGTGAGCAATTTTTTCATAGGTACATACCTCCATAAAATTATTTTATATTGAGCATCCGAAGATCATTAGGCTTTGGCAAGAGCCTGTGTCAGATCCTCGATGATGTCATCGATATTTTCAATACCTACCGACAGACGGATTAATCCCGGATTGATTCCGGCAGCAACCAGCTGCTCATCGGTGAGCTGACGGTGGGTGGAGCTTGCCGGGTGCAGTACCAAGGTGCGAACATCTGCAACATGGACAACCAGAGAAGCCAGTTTTACGTTGTCGATGAAACGAACCGCAGCATCACGTCCGCCTTTGATGCTGAATGCAATGACGCCGCTGCATCCTTTTGGCAGATATTTCTGAGCAAGTTCTTTGTAAGGACTGTTGTCAAGAGTTGGGTAATTGACCGATTCAACCTTGTCGCAGGAAGCCAGGAAGTGTGCTACGCGATCTGCATTCTGGCAGTGACGCTCCATACGAAGAGCCAGAGTTTCCAATCCGTGGTTGAGCAGGAAAGCATCCTGTGCAGAAGGATAGCATCCAAGGTCACGCATCAGCTGAACACGAGCTTTGGTGATATAAGCGGCATTTCCAAAGTCGCGGGTATAAACAACGCCGTGATAGGATTCGTCCGGCTGGGTAAATTCTGGGAAGTTTCCGTTTGTCCAGTCAAATTTTCCGCTGTCTACAATGACACCGCCAAGCTGGGTTGCGTGTCCATCCATATATTTGGTGGTGGAGTGGATGACGATATCTGCGCCAAACTCAAATGGGCGGCAGAGAATCGGTGTAGCAAAGGTATTGTCCACAATCAGTGGAACACCGTGAGAATGAGCCACATGTGCCATCTTTTCAATATCCAGTACAGCGATTGCAGGATTTGCGATGGTCTCAGCAAAGACAGCTTTTGTGTTTGGACGAAGCTGTTTTTTCAGTTCTTCTTCGCTTGCATCAGCGTCAACGAAGGAAACTTCGATGCCAAATCGTTTTAATGTTACAGCAAAGAGATTGATGGTTCCGCCATAGATGGTGGAGGTGCACAGGATGTGATCCCCACAGGAGAGAATATTGAGCACGCTGATGAGCGATGCGGCCTGTCCGGAGGTGGTGCACAGTGCGCCGACACCGCCCTCAAGAGCGGCGATTTTTGCCTCGACAGCAGCAACTGTCGGGTTGGAGATGCGCGAGTACATGTGTCCGTCAGCAGTCAGGTCAAACAGCTTTGCAACCTGTGCGGTGGATTCATATTTATACGTAGTGCTCTGATAGATCGGCAGGGTCAACGGTTCACCGTTTCCTGGTGTATAGCCGGCGTGCAGGCACTGAGTTTCAATCTTCATTGTTATCACCCTTTCCAGCTTCATTGTAGCACGGCCTGTATTTTTTTGCAAGAATACCAAAAAATGTTTTACAATTTCGTCAAAGTGTTTTGGGTTTACAAAAATAAAACAGGAATTTTTTACCTGATTCAAATTTTGCCGTGAATTGGTTGCTTTTTTAAAAAGGGGGGTATATAATAAAGATATTTCCAGGGAGGGGAATGTTTCCTATTTATTAGGAAGGATCTGGCTTCTTGGAAAAGCAAAACAAGTGGGGAGGGAATTGTGATGAAAAGATTGATCGCAGCAGCGGCAGCGATGATGATCTGCCTGTGTTCGGCTCCGGTGAGCGCGTCGAGCGCAAAAGCAGTGTTTGATTTTGGTGACGACGCATTTTTTGCAGTAAAGATGCAGGAAAACGAAAGCGTATATCTTGAGCTTGACACAACCTATGATAAGCAGCTGTCCCAGAGCCTGTTTGAGCAGACCGGAATGGAAGCGGACCGTTTTTACCGCTTTGATACCGGCGAGCAGGAATTTTTGCGCACAGGCGAACTGTTTTTGCAGGCAGAGGAAGGACAGACCCTGTATCAGATTGAAGAAGACGGCAGCTTTTCTCAGATGGAAGCTGAGTATGTACAGGATGGAATGTATGTTGGAAAAGACGGAAAGAAAATGAGCGGCTTTGTGGTACAGACAAAGGAGCTTGGGGAGTACGTCATTGCTGAGTAGGCGTTTTCTGGCATAAATCCGGCAAAAAAAGTCCCACACCCTGTAAAATTTGGTTGATTTTAGCGGACGAGTATGCTACAATGAAACCGTATATGATGGAGATTTATTAAATCTTCCCCATTTTTACCACACTGAGAACGTTCGAAACAGTAAGCCCGTCTTGTGGGAACTGTTTGATGGAGCGAGCGGGTCTCATACTTAAAAAAGGAGCGATAACGTTATGAACAAGAAAGTAGTTTCCCTGGCAGTTGCTGCAATGCTGACCATCGGTTCTTCCATCAGCGTAAATGCAAGCTGTCTGAAAGACGCAGTAAGCCGCGATAACGGTTCTTCTCTGAAAGGTTCTGCTAGCCGCGACAACGGTTCTTCCCTGAAAGGTTCCGCTAGCCGTGACAATGGTACATCCCTGAAATCTTCTGCATCCAGAGATAACGGCACATCCCTGAAATCCTCTGCATCCAGAGATAATGGTACATCCCTGAAATCTTCTGCATCCAGAGACAACGGTACATCCCTGAAATCTTCTGCATCCAGAGATAATGGTACATCCCTGAAATCTTCTGCATCCAGAGATAATGGTACATCCCTGAAATCTTCTGCATCCAGAGATAATGGTACATCCCTGAAATCTTCTGCATCCAGAGATAACGGTTCTTCCCTGAAAGGTTCTGCTAGCCGTGACAACGGTTCTTCCCTGAAAGGTTCCGCTAGCCGTGACAACGGTTCTTCCCTGAAAGGTTCCGCAAATCGCGACTGCGCTTGCTAATGATTAGAACATAACTGTAATAAATACAGATGAAAGACAGGTTCCCAGAATCGGGAGCCTGTTTTTTTATCTTTTTGCACCCTGTTTTAGGGGTGAAAACAAAACAGATGTTACATCAAAATGAGATTGTAACAAAAGAATTACAAAAAAATACAGGGTAAAAGTTGCTGGCTAAAATATGTTCAGAAACCGCATAAATAAAGGAAAAACTGTCTATTAACCATCAATAAAAATGACAGTGTTGTTACCAATTCGGGATAAAAATTACATTTTTTTTACGAAAAGGGGTTGCAATTTGGTTTTGGTTGTGATATATTAATGGCAGACCGAGGGAGATTGTGGAGAATCTTCCAAGGCAGTTATACGACGTATCGTTACTCAATGTTGTAAACAACATTTTGCACGATAGTATGTCGCATAACAAACAAATTAAATGTCCAAGGTTTTATTACAACCGGACAAAGAAAATTTTTAGGAGGAAGAAAGACTATGAAAAAAGTACTTTCCGTAGCTATGGCTTCTGCTATGGTACTGGGCATGGGCGCTAACGCTTTTGCTATCACCTACAATAGCGGTTCCAACGACACAGCTTCTTGGCCAAAAGGTTTTGCATTTGAAGGTTCCCTCTTTGTAACAAACAAAGACGGTGATATCATCAAAGAAGCAACAACCGACATCAACTCCAATAAAGCAGTTGATTTCGAACCAGGTGACGTTATCTGGATGCCTCTGTACGCTGATAATCAGAAAGTTTACACTGTTGATGGTGCTGTTGAAAACGGTCAGGATGAAGTTGCTGCTACAACAATTACTCTGAACGTTGCAGAACAGGGTCAGGCAAAAGTAGGTGAAGTTGAAGTTGATAAGAACGGTACAGTTCTTCCATTCAGCTACACTGATGAACTGAACAAAGTAGTTTACTACTACAACATGGTAAAACCAGGCAACAAAGATGGTTGGAGATATGTTGAACTGAAGAGTGGTGACTTCACAACTTATGCTAACGGCAGACAGGCTTCTGGTGCTGATCTGTATGAGAAAGTAGAAGCTCACACTGTTAAAGAAGAAGTTTCTGTAAAAGTTGCTCCAACACTGAGTGCAGATCCTTCTGCTTTCTCTGCTGGCACTACTACTATTAACTTCTCTAGCAATGTTGCATCTCTGTCTACTAGTGGTATGAGCATGAATGGTAGCACAGACAACTATTCCTTGGATGTAAAACTGTCTGCTGACAATGCATCTAAAGTTCTGAAAGATACTGATAACGATTCTAAAGCAACAAGATATCTTGCTAATGAACAGACAGTTACACTGAAATTCGGTGAAGACAACGACAGAATTTCTGATAATGTAACAATTACAGGTAGCAAAGAAACAGATGTTCCAGCAGGTACAGAACTGAAAGATGTTACTATCAAAGTTCGTCTGCCAAAAGTTGCAGGTGTTGATGAAAATGCTGGTACAATCAAACCAGGATATACCAACAATGTAAATGTTACTGAAACAGTAGTTTCCCATGGTCACTACACCGGCAACATCGACAAGAACTGGTCCATCAACCTGATCGAAAAATCCACCGGCGTTGCTGAACTGATCGAAAAAGCTGAGCTGTACAAAGCTACCGCTGCTGATTACACTTCTTACCACAAATACACCGATGAAATTGCTCCAAACGCAGTATACCTCAAGATCACTCTTGAAGACGAGTGGAAGACAACTTCTTCTGAAACTCTGAAATACTACGTATACGTAGCTAACAACAAATCCAACACCCAGAAAACAAACGAAGTTTGGGTTTCCGGTAAATATGCTAACACAGACGTTCGTGAAGTTTCCTTCGATTGGACAAACGACGCTTCCAAACCAGGTCTCTGGAAAGTAAAAGAAGGCAACGGCATCGCAGTATTTGACTTTGCTGATAAAGCATTCTTCTCCGTTAAAATGTACGAAGGCGAAACAATGTACCTCGACCTCAAGACAGCTTACGACAAAGCTATCGCTGGCGAAATGGATGCAGAAGCTGATTCCTTCTACAAATTCGACAACACAAACGCTAACTTCGCAAGAACTGGCGAACTGCTGATCGTTTCTAACGATTCTTCCCTGGTTCCATACCAGATTGATGAAGACGGCAACTTCGTTGCAGTTGACGCTGAATACGTTGAGAACTACGCAGTAGCTCACACCAACCAGAAAGTAAACGGCTTCGTATTCAACACAAAACAGCTCGGCAACTACGTTCTCTCCACTGAAGAACTCGGTGAAGAAGAAGAAGTAACTGAAGAACCAACAACTGAAGAACCAGTTGTTGAGGAACCAGTTGTTGAAGAACCAGTTGTTGAAGAAACCAACAAACCAAACCCAAACACTGGTGCTGAAGACTTCGTAGGTCTGGCAGTATCCCTGGCAGTAGTTTCCGTAGCAGCTGCTGGCGCTCTGGCTCTCAAAAAATAATTAAGTTTTAAATAACTTAGTTTAATATGAGTAGAAAAAATCCTCCCTTCGGGGAGGATTTTTTTTGTCCAGATTGAATCTGGACACTGTTTCGCGCTTTGGTTTTGTATGAGGTTGTAACCTCAGCACGCGGCGCTCGCTCGCGTTAACACACTCGCTCGTTCGTGCAAGCTGCCCGTCTTTGCGCCGTAGGCGAACAGCTTTGGTACTTTCTCAGAAAGTACAAGCTGGTTGTACAAATCCACCCTTTGGGGTATAATAAGGAAAAGAAATACTCGGAAAGGACGGGGATTTTATGGCAAGAAAACTTTCGCATAAAAAGGCGTTTCGCGCAAAACCTGGATTCTCCCGGCAGGATGTTAAAACTCGGGTAATGCAGGTGCTGAAACATCAAAAGCAGGAGCCAATTGGCATCCATGCGTTGGAAGTTAAGGTACAGTTAAAACATGACGAACGCCGTGAGTTTTATGATCTGCTGGAACAGATGCAAAAAAGCGGAGAGCTTTGGCGCAGAAGAAATTCGGTTGTGCTGAGCAAAAATCAGGGACTGATTCAGGCGCAGATCGTTACCCTGAACGAAAAGTTCGGATTTGCCCGCCCATTTATTGAAGGGGAACTACCGGCTGATAAGGCACAGGATATTTTCCTTCCCGGAAGATTTATGCTCGGAGCAATGCCGGGCGACACTGTTATGCTCCGTGTTGAGCCAAAGAAGGGCAAGGCGGAGGAAGGAGAAAATCGGGAAGGCGCTGTTGTACAGATTTTAAAGGAGAATGATGCACCATTTACTGGAGTGGTTGTCCGTCAGCCGGATGGATATTATCTGCGCCCGGACCGCCTGGCACGCTTTTTGCTGGAAATTGAAAAGGGACAGCTTCATGGTGCAAAGGATGGCGACAAGGTACTGGTGAAGATTACCCACCGCGGTGACAGCCACTTTTCCCACAAGGTTTCGGTGGTCAACACCTTTGGCAGCGCGCAGCTTGCGCAGGTTTGTTGTCAGGCAGTGCTTGCAAACTATAACGCACGCACCGAGTTTGATGAAGCTACCTTGTTGGAAGCGCAGAAAATCGCGGAACGCGGCATCCCGATTTCGGAACTTTCCGAACGTATGGACTTGACCGATATGGATATCTTTACCATTGACTCTTCCGACAGTAAGGACCTCGATGACGCAGTATCCCTCGAGGAGGACGAGGAGCATTTCTTCCTCGGTGTGCACATCGCTGACGTCAGCCACTATGTTCGCCAGGGCAGCCCGCTTGACCTTGAGGCTTACCGCCGCGGTACCAGCGTTTACTATGCAGATCAGGTAATTCCGATGCTGCCGAAAGAACTTTCCAACGGAATCTGTTCGCTCAATCCTGACGAGGTAAGACTCACCTTCTCGGCACTCATCACTTTAAAGAAGAGCGGCGAAATTGAAGGCTTCCGCTTTGTCAAGAGCTATATCCGTTCCCGCGTTAAGGGCGTTTACAGCGAGATCAACCAGATCTTGGACAACACTGCCCCACAGGAAATTGTGGAAAAATATGCTCAGCTGATTCCTCAGATTCAGTTGATGCAGAAGCTTGCGCACATCTTAAGAAAGCGCCGCTTTGACCGGGGAGCGATGAACATTAGTTCCAATGAATCTAAATTCATCATCGAAAACGGCAAAATCAAGGATATTGTTCCGCGTCCGGGCGGAGAAAGTGAGCGAATGATTGAAGAATTTATGCTCACCGCAAACGAAGCGGCGGCTACCCTTGCGATGGAACAGGAAATGCCATTTGTTTACCGTGTTCATGAGCAACCACCGGTTATCAAGGTAAATTTCCTGCATAATCTGTTGACAAAGCTTGGCGTTCCGGCAGAGAAACTTCTGCAAAATCCGCAGCCGAAGGATTTTGCGAATATTCTGGAAAGTGTTCGCGGAACCGAGCTGGAACCTGCGGTCAATGGGCAGCTTCTGCGTACTATGTCAAAAGCAATTTACTCCGAGTGGAATATCGGACACTTTGGTCTGGTGCTTGAAAATTATGCGCACTTTACTTCCCCAATCCGCCGCTATCCAGATTTGACGATCCACCGCATCCTGACAAGTTATTTAAACGGCATGCCAAAGGATAAGCTTAAAAAGCGCTATGGCAGCTTTGTGCCGGGTGCCAGCAAAAATTCCAGCCAGATGGAAGTCAACGCCATGAATATTGAGCGCGACTGCGAGGCCTGCTACAAGGCGGAATATATGTCCAGCTATATCGGTGAGCAATTCGAGGGAAGAATCACCGGAGTTGCCGCATATGGCTTCTATGTGGAGCTTGCAAACAGCGTGGAAGGCATGGTTTCGGTGCATGATCTGCCAATGGGAGAATATGTACTGGAGGAAGGTATTGAGCTTAAAGAAGCACGCAGTGGAGTGGTTTACCGGATCGGTCAGCAAGTACGGGTACAGGTTGCCTCGGTCGATGTTTCTGCTGGTCAGGTGAATTTCGTGCTGGCAGACTGAGTCTGGTACTTTCTGAGAAAGTACCAAAGCAGTTCGCATAATTAGTTAAGTGTATTTCGATAGCCTCGCTCTCGCGCAGATCGTTCGTCCTCCGGACTCTCTCGTTTGAGATCGCCGGAGGCAAACAAAAGTTTGCAGGGGTACGGGGGGTGCCCCCTGTGTAACAAAAACAAATAAAAAAGCAGTACATCAGTGGCTGGGCACTGTTTCGATGCTGTGGTGCGGCAGCACCACGGCGTAAGCCGTGCTTATTTGAACTAGAAAATATAGTAAAAGAGGAAAAACAAAAATGGAAATCGTTCTTTCCTATCATCCAATCAGAGAGGATGAAAAGCAGGCAATTTGCGAATGGGTATATGACGGCGAGTACAGTATTTATAATCTGCCTTCCTACGAGCAAATAAAGGAGAAAAACCTGGGGTTTGCAAACCCACAGAAGGAAAAGAATTTTTACACCTATTTTGACCATGACACTTTAGTGGGCTTTACCAACATTCTGGAGGAAGAGACCGAGGTATTCATTGGAATCGGTGTAAATCCAGATTGCTGCAGCAAAGGATATGGACAGAAAATACTGGAAATCGCATCCCAAATCTGTGCACAAAAATATCCGGGAAAACCTTTGTATCTGGAAGTCAGGACATGGAATGAACGAGCAATCCGGTGTTACCAGAAAGCGGGTTTTGTAATCGATGGGGATGTCATTGAACAGGAAACCTATATCGGCCGCAGTACCTTTTACAGGATGATAAAGAAGAATATTTGATTTTTAAGAATCAGATAACAAAAAACACTCGCAGATTTTCTGCGAGTGTTTCCCTTACCTTAAAGTTGTTTGGACATCGAGATGTGCGGGCAGTATTCATCGAGATATTCTTCTCCCGATTCCACATAGCCATTTTTGCGGTAGAAGCCTTTTGCGCGGACCTGTGCGCTTAGGTGAGCAACAGCTGGACCTTTTGCAAGTTCGCGGATCTTTTCTTCACAGGCGCTGAGGATCTGATTGCCCAGATGTTTGCCGCGATAATTTTCCAGTACGCAGATGCGGCCGATCTGCCATACACCGTCTTCTCCTTTGTAGATGCGGGCAGCACCGATTGGTTCTTCGCGGTCATAAACGGTCAGATGCCAGCTTACCTTATCCAGATCATCGAATTCTACTTTAAAACCCTGTTCGATTACAAAAACATTTGCGCGAACAAAAAATGCGTCGTCACTGCCTTTTTTTCCCTGTGTCCAGACAAATTCATATTCCTGCTTTTTAGCCAAGATGATTCCTCCTCATAATTGGGATAGCTCTATTATATCCGATTACAGCGGACAAATCAATTTTAAAAGCAGAAGAAAGATACATCCAGGAATTCCAAAAGCGGAGCTTATGATCAGACTGGGTACAGTGACGGCAAGTCCAAGAAAAGGGAAAAAACTTTGCATCAAAACAAGGCACCCAGCGCCGCTTACAGCAGAGAAAATGATTCCACGCAAAAAGTAACGATGATTGAGTAAAAAGAGCGCCTGCGCGATGATACAGGCAATCAGAATAAAAAATAAAACAGTTTGATCCATAAACACGCCCCCTGATACCATATTTATGGGAAAGAAAAGGGCTTTATGAATAAAGGAGGAAGGGAATATGCTGAAAGTCCGGATGGTAAACGAGGATACACAAAATCTGCCAATTACATTTTCGGTGATTGTCAGCCAATATCAGGGAAAATGGGTGCTTTGCCAGCATAAACAGCGCAGTACCTGGGAAGTGCCCGGAGGACATATTGAACCGGGAGAAACTCCCGAAGAAGCGGCAAGACGGGAATTGTATGAAGAAAGCGGAGCGAAAGAATATGATCTGCATGAAGTCGGAGTTTATGGGGTAAAACGGGATGAACAGGAAGATTTTGGGATGCTGTATTTTGCACAAATCCATTCCTTTGATACCCTTCCCCGGGATTTTGAGATGAAGAGAGTGGAACTGTTTGACACCCTGCCGGAGAACATGACTTATCCACAGATTCAACCATATTTAGTGAAGATGGTACAGCAGGCTGAGCCTGCACCCAGTTCGCCTACGGCGCAAGGACGGGCAGTAGGACACAAAAATAAAGTTTTTTTGTAGTTGAAAACTTTTTGCAAGAGAAAAAGTTTTCAAAAACCAATTGTAAGCAGAGAGCATCCTCGAAAAGTTCCCAGTGGGAAGTTTTCGGATAGTATAAACCTGTTCCTGCTTGTCTACCTTACAAAGACAAGTAAATCAGAGCAAAAGAAAACGGACAGCGAAAGCTGTCCGTTTTTTGTTACAAGCTATTTTTGTAGCGGTCGTATGCTTCACGAAGTTCAGCAGCGGTTTCTTCCGGACATCTTGGGTTGCAGTGAGCCCATGCGCCAGTTTCACTGGAAGCGTTGAATTTCTGCTGGTTTGCCGAACGAAGCGGTGGGAAGAATTCAACATGGAAGTGGAAATCTTCCTCAACATCACCGGAGTTTACTGGAGCGTTGTGCATACACATCATGTATGGGAATTCCTTATCAAACATGGTGTCAAACATGCCAACAATCTGTTTTAAGGTGATGCCAAAATCGGTCTTTTCCTTGTCGGTCATCTGGGTGATATGGGAGATATGGCGTTTTGAGAAAACATAGATGCCGTATGGATACTCGGTAAAGAATGGGAGGAAAACAGTGAAGGAATCGTTTTCAAATACGATTCGTTTACCAAAATCCTGTTCTGCTTTGAGCATATCGCAGAACAGACAGTTTCCCTTTTCTTTGCGGTATTCCTGCGCAGACTGAAGTTCAAGCTGCAGTTTTTTCGGAATTACCGAGTAACCATAGATCTGTCCGTGTGGATGCGGCATGGAAGTTCCGACCATGCTGCCGCGGTTTTCAAAGATAAAGACATATTTGATGTTTTCATCCTTGCTGATGTCAGCATAACGCTCTGCCCACAGGTCGACCAGTTTTCTCATGTGTTCATCGCTGAGCTCTTTGAGGGTGGTGTGGTGACCTGGAGAATACAGGATAACTTCACATTTTCCGTAGGATGGTCTGACCTTGAAAAAGTCGTTTGCAACGTCATCTGGCTGCGGTGGGTTCTGGGAAAGGGCAGGGAAGTCGTTGTCGTATTTGAGCACCTCATAGTCGTCCGGTACCTTTCCGGAACCTGGACAGAAAGGACACCAGTCCTTTGGCATCTGAGGGCGATTCTGGCGGTTGGAGTTGATCATAACCCAGTCCTGAATGAGTGGGTGCCAGCGAAGTTCAGCCATAATAAAATCCTCCTTATATCAAAAAGAAAAGTTGTACAAAATTAAAGTTTTGTTGTCACTTCAATGCCGCCGCATGGACGGATGGAAAGCAGGTGACAGGTGTTTTCTCCAGTGATTTTTTCCATCTCTCGAACAAAGTCAGCTGCAGCTTCGTTGCGGATGAAAACCTGAATGGTGCCGCCAAAGCCGCCGCCATGGATACGGCAGATGCCGTTTCCTTTGAGCAGGTGTTCAGCAGCCATCAGAGCAACACTCGCCGGCTGGGAAAGGGCGGAGAAGCTTGGATAGATATTTTGCAGATACATATAGGAAGAACGTCCCGATTCCTGACAGAGCTTTAAGAACAGCGGCATGTCCTCATCCTTGAGTGCCTGAGAAACTTCCTGAGCACGCAGATTTTCGTTAAAGAAGTGGTGAGCACGCAAAACAGCGCGGTCGCAGGTCTTTTCACGAAGGGCTGGAAGGTTCTGATAAAATTCTGCAGCAGGAACCTGGCGGAGATACTCTTTTCCAAAGAAAGCAGCAACCGATTTCATCTCGGCAGGAACAGCAGCATATTCATCAGTCAGATCGGAGTGATCGCCCTTTACATCCACGATGCACATGCTATATCCGCAACGGAAAAGGTCAAACTGGGTTTTGTCCACGATTGGATGAGCAGGATCATAAAAATCGATTGCAACAAATCCGCCGACAGAGCATGCCATCTGGTCCATCAGACCACATGGTTTTCCGAAGTAGCGGTTTTCTGCCATCTGACCAATTTGAGCGATCAGAACCGAGTCAAGTTTAGCATCGTTATAAAGATAAGAAAATACAGTGCCAATCAGCACCTCAAAAGCAGCAGAGGAAGAAAGTCCGGAACCTCTTAATACCTCGGAGGTAACACAGATATCAAAACCGCCGATCTGATAGCCCATCTCATGGAAGATAGCAGCGGTGCCGCGGATGAGGGAAGCGGTGGTGTTGATTTCGTTTTCATGGACACTCAGGTCATCCAGGCAGATTTCCTCAAAATCAAAGCCTTCGGACTGGATGCGGACAGAGTTTTTGCTGTTTTTGGATGCAGCAGCAATCATATCCAGATTGATGCTGGCAGCAACGACGCATCCATGCTGATGGTCGGTGTGGTTACCACTGATTTCGGTGCGTCCCGGCGCACTGAACAGTCGCGGAGTGTCACTGTCTGGAAAAGTTTTTGCAAACAGTTCCAGAAGATGGGTGTAGCGTTCCCTCTGGTGAGCGATGGAATCTTCATGATAGAGCACGGAGAAAGTGGAATCATATTCACCCTGGGAAATTGTATGTAAAAGGGAAGAAATGTTGTTCACAAAAAAACCTCCTGAAAAAATATAGGAATATAAAATAAAAGTGCTTATCTATTAGAGTAACTTATCTTAAGTGTGAAATCAAGATGAATATTAAAAGAAATCAAGCTGTTTTTTTTGACAAATATTTGTCATCTCGTTGTTTATGATAATTATAGAGAAGTAAAAAGTACAGATTAAACAAAAAAATGCAGCCGTTTTTTTAGGCTGCATTTTTTTAACAGATTTAGTTTGAAAGATTGGAAAATTTCATCTTTGCCTGCTGGACTTTTTCTGCAGGAGCGGACTGGGTTGGATACCAGCCGCGTTTCTGCAATTCGCTGAAAACATCATGCTGAATCTGGTGTTCTTCAGAAAGCAGGTTCATGAATTCGTTCATCAGAGAAGGGGAGGCACATTCATTTGCATAGGTGTTGTAGTTTTCGGTCATGAATTTTTCGGACGAGAGCGCGTCGGTGAGCATTTCGCGGTCAGTAAGAGTCTGTTTTGGCATCTTGGTTCCTCCTTTTGGTTAACCCAACAGATTGAGCAGTTTGTTTTTGTGGATTTCATGCTTTGCTGCAATCTGTTCGCAGGTGGTTTTGAGCTGCTGATCCTGTGTCATTTCGGCATACATCTTAAATTTCTGAATCATCAGCTGTTCCTGCCCAAGCTGCTCTTCGATAGCGGTCAGTTCTTTGGTGGTAAGATCCATGTTTTTCCCTCTTTTCTTTTGGTTTTAAAATGGCTTCATTATCAGTGTGCCCGATTTAAAGCAATTCTATCAACATTTAAAAGAAAAGGCAGGGGAAATTTTTGGAGGGAAGCTTAAAGCTGGAAATCACTTCCAAAATATTTAGCAATTTCTGTTTTCATACTGTCCAAACCATGACTATCACCGATTGCTTTATAGATATAGTATGCTTGTTTGTAATAATCTTTGCTCTTTTCATCATCGCCGAGAAAATGATAACATTCTGCAATAATTTCTATAGAAGAGGGAAGCGTAGCATATTGACCATACTGGACACAGGATTCCCAGCCCAAATGGGCAACCTCAATGGCTTTTTCATACTGCCCATCCAAATCCAATTCTCGAGCATAGTTGAAAGAAACTAACGGAAGCAGACCACCGGACTGCTTGACGTTATGAAAATGCTGTTTGATGTATTCGATCAGCTGAACAAAAATTTGAAGCGCTTGTTCACGTTTGCCTTGCTTGGAATAGATATTGGCAATTTGGTTGATAACCTTGACCTCATCAATGCAGTACAATCCTTTGCCGATATGGTCGATATCAAAGTAAGGTGAGGTGAGCCGGATTGCTTCAAAGAGCATCTCTAGTTTTTCTTCCAGCGAATATGGCTCAACCTTGCCATCAACCAGCTTGCCAAGGATCGCTCTGGAACGAAGGATAAACTGACGGACCTGATTGTCGTTTGGTTCTGCAATTGCTTCCAGTTCCTCGATTTTTTCCAATCCTCGCAAAGAGTCGTGGAGCACGTTGCTGGAAACGATTTCGGTCTGCAATTCGGAAATACGAAGTTCATTTTTGCTAACCAATGCGTAGTAGCGTTCCTCTGGAAGTCCAAGGCGCTGCATCAGCATGCGCAACTTATTGCTTCCCGGGGTTTGTTTTCCTGATTCCAGACGGGACATAGTAACAGGTTCACAGATTCCTTCGCATAATTCACACTGCTTTAATCCAAGTTCCAGTCTTCTTTGTCTGATTAATTCGCCGATAAAAAGTTGTTCCATCTCAGCATCGATCTCCCGTAATAAAAATTATCTGAAAATCATGTTGTTTGAGCGTGTCGTAGAATACAATTTTTGTCAATTGTCCTAATTTCAAACGAATATGATACTAATATAGCAGATTTTGTCCAAATTTGCCAGATGGAATGTGGAAAAATTTAGAGTAATATGTGTAAAGAGGAAACAGTACAAGAAATTACCGAAAAAATTCTATATTTTGACGATCAAAAGTCCTTCCTGACCGTAAGGAAGAAAATCCTGAAGAACTTTATTGCGAAAGTGAAAGCATCCGCCAAAGGCATCAGGATTTTGCGATAAAGAATTCATCATCAGCACATCTGAAGAAATTTTTCCTGCCTGTTGTGTGTAGTCGTCCTGTAAGCTTTGCTGCCAGTCATCGATAGAAAAATTGACATAAATTGGCCAGAAAAGAATATCCTGCCCAAGATCGAAACGTTCTGGATAAACCCATAAATCACCGCAGAGAGCAATCAGACATTGTTTCCCTCGATATTCGAATGGTTGTACCAGATTACCTTCCTGATAATGATGGTCAGTTAGGCGAGAGACTTTCCAGCCCGGTGAAATTCTGCGGTAGTCGTACAGAATCTGTCCATTTGAAATAAGAGCGCAGGAGGAATAGAGTCTTTCTTCTTCCCGCTCTACAAATCCAAACAGAAAATCAATCCCGATATCACAGCTAAGTCGGCAGATTTTCTGGATAGGCGGGGAGGAAAGTTCCACAGCAATTTCTTTGTCTTTTTGGTAATTCCAACTAAGAGAATCAAATCCCTGTAAGAAAGTTTCTCCAAAACAGATCAGGTCAGCTCCGCTATCCTTTGTACGGCGAGCATAACGTTCCATCTGATGCAGGTTATACGCAATATCGTTATTGATAAATTTTGCAGAAGCTAAAGCAATCTTCATAAGAAACCTCCTTAATGCCCTAAAAAGAATTTAAGATAAGTTTATGATACTATATCCAATTACAAAAGTCTATGTAAAATGACATTTTTAGAAAAATATAGAAAAGCGCCACAAAAGCGCCATTTCTCCAAGAATTTACCACATCAAAAACTATTGCAAAAAACAAAGATAGCGTTTATAATATCGACAGACGTAAAACAAGTGGAGAAACGTCCAAGGGAAAAAGACAGCTGTGGGGTCCGACATCAATGAATTCATAGGAGGAAAACACAGATGAAAAAAATGATTGCATTTTCGACAGCAGCAGCGATGATGCTTACCATGGGTACAGCAGCATTTGCGGATATCAGCACAGGAATTGTAGGGGAAGAAAAGAACGAATGGCCAAATGAATTTGGTTTTGGCGGTGAAATCAAGGTGGTGCGTGGTGAAGAGGCACTCAGCTATCCGCTTGCTGAAGAAAATGAATTTGACCTTCAGCCGGGCGACACCGTTTACCTGCCGCTTTACTACACCACAAAAGAAGGTGAAAGCGTTACAATCGGTGCTTCCAAAGAAGAGATGACCGGCCATGTTCCATACACAGGTTCCATCGATAAAAACTGGAAACTGAACTTCATCGATAAGTCCAAGGATATGATCGAGACAGCGGAACTTTACAAGGCAAACTCTTCTGATAAAGCTCTGGTAAAAGGTGCAGTTTATGTAAAAGCACAGACTAAGGCAGCATATAACAGCTTGGATGATCTGGAATTTAACATTGGCGTGTTCGTTTCTGAGCGTTATACCCAGAACAAGACCGAGCAGATTCAGCTCAAAGGTGTATACAGCAACCCAAAATCCGAAAACATGGTAGACTTCGAATGGGAAAACCAGGTGTTTGAAAAAGCAGTTTGGGAAGTAGCGGAAGATCAGGACGGCACCGCAACCTTTAACTTTAACGATGATGCTTACTACACCGTAAAAATGTTCGGTGGCGATAAGGTAATGCTCGATTTCGACCGTACTTACAATAAAGAAGTTGCAAATCGTTACACGGAAGACCTGTACTTCTATAACTTCAGAGGCGATTTGGATTCCTTCAGCGCAACCGGTACTCTGACCATCCCAGTTGAAGAGGAAATGTACCTGTACGAAGTTGTAAATGGCGCACTCAAAACAACCAACGCTGTATACAACGAAGAAAATGAAGCAATGGAACTGAAAACCAGAAACCTCGGTGAGTACGTTCTCACTCCATCCAAACTGGATCTGAGCGCAGAGACAGAAAACGAAGGTTCTGACAACAACTCCAACGAAAATAACTCCAACAATTCCGGCAACAACGGCATTGTAGAAGAAACCCCATCTCAGGGTGAAAACCAGGAGAACAACGATTACCTCGGCGGCGGCAGCAGCGATAAGGGAAATCCGGATACCGGTGCAGAGGATCTGGTAGGACTGATGACTGCTATGGCAGTAGTTTCCCTGACAGGTATCGTACTTCTTGGTAAGAAGAAAAGATAAGCTCTTTTTCAAAGAGTTTTGATAAAAGACTAAAAAAGATCCTCCATCTGGTTCTCCACCCGGATGGAGGACTTTTTGTTTGCCTTTTATTACAAATATAAACGATTTATGCTTGTGAGCAAAAGAAAACTATGGTATGATGGAAAAAAGGAGGAATGATCAGAATGAATCGACGAGGTGCAGGCGTATTTTTTTGTTTGATTGCAGCCCTTTTCTTTTGTTGTTGGAATCTTTCCGCTGCGATGTTTATGGGCGGGGGTGCCAGCTGGAGTATGGATCTGTTTGCCGCAGGGCTCGAGTATACTGGGATTTTTCTTCCGGCACTTAGTGTCGTTAATCTGATCGTTGGGGTTATTTATCTTATCCTGGCTGAATCAGCACAGATCAAAGAATTCATCATGAAACGAAAGGATTCTGGAAGATGAATCAAAATATAGGGGTAAAGATTTTTATGGTCTCTGCAGCAATGCTGCTAGCGTACTTTGGGATACCATCGGCAAATGCTTTGGTGAGCCTGCTTGTGGGAATAATTGCCCTGATGATATTGGAATATAAGGAGAGAAAATAAAAAGAGCTCCCTGATGGGAGCTCTTTTTTATGCATGAAAGGTAATGTTTGGATTATGGTAAAGATTTTGCTCCCACAAAGTAGTTTGACGGGAAGGCTGTTTTGCAGCGGGAGAAGAATCAGAAAAAGAGTCGGGCATAGAATTGTCGCCCACTTCCTGCTGCTGGGTGATGTATTGCTGGTAAGCCTGCAATACGGCATCTTCCAACTGCTTTCTTGCCTGAGGGGTGATGGGATGGGAGATATCCCGGAAGGTACCGTTTTCATCTTTGCGGCTGGGCATTGCAACAAACAGGCGTTCCGGTCCCTCGATGATTTTGATATCATGTACAGCAAGGTCATAGTCCACCGTGATGGAAACCAGTGCGCGCAGGCGGTTGTCAGAATAGGTTTTTCGGATTCGGATATCGGTGATATTCATAAGTGTTCTCCTTTTGTCTAGAAATGATGCAGAGTTTTCAGGGAAAAGATGGTGTCAACGATAGTATGTGCATCCACATATTTCTTATACCAAGCGCAGAAAAAAGAAAAAACCGAGGAAAATCGCACAAATCCTGTTTATTTTCCGCTCGATAGGCAATATAATAGAAGAAGGAGAAAAGCTAACACAGCTGATTCACTTTAAGACAAAACAGAAAGGCAGAACACTTTGTTCTAACAGAAAAGGTGGTTTGTATGACACATATTCGCAAGGATTTTTTAAACGATAAAAAACATATCCATTTTATTGGAATCGGTGGTTCGGGAATGTTCCCGCTGGTGCAGATTCTGCACGGTATGGGATACTATATCACAGGCTCGGACAACAATCCTGGGGATACCATCGATTTTGAGCGGGAAAAAATGGATATTCCGGTTGTTCTGGGACAGAAAGCAGAAAATATCAAGGGGGCAGACCTGATTGTACACACTGCTGCAATTATGGATGACAACCCGGAACTGATTGCAGCAAGAGAAAGCGGTGTGCCGACCATTGAGCGCGCCGATCTTTTGGGACTGGTCACCAGCTGGTTTGACAACTGCGTTTGTATTTGTGGTACACATGGTAAGACAACTACCACTGCCATGCTTACCCAGATGTTTATGGAATGCGGGATGGACCCTTCGGCAGTAGTAGGAGGCAAGCTGCCTGCAATCGGCGGTAGCGGACGTCTTGGAAAAAGTGATATTATGGTCTGCGAAGCGTGCGAATTTGAGGATCATTTCTTAAAGTGTCATCCGGATATTGCAGTTATCCTCAATGTAGATGCTGACCATCTGGAATACTTTAAGACGCTGGACAACATCATTGCTTCCTTCCATAAGTTTGCTCAGATGACCACAAAGACAGTTATTTATAACGGGGATGACATAAACTCCTGCAAGGCAGTGGAGGGAGTTACCGGCAAAAAGATGATTACCTTTGGTATGGATGAGAAAAACGACTACTATCCAAAGAATATTGTCCACAAGGATGGCAGACATACCCGCTATTCCCTTTATTACCATGGGGAAAATTTAGGGGAAGTATTGCTCAATGTACCAGGAGATCACAATATTTTAAACAGTATTTCGGCAATTTCTGCGGCAATCGAATCTGGATGCAGCGTTTCGCAGGCGCTTTCTTCGGCAAGTGTGTTTGAAGGAGCTGGCAGACGATTCGAGATTATGGGCGAAAACAAAGGAGTTACCATTGCAGACGATTACGGACATCATCCGGCGGAAATCGAGGCTACCTTAAAAGCAGCAAAAGCAATGGAGTACAAACAGGTTTGGGCGGTACATCAGCCATTTACCTATTCCAGAACCGCAATGCTGCTGGATGATTTTGCAAGAGTTTTGCAGATTGCAGATCATGTGGTTCTATCAGAAATCATGGGTTCCAGGGAAAAGAATACCTACAATATCTATGCCAAGGACCTTGCAGATAAGATTCCAGGATGTGTGTGGTTTGAGACCTTTGAGGAAATTTCAAAATATGTCATGAGCCATGCTCAGCCAGGGGATCTGGTCATCACCTTGGGATGCGGCGACGTTTATAAGTGTGCAAAATTAATGTTAGCAGAGAAGTAATGTCTGTCAAAAACAGAAGTTTGCGGGCACCCCTGTAACATTTAATAAAACCAGAGAAGCAGTTTTAGAGATTCCGCAAGGGAACGGTGAGATAGGCTGTAGTTTTGCAGCCAACCATCTGCACTCAGTACGGGAAAAAACTCTTGAAAGTTGGCTGCCTCTTGTGCTACAATAAAAAATACAGAAGGAACGTTTTGGTTCCTATATTTTCTGGTTGAATTGCCCAGAAAAAATGATAACGAAAAGGAAGAGATTACCATGAAAAAAGTAGTTGCAACAACAAAAGCTCCAGGCGCAATCGGTCCATACTCCCAGGCAATCGTAGCTGGTGACAATATGTACATTTCCGGCCAGCTGCCAATCAACCCAGCTACCGGCGAACTGGCTGAAGCAAACATCCAGGCACAGACAAAACAGTCTCTGGAAAACATCAAAGCAATCCTCGAGTCTGAAGGTCTCTCCATGAAAAACGTTGTAAAAACAACCGTTCTCATGCAGAACATCGGTGATTTCGGCGCAATGAACGAAGTTTATGCAGAATACTTCACCGAAGAGTGCCCAGCTCGTGCAGCTTACGAAGTTGCTAAACTGCCAAAAGGCGCTCTGGTAGAGATTGAAGCAATCGCTTACGTAAAATAATCACAGACTAAGTGTCTGTAACCTAGGAAAAAGGACACCTCAGACGGTGTCCTTTTTTCGGGTTTTGGACAAAATACGGGAGTTTTTAAGGAAGGAAACAAGATGAATTATCAGCAAGCTTGTTTTTATATTGAAGAATGTCAGCAGGGACGTGGAAGATTTGGTCTGAACAAGCTGGAAGAAGTGCTTCATCAGCTGAATGACCCGCACAAGAAGCTTTCGTTTGTTCATGTGGCAGGAACCAACGGAAAGGGTTCCACTGCCGCCATGTTGTCCTCTGTTCTGACCAAAGCCGGTTACAAAACGGGACTGTATACTTCACCGCACCTGATGCGCTATAACGAACGAATGAAAATAAATGGACAGGATATCCCGGATGAAGATTTTATCGAGGCTGCCGGGACCGTAAAGGAAGTCTGCGATAAAATGGGAGGGATTCCGATTGTTTTTGAAATATTGACCCTGATGGCACTGTGGTATTTTGCAAAGGAACAGTGTGATATTGTGATTTTGGAAGTGGGGATCGGCGGACGCATTGATGCGACCAACTGTATTCCTTCCCCAAAGGTAGCGGTTATCACCCAGTTGGGATTGGATCATACCGAAACGCTGGGAGATACCCTTGAAAAGATTGCAGCGGAAAAAGGTGGAATCATAAAACCTGGATGTTATGCTGTCATGGCAGAACAGCAGGAATCTGCAATGGATGTGGTAAGAGAAATCTGTAAACAAAAACAGGTTCCGCTGACCATTGCTTCCGTTTCCCGCATGAAGGTGCTGTCTTCCTCGGTAGAGGGACAGCAGATCGAGGATAAAGAATATGGAGCTATCTTTCTTCCGCTTGCCGGATCACACCAGGTAAAAAATCTGGCCAATGTATTGGAAACGGTGGGAGTATTAAAACAGCAAGGATACCAGATTTCGAATGATGCAGTCGTAGATGGAATCCGGCAAACAAAATGGCCGGCCAGAATGCAGCGCCTTTGCACAAATCCTGATTTCCTTCTGGATGGGGGACACAATCCACAGTGTGTTCAGGCAGCGACAGAAGCATTAAAAGCATTCTATCCAGATAAAAAAGTAGTATTTTTAACTGGAATGATGCAGGACAAGGATACAGATCGGATGCTTGAAGAGATGGTGCCGCTTGCGCAGGAATTTGTCTGTATCCATCCGGACAGCCAGCGCGCAATGGATCAAAATGATATGTGCCGCATGTTGAGGGAAAGATATGGGGTGCAGGCAACTGCTTGTCAGACGGTCAACGAGGGAATCAGGACTGCAATCAAAAAAGCGGGAGATCATGCAGTGGTCTGCGCGTTGGGATCGTTGTATCTTGCCGGAGAGATTCAAAGCTTTTTTGAAAAAGGAGAACAGTGTCGTTAATATTTTTCCAAACTGTAAAATATCCGACAAAAGCCCTTGGTTCTTTGACAAATCGGCTGAGAAATGGTATCATAAATTTTGATTATGAAGATAAAATGTGGGTGGAAGAAAGTGCAACATTCCTCTGCTCACAGAACAAAAGACCCGTAGGGTAAATGGGGGAAAAACAGTGAAAAAACTGATTGCTTTATTACTCGCAATGATCCTTTCTGTTTCGATGTTCAGCGGATGCTCTTCTAAAGAAGAAACCGGCGAACAGCAGCAGACTGCCGAGCAGAGCACTTCTACTGAAGGAAATATGGTCAGCGCTGACTGCAAAGGAAGCGTGCTTACCTGGAACCTTGGTGTGGACAGCCAGACTCTTGACCCGGCAAAAGCAGTATCTGATGACAGCATGAGCGTGATCAACAACACCTTCGAAGGATTGATGCGCGAAAATGCAAACGGTGTAGAACCGGCAATGGCACAGGATATGCCGCAGGAAACAGAGAATGAGGATGGAACTGTAACACTGACCTACACACTGCGCGATGCATCGTGGTCGGATGGACAGCCAGTTACTGCCAACGACTTTGAGTTTGCATGGAAACGCTGTGCAGATCCTGCTAATAATGCGGAAAACGCTTATCTGATGGGATATCTTGCAAATTACGACGATATTGCTCAGGGACTTGCTGAGGTCGACACTTTGGATGTAAAGGCAGTGGATGATAAAACTCTGGAAGTAACACTCAAACAGCCAACAGAATATTTTAATGAACTGCTCACTCTGCCGGCATTTATGCCATTGAGAGAGGATATGGTCGGCTCAGATGACAGCTGGTCCAAGGATCCGCAGAGAGCAGTTTCCAACGGTCCATTCACTCTGGCTGGATATACAGCAGGAACGGAATTTGTTCTCCAGAAAAATGATCAGTACTGGAACAAGGAAAACGTATCTCTGGATTATATTGTAGCAAGAATGCTGGATGAAAACTTTGCGCCGGTTGGCATGGCATTTGGTGATATTATGCTGACTGAGGGAGAGGTTTCTCAGCCGGAAAACCAGACCGATACCGAAGGAAATACCGTGGAAGTTCCACAGCTTGCAAATACTGTCACTGCAGCAACAATACCATCTTCAACTGTAGTCAGCCTGGTGGTTAACACTAATACTACAAATTCTCTGCTGAAGAATGCAGACGTCAGAAATGCACTTTCTCTGGCACTGGATCGTACTGCAGCAGCCGAAGCAGCAGGTGGACAGGCACTGCTGTCGGTAAGCCCATTGGGAGGAGAAAATCTCTCTGCAACAGCAGATACCGAAAAAGCACTGAGCATGATAAATGGTGCAGGTTCGGAAGAAGCAACCGATACAGAAGAACAGACTGCAGATGATAAATCCATTGAGATTGTTTATCTGGAAAATGATGAACTTGCAGCAGCTCTGGAAACAGTAAAATCTTCCTGGGAAGCGCTGGGCTTCTCGGTAACCCTGACTGCTCAGGATGCAGAGACCTTTAAGCTCAGCAGAAACAGCCTGCAGTATGCAGATATTCTGTGCAGCGTATGGGAAGCAGATGCACAGGATCAGCAGCTTTATCTAGAACCATACCTTTCCTATAATGTTCAGTCGGGCTGTGGATACACAAATCCTGATTTCGACCAGCTGATGCTGGATGCAATGCAGGCATCGGGCGAAGAAAGAACAGCAAAACTTTCTGAAGCAGAAACCACCCTGCTCGAAGACGGATATGTGATGCCGCTCTATCAGCAGACCATCACAACCACCAGCGATACTGCGAAGGTATCCGGTTGGAGCATTCTGCCAAATGGAATGTACTGGTTTGGTGAAGCTTCGGTAAACAAATAGTTATTATATAGGATTATATAACAAAAAGGCGGGAAGTATATTTCCCGCCTTTTTTGTTATACTAAAGAAAAAATGTTGTGGTGATGTGTGTGATAAAAAAAGGTGCATATTCGCTGATTTTGTTTTTGTTTGGCGGAATCGGTTACTCTTTTATTGAGGTGTTGTGGCGCGGATTTACCCACTGGAGCATGTTCTTGCTGGGAGGATTTTGTTATCTTCTGATGGGAATTCTGGCAGAACAGTGCTGCGGTAGATTACCTTTGTGGTTCTGCTGCTTTTTTTCCACTCTTTCGATCACCTTCCTGGAGTTCATAACAGGCTGTGTGGTCAATCTGGGGCTTGGCTGGGATGTCTGGAATTATGCTGACCAGCCGCTCAATCTAATGGGACAGGTCTGTCTGGGATTTACCTCCCTGTGGTTTTTGCTGAGCATCCCAGTCAGCGAGCTGGCTTTCTGGATGCGAAAAAAGTTAAACCGATTATAGGATGGAGTAACGCTGAGCATAACCGCAGCGCCGGCATAATTCTTCGGATGGGGTTCGGCGTGAAAAACCGTCGTACAATGCCTTAGCACGAGGAGAGGAGAGAATCTCTGAAAGTGGTTTTTCATAGATGTTTCCGAGGTCAATGTTTCCCTCGGAATCCAGACAGCAGGGAACAACTGTTCCGTCAACAAGAACGCCGAACTGATCGCGGAGCCCATGACAGAACACACTGTCAAACGATTCTTGCTGCTGAATATCCGGCCAGGAAAATTTTTCCGCGGTTTCCAGGTAGACCCTATCGCAAAGGGAGATACTGGATTTATGTTCCAAAGCCTCAGCTGGGTCGAAGTCGAGATGAAAAAATTCTCTGACCTGATGAAAAATATCCACATTGCACTGGTTTGCCGCCTTTAAAACAGCACTGTCCTTGTTCCAGAGACGAAGTACGAAGTAGGTTTTGGTTTGTTGGGAAGCAAGGGCACAAAACTGCAGGATATCCTGCAAGTATTCCTCAAGCGTTTGTCCGGTCTGATTTGCTTCAAAACTGTGGACCGAAATGCTGACCCGGTACAGGGATGGGGAAGAAAGCAGGATGTCCTGTTTTTCTTTGAGCAGGGTTCCATTTGTGGTGAGCGATACCTTTAAACCTCTTTCACCGCAGATGGTGAAAAATTCTTTAAGGTTCGGGTGAAGGAGTGGTTCACCCATCAGGTGAAAATAAACATAGTCGGTAAAAGGAGTTACCTCGTCGATCAGGTGCAGAAATTCCTCTGTCGAAACAAAACGTGGGGAACGTTTTGTTTTAGGGCAGAAAGAGCAGTTAAGGTTACATATATTAGTGATTTCGAGATAGGCTTTCTTAAAAGGTTTGCTGGATTTTTTTCCCATACTCAGTTTCCTTTCCGGTAACAGATACTTTCTATTCAGTATACCAAAAAATAAGGGGAAACAGAAGGGCTTTTGTTGAAGGACAGGGCATTTTTTGATATACTAAAAGGACAATAGAGAAAAGAAGAAAGAACAGTACGAAAGCATACGGGTTGCTTTTATTGGCGGCTATTGTTTGTGCACTGTTTTCGGACCAGATAGATAAAATGTTTGCTATGGATAATCAACTGAAAAAAGTACTTTTGTTTTTTCGGCTGGAGTTTTTCTGGTTTGCATAATTGGAGCAGCGGCGTCCATTTTTTCAATCCTTGAAATGGGATAGATATACCAAAGTTTACCTACTAAGTAAAAAATGAAAGTGCGATATAGGATCTAGGCTTAGCCTGGGGGAGGAGAAATATGCTTAAGAAAAATCAGATAGAAGAGGCAGAAATTACTGCGATGTCCTCGGATGGAAATGGCATCGCAAAAATAGATGGAATGGTTGTGTTTGTTCCTTATACCGCCGTTGGGGATAAACTGAAAATCAGAATCGTAAAGGTGCAGAAAAACTATTCTTTTGGCATCATAGAGGAAATCCTGCAGCCTTCCCCGGACCGGGTGGATGACCACTGTCCGGTTTATAAAAAATGCGGCGGCTGTGCGTTTCGCCATATTTCTTATGAAGCGGAGCTGCGCCACAAGGCGGAGTTCGTACAATCCAATCTGCGCAGACTGGGCGGATTAGATCCGGTTATGCTGCCAATCACACCATCTCCGCTGGTACAGGGTTACCGAAACAAGGCACAGTATCCAATCCGTGAATACGATGGAAAAATCGAAGCAGGATTCTTTGCAAAGCGCAGCCACAGAGTCATCTCTTGTGCAAGCTGTGATTTGCAGCCAGCCTTTTTTGAACAGATTCTCGAATATACCAAACAGTTTTTGGAAGAGTACCACATCTCAGCTTATGACGAACAGACAGGAAAAGGAAAGGTACGTCATCTCTATATTCGCTACGGAGAAGTTTCCGGCGAAGTCATGGTTTGTCTGGTGGTTAATTCCGAACGTTTGCCGCATGCAGCAGAATATGTAGAAGGTCTGCTCAAGGTTTGCCCACAGGTAGTATCGGTGGTGCTCAACATCAACCGTGAACAGAACAACGTCATTCTGGGACAAAAATGTATTACTCTCTATGGAAAGGACACCATCGAGGACACTCTTTGCGATGTTCGATTTGAGTTATCTCCTCTGAGCTTTTATCAGGTAAACCGCCAGGCAGCTGAAAAGCTTTACCGCCTTGCAGCTGAGATGGCTCAGTTTGAGGGAAACGAACTGCTGATTGACCTCTATTGTGGAGCAGGTACCATCGGTCTTTCGATGGCTTCCAAAGTGCGGGAGCTGATCGGGGTAGAGATTGTGCCGGACGCAGTTGAGAATGCAAAGGAAAATGCAAAGCGCTGCGGAGTAGAAAATGCGCGGTTTATCTGTGCAGATGCAAAGGAAGCTGCAGCACAGCTGGCTGCGGAAAATCTACATCCTGACGTGATTGTTGTGGACCCGCCGAGAAAAGGCTGTGACCTTGAGGTATTACAGGCAATTGCTGCTATGGCTCCAAAACGTCTGGTCATGATTTCCTGCAACAGTGCTTCTCTGGCAAGGGATTGCAAGGAGCTTGAAGCATTGGGCTATCATCTGGAGAAAGCAGCACCGGTCGATCTGTTCCCGAGGACAACTCATGTGGAGACGGTTGTTCTTTTGTCCCAACAAAAACCAGATGACACGATAGAGATCGACTTAGACCTGGACGAGCTGGATGCCACCAGTGCCGAGTTGAAAGCAACCTATCAGGAAATCAAAGATTATGTGCTGAAAGAATTTGGCTTGAAGGTTTCAAGTTTATATATTTCTCAGGTAAAACGCAAATGTGGAATTGAAGTGGGAGAAAACTATAATCTTCCAAAATCAGAAAATGCAAGAGTTCCACAATGCCCGAAAGAGAAAGAAGATGCTATCAAGGCTGCCCTGAAATATTATGCGATGATCTAAGGACATCGCTGATTTCAAGGAGGAATAACACATGAAAAGCACATTTGAAAAAATGGGTGGAACCTACACACTTGGCGCAGACGGAATTTACTATCCGAATCTTGTCAGTACAGATGAAGAACCGCATTATGGGAAATACGGAATGTTGCGGAAAACATATCTGAAAGAGCATCGTCCGGCAATGTATTCACTGTATATGTTGGAAGACAGATTGACAGAACATCTGAATGCGGTGGACGATGAAACACAGGAGAAAATGGATATTCTGGTGAGTCAGATGATGGAGAAGCAGGGCATTACGGAAGAATTGAAAGCTCGTGACCAGATGGAATGGGTTAGAGCGGTAAATAATGTCCGGAATGCTGCAGAAGAGATTGTGTTGAAAGAATTGATTTACAGGTAAACAAAGGGCTGAACAGGTAGGACGAAAAATCCTATTTGTTCAGCTCTTGTGTTTATAATGGGCAAAGAAGAACCAAATTATAATTCCATATCATACGACCTTTTCTTAGTTCGAGCAGGCTGATTTCGCCGTATTTCCTGTTTCCTCTGATATTCAAGTTCCCAGGCACGATGGGAAAAAACATCAGGATCTTCCACATTGAGATAATCTACCTCATTGGCTGCAATATCACGGCGGTGATAGTCATAATACTTACCAAAAGTACCTTTGAGCTGTTCGATCAGCTTATCCCGAAAATCAGGACGTATCTGGATTCGGGTGTCCAGCAATTCTGTATACTGTTCTGGTTCAGGACGAAATTTTTCTTCCCGGAAAGCGGCGGCGTCTTTTTCAAGCTGCTTTTTGAGCGAGGTGTCCTGAGAATACAGGATATCCAGATTTTTATTCATCTGGTCATATTTCTTGGATAGATTCGTCATATCTTTATTGGTAGAGCATTCTGCCTGGAAGATTAGCTGCTCTTTCCTTGATTTCAGTTCTTCGATTTCTTCGGTAATAGTGGTAAGCTGCTGATTTAATTTTATATGCCGGATGGGATTCAAAATACTGGTTTTATCCTTTTGCACATTCAGTTCTTTCCGTTCCGTAACTTTAGCTTTGAGTTCCTTTTTAACTGTGTTGTATTTATTCAGTATTGGATTGAAATGATTCATCCAGTCATGGATCACTTCTTTTTGCATCTCATTATGAAGTAAATGATACTGTATAAAAATCATATGATTGCGGATCGCTTCTAACGTTTCAGCTATTATTGGAATAGACTTTTCTACAGCTTCAGCCAGTTTTGCTACCTTTGCTTTTAATTCTCGGAGCATTTTGTTATCCGCACGAATCTGACGGTTGATTTCACAGCGGTCTGCTATCATGCCTTTCTTTTCCATATTCTGGGCAATGTAGCCTTCATGGATGGTTGGCTGTTCGGTGATTCCCTGATCTGCAAAGCTGCGGTGATCAATGGTAGCATTTATCTGATTACGTGCAAGCATTTTATTTACGGCATCTGCCCAGTTTGCCCGCCAGATACAAAGTTGTTCATCACTGTTCCATTGTTGGGAAATAGGATTCTGTCTGCCATATCGGCTGCTCTTGGGGTGTTTATCAATTCGTTCATATCCTTTTTCCTGTGCAACAGAAGAAGTCAGATATTCTTTCTTTTTCCCAACTTTATAGCGATATTGCTTTTCCCATCCCTGTTTCTGAGCAGTTTTAAATTCAGAAGCAGTAAACCCTTTTTCTTCCCCATCTTTGATACAGAGATATTCTTTTTCTGTTTTATACTGCCATGTTCCATTTTCATTTAATGGTCGGACAGTAAGAAGAATGTGTGCATGGGGATTGTGACCATCTGTATCGTGAATGGCAAAATCAGCACACATCCCCATATCTACAAAATTTTTTTTAATAAAATCTTGAAGAAGAGAAATATTGCTGTCTTTATCCAACTCAACGGGGAGTGCGACAACAAATTCTCTTGCAAGTCGGCTGTCTTTGGTCTTTTCGTTTTCTTCCACAGCATTCCAGAGTTGTTCCCGGTCATTCCATTCCAATGGAGCCATTGGAGGAAGCATCACCTCCTGATAGATCAGCCCCTGCTTTCTGGTATAGTCATGCTGGATGCCGTCATAATCATTGTACATGCGGCTACAGCTCATATAAGCAGAAGCAGCAACAGCAGACCGACCGGAACCGCGGCTGACGACTTTGGCTTGCATATGATAAATTGCCATATCTGGCACCTCCTTTCGATGTTGCCTGCAACAGCGGATAAAGCCCTCGGCAGAGCGCACGAGCCCCGAAGGGGATACCACTGCCTGATTTATCAGGTGGTGAGTAAGTGCGCCCTTCGGGATGAGAAATTGCTGGTGTCAACTAGTGTCAGATTCTTTTGAAACGGTTTAACAATTCCTGTCTGATCTGCGACGGCTCCATTGTCTGGAATTCCGGGAAGATGCTCTCCAAAACGGCACCCTCCTGAATCAGCCTGCGTGTCCGGGCATTTCGCTCTTTCACACGGTTCCGTGCCTGTGCTTCCTCTGCTCTGTGTCTTGCCTGTAATAATTCTTTTCTGATTTCTGTTTGTGTTTTTTTATCTGTCATATTGGCCTCCTTTCTTCTATGACCGTTTCCGGTCAGATTTTTAAGCAAGTAGTTTTCGGGCTTCTGACATATTAGCTACAGCGTTCAGTTCCCGGATATTCTGGTTGTTGATCTTTAGTGGGACACAACGCTCCAGAATCCGGTCATAGATCCTGCTGTGTGCTAAATCTTCCGGATGTTTTAATTCTTCCAACGTCAGATTTGTTGTAATGATCATAGGTTTCATACTGCGGTAACGGCTGTCGATTACATGGAAGACCTGTTCTAAAGCAAATTCGGAATTTCGTTCCACACCCAAATCATCAATGATCAGCAGGCTGTACTGATTTAAACTATTGATAAATTCATTCCGATCCTGCGGATATATTCCGGTCAGAGAATTTAAGATTTTGGCGAAGTTCGTCATGAGTACGGGAACCCCTTTATCTAGCAGAGCGTTTGCAACACAGCCTGCAAAAAAGGATTTCCCAGTGCCGACATCACCCCAGAGCAGCAGCCCCATGGCCTTGGATTTTATTTCCTCCCAGTGAGTAACATAATTTTTTGCCTTTTCAATTTCCGGGTTGATACCGTTATCGTGAGCAAAAGTGAATTCTCTTAAAGCCAGGTCTTGCAGACCGCTGGATTTCAGCCGGGAGATGTGTTCTAGAAATTCCTGGTGTTTTCGTTTTGCTTCTTCTTTTTCATATTGTTCCTGCTGGCATTGGCAGCGGATGATCGGAAACATGATTTTTCCTAAAAATTCTATCTTTTTCTGCCGTGGGGTGTGGCACTTGGAACAGTAGATCAGACCGTCCGTTTCGCTGATATATTCATCTTCTAAAGGCTGCCGGGGAGAAAGGTTCGGCAGTAGGTTTTGTGGTTTTATCATAGGCTTTCATCCTCCTTACATTCATAATGGCGTTTTACTGAATCATTATTTTTCTTCTCTTTATTATTAGGGGACAGTTTTCTGACTGTCTGGCGGACAGAATTCTGTCTGTCAAAGGGACGGTTTTCTGACTGTCTAACAGACAGTTTTTCTTCTGTCTGTGTTGAAAAATCAGCCGGGACTTTTACATAAATCCGGTTGGGATTCCCGGTTCCCTGACGAGCACGACAGATAAGGTCTACTTGTTCCAAAGCACTCAGAGATGTTTTGATGGTTGTCTGGCTTTTGCGAAGTGTTGCTGCCATATCTTCAATGGTGAAATAGGAGAACACATGACCTTTTTTATCAATCCAGCCGTCATTTTTTTGTGATAATCTTGCCCGGTTTAAAAGCACCATATAGAGCAGTTTTGTGGTTTCGGAGAAATCACAGTCCAGAAGAAAACTGGGAAATGCCATATATGGCGGTAGAGTACTGTTTGCAGTAAGAAAGGTTGTCATGCACTCACCTCCCCTCAGATGACGAACACTTATCTATTGCAGTATTTTTCATCTGTAACAGGACTTCCTCTTTGTGTTTTCATAAAAATCCTCCTTTCCGATAATCTTTTGTGCGGATGTTTCGCACAGGATTAGTTTATTGAAAAGAAGGGGGAATGGCATTGAGCCGGGATTGAGTGAGAATTGAGTTACAATGAACTTTCAAATATAAACAGGAATAGTTACAACGAAAAAACGGGTGTATAATCAGGTTAGTAAATATTATTTATTAATCACATCTATTTATGGATTGACAACAGTGAAAAAATAAAGTAAACTAAAGTTAGTTAAAGCTAATTAAAAAACGGCTTATGTTTAGATAATGGGATAGGTTTATAAAATTATAGAAACGTACATCTGATGTTTTTAATGAAAGCAAGGTGTGCATATTTTTTTCACATGAATTAGTTAAAACTAACTATTGATAAAGAAAACTTACTGGGTAGAGTAGATTCATTTTCAGAAAAGATGTTTAAGGAGAAGTGAAAGAAAATGTCAGAGGAAATGTTAGTATGCCATTGTTCACCTACGTTAGCAGGACTGAAAACGGGAAGTCTTTTTTCATGCCCTTATAGTTCACAAAAGATGATTATAAAAGAAATACGTGAATTTAATCAAAAACTGACACAGAAAGGGATCCGGATTATCCCGGTTCGCATATCAGACAAACGGATGCTGGTTTATGTCTATCGTCCAGAAAAGTTAAAAGAAGATTTTTCTGATGAGAAAACTCAGATCATATTGAAATGTAAGGGATATGATTGTACGAATCTATCACAGTGCATCTGCAGACTGATTCAAAAACTGCAGAGTGACCCAGACTTTCCGCATGAAATAGGTTTATTCTTAGGGTATCCGGCAGAGGATGTAAAAGGATTTATTGAGAATAAGGCGGCCTGCAGCAAATGTTCTGGGTGTTGGAAGGTGTACGGGGATGAACAGGCCGCGAGGATTCTGTTTAAAAAATATAAAAAATGCACAGAAATTTATTGCAGGAGATGGAAAAGTGGCGTGGCTGTTGAACAGCTTACGATTACTATATAATCACAAACTTCAGAAAGGAAGGTAAAAATCATGAGTAAAATTGCAGTAGTTTATTGGAGTGGCACAGGAAATACAGAAGCCATGGCAAAGGCAGTACTGGAGGGCGCGAAGGAGAAGGGGGCAGAGGTTGTATTATTAACTCCGGATGAATTTGATGTTTCTATGATGGATTCTTATGATGCGATCGCTTTTGGATGCCCGGCAATGGGAGCAGAAGTATTGGAAGAAGAGGAATTTGAACCGATGTTTGCTTCTTGTGAATCAAAACTTTCAGGAAAAAGAATTGCACTGTTTGGCTCTTATGGCTGGGGAGATGGAGAGTGGATGAGAGACTGGGAGACAAGATGCAAAGAGGCGGGAGCTGTCTTGATTTGTGAAAGCGTGATCTGCAATGAAATGCCCGATGATGAGGGGATTCAATCCTGCAAAGCGTTGGGTGAAAATCTGGATTAATAAATATTGGGGAATGCTGCGAGAAAAGATTTTAATCAGTTAATAGCAGCGTTCCCATAATACGATTTAGAACGCAACCGATGATCAAGAACGGATGATTTTGTAGATATCTGCTATCGGAGCGTTTTATGAATATATTAAAAATGGGAGGTTGGGTATGAGTGTTGTTATTATAGGCGGGCATGATAGAATGGTCTGTCAGTACAAAAAAGTTTGTAAAAGTTTTAATTGTAAAGCGAAAGTCTTTACACAGATGTCTGCAACTTTAAGTAAACAGATTGGGAATCCAGATTTGATTGTACTGTTCACGAATACGGTTTCCCATAAGATGGCCAGGTGTGCAGTGGAGGAGGCGGAACGCTGCAATGCGGATGTAGTGAGATGCCATTCAAGTAGCAAAAATGCGTTACAGGAGATTCTTGGAAGTATCTGTATGTAGCGAAATTTTTTTATATATTAAGAATAGATATTGTTTTGGTGAGTTGATAGAGGTATAGGTTATGTCTTTTTTTCAAAATACTTGTAAGCCAAAAGGAATCGGCGGCAAAATTATGGTTCATATGATGAATACTGGTCATTCATCTATGGCTGAATGGGGATTTACACATATGGAAATTCAAAGCGATAATGTATGTCTGGATATTGGATGTGGCGGTGGGGCAAATGTCAGAAAGTTATTAGAAAAAAGTCCGTATGGCAGAGTGGTTGGCATTGATCATTCAGAAATCAGTGTAGAAAAAAGCAAAAAAATCAATAAAGCAGGGATAGAAAGTAAGCGTTGTGAAATCCTGCAGGGGGATGTCATGAAACTCCCTTTCAGAGGTGAAACTTTCGATGTAATTACTGCATTTGAAACAATATATTTCTGGCCGGATATTAGTGAGGCTTTTAAGAAGGTATATAAAATTTTGAAAATCGGCGGAACGTTTATGATCTGCAATGAATCAAACGGTGAAAATCCAAAGGATGAAAAGTGGACGAAGATAATACAGGGGATGAAGATTTACAATTCTGAGCAAATAGAAAAATCTTTGGAGGATGCCGGTTTTAGAGGAGTAAAAGTAGATAAAACAAAAAAAGGTTGGATTTGTGTGGTGGTAAAAAAGTTATGAAAAGCAAAAGAAAACGATGGTATTTATTGTGGTTTGTAGGCGCAGTAATATGGCTGACTAACTTTTTTGACAGTTTCAGAAAAGATGGGGTTGATTTTGTGGTAAGCATGCAACTTTTAGCCGCAATACTCTTCTTTGCTGCAGGTATTGTTGGGCATATTCGATATAAGAAGCACGATAAAAATCAATAATGCAATACTAAATATGGAAAATGAAAAGATTTTAGAAACCGGGAAAGTATGAAATTCCCGGTTTTAAAATGCCATTCAATTTATAGTGAGAAGAGAGTTATTTGATATGCTTTTTGAGGGCTTCAAAACTTTCAGAACTAATGACATGTTCTATCCTGCATGCATCTTGTGCGGCAATATCCGGATCAACACCAAGACGTTCTAGCCAGGAAGAAAGAAGAACATGGCGTTCATAAATCTGTGTAGCTATTTCTTTTCCAGATTCAGTTAAATTAATATATCCTTCCGGAGATACCGTTATATGTCCGCTTGTACGCAGTTTCTTCATAGCCACACTTACGCTGGGTTTTTTAAAGTCTAATTCTGTAGCGATGTCCACAGAACGAACAACAGGACGTTTTTTGCTTAATATTAAAATAGTTTCCAGATAGTTTTCACCAGACGAATTTATGTGCATAGCTTGTCACCTCCTATATCATTCGGATTCTTTTATAAAAATTGTATAGTTATTGTATCATGATTCATGGTATTCAGCCAGATATATTTATAAAAGAAAAATAAAAAAGTATTAAATAATTATTGACAACTCACCGGGATTAGAATATACTAACAACGTCAAATGAGAAAAAACATCGAATAGCTGTGAGTAAATTTTAAGTATAATTGTAAAAATGACTATAAGGAGCGAGTGGATATGAATTTAACAGAAGCCAAAGAAGGGGAAGAATATATCATTAAGGAAATTTTGACAGATGATGAAGAACTGACCTCTTTTCTGTTTTCTCTTGGCTGTTACAGTGGTGAACCAATTACAGTGGTTTCTCATCTGAAGGGTGGCTGTGTAGTTTCCATTAAGGATGGGCGTTATAATATTGATACTGATCTGGCGAAAGCCATTTCAATATAATAAAAAAATAGTAGTTTCCACTATTTTTTTTGCACAAAGGTTAGTGCATACTAATAAAGATAAGATGCGTATAATTAAAGACGTCGAAAAGGAGGAGAATTATGAGGATTGCTTTTGCAGGAAATCCCAACAGTGGAAAGACGACCATGTACAATGCACTTACCGGCAGGAATGAACGTGTCGGGAACTGGGCAGGCGTTACGGTCGAAAGAAAAGAAAGTCCGATCAAGAAAGGTTATTATGACGGGACGGAGGAGTTAGTTGCGGTAGATTTGCCGGGCGCTTATTCTATGTCTCCTTTTACATCGGAAGAAAGCATTACCAGCGGATACGTCAAGAATGAGAATCCGGATGTGATCATCAATATCGTGGATGCTACGAATCTGAGCAGAAGCCTGTTTTTTACCACACAGCTTCTGGAACTTGGGATTCCAGTAGTTGTCGCACTGAATAAGAGCGATATCGTTAATAAGAAACAGACAAAAATTGACGAGAAGATTCTGTCTGAAAAGCTGGGCTGTCCGGTAATCAAGACGATTTCCACTTCTTCCGGACATGAAGGACTCAAAGAGACTGTAAATGCTGCGGCTGCATTAAGAGGAAAAGGTCAGAAAGCACCTTATGTGCAGGGGGATATTGATTTCAAAGATAAAACGGCAGTAGAAGCGGCTGACAGAAAGCGTTTTGAGTTTGTGAATGGAATTGTAAAGCAGGTAGAGAAGAGAAAAGTTTTTACAAAGGATAGAAACGTACAGGATAAGATTGACGGTATCATCACACATAAGATTATCGGTATACCGATTTTCGCAGCAGTTATCTTCCTTGTGTTCTACATATCCCAGACAACGCTCGGTACCTGGATCGCAGACTGGCTGGTGGCATGGATCGAGACTTTCCAGGGATGGGTCGGCGGACTGATGGAAAATGCAAACCCGCTTCTGTATGCACTCCTTGTAGATGGTATCATCGGTGGCGTTGGTGCAGTTGTCGGTTTCCTTCCGCTTGTTATGGTCATGTACTTCTTAATTGCATTATTGGAAGATTGTGGATACATGGCAAGAGCTACAGTAGTTCTGGATCCGATTTTTAAGAGAGTAGGGCTTTCCGGTAAATCTGTCATTCCTATGGTCATTGGTACAGGATGTGCGATTCCGGGCGTTATGGCTTGCCGTACAATCCGTAACGAAAGAGAACGTCGTACCACAGCGATGCTTACACCATTTATGCCATGTGGAGCTAAAATCCCAGTGATTGCTCTTTTTGCAGGTGCATTCTTTGCGGACGCATGGTGGGTTTCAGCAACTATGTATCTGGTGGGTATTCTCTTAGTTTTGCTTGGAGCTTTACTTGTGAAAAAGATTACAGGACAAAAATACAGAAAATCTTTCTTTATTATTGAACTTCCGGAATATAAGTTTCCAAGCTTGAAAAGGGCATGCGGCTCTATGCTGGAGCGAGGAAAAGCATATATCGTAAAAGCAGGAACGATCATTCTGGTATGCAATACGGTGGTACAGATCATGCAGAGCTTTAACTGGCAGTTCCAGCTTGTAGAAGAAGGTGCAGAAGGGGCATCTATTTTGGCATCCATTGCCCATCCGTTTGCGATTTTGTTCATACCGCTTGGATTTGGAGTGTGGCAGCTTGCAGCAGCGGCAGTGACAGGTTTTATCGCAAAAGAAAACGTAGTTGGGACGCTTGCAGTAGTTTACGGTATCACAAACTTAATAGATACAGATGAACTGGCGTTGGTTGGAAGTGGGAATGAAGTAGCAACTGTTATGGGACTGACAAAGGTAGCAGCTCTTGCTTATTTGATGTTTAACCTTTACACACCACCTTGTTTTGCAGCTCTTGGAGCGATGAATTCAGAAATGAAGAGTGGAAAATGGCTGCTTGGAGGAATCTGTCTCCAACTTGCAACGGGGTATACCGTAGCTTTTGGTGTATATCAGATTGGTACATTGATCACAACAGGATCTTTTGGCACCGCATTTATTCCGGGACTTATCGCGGTTATTGTATTTGCTTTGATTATTCTCTGGAGAATCCGTAAGTCAGATAAAGAGTTTGCTTCAGAATACAGCCTGCATTCTGTAAAATCATAAAGGATAAAAGTTATAGCAGACGGTGGACAGAGAAGAAGTACTTTGTCCACCATTTTTATTAGAAAAGGATGTGAAATGCTCTATGGAAAATATGATAGCAGTTCTTGTTATTGTAATCTTAGTAGGGAGTGCAGCTGCATATCTTATTAAGGCAAAAAGAAGCGGAGTGAAATGTGTTGGATGTCCAGCGGGAGGAAATTGCAGCAGCAAAAATAAAAAGAAAAAAAAGAAATTGACGGGTCCGGTCATCGCAAAGAAAACCATGTTTATTACAGGAATGCATTGTGAACATTGTGTACAAAGTGTGACAGATAGCTTGAATCGGATTGATGGAGTCTCCGCCAGAGTAGATCTTAATAAAAGTTGTGCTGAGATATCCCTTGATCGTGAAATAGGGGAAGATATCCTGATCTGCGCAGTAGAAAAAGCAGGGTTTTTAGTTGAGTCTATTCAAAGCTAGACCGTGGTATTTCATATGGGAGAAAGCGGGTATGAACGGTGAAAAAGAAAGTATTATTATAAAACTGAAAGAAAATGGCTGCAGAATTACAAAGCAGCGTAAAATGATTTTAGATATTATCCTGGAAGACAGGTGTTCCAGCTGCAAGGAAATTTATGCCCGGGTGGTGAAACTTGACCAGAGCATTGGGATGGCAACCGTTTACCGTCTGGTAAAGGAATTGGAGAATATCGGGGTGCTTAGCAGAGAAATCGTATATAAGTAGCCTGCAAATGACAAAATTTATCAATAAGGACTGTTAGAATTGACTATCTTAAATGAAAGTTGTTACTATGAAAAAATAAACAGAGTCTTATAGAAAAGGAAGTGATGTGGTTGTGAAACAACATAGGTTTTGGGCGTGGGCGTCCGTCTTTTGCTTTTTGATGGTATTCTATACAGGCTATAAACACAAATAATCAGGAGGTACATAGGATGTTTAGTGATTCTACTTTGAAAAAAATCGGATGTTTTGTAGGAGGAGTCGTATTTGGGACTGCGGGTGTAAAGCTCCTTTCCAGTAAGGACGCAAAAAAAGTATATACAAACTGCACTGCGGCTGTACTGCGGGCAAAAGACTGTGTTATGAAGACTGCTACAACAGTGCAGGAGAACGCAGAGGATATCCTTGCAGAAGCACAACAGATCAATGAAAAGCGTGCACAGGAAGAGGCAATGCAGGTGCAGGAAGATGATGTTCAGGAGGATGGTGCGTCTGAACAGGAAGAAAACGAATAGGTAAAAGATGAGATTTCTTATCAAGCATGAAGTACAGGGCCGTCTCCGTATCCACGTTATCCGAAACCGAATGACATGTACGGAGGCGGATGTTCTTTGCTGGGCTCTTGAAAAACAGAAAAGTGTTATAAAGGTCAAAGTATATGAGCGCACCGCAGATGCTGTGATCTATTATACAGGGGACAGAGAAGAACTGATCCATAAATTAAAAAAGTTTCATTTTGAGAAAGCAGATGTTCCGGATAATGTATTATCAAGTTCAGGGCGTGCTTTAAATTCCGCATACAGGGAAAAGCTGATAGCAAAAACATTGCTCCATTATGGAGGGAAATTGCTCTTGCCAAATTCGGTGAGAAAAATATGGCTTACTTTTAAAGTGGTCCAATATATCGGAAAAGGGATTCGATGTCTGGCCAGACGGAAGATAGAGGTGCCGGTATTAGATGCTACAGCGATTGGCGTGTCCGTGCTGCGAGGAGACTTTAATACTGCCGGTTCTGTCATGTTTCTGCTGGGAATTGGAGAATTGCTGGAGGAATGGACACATAAAAAGTCTGTAGGAGATCTGGCACGCAGCATGTCTTTAAACATAAAGAAAGTATGGCTGAAAAGAGAGGAGCAGGAAATTCTTGTTCCGGCATCCGATATTTTGCCGGGTGACAGAGTGATCGTACACATGGGCAATGTAATCCCATTTGATGGAGAGGTGTCTTGCGGAGAAGGAATGGTGAACCAGGCATCTTTGACCGGAGAATCTCTTCCGGTACGAAGAACTGAGGGTCAGTCCGTATATGCAGGAACCGTTTTGGAGGAAGGAGAGTTGGAAATCATAGTCAGGGCCGTATCAGGTGCTACCCGGTTTGAAAAGATTGTGACTATGATTGAAGACTCAGAAAAGTTGAAATCCAATCTGGAAAGCAAGGCAGAGCATCTGGCGGACCGTCTGGTACCATATACGCTTCTGGGGACAGGGCTTGTCTGGGCTGTCACACGCAATATGACAAAAGCTCTTTCTGTTCTTATGGTGGATTTTTCCTGCGCATTGAAGCTGGCTATGCCGATTTCTGTCCTTTCTGCAATACGGGAAGCCGGACAGAATGGAATTACCGTAAAGGGTGGGAAGTATCTGGAGGCTGTGGCAGAGGCAGATACCATCGTATTTGATAAGACCGGTACGCTGACAAAGGCGAAACCAACTGTAAAAGAAGTCATTGTGTTTGGCGATTATCCTGAACCGGAAGCTCTGCGGATTGCTGCCTGTCTGGAAGAACACTTTCCACATTCCATGGCAAAAGCTGTCGTGGATGCTGCAAAGAGAAGAAGTCTGTATCATGAAGAAATGCATTCAAAAGTGGAGTATATTGTAGCCCATGGTATTTCCTCCTATATAGAAGGAAAGAAGACCATAATAGGGAGCAGTCATTTTGTGTTTGAGGATGAAAAGTGCCGGATACGTCCGGAATATCAGGAACGATTTGATACGCTTCCTGAAGAATACTCTCATTTGTTCCTTGCCATTGACGGAGAATTAGTTGCTGTAATCTGTATTGAAGATCCTCTCAGGGAAGAAGCCGGGGAGATGGTAAGATTTTTGAAAGAAGAAGGTGTTTCCAAGATCGTCATGATGACGGGAGACAGTGAACGTACTGCAGCATCTATTGCGAAACGAGTGGGAGTGGATGAATATTATTCCGAAGTACTTCCGGAAGATAAGGCAGGATTCATTGAAAGAGAGAAAGCGGCAGGAAGAAAAGTAGTGATGATCGGTGACGGAATCAATGATTCGCCAGCGCTTTCAGCAGCAGATGCGGGAATTGCAATCAGTGATGGAGCAGAACTTGCGCGAGAGATCGCAGACATTACGATTGCTGCTGAGGATCTGCGGGAAATCGTAGTACTGAAACGTTTGTCTAATGCGATGATGCACCGTATTCAGGGGAATTACAGGGGGATTGTCGGTATTAATGCAATGCTGATTGCACTAGGAGTGGCAGGAATTATTCAACCAACGACCTCTGCGTTACTACATAATACTTCTACTTTAGCTATCAGTTTGAAGAGTATGGGAAATTTATTGCCGACTAATTAATATAAAATATTCATATTGTTATAAGTTTTAATGTCTGAATAGTTTGATTTGTAGACTATTCAGACATTTTTAGTAGAGCTCAATAATTGTTGTCCAATTTGTATTCCAGCATTGATATACAATTCTTGTATTTGTTGGTATTTATTATCGATAGCTTCCGGTTCAGATTCCCATACTATTTCATAGATTGCCATAGCTTTTTTGAGATGGGAGGTAGCCTGTTCTATATCAGCCTGTACCAGATAGGCAGTTCCCATAGCTTCCTGAATAATGGCATAGTCCAGACACTGATCGGAATTGTATTCTTTTACCAGCCGGGCACATTTGCGTAAGGAGGATAATCCACGAGACGCTTCACCGGTATCTGTAAGGAGAGCTGCATAGTTGCAGATTTGAACAATACTGTCATTCATATAGAGAAGCTGGTATTGTTCTAATAAGCTGATTCCCTGCTCCATAGCCTGTTTTGCCAGTTCGGTATTTCCCTGCTGGTGATATAGTCCACCCAGATTTCCATATAGATTTGCGACGAGGTGGGCGTTTTCAGGTGTAACAGGAGAAAGCAAAGACATCGCTTCTTTTTCCAGCTTTACGGCTTTTCCAATATTTCTTTCAAGGGTAGCTTTATAGTCCAGTAATAATGCCCGGTCAGACACGGTTCCGATAGAAGTGTCTTCCAGCAAAGAAGATAGTTCACGCAGGATTCTTTGCATACCATTTTCTTCGTGGTATTTTTCCATATATGGGAAAACATCTTCTAAGAATAATAAATAACCAGAAATATCATCTTTAGTTGTTTTTGTAATAATGTTTTCAACGGTTTGGAAAACAAGTCTGTAGTAGGAAATATCATTGCCGTGTAAAAGGCAGATGTTTTGCAGACTTTCCAGTAAAGGGAAACAGGTTTTTACAGACGGCTGCATATCTGCAACAGCGATTTCCTGTATCATGGGATGCAGTACAATGGTTCTTCCGGTTTTTGGCTGAATAAATCCCATTTCAATTAAATCATTTACGGCATTCAAATCCGGTAAATTCAGCCATGCAGCAAATCTTCGTGCCGGAATACCGGTTAAAGGAATCAGGCACAGACATCTCATTACATCTTGTTGAGTTTCAGAAAGCTGATATAGAGAGAATAAAGTATGTATGTGTCCATAGTAGGTTTCTTTGCTGCTTTGCCCGTCTTTTATAATATTGATTTTATCAGTTGCATCAAGAGCGACATTTTCTTCCAACAATTTTTTTAAGAGCATTTCTGGTTCCAATATTCCGGTTTCCAGTAAGCGTGATGCCAGTTCTACAGCGAGCGTATGGGCATGGACAGCTTCTATGATCTGTTCTATGACATCAGATTTTTCTTCTGTGTCGGAGAAAAATTTTCCTGCAAGTTGCAGAAGCGTTGTTTTATCGGAAATTTCTTCCAACAGCATACAGGAATGTCCGTCCAGACGGCTTCTGGTAGTAAATAATATCTGACAGCGGTATTTGAGTATGACCGAAAGAAAACTGTCCTGTATGGAAGTGGCGTTGAAATTATCTACAATCATCAAAGTATCTTCTTTGAGAGAACGCAGAAAACGGTTGTGTTTTCGGAAGCGTTCTTCATCAGAATCCTGCGGAAGATCATCCGCAAAATCCATGTCTGTAATATCCTGTTTTAAATCACCGCTGTAGGTGAGATACAGGATATTGGTATATTCTTTCTTATACTGCAGGGCATAAGCCTTTGCCAGTTCACTTTTCCCGATTCCGGCAATTCCAGATAAAAATACTTTACGCTCTTTTTCCAACAGAGAATGCAGCACTTCGATTTCTTCAGAACGTCCACAAAAATGCCTGCATGGACGGGGAACGTCATTTCCCATTACAAAATCTGTTAAGACAGGAGAAAGATTTCCGGCGGCTAATAATTTCTTGGTTCGTGTGTCACGTTTCACAAAATTCCGTTCCATTCCGAAACACAGAACCCTTGTTATGAAAATATGTATGGTGTCTATATCAGCGGGAGAATAAGAACAGATTAGTTCCTGTTTTTTTGGCTCTGAAATAGATGTATCCTGTAATACTAACTCATATAATTCTTTTGCTGCCATAGCAGAATCATACATCAGAGGAATAATATGTCGCTGAATGTTTCCTGCCAATTCTAATTGATGTTCTTTATCTAAAAAGTAGGTTACGATCCGGGGACTTACTTTTGCCTGTCCTGTCATCCAACGGCAGACCTGTCCATTGTCAAAATCAAAGTCTATGGCTTCATCGCTGCACATAAACGTGTCAAATAACAGATAGGTAAAATCTATTTGATTCATTCCTTTATCTTCGCTGATATAACGGCGAATGATCGTCATAATCGAACCAAAATCACATCTTTCCAAATAGAATCCCCTCCTGTTCTGTAAAATACTCAATTTCCGCTCAATCTATGCTCAATGAGTTTCTTATGAAATTCCATTAAACTGACATCAGGCTGAACGGAGTTGGTCTAATAGAAATTATAGCACAAATTCCAGATCAGCTAAAGAGTACCGCCGAAAAATGCGTGGTGACAAGAAATATCGGTTTGGAAGGAGGAGCTATGGCACACACAGTTGAATTTGAACGATGTGTTGATTTTCTTGCCAGAATGATAGAAAAATATGGCAGTGAGCTCCTTCAGGAACTGAATGGATTACCGAAGGAGGACAAAGCAGAAGATAACTGCCAGCAAGAGCAGCAACAGAATACATTGGGAAATGATTAGGGAGAGCATAGATGTTGGCTCTCTTTTTTCTTGCGTGATATTTGTGCATTTTACCTATATTGACGAGTATGTGCAGCTACGGTAAAATATAGTTGGGACAAATAAAAAGTAAACTGTAATTTGGTATGGAGAATATAAATGAAAAAGCGAAGATGTTATATATACACAAGGGTATCTACGTCTATGCAGGTAGAAGGATACAGCTTGGAAGCACAAAAAGAAAGATTGAGAAAATATGCAGATTTTCAGGAAATGGTGATTGTCGGAGAGTATTCGGATGAGGGAAAGTCAGGAAAAAGTATTGAAGGACGGCAGGAATTTATGCAAATGCTTCGGGATATTGAAGAAGGTAAAGATCGTGTAGAGTTTGTCTTGGTATATAAGTTATCCCGTTTTGGAAGAAATGCTGCAGATGTACTTAATTCTTTGCAGAGAATGCAGGATTTTGGAGTAAATTTGATCTGTGTTGAAGATGGTATAGACAGTTCTAAAGACAGCGGTAAGCTGATGATTTCTGTTCTGTCTGCGGTAGCAGAAATTGAACGTGAAAATATTCTGGTACAGACAATGGAGGGGCGCAGACAAAAGGCGAGAGATGGCAAATGGAACGGCGGATTTGCTCCGTACGGATATAAGCTGTTAAATGGAGAACTGGAAATTGCAGAAGATGAGGCAGAAATCATTCGTATTATTTTTGATAAATATATTCATACCAATATGGGAGTAAATGGCATTGCAGCCTATCTGAATGAGCATGGCTACAAGAAGAAAAAGAGACAGAATAATACGTTGGATGCGTTTGCTACTTCTTTTATAAAGGGTGTCCTTGATAATCCTATTTATTGTGGTAAATTGGCATTTGGAAGAAGGAAAACTGAAAGAGTGCCAGGCAAGAGAAATGAATTCCGTATTGTAAAGCAGGATTCTTATATATTAAGTGATGGTATTCACGAAGCCATTATTTCCGAAGATGATTGGAACTTGGCAAAACAGAAACGAAATATAAATGGAGTAAAGCATGAGAAAATCCATAGTTTGGAGCATGAACATATTTTGTCCGGAATTCTTAAATGTCCAATTTGTGGAAAGGGAATGTATGGAAATGTAAACCGTAAGAAGAAAAAAGACGGAACATTTTATAAGGATTATTTTTATTATGCCTGCAAGCATAGGTATTATGTGAATGGTCATAAATGTGATTACCGGAAGCAGTGGAACGAAGAAAAAGTAAATGATGCGGTAGCAGAAGTTATTAAAAAGCTGGTGAATAATCCGAAATTTGAAGCCGCTATACGTGCAAAAATCAATTCTAAGATAGATACCGGAGAATTGGAAACAGAGCATGAGAACTTGAAAAAACAGCTGCGGCAAGTATTGGGAGCTAAAAATAGGTTAGGACAACAGATGGACAATCTGGATATTTCTGATAAAATGTATGACAGGAAGTATCAGGATATGCAGGATCGGTTAAATGGTTTGTATGATGAGATTGAACGACTGGAAAGTCTGATCGATGATATAGTATCCAGAAAAGAGTATATCCGTCAGCAGAAAATTTCTGAGGATGGAGTGTATCAATATCTTTTGTACTTTGACAAACTGTATGATAAATTCACCGATATGGAGAAAAAAGAATTTATGAACAGTTTTGTTGAAAGAGTTGATATTTACGAGGATGAACAGCCGAACGGAAGATTTTTGAAGCATATAAAATTTAAGTTTCCGGTATTTTTTGACGGTGAAGAAATTCAGGAACTTAGTTGGGACAACGAAACAACAGTTGAAGCAGTCGCACTGTTGATTAGAAATAGATAAGATTGCTGTAAAAAAGGAAACAAAAAATGAGAGCACCATTTCAAATACTTGCGATACCGTACAGGTTTGTTAATCAGGTTCCGGTATATTGTGTGTTCCATCGTATAGATTCTGGTGAGTGGCAATTTATCGCTGGAGGCGGTGAGGATAATGAAACGCCACTCCAGGCAGCAAGACGTGAAGTATTGGAAGAAGGCGGCATTTTGGCTAATCGTATGATGGAGCTAAAGTCCATGTGCTATATTCCGACCAATATTTTTCCCAAAATGCATCTGTACAACTGGTCGGAGGATACCTATGTTGTGCCAGAATATGCATTTGGCTTTGAATGTACCGAAGAAATAAAATTGTCTCACGAGCATACCGAATGTATGTGGCTTTCTTATCAGGATGTATATGAAAAGCTTCGATGGGATTCCAACCGAACGGCATTGTACGAACTGAATTGTCGATTAAAGAAAAGATAATGTTCTGACGCTGACTAATCAGGAAAAGGAGGCGGCAAATATGACCGATGAACAATATTACCGCCTCTATCTGGACGGTGATGAAACAGGGTTGAGTGAGCTGATGAAAAAATATGGCAGTGCACTTACTTTGTATATTAACGGATATCTTCATGATCTTCATGAAGCAGAAGATCTGATGATCGAGGTCTTTACCTATCTGTTTGTCAAGAAACCCCGTATTCGGGAAGGCGGACTCAAGGCCTATCTCTATAAATCAGCACGACACATGGCGATACGGCACCGGAAAAAGCTGCATTTATCTTTCAGCATGGAAAATCTTTCGGAAGAACCGGAAAGTGATTTGCTGGTGGAAGAGGTTGTCAAAACCAAAGAACAAAATGAAATTCTTCATTTTTGTATGAAACAGCTTCAGCAAAACTATCGTGAGGCATTGTATCTGGTGTACTTTGAAAATATGAGCTATGCACAGGCTGCTGAAGTTATGGGGAAAAGTGTCAAGCAGATTACCAATATGGTTTATCGAGGAAAGCACAGTCTGCGGGGACTTTTGGAAAAGGAGGGAATTACGGATGCGAAATCATGAGGAGCGTTTGGAAGAAGTTCAAAAAAGGATTGCACAGGTTCAGTACAAACAAAAGCAGCGCCGCAGTTATATGATGGCAGTGTCTTCTGTGACAATCTGCCTTGTGATCATTGTGGGTTTAGCTTCTGTAATGCCCGGAGTTGCTCAAAACATTATAGTATCAGATTATGACACATTTAAGACAACAGCCAGTATCTTTACCGAAGGTACAATGTTTGGATACCTTTTGATCGGATTGATTGCGTTTGTCCTGGGCGTGTGTGTTACAATTCTGTGCCTGCACATCCATAATCTTCAGAAGGAAGAAAAAGAAATGGAGGACAAGGATGATAGAAATCATAGATAACCTTTCACAGGTTCTGGTTGCTATGCTGGGATGTATCATATCCGGCGTTTTCTATTATAAGAGTCGCAAACAACCTTTTTTTATTCTAACCTGTTTTTATGGATGTTTTATGCTGGCAGGGCTTTACTGGATGCTCTATACGATCCTGGTTACCGATGCACCTCCTATGTTTTATGTATCAGAAATCGGTTGGCTGTCAAGTTACCTTTTTTTGTATCTGCTCCAATACAGCATTTCTGATAAGGAAGAGCGTGCTTTTCGCTGCAGCAGAATGTATGTTGCATCAGCAGTCATTATTTTCTTCACATTGTATTATATCAGCATCGGAAGCTTGATTTATAATATCATAATAGGTGGTATTATGCTTACACTCACCTGGTGTTCGGTGCGAGGATTTGTTTATCAGAAAAAGCAACCGGGCTCCAACAAATGGCAATTTCACCTTGCAGTAATTGTTTTTGTTGCGTTGGAAAATTGCCTTTGGCTGTCCAGCTATCCATGGGTGAGCGACACCTGGACGAATCCTTATTTTTGGATTGATTTTATGCTTACAACTTCGATATTTCTTATTCTGCCATCGGTCAGAAAGGCGGTGGAAGTATGACGTATATCGAGAATATCTTTGTATGTGTTGCGGCACCGTTGGTTATCACTGCACTGTGTATGGGCAAAAAATATCTGAGCTTCTTTGTGTTTATTTTGGAAGGAATGGGTGTGTGCCTGCTTTCGGCGTATGTGAATACCTTTGTAGCGGCTTTGTATCAAACGACTGCTTTTCATGCCACGGTAGAAATTGCACCGGTGGTGGAAGAAGTGATGAAACTGCTGCCTTTGATGTTTTATCTGTTTGTATTTGAGCCAAAACCAGATGAAATCAAAAACGCTGTCCTCACCCTTGCCGCAGGATTTGCTACTTTTGAAAATATTTGTTATTTGATCGAAGGTGGAGCGGAAAACCTGGATTATCTGTTGATACGCGGTCTTGGTGCGGGAGCAATGCATATTGTCTGTGGAGCAATCATTGGCTATGGACTTGCTTATGTATGGAATCGCCAATGGCTCAAAATTGCTGGTACACTGGGACTTTTGGGAGCATCGATTGCATTTCATGGTACCTATAATCTGCTGATCTCTTATGGAAGCTGGGTGCAGCACATTGCCTATGCACTCCCAATAGCAACGGTAATGATCGGTGTGTTATTTGATAAACTGTTTATGCCACGACTCAAAAAGGAATATAAATAGATTGTTTTTTAGAGCTATCAATTTGATAGCTCTTTTTTATATGTTTTTTCAATTTAAGTGAGAGTTTTTCCATATTTTTGTCCCTATATAAATGAGAGGCTTTTTCAAAGTGATTTTATAAGAGGGGGCGGATATAGCACAATAAGATTAGGAAATTGTCTAAATGGAAAAGATAAATAGGAATGAGTAAATACAGAAGAAAGAGGATCAAAACAAAAAGAGTTTGGAAATCCATTTTTTCGGAGAAAGATGTTTTGGTGTCATAACAGGGTGCTTTCAAAAGTTACTGGAGGATTTAATCATTTCAATATGATATTGAACAAATCCCATAAATAAGATATAATTTATGAGATTGTATGGATGAATCAGGAAAAACACAGTCAAATAGTAATTTCTCTTAGAAAAGGTTGTGGACAAACATCACAATTAAAAGGAATTTCTGGAAAATCAGGGATTTTAAGACTCATTTTAAAAACAAAAATCTTTTGCGTGTGGATAAACAGGAGTAAAAAAGATTATTGAGATGGATCAAAAGGAAGAATGGATGGTTTTTAAAGTGAAACAAAGTCCGGAAGAAAAAAAAGTTATTGAACTTATCAGCTTTATGGTGCACAAGCATTACTGTGCAAATGATATTGAAGCGGTGATAGAATATCTGGATGAAGATATTGTCTGGATTGGTGCGGGAGATCACGAATATGCCGTTGGAAAAGAAGTAATTGATATTTTTCGAAAGTTTGCAGGTCAGATTCCAAAATGTAATATTTCAGAGGAAGAGTATCACGTGTTGACGATCGCTCCTGAGGTTTATCTGTGCAGCGGACGGATGTGGATTGTGACGGATTCCTCTACCCAAATCAGTCTCAGAGTTCACCAGCGTATTGCAGCAATTTTTCGCAATATAGAAGGTAAACTTCGTTGCTGCCATATTCATGTTTCCAATCCATACGATGAAATGGTGGAAGATGATATCGGTTTTCCTGTAAAGATGGCACAGCAGTCGTATCAGTATCTGCAGGAACGAGTTGCAGAACAGAAAAAAAAGATTGCAGAGCAGACACAGGAGTTAAAGCGTCTGAGCTATGAGGACTCTTTGACAGGATTATATAATCGAAATAAATTTAATCAGGATCTGAATATAGAGCAAGGTCCGAACCAGTTTGGAATAGGAGTTGCCTGTTTTGACTTAAACGGCCTTAAAGAAGTAAATGACAGGAATGGTCATCGTGCGGGAGATGTTTTAATCTATCGTGCAGCAGAATGCCTGAAGAAAGGCTTTGAAGGGAAAGCATACCGGATCGGCGGCGACGAGTTTGTTGTAATCGACAACACTCTTGCAGAAGATGATTTTAAGGCAGCGGTGTATGCGGTACAGAAAACGATGGAGCATGATGGAATCAGCTGTTCCGTGGGGATCTCATGGCGTAATTCCCAATACAATATCAGGGAACAGATTGATGAAGCAGACAGGTTTATGTATGAACAAAAGCGGGAATTTTACTGTCAAAGACAGCATGACCGCAGAAAATGCAGGTAAGCATATATTTTTATAAAAAATAAACTTTGGAAAAGAGGAACCAGCAATTGGATATCAGTCAGTTAATGAAAACAAACACTCCTTACTGTGCAAAACATGGACAGATTAAGCCAGAGCTGCAGCTGCGGGCAAAGGAACTTGTTTGGGAATATAACCAGACAAGACCTTCGGAAGCGCAAAAGCGCCATGCAATTTTGAAACAGCTGCTTGGAACCTGCCATGAACTTACCTTTATTGAGCCGAGTTTTCGTTGTGACTATGGTTTTAATATTCATTCCTATGGTTTGGCTGTCATTAACTATAACTGTGTGATGCTGGATACCTCACCAATCCATATTGGAGCGGGAGCATTTATTGGACCCGGAACTTGCCTGAGCTGTGCAGGACACTCTCTGGACGAAAAGCAGAGGGTTGAGGAAGGAATTGGAACATCTGCCCCTATCATTCTGGAGGAAAATGTCTGGCTGGGAGCAAATTGTACTGTCTGCGGTGGAGTTACCATCGGAAAAGGTAGTGTCATTGGAGCAGGCAGTGTGGTTACCCGTGATATCCCGGCTGGAGTGGTAGCAGTGGGAAGTCCCTGCCGCGTGCTGAGAAAGATTACAGAGCAAGATCGCTTGCAGCTGACGGAGGAAGCATAATATGGCAGAGATGTTTGAAGTAAAGATTATCGCAAGGATACATAGCGATTTTCCTTCCAAGTTTGGAATTCCGCGACAGAGCGGACTGGTGGAAAATTTGCAGTCGCTTATCGTCTTTGAACCAGAGTACCGAAATCCACAGGCGCTGCGTGGATTGGAAGATTTCTCCCACCTGTGGCTGATCTGGCAGTTTTCCAAAGCAGTGCGGGAAGACTGGTCTCCGACAGTGCGGCCGCCAAAGCTTGGAGGAAACACACGAATGGGAGTATTTGCTACTCGATCTCCATTTCGTCCTAACCCGATTGGACTTTCCTCGGTAAAGTTGGAAGCGATTGAGAAACATCCAAAATATGGGATGGTTCTGCGGGTGTCGGGAGCAGATTTGATGGATGGAACACCAATTCTGGATATCAAGCCATATCTTGCTTATACTGACAGCCATCCGCAGGCAAAGGGTGGATTTACTGACGAACTTCATTTGAACCCGCTTACTGTCATCATTCCAGATGAATGGAAGCAAAAAATTCCACAGGATAAACTGGAAGCATTGATTGGGGTGCTGGGTCACGACCCACGACCATCCTATCAGGATGATCCCGACAGAGTATACGGATTTTTCTTTGGTGGGATGGAAGTTTGCTTTACCGTTTGTGAGCATACATTGACAGTTTGTGAGATACGATAAATAAAAAAGGAACCTCTGAGGAGGTCCCTTTTTTATTCTTTCAAAACAATTTATAGCGTTTTCTTAAAACAGATAATTCGGTTTGCTTCCTCAAAACCACAGGCAAGATGAAAGGAAAGGCTCTGGGTATTATCCAGCTCACAATCGCTGGCAAATTCCCGGCAGCCTTGTTTTTTAGCCCAAGTTTCACAGGATAAAAGCAGTTGACGGGAGATGCCTTTTTGTCGGTAATCTTCCAATACAAAGATACCCTCCAGATATCCGACTGGGCTGTGTGAACATCCTTCCACATAGTCATTTCGGAGAGAACACTGTGCAAAGCCGACCATCTGACTATCCTCAAAAGCAGCAAAAATAATTCCACAGGAAAGAAATTCGCAAAATTCCTCGTGAAGTTCTTCCTTACTGTGGTGAGGCCATAATTTTGCGGCAAGTACAGCAAGTAAATCAACTTCCTGTGTTAAGACAGGTCTGATCTCCATGTTCAAAAACCTCCTTAGAATGAATATGTTTCTATTTTTGTACTGATTGTTTTGGGATTTGATTATTATGTTCGGGAGTGTTCGGATTTTGTGCCGGTATATTACCTTGCAAGAAACTGGTCAAGGTTTGCAAGAGATTTTTCGGTCAGACGTTCGATTGCTTGATAGGAACCGCCGGAATAACCGCCGTAGCAGCTGACGTTTTCCACTTCTTTCAGCGATTCATCTCCCAAGGCCATCAGGCTGTCGCAGAAATAGTAGTTGTCCCCGTGAGAGAGCCAAGTTCTTAACGCATCCAGATCACAGGCAGGAGTAAGACCTGTGTTAAACAGGATTTTGTGATTGCCAAATTTTTCGAACTCTTCCTGGTGCAGCAGGGTGACAAACTTATTTAAACAGGTGCAGATACAGATGTTTTTTTGGAGCAGTTCATCCAGAGGGAGATAAGCGATGCTTTCTGCTTCAATTTCAGGCTTATGGCTGCGGCTGTAATAGGTGACATCTGCTCCGAAAAAGCGCAGTGACCGTGCTACCACCTGACCGGTGGCGCCCATTCCGATGATGCCAACCGGAATACCGGTTAATTCCAAAGGACGATCACCCCAGCGTTTGCCGTGGAAGCCATGAAGCAGATCGGTCAGCTGGGAAATAACGTACTCTCCAACGCCGATATCACCATAATCCCGCACACCCAAAACGGTGATACCGCGTTCTCTTGCACAGCGGATATCTACACTTGCACTGTTTTCATCGTACAAGCTGCAGCACATGCCGATGTAGCGCAGGTTTGGACAGTGTTCAATGATGTTTGCAGTGATTTGAGTGGTGATATTGACCAGAATGCCGTCAGCATCTTTTGCTCGTTGGATGACCTCTTCCTCACTGGAAGGAATATCATCGTAAAAGATGTATTCTTCGGCTCTTTTTGCAAACTCTTCGTTTGCATTTGGAGTAAGATTGAGCCGTTCCACGGCAACTAATTTTTTCAGCATAAAAAGACCTCCTGTTTTTAGTGCTTTATAGATAATGTTATAACTCTTTCCATTCCAAACAGATTGTTCCATCTGCTTTTTGAAAGCGAAAGATAAGATAATATCGACTGATCTGAGAGGTATCTAAACTTTGGACAGGATGGATGTTGTCCAGAGAAAACAGAACGTTTTTATTTTTATCCTGAATCTCTGCTATTGCGGTTCCTTTGGTGATGTCAGAGGAAAAAGAAAACTGATACAAATGATTTTTAGACAGATTCAGAACACGCTTAGTGTATCCGGTGCAGGAAGAAAAGGTGATTTTGCGGCTAGCAGAGTCTTTACCTCTGCGATCAAAATAAAGTAGTGCCCTTTTCTGATTGATAATAAGGTATCCGCTGATCCAAAGTATGTAGAACAAAAGACAGACAACGAGAAAGATCAGGACTATTTTCATCTTTTTTCACTTCCTATTTTTACAGCCTCCTTACAAACTGTAAAACCTGTTCAAAAAATTGGTGGCGGGTTTCCTGCGTCATAGTCCATGCCCAGGCAGGGTCTTCTTCCCGCAGTGGGTGTTTGTCCGAAGCAATCAAGACAGATACAACATCGACACCAAGAAAACTTCCAACTGAAAAGAGGGCTGAGGTTTCCATATCCACACCGACAGCGCCTTTTTCCCGCCAGAGATGTTCCTTCCAGAAGGTTTGACGATAGACTGCATCGGTGGAAACGATAGGGAGAGATTTTGCACTGGTAATTTCCTTTACAGCTCGCTGATAGAGGGAAGGGGAGGGAACGGAGTATTCGATAAAATCATAGTAATGCAGAGAAGTTCCTTCCTCCACAAATGCTTTGTTCGGGATGATGATATCGCCGCTGTTGACATTTTCCCCAAAGGCACCGAACATTCCGACGGTAACGACAGTTTTTACTCCAAGAGCGGCCAGCGTTTCCAGAGTGTCCACTGCCTGCGGCGCACCTCCTCCGCCGTCCAAAAAACAGAAATGGTTATCTAAATCGAACTGGTAAACCGGACAGCCTCTTAAAAATCGGGGCAGCTTTTCGCAAAGTAAATGAGTTGGATAATTCTGCCGCAGATATTCCTCTCCACTGTGCATATAAAAGAGAACAGCAGTTTGAGGAAGACAAAGATTTTGCGGGTTGTGCCCGGACTGTATATGTTCCTTTGCAGTGATGACGGCACGGGTATTGTCATCAGGATATTTCCACATAAAATCCCTCCTTTGATTGTATTTTCAGATGATAGGATTATTTTATCACGACAGGAAATAAATTTCCATCTATAGCGTATTTTTTAGATGAGGTTACAAAAAAAGCCTCCGCAGTTTGATGCGGAGGCTTTTGAGAAGTCTAAACAGTTATCTCAGAAAAATTATTTTCTGTTAACCAGCTGACGGGTATGTTCAGCAACCTGTTCAGGAGTGATGTCAGTTTTCTGAGCAACACCGGTGTCGATTGCAGCCTGTGCAACGAATTTAGCAACAGCTGGAGCAACACGTGGATCGAATGGAGATGGGATAACGTATTCTGCGTTGCATTCTTCATCGGAAACCAGAGAAGCGATTGCTTTTGCAGCAGCGATCTTCATCTCTTCATTGATCTTGGTAGCATGAACGTCCAGAGCACCACGGAAAAGACCTGGGAATGCGAGAACGTTGTTAACCTGGTTTGGATAGTCGGAACGACCGGTACCAACAACAGCAGCGCCAGCTTCTTTAGCCAGAGCAGGATCGATTTCTGGAGTTGGGTTAGCGCAAGCAAAGATGATTGGTTTGTCAGCCATGGTTTTGATCATATCCTGAGTGAGAACGCCAGGAGCGGAAACACCAACGAATACGTCTGCACCTTTGATAACGTCAGCCAGAGAACCGGAGAGTTTCTTAGCATTGGTGATCTTGGACATTTCAACTTTAACATCGTTGAGGCCATCGCGTCCTTCGTAGATTGCACCCTTGCTGTCGCAGAGGATTGCATCTGCAATACCTGCGGAGAGCAGCAGTTTGGTGATAGCGATAGCAGCAGCGCCAGCACCGCTTACAACAACGTGGAGATCTTTGATGTCTTTGCCAACAACTTTCAGAGCGTTGAGCAGACCTGCCAGAGTAACGATAGCGGTACCATGCTGGTCATCGTGGAAGATCGGAATGTTGCAGATCTCTTTGAGTTTGTTTTCGATGTAGAAGCATTCTGGAGCTTTGATGTCTTCGAGGTTTACACCGCCGAAGGTTGGTTCCATCAGTTTAACGGTTTCAACGATCTTGTCAGGATCCATGGTGTCCAGACAGATTGGGAAAGCGTCAACGCCTGCAAAGGATTTGAACAGAACAGCTTTACCTTCCATAACCGGCAGACCAGCACCAGCGCCGATGTTGCCAAGGCCCAGAACAGCAGTACCGTTTGTTACAACAGCAACCATGTTGCCTTTTGCAGTATAATCGTAGATTGTATTGTAGTCTTTATTGATTTCGAGGCATGGCTGAGCAACGCCTGGAGAATAAGCAAGAGAAAGGTCTTCTGCACCGTTGAGAGGAACTTTGCACTCTACGCACAGTTTACCATGTGCTTTTTTGTGCAGTTCAAGAGATTTTTCATAAACGTCCATTTCGGGAATCCTCCTTAAACTTAAATCGTGTTTTACACTGTTACATGTCCCCAGAATGCCGGTAGGCAAAACAGGAACTCCCGCGAATTTTTGCCTGCAAAAAGAATCACTTCCAGCAGAAATTCGATACTTTTATTGTACTCTTTTTGTGAAAAAAAACGCAATAGAAAAAGCGTACAAAGATTTGCCGAAATGATGGACAAATTGCAAAAAAATGAATTAAAACTATCAAAACAAGGGATTTTACAAGAGAAAACACTTGATTTTTTCCGGACTCCTGCTATAATGAAATCAAATGATGCAGGATTTGCGTCAAAAATGTTCGAAAAAGTAACAAACCCCAAACAAGACATTAAAAAGGATAGAAGGTAGAAATCATGGAATATCGTATTGAAAAAGATTCGATCGGCGAAAAACAGGTTCCAGTAGACGCTTACTATGGCGTACAGTCTATGCGTGGTTGTGAAAACTTCCACATCACTGGTCAGAGAATGCAGCCAGAGTTCATCAACTCCATGGCAGAGATCAAAAAAGCATGTGCAATCTGCAACTGTCAGGTTGGCGAGCTGGATGTTAAGATCAAAGATGCAATCTGCCAGGCTTGTGACGAGATCATCGCTGGCAAGCTCCATGATCAGTTCCTGTGTGACCCAATCCAGGGTGGTGCAGGCACAACTGCAAATATGACAGCAAACGAAGTTATCGCTAACCGTGCAATCGAAATCCTCGGCGGCACAAAAGGCGATTACTCCATCGTTCATCCAAATGACCATGTAAACAGAGCTCAGTCCACCAACGACGTTTTCCCATCTGCTGCTAAACTGACTGCTGCTAAACTGCTCAAAAAAGCAATTGCTCAGGTAGAACGTCTGGAAGCTGCTCTGGCTGAAAAAGAAAAAGAATTCCACGACATCATCAAGATGGGCCGTACTCAGATGCAGGACGCAGTTCCGATCCGTCTGGGTGCTGAATTCGGTGCATACCGCAAAGCTATCAAACGTGATATCGTTCGTCTGAACACCGCTCTGGAAGGCATGTACGCTGTAAACATGGGTGGTACTGCTGTTGGTACAGCACTCAACGCTAACCCAGCATACGTTGAAGCTCTGGCTCCAGAACTTGCTAAAATCACTGGTCTGCCACTGGTAAAAGCTGATGACCTGGTTGACGGTACACAGAACCTGGATGCTTATGCATACGTTTCTGCATCCCTGAAAACTTGTGCAATCTCCTGCTCCAAGATGGCTAACGACTTCCGTCTGATGTCCTCCGGTCCACGTTGTGGCTTCCAGGAAATCAACCTGCCTGCAAAACAGAATGGTTCTTCCATCATGCCAGGTAAAGTTAACCCAGTTATTCCAGAAGTTATGTCTCAGGCTGCATTCTGCATCATGGGTAACGATGTCTGCATCACCATGGCTGCTGAAGCTGGTCAGCTCGAACTCAACTACGCAGAGCCAGTTCTCTACCACAAACTGTTCGAGTCTATCAACGCTCTGGCTGGCGCTGTTGAAACCTTCGTTGACAACTGCGTAACCGGTATCACCGCTAATGCTGATCGCTGTCAGGCTCTGGTTGATGGTTCTGTTGGTATCATCACTGCAATCTGCCCACAGGTAGGTTACCAGTTTGCTGCTGACATTGCTAAGAAAGCAATCAAGACCGGTCAGTCCGTTCGTGAACTGCTGCACGAGAGTGGCAAATTCACCGACGAAGAGATCAACAAGATCCTCGACCCACACTCCATGGTATAATCCATCACACAAAAAAATGTACTCAAAAGCCCGAACCACTCCGGTTCGGGCTTTTATATTAGTGCTTTAGCAAAGAACTTTCGCCAATAAGCGAAAGTTCAACAACCGCCCGCTATGCGGGTGGATTAAGGCTTAAGCAAAGAAACATCCTTTCTGGTAAGATAGAGATTGTTCAAGCCTCTAAAAAACCAGGAAAGGATGTTTCTTATGGCAAATAGTTTAGCACATACCAAATGGGTATGCAAGTATCACATCGTTTTTACACCAAAGTACCGTCGGAAAATAATCTATAAAGAATTGAGAAAAGATATCCAGCAAATCATAAAAGATTTGTGTAAGTGGAAAGGTGTAGAAATTATAGAAGGGCATATGATGCCGGATCATGTACATATTCTGGTAAGTATACCGCCCAAATACAGTGTATCCCAATTCATGGGATACCTCAAAGGGAAAAGTGCGATGATGATATTTGAAAGGCATGCAAACCTAAAATACAAGTTTGGGAATAGAAACTTCTGGGCAACAGGATATTATGTAAGTACAGTAGGAATCAATACTGCGACAATACAAAAATATATCCGAGAGCAAGAAAAGCAAGATCAAATAGAAGATAGTTTAAGCAAGAAGGAGTATGTAGACCCTTTCAAGGGTAGCAAGTAATCATACCACCAGAGGCTTGAACAAAGTGAAAGCCAGCGTCATTTAGGCGCTGGCTTTTATCACGGCCTTATAGGCCGCTCGTCATGCCACCCCTCTTAGGGGTGGTCATGACTTTCTCTACTTTCTGAGAAACCAGCTTGAAGCTGGACACTGTATCGCGCTTTAGTTTTCTGCGGGGCTTTGGTTCCAGCGCGCGGCGCTCGGCAGGCTGAGCCTGCACGCTGTTCGCGTAGTCGGTTAACTGTGAACTCAAAAGTTTCGTTCTCGCGCAGGTCGTTCGTCCTTTGGACTCTCTCGTTCGGTATGCGCCGAAAGGGAACAAAAGTTTTTGGTAGTTGAAAACTTGTTTCAAATTGTTTTTCTAAACTAACCTCAAAAATTATCCAGCGGATGATTTTTGACGGTACAAACTGAAAGACGTTTCGAGCTGTACTTTTGGAAGCTGATATGATATAGTAAGAGAAAAATTAATGATTTACAGGGAGATGACGACGATGACATATTCGCAGCTTTTTAATCAGGCACTGGAATTGCTTGATGAGCAGGGTGCAGAAGAAGCGTATGAACTGGTAAAACAGGAATGGCAGAGTGTAGAGAATGCAAACGAGGCGCAACTTTACAATCTCGCTTATTGCTTTGCAGCACTGAGCGGAAAAACAGAGGAAGCGCTGGGACTGATGAAAGAAGCGCTGTATACCAAGGGCTATTGGTACGACTATAATTACTTGATGGAGGACGAAGACCTCGAGGAGCTTCGCAAACACAGCGAGTTTGAAACGATGGCAAATCTCTGCCGGGAACGCCAGCAGGCAGCACTGGAATCTGCAGAATCGATTTTGGTCCAGGAAGAGGTAGAAGCAGGAAAGCCTTGCCTGCTTGTTCTCCATGGCGATCAGCAGAATGCGGCACAGACAGCTCCTTACTGGCAGAGCGCAAAGGAATTGGGCTATGGTCTGGGACTGGCTCAGTCCTCGCAGGTACAGATGTCCGAAGCTTACCTCTGGGATGATGAGGAAACCGCTGCGGAGGAAATCAGCGACCAATGGAACGCACTCAAAGAACAGGGCGTCGATATAGAAAACAGTATCCTCTGCGGATTCTCTTCTGGTGGACGAGCTGCATTCTATGCGGCAGTAAGCGGAGCAATCGCACCAAAAGGTTTGATTCTGGTTTCTCCATGGCTGCCAGAGCTGGAAGAATGGACGGAAGACCTGAGCAAACTGAAAGCGGCTGGAACAGCTGTCTATATCTGCTGCGGTGACGCAGATGAGGACTGCTTTGAAGGCAGTGAAGCTCTGTTCGAGATTCTGGATGACAACGGCATTGAAGTAGAGTTTAAACTTTGTCCAGATCTGGAGCATGACTATCCGGAAAACTTTGAACAGATTTTGCAGGAGGCGATCCAGTTTGTCAAACAGTAAATTGGAGGCTAACGAGCAGCAGTTTTCCACCAAAGAAGTGCGAATTGTTCCATATGACCCGCAGTGGAAGGCGGAATTTGAGAAAATCAAGGCAATGATTCAAAGTTATATCGGGGAATATGTGGAAAGTATTCAGCATGTCGGCAGCACTTCGGTGGAAGGACTGGGAGCAAAGCCGATTATTGATGTCGATGCAGTGCTCAAAGATAAAGGTAATCTGCCAAAAGTAATTGAGCAGCTTGCTAAGTACGGTTATGTTCATCAGGGAGATCTGGGACTGCCGGGACGAGAGGCATTTTTCCGCCCCAGAGATTATGACGAACAGGAAAAGAACGTGATAAAATACCATTTTTATGTCTGCAACAAAGATGCAAAGCCGTATCTGGAGCACATTGCTTTCCGTGACTATCTGCGGGAGCACCCGGATGCGCGGGACGAATATCAGCGCATCAAGGAAGAACTTGCAGAAAGATATCGGTATGATGTGGATACCTACTGTGAGCATAAGACCGAGTTTGTGCAGTCGATTCTGGCAAAAACGAAAAAGTAAAAACAGAAGTTTTTTGGAGTTGAAAACGAGTTTTCAACTGACTTTTCGTACACAAAAGTTTGCGAGGGTAAGGTCTCATGGATGTGCCCTGGGCAAGTAGCCCCAACATAATAACTAAAATATATCAATAAGTTTCACAGGGGCGTTGCCCCCGTACCCCCACGAACTTTTTGAAAAAAGCTCGACCCCAAATTTTTATTTGATTTCAAACTAAAAAAAGAGGAGCATTTGCTCCTCTTTTTTTATACATAAAATTCTTCCATATCTTCCAGTCGCAGACAGGCAAGACGTCTGTTCGGGAAATCGTAACCACAGCAGCAATCGATGTCAATATACTGCGGATGGTGGAAGATAGAAAACAGTTCACCACGCTCACACATTTCCTGCACATAAGCGAGTTCTTCCTCATCACTGCGGCTGTAAGCCTCTGTTTCGGTGTGTACAAAGCAGGATACCGGTGTATGTCCGATGATAAGTTGGCAATTTGGTATCGTACGGATGGGGTCCTTGTACGGACGAAACCACACTTCATCATAGACGGTATCGGCAGGCAGTCCGTGTACCAGATAAAAGTTTTTGCCACCGACACTGATTTCAAAGTGGGTCGGCAAAGCACGCAGAAAATCAAGGGTTTCCTGCTTTTCCTGTTCGGTAAGTTTATTGAATCCTTCCAGCGTTGTAGCATTGCCGTTTCGGTTCCAGTGCTGGATATGTTTTTCCAAAGCATCCGGTGCAAAATAGCGCAGGCACATAAATTCATGGTTGCCAAGCAGCATTTTCATGTTGGGAGTTGCCATGATTTCCCTCAGAAGTTCGACAGGGTGAGGGCCGCGATCTACAACATCCCCCAAGATGTACAGCGTGTCCTCTTTGGAAAAGTTTATCTTTTGAAGCATTGCATGGAAGCGGTCGTCTTCTCCATGAATGTCTGACACAACATAATGAGCCATTGGGGCGGTTTCCTTTCTCTTTGGTTTTGAACTTATATTCTGGAAACGATTTCGTCGACGATATGGTGAGCCACCTGATCTTTACTCATCAGTTCCAGTTCTTTTACGGAGTCTTTGGTGATTATGGTGATCACATTGGTATCACCAGCAAAACCTGCACCCTGTACCTTCAGATTGTTTGCAACGATCATGTCAGCATTTTTCTTGGAGAGCTTGCTGCGGGAATTTTCCAGCATATTTTCAGTTTCCATCGAGAAGCCGCACAGGAATTGTCCGTCCGGTTTGTGTTCGCCTAAATATTTGAGGATATCCTGTGTACGCTCAAACTCGAGGACAAATTCTCCATCACTCTTTTTGATCTTCTCATCTGCGACTGTTTTTGGACGATAGTCTGCAACCGCTGCCGCCTTGATAATAATATCCATCTCAGGTGCGCGGGAGGTTACCTCCTCAAACATCTGCTGAGCGGTTTCAATTGGAACGACCTTGACAAAAGGCCACGACTCCAGTGCGGTTTTTCCAGTGACAAGGGTGACATCAGCGCCGCGCAGAGAACATTCCTTTGCCAGAGAATAGCCCATTTTTCCGCTGGAACGATTGGTATAGATGCGTACCGGGTCGACCGGCTCGCAGGTAGGACCTGCGGTGATGAGCACCTTCTTGCCAGCGAGGTCTTTTTCGTACAGGATTTCCTGTAAAATGTGGTTGTACAGCAGTTCCTCTTTCGGCAATTTTCCGGCACCGACATCCTTGCAGGCAAGCATGCCAACAGCAGGTTCAATGATGCCAAATCCATAATGACGCAGAGTATTGAGATTATCTTGGGTGATAGGATTTTCAAACATGTTGGTGTTCATTGCAGGAGCGACCAGTTTTTTGCAGCGGCAGGCAAGTACGGTAGTCGAGAGCATGTCATCAGCGATGCCGTGTGCCATCTTGGCAATGATGTTTGCCGAAGCCGGAGCGATCATTACAAGGTTTGCACGTTTTGCAAGAGCAACGTGTTCAACATTATATTGAAAATTGCGGTCAAAGGTATCAACCATGCAGCGGGTGTTGCAAAGTGTTTCAAAGGTGAGCGGAGTGATAAACTGGGTAGCATTTTTGGTCATGATGACCTGTACATCGCAGTGCTGTTTTGCAAGCATGCTGGCAACATTTGCCATTTTGTAGGCGGCAATTGAGCCTGTTATTCCTAATACAACAGTTTTTCCCTGTAGCATAAAAGCACTTCCTTTTTTGATTGGTTGCAAGTGTCTTTAGTATAGCAGGAAGAGAGAAGAAAGTCTAGTTTCATTCTACTGTGAAGGGAGAAGCAGTGGCAGATACATTGCGATAGATGTTGCAGACTAAAAGCCAGGGAATAACTTACAGAGAATGAGAAAAACTTACACAAAATGATATAGACTTCTGTAGAACGCTGTGCTATCATACAAAATAAATAGAAAATTATAAAAAAATTTAGTGAAATAAGAAAATGGAGAGAGGGCAAAATGAGTTTTTCAGTGAAGAAGAAATTTGTTCTGGTACAGTTGTTTGTGCTGGGATATGTGTGTGCCAATGTGGCTTATCCTCTTTTGACACAGAGGATTTTGGATCAGTTGTCCGGCGGCAGTTTTGGGGAGTTGAAGGGATTATTTTTCCTGCTGTTTCTGAGCATTCTGCTTTTGGTTGGATGTTCCAGAGGGCGGGCGCTCAGTCAGAAGCGGTATCTCAATCTGGTCAAGCAGTTTTATCGGGAGAAAATACTGGATCATATTTTTGCAAAGCATAGCGAACCACTTTCCTCAGAGCAGGAAGCGGAATTTTTATCAGTATTTAATAATGATATCCCCATGGTTTGCAGCGACTACTATCAGACCATCCTGAGTATGATTTACTCGGTGGTTACCATTCTTTTTTCTATGACAGCTCTTGCCAATATCAATGGATGGATCGCCTTGATGGTTGTTTTGAATTTTGTGCTGCTGGCTGTGGTTCCGATGGCATTTAAGCAGGCACTTCAGCGATATAAACGACAGATTTCAGAGACACTCAAACGTTATAATGTCAGCCTAAAGGACAGCATTTTCTGTATCCCGGTGATCAAGTCTTACCTTGCCGAAAAGGAAATGTTGTGTCATGTAAATCAGGCAGGTCAGCAGGCAAATGATGCGGATTATCACTACACAAAAGTACAGGAAAATGCTAATCTCGCCAGTATGCTGATTGGTTATCTCAATGACTTTCTGGTTTTGGTAATCGGGGTATACCTGATTATAAATGGACACATGACAGTGGGAGCCTTGCTTGCAGTAATTCAGATTTCCAACATCATTGCAAACCCAATCACGACCCTTTCCTACCACATCAACGCTCTGCATGCGGTAATGCCGATCAAACAAAATCTTTGGAAGATGGTGCAGGATGAACCTCGAAAATCTACCAAGAGCAAAACTGCGCCTCCGGTGCAGAAGATCCGGTTAAGTGATGTGTCTGTAGTGCGGGATGGACGAGCGATTCTGGACCATGTTACTTTGGAACTGAATGCTGGCAAACGATATCTGCTTGTTGGAAAAAATGGCTGTGGCAAAAGCACCTTGCTTAAAACGATTAACCGAAATATTACCCCTGATGCAGGAGAAATCAGGATGGATGGTACGCTTTATCCACAGATTACACAGGAAAGTTTCAGTCAAAATGTTTTGATGGATTATCAGGAGTCCTATCTGTTCACCGCTCCAGTTAAGGATAACATCACACTCTATCAGCCATATTCTGAGAAGAAGCTTCAGGAAATCGGAAAGGTTTTAAAAATAACCCACCTGATCGAAGATCCAGACGAAACCAGAGTGCATCATTTGTCAGGAGGAGAGAAACAGAGAGTGGCATTAGCACGCATCCTGCTGAAAAGCCCGTCCTTTTACCTGTTGGATGAAGCTTTTTCAGCAATGGATGTTGATACCAGACAGGAATTGGAACAATATCTTCTGAATCAAAAATATTCCATTATCAGTATTTCTCACACCTATACCAAAGAGATTCTGTCACAGTATGACCAAATCATTGTGATGCAGCAGGGCAGAGTTTTGGAATGCAGTCCGTACGAGAGTTTGTCAGACAGAGCAAAAGAGAATATCTGGCTTGATTAAAGGAAAATGACCATAAATTGATTTGCATAAAATGATATGGAGTTAGTTTAGTGGGTGTGCTATTCTGGGAATAAGATGATACGAATATGTAAAAGAAATCTTTATCCGGAAAAGCTAAGGGAGGTTTCATCATGAAAAGGGGAAAAAGACTTGTAAAACTGTTAGCAGGTTTATTGTGTGTTTGTCTGTTGTTTACCTCTTGCGCTCCAGCAGAAGTATCGGATGAAAAATCGACAGCTTTACAGCAAGTGCAGAATTTGGAGAAACTCTGTTTGGTGTGGGGATACACGAAATACCGTCATCCAGCATTTTATATTGGAGAAAAGGATTGGGATAAAGAACTGCTCACACTGATTCCACAAGTACAGGAAGCAAAGAGTGACAAAGATGCTAACCAGATCTTGTATGACTGGTTTGTAGCTTTGGGCGAAGCAGATTTTGGAGAAACTCGGAATCATCAGTTTTGGAAAAATCAAGATCCCAATAAAATTGATATTCAAGCAGACATCAGCTGGACAAAAGATATCAAGTACCTTGGAGAGAATCTATCAGCAGCGTTACAGCAGATAGAAATAATTCCTAACATTTCGAATCCTAAAAACCCTCCAGTTGTCGTAAGCACAGCGAATTCGTCACAGTCAGTAAACTTCAATGAGAAAATCAATGAAAATTTTGATTACAGCAATACAGCTGACCGTTTATCAGGATTATTTCGTTTGTGGAATACAATAGAATATTATTCACCATATTTGAAGTTGACAGATGAAGACTGGTGTAACCTCTTGCCGAAATATATTGCAAAAATGCTGCAAGGTCAAGATAAGCATAGCTACAATCTAACATTAGCGTCATTATTATCTAAATTGAGGGATGCACACGCCAATTTTAAAGATGAAAGCTATATGGACGAAGAATTTGGAGAGTATTACGCTCCTGTTTATTTAGAAACGGCAGAGGGACATCCGGTGGTGACGAATGTTTATGGAGAAGATTGTCCACTCCAGATAGGGGATGTTATTTTAAAACTGAATGGGCAGGAAATAGAACAGGCAATAGCGGAGCGCAAAGAATATGTTTCAACTCCAACAGATGATAAACTGCTGAGTGGGGGCGGGGTTTATGACTGGCTTTTAAGCTCTCATGATCCAGATATGGAAATTACCGTTTTGCGTGACGGTATGGAACAGACTTTTTCTGTGATAGGAAAGAAGGAATATAGTGGTTCCTTTACACAGCATTATCCACGAGCAGATGTTTCTCATGAAATTCTAGAAGGCAATATTGGGCTAATCAATCCGGAGCTGTTAAAAGATAATGATGTAGATGGTGTGATAAAGGAGTTCTCAGAAACAGATGGAATGATTATCGATCTGCGCCAATATCCGTCCTACCAGGCGGCATGGCTGATTCAGGGGGAGATCACAGACGAAGGAAGCAAAACGGCTTACTTGCAGTTAAATCCGGTGGGATATTATCCGGGAGCATATTCTGTTCGAGATTTTGAGGCAGGGAGTTCTCTGCCAGGGTATCAGGGAAAATATAGTGATAGACCGGTTGTTGTCATTATTGATGAACAAACTATGAGTATGCCGGAATTCTTTACCATGATTTACAGGACTAATGAGAATGTCACGATTCTGGGCAATCCTTCGGCAGGCTGCGATGGAGAACGGAGAGAATTCCTGATGCCAGATGGAAATACGGTGTATTTTACAGTAATGGGAATCCTGAATCCAGACGGCGGGCAGACCCAGCGCATCGGCCTTACCCCCGATATCGAAGTTTATCCAACCATCGAAGGCATCAAAGAGGGAAGAGATGAACTGATGGAAGCGGCAGTAGCTTACATTCAGGAGCAGAACTCAAAATAAAATAATATCAGAAAAGGGGCGCCATTATGAAAAAATGGACAAGATTGCTGGCAAGCTTGCTATGTATTTGTTTGTTGTTTACCTCCTGCGCTCCAGCAGAAGTATCAGATGAAAAATCGACAGATTTGAAATATTCACAGGAGGTACAGAATCTCGAAAAACTCTGCAAGGTTTGGGGATATACCAAGTATTATCATCCGGCTTTCTTGTTTGGAGAGAAGGATTGGGATGAGGAACTGTTAAACCTTATTCCAGTCGTATCTGAGGCAAAAGAAGATGAAGTAAATGATATTCTGCACGAATGGTTTATATCCTTGGAGGAGATTGAGTATGACTCCTTCAACCGAGTTCCTCAATGGGTAGCAGCTAAAGAAGAGGATAAAAGTGTGCAGGCTGACACAAGCTGGATTAGTGCAGATTATCTGGGGCAAGAACTGACAGAGGATTTATCTTGTTTTGGACCAATTCCAAATATTGATCGCAGAAAAGCTCCAGTTGTTTTTGAACAATCTGGAGTTCCGAATTTTCTAAACGAACCAATTTATTCTGATTTTAATGAGTCCAGAAAGGATAATCGTCTGTTAACTTTATTTCGGATATGGAATGCTTTGGAGTATTATTATCCGTATTTGAATCTTCTGGAAGATCATTGGAATAATCTCTTGCCAGAAATGATTCTGCAGGTATTGCAGGTACAAGATCAACATGAATTTCAGAAAGTCTTAGAAAAAGTGGTCTGTACATTACAGGACGGGCATGTGAAATTTTTGGATGATGATTTTTTCGATGATGAGTTTGGCAAATATACTGCACCGGTACAACTAGTGAAAGCAGAAGGAAAGTATGTAGTTTTTCAGGTGTTGGAAAAAGAATGTCCGTTGCAGATAGGAGATGTTATCCTTGAATTAGATGGACAAGAAATTCAAGAAGTTGCAAATCAAAGAAAGCAATACTGCACACTTGCAGATAAAGACAGAAGTACGAAAAACCTTGTACCGTATTTGCTGCGTTCTCAGAATCCACAAATGAAAATTACTGTTTTGCGCGACGGAAGTCAATTGACATTACAGGTGAAGGGAAGTACAGAAGATGTAACAATTGGAATTTGGGAAGCAGATGTTCCATATCAAATTCTGCAAGGAAATATTGGATTAATAAACCCATTTCAAATGCCAGCAGATCGTTTATTTGATGCAATGGAGAAGTTAAAAAACACAAACGGATTGATTATTGATATGAGACAATATCCAGCAAACAGTGAACAATTAAACTTTGCATCAGTTTTATCAGCATACATACAAGATAGCTTTCAACCATTTGCACAACTGAATCTTCCATCTCAAGCGGTACCGGGAACTTTCGTTCGACAAATAATTTCCAACAATTCACAAGCTGGTTTATTAAAGAATTATGATATTTATCATTATAACAAACCAGTTGTTGTAATGATGGGAGAAACGAGCAAGAGTCAGGCCGAAACGGTTATATTGGCATTAAAACAATCGAGTGTTGTTACAACGATTGGGGAAACCAGCAATGGTTCAAATGGGGATGTCGTTGAATTACCATTACCGAATGGCCAGTTATTGGCTTTTTCCAGTGTTGGTGTGTCTGGCGCTGCCGGAGAGCAAACCCAGATTATAGGAATTAAGCCAGATATCGAGGTGCATCCCACCATTGAAGGTATCAAAGAGGGAAAAGACGAACTCAAAGAAGCAGCAGTAGCTTACATTCAGGAGCAGAACACAAAATAAGATAACGTCATCAAGGAGGCGTTGTTATGAAGAAAATAGCCAGAGTGGTAGCGGTGTTATTGTGTGTTTGTATGTTGTTTACCTCCTGTGCACCAGCAGAAACAACCGAGGAGTTATCGGCAGATTCCCCAAAGGTGCAAAACCTTGAAAAACTCTGCAAAGTTTGGGGATATACCAAGTATTATCATCCGGCTTTTTTGCTCGGACAAAAAGACTGGGACAAAGAACTGAAAAAACTAATTCCAGTCGTATCTGAGGCAGAAGAAGAGGAAGTGAACAATATTCTGCATGAATGGTTTGTATCCTTAGGAGAAATTGATTACGGAAATAGTGAATCAATTACTTTGCCGCCAGAGGAGGAACGGATTGAGCAGGCAGATACCAGTTGGATCAGAGAAGATTACTTGGGGGCTGAGCTGACAGAGGACTTGTCGCAGCTTGGACCGATTCCGAATATCGACCGCAGCAAGTCTCCGGTAAAATTTAATCAAGGAAAATATCCTGATTTTTCCAACGAAGCAACGCATATGATTTTTAATTATGGGAATATGTCCAATCGTCTGCTTGGACTGTTCCGTGTGTGGAACGCAGTCGAGTATTATTTCCCTTACCTCGATATTATGGACGAGGACTGGGGAGAATTGCTTGCAGAGTATATCCCCAAAATGCTGGAAGGACGGGATCAGAAAACCTTTGAACTGACAATCGCAGAGCTTACAGCACATCTTCAGGATGCTCATGTCGCTCTGCTCGATCAAAAGGTATTTTTAAATGCTTTGGGAAAATACTCTTTACCGGTTGAGCTGACACAGGCAGAAGGAAAGGTAGTTGTTCAGAATGTATTTGGAGATACTTGTCCACTTCAAAGGGGAGATATTATCTTAAAGCTGGATGGCGTAGAAATCGAACAGGTTATCGAGGAAAGGCAAAAATACCTGTCTGATTCTGATAAGGAACGAATCGTTCCACATATTTCCTCATATCTGCTTTGGTCTGACAGCCAGACAATGGAAGTTACCGTTATGAGGGATGGAAAAGAAGAGGTTCTTTCCGCACAGGGTTATGTCGGGGCTTTCAATCAGAAGAAGAAAAAAACAGCAGCCTATGAAATGCTGGATGGAAATATTGGTTTGATCAATCCGGAGGCATTTCAGGAGGAAAAACTGGAAGACATCATGCAGGAATACAAAGATACCGATGGTTTAATCATTGATCTCAGACAGTATCCAAGTAACGGCGAGTTAGACTATCTGGCATCTTATCTAAAGAAAGAACCTACAGTATGTTCTGTGATCGCTTTTCCGTCGCAATCGATTCCGGGTGTTATGGTTTTGGAAGAACAGAGCTATGGTGGAGCATCGGAACAATATCCATCTTATTATTATGAAAAACCGGTTGTGCTGTTGATGAATGAAGAAAGTGTGAGTGCTTCGGAGTTTCATGTGATGATACTACGCGGAGGAGAAAACGTTACTGTCATAGGCAGCAATTCTCACGGAACGGATGGAAATGTTGTTTTTCTTCCGCTTCCAAACAAAAATGTAATCCGCTTTACAGGCTTAGGAGTTTATACTCCAGAAATGGGGCAGACTCAGCGCATCGGCCTTATCCCCGATATCGAGGTTTATCCAACCATCGAAGGCATCAAAGAGGGAAAAGACGAGCTCAAAGAAGCGGCAGTTACCTACATTCAGGAGCAGAATGAAAAATAAAATAACGTCATAAAGGAGGCTTCATTATGAAGAAAATAGCCAGATTAGTAGCGGTGTTGTTGTGCATTTGTATGTTGTTTACCTCCTGTGCGCCGGTGGGAACAAATGGAGAAAAAACAGCAAACTCAGAATATTCGCAGGAAGTGCAGAATCTGGAGAAGCTGTGCAAGGTGTGGGGATACACCAAGTATAATCACCCTGCTTTCCTGTTCGGACAAAAAGACTGGGACAAGGAATTGTTAAACCTTATCCCGGTTGTGTCCGAGGCAAAATCAGATGAGGTAAATGATATCCTCCATGAGTGGTTTGTGGGTTTGGGGGAGATTGATTACGGCACCAGCAGAAAAGGAAGCATTCCGGAAGATGCCATAAAATTTGTACAGGCAGATACCAGCTGGATCAGTGAAGAGTATTTAGGAGCAGAATTGGCAGAAGATTTGTCCCAGTTTGGACAGCTTCCAGGAGTCAATCGCAGCAAGGCACCAGTAAAATTTGATAAAAAGACACCGGATTTTTCTAATGAACCGTTTTATGAGGATATGAATTATAAAGATCAGGGTTATCGCTTACTTGGTCTGTTCCGCCTGTGGAATGCGATGGAATATAACTATCCTTATTTGGATATTTTGGATTATAACTGGCATGAGCTTCTACCAGAATATATTGCCAGAATGCTGGAAGGGGACGACCAAAGGAGCTATGAACTGACTATAGCATCGCTGAGTACAAAGCTGCAGGATGCACACATTGCTTTATATAACTCACAATATGTAGTCCTTGAAGCCGGTGTTTATGGAGTTCCGGTGGAGATTTTGCAAGCGGAAAACGAGATTGTTGTTTCCAAGGTCTTAAAAGATGATTGCCCTCTTCAGGTTGGGGATGTAATTAAAGAACTAGATGGTAAGGATATTAAGGATGTACTTGCTGATAGGATGGAATATATTTCGGTTACAACAGAGGATAAATTTATCAATCAGATTGGGCACTTTCTTCTTCGTTCCAACAATAAAAATATGGAACTGACCGTTTTGAGAGATGGAACAGAGCAGGTTTTGGAAGTAACCGGAGAGATGGAATATCACCCGATGATGGAAACAGCAGAACAATCGTATGAGATTCTGGACGGAAATATTGGATTGTTGAATCCGGCAGCATTGCAAGACGGAACGCTCCCGTTGGTTATGAGTAAGCTGGAATCAACAGACGGTTTGGTGATTGATTTACGCCAGTATCCAGGGTATAATATCATCCCATTTCTCGCAGAGTATCTGGTAGATGGAGTAAAACCATTTTTAATTTATGCATCTCCATATGGAAATTATCCGGGAACGTTCTTAGGGGAAAAGAAGACAATTGGAAGAGCGAAAGATTCAAAAGTTCCTTTGTACGAGAAACCAGTTGTTGTTCTGATGAATGAAAAGACACAGAGTCAGCCAGAGTATCTGATTATGTCCATTCGAAATGGAGAAAATGTCACGGTGATGGGAGAAAATTCAGTCGGTTCAGATGGTGATATCGCGTATCTGCCTTTACCAGGTGGAATTAATATGATGTTTACCAGCATTGGTATTTATACTCCGGAAATGGGACAGACCCAGCGCATTGGCCTTACCCCCGACATCGAAGTGCATCCAACCATCGAAGGCATCAAAGAGGGAAGAGATGAACTGATGGAAGCGGCAGTATCTTACATTCAGGAGCAGAATGCAAAATAAGATGACGTCATAAGAGGAGGCGTTGTTATGAAGAATATAGCCAAATTAGTAGCAGTGTTGTTGTGCATTTGTATGTTGTTTACCTCCTGTGCGCCAGCAGAGACTTCAGAATATTCTCAAGAAGTGCAGAATTTAGAAAAGCTCTGTTTGGTGTGGGGATATTCCAAGTATCGACATCCAGCGTTTTATACTGGGGAAAAAGACTGGGATGAGGAATTACTCGCGCTGATTCCTCAAGTGCAGGAAGCTAAGACTGATAAGGAAACCAATCAGATTCTGTATGACTGGTTTGAATCTTTGGGTCAGGCAGATTTTGGAGAAACCAGAAATCATCAGTCTTGGAAAAACCAGGACCCTGATAAAATCGATATTCAAGCAGATATTAGTTGGAGCAAAGACAATAATTATCTTGGTGAAAAACTGTCATCAGCCTTGCAGAAAATTGAAATACTTCCAACAGTAAAAGGAGAATCGACTCCTCCGGTTAAGAACAATGGCAGCAATGGAATGCTTCAGTTTAATGAGAAAAATTATCCTGATTTTGATTATGGTGATTTAAATGATCGTTTGCTTGGGTTATTTCGGGTATGGAATGCAGTCGAATATTATTTCCCTTATTTGGATTTAATGGATGAAAACTGGCATGATTTACTGCCAGAATATATTTCTCAGATGCTTAATGCCAATGATCGACACAGCTATGATTTGATCTTGGCTTCGATGACCGCCAAACTTAGAGATCCTCATGTATCATTTACAGACACAGAATCTATCACAGAAGAGCTTGGAGAATATTTGATTCCGGTTAATTTGATGCTGATAGAAGGTTATCCTGTAGTAGTTGATATTTTTTCGAAAGATTGTCAGCTGCAAATAGGAGATTCAATACGCAAGTTTAATGGACAGGAAATCTGGGAAGTCATCAAAGAACGTCAGAAGTATATCTCTACTTCCACAGACGAAAAAGTAAGAAGTATGGTTTTAAATGATTATTTGCTGACTTCCCACGAACAGATGATGGAAATTATTGTTTTAAGAGATGGGAAAGAGCAGACATTTGAAGTAAAAGGCTATACAAGACAAGAAGTTTACGGACAGATTCGAGAAATTGCGTCCAAGAAAAAAATAATTACCAGCAAAATTTTGGAAGAAAATATTGGATATATTCAGATGGGAACGCTCACAGAAGAAAACATCAATGAAACGATGGACAAGATGGTAGAGACCGATGGTCTTATTTTGGATTTAAGAGTGTACCCACATTATAATGCTGCTTTATTGATGCAAAGGTACCTGTCGAAGGGACTTGGAAAGGTACCGATGCAGTGGGGAGATCCAATGACCTATTATCCGGGGGCGTACCTATATCGTGATCAGACAATGGGGATGAACACGATTTCAGAGCACAAGGGAGAATATAGTGAGAAGCCAGTTGTTGTTATCATTGATGAAGGGACATGGAGTTTTGGGGAATACATAGCAATGATTTATCAGACCAATGAAAATGTAATTCTTCTGGGAGAAAATACCATAGGTTCTGATGGCGATAGAAAAACGATTCTGCTTCCAGATCAAACTAGCCAAGGAGAAAAAAGAGAGTTTAGCTTTACCTGTTTTGGTGTCTATGGTCCGAATATGGAGCAGGTGCAGCGCATTGGCCTTACCCCTGATATTGAGGTCCATCCTACCATCGAGGGTATCAAAGAGGGAAAAGACGAGCTCAAAGAAGCGGCAGTTACCTACATTCAGGAGCAGAATGCAAAATAACGTCATAAGAGGAGGCGTTGTTATGAAGAATATAGCCAAATTAGTAGCAGTGTTGCTGTGCATTTGTATGTTGTTTACTTCTTGTATACCAGCAGGACAGAGCGTAGACAGTAGCGAAAACACAGTGAATTCTCAAAAAGTAGAGAATCTGGAAAAACTGTGCAAGGTGTGGGGCTACACAAAGTATAATCACCCTGCTTTTCTGTTTGGAGAAAAAGATTGGGACGAAGAGTTGTTAAATCTTATCCCAGTTGTGTCCGAGGCAAAATCAGATGAGGTAAATGATATCCTCCATGAGTGGTTTGTGTCTTTGGGGGAGATTAATTACGGCACCAGCAGACCTGGATCGAAACCGATCGAAAGCGAAGCGGTCGTACAGGCAGATACCAACTGGATTTTAGATGAAGCCTACCTGGGAGAAGCATTATCGGCGGATATGCAAAAGATGGGTCCGGTTCCTAAAATTGACCGCAGCAAAGCTCCGGTAAAATTCAGCACAAGACAAGGTGTGCCTAATTTTAAAATAGAAAACACGGATACGGGTTGTTCCTATCAAACAGAAGAAGAACGGCTGTTGGGACTGTTCCGTGTGTGGAACGCAATTGAATATTATTTTCCATATCTTGATATCATGGATGAAAGTTGGCATGACTTGCTGAACGAATTTATTCCGAAGATATTGGAAGCAAGTGATGTGCAAAGCTTTGAGTTGACAATTTGTGAGATGACGGCACACCTGCACGATGTACATGTTAGATTTATAAAGAGTCAGCCATTAAAAGCTGTTGTGGGTAAATATTTAGCTCCAGTCAATATGCTGCGAACAGAAGAAGGACAGTGGGTTGTCAGCGATTTGTGCGGGGATTGCCCATTGCAGGCAGGAGATGTCATTTTGAAGTTGGATGGAACCGATATTAAGGAGGTAGAAGAAAATAGAAAGAAGTACGTCTCAGTTTCCAACGATGAAAAACTCAACAATCCATTAGGTGTATATCTGCTCAGATCAAAGGATGAAGAGATGGAAATCACTGTTCTGCGAGATGGAAAGGAAGAAACATACTCTGTAAAAGGAACGACAGAATATACGCGCATGGCAAGAAAAAGGGAAAAATCTCATGAGATTTTGGACGGAAATATCGGGCTTATCAATCCTGATTCGCTGTCGACGGGGGATACTGGAACGGTAGTTCGACAGGTGATGGAAGATCTTCGAGATACGGATGGATTGATTATTGACCTTAGACAATATCCGTCTGATACAAATATGCACATATTTCTGTCGATGTATCTCCAAAAGGTTGGAACGGTATATAATATCATGACGGTTCCTTCTCAGTCTGTTCCCGGCACTTTTATAAAACAGGAAATGGTATCTATGGGAGTTACTCCGGCAAGTTTTTATTATGAAAAGCCGGTTGTAGTGCTGATGGATGAATCGAGCATAAGCAATACAGAATTTAGTATTATGGATCTGCGCACCGGAGATAATGTGGTTGTGCTGGGAAATACTTCGCTTGGAACAGACGGAGATATTACAGAGCTGCCGCTTCCGAATGGAAATGGTCTTTGGTTTACCAGTTGCGGCATTTATACCCCAGAGATGGGCCAGACCCAACGAATTGGTCTTTCGCCTGATATAGAAGTGTATCCAACAGTTGAGGGAATCAAAGAAGGTAGAGATGAGCTCAAAGAAGCAGCAGTAGCTTACATTCAGGAGCAGAATGCGAAATAAAATAACGTCATAAGAGGAGGCGTTGTTATGAAGAAAATGGCCAAATTAGTAGCGGTGTTGTTGTGTATTTGTATGTTGTTTACCTCCTGTGCGCCAGCAGGACATGAGAAAAAAGAATATTCGCAGGAAGTGCAGAATCTGGAAAAGCTGTGCAAGGTGTGGGGCTATACCAAGTATAATCACCCTGCTTTTTTGCTTGGACAAAAAGATTGGGACGAAGAATTGTTAAACCTTATTCCAGTTGTCTCCGAAGCAAAAGAAAATGAGGTAAACGGTATTCTGCATGAATGGTTCGTATCTTTGGGAGAGATAGACTACAAAACAATTAGTAAAGTACCAGAATGGGTTGGAGTAACAGAAGAAAATAAAATTGTGTGTACGGATACTGCTTGGATTAGTGAAGATTATCTGGGAAAAGAACTGTCGGCAGATTTACAGCAATTTGAACCGCTTCCTAATGTAAACAGAGGTAAAGCACCAGTAAGTTTTAGCAGTATTGGAGTACCAGATTTTTCTAATGAAAAGACATACGAGAATATTGATTATAGCAATCAGAATTATCGTTTACTGGGACTATTCCGTGTTTGGAACATATTGGAATACTATTTTCCATATTTTGAGATCATGGATGAAGATTGGGACGACCTTTTGAGTGAGTATATTCCAAAAATGATGGAGGGTTCCGACTTAGAAAGTTTTGAATTGACAATTATGGAATTGACCGCACATCTCCATGACGCTCATGTCATGTTGATGAATGGAGGAGAAACGGATTACTTGTTAAAAAAATACGCTGTGCCTGTGGACTTGATTCGAGCGGATGGAAAGTTTGTTATCAAACAAGTTTATGGGACAGATTGCTCTCTTCAGGCAGGTGACGTCGTTTTGAAGCAGGACGATCTGTCAATAGAAGATGTAGCGACATATTTTATAAAGTATATCTCAGTTCCAAATAAAGAAAAGCTTGCAAATCAGGTTTTTCCATATTTACTTCGTTCCGATAACCAGATGATCTCTCTTACAGTGCTGCGGGATGGAAAAGAAGAGATCGTTCACGTTAAAGGTGTACCAAATATGCTGTATAGTATGCCGCAACAACCTTTAATTTCTCACGAAATTCTGGAGGGAAATATTGGACTGATCAATCCGTCTGCACTCAAATCTAGAGAAATCGACACCATCATGCAGGAGCTCAGAACAACGGATGGAATGATCGTGGATTTGCGTCAGTATCCATCAGATACAACCTTACAGCTTACGCTGGCACCTTATCTCAAAAAAAATTATTCTCCATTTGTAACAATAGCGTGTCCATCCCAGGCAGTGCCAGGAATTATGTGGAAGCGACAGGTTTACTCTGGAATGATGATGCCAGGTCAAGAAAGCTATTACTATGATAAACCAGTAGTGATATTAATAAGTGAGACAACGCAGAGCAATGCGGAATATACAACGATGTCCCTGCGTACCGGAGAAAATGTGACTGTGCTGGGAAACAATTCTATTGGTGCAGATGGGAACATTACCTATCTTCCGCTTCTAAACGGCCATAAGATTACTTTTACGAGTTTAGGAATTTATACTCCAGACGGTGGCCAGACCCAGCGAATTGGCCTTTCGCCTGATATAGAAGTGTATCCAACAGTTGAGGGAATCAAAGAGGGTAGAGATGAGCTCAAAGAAGCAGCAATTGCTTACATTCAGGAGCAGAACAGTACAAAGGCAAAATAAAATTTCCCAAAAGGAGCAGCAATCCTGCTCCTTTTTTGGTGCAGAAATTCTGTTAACTCTACTTGCAATTGCAGAACAGATACTATATAATTTAGCTGTTTTAAAAATATTTGCATTGTATCTCTCGGAGCTTTTTCCAGCATCCAGTGGGAGAACAACAGCGAAAGGAAGAATTGAATATGAATCAAGCAAGCAGAAAAACACAGGACATGGTAAAACTGGCACTGTTCTCGGGAATCATTGTGGTACTGTCCTTAACGCCGCTGGGATATATTCCGCTTGGCGTCATCAAGGCAACTACCATCCACATCCCCGTCATTCTAGGCTCGATTTTACTTGGATGGAAGTCAGGCGCAGTCTTAGGCGGATTGTTTGGGCTGACCAGCTTTATGGTAAATACCATTACGCCAAACCTTACCTCCTTTGTGTTTACACCATTTTATTCGCTCGGTGACGCACACGGAAACTTCTGGAGTCTGGTCATCTGTTTTGTACCCCGCATTCTGGTAGGAGTCGTTCCGTACTTTGTGTATCAGGGAATCAGGAAATTAAGCAAGAGGGATTCTATTGCACTTGGAATTGCCGGATTTATCGGTTCGATGGTCAATACCATTCTGGTTATGAACCTGATCTACGTCTTTTTTGGAGAAAGTTGGGGCAGTGCAAAGGGCGTTGCAGCAGATATGATCTATAAGACTATTCTTGCTGTCATTGCAACAAATGGTATTCCGGAGGCGATTGTAGCGGCGCTGATCACCACCGCAGTGGGCAAGGTTCTGCTCAAGTTTATAAAGAAATAAGTTTTGTTTTGAGATAGAGAAGAAAGTGGGGAATCCCAAATGATTTTAGCCATCGATATTGGAAACAGCAACATCGTGATTGGCGGATTTGAAAATGACAGCATCGAGTTTACCGCAAGGGTAGCAACCGATGTCCGCCGAACGGAAGAGCAGTATGCGGTGGAAATCCACCAGATCCTGCACCTGTATGGATACAGTGCAAAGGAGATGGAAGGTTCGATTATCTCCTCGGTAGTTCCGCCGCTGACCAGTGTGATGAAGATGGCACTGCGCACCATTACCGGCAAAAAGCCGCTGGTTGTTGGTCCGGGACTTAAGACAGGACTCAATATCAAGCTGGATAATCCGACATCTTTGGGTGCAGACCGCGTCGCAGATACTGTAGCAGCGATTCACGATTACCAGCTTCCGCTGATGGTAGTGGATATGGGAACAGCTACCACCATGTCGGTTATTAACGAGAAGGAAGAATTTATCGGTGGAGCAATCATGCCGGGACTGCGTCTCTCGTTGGAAGCGCTTTCCAGCAAGGCTTCCCTGCTTCCACACATCGATCTGATTCCTCCAAAGAGTGTTATCGCAAAAAATACTACCGATGCGATGGACAGCGGCATGATTTATGGAACCGCTTCGATGATTGACGGAATGATTGATCGCATTCAGGAAGAAATGGGCAGAGAGCTGGCAGTCGTTGCAACCGGCGGTCTGGCAAAAAATGTGGTTCCATACTGCAAACACAAAATTACACATGACCCAAATCTTTTGCTCAAAGGTCTGCGCGTTCTGTACTATAAAAACATGAAATAGCTTTGGCTTACAAAAGCTGTCCGAACACACAAAATTCGGGCAGCTTATTATTTACATGAATCGGAAAATGCAGTATAATAAAAATCGAAAGGATAACAATCCAGAAGGAGGCGTGAGTATGAAAACAAAGAAAATAACAGCGGTAGTTTTGTCGATGGTAATGCTTTTGACCCTGCTTACCGGATGCGGCATGAACAAGGAAAAAGCGATTGAGCAGATGGGAGAAGCACTGAATGCCGGATACGAGATGAACAGCGGCAAGATTTCTGCGCAGATGAATGCACAGGTTACTCTGGGCGAAGATTCCATTCCGATGGAACTTGCAATCGATGGAGCAGTAAAAGACCAGATGCAGACCATGGCAATGAAGATAAGCGGTACAATTATGGGAATGCCGATTGACAGTGAGGTTTATCAGCTGGATGGTTTTAGCTATACCAAAGATCCATCGAGTGAACAGTACATCAAAATACAGTCTCCAACCGCAATGATGGATTACCAGAAACTGCTCACCTTGGGACAGGACGAAATGGTTGATCTTTATATAGAAGGTGCAAAAGCAGCAGAAGATTTTGCCTTTGCCGAAGAAGAAAAAGGGCTTCGCGTGAGCTTTACCATGCCGCAGGAACAGCTGGAAGGTATGCAGCAGAGCATGAGCAGCATGATGATTGACGACGTAATTCCAGCAATGGAGGAACAGATGCGCGCAAGCGTCAAGGAACAGGTCAATGCGATGATGGAAAGTATGCAGCTCGATCCGGAAACAATGAGTCAGGATCAGCTGGATACTCTGATCGAACAGCAGATTGCTGCAGTTGTTGAAATGGAAAAACAGTTGTTCAATTCTCTCAAAATTTCGGGAATCAACTGCGATATGCTGATTGAAAACGGAGTGATTAATGACCAGACCATGAAGATGGATATGGAATTTGCACTCAAAGGTCTGGTGGAAGCGTTAGGAGTGACCGAAACTACGGACATTCCGGAAACCTGTGCACTGAGCATGGAGATCCATAGTCTGATCGAAAATCGTAACGAAGATATTGAAATTGAAATGCCGGAATTTACTAGCGAAAATGTTCAGGAAATGTAAAAAAACAATAGCAGAAAGAATCAGGGGCACCTGCCCCTGATTTTTGTGTTAAGAGGAGAATGGGATGAGAACACTCAGATATGAAATTACACCGGAATATGACGGAATGAACGTCGAGCGATACCTGAAAAAGGTACATGGCTATTCCAGCCGCACTATCGTAAAGCTAAAGCACTATGACAGAGGAATGTATTTAAACGGGGCACACACCCGAACCATCGATCTGCTTCACCCTGGAGATGTGCTGGAAATTACCTTTCTGGACAGCGAAGAACATGGCGTGGAGCATTTCATTCGTTCCAACCGTCAGGTTCAGATCGTTTATGAAGACCACGATTTAATCGTCTTTAACAAACCTGCGGATATGCCCTGCCATCAGTCCTGCGGACATGCTGCAGACACTCTGGCAAATGTTTTTGCTGCGCACTGTGATAAGTTGGGAATGGATTTGATGTATCGTCCGCTCAACCGTCTGGACCGCGATACCAGCGGAGCGGTGCTGGTTGCTAAAAATCGGTTTGCAGCAGCCACTGTTACCAATAATTTTCACAAGACTTATCAGGCGATTCTGGATGGAATTCCGCCGCAGATGGAAGGCAGAGTGGATGTCCCGATTCGGAGAGAATTTCCAGAGGAAATGCGTCGTATCGTCGCAGATGACGGACAGCGCGCCGTCACCAATTATCGGGTACTGGTGCAAAGCGGAAATTTAAGCTTGGTTGATTTTGTGCTGGAAACCGGACGAACCCATCAGATCCGAGTGCACATGGCTTATCTTGGGTGTCCGGTTTTGGGGGATGAACTGTACGGAAGAAAAAGTGAACTGATTTCCCGTCAGGCACTTCACTGCCGGCATATTGCATTTCCTCAACCGGTGAGCAGGGAAGAAATCAGGGTGGATTGTCCGCTTTTGCCGGATATGCAAGAACTTTGTATAAAAATGGGGCTAAACCTCGATATAAACGAATAAATATACATAAGTTATCCAACACTTTATTTCTGTAAAGCATTGAATATCTTTTGGAATAATGGAATAGAAAACAAAGACAAACAAAAAATAATGCGGATAAATAAGCGGATAAGGGGAATAACGATCGTCAAAAGTTGGTATAAAATATCCACGATTTGTTATAATTTATGCAAAACGAACAAAAAAGAGCTGCAATGAATATTTTTTCAAAAAACCTCTTGAAATTGCAAAAATATTCAGTATAATAAAGAACATCGATCAAAACCGCAAAGGATAAGCGGTAAGCTTTTGGAATTAATATATCGAGCGATAGAAAAGAGAGAGTATTTTAAGGAGGAAAACAAAATGAAAAAATTATTTGCAGCTGTTCTGTGCGCAGCTATGGTTCTTTCCCTGGGCGCATGCGGAGGCAGCGAGAACACATCCGCAGAAGCAACATCCGACGACAACAAACTGTATGTTGGTACTGAGGCTGGTTTTGCACCATATGAGTATATGTCCGGTGACGAAGTAGTCGGTGTTGATATGGACATTGCACATGCAATTGCAGATGCAATGGGCAAAGAGCTGGTAATCAAAAACATGGACTTTGACGGAGCGCTCAATGCAGTACAGCAGGGTCAGGTAGACTTTGTTGCAGCAGCTGTTTCGGTTGATGAAGAACGTCAGAAGGTAATGGACTTCTCCCACAACTATGTTGATTCCAGCGATGTTGTAGTTGTTAACGCAAGTGCAGGTACTGTCAATACAAACGAAGAGATTGCTGACAAGGTAATCGGTGTTCAGCAGGGCAATATTGCAGATATCTGGGTAACCGATAATTATCCGGATGCAGAGGTAAAACGTTATACCAAATTTGTTCAGGCTGCTGAGGACCTCAAAAACAACAAGATTGATGCAATCGTTATGGACCTGTATCCAGCACAGGAACTGGTAGCAGCAAACCCAGAACTGAAGATTCTGGACGAAGAAAACCCACTGTTCGTTGACCAGTATGCAATTGCAGTGAAAAAAGGCAACCAGGAACTGCTTGACCAGATCAATGAGGTAATCGATCAGCTGATCGCAGACGGCAAGATCGAAGAATTTACTGCAAATCACGCAACCGCAGAATAAGAAACAGAATAAAATCAGTGCAACAGCAGGCGCAGTGTAGTGTCTGCTGTTGCGTCATGTTTTGAGATACTTTATCAGGATAAAGAAAGGAACGGTGCAATTTTGGATTACATTCTCAATCTGGGACAGCGTTACTACGACGCATTTTTTGCTGATGCCCGCTATACAGCTTATCTGGAGGGTATTAAAAATACGCTGATTATCTCGCTGTTTGCGGTACTGCTGGGTGTGCTGCTGGGTGTGCTGGTGGCAGTGGTGAAATATGTTGCAAAGGGAAGCAAAAATCCTGTTATTCGTTTTTTGGATAAGGTGTGCAAACTTTATGTAACAGTAATCAGAGCTACCCCGGTTTATCTTCAGATCTTTATTATCGCAAACCTGATTTTTACTGCCCGCAATATGGAAATCTATGCCGCAATTACCTGCTTCGGCATTAACTCCGGTGCTTATGTTTCGGAAATTATCCGTGCCGGAATCGAGTCGATCGACAGAGGTCAGTTTGAGGCAGGTCAGAGCTTAGGTCTCAGCCAGGGAACCATCATGAAATCGATTATCCTTCCACAGGCAATCAAAAATATCCTGCCGGCGTTGGGCAATGAGTTTATTACCCTGATCAAAGAGACCGCTGTTGCAGGTGCGATTGCCGTTACCGACGTGACCAAGGCAGCACAGTACATCGGTTCCAGAACATGGGATGTTCTGCCTCCGCTGTTCATTGCCGCGGGCATCTATCTGATTATCGTTTTAGGCCTGACCAAACTGCTTGGAATGTTTGAAAGGAGACTGGCAGCAAGTGATCACCACTAAAAATCTGTGTAAAAGTTTTGACGAAAATACCCATGTTCTCAAAGGAATCAGCGAGACCATCAACAAAGGAGAAAAGGTGGTTGTAATCGGTCCATCCGGTTCGGGAAAATCGACCTTCCTGCGCTGCCTGAATCTTCTGGAGACACCAACTCAGGGAGAAATCTGGTTTGAGGGAGAAAACATCACCGATCCAAAATGTGATATCCAGAAGATCCGTCAGAAAATGGGAATGGTGTTCCAGCAGTTTAACCTGTTCCCTCACATGACCGTTCTGCAGAATATCACCTTTGCTCCAGTAAAACTGGGCCTGATGAATCAGCAGGATGCAGAGAAAAAAGCAAGAGAACTGCTCTCCCGAATCGGACTTGCAGATAAGGAAAATGCTTATCCGGCACAGCTTTCTGGTGGACAGAAGCAGCGTATTGCTATTGTGCGCTCTCTGGCTATGAATCCGGATGTAATGCTGTTTGACGAACCTACCTCCGCACTGGACCCAGAGATGGTAGGAGAAGTACTGCAGCTGATGAAGGAACTTGCAGATGACGGTATGACCATGGTAGTGGTTACTCACGAGATGGGCTTTGCAAAAGAAGTTGCAACCCGCGTTATGTTTATTGACGAAGGTGTTGTAAAAGAGCAGGCACCTCCGGAAGAGTTTTTCTCCCATCCAAAAGATCCAAGATTGAAAGAATTTTTGTCTAAAGTATTATAGTTAAAAAAGCGGGAACGAAGGTTCCCGCTTTTTTTACGGTAATTTTTGTAAAATTTACAGATTAGTTTGGAAGTTTTCCAAAGAAGTGTTATAATAAAAGCTCAGACAAATTTTATCAGAATAGTAAGTTATCAACATTTAGTGTTTTTGTATCAGAGGCAGATGGGAGCGAATAGATTGAAAGTTTTGTTTTTGGGAGATGTTGTTGGAAAATCAGGATGCGATTTTGTGGCAAGGCATCTGGGAAGCATCAAAAAAACGTATGGAGTGGATGCTTGTATTATCAATGGAGAAAACTCGGCAGAAGGAAACGGAATTACACCGGACAGCGCAAGAATGCTGTTTGACGCCGGAGCCGATGTCATCACAACAGGAAACCATGTCCTGAAACGAAAAGAAATCTTTCCAAAACTGGACGAACAAAACGGAATTATCCGTCCGTCAAACTATCATCACAGTGCTCCGGGAACCGGTGTGTTTGTGCTGGACAAGCTGCGCTGGCAGCTTTGTGTCATCAATCTTCAGGGACAGGCTGGAATGGAACCCTGCGGCAATCCGTTCGAGAAGATCGATCAGCTGTTACAGGAACTTCCGTATAAAAATATTCTGGTAGACTTTCATGCTGAGATGACTTCCGAGAAAAAAGCAATGGGCTATTATCTGGATGGAAGAGTTTCCGCTGTTCTGGGAACACACACCCATGTTCAGACCGCGGATGAACGGATCCTTCCAAAAGGAACTGCCTATATCACCGATGCCGGAATGTGCGGCGGCAAAAACTCAGTGCTGGGTGTAAAAAAAGAAATCATTATCCAGAAGTTTTTAACCAATCTTCCGGCACGCTTTGAGTATGACCATCAGGATATGGAACTCAATGCGGTTTTGATCGAAATCGACAATGCAAGCGGAAAAGCACAGGATATCCAGCGCATCCGTATCGAAGAATAATGGAAGAATGGAAACCAGGCAAACAAAAAGTACGAGCTTTTGACATAACTTTGTGCTATGATAAAATAACCCAGATAATCTTCTGGAGTTTTGGGAGAGGATACGATGAAACTGACAGTTCGCTTGATCGCGCTGCTTATGGGTATCCTGATGCTTTCAGGATGCGGTCCATCGACGATTGGGGAAAAACAGTCTTTTAATCCGAATTTGACAGTGGGGGAATCTCAGGAGCAAACCCAAGAGAATACACAGCAGAAGGTAGACACTCTCAAGCTTCCCTGTGACTATGATTCCCTGATTGCTTCGCCGTGGAATTGTGCGGATCAGAACAGCCGCAAGGCAGCGATGCTTCTTTATGATTCCCCTGTTTTCCTGACACAGCAATTTCAGGCAGAACCAGCTTTGGTGACTGTTTCCGGTTCCGGAACACAGTGGACACTAACAGTTCGGGATGGGGTGACCTTTTCAGATGGTTCTGCATTGACAGCACAGGACATCGATAACAGCCTGACAATGGCAATGGCGGAAGGTTCCTATTACCGCAATGCTTTAACCAATATCAGTTCCCATAAGGCGACATCCGATACACAGGTGGAGGTTACATTGAACACAGCGGACGCTCTGTTTGCAAATCTTCTGACCTTTCCGGTGGCAAAACTTTCTGGAAGCACCTATATCGGTACGGGAAAATATGTTTACTCAGCAAAGGGAGAATCCTCACAGGACAGTACCATCTTAAAGAAAAACCCATCCTATTGGGGCGAGGCTTCCAGCATCGACCAGATTGAACTGATCTCACTGACCAAAAAGGATGTTGCAACCTACAGCCTGAAACTGGGTGAGATCGATGGACTTTATACCGAAGGAGCATCTTCGGATATTGCAAATCTTTCTACCAGCAATTATCCAGTTACCTCAAACCAGTTGATTTTCCTGGGAGCAAACTCGACTAGAGGAGATACTGCCAATGCAGCTTTGCGCCAGGCAATCAGTCTTGCTTTGGACAGACAGTATCTAATTCAGTCAGCATTTTCGACTTCTGCGATTGCTTCTGCTTCGCCGCTTCACCCTAACTTTTTGTCCAGTACACCAACACAGGATCTGGAGGGAGCAAAAAAACTGCTTTCAGATGCAGGACTTACTTCGGAAGGAAGTACACTGCAATTAAGTTTGCTTTATTGCAGTGACGGTGCAGATCGCTTGCAGACAGCCAACCAGATTGCGGCCCAGCTTGCCGAGGTTGGAATCGAAGTGACGCTGGAAGCGAAAAATCAGGAGGAATATTTTTCGACGCTCAATTCCGGTTCTTATGACCTGTATTTGGGAGAGATTCTGCTTGGAGACGATATGGATCTGAGTCATCTGCTCACCAAAGGAGAGCGATATGGATATGGTTCAGCACCATCTGAGGCGCTGACAGCTGCCTATCAGACCGCATTTTCTACCGGGGAAGGCTGGGATACTTTTGTTACCACATTCCAGCAGGAATATCCGGTTATTCCGCTGGCATTTCGCAACAATACCTTCTCACTTGCCAGAAAATACTCCCTTTCGGTAAATGCGACCCGCAATAATCTGTTCTATCAGATGGAAGATTGGCAGTAAGAATATTGTAACACTTGTTAAACTTAACATGGGAATGGAATTTCCATTCCCACATATTTGTAAATAAAGCATGAAATAGCGAAAAATAAACGGGAAAGTCTATTCAAACGGGCGTAAATAAGGTATAATTATATCATTGATAGGTATGCCCTTAAAAAGCGTCGTTCCGGCGCAAAGAAAGGAACGTGTGATTTATGATTAAATTTGAAAATCATCTCGGATCAATCGAAATTTCCCAGGATTATTTTGCAAACCTGGTAGGCCACGCTGCTTCGGAATGTTTTGGTGTTGCCGGAATGGTCGAAAGCACGGCTTCCCAGGGATTACGATATATTCTGAAAAAAGATGAGGCACAGGATAAGGGAGTAAAGGTGCGCTATGTTGGCGGCGGTCTGGTCATTGACCTGCACATTGCTGTTACCTATGGCGTCAATATCTCGGCTATCGTTAAGAGCATTGTCAACAAGGTTCGCTATACTGTGGAAGAAGCAACTGGCTTCCAGGTAGCAAAAGTCAATGTCTTTGTTGATGACATGAAACAATAAATCTGCTTTCAGGAACCCCATGTTGTCAGGAAAGACAGGTATAGTTTGGTTAAGGAGTGTTTAGTGTGATAAAGGGAAGTCAGCTCAGAGATGCGTTTATCTCTGGCGCAAACAGCATTTCAAATTGCAGACAGCAGGTAGACGCGCTCAATGTATTCCCTGTACCGGATGGTGATACCGGTACAAATATGTCGATGACCATCAACGCTGCAAAACGGGAACTGGAAACTCTCAAGGATGATCCAACCGTTGAGCAGGTATCCAAAAAGGCAGCTTCGGCTCTTCTGCGTGGTGCGAGAGGAAACTCTGGTGTTATCCTTTCTTTGCTGTTCCGTGGATTCTCCAAAGGTCTGGAAGGCAAGGAAGAAGCAGACGCAAAGGATATTGCGCATGCACTGTCTCTTGGTGTTTCTGCTGCTTATAAAGCAGTTATGAAGCCGACAGAGGGTACTATTCTGACCGTTGCGAGACTTGCCTCTGAACATGCACAGCAGGTTGCCCAGCAGGAAGAAGTAACCGAAGTGATGATGTGGAAAGAGATCCTTTCTGCAGCAGAGGATGCGCTTGCACAGACTCCGGAGATGCTTCCGGTACTTAAAAAGGCAGGCGTTGTCGATGCAGGCGGTCAGGGCTTTGTGGAAATCTGGAAAGGTATGCTGTCGGTAATCGAAAACGAACAGATCATTCCTTCCGAAGAAGAAGCTCAGGCAGCTCCAAAAGAGAAAAAGGCACACGGTGTTGCAGCAGAGTTCAATGAAGAGGATATTCATTTCTGCTATTGCACCGAGTTTATCATCAACAAAGAGCATCCGGATGCAGACCCGCTTTCTCTGCGTGCATATCTGGAATCCATCGGTGACTGTGTTGTTGTAGTTGATGATGAAGAGATCATCAAGTGTCATGTACATACCAATGAGCCAGGTAATGCAATTCAGGCAGCACTGAAGCTGGGTTATCTGACTAATATGAAGATCGATAACATGAAAGAACAGCACGGCGATAACAACAAGCTGGTCGATCTGGAAGCAGAAGGACAGCCAGCATTCCCATATAAGGCTGTTGATCCGGATAAAGAATATGGTTTTGTTGCAATTGCAGCAGGCGAAGGTGTAAAACAGCTGTTTGTTGATCTGGGTGTTGACAATGTTGTCAGCGGTGGTCAGACCATGAACCCATCTACCGATGATATTCTTTCCGCAATCCATGCAACTGCAGCAAAAAGAGTTTTTGTTCTTCCAAATAACAAAAACATTATCATGGCAGCAGAACAGGCAGCAAATCTGGCAGACCGTAAAGTAGACGTTCTCCAGACCAGAACCATCCCACAGGGACTTTCTGCAATGCTGGCATTTGATCCGGAAGCAGACCGCAAACAGAATGTTACCAACATGGTTCAGGCTTATGAAAGAGTTGGAACCGGTTCGGTTACCTTTGCAGCACGTGACAGTGACTATGAAGGTCACAAGATCAAGAAGGGCGAACTGCTAGCACTGGAAAACGGAAAGATGTCCTTTGTTGATACTGACCTGAAAAAGACAGTAGTTAAACTGACCCACAACCTCACCAAGAAATCACCAAACAAGGATGCAAGCTTTGTTACTCTGATTTACGGTGAAGATGTTGCAGAAGACCAGGCAGAAGAAATCCGCGAAGCAGTAGCAGAACGTCTTGGCGATAGCGCTGAGGTTGTTCTGATTGCAGGCAAACAGCCGGTTTACTACTTTATCATTTCGGTTGAATAGGAATTATAAAAAAGAGCGGTTCATTGGAACCGCTCTTTTTGCGTTTATACATAACAGATTAGATTGCACTCCATTCACACACATCGGAAAGGTAGATGTACATTGGTGAATAGGAATTGGTGATATATTCCACTGGATTATCACAGAATGTGAGTTCTCCGGGGTATTCGCTTTGCAGAGAACGGGAAATGGTAAAGCTGACGGATGTTCCTTTTTCAGAGGAAAAGATGGAAATATCTCCGTCGTGATGATTGACAATCATCTTGCACACGGTTAATCCCAACCCAAGGTGAGAAAAATGCAAATCTTCCCGGCTACTGGTAAAGTATGGCTCAAATACATGAGGGAGTACATCCGACTGGATGCCAAGACCATTATCTGATACCACAAAACGAACAGAACGTTTGCTGACACTGACTTCGATGTGGATTGTTTTGAGTTCTGCGTCAGGATCGGCAAAAGCAATCGAATTGGAAAGAAGGCAGGTCAAAACAATAACCAGTTTATCAGGGTCAAGATTCAGGTCAATTTGCTCAGAGGGAAGATGAAAACTCAGCTGAATTCCAACGCATCGAACCACCATCTGGAGATGTTTGAACAGGTCCTCAAGATAAGGATTGAGAGAAATCAGTTTGAGATTTCGTTCTGCCAAACCATTTGAGTAGGCAGTATATTCTGAAAGAATGCTGCATGATTTCAGCATGTGATAGCAGTGCTGATTAAGCTGCTGCAAGAGCGTCTCACAGGAAACGATATCTTCCACTTCCAGTCGGCGTGCCATGGTGGAAATACCAGAAAAGATAGATCCTAGAGGGTCACGCAGAGCAATATTAAAATTTTGAAGCATTTTCTGGGAAAGATTGGTGTCAGAAGGGAAAAGTTCACTGCTGCTTACCGAAAAGTGGACAGCGGCACCAATCCAGACATGAGCATCGTCATATAATGGCGAAAATGTTAGAACTGTATTTACCATCGGAAGGCGGGAAGGACAGGAGAAGGATGCGTCCTGTGTACGCATTGCAAGAATGACGGAAGACAGGTCATATCCTTTCATCATTGAAATTACATTGTCCTTGCTGCACAGAAAAGGATATCGATCTTTTAAATATTGATTCTCCCAAAACTGGGTTAAATTTTCATCAACAAGTGCAATCGGCAGTGGAACAAGATCAGAAGAGTCCATGATGGATTGAAAATAAGATTCTATCAGTAAATTAAAATCCTGCGTCATAGCACACCTCTTTCCAAACAGTGAAGTATAGTTAGCTTTTCTTTTTGGCAGGAAAATATACATTTATTATTTTTCGACATAAAATGACAAAATATGACATCACAGCTTTAGTATAACGAATAATTTTAAAAAATGCAAATATCCTTTTATCAGCCTATGAAGGGGACAGGTAACAGGTGAGACATTTTTTGAGTCGAAAGTAAAAGAATGTAACGGAAAAAACGCAATTTTCTATGTGAAAACTTGCAAAAATCAATCTGACAACACGAGAAAAATCAGTCATATAGTAAAAATAATAGTTAAAAATATAACAAAGGGATTGTATATTTCAGGAAAATAGGGTAATATATAAGAGAACTAAATTTTAGGAGGTTTGATTCAAATGGCAATTAAAATTGGTATTAATGGCTTTGGTCGTATTGGTAGATTAGTATTCCGTGCAGCAATGGCTCAGCCGGATGTATTTGAAGTAGTAGGTATTAACGATCCATTTATTGGCCTTGATTACATGGTTTACATGACAAAATATGACTCCATGCATGGTCAGTTTAACGGCACACTCGAAGTAAAAGATGGCAAATTCGTTGTAAACGGTCACGCAATCAACGTATATGACTGCAAAGACCCAAGCGAAATTCCATGGGCTGAGTGCGGCGCTGAGTATGTTGTAGAATCCACTGGTGTATTCACAACAACCGAAAAAGCTTCCGCTCACATCAAAGCTGGTGCAAAGAAAGTTGTTATCTCTGCTCCTGCAAAAGATAAAGAAACTCCAACCTTCGTTGTTGGTGTAAACCATGACAAATATACAAAAGACATGACAGTTGTTTCCAACGCATCCTGCACAACCAACTGTCTGGCTCCACTGGTAAAAGTTATCAACGATAACTTCGGCGTTGTAGAAGGTCTGATGAGCACCGTACACGCTACCACAGCTACCCAGAAGACCGTTGACGGTCCTTCCAACAAAGACTGGAGAGGCGGACGTGCTGCTGCTGGCAACATCATCCCATCTTCTACCGGTGCTGCAAAAGCATGCGCTCTGGTTATCCCAGAAGTTAAAGGCAAACTGACTGGTATGTCCTTCCGTGTACCAACTCTGGACGTATCTGTTGTTGACCTGACTGTAAAACTTGCTAAACCAACCACTTACGAAGAAATCTGCGCTAAAGTAAAAGAAGCTTCCGAGACCACCATGAAAGGTATCCTGGGCTACACCGAAGATATGGTTGTATCCTCTGACTTCCTGGGCGATCCAAGAACTTCCATCTTCGACGCAAAAGCAGGTATCATGCTCAACGATACATTCGTAAAACTCGTATCCTGGTACGACAACGAATGGGGTTACTCCAACAAAGTTCTCGAGCTGATCAAACATATGTCTGCTGTTGACGCTCAGTAATCAAATATTGATTTTGAAGGACCGAAGCCAAAAGGCTTTGGTCCTTCTTTTTTGGAGTGGATCTAAAATAGAGGTTTTTTGTCAAACTTTTGTACACAAAAGTTTGCGGATTCCAAAGGCAGAGCCTTTGGGCGCTCGTCGCAACGAGCGAAATCTCTTATCGTCAGGCGCTCAGTGGGAGAGCTCGAAAACCTTTTTGCAAGAGAAAAGGTTCTCGAAAACCAATTATAAGTAGCATGCTACCAGCAAAAATTATCTGGTGGATGATTTTTGCGCGCATAAAACTACGGTTTAACCCTGTAAATTGTTTAAAACTTTGTTTTGCGGGAAAGTTGTAGTTTCAGATTTATCATACCAAAAATATGCAATAAATATAGACTTATTTTATCTTGCAAAATAAGTCTATATTTATCGAAAAATGCACGCTATCATTTGATTATAGTGAGGTGCAGATGATGTTCAGGATACAAAAAGGGTATGATACGGAGTCAAAAACATTTCGTTTACCGGTTGGTATGATAAGGAAATTAGAAGAAGTTGCAGCGAAAAACAATACTTCACTGAATCGGGTGGTGATTCAGTGCCTGAACTATGCATTGGAGAATTTGGACGAATCAGATCATGATGTTCCAAAAGAATAAGATCAGACAGGAAATTTTTACCCGAAGCCTTTGGCTTCGGGCTTTTTTTATGTAAAAGAACGGAAAAGAAAAAATCAAAAGCAACTTTCTTTCGATAAATTTTGTGGAAAGAAGTATGTTATGATTAACGCTGCGGATTTGTCAGAAATATACCAGAAAAGCAGAATAATAAGTTCAAATTGGCAGTTTTCCTATATCGTTTTACTAAAAAAAACACTTCAAACTGTATAAAGTGTCATAACGTGACAGAATAAAAAGGCTTAGAACAGTGCGAGATTTTGTTAATATACAACAAAGTTTTTGTAAAGCTCAAAATGATATTTCATGATTTTATACAATAAATGCTTGAAAAAATGCTGGTTTTCTGGTATGATAATGCTAAACACGAGGGGGTTGATAGTATGTATAAAGTAAACAAAAAAGATGAAGTACCAATTTATCTGTTCCATCAGGGAACAAATTATAAGGCATACGAGTTTTTGGGTTCCCACTCGTCTAAGCGAAAAGGCGTATCCGGTGCGATTTTTCGTGTATGGGCACCACACGCCCTGAGTGTTTCGGTTGTCGGTGATTTTAATGATTGGAATCGAACACAAAATCCAATGGAAAAAATTAGCGACAATGGATTGTGGGAAGGTTTTGTACCGGACATAAAACAATACGATCTGTATAAGTATAGTATTGAGACACAGGAAGGAAAGATCCTGCTCAAGACCGATCCGTACGCATTTCACATGCAGACCCGCCCGGAATCAGCATCCCGCTTTTATGAGCTTGGAAAATATCTCTGGAAAGATCAGGCGTGGATGGATAAAAGAAAACTGCAGAACCATGTGGGTGAGCCAATCAACATCTATGAGGTAAACATTGGTTCCTGGCGTCAGTACGAGGATGGACAGTTTTTTGATTACCGCAAATGTGCGGATGAATTGGTGTCTTATGTCAAAGATATGGGATATACTCACGTGGAACTGATGCCAATTACCGAATACCCGTTTGACCCATCCTGGGGTTATCAGGTAACCGGATATTTTGCAGCAACTTCTCGTTATGGCACCCCAAAGGACTTCATGTACTTTGTCAACAAGATGCATGAAAACAATATCGGTGTCATTATGGACTGGGTTCCAGCACATTTTCCGAAAGATGCACAGGGACTATACGAGTTTGATGGTTCCCAGTGTTATGAATATCAGGATATTCAAAAACGGGAACACCCGCATTGGGGAACCAGAATTTTTGATTTTGGACGTCCAGAGGTGCAGAGCTTCCTGATTTCCAGCGCAATGTTCTGGGTCGAAAAATTCCACATTGATGGACTGCGCGTTGATGCGGTAGCATCGATGCTTTACTTGGATTACGGAAGAGAATCCTGGGAATGGACACCAAATGTTCATGGCGGAAACGAAAACCTGGAAGCAGTGGAATTTTTAAAGAAACTTAATTCTGCAATTTTAGGAGAACATTCCGATGTCCTGATGATTGCTGAGGAATCTTCTGCATGGCCGCTGGTAACCAAACCGCCATATGTGGGAGGATTGGGCTTTAACTTTAAGTGGAATATGGGCTGGATGAACGACATGCTCAATTACATATCGCTTGATCCGATTTATCGTTCCTATAACCATGATAAATTGACCTTCAGCATGATGTATGCTTTTTCGGAAAACTATGTGCTTCCGCTTTCCCACGATGAGGTTGTTCACGGCAAGTGTTCGCTCATCAATAAGATGCCGGGAGAATACAGCCAGAAGTTTGCAGGTATGCGCACCATGCTCGGTTACATGATGGCGCACCCAGGCAAGAAACTTTTGTTCATGGGACAGGAATTTGGACAGTTTATCGAATGGAACTTTGAAAAAGAACTGGATTGGCAGCTGCTCTCCTATGAAAGCCACCGCAAGCTGCAAAGCTTTGTAAGGGATCTTAACCACTTCTATCTGGAAAATTCTCCAATGTGGGAAATTGATGATAGCTGGGATGGATTCCAGTGGCTGGTTCATGATGATAACACCCAGAATGTTGTGATCTTCCGCCGTACCAATGATGAGGGCGACGATGTCATTGCAATCTGTAACTTTGCTCCGGTAGAACGTGATGGATATCGTTTCGGTATTCCGGAAGAGAAGAATTATGAAATCGCGCTCAATTCGGATGATATCCGATATGGCGGAAATGGCATTAAAGAAAAAGAGATTATCCTTTCTGAAAAGATTGCAATGCATGGTAAAGCAAACTCAATTGCAGTGGATATCCCTCCAATGTCTGTAATGTATCTGAAACCTTCTAAGATTCAGCCGGAATCAAAAGAGGACAATGTTATTGATGTTGAGGTAACCGAAGAGCCTGCAAAAGAATCCAAGCAGGAAGAGAAACCAAAGCGTACCCGCAAAAAAGCAGTGACAGCAGAAGAAACAGCGGCGCCAGTGGAAGAAAAGCCGAAACGCACTCGCAAGAAAGCGGCACCAGCAGAGGATGCAGCACCAGTAGAAGAAAAACCGAAGCGTACCCGGAAAAAGGCAGTGACAGCAGAGGAGACAGCGGCGCTAGCAGAAGAAAAACCAAAACGCACCCGCAAAAAGGCAGCAGCAGAAAGCACGAAGCAGGAAACTGCTGAAAAGCCAAAGCGTACCCGTAAAACAACAAAAACACAAGAATAATCTTGTATCAAAACAACCGGTCAAACCGGAAATAGAGCAACTCATTACCAGAGGGGGATAAACATGATCGTAAAGAAAGAATGGATCGCGATGCTTCTGGCAGGTGGACAGGGAAGCCGTCTGCACGCACTCACCAGAGATATCGCAAAACCGGCAGTGCCGTTTGGAGGCAAATATCGAATTATCGATTTTCCTCTTTCCAACTGTGTAAACTCGGGAATTGATACGGTAGGCGTACTGACCCAGTATCAGCCGCTTCAGCTCAACGAATATCTTGGCAACGGACAGCCTTGGGACCTTGACCGTATCCATGGCGGTGTCTATGTGCTGCCGCCTTACCAGAAGAGCTCCAACTCAGACTGGTATACCGGTACAGCAAACGCAATCTATCAGAACATTAACTTTATCAACCGCTATGATCCGGAATATGTTGTCATTCTTTCCGGTGACCATATCTATAAGATGGACTATTCCAAGATGCTGGAATTCCATAAGGAAAAACAGGCGGACTGCACCATTGCTGTTATGGAAGTTCCGTGGGAAGAAGCATCCCGTTTTGGTATCATGGCTTGCGATGAAGAACAAAAAATCTATGAATTTGCAGAAAAACCAAAGGAACCAAAGAGCAATCTGGCTTCGATGGGAATTTATATCTTCTCCTGGAGCAAACTGAGAAAATATCTGGAAGAAGATGAAGCAAATCCGGATTCCGAAAACGATTTTGGAAAGAACGTTATTCCAGCAATGCTCCAAAACGGTGAGAGAATGTATGCGTACGCTTTCCAGGGATACTGGAAAGACGTAGGAACCATTGATTCTCTGTGGGAAGCAAATATGGACCTGCTCAATCCAAACGTACCGCTTGACCTGTATGACGACAGCTGGAAGATCTATGCACGAAATCCAGTTATGCCGCCGCAGTATGTTGCAGATGGAGCTATTACCCAGAATGCAATGATCAGCGAAGGTTGTTTTGTAGAGGGCGAAGTTGATTTCTCTGTTTTGTTTGCCGGCGTTGTGGTAGAAAAAGGTGCTGTGGTTCATGACAGTATCGTAATGCCTGGTTCGGTTATCAAAGCAGGTGCAGTAGTGGAATATTCGATCGTGGCAGAGAACGCAGTAATCGGAGAAAACGCAGTAGTAGGCTGCCGTCCGGAAAATGTTGAGGACAAAGCAAGCTGGGGCGTTACCGTAATTGCAAAGGGAATCCATGTTGGCAAAAACGTCAAGGTTCCGGCAAAAGCAATGATTGAACAGGATATACCGGAGGTGGACGGAAATGATGAGTAAAACACTGGGAATTGTATTTTCCAATATGCATGATTCCATGCTGGGACAGCTGACAGAAAACCGTACCATGGCTTCTGTGCCATTTGGCGGAAGATATCGTCTGATTGACTTTGTATTATCTAACCTGATTAATTCTGGCATCAAGGATGTCGGTATCATCACAAAGAGCAATTTCCAGTCCTTGATGGATCATGTTGGAAATGGTAAGGAATGGGATCTTTCTCGTAAGAAAGGCGGCTTGACCATTCTTCCTCCATATGGAAGCCAGGAGGCAGTTCTTTACCGTGGTCGTCTGGAAGCACTGGGAAACATTTATAACTATATCCGTTCCTCGAAAGCAGAGATCGTTGTTATGACAGACTGCGATAACATCACCTCCATCGACTATTCGGATGTGCTGCGTTACCATAAAGAAAAAGATGCCGATATTACGGTAGTATATAAACATAAACCGATTACCGACTCCATCCATCGTGATGTTATCACCATCAGCATGGATGAAAACAAACGTGTTAACGGTGCATTTATTAACCCTGAGCAGGAAGAGGGCAATGTTCTGCTGAACATGACAGTAATCAGCAAACGTCTGCTGGAAAGAATCATCAGCGAAGCATCCAGCACAAACTTCTACAGCTTTACCCGCGGTGTTCTGCAGCAGGGAAATCAGCGTCTGAAAATCTACGGCTATGCTTACGATAATTATGTAGCAGACATCAAGTCGCTTCAGTCTTACTATGACTGCACAATGGAACTGCTGAATCCAGATGTACGTCGTCAGCTGTTCCCACCGGAACGTCCGGTTTACACCAAAGTACGAGATGAAGTTCCAGTTCGATATGGTATCAATGCAAGTGCAAAGAATTCCATGATCGCAGACGGATGTGTCATCGAAGGAACAGTAGAAAATTCGATTATTTTCCGTGGTGTTAAGATTGGCAAGGGTGCGGTTGTGAAAAACTCGATTCTGATGCAGGGAACTTATGTCGGTGAAAAGAGCGTACTTGATTGCGTTGTTACCGATAAGGATGTTATGATTCGCGATTCCAAGACCCTGATTGGATGCAAAGAGTATCCATTCTTTGTTAAAAAGGGTACCGCAGTATAAAATGAAAGATGCAGGAAGTCCCTCCTTGTCATCCAAGGAAGGGACTTCCCTTTTCAAAATCAAGCGTATCTGAAGGGGGCACAGTGAATGAAAATTTTGTTTGTAGCAAGTGAGGCAAGACCTTTTATCGCATCCGGCGGTTTGGCAGATGTGGCAGGTTCTCTTCCAAAAGCGTTGTGTGATCTGGGACACGAGTGCCGTGTTGTAATTCCACTTTATAAAAATATTCCGCAGCAGTTCAGAGAAAAAATGGAGTTTGTAAGAAACTTCAATGTACCGCTGGCATGGCGTAATCAGTACTGTGGTGTATTCAAGATCCGTCATCAGGGAGTTGTTTACTATTTCCTGGATAACGAATATTATTTTAAACGCGATAACCTGTACGGATATTATGATGATGCAGAGCGTTTTGCGTTCTTCTCCAAGGCAGCAATGGAGATGATCAACTACATTGATTTTGATCCGGATGTTGTTCATGCAAATGATTGGCACACTGCACTTGTTCCGGTTTATCTCAATACATTCTATCGCAGCATTCCAAAATATCATGAAATCAAGACAGTATTCACCATCCACAACATTCAGTATCAGGGTCAGTACGGTATGGAAATTGCCTGGGATGTTCTAGGAATTCCAGAATATCAGCATCCGGTACTGGAATATAATGGCTGCCTGAACATGATGAAAGCAGCGATTATGCAGGTCAATATCGTCAATACCGTCAGCCCGAGCTATGCAATGGAAATCCATGATCCATGGTTCTCACATGGTCTGGACCCAATTTTGAACATCAAAGGCGATCGCGTCATCGGTATCCTCAACGGAATTGATATCAAAGACAATGATCCAAAGACCGATGAAAACATCTATAAGAATTATGATGCAAAACATATCGAAGACAAGAAAGTAAACAAGCTGGAACTGATGAAAGAGATGGGACTGGAGCCGGATGAAAACCGTATGCTGATCGGTATGGTCAGCCGTATGGCTTCTCACAAAGGTCTGGATCTGGTTAAATATATCTTCCATGACCTAATGAGGGACAATGTTTCGGTTGTAATCCTTGGTTCCGGTGAGGAAGTTTACGAAAATTTCTTCCGCGAGATGCAGAACCGTTACCCAGGCAGAGTTGCTGTCAAGATCGGTTTTATTCCAAGTCTTTCCAAGAAGATTTATGCCGGTGCAGATGCATTCCTGATGCCATCCAAGAGCGAACCTTGCGGATTGGCGCAGATGGTAGCAGCAAGATACGGAACCCTTCCAATTGTTCGAGAAACCGGTGGATTGAAAGACAGCATCCATGATATGGGTGACAAGAACGGAAACGGATTTACCTTTAAGACATACAACGCACACGATATGCTGGGTGCAATCCAGAGAGCAGAAGGACTGTTTGGAAACAAACCTCTTTGGAAAAAAGCAATGCTGTCAGCAATGGAGTCCGATTTCAGTTGGAACAAATCTGCTGGCGACTATGTCAACATGTATAAGATGATTTTGAAAGATTAATAAAAAAGCAGCTCCGATTGGAGCTGCTTTTTTAATTTCCGATATGAACAATGGTGTTGCTGGGAAGCAGGATTTTGTCAGAAACACAGTAGCGGACAAACAGCTTTTTGCATTCATCCAGAAAGTAAAGATAGCATGGGTCGTCTTTTTGAGGGGAATAAGAGGAAGAAAGACACCAATGGAGAAACTTTTCCATCGATACAAATTGGTCGTTTGAAAAAGTAAGGGTATGTTCATGCGAATGGAAAAAGGAAAGCACTTCTTTTCCACTAAGGTTTAACCCGTTGTGAAATCCTGAAAACCGTGTTCCTAAAATTCGGGTACAGATTTCCTGATAGTCTCGGATAATCGGGGAATCAGTGTCTTTTGTGTTCCATATCAGAAGAATTTTACCGTTTGGTCGTAAAATCCGGTCACATTCTGCCCGGAAAGAGACACTGTCAAACCAGTGAAAGGATTGCGCACAGGAAACCAAATCAACACTGTTGTCCGAAAGGGGAATATTTTCCGCACTGCCTGAAACAGGGGTAAACAGCCTAGAATCCAGCTTCTCTGCCGCTAAGGAAAGCATGGAAGGGTCGGGTTCTATCCCGTATACGTGATAACCACAATCAATCAGCAAACGGGAAAAAATTCCTGTTCCACACCCGATATCAGCAGCCCGAGGATGAGTTGTATGGGGAAAAACGAGTGTGTGCAAGACAGATTTTAGTTGATCGGGATAGGAAGAACGGCCTTTTTGATAAGACGAAGCCTTTCCTGCAAAATTTTGATTTTCCTGCATAAAAACACCACCAATTCTTTTTTCAGTATAGCAGAATTGGTGTCATAAGTACAGCTGCCTTACAGCAGGGAAGAGCCTTCTCTGGCGATCTTAAAATCAATCATCTGTGCAACCACACTCTCCAGTACATCGTCCATCATGGAAAAATCCATTGCAGAAAGATAAATTTGCTCCAACTGATCGTGCAGTTCTTTGTTTTCTGATAACAGATATACAGCTTGTGCAATCATCTGGGCTGCGGCTTTTTGATTAAAGGAAAGTCTCTTTTTGTGTCGGCGCAGAGAATCAAGATCCAGAAAACGTTTTGCATGGATGTGGCGCTGGCTGATCAGTGTAGGTTGATCTATCAGTCCGGAAAGATCGTGGAAGCGATTTTCGGTCAGGAAAGCAAGACCAAGTTCCGGTAAAATCAGGTGATCGATTTTGGTATGGGGTGAAAGCGGACAGTAACAGGTAATGACGTCCTGACCGTTTTCCAGCGCATGAGAGCGGAGAGCGGACAGAAACAGGGAAGATGCAGCACCCCAATCATCAGAGATAAAACAAATATCCTGACAAAGCGAGCGGACCGTGGAAGCAAGGCTTACAATTCCCTCTGCATTGATGGCACTTAAAAAACGGACCTTTTCTTTTCCACGACCGGACTTTTTCGGGAAGTTTTTATAGGAAAAATGTTTTGCATAAGCATTTAGTTTTTGCGGATTTAAGCTGCTCAGTGCAATGCGATGGGAGTCATTCAAAAAGCTTTTAGCAGCAGCAAGACAATCGATTGCCTGAGAGTAATTTTTGGAAGTGGTCTGGGAAATCAGACGTATGGTTTCTCCATAAGGTTTTATTTTTAATGGATCAAGAAAATCGCCAAAGGACAGGATACTTTCTGAAAGTCCGGGATACTTTGGTTCCAGCGCATGAGGAGCAGTAGCATCTGCAATCGAGACTTTCCATTCCGGAAAGATGACCGCATCCAGAGAATCTGGATCGGAGGAGCATGGAATCTGTTCCATCAATGGACAGCGATTTTCAAACACAGCAGCAAGCCGCTTCATAAAGGAAGATTTTCCACATCCGGGACCTCCTTTGATGTAAAAGGTATGCCACTGAGGATCACCATAATCCAGCTGATCAAAACGCGAAACAAATCCCTGCGGGGAGTTGGAGCCCAGAAAAAAACGAATCGGTGCAGTTTCAGACATAACGAAGACCTCCTTGCAAAATCACGAGCTTATTACAGTATAGAAATTGCAGGGAGAAAAGGTGCGGAAAATCCATGCTTCGATCAGAAAAAGAAAGAAGAACAAAAGGAAAAGTTTTTGTTTTGATTTTTGTATGCCATAAAAAAAGGTGCGTATACTAATCAGGAAAGATTTGATACCAGCTTTTAGAAAGGCGATGATTTGATTGAAAAACTTAAATGATCTGCTGGCAAAAGATGCAAAAGCAAAACAGTTTTTTCTAACCCTTCCCGAAAATGCGCAGGGAGCGCTGATTCAGAGCACCAATCAGATCCACAATATGGATGAACTTTACCTCCATGCCTGCCAGGCGATGGAGTCCCATGCCTGTGAAGCGATGGAATCCCATCCTCACTCCAATATGAAAAAGAGACAATAAAAAAAGGCTCTTTTAAGAGCCTTTTTTTTCGTAGTTTTGTTCTGGATTGACTTCCGGTTCCGGGTCAACCGGATATCGTTCATTTGGAGGGCGCTGATTACTTTTAAACCAACGCTGAAAGGTGTGCGGAAAATCAAATCCGTTTCGTTTATCCAGTTTGGAAGGAAGAAGAAAATTCAGTACCAGACTGAAAATAACACCGATACCGGTGTCAATTACGCGGGCGATGGTGTAGCCGATGTAGGTATTGACCGGCTGAGTAAATAGAACAACAAAATAAATAACAGCCCCCGGCTGGATGGCAGTAGTTGCTCCTGACAAGATGTGAAGATAAAGCAGACATAAAAGTCCCAGAACAAGGTAAAATTCTTTTGGAATTCCAAGTGGATGATGGTAGTAGAGCCAGTAGAATGGAATTACAATCAATCCCCCGAATAATGTACCGACGAAGCGATTAAATCCAAATTTGAATCCTTCGTGGAAATGGTTGCCCATAGCGTAAACCGCTCCGATACAGGCAAAACAGGCATTGCGTCCACCAAGCAGATAATCATAGGTTAGAGTGACCAGCAGTACCGAGAGTAGTGTTTTGATTACCCGCATGCCGATTTTGGGAGGATGATAGTGTGTTGTATGTTCCATACTGATTCTCCTTGCAGCTTTATGAAAAGAAACTCTGATATAAGTATAACAATTCAATAAATAAATTACAATAAAAATAAAGTTTTTTGTAAACATTTTATATTATTTGCTACAAGGTTTAGGAAAAAGGTTTAGAAAAAATGTAAAAACTTACGTTAATAACTTATAAAAAAGGGTCCTGTGTTAACAGGACCCAAAAAGAGATGATCTTTTAGTTGCAGCCGCCACAGGAAGCGCAATTTCCGGTGCAGGAGGATGTCTCCTGATTGCCGTAAATCTTTTCTTTCATGGCAAGAGCGGTTGGTGTGGTAGCTACGCCGCCCAGAGCGGTTTCACGAAGGGAAGAAGGCAATGCTTTGCCGACTTTGTACATTGCTTCCACTACTTCATCAAATGGGATCTCGCTGAAGATGCCGCTGAGTGCAAGGTCTGCACTAACCAGAGCGTTTGCAACGCCGGAAGCGTTACGTTTTGCACAAGGCATTTCAACCAGTCCTGCTACCGGGTCACAAACAAGACCCATAATATTCTGCATAGCGATTGCAGCAGCGTCAAATGCCTGAGCAGGGGTACCGCCGAGCATTTCTACGATTGCAGCAGCAGCCATCGAAGCAGCGCTTCCGCATTCTGCCTGACATCCGCCTTCTGCGCCCGAAACAGTAGCTTTCTTTACAATCAGCTGACCGATACCGGAAGCGGTTGCAAGAGCTTCCAGAACCTGCTGATGTGGGATGTCATATTTTTCTGCAACGGTGAGCAGCGAACCTGGAAGGATACCGCAGGCACCAGCAGTTGGAGCAGCAACAATCAGTCCCATCGATGCATTGACTTCCAGACAGGAGAGTGCATAGGCTGCACCGCGGATGATGGTATTGTCACAGATGCTGGAGCCTTTTTTGTAGTATTCCCACATTTTCTTTGCGCTGCCGCCGGTCAGTCCGCTCAGAGAACGGATTTCTTTTTCCAGAGCATCGTGAGCGGAATTGTACATGATCTGATAACGTTCTTCCAGCATCGAAAAAATTTCTTCACGGCTGATCTCGGAAATTTCGGTTTCGTTTTTGATTACCAGGTCACAGATGCGCATATCTGTGCCATCAAGCTGAGCAAGTATTTCCTTGGCAGAGAAGTACATAATAAACGTTCCTTTCGAAAAATGGATTAAGGTCGATAAATGCTTAGATCACGCGTTCCATCGTTACAACACTGTGGACAGCAGACATGCTTTCCAGCTCGCGTTTTACTGCTGCACTGATTGGAGAATCGGTTTCGATCATGGTGACAGCGGATTTACCTTTGTTCTCACGAGAGTTGAGAACAGTAACGATGTTGACCTGATTGATTGCAAGAATCGAGGTGATATGGCTGATAATGCCAAGGCGGTCGGTGTGGTTGATCACAACAGCCGGATATTTTCCGGAGAATTTAGCAGCGGTTCCGTTGATTTCCACAATCTCGATATTTGCTCCGCCAATCGAGGAGCCCATCAGAGAAACGATTTTGCCGTCGCTGGTTCTTGCGATGATGCGAACGGTGTTTGGATGAACATCACCGAGGTCAGCACCTTCAAAGGAAACTTCGATGCCTCTTTCCTGCGCAATTTGCAGAGAATTTTTGATCTGTGGATCGTTTGCGTTCATTCCCAGAACACCGCCGACCAGTGCACGGTCGGTACCGTGACCACGCAGAGTGAGGTGGAAGGAACCGTGCAGCATAAAGTGAACCGAAGTCAGTTCCTTGTCTGCGATCATATTGTACATTGCCTTACCGATACGCTGAGCGCCGGCAGTATGAGAACTGGAAGGACCGATCATGATCGGTCCAAGAATATCGAACATGCTGATATTCATAACAGAAATCCTCCCTGTATTGGATTTGTGGTTAAAAAAATAGCCTGTCCTTATTGTAGCATAAATTCCGGTGCGGATAAAGATTGAAATCAATTTTCTCCCTATGATTCTAATAAAAAAGCAGAACTTGCAGCAGGCTTTTGGATATGCTAAAGTAATAACAGAAGAGGAAAGGATGAAATCAGGATGGAACCAACCGGAAAAGTAAAGGAAGTCGCTTCAAAAATTTTGTCAGGGAAGGAAGCGTTTCCATTTGGAATCTGTTCTTTTGAACAGATTTTGCCGTGTCTGGAGTGCAGGGCAAAACAGAGAATTCCACAGGACGCAGCATCTGTGCTGGTGTGCCTGTTTCCATATTATACAGGGGAGCACAAAGAACGCAATATCTCTCGATATGCGATGGTGACCGATTACCACATGATTGCAGGAGAGTATCTCAATCGTTTTTGTAAAGCTTTGCAGGAAGTTTTTCCACAAAACCAATTTGAGCCGTTTACCGATAATTCCCCGATTCGGGAAGTGAGTGCAGCTTTCCACGCAGGTTTGGGCAGACGGGGGAAAAATGGGCTGATCCTGCACCCAAAATATGGAAGTTATGTTTTTATAGGTGAGGTTGTCACCGATCTTGTTTTGCAGCCGGACCGGCCACTGAATTCCGGAGAATGTATTGGATGCGGGAAATGCCAAAGTGTTTGTCCGCAGGGAGCACTTCAATCGGATGGAAGTGTCTGTCTGGAACGATGCCGATCCCATATTACCCAGAAAAAAGGAGAACTGACCGATTGGGAAATCGGGCAGATTCAGGATGGGGGGCTTATCTGGGGATGTGATATCTGCAACGATGTCTGCCCGATGAACCAAGAAGCAAAAGTATTGACACCGGTACCGGAATTTTTGGAATCTGCCGTAGCGGTACTGGATGCTCAGATAGCAGAAAGATTGCTCAAAACGAGAGCATATAACTATCGTGGAAAAAAGACGATTTTGAGAAATATCCAATTGTTGGAAGGAGCAAACGAGGATGACAGATAATACACCGCTCAAAAGGGCATTGGATGAATATATCCGTCAGGATTATGCAAGACTGCACATGCCGGGGCATAAAGGGGCATCTATCAGCCCATTTGGGGAATTGATGGCGTATGATGTAACCGAGGTGGAAGGTACGGACAGCCTGTTTGAGGATGATGGACCGCTCAAAGAGCTGGAAGAAATTTTTACCCGACTTTATGATACAAAAGGAACGGTGATGAGTGCTGGCGGTTCTACCTTATGTATTCAGGCAATGCTTCGCATGGTGGCAAAAAAGGAAGGCCGAATCCTGGCAGGAAGAAACATCCATGCTGCGGCAGTTAATGCAATGGCACTGTTAGGTTTAGAGCCAGTCTGGGTTTATCCAAATAGAAAGCAGGAAGAACGCCTGATCGGGGAGATTTCTCCCGATGAAATCCGCAGCGTTCTGGAAAAAGAAAAACAGGAGGGCACATTGGATTCCCTTTGTGCGGTCTATGTAACGTCCCCGGACTATTTTGGTGTAATGAGTGATATCCGCTCGATTGCCCAAATCGCTCATGAATATGGACTTCCGCTGTTTGTGGATAATGCGCATGGTGCACACCTTCACTTTTTGAAAGAAGAATATCACCCGATGCAGCTGGGAGCAGATCTGTGCTGTGACTCTTTGCACAAGACCATGCTTGCATTGACTGGGGCGGCGCTCCTGCACACTTCCGATGCAAAATACTGTCCGCAGATGAAAGGCGCGATGACCGTTTTTGGTTCGACCAGTCCAAACTATCTGATTATGCTTTCGATGGACAGCACTGCAGCATTTTTGATGCAGGATGGAGCAGAAAGAATCCAGCAGACGGTAACACGATGTGAGGAATTAAGACAAAAAGCAAGGGAGAAGGGCTTTGTTCTTCCGCAGCATTGCGACCCGATGCGATTAACGCTCCCGCTTGCCGGAACAGGATGGGATGCACAGAGTTTTCGTAAATTGCTGAGAAAACACAAAATCATGGAGGAATATTTGAGCGACAGCGGATGTGTCCTTCTGTTTTCTCCGTTTAACAGGGAAGAGGACTTTAAACGAACAGAAGCCTTGCTTGACGAGATTTTGATTCAAAACCAGCCATTTACCGCATTTCCAATTGTGCCATCAGAGAAGATTATGAGCCTTCGGGAAGCATTTTTATCCCCGAAAGAGAGTGTCCCAGTGGAAAAAGCCGAAGGAAGGATCGCGGCACAGGTCAAAATTACCTGTCCGCCTGGAATTCCACTTGTTATGCCTGGGGAAAGATTGCACAAAGAAATTATAAAAATCTTAAAAAACTCTGGTATTTTTGTTATAGATGTGGTAAAATAGGAGTACGGAAGATTCAGACAGCTGATATTCCAGTTAAAAAACATTTGCCAGGTAGCAATGGAAGCTCTACTTGTGCAGAGGGGGTTACATATATGAAATTAATTTTAGCGATTGTTTCGAATGACGACAGTGCAAAGGTATCTTCCGCGCTGACCAAAAATCACTTTTCTGTAACAAAACTTGCAACTACCGGTGGATTCCTCCTTTCGGGCAACACCACATTCCTGATCGGTACTCAGGATGAAAAGGTAGATGAAGTTATCACCATCATCGCAGATCACTCCAAGAAACGTAAACAGATGGTTCCATCTTCTGCTTCTTATGGTGTTGGTATGTACACAACCTATCCGGTAGAAGTTCAGATCGGCGGCGCAACCATCTTCGTAATGGATGTTGAACGTTTCGAGAAAGTATAATCTTAACTGAGATACGTTCAGGAGAAAAAGATTGTTGCTGAATAACTTTTATTGCAATGATAAAGCCAAACAAACGCTCGTCAATTTTATAACTGACGGGCGTTTGCCGCATACAATCCTGCTTGAAGGAGAGGATGGATGCGGAAAAACAACCTTTGCCAAAATGATCGCGGCAGCTGTTCTGTGCCAGCAGGAAAGGGCAAACCGTCCCTGCGGAGCGTGCAGAAACTGCCGCCTGATTTTGTCCGATATGCACCCGGATGTGGAGATCGTATCTTCGGATAACAAGGCAAATGCGTTTCATATTGATCAGATCCGTGAGATCCGCAGTACCGCTTATATTCGTCCCAATGATGGAGAGTATAAGGTATACATCCTTCGAAATATCCACAATATGACTGAGCAGGCACAAAATGCACTGCTTAAAATTATTGAGGAACCACCAGCACAGGTCGTGTTTATCATGACCTGTAATAACCGTACCCGCATTTTACAGACGATTCTTTCCAGAGCAGCAGTAATTCCAATCAGCGTTTGTACACCACAGGAGTGTGCCAAGGCACTGGAAACACTTGCGGATGCTTCGGTGACTGCTGAACGGCGGGAGGAAGCAGCACATCTCTCTCAAGGAAATATTGGCAAAGCCTTGGAGCTTTTGCGGGACGAGAAAAAACTTCAGCTTGCCTGCAGCGCAAGACATGCGGCAGAAATTATCTGTGCAGGGCAGGAGTTTGAGCTGCTTTGCTGTTTACAGGAGTATACGGGAAACAAAAAAAGAGAAGAGTTTTTGCAGTATCTTCAGGAGATTCGTTCTTACTTTTGGGAGTTGATTCGTTATAAAAACGCAGTCCCTGGTAACTATTCCGATATCCCAATGCAGGTGAAAAATCGTTTGACCACATTGCAGGCCATGCAGATTCTTGATATAATAGATAAAGCAACCTGGCAGGTATCGCAGAATGTAAGCCTGACGCTGGTTGCAGCAGCTTTTTGTGCTGCAGTAAAGTCGATTTCTGAATAGCAATCAAAATTGACAGAATAAAATGTTTATCTATTTTTCGTTATAGAATGGAGGAAACCATGACCGAAGTAATTGGTGTTCGCTTTAAGCAGGTGGGCAAGATCTATTATTTTTCTCCAAACGGAGTACAGATGCCAATTGGAGAAAAAGTAATTGTAGAAACTGCACGCGGAATCGAGTGCGGTGAGGTTGCAATTGCAAATCGTGAAATTGACGATGAGGGCATTGTAAAACCGCTCAAGACGGTAATCCGAATTGCGACAGAGGAAGACCGCAAGCATATTGAGGAAAACAAAGCAAAAGAAAAAAAGGCTTTTAAACTTTGTTTGGAAAAAATTGAAAAGCATAAACTGGATATGAAGCTTGTTGATGTGGAATACACCTTCGACAACAACAAAATCCTGTTTTACTTTACAGCAGATGGAAGGGTCGACTTCCGTGAGCTGGTAAAAGATCTGGCATCGGTGTTTAAGACACGAATCGAATTGAGACAGATCGGTGTACGCGATGAAGCAAAAATGCTGGGTGGTCTTGGTATCTGTGGCAGACCATTCTGCTGTTCTTCCTTCCTCGGAGAGTTCCAGCCAGTATCAATCAAAATGGCAAAGGAGCAGGGTTTGTCCTTAAATCCAACCAAAATTTCGGGAACCTGCGGCAGACTGATGTGCTGCTTAAAGTATGAGCAGAACGCGTATGAAGACCTGATCCGCATTACACCACGAGTGGGGGCTTATGTATCCACCAGCGAAGGAAAAGGTACTGTAACCGAGATCAGCCTGCTTACAGGACTGGTAAAGGTCCGCTTGGACAAGGCAAGTGATGGTGCACCAATGGTGTTTGAACGCGAAGCAGTTCGCGTGCTCAAGGATGCTCGTCCGCAGAAGGAAGATTATGCGGATGCCAAACAGGAAAAAGAGCTCAAAAAGCTGGAAAACTAGCATAAAATCAAATAAACGGCATACAAAAGGACACCATGATTCTGGTGTCCTTTTGTGATGTTTTGTGGATGTTTTGACTAAGAAATAAAGAACAAAATATCACAAAACATTTTATTTTGTATAAAAATAAGAGAAAAGGCAAACAAAAAAGCGGAAATAAATTCTGAATATTGGTTGATTTTTTTTTATGATGTGATAAAATAGGGGTGTACAGGATGAACGCTTGTACGTTGTCCTAAAGAAGGAACATAAAATAATGGAGGTGTTACGTTATGGCATACAAAATTAGCAGTGATTGCATCAGCTGCGGTGCATGTGAAGCAGAGTGCCCAGTAGGCGCTATTTCCGCAGGAGCTGATAAGTACGAAATCGACGCTGGCAAATGCATCGATTGCGGCGCTTGCGCTGGTGTTTGCCCAGTAGGCGCTCCAAAAGCTGAATAGTTTTTGGTAAAAAGTAAGGCAGGAGAATATCCTGTCTTATTTTTTGCGTGCAGATACAAAAAAAGGAACCCAAAACGGGTTCCTTTTTTGTTAGGTTAGGAGAATAATTTTATGGAGAAAAAAGTAGTCTAATTTTTTTCTGGAATAATTTCCAGCCAGTAGCCGTCTGGGTCGGCAATGAAGTAAATTCCCATTGCTTTGTTTTCATAACAGATGCAGCCCATTGCTTTGTGCTTTTCATGAGCAGCCTCAAAATCAGAAGTGGTGAATGCAATGTGGATTTCATTGTCGCCGAGGTCATAAGGATCATGGCGATCTCTAAGCCAAGTCAACTCTAACTGGTGTTTAGTGGAGGTATCACCAAGGTAAACTAAGATAAAGCTGCCGTCCTCCGCGATTTTTCGCGAAACCTCTGTCAGACCAAGTGCTTCTTTGTAAAAGGCAAGGCTCTCATCAAGATTGAGTACATTGATATTATTGTGCGCAAATTTGAAGTTCATCGGAATCGCCTCGTCTCGTCATTTCATTGGGTTAATCTTTTCTATGTCTCTATTATATTCCATGGCAAGAAAAAAATCATCCTTTTCCGATGAAAGTTCCATTACAATTTGGTAACCATTTGAACAGAAGAATAACATTAACTGATATAGTCTTCTATCCGTTTCACAAGCTCCTCATAGCTCTGGATGGGAATTCCAAGCTGCAGCTGACCGCGGTCATAGGAAGGCAGTGTGGAGGTATAAACTTCAAATACAGTTTCCGGAACATTTTTATCCGGAAGGAAGACAGCAATCTTTCCATCGTATTCCCGCAGATAGTACTGCGCTGAGATGGATTTGCTGTCAGATTCCCCAATTGTCTGAGAAAGAGGGACATCCGACATCTGCTCACTGGTTTCTTGGCCTGGAGCCTCAGAAGGAGGTTGGGAAGCGCTCAGATCGGAAACAGTAAGAAGAAATGCGGTGATGATGCATACCGCAGTCAGTGCGGCACAGGTAAGCAGGATATTTTGTCTCAATAGAGCGCACCCTTTCTTTTTTATGGTTTCATCGTAAGCTGACAGAACGATTATGATACTATCCTTAATTTGTCCAACTCAGGATAATTTATACAGCAAACGGGAAACTTACAAATTTTACAGGAGAAGAAACTGTGAATTTAGCTAAATTCCTAATTTTTTCAAAATTTTAAGATTTTTAACTTTTATTGTGGTATAATAAGTAGCGTGTACATATAAGTCACAAATGTCGTACAGCAAACGAATGAAAATCCATCTCCGCAAATACCGGAAGCGGAGAACGAATCATAGAAGGAGGAGGATTTGTTTGGAAACAGCAAAACGTCCGGGACCGGTCAGAAGATTTTTTCGAGGACTGGGCCGCACTTTTGCCATTCTGATCTTTATTGGAATTATTACCGGTTCGATCGTTGTATCGGTAATGGCACTTTATGTGTTCAACTCTCTGGAGGGAGCGCCGGTTGTCGATCTTTCCAATGTCGAAGTAAACCTCAACAATACATCCTATATCTACGTCACTGACCCGGAAACGCAGGAAGAAACTGTTGTTAAGGAACTGTATTCCGGTCAGAACCGTGAATGGGTAAGCTATGATGAAATTCCGGAGATGATTGTCAACGTAACGGTTGCTGCGGAGGATAAGCGTTTTTGGGAACATCATGGTGTTGACTGGCTTAGAACGATCAAGTCGACCCTGAGCTATTTTGGTGGCTCCAGTCGAATTCAGGGTGGTTCCACCATCACCCAGCAGGTAATCAAGAACCTGACCGGTAATGATGAGGTTACTCCGGAACGAAAGGTTCAGGAAATCTTTACTGCATTGAAGCTGGAAAAGAGTTACAGCAAGGAACAGATTATGGAAACCTATCTGAACGTTGCATTCTTTTCCAATCAGTGTTACGGTATCCAGAGTGCGTCCAAGCTCTACTTTAATAAGGATATCAGTGAACTCAATGTGGCCGAGGCGGCAACCTTGATTGCGATTACAAACGCTCCGACCAAATATAATCCATTGCGTGAAACCACCAATGAAACGTATGGATGGGGTACCGGTATGGAGGAAAACGCAAAACGCCGTGAATATATTCTGGGCGAAATGCGTGACCTCGGAATGCTGACACAAAGCGAATATGAAAAATGGGTAAATTATGATGTACAGCTTGCTGAAAGAGAAGAAGTGGAATCCACTTCGGATGGTATGACCGCTCTAACCGACTGGCATACTGACCAGGTTATCGAGGATGTCATTACCGACCTTCAGGAAGAATACAACTATACCCGTGCTTATGCTACCGATATGGTTTACAGCGGTGGCTACCGCATCTATTCGACCATGGACCCAAAAGTACAGAAATCTCTGGAAGCGTCTTATGCTGATTCCTCCACATTCCCACCGCTGAACAACTCGGAATATCCGCAGACAGCAGCAATCGTTATTGCTCCGGACGGAAGTGTAAAGGGCATGATCGGCGGCAACGAAAAGACTTCCAACCGACTGTTTAACCGTGCAACTCAGTCGCAGCGTCATCCGGGTTCTACCATGAAACCGATCTCGGCTTACCTCAATGCGTTTGAACGAGACCTGATTACCTGGTCGACTACCTTTGTTGATGAGCCGCTGACTCTGACCGAAAACGGAAAAACATTCCAGTGGCCGCAGAACTATTCAAACAGCTATACTCACCAGCCAATGACAGTTCAGTATGCGATCCAGCAGTCTATCAACACCGTTCCAGCGCAGATTGTCAATATTTTGACCCCGCAGGTTTGCTATGATACTCTGAAGAATAAATTCCAGGTCAGCACCCTGCATGAACTGGATGCAACCAGCCTTTCTGCAATGGCACTTGGTGGTATGACTACCGGTATGACATTGGAAGAATTGACAGGCTGTTACCAGATTTTTGTAACCGGTGGTAAATATGTAAAACCATATACCTATACCAAGGTTACAGATATGGAAGGAAACATTGTCCTGGAAAAAGATACCACACAGGTTCGAGTTGTATCGGAAGAAACCGCAACGGTACTCAACCGACTGCTTCAGACTGTTGTAACACAGGGTACCGGTGCAAAAGCAAATCTGAAAAGTGAAACTGGAATTACCACCGCAGGTAAAACAGGTTCTTCCACCGGTGTTAAGTATGTTAACGGTGTGGAAGTTGCTATCGATAACCCTGACCTTTGGTTTATCGGCTTTACTCCATATTATATTGCTGGTGTCTGGATGGGTTACGATATTCAGGAAGAAATCTATTATTCCACCTATCCGACCCCGATTTTCTGGAAGAATCTGATGCTCCCAATTCATGAAGGACTGGAAGCAAAAGATTTCACCTATTCCGAAAATGTAAAGGCAATGCAGTATTGTACGGAATCCGGTGACCTTGCGACAGAAAACTGTCCGTCCACAGCAACTGGCTGGTATAAGGAAACCTATATTCCATCATCCTGTATTCTCCACAGAAGTGCTTCTTCAGCAACTCAGGAAGATGATCACAACACCACAGATTCCGATGATTCTTCGGATTCCAGCTCTTCTTCCAGTTCTTCTGGCTCTTCTTCTCTGTCTTCGGCAGCGAAAGGAAACAGCAGTGACAGCAGCACATCCGGAGGAAGAAAAGTGATTCAGAAAAATGAAAGCAGCACGTCTTCCAGCAGCGAAGATGATGAAGATGGCAGTTTCTGGGATAGTGTAAGCGGCTTATTCGGACAAAGAGGATAACCCGTAAGATACAGAAAAAATACAAAAGACTTCTCGGCAGTACAGAAAAAACGCCGGGAAGTCTTTGTTGTTTTTAACAAGAAACATACAGAATCTTTAATCTTTTTTAAAGTCCTTGTTCTGTTCATTCTACCGTCACAAATTCATGATAGGATAAAATTTGCAGGATTATGCTGGGAGTGATTCTCTTTTGGAATCAGAAACTGCCGTTTTCCCGCGGCAAAATCATTTGGGGGGATGAAAAATGTATCGGATCTTAGTGGTAGACGACGAAGAAAAAGTTCGAGTCCTGATTCGTAAGTATGCGGAATTTGAAGGATACGAAGTAGAAGAAGCTGCGGATGGAATGACAGCAATCGAATTATGCCGACAGGAAAAATTCGATTTGATGATACTGGATGTCATGATGCCGGAATTGGACGGCTTTTCAGCATGCAGAGAAATCCGCAAGTTTTCTCAAATTCCGGTGCTGATGCTTTCCGCGAGGGGAGAAGAATACGATCGTATTCATGGATTTGAACTGGGTGTGGATGACTATGTTACAAAGCCGTTTTCTCCGAAAGAATTGATGCTGCGTGTGCAGGCAATTATTAAGAGAAGCAGCGGTTATTCTGCACCACGCAAAGAGATCCTTACCTTTGAAGGACTGAAGGTAGACTTTACTGGAAGAATGGTGTATGTAGATGGGGAACAGATCTCGCTTTCGCCAAAAGAATATGAGCTGTTTTTCTACCTGGTACGCAACCGCGGAATTGCATTGACCAGAGAAAAACTGATCAATGATGTTTGGGGATATGATTTCTTTGGAGATGACCGTACCCTGGATACACACATTAAATTGCTGCGAAAAGCTTTGGGCCAATACAGCCGCTATATCGTTACCCTGCGCGGTGTTGGTTATCGCTTTGAAGCACAGTAAAGACCATGGATACTCATGGCCTTTTGTCCCAAAAAAGATTGGCGGCAGTCCTGGTGTTTTTCATCGGCGTGTTGCTGATGGCCTGGTTTGCTCAGCTTTTCTTTCTGGACGATGTTTATCAATTCTTAAAGAAGAACATGGTAAAATCCGCATTAGTGGAAGTGTCAAACAACATTGACGAAAATAATCTGGATGAAATCATTTCGAAGATTCAATCTGCCGGTATAGAAGTCAGAATTGTTGATTCAAATGGAGTGGACCGTTTGAATACAAAACAAACTTCTCTTGCAGAATACACAACAGAGCAGCTGATTGATTTGTATCAGGATGAGGTTTCAGAAAATGGAATCATGTGGGAACACCTGACCAAATTTGATGTTGCGGATGAATCGGATGAAGAAACAGATTCGGCTTTTTATAAAGACTCCAATACATGCAGGATGATTACCTGTGCTCAACTGGTAAAACAAAAAGATGGAACAGAGCTTTTGGTTTTGATGCGTTCAATTATCACGCAAAACAAGATTAATCTGGATGTAATGTGGACTCAGATGCTTTTTGTTTCTATAACATTATTATTGCTTGCGCTTGCAGGCTGTCTTTTCCTGAAAACGAGGTTTAACTGCAAAATAGGGCAGTACAAGGAAGTTGCTCAGGAACTGGCTGTGGGAAATTTTAATGTTTGTTTTCCGGTACAAGGTTGTTCTTCTATGAAAGATCTTGGAGAGTCGCTTAACTGCGCAGTAAAGAAATTCTCAGAAATTGAACAAAACCGGGAAGAACTTCTGGCAAATATTTCTCATGATCTGCGTGCGCCGCTTACTATGATGATCGGCTATGCGCAGATGATGCAGGAAATTCCTGGTGAGAATACACCAGAAAATGTTCAGATTATGATAGATGAGGCAAATCGTCTTTCTATGCTGGTTAACGATATTTTGGATCTTTCCAAAATGAAAGAGGCAGTGCCTCGTTTGAAGCTTGAAACTTTTTGTCTTACTGATTTATTGCAGGAGACAGTATATCATTATCAAAAATTGACAGCACAAAAACAGTGGGAAATTAGTTTTGAGAAGGATCGCAGGGTGTGGGTAAGAGCAGATCAAACAAAGATTAGCCGCGTAATCTATAATTTTATCTGCAACGCAATCAACCACACAGGACAAGATAAAAAAATCCGGGTACAACAGCTTGTACAGGATAAAAAAGTTTTTGTGAGAGTAACCGATAATGGTCCGGGTATTGCAGAAGATAAGATCTCCAGTATCTGGGATCGATATTATCGGATCGAGCAGGGAAACAGAACTTCTGCTTCAGAGGGAAGCGGACTTGGGCTTTGTATTGTAAAAAACATTCTCCAGCAGCATCAGGCTGAATATGGGGTAGAAAGCAAACAAAATCAGGGAAGCACCTTCTGGTTTGCGTTGGAAGTGCTGGATCAGCAGCAAACAGAAAAATTTGTTAAAAAACAAAACCAGTAAAAAAAGCCACCGATTATCAAGATCGGTGGCTTTTTTTAGTTATCCTTGAGCAGAGAGTTTTTGCTGCAGTTCACGGTGCTGCCATTTGTTGGATTGGAGACGAACGACAAAGAAAATGATGCGGAATACCCAGTCAAGGAACATTGCAAACCATGTACCCAGAACGCCCATTCCTAACATGGTTCCAAAAACGTAGCTCATGCAGATACGGCAAATCCACATGGAGAGAACAGAAACGGTCATGGTAAACTTCACATCGTTTGCAGCGCGCAGACCATTTGGCATCGTAAATGCCGTTGGCCAAAGGACCGCACAGAACAGGCTGTGCCAGAGCATGATCTGTTCTGCAGTGGAGGTTGCTTCTGCTGACAGATTAAAGAATCCGACAATCGGTCCGCAGAAAACAGCAATCAAAATATTGAGGATCAACATAAAGATATAGGCAAGTCCGGTCAGACGGACAATGTATTTTTTGGCTTCTTCATATCTTTGTGCACCCACACATTGTCCTACTACGGTTACCATAGCAAGTCCAATTGCAGTACCAGGGATAATCGGGAAGCCGGCAATCGAGTTGCAGACAGCGTTTGCTGCAATGGCAGCGGTTCCATAAGAGGCGATCATACCCTGAACAATGATCTTTCCAAGCTGGAACATTCCATTTTCCAGACCATTTGGAATACCGATTTCCAGAATGTTTTTGACCATCTGAGGACGAAATTCCAAGTGGAGATAAGAGTCAACATGAATAATGTTGACAGGACGTTTTAAGAGAATCAAAATGAAGATTGCACCTACAATACGGGAAATCAGGGTTGCAAGTGCTGCACCAGCAGCTCCCATGTTAAATCCAAAGATGAAAATTGCGTTTCCTCCAACATTGATACAGTTCATGATGATGGAGATTGTCATGGAAACTTTGGAGTTTCCCATAGCACGGAACAATGCTGCACCGGCATTATAAAGAGCGATAAAAGGATAGGAAAGCGCAGTCAGGAAAAAGTAAATCTCAGCGTTATCCATAACCGCACGCTCAACATCATGATAGATCAGTCCCAGAATCTGTGGTCCGCCAAAGACACAGATTCCGCCAATTACCATGGACAGAACAAACACGGAAAGTACGAGCTGTTTGGCAGCTTCACAAGCTTTATGAGGTTCTTCACGACCAATGTACTGGGAGGAAATGATGGCGCCGCCAGTAGCAAGAGCGGAAAAGATGTTGATCAGCAGAATATTGATTGCATCGACCAGCGATACACCGGAAACAGCAGCCTCTCCGCAGCTGGAAACCATGACAGTATCGGCCATACCGATGGTGATGGCAAGAAATTGTTCGATGATCAGCGGGATAATCAGGCGCTGAAGGTCTTTTTTGGAAAACAAGAATACCCATCCTTTCAAAATCAATTTTTGTGTCAACACATTTTAAAGAAACTTGACACAAAGCATAAAAATATTTCATTATTTTAACACTTTGTTTGGAATAGAACAATAGAGTAGTGAAGTTTAGAACGAAAAAAAGAAAAAATTTTAGAGAATACGATGACTGCAAATAGTACAGGATGTTAAAAATTGGGTCAAAATGTATGAGATTTTACGATGGATGTTTGATAAATTCACGAAAATCCGCTATAATAAAAAAATCAAGAAAAAAGGAAGGGAATGCGTTTTGTCAATCTATTTTGGAATGGCAGCCTTTTTATGTGCAGGTTCGCTGCTCTGGAAACAGACCTCTCCGCTTCAAGGAGAGTTTTTAGAAAAGAATCAAAAACAGCTTCAAAATCTGTTTTTGATGACAGCAGCATTGATTTTTATTTTTGTTGCAACCTTTCGCTATGGAATAGGATATGATTATTTTAATTATGAAAATCTCTATGAGCAGTTGGGACCATTATCGATCCAGCAGCTTGTTACAGATCATGTTGGGCGTGAGTTTATCGGCTATTCGATCTTTACCCACCTGTGCTGGGAACTGGGGCTAAGTTATCGGATGCTTCTGTTTGTGGTAAATATCATTTTAACAGCAATTGTGTTCTGGTTTCTCAAGCGATATTCTCCTCTACCATGGCTGGGTGCATATCTTTATCTGACGCTGCAGTTTTTTGCACATAGCATGAATCTGTTTCGGCAATCCATCGCAGCGACAATCTGTCTGCTGGCATTTCCTTTTTTAAAGAAACGCAAATTGATTTTCTTTGTTCTGGTGGTTCTGCTGGCTTCTGCTTTTCACATTTCGGCGCTGTTTCTGCTTCCGTTTTACTGGATTTTAAACTGGAAGGTTGATGGCAGAATCTACGGTGTGATTGCAGCGATTTCTCTCCCAATTTACCTGTTCAGCACGCAGGCAGCACAGTTTTTGACCCATTATCTGTTTCAAAATTATGCCGGCTATATCGGTTCGCACTACTGGGCAGGTCTGGGAAAACGTTATGTGATTTTTCCAGCAATTTATTTTGCTGCAGTATGGTTTTTCCGAAAGAGATTGCTTAATCAGGATGAGAAAAATCGAATCCTGATTAATTCTTCGTTTTATGTGCTGATCTTGTATGTGTTTAGTACCCATCACATGATTCTTGAACGCTTTTCGATCTATCTTTTTATGTATGCGATGGTACTGCTTCCAAAGCTGGTCTGCACATTCTGCCAAACCAGCGAAGTAGAAAAAACAGATAAAAAGCGGGTAAAATCAGCATCTAAACGGACAAAAAATACGCATAACCAGAAAAAGAAAGAAATGGTTTTCTTGGCATCTGTTCTGGTAGTTACCATCAGTTTTGGCTATTTGATCTTTGCTTCCCAGCAGGGAACGAACGGATTTCATAAAGTTTATCCGTATGTATCGGTGTGGACAGAGCAATGATTCCTTCGAAAATGCTTGTATCATGGGAAAAATTGTGCTAAAATGGATTCGGTTTATGCGGCCTTATGATGCCGAAAAAAGAGGACAACGTTTTCAGAAAAGGAGATTGAGTTATGTCAGGACATTCCAAGTGGAATAATATTAAACGTAAAAAAGAAAAAACAGACGCTCAGAAGGGTAAAATCTTTACCAAGATTGGCCGTGAAATGGCAGTAGCAGTTCGTGAAGGCGGACCAGACCCTCTCAACAACGGTAAACTTCGTGACCTGATTGCAAAAGCAAAAGCAAACAACGTTCCAAACGATAACATTGATCGTATCATCAAAAAAGCAGCTGGTGAAGGCGACAAGAATACCTATGTTGATATGGTATACGAAGGTTATGGACCAAGCGGCGTTGCAGTTATCGTTGAGGCACTGACCGATAACAAGAACAGAACTGCTGGTGATCTGCGTCACTATTTTGATAAATGCGGCGGAAACCTTGGTCAGACCGGATGCGTTTCTTTCATGTTCAGCGACAAGGGTGTTATCGTAATCGATAACGAGGATGACAAATATACCGAAGATCAGATCATGGAAGACTGCATGGAAGCAGGTGCTGAAGACTTTGAATTTGGCGATGGTGTTATCGAAATCTCTGCAACCAGCGATCCAAACGAATTCCGCGCAGTTCGTGAAGCTCTGGAAGCAAAAGGATATACCTTTGTAGAGGCAGATATCCAGAAGGTTCCTTCCACCTATACCAAGATCGATGATCCAGAACTCTGCGAAAAAATGCAGAAACTTCTGGATATGCTGGAAGACAATGATGACGTTCAGGAAGTTTACCATAACTGGGAAGCTCCAGAAGAAGAATAATGACAAAAAAGGTATCCCAATTGGGATACCTTTTTTATTTAAATATCATCGTCTTCCTCATCAAAATTATTCTTTGTTCCAGAAGCTTTCCAGGATGGTTTCAGGATACGGATAATCTCCAGTATGATTAAAATGGAGATGCCAACCACAACGATGTAGATGATCCGATCATCTTTTTGTTCCGTTTGAGCTGGAGCAGAGGGCTGTTCTTCTGTCGTGATTTCACCAGACCCTGAGGAACCTATGGTTTGCTCCTCATAAACAATCTCTGACGAAACCGAATTGTCAGCACTGACAATTTCCGAATCCGTATTGTCGGATTCGGAAGAAGTTGCCGGCGGTTCAATTCCCATCTGCTGCATGACCTGCTCAAAGGCAGCTTTATCTTCTGGGGAAAAGCTGAAATAATAGTAGTTGGTTGTGTAGCTGGTGGATGTGCTGGAATTGTTGGAATCGCTTGTAGTGGTGCTGGTACTGGAAGAATGTTCAATAGAGGAAGAGGTGCTTCCGGAAGATGACTTGCTTCCAGAACTGCTGGAGGAGGTTGTCTTGGAAGAAGTTGAACTTTTGGAAGAGGATGTTTCTTTGTCTTTCTCTCCATAAAAAGTATTTTCCTCTTCGCCGCTTGGGAGATCGGCGCCCCCATCAGGATTGAGCGGTAGGTCTTCTCCAGTACAGGTAACTTTTCGAATCATGGCACTGTAAGGAGTAACAATATCTGTAGAACCGGTTATTCCATTTGGGGATCGGGTTTGAATTTGAGAAAATTGCTTGATTTGAATTTTTAAATAGCGGCATGAAGGGGAAAGAGAAGCATGAAAGGTTTCATCAAATAAAAAGTCGGAAGTGGAATTTACATAACGACTGGTATAGGTTCTTTTATAATCAACTTCTTGGAAAGAAATACCATCAGATGATTCCATGATTTTAAGTCCATAGATCACAAGTTCAGGTTTTGGAACGACAGGTTCATCGGAGACTAGAATTTTTTGCTGCAATGAGTCAAAAAAGAGAGGATAATAGTTACCGTTGCTCAGACAATAGACAGAGTCATCTGTTTCATCCAGCCAGAGGGACAGGATGTGATATTCTTCTCCTTCGGGTGGAAGAACGTTGTATTCCAGCTTTCCGTCAGGATATTCCACAACAAAGGAAGCATAAGAACGATAGAGTGAAACGCTGACCTCTTCCACACCCTGAACAGCATAGATCATTTCACCTGGAGAAGTGAGATCTGAGACGCTCAAAGCGGTAGTATCTTCCATCGCAGGAAAGTCAACCTCGGCAAGATGAGAAGAAGCAGAACTGAGGTTATATGTTTCACGCAGGGAATTGGATTCGTCAGAAGAGCAGGAATCGGTAAACGAATCGGCACAAACAGGAAAAGAAAGAAGAAAAGACAGAAAGCAACAGATGAATAGACGAAAGAACGATTTCAAGGCAAAACTTCTCCTTTGCTGGAATATTTTGGTAATCTCATTGTATCAGAGAAAGAAGAGAAGTTCGACATTTTTTGACAAATATTGTAAGTACTTATAAATTTTATATCTAAAAATAGTGCAAAAATCAATCGGCTATCAGTTAACCTAACAGCCGATTGATCATTTGCAGCATCGCTTCTTTTCCTTCTGGAAGGAATCCTTGAATGGTATAACGATCCATAACAGTAGTGTCCATAAAGAAGCAATCCGTCAGGGTCAAAGATTCCAGAAGCATCCTTTCCTCGAAGAGGATTTGATAGCTGGTCATAGGGGTAAATTCTCCCCGTTTAATCATTTTTTCCAATGGGGTGTTTTCCCAGACTTTTAATTTTAACGCCCAAATGCATTTTGGATGCAGGCGGTTGAGCAGACGGGCGGTTTCCAGAGCATGAAGGTTGCGGTAGTCTTTTCCGCCAAGCCCCAGAATGATGGTGATGTAATATCCGATGCCGGCATCATCAAGCTTTTTGAAAGCCTGGATCATATCAAAGGAGGAAACACCTTTGTTCATCATTAGAAGGATAGGATCGCTGCCGGACTCTACACCGATGTGAAGATCGCAGATCCCCATTTCCCGCAGTTTTTTGAGTTCTTCCGGTGTTTTGCGCAGGACATCATCAATGCGGGCATACATCGAAAATTCGCGTATATTTGGCATAAAGGTGTGGGTCATTTCGATGATTTTGGACAGCTGCTCAAAACTTAAGACAAATGCATTTTCTCCTAGGAAAAACAATCGTGTTTTTTCTGGTTCCAGACGTCCTAACATGCGCAGATTCCATTCAATTTTGGACATAGGGTGAATCTGGAACTTGTCCTTTGCAAAATCACAGAATTTGCATTTTCCCCAGCTGCATCCTAAAGCAACTTCCAAACAGGCGCTGCTGTCTTCCTGCGGTGGTCGGTAAATTTCTTCGTGAGTGTAAATCGAAGCATAAATTTCTTCTCGGGTCATGGTATTCCTCCTTTCAATTCTTCTGACTTCAGTATAACACGAAAAACAGAAAAAGAAAACGATTTTAGAATGGTTATTCCTCTGAAAGGAGACCATTTCGTTTTGGGAAAAATGCCAAAGGGCTGAGAGATTTTGCAAAATAATTGACATGTCAACCAAAATCGATGAGAGATAGTTGACATGTCAATTATTGTCTGTTATGATCTTTTACGAAAAAAATGAAGATAAAGGCAGGAATGATTTTGGTAGACAATCTTTTTAGCAAATATCTTTCTTCCCTCTATCGGGAAGAGCGCAAATATCTGAATCGAATGCTGAAAAGCCGCGGAATGGGCTCAGCGGCAGTACGATTTATGATGTATATTTATCATAATCAGGGGAGCAATCAGAAAAAGGTTTGTACCGAGATGGGAATTGATGAAGGGCTCGGTACAAGAGTGATGAAAAAACTGGAAAGTGAACAGATGATTGTACGAAGCGTAGATCCTCAGGATGCACGTTCCCATATTTTGGAAGTAACAGACAAAGGCGAAAGCTTTGTTGTGGAGTGCAAGCAGATGCAGGCAGCATTCTGGGAAAATGTAACACAATCCATGCAGAGAAAGGAAAAAGAGGAATTACTCTTTATTCTGGAAAGATTATCGGATCAGGCGATTGTGTTTAACAATCGGGAAAAGGAGAGAAAATAGGATGGAAAACAAACAGGGAAATATCCTCGGAACGCAGCCAATCGGGCAGCTTCTGTTAAAATTTGCGGTACCAAGCATCATTGCCATGCAGGTCAGCGCCTTATACAATATCGTAGACCAGATTTTTATTGGACACAGTGTAGGGGTTCTGGGAAATGCGGCGACCAATGTTGCCTTTCCTTTGAGTACAGTATGTGTGGCTCTTTGTCTGCTGTTTGGTGTAGGCGGTGCAGCCAATTTTAATCTTTGCATGGGTGCAGGAGATAAAGAACGCGCAAGACATTTTGTGGGAAATGCAGTGGCACTTTTGCTGCTCAGCGGTATTCTGTTGAGTTTGTTTTCTTTTATATTACTGGAACCAATGATGCGATTTTTTGGCGCAACACCGGATGTTTTGGGTTATGCGCTGGAATATACCGGCATTACCCTGTGGGGATTTCCATTTTTGATTATTGCTAACGGTGGTGCAAACCTTGTTCGAGCAGATGGCAGCCCGAAATATTCGATGATGTGTATGCTGGTTGGTGCTATCATTAATACTGTTTTGGACCCGTTGTTCATTTTTGGCTTTGATATGGGAATGAAAGGTGCAGCTTGGGCGACAGTAATCGGACAGGTTGTTTCGGGTTTGATGGTAATTGTATACTTAAGCCACATGAAAACGGTGAAGCTTTCGTTGAGCGATCTGAAACTGTCAGGAAAAAGAGTGGTTCAGATCACATCGCTTGGTCTGGCAGGATGCTTTAACCAGCTGGCAATGATGGTGGTTCAGATTACCATGAACAATACCCTTACTTACTATGGCGGAAAATCTGCTTATGGAAGCGAAATTCCATTGGCGTGTACAGGAATTATCGCTAAGGTAAACATGATTTATTTCTCCATCATCATTGGTATTTCGCAGGGATTACAGCCGATTGTCAGCTTTAACTACGGAGCAAGAAAATATGGCCGTGTACACGATACCTATCGTCTTGCCTTAATTTCTGCAACGGTTGTTTCTACATTGGCATTTTTATGCTTCCAACTCTTCCCACGCCAGATTACTTCTTTGTTTGGACAGGGAAGCGAGGAGTATTTCCGCTTTGCAGAAAACTATTTCAGAACCTTCCTTTTCTTTACCTTCCTCAATGGAATCCAGCCGATTACATCCAACTTCTTTACTGCAATCGGAAAGGCTACCAGGGGTGCGGTTCTGGCTTTGACTCGTCAGATCATCTTTTTGCTGCCATTGATCTTGATTCTGCCGATGCTGATTGGAATCGATGGTGTTATGTATGCAGGACCAGTAGCTGACTTTGCCGCAGCGGTACTGGCTTTTGTCATGGGATTTATTTCACTCAAACAGCTGAGAAAAATGGAAGCTGAAACTGATTTATTAGAAGAATAAATTTGCCAAAAGCACAGGAACCGGATGTTTTATTGACATTGATGATAGAATAACGTACAATAGATGGCAGGAAGACAGAATGTCTACCCTGCTTTTCTGTTATGTGTAATAAAAAATGATAAGGAGGAATAAATATGGACTTTTTGGCAGCGATGGAGTCGGTTGGAGTAGACTCACAGACTGTGTTAAGACGTTTTTCTGGAATGGAGATGCTTTGGAAAAAGTTTGTCTTTCGTTTTCCAGAGGACCCTACCTATTCCTCTTTGGAACAGGCCGTCCTCAAGCAAGAGGATGAAGAAATTGAGCGACAGGCTCATGCTTTGAAAGGAGTAGCAGCCAATTTGGGATTTGACCAATTGAGTCAGCACGCCAATCAGATTGTACAGTTGGTACGTCAGCGTCCGGAAGGATACTGGGATATGATAAAACAAGAGTGGGAACAGTTAAAAGCAGTTTATCAAAAGGTTTTGGAAGCGATTAACTGCTGTAAACAATAGGGGAACCGTATGAAAAAACAAAATAACAAAAAAATCCTGATTGTGGATGATTTTGAACTCAATCGCGCGATTTTGTGTGAGATGTTTTGCCGAGATTATGAAGTAATCGAGGCAGAAGGTGGGAGACAGGCAATCGAAATCCTGAAAAAGGAAGGGACAAACATCAAAGCATTGCTGTTAGATATTGTGATGCCGGACATTGACGGATTTGGTGTGCTTGATTTTCTTTCGGAACAGAATATGATCGAAAAACTGCCTGTTTTTCTGATTACAGCAGAAACTGCGGTTGATACGATTATGCGTGGATTTGAAAAAGGTGTTGTTGATGTTATCAATAAGCCGATTAATGATCCTGCTATTATCTGCAAACGTGTTTATAACGCGATTGAGCTGTATCAAAAGAGAAGTAATCTGGAGTGTCTGGTAGAAGAGCAGGTACAAACAATCCGCAAGCAGAATGAAAATTTACAGACAACCAAAACATCCATCATTGATATGCTCAGCTCGGTAATCGAATTTCGCAGCGGTGAGTCTGGAGAACATGTTCGTAGAATTAGAAAAGCGACAAAAATTTTGCTGGAAAATATGGCGGAAATCTGTCCAGAATATAATCTGAGTGAAGAGTGGATTATACTTGTTTCCGGGGCAGCTACTATGCATGATATTGGAAAGGTTTCGGTACCTGACTATATTCTGAATAAGCCGGGAAGACTGACCAAAGAAGAATTTGATGAGATGAAGAAACATACCATTTACGGAAGTGATATGTTGAAGTCCATCCCATTCTTTACGGAAGACCCAATTTTTCAGCATGCCTACGAAATCTGTCGCCATCATCATGAGCGTTGGGATGGAAAAGGCTATCCGGATGGCTTAAAGGGAGATGAAATTCCATTAAGCGCTCAGGTAGTTTCTTTGGCAGATGTTTATGATGCTCTGGTCAGCGATCGTGTTTACCGAAAAGCACTCAGCCATGAAAAGGCACTTTCCATGATTGCAAATGGAGAATGCGGAGCTTTTAATCCACAGCTCCTGGAAAGCTTTTTTGCGGTAGCGGATATCTTGCACGAGCAATTATATGCACATCCTGAAGTGCAGGAAGAGGAAGATATCATCAAGGAAAAACCGGTGATGAGTGCCATTAAGCCACAGGAGGAATCAAATTTATCGGTTCGTACCCTGCAGCTTTTGGAAAGAGAGAGAAAAAGATATCGCTGTCTTTCCCAGATGTCAGGAGAAATCCTGTTCGATTATGATCGAGAAACCGATACCATTGAATACACAGATCGTTACTGTGAAATTTTTGGTGGAACAAATGTTGTTCTGCATGCAGCGGATGCAATGAAAAAATCCGAGCATATCGATGATGCAGACCGTCGGCGTATTTATGCTGAATTGGAAAAACTTTCTCCGGAGAATCCAACCCTTCGATCGGAAGTAAAGCTGATGACAAAGTATGGTTCTGAAGAGTGGTTTGAAATTGTCCTGAAAGCTATTTTTGATGAAAAAGAAGAATATTGCGATTATATCGGGAAAATCACCAATATTAACCGTCTCAAATCAGAATCACTGCATTGGAAAAAACAAGCTTTTCAGGATTACTTAACTGGATTATACAATCGACCAGCTTTGGAAGATTGGATGGAGCGACAGATTTTGCAAAAACCAGATGCTCCGTTTGGCTTGATGATCTTGGATATCGACTACTTTAAAAAGGTAAACGATACCGGACATGAAAACGGAGATCAACTGTTAAAAGATACTTCTGGTTTTCTGCTGCATCATCTTCGTTCCAGTGATGTTGTTGCACGAATTGGCGGAGATGAGTTTGCGGTTATCATGCAGGGAGTTTGTTCAGAAGAAATTTTAAACTGCAAGGCAGTTCAAATTCAGAACGACTTTACATCTGAATTTAGTGCAAAGTATAACGTAAATCTGTCTTTATCAGTTGGTGCTGCTTGCTATCCGGAACAAGGTGCGACCTATCATGAATTGATGATGAAAGCAGATCAGGTTCTTCTTCAGGCAAAACAAAATCGAGAGCCTCGCTAAGTTTTTGATAAATAGTAAAAGGGGAATTTTGCAGATAGCAAAATTCCCCTTTTTTCTGCAAAAAGGATACATGAAATTATAGGCAGGACCTGGAATTTACAGAAAAATAATTGAATCATGGTTAGAAATAGAGTATAATTAAAAAGATAAACCAAACAGAGAGGAGAGAATGATTTATGGCAGAATATATTATCTCGACTGATACTTCCTGTGATTTTCCACTGGAATATGTGAAACAGCACCAGCTTCCATTGGTAACCCTGTTTTACAGTATAGATGGTGTGACCGGAGAAAATGGTTGCCCGAGTTCAGATGTATTAAAAAACTTTTATGATAAAATGCGTGCTGGTTCTATGACCAAAACACAGCAGGCAAGCATTGAGGATACAGAAAAAGTCTTCCGCGAGATTTTGAAGGAAGGAAAAGATATCCTTCACATCGCCTTTTCTTCCGGATTGAGCGGTACTGCCAATGCAGCCAGACTGGCGGCAGAAAATATGATGGAGGAGTTTCCAGAACGCAAGATCATTGTGATTGATTCTCTGTGTGCTTCTCTGGGACAGGGATTGCTGGTAGACTATGCGCTCAAATTGCAGCAGCAGGGAAAAAACATGGAAGAGACTGCAAAGTGGCTGGAAGATCACATCCAGAACATCTGTCACCTGTTTACCGTTGAGGATTTAAAATATCTTCAGCGCGGCGGAAGAATTTCCAAAACCACTGCCCTGGTTGGAACTATGATTGGTATCAAGCCGGTTCTTCATGTTGACCCAGAAGGAAAACTGGTTTCTATTTCAAAGGTTCGTGGAAGAAAACAGTCCATTCAAGCACTTGTCAACAAAATGGAAGAGAATATCGGAAAATATCGCGATGAAAAGCAGCCAATTTTCATCAGCCATGGTGACTGCATCGAAGATGCGAACTATCTGGCAGAGCTGGTCAAAGAGCGTTTTGGCTATGATGAGTTCTTGATCAATGATGTTGGTCCTACTATCGGAGCGCATTCCGGACCGGGTACACTGGCACTCTTCTTTATGGGTGAAACCCGTTAAGTGGTATCATAAAACGATTCGTCATTTTTTTCATGGAAATAATGTCCGAATCTTACAATCTAAAAATGTGCAATAGGGAAAAGATGTAACCTAGGTTACATCTTTTTCTTGCTTTTAGAGAACTTTTCCGGTAAGATAAACAATGTGATATCGTTTTGAAAAACATTTTGGGGGTTAATTGAGATGGAAAACTTTGTTATCACAACAGAAAATGCAGCAGACTTGCCGGAAAGTTTTATTAAGGAAAATGAAATCGGTGTTTTGTCCCTTTATTATACGATTGATGGTGTTACCTATGGACCGGATCATGAGGAAGAGATGCCTGCGAAGACATTTTATCAGCAGATGAGAAATGGTTCCATGCCAAAGACACAGCAGGTAAATCCGGATCAGGCAATCCGTCGTTTTCGTGAGATTCTGCAGCAGGGAAAGGATATTCTGCACATCTCACTGACCTCGGCAGTAAGTGGAAGTTATAACAGTGCCTGCATGGCAGCAGAAGAATTGCGGGAAGAATTTCCAGAAAGAACCATTACTGTAATTGATACACTGGTGGGAACTCTGGCACAGGGCATGATCGTAGATAAAAGCGTTCAGATGAAGAAGGCAGGAAAAAGCCTTCAGGAAATTACATCCTGGATTAAGGAAAATATTCCGCACTTTTGCCTGTATGCAACAGTAGATGATCTCAAGCATCTTTATCGCGGTGGACGTGTTTCTAAGACCACAGCGTTCTTGGGAACAGCAATTGGAATTAAGCCAATTCTCAAGCTTAATGAGGAAGGAAATCTGGTTCCAATCGCAAAGGTTCGTGGTAGAAAACAGTCTATCCAGACACTGGTAAAATATATGGAAGAACATGTTGGCAGCTTCTTAAAGGAGAATGACACCATCTATATCAGCCATGGTGACTGTGAAGAGGATGCAAAATACCTTGCAGAATTGGTAAAAGAAAAGTTTGGCATTATGAAGTCGATGATTAACCACATCGGTCCGGTCATCGGTTCTCATGCAGGCCCAGGTGCTTTGGCTCTTTCGTTTATGGGAGAAAACAAGTAATATTAAAAGAAACAGCCAGATAAAAGCCTAAAAATGACTGATATTTCGATAAAACGGACAAATTTGAACTAATTTAAAGAAAATTCATAAAAAACTCTTGCAAAAGATGTATGACACATGTATAATGAAAGAGCAGATAAAAAAGAAATCCGTGGAAGGGAGGAAAGGTCTGTGGACGATTGCAGTAGAAGTACGATCAAAAACAAAAGCGATTTCTGTTATGATGGACAGCTGTACCCACAGCGTTTTTCCTCTTATGCCAGAGGATAGTATTTTTTGTGGGTTTGTTTTTCTTGTGCCATAATGATAGAAATCGCCGCACCACCATTTTGGTAGTGCGGTTTTGTTTTGCTGTACTTTACTGTCCCCTAAAAAATGACAGTAAGGAGGCGCTGAACATGATGAAAAACATGGTTTTGGCAACAAATTTTGGAAAAGCAAACGAAATGAACCTGTGCGAAAAAGAGATGGGATTCCTGGTTAAGGATAAAGACTATCAGACCATCAGCGACCGTCTGAGCGAAATGGAACCAATGGAAGCATCCCGTTGGTTGGCAATGCAGGATGAGCATCTCCGTTTTTCGGTAGCCTGCCTGATGGCTCCGGAAAAAGCAAAAAAAATCTGTGAATGCGAAAATCAGGTTGCAGAAACCGGCTATCTGAAAGCTGGCGTATTTTCTCTGGCAAAGAGCAGAATTTTCTGGCTGATGGCATTGATGATTTCCGGAATGATTACCGGAACGATTCTTGCACGTTATGAAAGTGCATTTGCGGCAGTTCCAATGCTGGTTACATTTATTCCGATGCTCACTGATACCGGCGGAAATGCAGGTTCCCAGAGCAGCACAATGGTTATCCGTGCAATGGCAATGGGCGAAATCAATATCCGCAATCTTCTTTTTGTTTTGTGGAAAGAAATCCGCGTTGGTGTTCTGGCTGGAGCAGGTCTTGGAGCAGTTAACTTTTTCAGACTGCTGCTGACCACCCCACATTCGGCAGAAATTGCACTCACCGTTTCTTTGGCAATGTTTGTAACTGTAGTTGCAGCAAAAGCAGTTGGCGCTGTTTTGCCGCTGATTGCTGGAATGATGCGCTGTGATCCTGCTATTATGGCAGCACCACTGATTACTACCGTTGTGGATGCATTTGCTCTGATTATGTATTTTAAAATTGCTCAGTTAATTCTGGGTTTATAACCTTAAAAAGGAAGCATCATATCCAAATGGTGCTTCCTTTTTTGATGTTGCAATGTTATCATAACACAAAGGAGGGAATTTTTGCATGATAGGTTTAAAGAGGGGAAGAGTAACATTATATCCCCATCAAACAGAATGGGATGAGCAAGCCAGACGTACTATGGAGCAGCTGAAGGAACTCTTTGGTGAGCTTGCAGTGGATATCCAGCATGTAGGAAGTACATCCATTCCTAATATTGCGGCAAAACCAATTTTGGATTTTGCAGTTGGGATCTATGACTTCAAAAAATTGGAACAACTAGTTCCAAAACTGGAGAAGGAAGGGATTATTTATCGCCCGTCCGATGATCGAGAAGGACATCGGCTTTTTGTGGTGGGAGATTTTGACAGAGATACCCGAACCCATCATATTCATGTGGTGGAATATCAGGGAAAAGAGTGGCAGCAGCAGATTTTCTTCCGGGATTATTTGAAAGAACACCCGCAAGCAGCAAAAGAGTATGAAACACTCAAAGTTAAATTACAAAAACAATATCCACTGGACCGAAATGCCTATACGGAAGGAAAGGCGGATTTTATTCAACAGATTCTACACAAAATGAGAATAAATGAGAAAGAAAATCAAATAAAATAATAAAAAATAACCTGTGAAAAGATTGTCAATCAATGGCCGTTGTGCTATAATACACTAGCCAAAGGAGACAATCTTTGTCATAATTTGTCTGGATTTTGGAGAGAAAAAGGACTGCGGTCTAAATTTAATTTTATTTGATTTGATTTTAATTCATGCCAATGACTGCAATGATAAAATCATCCAGACAATAATCTCCATTGGAAAGCGGATACCAACATGTTTAAAAAGCTGTACCCCGAATCGGTACAGCTTTTTTAGACGAAAAGAGAGGAGTGGAATGTCAGGAAAATTTTTCTATCACCTCTTATGATGACCGTTTGATTGCTTGACTGGAAAGAAACAATCAAAATCAATCATGATACCTGTGACGATTCTGTTAATAAAAGATGGAATAGAGGGAAAGAATGGGATTTTGTCAAAGTGCATGAGGATAAATTAAAAATCTTGTTGATTATTTTTGATTGAAAATGATTGAAAGTGATTGATTTTTCTGGAGCGTGGTGTTATAATCAAGCTAACAAAAAACGAAGGAGTGAAAAAATGCTTGCGGAAGAGCGTCTGCGGACCATATTGGAAATACTGGAAGTAAGAAAAGCGGTGAGTGTTGCCCAGCTGTGCCAGCAGACGGGAGCTTCGGAAGCAACCATCCGAAGGGATTTGAATGAATTGAGCCGTCAGGGTAAGATCAATAAGGTTCATGGCGGAGCAATGCTTCCTGAAGGAGAATTTGAAAGTCAGGAACAGGATGTTCATACCAAGGAAGGAATTCAGGTAGAGCAAAAGGAACGGATCGCCCGCTATGCGGCAAAGCAGGTATGCGATGATGATTTTGTTTTTATCGACGCGGGAACCACGACATTAAAGATGGTGGACTTTTTAAACGGAAGCAAGGCAACCTTTGTTACCACGGGGATTGAATGTGCCAGAAGGCTTGCAGAAAAAGGACTTCGTGTCTACGTTCCGGGAGGATTGTTAAAGCCAAGCACACAGGCTTTGGTTGGGGCATCTGCACTGGAGTCAATGAGCCGGTATAATTTCACCAAAGCATTTGTGGGAACCAATGGAATCAGCGTCCGACAGGGATTCACCACACCGGATACCGAGGAAGCGTCGGTAAAGTCGCTTGCAATCGAGCGTTCCTATCAGAGCTTCATTCTGGCTGATTCCAGCAAGTTTGGCAAAGTTGCTGCGGTGACCATTGCTTCCCTTGATAAGGCGTGTATCCTGACCGATATGCTTCCGGATAAACTCTATTCGAGATATACAGTAATCAAAGAGGTGGATTCGTTTGATCTATACAGTGACATTTAATCCGGCAATCGATTATGTAGTCCGGATGGATCGGTTTAACAAGGGTGAGGTAAATCGAACCCAGAGCGAGGAAATCCAGTTTGGCGGCAAGGGAATTAATGTTTCCACCGTTCTGACAAACCTTGGTGTAAAAAGCTGTGCACTGGGCTTTCTGGCTGGTTTTACCGGAAAGGCAATTGAAGATGGACTGAAAAAGATTGGGGTAGAAACCGATTTTATTCATCTGGGAAACGGGATGACCCGAATCAATGTAAAACTCAAAGCGGACTGCGAAAGTGAAATCAACGGTCAGGGACCGGAAATTTCGCAGCAGGCACTCGATCAGCTTTTTGAAAAGCTGGATTGCTTAAAGCCGGGGGATATTCTTGTTTTGGCAGGAAGTATTCCAAAAAGTCTTCCAAGTGATATTTATGAGAAAATCATGCAGCGCATGGAAGGCAGAGAAATTATGGTGGTAGTGGATGCCACAAAAGATCTGTTATGCAATGTCTTAAAATATAAACCGTTTCTGATTAAACCAAACCATATTGAGTTGGGCGAAATCTTTGGCAGGACCCTTGCAAATGATGACGAGATCAGGGAATGTGCACAGCAGCTTCAGCAGAGAGGCGCACGCAATGTACTGGTTTCGATGGCTGGAGATGGCGCAATTCTTTTGGATGAAAACGGAGAGTTCCACAAGATTCAGGCACCAAAAGGTAAGGTCAAAAATTCAGTTGGTGCAGGGGATTCGATGGTAGCGGGATTCTTGACCGGCTATCTGGAAAGCAAAGATTATGGTATGGCATTAAAGATGGGAACGGCAACCGGCAGTGCAACCGCATTTGCGGATGGACTGGCAACCAGAGAAGAAGCAATGGCTTTACTTCAGACATTGTGCTAAAAATGGAAGGGGATAATTATGAGGATCATCGACCTGATTACAAAAGATCGTATTCTGTTGGGCGCATCGGCAGCAGATAAACAGGATGCAATCGAAAAAATGGTAGAGCTTCAGGCAAAGAGCGGAAACCTGAGCGACAAAGAAGTTTATAAGCAGGCAATTCTGGCAAGAGAAGCGATGAGCAGCACAGCAATCGAAGCTGGTATTGCTGTTCCACATGCAAAATCTGAAACAGTAACAGCGCCTTCCCTTTGTGCTATGACCCTCAAAGAAGGTGTTGATTATGGTGCAATGGACGGTCAGCCATCTGACCTGTTCTTTATGATTGCAGCTCCATTAAATGGCGATCTCCATCTGGAGATTCTGTCCCATCTGATGGTACTGTTGATGGACCCACAGTTCCTGGCAGCACTGCGTGGTGCAAAAGATGAAGCAGAATTTATCTCGGTAATCGACCGTTTTGAAACTGAAAAATATGGAGCTGCACAGGAAACAAAACCACAGAAGAGTGGTTATCAGGTTCTTGCAGTTACAGCTTGCCCAACCGGTATCGCACATACCTACATGGCAGCAGAAGCCCTGGAAAAAGCTGGCAAGGAAATGGGAATCAGCATCAAAGTTGAGACCAACGGCAGCGGCGGCGTGAAAAACAAACTGACCGATGAAGAAATTCAGAATGCAGACGGTATCATCGTTGCAGCAGATAAAAATGTAGAGACAGCACGTTTTGCAGGTAAAAAAGTTTTGTTTGTACCAGTTTCCGATGGTATTCACAAAGCAGAACAGCTGATCGAACAGATCGAAAGAGGAAACGCTCCTGTTTATGAGCACAAAGGCTCCGCAGAAGATGTTGTTGTATCGAAAAATGAAAAAGAAAGCATCGGCAGACAGTTCTACAAACACCTGATGAACGGTGTCAGCCACATGCTCCCATTCGTTATCGGCGGCGGTATCCTGATTGCAATCGCGTTCCTGCTGGATGATTACTCCATCGATCCTGCAAACTTTGGTATGAATACTCCACTGGCTTCCTTCTTCAAGACAGTCGGCGGTGTTGCGTTTGACTTTATGCTCCCTGTTCTGGCAGGTTATATCGCATACAGCATTGCAGACCGTCCAGGTCTGGCAGTTGGTTTTGTTGGCGGTTACCTTGCAAAAGTTGGTAACTCGTTTGCAAACATTACCGGAGATGGCGCTGTTTCGGGCGGATTTTTGGCAGCATTACTCGCTGGTTTCGTTGCAGGTTATCTGGTACTGCTGCTGCAGAAGATTGCAAGCAAGCTTCCAGACAGTATGGACGGCATCAAACCAGTTCTGATCTACCCACTGTTCGGCGTATTCTTTATTGGTGTATTCATGTATGCAGTAAACCCGGCAATGGCTGCAATCAATACCGGAATTATCAACCTGCTTAACTCGATGGGCGGCAGCAGTAAGATTCTGCTTGGTGCAATCGTAGCAGGTATGATGAGTATTGATATGGGTGGTCCATTCAATAAAGCAGCGTATGTATTTGGTACTGCTTCCATCGCAAGTGGTAACTATGATGTTATGGCGGCTGTTATGATCGGTGGTATGATTCCTCCTCTGGCAATCGCTCTGGCAACTACCTTCTTCAAAAAGAAATTTACTGCGGATGAACGCAAGTCCGGTGTCGTAAACTATATTATGGGTCTGTGCTTCATCACAGAAGGCGCAATTCCATTTGCAGCATCTGACCCGTTGCGCGTTATCCCATCCTGCGTTATCGGTTCTGCAGTAGCAGGCGGACTCAGCATGATGTTTGGCTGTACTCTGCGTGCACCACACGGTGGTATCTTTGTATTCCCGGTTGTAGGAAACGTTGTAGGTTATTTGATCGCTTTGGCAGCAGGTGCTGTAGTTGGTATGCTGATGCTGGGCATCCTCAAGAAAAATAAAACAGAAGCAAAATAGTTGATGATTATATCAGATTAAGAAAGGAAGAAATTTATGGTATCCGCTAAAACAACAATCGTAAATCCTATGGGAATGCACATGCGTCCAGCACAGCTCTTTATTAAAGAGGTTACACCTTTCGGCTGCGACGTTACAATCAATGTAAATGGAAAAGATATCAATGCAAAGAGCATTATGAACCTGATGGCAGCATGCATCAAGCAGGGCAGTGAAATCGAAATCAAATGCAGCGGCGATAACGAAGAAGCTTGCCTGAAAGCAGCTGTCGCTCTGGTTGAATCCGGTCTGGGAGAATAATTCCCGGCTATCTGACAAGAAAGGAGCATATGGAAGATGTTAAAGGGAGTTGGTGCATCCTCCGGCATTGGAATTGGAACAATCGTTTGTATCCGTGAAGAATCTCTGGATTATTCCAAAGTGGTATTTCAGGGAGAAGCGGAAGAAAAGGCACGCTTAAAAGAAGCGGTAGATACTTTTTGCGAAGTGACACAGGAGATGGCAGAGGATATTCGCCAGAGAGTCGGCGAAAAAGAATCGGAAATCCTCAGCGGTCAGATCATGATGCTCAGTGACCCGTTTATGACCGGTCAGATGGAAGAAATGATCGCTTCCGGAAGCTGTGCAGAAGCTGCTCTGGACTCTGTGTGCCAGATGTATATCGAGATGTTTTCCAATGTCGATGATGAACTGATGAGGCAGCGTGCAACCGATATCCGCGACATCCGCACCCGTATGCTCCGTCTTTTGCTGGGTATTTCCAGCGTTGACATTGCATCGGTTCCAGCAGGAACTGTGCTGGCAGCAAAGGACCTGACTCCTTCGATGACCGTTGGTCTGAAAAAGGAAAACATCAGTGCTATCCTTACTGAAATTGGTGGAAAGACCAGCCATTCTGCAATTCTTGCCCGTGCACTGGAAATTCCAGCAGTACTTGGAATTCCTCAGGTACTCGATCAGGTAAGCGATGGACAGCAGGCAATCGTAGATGGAGAAAGCGGAGAAGTAATCCTTTCTCCGGATGAGGATACCTTAAAGCGCTATACAGCACAGTGGAAAGAGCAGCAGGAACAAAAAGCAATGCTTTCTGTTTACCGCGACCGTAAAACTCAGGATGCAGACGGCAGAAATTATGAGCTTTATTCCAATATCGGAAGTGTAGCAGAAGCTCAGATTGCGCTGGAAAACGGTGCAGAAGGAATCGGTCTGTTCAGAACCGAGTTCCTCTTCATGGACCGCACCGCAATGCCGACCGAACAGGAACAGTACGAAGCATATAAGGCAGTATCTGACATCATGCAGGGAAAAGAGGTTATCATCCGTACTTTGGATGTTGGCGGAGACAAAGAGATTTCTTATCTCAAGATGGAATCCGAGCAGAACCCATTCCTTGGATGGCGTGCAATCCGTTACTGTCTGGAAGAAAGCGACCTGTTTAAAGTTCAGCTTCGTGCTCTGCTTCGTGCTGGTGCTGAACACAAGAACATCAAGATCATGCTGCCATTAGTAACTGGTGTACAAGAAATCCGCGCAGCAAAACAGCTGTTGGAAGAGTGCAAACAGGAACTTGCAGCACAGGGTATTGCATATGATGATAATATCCAGGTTGGCATTATGATTGAAACACCAGCTGCTGCCCTGATTGCAGATCTGCTTGCAAAGGAAGCTGCATTTTTCAGCATTGGCACAAACGACCTGACCCAGTATACCCTTGCAGTGGACCGCGGCAACGCAAAGGTGGAAAATCTGTACACAACTTTGCATCCGGCAGTACTTCGCAGCATCCGTTCGATTATTCGTGCGGCAAAAGAAGCAAAGATTCCAGTTGGTATGTGCGGAGAAGCTGCTGCTGATCCAGCACTGATCCCGCTGCTCTTAGAATTTGGTCTGGATGAGATGAGCGTCAGCGCTTCTTCGATTCTCAAGACTAGAAAGATTGTATCCCAGTGGTCTCAGAAGGAAACTGCAGAAGTAGAACAGAAAGCAATGCAGCTGGACGAACCGCAGGCAGTGGAAGAATATCTTCTGAGTGTCTGCAAACGATAATTTGATTTTCTCGAAAACGTTTGAATAAAAACCTTTTTCTCTCCCTTTATGCAAAAAAGCGAAGCCATTTGGCTTCGCTTTTTGCTTTATCATAAGATTTGTTTTTGCAATTATTTTTCCTCTGGAACAGGATTTTTAAGCAGTCCCATCGCAATCTGTTCTGCGGTAATTGGCAGAGTTGTGAAGGTAAGTCCTGTTGCATGGCGAATTGCGCTTGCAATTGCAGGGGATGGAGTATTGATAACCAGCTCACCGATGGATTTTGCACCGAATGGACCAGTTGGTTCATAGCTGCTTTCGAAGGCAACCCGAATATTTGGAATTTCCAGACGGGTTGGTATCTTGTACTGAAGGAAGGAATTGTTGATCATCTTTCCGTCTTCATTATACTGAATATCCTCATACAGAGCCATACCGATACCCTGTGCGATACCACCCTCAGTCTGAACTCTTGCAAGGTTTTTATTGATGACAGTACCGCAGTCAACAACGGCAACATAGTCCATCAGGTTGACCTTTCCGGTCTGAGGGTCAATATCCACCTCTGCCATACCAACCATGAACGGCGGAGGAGAGATTGGGGAGGAGTGCGATTCATGCACCGAGAGAAGCTGACGGGAACCATTGCAGGTAATATAACCGATTTCACGCAGTGAAATGGATTTACCGCTGCCCGGTACCAATACCTGTTTGCCGTCAAATTCTGCTTCTTCTGCCGGTACACCCAGAATGTCAGCACCTGCTTCCAGAATCTGGGCACGCAGTTTTTCTGCAGTTTTAACTACAGCACCGCCAGTAACATAGGTGGTTGCGGAAGCATAAGAACCGGTATCATAAGGGGACTGGTCGGTATCAACACCCTGAACAGCAATGTTTGCAATGTCACAGTCGAGGATATCAGCTGCCATCTGGGCAAGGATGGTATCACATCCGGTACCCATATCAGTACAGCCGACCAGCAGGGTATAGAAGCCGTCATCGTTCAGACGCAGTTCTACTGCCGCAATATCGACATGAGAGATACCGCTTCCCTGCATAGCAAGGGCAACACCGACACCGTGAAGATGTCCGTTTGGAAGGGTGCGGACAGCAGCTTTGTTGTCCCAGTCCATCATTTCTTTTGCGGTCTTCATGCAGCGGTCCAGAGCACAGCTGTTGCATGGCTCATTGTAGTATGCCTTCATGATCTGACCTTCACGAACCATGTTCTTTTCCCGGATCACGGTCGGGTCGATTCCCAGAGTATCAGCAAGCTCGCTGACAGCACTTTCTACCGCGTAGATGCCCTGTGTTGCACCATAACCGCGGTAAGCACCGGCTCCCATGGTGTTGGAGTAAACGACATCATAGCTAAAACGTGCTGCACGCAGGCTACCATACAGAGAAAGAGACTTGTGTCCAACCAGACCGATGGTGGTTGGTGCATGTTCTCCGTATGCACCGGCATTGGAGATTGCATACAGATCGATTGCACGGATGTCGCCGTCACGGGTCGCACCGATTTTTACCTTCATCTGCATCTGATGGCGTGGGGAACCATTGGTCATACATTCCTCACGGGTGAAGGTGATTGCAGCAGGACGTCCGGTCTTCATGGTGACGATTGCAGGGAAAACTTCGCTGACAGCGCTCTGTTTTGCACCGAAACCGCCGCCGATACGAGGTTTAATGACGCGGATGCTGCTCTTGGACATTTCCAGAGCATTTGCCAGAATACGGCGTACATGGAATGGAACCTGTGTGGAGCTGACAACAGTCAGTCTGCCGAATGCATCCAGATAGGTGAAGGTAGTGAATGGTTCCATCATGGTCTGGTTGTTTGCTTTGGTGTTGTAGGTGCGTTCCAGCACAACATCGCAGGCAGCAAACTCAGCATCCAAATCACCAAAGGAAAAGTCACCCTTGGAGCAGATATTTCGTTTTGGTTCTGCATTAATTGGAATCAATGTTTTAAAATCATCTTCCGGATGAACGATGATTGGATTGTCAATTGCATTGGTATAGTCGATGAGTGCAGGAAGTACCTTGTAGGTTACTTTGATGAGCTTCATCGCTTTCTGGGCAGCTTCCAGTGTTTCAGCACCGATAATGGCAACAGGGTCACCGGCACAGCGGATGTGCGGGTCCAGAATCAATTTGTCATAAGGGCTGAATTCCGGATAGGTCTGACCAGCAGTGGTGTAGCGGCTGGAAGGAACATCCTTATAAGTCAGCACGCAGGCAACGCCAGGAACCAGCAGAGCACGGCTGACATCGATGTCTTCGATCATGGCATGAGCGTGTGGGCTGCGCAAAATCTTGACAACCAGTGTGTTCTGCGGGATCATATCGCCAGTGTAAACCGGTTTACCGCTAACCAGGCTGATTGCGTCCTTCTTTCTTACAGCAGAATTGACGTAGTTCATCTGACAGCCTCCTTCTGTTTATGCGCAAGATATTTTTTGATGGCTCTCAGGTGGCTTTGATAACCGGTGCAGCGGCAGAGATTTCCAGCAAGGTATTCTTTGATCTGCTCATCGGTCGGGTTAGGAAGCTCACGAACCATGGCAAGCACATTCATGATAAAGCCAGGGCTGCAAAAGCCGCACTGCTCGCCGCCTTCGTCTGCAAGGAAGGTTCCAAATTCAACCGCTTCCTGCTGTACCCCTTCCATAGTGGTGATTTCATGTCCGTCAGCGCGTGCAGCAAGCACACTGCACGATAAAACAGGTTTCTGATCCATCCAGACGGTACACAAGCCGCAGGAGGAAGTTTCACATCCGCACTTGACCGAATAGCATCCCTTCTGACGCAGATAGGTAAACAGCGTCATATCAGCCGGAATTTCGTCAGTGCAGCGGCGTCCGTTTAAAGTCAGGGTTATCTGCATTTGATTCCCTCCTTTGCTTTTTCCAGTGCGCGGTGACAGAGAACACCGGAAAGCATTCTGCGATATTCTTTGGAAGCACGCATATTGCTGCCAAACTCTGTTTCTTCCTGAATCTTCTGGATCATAGCTTCAGGATCGGTGTTGGTTTCATATACAACTGCTCTTTGTGGTCTTGCACCGATAACAAAACGGGTGCTGTTTTCCAGAATGGAAACGGCACAGGTCAGAACTGGAAGATCTGTTTCAGTGTTTCTGACACTCTCGTATGCAGCACAACGTCCGTTCTTTTTGATAATAATGTGGGTCAGCACATCGCGGTCGTATGGCATCTGAGCATACTCGTTAAGGGAAACCCTGCCTTTCTGTGCAAGAACAACATCACAGTCAAGAGCAAGCAATCCGGTCAGGATATCCGAGAATCCAAAACGGGAAACAATGCTTCCGCCTACAGTAGCGCAGTTTCGAAACTGTACGCCAACGATGTGGCGAACCATCTGTACAAAAAAGTCTCCAAAGTATCTGTTTAAAAGCTGAGAAGTTTCCATCTGACGCAGAGTAACCATTGCACCGAGGGAAATTTCATCATCGTTTTCTTCGATTTGATCCAGTCCAAGACCGGACAGGTCGATGAGGGTGGAGTAGTTTTTCTTTCCAAGCCGCATCCAACATCCGCCGCCCAAAATAGCGCTGGTGCGTTTCTGATTCAGCTCGAGCGCCTGCTGGATCGAAGTGGCTTTAATATATTGCTGTGCGCTGAACACTGCTTCACAGCCTCCTTTCGGAAAAGTATTGGTGGGGAATTTTTTTAAAAATAAGCGAAAAAACCCCATATTATCTCAAGTATAGTTTACCACAGATTGTCCGCTTTCGCCACCAATTTCGATGAGATTGTGAAAAATATTATGATCATTGACTTTTAAATACAAAAATAGTATACTATACACATGAATTAGCTTTAACTAACTTTAAGAAGGAGTGAATAAGAGATGACACAGGCAATTTTATGGGCAATGGCAGGGACCGGATTTACATTTTTTATGACCAGCATGGGTTCTGCCACAGTATTTTTCTTTAAAAAAGAGATCAGTGCATCTATCCAGCGAATCTTTTTGGGATTTGCTGCAGGGGTGATGATTGCAGCTTCCATCTGGAGCCTGCTGATTCCGGCAATGGAAGAAGCAAAATCTGCCGGACAGCCGGAATGGCTTGCAGCGTCAGGAGGCTTTATTCTGGGAATTGCATTTTTAATGCTGCTGGACAGTGTACTGCCACATCTTCATCCAGGAGCTAAGGAAGCAGAGGGACTTTCGGCAAACTGGAAACGAACCACCATGCTGATGACAGCGGTTACCCTGCACAATATTCCGGAAGGAATGGCAGTGGGACTTAGTTTTGCACTGGCAGCACAAAGTGGTCAGGGTGCAGGATATGCTGCAGCGATGGCGCTGGCACTGGGAATGGGAATCCAGAATTTTCCGGAAGGCGCGGCAATCTCCCTGCCGCTTCGCCAGGAAGGAATGAGCAGAACAAAAAGTTTTGTTTATGGAATGCTTTCCGGAATTGTGGAGCCGATTTTCGGAATCTTGGTTGTGCTGATTGCCGGACAGATCGGACCGCTGATGCCATGGCTTTTGAGCTTTGCAGCAGGAGCAATGATGTATGTTGTGGTTGAGGAGCTGATTCCGGAGGCACATCTGGGAGAACACTCCAATATCGGCACACTGGGCGTCATGGGCGGATTTTTGCTGATGATGGTTCTGGATGTGGCGCTGGGATAGATTTGACAGGACGGAAAAAGTGTCGTATTCTGATATACAAATAAAATGTATACCCGAAGAGGAAGTGTTTGTGTTGAGGAAGATTCTTTTATCCTGTCCAACCTTACGAAATGAGCTTGAACAGGCAGTAAAAGAATCGGGATTTTCGGACCCGATTCTTTTTTTGCCAAGACAACTGCACAATGATCCTAAAATTCTCAAATCTTACCTGCAGGAAACAATTGATCGATTAGAAAATATTGACCAGATTTTATTGTGTGTGTCTGGATGCGGGGGAGGAACAATCGGACTTTGTGCAACCAATGCAGAGCTGGTTATTCCAAGGTGCAGAGATTGTCTGGACCTTTTGCTTTCTCAGGAAGATGGAAATCTAGAGCGACCGGAAAAAGGAATCTTTGTAACCCAGAGTTGGGCAGATTATATGTTGGAATCCGAGATGAGTCTGGAACATATGACACAAAAGCTTGGGAAAGAGCAGGCAGAACAGAAGCTGCGCGAAGTTTACCGGGGATTCGAGCGGTTTTATATTATTGATACCGGTGTTCATGATGTTGATAAAGTTCGCATGCAGATGATGCCGCTGGTTCAGGTGCTCCACGGAACTATTTCCTGCGTACCAGGAGATTACTGGATTTTAAGAAAGATGGTATCCGGAAAAATTGATGAGGATTTTATGGTGATTTCCAAAGGACAAACGGTCAAAAAGGAAGATTTTAAAAGGTTAAACAGAGCAGAGAAGCTATGATGAAACAGGGCATCATTCCAAACTATGGGAGGTTTCGAGATGGAATTTTCCAATCAGTTGCTGCTTGAGTATCGGAAGCTGATGCAGACAACAAATTTACAAAAATGCTATCAGGAGATTATCAAACTGATCAAATATATCCGTACAGAGCTTCAGAAAGAAATGTCGGACCATGATTTTATGGGGCAGGTTGTAGAGAACAGAATGGATTTTTCTTATTTTCAGGCCACAACCCCAAAACTCAAAGAACTTGGATTAAAAGTACAGGTAGTGTTTATTCATAAAACGGGAACCTTTGAAGTTTGGATGTCAGGATATAACAGAAAAATTCAGTCGAAGTATCATCAGGCAGTTGGTTGTGTTGAATCTCCGTTTGCAAAGTGTGAAAATCTGGAAAGAAACGATTATATTCTCCGGATACCAGTAAATAAGGAGCTGGGGGTGGACGATACCAAAAGTATCCTTGAGGTGATTCGGGCGAATATTTTCCGATTGGAAGACACTTTTCTATGTTTATAATTGATTATATACAAACAAAAAAAGCGGTGGGTTTATCCCACCGCTTTTTTTATTAGTGCTTTAGCAAAGAACTTTCGCCAATAAGCGAAAGTTCAACAACCGCCCGCTATGCGGGTGGATTAAGGCTTAAGCAAAGAAACATCCTTTCTGGTAAGATAGAGATTGTTCAAGCCTCTAAAAAACCAGGAAAGGATGTTTCTTATGGCAAATAGTTTAGCACATACCAAATGGGTATGCAAGTATCACATCGTTTTTACACCAAAGTACCGTCGGAAAATAATCTATAAAGAATTGAGAAAAGATATCCAGCAAATCATAAAAGATTTGTGTAAGTGGAAAGGTGTAGAAATTATAGAAGGGCATATGATGCCGGATCATGTACATATTCTGGTAAGTATACCGCCCAAATACAGTGTATCCCAATTCATGGGATACCTCAAAGGGAAAAGTGCGATGATGATATTTGAAAGGCATGCAAACCTAAAATACAAGTTTGGGAATAGAAACTTCTGGGCAACAGGATATTATGTAAGTACAGTAGGAATCAATACTGCGACAATACAAAAATATATCCGAGAGCAAGAAAAGCAAGATCAAATAGAAGATAGTTTAAGCAAGAAGGAGTATGTAGACCCTTTCAAGGGTAGCAAGTAATCATACCACCAGAGGCTTGAACAAAGTGAAAGCCAGCGTCATTTAGGCGCTGGCTTTTATCACGGCCTTATAGGCCGCTCGTCATGCCACCCCTCTTAGGGGTGGTCATGACTTTATTAAAAGATCAGAGAACCAACCTGGAAGATCACAAGCGCTGCAAGATAAGCAACCAAAGTCTGGTATGCAGCAGTGAGCAGAGCTTCTTTCATAGAACCAAGTTCTCTCTTGGAAGCAGCAAAAGCAGCTACACAAGGCATATACAAAATGGTGAAAGCAAGGAAGCTGAATGCACTCAGTGGAGAGAACATCTGGGTCAGCATCGCGCTCAGCTGTGCGTCACTGGAAGCTCCGGTCAGGATAGTGAGGGTGCTGACAACCGACTCTTTCGCAGTAAATCCAGTGATGAGAGCGGTGGATGCACGCCAATCATTAAATCCAATTGGTGCAAAAGCAGGAGCAATGATCGAGCCAATCGAAGCGAGAATGCTGTTTGCACTGTCAGCGACCATGTTCAGTCTCCAGTCGAAACTCTGCAGGAACCAGATAACGATAGAGGCAATAAAGATGATGGTAAACGCTTTGTGCAGGAAATCTTTTCCTTTTTCCCACATGTGAAGCAAAACGCTTTTAGCATCTGGAAGACGATAAGCAGGAAGTTCCATGACAAATGGAACAGAATTTCCCTGGAAGATGGTGTTCTTTAGCAACAGTCCGGACAGGATAGCAACCACAATACCCAGAACATACAGGGAAACCATAACCAGAGCAGCATGGTTCGGGAAAAATGACGCGGTAATCATGCCATAGATTGGAAGTTTTGCGCTGCACGACATGAACGGAGTGAGCACAATAGTCATCTTGCGGTCACGGTCACTGGAAAGGGTTCGGGTTGCCATGATGGCAGGAACGCTGCATCCAAAACCGATCAGCATTGGGACAAAGGAACGTCCCGACAGACCAATTTTTCGCAGCAGCTTATCCATAACAAACGCAACACGCGCCATGTATCCGCTGTCTTCCAGCAGAGAAAGGAAGAAGAACAGCAAAACGATGATTGGAAGGAAGGAAAGAACACTTCCAACACCGGCGCAGACGCCGTTGATAATCAGGGAGTGAAGCCATGGGGTAACGTCAGCTGCAATGAGGACATTGGAGAGCATTGCAGTGAAGCGGTCAATCCATGCACTCAAAAGATCCTGTAAAGGAGCACCGATGACCGAGAAGGTCAGCCAGAATATGGTCATCATGATGAGCAGGAAGATCGGGATTCCCAGATATTTATGGGTGAGGAAGCGGTCGATCTTTTCCGAACGCTGCTGTTCCCGGGTTTCCTGATGTTTTACTACACATTCTGCGCACAGTGCTTCTATGTAGGTGTATCGCATATCGGCCAGCGCAGCTTCACGGTCGGTGCCGAGATTTTCTTCCATCTGTTCTACAATGTGGTCGATGATATGGATATCGCTCATATCAAGGTCAAGAGCTTTAAACATCGGTTCGTCGCCTTCGACCAGTTTGGTAGCGGCAAATCGGGTTGGATAACCTGCGGCCTCTGCATGGTCTTCGATGATATGTGCAATCGAATGGATAGCACGATGTACCTCTCCCTGGCAGAAATCCAGCTTTTGGGTCGGTTTTTTCTGCTTAATGGTTTTAACCACAACATCCAGCAGGTCTGCGATTCCTTCACCTTTGGAAGCGGAAATCGGAATAACCGGAATACCTAAGCGTTCGGAAAGCTTTTTGACGTGGATGGTGTTGCCGCTTGCGCGGACTTCGTCCATCATATTTAACGCCAGAATCATCGGGATATTCAGTTCCATCATCTGAAGGGTCAGATACAGGTTTCGTTCCAGATTGGTGGCATCCACAATATTAATGATGGCATCCGGATGTTCCTTTACCAGAAAGTCACGGGTGACCACCTCTTCTGCAGTGTAAGGAGATAAGGAATAGATGCCGGGAAGATCCACCAGAACGGCTTCCTTGTACTTTTTGATGCTGCCCTCTTTTTTCTCGACGGTAACACCCGGGAAGTTTCCAACATGCTGGTTACTTCCAGTCAAAGCATTGAACAGGGTGGTTTTTCCACAGTTCTGATTGCCGGCAAGCGCGATCAAGTGGCTCATCGTGTTACCTCCTCAATTTCAATGTTGGATGCATCCTCTGCACGGATGGTCAAAACATATCCGCGAAGGAAAAGTTCGATTGGATCTCCCATCGGAGCGACCTTTCGAACCTGAATTTTTGTTTTTGGGGTAAGCCCCATGTCCAGAAGTCTTCTGCGCAAAGCGCCCTGACCACCAACAACGGTGATGGTGCCGCCTTCTCCTGGTTTTAAGTGATCTAATGTCATAGCACTGCCTCCATGAAATGAATGTTTATGCGTTTAAAATGAAAAATAACAGCATAAACATGGGATTTTTAATAAGTTAGCCTACGCTTACATTTTACTCGTCAAGGAAAAAGTTGTCAATAGCTAACGCGGCAGGAACCTCTATTTTTATGTTATGAACAGAAAAAGAAAAAACGGTGAAAAGAATTCTGGAATTTCTGTAAAAATAGATAATTAAAAAAGAAAAATTTATCTTAAATTTATGAAAAACATGAGAAGCTCTTGCACCTTTTTCGGAAAAGATGTTTAATAAGAGCATGGCAGGATCGAAGATTTGACAGAATTCGAGGAGAAAAAAGGGGGGAAAAGAAGGAATGTTGACTGCTCAGGGAATTGGAGTTTTTGCTGATATTGTAATTGGTCAGTTGGTTTTTTATGAGAGACAGATATTCAAGGTTCATAAGGAACAGGTTGAGGACATCACCAGAGAAATGATGCGTTTTCGTGAAGCGAAAGAACAGGCAGTTCGCCAGGTTCATATTTTGCACCAGACAGCTCTGCGGGAAGTTTCTCAGGAAAATGCAGCGATCTTTCAGGCGCATCACATGCTGCTGGAGGATATGGACTTTAACGGGTATGTTCTGGATGTCATTCAAAATCAGCATGTCAATGCAGAATATGCAGTAAATCAGGCAGCTAACACCTTCTGCGAACTTTTTTCCAGCATCGAAGACCCCTATTTAAAGCAGCGTGCGGCAGATATCCGGGATATCTCTCAGCGGCTGCTTACCATCTTAACCTATGGGGAAACAAAACATTTTCAACCTTCGCAGCCGTCTATTCTGGTAGCGGATGAACTGGTGCCCAGTGAAGTCATGCAGATTCCGCGGGATAAGGTTCTGGCAATCGTTATGCAGTTTGGCGCAGAGACTTCTCACAGCGCAATCATCATCAAAGACCGAAACATCCCAACCATTTTAAGGGTGGGTATGGATGTTAAGAAAGAATATCAGGGACACCTTGCTGCGGTAGACAGCTATTCCGGACACCTTTATATCGATCCGGATGAGGATACACTCAACCGCCTGAAGGAGAAAAAACGTCGGGAAGAAGAAAAACGGAAGGGTCTTTCCTACCTGATCGGAAAAGAAAGCCGTACAATCGATGGAAGAGAACTGGATATTTTTGCGAATATTACAGAACCTTTGGATATCGAACAGGTACTGCGCAGTGATGCTGCCGGAATTGGTCTGATGCGAAGCGAATTCTTATATCTCAAACGTGATGATCTGCCAAGTGAAGAGGAACAAATCAACGCATATCGTGAAGTGATTCGTCGAATGGACGGAAGGATAACGATAATCCGTACACTTGATTTTGGTGCAAGGAAGATGATCGATCTGTCCCGTCGACATCCGGACGCAAACCCGGCACTGGGATTCCGTTCTATCCGAATCTGTCTTGCGATGCCGGAAATGTTCTGTACCCAGCTTCGTGCCATTTATCGTGCTGCCTGTTATGGACCGGTGGGAATCCAGTTCCCGATGGTGGACAGTGTAGAGACACTCGAAGAAATTTTAGGCTATGTTAAACAGGTAAAGGCACAGCTGAAGGAAGCGAAAAAGGAATTTAATCCGGATGTCAAGATTGGGCTGATTATCGAAACACCAGCGTCTGTTATCTTGAGTCGGGAACTTGCTAAAAAGGTAGACTTTTTCCATGTCGATACCAACGACCTGATTCAGTATGCACTGGCAGTTGACCGCCAGAACCCGAGGGTCAACGATTACTATAATACTCGTCATCCGGCGGTTTTGAGGATGATCGAAATGGTCACCCAAAATGCGCATCAGGAGGGAATTAAGGTTACGGTAAGCGGAGACATGGCAGGAGATCCAAAATTGACAGAATGGTTCCTTCGTACCGGAGTGGATCATATCAGTGTTTCGGCAGCCAATATTCTTCCATTAAAACAGAAGATTCGTGAAATGGATTTGAGCGAAGAAACATAAGAAAAAGGGAAACGGTAATTCATGTAACAAAACACAGATTAATCTGTGTTTGAATAAATATTTTTGGAGGGAAACAACTTGAAATTTATTGACATGCATTGTGATACCCTGCTGGGTACCGCCTATGGAGAAAAAATTGATCTGAATGAAAACAACAAGGCAGTAGACTTTAAGCGTTTAAAATCGATTGGATTTTCTGCGCAGTTTTACGCAATGTGCCTGATGCCGGAAAAACATTTTCTGGACAAAGGCCTTACAAAACCAAGCGATGCTGATTTTATGGATGCACTTTCTACCTGCTTCTATGAGAACCTCAAAAAATACAGCGATGTAGCGGCATTTGCCGGAAATAAAGAGGATCTTCTGCGCAACGAAAAAGAAGGTAAGATTTCCTGCTTCCTGACAGCAGAAGATGGCAATGGAATCAACGGCAGCCTTGAGGGCTTAGAAAAAATGTACAAAATGGGCATCCGTCTGATTTCCATTACATGGAATGAAGAAAACTGCCTGGGTTATCCAAACTCGTTTGATCCTCAAAAGATGTCTTTGGGACTCAAACCATTTGGTATGGAAATGATCGATGCTATGAACCGTATGGGTGTTATTGTGGACGTTTCCCATCTGTCGGATGGCGGCTTCTGGGATGTTGTCCGCATCTGTAAGGAAAATCATAAACCATTTGTTGCATCTCACTCCAACTCCCGTGCAATGACACCACATTCCAGAAACATGACCGATGACATGATTCGTGCTCTGTCTGAAGCAGGCGGTGCAATGGGACTTAACTTCAGCCCTCGCTTCCTCTCACCAGACATTCAGTCCCGTGAAAGCCGAATCGACGATATGGTTCGCCACATGAAACATATCTATCAGGTCGGCGGTATCGAATGTATGGCACTGGGCGGTGACCTTGACGGAATCAGCGGAGATCTGGAAATCGACTCGGTGGATAAGATGGTATGGCTGATGGAGCGCCTGCACAAAGAAGGCTTTACCGAAAGTCAGCTGGATAAGATCGCGTACGATAACGTATTCCGCGTAATCGGAGAAACCTTGAAATAGAAAAAAGAGGGTCTGGAAAGACCCTCTTTTTGTTTAGCGCAGGTGGACTATTTTCGATATTTTTCCTTTTCCAGACGGCGGCGTTCCCGTTTTCGCTTGACAGCGGCGAGATGGTTTTCTTCCCGCATTTTGGAAAGGGCCTGCTGTGACTTGGTGCCAGTGCCGTTTGCTGAAACAGCGCGGTGGGTTTCCCGCTGAATTCGTTTGGGATTTTTGGCGTGCTGCTGTCGTTTGGCACTGACAGGCGGACTAAATTTCAGATTCCGGTAGTTTTCCAGAAGATAATCATAGACCTGTGGGTCGGATGGCTGCGCACCAAAGGTGATTTTGGCAGCAGTCAAGAGGTCTTCTCCTTTGTAGGGAGTCCTCCGTTCGAATACACCGACCCAAAAGGGATCTTCGAAAAATACAGTGAAGCTGCAGGAAATTTTGTCCATATTGGTTCCTCCTAAAATGAAGTTCCATGCAGACGGACAACCTTAGGAGGCAGGTTACTGACAGCAGAGAAAACGCTGCTGTGTCCGGACTACCAACCGGACTGTGTTTTTTCTGATGGGCGGCAGCCCAATTGTTTTGCCGCTTTTCTTTGGGCAAGATCAGTATAGTTGATTTTAGCAAGATTTACAAGGGAATATGAACAATAGCCGTAAAGATAAAATTTTTGCTGTAAATTAAGGAGAGAAAGTATGAAATCTATTATAGAAACTGAGCGTCTGATCCTTCGGCAGATGGAGTGGTCTGATTTAAACGATCTCAAAGAAATGCTGTTTGATCCAAAAGTAATGTATGCCTATGAACATAATTTTACCGAGGAAGATGCAAAAGTATGGTTGGAACGCCAGCTGAATCGGTATGAGCAGTTCGGATTTGGTCTTTGGGCAATGGTAGAAAAGAAAAGCGGAGAGATGGTCGGTCAGGCAGGGATTACCTGGCAGGAGTGTGAGGGAGAAAAGGTACTGGAAATCGGCTATCTGCTGAAATATTGGCATTGGCATAAAGGCTATGCCAGTGAAGCAGCAATTGCTTGCCGGAATTACGCTTTTTCTGTTCTGAATGCAGATTGGATCTGTTCCATTATTAAGGAAGATAATTTTGCTTCACAGCAGGTAGCAAAGCGGGTAGGCATGAAGCCAGAAAAAGAATTTATGGCAACCTACTATAATGGACCGGTAAAACATCTTCTTTACAGTGTAAGACGGGAAGAAATTTAACAAAAGAAAGCAACTGGCTCGACAAGAGAAGACTTGCAATTTTTTTGTATGTAGGATATAATATGAAAGATAAGGAGGTGGCACCAGTGAGACAGCCGGGAACAAAAACAATTGCAGTAAACCGCAAGGCAAGACACGATTATTTTGTGGAAGAAACCTATGAAGCAGGCATCGAGCTGTTTGGAACCGAGGTAAAATCGCTTCGTTTGGGGCAGGTAAACCTTAAGGATAGCTGGTGTGACATCCAGAACGGAGAGCTCTTTATTAAACAGATGCATATTTCCCCTTACGAAAAGGGAAATATCTTTAATAAAGATCCAATCCGTCCAAGAAAACTTTTAATGCACAAAAAGGAAATCCTGAAACTCTATGGAACACTCAAGCAGGAAGGTTTGACTTTAGTTCCGCTTTCTCTGTACTTTAAAAATTCCAGAGTGAAGGTTGAACTTGGATTGTGCAAAGGTAAAAAACTTTACGATAAGCGAAATGACATGGCAAAGCGAGACGCAAGACGCACCATTGATCGCGCTATGAAAGAGCGAATTCGTTAAGTTTTTGCTCTGTCAATACGGGGGCGTACAGGCTTTCGACGGGGATTTTGAAGTATGTCAAGCGAGCAGAGGCGGACACCTCTATAAAAGTCCATGTTTATTAAATATAAACGCTAAAAATAACGTTACAACCGTAAATTTCAACAACGAAATGGCGGTAGCTGCTTAATTTAAAGCAGCTGTCCGGCTGGGGAGGACCACGGCTTTAGTTCGGGCATCATGAAGTGGTGAACGTCAGGCAGGAGCGTCTCGTACTGCCGATGAATCAGAGTCTACCGACCAAGTGCGCCAGTTTGCCGGTGTGCTTGGAAGGAAAACTGCCGTAAGGCGAAAACGGTAAACTGCGCTCGGAGAAAGATGTATGGATGGATTTTCGGACAGGGGTTCAATTCCCCTCGCCTCCACCAATTTTAGGACTATATCTTGTAGGCATAGTCCTATTTTTATGCAATTATATACTACATATAGTGTATATAGAAATTGACCTACACAATGGGTAGACACGATGGGTAGACATTTAGGGGAAGATATGGTATACTGACGATAAAAGGTAGACATATTATGAACTGATAATATAGAATGAAAAGGTAGACTTTGGAGTGCCCTGATATATTTATAATATATCAGGGTGAGCGAAGCCAGGAAGAGTAAAAAAGGGGTGCAGCATAATGGCTAGAAAGGCACTGAAGAACGAAAAGAACATTTCCTACGATGATGAGAAGAAAAAGTATTATGTCTGCTTTGACTATGGAAAAGATGAGGCAGGAAAACGGAAGAAGAAATATAAGACTTTTTCTACAAAGGAAGAAGCAATCAGGGCGAGGAACCAGTTTCAGAATGACAATATTAACGGTACGGTTATTCAACCATCGAAAATGACGGTTCAGGACTACTTGAGTCAGTATATTGAGAATATCCGTCCCAGCAGTGAAAAGACCACAATCTATGGCTATGAGCAAATCCTTAAAAATCATATCTATCCGGCTTTAGGAAAGTACCCACTGCAGGAACTGAAACCGATGCAGATTCAGGCGTATTATACGGACAAGACAAACGAAGGGAAGCTCAGCCAGAACACCCTGAGAAAACACCATGACCTGCTCAAGGCAGCATTTAAGATGGCAGTGCAGCAGGAAATGATGGTACGGAATCCCTGTGACCATGTGAAGCCGCCAAAGAACACGAAAGCAAAGATTCAATTTTATAGCGTTGAGCAGTTGAAAACATTGCTGGAAAAGGTGAGAGGGGATCGGCTGGAACTCATTGTTGTGTTGGCTGCATTTCTGGGGTTGCGCCGTGAGGAAATCTGCGGCTTGCAGTGGAAGAACGTAGACTTTGAGAAAAGTACACTGACCATCGATCAGGCGATCACCATGGCTGGCAGTCAGAGGATCGAAAAGACTACCAAGTCCTTTTCTTCCATCCGTGAGCTGTATATCCCAGAAAGCGTCATGGAATGCTTGAAGAGGGAAAAGGAACGGCAGGAGAAGCTCAGGGAACTGGCAGGTATTGAACCGGAGGATGATCTGGTTGTGGTAATGGCTGATGGAAGAAAGTATCGTCCAAACTATATCTCCGAACTGTTTACCAAGTTTATCGAAGATAATGACCTGCCCAAGATCACTCTGCATGGGCTTCGCCACACATTTGCGACGATCGCCAATTCGTTGGGTGGACAGCTGTATGATATCAGCAAAGCGATGGGTCACAGCAATACATCAGTTACCTCCGGTGTCTACACTCATCTTCTTGATCCGAACCATAAAGAGCTGATTGAGGAAATGGACAAAGCCATTCGTGAGAAGAAGTAATCTAATATATTAGCATTTAAAATCCCCTTAGTGTAGAAGAAGTTCTATCAAGGAGATTTTATTAGAAATATTATATGCACATATGTACATATAAATGATATTTATGAATAAGAAGCATAAATAATCAAAATTCAATAATGACCAGCATAAACTTCCGATAATAAGGAAATAAATAAAATATGGTTTATAGCATCGATTTTATCAAATTGATCCTATAAATTCTGGAATTTTTATAGACCACTTATTATGTAAATAAAATATTATATATTTACAATAGCTAATAAAATGATTGTGATAGACATAAGAAATAGTAAATATGCCTAATTCAAGAAATATAGCATAATTACAGATTTTATAATAATGCGATAGAATAATGCGATTGTTTTGAATATTTATGCAATTTGCTACAACGTTTAATTTTTCTTATTTAACATTGTATGACAATCTGCCGCTATATCTTCTTTAGCTAATGCTCTGATATAAGCGATCTAGCTCTTCCAAATCCTCATCCGATGTCTCAAATGTATCATCATCATCTGGTAAACCTGGAATATCACCCAAATTCAATGGGTCTGTAGAATCAGCCGGATTCTGATTAAGAAAATTTTGAAATTCTGCAGCATTTTTATAGGAGTCTGTAATACTGGTAATAATATCATCCATCATTAATTCTTTCTTTCGATTCATATCAGCATTGCTGTCGGTTGAATCAGAGGATTTTGAACTCTCAGGAATATGGTAAGACTCGAGATACTTGTCAAGATAGGAAGATTGAATCAGTATTTCTGCAATCTTTTTTGCCATGACGTCAATAGAAGCATCTTGATATGATTTTGTATTATCCTCCTTAGCTTCAGACTCTGTTTTTTTCACCTCAATATATAAGTTTAAAGAGTAGATACCATCATAGTTAGGTAGATAATAGGCAAGATATGCTGTATGAGCGAAAGAATCAAGAAGATCATTCAGTAGATTGTCATCTAAGTCATTAGAGAATAAATATAGGGAGTATTGTAGAAAGAGAAAGAATTCTTGAAATTTAGAATTTCCCTTTTCAATCTGTGAGTGAAAAAGTTTATCTAAACGGAAAAAGAACGGTTTGTATTTCTGTAAAAAGGGCTCTGAAGGAGGATTTTTTATTAGTGTATTTCTAACTTGTAAAACTTTTTGGATAGTTGGTTGAACAGGAGAGGTGAATTTATAATATCGCTGTAAAGTGGATAGTGGAACACCAGATACAGCAGATAGTTCACGGATTGTCCATGAATAAGAACGATCATCATCGTCTACATCTCCAAATATTCCTAAATTAGTCGACTCTTCATTTAATGTTTTATAGAAATCGCTTCCTGGGATAAAATTATTAGATGTATTGATGGTAGTCTCAGATGAAATAGCATTCTCACTATCTTTTTGATAGAGAGGTTTAAGTTTAAATTCACAAGGTAATGAAGAATAAGGGACATGGTAGTGGTTAAATTGAAGATGTAAAATGGACAAAAAGATATAAGCATTAGCAAGATAGGAATATGGTGTTTTGGAAGGTAATTTAGGATCAGTTGTAAAGTGAGGTGGATTTGACGAGCATCCCACTTCAATATCACAACGCATCAATTTTGAGAGATCTCTGAAACCATAAATCCAAGCGAGCATTTCCAAAAGGGGAATGGAAGGAGATGTCTTTCCACTTTCATAGTTTTTGAGACTTTGGGAACTGGTTTTTAGGCTGGAAAGTATGTATTCTAATTGTTCTTTTTCATCTTGAACGTCCTTGGTTTGTCTCAGATTGGAAAGCTCCTTAATCCTATTAGTCAAATCTTTACGGAAGGACTGTATCATCGCAGAAACATCATCGAGAGAATATCGATTTATGTTTCGAAGATGGTAAAGGATAGAAGGAATATCAGGAGAGTAGTGTGGAGTAGAATTCTCGTAATAATCAAAGTTTGTATTGAGAGACTTTTTTAGTTGAACCCTGCGATATTGAAAATAGAAGCTGTTTGTTAGAAGGAATACAGCGTTTTGCAAGCAATACAGAGTTCTTTGATCGTAAGATGCTATAGAGATTTTATTATACTTTTTTGATGCTTTATTAGCAGTGAAAGGAAAAATGGCAGACAGTATTGTATTCATGTCAGTTTTAAAAAGAGTCACGCAAAAACCAGCGAGGATCTTTTCACCAAAGAAAATATCCTCATTATTTTTCCAGTCCCGAGTAGAAAAATAGAGAGAGACTACCCGCAAAAAGATTGTTTCCGGGGTATATGTAGACGGGGATGTCTGATCAGAGTAAAAAATTTCATGCAATCTATTATAAAAAGTGTCGAACAATTGACTGTCATTGAGGATGTATTGCTGTTTATCAGAAAGTTCATCAGGAAACATTTCTTCAAGTTTCTCCTTGATAGAAGGACGAATCTTTCCAGTGTGCTCATAGTGGGAGAGCGTTTTTGTAGATATCCCCAAAGAGTCAGCAAGCGGCTGCTGGGTAAGGTGTTTTTTGCTTCGTATTTCTTTTAGTTTTTTACTCCAAAAAGTTCTTTCAGAATCCATATTAGAGCTCTCCTTTACGTTTCATAGCAGATAGAAAAAGATTTTGGTACTTTTAGTGTATCATAAAATATAAGAAATGAAAGCCTTGTGAAGAGGAATTTCGAGAATAGCTTCTCATGTTTAGGAATGAAATATGAAAGGTACAATATCCAAGGTATTGTTCCAAAATCATGAGGAAAAAGCAAGATTTATATAAGGAAAAAATAGGAATTTTTATGTCCTATTGATAGGTAGAAAGATTCCTTTCTTTCAATGATAAACAAATTTAACTTGTTGCAAAGAAAGCGAGGAATCATTATGACACGCAGATGCTATAAAGTAAAAGAAATTAAAGAGATGTTGGGAATCGGAAAAAACCAGACATATGAGCTTATTAAAAGCAAGAGATTTCCGGTACTGAAAATTGGTAAGGATTATCTCATCCCAATGGAAGGCTTTGACCGCTGGCTGCGGGAAGGGGATATGGGAGAACTTGCAGAGCTTGTACAGATGTAATATAGATGAGGGTAAAAAAGGAGTCTTGTTAAAGACTCCTTTTTTACTGCGATATAGGTTAATGATATTTTAGCATAAACAATATTTATTGATTGATAAGATGACAGGCAACCTTATGACCTGGACAAACTTCGGTGAGAACAGGTGCAATTTCGCGGCAGCGGTCGCAGGCATGAGGGCAGCGAGTATGAAACACACAACCCTTAAATTCATCAGTGTATTGCGGAAGTTCACCGGATAAGGAAACTTTTTTCTCTTTTTTCTTGAAATCAGGAATAGAAGAAAAAAGGGCTTTGGTGTATGGATGCAGTGTGTTGGCGAATAATTCGTCAGTACTGCTTTCCTCTACCAGTGTTCCCAGATACATAACGCCGATACGATCTGAGATATAACGAACAACACCAATATCATGGGAGATAAACAGCAGGGCAACGTTCATCTCTTTCTGAAGAGTAGTGAGGGTATTTAAAATTTGTGACTGAATTGATACATCCAGTGCAGAAACAGGTTCGTCACACACAATCAGTTTAGGATTGATGATAAGCGCGCGAGCAATACCAAGACGCTGAACCTGTCCGCCGGAAAGTTCATGGGGATAACGGAAATAGTGATCCTCCGCAAGACCGACCATTTTCAAAATTTCCAGTACCTTTTGACGACGTTCTTCTGGATTGCCCATACCCTGAACAATTAGAGGTTCTTCTAATAATGCACCAATTCTGGAGCGAGGGTTTAGAGAAGAGAGTGTGTCCTGAAATACCATCTGAAGATCCCGACGAAGTGGGCGAAATTCTTTGTCGCTGAGTTTGGTAAGATCTTTTCCACGATAGAGTATTTCACCGGAGTCCGGTTTTACAAGTCCGAGGATGGAACGCCCGGTAGTGCTTTTTCCACAGCCAGATTCACCAACCAGACCGTAAGTTTCCCCTTCATATAAATTCAGGGAAACATCAGCAACCGCTTTCATATGAGTTTTAGGAGGAAACAACTTTCCAAGAGGTCCATAGATTGGGTAGCGTTTCTGCAGATGTTTAATCTCTAAAAGAGGTGTATTCATCTTATTTTACCTCCTCTCTGGAAATATAATTCCAGCATTTTACAAAATGGTTTGCTTCTGCTTCAACCGATGGTGGATTTTGTGTGCGACATACATCGTCTGCATAAGGACAACGTGTACAGAAATGACAGCCTTCTGGAACAGCAGATAATGGCGGTACAACACCAGAAATAACATGAAGAGGCCGTCCGCGCTCAGAATCCAGGCGAGGAATGCAACTGAGCAATCCTTGAGTATACGGATGAAGAGGATGTTCGAACAATGTCTGAGTTTCTGCTTCTTCAACCAGATTGCCAAGATACATAACACGGACACTGTGGCATAACTGAGCCATTGCACCAAGGTCATGGGTAATAAAAAGAACGGACATTCCAAGTTTTTCATTTAATTCAGAAATCAAATTTAAAATCTGTTCCTGAATCGTCACATCCAATGCGGTTGTTGGCTCGTCTGCGATTAACAGCTTTGGTTCACAGGCAAGAGCCATTGCAATCATAACACGCTGCTGCATACCGCCGGAAAGTTCATAAGGATACTTTTTAAAACAGTTTTCCGGATTAGGAATACCGGTCAAACTCAGTAATTCCAGACAGCGTTCTTTTGCTTGCTGTTTGCTCATTTTTTTGTGCAGAATTAAAACTTCGGAAAGCTGTTTTCCCACAGTATGTACAGGGCTGAGAGAGGTCATTGGATCTTGGAAGATAACACTGATGCGGTTACCACGAATTGTCCGCATTTCAGACTGGCTAAGCTGCAGGATATTTTTTCCTTCAAAAAGAATTTCTCCTTCATATTTTACGGCAGAATCATATTCTCGAAGGCGCAGAATCGACTGAGACATAACACTTTTTCCGGAACCGGATTCACCGACGACACCAACAATTTCTCCGGGTTTGATGGTCAGGTTTACACCATCTACGGCTGTCAGCATTTTCTTTCGGGAAGGAAATTGAACCTTCAGATTTTTGATTTCCAGCAACGGTTCCAATGATTTAAATTTGTCGTTTGTATTCATTTTTATTTTTTCCTCCTTGCGGTACGAGGATCTAAATAGTCTCTCAGACCATCACCAAAAAGATTCAGACTAAGAACACAGAGAACAACAGCTAAACCAGGGAAAATGACAGTCCAGGGAGCTTTTTGCAGCACCTGTTTGCTTCCTTGCAGGATATTTCCCCAGCTTGCAGCAGGTGCAGGAATACCAGCGCCTAAAAAACTCAGGGAAGCCTCCGAAATAATTGCCTGAGCAAAAATAAAAGAAGCCTGAACAGTCAGAGGAGAAATAACATTTGGAAGGATTAATTTCCAGAGAATGCGGGCACTGCTTGCTCCCTGCACCTTAGCGGCTTCCACGAAGGTCTGTTCCCGTGTAACCAGTGCACTTCCACGGACAATACGGGCAACGCTTGGGGTGTAAACGATTGTTAGTGCGATAATAACATTGATGCTGCTTGCTCCAAGAGCAGCCATCAGTGCGATAGCGAGCAGAACACCAGGAATAGCAATCAGGCCCTCACAAATACGCATTAAAATATGATCCAGCAGTTTAAAATAGCTGGCATAGATTCCGATGATTGTGCCAAATAAACAGGAAAGAAGAGCGACTGAGCATCCGACACCGAGAGAAACGCGGGCACCATATAAGATACGAATCATGAGGTCGCGTCCAAACTCATCTGTGCCAAAAGGATGGGCAAGACTGGGTGGTTTCAGACGATCAATAACAACCATCGCATTAGGGTCGATAGAACTGACAGAAGGAATAATCAGTGCAGCTAAAACAATCAGAAGAAAGATGACAGCACCAATCATCAAACTGGGATTAGAAAGGATACGTTCCCTCTGAATTTGTTGCTGCTCTTTGCGGATAGATTGGCTAGCCTGAGAAAGAGCAGAGGTGTTTGGGGTTGACATAATTTTTCCTCCTTACTTACGACCTAACTGGATACGTGGATCTACAAAACCATATAGAATATCCACAACAAGGTTAACCAGAACATAAATCAAGGTAACAAACAGTACCACTCCCTGGATAACAAAGACATCTCGACGGGTAATGGATGTCATGGTCAACATACCCAGCCCGGGAATATTAAACAAAGTTTCTGTTACAATGGTTCCGGTTACCAGACCGCCAAAGGACTGACCAATAACAGTTAAAATAGTTGGGGCGGCATTTTTTAATCCGTAAACTAAAACAACAGAGGCTTCCTTTAATCCCTTAGCGCGTGCGGTACGGATATAGTTCATGTATAAAACATCCAGCATAGAAGAACGAGACATACGGGTGATATATGCTGCTTGAACCAAGCCAAGAGAAAGTGCAGGCAGAATCAAATACCGCAGGTGCTCTGCCAGACCTTCCTGCAAGGCAACATAGCCGGCAACAGGGAACCATTTGAGGTAAACACCGAAAAAGAGCATAAGGAACATACTGAGAAGAAATCCAGGAACAGCAATTCCAAGAAGAGAAGCAGATACGGTGGTAACATCTACGATACTGCCACGTCTATAGGCAGCAAGAATTCCCAGCGGAACAGAAATAATCAGAGAAATCAACTGAGCCAAGATAGCAAGACTGAGTGTTGGACCAAAATATTCACCAATAGCATCCAGAACAGAGGTCTGCAAAAAGTAGGATTGTCCCCAGTCTCCCTGAAGAACATTGGAAAACCAATCTGCATACTGAACAAAAAACGGACGATTGAATCCAAGTTCAGTATTAAGTGCTTCAATTGATTCAGGAGTAGCTTCCATTCCTAAAAGAGCGGTAGCAGGACCTCCCGGAATCATATACACAACCAAAAATACAACAATTGAAACAACAAATAGGGTAGGAATCAATGAAAGGATACGTTTCAAAATATAAGAAATCATAAATCTTCCCTTTCTTGTAGATAGATTACGAAAGAAAAACAGGTGATGGGAAATCCCACCACCTGTCCATGAACAATAGCGTTATGCAGGAACTTTTACATTCCAATAAAGTGGGAAGTCGAAATAGTTAAATCCTTCCACATCTGCAGAGGTTGCCATCAGGCCGCTATAGTGACCAAGAACACTTGCAGCTCCATATTCATACAGGAAGCTCTGAAGTTCATCCCATTTTGCAGAAGACTCTTCGGAAGAAGCAGCTGTACGAATTGCAACAATACCTTCATCGACTTCTGGACGATCCAGACCAGCCCAGTCTTTAGTAAGAACGGAGAGCTGAACAGGGCTGAGGTTGTAACGGTTGCTGGTGATGTACAAAGAGAACTGATCTGGATTTGCACGATGCTCCATGAAGGTAGCAAAGTCATAGCTTTCAACAACAGCATTGATGCCAGCTTCCATCAGTTCTGCCTGAACAACCAATGTTGCATTGTACATTTCACCGTAGTCAGGGGTTGTAACAAGAACAATTTCTTCGTTGTTATATCCAGCTTTTTTCAGAAGTTCTTTTGCTTTTTCGATATTGTTCTGGTTGTAATATTCAGAACCCGCATCGCTTCCCCACATTGCATCATCCGGGTTGCACCATCCTGGATTCAGGATATACAGGCTTGGATCACCATAGCTTGCGAGCATGATATCATCGCAATTCAAACAAGCCATAATAGCCTGACGCATATCCTGGTTTGCCATAATTCCATTAGTTGTATTAAAGAACAGGTTCAGAGTACCTGTGGTTTTAACAGAGAAAGCCAAATTGCTGTCGCCTGCAAGTTCCTGATAACGTTCCTGTGGCATTTCTTCTGCGATATCATACTGACCTGTCTGTAAACCAGCAACACGAGTAGAGTCGTCTGTTACAACGCGGAAGAAGATATCTGGAGTGGCAGCCAGTTTTTCACCAGTAAAACCGGAAGATTCTCCTGCAGGCTGGGTGTACTCTTCAAATTTGGTCAGATGAACATACTGATCCTGTTTCCATTCAGCCAGTTTGTATGGGCCGGTTCCGATATATTCTGTGATGCCCTCTGCGCTTGCATTATCGATAACAGATTTTGGATAAATTGCAGGGAACTGAATAGAAGCAGCCAGTACAGTCATGACATCAGCATATGCCTCAGGAAGGGTCATGGTCACAGTATAGTCATCTACTTTTTCGAAAACGGTTCCATCCAACAGAGCTTTTGCTTTGCCGGAGAGTTCCAGCCAGCGAGACATGGAAGCAACAACGTCATCAGCAACCATTTCCTGACCATTATGGAATTTAACTCCCTGACGAAGTTTAATAGTATATACTTTGCCGTCTTCGCTGACAGTATAAGAATCAGCAAGAACTGCAGCTGGCTCGTAGTTCTGGTTCATTGCGAACAATGGTTCATAGATATGTGTTCCAATTCCACCAACAATATTGGAGTTGACGCCATGTACATCCAAAGTAGGTGGGTTTGCTGTCATAGCAACGTTTAACTCTGTTTTATATGTGGTAGCTTCAGAAGCATCTTTATTTTCTTCTGATTTTTTGTCTTCTGCTGGTTTTTCTGTTTCTGCAGATTGTTCTGTAGAGGTGGATGGGGCTTCCGATGATGTGCTTTCATTGGAAGGCTGACCACAGGCAGACAAAAGCATCATACAGCTAAGTACCAAAGCCAGCAGACGAGAGAGTTTGCCATGTTTCATGATAAGTCCTTCTTTCTTTTTACTGAAGTATCAGAATATTGTTTTGATAATCTTCGACACAATATCTGTTTTACGAGCACATTATAACAATGACTTTTTCTCTTGTCTACTTGCTTGGTTATTTTACACAATTTATACAAGATACACAAAATGATTAAAAAAACAAAAATAATATTGGAAATAAATCGAGTGATCTTACTAGTTGTTATTTTGTGGTAAAAAAAATTGATAAAATTAGAATACTTGTTTTATGGATAATCACAGGAGGTCTGCGAAAATCGATAGAAAACTTTCATTACTAATTTCTGAGCGATTAATAAAAACAATTAGAAATTTTCTTGATAAATTTAAAAAAATGTTATGTTTTTGTGTATTATTAACTATAAAATTCTCTTTGTGATGATTTAGAAACTGGTGAATTAATTATGGGAAATATCAATGCTTGGATTGGATTTTTAGAATAAATGCTAGGCTTCCATGATGGGAGCCCTATTTTTTTTTTGTGATTCCTTTGGAAAAATGCTGCCATGCTTTCAGAAGATTCCTCCTTATCTAAAGTAGAGATAGGAAGATCAAAAGTAAGATTTCATCTCAAATAAAAATATCATGAAGGAGGCAATAAAGTATGGATACTTTGCTTTTAAAGAAATGTTGGATTTTGGTAACAGGTATGAAGAATATGGACTGTGCGGCAGATATGCTCGACTGCATCCAGAAGCTGGAAGGAAAGCGGTGGGACAAGGAGACGAAGAAGAGGTACTTTGCAAACCTCATTCAAAGAGGGATCGTCAGTCCGGAGTACAACCGCCTTTCCGAAGAGCAGAGAGCCCTTTTGAAGAGCGGCAATGCAACCGAGGAGCAGGTCATGAAATGGATCGAAGAGCTGTATCCGGTCAATTCTCCCATCCGTGCCTATGTGCAGTTTCTGACCAAGCTGGGACTGGTGAAGATCGACTTTGAGGACAACAGGAAGCTGATGATCACCGAACGGGGACATCAGTTTCTGGAAGGTAAAATCACCGATGAGGAGATGATGATTCAGGCATTGACCGACTGGAAGTATCCTCGGACAAGAGAGGATGTCTATGATCCGGAGTGGAAGGGATACAACATCCGTCCTCTGATGGCTACCATTGCTGTGATCGAACGGGTGAATCAGGCAGATGAACGAAACGGAATGAAGCCAAACGGAATTACCCTTGACGAGTTCATGGTCTACCTGATGACGATGTACAGCTGCGGTCAGATTGATGATAGAGTCCGCACTCTGGAATGGCTGCATTATAAAGAGAAGCAGATTGGAAAATCAGCACACGACCAGAAAATGCAGGAGGACGAAAAAATCATTATGAAGGAGTTTGCACCTATCAAGTCGGAGAGCGTGAAAAGTTACCGCTACGTCATTTTGAATGCTCTGGAAAAGACCGGACTGTTCGTGATTGACTATTCAAATAAGCGGATTAACCTAAATAAAGAGAAAGAAACCATCTATCATCAGCTTCTGGAGAAGCATGGATGTAAGGCGTATTAGGCGTTTTGGGATTTCCCATAAGCGGAGTGCAGATTTCCTTTCATAAAAACTGGAAAAAATCTCTAAAGTTCAGAGGATTCCCTCCCTTTACTGAAAATGAAATCACAGCAAAGGGAGGAGATTTCATTATGTAGAAAATATGCGAACGACAAAAGATAAGAGGCATGAGTTTTTAAGTAAGAAAGGAAATGAGAAATGTTGGTAGGTTATAGAAATAACGAAATGAGAGATACACTCAGGAAGGTGGCAGGAAAGCACCGTGCATACCTTCAGGAGGAGTCCGATCGGGTAGAAGGTCTGGAAATTGAGATGGGTAGAATCACCATGTACTACCGTGGTATGGACGGGGTGATGAAGTGTGAATCTACTCTCTTCAGAGATAATAACCTGTTTGACATCGGTACCTTCCGCAATCTTCGTTTTTTGAAAATTACACAGTATGGTATGTGTAATAAGAAGGGCAATTATCTGCACAAGGTATCGGATACTCTGGAGAGTTTGTATCTGACTGGAGTATCCAAAAACAGTCTGGAGCAGCTGAAGAGATTCCCGAATCTTAACTCACTTACCCTGATTGATACAGCTTTTGAGGAAGAGAGCATTTCTCTGGTACCAAAAGAAACAAAGGAAAGACTCACCTACCTGTTTGTCAATCATCTGACCCGTCCGGAGGACTTGAAGGACTGCGTAAACCTTCGCTATCTGGAAGCTGACCATATTGAGAACAAAGCCGAAACAGAGGTTGTCTTCCCGAATCTGGAATACCTGAAGACCAAACGCTTTGATAAGCTCTGTCTGAGTGCAGATCAGTTCCCGAAGCTCAAACGTCTGGATATTGGAAACCAGCAGGGTGTAGTGGATCTGCAGAAGATTTCTCAGATCAAGTCGCTTCGCGAACTGAGCCTGCAGGGCAACAGTATCTTTGACATCAGTGAGCTGGAAAAGATGTCCCTTACCGTACTGGAACTGAGCAACAATATGATTGAGGACATGAGTCCTCTTACAGGTCATAAGGATATGAAGTACCTTTCCATCAGCAGCAATCCGGTAACCGATATTTCCTTTATTCAGGGAATGAAGGAGCTGGAACTGTTCCAGTTTGATGATACCTGGGTGGAGGATCTTTCTGTCCTGAAAGAAATGAAAGGCATCAAAGAGCTGGGTATTTCCAAAAATCTTTTGAAAACAGAAAAAGACAAAGAGCTTGTATCTCATATCGAAAGAGTACTTGAGAGATAAGCTAATTAGAAAGGGAGAAAGAAGAGGGTAGAAATACCCTCTTCTTGTTATATCAGGATGTTTGATAACGATAAGTATATTACCCGAGGGGTGCAGAACTACGTTGACCCGAGGCTACAGCTTATTTTGTGGAGAGCAATTCAGAACATGAAGGTACAGAAGGATTATCTTCAGGTGTTTGAACTGACGGTGGAGAAGAGCAGTCAGTTTGTAAAGCATCGTCAGGAAGTGCCCCCATATGAGGAGACTTTTGTAGCAAAGGGTGCCAGTACCTATATAGGAAAGATCTTTGTGATCGATGATGGAGACCACAGCACGATGATGCTGGCGGAAGAGTATTAAGGATGGGAGTTATTATGAAAGAGGAAGTAGCATATTGCAGCAGATGTGGACATCCGACAGAGACACTGTATGATGTGGAAGGGGATCTGGTATGCAGGGACTGTATGGAGAGAAACAGCTTTGTCTGTACCAGATGTGGAGAGCGTTTTTGGGAGGATCATAATGATGGAGATGAAGATACTCCGCTGTGTGAGGAATGTTATTATAATGGAGAGTATCTCAGTTGTTTCCGCTGTGGCAGAGTGCTGACAGAGAGTGAGGCAAGATATATTGATGAGTTCGGGCCTTACTGTGATGAGTGTTACGAGAAGGAGCAGGAGAAAGAAATCATCCATGACTATAGCTATAAACCGGAACCTGTTTTTTATGGGAAGGGACTCCGCTATATGGGGGTAGAACTGGAGGTAGATCATGATGATTATCATAGTTCATCCCCACAGGAGGATGCAAAAGAGGTTCTGGAGCTTGCTAATGATCAGGAGGAGCAAATCTATATCAAACATGATGGGAGCCTGAATGAAGGCTTTGAGATTGTCACCCACCCTATGACACTCAGGTATCACAAGGAGAATATGCCATGGAAAGAAGTATGCCATCTGGTAGTGGAACAGGGATACAGAAGCCATATGACCGATACCTGCGGACTTCATGTACATGTTAACAGGGAAAGTCTGGGGTTTGGTGAAATCGAGGTAGAAGCCACCGTTGCAAACATCCTGTTCTTTTTGGAGAAGTTCTGGAGAGAGATGATCTGCTTTAGCCGAAGAACCGAAGGACAGCTGGAACGCTGGGCAAGACGTTATGGATTGGAGAAGCAGGGCAGTGATATTCTGCAAAAAGCCAAGAAGGGTTATTATGGAAGATATGTCAGTCTTAATCTGGAGAACAAGGAGACGATTGAGTTCAGAATCTTCCGTGGTACCTTAAAGTATAATACCTTAATTGCAACACTGGAGATGGTCAATGAGATCTGTACCGTTTGTGCTCAGCTGACCGAAGAAGAGATGCAGGATCTGTCCTGGATTGAGTTTGTAAAGAGAGTATCGAACAATGCAGAGCTGGTACAGTATTTGAAGGAGCGTTCTCTCTATGTGAATGAACCAGTTACAGGAGAGGAGGAGCTTTAATGTGTTGCTTATTTGGGTTGATCGATTATAAGGGTGGGTTATCCTACCAACAAAGGAAAAGAATCATTCGGGCTCTTGCTATTGAAGGAGAGCAAAGAGGCACCGATGCCACCGGTTATGCGTGGTATCATAATGGAAGAATCATTATCAAGAAAAGCAGCAAGGCGGCACATGAGTATCAGGTGCACATGCCAAAAGATGTAAAAGTAGTGATGGGTCATACAAGACTGACCACACAGGGGAATTACCACAATAATAGAAACAATCATCCATTCATGGGACATTGTAAGGAAAACAGCTTTGCTCTGGCACACAATGGTATCATCTATGACGATATGGAACTGAAAAAAGAGTACCATTTGCCACAGAGCAAGGTGGAAACCGACAGTTATGTTGCAGTACAGCTGCTGGAACAGTCAAAGAAATGCGATATGGAGTCCATGAAGCAGTTAGGCAATATTATAGGGAATGGGTTCAACATGTTTAATTTCAGTGTTTTGGATGATAATAACAATCTCTATTTAATCAAGGGCAACAACCCGTTAGCCATCTACCATTTTAAAGAGAAAGGGTTTATCCTGTATGCCTCCACCAAGGAGATCGCAGAGAGAGCGATGAGAAGGGCAGGAATCGATACATACCCAGAAGAAGAAGAACCAAAAGCAGGAACTATCTGGAAGATCAGCCCAAAGGGAAATATTGAGGTAAACCAGTTTGAGATGAAGGAAGATGATCTGTCCTATTATTCCATGCTGTACCGAAGATATTATTATGAACCAGAGGTATATACCAGAGAGCAGAGTGAGTATTTTAAGGAGCTGCTTGAGTATGCTAAGCTAATCCACTTTCCCACTGAGGAGCTGTTGGAACTGTGGGAAGAGGGTTTAGACGAGGAAGAGATCGAAAGCATTCTGCTTGAAGAAGATATGCTCAGAGGTGCGTAATGGGGAAAAGTATGGATGAAAGACTCAGATGGTTAATAGAGTATTTGAAAGAGACAGGAAGAGAAGAACAGGCAGCATTGCTTGAGGAGTATGATCTGGAAGCATATCAGGTTGTGATCACAGCAAAATGTCTGGTCTGCGGCTTGCTTCAGCTGGCAACACTGGAAGATGGTCTGGATGAAACCTGCACAGGGTGTGGGAGCAACTGCTGGGACTATCGGGTGGAGCTGGAGGAATGTGAGCAGCAGGACGAGGAGATCGTAGTAGCCAAAGGCAGGGAGTGTTTTGGAATGTTCCTGACCGAGGTGGAAAGAAAGATCAGAAAGTCCCAAAAAGGGAAGGGTAAATAGACCTTGATTTTGGGACGAGTAATTGGAAAGAAAAAAGTCCCAAAACCCGTGTATCATGCAGGTTTTGGGACTTCGTACATTATTATGAGAAACGATCGTTTTTGGGAAGAAGGAAGGGAACAGGATGGGCAATCAGACCTATGGTTATGCCAGAGTATCCACCGAGCAGCAGAATCTGGACAGACAGATTGATGCCCTGACAGGGTACGGCGTAGACCGGCTATATAACGAGAAGATGACTGGTACGAGAAAGGATAGACCAGAGCTTAAGAAGATGCTGGAGAGGCTCACAGAAGGGGATACAGTAGTGGTGGAATCTCTCTCCCGACTGGGAAGGAGTACCAGAGACCTATTGGAGCTGACCGAGTTGTTTGAGAAGAAGGGAGTTCACCTGATCTCCCTGAAGGAGAAGATCGATACCAGCTCCAGCACAGGCAGGTTATTGTTTACCCTGATGAGTGCCATAGCACAGTTTGAACGGGATGTTATCGCTGACCGGACGAGGGAAGGTTTAAACTCTGCTAGGGCAAGAGGACATCTGGGAGGCAGACCCAAGGTGCCGGAGGATACCATCCGAAAAGCCATTGGAATCTACCATACAGGACAGTACTCTATTAAGGAGATAGAGCAGCTGACAGGAGTAAAGAAGTCTACCCTCTATCGTTATTTGGAGGGGGAAAGCAATATGAGGTGTGATATGAAGAAAAAATGAGGGAGAAAGAACATACTTTCTCCCTCATTTTTTATGGATTATTCAGAAATTAGATAACTAAGTTGCTATAAACAATTAGTGTTCAATATGATCGTTATATAAAAAATACTTTTCCTTTAGCTGTTGAAAGTAATCGAATAACTTGGGGTAGGACTGTGTTGCAGACAATGTTCTTTCCAGCAAATCTTCCCAGTAAAGGTTAAGAATATTTGTAGTGTTATGTTTTTTTGCAAACAGGTCGATGTATTGACGTTCGTGATCAAGTGAGTGATTTTCTCTTGGTGTCAGGAATACGACAATATCTTCTGGTTTTTTGGAAAATACAATATTTCTTGAAATTTGGTAGTGAGAATAAAATTCAAAAATAGAACAGTTCTGATATTCTGGGCAGGAAAGATTGAACTTGCCAAACTGGACACATTGGAAGTGATGGCTGCATATGGAAGATTCTTTAAAGTAAGGACAATTTTGTGTTAGGGGAAGGTAGCATTCCCGCCACTTGTGTCCATATTTTTCTTTGTCCTGTGGACAGGGACGTATACTTCCAAATTCAGTTTCTGTGTACTTTATTTCAAAGGAAATATGCCTGCCATCAGATAGTTCGAGATAGAAGTCAAAGTTAGTTCGTTCTTTTGGTGATGGTTCATATTCAAAACAGGCATTTACGATACAAACATTTTCTGGAATAGATAATCCGGCAGTGCGCAGAATAGAAAGCAATAAACCCTCATAGGAGGCTTCTTCAAAGAACTTTTTGAAAAAGCTGATACATAAAACCTGCGAGGAATTTAAATGACAGGCGTATTGATGATAGGGAAGTGGTCTGCTGTTACAAAGCTCACCTTTCAGGTCACATCTAGCAGGAGGTTGACCATCAATAAAATTAAATCTCAGTTCCTTACAAATATGAGGATAGGATATATTGTGATATAAGCCTCCAAGTTGTTCAGGAGGAAGAGCTTGCATGATATGCTGTTTTACTTTTTGAACGTATTGAATTTCTTTTTTATTTTTCATAGAAACACCTTACACGAAATTGTTTAATCAGAATATATCATGTTTTCTACAAGAATTCAAATATTACATAGAAGTTTAGTGATTAAAAAGTAAGTATGAGAAAACAAAAAGGGTATAGTGGAAAGAAGATTTTTTCACTATACCCTTTTTCTGTATTATTGCACTATATATGAAAATAATGTTGAGGAGGTGAATAATTTGTGATATAGTGTAGATGATTGTAGTATACCCTTTAGAAGATAAATTTGATATGGTTGAAAATATAAATACGTTTAGGATGAAGGAAATATGGAGCTAATTAATAATGTAACGAAAACGTTGCGTGATGATTTATCGGAAGAAATAAAACAGGGAAGCAAGCTCTCTATTGCAGCAGCTTGCTTTTCTATCTATGCTTTTCAGGAATTAAAGAATGAGTTACAAGGAATAGATAAATTACGTTTTATTTTTACATCTCCTACTTTCACGACAGAAAAAGCTAAAAAAGAAAAAAGAGAGTTCTATATTCCAAGATTAAATAGGGAACGTAGTTTATATGGAACTGAGTTTGAAGTCAAACTCAGGAATGAGCTGACACAAAAGGCAATAGCAAAAGAATGTGCTGAATGGATCAGAAAAAAAGTAGTATTCAAATCTAATGTGACCAATGAAAATATGATGGGCTTTATCAATTTGGATGATAAAAACTATATGCCCATTAATGGCTTTACAACAGTAGACTTGGGCTGTGAACGTGGCAACAATGCATATAATATGGTTCAAAAAACAGAGAATCCATTTTCTACAGCATATATAGAGCTGTTTGATCATTTGTGGAATGATGAGACAAAATTGCAGGATGTAACCGATGAAGTTATTGAAAATATTACGGCAGCATATAATGAAAATTCACCAGATTTTATATATTTTATTACTTTGTATAATATCTTTAATGAATTTTTAGAAGATATATCAGAAGATATTTTGCCAAATGAAGCAACTGGATTCAAGGAAAGCAAGATATGGTCTATGCTTTATAATTTTCAAAGAGATGCAGTTCTTGCTATTATTAGTAAACTTGAAAAATACAATGGATGTATTTTAGCAGACAGTGTGGGTTTAGGTAAGACATTTACAGCTTTAGCAGTAATCAAGTATTACGAAAACAGAAATAAGTCTGTACTTGTGCTGTGTCCTAAAAAATTAAGTGATAACTGGAATACATATAAGGAGAATTATTTAAATAATCCAATAGCAGTAGATAGACTGCGCTACGATGTACTTTACCATACAGATTTAAATCGTGTGCAAGGAAAATCTAATGGAATAGATTTGGAACGATTAAACTGGAGTAATTATGATTTAGTTGTAATTGATGAATCGCATAACTTCCGTAATGGTGGAAAAGTTACTGGTGAAGAAAATGAAAAAGAAAATCGTTATCTGAAACTTCTCAATAAGGTTATCCGTAAAGGGATCAAAACAAAAGTTTTAATGCTTTCAGCAACTCCGGTCAACAATCGTTTCAACGATTTAAAAAATCAGTTGGCATTAGCGTATGAAGGAAATAGCGATACTATAGATAATAAGCTGAATACATCCCACAGCATTGACGATATATTTAAAAATGCTCAGAGAGCGTTCAATACATGGAGCAAATGGGTACCAGAGCAGAGAACAACTCAAAACCTTTTAAAAATGTTGGATTTTGACTTTTTCGAGGTGTTGGACTCTGTAACGATTGCCCGTTCTCGTAAGCATATCCAGAAATACTATGATACTGCAGATATAGGAACATTTCCAACAAGGTTAAAACCAATTTCTTTGAGACCCAAATTGACAAGTCTTAAGGAAGCAATTAATTATAATGAAATTTTCCAACAGTTAAATCTCCTGAACTTAGATATTTATCGTCCTAGTTCTTTTATTCAAGCTAGTGCGATAGAAAAATATGCTGTCCTTTATGGTGATAATAAGGTTAATATTGGCTTTACCCAAGCCAACCGTGAGTTGGGTATTCGTCGATTAATGGCAATTAACTTGATGAAGCGTATGGAAAGTTCGGTATATTCTTTCCGATTAACCTTAAAAAGAATCTTCGATTTAATAAATGATACGATTTATCGAATTGATACCTATGATAAACATAGCTCAAGTATTTTGGAACTTACGGATATTTCAAACTTAAATGAGTTTGATGCTGAAGATCAGGATAATGATGAATTATTTACCTTCGGCAGAAAAGTAAAAATTGAAATCGGAGATATGGACTATAAGTCATGGCGAGATAGCTTAGTAAAAGATAGAGAAATTTTGGAACTTCTGATATTGATGGTTGAAGACATTACACCGGGATATGACTGTAAATTGCAGAAATTATTCGATGTAATAAAAAATAAAATGGAAAATCCGATCAATGGAGAAAACAAAAAAATTATTATTTTCACTGCTTTTGCAGATACTGCAAATTATCTGTATGAGCATGTAAGTGAATTTGTTAAAAGAGAGTTCCATCTTAATACAGCAATGATAACAGGTTCTGTAGATGGAAAAAGTACAGTACCAAAATTGAGATGTGACTTGAATACAGTATTGACTTGTTTTTCTCCAATTTCTAAGGATAAAAAACTTTTGTTGCCGAACGACAAAAATGATATTGACATTTTAATTGCAACAGACTGCATTTCGGAAGGTCAAAATCTTCAGGACTGTGACTATTTAATCAACTATGATATTCATTGGAATCCAGTTCGTATTATACAAAGATTTGGACGTATTGACCGTATCGGAAGTAAGAATCAGTTTATTCAACTGGTAAACTTTTGGCCGGATGTTACATTAGATGAATATATTGACTTAAAGGCAAAAGTAGAAACTCGCATGAAAATTGTTGATATGACCGCAACAGGTGATGATAATATTTTAAGCGAGGAAGAGAAAACAGATCTGGAATACCGAAAAGTACAGCTTAAACGTTTACAGGAAGAAGTAGTAGATATTGAGGATATGTCTACCGGTATTTCTATCATGGATTTGGGACTGAATGAGTTCAGACTGGACCTGTTGGAATATATTAAGACGCATCCCGATCTTGATCAGACGCCGTATGGTTTACATGCAGTTGTACCATCTTCAAATGATACACCAGCAGGGGTAATCTATATTCTGAAGAATCGTTCTGAAAGTGTGAACATAGATCATCAAAATAGGCTGCATCCATTCTATATGGTCTATATCCGAAATGATGGGCAAGTTGTTTGTGACCATCTTTCACCAAAGGAAATGCTGGATAAAATGAGGCTTCTTTGCAAAGGGCAGAAAGATCCTATACCAGAGGTATATCACCAGTTCAATAAAGAGACACGGGATGGAAAGAACATGTCTTTTTATTCGAAATTGTTGGGTGATGTAATCGCTTCTATTATTGAGGTGAAAGAAGAAAGCGATATTGACAGCTTTTTGGGAGGAGACCAGATGAGCTTTCTGGGCAACGAAATCAAGGGGCTGGATGACTTTGAATTAATTTGCTTTTTGGTGGTTAAGGATAGCCCAAAGAAAGCAGACTCCACGCAGGAATACAGGCTGGTTGTAGCGGGAAGTAGAACCTTTGATGACTACCAGTTTCTGTCTCGAGCACTAGATCATTATCTCAAAGGCTGTACAAAAAGCGTGGTCATTTTGAGCGGAGCAGCAAAAGGTGCAGACTATTTGGGAGAACGATATGCCCGTGAAAAAGGTTTCAGACTGGAACAATATCCTGCTGATTGGGGACATTTTGGGAGTGCAGCTGGACCAAAACGAAACATGGAAATGGCAAAATCTGCAGATGCAATTATTGTTTTCTGGGATGGAGAATCTCCGGGAACAAAAAACATGATAGAATGTGCAAAATCACAGGGTGTCCCCTATGAAATTGTACGAATATAATGATATAATGGAGGGGATACAATGCTTGGCTTGCCAAAGTCAACAGAGCTCAATAAGCAGCTCCCCAAGAATGCAATCTATGCAAAGTTCCAGATGAGCAATGCAGAAAAAGGAAAAGTGGATGCGGATATTTCAAAGATACTGATTGTCAACGAAGTATCCGCTGCAAAAATAAACATTGCCGAAGGCGAGAAGGTAAAATCCTTTTTTGTTCTGGCAGTGATATTGAAGAAAAAGGAATTTGATGAAAAGACGATCATCACAATCTCCAAGTTAATTCCTCAAAATATGGTATTGGTTTTGGAGTATGGCACGCAGGCAAAGCTGGCTGTTTATCACACCAAGCTGATGCAGACCGAATGGCAGGAACAGGACAGGCTGTCTTTGGAACTGAAGGGTCTGGATATGGATGCAGTGTGGGAGAACGTGCTCAGGAGTATTGAGGGCGGAGAATGGAAGGACGAGCTGTCGCTTGACGAAAACCTTGCTCTACGGGAACAGCAGCAAAAACTGGAAAAAGAAATTGCCCGCCTGAAAAAGCTGGCAAGAAGCGAAAAGCAGCCAAAGAAAAAGTTTGAATTGGTTCAGAAGATCAACGTACTCAAATCAATGAAGAATTGATAATACAAAATGAAAGGAAAATATAGAGATGCCGAGTTGGTTCATTGATATTGTGAAGCAGACAGTCAGTATTTTATTGGCAGTAAGTCCACTTTTAGTACCACAGGTTAGAGATTTTGTCGCGAAAAGTGTGCAACTTTCCTTTGATAAGGCTTTGGAAAACAAGAAGACACTCAATGAAAGAAAAAATTATATCAGTAAAGTCAAGTTTGATAAAGAATTTCAAATCTACACACAACTAAGTGAATACATATTTGACTTGATTTTTGAATCCAGCAAGGTGAGTAGTTTTTTAGGTGATGTAATACAGATATATGATTTTAGAGATATGATAGAAAGAATACAGGATAAATATAATATTGCGAATCAATTTACACAAAGACATGCAGCATTTATAAATCAAGAGATATATAATGAATATTACAAACTGTTTAAATTATACCGAGAATTATTAACATACATTACTTGCTTGGATAGAGAAGCGTATAATTTTAATGCATATGATGATTATAAGATAATAATAGAACCATTATATGAAGATAATGATTTATCCCACAATTTTATTGGCAAAGAATATACATATGTACAACTTAAAGAAGAAGCAATTAATACGCAGAAGAAAATTTCAAAACAATCAGATGAAATATCGAATAAATTGAGAAGCTACTTAGATACATTGGAGGTTATAAAGTAATGGACAACCTTAAAATGCACACACCAAATAAGGCGGATGAGAATTTTAAAAAGTTAGCAGAGCTGTTCCCGAATGCGGTGACCGAGACCATAGATGAGAACGGTGTAGTGGTTCGTGCGATTGATAAGGATGTGCTGATGCAGGAGATCAACACTCACGTAGTGGACGGCAAGGAAGAACGCTATCAGTTTACCTGGCCGGACAAGAAAAAGTCGGTTCTGCTTGCAAATGCTCCCATCAATAAAACCTTGCGTCCGTGCAGGGAAGAAAGTGTGGGTAAGGACGGTACACCGGGCGGCTTTGATTCCGAAAACCTCTATATCGAGGGAGACAATCTCGAAGTCCTTAAACTCCTGCAAGAAACTTATCTTGGCAAAATTAAAATGATTTACATAGATCCTCCCTACAATACAGGACATGACTTTGTATATGAGGACAAGTTTGCACAAAGTACAGAGGAATACCTTGCGAACAGCGGTCAGTTTGATGAGGAAGGCAATCGACTTCTGTCAAACACAGAAAATAATGGTCGTTTCCATACAGATTGGCTCAATATGATCTATCCGAGATTAAGAATTGCAAGAGATTTGCTTGGAAGAGATGGTGTTATCGCAATCAGTATTGGTTTCCACGAAATGTGCAATTTATTAAAAATTTGCCAAGAAGTATTCTCTGACCGTCAGGTTTTCTCAGTTTCAGTGAAAACTTCTGGTGGTAAACCAAATGGTGCGTTCAATATATCAAACGAGTATGTTGTTTTTGCTGTTCCCAATGATTTTATCCCTATCGCTGTGGAAGAGGATATGAAGGAATATGCATCTCCCTATCATGGGATGAACCTGGCCACTTTTACACAGGATGAGCGACCGAATCAAGCATATCCCATTTATATTTCGCTTAAGGATGGTGCTGTAATTGGTTGTGGGAAATCACTTGCTCAAAGAATGGCAGATGGCACTTTCGTCGGGCATGCAAAAGACTATACTTATGACTATAAAGAAGCACCGGAAGGGGCAGTGGCAGTTTGGCCTATCACAAATAAAGGCGAGCAATGTGTTTGGCGTCTTATTCCCGACAGGTTTATTGGAGATTGGAAAAAGGGGTATATTAAGGTGGTTCCAATCAACGGCTCAAACACAAAAAATAAATATGCTATTCAGTATCTCTCAGGTGGCATTATAGACAAGATACAATCGGGAGAAATAAAAACATATCGTATTAGTGATAATCCGGAAATCCCAACGATTGACATTAAGGACTATAAAACCGCTGGCTCTGGCATTGCTTCCATATGGGACGATAAAAGCTTTTATACCGCAAGAGGAAATGCAGATATTAAAGAACTTTTTGACAAAAAAGTATTCTCTTATCCAAAGCCGGTAGACTTAATTTTGTATATCTTGAAGAAAATAGTTCCAGATGATTCATTTGTTCTTGATTTCTTTTCTGGCTCAGCAACTGTTGCTCATGCTGTAATGAAGCAGAATGCTTCTGATGGTGGGCATAGAAAATATATACTGGTTCAGTTGCCAGAAATATGTGAGGAAGGTAGCGAAGCAGAAAGAGCTGGCTATAAAAATATATGCGAAATCGGCAAAGAACGTATCCGTCGTGCCGGTGCTAAGATAAAAGAGGAAAACCCACTGGGCACCCAGCAGTTGGATGTCGGTTTCCGTGTGCTCAAATGCGACAGCTCCAACATGAAGGATGTCTACTACCGACCGGATGAGTATGAGCCGTCCCTGTTTGAGTCTCTGACTGATAATATCAAGGAGGACAGAACGCCGGAGGATCTGCTGTTCCAGGTGATGCTGGATCTTGGTGTGCTGCTTTCCAGCAAAATCGAAGAAACAGTTATCTCCGGCAAGAAGGTATTCCAGGTGGAAGATAATTTCCTGATTGCCTGCTTTGATGATCAGGTAACCGAAGAAGTTATTACCGAAGTTGCCAAGAGAAAGCCATATTATTTTGTGATGCGCGACAGCTCTATGGCAAACGACAGTGTCGCAGCCAACTTTGAGCAGATTTTTGCTACATACAGCCCTGATACAGTAAGGAAGGTGCTGTAATGAAATGTGAAGTATGTGGAATAGATTTGGATAAAGATGGGTTCTGCCCAAAATGTAATCGTCGATATATATGTCTGCAAGAAAACCTTAATATAATGGATGGTTACAGGATCGCCAAAATTAATAAATTATTATATCATTCCAAAAATCATAATAAATATTTAGAAGAAAAGACTGATTATGAACTCAATTACCTTAGAGGAGAATTTGTAGAACGCTACAAAAAAGAAGATAGATTAAATAATGACTATGAAGAAACGATAAAGACACTTGATGGTAAAGTGATTTATCACTGTCATGAACCTCTTTCTGACCATATAAATCACGGAAATGCTAAAAAAAAGGAAGAAGATAAATGAAATTCAATTTCAAAATACAGCAGTATCAAACGGACGCTGTTGATGCTGTTGTTCAGGTTTTTCAAGGACAAGGATATCATGATAGAATCAGTTATATCCGTGATAAGGGAAAACGGAAAAAGGTCAAGGGTGTTGACGGAGAGGACGTTCTTGAAACTGCTTATGTGCAGAAACTGGAGCAGGACGCTGAGGAAGATATTGACCTGGAAGATGACACCGGTTATAAAAATGAGCTGATTGAACTTTCTGATGAACAGCTGCTGCAGAATATTCATCGAGTACAAAGTCAGAATAACATTCGTCTTTCTACCAATCTGGTCAAAGATTTGGGACGATGCTCTCTGGATATTGAGATGGAAACCGGTACCGGCAAGACATATGTTTATATCAAGACAATGTTTGAGCTGAACAAACGATATGGCTGGAGTAAATTTATCGTAGTAGTTCCTTCCATTGCAATCCGTGAAGGAGTAAAGAAAACATTTGAAATGACAGCGGATCATTTCATGGAGTATTACGGTAAGAAAGCACGTTTCTTTGTTTATAATAGTGCGAACCTGAATCAGCTGGATAATTTTTCAGCTAGCCAAGGCATCAATGTTATGATTATCAACACACAGGCTTTTGCTTCTTCTCTGAAAGAAGATGGTAAGAGCAAGGAGGCTCGCATTATTTATTCCAAGCGTGACGAATTTGCTTCTCGCCGTCCGATTGATGTTATCAAGGCAAACCGTCCGATTATTATTTTAGACGAACCACAGAAAATGGGTGGTGCTGTTACCCAAAAAGCTCTGAAAAATTTTAATCCGTTGTTTACACTTAACTATTCTGCAACTCATTCGGTAGAGCACAATATGGTGTATGTACTGGATGCATTGGAGGCATTTAACAAGCGTCTGGTTAAAAAGATTGAGGTAAAAGGTTTCGAGGTCAAAAACTTTAGAGGAACAGACAGCTATCTGTTTTTGGAGCAGATTGTATTATCGGCCAAGAAACCACCAAGAGCTCGAATGGAGATGGAAATCAACTATAATAAATCCATCAATCGAGAGACTCGAGTTTTGAGTGTGGGGGATGACCTTTACTACATATCTCAGGAGATGGAGCAATACAAGGGATATACTATTTCAGACATTGATCCATTTTATGGTACAGTTACCTTTACCAATGGAGAGGTAATCAAAACGGGTGAAGTGGTCGGGGATGTATCTGAATCTGATATGAGACGTATTCAAATCAGAGAGACTATCCTTTCTCATTTTGAAAAGGAGGAAAAGCTTTTCAATATGGGAATTAAGTCACTTTCCCTTTTCTTTATAGATGAGGTAGCAAAATACCGCCAGTATGATGAGGATGGAAATGAACTCCTGGGAGAATATGGACAGATGTTCGAGCAGGAATATACCAATGTTTTAAATGAGTATACCAAAGTTTTTGATACACCATATCAAAGATATCTTAAATCCACCTGTAGTGATGTATCAGCAATTCATAAAGGGTATTTCAGTATTGATAAAAAGACCGGCAGAAGTATTGACAGCCAGTTAAAGCGTGGCAGTGAGTTCTCTGACGATATTTCGGCTTATGATCTGATTTTGAAGAATAAAGAACGACTGCTTTCTTTCAATGAACCGACACGTTTTATCTTTTCACATTCTGCACTTCGTGAGGGCTGGGACAATCCGAATGTCTTTCAAATCTGCACATTGAAACACTCAGATAGCCGGACAGCAAAACGTCAGGAAGTTGGACGTGGACTCCGTTTGTGTGTGAATCAACAGGGTAATAGAATGGACGTACAAAGCTGTGGTGACAGTGTTCATGATATTAATGTTTTGACTGTTATTGCAAGTGAAAGCTATAAGGGATTTGTTGAGGATCTGCAGAGCGACATCAAGAAAGTTCTCTATGATAGACCGACAACGGCAACCAGTGAATATTTTAAAGGTAAGTATGTGAAAGTGGATGGTGTTCCTACTCTGATTGATGCTGTTACCGCAGATGCCATTGAGTTTTATCTTATCAGCAATGGCTATGTTGATATGAAGAGAAAAGTAACAGATAAATACCGAACAGATGCCAACATGGGAACTTTAGCATCCTTACCGGAAGAATTGCAGCCTATGGCAGAAGGTATCCATATGTTAATTCAGGCTGTATATGATGACAGTGTACTGAAAGATATGTTTACTGATGGCCATGAAACAAAGGTAAAAGAAAATCCACTAAATGCAAACTTTGATAAGGCTGAATTCCAAGCATTATGGAAGCAGATAAATCATAAGTACGCATATACAGTGGAGTTTGACAGCAATGAATTGATTCGCAAATCAATTGAGTGTATTAATAACAAATTATTTGTTTCTCAACTGCAATATACAACAACAGTTGGACAACAGAAATCAGAGATGAATCAGTATGAGATAGAGCGAGGAGAATCATTTGCTGGAGAAAAAACCAGAACGAAAACATTAAAACATGCACAATCAAGTCAGATAAAATATGACTTGATTGGAAAGATAGCAGAAGGAACAGTACTTACTAGAAGAACAGTAAGTGAAATTCTTCAGGGTATTCATTTAGATAAATTATATATGTTTCGCAATAATCCAGAAGAATTTATCACAAAGATTGTTCGATTGATTAAGGATCAGAAGGCCAATATGATTGTTGAGCATATTTCTTACAATCAAATTGAAGGGTCTTATGATAATAATATTTTTACAGCTGATAAAAACGTATATAGTTTTGAAAAAGCTTTTAAATCAACGAAAGCAATTCAGGATTATGTGTTTACAGATGGTACAGCAGAACAGAGTGTAGAGCGACGCTTTGCAGAGGACTTGGATGCAGCTGAAGAAGTATGTGTATATGCGAAACTACCAAGGGGTTTTCATATTCCTACACCAGTTGGAAACTATGCACCTGACTGGGCAATTGCATTTTATGAAGGAACAGTAAAACATATATTCTTTGTAGCTGAAACTAAGGGTACTATGGAAAGTTTAAACCTTAGACCTATTGAAAAAGCAAAAATAGACTGCGCCAAAAAACTATTTGAGGAGATGTCAAGTGGTCAAGTGAAGTATGAACATGTGGATAGCTATCAAAGATTATTAGAAGTAATGGGTAAATAAAAAAGGAGCTACAATATTTGTGATAAGGTAGAATAAGTTTCGCAAATTGAAAAGAGGGTAAAAAGAGACATGGTTTGCAGAACTCTGGTAGAATGAAGTTGTGACACTACCATTCGCAAGGAGAGAGCAAACCATGTCCGAGAAGATTGTACAGCTAAACGAGGAAGTAATCAAGGGGCAGCTTAAGGAGTTGGTACGAGGTAGCGTGGAGGAAACACTCAACGAGCTGCTGGAGGCCGAGGCGGAGGAACTGACCCAGGCGGCCCGGTATGAGCGCAACGAACAGCGCCAGGGCTACCGCAGCGGCCACTACAACCGCAGCCTCACGACCACTTCCGGAGATCTCACCCTCAAGGTGTCTAAGATCAAGGGAATCTCCTTTGAGACTGCCATCATTGAGCGGTACCGCCGCCGGGAGAGCAGCGTGGAAGAGGCCCTCATCGAGATGTACCTGGCAGGCGTATCCGTCCGGCGTGTGGAAGACATCACCGAAGCTCTGTGGGGCAGTAAGGTCTCTTCCTCCACCTCAGTGAACTGAGCAAGAAAGCGTATGTCCGCATCGAGGATTGGCGCAACCGCCCTCTGCAGGGCGGACGATATCCGTATGTCTATGTGGATGGGAGCTACTTGCGCCGAAAGCTGGAGCTGGGGATGTTCCATCCCCAGAGAGTTTGAGAATGTAGCTATTCTGGTAGCAATTGCAGTCAATGAGGACGGATACCGTGAGGTTTTAGGTGCCACTGAGGGCATGAAGGGGGACAAGGCCAGCTGGGTCAGCTTCTTCCAATGGCTCCGTGGCCGTGGTCTGGACGGTGTGAAACTTATTGTTGGAGACAAGTGCCTTGGTATGCTGGAGACTGTGGGAGAAGTTTTCCCTGAAGCCAAGTACCAGCGTTGTACCGTCCACTTCTACTGCAATGTTTTCTCTGTAACCCCTAGTTCCAAGGTGAAATTGGTGGCTAAAATGCTCAAGGCGATCCACGCTCAGGAGAGCAAGAAGGCTGCCCGAGAGAAGGCCAAAGCCGTGGTTAGAGGAGCTGCGCTCTATGAAGCTTAAAGAGGCAGCTAAGAAAGTAGAGGATGGTATTGAGGAGACACTCACCTACTGCGATTTTCCAAGTGAACACTGGACTCGCATCCGTACCAATAATGTCATTGAGCGATTAAACCGGGAGATCCGCTGCCGCACCCGTGTAGTGGGCAGTTTCCCGGACGGCAACTCTGCTCTGATGCTGGTTTGTGCCCGGCTGCGCCATGTGGCCGGCACCCAGTGGGGCAACAAAAAGTACATGAATATGAAGCACCTAGAGGCAGCCCTTGAGGATACCTCCATTGCAGGTTGACTTCATTCATACCCAGGTTCTGCAAAACAATTTGCGAAAAACTGTTGACACTACCTAATCAGAAAGTATTTTGTTAAAAGAGTGAACTGCACCCCAAAAAACAGACGCTTTTGGGATGCAGTTTTAGTTTATATCATAATTTATACTTAAAGATAAGAACTTAACAGAAGCGAAAATAGTTTAATTTCTTCTATGCTTTTATGGTTACAAAAATACACTATATAGAAATATAATGTTGATTGAATACAAGATATAGAATTTGATCTATTGTAATTCATTAAAATGTTTGGTATTATATGTTTAATTGTATGATACATTGGAGGAACAATAGCATGGGTGCAAAGTTATATAAGCAGTTTCAAGATTTTCATAACACAATTAAGCTTGATAAAGAAACAAGTCAGTTAAAGGAAAAGAGAGAGACTCTTCAGACTGATATTAAAAACAAACTTCCTCAAAAATTAGAAGGTATCGGAATTGAGATTACAAAATCAGATCTTCATTTTTTTGACCAAGGTAGTTATCGGCAAAATGTTAGTACCGGAATTGTTAGTGATGCACCAGACAGAGATGTAGCGGTTGATTTTGAACTTGATATTGAAGCCTATAATGATCCAAGGAAAATCAAAAAATGTGTACGAGATGCTCTAAAAATTGAAAATAAGCGTAACCCTTTAATTAAAGAACCTTGTGTTACGGTGAAATATCTGAAGGCCGGTGAAGAAAAAATTCATATTGACTTTCCAGTTTATGCAAAACATAACGGTAATTACTATCTGGCTCGAGGAAAGGAGTTTTCACAATCTTATGAGTGGGAGCATTGTGATCCTTACGGATTGAACGAGCATCTGGATAATTTGTTTGCAGGAGCTAAAGGAAATCAACTGCGTAGAATTGTGCGATACCTAAAAAAATGGAAGCTCGAAAACTATGGTGATTCTTATAGCAAAGATCAAATTCCGCCTAGTATTGCATTTACTCTAATGGCCGGAGATGCTTTCGTTTACAAAATAACTGATGGTCAAGATGATGACCTTTTAGCGCTAAACACAGTGGTAAACAGCATCAAAAACAAATTTTCCTGTAATTTGATAACAGGAAAATATACTATAAAATATTCCCTTCCTGTCAGACCTTGGAGTAATGTGTTTTATAAAATGACTGAAGATTATCAGGATAGATTCTATAGGAAATGGTTAACTCTTTGCATTAAAGTACAAAATGCTGTTGATGCATCTGAGGAATATGAAGCAGCAAAGTTCTTACAAGAGATTTTTGGAACAGATTTTGAATTGCCACCGAAACCACAAACAAAGACAGGAACTGCAAGAAATGAATATAGCTATGCGTGAAAACTATCTCAAAATTGTCCAATCAGCGTTCAACAATTATGCTGAATTTTCGCTAATTAATATAACTATGGAAGGCAACATAATTAAGGCTAGGTTTACTTATTGTGGGAGTTCGTTGATATTATATGTTTTTGAGCCTGCCAATATTTATTTACGGGAAGTTTTAGTTTGTATCGAAGATAGCATTGCAGATAGATTTCATCTCCCACCTCACTATATTCGATATGACGATAAAAAGAAACTTAGTTCATTATGCCTGATTGATAAGGAACAGCATGTTCTATCATCTTATTCATTAGCTGACTTGGTTACATTGTATCTGGGTCAAGTTCAGTCTCTATTAACGCTATCTCCACGCCAAATAGATACCGAATATTTAAAAGAATTTGAGTTCTATTGGAATTCAGCCTGCCAATTGATTGGAAACATTCATGTAGAAGCTGAGGTTTATCTACCTAACTTAGAGACGGCTTCTTTACTTAATTGTTGGTATTCTGAGGAAAAAAAGAGGGGGAAGTATATTATTTTCCCTGATGGTGTAGAGTTTAACTCCTGTAATACCCCAAAAGGATCTATATCTACTGCTATATATATTCCTATCGAAGTCCCGGAGGGGATTATCCCTCCACAGACCAATGTTCCTTGGGAAGCTAGAGATATATTAAATATTGTCTATAGTCAGACAATAGATAGGATTTCGCCTACTTCTTTTGAGTTCCTAAGAAATTTGCAGGTAGATAACTACAGGAAAGTTGTTATCTTTTCTTTTTCTCAACCTAACTCTGTGCGGATATCTGTAGTAGGTGTTTTATCATTTAGAAATAAGGAAAAAAAAGACCTTATTAGTAAAATTCAAGAGGACTTTATTTCATTTACGCCGATTTACTCTAGCCGTATGGATTTAAAATACCTGCATGAACGAGTTGGGCAGGCTCATATGAATCCTCCATCTGTACTTCTTTTGGGTTGTGGGTCTGTTGGAAGTTATATCTTACCAGAACTTGTTAATTTAGGAATTGTTAACATCGGCATATCAGATCCAGATAAATTTACAAGTGGCAATGCGTTCCGGCATTACTTGGGCCCACGCAGTGACGGGCAAAATAAAACTTTTAAGATGAAACTTTTTATGGAAATTGAAAATCCTCTTGTTTTAATCGATGAAATACCAAATCTTTTGGAAATGGACGATAGTTTACTTTCTAAAACACTTGCAAAGTATCAAGTTATAATAGTAGCTGTTGGTGGTACAGATCTGCAAAGGAGACTTAATTATCGTTTTGCTAAAGTTAAAAGTACTGCTTGGTTTCTATATAATTGGTTAGATGCGGAGGGTAAAGGATCCCATGCACTTGTGATGCGTTATTCTCAAAAAGGATGTTTTAATTGCCTCTTTTACAATAATGAGGAATTGCTCGGACAAAGCAAAATATCATATGCTGATGGATCAGAGAGAGTTATTAGAAATGGTTGCGGCGGCTCTTTTTCCCCATACGGAAATAATGTGCTTGTTCGTAATACATCTTTGGCTATTTCTATGCTACAGGGGATCCTAGATGGTTCTATTAGCAAAAATACAGTTGCTTCGATTAAAAATGATTTTTCTTCGTTTAAAAGCAGTATTGCTGTTATTCCGATTATTAATGATAGCTTTGCAGAAGAAAGATGTGAAATATGTGGTCACCTATAATGATCGTGCTTTTATAAAAAAGATTGTATTTCAAAATGGAATTGTACTGGATGTCTTTCCTGAGGTTCAAGAAATCTTGTATATGCAGCGGCAAACTTCGAGTAGACTTACTGAAGCGGGAGGAATGCTTTTAGGCTACGAAAATGCGTGCACTGGAAACTTTACTATTTCTGGAGCTACCGAACCTCAAGTCGAAGATATTAGATCCCGCGTTTCATTGCTCCTTGGTAAACAGCATCAAGAACTTCTTAAATCTCTGAAATCTCCATATGGATATATCGGTACGTGGCACACGCATCCGTCAAAAATACCGATTCCATCGTTTGTCGATATTCAGGACTGGAAAAAATCTATTATAAAAAATTCCAATTCCACCAGTGCATTAATATTTATTATTGCCGGAACCGAAGCATTTCGAGTGTGGCTTTGCGATTCTACTAGGGGCATTCTTATTGAGGGGAAAGAACTATGAAAGATTTGATAAAGAAATTAAGAAAAATTGTTTCCAATTTGCCAGGCAGTGCGCTAAAGTTAGGTTTGACTATATTGGGAACTCTTACACTTTTTACACTCGTTGACATCAAAAAACTGAAAGAATTTGAATTATGGAATATTTCTAATATAGCAAATACTATTGATAATTTTTTTCCGAAATTCTATGTTGTATTTGGGAATAATTTTGTTAAAATCGTTATTTATGCTTTGTTCGTTATCTTTATCTTCTTGAGTATTTGTAAATTTGTAATGCGCTCCAAGGCTATAGTGGTAAAACATAGCACCTTCTCCAACTCTTTATCAACTTATGATGAAAGAAATCTATTTGGTTATTCAGTTAAAGAAATAGATATTAATCTTGTTGATCAGATGAACAATCATGATATTATTAATGCTATTAGTATTCAAGATAATGTTATCAGAAGGATTCTTAAAGAATGTGATGAATTCACTGAGATATTCTATTATGGGATTGCACACATTCCTTTAATTTTTCGTGCTGGTTTCCAAATAGGCGATGAAGGACAAGTACATCTTTTACACAAATACCGGGATGAACAATCAAAGTTTAAAGAAATCTCAAACGATTCTGATAATTATATATTACAATTGCTAGGACAATTAACAAATAATCCTTCTTCGACTTCTAAAGAGATGCTTGTAGTCGTCGCAACATCATTACCTGTATCAAATGAAGATTTAATTGTCTTTCGAAAAAATGACATGTGTTGTGAGTTGCGTTTTGAGATGGAAAAAGAATCAATGTACGGATTCGATGTAATTGATTCATATGCAATCATGAACAGATTACGAAGCGGTATTTTGAGTAAAATTCGTGAAGTGTTTTTCTATAAGGATATTCAACGAATTCATTTAGTGCTTGCAACTTCCAGTGATTTTGCATTTTTTCTTGCACAGGGTTTTAGCGAACATCATGACCCTGAGATTATTGTGTACCAGTATGAACGTAGTTCCTCAGAAAAGTATCCATGGGGAATATCTAACAAATTACCTCCGGAGAGTGCAGTAATTTATCAACCTATTTGCGAAAATATTGATTAACCATTCTGAACAACCGATGAAGTAATTCTGATGTGTGAAATATTTGAGCGAGTTTATAAAGTAAAATATGCAGATCTTTCATCCCATATTCTAAATGCACGTTTTGTCCTCTCAGGGTCAAGAAGACAGATTGTTTATCTTGAGAGTAATTTCTGATCTGAAAGTAGTCTGCTGTGTTATAAAAACGCTACAGTGAAAAGAAGCTCGAAGTACAGGAACTATGAACTCAACCAAATTATGTGAGTGATAGGAGAAAGTGGCACATTAGGATATGATTATGTTCTGTTGTTCAGAAAAATTTTGGGGAGTGTACCAATTGCATTGCCATACAAATTTTTAAGGCATTATTTGAACAGTCTGGTAGTTGGATTGTTCAATGAGTATTTTTGTGGAAATTATGTAATTAAGAAATTGCAAGAAAAAGTGAGGATATCAAAAGTAATCTTTTACTCCCTGAAAACACTTTATATCTAAAAGTTAAAAGTGACAAAAAGGGAAGAACAAGACAGGGAACTTTCAGGTAGACATTTGGGTAGACAAATGCCCAAAATACGCCTGAAAATAGCTCAATACAGGTAGGGAAAAGAAGGGAAAACAAAAGCGAAAAAACCGCATAACAAAAGGAAAAATTAGTATAATAGGTGACAGGAAGGGAACAAGGTTACAACAGTTCAATTCCCCTCGCCTCCACCATTCATTATCACGGAAAGTGATATATAACAAAAAGTCTCTACTCAGAATTTTCTGGGTAGAGACTTTTTTCAATTCTTTGCTAAGGACTCGATGTGATTTTCAAACTTCATAGATCCTTTTCTCATAATATAATGAGTGACACCTGGACGCAGACAGGATAAATCATGCGTGCTGATCAGAATAGATTTTCCAAGTGAGCTTTGCTTTTGAAAATAATCTAAGATAATCTTGGTGTTTTCTTCGTCCAGATCACTGGTTGGCTCATCTGCAACAACCATCAGAGGATTATGGACAAAAGCACGGGCAATTGCAACCCGTCGACGTTCTCCGCCAGAAAGATTGGTCGGATAATCATTGGTCAGCTTTTCTAAACCAAATTCCTGAATCAATTCCATTGCCTTAGAGGAGAGTTCTTCTGGATTAGTGACATTGGAAAGCTGATGGGGCAAACAGATATTTTCCAGTACTGTAAAGTTTGGAAGAAGACTATCTCCTTGTAAAATATAACTGATTTTGGAAGCTCGAAGAGTTGTTTTTTGCTGAGGAGTAAGGGAGGTGATTTTTTCTCCATCAAAAATGATCTCTCCGGAATCGGGAACAGTGATACCTGAAATTAAATGGAAAAATGTGCTTTTGCCGCAGCCAGATGGACCAGTCAAAACGACCATTTCACCTTTTTCCATAGAAAACGTAACATGACTGACGGCATCAAACTGCTGTCCCTGACGTTGATAAGTTTTGGTTAAATCTTTTGTCTGCAAAATCATAATTCTTCTCCTTTAATCAATCCATCTAATTTGGTTCGACTGACTTTCCATGTAGAATACAGAGAAGAAAGCAGAGAAACAGCAACAGAAAGAAAAATACATTTTGCGGACAGTACCAATAAGTAAGAAATCTCAGTGTTTAACTGTGGAATGGAAAGCTTCACCTGGATAGGGGTAGAAAACAAAATCAATGCTACAACAGAGATACAAATTCCGAAAAATCCACCAAGAAAACCAATAATTGTTCCTTCTGTTAAGACAATACCAGCTAATTTTGGGCTGCTTACTCCAAGAGAAGCCAGAACACCAAATTCTGAGGTTCGTTCATTGATTGTAATAGTAAATACTGATAAAAGTGCAGTAATAACGAGAACAAGCATCAAAACCATCAAAACAGAGCTATAGCCGGTCATGCTTTCCACAGATGAGATAACACCACTGAAAATACCATTTGTTGTATATGCGGAGATTGGGGCGCCTTCGATAGAGTAATTAATCTCTCTGGCAATCGCTTTGGCATCTGCCCCATCCTCTACGCGGATCATCATCGAAGAAACCAAATCAGCGGCTGCAGAAGTTGGTTCACCAAAAGCAGCTGCCCATCCTTCGCTGTCCATGATTTCCTGCGCAGTTTCTACTGTCATAAATACACAGGTGTCATAGCTGGTATTAGTTCTTTCTAACTGACCAATGATATGGTAGTTTTCTCCGAAGAATTTGATACTGTCTGGTTCCGGAGGATTAATCAGTGCACCGATGTACAATTCGCCTTTTTGAGGAAGGGCAAGACCATCCTGTTCCAACCATGGTGTTACAATAAAATCTGTTTCCGGGTCAAAGATAATCATTTGTGTAGCAGCGGAACAGCAATCAGCAGCAAGAGAAGCCATATACATTTGGGTAGTGCATTCCTGAATACCATCCAGATTACTGACTACATCGACCCATTCCCGGTCAAAGGTAAAGCTGCATAACTCACCCAGAAAAAGTGAGTCAGCCATTTCGCGCTCATATTCTTCGGGGACAACAATGATGTCAGCGCCGAGACGGTCGGTTGTTTTTTGCAATGTTCCTTGCATGCTGTCTACCAACACGGAGCTGCAGAACAATGATGTGGACAGCATAAAAACAAAGAACATCATACAGAGGGTACGAACAGGACGTCTTTGCAGATTTTTTGTGGCCATTCTGCAAACAATAGAGGAAGTACTTTTCATTTATGACACGTCCTTATTTTTCTTTAGTCAGGAAACCAATAACCTGCAGTACGATACCAACAGCAGAGAGTGTGTTAATAACAGGAAATGCAACAACGTTACAAGCCATTTCCGGTTTCATGCATCCACCAATCAAAAGGGTAGTGAGTAAAATCGGCATTATAAAACCAACAATGCCAACTAGACTGAGTTTTCTGAAAAGTTTTGTGTCTTTAATCAGAAGCTGAAGGACAGTGATCACCAGCAAGATGATAGCAACTGGGATAACAGCGCGGCAGCACCAGTGACACTTCATAACTTTTTCAGTTGTAGGGCAGGCTTGGAACAAAGTCCATGGACCGACTGCCAACAGTAATGCAAGAATACCGGAAACAATAGATACAACTTTCTGTTTCATCATAATTTCTCCTTTTTATTCCTTCTTTAATAATTCCTTCTTCGATCCCTCGTGGATCATATCTTTTTGCATATATTAGGGAGTCAAACTGTGATAAGTTGTTCGTTTGGTGTCATCCCCATGGGTATTCCATGGGGATGACTATTCATTATTCTTCAGGACACTGTGGATTCCAAGCTTTCTCCATAACAGTATCCAGATCATCTGTTGCAGTGATCAAGCCAAGACGAATATAGTCGGATGCAATGTCCTTCAGACCAGCTTCGGTAAAATCATCACTTAAACCAAAATACAGGGATTGGTTGAGTTCAACGTTCATATCAAAGTCCTCGCTGTTAAGGCCTTCATCAATCAGAAGCTGAGTTGCCTCTTCTGGATTGGAACGCATCCAGTTATGTGCTCTTTTAACACAGGCGGTAATTACTTTTGCATGAATTGGATTTTCTTTAACATAGGTTGCATTCATAGCAATAATACAGCAAGGTTCCTGCTGAAAATCTTCGTCCCAGGTCAAAGAGCGAACACAGCGGAGCTTGCCTTCCTCTACCATATGATATGCAAAGGTATCGGACAGAAGGGCGCCGGAAATTTCACCGCTTTCCATTGCAGCAACACAAGCACTGGTTTCTACCTGGATCAGCTCAACATCCTGCTGTGGATTAATTCCATCCGCATCCAGAAGTAAAGAGGTGATATTATAGTCGCTTGCACCAATACCATTTGGGACAGCAATCTTGGTTCCAACCATGTCAGAAGTGCTCTGATACTCACTGTCAGCCAGAACATACAGGGATTTACAGCCAATATGAGCACCGCCGACGAAAGTCAGATCCACACCATTGGTACATGGAACCAGCATGGTTGCAATATGACCAACAGCAACCTCAGCGGAGCCAGTTCCAAGTGCTTCGGTATAGCTGGTACCTTTGACACCTTCTGCGGTCAGACCAGCTTCAGCATAGTAACCGAGCTTGTCTGCAACAACTGGACCAGAGGTGCAACCATCGGAAAGCCAGTAACGGATAGTTTTTCCATATGCAGGTTCTTTTTTCATGGCCTCCTGTTCTTCAGCAGTCAAGGTGATTGGCTCATCGACATAAGGGGAGTTCCTTTCGATTGGACCAGACTCTTCTGCAGTCTCTTCTGCGGTTTCAGAATCAGATTTAGATTCTTCGGATGTTGTTTCGGATTCAGCGGTCTGTTCAGCGGCAGACTGAGTATTGTTTGCAGAAGTAGTATCTTCAGTAGTAGCCTGTTGACAACCAGTTGCTGTCAGCATCAGCATAGTTGCTAAAATAGCACATAAAGCTTTTTTCAATTGAGTATTTTTCATAATAGGTTCTCCTGATACATTTAAAAAAGTGGATTGGCTTATGCTTCTGGATACAGTGGATGCCAAGCAGCTTCCATAACATCGTCCAGACTGTCAGTGGAGGTAATCAGTCCAAGTCGCAGGTAAGTGTTGGTTGTTTCTTCCAGACCCTTCTGAGTAAAGTCATCAGTTAGACCGAAGTTGAGGGTATTCCAAAGTTCTACATTCATATCAAAATCGCCGCTCATCTTACCATCATCGAGAAGAATCTGAACAGCTTCTTCTGGATTATTTCTCATCCATTCACTTGCTTTTTTGACACACTCAACCATTTTTTCTGCCATAATTGGATTTTCAGCAAGGAAGGTGTTGTTCATTGCAAGAACACAGCAAGGAGTATCCTGAAAATCTTCATCAATTAAAGAACGGATCATACGGAGTTTACCGTCTTTTACCAGTTGGTAAGCATAGGTATCGGACAGAAGAGCAGCAGAGATTTCACCGCTTTCCATTGCAGCAACACAGGCACTAGTTTCCACAGGAGTTAGTTCTACATCATTGAGAGGATTGATACCGTCAGCATCCAACAGCATAGCAGTAATATTGTAGTCACTGTTGCCGACACCGTTTGGGGTGGAAATTCTGGTACCTTTGAGATCTTCGGTAGTCTGATATTCACTGTCAGCCAAAACATATAAGGATTTACAGCCTATATGAGCACCAGCAACAAAGGTATAATCAACATCATTGGTGATTGGGATCAGCAGAGAAGCAATATGGCTGACGCCCATCTGTGCAGCATTGGTACCAAGTGCTTCTTTAACAGCAGTACCGCTCAGACACTCTACCTTAATACCATATTCATCAAAGTAGCCGAGTTTTTCTGCAATATATGGAGCAGATGTACAGTTACCGCCATCATACCAGTATTGAATAGTCTGATTGTACATCGGCTCTTCTTTCATAGCAGAAAGATCATTATCTTCTGCAGCCTCAGTAGAAGTTTCTGTTGTTTTTACTTCATCGGTTTTGGTTTCAGAAGTTTCGGTCTGGGTGGTTTGTGCAGTAGAGGTTTCTTCGGTGGAGTTCTGCTGGCATGCAGAAGCAGATATCATCATCAAAGAGGCCAGAATGATACAGAGTACTTTTTTTAGTTTTGTTCTTTTCATTTCATTTCTCCTTTTTCTATTAATGAACCATATTTTATTTGCTATATGGAATAGCAGCATAAAAAACATAAGTAAGGATTAATAGTTGAGCATTTTTAAAATACGTGTACGGTAATCAGTAAACTGAGAACTGCTTCGATGGCGAGGGTAAGGAAGATCAATCGGAATATCGGCTTTAATACGTCCAGGATTTGCTTCCATAACAATGACCCGGGTTCCCATATAAATTGCTTCATCGATATCATGGGTTACCATAACGACCAATTGCTTTTTTTCTCTCCAAACATTTAGAATCTCATCCTGCATATTCATTCTAGTAAAAGCATCCAAAGCCCCCAAAGGTTCGTCCAGAAGCAAAATACCTGGTTCATTGATCAGGGAGCGCACCAAAGCGACACGCTGTGCCATACCGCCGGAAAGCTGGCTGGGATAGTCATCTTTGAAATCTTCCAGACCAATGAGCTTTAGCATTCGTTTCACACGATCCTCATTACCAGCTAATTTGTTTTGGACCTGGAGACTGAAAGCGATGTTTTTTTCAACAGTCAACCATGGGAAAAGAGTTGGTTTTTGGAACACCATTCCTCGATCAGGTCCTGGGGCTGTTACTTCTTTGTCGTTGACGGAAACAGTGCCTGTAGTCGGAGTGATCAGACCAGCAATCAAACGAAGAATCGTGGATTTTCCGCAGCCGGAGGTTCCAACCAGACTGATAAATTCACCGCTTTTGAAGTTTAAGCTAATGCGGTCAAGAGCATGGGTAATTTCATCTTTTTCCACTTTTGCAAAACTTTTTGATACTTCATTTAATGTTAAAACAACAGATTCCATTTTACTTCACAACTCCAATCTGCCAACGCAGTACACGTTTCTTGATAAAGTTCAAAATTTTAGTAACAACGGTAAAAATCATACAAATGACAAATAGTGATGCAAACATTTTATCGTAGGAAGCCCAGGATTTTGCCCAGGTAATGTACCATCCCAAACCGGCTTTAACACCCATCATTTCAGCGATCATAATAGCGGTACAGGCGGTACTCATACCCTGTGTCATACCTTGTAGGATACTTGGCATAGCATGTGGGATGGCAACTTTAAACACAAGCTGACGTTCCGAAGCGCCTAGTGTTTTTGCTGCTTCAAAGAAAGAGCGATCTACGTTGGAAATTCCTGTCATCGAAGCAACTGTAACAGCAAACCAAACGCCGAGAGCAATGATGAAGATAGCACCTTCAAACAAATGTCCGCCGATTACGACCATAATAATTGGGATCCAGGTTGAGGTTGGAATTGGGCCAAGAAATTTGATCAAAGGATTGACCCAATATCGAACACGTTCATTGTATCCACAGGCAATGCCGGTAATTAAGCCAAGAATTACGCCAATAAAATAACCGATAAATAATAAACGAAGGGTATGGAGTGCACTAATAATCAGTTGTTCCCGGTCAATCCAGGCAATATTGATGATAGCGTTGATACATGGAACAAATGGGTGCATTAAGATTCCTGTTTTTAAAGTTAGGTAATCATAAATAGCTAAAAAGAGGAATAAAGCGGAATTTAATGGTGCCTTATAACGTAGTTTTTGATAGTTTTGCTTATCGCCATGTGTTCGTTTAGCAAAAGCAATGATCATTCGAACAAAGTACCATATGATTAAAATGATTAAAAGGACCAAATAAGTTAATGGATTATTGTTTGCAGAATTGTTTGGAAGCAGGCAGTATTCCAAAACAGAAATGATTCCACATAGAATAGGCAGGATAACAATAATATCATCCAGAAGTTTTTGAAGAGGAGTTTTTTCTTTTTCCTCTATTTCTGCAAGCTGCTGTCTTGTCAGTTTGTCTGGAGAAGGGATTTGTTTTTCATCGGAATACTTTGCTGATTTTGTAACAATTTCTTCCAATTTCATTTTTTTCACGCTCCTGTTTTAGTTCAATTGCTTATAATAGCAGTGTAAATATGACAATATTTACCAAGTATTTACAATTTATATATAATCATAAAGATTAAAGAATGTCCAAAAGATAATTTCTATTGTTTGCGATCTTAAAATAGTTTAAATGAATTATAATTATTAAAAACAAACAATAAATACAAAATAATTTGAAAGTAATTTAGTGTAATAAGAAGATAATTAAAAAGAAAGGTATTTATATTATAAATACCTTTCTTTTATTTGGGACAAACGATATTACCAATTGTATCGATAAAAAAGAAAATAAATGAAATTACAGTATATAATATAGACATAAGCCGAATATAATGTGCTATGCAAAATCAAATCTTCTTTTACAAGCTTTTTAGCCCCATATTGGATGATTTAAATTTAAAATAGATAAATTACCATGATAATAATAAGAAAGAGAGATGCTTGCATCTCTCTTTTTCTTATGTGTTCCTTTGTATCAAAATCCAACGAACAAAATATTACCCCTACTAAATCAGCATTTTCCGATATGATCTCAACTGTCCTGATTTTGCTTCGTTTGCCCTGAAAAAGAACGAACAAATCAATAATAACTTTAGAAGGGAGGTTGGGAACATGCGCAGAATGTTCAGATTATCCGATGCCAGCCACAAAGATATTGATCTTCGTGAGTACGAAGACGAAATATTGGAAATAGCAGATCGTATTATTCCAGGAAAGAATCCCAAAGTGTATCAGAATTATTTTATGACAGATGAACTGACACAGGGGGAAAGAGTCCGTTTAGGGAGGGAATTATCCAAAAGCCCTAGATTAAAGCAGTATGGAAAAGAAGTGACAAGTTTTCGACTGTTTGAAGGGAAAAGTGTGGAAGAAAAGGAGGAAGAGAAAGATGGAAGAAACACAGAAATGCCAGTATCTTAGTATTACAGATATTCAGAAGGAATACCTGCCCATCAGCAGAAAAAAATTACGGATATTTGTGAAAAGGTATCTGGATGCAAAGATGATAGGAAATCGTATCTTTGTAAGTAGAGAAGAACTGGAAGAGGTTCTGCATAATCCAGAGAATACCAATCTGCCGATTCGGTAGAAGGAACGATCTTCCTGCAAAAATAAATATATATTATAAAAATAAGCCTGATAGTATCAATAGATGCTATCAGGCTTTATTTTTTTCAGGAGGAATCAGCTATGAAAATCGAAAAAGAAATGCTTTGTTCTGAACTAGTATGTTATACAGAGAAGATGAGGAACGAGAAAGGTGTGTATATTTTATCAGGATAAACAGCTGGAAAGATATGATCATCATTATGGACAGATACAAGGACACTGAGATTATATTTAAATAATATGAAGTATTTTCTGATATTTGATGAAACAGGATTCAGAAAATATCAAATTAATACGATTCGTAATCTTGACAATTCGTTTGCAAACAATCGAACAAAAGCTCTTATACAAATGGCAATTGGTGCGGGAAAAAACTTTACGGCAATTACGGAACCCTACCGATTACTTAAATACGGCAAGATGAACCGTGTTTTGTTTTTGGTGGACACAAAAAGCCTTGGAGAGCAGGCAGAACGTAAATACACCAAGATGATCCCTGTCCTTTTTCTCAGCTTTATGGAGTGCGTTGGTTGAAATTTTCCTATATTCCTTCTGATGTTCAGATTTGCATCAGCACAATTTAGCGAATGTATTCAAGCCTAAAAGGAGAAGAGCTGAACGAATCTGCCAAAGAAATATCTTTTGCGGAATATGTCACAACTGACAGCAAAGCGCCAAAGGAAGTGATGTACAATGAAAATACCCGCCTAAATTTTTTGACGGAATTATTGTAGATAAATGTCATAATTCTATTTACAATGTGTAGAGTAAGGTATATTCATATTTTGATTCATTTATCATTGTGTTAACTGCTACGCCGGATAAGCGAACTTTTGCCTTATTTGATGAAAATATCGTTAGCGAATATCCACGTGAACAGGCAATTGTAGACAGTGTAAATGTAGGTTAAGATATTTATCTGATTGAAACTAAAATCACTAAAAACGGAGAATATTTGATGAAGCAGATGATACGTCATGACAAAAAAACGGAAAGCCGCTGGCAGAGGACAGATGCCAGCGGCTGGAAAACTATTGTTTGGCCGTAACCTAACCGGCAACGACTTGACAGTTCCGGCGCAGCTGTGCAGCCAAAGACCAAACTGGGATTTTATGCTTCATGAAATACGCTCTGGTTCTCAGGAAAGGTGTTTCCCAATTGGGAAAACGTCTTCCAGCTGCTGATAGAGTTTTCGGTTATTCCGCCAAATAAATGTTAACTGCATCGGCTATGGTATTGGCCGCATCTGTGGCACTACCGCCATTAAGCACGGTGGATGCTTGCGCTCTGATCGCTTCTTCCACCACGGCATCCCGGGGAATGGCTGAGTGGAGCGTTTGACACAAATTCAAAAACTGTTCGCCTAAGGGTTGGAGTTTACCGTTTTCGTCGCTGAATGTTTTTAGGGTCACTTCTTTCAGAGCTTCTTCGCGAACAGGAAATCCAATGCCTACATAAGCCGATTGAACCGATTGACTCAGCAAAACACTGAGGAAATCTTCTGCCTCCTCTTGATGCTGACTGTTTGCTGTGATACCCACACTACATTGGGGTAAGAAACGGCCTCTTCCGTAAAGGGAGTCAATTTGACACTGACCATCCTGCTGAAAACTCAAAGCTTCTAGACTGGTTCTACCCGTTAATGTAGTTACATGAGCCGTCGCACTGCCTTGCCCCACCTGATAAATGCCATCGTCAATACTTTCCACCATGCTGTCTGTCTCAACCCAGATACCTTCCTGTGTCACGCCAAATTTCGCGGCATCCGACTGCAACTGACTATGCATGGATTGAATCTGTCCCAGCACAGTCTCCAATTGCGCCACGTCCAAAGTGTTGTTTGAATATACTTCGGGTGCACAGGGTAAATACCAATCCATAAGGAAATTCTCTGCCGCATCGAGGTTGGGGGGAATTACCAGATATGGAACATCGCCGCTGTTGGCTTGGATCTGCTGCAACAAGGTTGACATACTGTCGGGCTGGGTAGTTCCCGTTTTACTGACGATTACCGGTATGGTAAACTGAGCCGGAATCTGATAGATACTGTCGCCATGAGTTTGAGCTGTCGTTAAATTGGGTAGCACACCTTCCAGCAGCCCATCTACCGAATTCAAATCCAGCAAAACGCCTTTCTCCGCATAAGACTGGGCGGGCAGATCATCCAGCACTAAAATATCGGGACCGCTGCCATTGAGGATCTCCGTGTTCAAAGCGCGGATAACATCTTCGGTGGTAGCTCCCTCAACGGACGGAATCTGTAGCGTCACTTTCACATTGGGGTTCTGAGTCTGATACTCGCTGATGGCCTGACGAAGAATGGGATAATCTTTTAGAGAGAAAACCGTCAGTTCTGTATCTGGTAGTGAAGGGGTCTCATTAGACCAAATATAATGAATTACACGAGGACCCATGGAGGTGGACAGTGCTATGTAATAGCCATCTCCACCGTCTAGTGCCATACCCGTAATTATGTTTGCCGGCGCACTCAATGAAGAGCCCTCTCCGTTAAAAATTTGCTCCCATTTATCTCCATCTAGCGTTTGACGATAGAGACCGGTAGCATCGACCAAATACTGGGCATCCTCTGTCAATAGCATAGCAGTATTGATATCTACAAAGTTGCAGGCACTCTCTCCCAACTTATTGCCAGTGGCAATATCGTAGCGCAGTAGCAGCTTGTTAGCGATGTCACGGACCAGTACCTGCTGATTGTTGGCAACCACATCATTGTTACCCAGGTAAAGCATACTATTGGAAATGGTCGACGTCTGCACACCATCAGCAGTTCTATACTCCAACCCATGCTCGGGCTGGTCGTTGAACACTGCCACGAAGCCATTACCTGCCGGAAATATGGTACTGGGTCCATAGGTACCCTCTACTGAATAGGAAGGTGTGGGCCAGTCGGTAATGGAAATAGGCTGACATTCTGTTTGCCCAAGTGCCGTGCGGTATAGGTTGGTGCCAGTGTCCTCCTGGGTCAACAAGATCACTGTTCCATCAGACAACTCTGCTATGGCACTCACCATAGTGTTATTATCAGGCAATGCTTGCCCCCAATCCATTGGTTGGCTAGTAACCACATCGTTCGCGCCAATCTCATGACGTGTTACTTCCACAGGATCACCGGACTTGGATACAGTGTAAAAACTCACGGTGCCGCTTTCGTTGGTCTGCATACCTAAAATCCGATCATCACTTCCCCAATCGGCCTCTATCGGTGTTTCGATATAACGACCAACGGTGCTGGTGTCATCTCCTCCTTCAGGGAGTGCTTGATTGTCATTGCCACTACAAGCTACCAAAGACAGGGACAGACAACCTGCCAATAGTATCGCAATTGATTGCTTCCATTGTATCATCGTTTGAATTTCTCCTTTCCAATTTTACTGATCTCTATTATAATGGTCATAGCTCTAAAAATCATCTAAGTATCATTCTAAAACAGAATTAGAGAAAACTTAGAGAAAACTGTGGTATAATGGTAAAAAATACATTCAAAGGAGGACATCCATGCGAATTTTAATGGTAGAAGATGATAAAGAGCTTTGCGTTGCCCTGTCCATCTGCTTTCAGGCTGCAGGGTATGATACAGAATTTGTATATACCGGCGAGGATGGCCTGCAATATGGTCTGCAAAACGCCTATGATCTGATCATACTCGACCGGCTTCTGCCCCAAACGGACGGATTATCCATTGTGGCACAGTTACGTCAGCACGGGATCACCACCCCTGTGCTGATGCTGACGGCTTTGGACGGCATACAGGATCGGGTGCAGGGCTTGGATGCCGGAGCCGACGATTATCTGACGAAACCTTTTGCAACAGATGAGCTTCTGGCACGGATTCGGGCTATTGCCCGGCGGCCAGGTGCGTTAGAAGATGGCAGCAACTTGCTTTCCTGCGGCGATTTGCAGTTGGATCGAAACAACCTAACTCTGCACGGCCCTGGCGGTATCTGTACGCTTTCCAAAAAAGAATTGGCGTTTTTTGAGTTGTTTTTTCGCTTTGCAGGCCAGACGCTGTCCCGTGAAATGTTATTATCCCGCATTTGGGGCGCCTATGCACCTGTGGAGGACGGCAATCTGGATAACTACATTTATTTTCTGCGCCGCCGTCTGGCAGCTGTGAACTCCTGTGTAAAAATTATTACTGTTCGGGGCGTGGGCTACCGGTTGGAGGTATCACCGTGAAATCCTTTCATAATGCGACAGCCGCCGCTGGACTGCTCCGTCTACGGCGACAATTGATGTTAGCAATTTTTACAGTGGTTACGTTGGTTATGGTGGTGATGTCCATTTTATTACTTTCTCTGGCCGAAAAACAGTTGGGACAGGCCACCTGGCATCATCTGGACAGTAGCATGGACAGCCTTCTGACCCATCTGGAGACAGAAAGCATCATCAGCAACCAATGGCTGGCACAGCAGGAGCGTTCCAATCAAGCATTGATCTTTCTGAGCGACGGCGGTAAACCACTAAAGTTTCAAGGGATCTGGCCTACGGAAACATCGCGCAGTACATTACTGGAACGTGCTCAAAAACAGGCTCGTGCACAAGGTTTGGAGTTGACGGTTCGCCCTATGCTCCCAGCGGAAACGGCTCGTGTCAGTTTTCCATTGAGCGGTGATCATGGCGACCGCTATCTGGTACAAGCCGCGGTTCTATCCTCCAGCAGCGGCTGGCAGACTGCTGTCATGATGAAGGATTTGCAGCAGGAGCAGGGGCAAATCTTCCAGATGCGTATGACCTGTGTCGGGTTGCTGGTCGGTGGTATTATCGTATTGCTTGCCTTGTCCTGGTGGCTGTCCGGCCGGGCCGCCCGACCTATTTCGGAGAGTATACAGCGGCAGACAGAATTTGTGGCTGCGGCATCCCATGAACTAAAATCTCCGCTGGCCGTTCTATCAGCCAGTGCCTCCGTACTGGGAATGTCACCAGAGCAGGATGAAACTCTTCGCCAAACTATCTGCCGGGAATGTGCGCGCATGGGACGGCTGGTGAGTGACCTGCTGGTACTGGCACGCAGCGATACAGGTACTTGGTCTTTGGAATCCCAGATAATCGATTTAGATAGCATTTTGTCCACAGTAGCAGAGAATGGGGGACTTCTGGCAGCGGAAAAGGCACAGCAATTTCTGCTGGATCTGCCTGATAGCAGTTTGCCGCCGGTTCGGGGAGATGCGCAGCGGCTGGAGCAGCTATTGACCATTCTAGTGGATAACGCCTGTACCTACACACAATCCGGCGGTCAAATTACCCTATCAGCCCGGACTTCCCGACGCAGCATTTTCATTCTGGTCAAAGATAATGGTCCCGGTATTCCAAGGGAGTTGTGGGGTCGTGTATTCGATCGCTTTTATCGGGCGGATGCAGCCCGGGGCGGCAAAGATCATTCCGGCCTTGGCCTGTCTATTGCCCAGGAACTGGCTCGCCTTCATGGTGGACGGCTGTATTTGAAAGAGGAACCACCTTATAGCACCGTATTTGTTCTGGAATTACCTTTACCGAACAAACCACATTGACATAACGCTGTTTGACCGGAGAATAAACATAATGGATTATCCTCTTTGCTTCACCGGCGTTTAAACCATTACATAATCAAATACCTTTATCTGTCGAGAAGGCGCAGGCAACCAGTTGGTTGCCTGCGCCTCAATTTTTTTCGAACCATATTACGAAAGAGTAAGGGGGGTTAAGCAAGTGAAAAATGAAGAAAACATACAGCCTACACAAGTTATTTGTACGAATATTATTTTGTATTTACACCAAAGTACCATCGGAAAATAATCTATAAAAAATTAAGAGCAGGAAAAGCAAGATCAAATTGAAGATACTTTGAGCAAGAAGGAGTATGCAAAGCCTTTCAAGGATAGCAAGTAATCATATTGCCAAGCCAAAGGAGTTTGTTTATAGTTGTTGTGACAATTGAATATAATTTAACGAGGATTTCATGTATTATTCATAAATACAAAAGATAGTTTTATAAATTATGGGCCATAGAAAAAACGTTGTCAGTCAAAATTCCAGATTTGTCTAAAATTCAGACAAATCTGGAATTTTGACTATTTTCTCCATCTTGTTTTTATCTATAATATTGTTTACTGTAAGATGAATGCAAGAGAGGGGAAGAGAAAAGATGCGAAAGTTTTACAGCATAGTAGTCAGGAAGCGAAAAACAGTAATTTGCTTTTTCTTAATACTATCGATTATCAGTTTTTTTATGAAGAACATGGTATCGGTAGATTACGACATCAATGACTATCTTCCAGATGACAGTCCCTCAACGGTAGCAATCAATGTTTTGGAACAGGAATTTGAGGGAGGAATCCCAAACGCTCGAGTCATGGTTTCTAATGTCACCATTCCACAGGCACTCGATTATAAAGAAAAACTGGAAGCAATCGATGGTGTGAGCGCTGTCACCTGGCTGGATGATTCAGTAGACATTACCACTCCGTTTGATAACTTGGACGAAAAAGTGGTGGAAACATATTATAAAGATAATACCGCGTTGTTTACTGTTACCATAGAAGAAGACAAGAGAATCGAAGCAGTAGCAGAGATCAAGGATTTGGTTGGCGGAGACAATGCAATTGCAGGAAGTGCGGTAGCAACAGCGGATGCAACGACCAACACCGTATCTGAAATACAGACAATTACGGTCATTGCTGTTTTGTTCGTTTTGCTCGTTTTGCTTGTGACCACCAATTATTGGCTGGAACCGCTGGTGATTTTGATTGGACTTGGAGTAGCAATCGTCATCAATGACGGTACGAACCTGATGTTTGGTGAAATATCCTTTGTAACAAATGCTGCTGGAAGCGTTTTGCAGCTTGCGGTTTCTTTGGATTATTCGGTATTTCTGATCCATCGATTTGAAGAATGCCGACTGGAAAACAGTGATCCACAATCGGCAATGATCGATGCTTTGTGCAAATCGACATCCTCGATTTTGTCCAGTGGTCTGACAACAGTAATTGGATTTTTAGCCTTGGTATTGATGCGTTTTAAGATCGGACCGGACCTTGGACTTGCACTTGCAAAAGGCGTTGCAATCAGCCTGATTGTTGTGTTTGTATTTATGCCAGCATTTATCTTGTCGGTTTATAAGTTGCTAGATAAGAGCAAGCATAAACAGCTGCTCCCGTCCTTCCGTAGATTTGGCGAATTTGTCAGAAAGATCTCCATCCCGATGGTGTGCATCTTTCTGCTGATCTTTATCCCATCCTATCTTGCGTCCAACGCAAACAACTATTATTTTGGTTCTTCCCACATATTTGGAGAAGGAACCCGATTAGGAGATGATACGGCAGCGATTGAGTCGGTATTCGGCAAGAGCGATACCTATGTTTTGATGGTACCTGCCGGAGATACCGCGACAGAGAAGGAGCTTTCCAATGAGCTGCATACACTGCCACAGGTAAGCGACATTATTTCCTATGTGGATCTGGCAGGAGCTGAAGTTCCGCTGGAATATTTGGACGAAAAAACAATCTCGCAGTTAATCTCGGAGGATTACAGCAGAATGGTAATCTCAGTCAATGCTGACTATGAAGGTCAGGAAACTTTTGATCTGATTCAGAAGATCCGGGATATTGCTTCAGAATACTATCCGAATGAATATTATCTGGCAGGCGAAGGGGTCAGCACCTATGACCTGATGAACACGGTAATGGATGATATGCTGAAAGTAAACATGCTTGCAATCGGCGCAGTGTTCCTGGTACTGCTGGTATCACTGCATTCGATATCCTTGCCGGTGATCCTGGTTTTGAGCATCGAAACTGCAATCTGGCTGAATCTCTCGGTACCATATTTTATGGACACGACGATCTTCTATATTGCATACCTGATTATCAGTTCCATCCAGCTTGGAGCGACCGTCGATTATGCAATTTTGATGACCGACCGTTATAAAGAAAACAGGCAGAGCTTTGATAAAAAACAGGCAGTTGTCCAAACAATTTCCGACGTAACCGTTTCAATTTTGACTTCCGGCAGTGTACTGACCGTAGTTGGTTTGCTGATGGGATATATTTCCACCAATCAGCTTCTTGCACAGCTGGGACTTTTTATTGGACGTGGAACCATTTTCTCATTAGCAATCGTTTTGTTCGTCCTTCCAGGCTTGTTATATCTGTTTGACCGACTGATCGTTCAGCCGCCGAAACATAAAATAAAGCACACAAGAAAACAAAATGAACCAAAAGAACAGGAGGCATAGAAACGATGAGTTACATCGATACAAAGAAAAAATGGAATCGTATAGTTGCATGTGTCATGGCAGTGATTCTTTCTGCTTCCATGACCATTTCGCCGCTTGCTGCCGAGGCAGTACCGAACACTCCAAAAGAAGAAGTAGTGTATGTCAACTTGAATACAGATGGTTCTGTAAAGGAAATCAACGTCGTAAATATTTTTGATTTGGATAAAGACGGTCAGATCGTAGATTACGGACGCTATGAAAGCCTGAGGAATATGACCACGACCGACAAGATCGAATACTCGGGAGATAAGGTCACCGTGGATGCAAAGGCGGGAAAGCTTTACTATGAGGGAAAGCTTTCCAAAAATGTGATGCCTTGGGATCTTTCGCTCCACTACTATCTGGATGGAAAGGAATATCCGGCAGAGGAGATCGCAGGAAAGAGCGGTGCGTTAAAAATCACAATGTCGATCCGAAAAAATACGAATTGCAGCGGCGCATTTTTTGAAAATTATGCGCTTCAAGCATCGGTTACGCTGGACACCAATCAATGTGAGAATATCGTGACCGAAGATGCAACCGTAGCAAATGTCGGAAGCAAAAAGCAACTGACTTATACCATCCTTCCGGGAAAAGAAGCAGATCTAACTATTACAGCAGATGTAAAGGATTTTGAAATGCCAGCAATAGCAGTTAACGGAGTCCCTCTTTCCTTAGACATTGAAGTGGACGACGAAGAGCTGATGTCCAAGGTTGATGAGCTGGTTGATGGAATCGTGAAACTGGATGATGGCAGCTTGGAGCTGAAAGACGGTGCATCCGATCTAAAGAACGGAAGCAGTGATCTGGAAAGCGGAGCATTAGATCTGCGTGATGGGATGAGTGATCTGGACGGAGGTGTTCAGGAGCTTTATGACGGTATCTTAAAGGTACAGGATGGTCTGATTGAACTGGATTCCAACTCGGATGACCTTACAGAGGGTTCGGCAAAGGTAAAGGAGGCACTGAAAACCATCCAAGAGGCCTTGAAATCCATCTCTGCATCCAGTGATCAAATTGATGAGCTGGTAAAAGCCTCCAATGAGATCAATGATGGGATCGGTGAGCTAGTTGGAGGAATCTCTACATTGAAGAGCGGAATCGATCAGTATAAAGCAGGACTGGGAGAAGATGGACTGGAAAAATTGCAGCAAGGAAATGGTTCAGCAGTCGAGCTTATTGATGGTATCATCGATGCACTCAATAATGTTATCAATATGCTGTCCCAAATCCCGGTTCCGTTGGAACAGGATGTTCAACCTCCTGTAGCGCAGGATGTTCCGGCCGAAACAATGCCTTTACCGGATGTCTCGGAGGAGCATACTGAAGAAGAAATACAACAGTCTTCTGAAGGAGAAAGCACAGATGCTTCTCAGAATATGACGTCTCAGGAAGAAAACAGTCAGGAGGATTCTTCGAATACTTCCCAAAACGATGAGGATGCAGGAGCTTTCGATGAGTTGCAGACGGAAGAGCCTGCACAAATGGCAGGGGCAGAAAGCTCAACGGATGATTATTATTCTTCCGGTAGTTCAGTAATCTCACAGGAGGAAATTCAGGCGCAGGTTTCTTTACTCAGAAGTTTGATTCAAGAATTAGAAACGGTAAAGGAACTGTTTAACGGAAATCTTGCATTAGCAAAAGGAACAGAGACTTTTCTGAGTGCTGCAGTTCCGGGTGTCGGAGAACTGATGAGTGGGGCAGAAAAGCTGCAGACAAACTATCAACAATTTAATTCTGTGATTGAGGGCCTTGGAACGCAACTCAAGGAAATGCTGCTGGGGCTGTCGAAGCTTTCCGAAGGAATCGATATGCTTGTTGAGCAGTATGAAGTTTTGGATCAGGGAATTAACAGTTATACAGGCGGTGTGGAAAAAATTCTGGACGGATACGGTCAGCTAGTGGATGGAGCAAAACAGCTGGTCGGAGGAAGCGGGAAGCTCAAAGATGGAACCAATACCCTGTATAACGGAACAGTCGATATGGCACAGGGAATGTCCGATTTTTATGATGGTGCAGGGGAACTGAAAGACGGCACCGGAGAGATGCGCGACAGAACCAGTGGAATGAATAGCGAAATCGATGAGCAGATCGATAATCTGGTCAGTGATATCACCGGAGATCCTAGTGATATCGGTTCATTTGTCTCGGACGAAAACACCAATGTCAAGGCAGTTCAGTTTGTTATCCAGACGGAACCAATCCAAGAGCCGGATGCTCCGGAAGAAGAACCGGCAGCACAGCCAAAGCTGACCTTCTGGCAGAAATTCCTGAAACTGTTTGGGCTGTATAATGAAAAGTAAACTTTTTTGAAGATTATTTGCAATGCTTTCTTTTTGAACAGCACTGTGATACAACGAACAGGAAAGCTCTTTTTCAGAAAGAAGGAATTGTCAGAGAAAGTCCGCTTACGGGTGGATTAAGGCTTATGCTGGCAGAGTACAAAATGGACACTGTTGTTGAAGTTATCCTTCAGACTTACCATATTATATGCTTTCATGATAATGAGCAGTTATGGATTGCCTCCACCATTCATGATCACGGAAAATGATATATAGCAACAAAGGCTCCACTCAGAAATTTCTGGGTGGAGCCTTTATCTTTTATGGAAGTATATGGTATATAAAGTAATGATTTATGAGGAGAAGTATCTGATGGAAAGCATGACAGTTAAAAAGAAAGTTTATCCTACATATTTTTTGTACAAATAGAAAGTAATGAAAGTAAAAATAAACATAAAAGTAGATCAGTACAAAAAATCCAGGAAATGATCATAGCAGAGAGCCTGTCAGATGGAATTTTGATTTGAGAAATCAGATATTTTACGCCGTTGATTCCTGTTTTGTAGTATGCCATGCATCATGTATATTGAAATACCATCAGTTTAACTTATTTCTGACCTAAGTTTTGATCAGCATATGGAAAATAACAACTACGGATTAACACTGACGCCGAGAAGAATAACCATATTGTCTGTAATATTTTTCCAGCTATGCGGAGTATTTGGTGGAACATAGACACTATCGTGAGGATTCAGGATAAATACATCATCGCCTAAAGTGATTTCCAAGCTTCCGTTGAGCAGAAACATAAATTCTTCTTCCTTATGACAAAACACTACTGTTTCGGAATATTCATTTACAGGATAGATCTCGTAGATTTCGGGATTCATTTTGTTGCTGTGCATTTTGGAAAATAGAGTGTATTGCTGAAAACCTTTTGATATTCTCAAATTTGCTCTTTTATAGTTTCTGGCAATACATTGCTCGCTGTCGGATGAGGTTTCCTGAGTAAAAAAGCAGCTTAAATCAGTAGAAAAAACATCAGCTAAAGCAGAAAGAGTGTTTAAGCTGAATGTTGTGTAGCCTCTTTCCAATTGAGATAAAAATCCTGGAGAAAGATTTACCTTTTCACTCAACTGTTTTAAGGTCATTTTATTTTTTATCCGTAAATCATGTATATATTTTCCTATTGTTTCATTTTGTGATAATTCTTTCATATTGCTTCCTCATATTTAAAAATTACTTGATACAGTAAAACGTTGTGGCAATTAATTTACCACAACGTTTTACCGGGATGTTATTATTATGCTTTGGATGCTTCGAGTTCTTTTTTCTCCTGCTCTTCTACACAGTACAAAGCATTGATATGCTTAATATAGAAATGCATAAGAAGATAACGAATTACCTGGTCAGCTGCAATAATGATCCAAATTGTAACCAGTGGCCAATGGAATACCCATGCAGCGAGAGATGCTAATGGAATACGGATAATCCAGATACCAAAACCAGAAATGTACATTGGAACCTTTGTGTTGCCAAGGCCGTAAAGCATGCCTTTTTGTGTGCGCTGTACATTCTGTGGAATAAGGATAAGACCCATGATAATCAGGTATACAGTACCAATTTCTTTCAGGGCAGGATTATCTGTAACGATGGACATAAACACACCTGGGAGGAAAATCATAACTGCAGAACCGATACCACTGATAATGGAGTTCATCCACATCTGCTGTCTGTAATACTCACGGAACAGAGGGCCATTCTTTTCGCCTAGTGCTTTACCAGCTAATGTTGTAGCTGCAACGGTAAAACCGATAACAGGAAGTTCTGTCAAAGTTTCAGCGCTGGAAGCGAGAGAATAACCAGCATATGCATCTGTACCGAATACAAGGATAACTTTTGTCATAACAATTGCAGACATCTGCCAGAATCCGGATTCGAGAGCAATTGGAATGGCTTTTTTAAATGTAACTTTGATTGGTTCCGTATTCTCAATTTTCCAGGAAGTAATACCGATTTTCTTGAAAACAGGTTTGCGGGAGAGCATGTAAAGGCCAGAGACACCGCCAACAATCTGGGAGCTTACAGTTGCCCAGCCTGCACCAATTAAATCCCAATTCAGAACAAAGATGAAGAGGTAGCCCAAAACAATGTTTACAATGTTTACAGCAATCTGTATGTACATTGGGGTTTTGGTATCTCCTACAGAATAGAACAAAGATGCATTCATCTTCATCATAATAAAGAATGGTAAACCAACCATAACGATATTCATGTAGGTACGTGCAGATGCCAGAATCTCAGCATCTTTTGTAAAGAAGGAAAGAATCGGCATTGGGAAGAATACCAGAACTGCCATACAAATAAAGCCAATTCCCAAAGTTACTGTACAGATATTTTTGAATGCCTGGATGATTTCTCTGTATTTGCCTTCGCCGTAAAGCTTAACAAAGTAAACCATAGCACCAATGCGGATACTTCCCCAGAAAACAGCGAGAAGATCCGTGATTCTAAATACAACTCCCTGTGACGAAATTGCAAGTGCCGAAAGACGTCCAACCAATGCGGACGACACAATTCCAGCAAGGTATCCGAAAATACCTTCCAGGATAATTGGAACGATAAGCACAAGAATTTCTTTTCTGATGGCTTTTTTATCCAGAGTTGTTACCGTGTTTGACATACGCTTACCCTCCTGAAATATATTTTATCAAGACCATTTGTCATCAATGGCCTTAATGCCTAAAATAAGCATTTTTATGGCATCGAAAAGCACGTATATATTGTGAGCTTCGTCAGCACCGTGTGCAGCTCCATGGCCTTTTGGGAATGGCTTCACTTCATGCGGATTGCCGCCGCCAAATCCGCAGCCATTATCAAAAAGACGGGCATAAGTGCATGCACCCATAACATATGGCTTTTCATTTGCATTAAACTCTTTATTGTAGAGCTCTGTAAGCATAGAAACTATTTCATTTTCAGGTTTTTTGTAGTATCCTTTGCTTACTTTTACAATCTTCACCTCCAAGCCAGTTTTCTTTCCATAGGCAATCAGTTTCTCGACAACATCATTGGTATCTAAGGTTACAGGTGTTCTGATATCGAAGGTAAGGGTGATGTTTTGAGCATCACTTTCTGCCTTAAAGACCTTGACAGATGTTTTTCCACTCATTTCATCAGAATGATTGATACCAAGACAATGCCCATCAATATCAGCAAGAATTTCTCTGATATATTTTTCATCCTGATCATTTTTAAATAACTGTTCTTCGCCGGTAAATCGATGCAGAACAGGATTTGCTACTTTTTCAGTTCTTCCTATCACCATGTTTTCGCCGTTGATAGTGGACTCACAATAGTCATGTACTAACCGTTGTTTGGAGCCATAGGAGTTTACAGACTCTACATGCTCAGCCTTTGGTGCAGAAATACTGAAATGAACCAGCCCTTTTTCGCCATTTACGGTAGGAAAATCGTCATCCACAGCTAACCCCCAATCAGGCTGGCCTGCTCTTTCAAGATAGTATTGAAGATCATCCATACCACATTCCTCATTACTGCCGAATACCAGCCGGATATCATTTTTTAATGGAATACCATATTCTTTAAAAAAAGCCAAAGCATAGAGAGAAGCAATCAGAGGTCCCTTGTCATCAACGACACCTCTTCCCACAATATAGTCTCCATATACTTTACCTGCAAAGGGATCGTAGATGTTATCATCAACCGTAGGAACTACATCAGCATGGGTTGCGATTATCAGACGTTTTCCAGTCTGATTTTCACGACACATGACCTCCAAGCAACGATAATCATAATTTTTTGTAACCAGGTGTTTTTCTTTACACAGCTGATCACAAAAATCAATTGCTTTGGCACACTCGATACCATAAGGTTTACCCGAGTGGTCCTCCACATTTATGCTGGGTATTTTTACGAGGTCGCAAGTTCTTGAAACAATCTCAAATTTGTTTTTTTGAAGATATTCTTCAATTTGCTCTTTCAGATTCATAGTCTCTCCTCCTTGTTTTGCCGTAGTAGTTTTTAGCTGTATTCAGAACTGCAGCAAATACCTGTCATCCTTTGTTGGGTGCGGTAAAGTTTTGCTACAGTAAAAAAGACGCAAATATCCCAGAAAACTGATTAATTGATTAGTTTTTCATAAAATCCCCCTTTTTCCATATATTTCCAAAGAAAATACATGGAATTTATAATTTATTTTACAGATTTATGAAAATAATTTCATAAATTAATTGTTTTGTACTGACCTGATATTTTATCTTATAGCAAATTATTTTTTAAAATTATTTTCTATAACCAAACAATAGTACAACTCATACGAAAAGTCAATAGCATGTAGAAAGAAATTATTGATTATTCTAAAAATATCTGTTTTCCATTATCTTTTGTATAAAATATTAGTAAATATATCTAAAGGAATTTGGAAGGGATCTTTAAGAATTTATATAAAACAAGTGAAAAAATATCTTAGTATTGGATATAAATTCACTGTGATTATTATCATAGGTATCAGTTTGTTCTGTTATATTGGACAAAAGCATATTTTTAACTGGATTGTTTCGGATGATTCGGTAATATTGAGTGCGGAAAATCTGATTCTGTGGCTTTTTGTAATGGCATTGACTAAGGTAGGCTATCAGATTTATATGGTTTATCTTCAAGGAATAGGAAAAGAAAGGGATATTTTGCAAAGTAGAATTGCGGCTACGATAATAGCTTCGATTAGTATCATGGTTTCTGGGAAAGTTTTTTCACTTTCTGGAGTTTATTTTGTTATAAGCAGCAAATATCTCATCTTATCGATTATCTATTTTCGACAAGCAAAATCCATGGAGTAGTATTTTTAGAGACTTGTTTATTATAATAAAATAAAAAGAATTCATTTAAACGTTCCCAGATTATATGAAGCGAGCCGAAGAAGAATATTGATTTTTAACAGGAGTGGCGCAGTTGATACTGCGTCACTCCTGTTTTTTGCTGTGGTCATGATGAAAATAAATACCGGTGTTAATTAGCTTTTTAGAAAGAAAAGAATTTTGATGCCCCCAAGAAGATTAACCGAAGTCTTTTTTTCTGTTTTTAAATAGAAGGACTATATACTACAGTAAGATTCTTAAAGGAAAAACAAGTTATGATGTAAGTGTTTTTAGGCGTGGAAAACAGTTGGACGAATCAATCGAATCGAGATGATATGATAAAGGCGCAGCAGAAAATCATTTTGCAGGAGGTGTCAAAATGGAATGGTTTAATTGGGTGGAGCAGGTACTTCGTAACTATGCACAGTTTAATGGACGAAGCCGGAGAAAAGAATACTGGTATTTCATGCTGTTTTATTATTGTGTCGTATTTGCCTTTTCCCTGTTGTCGGTACTTACTTTTGGATGGATATTGTTGCAACTCTTTCTGATGGCAATGTTGATTCCTAGTTTGGCAGTGACAGTGCGGCGGCTGCATGATGTGGGCAAAAGCGGAGCATGGATCTTGGTCGGATTAGTTCCAATTTTTGGCTGGGTTGTGATGATTATTTGGTTATGCCAGGATAGCCAGCCAGGAAGTAATCGCTATGGTGCAAATCCTGTTCAACAGAAAGTATGCGATGTACAATCGGTAATTTCTGAAAGGGGTATGTTGGCAGTCAAGTGTCTATCAGGAACACTGCGAGGACAGATCTATCGAATTGGAAGCAAAGGAATTGTGATGGGACGTGCGGCAGACTGTGCCATTCGGTTTGGAGATGGAGTTCCGGGTATCAGCAGTCAGCACTGCTGTATCCGTATGGAAGGAGGGGTACCATTTTTGATCGATTTGAATTCCCGATATGGGACGTGGTTGGAAAATGGCAAACGCTTGCCGCCTGATTATCCGGAGCGGTTAAATGTTGGAAGTAAGTTTTATCTGGGTTCACCAGGAAATATGTGTCAGATTGTTTATATGTAGTGCAACAAAATATTAAGGAGGAAACAATTTATGGCGGAAATACAAAAGAAAATCAAAATTTGTCCGAACGGACATCCATATGATCCAAGTCGGTTTGAGAGCTGTCCTATCTGCAGCAACGGTGGGTTTGCGCCTACTCTTGATCCATTTGCACCAGACTCGATGAGTGCAACTGTTGATCCAGGACAACAGAACATAGGTTCATTTGCTCAGACTGCACCGCCGGATAGCGGATATCAAAATCAACATTATATGCCGGAAAGTTATAGCCAGTTTACGCCGACCGCTGTTCCCGAAGTGCGCTATTCAGGACGGATGCAGGAAACTCAATCAGTCGATCCGTCAACACCGGCAGGAACATCTTCACCAGTTGTAGGGTGGTTGGTAGCACTGGATGGTCCCTGCCGTGGAACGGACTACCGAATTCGGGTAGGATACAACTATGTTGGAAGAACCAGCGGGGATATCTGCATCCATGGTGATGCAACAATTTCAGCTGAACGGGATTGCAGCGTTACCTATGTTCCTCAAACACGAGGATTTTACATCGCACACGAGCTGGGAAAAAATCCATTATTGCTCAACGGAAAACCAGTTATTCGGGAGGCAGAATTAAAAACGTATGACCGGATTACGGTTGGAAGTACCAATCTGATATTTGTTGCATTGTCGGGTGAGCAATTTGACTGGAGTGAGAGTTAAATCATGGATTGGATGAATATCTTTCTCGCGGTGGAAACTTCCGATAGTGCTGGGAGTGGATCGTTGGAACTGAAATGGTTGCCGGTAGCAATCGTATGCTTTCTGATGTTATGTCTGTTGGTGTTTTTGCTTATCCGAAGAAAAAAACAGATAAACCAGAAAAATACCGGGCAGCCATTGAACGTAATCCGGCAGATACAGGTCGGTAAGCTGCATGGTCAGGGTGCGAGAAACTATCAGCAGGATAGCTTTGGTGTTTCCGATCCAGAACTACTGGAAGGAAGCGGACTGTTAGCCGTAGTTGCTGACGGAATGGGTGGACTTTCAGATGGGGATAAAATCAGCACCACTGTTGTCGAAACCGTCCTGGATGGCTTTAGCTATTCACAGGGACAGGGAACACTGGAGCAGGTGTTGCTTACTCTGGCTCAATGGAGTGTTCGAGAGGTAAATCTCTTTTTAGGACCAGACCGATATCGCAGTAGCGGTTCAACCATGGCAATGGGAATGATACGGGATGGACACTTTTCGTGGGTAAGTATCGGAGACAGCAGAATCTGTCTTTATCGTGGTGGACAACTGATTCAGCTTAACCGGGAACATGACCTGAAACAAAAGCTTGCTTTACAGGCAATCAATGGGGAAATACCGTTACAGGAAGTTTATACTGACAAACGAAGAGACGGGCTGATCAGTTTTATGGGAATGGGTACTATCGATCAGATCGACATGCCATCAACCCCACTGACACTGCTTCCGGGTGACCAGCTGATTATCATGTCGGATGGTGTCTATAACGCGCTGGAAGAATCAGAAATCTGTGCGGCATTGGATAAAGGGGTGGAAACTGCACCGGCAGAACTGGAACAGGCTATCTTAAACAAAGCTTATCCAGATCAGGACAATTATACGGCAGTCATTTTGTCTTGTGAAACATAGGTTGTTTCTACCAAATATCAACGGGAAAGGAGATGTAAATCGTGATGAATGCTTACAGCTATACTGATATTGGCGGTCGATCGCACAATGAAGATGCCGTCTGTATCAGACAAACGGGGGAAAATCAATTTCTTGCCGTACTTGCGGATGGATTGGGCGGACACGGTGGCGGAGAGATAGCTTCGGAAATTGCGGTAGAAACACTTGAGAATGGATGGAAAGGAATTTCCTCACCGGCTGTTTTGTATGATTTGATTTTACAGGCACATCGCCGGATTCTTTCATCCCAAACACCAGTATGCAGAATGCGTTCGACGATTGTTGCATTGTCAGTTGGGTCAGGTCATGCCGACTGGGCATATGCTGGAGACTCACGTTTGTATCAATTTTATAATGGTGAGCTAGTTTATCAAACACGCGACCACAGTGCCTCACAGGTGGCAGTACTGATGGGAGAAATTACCCAGGATGAAATCCGATTCCATAAGGATAGGAGCCAGCTTTTCCGGGCACTAGGGCAGGATGGGGGTCTGAATGTGGACACCGGGAGCGTTGATCTGATACCGGGGAAATATGCTTTTTTGCTTTGCAGTGATGGATTTTGGGAGTATGTTTATGAGCAGGAAATGACGGTATCTCTTGCAAAAGCATCTTCACCCGAGGAGTGGGTGGAAAAAATGCGCAGTATACTGCGGCAAAGAGCACCGGAAAATAATGATAATAATACGGCGGCAGCTATCTGGCTTACCGTACCGGAGAGGAGCAAATGATCGATATGAAAAGAAAATGGATGAAGATAATTGTCGCGTTATGTATGACGTTTTGTCTTTTGCTCGTTGGATGCGGACAAAAAACAGCAGGTAATGCACAGGATGCAAAAAATGGTGTTGCACAGATCTTTTGCACTGTGCGGGATGAAAATGGTACCCTGGTCGCAGGAGGCTCAGGAAGCGGATTTTTTGTTGGAGAGATGAACAAAAATCCGGAATATATGATTACCAATTACCATGTTGTCGAGACTTATCTGTCTGCTGGTTCAGGTGAGTGGGCTACCCTGACGGATGGAAAAAATGAAATAACAGTAAAAGCATATGTGGATGTCTACTTTGAACGTGACGATTTTGTACAGGCAAACGTTGTTGCCTTTAATGAGACTGCAGATATTGCTGTTCTGCGTTTGAATACGCCAGTCGACCAGCGAGTACCATTGGTTTTGACAGAACCAAGTGATGATATGGTTGGCTCCTCCATTTATTGTATCGGATTCCCTGGGTTGTCAGACAATGCGCTGATCGATGCAACAAGTCAGAGCGGATTGAATGACATGACCGTTACCGGCGGCACAATCAGCCGACTTTTGACCTCATCCGGTTCTGGGGTTCGGAGAATACAGACAGATGCCGTTATTCAGCATGGTAATTCCGGTGGCCCGATGGTCAATGAAAAAGGTGAAGTATTAGGGGTAAACTCCTGGACAGTTTCTAATAGCGATATACAGGAAAAAAACTATTATGCATGCAGCATTTCGGAAGCAATTCTGCTTTTAAATCAAAATAGTATCCCTTACACCATGTCGGGTGCGGAAGGTATGGATATCTCCATGCCAGTTGTTGGGGTGGTAGGTGTTTGTGTAATTCTGGTCGCAGTGGCAATTGTTATTATCGTATTAAAAAATAAAAAGCAGCACCAGCCAGATGCGGTACAGCAGCCAGTTGTACAACAAGAGGTCAAACAGCAGACACCTGCTGCTTCTAATCCAGATGATTCTGGTTATCGTGTACAGTGCACCTCCGGTGCGCTCGCAGGGCAGCGATTTATGATTCGAAAAAATACACCGATGATTTTGGGACGCAACAGCGAGCTTTGCAATGTCATATTCCCAGAGACACCGGGTGTCAGTGGAAAACATTGCGCAGTATGGTATAAGCATGGTAAGATATTTTTACAAGATTTGGGTTCTAAACATGGTACTTATATTCTGCCCGGAACTCGTCTGCAGTCCAATCAGTCGATTGAGGTTAAGGTAGGAGATGGATTCTATCTTGGTTCAACTCAGGAGAGTTTTGTCATCACTGAAAGGCAGGGACACTAATAATGGATAAAATCCAACCTACTGTTATGGAAGCTTGCCTTGCAGCGGGAACGATTGTCAGCGGTCCTCGCCACAGCTTTGTCTTGGAAAAAGTACTGGGTAAAGGCGGTTTTGGCATCACCTATCGTGGACAAGAGATTGCCTCCAAGCGCAAAGTAGCGATAAAGGAGTATTTTCCAAACCGTTGTCAGCCTTGTCGAATGACAGATGGAACGATTCTTCCCTTAAGCCAATATCAGGAAGTGTACCAAAGCGGGAAAAAGAGCTTTTTAAATGAAGCGGCTATGTTGCGGGCATTGGACGATATTCCATCGGTGGTGCGGATCCTTGACTTTTTTCCAGCCAATGGAACAGCTTACATGGTGATGGAATATTTGGACGGTACAACACTTCGACAGATGGTCGAGCGCGGAGGAAAAATACCTGTCCATATTCTCAGACCGCGGCTAACCCCATTAATTCGGGATATTTGTGCGATTCATGAACGTGGAGTACTGCATCGGGATATTGCACCAGATAATATTATGTGGATGCCGGATGGAACTTTAAAGCTGATGGACTTTGGCTGTGCCCGTGCAATGGAAGACGGCCGTTCTATGACAGTTCAGCTAAAACCGGGATTTGCGCCTGCTGAACAGTACGGTTCACACGGTCAGGGAGATTATACCGATCTGTATGCTTTGTGTGCAACAATTTATTACTGCATAACCGGAATTGTACCGGCAGCAGCACCGGAGCGGCAGTTTGCCCTGTACGATGATAAGCCAGACCCGCTTGTTTGGCCGCATATGTTGGATATTCCGCTTAGTCCGGATTGGGAAGCACTGTTGATGTGGGGATTACAGCTTAACCCCGAAATGCGCCCTCAAAAGGTGCAGCAGTGGTTGGAGCGGGCAGAGGCACTGACTGTTTGGTCAGATACGGAGATGCCTGTACCAGAGCCTGTTCCTGCACCTGATCCGCCGCCGATTCAGCCAAATTTGAAAAAGCTTCCGATACTGCACTGGCTGATTATCGGGCTGTGTATAGCGGCCGCACTGTCAGTTTTGGTAGGATTAGTCGCTTTAGCTAAACTTATCTAAGAAAGTGTATCGATGCACGTATCAGGAAAAGCCACTGGGATAACAGGGGCTTTCGATGATAAGGAGGTTGCAAACGTGAAGTCTAATGTGCAATATTGTCCGTATTGCATGACACCGATACAGGACGGAAAAATATGTCCACGCTGTGGGTTAACTGCAGGAAACTATGTTCCGCAGCCCCACCATCTACGTCCAGGAACTCTGCTGATGGATCGGTATCTGGTTGGACGGGTACTGGGAGAAGGTGGTTTTGGAATCACCTATATCGGCTGTGACCTGCGCCTGGAACTAAAGGTGGCAATCAAAGAATACTATCCGGTGGACAAGGTCAGTCGAAATACCGCTGTTTCCGAACAACTGGTCAGTTTTAGTGTTACACCTGCACGTACTGGCTTTGCACGCGGAAAAGCCAGATTTCTGGAAGAAGCCAGAACGATGGCAAAAATGGAGAAACAGCAGGTGATTGTTGGCGTACGGGACTTTTTTGAAACGAATAATACCGCCTATATTGTTATGGAGTATATTGAAGGCACGACCTTTACCGAATTGGTAGCACAGCGCGGCGGACGAATACCACCGGAAGAGCTGTTTACCTTAATTGAGCCATTGTTTAATGCTCTGGCGAATCTGCACCGATTAGGGCTGATTCATCGGGATATTTCTCCTGATAACCTGATGCTGGAAGATGGCGAGGTAAGGTTGATTGATTTTGGATGTGCGAGAGATATTGAGCGCGGCAATGAGACACTGACCATTACCCTCAAGCACGGTTATGCACCGATTGAACAGTACCAAACATCAGGAGGGCAGGGACCATGGACAGATGTTTATGCTCTGTGTGCTACGATTTATTTTTGTCTGGTCGGGCAGAAGCCGCCTCAAGCTCTCAATCGTATCGGTTCGGAAAAATCCCTGATACTGCCAAGTAAGTTGGGGATTGATATTTCACCGCAGCGGGAAGCGGCAATTATTCATGGGTTGAATCTTTCGCCTAAGAATCGATATCAGACGATGGAAGAGTTAAAAGGAGCATTGTATCAGCCGTCTGAAATAAACCAAAAACCAAACCCAGCACCAGATATAGAGACAAGTTCGGAACAGAATTCAAAACCAGACTCAGAGATAAGCTCAGATTCAGACCCAAAACAAGAATCAGAACCATCTTCTCATCTGACAGAGATTCTGCGGCAAAGTCTTTCTTTTATACAGCACCATATATTACCGATAGGTGCGGGAGCAGCCGTTCTGGTGCTGATATTAACAGCGCAGTTTGTTTCTGGAATGAATGATTTATCGGAGAATAAAGACAACAATGTTCAGCCTACAGTCAATTCATTGGTTCAGAATCAGGAAGAAACAACCTCTGCTCAATCGACCAACTTTATCTGGGAAGATGCCTATTTATTGACTGCCGAAGACATGACTTTGGAAGGACTGCAGAAACTGATGGAAGATTCATCCGTCAAGTCGCTGATACTTCCTAAAGGGGTATCCGGACAGATAGGATATCTGCACGATGGAAGCCTTTTTACTCTGACAAAACCGATGCAGATTCAAGCAGGTGCTGAGCTGGATGTGGATGCACTGTGCATCGATAGTGAAGGTTTTTTAGAAGTAAAAGGTAATGTGATAATGGATGACTGTGACCTGCGCATGAAGGGAGAGCAGTTGAGAATTCATTTTCCGGATGGACTGGATGGACATATCAGTTGTGAGCGTGGGTCTTTCTGGATGGAAAGCAGTATGAATCTTGACAGTGCTGATCAGATAGCTATCAAAAACGACGGCGGTTATCCGTTGGTGTTTAAAGAAGAGATGGACAAAGCCCGAGAGGTCACGAATATATCGGAGTTGTATAGCTGTATGAATGAGGAGATTCCGCAAGGAATTAAGATCACCAAGGATATTACTTTGGTAAAAGAGTTTAGCTTTGCTTATCCAATTTATATCTGTGAAGGAGTCACTGTTTCAGCTGCTTCCACCAAACAAAATGAGCCGTTCAACTTAGCTTTGTATGCTGATACAGCGGTTTTGGTCAATTATGGAACCTGTGCAGCAGGAGTATGGACAGACAGCGGCGCTTCATTTTTAAACTTTGGAAGGTTTGAGGGTGGAACGGATAACGATGTAGGAAACAGTAGTGTTTGGCTGAGTGAAAATAGCTATTCAATTATCCTGAATGAAGGGTATATGCTGCATCAGGATTGCTCTCGACTTTGGGAGAACAACCATCTGCTCAATACTCCGACCGGTACCTTGGAAGCCGAAAACTTTTTCCTCCTGAATGCAAGTCTTTCCAATTATGGAGCTATTTCGTTAACAGGAAAACAGGATTCTCTCAATCTGAATACCGGTTCGCAGCTCAACAATTTTGGAACACTGACCATCACCGAAAATTCAGAGATGAGGAACAACGGTTTGCTGTACAATAAAGGAAGTCTGTTGGCTGAATCTGGAAGTAAGCTCTGGAATGGGTACCTGGTAAAAAATGATTTTGGAACCATTCGGGCCGAATCAGGGGCGCAGCTTTGGGGTCCACCAGGTTTTCTGGATGAACCGACCAGCAGCGGATATGTTTCAACGGGCGGAACAGTTGAATTATTATGCAGCAATGCTCCGCCAGTCTATTTCATATCGGATAAACAACAGATGGATGAGATTGTTGCCAGTGCATCTGTGGCAAAAACGCCTGAGCAGTTGGAAAGCCTTTTGAATGACGGAAGTGTCGAAGCAATCATCATAGCAGATGATTTAACCTACACTGGTGAATGTAAGGTCAGCAAAAATCTGTATATCACAGGAAATCTGACGGTAACAGATGGTGGATTGGTTGCAGTTGGAAACAAGGTAATCCTTGCTGACGGCGGTAGCCTTACTGCAGACAACATCTCCCTGCTGGATGGTGCAGTTATGCAGTTGAATGACAGCACCCTCACAGTGCCAGAAGGTGGATTGATCGACCTGGATAGCAGTATGATTCAGGGCAGTGGTAATAGCCGTCTCTTGGCAGCAGGAAGCGATATCCAGCTGAGAAATCAGTCCCTGATTATACCAGAATCCGATTGCAGCGGTGAGTTTTTCTCGATGGATAACAGCCATCTGAATATTGAAGGGCAATCAGCCATGATTATGCCGACACGAAGTAGCATGACGGTACTTTCTGGTGTCGTAATGGACCTTGAAAATGCACGTTTTTCCGGCGGCAACAACCTGATGCTGAGAAACTGTACTGTGAATATCGGACAGGGTGGTATTTTTACAGAATACGGAAGAGATCTCTGTCTGGAGAACAGCACTGTTTATATTGCGAAAGAAGCAGTGATGCAGAGCGAACTTTGCAATATATTGCTGCGGGATACGACGATTACCAACGATGGCTTTTTCTTCATTAGCGGCTGGAATGAAATCCAGTTTAGCCAGCAGGACAGCGTTATCTATAATAATGGCAATGCTGAGATTTGTCTGCCGAATGATCTTATCGGCGAGAGCATGATTTATAACAAAGGAGTTCTATACACTAGCCTTGAACATCCGATCGATTCGGAGCGGATTGATGGAAATGCACAGAAAACTTCTTAGTAAATGCTTATAGCTCAAAAAAATAAAACCGCTTGTGAAATCAAATCCACAGGCGGTTTTATCTATTTATTCAGGTTTATTATATATCGTGATACATCAGAGAGATGACTTGTTCCAGCCGGTCACTCATAGGTTCTTCCTCACCAGCGGCGCCGATTGCATACAAAATTAGCCAGTCGGTTACATTTCGTGGATCAAGCAGTGCCATTCCGCAATCAGCAAGCATGGCGTTCAGTGTCCACCAGTGCTGCTCAACTCGTTCCTGAATCGTCATATCTTCAAATTCTTCCTGTGAAAATCGATCAGAAACAACGGAAAGGTCTTCGGTAATTACATAAAGAAGCAACAGTAGTTTTCTGGGGACATCCACCTTGTGACTGCGGATATTTTTTATTGCAGTGGTGTTGGGCCAGTTTTGTTTAATCAGTCGTTGTACCAGCGAATAGTTTTGTCGATTTTTGCCGGATGGCATACACAGGGAGAGATAGGTCTGCATCACTGTTTCCAGTGAATAATATGGTTCCGGAGTATCAATCCATTCCGGAACGGGATGAATCAGAATCGAGAGGAATTTATCAAAATAATAATATGCCCGCAGATGCTGACAGCCAAACTTATTCAGGTTGTTGAGGTAGCAGCTGCGCAATTCTTCTTTTGAACTGACAGACAAAAAGTTATTTTGAATTTCTTTGGTCAGATGGGATTCAGAGACACCATCCATCTGATTGAGACCGGGAGCAGGCGGAAGGTGATCAAAGAATTCACGCGCATCTTGATAAGCATATCCATTACGCAAGAACCAGGCGTATACGACATCATGCCCATCCCGATATTGGATTCCATAATCGGTGCAGATACTCAGTAGATAATCCAGTTGTGCCTCACCAAATCCCAGTGCATACCCAATTCGAAAGATATCTTCCCGATTAGTGGGCAGGTTTTTATCACTGAGCCAGTTTTTAATTTTTCTTGCCGTCGACTGGGGATTGACATCAGGCATATCCGACAGAAAAAAATCTGTCAGCCGTGTCTGCAAATCATCTCCTGTATACATTTGATGAAGGACATCGCTGAAAGTACGGACAGGCAGCTGGTTGTCCTGAAGGTACGCAACGGCCATGGCAGGGGACATATGTCCATACAAGACACGGTTGTATTCTGCGGCGGAAGTAACGGTAAGCTGTCTGTTCATATGCTTCCTTCCTTTAAAGTGTAAAATAATTTTATTATAACATAATATATTTAACTAAAATTGTCAATACAAAGCCTTATACTTCAAAGAACGCAAGAGAAATAGGATCATTCTGATCAATATCTTTTGGCTAAGACTTGATGCCATGGATTGGATGAAAGTTAAAAAAAGAATCATTTGTTTTAGATGTTTCTTAAAATAAATCATATATCTAGCTTGGTTAAAAACGATTATTTAACTTACTAAAAAAGAAAACAGATGATTTGCTAGAAAAATAAATATATATATGATAAAATGAAGCAAAATACATTGTTTTATGGATTTGGGAAAGGAAAAATGGAACTGTTACAATTACGATATTTCTTAATGGTTGCAAAAACAGGTCATATGACTTCAGCAGCACAAAAACTGAATATTACCCAACCTGTCTTGAGCAAAAGTATCCGTCATCTGGAGGATGAGCTTGGGGTTCCTTTATTTGACCGGGTAGGGCGTCGGATACAGCTGAATGATTATGGAAAAGCCTTTCAAAAGAACATCAGCAAGGTATTAAAACTGTTGGATTATTCGGTTCAGGAACTTCAGGATCTGGAAAAAGAAGGTATCTATGAAATTAAGATACAGGTAGCGGCTATGGCAGCAATGTCCACACAGTTAATCCGTGATTTTGCAGCATTGCATCCTAATGTAACTTTTCGGCTTGAGCAAAATGAGACACACAGCATCTGGGATAAAGAAGAGGAACTGGACCTTCTAATCACTTCGTCCAGAAGAGAGGACATCCTTCCGAACAGTGTTACCTTATTTTCTGAAGAAATTGCGTTAGGAGTGTCAGTAAATCATCCACTCAGCCGTTATGACAGCATTGATCTCAGTATGGTCCAGAATGAGAATTTTATTGATCGCCGTCCGGACAATAATTTTCGCAAATTGACAGACGCCTTTTGCAGGGAAGCCGGATTGCGCAGAAATATTTCATTTGAATGTGATTCTCCAGATATGGTCCTTTCTCTCATACAGGGCGGACTGGGAGTGGGTTTTATTGGAATGCGAACAGTATCCATAGAAGGTGTGAAGTTGCTGCATATTCAAAATATAAAGTGTGAGCGATTTATCGAATTGCAGTGGCCGGAAAACCATTACCGGAATCAAGGTGTTCGTGACTTTATCAGTTTTGCACAAAAATATTTTGAAAAATATCGGTAAAAATAAAAATAAGCAAGGTGGCAAGATTTGTTTGCTGCCTTGCTTATTTTTTTATGTCAAATACTAGCTTCCATTTTATCCAAAAGAGAACAGAAAAGTTTATTGATAATAGATTGAATTTTCGCTGAATCTTCGTTTTGAGGTAAAAATAATCACCTTGTCGTCAAAGATATTTCCTATAATCAGAAAATATCACAATGAGAGAAGAAAAATTAATAGCTTTAAAGCTATTAATTTCATTTTTTCTATCTATTAGACAGAATCACTTTTCTGTGATATCATGACGACACAATCCAAAACACAAACAAGAGGAGGAATTATTATGGAAGAAAAGACAAGCAAGGTGAGGACAGGAACGGTTAACTGTATGATAGCGGCTTTGATCATCTGTTTAATCGCAGAGGCAATTGGACCACTGGAATTTCAGGTTATGGGCATCGATGTTCGAATTATGACAATGATCTGGGCGATTATTATCGGTATCCTGCTTTCTCCTCATTTGTTGGGAAAGGTAATCCCTGCATTGCAGAAGGTCATTTCAAAACCAGAAATTGAACGTTCTCCGTTTTTACTTTCGATGGTGTTGTATCCATTGGGAATTATGTTTGGTATCAGTGCTGGTCCACAGATCGGCGTTGTATTTGAAGCAGGTCTTGCACTTGTTTTGCAGGAATTTGGTAATATGGGAACCATGCTGATTGCACTGCCACTTGCAATTTTTATGGGATTGGGAAGAAGCTCTGTTGGTGCAACCTTCTCCCTGTGCCGAGATACCGCTTTGGGTATTACCGGAGACAAATATGGACTTAACTCGGATGAAGGTATCGGTACATTGGGAACTTATATCAGCGGCAGTATTTTTGGTACTTTGTTCTATTCGTTCCTTGCACCAATCAGCTTGATGATCGGTTTTCATCCTTATGCATTAGCGATGGCATCCGGTATGGGAAGTGCTTCCATGATGCAGGCAGCAACAGCAGCACTGGTTAATGCGGCACCAGCATACGAAGAACAGATTCTTGCTTATTCTGCAACCAGCGGACTTTTAACATCTATAACCGGTGTTTATATGGAGCTGTTTTTAGCATTGCCGTTAGCAAATCTGATGTACAAAAAGCTGCATCGTCCAATCGAGGGACTGAGAGCAAAAGTCTTTGGAAAGAAAGCATAAGTGATTGATAGAAAGGAAATATAGAATCATGAAAGAAGCAACTTCTCAGATTTTGGAACAAATTAAGATCGTGATCTTTATCTATATGATTATCTGTGTTGTTCAGATGTTTTCTCTGGGCACAGCACCGATGGAGCTGCTGAAAGCATCTCTGGTTAGCTTTACAATGGTTGTCCTTGCTATTACAGCAAAGAACTTTGTAAAACATCCAAACCTTCCAGGTTTTGCTTGGGCAACCTTGATTTCTTTTGTTCTTACTCTCCCGGTTTCTCCGCTGAGTGATTTTATTGTTGGTACAGTAGGAAAATTTAACTTCAGCTTGGTCGGACTTCCACTGCTTGCTTTTGCAGGAATTTCCGTAGGAGAACAGCTTGGAGTCCTCAAAAAGCTCAGTTGGAAAATCGTATTGATTTCCTTCCTGGTTATGGCATCCACTTACTGGGGTTCTGCTTTGATTTCACAGGTAGTTATGAGCTTAAATGGTACAATCTAACTTGAATAAAGTAATAAAAAGAAAAGGAGAATGAACAATGAGTGCAGAAAAAAATCAAATGAAACAGGAAATTCAGGCAGCTGCTGCTGCGCACAAACAGGAATTTGAAAAAGTTTCGGCATACATTTTTGCAAATCCAGAACTTGCTTTCACAGAAGTAAAAGGACAGCAGGCACTGTGTGAACTTCTGGAAAATAACGGCTTTGCGGTTACACGCGGTGTAGGCGGAATTTCCACCTCGTTTGAAGCAGTATACGATACAGGAAAGCCAGGAAAGAACATTGCTTTCATGGCAGAATACGATGCACTGCCGGAGATTGGTCACGGATGCGGTCACAACATTATCGGTACCAGCTCTGCCGGTGCAGGCGTAGTTCTCAAGGAAATCATGCAGAAACATGATTTGGGTGGCGTATTGAAGGTAATCGGCACACCGGCAGAGGAACGTGTTGGCGGCAAGATTTTGATGCTGAGAGAAGGCGTATTCAAAGGTCTGGACGCAGCAATGATTATGCACCCGACCGATGCCACCATTCCGGATGACATTTCTTTTGCAAGTGTCAATATTGAATATGTTTTCCATGGAAAACCAGCACATTCGGCAGCATTTCCATGGAGAGGGGCAAACGCGCTCAGCGGTGTTATTCAGATGTTTAATGCAGTTGATGCAATGCGCCTGCATTTTAAAGATTATACCAGAGTACATGGTATCATCACAGAAGGCGGAACTGCACACAACACCATTACCGATCGAGCTGTATGTCTGTTTAATATCCGTGCACTGGAATTCAGTTATCTGGAAGAAGTTATCAAGATGATTGAAAACTGTGCAAAGGGAGCAGCAATGTGTACCGGCACAACAGTAGAAATCAATCAGAAGGACGAAATTACCAAAGATGTCCGCAATGATAAAAAGCTTGTTTCCTACTTTAGAAATAATATGGAATTCATCGGTGAACCATATATCGAACGTGACCTCAGCCAAGGAATCGGTTCCACCGACGTTGGAAATGTTACCCATGAAATCCCAGCAATCCAGGCATATATCGGATTAAAGGAAGGGGTTGCAACCCATACCAAAGAGTTTGCTGTTGCGGCAGGCGGTGAAGAAGGAAAGCGTGCACTGACAACAGCGGTTCAGCTGCTTGCAATGAGCGGTTTGGATGTTCTGTGTGAATAAATCACAATATGGAGGGATGACAGGTGATACTGAAACATTTGATGGAACTATATGAGATTCTGGATGACCCGAAAGCATCTGGAGAAAAAGTAAAGGAATATCTTCTTCAGGTAAATCCTCAGGCAGATGTGGAGACCTATCCGGTGCATGGTGAAAAAGGCCACACAGATATGGTACGGGTTCGTGTTCCGGGGAAAAATGGAAAATCCAAAGGCGGAACAGCTCCGACCATCGGTTTGCTGGGAAGATTGGGAGGAATTGGTGCTAGACCGGAAGTAACAGGCTTTGTTTCGGATGGAGACGGAGCATTGGCAGCTCTCAGCGCAGCAGCAGAATTGTTATCCATGGCAAAGAAAGGAGACTTACTGGAAGGAGATGTTTTTCTTTCCACCCATGTTTGTCCGGATGCTCCAACTTTGCCGCATAAACCAGTTCCGTTCATGAATTCTCCAGTCAGCATGGTGGAGATGAACAGGGAAGAAGTGGTTGAAGAACTGGATGCAATCCTCTGTGTGGATACAACAAAAGGAAATCGTATCTACAATAAAAAAGGAATTGCAATTTCTCCAACAGTTAAGGAAGGCTATATCCTGCGAGTAAGCGAAGACCTCTTATCTGTTTTGGAAACCGTTACCGGAGAACTCCCAGGTGTTTTTGCATTAACTACCCAGGACATTACTCCTTATGGAAATGGTGTGTTCCATCTTAACAGTATCCTTCAGCCATCCACAGCAACAAAAGCACCTGTTGTGGGGGTTGCCATTACGACTCAGTCGATCGTGGCAGGATGCGCTTCCGGTGCAACACATTTTGAAGATGTGGAAACAGCTGCTCGTTTTATGATTGAAACAGCTAAGGCCTTTGGAGCAGGAAACTGTCTGTTCTATGATGTGGAAGAGTACAACAGACTGCTGTCACTGTACGGACCAATGAACCACATTCAAACGCTGGGAAAAGAATCTCTGCATGCATAAAACGCAGAAGGAAAAACATATCGTTACAGTTACCATACATAGGCAAAAAAGTTTACTATCTGGAAATTGCAGATAGTAAACTTTTTTATTAATTTTAAATAGCCAAGATTTTTCCAATAAGCTCAACTTATAACAGGGTAAAATAGAAATCGTTTGATGAAGATACAAAAGCCTCTGCTTCTAAAACAAGCAGAGGCTTTTGTGTTTATAGACTTGGATTAACTATTCATTCCAAGAAGTTTTTTTGCGGAGACTGATCCACTGCATTATCATAGCAATCATAGCGATGATGATAAAAGAAGACCAGCAAAGGCTGTAATTTCCTGTAAGATCATAAAGTTTTCCGCAAAGTAAGGAACCGATTGCACCGCCAAGTCCAGCAGCAACGTTTAGAAAACCAACGAGAGAACCATAGTCCTTTTCACCAAATACATTGGCAACAAACAGTGGAGGACAGATGGTTGGAACAGATCCGCCTATACAGAATGTCAAAACGTATAGATAAGCTAAAAAATGGAAGTTGTTGGTGAACAAAAGTGCAATCATTGCAAAGAAGAACAGGGCATTTCCGACCAGAGAACCCTTTTTGATCCCCAGCTTATCGAAAAGAAGGCCAAGAATTAACTTACCAACACTTGCCAGGCCAATGGACAGAGCTCCGATGCTGGCACTGAGTGCAGAAGAGAATCCAATATCAGAAAGATAAGGAATCTGGTGGTTTAAGATACCGGAATTCATCATGGAAATCAGGAAGAAGGAGAAAAAGATGAGCCAGAAGGAAACTGTTTTTTGAGCCTGTGCAATGGTGAGTCCACGATCAGATTGCAGAACCTCACCCTCGCCAATTCTGGAAAGTCCCTTTTCAGAGGGCTTACTAACCACAAGAAACAGAATCAGAGGCATAATCACAAAGAAAATGAGAGCAGCATTAAACCAATATGCAATTCTCCATCCAAAATGTTCTATGATGCTGTTAAGAATAAAGGTTAAAACCATGCCGCCAATGCTGCTGCCAACAAATGCGATACTCATAGCAAGTCCCTTTTTCTTAACACCAAACCAGTTGTTGATCAGAATCGAAACAGGAATGGTGGTTAATCCAGCAAATGCGATTCCCATGATAGAACCGAGAATATAAAACTGCCACATTTGAGAGGAAAATCCAAAGCCGGCAAGGCAGCTGCATACAATGACACAGCAGGTTCCGATAATATTTTTAAAAGGGTATTTACGGAACAATTTTCCCATAAACAGAGAACCAAGAATCAATCCCACAGCAGAAAAGGTCATAACAGCAGAAAAATCGCTTCGTGCAACGCCGAGATCTTCTGTTACAGGTTTGATAAAAATTCCCTGACAGGATACCAAGCTGGCGTAGGCTAAGGCTTGTACCAAAAAACTGAAAGCAACCATGTACCAGCCATAATATACTTTAGATGTGTTTTTCATACAGGATGCTCCTTTTATTTACTTGGTGTGTTTTCAAAATAATCGAAAACATATTGAACGAATACTTTAGCAGCAATACCAAAAAATTCTTCTCCCAATGCGAATTTGGAGGAATGGGCCGGATAACAAATACCATCAATCTTGGCAGGAGCATTTAAATAGAAGAAGGTACCAGGGATTTCCTGCAGATATTCTGCAAAGTCTTCTGAACCCATAATCGGAGCTGGGAAACAGATAACAGATTGTGCTCCAAGGCATTTCTGTGCAGCGACAACAAGATTTTGTGTTTCTGTGTTGCTTGGACAGAGAGCAGAGCATACAAAGTCATATTGGAATTCATAATGACCATTATGAGCTGCGGCAGCAGCTTTTACAATATTTTCGATTCGTTCTTTAATATATGGACGCAGTGTGTTGTCGAAAGTTCTTACCGTTCCAATAATTTCCGCATATCCCGGAATGACATTGAATGCACCGTCTCCAGCTCGTAAAGTGCCAACTGTAATGACTGCTGGGGAAAGGGTATCAATTTCCATTGCACGCAGAGTATGTAAATCCTGTACAACATGGCATGCCATGGAAATAGGATCGATTGCCTCGTGAGGTGTTGAACCGTGAGCACCCTGACCGATTAATTTGATATAGAATTTATCATTGGATGCCATGGCAGGTCCGACTTTATAGAAAACAGAACCGCCCGGCAGCTTGTCGATGCTAGCAACGTGCATACCAAGAATACTGTCTACTTTTGGATTTTCGAGGACACCTTCTTCGATCATTCGCTTTGCACCACAGGTGCCGCCAGCGCCCTCTTCGTTACATTGGAAAATCAGTTTAACAGTACCTTTTAATTCTGATTCATGTTTTTTCAGGATTTTTGCAGTTCCCAAAAGAGAAGCAGTATGGAAATCGTGGCCGCAGGCGTGCATTTTTCCCGGGTGGGTTGACGCATATTCAAAACCGGTTTTTTCGGTGATTGGGAGAGCATCTATGTCTGCACGAAGTGCAAGAACTTTTTCACATCCTGGGTTAATTAAGGCAACAATACCAGATCCATCACACATGGTTGTATAAGGTATTACCATTTCATCTAGCTGCTTTGTGATATAGGAAACAGTTTTCTGAAGTTCATAACCAATTTCCGGAATCTTATGAAGTTCATGTCTCCAATTTACAATTTCTTTTTCAACAAGCTTAATTTCTTCGTGAATATCAAAATTCATATTTTACCCTCCTGATATTTTGTACTGCCCCACAAGGACACAAAACAAATCATCTACACAAATTGTGCACAATATTTCGTGCTATTTGTTGAAAATATTGTAACATACACACATGCTTCCGGTTATGCCAAAAAAGGGAAGTGTATATCCAAATGGTTATGGCAAAAAGTATATTGTTATATTATACTTAAGTTAAGAATGGAGGGAGAAAAATGATGAATTTATTACATCTGCAATATCTGCTGGAAATAGCACAGTGTAAGTCAATCAGTCAGGCAGCGCAGAATTTGTTTATCTCACAGCCATATTTGAGCAAGGTAATTTCAAAAGTAGAGCAGGATGTTGGTTTTGCCATTTTTGTCAGAACATCGTCAGGAATTAAAATTACCAAAGAGGGAGAACTCTTTTTAGAATATGCAGGACAAATAAAAAAACAGATCGACAATATTTATAATATAAAACCACAGATGGAGGTGCAGAGTAATCTTTCAATTGCCACGGTATATTCTTCGATGGTTTTACAAAGTTTTTTGGATTTTCAATCGATGTACAAAAATGAGGCCATCCATGATGAATTTTGTGAAGATACCTTTAATCGAATGATTGAGCGAATTGTGCAGAGAAAGTCCAGAATTGGAATTAGCATCAATCCTAAAAACTCAAAATTATTAAAACAGGATTATTATGATCAATACAATTTGGAAACTGAGGTACTCTTGGAAAATGTTCCGGTAAGAGCAATTGTTTATAAAGGAAATCCTCTTTCCAAAAAGAAGTTCGTGACGATTGAAGAATTAAAACAGTATCCGTTTGTATATTATAAAGATACCCACCCAGATGAATTTGTGAATATATTAGGATTATCCAGCCAGCATGAGATTGTCTATGTTTCAGATCGAGGAAGTTACAGCGATATTTTGCGTACAGGAAGATATGTGTCTGTTACTTTGGAAATGTCACGGCAGCAAAAGAGATATAGCGGATGCTGCTGCCTGCCAATTAAAGACAATGACATTCTGGCAGAGATAAAATATATTAAACCGAAGCAATATGAGTTAACACAACGGGAAGAGCAATTTTTGCAGTTTCTAAAAACCTCTCTTGAAAAAGAAATAATGTAAGTGCACGATATATACCCAAAATAAGACAGGTAAAATACAAACAAAAAGACTCTGCCGGAATTTTTACACCGCAGAGCCTTTTTCTATTTATCACCTATTTGGTTTTGTCTCATTTTATAAGTTAGTTCCTCTATTTCTATCGGGGTATAATGGATGCGTTCTACACAGACACAGGCGCTTTGCTTGCTAACATTCCGGTAACTGGGATTTGCGTGGACATGCCCATAAAAATTTGCATAGGGCATATTTGTGCAGATATACATCGGTGTATGGGACAGAATAAAAAACTCACGAAACAGGATCGGATAGTTAATTGCTTGGTCAAATCCCATTTCTTCCCATTGTCTGCTGGTATAGTTCTGGTCATGATTGCCCATCACCAGAATCTTTTTTCCATGCAGTGACGAGAGAATTTCCTTGTTTCGTTCCGGATCATAGGAAGAAACATCTCCCAGGTGAAATATCGTATCTTCGTCTCCCACCACCTGGTTCCAGTTCTCGATGATTGCCTTGTCCATTTCTTCTACCGAAGAAAAGGGGCGGTTTTCATATCTTAAGATGCGTTCATCTCCAAAATGGGTATCTGAAATCATAAAAACTTTCATGGCAATCTCCTGTTAGATCTCAATATAATCGAGGGCTTTTCGGATTTGAAATTCAATTTCTTTTTCTCCCTGCCACTCGGTACAGTAATTTAAGCACCGGCACAAATACTGTGTATTATTTTTCAGGACATTTTTCCGGTAATGGACATGACCACAGATTGCATATTTGACATCATATCTCTGATAAAGAGTTTCATACTGTCTGCTTCCTAAAAATGCGTTAAAGTAGCTCCAGTCAGGCTTTTGTTCATCCAGCCTTTTTTCTGGCACACAAAATTCGGGAATCGGCAGCATATGGGTTACTACGATTTTCTTCTTGTCCGGATAACGGGAAAAGGTTTCTTCCAGTATTTTCAGGGATTTTTCGGTTCTTCCGTGATTATCTGAGGTCCAGCAGTTTTTGATTTTGTCCTGCCAGGTACGGCCGTCCATCTGCATCTTTTCAAAATCAGCAAAGGTATATTTTTCCTGATTGCCAAAAGAATAATCGTACCATCCAACATCGCCAATAATTACCCAGTCTCCAAGCTCCATCGGTTTTTCACACAGACAGTTTGGGTCCTGTAAAAAGAGAGTATAAATTTCATCGGTTGATTTTAGATCAATATGATCATTCCAAAGATCGTGATTGCCCGGAACATATCGATATGAAATATTCCCAAAGCTGCTTAATGCTGCAATCGATTCGATGCTTTGATATGCGTTGTTGTGGATGTCTCCGGCAATCAGAACCAATTCACAATGTTCCTCTTTTGCAACACGATCCAGTGTTTTCAGGACATCATAGTCCTGATTAATATCCACATGAATATCAGATATAATGCCTATTTTCATTATTTCTTCTCCATCGATTCCTGATAAAATTTTTGCGCATAATGGCATGCAATTTGTCTTCCGTCAGGCAGCTCCTGCAATTCTGGTCGGGCAGATGAGCACAGCTCAGTACAGTAAGCGCAGCGTGTATGGAAGGTGCAGCCGCTTGGCGGATTGGAAGGGCTTGGCAGTTCACCGGTAATCTGAACTTTTCCGCTATCAGCTTCTCCCACATTCATGGACGAGGAAAAGAGCATTTTGGTGTAAGGGTGGATAGGATTTTTAGATAAGGTGACAGCATCCCCAAGTTCTACAATAGAGCCAAGATACATGACACCAATTCGGTCAGACATATAGGAAACAACATTGAGGTTATGCGAAATAAAGAGATAGGTAAGATTAAATTTTTCCTGCAAATCATGAAGCAGGTTTAAGATCTGTGCCTGAACCGAAACATCCAGAGCAGATACAGCCTCATCACAAACCACAAATTTTGGGTTTAGAATCAGTGCAATTGCGATGGAAACACGCTGCCTTTGTCCTCCAGATAACTGGGAAGGATATCGATCTTTATAGCTTTCATCCAGTCCTACCAGTTCGAGCATCTCATCTACAATTTTGATTCTTTGTTCTTTGCTCAGATTTTTTCGGTGGATATCTAAAGATTCTTCCAAAAGCCATCCAATTTTTCTTTTCGGATTCAGAGAAGAGTATGGGTCCTGAAAGATCATCTGGATTTTCTGTGGGATTTCTTTTCTAGCTCTCCTACTTTTAAAAATATCTTCGCCTTCAAATAGGATTTCTCCTTTGGTTGGTTCCAGCAAATTTACCAGCATCTGTCCAAAGGTGGATTTTCCGCATCCGCTTTCTCCAACCAGTCCAAAGGTCTCGCCTTGATAAATTTGCAGTGTAATATCATTGACAGCTTTTACAATGGATTTTCTGTCATCTGTGTATATCTTTGATAAGTTTTTTGTTTGCAGTAAAACGTTATTCAAACCTTATTCCTCCAGGTTATCTAAGGTATATTTGTGGCAGGCAATCTCACGCTGTCCAAATACAATCCGCTTTGGCGTGATCTGCGTGCAGCAGTCCATACATTCGTCGCATCGGTTTGCATAAATACAGCCGATTTCCGGACGTTTTTCCAAAGGAGGGACGCTGTGCTTGATATTCTCCAGTCGCTGTCCTTTTTTGCTGATGTCCGGCAGACAAGCCAGCAATCCTCTGGTATAGGGATGTTTTGGATTTTGAATGATCTGTGCAGTTGGTCCGCTTTCCACGATAGAGCCTGCATACATGACATAGGTCCTGTCACAAAGATGGCTGACGACGCCCAGGTCATGTGTGATAATCAAAACAGCGGTACCTGTTTTCGTGCACATTTCCCGGATGATCTCCAAAACCTGAGCCTGAATGGTTACGTCCAGTGCAGTGGTCGGTTCGTCCGCAATCAGGAGTTTTGGCTGATTGATCAGCGCCAGACAGATCATGATTCGCTGTCTCTGTCCACCGGAAAGCTGGTGTGGATAGCACTCATAAATTCTGTGTGCATCCGGCAAACCTGCAAGACGAATCATTTCCAGCGCCTTTTCCTTTGCCTGTGCTTTGGATACTCCACGGTTAGTGGCGTTTTCTGCAATCTGTCTTCCAACCTTCATCAGTGGGTTTAAACTGGTCATCGGTTCCTGAAAGATCATCGAAACATCTTTCCCGCGGATTGTGTTCCAGGCAGTATCATCCGCCTGTGTCATATCCTGACCATTTACCAGAATTTTTCCCTGTTCCAGAGAAGCGGTTTGAGGTCCCAGACCCATCGAAAAAGACGCACAGAGCGTTTTTCCGCATCCGCTTTCTCCTACCAGTGCAACCAGTTCTCCAGCGTTAACGGTCAGGTTTAAATCGCGGATTGCATGGCATTTTTTTCCGTTGATATCAAAACAGATCGACAGATTGTCGATTTTCAGTACATTCTTATTTGTATTATTCAAAGCAATCTACCTCTAGTGCCTGTAAATTTCATTCAATCCGTCGCTGATCAGGTTAAATCCCAAAACCAGCATGGTAATGAGAGCTGCCGGGATTACAACATACCAGCCTGCTGTCAAAATTGTATTCTGTGCTTCGCTGAGCATCTTTCCAAAACTTGGGGTTGGCGGCTGGATACCAAGGCTTAAGTAACTAAGTCCAGCTTCCGACATGATCGCTCCGGAAAAACTCAATGTTGCAGTAACCGACAGCTCCTGAAGAAGATTTGGAAAGATGTGAAGAATCATAATTCTCAGATCGGATGCACCTTTTACCTTTGCTGCCTTTACAAATTCGCTGTTGCGGTACTTTAAAAAGCCGCTTCGGGACATTCTGGCAAAACGTGGCACGGACATAACACTCAGTGCCAAAATCAGGTTCTGAACACTGTTTCCAAATACTGCAATCAACATCAATGCCAGCAGCACGCCCGGAAAGGCCATCTGTGTGTCAATGATCTTGGTAATAATACTGTCAATTTTTCCGCCATAGTAACCCGCAGCACCGCCAAGAGTGCATCCCAGCAATCCGCCGCAGAGTACGACGCAAAAACCGATAAAGAAAGAAATTCTCGAACCTACCATAACGCGGGACAAAATATCTCTGCCCAGCTGATCTGTTCCCAATAGATTTTCACGGGAAGGTGGAAGCAGTTCTTTTAAGACATCAATTTTGTTCGGATCAGCAGGCAGATAGAAAAATCCAACTACCATCAGAAGGAACAAAATGCTGACCATGATAAATCCCAGTGTAAAATTTCGATTGGAAAAATATTTTTTTAATCTGTTCTTTTTCAAAGTGTTTCTCCTGCCTAGTTATCTTTTTGTTTTAATTCTCGGGTCTATAATCGAATACAAAATATCAACACCAAAGTTGCATATTACAACGATTCCTGCCAGATAAACGGTCAGTCCCTGAATCAGCGGAAGATCCCTTGTTGTAATTGAGGTAGAAATCAGTTTTCCGATGCCTGGGAGAGAGAATACATTTTCAATGATGATACTGCCTCCCAGAATATCCGCTACCAGCATACCAAGAATGGTGATGACTGGAATCAGCGAATTTCTCAGGATGTGTTTATTCATGATAATTTTTTCTGACAGACCCTTGCTTTTTGCAGTCCGGACATAGTCCTGCTTCTGCTGGTTTGCGATGCTGACCCGGATATATCGTGCCAATACTGCGGAAGAACCAAATGCAATGGATAAAGACGGCAAAAACATCGTCTTAAACCATCCGGTAATGCTTTCACTTGCCGGAACATATCCAATGGAATCAAACCATCCAAGGTTAACAGAGAAAATACTGATCAGCACAATACCCATACAAAAACTTGGAACGGAGATTCCCAGCTGAGATAACATGGAAATTCCAGTAGTAATTTTCTTTTTGCTGTTTTTGGCAATAAAAATTCCAAGAGGCAGACCGATCAAAACGGTCAGTGCAATGGAGAAAACCGCAAGGGAACTTGTTACAAAAAAACTTTCGGCAATCAGGTCGGAAACTTCTCTGCTGTAGCGGTAAGAAACACCCAGATCACCATGCAGTGCGTTTATCAGCCAGATAAAATAACGCTCGACATATCCTTTGTCCAGATTCATGGTTGCTCGAAGATTTTCAAGCTGTGCCGGATCTGCGTCCACTCCTAAAATAATCTGTGCCGGATCTCCCGGTAAAATCTGGAACACAACAAAGGTAATAATGGATACCAACAATATGGTAAAAATAAAACCAAGTATCTTTTTTAAATAATATTTCATGGGTTCCTTTCTCAGAAAAACAAGCTATGATATAACACCGATACCATAGCTTGTCCTCCTTTTGTTATTTGACTATTTATTGAGCTTCATAGGAAAGTTTAGAGAAATCGATGAATCCTACTGGATAGAAGGTATAACCTTTCAAATCTTTGCGGCAGGCAACAGTCAGGTTAGGGTCACATACAAATACTGCTGCTGCTTCCTCTGTCAGAATCTGCTGACATTCTTTGTACATGTCTGCGCGTTTTGTCTCATCCAGTTCTACTCTTGCAGCCTGAATCAGTTCGTCATAACGGGCATTCGAGAATTTAAAGAAGTTTTTGCTGTATGTTGTTTCAAAGCGTCCCAGAACGGAGTCGGGGTCAAGTTTACCAGTCAGACCGATGACGGTGGATTCATACTGTGCGTTGCTGTATACATCTTCCAGCCAAGTTGCCCATTCGATGGTTTCTACCTGAACATTGATACCAACCTGTGCCAGCTGATCTGCAAAAATCAGTGCGGTGTCAACATGGCTTGCATAGTTTGCTGGAACAGTAATGGTAAGATCAAAACCATTTTCGTATCCAGCTTCTTTCAAAAGCTCTTTTGCTTTTTCTACATCGGTTGGGTAGGTATCTTCCAGCTGATCGTTGTAGTAAACTGCCATAACTGGGCTAAAGTTGGAATACAGCTTGGTAGCATATCCATCAAATACACCTTCGATGACAGCATCTTTATTGATTGCGTAATTGATTGCCTGACGAACCCTTACATCATTGAGTGGTTCAATCGAGTTGTTCAGAGCAAAAATCTGTACCATGTTCTGTGCAGAGTTATAAATATCAAAATCTTCTGCCAGTGCGTTTGCGTTATCGACTGATACGGAAGCAAAATCGAGCTGTCCGGAACGGAGTGCGGTTACAACGCTGCTTGCATCAGTCATGATGTAAACTTCAACAGTCTGGATGCTTCCTTTTCTGCTCTCTTCATAGTAGTCTTCGTTGAGTTCCAGAACGACTTTCTGACCAGGGATATATTCCTTGAACTTATAAGGGCCGGTTCCGATTGGATGCTGGCTCTGTTCGGTATAACCTTCCGGAAGAACTGCTACGATGTTGCTTGCAAGGAAGGATGCCGAAGGTTCAGAAAGTTTAATCTCAAAAGTATAATCATCTACTGCGTTGATGCTTTCAACAGTGCCAAATTTGCTGGATGCTGCTTTTTCACCGTTCATACCTGCCAGATTTTCGTAGGTGTACAGAACATCTGCACTGGTCATTGCTTTTCCGTTATGGAAGATTACGTTGTCTCTGAGATGGAATGTATAGGTCAAACCATCTTCGGAAACATCATAGCTTTCTGCAAGACCTGGTTCCAGCTCACCTTTTTCGTTGTAAACGAAGAGTCCTTCAAAAACATTGTGGAAAATGGCTTCGGTATCGGTTGCTGCGGACTGCCATGGATCCAGACTGTCCGGTTCAGAGCTGATACTGGTGCGTACAATATTTGGAAGCTCAGTCTCTGATTTGGTTTCAGTATCAGCCTGAGCACCCTGAGAATCTTCTGTTTTTCCTGACGAACATCCTGTTAAAAATACAGAGCAGGACAATACAGCTGCCAACATAAAACAAACTAATCTTTTCATAAGTTCTCCTTTACTTTTCCTACTTGCTTATCAAATGTTTTTTCATTAAATCGACCACTTCACAGGCCTGTTCTATCACGATTGGGCAGTCCACTTCTTCAATCCCCAGCTTGCCTTGATAGTTGATGATGGCACAGGGCATCGAAACCTTTTGTGAACCGATATAATCGTCATAGTAGTTGTCTCCCACATAAAAACATTCGTCTGGATTTGCACCTGTTAACTTCAGTGCCTCTTCAAAAATTTTTTTATCCGGCTTTTCTGCACCGACTTCTTCGGAAACAACGACACAGTTTAATCTGGACAGGATTTTATTTTTTTCCAGAACCTCTCTGCATGACAGGTCCCAGTTGGAAATCAGTCCTGTTTTGATTCCCATGTCGTTTAACTCATCCAACATGTTCAGTGTAAAGTCAAAGCATCTCCATACAGGTCTTTCCATCTTTTTGAGTTGATTTGAAAAATCCTTCCATGCAGATTCTGTATCCAGATACTGACAAACACATCGGTGAAAATCAGAAACGACGCTATCACTTTTCTGGCTGAGTTCTCCCTGACGAAATCTCATAAAGTATTTGTTCGCCAGATGATATGCTCTTTCTGCCTGGGAAAGCGAAATATCATACCCGATTTCTTTGAATGCAGTCTGATACCGGCGAGGCATGTCGTTATGCACAAGTGTTAAACCCAAATCAAAGAAAATCTGCTTTACCAATCAAACCCTCCTAAACTTACTTGTTTTCAACAGTGCCTATTTTATATTGCTAAAGTAAAGTACAAAAGCGGTTATTGGTAAAAATGAAGTAAAAAGATACAATAAATTGTAAGTTTTCACAAAATATAATCGCGTTAGATTCCGCTATGGATTAAAAAATAATTTGGTGGATACTTTGTGAAAGTGATAAAAAATTACGTTTCGGTTTTATTGTATGGTCTCATGGCAAAAGGAACGGTTACAGGAAGATCATTTTACTGAAAAAATGATTTAGAATATGATAAAAGGACAGGATACCATATCAGATACCTGTCCTTTTTCGTTAGTTCATAATCCGTTATTTATAAAAGAATTTATAAAAGTATGTAAATGTTTTTATTCGATTCCTAGGCAAATCAAACAGGCAATCAAAACAAAACCGCAGACAATCATGGATACAGCAAAAAGTAAAGTATGAAGTGGTGGAAGATGGAGTCTGGATATTGCCTTAATCTGTTCCATACATGCGCGTTCTGCATCTTGCGGGATGTTCTGTATCTTGTTTGCTTTTTGCAGTAATGATTTTACCTCCGGGTAGGAAAGTCTCACACCAACATCAGTTGGAAGGTAAGATGACAGAGCAGATATGCTACTGTTGTATATTGCTTTAATTTCTGGGTCACTATGATTGATGATATGTGCTAATTCTTTTGTGCTTAGATTGCCAAATTCAATCGAAAGATATACATAACGTTCAATTGCTTTCATTTGTGAAAAGGCACGCTGAAGCAACTCCATACCATCCTCTATGGAACCGCAAAAATTTTTGCTTTGAACTTTTTTGTACCTGTTTGAGGTGGATTTATAGGTATCAAAATCTTGTTTTACATCTTCAAACATCTCTTTCCAGCAAAATTTGGCTGCTATCACCATGAGGCTGTGGTGAAACGAAATCTCCGTCCAGGTGGAATGAAGTGCAACTTCATGCCAATTTTCATAAAATACGGCAATTGTTGCCTCAGCGGCTTTTTGGTCATTCCCTAACAACAGTTTACAGAATAGATAAACGGAATTTTTGTTTGCACAATATAACTCCATCATGGATTTTCTGTTCCTTTTTGCTGCTTGTTCTATATTTGTGGACATCGTTATCTTCCTTTCTTTGTGAGAACAAATCACATTAATGCTTTCCATTTGCATATATCGATTGGAAACGTAGAATTTTGTGTATGAATTAAATTAACAGATCATCCTAAAGCAGCACTAAAGCAAAATAGAGGTGTTCAAAAACTTTTAGGGAAGAAAACAGACGAATGTTGATAAAAAGGATATGATTTCTTATAATGTAGTTAAGGAAAAAGAATGAAGCTTGTTTGATCTTTCTTTTTAGGCTATATTTAGTTACCCGTGATATGATATTCTTATAACAGATTTTGGGGGTGTATATTTTGAAGTTGCTTATTGCAGAAGATGATCCTAAGCTATTAAAATCTCTGATTCATATTCTTGAAACCAATAAATTCAGTGTGGATGGTGTAAATAACGGCGATGATGCATTAAGCTATGGATTGACCGGAGAATACGATGGTTTGATATTGGATATTATGATGCCTGGAATGGATGGACTAAAGGTTTTGCAATCTCTCCGTGCAAGTAATATTACCACACCGGCACTGTTCTTGACCGCTCGTACTGAGGTATCTGACCGTGTGGAAGGACTTGATGCAGGTGCGGACGACTATCTTCCCAAACCCTTTTCTACGGTAGAGCTGCTTGCCCGCATACGTGCTATGCTGCGCAGAAAGGATACCTATTTACCTGATCTGCTGACAGTGGGGTCAGTTACCTTAAATCGATCTACCTATCAGTTGGGTTTTGGCAATGAGCTTCAGTCTCTCAGTGGAAAAGAATTTCAAATTTTGGAAATGTTAATGCAGCAACCCGGAGTTATTATTTCATCAGAGCGTTTTATTACACATCTTTGGGGCTGGGACACCAGTGTGGATATCAGTGTGATCTGGGTCCACATCTCCAATCTGCGAAAAAAGATCAGTGCAATCAATGCTCCGATGGAAATACGTTTTATTCGAAACGCCGGCTATGTGTTGGAGGTTAAAAATGATCGGTAGTCTTCGAAAAAAATTTATTTCAATCAGTATTGTTTCTATTCTGGTGGTATTTTCTGGAATTTTCTTTTTCTTGCTCATCTTTACAAGGATGCAGACGAACAGATCTCTCGATTTGCTTACTGATACCATCTCATCCAATGATGGTATCTTTCCGAGGTTTGACCCGTCAAAGCACCATCTTCCCATTCAGCTGTTGTATTCAGATATTATGGCGGAAGAAACGCGATTCAGTACCCGATTTTTTTCCGTTTGGCTGGATGATCAACAGGAAATTGTCGATATCAATATGGATGCTGTTTCTACGATTACAGAACAGGATGTGGAAGGCTACATAGAGAAGGTTCTGAAAAAAGATACAGAACGCGGTTGGATATCTGACTATCGCTATAAGGTGACAGATACCGAAAACGGTACTACGGTTGTCTTTGTTAATGGTATCATATATAAAAATATGGCAAACCGACTTCTTTTTACTGCACTGTTTGTTTTATTTGGAAGTGCAGCTTTGATTGTAATCCTCACCATTGTGGTGTCAAAGTGGGCGGTGCGGCCGGTCGCTGAAAGCTATGAGAAACAGCGGCAGTTCATTACAGATGCAAATCACGAACTAAAGACACCACTTACGTTAATTCTTTCTAATTTGGATATTGTTGAATCTGAGCTTGGTAAAAGTGAGTGGCTGGATGATATTCGCAGTGAAGGAGAGCGGATGGGGTTATTGATCAATCAATTGGTGACCTTATCGCGAATGGATGAGAGTACAGATTCCCTGATACAAGGGGATTTTGATCTGAGCAATGCTGTAGCGGATACGGTATCAGAATTTCAGGGCTTGGCAGAGGAGCACCATTATACCCTTACCAGTTCAATAAGCCCATCTATTCAGTACCATGGAGATGAATCTTTGATTCGCCGCCTGACAGCAATCCTCTTGGATAATGCCATTAAGTACTGTGATCCGGATGGGAAGATTCAACTTTCTTTGACTTGCAGAAGATATCCTGTTCTTACAGTAGAAAACACATACAAAGATGTGGATCATCTGGAACTGAATCGATTGTTTGATCGTTTTTATCGTGCAGATAAAGCCAGAACATTCTCGGGAAGTTTTGGAATCGGTTTGTCGATTGCACAATCCATCGTAAACAGCCATAAGGGAAATATTTCGGTGTATAAGAAAAATGATATGATTGGATTTCGTGCAGAGTTAAAATAGAATATAAAAATTCCATACGAAAAGTCTGAATAAAAGAGCTCGTTGCAAAATGTTCATTTTTGCGACGGGCTTTTTTCATGAGCTTCCTCCAGTTTCTTTAGTGCCAATTTAGGTGAAAGCGTTATACTTCAAAACGCAGATAATGTTCATGCTATGAAACTCATAAATGAAAAGGAGGTTCCTCCATGATAAAGGTCGAGCACTTAACAAAGTACTACGGCGACTTTCTGGCGGTCAATGATTTATCTTTTGAAATTGATGAAGGCCATGTATATGGTTTTCTGGGGCCGAATGGAGCTGGAAAAACTACCACAATGAATATTATGACGGGTTGCTTATCTGCCACTTCCGGACATGTGCAGATTGGTGGATTTGATATTTTTGAAGATCCAGATCATGCTAAGCGACTGATCGGATATCTTCCAGAGCAGCCACCGCTGTACATGAACGAAACACCTTTAGAGTATTTGCGATTTGTCGGTGAAGCGAAAGGACTGAAGGGTGCAGAGTTAAAGCAGCAGGTTGATAAAGTAATTGAACAGGTCAAAATCCAGAATGTAAAGGGAAAACGGATTTCTGCATTATCCAAAGGCTATAAACAGCGTGTTGGCATTGCGCAGGCACTTCTTGGCAATCCCAAAGTTATTATCCTGGACGAACCTACCGTAGGTTTGGACCCAATCCAAATTATTGAAATCCGAGATTTGATCAAACAGCTGGGGCAGGACCATACGGTAATTTTAAGTTCCCATATTCTTTCTGAGGTTCAGGCTATCTGTGAAAAGATATTGATCATTGCTCATGGAAAGCTGGTTGCTTTTGACCAACCGGATAAGCTGGAAAGTCAGCTCCTTTCTGCAAATGAGATTTCCTTTAAGACGGATGCACCGGAAAGCGATGTCCGGGAAGCACTCTCCACTGTTGAACACATTACTGAGCTAACGGTAGAAACGACAGAAAATATCCTGTCTGCTCATATTAAGACAGACGCAAAGGATATCCACGCTGTATCAAAAGAGATATTTTTTGCTTTTGCTAAGCGAAATCAGGCATTGCTTGAATTAACCTTGAAGCGAGCAAGCTTGGAGGATATCTTCCTTGAATTGACTGAAACAGAAGATCCGGCAAAAGCAACAGAAGGAGGGGAACAGTCATGATTGCCGTTTTAAAACATGAGCTGAGAAATTATTTTCACTCATTTACTGCCTATGTGTTTGGCGCCTTCCTGCTTGCGATCGTAGGTATTGGTGCGATGCTTTATAATCTGCAGGCAGCAGTAAGTAATTTTGAATATGTACTTAGCTTTGGTACGATTATATTCGTGGTAATTGTTCCGATCCTGACCATGAGAGTTATTGCAGAGGAACGCAAACAGAAGACTGACCAGCTCCTTTATTCTCTCCCAATTTCTACCGTAAAAGTGATTTTGGGAAAATATCTGGCACTTCTGGTTATTTATCTGATTCCGCTTGCAATTATTTCCATCTATCCGCTGATCTTTGCTCAGTTTGGTGATGTGTATCTGCCAACCTCCTATGGATCGCTGGTAGCAATTTTTATCATGGGTGCAGCTTTAGTTGCACTGGGAGTGTTTATTTCTTCTCTGACAGATAACCAGGGACTTGCTGCAGGTATTGGCATTGCAGTGATTTTGTTTAACTATTATAGTGTCAGCCTGTCGGAATATGTTTCCTCGACAGCTTTTGGCAGCGCCATTGCGTTGTCTGTCCTGGCTCTGCTTCTTGGAGTGATCATACGTTATTTAACACGCAATGAGCAGCTTGCTTCTGGTATTTCGCTTATTTTGCTTGCAGTGATTACAGCGACATATTTTCTTAATCCAACAGCCTTTGAAGGGCTTTTACCAAACATCATGCGTCAGCTCTCTCTGTTTGATCGCTTTAACACATTTGTCAGCGGTGTATTTGATCTGACCGCAATCTTTTACTATGTATCTGTGATTGTATTTTTCCTGTTTTTATCTGTACAATCTCTGGAAAAAAGGAGGTATAACTAATGAAAAAGTGGAAACTCCTTCCCAGTACGGAACAGACAAACAGAAATCGCACAGCCTTCCAAGGAGGAGCCTATGCACTGTCTATCACAGCTGTTGTGCTGGCTATTTTAATTGTGCTTAATGTTCTGGTTTCCGCACTTCCTTCCAGTTTAACAAAGTTCGATATCAGTGCAACGAAACTGTATTCCATTACCAGCAATACCAAGGTTGTGGTAAATGCACTTGAGCAAGACGTCACAATTTACTGGATTGTACAATCCGGTGAGGAAGATGATGTTATCGAAACCTTGCTTGGCAAATATGACAGCTTATCGGATCACATCACGGTAGTGAAAAAGAATCCGGATGTATATCCTACTTTTGCAGAGCAGTATACCGATGAAACGGTTCAGAACAACAGCCTTGTTGTGGAATGTGGTGAACGCAGCCGTTTTATAGGTTATGATGATATATACGTACAGGAAGCCAATATGTACTCCTATTCGTACAGCACATCTTTTGATGGTGAGGGCGCGATTACTTCTGCTATCGACTATGTTACAACAGAAGACCTGCCACAGCTGTATGTATTGGAAGGACATGGTGAAAAGGATCTGCCTGAAAACTTTAAAGAGCAGATTGAAAAGGAAAATATTGAGACCAACACACTCTCTCTGCTGAATGTTGATGCAATTCCGGAAGAGGCCGATGTTATTTTAATTTATGAACCTTCGTCGGATCTGTCGGAAGAAGAAGTTGATATGCTTTATCAGTATGCAGAGGACGGCGGTAAATTGCTTGTAATGGCTGGTCCAACACAAGATGGTACCCTGGAAAACTTGTATGGACTTCTGGAAAATTATGGTGTGGAAACCTGTGAAGGTATCGTGGTTGAAGGCAATCGTGATAACTATACCATGCAGCCACATATTCTTTTGCCAGAGATGTCGAGCAACGAAATTACCGACTCGCTCATTGAGGAAAACTACTATCCAAACATGCCGATTTCTCAGGGCATGATTATCAATGATGAAAGTGGCTCTGTGACCCCTCTGCTCACTACCACAGACCAGTCGTTCAGCAAGACAGCAGGTTACGAGCTTACCACATACGAGAAAGAGGATGGAGATATCGACGGTCCATTTACCGTTGCTCTGACTGTTGACTGCACTAACGAAGGCCAGATTGTCTGGTTCTCATCCGCTGCATTTTTGGATGACATGTATAATGCATTGTCCTCCGGTTCAAACTCTGACCTCGCAATGAATGCGCTTTCTTCTCTCATCGGCGAGAATGAAGCGATGGCAATCCGCAGCAAGTCTTTGAACTATAACTACCTTTCTATTACAGATTCTACTGCTTCGCTGCTCAAGACACTGATGATTGGGGTATTCCCACTTGCTTATCTTGGCATTGGCGTAGTTGTAATTTTGAAGAGAAGGAGAGAACAAAATGAAGCGAGCTAAACGGATCTATATACTGCTTGGAATTTTGGCAGTTATTTGTGTTGTCACCTTTTTTGTAGTGAAACACGAAGAAAAACAGGAAAATATCCGGAATAGCGGTGAGGTCGTTTTGGAAGTGGATGTGGATTCGGTTGAGTCTATCTCCTGGGAGAATGAATCAGAATCGTTGGCATTCCACAAAGAGGATGGTTGGATTTACGATGATGATACAGCTTTCCCTGTAAACGAAGAAAAAATAAATGAACTCATCGAACAATTTGAACAGTTCAGTGCTGCATTTATCATCGAAGAAGTAACGGATTACAGCCAATATGGATTGGATGATCCTGTTTGTACAATCGAAATGGTTGCTGGTGAGGAAACATACAATATTAAACTGGGAGACTATAGTTCTATGGATTCTCAGCGTTATGTTTCTATCGGTGATGGTAACGTATATTTGGCAACAAGCGATCCGATGGACTATTTTGATGCAACTCTCAGCGATATGATCCTCCACGACGACACTCCTTCTTTTGATAATGTAGAAAGCATTGATTTCAAAGGAAGCGACAGTTATCATGTGGTTTATCAGGAATATACCGAGGATAGCCCTTACACTTACTGCGAAGATGACGTTTATTTTAAGGAAGATGGAGAAAACTTGCTTCCTCTGGATACCTCGAAGGTAAACAGCTATCTGAGCAGCATCACATATCTGACCCTCAGCGATTATATGACATATAATGCTGGGGAAGAAGATTTGGCTACTTACGGACTGGATAATCCAGAGTTGACAGTAACGGTGCAGTATACACCAGATGCGGAAGATGATTCCGAAGTAACGAGTGAAACCTTTACCATCAGTATCAGCCGTGACCCTGAAGAACGTGAAAAAGCAGAGAACGCTTCTGAAGAAACGGATACGGAAGAAAGTGAAGAAGAGGTTACTGCATACGCACGAATCGGAGATTCCAAGATTATCTATCAGATCAGCTCCAGCAGTTATGAATCTTTGATGGCTGCCAGCTACAATGATCTGAGACATCCTGAAGTTTTAACTGCATCTTTTGATGACATTACTTCTATGGATATTTCTTTGGATGGTTCGGTTTATACCATTACCTCAAAGGGAACTGGCGATGAAAAGACCTTCTACTATGGAGAAGAAGAAATCGCTATCGATGACCTGCAGTCTGCTTTGGAAAATATGGATGCATCAAGCTTTACTGATGAAACACCTTCTCAGAAGGAAGAAATTTCTGTAACTGTTCATCTTGACAATGAGGTTCATCCTCAAGTACAAATCCAATTGTATCGTTATGATGGAGAGCAATGTCTTGCTATGGTTGACGGACAGTCTGTTTCCTTAGTACCGCGTTCCGATGTGGTCGATTTGATAGAAGCAGTTAATGCACTTGTCCTTTAAAAAAAGAGAGCACATGGTGATGATGTCATCACCATGTGCTCTTTCTTTATAGTAGGCAGGGATCATGTAGAGATACAAAAAAGAAAATCACAGTAAAGAATACGATACGTAAATAAAATGCCTGAAGTTGAAAAAATAGAAGCAACATGTTACACTACAATTAGATAGTATGTAATTTGTAAAAGAAGGAGAGATCTTGTGAAACGATTTTTATGTCTTTGTCAGGCATTTTGTATTGTTGCTTTGTGTCTGCTGACCGGCTGTCAGTCAAATGACACAGAACTTTATGAGCAGCTGACCAATCAGGCTGCATCCGAACAAACATCCGAGCAGAAAAGCGGGCAGGATGCGGCACTTTCTCCACAGGAAAAGCCTTTGAGCGGAACGCTGCAGGTCAGCACCTATTACGATGAGGAAATTAGTGCACGCGCCGAAGAGTTTGAGCAGCTGCATCCCGAAGTACAGATCGAGGTTTCGATTGCCCAGCAGAGCGGTTCGGTCGGGGAGAGTTGGGAGGACTATCTCCAGCGCACTTCGGTGGAGATGATGAGCGGGCAGTCAGCCGATATCGTCGATCTAGCACAGATGTCAGTAAGCCGCTATGCCAAAAGCGGCCTGTTGTGCAACATCTATGACTTTATGGAGATGGACAGCGATTTTCACAGCGAGGACTACTATACCAATATTTTTAAGGCAAAGGAGTACGACGGCGGGCTGTACTCTATGCCATTTTATTTTCTGTACGATATGACCTATCTGAGCCGCCCGCTGCTCGAAGAGGCTCGACTGGATGCACCCGATGCGTTAGATTATGAGAAGATGCTTGATCTGTACCGTCAGGTAAGCGACAGGACAGGAAAAGATTTTTCCATCATGCCCGGCATTATCAGCGAATGGTTTTTCAAATATGAATTTCCCGCTTACTATGACATTGAGACAGGAACAGCAAACTTCGACAGCCCGGAATTTATCAACTATTTAAAGAGAACCAAGGAAGAAATCCCCAAATTGGAGAACGTGGCAGACTGGGATATGACCCGTGTTGCCGGTGGAGTGGATGACTTTATGCAAGAGGACTATCTGTTCTGCAACTATGATGTCACCTCCATAGATACTTACAATATGCTGATTGACTATCCGAACATCCTGCCGCCGGTGCCAATGCGCAGCCACGACGGGCAGTTTGGTTTTTCCACCCTGCAGGCTGACTACGGCATTGTCCGCAGCTGCGAAAACAAGGAGCTTGCCTGGGAATTTCTAAAGTATTGTATCTCCGAAAAACAGCCGCCCGAAAGTTTGGAACACGAGGCAGTGATGGACTATACCGGTCAGTTTCATGCCTGGGTGCCGATCAATATCCAGAATTTCTATCATTCTTTTACCTTGGAATGTAACTACTACCGCAGCATCATGACCGATGTCACCAACTGGAAGCAGGGTGACCCACAGCAGCTGACCGAGCAGGCGGTGGATCAGATTCATGAATGGAACCTGCAGCGTAATTTTGCCTGCTCCGAGACAGAGATCTTTGGACTTTTACAGGAAGAACTGAACAACTATTATCAGTACGACCTTGCCACCGCCGAGGAGACGGCAAAGTCGATTCAAACCAAGATGAACATCTTTTTAAACGAGTGATGGGATATGAACAAGGTAAAATGGTATGGAGCAATTCTTGCGCTGTTTTTTGTCCTGATGGGGGCAACGACCATCTATTCCTGCATTACCAACCGCAATCATCTGCCGCTGGTGAGCCTTATTCTGCTCGAAACGGTAGAAGATGGATGCTATCGTGTGCCAAATCAGGCGGTGCAGGAGCAGGGGTATCGTCATCTGTTTGTGGTGGAGGAAGAGCAAGGTGCTTGGGGTAAGGAGTATGTCTGCCGGGAGATCCTGCTGCCCAATGTAAGCAACGAAGGGCAGACCACCCTGATTTATACTGACTTTGGAGGACTTCCAGTGGTAGTCAGCAGCACCGAGCCGCTGTCTGACGGGACTGTAGTTCGTTTGTCCTGAAAGGAGGGAGAAAGATGAACGAAAAACGGTTATGGAAACTGTTTTTGCCCCCTTCTTTGGGAGGAGTACTGGTGTTTTATCTGCTTCCCTTTGTGCTGTCGCTCTACTATGGCATGATCGACAACATGGGAAGCCGGCAGTTTGTGGGGCTTCAAAATGTCGTGGAGACGCTTAAAAATCCGATGTTTTTGCAGGCGGCAGGGAATACTGCCGTCTATCTTGGACTTTCCATTCCGCTGATTTTACTGCTTTCGCTGGGACTTGCACTTTTGCTGCACCGCGGGAAACGTGCGCTGTTGTTTGCGCTGCTTGTGCCTTTGGTGCTGCCATCGGGAGTAACCGCCTTTTTCTGGAATGCGATTTTCAGTGCCGGAGGTTTGATTAACAAGATGCTGTATCTGCTGGGACTGCCGCTTGTGAATTGGAAAACCTCGGCGGTTGCCATCGTGATTCCGGTGATTCTGTTTTTGTGGAAGAATACCGGACTCATCACCGCCATCATGCTCATCGGATACAGCCGCATTCCGCGGGAATACTACGAGATTGCCGCCGGAGAGGGTGCAACGCCGTGGATATGTTTTTACAAGGTGACGCTGCCCTATCTTGCACCGACCCTCTTTCTTTCCGGACTGATCGCGGTGATTCAGTCCTTTAAGGTGTTTCGAGAGCTGTACATTCTGTTCGGAGCCTATCCAAACCCGCACCTCTATCTGTTGCAGCACTACATGAACAATCAGTTTTCCAGCCTGAATCTGCAAAAACTTTCGGCGGCATCACACATTCTCTTTGCGCTGATGGCGGTGGTGATTTTGCTTACCTATTTAATGCAGAAGCGGCTGAGTGACCGGTTTACCAGCGTGGAGCTTTCCCCGACTAAGGTGCTCTCCACAGGGAAAAAGACAAGCACGTTAGCAGGAAAACTCGTACTTTGGTCGACTGCTGCTATGTCACTTTTCCCGCTGTTGTTTACTGTGAGCAACTCCTTTTTGTCGCCGCAGGAGGTCATCAACCGTTATTCCAGTCAGGTGCTGCCCGGTAATGCCGACAGCCTTGCGCGGGATGGGCTGCATTTTGTGCAGATGACCCTGCTGCCAACAGAGCCGACCCTTGCACAGTACAAAGAGTTTCTGCTGCAAAGTCCAGCATATCTTAGGATGTTTTGGAACTCGGTGCTGCTGATTGTGCCGATCTTGCTCGGACAACTGGTGGTATCGGTGCTGGCAGCCTACGCCTTCGAGCGTTCGCACTGGAAGTATAAGGAGGCTGCTTTTGCCGTCTATCTGGTGATTTTGCTGATGCCGATGCAGGTGACGTTGGTACCAAATTACATCACAGCCGACCTGCTGGGACTGCTCAACAGCTACTGGGCAATCATCCTGCCGGCTATTTTTCATCCGCTGGGTGTCTTTTTACTGCGTTTGCAAATGAAAGGATTTGATAAAGCGTGGGTCGAAGCGGCGCAGGACTGCGGTGCCAGCGAGTGGCAGATTTTCCGGAGGGTTATTTTGCCGAATCTGCGCCCAGGGATTATGGTGGTGTTAGTACTGACAGTGGCCGAATACTGGAACATCATCGACCAGGCAATCGTATTTCTCGACAGTACCGTCAAACAGCCGCTGTCGGTGTCCCTCTCCCAGATGCTGGCAGGAGAAAGCGGGATTTTCTTTGCAGCGTCCTGCATTTATGTGCTGCCGGTATTGCTTATTTTTGGAATGGGAAAAGCGACAACAAAATAAATAGATATCAGCTTTTAAAATAACAAATGCCCGGAATTTTTCCGGGCATTTGTTATTTTTTTCTGCTCTGAATTTTAGAAAAAGACGGAATTGATACCAGAGGAAAAGCTAAACCTATCGAGTTAGAAAAAACCAGACTCATAAATGAATATATTTTTACAATCATCTGTAATATGGAAAATTATTTATTTGATGTACAAAATATCCAATAAAAAATATGTTTGTATTTAAAAACTAACGAAAAAAATTCTTAAAAGAAAAAATGTGTTGACAGTGAAAAGAACGGGTGATATTATGATGGTGAAAAAAATATTATAATTATGAAAATAAAATTGGATGGAACCTCATCTTAAAAATAAACAGGAAAGGAGAAATTGGTATGGAGAATAATACGCCATATATTCAAAAAGCTGTTTTAATTGACGATCGGCGAATCGAACTGTATTGGAATACGCAGGTGCGACGCGCTGATTGTGAAAAGAATTTTCTGGTAAAATATGCCGGAGAAAAGCGGGAATTGTTCCACTGGACCAGCAATATGGAGTGGAGTTATGGAACTCTTTACCAGAAAGAAAGCATGCGCACAACTTTGTCACTTTCCGAGCCGGTGGATGTCAGCTGCGCATCAAAGCTGACAGTACAGGTAACCGGAGAGGTGGAGGATCTGGAAGATCATCCTGCTGATTATACGAGGGTATATGAAGTTGTGTATGAACCGTACTACACCACACAAATCTGCACCAATTGCGGGATTGTCGTTAAGGCAGGAAAAACAGTGCAGAGAAGCAGTGTAGAAAAAGCGGCTGTTATTGTTGATATGATGCTGGAAAAACTTCCGCAGGTTGCACAGGAATTGGTACGGAGACAGGCTTCTGTAGCGGTATATGGTCTCAAGGAAAACGCTTTTGATGTGCCGGGACACCGAATGGGTTATCTTTTAGCAACACGTCATATCGAAGGATTTGGCGGTGAGATGACAAACCCGCTCTCATCCATTTCAGAAGCAAATGTAATCCGTCTGAGAAGCGGAAGATATGCAACCAGTTATCCTCATGAAATGATTCTGGTACATGAGTTTGGTCATGCTATCCATTTAGTTGGAATGGATGGGCTGGAAGACAAAACGCTCAGCAATCGTGTCAAAGAGTGTTATCAGCATGCAAAGGATGCCGGACTTTGGCATGACACCTACGCAATCAGCAACCATGAGGAATATTTTGCAACACTGGGAACCATCTGGTTCAATGTGATGCAGGAAGGTGTGGATGGACGCTGGGATGGTATTCGCGGACCGGTCAACACCCGCAGAGAGCTGGAAGAGTATGATCCGCAGGGATATGAGTTGATGAAGGACATCTATCCATATCGTCTGCTTCCTGCTCCGTGGGATCATAATACCGATCATTATGATATTAACGGAAATCTTCGTGCATCTATGCAAACGTATGATTTGGGCCCGGACAAATTTGACTGGGATTTTATCAAATAAATTTGTAGAGCAAAATTGGGGGAATTATTATGGCAAATCCTGTACAGGCAAGTACAAGTCAGGTTGCACAACTGCGCAGCCAGAAAAGCTTTTTTGGTCATCCAAAGGCAATTGGAACTTTAAGTTTCATGCAGCTTTGCAACTCGTTTGCAAACTATGGCATGAGTGCAATCCTGGTTTATTATCTGTATGCGGCAGCACCGGAAGGACTGGGATTTACACAGGAGAACGCAGCACAGCTGGTATCTTTGTACTCTGCAGTATCCATCCTGACCGGAATTATCGGAAGCTATGTTGCTGACCGCGTACTTGGTCCAAGAAAAGCGCTGGGATTAGCAAGAAGTGTACAGGCAGTTGCTTATCTGTGTCTTGCTATTCCATTTTTGGGCGTGTATGGATATGTAGCAAGCCAGGCACTTCTTTGTCTGGGAACCATGCTTTCCGGACGAAGCCTGGAAGCATTGACCGGAAAGATGTATGAAAAAGAGGATAAACGCCGCGATGGTGCGTTTGCAATCTCTTATGTTATTTCCAATATCGGTGCAGCAGCTCCTGCTATCTCCGGTACAGTAGCATTGATGACTGGTTACAATGTTGCATTTGCAATGTGCGCAGTATTTGCAATTCTTGGTGTTGTCAGCTACTATGCAACCGAGAAAAAATTCTTTGGTCCAATCGGACAGGAACCAGATGACCCGCTTTCTCCAGAGAAAAAGAAATCCTTTATGATGAAATTTGCAATTATCGTGGTTGCAGCAGTAGTTGTTATGGCAGTTCTGTTTACAACTGGTATCCTGACCATCAATGTATTTGCAAACTTCATGAGCACCGCAGCAATTTTCATTCCAGTAATCTATCTGGTTTACATTATCAAGAGCCCTAAAACAGAAAAAGAAGAATCTAAACACGTTTTGTACCTGATTCCAATGTATATCTGTAACTGTTTTGCAATGCTGGTTTGGACACAGTCCACATCCATCCTTGCAATCTACGCAGAGCAGAGAGTAAACAGAAATCTGTTTGGATTTGAAATCACACCTGCTGCTTTTCAGACTCTTCCAGCAGTTCTGGCTATTATCTTTGGTATCATCGTGACAGCACTCTGGACAAAACTTGGCAAAAAACAGCCATCCGCTCCGACCAAAATCGGTATCGGTACCATCTTCTGGGGCTGTGGTCCACTGTTTATGATTATCCCATTCGTTCTGTATGCAGCAGATGTTAAGGTAAGTCCAATGTGGCTTGTTATGTTCTATGTTCTGATTATCTTTGGTGAAGCAATCACCAATGCGGTTGGTTATTCTTCGGCTTCCCTGGTTGCACCAAAAGCATTTACAACCCAGATGATGACAGTATGGAGCATGAGCCAGTCTACCGGTGCTGCACTGAGCACTCTGGCAGTTAACTTCTATCATGAAGGTTCGGAAGCTACCTACTTCCTGCTGATCGGCGGTATCACCTGTTTTGTTGGTTTGTTGGTTATGGTATTTGCGAAAAAACTTGAAAAAGGAATGGGCCTTGCCGATAACAAGGAAGCAGAATAATCGAAAAAAGAACATCCGCTCCATTTTGCTTGGAGCGGATGCTCTGGTTTGGAAAGGACGAATTAATAATGAATCAGAGAATGCAGTTGTTAAAATCTGCCATGCAGCAGGATAAAGTAGAAGCACTGATTATCAGCAGGGGTTCGGATATTAAATATCTGACCGGATTTACTGGTGAATATGGAGTTGCTGTATTGCTCTTAACAGCAGATAAAGATTATTTTATCACAGATGGACGCTTTACCAATCAGGCAGAACAGGAAACAGAAGGTCTGGAAGTAAGCGCATTTATACGCGGTTCGAGCTACTTTGCCCGTACCGGAGAACTGGTAAAACAGTGCGGAATCAAAGAATGCGGAATTTATGGAGAGGATATCTCCTTTGCAGATTATCAGGCACTGACCAAAGAGTGTACAGGAACACATTTTGTACAGGCCGCTCCTTATGTAGAAAATCTTCGCCGGATCAAGACACCGGAAGAAATTGCAACAATCCGCAAAGCCTGCCGTATTTCGGAGCGATCCTTTTACGCTCTGCTTGATGTGATTAAGCCGGGTGTTACCGAAATCGATATTGCAAATGAGCTGGAATACCAGTTCCGCAGCCGTGGAGGCTCTGGTTTCTGCTTTGAAACCATTGTTGCTTCCGGACCAGACAATGGGGCAAACTGCCATGCTACCCCATCCATGCGCAAAATTCAGCAAGGCGATCTGGTCACCATTGATTTCGGAACCCGTTATCAGGATTATTGTTCCGATATCACCCGTACTGTCGCAGTAGGAGAGATCAAAAATCAGGAACTTCTCAATATTTACCGCATTGTCCGGGACAGCAAACGAGAAGCAGAAAAGGTGTTGGCACCAGGCCTTGCCATGAGCCAGCTGCATAAAGTAATCAATCAGTATGTGGAAGAAAGAGGATATAAGATTCCACATGGTCCGGGACATAGCTTTGGTCTGGATATCCATGAGGCTCCATTTATTTCCGCAGCCAATGATTATCAGCTCCAGCCAGGTGTAATTCATACCATCGAGCCGGGAATCTATGTTCCAGGTGTTGGAGGTGTCAGAATCGAGGATGATTACCTGATTACAGAAAGTGGATTTGAACGCCTTACCAATATTACAGACGAATTGATTATTCTGTAATTTAAGAAAGGAAGAACAGCATGAATTATACACAGGCAATCGATCAGGTGAGAGATGTCGTTGTTAAGATGCGCTATCTGGAGTCGATTGACAATATTATATACTGCGATAAATGGCATGTTTGCCCCAAAGATGGATTTTCCTATGAGGCGGATGTAAATGCTTACCTTGCAGAGATTCGCCACGATCAGCTGGTCAATGACCATGTTGCACAGTTGGTGGCTTACTTTGAGACAGTTGATGACAGCCAGTACCAGAACGATATTGAACGCGGTATGGTAAGCTATCTGATAGCAAAATATAAAGAAGCAGTTCAGATTCCAGCACAGCTTCAGGCAAGACTCAACAAAGCGTGTTCGGAAGGACAGCTGGAATGGGAACGCTGCGTCCATGCAAACGACTACGAGTCTTTTAAACCAGTATTAAAGGAAGCGTTTGATGTTCAAAGAGAGATTGCCCAGGCGATTGATCCAACAAAACCGGTTTACCAGGTTTTGGTCAACCGATTTGATAAGGACTTTACTTTGGAAGAAATTGACGCCATTTTTGAAAAGCTCAAAGAAGCAATTCGGGATATTTTGGCAAAAACAGAAGAAAGCAGGGCGAAAATTGACACTTCTGTTTTAAAGAACGATGCAGATAAACAGACCATGATGGAGCTTGTACGGGAAGTTCAGGATCTGCTGGGATTTGACTGGAATAAGGGTGTTATGTATGAGGTACATCATCCAGTTTGTACCTGCAACGGTCCACGGGATTCCCGTCCATCCACAAATTATTATGAGCTGTTCCGCAGCCTGCTTGCTGCTGCACACGAGACAGGACACGGTTTGTACAACTATAATGGCAGTGATGAGGTAGCAGCAGCTGGGCTTTGGGGCGGAATCGACGGGGCAATGCATGAGTCCCAGTCTAAGTTCTATGAAAATATGGTGGGCCGCACCAAAGAATTCTGGACAGCATTTTATCCGAAGCTGCAAGAGAAAATTCCAAAATATCGCGATGTAAAACTGGATGACCTGCTGTGTGCGCTGAATAAACCAATTCCGGGAACCAATCGTTTGAACGCAGATGAGCTGACCGTTGACCTGCATATTATTCTGCGTTATGAATTGGAACGGGATTACTTTGAAGGTAAGATCAGTGTAGATACCATGGATCAGGCATGGAATGCAAAATATAAAGAATACCTTGGAGTAGAACCAAAAACATATTCGGAAGGCGTTTTACAGGATGTTCACTGGGCTTCCGGTTATATCGGCTATTTCCAGGGATATACCTTGGGTGAAATTTATGCAGCACAGATGCGCCACAAGATGCTGGAAGACTGCCCGGATGCCTATGAAAAGCTGGCACAGGGAGATATCAGCGTGATTAATCAGTGGCTCAAAGAGCATGTACATCAGTACGGACAGACCTATTCGGTACGTCAGACACTGATCAAGGCAACCGGAGAAGATGTTAATATTCAGTATTATATTGATTATCTGCGAGATAAATTCTTAAGATAACTTCGCCAAGCATTTTATATATTCCCGAAGAAATCGGAGAGGCTCATATAACCTCTCCGATTTCTTTTTCCCTTGTCAAGCCCCAAAAATTATTTTATAATAGCGATAAAGGAATCAGGAAAGGGTGTCTTGCGATGAAAATTGATGACATTGATCGTGTGGGAAATCGGATCAAGGATATTCGAAAGAAAAAATCACTTACCATTACAGAACTTGCAAAATATACGGATTTGTCGGTGGGATATCTGAGCAATATCGAGCGTAATCAGACCAGTCCGACGCTGCGAAATCTTTCCACCATCTGTTCGGCACTGAATATTTCTTTGAGGGATATTATTACAGAAGATGCAGATGAGCGGGTTGTAATTCGCAAAGAAGAAGGGGTAGTCAGAGAGTATCCGGAGTACCATATGACCATTCGTTTTATTGATTTTGGAGACGATAATGGTGAATATCAGATTGCTACTATGAAGCCGGGTAAAACACAGAAGGTGGCTGAAGGTATGCATCCATATCAGGAAATTGGAATAGTGCTTCAGGGAGAACTGAACATTGAAGTGGATGGAACAAAGTATGTTTTGAAACAGGGAGATTCCATCCGCATTAAACCCCATAATTTTCATACTATGCAAAATTTAGGAAAAGAAGACTGTGTCAGCTTGTGGTATGTTCGTCGTTCGGTGGGATGGGACAAAGTATAAAGATACGTTGATCGAAACGTGGTATCAATAGAATTGTGCACCGATACGAAAAATGAGTTAAAGGAAACTACCAATAAAATATTTGAAAAAACAGGCTGCGATATGGTGGATACCGTATCACAGCCTAAGTTTTTCTATGGTGTTTATAGCATTGTGAACACATCTATTTATCATAGAAATAGAAGATTTTTATGGACAGGTTCTCGGTGCTGCCTTTTTCAGAAAGAAGTTCGAATCTGTGATAACTATAATTTATGACAGAATAACTTTAAAGTATTAGATTTTCTTTCTGTTCATCGGTATAATAGGAATCGACAACAGGGCATGGATAAACGGATTTGGCTGCCTTGATAAAATCCTTTACCGCGGTGCGAAGCGTGTTATACTGATTCCAGATGAGATAAACATATACTTTGGTAAATTCAGGGATCTCGATGGCAGTATACAGGTCGCTGTCCGGAATGGTTTTATGAAACAGTAGCGTGCCGGCAGTATTGCTTTCCACAAATTGCTGAATAATCGCAATCTGATTGGTATTCAGGATAATGTTGGGAACCAGCTTGTGCTGAGCGCAGGTTTTCAGGGTATTGGTTGTCAGGAAAGAGTCTTCTGTCAGCAGTGCCAGTGGGATTTGACAGATTTCTTTTAAAGAAAGAGATCTTGATGATGCAAGAGGATGCTTTTTGGACAGATAGAGACAGATTCTGGAAGTGGCAAGCAGATAGGAACCAAAGGCAGAAGAAACCGGGGAATCAGAAGAAATCATGGCAAGATCAAGTTTTCCATCCAGAATTTTCTGGTGGTTCATGATACTTCCGCTTTCCACGATGTTGACCTTGATCTGTGGATATTGCCGGTGCAGCTGATGGATGATCGGCGGGAAGAACAGCGTTGCACTGGCAGGAGGAAGTCCAAAATGGACCACCTGATTGGATTGGCCAAGGATTTTCATTCGGCTGACAAAGTAATTGGTTTGTTCCAGCAGACGGTTGGTTTCATCCAGAAACTGACGTCCCTCTTCGGTTAGAACCAGACCTTTGTTTTGACGCAGAAACAGGGTGAGTCCAAATTCCTGTTCCAGATCATGAATGACATGTGTCAGGCTGGGCTGAGAAACATGCAGTTCTTCCGCTGCCCTGGTTAGATTACAGTGTTTGCAGATGGTCTGAAAGTATTCCAGCTGAGAGAGTTTCACAAGCAGTCCTTCTTTCTGAGATATATTACTTTATATTATAGCAGAAAGAGAAAAAAAGACCAAACAAACAGCAAGGAGAAAAAGGAGAAAATTATCATGAAAGAACTTTGGAAACTGTACCGGGTGTTCTTCAGCATTGGGATCTGCACCTTTGGAGGGGGATATGCAATGTTGTCCCTTCTTCAGCGCGTTATCGTAGAGCAGTATCACTGGGCATCAGAAGAAGAACTGATGGATTATTATGCAATTGGTCAGTGTACCCCTGGTATTATTGCATTAAACACCTCGACCTTCATCGGCTATAAATACAAAAAACTGCCGGGTGCAATTACAGCGACACTGGGATTTTTAAGCCCTTCTATTTTAATTATCGTATTGATCGCAGCGTTTATGACTAATTATGCTTCCCTTCCGGTTGTAAATCATGCCTTTGCAGGAATCCGAATCTGTGTATGTGCCCTGATTCTGGATGCAGTGCTGAAACTTGGTAAAAAATCTATTGTGGATAAAAGTAGTGTTATTATTTTTCTTGTAGTGGTTGGTCTGGCAGCCTTCACCAATATTTCAACCATTCTTCTGGTTATTGCAGCCGGCATTGCAGGATATCTGATTTATTATGTTATGGGGAGCAAGAGAGCATGATTTTACTTCGTTTAATGTATGAATTTTGTAAGACCGGTCTGTTTGCAGTAGGCGGCGGACTGGCAACTTTGCCTTTTTTGTATGAAATGGCGGAAAAAACAGGATGGTTTACCAATCAGGATATTTTGAATCTGGTTGCGATCTCGGAATCAACTCCTGGAGCGATTGGAATTAATATGTCCACCTATGTTGGTTTTTTGACCAGTGGGATACCTGGTGCGATCTGTGCAACATTAGCATTGGCATTTCCTTCCATTGTAATTATTGTTCTGGTTGCAAAATGCATGGAGCAGTTTAAGAACTCTCCAATTGTAGCGGCAGTATTCAAGGCACTTCGCCCAGCATCTACCGGATTGATTCTGGCAGCCAGCCTCAGTGTGGCTCAGCTGGCATTTTTCAAAGGGGAATGGAGTGGATTTTCCCAGATTGGAAGTTTTCTGGCAACCATCAACCTTCCAGCGATTGTACTTGCAGTAGCTTTGTTTGCTTTCATGAGAAAGTTTAAAATGCATCCGATTGCTTATATCGGAATTGCAGCAGCGATTGGATTAATATTTCAGATGTAAAGAAAGCCCTCCATTTTTAAATGGAGGGCACTTTATATATTTGACAGATTCTCAACAAAAAAGAAAGAATTTTGTAAGAAAAACTAATAAACAGATAGAGAAAATCTATCATATTACCATAGAATATTTAAAAATTAAATTTGACTCTCCGAATAAATGGTGCTATGTTAAGACTGCATGAAATATATGTTAAATTCTTCGAATGGAAGAATAAAAAAAGAAGTATCTTTGGAGGCATATCATGAAAAAAGTACTGGCAATGCTTTTATCGACAGCAATGGTTTTGTCGATGATGACAGGTTGTGGTTCTACCACCAATCAGGAAGCATCAAATGAACAGAACACTACAGAAGAAGCAACAGAAGCACCGGAAGAAACCACTGCAGAAGCAGAGGAAACTCCGGCAGAAGAGGATGAATTCCAGGCATCGGTTATGTTCTGTGGTTCCACTTCGCTTTATCCAATCATTTCGTCGCTTGCATCTTCCTTTACAGAAGAATATGTAACTTGGGATAAGGTAGATTCCTCTTTCCCAGAAGAAAACATTTCCATTTATGTTGCACCAGGCGGTTCCGGAGTAGGTGTCAGTGCAGCAATCGATAAGACAGCAGACTTCGGTATGGTTGCCCGCGATATGAAGGACAGCGAAATCGAAGAGCTGGGAGAAAATTATCAGGAATTTATCGTTGCAAGAGATGCTCTGACCGTATCGGTTAACTCCCAGAATCCAATCTGCCAGATTACCGATGATATGTCCACCGAGACCATCCGCAAAATTTTTGCAGGTGAGCTGACAACCTGGGATCAGGTAGACGCTTCTCTTCCAGCAGAAACCATCAATGTTTATATCCGTGACCTTTCCGGCGGCGCATACGAAGTATTCCAGAAATCGGTTATGGGAGACAGCGAAGTAACTGCTTCCGCAACCCAGTCCGCATCGATGACCGAACTTGCTACCAACATTGCTAACGACCCATGGGCAATCGGTTATGCAGGATTTGGTGCTTACAACAAAGCAAATGAAGCAGGACAGGTTCTGACTGCAATGAAGGTTGACGGTGTAGAAGCTACCACCGAAAATATCATCAGCGGAACTTACACCATTCAGCGTCCGGTTATGTTTGTAACTGGCGACACCATTTCCGATTCCGAACAGAAATTCATCGATTATGTATTTTCCCAGGTTGGCTATGATGTTGTAGAAGCAAACGGTTATATCCCGGCATTTACACCAGCTGCATAAATTAAAAAATAAAAAGCTTGATGCTGCTGCCCAATGTGGCAGCAGCATTTTGTTGTATGATAAAAAGGAAAGGGATGTAAGGATGCGAAGGTGGAAAAACAGGATCTTTTCTCTGCTAGTTTATGGATTGACAGCAATGACAGTTCTGGTGCTTGCATTTGTCATTTATTTTATCGTGAAAGAAGCACTTCCGACCTTTCAGGAGGTCAGTGTGACCGACTTCCTGTTTGGACAGCGCTGGATGCCGATTGCCTATACAGGAGAAGTATCGTTTGGAATTTTTAATTTCATCATGGCAACGCTGTATGTTTCCTTTCTTGCTTTAGCGATGGCTATTCTGGTGGGAATCGGTGCGGCAATCTTTCTTTCCTGTGTGGCTTCAGAGAGGATGCGAGGAATTTTGTATCCCTTTGTGGATTTGCTTGCGGGCATTCCATCCGTCATCTATGGATTTATTGGACTGGTAATTTTAGTAAAATATTTTATTCGGGCGGGAATTCCGACCGGTTCCTGTGTTCTGGCAGCAGGAATTTTACTGGCAATTATGCTGCTGCCGTTTCTGGTGTCCTCCTGCAGCGAGACAATGCTCAAGGTAAAGGAGGAGTACCTTCCCTGCGCAGAGGCAATGGGAATTTCCAGATGGTACGCAATTGCGACTATCATACTGCCTGCTTCCTGGAAGAATATCATGATGTCCATGATTTTGGCGATTGGACGTGCCATGGGTGAGACCATGGCGGTCATGATGGTGATAGGAAATGCAAACCTTTTCCCACATCTTTTGGGAAAAAGTGAGAGCATCGCTTCGGTCATTGCACTTGAAATGGGAACAGCAGTTGTGGGCAGCACACATTACCATGCACTGTATGCAGCAGGAATGGTTCTGATGATTCTGTTGTTTGCAATAAATCTGATTATTACCATACTTCGGGAAAAATTGATTGGATAGGGGGGAACAGGATGCATTGGCAGGCAAGGCTGACCAAATACTGGGCTTATCTCAGTATGGGATTGGTGACAGCCATTATTTTATTTTTGTTTGGATATGTGTTTTACCGGGGAGCAGATACTATCAGCTGGGAATTTTTGACACAGGCTCCCAGTGGAGCGGTGCTGGGGGAAGAAGGCGGAATCTGGCCGGCGATTGTGGGAAGCATTTGTTTTACCGCAACAGCCATTGTACTTGGCAGTATTCCGGCAATTGCAACCGCTTTGTATATGGTGTTCTACTGTAAAAACCGCCGCATAAAAGGATTGATCCGAATGGTTGTTCAGTGCATTTCCGGAATTCCCTCTATTGTTTTGGGATTGTTTGCCTATAGTTTTCTGGTGCGGGATCTTGCATGGGGAAGATGTATCTTGTCTTCCGGTGTGGCTCTGGCAATTATGATTCTTCCCTTTATTGAGGTTCGGGCAGAAAAGACTTTTCACGAACTTCCGCCCCAGATGGTGCAGTCTTCCTATGCACTGGGATGTTCCAGATGGTATACAGTCTGGAACATCATCTTGCCGGCATGCAAGGGCGAGTTGGTGTCCGGAATCATTCTGGGCGGATGTTATGCGATGGGCGCAACGGCACCAATGATCTTTACAGGAGCAGTTGCGTACGCAAGTGTGCCGAAGAGCTTGATGGAGCCCGCAATGGCACTACCGATGCATCTGTATCTGCTGCTGGCACAGGGAACGACATCCATGGACACAGCTTATGGAACAGCATTTGTGATGATGGCTTTAATCTTACTGAGCAATCTGTTGGCAACCATATATGCAAGGAGGAGCCAGAAAAAATGGAAAGTATCATGACATTAGACCGCGTGGGAGCAAGTTACGATGGAAAACCTGCGCTGGAAGATATTTCGATGGAGATTTTTCCCCACAGCATTACAGCTATCATCGGTCCGTCCGGATGCGGAAAATCGACCCTGCTTCGCTGCATGAATGGATTGCTGAAAGAGGAAAGCGGAGCAGCAGTTTCCGGCAATATCCTGCTCAAAGGTCAGGACATTGTCAAAATGGAACCGGAAGAAGTGCGTCGCCGGGTAGGGCTGGTGTTTCAAACTCCGTCCCCATTTCCATTTTCCATCTATAAAAATATGACCTATGCTCTGCGATATTATGGCGTAAAGGATAAAAAGGAACTGGATCGTCAGGTGAAGGAAAAACTTCAGATGGCAGGGTTATATGATGAGGTGGCGCAGGAACTGGATAAAAGCGCACACAAGCTCTCCGGAGGGCAGCAGCAGCGTTTGTGCATAGCCCGTGCCTTAACAGTTGAGCCGGAGATTCTCCTGCTGGACGAGCCGTGTTCTGCGCTGGATGTCAAATCTTCCAGCGTCATCGAGAAGATGCTCACACAGCTGAAAGAAAAATACACTATTGTGATTGTGACCCATAATATTGCGCAGGCACGGCGAATTTCCGACCATGTTGCATTTTTGTTTGGTGGAAAGCTGATTGAGTTTGCACCGGCAAAACAGATCTTTTCTCAGCCAAAAGAGGAAGAGACAAAAGCATTTCTGGAAGGAATCTACGGTTAATCAAAAAGCGAAGACAAAGTTGTCTTCGCTTTTTTGGTGCACTTAATGTAAAAGCAGTTTGCCGCTTTGGCTGCTTGAAAGAAGGCGGGTTTCAACACGCTTCCAGTCGATGAGTGAAAACCAGTTGTCGATATAATCAACACGAAGGTTATAATATTTAAGATAGTACGCATGCTCCCAGACATCCAGATTTAAGACAGGATATTGCTTTAACAGATCAGGGGTGTTTTGGTTTGCAGTTGTAAGGATTTTTAAGTTCCCGTTTTCCAGGACAAGCCATGTATATCCAGAACCAAAGACTGATAAGGCAGACTGCTTAAATTGCTCATAAAAAGATTCCAAACTGCCGAAATTTTGCTCGATTTTTTCCATCACGTCTTCCGGAACAGGCGACGAATCAGGCTGATGCATACTGGAAAAGAAAAATCGATGGTTATAAACGCCGCCTGCATTGTTTTGAAGTGGAACCTGGATGGAAGACGGAAGAAGCGGAAGGTTTACAAGCAGCTGCGGAAGACTTAATTTTTGTAAGGAAGGATTTTCTTTCAGCAGAGCATTGAGCTTGTCGATATAAGTTTGCAGATGTTTTTGATGGTGCAGAGTCATGGTTTTGCAGTCGATGTACGGTTCCAGAGAGTCGTAGTGATAGGGCAGCGGTTCATTGACAAAGGGATAGTAGTTGTTCATGAATATCCTCCTTTTAATGTGGTAAAAAGGGTTTGTTGGAAAGAATTTACAAAAGAAGAACAAATTTCATCCGGTTAGGCTTGTTTTGCCGAAGGGAAATGTTATAATAATAAAGATATGCAGACGATTTTAGAGGAAAGGACATTTGAAAATGAACGATTCCATTACAATAAAACAGGTCGTGGAGATTCTCAAGCAGGACGGAATTTTGACAGAAGTTTCCTGTCCGGACGAAATGCTCGACCATCCATTTGATTATCTCTCATACAGCTCCTCTGATGTAAAGGAGAACACCTTCTTTATCTGCAAGGGAGCTGCTTTCAAAGAGGAGTATCTGCTGGATGCAGTGAAAAAAGGAGCAGGGGCATATCTTGCAGAAAAATGCTTTACCAAGACAGTTCCTTATATCCTGACCAGCGATATTCGCAAAGCAATGAGTCTGGTGGCAATCACCTTTTACAGGGAAGCATATAAGTCTTTCCGATTGATTGGTTTGACTGGAACTAAGGGAAAGACAACTACCACCTATTTTATGAAAAATATTCTGGATACATTCTGCGCAAAAAATCCTCAGCTGTGCGGTGCTCCAAAGAGTGCGGTTCTTTCCACCGTTGAAGTGGACACCGGAATCGAGCACCATGAAGCGCATCTGACCACCCCAGAGTCCCCGGATCTTCAGCGCTACTTTGCACAGACCAGAGACAGCGGTATCTCCTTTCTGACCATGGAAGTTTCTTCTCAGGCATATAAGCTCAACCGTGTTTACGGTGTGGAATATGATCTGGGAATGTTCCTCAATATCGGAGAAGATCACATCGGTCCGCTGGAACACACCGATTTTGAAGATTACTTCTCCTGCAAACTCCAGTTTATGGAGCACTGCAAAACAGCGGTAATCAATCGTGATATGGATCATGCCCAGCGTGTACTGGAGCGTGCACGTGCACACGCAAAAAGAGTCATCACCTTTGGCAGACTGGACGGTGCAGATCTGGACGATGAGGATTGCTGGATTCTGCGCGATATTCAAAAAGAGGATGTCGGATTTACCTTTACCACCAGCCACGGAATGCAGCAGGACACTTGGCGTATCCGCATGGCGGGAAGATTCAATGTGGAAAACGCTCTGGCTGCGATCATCTCTGCAAAAGCGATGGGAGTGGACGATGAGTCCATTCGAGAAGGTTTGCTCAAAAATGAGGTTCAGGGAAGAATGAACCTGTTTGAAAAGGATGGCATCACCGTTCTGGTCGATTACGCACACAACTATCTCAGCTTCAAAAAACTGTATGAGTCGCTGAAAGCAGATTATCCAGGAAGAAGGATCGTTGTGGTGGTAGGCTGTCCGGGAGGAAAAGCATATCTGCGCCGCAGAGATATTGGAACACTTTCCGGCGAAAATGCGGACTACCTCTATCTGACCGCGGAAGATCCGCAGTTTGAGGATGTTCGGGAAATCTGTGAAGAAATCGCTTCTTTTGTGAAACCGTACAATAAACCATACGAAATCATCGAAGACCGTGCACAGGCAGTAGAAAAAGCAATTTTGACTGCGCAGCCGGGCGATGTGATTGTTCTGGCAGCAAAAGGGGAAGAGGTATATCAGAAGGTCAGGGGAGAATATGTATATTATGAATCTGACCTTGCAATCGCAAAACGTTTGCTTTCGGTATGATAGAACAGGGGTGACAATAGAATGCCGATTTTAAATCACAGCGACCTTAAAAAGGTCGAGGAATATCAAAACTTTGTCCGTACCTCTCCTTATGCGAATGCGACACAGGACCTTGCCTGGGAAAAGGTAAAGGAAGGATGGACCGGAGAACAGGTCTATCTGGAGGAAAATGGAAAAATCGTAGCGGCAATGTCGCTGATTATCCGCAGGGTGCTTGGAAACTTTTCTTTGATGTATGCGCCTCGTGCTCCAATCTGCGACTTCCACGACAAAGAAATGGTAAAGCGTTTGCTGGAAGAAGCAAAACCGCTCGCAAAAAAATACCATGCTTTCCTGCTTCGATTTGACCCGGAACTGCCAAGACTTCCGGAGCTGGAAGAAGAGTATCGTCAGATGGGTTTGCGCGTCCGCAATGATGGATGCGATAAATTCGATCTGATTCAGCCGCGCTATAACATGATCTTAAAGCTGGATGAGCCGACCTTTGAGGAATTGATGCCGCACTTCAGCGAGAAAACCCGCTATAATATCCGTCTTTCTGCAAGAAAGGGTGTTACCGTTCACTGGTCCAGAAGCGAGGAGGATCTCAAGAAGTTTTTTGAACTTTATGAGATCACTGCAGTGCGTGATCATATTGGACATCGTCCGTACGAATATTTTAAACGGATGCTTCATGCCTATGAAAACAGCGATCTGCTGCGTATCTATATTGCAGAGCATGAAGGAGAGGCTTTGTCTGGTGCAATCTGTATCCATTACGGAAACAAGACCTGGTATATCTACGGTGCAAGCTCCAACAATAAGCGCAATCTGATGCCAAACTATGCAATGCAGGCAGAGATGATCAAATGGGGCATCGAGAACGGCTCTGAAATCTACGATTTTGGCGGCGTGTTTATTCTGGATAAGACAAACGGTCTGTATAAATTCAAGGAAGGTTTTTGCCGCAGAGAGGGTGCTACCGAGTTTATCGGAGAGTTCGATCAGGTCTATAACCCGCTTCTGTATACCGGATTTGCAAAAATTCTGCCGCAGATTCAGCGCCTTCGTGCAAAGAAAAATCATCATGAGGACAGAAAAGTGCAGCAGCCAAAACAGCAGGAACCAAAAAAAGAAAATCAGGCATAAGAAAAAGGATGGCGAAAAGCCATCCTTTTTTGTTTGTATTTTATTTGGAAAGATTGTTTACATACAGGGTCTGTGTTGGGAAAGCAAAGCTTAAACCTTCCTCTTCAACAATCTGCATGATGCCGTAGTTGACCGTTTCCTTGATTCGCTGGAAGTCAGCAAAGGAAGTTGGACGGGTGAAGAACACCAGAGAGATTTCCAGGCTGCTGTCCTTAAAGCTGTTAAAGCGGATAACCGTATCCTCTGGAATAATTTCCGGATTCTGGTTTACCATCTCAGTGATGCGGGAAACACAGGTTTCCATTTTTTCTTTCGGGGTATCATAGGTCAGTCCGATCGAGAAAGAGGCACGGCGCTTGTTCATACGGGACCAGTTTGTAATTGGAGAAGAAACCAGACTGGAGTTTGGAACGATGACCAATGCATTCGGGAAGGTACGGATTCGGGTGGAACGGAAGGTGATATCTTCCACAACACCTTCGATATCCGGGGTGGAAATCCAGTCATCGACTGCAAAAGGTCTGTCGAATAAAATTACCATACCGCCAAACAGGTTCTGTGCGGTATCCTGTGCAGCAAGTGCAAAGGTTAAACCTCCAAGTCCGATACCGGTGATGATGGTTGTAACGTTTGTTCCGGTTTCGCTGAGGATTGCAATACCAGAAACAGTAAAGATCAGAACTTTGACAATCTTCTTTAAAAAGGTCATCAGGGTCTTGTTCAAATTAACGTCCAGATGCTCGTCCAGCTTGCTGCTGAACTGGAAAAAAGAACCGGATGCACAATCACAAAGTCTCAGCAGAATCCAGGTGATTACAATAATAAAGCTGATGCGGTATGCTTTGAGAAGAAATTGATTGAATCCTGCAGGCAGATGAAGGTTAATCAATGCAAAATAAAGACCACTGACAGCAAGCAGGCTTTTTAATGGTGTCAGAACAAAAGTAAGGGTAGAATGGTCTGCAATCTGGCGCTTTCTGTTTAACAGCTTTTCCAGAACTTTTACAATCCCCTTTGTAACGCTGGACTTAAAGATCCAAAAGGCAAGAAAAATTAAAACAGAAGCCAGAACTCGAAAAAGAAAAAGGTTGCTGGCAATAATGTCAGAAATCAAAGTAAGCAAAATAAGCACTTCCTTTCAGGAAAATCGGAGTAAAATTACTTTAAAAGTGTATCATGTTTAACATGATATTGCAATAAAAATAAGATAACAAAGACATGACAACGAGCCGGAATATTCCGGCTCGTTGTCAGAATAAATTCATTTTTCAGGGCTATTTGGTCTCTTCAGAATCGTTATTTTTATTTTGTTCTTCGGTGTTTTCGGGAAGCTGATCCATCTTTTTGTTCTTTTTAAGACCCTTACGAATCCGGATTTTTTTCAGGATCAACAGCACAATGATGATGACAACAGCAAGGATGATAAAGACAGGAATGTTAACTACCAGAAATACCAGAAGATCTTCAAAGAATACTTTGATACCGTATAAAGTGTTGGAGAAACCATTCTTGATACGTTCTGAGATGGTAGTAGCTCCTGCTCCGCTGATATTGCGGACTTCCTGAATGTCCAGATAGATGGTGGAGTAGTCCACCAGATTATCATAAGTCCTCAGCTGAGAAGAGAGAGAGTCAAGCTGCAGCCGTACTTCTGAGAGACGTGCCTCAATAGCGATGACCGCATCCACATTTTCAGCTTCCGCCATCAGTTCGATCAGGCGGTCATATTCTGCTTCCAAAGCCTCTTTGCGGGCCTCTGTGTCAGCATATTCCAAAGAGATATTTTCACTGGACAGGTTCTGGTGTGTAATGGTGCCGCAGTCATTCAGACTTCCAATGAAACCGTTCAGTTTATCGGACGGAATGCGGATGGTAAGGCTTGCGTATTTATTGATGTAGTTGCCCTGTGCATCTGAGCCGCCGGAACTGGAAGAACTCTCGATAAAACCGCCCAGCTCATTGACCAGATCGGTGACCTGCTGGATTGACTGGTCAAATTCCAGTGTTTCCATCGATACATTGGCACGCCAGATCAGTTTCAGATTCAGATTGTCCGGCATAGTGGTCTGAGAAATACCTTCCGAAAGAGCAGTGCCAGCAGTGTCTGGGTTAACCTTGTTTTCCGATATCATTGCTTCTTCAGTTGGTGCTTCCACGCCGATTTCTTCTTCATAGGCAGCATCGTATGCAGCAGAAGAATTTGTTTGTGCGGCAGAACCGCCGCTGGAAGCACCGCAGGCTGCAAAGCTTAACGTGATTGCGGAAGCAGTAACAAGGGCAAAGACAGCGCGTATAAGGGAATATTTCTTCATAAGGATACTCCTTTCTGACAGAATGAAAATAAAGCATTTTTAAAATGACCTTTCTGTTTTTTAAGTGTAAAAAAAGAAAATTTTTCCTGCATAATTTTTAAAAACAATTTAAAATTGGCAAAAAGACGACAAAACAAAAACTTTGTTAGTCAAAACATATAAAACTGTGGGAAGAAAAGGGAGCTAAAACAAATCGTACTATACAAACCGAAGGAATTGCGGTACAATTTTCTATAAGAAAATCGCAAAAAAGAGCGAAAAGAGGGAATTTTATGAAACGCAGCAGCGGCGTTTTGCTGCATATCAGCAGCCTGCCGGGAAAATATGGGATTGGTACTCTGGGGCATGAAGCCAGAAAGTTTGCGGATTTTTGTCATCAGGCAGGACTTGGCTGGTGGCAGGTGCTTCCAATCGGGCCGACCGGTTATGGGAATTCACCCTATCAGTCTGATTCGGTATTTGCAGGGAATCCAAATTTGATCGATCTGGAAGAATTGATTGAAGAGGGATTGCTCAGTCAAAAGGAATGTGACAAAAAGGACTGGGGCGATAACAGCAAAAAAGGAAAGAGCAAAGTTTGCTTTGATAAGGTATCAGCCGCCAAACAAGAGCTGCTGCATCAGGCTTTTTTGAGTGCAAGAAAAAAGACCGAATACTGGAAGCAGGTAGAACTCTTTTTTCAGGAACAGTATGACTGGCTTTCTGATTATGCGCTCTATCTCAGCTTAAAGGAAAAGATGGGGCAAAAGCCGTGGATGGAATGGGAAGAGAAGATTCGTTTTCGAGATGCCAAAACGCTGGATAACTGGAAAGAAACATTAAAGCAGGAGATGGAATATCCTGTTTTTGTCCAGTATCTGTTTTACAGTCAGTGGATGAAATTCAAGGAATACTGCAACCGTAAGGGTGTGCGCTTGATTGGTGACATTCCAATTTACGTTGCGCCGGATAGCTGTGACACCTGGGTAAATCTCAAGCTGTTTGAGTATGATGAAAAAGGTTATCCAATCAGAGTGGCAGGATGTCCGCCGGACTATTTTTCCAAAACAGGACAGCTTTGGGGAAATCCGCTTTATCGCTGGGATGTGATGGAACAGGATGGGTATGATTGGTGGATCAAACGAATCGGTGCGATGAGTAAACTGTTTGATTTAATCCGCATCGACCATTTCCGCGGATTTGCGGGGTATTATGCCATTGATGCAAAAGCTTCGACCGCAGAACACGGTGTATGGGAAAAAGGTCCTGGAGAAAAGCTGTTTTTGGCAATCCGCAAGCAACTTCCAAAGGTTGCACTGATTGCAGAGGACCTGGGTGTTATCACTGAGGATGTCTGCCAGCTGCGGGATCAGTTTGGATTCCCTGGAATGAAGGTGCTTCAGTTTGCATTTTCTCCAAAGGAAGAGAGCGAATATCTGCCGCACAATTGTCCGAAGCGCTCGGTTATTTATACCGGAACCCATGATAATGACACCAGCCTTGGCTGGATGAAAACTGCATCGAAGGAAGAGCTTTCTATGGCAAAGGCTTACCTTGGAACATCCGGGAAAAAGAACTTTTCCTGGGCAATGATTCATGCAGCGTGGGTTTCTCCCTGTGAGCTTGCCATTGCTCCGATGCAGGATTTTCTGGGGCTGGATTCTTCTGCGAGAATGAATACGCCTTCCACTGTCGGTGGAAACTGGGAGTGGAGGATGCAGTCTTCGGATGTTGACAAAAAGCTTGCCCGGGAAATATTGAAACTCAATCAGGCAAGCTGGCGAAGCCCAGTTTACAACAAAAAAGTTAAGGCAAAAGTCAAAAAATAGAAATGAGAGAATAGGGATGGAGGCAAGGAGTATGGAAGAAAAGCTTGGTCAGTTTTTGAAGGCTCATTTTTCGTGCGATATTTTGCAGGCTACCAATGAACAGCTTTATCAGGCTCTGGTATGGTATATAAGAGAAATAGTCGGGAAGATGGAACAAAATGTGTCGAAAAAGGCAGAAAAACAGGGGAAAAAGCTATACTATGTTTCGGCAGAATTTTTAATGGGAAGACTTCTTTCTAACAATCTTCTCAATTTGGGATTGTATGAACAGGTTCAAAGTGTGCTGGAAAAATACGGCAGATCGCTGGCAGAGCTGGAAGAACAGGAAGCAGAACCTTCACTTGGAAACGGCGGATTGGGCAGACTGGCAGCATGTTTTTTGGATTCTATTGCGACCCTTGGAATTTCTGGAGAAGGGGTAGGGTTGCTGTACCACTTTGGATTATTCCGTCAGCGTTTTGAACAGAATAGCCAGAAGGAATATCCTGACCGATGGCTGACAGAAAATGCTGAATTTCTGCATCGGACCGATCTGGTATTTCCGGTTCATCTCAAGGACACAACTGTTCATGCCAGAATGTATGAACTGGACGTTGTAGGCTATGCTATGCCGGGAGAAGAAGCGCAGACAACAAAACTCAAGCTGTTTGATCTGGAAGAGGTAGACGAAGGTCTTGTCAAAAATGGAATCGAGTTTGATAAGGAGGATATCCGCCACAACCTGACTCTGTTTTTGTATCCGGATGACAGCGATGAAGCAGGCAGAATGCTGCGAATCTATCAGCAGTATTTTATGGTCAGCGCAGCAGCGCAGATGATTTTGAAAGAAACCAAAGAACGCGGATGTCCATTGGAGCAGCTTGACCAATATGTCGTCATTCAAATCAACGACACGCACCCGACCATGATTATTCCGGAATTGATTCGTCTGCTGATGGAGGAAGGAATCGGTTTAGATCAGGCAATCCGTCTGGTTTCCAGAACTTGTGCCTATACCAATCACACTATCTTGGCGGAAGCGCTGGAAACATGGCCGCTGTCCTTTTTGGAAAAGGCAGTTCCTCAGTTGGTGCCGATCATCGAACATCTGGACAAGCGCGCAAAAGCACTTTCTCACGATCCTAAAACCGCTATCATCGACAGCTGGGAACAGGTACATATGGCGCATATTGATATCCACTATGGCTTTTCCATTAATGGCGTGGCAAAACTGCACACTGATATTTTAAAATCCAGCGAGCTCAACGCTTTTTATGAACTGTATCCGGAACGTTTTCATAATGAAACAAACGGAATCACCTTCCGACGCTGGTTAATGTTATGTAATCCGCAGCTGTCAGCATATATCACTTCGCTGATTGGGGAGGGCTGGAAAAAGGATGCACAGGAACTGCAAAAGCTGCTGAATTTTGCGGAAAATGAAACGGTTCTCAAAGAGCTTCTCTCCATCAAACAGCAGAGAAAGCAGATTCTGGCAGAAGAAATCAGCAGCAGAATGGGAATCGAAATCAATCCAAATTCGATTTATGATATTCAGATCAAGCGCCTGCACGAGTACAAACGCCAGCAGATGAATGCTCTGTATGCAATCTGGAAGTATTTTGAAATTAAATCTGGAAAACTCCCAAAACGTCCAATTACCCTTTTATTTGGAGCCAAGGCAGCTCCAGCATACACCATTGCAAAGGATATCATCCACCTGATTTTATGTTTGCAGCAGCTGTTTGCAGAAGATCCTCAGGTTGCACCTTATTTGAAAATTGTGATGGTGGAAAATTACAACGTCAGCTGGGCAGAAAAGTTGATTCCAGCCTGTGATGTCTCCGAGCAGATCTCGCTTGCATCCAAAGAAGCAAGTGGCACCGGTAACATGAAGCTGATGCTCAATGGAGCAGTTACACTGGGTACTATGGATGGTGCTAATGTGGAAATTGCTCAGCTGGTTGGAAAAGAAAATTGCTATATTTTTGGAAAATCCAGCGATGAGGTCATGAAACTGTATGAGACAAAAGGATACAGCTCCAGAAAAATCTACGAGCAGGACCTGATGATTGAAAGATTGGTCGATTTTATCATCAGCAAAGAGATGATAAAACGGGGCGATCCTCTGCCATTGTGCAGACTTTATAAGGAAATCATAAACAAGGACTGGTTCATGACACTGCTTGATCTGAAAGAGTATATCCAGGTTAAAGAACAGATGTTCCTTGATTTTGAAGACCGCCTAGCATGGAGCAGAAAGATGCTTTATAACATTGCACAAGCGGGATATTTTTCTTCAGACCGCACAATAAAAGGATATTGTCAGGATATCTGGAAGCTGTAAATTTTTTCTGGATAGATTTTTTCAATTACTTTCCAAAATGCCATTATAAAAAACAATGGCATTTTGATAGATCAGCTCTTGACGAAAAAAGGCGCGATATGACAGAATGAATAACAGCGAAAAATTTTGTCAGGAGAGAAAGAAAATGGAATCCAAAGTTTATTACGCAATGTCCTTTTATAATACCACAGATACGATGCAGACCGAAAAGAAGGCAAAAGAACAGTTTGAAATTCATATCATGCCTACCCCGCGCGCTATTTCCACCAGCTGTGGACTGGCAATCCGCTTTGAGGGTGTGGATGAGCAGGCTTATCTTCAGTTTGCCTTGCAGCAGCAGGTTCCTCTGGGATTGTATCGCATTGAGATGAAGGAAGATGGAGAACCAAAAGCAGAGAGTATTTTTGTTCGAGAGCCGTAAATCTGCAAGAATTGTCAGATTAATTTTCACTCAGGAATAAAATTTTGTTATTTTTGATAAGAAATTGCTTGACAAGAGCAGATAGAATGGAGTATACTGGTAACGGTTTCGAAACTGTAAAATAAAGACACATGGAAAAGGAGGCTGATGACATGACCAAGAAGATGAATCTTACCGATTGCGGAAAAGTGAATATGCGGGGAATGTTTGAGCCTTCCAAAACAGGTGTTTGTTAATTTTTTAAAAAACAGGACTGAGGTCTTGTGCTGGACAGTTGTGTCCTTACAATCTGCTTGAAAAGCATCCCTGCGCAAACGGGGATGCTTTTTTTGTTTTCGGATCACGGAAAAAATTTTGTTGATCCGAAAGAAAAGATTCTAATCGGGATGAGGGAATCTTTTTTAAGAAAAGACAGCTTGACAGAGGGGGAGAGAAATAAGCTGTTTTAGGAGAGTAATCTTGAAAAAAGGACAGGAGAGTGATTTATTTGCAAAAGGACCAGAAACAAAGCGCATTTTCTGTTGTGTTCCGATTTGTTCGGAGCAATTTGTGGTTGTTTGGATTGGGATTATTGTGCTCGGTGCTCAATACGGCGTTTAACTCACTGACCCCGCAGATTATCCGCTTGACTGTTGACTCGATTATTGGTTCGGGGGAACTTCCGGCATGGCTGGAAAATTTGGGTGTCGGACAGATGGCGGCCGACGATCCTGCAAAAATGCTTTTATTAGCTGCAGCTGCAGTGTTGATTACAGCAATTTTGTCGGGAATTTTTAGCTTTTTTGCGCGTTTAAATACCGCAAAGGCTTCGGAAAATTCGATCAAGGCGCTGCGTGATGAGTTATTTGGCCATATCCAGAAACTTCCGTTTTCCTGGCACACAGCCCATCAGACTGGTGAGATTATCCAGCGTTGTACTTCGGACGTTGAGGTTATCCGAAACTTTATCAGTGCACAGATGGTGGAAGTATTCCGTATCTGCTTTTTGATTGTCATGACGATGGCACTGATGTTTTCGATGAATGTAAAGATCTCGATGGTCGCAGTAGTGTTTGTTCCAATTATTGTATTTTATTCTTTCTTCTTCAGTTCCAAAATCTCCAAAAGATTTATGGATGCTGACGTTGCAGAAGGTGTTTTATCCTCCGTTGTTCAGGAAAATCTGACCGGTGTCCGCGTTGTCCGCGCTTTTGGACGAGAAAATTTTGAGATTGAGCGCTTTGATGAAAAGAACAGCGCTTTTTCGGAACTTTGGATTCGTCTGGGACATATGATGACCGCTTACTGGAGTACCGGCGACCTGATTATGGCTTTGCAGGTGCTGACTGTAATTTGTTTCGGTACTGTCAGTGCAGTGCATGGAGAGATCACACTGGGTGAATTTTTGGCGTTTGTTTCCTACAATGCAACGCTGACCTGGCCAGTGCGCTCACTGGGTAAAATTCTTTCTGAAATGAGCAAAACTGGCGTATCGATTGGACGTGTCAGCTACATTTTGGAATCCGAACCGGAAAAGGACCCACCAAGAGCGTTAACTCCTGACATGCATGGAGACATTTGTTTTGAGCATGTAACCTTTGGGTATGAAAATCAGAAACCGGTTTTGGATGATATCTCCTTTACCATCAAGGCTGGTACAACTTTTGCAATCCTTGGTGGAACCGGAAGCGGAAAAACGACTCTGATGCATCTGCTCAACCGCCTGTATGATCTGGATGAAGGTCAGGATGGATGTCATGGAAGCGGCAGAATCACGATTGGCGGAGTGGATATCGCAAAGATCAAGCGTTCTTACTTAAGAAAAAATGTCGGAATCGTTTTGCAGGAGCCGTTCCTATTTTCTCGCACCATTCAGGAGAACATTGGTATTACCTGCGAAGAAAAGGATCGCGATGCGATGCTCGAATATGTTCGCTCGGCAGCCCGTTCTGCTTGTGTGGATGAGGCAATCCAGAATTTCACCAACGGTTATGATACGATTGTAGGTGAACGCGGTGTTACCTTGTCCGGTGGACAGAAACAGCGTGTTGCAATTGCAAGAATGCTGACTCAGAACGCGCCAGTTATGATCTTTGACGATTCCCTTTCAGCAGTTGATGCGGAAACAGATGCAAAAATCCGCAAACAGCTGAAAGAAAAGATGGGAAATGCTACGACGATTCTGATTTCTCACCGTATCACAACCTTGATGCAGGCTGATCAGATTCTGGTTTTGGATAATGGAAAGGTAGCCGACATCGGTACTCATGAAGAACTGATTTCCAGAAAAGGAATCTATCAGGATATCTATCAGATACAGATGAATAACGCAGACCGAGAGCTTTTGAAACAGGCAGACTCGGAACACCCAACAGAAAGCAGGTGATCCTATGGGTAATCCAAATCGTGATGATGAGGTGCAGAGCAACAAATCCTTTCAGTTTTCTATCTGGAAGCGTTTGTTTCCATTTGCAAAACCATACAAAAAGCTGCTGCTCCTGATTGTTATTACCAATATTTTAATTTCAATTGTAGATGTATCGCTTCCGTTATTTCAGCGCTATGCGGTAGATAACTTCATCGAGAAGGGAACTCTGGACGGATTGCCGGTATTCATCGCTGCATACCTTGCAGTTATTATACTTCAAGTATTAAGCTTTGTGTTTTATACCTTAAGTGCAATGAAAACAGAGATGAGGATGGGCCGAGATCTCAAAAGAGCCTGCTTTGTCCACCTCCAAATCCTCTCATTTTCTTACTATAACACAACGCCGGTTGGATATATTCTGGCTCGTGTTATGAGTGATACCAACAAGATCGCAGCAATCACAGCATGGGATCTGATCGATATTTTGTGGGCACTGTCCTACGTATCCTTTGCATTTTTGTCGATGGCAATGCTGGATCTGCGCCTTGCCCTGATGGTTATGGTAATCGTTCCGGTCATTGCAGTGCTGACTACCTACTTCCAGAAGCGAATTTTGTTCTGGAACCGAAAGGTTCGTTCGATCAACTCCCGCATTACTGGAGCTTTCAACGAGGGAATCATGGGTGCTAAAACCTCGAAGACGTTGGTTATCGAGGACAAAAATACGCATGAATTTTCTGAGTTGACCGAAGAAATGCGCAATGCATCCGTTCGCGCAGCAGGACTTAACGCTCTGTATATTCCACTTGTTATGTTGGCAAGCTCCGCTGCAACAGCAATTGTTTTGGCACGAGGAGGAAATCTGGTGCTGGAACATGGCATTCTGATTGGTACCTTGTCCGCATTCACAACCTACGCGGTATCGATCTTTGAGCCGATTCAGCAGATGGCGCGTGTTTTGGCAAATATCATTGCAGTTCAGCCAAACATTGAACGTGTTATGGGATTGTTGGATCAGAAGCCCAACATTGTAGATACACCGGAAGTTATCGAAAAATATGGTGACAGCTTCCATCCTAAAACAGAAAACTGGGAGCCAATTAAGGGTGATATCGAGTTTGACGATGTTTCTTTCCGCTATCCGGATGGTGAGGAAGAGGTACTTAGTCACTTCAGCCTGAAAATCCCAGCTGGAACCAATGTGGCGATTGTTGGAGAAACTGGTGCAGGAAAATCCACACTGGTCAATCTTGCCTGCCGATTCTTTGAGCCAACTGGCGGAAGAATCCTGATTGATGGAAAAGATTATCGAGAAAGAAGCCAGCTTTGGCTGCATAGCCGACTGGGATATGTTCTGCAAAATCCGCATCTGTTCTCCGGAACAGTTATGGACAATATCCGCTATGGACGTTTGGATGCTAACGATGAGGAAGTAAAGCAGGCTGCTAAGGCAGTTTCCGCAGATACGGTAGTGGAACATCTGGAAAATGGCTATGACAGTGATGTAGGTGAAGGCGGAGATAAGCTTTCCACCGGCGAAAAACAGCTGATTTCCTTTGCAAGAGCCGTGTTGGCAGATCCGGCAATTTTTGTGCTGGACGAAGCTACCAGCTCGATTGATACTCAAACGGAACAGCTGATTCAGAACGCAACGATGCACCTGCTGGAAGGAAGAACCTCTTTCCTGATTGCACACCGTCTGTCCACCATCCGACAAGCAGATTTGATTCTGGTTGTTAAGGACGGAAAGATTGTGGAGCAGGGTAAACATGAGGAGCTTTTGAGGAAGGGCGGCTACTATCACGACCTTTATTCCAAGCAATTCCAGGAAGAAGAGATGAGCAGCAAGTTAAACAGCTAATTTCCTGGGAAATAAAAAAAGAGGTATTCTGTACCATACAGAATACCTCTTTTTTATAGGTTTGTTTCGACAAAATGGACAGGATATTGATCCCAATACTGAGAGTAAATTTTATGAACATTACCATCCAGATTCATTTGGTACATGCGGAAAATGACAGGAATATTTTTAGGCTGCCATTGTTCCTGATAGGAATAACAATAGTGCATTCCTAATTTCTTCATCACTTTTCCGCTATTTGGGTTCTTTTTATCATGTGTTGCTGTAATAAATGGGATTGTTTTTACTTTTTGTATATGATCGAGGAGACATTTTCCTGCTTCCGTGGCAATTCCCTGATGCCAGAAGTTTCGATGAATTCCATATCCAAGATCATGACTTTCGTTGGGGCTGATGTTGATATAACCAATTGGAATATGATCCTCTTTCAAGCAGATCGCATAGCGATATCCAAGAGGGAGAGAATAGGTTTCCAGAAAATTTGTTTGTAGGAAAGCAAGAGTCTCCTCCATGGACTGATGTGTAAACCAGGGAAGAAAGGTGTTGACTTCCGGGTCACTTAAAATGGAAAACAAAGCCGGAAGATCTTCTCGAACAAACTGACGTAAGATTAAACGGTTGGTTAAGAGAGTTGGTGTGTTTTCCATAAGACGCCTCCTTCTGGTAGAACAGCGTGAAAAAAGGATTTTACTTTAAAAATAAAAAACAATTTCCTTTTTTGTATTATAGCATAACTTGAAATGAAAAAGAGAATCTGATATAATCAAACAGTTATGTTTACAGTTTTTTAAAATTTAATTTAGCAGATACAGAGGAATTTTCTTTTTGCAAGGTTTGATAAAACTTTGCCATGCGATCCGAAGGAGGATAGTTTACTAACTGAAACCTCCGAATTCCTCTTTTATGCAATAGAATAAAAAAGAAAGGAAGGAAGAGAAAATGCAGAACAAACATTGTGACAGAAATTTTTACAGGACAGTATTGATGATTGCAATCCCGATTGTCATCCAAAACCTGATCAGCATTGGATTGAATATGGCAGATACAATCATGATCGGTAAACTGGGTGTCGATGAACTTGCAGCGGTTGGAACAGCAAACAGACTGTATTTTATTTTTTCCACGCTGTGTTTTGGAATTTACAGCGGTGCAGCAGTCTATGTTTCTCAATACTGGGGTGTGCGGGATATCAAGAATATTCGCCGCACATTTGGTATCGATATTTTGCTGGGAACAGGAATGTCACTTTTCTTTACAGCGCTGGCACTCTTTTTTGCACCACAGATTCTGTCTTTGTTTACAAGAGATGCCCGAGTAATCGAACTTGGAGGTCAGTATCTGAAAATTGTAGCGATTTCCTATTTCTTCACCTCCATGTCGTTTGCAATTAACTTTAACTCCCGTGCAATCCATCAGTTGAAAGTACCTACTATTATCAATATGTTGGCTTTGTTTATCAATCTGGGCCTCAACTATGTTTTGATCTTTGGAAAGTTAGGTATGCCGAAACTGGGAGTTCGGGGTGCTGCACTGGCAACATTGATTGCCCGTGTTATCGAATTTGCCTTGATGGTAACCTTTGTTTATTCCAATTCGGAACATCCGCTTGCTGGAAAACCGAAGGAACTGTTCAGCTTCGATAAAGAAATGTTCCGTCGTGTACTGAAAACATCCCTCCCTGTTATTATTTCGGAGGGCGGATGGAGTATCGGTAACTCGGTGTACTATATCGCGTACGGTATGCTGGGCGCTTCTGCTTTGGCAGTCGTTCAGGTAGCTTCTACCATCAATGACCTGTTCCAGTCGGTATTCTTCGGTATCGGTAATGCAAGCGCTGTTATGATCGGAAATGAGCTTGGCCGCCGCGAAGAAGAAAAGGCATATTCCTATGCAGTGGTTTTCCTCAAAATGACCTTTATCGTTAACCTTGTGATGTCGGTATCGCTCTTCCTGTCAGAGGGTGCGGTTATCAGCTTGTATGACTTTGATGCTGCGACCAACAGCATGCTCGCAAACACCATTACCGTTTATGCAATTTATATGCTGCCAAAGATGTTTACCTATGTTTTATTCTGCGGTATCCTTCGTTCGGGCGGCGATACTCGTTTCTGCATGATGCTCGATTTGATGGGCGTATGGATTATCGGTGTTCCACTGGCTTTCCTGGGAGTTCTGGTTTTGAAGCTCCCACTGCATCTGGTGGTTGCAATGGTCTTCTTTGAAGAGTGGGTAAAACTTGTTTTTGCATCCCTTCGGTTTAAAAGTAAAAAATGGGCGCATACTTTAATTGATTGATAAAAAAAGGTACTGGAAACAGTACCTTTTTTTGTATATTCATACATGTGAAAATGAAAGAAAGGGTTGGAAACAGCATGTTGTTCATCTTTCAAGAATCAAGTGAAAAATAAATAGTTAATTTAACCAAAAAACAAGATAAAAAATCAGAAAAACAAATGATTTATTCTTTGAGTTTTCAATATATCAAAAAAATATTGCTTTTTTCACAAAAAACGATTATAGTTAAAAAGGAAATAGAATAACTGGAGGGAAGAAAATGAACAAAAATATCGACATCGGCACCAAAATTAAAAAATATCGTAAAGACAAAAAATATACCCTCAAAATGCTTTCGGAGCAGACCGGACTCTCTATTGGTTTCCTCTCCCAGCTGGAACGAGGCATGACCACAATTGCAATTGACTCGTTGGCAAATGTTGCAAGAGTTTTAGGTGTGGAACTGGCTGACTTTTTTGAAAGCGATACAAAAGCAGGAAGCGATCCGGTAACACATGGCTATGATATGCCTATGACTCAGATTGGACCGGAAATTATTCAGTATACGCTGAGCAAGAATGTAGAGGGATACAACCTCTTCCCGAGATTGTTTTATCTGCTTCCATTCGGAGAAGAGCCGGAAAGCGAACCAGAACCATACAAGCATGAAGGAGAAGAATTTATCTACGTTCTGGAAGGAATCCTTGCTTTAGAGCTGGAAGGCAAACATTATACACTCTATCCAGGAGACAGCATCCAGTTTAGTTCCAAGACCCGTCATAACTGGAAAAACCAGACTTCGAAAATTACCAAAATCCTGATGGTGAACACACCAAACCCAATGAAAAAAGAAGATTAGAAAAAGAGTAAGGAAAAAGATTTTCTGCAAAGACTGATTTTAAAGTGCAGGAGGTCTTTTTCTTTTTTTAAAAATATACATAAGGGATAGGAAAGTATTTTCTGACTGTACTTGAAAGCTAAATGATTTTTTGAAGCTTTCAGAGATTTTTTGTAGTTTTTATTGGAAAATCACACGAAAAATCTATAATATATTACACATATAAAATTATTTCAATTTGTCTCTGAAACAAAAGCATTGTAGAAACTACCATTGAAATAGAAGAAAATGTGGATAAAATATATAAAAATAAATCAATATGTGGAATTTTAATTAAACTAAATGGAAAGAATTTTGTTATGCACAGATAAGAAGACGAAAAAATGATAATTCGTTAAGAAAGTAACACTTGACTGTACGAAAGAGAAACAATATAATTTTTATAATAGATGAAGTCTATGATGATTAAAGTCACAGCTTTATCCTATGAATATCAAATATTGTTTTGAAGAACAACGACCTGTCGGTCAGATGTGTCAAAGATACAAAGAGAGATACACATAAAACTGGCCGGAAACGAAAGTTTGGGGGAGGAATTTTTAGATGGCAACAGAAACTCTGAGCAGAGAACGAGTTCTGGAAATCATCGAAGAATGTGGCGGAGATAAAGAACATCTTCTTTCCATTCTGATTGAAATTCAGAGAGAGTGCAGACGTAACTATATCAATGAAGCAAGTGCTAAAGTTGTAGCAGAAAAGCTGGATATTCCGCTGGTACAGCTTTATGATATTCTGACATTCTACGCAATGCTGGAAACCAAGCCAAGAGGCAGATATATCATTGAGGTTTGCAACAATGCTCCTTGCTATATTTCAAAATCTCATGTAATGGCAAAATTCCTGCGCAAAGAACTGGGCATCAATTTTGGCGAAACCACCCCAGACGGCATGTTCAGCCTCCAGTATATGCCGTGTGTTGGTGCATGTAATATTGGTCCGGTTATCAAAATCGGCGATAAAGTATATGGAAACCTGAATGAGGACCGCATCAGAAAAATCCTCAAAGAATTGAGAGAAAACGCCCAGTAAGTAAGGGCTGAGGAAAGGATGTCATATATGTCTAAGACAATACAGCTTTTGACAGCCCGCTGCGGCAAAATCCGTCCTGACTCTGTGGCGGACTATATCGCAAACGGCGGTTTTTCGGCTCTGAAAAAAGCAATGAGCATGGCTCCAATGGAGATCATCAATGAAATCATTGATGCAAAACTTTTGGGACGCGGCGGCGCTTCCTATCCAGCAGGCAAAAAGTGGAAACAGCTTTATGAAATTGAAGGAGATCCAAAATATATTGTCTGCAATGCCGACGAAGGCGAACCGGGAACCTTTAAAGATAAGGTTTTGCTGGAAAAAGATCCGCTGAGCATCATCGAAGGTATGGCAATTGCAGGTTATGTTTTTAACTCGCATGATGGTTATATTTATATCCGCGGTGAGTACCGTGAGATCCAGAAACTGTTCCAGGCTGCAATTGACAATGCGGTAAAAGCAAACTATCTGGGCGACAACATCATGGGTTCCTACTTCAGCTTCCGCGTACATATTGTTTCGGGTGCTGGTGCTTATATCTGTGGTGAAAACTCCGGTCTGCTCAACTCCATTGAAGCAAAAACCGGTCGTCCTCGTGTAAAACCACCGCATCTGGCAGAGGTTGGTCTCTATTCTCAGCCAACTCTGGTAAACAACGTAGAATCCTTTGCAAGCGTACCTCAAATTATTAATATGGGCGGCAAAGCATTCCAGGAACTGGGCGTAGAAGATTCCGGCGGTACCAAGTTGATCTGTCTGTCCGGTAACGTAAATCGCAGAGGTACTTTTGAAGTGCCGATTGGCGGTGTTACTCTGCGTGATATTATTTTTGACCCTGAATTTGGCGGCGGTATTCCGGATGGTAAAGAGCTTAAATGCTATCATCTGGGTGGTCAGTCCGGCCCAATCGGTTTCCCAGAACAGCTGGATACCCGTTATGACCACACTTCCCTGAAAAAACAGGGACTGAGCATCGGTTCCGGTGCAGTAGTTGTACTGGACGATACTGTATGCATCATTGATTACCTGAAGAAGGTATCGGAATTCTTTATCCATGAAAGCTGTGGTAAATGTGTTCCATGCCGTGAAGGTAACCGTCAGATGTACATGATCCTGCATAAATTTGCAACAGGACTTGCAACAGAAAAAGATTTTGAGCGTCTGGAACGCCTGTCCTTTACTATGGCTACCGCATCTTCCTGCGGTCTGGGTCAGTCGGCTTCCACCGCACTTGACTCCTGTCTGAAACATAGACGTGAAGAATTCCAGGCACACATCAACGGCATTTGTCCGGTTTGTTTAAATAGCAGAAAGTATGGTGACCAGTATGCATATTGATCCAAATAAGATGGTTACAATTAACATTGACGGTATTCCGGTAACCGTGCCATCCGGTACCACAATTATGGAAGCCGCAAGAAAAGTCGGTATTAAAATTCCATCCCTGTGCCACCATCCTGACCTGGGAGTCCGCGCATTCTGTCGTGTATGTCTGGTAGAAGACAGCCACAGCAGAAGACTGAAAACTGCCTGCAACAACCTGGTTGATGAGGCAGGCGACATCACCACCAATTCTCCAAAGGTAAGAAAAGCTCGTCAGACCGTTCTGGAGCTGCTGCTTGCAAACCATCCACAGGATTGTCTGCATTGTGAAAGAAACGGCAAATGTGAACTTCAGACTCTGGCAGCAGAATATAATATCCGCGGTAATATCTTTGATCCAGTTTGGAAACCGGTTCCAAAAGAACTGAGCAATCCAGCTCTGGTTCGCGATATGACAAAATGTGTTCGCTGCGGTCGTTGTGTAGAGGCTTGTCAGGCAATTCAGACAACCAATGCAATCGGTTATAGCGGACGTTCCACCGATTTCAAGATTACAACCGCATTTGAGAAGCCACTGAGCGAATCTCCTTGCGTATACTGCGGACAGTGTGTTGCAGTATGTCCAGTTGGTGCATTGTATGAAAAAGATGATACCAAACGTGTTTGGGATGCAATCGACAATAAAGATAAATTTGTTGTTGTTCAGACCGCTCCGGCTGTCCGTGTAGCAATCGGTGAAGAATTTGGCATGGAGCGCGGCGCAATTGCAACTGGTAAGATGGTTGCTGCTCTGCGCAGACTGGGCTTTGACAAAGTATTCGATACCGATTTCTCTGCTGACCTGACCATTATGGAAGAAGGTTACGAGCTGCTTGACCGTATGAAGAATGGCGGTACTCTGCCAATGATTACCTCCTGCAGCCCAGGTTGGATCAACTTTGTGGAAAAGACCTATCCTGATCTGCTTCCGCATGTTTCTTCCTGCAAATCCCCACAGCAGATGTTCGGTGCAATCGCAAAAACTTACTATGCTGACAAGATGGGCATTCCACGTGACAAGATGTTTGTTGTTTCGATCATGCCTTGTATCGCAAAGAAATATGAATGTCAGCGTCCGGAAATGAATTCTTCCGGCTATCAGGATGTCGATGTTGTTTTGACCACCCGCGAGCTTGCAAAGATGATTCGTATGGCTGGACTGGACTTTAACTTCCTGCCAGAGGAAGAATTTGACCATCCGCTGGGACTTGGTTCCGGTGCTGGTGCAATCTTCGGTACTTCCGGCGGTGTAATGGAGGCTGCAATCCGTACCGTATACGAAGTTGTTACCGGAAAAGAACCACAGAGCCTCGACTTTACTGCATGCAGAGGTCATGAAGGCATTAAGGAAGCAACTTTGGATCTGGATGGAACACCAGTTAAGGTTGCTATTACAAACGGTCTGAAGAATGCAAGAGTTCTGATGGATAAGATTCGTGCAGGAGAAGCAGACTATCAGTTTATTGAAGTTATGTGCTGTCCAGGCGGTTGCGTAGGCGGCGGCGGTCAGCCATTTAGAACAACAGCTGCAATCCGCGAGCATCGTATGGATGGACTGTACAAAGTAGATAAGAATATGAATCTGCGTCAGTCCCATAAGAATCCGGATATCCAGACCCTGTACAGCGAATTCCTCAAAGAGCCAAACAGCCATCTGGCTCATGAACTGCTGCATACTCACTACGAGGATCGTTCGGATAAATAACAATACTAAAATCAAAAGGACAGTACCAAACAGGTACTGTCCTTTTTTATCGTTTTATCGCTGGATATTATCAATTCCAAGTTTTATGAATTCCCGCATGGCAAGAGTGACATAAGAAGAATTTTTATAATAAAAATAAGCAAAACGTTTGGTGTGGTCAGAATTGATTTTATAGTATACCAGATTGGATACCGGTGGGGTTCGGGTTACCAGAGTATCACTGACCAGTGTAATGCCGATATTGTTACAGACAATGTTATAGGCGGTGGTGAGCTGGTCAACCTCCAGCTGAATTTTGGGGGTAAATCCTGCCTGCTCACAGAGAGAATCCAGCTGGATGCGGGTATCGTTGCCGTGGCGCAGAGCGATGAAGGTGTGATCCTGAAACGTTTCCATGGAGATGCACGGAGTAAGAGGGTCAATGTGCTTTTTGCTTAGGATATCGGCGTGTGTGAGCGCGCAGGAACGGTTTTGGATGCAGACAGGATCGGATACAGGGACAGCCAGCAAAAGCTGCTCTGAGCAGAACAGCTCGCGCTGATAAATGCTTTCATCCATAGGATGGTTGTCCAGAACAAGGTCCAGATCTCCTTTAAATAATTTTTCTTCCAGATAGGCGATATTTCCCTCGCTGAGTTTTACATCCACACCGGGGTAGAGGCGATTAAATTCACTGATAATCTGCGGAAGAACCAGAGCAGAGAAGGCATTGTTGGAGCCGATGGAGAGGTGTCCTGTCTTTAATCCACGCACGTCGTTGAGATAGTTTTCAAATTCATTTTCCAGCGTCATAATTTTTTCAATGTAGCGGATATATTCTGCACCACATTCGGTCAGCTGCAAAGGGGATGCATTTCGGTTGAAAATAGGGAATCCCAGTTTTTGCTCCGTCTTTTTGACCAAGGCACTTAAACAGGGTTGGGTGACATAAAGATTTTTGGCAGCCTTGGTAAAGCTTTTTTCCTTATAGACCTCATAGACATATTCCATATTACGAAACATCTGCTCACACTCCATAAATAAATATTTATGATTTTTATAAATATATAAATATTTGATTTTATTATAAAATGGATTTATACTTAAGTCAAGCTAAAACAAGGGGGCGACAACGAAGAATGAATCCGGTTATTGGAATTATCGGTGGAATGGGTCCACTGGCAACCTGCGATTTGATGCAGAAGATCATTGAATATACCGATGCCGACACAGACCAGGACCATGTCAGAATCTGTGTTGACTGCAATACAAACATTCCAGATAGAACCACAGCAATTCTGCATGGTGGAAAAAGCCCGGTTCCAGAGCTCGTCAAGAGCGCGAAACGACTGGAGGCAATGGGAGCACAGGTACTGATAATGTCCTGCAACACAGCACATTATTTTTATGATGATATGATCCCTTATCTGGAAACACCGTTCTTGAACATGATCAATGAGACAGCCGCTTTTTTGAAATGGATTAATACTTCCAAAGTAGGCGTTCTGGCAACTGACGGAACAAGAGAAAGCGGTATTTTTGAAAAAGCTCTGAGAAATGAAGAGATCCAGACGGTATATCCATCTGAGAAAAATCAGAAACTGCTGATGTCATTGATTTACGATTACATCAAAGCAGGAAAATCAGGAATCGAAAACCTGCCAGTACAGGGAATCCTGGATGAAATGTGGGAACAGGGAGCAGAAAAAATTATTATGGGTTGTACCGAGCTTCCGATTTTGTTTGAGAGATTAGGCATGATGAATAACGATATGATCGACCCGACTGTAATTCTGGCACAGAGTGCCCTGCGAGCAGTGGGCAAAAAGCTCAAACCAACCGCATTGATTGAGCTTGTCAGAGGTGGGAAACTGGTAAGCAGTGACAGAACACATCAGGCGGTCGTATAAATAAGAATCTATTTTGTGGGAAAGCAAAGAAGCAGCAGCTTTGTAGAAAAGCGGCTGCTTCTTTGTCTTGCATCCAAAAAAGATAAGGTCTATAATAGAAAAAAATCCAACAGGATTTGCTTTAAGGAGGAAACTGATATGCATACAGCAATGACACAACAGCAGGCTTATGAGCTGCTCAAACAGTATAACAAGGACCCATTTCATTTAAGACATGCGCGTACCGTAGAGGGTACCATGCGTTACTTTGCAAGGGAACTGGGCTATGGAGAAGAGGAAGATTTCTGGGGTATTGTGGGACTTCTGCATGATCTGGATTTTGAGCTTTATCCAGAAGAACACTGCATTAAGAGTCAGGAACTGATGAAACAGGCAGGTCTGGAAGATGAAGTGATTCATGCAACAGCCAGCCATGGTTATGGAATGTGCTGCGATATCTGCCCAGAACATCAGATGGAAAAGGTATTGTTTGCAACCGATGAGCTTACTGGTCTGATTGGTGCAGCAGCGCTGATGCGTCCTTCCAAAAGCACCAAAGATATGGAGTTAAAATCTTTAAAGAAAAAGTTTAAGGATAAACGCTTTGCTGCTGGTTGTTCCCGCGAAACCATTCAGCAGGGTGCAGATATGCTGGGCTGGGAGCTGGATGAACTGTTATCCAGAACACTGGCAGCCATGCAGGAAATCGAAGATGGTTTAAACGAGGAATTTGGAGAGTAGGTCAAAACAGGGAGGAAAACCATGGCATTGAGAGCAATCCGGATCAACGATGATCCAATTTTGAAAAAACATTGTAAAAAAGTGGAAGTAGTGGATGATAAGATCCGCCAAATCCTCAATGATATGCTGGATACCCTGCATGCAACCTCAAACGGCGCTGCAATTGCAGCACCACAGGTCGGTATTTTAAAGCGTCTGGTTGTAATTGACATGGGAGAATTAAGCAACGGTGTACTGAAGCTGGTAAATCCTGAGATTATTAATCAGGAAGGGGAGCAGCTCTGTGAAGAAGGTTGTCTGAGTTTTCCGGATCGCTGGGCACAAACTCGCCGTCCAAACCGCGTGACAGTAAAAGCGTTGGATGAGAATGGAAATCCAGTTACCTTGACTGGAGAAGGTGACCTTGCAAAATGTTTCTGCCATGAGCTGGATCATCTGGATGGCATCGTTTTTTTGGATAAGGCAGTTCCGGGCTCGGTTGTAAACACTGCGGGTGTAAGACGGGCACAGAACCGGAGGCGCCGATAATGGACTGGATACAGCTGGTACTTCCAACAGAGGGAATGCAGGCCGCTATTCTTGCCTACCGTGATAGTTTCACAAAAGATGATGACTTGCCGCAGATCGACTGGGACAGGATAGAACAGGATTATTTTGGATGGCTCGATCAACAGAAAGATCAAATGCTGGGACTAAACGGAAAAACGGAGATGGTTTATTTCGCAGTTGACCCAGAGGATCGGATTGCAGCAAGCGTGCATCTTTATGAGAATGCAGAGAAAAAGATGGAATGGAATCTTTTCCTCTGTCCAGTATACCAAGAAAATGCGCAGCAGTTGAAGCAACAGGTCAAGTTACAGTTAGAGGACTGGAGATTGCTTGAAACATAAAATGGAGGAATCGGTATGGAGTACAAACGATTTGGAAATACGGTTGTTGTCCGGATGGACAAGGGCGAAGAAATCGTGGAGCAGGTAAAACAAGTTGCATTGAAGGAAAATATCAAACTTGCTCAGGTAAGTGCTCTGGGAGCAACCAACGACTTTGAGGTGGGATTGTTCGATACCCAGAAGATGCAGTATCTGCCAAATCATTTTACAGGAGATCATGAGATCGTATCTTTGACCGGAACGATCAATACCATGAACGGGGAGTACTACTCCCATTTACATATGAGCGCTGCTGGAAGGGATGGGTCCGTTGTAGGAGGGCACCTGAAAAGAGCGATGATCAGTGTAACCTGCGAAATGGTCATTACCCTGATTGATGGGGTTGTGGACCGCGAGTTTGTAGCGGAATTGGGACTGAATCAATTCAAGTTTTAACAAAGATAAAAGCTGCCGTAATGTTACGGCAGCTTTTTTTAAAATAAAGTAAATACAAAATTTATGGAAGAAATTGGTAAATTATGTTTTGCTTTGACAAGATAAAATGAAAAAGTGCAAAGCGCAATAAAAAGTGGATTTTATTGCGAGATTTTCTGAATATATTGTTAGTGAAAAAACAATATTTAGCAGTTTGCTGCTTTAGAACAGTAAATTTTATAAATATTAGAAAAATTAAAACGGCATTCTTGACATCGACTGATGATTTTGCTATGATAAAGCAAAATAAAGTAAATATTATACATTATGTGGATTTTTCATGCATATTATTAAGAAATGATAGTAGACCGAACGCAGTGTTTGGATTTTACTATAATTTATAAAGGACATTCAGTAAGGAGGAATATCATGAAGAAATCATTCTCGAAGTTGCTTGCACTTGCACTGACAGCTTCCCTCGTTTTAAGCGGCTGTGGAGGAACATCAGGTTCATCTGACAAGGAAGAAGATACTTCTGGTAAAACAGAAGCTTCCGGAAATGAAGAACCGCAGGCAGAGGAAAAAGAAGAAAGCGCAGAGGCAATTACAGATTTGGTTATCTCAAAAGTTGCCAGCTCCGAACTTGCAACCTTTAACCTTCTCAATTCTGAAACATCGGCTGATACACAGTATCTGACCAATCTCTGGGATGGTCTGCTGGAAGCAAACAGCTATGGCGAACTGGTTCCTGCACTGGCAGAGGAGTGGGGCACCGAAGATGGCGGCCTTACCTGGACCTTCAAGATTCGTGATGGCGTAAAATGGGTTGATGTAAATGGAGAAGAAAAGGCAGATTGTACTGCACAGGATTTCCTGACCGGACTTGAGTGGATTCTGAACTTCCATAAGAACGATTCTGCAAATACTTCGATGCCGATGGAAATGATCGAAGGTGCAGCAGAATACTATGAATATACCAAAGGCCTGTCTCAGGAAGAAGCATATGCACTGAATGCCGGAGAAGGTTCCAAGTTTGCAGAAATGGTTGGAATCGAAGTAGTGGACGGCAACACACTGGTATATCATTGCACCGAAGCAAAACCATATTTCTATACCGTTGGTGCATACGCCTGTCTCTATCCAATCTCTCAAGGCTTGATCGATGAACTGGGTGTAGACGGTATCAAATCGATGAACAACGAAAATATGTGGTACAACGGATGCTATACCATGACATCCTATATTCAGGGTAATGAAAAGGTATTTACCAAGAATCCACATTACTGGGATACAGAATGCAGCCGCTTTGAAACAGTTACCATTAAAATGGTAGAATCCAACGATGTGGCATATCAACTGTATCAGTCCGGAGAACTGGATGAAGTAACCCTGACAGAAAGTAACGTTAAGACCATCAGCGGTGATGAAAGCAATCCATATCACGATCAGATGATCGAATGGCCATTGGATTTCCGTTCCTATCAGTTCCACTTCAACTATGACAAACGCAACGAAGATGGTTCTGTAGATACCAACTGGAATACCGCAATTTCCAATGAAGCATTCCGTAAATCCTGGTACTATGGTCTGGATTTGACTCCATACTACAGCAGAACCAACGCAGTAAATCCAATGAGCTGTGAAAACCTGTTCTACAGCATGCCGGGTTTGCTGTATACCTCGGATGGTACAGATTATACCGACCTGGTAAGACAGGAACTTGGTTTGCCGGAAAGCAATGGCGAAACAATGGTACGTCTGGATGCAGAAAAGGCAGAACAGTACAAACAGCAGGCAATTGAAGAACTGACAGCTCTGGGTGTTACCTTCCCAGTTGGTGTTGATTATTATATCGCAGCAAGCAACCAGGCAGCTCTGGACAGCGCAAACGTACTGAAACAGGCATTGGCTGACAGCCTGGGAGAAGACTATGTAACACTCAACATTAAGACTTATATCTCCAGTGCTTCCAAAGAAGTTTATGAGCCAAAACTCCAGTCGATCAACATTTCTGGTTGGGGTGCTGACTACGGTGATCCACAGAACTATCTGGGCCAGGAAACCTATGGAAACGACTATGCTTACTATACCAGAACTCTTTCTAACATCAATGATGTAGAAGAAACAGAAGCTACCAAAGTGCTGCTGGATGAATACAAAGAGTACACTGCAATGGTTGAAGAAGCAAACAAGATCTGTGATGATCTGGATGCACGTTATGAAGCATTTGCAAAAGCAGAGGCTTATCTGATCGACCATGTTCTGACCATGCCAAACTACTATAACATCGGCTGGACTCTTTCCAAGATTAATCCATACAGCAAGATGAAAGCAATGTACGGTATCCAGAATTCCAAGATGAAGAACTGGGAAACCAATGCAAATGGTTATACCAGTGAAGAAATGCAGGAAATCAAGGAAAAACATGATAACCGTGAAGCATAAAATAAAGTAACTATTATATATTAAAAGTGAGAGGAATTTCCTCTCACTTTTAATATAGTAAAAAACAAAAGTACTCACTAATCAAAGTGAATGAAATAATAGCACCATAATGCTTAAAAAAATGATTGAAAATCTATATATTATCTAAAAAAATTAGCAATATGCAAGATATTAAACATAAAAAACGAAGAAAATAATGAAAATAATTAGATATTATTGACAATAAGAGCTAAGGTTGCTATTATAAAAAAGTAAAGTAAAAGCGATACATTTTATGGAATCGTTTTTAGGTGACTTAAAAAAGACACCAAGTCCGAAGGAGGAGCAATTATGAAGAAAACAATATCCAAATTGCTGGCTTTGGCATTGACAGCATCTCTGGTGTTGAGTGGTTGCGGCGGCAGCGGCAGCAGCGAAACAGCAGACAATCAGACAGATGAAAACAGTGCTGGAACAGAAAGTCAGGCAGAAGAAAATGAGAATGAAATCAAAGATCTGGTAATTCCAAGATTGGCTACCAGAGAAATGCAGACATTCGATATTCTGTACAGCCAGAATTTTTATGACCTGGAAAATCTGACCAACATGCAGGATCCACTGCTGGAAGTTGATACACATGGTAAACTGGTTCCATGTATTGCAGATGAGTGGGGCACAGAAGATGATGGTCTGAACTGGACATTCCATATTCGTGAAGGCGTAAAATGGGTTGACGTCAATGCAAATGAAAAAGCAGACGTTACATCTTACGACTTTGCAACCGGTATGGAGTGGGTACTCAACTACTACAAAAATGATGCAGCACATACTGCACAGCCAATCGAACTGATTGCTGGTGCAAAAGAATATTATGAATACACCAAGAGCCTGACCAAAGAAGAGGCTTATGCACTGGATGCAAGTGAAGGTTCTAAATTCCAGGAAATGGTTGGAATTAAGACACCAGACGCAAACACAATTGTTTATACCTGTACAGGCAATAAACCATACTTTGACTCTCTGGCAACTTGGGCTGGTATGTATCCAAGATCTCAGGCAATGATCGATGAGCTGGGTGGTCCTGATGGTGTAAAAGCTATGAACAATGAGACCATGTGGTACAACGGCTGCTACCTGATGACCTCTTATGTTCAGGGCAACGAAAAAGTATTTACCAAGAACCCAGCTTACTGGGACAAAGACTGCAAACTCTTTGATACCGTTACAATTAAGATGATCGAGTCCAACGATGTAGGTTATCAGCTGTATCAGACCGGTGAAGCAGATTACATCGACTTGACCGAAAGCAACCTGGCTACCATCAATGGAAACGAAGATAACGAATTCCATGATCAGCTGGTTTCCAAACCATCGGATATCTATTCTTACCAGATTCGTTTCAACTATGATAAACGCAAAGAAGACGGCACACCAGATACTAACTGGAATACCGCAGCTGCAAATGAAGCATTCCGTCTGTCCTGGTACTATGGTCTGGATCTGAAAGATCATTACAAGAGAACTGACCCAATTGATCCATTAAACTGTGAAAATGAATTTTACAGCATGAAGGGTCTCTGCTATACCAGCGATGGTACAGACTACACAGAACTGGTTAGAGATAAACTGGGTCTGCCGGATGCAAATGGTGAATCTATTGTAAGACTGGATGCAGACAAAGCAGCACAGTACAAACAGCAGGCAATTGAAGAGCTGACCGCTGCTGGCGTTACCTTCCCAGTAGAAGTTGACTACTATGTATCCGCAAGCAACCAGGTTGCTCTTGACTCTGCAAACGTATTGGCACAGTGCTTCTCCAATAGCTTGGGTGATGATTATGTTAAACTGAACATTAAGACATACATCCAGAGCAGCACAAACGAAGTTTATACTCCAAAACTCCATTCCATTTCTGCTGGCGCAGGCTGGGGCGCTGACTACGGCGATCCACAGAACTACCTGATTCAGGAAGCATATGGATATGACAACGCTTACTATTCCGCAAAATATACCAACATCAATTCTGTGGAAGAAAATGAAAACACCAAAGCTCTGTTGGATACTTACAAAGAATTCACAAGATTGATCGAAGAAGCAGATGCTATCGTTGATGATACCGATGCACGTTATGAAGCATTTGCAGAAGCAGAAGCATACATGATTCAGCACGCACTGGTAATTCCACAGTACTATGGAACTGGTTGGGTTCTTACCAAGATCAATCCATACAGCAAGATGTACGCTGTATATGGCTGCCAGAACGACAAGATGAAGAACTGGGAAACCAACGCAGACGGTTATACAACCGAAGAAATGGAAGCCATTAAAGCAGCATATGAAGCAGAGAAGTAAGAAACTTCAATAAAAAGAAAAGCAGGAGATTGTATCTCCTGCTTTTTTTTTGGTGATTTATAACATGTTTCACATAAAAAAGAATAGTTTGTTAATAAAAATAGTATATATTATTGACAGCCTGAAAATAATGTGTTATATTTGAACCAGTCGTTAACATTGTACAAAGGCTCCGAAAAATATAGTACAATGTTATAGCGATGAGTTTTTATTATGGAGCCTATAGTTCAACCGTTTACAGGTTGTAAAGGAGGAAGAATATGAAAAAGACATTATCCAGACTGCTTGCTATCGCAATGACAGCTTCTCTTGTTTTGAGTGGTTGTGGCGGTACTGGCGGATCTACCAGCACCGAAGAAGGAACAAGCACAGAAGGCAATACTACTTCTACAGAAGGCGAAGCTACTGCAGAAGCAGGTTCTGAAAACGAAATTAAAGATCTGGTTCTTGGTATTCTGTCTAGCCGTGAGCTCGAGACCTTTAATATGCTGTACTCTCAGAGAGCTGAGGACTTTGAAAACCTGACACAGCTGTTTGATGGTCTGCTGGAAGCTGATCCAGATGGTAAACTGGTTCCTGCAATTGCTGATGAATGGGGAACTGAAGACGGTGGTATTACCTGGAAATTCCACATTCGTGACGGTGTAAAATGGGTTGATGTTAACGGCAACGAAAAAGGCGATTGTGACGCTTACGACTTTGCAACCGGTTTGGAATGGGTACTGAACTTCCATAAGAACGATTCCAACAATACTTCCATGCCTTTGGAAATGATCGAAGGCGCAGAAGAATATTACGAATACACCAAGTCCCTGTCCAAAGAAGAAGCTTATGCTCTGACAGCAGGTGAAGGCTCCAAGTTCCTGGAAATGGTTGGTATGGAAGTACCAGATGCTAACACAGTTATTTATAAGTGTGTAGCTCCAAAGCCATATTTTGACTCCCTGGGCGCATACAACTGTCTGTATCCAGTAGATCAGGCAATGATCGATGAACTGGGCGGTCCAGATGGATTCAAATCTGTTACCAATGAAACTCTGTGGTACAACGGATGCTACACCATGACATCCTATATCCAGGGTAATGAAAAGGTATTTACCAAAAACCCAATGTACTGGGATACTGAGTGCACACGTTTTGATACCGTTACTTACAAAATGATTGAGTCTTCTGATGTTGGTTATCAGTTGTACGAAACCGGCGAAATCGATGCAATCGGTCTGAGCGAATCTCAGCTGAGCACCATCACTTCTGATCCAAACCACAAGTTCTATAACTATCTGGTTCCAGCAACTCCATCCAAATACTCCTATCAGTTCCACTTCAACTTCAACAAGAAGAATGAAGACGGCACACCAGATACTAACTGGAACACTGCTATCGCTAACGAAGCATTCCGTAAAGCAATGTACTATGGTCTGGATCTGACCAACTACTGGAAGAGAACTAATGCAGTTGACCCAATGGCTTGTGAAAATAACTTCTACACCATGAAGGGTCTGTGCTACACTTCTGATGGTACTGATTACGTTGAACTGGTAAGAAAAGAAATGGGTCTGCCAGAAGAAAACGGCGAAACACCAGTCAGACTGGATGCAGCAAAAGCAGAAGAATATAAGAAACAGGCTATGGAAGAACTGACCGCTCTGGGCGTAACCTTCCCAGTAGAGCTGGATCACTATATTCAGGCTTCCAACCAGAATGCTCTTGACTCCGCAAACGTACTGGCACAGTGCTTCAGCGACAGCCTGGGCGACGACTTTATTAAACTGTCTATCAACACCTATATCAAGAGCGGTACTCAGGAAGTTTACGTTCCACACCTGCACTCTGTAGCTCTGAACGGTTGGGGCGCTGACTACGGTGACCCACAGAACTACCTCGGTCAGGAAGTTTACGGCAACGACAACGCTTACTACTCTGCAAACTACTCCTACATCAATGAAATCACTGAAGAAACTCCAGAAAACAAAGCTCTGCTGGATACTTACAAAGAATTCACCAAGATGGTAGAAGAAGCAGACGCTATCACTGACGATATGGATGCACGTTACGCAGCATACGCAAAAGCAGAAGCTTACATGCTTGAGCATTGTCTGGTAATTCCATACAACTACAGTGTTGGCTGGTCCCTGAGCAAAGTTGATAACGACAGCAAGATTATGGCTATGTACGGTTCTCAGAACGACAAGATGAAGAACTGGAAGACCAACGCAAATGGCTATACTTCTGAAGAAAAAGGTGTTGCAGATATCATTAAAGCATACACTGAATCTAAAGCTCAATAGTGAATGTTGATAAAAAGCAGGATTGCGAAAGCAATCCTGCTTTTTTTTTATTTTTGTCACACAAAATTGCACAAAGTATATATTTTTTTAAGGTGAAAGTAAATAATTTTTATAAAAAATATTGACTTTGTGAAACGCGTATGATAATATCATAGAGGACAAAATATGCTGCAAAAAATATAATTATATGAAAAATGCAGCGATATTTTTATTTAAAGCAAATAATACTGTGTTAAAATTATAACAGTATAAAATTTGCAGAGGGGGATAAAAATGAAAAAGACAGTATCAAGAGTAATGGCATTGCTTCTGGCAAGTATGCTGACACTGACTGGCTGCGGCGGCTCTCAGGAAACCGGAGAAGAGAATACTACTTCCGGAGAAGCTGGCGGAACAGAGCAGAAGGAAGAAGCATCTTCGGAAAATGAGATCAAAGATCTGGTAATTCCGATGGCAGTTAGCCGTGAACTGGAAACCTTCAACATCCTGTATGCACAGAGACAAGAGGATAGTGAGAACCTGACAAACCTGGTTGATGGTCTGTTGGAGGTTGATACAAAAGGTAAACTGGTACCTGCAATTGCAAAAGAATGGGGTACCGAAGATGGCGGTCTGACTTGGACCTTTAAACTTCGCGAAGGTGTAAAATGGGTCGATGTAAACGGTCAGGAAAAGGCAGATTGTAATGCACAGGACTTTGCAACCGGCCTGGAATGGGTACTCAACTTCCATAAAAACGATTCCACCAATACTTCGATGCCACTGGAAATGATTAAAGGTGCAAAAGAGTATTATGAATATACCAAGACCCTGTCCGCAGAAGAAGCGTATGCACTGAATGCGGGAGAAGGTTCCAAATTCCGTGAAATGGTTGGATTTGAAACACCGGATGATTATACCGTTGTTTACCATTGCCTGGCACCAAAGCCATATTTCGATTCTCTGGGAACTTATAACTGCTTGTATCCAGCACCACAGGCATTGATTGATGAGCTGGGTGTTGAAAACTATAAAGCAATCAACAATGAGACCATGTGGTACAATGGATGCTATACCATGACATCCTATCTGCAGGGCAACGAAAAGATCTTCACCAAGAATCCTCTTTACTGGGATACTGAAGCAAAATTGTTTGATACTGTTACCTACAAGATGGTTGAATCCGGTGATATCAGCTTCCAGCTATATGAAAGCGGAGAGGTAGACTATGTTGCTTTGGGTGAAGCACGAATCAATACAATTGCAAACAATCCGGATGATCCGCTCTATCAGTATATGATTCCGGATGTTCCATCCAAACATTCTTATCAGTTCCACTTTAACTACAACAAGAACAAAGAAGATGGAACTCCAGATACCAACTGGAACAACGCAATTGCAAATGAAGCATTCCGTAAGACCTGGTATCATGGATTGGATTTGACCAATTACTTTAAACGTACCAACGCAATTGACCCAATGGTTTGTGAAAACAACTTCTACACCATGAAAGGTCTGTGCTACACCTCTGATGGTACTGACTATGTTGAACTGGTAAGAAAAGAACTGGGTCTTGCAGAAGAAAATGGTGAAACACCGGTTCGTATTGATGCTGAAAAAACAGCTGAATACAAAAAACAGGCAATGGAAGAACTGTCTGCTCTGGGTGTAACCTTCCCGGTTGAAGTTGATTATTACATTATCGCTTCCAACCAGACCGCTCTGGATAGCGCAACTGTTCTGAAACAGTGCTTCTCCGATGGTTTGGGTGACGACTTTGTTAAACTCAACATCAAGACCTATATCAAGAGCCTGCGTCAGGAAGTTTTGAATCCACATCTCCAGTCCTTCGTTCTCAACGGTTGGGGTGCTGACTATGGTGACCCACAGAACTTCCTTGGTCAGGAACTGTATGGTTATGACAACGCAGATTATTCTGCAAACTATTCCTTCATCAATGAAGTAACAGCAGAAACAGAAGCAAATCAACAGCTGATTAATACTTACAAGGAATACACCAAGATGGTAGAAGAAGCAAACGAAATCACAGATGATCTGGATGCACGTTATGCAGCATACGCAAAAGCAGAAGCTTATATGCTGGATCATGTTCTGGTTCTGCCATGTAACTATGGTATTGGCTGGGCACTTGGTAAGGTTGATAATGACAGCAAGATGAACGCAATGTTCGGTATCCAGAATAACAAGATGAAAAACTGGGAGACCAATGTCAACGGTTATACCTCCGAAGACAAGGGTGTAGCTGATCAGATTGCTGCATATTCTGCTAAATAATTGTACAAAACATAGAAAACAGGACCATTTATGGTCCTGTTTTTTTATTTATCACGCTAAAGACCAGATTGTACAAAAATAATGATGCTTTGTGACATCATTTCATAAACTTTGATGTGGGAATATTGACTTGTCAAAACATGTGTGTTAATATCGTAACGAACAGAAAAGCTGCACAAAAGGGCCCGATATGCAGCCTTCAAAAAGGTGAGAGTATAACAAAAAGCCGTAAGGAGGCTATTATTAACGATGAGAAAGACAGTAACAAGAGCAATGGCATTAGCCCTTGCAGCAATGTTGGTATTGAGCGGATGTGGCGGAACATCAAATGGTGGTTCTAGCACAGAAGGCGAAAGTGGTGACCAAGAAAGTGCTAAAAATGAGATCAAAGATCTCGTAATTCCGAGACAGGCAAGCCGTGAGCTGGAAACTTTCAACGTTCTGTACGCACAGAGACAGGAAGACAACGAAAACTTGACCAGCCTTGTAGATGGTTTGCTGGAAGTTGACCAGAAAGGTCAGTTGGTTCCATGTATCGCAGAAGAATGGGGTACAGAGGATAACGGTTTGACTTGGACTTTCAAACTTCGCGAAGGTGTAAAATGGGTTGATGTAAATGCTCAGGAGAAAGCAGATTGTACTGCTCAGGACTTTGCAACTGGTCTGGAATGGGTACTTAACTTCCATAAGAACGACTCTTCCAACATTTCTATGCCGGTTGAAATGATCGAAGGTGCACAGGAATACTATGATTACACCAAGACTTTGAGCGCAGAAGAAGCAAAAGCTCTGACAGCAGGTGAAGGTTCCAAATTCCGTGAAATGGTTGGTCTGGAAACACCGGATGATTATACTGTTGTTTATCACTGCCTTGCTGAAAAACCATATTTTGATTCTTTGGCAGCATATGTTGCATTGTACCCACTGTCTCAGGCAATGGTTGATGAACTGGGCGGTCCTGATGGTGTTAAATCCATGAACAATGAAAACATGTGGTACAATGGTGCTTACACTATGACTTCTTACCTGCAGGGTAATGAAAAGGTATTCACCAAAAATCCAATGTACTGGGATACAGAGTGTGAACGCTTTGATACTGTTACTGTAAAGATGGTAGAATCCAACGACGTTGCATATCAGCTGTATGAGAGTGGAGAACTTGATTATGTTCAGCTGGGTGAAGCACAGGTAACTACCATTGCAAAAGATCCTAACCACAAATTCTATAATTACCTGGTTCCAGATATCCCATCCAAATATTCTTATCAGTTCCATTTCAACTACAATAAGAAGACAGAAGATGGAGAAACAGATACCAACTGGAACACCGCTATCGCAAACGAAGCATTCCGTAAAGCTTGGTATTACGGACTGGATCTGAGCGATTACTTCAAGAGATCCAATGCGATCAACCCAATGGTTTGTGAAAACAACTTCTACACCATGAAGGGTCTGGTTTATACCTCTGACGGTACAGAATATACCGAACTGGTAAGACAGGAACTTGGTCTTGCAGAATCTAACGGCGAAACACCTGTTCGAGTAGATGCTACAAAAGCAGAAGAGTATAAGAAACAGGCAATGGAAGAACTGACTGCTCTGGGCGTTACCTTCCCGGTTGAGGCTGATTACTATATCATGGCATCCAGCCAGACAGCTTTGGACAGCGCAAACGTACTGGCACAGTGCATTTCCGATGGTTTGGGCGATGATTTTGTTAAACTCAACATCAAGACCTACATTAAGAGTGTAAACCAGGAAGTTGTAAATCCACACCTGCATTCCTTCGTACTGAACGGTTGGGGCGCTGACTATGGTGACCCACAGAACTACCTCGGTCAGGAAATGTATGGACCAGAAAATGCTTATTATTCTGCACATTACTCCTACATCAATGAAGTAACAGAGGAAACTCCAGAAAACAAAGCTCTGCTGGATACCTACAAAGAATATACCAAGATGGTAGAAGAAGCAGATAAGATCACCGATAACCTGGATGAACGTTACAAAGCATACGCAAAAGCAGAAGCATATCTGCTGGATCATGTTCTGGTTCTGCCATGTAACTATGGTATTGGCTGGGCACTGAGCAAAGTTGATAATGACAGCAAGATGCGTGCAATGTTCGGTATTCAGGATGACAAGATGAAGAATTGGGAAACCAATATGGACGGCTATACTTCCGAAAGTAAAGGTGTAGCAGAACAGGTTAAAGCATATACAGAAGCAAACGCTTAACATAAAAAAACAGGATCATTCATTGATCCTGTTTTTTTATGTCATTCTTATAGTTTTTTTGGAATATTGTATATATTACATATAATTTTTTAATGTGATATCATAAATATAGTAAATAATGTTGACAATGTGAAAAATATGTGTTAATATAGAAAAAACATAATTGCTGCATTGAGAAAGGGCCTCATGAAGATGCAGCATTTGTTTTTTTTAGTAGCAAGGATGAGACCCTGGACTGGTACAATCTGATCGTACCAACAAAAAAAGCACCGTAGAGGGAGGCTTAATTTATGAAGAAGACGATATCAAGAGGTTTGGCATTGCTTTTAGCGAGCATGCTCGTGTTGAGTGGTTGTGGATCGACCGGTACAACAAATGAAACAAGCAATGAGCCAAACAGTGAAGGAGAGACTACAGGACAGGAACAGGCAGAATCCACAGAAACTGCTTCGTCCGAAAATGAAATCAAAGACCTCGTAATTTCTCAGCTGGGCGTAAACGAAATGGAAACTTTCAATATCCTTTTCGCAAACAACCAGAAGGAACACGATGTTCTGTGTAATGTATGGGAAGGCCTTCTCGAAACTGATACACATGGTAAATTAGCTCCATGTATTGCAACAGAATGGGGTACAGAAGACGGAGGTCTGAACTGGACCTTCAAACTTCGTGAAGATTCCAAATGGGTTGATATGAACGGTCAGGAAAAAGCCGCTTGCAATGCACAGGACTTTGCAACCGGTCTGGAATGGGTACTCAACTTCCATAAGAATGATTCTTCCAATACTTCCATGCCGATTGAGATGATCAAAGGTGCAGAAGAATATTATGAATACACAAAAACTTTGACTCCTGAAGAAGCAAAAGCTCTGACAGCAGGAGAAGGTTCTAAGTTCCGTGAGATGGTTGGACTGGAAACACCAGATGATTACACAGTTATCTATCATTGTACCGATCCAAAACCATATTTTGACTCGGTAGCAGCTTATGTATGTCTGTTCCCACTGTCTCAGGCAATGGTTGATGAACTGGGCGGCGTTGATGCAGTCCGCGCAATGGACAACACTACAATGTGGTATAATGGTCCATACACCATGACTACATACGTTCAGAACAACGAAAAAGTTCTGACTAAAAACCCAACTTACTGGGATACCGAATGTAAACTGTTTGACACTGTTACCACAAAGATGGTAGAATCTAACGACGTAGCATTCCAGCTGTATCAGAATGGCGAAATCGACGAAGTTAGCTTGAGCGAAAGCAATATCAGCACAATCCGTAACAATGAAAATGATCCATTCTACAACTATATGGTAGAAAAGATGCCAACCAAATATTCTTGGCAGATTCATTTCAATTTTGATAAGATGAATGAAGATGGCACACCAGACACCAACTGGAATCTTGCTGTAGCAAACGAAGCATTCCGTCTGTCTTGGTACTATGGTTTGGATCTGAGACCACAGTGGAAGAGAACCAATGCAATCAATCCAATGAGCTGTGAAAACAATGCTTATACCATGAAAGGTCTCTGCTATACCTCCGATGGTACTGACTATACAGAACTGGTTCGTCAGGAACTTGGTCTGCCAGAAAACAACGGTGAAACCCCAGTAAGACTGGATAAAGAAAAAGCAGAACAGTATAAGAAACAGGCTATGGAAGAACTGACCGCTTTGGGCGTTACTTTCCCTGTTGAAATCGACTACTATATTCAGGGCAGCAACCAGAATATGCTGGATAGCGCAAACGTTCTGAAACAGACTTTCTCCGATAGCTTGGGCGATGATTTTGTTAAACTGAACATTCTGACCTATGTACAGAGCTCTACTCAGGAAGTTTACAATGCTAAGAAACATTCCATGGTAGTCAATGGTTGGGGTGCTGACTACGGTGACCCACAGAACTACATGATTCAGGAAGTTATGGGCAACGATAACGCATTCTATGCAAAACAATATTCTTACATTGATGATGTAGTAGAAACTGAAGCTACCAAGAACCTGCTGGATACTTACGCTGAATTTACCAGAATGGTAGAAGAAGCAGGTACAATCAATGATGATCTGGATGCAAGATATCAGGCATTTGCAAAAGCAGAAGCTTATATGATTCAGCATGCACTGTGCTTCCCACACTACTATGATGTAGGCTGGTGTCTGACAAAAGTTAACCCATACAGCAAGATGAACTCTATGTTCGGTTCTGTAAATGGTAAGATGAAGAACTGGGAAACCAATTCTGAAGGCTACACAACAGAAGAGATGGAAGCAATCGCAGAAGCTTACCACGCTGCATAATTTTACATTTTAAGGAAAGAGAAGCATTTAGATGCTTCTCTTTCTTTTTGCAATTTATGCACATATATTACATAAATATTTAACAATATTTATAAAAATCAGGAATAATTATTGACGAATGAAAGCACATGTGGTAACCTTATACCAACGGCAAATTGTACGCCCCACAAAGATAGTTGTCGTTTAAAAATCAGGGGCAAGAGGAGGAAAACTCTATGAAAAAGATGGTATCTAGGTTGTTAGCTTTAGCGTTAATGGGATCGCTGGTACTGAGCGGTTGTGGAAGCGCTGATGTGGGAACAAGCAACAACGCGACAGATACAAACTCAGAAAAAGCTGAGTCGGAAACAGGTACAGAGACAGAAACGGGAGAAGAAAGTTCTGCAAACGAAATTAAAGATCTGGTTATTCCAAGACTGTCGACCAGAGAGCTGCAGACCTTTAACGTTCTTTACAGCCAGATGGCTTCTGACTTTGAAAATCTTTGTAACCTGGTAGACCCATTGTTGGAGCTGGATCCACATGGTGAACTTGCTCCATGTATTGCAGAAGAATGGGGAACAGAAGACGGCGGTAAAACATGGACATTTAATCTTCGTGACAACTCAAAATGGGTAGATGTTAACGGCGAAGAGAAAGCAAATGTTACTGCTTGGGATTTTGCAACCGGTCTGGAATGGGTACTGAACTTCCATAAAAACGACTCTGCAAACACTTCCATGCCAATCGAAATGATTGAAGGCGCATCCGAATACTACGAATATACCAAGACATTATCCAAAGAAGAAGCTTATGCATTAACAGCAGGCGAAGGCTCCAAATTCATGGAAATGGTTGGTGTAGAAATTCCTGACGATTATACCCTGATTTATCATTGTATCGAACCAAAACCATACTTTGATACTGTTGCAACCTATGCATGTCTATATCCAATGTCTCAGGCAATGGTTGATGAACTGGGTGTAGATGGTGTTAGAGGAATGAACAACGAAAATATGTGGTACAATGGCTGCTATACCATGACTACATATGTTCAGAACAATGAAAAGATCTTCACCAAGAACCCAACTTACTGGGATGAAGATGCACAGTTGTTTGATACCGTTACCGTTAAGATGGTAGAATCCAACGACGTAGCATTCCAGCTGTATCAGTCTGGTGAATTGGATTATGTAGACCTGACAGAAAGTAACCTGAAGACTATCAGCGGTGATGAAAATAATCCATATTACGATCAGCTGGTTGAAAGACCTGCTGATAAGTATTCCTATCAGATCCACTTTAACTTTGATAAGAGAAAAGAAGATGGTTCTGTAGATACCAACTGGAACACCGCAATTGCTAACGAAGCATTCCGTCTGTCTTGGTACTATGGTCTGGATCTCAGTGAATACTACAAGAGATTTAACACCATCAATCCAATGAGCTGTGAAAACAACTACTTCACCATGAAGGGTCTTGTTTACACTTCTGATGGTACCGATTATACCGAACTGGTTCATCAGGAACTGGGTCTGCCAGAACTGAATGGTGAAAAACAGGTTAGACTGGATGCTGAAAAGGCAGAACAGTACAAACAGCAGGCAATTGAGGAACTGACTGCTCTGGGCGTAACCTTCCCAGTTGAAGTTGATTACTACATTGCAGCAAGCAACCAGACTTCTCTGGACAGCGCAACTGTATTTGGTCAGGCATTATCCAACAGCCTGGGTGATGACTACGTTAAACTGAATATTAAAACATATGTTTCCAGTGAACGTACCGAAGTATTCGATCCAAAACTCCACTCTATCACAATCCGTGGTTGGGGCGCTGACTATGGTGACCCACAGAACTACCTCGGTCAGGAAATGTACGGATATGACAATGCATTCTATGTACAGGACTACAACTATGTTAAGGATGTAGAAGAAACAGAAGCAACAAAAGATCTGTTGGATACCTATAAAGAATTTACCAAGATGGTAGAAGAAGCAAACAAGATTTATGATGATCTGGATGCACGTTATGCAGCATATGCAAAAGCAGAAGCTTACATGATCCAGCATGGTCTCGTAATTCCTGCTTACTACAATGTTCCATGGTGTCTGACAAAGATTAACGTTTACAGCAAGATGAACGCAATGTTTGGTGCTCAGAACGAAAAGATGAAGAATTGGGAAACCAATTCTAATGGTTATACAACCGAAGAAATGAAAGCAATCGTTGAGGAGTATAACAAGTAGAAACAATTAAAAATAATCAAAAAAAGGGACGTTTTATACGTCCCTTTTTTGATTATACAGAAAGTATTTTATGCAGGAAAATGAAAATTTAAAAGCTCACTTTAGCAATTGAAATTGTTAAAACAAACAAAGAAATATTATATTTTTGTATCAAGAGTGAGAAAGATTGTTAAAAAGGTAACCTATTTTAAGCATTGAACAAGTTTTGCAAAATAAAATATACAATACGTACAAATAAAATGGAAAAGGTAGATGCGAAAAAGCTAGAATGTTGACAATGGAAAAATGATATGCTATATTGTATCACGTTGACTCGGTACAGGTAACAAAATGACCAAATTCTGTGCCGATATATTATTTTAAACAAGTAAAGTGGACAAGATAACTGCTTTTGGACACTTTACACGATTGCTTAAGGAGGCAAATTATGAAGAAGACAGTATCCAAACTGCTGGCTTTGGCTATGGCAGCATCTCTTGTACTGAGTGGATGCGGTGGATCTGGTAGTTCCAACGGCACAACCGAGAACGGTGATGCAACCAGCGCAAGCAGCGAGAATGAAGTTAAAGATTTAATCATTCCAAGAGTTGCTTCCAGAGAATTGGAAACTTTTAACATCCTCTACAGCCAGAGACTGGAAGACACTGAAAACCTGACAAACCTGGTTGACGGTCTGCTGGAATCTGACACAAAAGGTGAGCTCGTCCCATGTATCGCAGAAGAATGGGGTACAGAAGACGGCGGTCTGACCTGGACCTTCAAACTCCGTGAAGGTGTAAAATGGGTTGACATGAACGGTCAGGAAAAAGCAGATTGTAATGCACAGGACTTCGCAACTGGTCTGGAGTGGGTTCTGAACTTCTACAAAAATGACTCTTCCAATACAACCATGCCAATCGAAATGATCAAAGGCGCATCCGAATATTATGAATACACCAAGACTCTGTCTGAAGAAGAAGCAAAAGCTCTGACAGCAGGCGAAGGTTCTAAATTCCGTGAAATGGTTGGTCTGGAAACTCCAGATGATTACACTGTAGTTTATCACTGTGTAACCGAAAAACCATACTTCGATTCTCTGGCTTCCTATGTTTGTCTGTACCCAATGTCTCAGGCAATGGTAGATGAGCTGGGCGGTCCTGACGCTGTTCGTTCCATGAACAACGAAAATATGTGGTACAATGGTTGCTACACCATGACCTCTTACATCCAGGGTAACGAAAAGATCTTCACCAAAAACCCAATGTACTGGGATACTGAAGCAAAACTGTTCGATACCGTTACTGTTAAGATGGTAGAGTCCAACGACGTTGCATACCAGCTGTATGAAACTGGCGACGTTGACTACGTTCAGCTTGGTGAAGCTCAGCTGAATACAATTGCAAAAGACCCTAACAACAAATTCCATGATTATCTGGTTCCAGACGTTCCATCCAAATACTCTTATCAGTACATCTTCAACTACAACAAGATGAAAGAAGATGGCACACCAGATACAAACTGGAACACTGCAGTTGCAAACGAAGCATTCCGTCTGTCCTGGTACTATGGTCTGGACTTCACAAACTACTGGAAACGTGTAAACGCAATCGACCCAATGAGCTGTGAAAACAACTTCTACACCATGAAAGGTCTGGTTTATACCTCTGATGGTACAGACTACACCGATCTGGTAAGAGCAGAACTGGGTCTGGGAGAAGAAAATGGCCAGACACCTGTAAGACTGGATGCTGAAAAAGCAGAACAGTACAAACAGCAGGCAATTGAAGAGCTGACCGCTCAGGGCGTTACCTTCCCAGTTGAAGTTGACTACTACATCCAGGCATCCAGCCAGACCGCTCTGGACAGCGCAAACGTTGTTGCACAGATGTTCTCTGACTGCCTCGGCGATGACTATGTAAAACTCAACATCAAGACATACATTCAGAGTGTTCGTAACGAAGTAATTATCCCACACCTGCATTCTATCACCAACAACGGTTGGGGTGCTGACTACGCTGACCCACAGAACTACCTCGGTCAGATGACTTACGGCGAAGACAATGCTTACTATTCTGATCAGTATTCTTACATCAACGAAGTAGAAGAAACAGAAGCAACAAAAGCTCTGCTCGATACTTACAAAGAATTCACCAAGATGGTAGATGAAGCAAACGCTATCACTGATGATCTGGATGCACGTTATGCAGCATATGCAAAAGCAGAAGCATATATGCTCCAGCATGCAATCGTAATTCCATGTAACTACCAGATCGGTTGGAGTCTGAGCAAAGTTGACAACGATACAAAGATGAATGCTATGTATGGTTCTGTTAACGACAAGATGAAAAACTGGGCAAGCAACGCAGACGGTTACACCTCTGAAGAAAAAGGTGTAGCAGAACAGGTTGCTGCAATGGTTCAGGAATAATAATTATTAATAAAAAATCAGGATCTTTCAAAGATCCTGATTTTTTTATATCAACAATTCTAATGATTTCTATAGCATGATTTCGCACAAATATGATAAAAAAGTATAAAATTTTTCATTTTACACAATTAAGACAATAGATCTATATTTGTTAAAAAATTTTCAATTTGATGTTAACAATAATTTATAACAAAAATATACAAAAGGCACAAATCTATTTTTTAACAAACATAATTTTATTGACATAAAAAAAATGATGTGCTATATTGTATCACGTTGACTCGACACAGGTGACGGAACGTCAGATCCTGTGCTGGGATATTATTTTGAACAAGTAAAGTGTGGACAAGCAATTTTACTTTAAGCGCTTTACACAATTGTCTAAGGAGGCAAATTATGAAGAAGACAGTATCCAAACTGCTGGCTTTGGCTATGGCAGCATCTCTCGTACTGAGCGGATGTGGCGGTTCTGGTAACTCCGGTAACTCCGAAGAAACAACAGGTGCATCCGGAAGCGAAGAAAGCACCAGCGCAAGCAGCGAAAACGAAATTAAAGACTTAGTTATTCCAAGACTGGCTTCCAGAGAATTGGAAACTTTTAACATCCTCTACACACAGAGAGCAGAAGATGGCGAAAATCTGACCAGCTTGGTTGATGGTCTGCTGGAATCTAACCCAAAAGGTGAGCTCGTTCCATGTATCGCAGAAGAATGGGGTACAGAAGACGGCGGTTTGACCTGGACCTTCAAACTCCGTGAAGGTGTAAAATGGGTTGACGTAAATGGTCAGGAGAAAGCTGATTGTGTTGCTCAGGACTTTGCAACTGGTCTGGAGTGGGTTCTGAACTTCTACAAAAATGACTCTTCTAACACTGCAATGCCAATCGAAATGATCAAAGGCGCAAAAGAATATTACGAATACACCAAGACCCTGTCTGAAGAAGAAGCAAAAGCTCTGACAGCAGGCGAAGGTTCTAAATTCCGTGAAATGGTTGGTCTGGAAACTCCAGATGATTACACTGTAATCTACCACTGCATCACTGAAAAACCATACTTTGATTCCCTGGCTTCTTACGTTGCTCTGTACCCAATGGCTCAGGGCATGGTAGATGAACTGGGCGGCGCTGATGCTGTTCGTTCCATGAACAACGAAACCATGTGGTACAATGGTTGCTACACCATGACCTCTTACATTCAGGGTAACGAAAAGATCTTCACCAAAAACCCAATGTACTGGGATACCGAAGCAAAACTGTTCGATACCGTTACTGTTAAGATGGTAGAATCCAACGACGTTGCATTCCAGCTCTATCAGACCGGCGACGTTGACTACGTACAGCTTGGTGAAGCTCAGGTTAACACCATTGCAAAAGATGCTAACAACGAATTCCATGATTATCTGGTTCCAGACGTTCCATCCCACTTCTCTTACCAGATGCAGTTCAACTACAACAAGAACAAAGAAGATGGTACACCGGATACAAACTGGAACACTGCTATCGCAAACGAAGCATTCCGTCTGTCCTGGTACTATGGAATTGATTTCACAAACTACTGGAAACGTGTAAACGCAATCAACCCAATGAGCTGTGAAAACAACTTCTACACCATGAAAGGTCTGGTTTATACTTCTGATGGTACAGACTACACCGATCTGGTAAGAAAAGAAATGGGCATGACCGATGAAAACGGTACTACCCCAATCAGACTGGATGCTGAAAAAGCAGAACAGTACAAACAGCAGGCAATTGAAGAGCTGACCGCTCAGGGCGTTACCTTCCCAGTTGAAGCTGACTTCTATATTTCCGCTTCCAGCCAGACCGCTCTGGACAGCGCAAACGTACTTGCTCAGGTATTCTCTGACTGCCTCGGCGATGACTATGTAAAACTCAACATCAAGACATACATCCAGAGCAGCCGTAACGAAGTTTCCGTACCACATCTCCATTCCTTCATGATCAATGGTTGGGGTGCTGACTACGGTGACCCACAGAACTACCTCGGTCAGATGACCTACGGCGAAGACAACGCTTACTATTCTCAGGAATATAACTACATCAACGAAGTAGAAGAAACAGAAGCAACAAAAGCTCTGATTGACACCTACAAAGAATTTACCACTCTGGTAAATGAAGCAAATGCTATCACTGATGATCTGGATGCACGTTATGCAGCATATGCAAAAGCAGAAGCATATATGCTCCAGCATGCAATCGTACTGCCATGTTATTACCAGATCGGTTGGTGCCTCAGCCGTGTTGACAACGACACCAAGATGCAGCCAATGTTCGGTAGTGTTGGTGACAAGATGAAGAACTGGGGAAGCAACGCAGACGGTTATACCTCTGAAGAAAAAGGTGTAGCAGAACAGGTTGCTGCAATGGTTCAGGAATAATCACTGATTATCGATTGTAGAATACAGAAAAACAGGACCTTTTTAAAAGGTCCTGTTTTTTTATCCTGATGATAATTGCTTAGATTAAATATACATGAAGTGCTTATAAATATTTAGAACGCTGTAGTTATAAATACTCATAAAGATGAATAAAAAAAGGACGTCCATTGCTGTGGACGTCCTTTTTTAGAAGCAAAATTATTCTACTTCGATCAGATCGTATTCACGATTGCCCATGCCAAGTTTAACAGCATGTTCCAAACAGGTTTCCCAGTTGGTGTCTGGATGGGTATCGGTGAAGTGGTCATGATGACAATGTTCTTTTTCTGCAAGGACGCTGCCACTGATCACTGGCTGACGGTTTACTGCATCTGCACAAGCCTGATCCAAAGCAACAGGGTCGAAGGAAGCGAACATACCGATATCTGGTACGATCGGAATATCATTTTCAGCATGGCAGTCACAGTATGGGGAAACATCAATTACCAGGCTGATGTGGAAATTAGGTTTATCTTTGATGATTGCATAGGTGTATTCAGCAATCTTGCAGTTGAGGATATCATTTGCTTCGCTGGTTCCAGCTTTTACAGCATCTTCTGGACATGCACCAATGCAGCGGCCGCAGCCAACGCATTTGTTGTGATCAATAAATGCACGTTTCTTTGCATTTTTGCGCTCTGCACGGCTGCCTGGTTTGTTTTCTCCAGTATAATCAATAAAGCTGATTGCGTCATGCGCACAGTTCTTGCGACATTCTCCACAGGAGATACACAAAGCCTGATTTACATTTGGTTTACCGCTGCTGTGCATTTCCATTTTGCCAGCACGGGAACCGCATCCCATACCAAGGTTTTTGAAGGCACCGCCAAAACCGGTGGATTCATGTCCTTTAAAATGGTTTAAAGAGATGATAACATCTGCATCCATGACAGCACGGCCGATTTTTGCCTCTTTAACATATTCGCAGTTGATCGGAACAAGTGTTTCGTCAGTACCTTTCAGACCGTCTGCAATGATAACATGGCATCCAGTTGCAAAAGGATTGTATCCATTTTCATAAGCGGTATCCAGATGATCGAGTGCATTTTTTCTTCTGCCGACATACAGAGTGTTGCAGTCGGTGAGGAATGGACGTCCACCCAGTTCTTTTACCAGATCAACAACAACCTTTGCATAGTTTGGACGAAGATATGCAAGGTTTCCAGGTTCACCAAAGTGAATCTTGATTGCAGTATATTTGTTTTCAAAATCAATGTTGGCAATGCCTGCTTCTTTGATCAGATGATTTAATTTTTTCAGAAGGTTTGTGCCGGCATTGACCTTCATAGAAGTGAAATAAACTTTCGATTTCTCCATTTTAAATTCCTCCTTCATGGCTTTGTATCTTTTATCACCAAAGCTTATTTTTATTATAGCATAAATTTGTTTGGGGGAAAATGGGAGAAAAGTAAATTTTCTTTTCTTTGGGGATTGAAAAAAGATATCGATAAATATTGAGTATTTTGGAGAATATTTTTCTTGTTTTGATGAAAAGATGCGAAACTATTTAGAAATAATGCCGATGTTTTTTTGAGAAAAACAGGGATAAGGTGATGGGAAGAAAAAAACTGTTGTGCAAAGTGATAAAGCAGAGAAAGAGGGAAAAGTTGAAATAAAAAGAAACTGTGATATAATGAACTCGACATAAGCAGAGTAGGCATACAGGCGTTAAGTGTTCGGCAAACGGGGAGTTGTTGCCGGGACGAAAAACTCCATACAACGGGGTTTGCGGTCTGTTTGCCGCATCCCGCTGTTACATACAAGGAGCATTCCTCCAAGTTTGTACAGCCGTCACAACTTTATTTCAGGAGGTATGCAAAATGAACCTTGTACCCAAACAGGCAGAGAACTCCCTTTCTCTGTCAACAACCAAACAGGTAGGAAATTCTCTTTCTCTGCCAGAAAAATTCCGACAGTCCGCACAGGAGCTCAAGCAGGTACGGACTCTGACCGGCGTTGCCATGTTGCTTGCCATGAGCGTGGTAATCTCGTTTACCGCTTCTGTCCGCGTCACAGAGACCATTAAGATCGGACTGGGCTATTTGATTACCGCTTTGCTGGGAATGCTGTATGGCCCATTTACAGCAGCGCTTGCAGCCGGAGCAGGAGATTTGATTAAATATCTGTTAAAGCCAGACGGTGCATACTTTTTCGGTTTTACCCTGACAGCAATGCTGGGCGGTGTTGTGTATGGTGTATTTTTTTACAGAGAAAAATGTACCATCCCTCGTGCCATTGCTTCCAAAGCAACTGTCAGCCTTCTGCTCAACTGTCTGCTCAATACAGTATGGGTTTCTTGGCTGTATGGAATGCCATTCCTTGGCGCACTGGGACCGCGTGTTATTAAAAATTTGATGGCTCTGCCGTTTGAGATTGTTCTTCTTTATATTGTCCTTAATGGAATGAACAAAGTAATCCAGCGGGCAAAGCTTCACTGATCAATGGAATAGAAAAGATAAAAAGAAGCAGAAATATTTTTTCTGCTTCTTTTCTTTTGCAAGAGAATCCAATTTGGTGGTAATAATATCTGGAAAAGGGTGTTAGCTTTCTTTTATTTTCACTAAAAATCGCGCAAAAACTTGACAAGTAGACCAAAATGGAGTATTTTTGATTTGTTAAAAAGTATCAATTTTTTTCTGATAGATATGGAGTGAAAACATGCTCGAATTAAAAAATATTTCTCTGAGTGTAGAGGATGAATTTACAGGCAATGGACAAAAAGAAATTCTGCGAGATGTCAGCCTTACCATTGAGACCGGAAAGCTGGTTGTTGTTACCGGTCCAAACGGCGGCGGTAAATCCACAATGGCAAAGATGATCGCAGGCATTTTAAAACCAAATCAGGGACAGATTCTTCTGGATGGAGAAGATGTTACAGATCTGGACATCACACAAAGAGCGACCCGCGGAATCAGCTTTGCTTTCCAGCAGCCGGTTCGCTTTAAGGGAATTACAGTTCGTGACCTGATCAATCTGGCTTCCGGACGTGAGATCAGCGACTGCGAAGCATGCGGATATCTGAAGGAAGTTGGACTGTGTGCAAGAGATTATATCGACCGTGAGGTCAATGCAAGCCTTTCCGGTGGTGAGATCAAACGAATTGAAATCGCAACCGTTATGGCAAGAAAAACCAAACTGACCATCTTTGATGAGCCGGAAGCAGGAATCGACCTTTGGAGCTTTAACAACCTGATCGATGTGTTTAAAAATCTGCGCAAGGAGATCAATGGTTCTATGCTGATTATTTCGCATCAGGAAAGAATTCTGGATATTGCTGACGAGATTATCGTGATTGCAGATGGTAAAGTCATGGCAAGAGGCAAAAAGGAAGAGGTCCTTCCAGAATTGCTCAGAGAAGACTGCCAGTACTGTGTTGGCGGTAAAGGCAGACGCGTTGTGCAGTAAGGAGGGATTTTTCGATGAATGATATTACCAAAAAGCTGTTAAGCATGATTTCGGATATTTCCGGAGAGATCAAAGGTGCATTTAATATTCGCGAAGATGGAGGCTGTGCAGGAAGACAGTCAACCGAAAATGTAGACATTATTCCAAAGGTTGGACAGCCAGGTATCGATATTATTATCAAGCCAAACACCAAGGAAAAAATATACATTCCAGCATGTGTAACCAAGAGCAATGTGGATGATTTGGTATACAATGATTTTTATGTTGGTGAAAATTCGGATGTTGTGATCGTGGCAGGCTGCGGCGTTCATACCGATGGCGAAGAAGACTCCCAGCACAACGGAATCCATCGTTTCTTTATCTCCAAGAACGCAAAAGTCCGTTATGAAGAAAAACATGTTGGAATTGGAGAAGGAACTGGAAAACGAATCATCAATCCACAGACCTATATTGAAATGGCAGAAAACAGCTATATGGAGATGGACACTGTTCAGATCAAAGGTGTTGATTCCACAAAGCGTGACTCCAAAGCTGTTTTGCAGGCAAATGCAAAGCTTGTCATCAAAGAAAAAATCATGACCCATGGTGAGCAGTATGCAGAGACAAACTTTGCTGTGGATCTGGACGGAGAAGATTCCGGTGTGGATCTGATTTCCCGTTCGGTTGCAAGAGGAACTTCCAAGCAGATGTTCCGTTCGGTTATCAACGGCAATACCCGCTGTACCGGACATTCTGAGTGTGATGCTATTATTATGGACAAGGGCGTTGTCAGTGCAATCCCAGAACTGACTGCAAACGACATTGATGCAGCTCTTATTCACGAAGCAGCAATCGGAAAGATCGCTGGAGAACAGCTGATCAAGCTGATGACATTAGGACTTACCTCGGAAGAAGCAGAAGCGAAGATTGTGGAAGGCTTCTTAAAATAATCAGATCAATAAAAAAATGCTGTCCATTATGGACAGCATTTTTGTTTTACCTATCTTTTTCTGGTTGGTTTAGAAGTACGATTCTGCGAGGAAGAACTTCTCTGGGAAGAGGTCCTCTGCGGAGAATTAGGCGGAAGTTGTCTGCGGCGAGCCTGTGCGGCTTTTTTGCGTGCGATACGCTTTTTGTATTTGCGTTTGTTGTGGATACGCAAAATAAGTAGCAGTACAACAAGAACCAAGAAGATAATCAAAATGATTTTGATAACGTTAAAAATCTTGTTAAACAGCTCTTTCCTTGCAGCCTGTTTTTGTGCTTCTATCTCGCTGAAGGTGACCACCTTGACCTGAAGCTTTAACGCCGCCATGTTGGGTACCATGTACTGGGATGCATCCGCAGCCGTGGTAGGATTCATGGAGAAGGTGAGGGTGGATGGCATGTCCTCATCCTGGTAGTATCGTCCAGGAATATCCGAGGTCATGACAATATCATCTTTGGTATAGTTCTTGTGAATCAGAACAGTAAAATCAGAGTCAGTAGAGTAGGTAGCAGTACCAATCAGGGTAGAGCCTTCGCCGCGCTTGTCATAAACAGGGGTTTTGTAGTTTTCATGAGCAAGTTCCGCAGCAGTGTAGGTAACTGGGGTGAAATTGTTGTAGCAGTAATCAAACAGGTTGATCATATCTTTCTGAACGGCATAAGCGTTGCTGCCGGTACAGTTGAGTGCAACACAGATCAGACGCACGCCGTCTCGCTCTACTACCGAAACACCAGTGTGGTTGGATTCGGTTAAATATCCCAGTTTTACACCAATGGTTCCTTCATAGTAGTTCTCGTTGGAAGGTTCCATCATGCCTTCTTTAACACGCCCCCAGTTTCTTGGCTGCGGCTGCTTGTTGGTTGGCTCCATAGTATATTCAGTCTGGCTGAAATACTGCAGGAAATCCGGTGTAGTAAGAGCGTAGCGGGTAATGAGTGCCATGTCGTAGGCGGTGGTGTACTGGTTTTCATTGTACAATCCATGTGGATTGACAAAATTGGAATTGACACAGCCCAGTTCCTTTGCCTTTTCGTTCATCATCTCAACAAAGCCGCCAGTGTAGCTGGTAGAACCATCTTCCAGAGTGACCGAACGATTAGCAAGTTTTGCAGCACAGTCAGCCAGAGCATTTGCGGTATCGTTTGCAGATTGAATCATGGTGCCGTACAGCAGGTCACGAACCTTTACAACCTCATCCTGTGTAATCGCAACATAGGTTCCATCACTGAATTTGTATTCGTTTGGATAGGTAGGGAATACGTCTTCGGTGGTGACAGTATAATCAGACTCCGGATCGACATAGTTTAATGCGATTGCGGTGGTCAGAATTTTTGTGATGCTGGCAGGGTACTGTTTTTTGTCAGGGTTTTTGGAAATCAAAACCTGACCGGTTTCTGCGTTCATGACGATGTAAGAATCGGAGTTGATAGCAGGAAGCGCGGTGGCAGTGTTTTCTGCTGTTTTGTTAGCATCCGTTTCCGTTGTAGAGGTGGTACCGCTTGTGGTTCCCTCTGTTTGTGTCGTGTCCGAAGTGCTTTCGGTCTGCTGTGTTTGTGTCGTTTCAGATGAGGATTGTGTTGTTCCAGTTTGTGCAAAAACAGGGACAGCTAACTGACAGGCAACGACAAGTCCCATCAGAATGGAAATTATCTTTTTCAAGAGAGAAACCTCCTAAGCAATTTTCATTTTGAAATCAAGATAAAATCTTATCACATCATATCTTAACATATTTTCGGGAAAAATAGAAGGACTTGCCGAGAGATTTTATAAATTCCAAGACAAAAATCAAAATAAAATCAGGATGTTTTCATGTGTGGGAGAATAGTTTTTGCTTTTAAGGGGAAGAATATAGACAGAAAAGCCAGAAAGATCAAAAAGCTTTTCCAACATTTACCGGAATTTTCAGCAAAGAATCGTTAGAGAAAGAAGGATGAAACCATGTTAACAAGACTGACCTGTCATGTAACCAATTGTGCAAGCAACCAGAACAACTGCTGCTGCCAGCCATCGATCAAGGTGCAGGGAAAAGGTGCCTGCCATTGTGGTGAAACAGAGTGCCAGAGCTTCCAGAAAAAAGGACCAGGTGAAGTTTCCAATTCCACTCATTTCACCAATGCAAATTTAAATGCACAGGTAAAATGTACAGCAGAAAACTGTGTATTTAACTCCATGGGAAACTGTAACGCAGATCACATCAGTATCGGCGGAAATGGCGCTGAAAGCCGCAGCCAGACAAATTGCGAAAGTTTTCAGGCAAGATAAACAAAAATCCCGAAGCAATTTGCTTCGGGATTTTTTAATTAGTTTGGAATCATTGTTGTATGGGCAAAGGAGAGAGCACCCACCCATTCTGCACCAGCATCACGCAGGGTGTGCGCACATTCGTTCATGGTTGAACCGGTCGTGATGACATCATCAATAATCAAAATCCGTTTTCCCAAAACCTGCTGCGGAGTAACAACCCGATAAGCATCCTTCAGGTTATGCTTTCTCTGTTCCGCACCGAGGGTATGTTGTTCCGGCGTGGTTTTTATCTTTTCCAGAAGCGGAGCATACGGAATATTCGTCTGCTTTGCAACCTGCTGAGCGAGCAGTTGGGCCTGATTGTAACCGCGCTGACGCTGCTTCTGAGGGGACATCGGAACAGCACAGATCAGGTCGATTGAAAGCTTAGAAAGTTGGGAACAAAATCGTTCTGCCATCATCTGCGCAAGCGTTGCGGCCAATTTTGGCTGATTTCTAAATTTAAGCCGGTAGATGGCAGAGGAGCTTGTGTAAGAATATCTGGTAAAGGAAAGAACGATGTCCAGATAAAACAGAGGAGGGAGCGAAGTGACAGGGGAAAGCTGCTTTATACACTCCGGACAGTACAGCTTTTGTGGGGGAATAATCTTTCCACAAAAGATACATCGGGATGGCCACAAAAAATCAAGGATCCAGTCAACAAGGGTTGGTCTCATCCAAATTCTCCTTTAAACAAAAAGGGGAGGAATTTATCCTCCCCAAATGTTGCTATTCAGCCTGCAGACCGATCAAAGCTGCGCCGATGATGCCGGCATCATTGCCAAGCTCAGCGATGCGCACCTGTGTGCGGTGTGCAGCAAAACGGTCAAAGCAGAAGCGATCCATATAATTGCGGATTGGTCGGAGCAGATTTTCGCCCTGTTTGGAGACACCACCGCCCAGACAGATGATTTCTGGCTGGAGAGTATTGATTGCATTGACAATTGCTTCTCCAAGTGCATTGGTGTATTCTTCCACAGCAGCCTGACCAGCTTTGTCACCCTGTTCTGCTGCATCAAAGCAGGTACGTCCATCCACTTTGTCAAGGTCGCCGTCGCACAATTTCCACATCAGGGAGTCAGGGTTATGCTGCATATGTTCTTTGGTGGTGGTGATCAGTCCGGTAGCGGAGCAGTAGGTTTCGATACATCCTTTTCTTCCGCAGGAGCAAGGTCTGCCGTTTAAGCAGATAACGGTGTGACCAAATTCTCCGCCAGCAAAGCCATAACCATTGTAAATCTTAGAGTTAATAATGATACCGGAGCCTACACCGGTACCCAGTGTGATTGCTACCATGTTGGAGATATGCTGACCGTTTTCTGTTTTTCCAGCACCAGCCATAAATTCGCCGTAAGCAGCAGCGTCAGCATCGTTTGCGAGGAAAACCGGACGATGCAGACGATCTTCCAGAAGCTGTCCGATTGGAGCGTTGTAAAAGTCCAAGTTGCTTGCAAAGATAACTTCTCTTTTCTGGCTGTCAACGATACCAGGAGAACCAATTCCCACCGATTCAATCTGTTCCATCGAGATTCCTGCTTTTTCTGCAGCCTGTGCTGCAGTCTGAGCCATGGTTTCCGCGATCTGATCTGCCGGACGTCCGGCATTTGTTTTGTTGCTGGCAGTTGCAATCAGAGAAAAGTTCTCATCTACCACACCGGCTACAATGTTGGTTCCGCCAAGGTCAATACCAATATAATATTTCATCCCAAATACTCCTCTGTGTGCACAATACAGGTGCTTTTTTGTATGATGGCATATTCTTAAAAATTTTTTGAATATCCATGATTTTCTTAATCATATCATTGCGGCAGATGCTTTGCAATCATTTTGAGCAAAAAAATGAAAAAAGCATAAACTTTTCTCAAATAGGGTCACAGGACAAGGCGGAAAAACAAAGAAAAAACGGGAAGAAAAAGGCAGAAAAAAGAACCATCGGGGAAAAGAGGAAAACAGATCTGCCATTGACGAAAACGGCGGAAAAATGTATAATAAATTGATAATAATTTTCTGGGACGGGGGATTTTTGGTGCTCAATATGGATACACAGCAAAAGAGCAGAACAAGCATAGTTGTTTCAAAGGAAGAAATGATGCATCAGTGGCAGTTTTTGTGTGAAAACAGGGAACTTTTGCTGCATCGTATGGGACATACTCCCCGTGCATTTGTAAAAACGTTTGGCTGTCAGGGAAACGTCGCTGACAGTGAAAAGATTATGGGCATGCTCATCAATATGGGCTGTGAGCAGGCAGAAGATGAGAAACAGGCAGATATCATCCTGTATAACACCTGTGCAATCCGGGAAAACGCGGAAATCAGACTGTTTAGCATGGTGGGTGAGCTAAAGCGCTTAAAGCAGGCAAACCCTTCTATTTTGATTGGGTTGTGCGGCTGCATGATGCAGCAGGATGAAGTAGTGCGTCAGATCAGAAAGAGCTATCCTTTTGTAGAACTGATTTTCGGAACTCATGTTCTGCACACCATGCCGGAACTTCTTAACCGAATTCTGCGGGGAGAACGCAGGGTTGTTAACTGCTATGAGGGAGAAGGAAGAGAAAATCGTATTGCCGAACACCTCCCAATTCAGCGTGGACAGGGCGTTCAGGCTTCCCTTCAGATCATGTATGGCTGTGACAACTTCTGTTCCTACTGCATCGTTCCTTATGTCCGCGGCAGAGAGGTAAGCCGTGAGCCGGAAGAGATTATCCGAGAGGCAAAAGAAATCATTGCCATGGGCTACAAGGAGATTCTCCTTCTAGGTCAGAATGTAAACTCCTACGGTAAAGGTCTGGAGCACCCGATTAACTTTGCACAGCTGCTGCACCAGATCGAACAGCTTGAGGGAGATTTCCGCATCCGTTTTATGACCTCTCACCCGAAAGACTGTACCAGAGAATTGATCGATCTGATTGCACAAAGCAAAAAGATCTGCCACAACATTCATCTTCCGGTACAGAGTGGTTCAGACCGCGTGCTGGGACAGATGAACCGCCGCTATACCAGAGAGCACTATCTTTCCCTGATTCGTTACGCAAAAGAAAAGATGCCGGATGTTACCTTTACCACCGACATCATTGTTGGTTTCCCGGGAGAGACCTATGAGGACTTTTTGCAGACGCTGTCCCTTTGTCAGGAAGTTCGTTATCAGTGCATGTTCACCTTTATTTTCTCGCCAAGACCGGGAACCAGAGCGGCACAGATGCCGGACCCGGTTCCATACAAGGAAAAGACCAAATGGTTAAACGAGCTGATTGCTGCGCAGCATAAGATCAGCGAGGAAGATAACCGCGCAATGGAAGGCAAAGTCCTTTCAGTGCTGACAGAACATCCGGCACAGGATAGGGAAGGCTGGATGGTTGGTCGGTGCGAGAACGGAATGATCATCAAATTCCCTGCAAAAGATGTTCGGGCAGGCAGCTTTGTCAAGGTAAAAGTTACCCGCGGTCTGCGCTCGGAATATGAGGGAGAACTTGCATAAATTTTCAGAATGCAAATGCGGAACCCCGCGTTTACAATATAAATAATATTTTGGAGGAAAAAACATGGATATCATTGCAATGGCAAGAGAACTTGGAAAAGCAATTCAGCAGGACGAGAGATATAAAAGAATCGACGCTGCAAAAAAAGCAAACGATGAAGATCAGGCTCTGCAGGATCTGATCGTAAAATTCAACATGAAACGTTCTGAGCTGACCACCGAGATGGCACAGGAGAACAAAGACACCGATAAGCTCAACACTCTGGACAAAGAACTCAAAGAAGTATATGCCGAAGTTATGGCAAACGAGAACATGGCAGAGTTTAACGCTGCAAAACATGAAGTAGACGATATGATGAACTTTATCAGCACCATCCTCTATGGTTCTGTTAACGGTGAAGACCCAGACACCATCGAGATGCAGGTAGGCTGCGGCGGCAACTGCGCAAGCTGTGGAGGCTGTCACTAATAATTGATTATTTTGTCAGCCAGCAGACCGGAAAACGGGTGCTGGCTGACCTTCTATCCAACTTGAAACAGGCTGCTGTGCAGAGGGAAACCCGTTTCCCTGTGCAGAACAGCCTGAAACACAAAAATGGTACCGTGTGGAAAGGAAAGGGACAATGGAAAGAAAGATTTCGAGCAAACCGGTTGACACCACAAAACTTTCACCGATGATGCGCCAATATTGGAGTGTCAAGGAAAAATATCTGGATCAGCTTTTATTTTTCCGCCTCGGCGACTTTTATGAGTTGTTTTTTGATGATGCGCTGATTGCTTCCCGTGAACTGGAACTGACCCTGACCGGCAAAGAGTGCGGCTTGGAAGAACGTGCACCGATGTGCGGAATTCCATATCACAGCAGCGAGAGCTATATTGCAAAGCTGGTAAAAAAAGGCTATAAAGTGGCAATCTGTGAACAGGTGGAGGACCCTGCGACTGCAAAGGGTCTGGTCAAACGAGAGATCATCCGTGTGGTTACTCCAGGAACGGTACTGGAAACCAATATGCTGGATGCAGGAGCAAACAACTACCTCTGTTTTGTCTATCGGGAGCCGGGCAAAGATCATTTTGCCGTTGTCTTTTCGGATGTATCGACCGGAGAGGTCTATGCGTCACAGATTGAGTCCGACTGGAAAAAGAGAGTGCTCAATGAGCTGGGACGATTTTCTCCGGCAGAGGTTCTCTTAAACGAATCAGCTGGGGAATGTGCGCTGATTCAAAATTTCTTAAATGATCGCTTACATATCAGACCGGAAATTCTTCCGGATAGCTTTTTTACCTGGGATGTCTGCTATCGAACCGTTGCGGCACAATTTCCGGATTGCGATATCCGTCAGATGAGCCGGGAAGGACAAAACGTTATCATTTATGCGCTGGGTGCGATGATCGAATATCTTACCCAGACACAGAAACATGGTCTGGAAAGCTTGCAGCATCTGGAGCTGTACAGCGATGACCAATATATGACCTTAGATTTGACTGCAAGACGAAATCTGGAATTGACCAGAACGCTGCGCAGCGGGGAGAAAAAAGGAACCCTTTTGTGGGTGCTGGATAAAACCAAAACACCGATGGGCAAGCGTCTGATTCATTCGGTGATTGAAAAACCACTGCTTAACCCGACAGCCATCAACAAACGCCTGAATGCGGTTGGAGAACTTTTGAGCGATAGCATCCGTCTGGATCAAATCCGCGGTATCTTGCAGGATATCTTTGATCTGGAGCGCTTGATTACTCGCATCGTATACGGGTCTGCAAGCCCGAGAGAAATGCGCTCCCTGCAATTTACCGTTCAGAACCTTCCGCAGCTTAAAGAGGCGGTCGGAGAGGTCAAATCAGTTTATTTAAGACAACTGATTGCCAATATGGACCCGCTGGAAGATATCTGTGGTTTAATCTCCTGTGCAATCGACGATGACCCGCCGGCACTGTTAAAGGACGGTGGTGTAATCCGTAAGGGATACAGCAAGGAGCTGGATTCGCTGCGGGAGATTGTACACAACACCAAGGGAGTTTTGGCATCGGTTGAAGCAAAGGAACGGGAAAAGACCGGCATCAAGAACCTGAAGATTGGATTTAACAATGTGTTCGGTTATTACATCGAGGTTACCAAGTCGTTTTTGTCCCAGGTTCCGGCAGAGTATATCCGAAAACAGACACTGACAGGAAGCGAGCGGTATATCACCCAGGAATTAAAGGAGCTGGAACAGACCATACTGGGAGCAAGGGATAAAATTCTTGTGTTGGAGGCGCAGCTGTTTGACGAGGTGCGTTCTCAGGTGGCAGAGCAGAGCTTCCGGGTACAGTCGACAGCTAACGCGATTGCATGGCTGGACCTGTACGCAAGCTTTGCACAGGTTGCCTTTGAAAATAATTACTGCCGTCCGGACGTTGACCTGTCCGGTAGAATCCATATTCAGGATGGACGCCATCCGGTCGTAGAGCAGATGTTAAAGGATACCCTGTTTGTAGCAAACGACCTGCTGCTGGACAAGGCAGAAAATCAGATCGCGGTCATCACAGGCCCGAATATGGCAGGTAAATCGACCTATATGCGTCAGGCAGCTCTGATTGTACTGATGGCGCAGATTGGTTCCTATGTGCCGGCAAGGGCAGCACAGATCGGGGTAGTGGATGGAATCTATACCAGAGTAGGAGCTTCGGACGACCTTGCATCTGGACAATCGACCTTCATGGTTGAGATGAGTGAGGTGGCACAGATTTTAAAGAGCGCTACCGAAAACAGTCTTTTGATTCTGGACGAAATTGGAAGAGGAACTTCCACCTTTGATGGAATGAGCATCGCAAGGGCGGTCATCGAGCATATTGCAAACCGCAAAAAACTGGGTGCCAAAACACTGTTCGCAACCCACTATCACGAATTGACCGAGTTGGAACAGTCCTTTTTCAACATCAAAAACTACAATATCGCTGTCAAGAAAAACGGTGATGAGATTTATTTCCTGCGGCGGATTGTCCGCGGGGGAACTGATGACAGCTACGGCATCGATGTTTCCCGACTGGCAGGAATTCCGGAGGAGATTATCCAGCGTGCCCAGCAGATCTTAAAACAGCTGGAATCGGGGAATATGCCTTCGGTCAAAGCGAAAAAACAAAAACAGCCCGAACCGATGGTTCTGGTACAGCAGGACGACTCCGAGCTTGTGCGCAGGCTTAAGGAAATCGACATCGAAAAGATCACGCCGGTACAGGCACTGGTCTTGCTGTCGGAACTTAAGGCAAGGATCTAGCCTAAGGAAAAGGGGTTTTGCGTATGGTATTTTTTGCAGACAGAATGTATGAGCTGCGCAACGAAAAGGGTTATACCAGAGAAGAACTGGCGTCCCAGCTGGGATGTTTGCCCAAAATGATTCAGGACTATGAGGAAGGAAAACTGTATCCCCATGCTATCACCATGGTGGATATTGCAGATTTCTTTAATGTTTCTTTGGATTATCTGATGGGCCGCACCGAGTGCAGGGAAATAAACAAAGGCTAATATCAAATTTACAGTTGGAAAGGAGCTGACAAAGATGGGCGTAATCAAGCTTTTGGATAAGGAAGTTTCGCAGCTGATTGCAGCCGGTGAGGTAGTCGAACGGCCGTCATCGGTGGTGAAGGAGCTGGTAGAAAACTCGATTGATGCAGGAGCTTCCAAAATTACAGTGGAGATCCGGCATGGCGGCGTTACGCTGATCCGTGTCAGCGACAATGGCAGCGGGATTGAGCCGGATGATGTGCCGATGATGTTTCTGCGCCACGCGACCAGCAAGGTGCGCACGCAGGAGGATTTGAGCCGAATCGCAACGCTGGGCTTTCGTGGGGAAGCAATGGCTTCCATCCATGCTGTATCTCGCGTGGAGGTGCTGACCAGAAAGCAGGGAACCGATGAGGGAACCTGCTATCGCGGCGAGGGAGGCCAGCCGGGAGAGATGACACCGGCTGGATGTCCGGCAGGCACCACCATCAAGGTCATGGATTTGTTTTATAACACCCCTGCCCGCATGAAATTCTTAAAGAAGGATGTGCAGGAAGGAAACTCTGTAGCGGCGGTTGTCGAAAGGATTGCCCTTTCCCATCCGGAAATCTCATTTCAGCTGATTCGTGAAGGTCAGACCCGCCTGCATACACCGGGAGACGGAAGACTGCTTTCCGCCATCCATGCTGTCTTTGGAAAGGATTTTACCAAAGATCTGGTGGAGGTAGATTATACGCAGGACTCGATTCATGTAACCGGTTATATCACCCTTCCGTCCGCCAGCCGCTCCAACAGAACGATGCAGACTTTTTTTGTCAATGGACGTTATGTCAAAAGCATGACGGCAAGGGCGGCTTTGGAAGAGGCATACAAACACTCTATCATGGTAGGAAAATTTCCGGCATGTGTCTTAAATCTATCCATCCCTTACACAGAAACCGATATCAATGTTCATCCGGCAAAGATTGAGGTCCGCTTTACAAACGAACGTCCAGTCTTTGATGCCGTATACTACGGGGTAAAGAATACTCTTGCAAAAGATGACAGAACGCCGCTTGCAAAACCGGCGTTTGCTGCTAAAAAACAGATGACCGTCTTTGACTTGCAGCGCCAGCCGCAGGTAGAACAGACTGGACTGGAGCAGGCAGTGTGGAAGGCGCAGAAAGAGAATGTTCCAACACGGATGAGCGCGCAGGAATATCGCCGCATGACACAGCAGCCTGAGCCAAAACAGAAGATGCCTGCTGCACCAAAAGCAGAAAAGCAGATCAAGGATGTGCCGCTCACCTTTCAGGATCATGATCCGCAGACAGTTCGGTGGGAAAAGGAAAATCCGCTCTATCTGGTGGAAGAACCACATTTTCCGAAAGAACAAGTTTTGGCTAAAAAAGACACGTTATCACATAAAATGTTTGAATTTAAATCAAACGAAAATGTGAAAAACTGTGAAACAAAGCTGCGCGATTCGACGCAAAAAGAAGAAAAAAACGTAGTTTCTCCTAAACCGGAACAAACTTTCCAGAATATAAAAAAACAAACAGAAAAACAGGAATCCTGTCAGGAAATAAAAGCTGATCCCAAACCGGAGTCGGTCAGAGCAGAGCCTCAATCAGAGCAAAGCAAACTTCGTCTGGTTGGTGAGGTGCTTGGAACCTATCTTGTGCTGGAAGATGGAGAACAGATGATTCTGGTCGATAAGCATGCAGCACATGAAAGACTGATTTTTAACCGACTCAAAGAACAAAAGTTTGTGGAGGATCGCCAGATTCTGCTCGAACCGGTGATGGTTCATTTAAGCCGGGAAGATTATCAGGCTGCAGCGCAGAACATCGAACTGTTTTCTCAGGCGGGATTTTTAGTAGAAGATTTTGGCGACGGAGACCTGATGGTTCGTGAGGTGCCGGTCATGATGCTGGGAAGCCAGCTTCAGGAAATCATCGAACAGACCGCTCACAATCTTGCCAAAAACAAAAAAGATCTGACACCTCAGGCGTTGGATGAGCTGCTTCATTCGGTTGCCTGCAAGAGTGCCATTCGGGCAAACGATAAAAACACCGTGCCGGAATTGTGGGAGATCGTAAAGATGCTTCAAACGGATGAAGATGCACGCTACTGTCCGCATGGACGTCCGGTGGCAAAAGCAATCTCCAAGCGGGAAATTGAGCGAATGTTTGGACGTTTGGGATAAAAGACAGAAAAGAGGAGCAAAAGGATTCATGATGGAACAGAAAATACCGCTGGTCGTGGTTGCAGGTCCGACCGCTTCGGGAAAAACAGCGGCAGGTGTGAGGCTTGCTCAGCTGTTAGATGGCGAGGTTATTTCTGCAGACTCAATGCAGATTTACAAATACCTGACCGTAGGAACTGCAAAACCGATTCCGGAAGAGATGGAAGGAATTCCGCATCATCTGATTGATTTCCTCGAACCTTCCGAGACCTTTTCCGTTGCAGATTATGTACAGCTTGCAAAACAGAAGATAGAGGAAATAACAGGGTGTGGAAAGTTGCCGATTCTAGTCGGCGGTACCGGATTATATATCAGCTCCCTGATCGATAACATCGAGTTTTCTCAATCAGACAGCGATACAAAGCTGAGGGAAGAATATCAGCAGTTTGCCAAAGAAAATGGCCCGCAGGCATTGTGGGACAGATTAAACCAGGTCGACCCGCAGGCGGCAGAAAAGATTCACCCAAACAATATCGGAAGGGTCGCAAGAGCGCTGGAAGTTTATCACACCACCGGTATTCCGATTTCAAAGCATCAGGAACTTTCCAGAACAAAACCATCCCCCTATCAGCTGTGTATGATGGCACTGAGTTTTCATGACCGTCAAAAGCTGTATGACCGCATCAATCTGCGTGTGACAAAAATGGTGGAGGACGGTATCGAACAGGAAGCAAGGTGGCTTTTGGAAAACGGCTATGGAAAAACAAGCTTTCAGGCGATTGGATACAAGGAAATGGGGGCATATCTTGCAGGAGAAGAGACGCTCGAGCAGGCATGTGAACATATCCGCCAGGAGTCCAGACGCTATGCAAAGCGTCAGCTGACCTGGTTTCGACGGGATGAGCGCTATCATTGGTTCTTTGCAGAGGATTATTCTGACAGGGAAGAGATGTACCAACAGATGGCGCAGCTGGCAGAGCAGATGTTAGGATTGACATCCGGAAAATAAGTGGTATTTTTGGCGCAGTATGCCACAACACGACAAAATATAAACAGGAAACGGACTATAATGACAAGGGAGGTCAAATTATGCTTAATTTACAGGATATCTTTTTAAACCAGATTCGCAAAGACAAAACGATGGTAACCGTTTACCTCATTAATGGATTCCAGCTTCGCGGAACGGTTAAGGGGTTTGACAGCTTTACCATCATTATTGAAAATGAGGGACGGCAAAACCTTGTCTACAAGAATGCTGTTTCTACCATCACACCGGTCAGACCGGTCAAACTGATGGACGGACCGGAAGTGCAGGAAGCACAGGACGATAAGGAAGAAACCCAGGAATAGCACAACTGCGGACACGGGAGGACGCAAATGGCAGGTTATCGAAGAAAAAGCAAGAAAAGCGGACAATATTTTGCGGTTGGCTTTGCCGTTTTTCTTCTGGTTTATATCGGAAGTCAGCTGTGGGGATTTGCAAATATTAAGCTGAGAACAGAGCAGGTGCTGGACGACACCATTTATGATTTCGTTCGTGCCGAAGCAACGGTTTTTCGCAGTGAAGAAATCATCCCGCAGACGACAAGCGGTGTGACCGTGTATAACTATGCGGACGGGGAAGAGGTAGCAAAAAATCAGCAGGTAGCGGCAGTCTATCAGGACAAAACCGTTTCCATGGTCAATAATCAGATTGAGCAGCTTCAGCAGGAGCTGGAATCTTTGAGCAAGGCGCAAACGGTAAAAGCGACCCGTTATTCTGCGGTTACAAATCTTTCCAGCCAGATCAATGATCAGGCCGGAAAGATTGTTGACTTTGCAGCAGATGGTGTCGTGGAAGGAATTGCCGAACAAAAGGAAGAGTTTGTCAGTCTGCTCAACCGAAAGAAGATTGCATTGGGTGAAGAGGATACCTTTGCAGAGAGAATTACCCAGTTAAACTCAGAAATTGCATATCTGCAAAAGGCAAAGCAAAAGGAAAAAGGTGTTTCAATTGATGCGCCGGCAGCAGGATATTTCTGCAAAGAGGTGGATGGATACGAATCAATCCTGACCTCTGAAGCGCTGGAAGACATTGATTATGCAGGTTATCAGCAGATTGTTAGTCAGCAGCCGCAGGCCACTGGGAATACCGTAGGAAAAATTGTCAAGACCCATGTGTGGTATCTGGGAGTTGACCTGGAAAATTCGCAGGCACAAAAATTTGAGATTGATGATAATGTAAAGATTGACTTTAAGTTTGCAAACGGACAAACAGTCGCGGCAAAAGTGGTGAACATTATACCGGATGAGGAAAGAAAAAATTCCGTCATTATTTTTGAGTGTAAAGATATTACCGATCAGCTGCTCAATGTACGTAAGCAGAGTGTGGATATTATCTTCACCACCTATTCCGGATTGCGCATCAGCTCGAAGGCACTTTATCATGAACAGAATATACCAGGAGTTTATGTTCTGGATAAAACAACAATTCGTTTTAAACCAATTGAGATTATCAAAGATAACGGCAACTACATCCTGTGTGAACCAAGAGCAGGAACGGACGATCAGCATACGCTCAATCGCCTGGACATGGTAATAACGGAAAGCGGCGGCATCGAGATGAAAGATGGCGTACTTTTGGATGAAGATACCGTAAAAGGAGTGGAATCAAGCAATGCAAGCTCTTAATGAAAATGTTCTTTCAGAAAATGTTCTTTCAGAACAGGAAGTAAAGCAGAATGTACAGCACATTATGGAAGAGGTTCGGCAGGCAGCTGTGTCAGCCGGACGTAATCCGGATGATGTACAGGTGATGGCTGTGACCAAAACGGTTGACCCAGTATTGGTTAATGCAGCAATCGAACAGGGAATTACGCTCCTTGGTGAAAACAAAGCGCAGGAACTCTGTTCCAAATATGACAGCTATCACAAAGAAGGCGTTTCGATCCATTTTATCGGACACCTTCAGACCAACAAGGTAAAACAAATTGTGGATAAGGTTTGCATGATCGAATCGGTAGACAGCATCAAACTTGCAAAAGAGATTGACAAGCATTGTGCTGCAATCGATAAGGTGATGGATGTACTCATCGAGGTCAATATCGGTAGAGAAGAAAACAAGACAGGCATTTTCCCCGAGGAAGTTGAGCATTTATTGGAAGAAATTGCTAAATTAGAACACGTTCGTGTCCGCGGAATGATGACAATTCCGCCGGTATGCGAAAATAAAGAAGAAGTTTCGCAATATTTTTCCCGAATGAGCCAACTCTTTATTGACATAAAGCAAAAAAAATATGATAATATCAATATGGAAATTTTGTCTATGGGTATGTCTGCTGATTATCCAACAGCAGTAAGATACGGTTCGAACATTGTTCGTATTGGCACAGCAATGTTTGGACAAAGGAATTATAAAAGGAGTTAAGTAAGATTATGGCACTGAGGGACACATTGAGAAATCTGATCGGAATTCCGGAAAACGATTATGACAGCGAGTATGATGACGACATGCAGGCAGGAAATGTGGAACAGGAAGAAGAGGAGCAGATGCCAAGCCCATCTCTTTCTTCTGACCGCAAACACAACAAGGTTGTTAACATCCATGCAACAACCCAGCTGGCGGTTGTACTGGTAAAACCAGAACGCTATGAAGATGCGGCGTCTATCGCAGATCACCTCAACGCCAAAAAGACAGTTGTTCTGAATCTGGAGCAGACCAGCAAGGATGTTTCCAGACGACTGATCGATTTTCTTTGCGGAGTGGCATATGCCAACAACGGACAGATGAAGCGTGTAGCAAACAATACATACATCATTACCCCATATAATGTTGACATTATGGGCGACCTGCTCGATGAGCTGGAAAATAACGGCGTAATCTTTTAATAGATGAACCGCGCCGGACAAACACCGCGCATGGAAGCTGACAGGCTTTTTTGCGCACGAATTGAGGATATGGCACGGCAGGTGCAGCGAGACAACCTGCCGTGCTTTAGCCGTTTTTTTGATGAACGGGAACAAGCTTTGGCAAAAAGAGTTTTGAGGGAGATCTCTTTTCCTCAAAATCAGTTTTTCTTCTGGACAGGATTTGACCAGGAGGAAGAACCTTCTGTCACAAAAGCAGTTGGAAGACGAATGCTGGGATTGTTTCCTGATTATCTTTCTCTTGATTTGGGGATGGATGTTTCCATCTGGAAAGAACAGTTTCCAATTAGTACAGTTGCGCTTTTTTATCGTAAACAGGATGCACTGACCCATCGGGATATTTTAGGTTCTTTGATGGGACTGAATATCAAGCGGGAGCTGATTGGAGAAATTTTAACCGCAGAAGATTTTGCGGTGATCTTTTGCACCCAGACAGCCCAGCAGATTATTTTATCTGAGCTGGAAAGGGTGGGAAAGGCTGGCATTAAAAAAGAACAGGGATATACCGGTCCTTTGCCGAAAGCGTACCGTCTGGAATATCAAAGCGGAACGGTAAGCTCTTTTCGGTTGGACTGTATAGTTTCGCTGGCAATCAATGCAAGCCGTGAAAAAAGTGCGGGCCTGATTGAAAGCGGGCTTGTTAACCTGAACTTTTTTGAAGAGACAAAAATCTCCCGGGAAGTAAAAGAAGGAGATATTCTTTCTATCCGTGGCTATGGGCGATTTGTTTTAACACAGGTCGGTTCCTTAAGCAAGAAGGGAAGAATTCACCTGACCATCGGGAAATATGTTTAGAAAAATACAGAGGAAAACCCTCGATACGATAAAACCGGCAAAAGGGAGGTATCTTGTATGTTGACTCCGGAGACAATTGCCTCCAGACGTTTTGACAAACAGATGGGCGGCTACAAGCAGGATGAAGTAGAGATATTTTTGCAGCAGGTAGCGGCAGAATATGCAAAACTTCTGGCTGAAAAGGAAGAACTGGAACAAAAGATTGAGGTTCTGGCGGATAAGGTCGAGCAGTATCGCGAGGACGAAGACAGTCTGCGCAGTGCTTTGATTGGTGCACAGAAGCTGGGCGACAGCGTAATCCGTGAATCCAAGGCAAAAGCAGATTATATTGTTCGGGAAGCAAAGGATAAGGCAGACCGAATTTTGGAAAATGCACAGAAGAGCATCGAAAAGGAACAGATGGCTCTGATTAAGATGCAGAAGGAAGTTACCAAGTTTAAAAACAGATTGCTGACCTTGTACAGACAGCATCTGGAAATGATCAGTGCGCTTCCGGAATATGACGATGAGGAACCAAAAGAAAATCCGCAGCAGGAACAGAGCCGTCCGGAAACCTCCCGTCAGGAGCCAATGACCGAGGAACTGGAGAACACAGAACCAGCAGCACAGCTGGAAAAATCTGAAGCAGTACCTCAGGAAAACGGATTTGGAACAGAAGAGAGCATGATTGATTTTACATCAGCGCTGGATAACATGGAGGAGACAACCTCCTTTGCAGCAGTGGGAGCAAGAAATGCACCTGCTCCAGCAGCACAGCATCCGCAGCGGACACAGCCTTCGCAGGGATATTCTCCATTTGGCGGAGCATCATCTTCCGCGCCGGAATCCAAATTCGGTCCACTCAAATTCGGTGAAGGATTTGATGTGGAGCGTGACAGCACAGCTAAAAATGGCAGCGGACTGTTTTCCAGAAAGAAACATCGATAAGATTTCCAGATTTTACTGGGTTTTATAAAAAATAAGAGGAGAGAATGTTCATGGCTCAGGATTATAACAATACCCTGAATCTGCCGGTAACGGAGTTTAACATGAGAGGTGCGCTGCCACAGCGTGAACCTGCATGGGTGGAAGAATGGGAAGAAAAGAAACTGTACGATAAAATGATCAAAAACAACGAGGGTAAACCGCAGTATATTCTGCACGATGGCCCTCCGTATGCAAATGGCGATATTCATCTTGGAACCGCACTCAACAAGGTGCTCAAGGACTTTATCATCCGCCAGAAAAATATGAGCGGATATCAGGCTCCATACGTTCCAGGATGGGATACCCACGGTCTGCCAATTGAGCTGAAAGCAAGAAAGAAAGCTGGCGTTACCAGCGATATCAGCCCTGTTGAACTGAGAAAGATCTGTAAAGAATTTGCACTGCACTATCTGGATACTCAGAGAACACAGTTTAAACGTCTGGGTATTCTGGGTGAATGGGACAACCCATACATGACTCTCAAACCGGAATTTGAGGCAAAACAGATCGAAATCTTCGGAAACATGGCTCAGAAAGGCTATGTTTACAAGGGCCTCAAACCAGTTTACTGGTGCCCTGACTGTAACACTGCACTGGCAGAAGCTGAAATTGAGTACGAAGAAGATCCTTGCTTCTCCATCTATGTAAAATTTGCAGTAAAAGATGACAAAGGTAAACTGGCTGCTCTGGGCGTTGATCCTGCAAAGACCTTCTTTGTAATCTGGACCACAACTACCTGGACTCTGCCGGGCAACATGGCAATCTGCCTTGGTCCTGACTATGAATACTGCGCAGTAAAAGCAAACGGCGAATACTACATCATGGCAAAAGAGCTTGCTCCTGCTGCAATGGAAGCTGCATCCATCAGTGATTATGAACTGATCGGTTCGGTAACTGGTAAAGATCTGGAGTACATCGTTTGCCAGCATCCATTCCTTGATCGTGATTCTCTGGTTATTGTCGGCGATCACGTTACACTGGATTCCGGTACAGGATGCGTTCATACCGCTCCTGGACACGGTGTAGAGGACTTTGAAGTCTGCGTTAACCATTATCCTGAAATTTCCATCGTCGTTCCTGTTGACAACGAAGGCCGCCTGACCAAGGAAGCCGGCGAATTTGCAGGACTCAAGACCGATGATGCAAATAAAGCAATCGCAAAGAAACTGGAAGAAACCGGAAACATGTTTGCGGTTCAGAAGATTGTCCATCAGTATCCACACTGCTGGAGATGTAAACATCCAATCATCTATCGTGCAACAGAACAGTGGTTCTGCTCGGTTGATGACTTTAAAGCAGATGCAGTAAAAGCAATTGAAGGCATCAAATGGATTCCTTCCTGGGGCGAAGGCCGCATCAAGAACATGGTAACCGACCGCTCCGACTGGTGTATCTCCCGTCAGAGACTGTGGGGTGTTCCAATCCCGATCTTCTACTGCGAAGAATGCGGTGAGTTCCACATTGACGACGCTTCCATCAAAGCAGTATCTGACCTGTTCCGCAAAGAAGGCTCCGATGCATGGTGGACCCATGAAGCAAATGAAATCCTGCCAGCAGGTACAAAATGTAAGAAGTGCGGCTGTGAAAAATTCAGAAAAGAAACCGATATCATGGACGTATGGTTCGATTCCGGTTCTTCTCACGCAGCAGTTCTGATGGGCAGAGATAATCTCAGATGGCCAGCTGACCTTTATCTGGAAGGTGCTGACCAGTACAGAGGCTGGTTCCAGTCCTCGCTGCTGACCTCTGTTGCATGGAAAGGTGTTGCTCCATACAAGGCAGTCTGCACCCATGGCTGGGTTGTTGACGCACAGGGCAAGACCATGCACAAATCTCTGGGCAACGGTATTGCACCGGAAGAAATCACTGAAAAATTCGGTGCAGACATCCTGCGTCTGTGGGTTGCTTCTTCTGACTATCATGCAGATATCCGCGTTTCCAACGATATCTTAAAACAGCTTTCTGAAGTTTACAGAAAGATCCGTAACACCGCACGTTATATTCTGGGTAACCTTTATGACTTTAACCCGGATACCGATTCTGTTTCGGACGATCAGCTGGAAGAACTGGATCGCTGGGCTCTGGCAAGAATGGATGAGGTTGCAAAAGAATGCAACGAAGCTTATGATGAGTTTGAGTTCCATCTGGTTTATTATGCAATCCGCAACTTCTGCACCATTGACCTGTCCAACTTCTATCTGGATATCATCAAGGACAGACTGTATGTTGAAAAACCAGACTCTGTATCCAGATGTGCAGCTCAGACCGCTATCTACCGCATCCTGCGCGATATGACTCTGGTATTTGCTCCAATCCTTGCATTCACCTGCGAAGAGATCTGGGCTAACCTGCCAAAATCCAAAGATCACAATCCGGAAGCTTGCGTATTCAACGAAATGCCAAAAGGCAGCAAAGGTGATGAAACTGCTGAATTTATGGCAAAATGGGAGCGAATCCGCAATATCCGCGATGACGTCAACAAAGCACTGGAGAATGCAAGAAACCAGAAAGTAATCGGTAAATCTCTGGAAGCAATGCTGACACTGAAAGCTGACGGCGAACTGTATGACTTCCTCAAAGCAAATGAGGCAGTTCTGGAGCCAGTATTCATCGTAAGCCAGGTTGTTCTGGAAAAAGGTGAAGTTGCTGCTGCTACCGGAGAGGTAGAAGGTCTTCAGGTAACCGTTTCCAAAGCACACGGCGAAAAATGTGAACGCTGCTGGGCTTACAGCGATACAGTTGGCAAAGATGAAAAACATCCAACCCTCTGTGCACGTTGTGCAGCTATTATAGGCTAAGATTGATACTGCGGTGCAGGAAACAGATCTTCCTGCACCGCTTTTTGTGTTGTAGCAGAGGATGTTTGAACAGGAATGAAGGGAGGAATCCTATGTTAAACTATATCTGGTTGGGAATTGCAGCGCTGCTTGTTGCAGCCGATCAATTTGTAAAATTCTGGGCAGAAAGCTCGCTCAGTCAGGTCGATACCATCGCGCTGATTCCAGGCGTTTTCCACCTGACCTATGTGCAGAACTTTGGTGCAGCATTCAGCACACTGCAAAATCAAAGAATCCTGCTTGTATTGGGTACCTCGATTTTGCTGGTTTTGATTTTGATTCTGCTTTTGATGCAGAAGATCCGTTCCCCATGGCTGGTATCCAGCTGGAGCCTGATTCTGGCAGGTGGTCTTGGCAACCTGATTGATCGTATTTTCCGCACAGGCGGTTATGTTGTGGACCTGTTTGATTTTCGTTTGATTAACTTTCCTGTCTTTAACGTAGCGGATATCTGCGTCTGCTGCGGAACAGGGCTGCTGCTGATCTATATTCTGTTTATTGAGCGAAAAGAGCATCATCGCTTCGAGATTCGTCAGGAGGTCAAAAAATATGAGTAGCCCTCTTTGTCTGCCGGTAGAAGAGCAGCAAAACGGAGAGCGAATCGATAAGTTTTTGCAGGAATCCATTCCGGGGATGAGCCGGAGCCAGGCGCAGAAATGGATTACGCAGGGTTTTGTGAAAATCGGAGAGAAACAGGCAGGTAAAAATGATAAGCTCAAATCTGGAATGAGCATTTTTGTCATCCTGCCCGAATCAGCTGAGGACGCAGATGGAGAGATTGACTGGGAAGCAGTGCTGCATCCTGTCTGTGAGCCAAAACCAAGCAATATTCCACTGGATATTGTATATGAGGATGAACATCTCCTGGTCGTCAATAAGCCCAAAGATATGGTGGTCCATCCGGGAGCAGGAAACGAAGAGGATACATTGGTTAATGCGCTTCTCTATCACTGTGATGGAAAGCTTGCAACCTGCAACGGAATAGAACGGCAGGGAATCGTGCATCGTATCGATAAGGATACCAGCGGGCTTTTGGTCTGTGCAAAGGACGATGAAACTTACCGGGGATTAAGCCAGCAGATCCAGGCGCATACCGTCGACCGTTTTTATGAAACGGTAGTTTACGGAAATGTTAAAGAGGAAGAGGGAACCATCGATCTTCCGATCGGCAGAAGTGCCAAGGAACGCAAAAAGATGGCAGTACGAAACGATTGCCGACAGCCGGATGGAAGCCTGATTGGGGCAAAAGAAGCGGTTACACACTATCAGGTCATCCGCCGTTATGATGGATTTACCCATCTGCGCTGCAAATTGGAAACAGGGCGTACCCATCAGATTCGCGTTCATCTGTCCTATCTGGGCTATCCGGTTGCAGGGGATGAGGTATATGGGCCGAAGAAAGCCATCAAACGATTGAATGGACAGTGCCTGCATGCCAGAGCACTGGGATTTGACCATCCGATCACCGGAGAACACCTTTATTTTGAATCGCCGCTTCCGGAATATTTTACCGGATTTTTAAAGACACTAAAACCAAAAGAGGAGGACGATTCCGATGAATAATTCTGTCTTTCATGACCTTCTTCTGGTCTCTGATATTGATGGTACGCTGACCGAGCTGAGCAAAGTGCCACAGAAAAATCTTGATGCCATTGCACACTTTCAGCAGCTGGGCGGAACCTTTACTCTGTGTACCGGCAGACCCAAATGTGCCTTGGGAGAAATTCTGCCACAGATTCAGGTGAATGCACCAATTATTACCATCAACGGAGGATACATCTATTCCCCGATAACAGGGGAAGTTTTGTTTGAGGCACAACTTCCGCTTCATGTAAAAGAATTTGTTTTTTCTTTGCTGGAGCGCTTTTCCCAGATTGGAGCTATGTTGGTAGAGCCGGATAATTACTGGGTAATTCGCTGGGGCGATGAATCCATCGAAGGAGTGGCACAGCGCCGCGATATGTACCAGAGAGAGGATTGCTGCAAAACCTATTCGGAGCAGGAAGGTCCGCAGCAGTGGCACAAGGTCGTTTTGATCGTTCCGCCGGAGCAGATCCCGACCGTAAGAAAATATATCGAGGAACAAAATCCCGAGGGATTTTATCCGGTACAGAGCGATGCCTTTTATCTGGAACTGGTTGCAGATGGCGTGGATAAGGGAAAAGGAATGAAGATGATTCAAAACTCCCTGAACCTTGCGAAAACAGCAGCCATTGGAGATAGAGAGAATGACGAATCCATGCTTCTTCTGGCAGATTTTTCGGCGACCCCTCAAAATGGAGACGAAAATCTTCAAAAAGAGGTTGATTTTATTGTCGATTCGTGCGAAAATGGAGCTGTAGCCGATTTTATTTATCGTTTGGAACAAAAATACACTCTTTAAGATTGTATGAGAATACAAAGCAACTGAAAGGAATGATTCCACAACATGAACAGCAACCTCAAAAAAGAGCTGTCGATCACAGCATGCAAAGTCCGCATGGGTATCATTGAGGGAACCCACAATGCAAAATCCGGACATCCGGGTGGTTCTCTTTCCGCAGCAGATATCCTGACCTATCTCTACTTTGCAGAGATGAATGTTGATCCTCAAAATCCGGCAAAACCAGATCGCGATCGTTTTGTCCTTTCCAAAGGTCACATTGCACCGGCACTGTATGCAACTTTGGCACACAAGGGCTTTTTCCCAGTGGAAGAGTTAAAGACTCTGCGTAAAATCGGCTCCCGCCTGCAGGGACATCCTGATATGAAGAAAATTCCGGGTGTAGATATGTCCTCCGGTTCTCTGGGACAGGGCATTTCGGCTGCATGCGGTATGGCAAAGGCAGCAAAACTGACCGGTGCAGACTATCGTGTCTACGCTGTTTTGGGCGATGGCGAGATTCAGGAAGGTCAGGTTTGGGAAGCTGCTATGTTTGCTTCTCATTATAATCTGGACAACCTGTGTATCCTCGTAGATAATAACGGCCTGCAGATCGATGGCAGCATCGAGGACGTTATGTCCCCATACCCGATTGATGAAAAATTCAAGGCATTCGGTTTCCACGTTATCAATATTGATGGACATGATTTTGATCAGATCGAGTCCGCTTACAACGAAGCACGTACTGTAAAGGGCAAACCAACCGCAATCATTGCAAAAACTGTAAAAGGTAAGGGCGTTTCCTTTATGGAAAACAAAGCATCCTGGCATGGAACTGCTCCAAACGATGAGCAGTACGAAGTTGCAATGAACGAGCTTCAGGAACAGCTTGCTGGTCTTACAAAGTAATCGGGAAAGGAAAGGGATCAAAATAATGGCAGAGATCAAAAAGGTTGCAACTCGCGAAAGCTATGGAGCTACACTGGCTGAGCTTGCATCGGAATATCCAAATCTGGTAGTGCTCGACGCAGACCTTGCAGGAGCAACCAAAACAGCAAACTTTAAAAAGGTATGTCCGGAACGCTTTATTGACTGTGGTATCGCAGAAGGAAATATGATGGGTGTTGCAGCAGGTCTTGCAGCAGCAGGCATGATTCCATTTGCAAGTTCTTTTGCAATGTTTGCAGCAGGAAGAGCTTTTGAGCAGGTAAGAAACTCGATCGGTTATCCACACCTGAACGTAAAGATCGGTGCTACTCATGCAGGTATCTCGGTTGGTGAAGATGGTGCTACCCATCAGTGTTGCGAAGATATCGCGCTGATGAGAAGTATTCCAGGTATGGTAGTGATCAACCCTGCTGACGACGTAGAAGCAAGAGCAGCAGTCCGCGCAGCAGTTGAATATGTTGGTCCGGTTTATCTGCGTTTTGGCAGAATGGCAGTTCCAGTATTCAATGATCCGGAAAACTATCATTTTGAACTGGGTAAAGGAATTGTTCTGCGTGAAGGTAAAGATGTCACTGTTGTGGCAACCGGCCTGATGGTAGCAGAAGCAATCGAAGCTGGCAAATTGCTGGAAGAAAAAGGCATTGATGCCCGCATCATCAACATCCACACCATCAAACCACTGGATGAAGAGCTGATCTGCAAGGCAGCAGCAGAAACCGGAAAGATCATCACCGTAGAAGAACATTCGGTTATCGGTGGTCTTGGCGACGCTGTTTGTGCAGCAGTTTGTGAAAACGGCTTAAACTGCAAGGTAGTTAAGATGGGTGTACATGATGAATTCGGTCACTCCGGTCCTGGCGGCGATCTTATCACCGAGTTTGGTCTGCGCGCAGCAAACATCGTAGACGAAGTTTGCAAACTGTGCAAGTAATATGATAAAAAAGGCTCGGAGCAGCACTCCGGGCCTTTTTTGTTTGACAATACCCCCTTTTTTCGATTATGATAAAAGTAAAGAAAACAACCGAAAAGTGAGGTTATGGATATGGAAGTAAAAATGCCGAACATTCAAACCAGGGAAGAAGCCTGCCAGTGGGCAGTAATGCGGGTGCGTGCTCTGATTGCGGAAGAAACAGACTGCGTTACCAATATGGCAAATACAGCGGCAGCGATTTTTGAAATCTGGAAAGATGTCAGCTGGGCTGGATTTTACCGGATGAAAAACGGCGAGCTGGTCCTTGGTCCATTCTGTGGAAAACCTGCCTGCCGCCGAATCAAGGTAGGAAGCGGTGTCTGCGGAACTGCTGTTTCCCAGAAAAAAACACAGCTTGTGCCGAATGTCCATGAGTTCCCGGGACATATCGCCTGTGATGGAGGTTCCAACTCCGAGATCGTTGTTCCAATTTTCTTAAATGACGAAGTGATTGGAGTCATCGATCTGGACAGCTACGAGTTTGACCGTTACAGCGAGTTGGAACAGAACGCTTTGGAAAAGATTGCCCAGATGCTCTCCAAAGGTTGTGATTGGAGCAACTGGTAGATGGCACAGAGCAGAAAAGAGGTATGGCAGGAGATCTGTAAGGAGATTAGACAAGGAAACGCCCATATCCTGATTACTGGAAGCAGGGGAAGCGGCAAAACAACCCTTTTGGAACGGTTGCTGAAAGAAGATATGCTTCCCGGAGGAGAACAGGCAGGGATACGTTCCTTTGCCCTAAGGAACGGGGATGGAACACCAAGTCAGATTATTCTGGAAGATCGCTCTGATGGGCAGCAGCAGGCTATTGCAGAAGGTTTTGTTCCCGGAAGGGGACCAAAGGTAAAAGCAGAGGTACTGGATCATTTTGGTGTGCAGGCAATAGAACACGCAAAATCCGCTTCCGGGTGTTGGGCGGTAATTGACGAGGTAGGATTTTTGGAAAACGCAAGTCCTGCTTATTGCAGAGCGCTGCTTAGTTTATTTGATCAGAAAAGGGTAGCGGCAGTGTTACGGAAAAAGGATACAGCGCTGATTGGTGCGATTCGTTCCCGAACAGATGCTGTCTGCTTTGATCTGGACGATTTTGAAAAAGAATAAAAGATATAGAGAAAGAGAGAAAATATGAACGAAAGTATGAAAAAGGAAAACAACAAAGAGGGACTTTACAGCCCAAAGGGAAAGGTGTCTCTTGGACAGGCAGTTCCGATGGCACTTCAGCACGTAGTAGCGATGGTAGTTGGCTGTATCTCGATGCCGATGCTGGTCGCAGGTGCGGGAGGAATCTCTGGCAGTGAACAGATTGTCATGATTCAGGCATCGCTTTTGGGTGCTGCAATCGCAATCTTTTTGCAGCACTATCCGCTCAAAGGTCTGGTTGGAAGTGGATTGCCGGTCATGATCGGCAGTGGATTTGCATTTCTGCCGACTTTAAGCTCAATTGTTGGACAGTATGGTATTGCTGCAATGCTGGGTGCTCAGGTATTCGGCGCGGCGATGGGCATTATTGTCGGCATTTTCTTTAAGTATATCCGCAAGCTGTTTCCACCGATTGTCACAGGAAGCGTTGTTGTTACCATCGGTATTTCGCTGTATGATACGGCAGTCAATTATATGGCAGGTGGTGTTAAAACAGCGGCAGATTATGGAAGCATGCAGAACTGGTTGCTTGCTATGATTACCCTGATTACAGTTATTATCTGCGGACAGTTTGGAAAGGGAATGATCAAAGCCTCTTCCACCCTGATTGGTATGATTGTGGGTTACCTGTCCGCACTTGCGATGGGACTGATTCATTTTGACGGGATCGGGGAAGCTGCATGGTTCCAGCTCCCACAGGTTCTGCATTTTGGTTTGGACTTCCAGCCAAGTGCGATGATTGCATTGGGGATTGTATTTGTTGTCAATGCAGTGCAGGATATGGGACAGCTGGAAGCCAGTGCAAACGGTGCATTTGACCGCAACGCAAGCTTTCAAGAAATTTCCGGCGGTGTTATCGCAAACAACATTGCCAGCATGATCGGCGGTTTTCTGGGAGGTTCTCCAGTTGCGACCGCAGGACAGAACGTCGGTATCGTTACCACAACCAAAGTAATCAACCGAACTGTCTTCTCCCTTGCAGCAGGTATCGTGGCTCTGGCAGCACTGATGCCGAAATTCGCACTGATCCTGACAACCATTCCACAGCCGGTACTGGGCGGTGCAACCATCACTGTTTTTGCAAGCATTGCCATGACCGGTGTCCGTATGCTTTCCAGAGAAGGATTAAGCCCACGAAGCGTCTTTATCGCAGGACTTTCGATTGCACTGGCAATCGGTATCCCGCAGACAGCGGGCGTATTTGCTGGTTTCCCACAGTGGATGACCGATATCTTTGGCAAATCCGAAGTCAGCATCGTGGCAGTCAGCGCAATTGTGCTCAACCTGATTGTTCCGAAGGAAAAAACAGAAAAGGCAGCATAATCAGCATAAGCAGCTTATGCAATAGTAATATAAGCTATAATAGAAATTTTTAGAAAAATTTACCGATGGTCTATATTCTAACACAGACTGATATAGTATACTAAGGAAGAAAAAGAATATTATGTTTGTGACAGAAAGGAAGGCAGCGATGGGAAAACTGGCTGAAATCAAAGATATGGAAGAAGCAGTTGAGCAGGAAAACAACGAAGCAAAAGAATTTATCCGATTTACCAAACGTCAGGAAGAACACAATCAGCTGATGGAAAAACTGATGAAGATAACAGCAGGATGTGCAGCTGGTGTTCTGGCAGTAGCAGTTATCGCAGCGATTGTCATTGTTCCCAAAAGCGCATCGGTACTTTCCGAAGCGAAGAAAATTACCGCTCAGACCGAGGAATGGATGCCACAGGTGCAGGAAACAGTCGATCAGGCGCAGCAGGTGATTGCACAGATTAATGAGGGAAATCCAAAAGAGCTCATGAATAATGTCAATGACCTGACTAAGGAGGGCCAGACTGCGATGCAGGAAAGTGTGGAAGAACTGAAAAAAGCGGTGGAGGTTTTGGAAAAAATCGACATCAATGCACTCAACGAAGCGGTTGACAATCTTGGAAAGGCAGTAAGCCCTCTGGCAAGGCTGTTTGGAGGCAGATAAGATGGATTATTCGGTAAAGGACTTTTATATTCCGACTATCACCTATTTTGACAGCGGAAACAAGTTGACCGGAAGCCGGAATGGAATGAATTATAAAATGACTCCCCAGAAAGAGGAGAAAGAAATCCGGGTTCAGATCTGGTATGGAGAATGGAATCTGGAACACAGTGACCTGATTGCTTCCAGATTGTTTCCGATGACACAGGAAAGCATGGCGGCAATTGAACAGTGGCTGTACGAACAGTATGATGTTTATTTGGAAACACCACAGGCATCAGAATACCGCAAAAAGCAGAAAAAAAGGGAGGTCTAACAATGAAAAAATTTTATCGGACCCCAAGACTCCTGCTTTTGCCGGCAGAAACATCCCTTGCAAAAGGGATTGCAGAATATTATCTTCGAAATCGGGAGTTTCTGCGTGCCTTTGAACCGCAGCGAGACGAAAGCTTTTTTACAGAAGAGACACAAAGAGAACTTTTGATTCAGGAAGAAGAAAATATCTGCAAAGCGGTTGGTTTTCGCTTTTATCTGGCACCCGCTTTACAGCCGGAAAAGATTATCGGAAAGATTGCACTTAACAATGTGGTGTGGGGATGCTTTGAGTCCTGCTTTCTGGGATACAGCTTGGACAAGGATTATCTGCGTCAGGGTCTGATGACCGAGGCGGTCAACGAGTGTGTGCGGATTGCCTTTGAGGAGCTGGGACTCCATCGAATCGAAGCAAATGTTATGCCACACAATCAGGCATCGCTGGGTGTTCTGAAAAAATGCGGTTTCTGTGAAGAAGGGCTGGCAAGAAAGTATCTGAAAATCAACGGTGTGTGGGAAGACCACATCCACATGGTAAAGTTAAATGAACCTCAAATAGGATAAAAAAGTAAAAGCTCCCAAAAAGGGAGCTTTTACTTTTTAAAAAGAAAGGATAACGCGGGCACAATAAAGCTGGAGAAAAGGAGAGCGAGGAGAAGTATAAAACGATTGATTGTGCCCACAAGGAGATATCATAATAAGTTAACTGTTTTGAGAAGAAGCTTGAGCCTCAGATTCTGTTGTATTTTCCTGAGTTGAAGCTTCTTCATTATTTTGAGATGGAGGATTTGCGGCAAAGTCTTTTCTTCCGCCGCCACCGCCTTTAAAACCGCCTCCACCAAAGGATTGGGTTCGTTCACTGCCATCCTGCGAGATGCTGGTCAAACCTTCCTGTAAGGTGACGTCGCACAGTTTTGTACCGTCAGAAAGTTCTCCCATTGTAATCAACTGGCTTTCTGAGTTGGTTGTGCCGCCGGTATACAGGGTAAGGGTCTGTGATGCAGTCATGGAATCAGTGCTGATAACAGCGGTCTGATAATCTTTATCCGGCAGCAGAGAGAATATGATCTGGCCGTTCTGGTCACATAAGGTAAGGCGGGTGCCAGCTGATTGGGTTTGATCCCATGTTACCATTAAGACTGCCTGGTCAGAGGAAGAGTCGATGGATTGTGCCATGCCGACGCCACCAAGGGCTGCCAGTGTACCTGCGCTGATTGAGGCATCACCGTCATAATCCAGAGCACTGTCTGCTCCTGAAGTTGGACCAAGTACAATAACGTTACCTCCGCTGATGGTGATATTGCCGTTACTGTCCAGACCATCTCCATCTGCATTCACAGTGAGGCTTCCGCCGCTGATAGTCAGTTGGGTATTTTCTTCTGCCATCATACCCCCACCTCGGTTAAAGTTTTTTTCCTGTGTAGTTTGTGAGGTGCTTTCAGAAGTTGTGTTTTCCTGAGGGGCTGATGCATCCGGTGCAGTCTGCTGAGAAGGATCTGAAGCAGTTGTTTCATCAGTCGATTTCAGCACCAGACCATCTTCTGTCATCTCAAAATCATTTCCGCCGGCAGCATTGACACCATCATCGCTGGCAACAAGCTGAATGGTGCCGCCTGAAATATCAATGATAACAGCTTCCAGACCTTCATAACTTTCGGTGATGTCGATGGTGCCGCCCGAAATGTTCAGATATGCGTCAGCGTGCATTCCATCATCTCCGGTCTGGATCTGGAAGGAACCCTCGTTGATGTTGATTTCATAGTTAGAGTGAAGCGAGTCGTCGGCAGAATCAATGGTAAAGTTGCCGCCGTTTATCGTTATACTGTTGGATGCTTTTATACCTTTTGTGCTGACAGTATTTTCCGTATCATCAATAGAAGCATCATCGAAGTCATCGGGGTCAAAAGCTGGGAATTGAGAAGTGTCGGTGCTTTCTCCAATGGTTAATTCTGCCGGTGTAGAATCTGCATCAGAAGGGATTTCCGGTGGAGTACCATTCTCGTTGGAAGGAGCTTCCGGCGGAGCAGAGCCATCATCCGGTCTGGTCATATCGGTTTGAGACATGTCTGGTCGGGACATTGCGCCTCCCATTCCTCTGCCGCCCATCATATTGCTGGTGTGTTCCGGACCATTTTCTGATCCGCCTCCACTTGTGATGGTAAAGTTGCCATCGTTGATGACAAGATCGGTTTCAGCCTGGATACCATCACCATCCGAGACGATGAGAAAATCACCGCCGTCAATCTGTACCCAGCCTTTTGTACTGTCTTCTGTGTTGCTTGCCTGGATACCGTCCTTTTCCGAAGTCAATGTAAAGTTGCCGGACGAAATGACAACAGAATCTTTTCCGCGCAGAGCATGGCTTTTGGATGTAATCTCGAAAGTACCGCCCGTGATAACAAGGTCATCGTTTCCTGCAATACCGTGTTTATAGTTTCCGGTAATATTAAGCTGACCATCTCCATTGATAATCAGGTCATCCTTGCTGAATAAGGCAGCATCCGGATTGTCTTCGTCGCCAGAGAGATAGGTTTCGGCATCGGACAGACTGTTCTGGCTTCCAGAGGCGAGAGTAACTTTTACTTTATCAGCTTGACGAACCAGAATAGCGCTGCTGTTGGAGCAGGAAATGGATGCACCATCCAGAATCAGCTGAACAGAATCTGTTTTGTCGGCATCGACAACAATCTGGCCATCATCTAACGTACCGCTGATCAGATAACTTCTTTCCTTGGTGATGGTGACAACACTTCCGGAGACCGAAACGCCTGTTCCGTTGGAGGAAGCTCCCGAACCAGAGAGGGTAATGATGGCACAGTTGTTTTCATCATAGCTTGCATCCAGTTCATAGTCAGAATATTCATGAAGTTGGTTGGGATTGTTGGTATTAGAAACGCTCTGTACAGGCTCGCTGACCTCAGTGGAAGAAGTTGTTTCCTCCGAGGTTTGTGTACAGCCGCTGGCAAGCAGTGCAATACACAGGACGAGCAGACAAAGACGATGTTTTAGTTTGTGTATATTCAAAGAGAAAACCTCCTTTTAAAGCTCATCCCGTACTGTTGAAATCTTGCCGCAGACGATGTTTAAGTTACCATTTCGGCAGCGGATGTCATCCAGAAACGCTTTGCTGATCTGTCGATCATTGAGACGAACCAGATAGCATAACTCATACAGACTGCCCATATTGGTGGTTCTGACGCGGAGCAATTCATGCTGAGCAGTATATTTTTGAAACAGATCATCAAAAAGTCCGTCATAATCCAAAGATTCCGGGATGGTAATTTTCAGTTCCCGGTCAACGTAGCGGGGAGATGCAAATTTCGTACTGTACAAAACCAGGTTAGCAATTCCTACGATAATCAGGAACAAAACAGCATAACCGATATATCCCATGCCGGTTGCAAGTCCAAGGGCCATAGCAAAAAACAGGCTGCCGATTTCCCGTGCACTGCCGGGAACCGAACGGAAACGAACCAAGCTGAATGCGCCCATAACGGCGACACCAGCACCAAGATTTCCATTGACCAGCATGATGACAATTTGAACCATCGCAGGAAGCAAAGCCAAAGTAACGACAAAGCTTTTGGTGTACATGTTTTTATAACAGTAGATGCCTGTAGCGGCGATTCCCAGAATCAGGGAAGAAAGAGTACAGAGCAGAATTGCCTGCCAGCTAACTGTGGTGGTGATAACGCTTGCAAAAAGTGTGTTAAGCATAGATTTTGCCTCCGAGAGAGTGAGTTTGATGGATCTTAGGAAAGATATAGTTTTGATAGCAAAAGCCATATTTGGAAAAAGAGGTAGGATAAATTCCCGCCTCGTCTAGGAGAGAAGAAAGCCAGAGCGGCATTGCATTTGGAATTTTGATTTCCATCAGGATGCAGTCCTTCTGGTCACCGCTCAGGAGCGGATAGCCCCAATCGCCGTCTGATAAAGTAAGCTGTGTATTTCGCCAGCGGATATTTTGATCAAAGGTGATGCGGAGATCCGGATTGTCTGGAGAAAACATCGCAATGCGGTCATAGGCTAGAAAAACCTTTGGGGTGGTGTGCCAGTGATGCTGAAACCAGTCGATCTCATGCAGGATCTGACCATCATTGGCAGGACGAAGCTGATTGTAAAGATATCTTTGACACTCACAAAGCTCCATTGAGCAGCGTCTTTTATAAACAACACCTTTGTATTTTTTCTTTAACTCCAGAAAAACCGTGTCCTGTGTATCTTTAGGAATACCATAACTGCGAAGCCGCAGTTTTTCTTTATAGACCGGTTTTTCCAGAGAGGAGCGAATGAGGGAGTAGTCATCCGTGTCAAAATAGATACTGCAAATGGTATGCAGCCCGTATGTATCTACCTGCAGAATCTGATCCAGATGCTTTTTCAAAAAAGAATATTGCATCGGCGAGAGCAGATATTTTTTTTCATATCGTTTAAAAATAGTCTGTATCATAAAACGCCTCCATACGTTTGCTGTTTTGCTCTGGCACAAGAATACAACCAAAGCCTTAAAATAGTCTGAAAAAATGCTTTCAGATTATTTTAAGCTTTACACGGTAAAATATCGAAAAAGGATAGAAAAACAATCTTTGCTTGTGATATCATAAAAACAGAAACGAATCTAGAGGAGCAACAAAGATGATTGTTTTGAGCCGAGCACAGTATGAAGCATATCGGAAGATGTTGAATATTCCTGCTGATACAAAAGAGTGGGGTATGTTAGACTGCTGTTTTGATAGTCCACTTAATCAGGCAGAATTTGTGGTAGATCGTCTCGATGGTCCGAAAAGTGCGGCAATTATTCTGGGAGATTTTGTGTTTTTGTTTGGAGAGAAAAATAGGACATTTTTAACAGAGTTGCTTTCTAAGCGGAAAACTTCCATTTTAATGGCAGAGGAAGAATATCTTCAACTTGCACAGGAAATTTTCCCCAAAACAAAACTCTATTTTCGTTACAAGTTGTCCTTTCAGGGCAGTTTAACACAGCTTACACAATGGACAAAGTCTTTCCCACAAGGGTACTGTCTGGAAGCAATTGACGAAAAATGGTTTGAGGAATGTAAGAAGCAGGAATGGATGAAGGACTTCTGCTCCCAGTTTGGCAGTTTTCAAGAGTACCAGCAGCATGGATTGGGTTTTCTTTTAACCAAAGAAGGACGTGCACTCAGCGGAGCATCTTCTTATCTGATTTCCCGGAAAGGGCTTGCGATACAGGTGCAGACCGCGCCAGAGGAAGAAGGAAAAGGATATGCCACCCTTGTCAGTGCTGCACTGATTGTAAAAGCGCTCGAAGAGGGAAAATACCCAGATTGGGATGCAGATAACGAAACTTCAGCTCATCTTGCTCAAAAGTTGGGGTATTGTCTGGAAAAAAGATATCCGACGGTAATGATAGAAAATGAAATGATATAAAAAATAGTAAGGAGGATTCGATGAAGGTACTGATTGTAGAAGATGAAAAACGACTGGCACAGGCGCTGGGACAGATTATGGAAGAACAAAAATACAGTGTAGATATTGTCTATGATGGGGAAGACGGATTGGATTATGCGCTGAGCGGACAGTATGATGTGATCGTGCTGGATGTAATGCTCCCGAAAAAAGATGGTTTTACTGTTGTCTATGAGCTGCGCAAAGCAAAAATTTCTTCGCCGGTTCTGATGCTGACAGCGCGAGATGAAATTAACGATAAGGTGACGGGACTTGACTGCGGTGCGGATGACTATATGACAAAACCTTTTTCGCCGGAGGAGCTTCTGGCGCGTATCCGAGCACTTTCCCGCAGGCAGGGGGATGTTCAGCTGGAAGACATTACTTGGGCTGACCTTACCTTAAAACTTTCCTCCCGCACCCTGCACTGCGGTACAAAATCGGTCAGCCTGGGCTTTAAGGAATTTGAAGTGCTAAAGATTCTGCTTGCAAATCCAAAAGGAATTGTTTCCAAGGAAGAACTGATCGTCAAGGTGTGGGGAAGCGATTCCAACGCAGAAGATAATAATGTAGAGGCCTATATCTCCTTTTTGCGCAAAAAGTTTTTCTACCTGGGCTCTCATGCAGGGATAGCAACAGTGCGCAAAGTGGGCTATCATCTGGAGGAAAATGCATAAATGACCAAACGTTTGCGAAAAAAATTTATCCTGATCAATATGCTGTTGGTTGGAACAGTACTTCTGGTTGTTTTTGCGGCAATGTGTGTCAGCAACTATCAAAAGCTTGTGATGGACAGCATGAAGGTCATGGAACGATATTTTGATGACGGAGGGAAGAGGCCAGTCCCTAAATTGGATTTTGAACAAAAACGGGAGTGGCGGGATTTTCCTCTTTCACTTTCCTTTTGTGCAGTGGTGGACAGTGATGGAAAACTGGTCTCCTACCAGAGCGACAATCTGAATGTCAGTGAAGAGACAGTTACCCAGGCGGTGAATGCGGCAACGCAAAAAATTGAAGAAAGCGGAGAGAAAAGCGGAACTCTTCCCGGTTTAGGATTGCGATATATGGAAAAGGAACATCAGGGGCAAAGATGGATTGCCTTTGTGGACCGGACACAGGAATATACTTCGATGAAATCCTTCCTGTTTTCTTCTCTGCTGGTTGGAAGCTGTGCACTGGTTGCGTTATTTGTAATCAGTTTTTTCCTTTCCGCGTGGGTTGTACGTCCGGTGGAAAAAGCGTGGGCACAGCAAAAACAGTTTGTGGCAGATGCTTCTCATGAGCTGAAAACGCCGTTGACAGTCATCCTTGCCAATACCGGTATTTTGCTGTCTCACCCACAGGATAGTATTGAGCAGCAAAAACGATGGATTCAGAATACACAGGAAGAAGCTGTCAATATGAAAAAACTGGTGGATGACATGCTGTTTTTGGCAAAAAGCGATGCAGCAGTCTCTCTGGTATACAGTGAAGTAAATTTCAGTGATGTTGTCTGGAGTTCGGTGCTTCCATTTGAGTCAGTAGCCTTTGAGCAGGGCTTGAGTCTGGACAGTGACATTGCCGAAAATATTAATTTTCTGGGCGATGAAGGAAAGCTTCGGGAACTGGTACGGATCTTGTTGGATAACGCCTGCAAATATTGTGCTCCAAAAGGAAAGATCTTTGTTCGCCTGGAACGGGAAGGGGAAAAGGAACGATTTCTGTTAAGTGTTAAAAATACCGTTTCAGAAAAGATGTCCGAACAGGAGTTGGAACGGATGTTTGAGCGGTTTTATCGGGCAGACAAGGCACGAAACCGGGAAAAAGGCGGCTATGGGTTGGGACTTGCAATTGCAAAAAGTATCGTTGATCAGCATCATGGAAAAATCAGCGCTTCCTATCCATCAGAAGATGAGATTGCAGTCAATGTCCAGTTTCGAATGAAAGAACAGAAAAAATAAAAAAGACAGCCGATGATTTTTCATCGGCTGTCTTTTTATGCATAAGACTATTGTTTGTTTTCGTATTTTGGCTCACAGGTGATGTTGACACCCAGACGGCGGAATACCTTTTCGTCCACCTGAGAAAGAATTACCGAAGAATGAACTTCACAGCCACGCAGCTTGTTTAACTGTTCCATAGCAAGCTCTGCAGTCGGGTTGGTTGCAGCGCAGATGGAAAGAGCAATCAGAACTTCGTCAGTGTGCAATCTTGGGTTGCGGTTGCCGAGGTGATCCACTTTCAGATGCTGAATTGGTTCGATAATAACTGGAGAGATCAGATGGATGTCATCACTGATGCCGCCCAGAACTTTCAGTGCATTTAACAAAAGTGCAGAAGAAGCACCCAGCAGATCGGATGTTTTGCCGGTTACGATGGTACCGTCTGGAAGTTCCATTGCAGCTGCCGGAGAACCGGTGAGTGCAGCTTTCTGGAGAGCTGGAGAAACAACCTTACGGTCATGGATGGTGACACCAGCTTTTTTCATCAGAAGTTCGAGCTTGTAGACAATCTCTTCGGTAGCGGTTCCCTGACGCTGAGCGCACAGAGCGGTATAGTAGCGGCGAACGATTTCCTGACGGGAAGCTTCGCTGACAGCTTCATCATCAAAGATACAATTTCCTGCCATGTTTACACCCATGTCGGTTGGAGATTTGTAAGGACATTCACCGACAATCTTGTCAAACATTGCCTTGAGTACCGGGAAGATTTCCACATCGCGGTTATAGTTAACGGTGGTAGTGCCGTAAGCTTCCAGGTGGAATGGGTCAATCATGTTGACATCGTTTAAATCAGCGGTAGCGGCCTCATAAGCGAGGTTAACCGGATGATTGAGCGGGAGGTTCCATACCGGGAAGGTCTCAAATTTTGCATATCCTGCTTTGATTCCACGCTTGTGATCATGATAAAGCTGGGACAGACAGGTTGCCATTTTACCGCTGCCTGGACCAGGAGCAGTTACAACAACCAGCTCACGGGTTGTTTCGATGTATTCGTTTTTGCCATAGCCTTCATCGCTGACAATTTTTGCGATGTTGGATGGATAACCCTCGATTGGATAGTGACGGTATACTTTGACACCCAGTGCTTCCAGACGCTCCTGGAAAGCAAGTGCGACAGCCTGTCCCTGGAAACGGGTCATAACAACACTGCCAACATACAAACCAAATCCGCGGAATACGTCGATCAGGCGAAGAACATCTACATCGTATGTGATGCCAAGGTCGCCGCGGACTTTATTCTTTTCGATGTCATCGGCATTGATGACGATAACAACCTCTACCTGTTCTTTTAATTGAAGCAGCATGCGAAGCTTGCTGTCCGGCTGAAAGCCTGGAAGAACACGGGAAGCGTGGTAATCGTCATAAAGCTTTCCGCCAAACTCCAGATAAAGTTTCCCGCCAAACTGGGAAATTCGCTGGCGTATGTGCTCCGACTGTGTGTGAAGATATTTTTCGTTATCAAATCCAATTTTTTGCATACTTCCACGCCTCACTTTCAAAATTAATTCCTTACCGGAATCATAATCCAGCTATCAATTATACAGGAAGCCAGAGATATTTTCAAGAAAAACGCCCAAACTGAGCCTGCCAAAATTCGGGTCTGTTTTGCGCGTGAAACCGTAAATTTTGCGAAGAGAGTGTTTCACAATCAAAAAACGTCTTTTCTTTCTATTTCGAAAGAAAAGACGTTTGAAAGGAGTTCTAGAATTCCTGAGATTTACATTTTGCAAGACCGATTGCACTGAGAATAACGCCGGTGATGCCGGCAGCAGTGCCAACAATGCCAAGAATTAAACCAGTAATGGAAAGACCTTTCATAAGATACCTCCTAGCAGATTTTTGAAAAGAATCGTAATGTTACTTTTTTCTTATTATAAGAAGAATTTTAAGAAAATACAAGAGGTAGGGGAAAAAGAATCTTATTTTAACAGCATTTCCAGTTCCTCCGCTGTTTTTGGAAAATCACATTCAGACAAAATTCCTTTTCTTTTTAGAATATCCGATACTTTCATTAAGGTTGGCTGTTCCAGATTTGCAGCGGCCAAAAGTTCTTTGTTCGAAAATATTTCCTGAGGAGTTCCATCAGCTAGGACATGGGAATGATTTAAAACGACGATTCGATCTGCCCAGCGATAAGCCTGATCTGCATGATGGGTTGCGATGATGACAGTGATACCGGAATCAGTGAGCTGTTTGAGGATATTATCGATCATGTGGGCATGTTTGGGGTCAAGCGCGGAAAAAGGTTCGTCCAGAATCAGAAGTTCCGGTTCCATCACCAGAATATCCGCGATGGATACCCTCTTTTTCTGCCCACCACTCAAAAAGTGAGTGGGTTTGTCCAGAAAAGGGGTAATGGAGAGAGTGTCACAAATTTGTGTGACACGATTGCGGACAGTGGCTTCGTCCAGCCCCAGATTAAATGGTCCAAATGAAATTTCACCGAGAACACTTGCACAAAAGAGCTGGTTATCCGGTTCCTGAAAGACAATTCCAACCTTTTTTCTCAGGGAAAGTAAGCCTTTCCGCGAGTAGTCAAGCGGCTTACCTTCATATAAAATTTGACCGGAAGTCGGTTTATAGACACCGTTCAGATTCAAAAACAGAGTAGACTTGCCGGAGCCGTTGCTGCCCATAATAGCGAGCCTTTGGTGGCGATAGATGTTGAGGTTAATTTTATCCAGTGCAAGGGTCTGATCTTCATAACGGTAGGAAAGATCCTGTACCTGCATCAAAATTTCTTTCAACGAAAGACCTCCTTATTTAAAATAGAGAAAGAACAGTGCATACGATCAGCCAGATAAAACAGAAAATCCACTCTTGTTTTTTGGCGGGATGATGTTCTTCCAGAACGCGAATTTCTCCATCATATAATCGACTTTCCATTGCATCATAAAGAAGAGAAGATTTTTTTAAGGAACGTACCAACAGTACCGAGAGCATCTGTCCCATTCCGGAAAGCTTGGAACGGAAGCTGTGATTGCCCAGTCTGCAATTTTGGGAGATCTGGATTGCATCGGCAAGATCGAGCAGAATAAAGATAGCGCGATAGATGAGCAGCATCAGCTCAAGCAACAGCCATGGACAGTGCAGTTTTCTCAAAACAGTGAGCAGGTCAGTGATAGGGGTAGTCAGGATGAGAAAATACAGGCAGGATATGCTGGAAAAAGCAACAATCATCAGTTGATACCAGTGGGAAAAGGACGTATGGCTGATACCAAGGTAACCAGAAAAGCAGGGAATAGAAATCAGATCTTGCGGGGAAGAGGAAAAGAAGAACAGAATTGCAACAGAGCTGAGCATCAGAAAAAGAAAAGGTCCGGTGAGAAAACGAAGATATCGCTTTGCAGAGAGGTTAGCAAAGCGCAGTGTACAGACTGCCATACAGCAAAGAATGAGCAGACAGACCAGACTGTGCCGGAACGAAACACAGATGGTAAGGGAGCCTGCGGCAAACAGTGTTTTCAGTGCAGGACTTTTTTGTCGGATCGGAGAAGAATAGGCAAGTTTGTCCAGAAGTATCATAAGTATACCTTTCTGAAAAGGGGCGAAGGCAAAAACTGCCTTCGCCCTGATTGTTTAGTCTTTTTTATATTTTTTGCGTGCAACCAGATAGCCGAATCCAAAGCAGAGGACACCGGAACCAAGTGCTGCCTGCAAACAGAACAGCAGACTTTCGGTTTCACCGCCAGGTGGTTCCAAAATACTTTCTGCCCATGGCTGATAATCTGGATCAATGGCAAGGATTGCTTCTTCCGCAGCCCCGTCTGCACCTCCAAATTCGGAATCCTTGATGCTCAAAAGCGGAAATGCAGCGATGATAACACACAATAACAGTAAAACGGCAATGGTAGCCTTAACGGACTTTGTCATGATTTTTCACCTTCCTGACAGAAATTAATAGTTGGAGTATGCAAGTTCAGAGAGTTCACCGGAAGCGTAGGATTCCAGCGCCAGAATGACAACAACCGACAGTAAACCCTCTACAATAGCAAGAGGAATCTGGGTCACTGCAAAGATTCCCATAAAGGTGGTGATGGAAGCCATGACGCCGCCTTCTGCGGAAGGATGGGCAAGTCCGAGCTGAACACTGGTTACACAATAGGTAAACAGATCACCCAGGCAGGTAGCAAGAAAAACAGAGACGGATTTATTTACTCCGCATTTGCGGCACAGACGATAAACTCCGTAGCTTAAAAATGGACCAGCAATTGCCATAGAGAAGGTGTTGGCACCGAGGGTAGTCAGTCCGCCGTGTGCAAGCAGAAGTGCCTGAAACAGCAAAACGATGATGCCAATGATGCTCATTGCAGCAGGTCCAAAGAGGATAGCGCCCAGTCCGGTTCCGGTCGGATGGGAACTGGAGCCGGTAACACTTGGAATCTTTAATGCGGATAAAACAAATGCATAAGCCCCTGCCATTGCAAGAATCAGGAGTGCTTTACGGTGCTGGGATACCGTTTTTTTGATCGAGATAAATCCCATTGCCAGAAACGGCAGGCACAGAGCACCCCAGGCGATAGCGTGTCCCATTGGAAGATAACCTTCCATGATGTGCATAGCGCTGGCTCCGGTCGGCATGACAAAGAGCATCGCAGCGGCAATGCTGAGGGCGAATAAGCGTTTGTCATTTTTTTTCATGGTAAACCATTCCTTTCCGCACCATTTTGGTGCAGAACCGAAAGCCGGGAAGCATTCGGTTCACAAATTTAAATTGCCCGACAAAATTTCCTGTGAAAAAAAGAAAAACCTTTTGGACTGTTCCAAAAGGCGTACAAAACACAGGAATCCGCCGGATTCCCAATTCGTTGCGCCAACTATCGTCCATAGATGGAGCAATTGCCTTGCAGGGCAGGTCTTCTGGCTTCGGTATCATCAAAACCGGATATCTTCCCATCCGTTTGCGGACAGTGACATCCTTCCGGTTCCTCCTCCGGTACAGCAGTGGAGACTGCGCGGGCTTATCCCGACTTCCCTATTCTCAGAGAGATTAGCATAACATACCTTGATTCTCTGCACCCTGAAAGGTTAAATTGTGAAGTGATATGCAGATAATAGAATCTGCTCATTCAGGGTATCATGAGGGAAATTCTTTGTCAACCACCTGTAAATAAAATATGAATTTATATAGTAATTTTCCATAAAAAACCAGCACCCTACTTGCCCCAAAATCAGGAAAGGTTTATACTGAAATTAAGGAAATAAAGGGAAAAAAGGCGTGATACCAATGAGATTGTTTGTTGCTCTGAAGCTGAGCGAACCGGTCCTTGACCGTTTAAGTAAGACAACCCGCGAACTGAAAACACATGCTGTATCAGGCAGGTTTTCCCACAGAGAAAATCTGCATCTGACCCTTGCTTTTATTGGTGAAACAACAAATGTTTCGGGAGCAAAGCAGGCGCTGTCACAGATTTCTGCTCCGGCATTTGAAATGACGATTGCTGGCGGCGGACGATTTAAACGTGACGGCGGTGATATTGTCTGGGCAGGTGTGGAAAAAAACAGATCGCTTGAACAGCTTGCAGCACAGGTTCAGGCTCTTTTGCGCAAAAAAGGTTTTGTTTTGCAGGAACGTCTTTTTGCGGCGCATCTGACTCTTGGACGGGAAGTGATTCTGGAACCAGATTTTGATCTCCGAGCTTTTTTTGCAGGACAGGACCACTGTACCATGCAAGTAGAACGGGTAAGCCTGATGAAATCAGAGCGAATCAGCGGCAAGCTGGTTTATACAGAGATTGCTTTTGTGGGATTGAATAATAATTCTTACACAAAATAGTGTAATCTTACAAAACCGAAAATCTTTTCAAAATTTGCTTGAAAACGGTTTGGGATGGTGCTATCATGTACTTGATATGAATACAACATAAATATGCTGTATTTCAGATAAAGACACTTATTCTCTTTCCGAGAACCATTTAGCGGAATCAGAGAAAAAATAGAAAGGGAGAGATTACAATGAACGACAACAAAATGTGGGCTCTTGTAAAAGAAAGTGCAGCTCCTGGTCTTGCCCTCAAGAGAGTAGAAATTCCAGAAGTTGGTACAAACGACGTTAAGATCAAAATTCATAAAACTGCTATCTGCGGTACAGACGTACATATTTATCAGTGGAATGAATGGGCTCAGCACACCATCGCTGTTGGTCAGACCGCTGGTCACGAATACGTTGGTGAAATCGTAGAAGTTGGTCCTGGCGTACAGGGCTTCAAAGTTGGCGACATTGTTTCCGGCGAAGGCCACATCACCTGCGGAAAATGCCGTAACTGTCTGGAAGGTCACAAAGAAAACTGTAAAGATGCAAAAGGTGTTGGCGTAAACCGCAACGGCTGCTTTGCAGAATACCTCGTTATTCCAGCTAGCAACGTATGGCCAACCAAACCAAACATTCCAGAAGAAATGTATGCTATTTTTGATCCATTCGGCAATGCTACCCACACTGCACTGTCCTATGACATGCTCGGTGAAGACGTTCTGATCACCGGTGCAGGCCCAATCGGTATCATGGCAGCAGCTATCGCTAAATTTGCAGGTGCAAGACACGTTGTAATCACTGACCTCAACGAATACCGTCTGGAACTGGCTAAGAAACTGGGTGCAACCAGAACTGTTAACCTGACCAAAGAAAAACTCCCAGATGTTATGGCAGAACTCGGCATGAAGGAAGGCTTCGACGTTGGTCTGGAAATGTCCGGTGCAGGCGCAGCTCTCAACGATATGATCGCTAACATGAAACATGGCGGTAACATCGCTCTGCTGGGTCTCCAGAAACCAGGCAATGGTGTTAACTGGGAAACCATCATTTGGAACGGTCTGAACATCCGTGGTATCTATGGACGTAAAGTTTGGGATACCTGGTACAAGATGACCACCATGCTCGAAGCAGGTCTTGATATTTCTGCTATCATCACTCACAGAATGAACATCAAAGACTATAAGAAGGGCTTTGACGCTATGATCTCCGGTCAGTCCGGTAAAGTAATCCTCAACTGGGAAGACCTCGACAAACTGGAACCACAGTCCCAGGATTGCTAATTGAATAAACAAACAACTAAGAAAGGATTGATTTAGAAATGGCACGTAAAAATGACATTCTGAGCATTTACACTAAAGAAGTCGAAGATATCAAAGCAGCTGGCCTTTTCAAAGGTGAGCTCCCTCTCGTATCTCCACAGAGCGCAAAAGTACAGCTGGAAGACGGCAGAACCGTTATCAACATGTGTGCTAACAACTACCTTGGCCTTGGCGACAACCAGAGACTGATTGACGCTGCTAAGAGAACATACGATGAAAGAGGTTACGGTGTTGCTTCCGTACGTTTCATCTGCGGTACACAGGATATTCATAAACAGCTCGAGAAGAAGATCTCCGACTTCCTGGGCACAGATGACACCATTCTGTACTCCTCCTGCTTCGATGCAAACGGCGGTCTGTTCGAAACAATCCTGACAGCTGACGACGCTGTTATCAGTGACGAACTCAACCATGCTTCTATCATCGATGGCGTACGTCTCTGCAAAGCTAAGAGATTCAGATACAAAAACAACAACATGGAAGACCTCGAAGCTAAACTGAAAGAAGCTGATGAGGCAGGCGCAAGAATCAAACTGATTGCTACTGACGGTGTATTCTCCATGGACGGTATCATCTGCAACCTGAAAGGTGTTTGCGATCTGGCAGATAAATACAACGCTCTGGTTATGGTTGACGATAGCCATGCAGTTGGTTTCGTAGGTAAACATGGTCGTGGTACTGCTGAACACTGCGGTGTTGAAGGCCGTGTTGATATCATCACCGGTACTCTGGGTAAAGCTCTCGGCGGCGCTTCCGGCGGTTACACATCCGGACGTAAAGAGATCATCGATCTCCTCAGACAGAGAAGCCGTCCATACCTGTTCTCCAACTCCCTGGCTCCAGCAATCGCAGGCGCTAGCATCGAGATGTTCAACATGCTCGAAGAAAGCACCGCTCTGCGTGACCATCTGGAAGAAACCACAACTTACTACCGTGACCTCTTGGTTAAAGAAGGCTTCGACATCATCCCTGGCACACATCCATGCGTACCAGTAATGCTCTACGACGAAGTTACAGCAGCTGAATTTGCTGAACGTATGAGAGCAAAAGGCGTTTACGTTGTTGCATTCTCTTATCCAGTAGTTCCAAAGGGCAAATCAAGAATCCGTACACAGGTTTGCGCTAGCCATACTAAAGAAGACATTGACTTCATCGTTAAATGCTTCAAAGAAGTTAGAGCAGAAATGGGTCTCTAATCTGTATTTACAGTCAAAATCCGCTGGTTTTATAACCAGCGGATTTTTTGATATATAATTTGATATTGAAAAAGAAAAAGGACAGTACGTCAGCGTACTGTCCTTCTTTGATAGAGGAAACTAACAGACTTCGTAATGATTTGCAGCAAAGTCAACGGTAACAGTGGTTCCGTCGCTGAAGGTAGTTCTCTGCTTCATGCCGGTATCGTCAAGAAGCTCATGTTTTACCATCTCACATTTTGCTACCTTTTCATGCAGGCTGGCAACTACTTCGCAGCGGCGGATGTTTTCCTTCATTTCCAGTGCAGCACCTTCGCTGAAGGAGCCGTCTGTGTTTGCATAAGCGCCGTCACGGATGAGATACGGAGCACCGCCGTTGAGCAGAGCATACAGCATCAGGTCTTCGGTATCGCTGATTTTGTCCATCATCCAAGGCTCGATGACACAATCATGATATACCAGATTAAACAGTGGAACCGGAATACCATCCTTTGGAGTGCCTGGAGCCTGAAGCATAAAGTGGTATGGTGCATAGTGACAGAATACCAAACTCTGCATGCTCCAGTCAGAAACTTCCTCAGAGCTGGAGAGGATGCCTTTAGAAAGCAGCCAGTCAAAGCAGTTCTTACGGAATTCATAACATTCCTTGCGGGTCATGCGGTGCAGAGGATTTGCACACTCGTCGCCTTCATTGCAGGTGAAAACATCCAGATAGGTGCCATCCAGCTTGATACCGTGGGAGAGAATCTCGGTGAAGTTCCTTCTGACATAATAAGGAGCCTGTGTGCCACACAGATAGGTCTGAGGGCCGCCTGCCCATCTTGCGTGCTGTGGATAGGTGCCATCCGGCAGCATGGTCGCATAAGCTGGGTCAAAGGTTGGAGCATCCAGATAATAGTCGCGGTACTGGTCGTGGATACCGAACATGAATCCCAGACGATGCATGGTGTCAACCAGAGATTTCATTCCTTCCCAGCCGCCTGCTTCGATACAAGCCGGCAGATAGTCAGGATGATGGTTGTCATATCCCGGTTCAGCCCAACCGTCCAGATGCAGGTACATCTTTCTGACACCAAGCTGATAGAGATTTTCCACCTCTTTTTCTCTTGCAGCGAAGGTGGTGATAAAGTTATTCTTTTCCGGATTTTCCGGATCATAGAAATCAGACTTTGGATTTACATTGGTTTTGATTCCGCAGTGAACAAAGGAACAGCCGATCAGATCATTGACCGAAGGAACCCTTGCAGCTTTTTCTTCCAGAGAAGTAAAGAGACCGTGTTCTTTGACATAATTGCGGTAAACCTTGCACAGGTCGTTGTAGTCACAGTTATTCAGGAAGGTGTACTCAAGGCATCTGCGGTAATCCATCTTGCCAAGACTTGGTTCCCACCAGGTTCCAACATGGGTGTAAGGTCCACCAGCAGGATGTTCTGCGTAGACACCGCCGTTCCATGGTGTGGAAGCAATCGCAATGTAGCCTGCGCCATGTTTTACCTGACCAAACCAAGGCATATATCCGCCGGAGGTGAGGAACTGTCCGTTAAATGAAAGTTTTTCCAGAGCAACAGTCCAGTTGTTTGGAATCAACAGGCCCTGTCCCTGGTTGAGAAGGGTATAATTTTCCTTGCTGCCTTCTTCAAACTCCATATAACCTGGCCATCTTACTTGCTGGATGGAAAGATCCTTTTCGCAGATTGGAATCCATTCAAAGTGGACGGTTTTGTTGACTTCTTCTACCCAAACAATGGTATCAAAAGAGTAGGAATCTGCTTTGCCAAGATAGTTTCGGTAGGTCGAATGAATTCCCTTTCCAACGCCGCAGCTGAATTCGGTATGACGAATTTCTTTCCAATGGGTAAAAGGAATTTCTCCTTTTTCGGTGAGGATGGCAGGGCAGAAATGATCGCTCCATTTCCATTCAATGCCTGCTGCCTCGACCTGATATCGAAGTGTCGATTCGTCCAGAGAAAGGACGATTTCTCCCACAGATAATTTCATTTGGTAATCCCTCCTGATTGTTTTATGAAAGTTGCAGATTTCTTTCCTGCAATTTGACAGATTGTCTTAATTATAACAGATTCATGGTGCCGACTCAATGCACAATGAAAAACAAAAAGAGAAAAAGCCATCAATTGTGAAAATCGATGGCTTTTTGTATAATTTATTATTCAATTTATGCAAGGATGGTGTGTTCCAGTAAAATTTTAAGGCCGATCAGAATCAGAATAACACCACCGAAGACTTCTGCCTTACTCTTTAACAGGGAACCAAACACCTTTCCAAGGAAAGAAGCTACAATAGAGCAAAGGAAGGTGGTGAGGGCGATGATGCCGCTTGCAGAGAAAATCTCAATCTGCAGCAGTGCGAAGCTGACGCCGACAGCCAGAGCATCAATGCTGGTTGCGATTGCCTGTGTTACAATGGTCTGGAACGGCAAGGAAACCTCACATTCTTCCTCCTCTGGATGAATAGCTTCCCAGACCATTTTGCCGCCGATGAAAGCGAGCAGAACAAAAGCAACCCAATGATCAATCGAAGAGATGAATCCGGAAAAGGCTTTTCCAAGGAAGTAGCCAATCAGTGGCATCAATCCCTGAAAGACACCAAACATAATCGACCACACCAGAGCGCTGCCAAAAAAGCGGCTTTTGTTGGAACGTGCAGACACACACATGCCGTTGCTCATCGATACAGCAGAAGCGTCCATCGATAAACCGACGGCAATCATTAACAGGTTTAACAAAACAATTCCTCCTTCTCAAACATACGAGCACCACCGATGAAACCCAGATCAGAAGATACCTTATCTTATTCATCGGCAACAGTTGATAGTATAGCAGTTTTTTTTCTTTTTCACAATAGATATTAAAAAAATAGAAAAGCAGGAGAAAAAGGGGGAAAAATTTACTGCCTGTTCAAGAAATAACATCCACAGTATTGTAAAATAGGGTAGAGAAACCAGTCAGCGAAGGGGAAAACAGTGTGTTTGGCTATATAAAACCGGTCAAAGCAGAATTAAAGGTCAAGGAATGGGAAGCCTATCAAGGGATCTATTGCGGGCTTTGCAAACAGCTTGCCAAACGATATGGCTTTTTTGCTAGAATGACCTTAAATTATGACTTTGTATTTCTGGCAATGCTGGATATGGCACTGCATGGAAAACGGATTCACTTTTGCCGGGAACACTGTATTGTCCATCCCTTCAAAAAACGCAGCTGCTGCACCTGCAACGAAAGTCTGGAACTTTGCTGCGATGTGGCAATGATGCTTTGTTACCACAAGTTGGAAGATGACCTGCACGATGAAGGTTTTGCAAAGCGTTTAGCAGTGCGGCTGATTTTTCCGTTTGCAAAAAGGGATTATAAAAAAGCGGCAGCTTTCCGTCCACAGCTTGCCGAAAAATTGCGGCAGCAGATGCAGGAGCAGCAGAAGCTGGAAGAACACCACTGTGCGCAGATAGATTTAGCTTCCCAACCAACCGCCTGTTTGATGGAGGAGGTTTTTTCCTCTCTTTCCGAAGATCCAATGGAAAAGAGAGTGCTGGAGCGTCTGGGCTATCTGATGGGACGATGGGTTTATTTAATTGATGCACTGGACGACTGGGATGAGGATGTGCAGAAGGGAAGATATAATCCATTTGCACAGCAGCAGAACGGTCAGGAACAGGTCCAAAAAGAGCAGCAGTATGAGCAGGCAAAGGGAACCCTTTATCTGACTGTTGCAGAGATGAGAAAGACCTATGATCTTCTGGGAATCCACTCGCTGGATACCATTTTAGAAAATATATTGGATCTTGGACTTTTGCAGACAGTGGACAACATAATGAAAAAACGTCTGGGACAAACTTAGTTTGAAGCTACAGGTTTTGATAATTTGAGAAAATGAGCAGGAAGAGGGCAATTAATCATGACAGATCCATATCAGGTTCTCGGTGTTTCGCCGAATGCCAGTGACGAACAGATCAAAAACGCATATCGAGAACTTGCAAGAAAATATCATCCGGATAATTACGCCAACAATCCTTTGGCGGATTTGGCGCAGGAAAAGATGAAAGAAATCAACGAAGCATATGACCAGATTCAGCGCCAGAGAAAACAGCAGCAGAGCTATAGCTCTAATCAGGGATATTCTCGCCAGAGTTATGGCTATGGCAGCCAGAACTCATACAGCGGCAGTCAGGGCGGTTATTCTCAGTTTGCAGATATCCGTCAGCTGTTAAATGCAAACCGTATCAGTGATGCCGAAGAGCTTCTGGAAGGTATTCCTTCCAATCGCAGGGATGCAGAATGGTACTATCTGCGCGGCAGGGTATTTTATGTCCGTGGATGGCTTGACCAGGCTTACAGCTATTATGTTCGCGCAAACCAGATGAATCCGGCAAATCCGGAATATAAAAATGCACTCAACCAATTGATGTGGCAGAGAAATACAGGACGTCCAGCTGGAAATGGATATGGCGATTACCGCAATGTACAGTACAGCGGATGCAGCGGATGCGACATGTGCTCCGGCTTGATCTGTGCTGACTGCTGCTGTGAATGTATGGGCGGCGATTTAATCAGCTGTTGTTAATTTCGGCAGCTTTATAACTGCTGTACCATAAATTTTGGGAAGTGATTTTTTGATTAAGAAAAGTACGCAGGTAGCGATGGGAGGAATTGCCTCTGCGCTGTGTCTGCTGCTGATGCTTTTGACCATCATCCCGATTGCAACCTATACCATGCCGGCACTTGCGGGGATGGTGCTGATTGTAGTAGTAATCGAAAACGGTTACTCAACAGCCTGGATGGTCTATGCTGCGGTAGGATTTCTGTCTTTGTTCATCTGTCCGGATAAGGAAGCGGCGATGTTGTTTGTTGGATTCTTCGGCTATTATCCGATACTGAAAGGAAAGCTGGAAAAAATCCGTGTGCGCATGGTGGAATATCTGCTGAAGTTTAGTGTGTTTAACGTTGCAATGGTTGCAAACTACATGGTCATCATCTATCTGTTTGGCATACAGGATATTTTGGAGGAAGTGGGTCCGTTTGGAAAGTACAGCGTATTGCTGCTGCTTGCTCTGGGAAATGTCGTATTCTGGATTTATGATGTTGCACTCTCCCGCATCATCACCGCCTACCGCGAGGTACTGAGAAAGAAAATATTCCGAAGAGTCGGATAACCTGAAGATTCAGATAATTAGAAAAGCTCCATCATCAAGATGGAGCTTTTTTTACGGAATTTTACAGGGTTTCCTGACGTTTTTCTTCCAGTTGTTTTAAGCGATGTTCGGCGCTCATCAATCCCTGTTCGTAGCGGCTGATTTTTTCGTTTAACCGTGTCAGGGACTGCTGCATCTGTTCGATTCGTTCAGCAAGCTGATCCCGCTGATCGATCAGCAGTGCCTTTCTCGCATCAATGGTGGCATCTCCCTGCTGATACAAAGCGACATATTCAATCAATGCCTCCACCTGTACACCAGAAGAACGCATGCATTTCATCAGTTCGATCCATCCGCAGGACACTTCATCGTAGTCACGGATACCGCTCTTATTTCTTGGAACAGGCGGAATCAAGCCGATTCTCTCATAATAGCGCAGTGTGTCCTGAGAAAGACCATATTTTTGACTTACCTGAGCAATCGTCATGGCGATGACCTCCTTTCATAAAATTATTATACAATCTGGAGTCCACTCCAGGTCAAGAGAAAAATAACGGCAGTAAGGCAAATTGGTAATTTGCAGCTTGGATACAGCATATCCTCTTGACAGGGGGGATGATGTTGAAACTCAATCAAAACAGTATTTTTTATCATTGCCTGCTGTTGAGCTCTTCTTCGGTCGTTTTGCAGTTGTTGGGATTTGGATACCGCATTCTGCTGGGACGGCTTGCAGGAGCACAGGCAATCGCTGTCTATGGTTTGGTAATGTCTGCTTATAATGTAGTGTTATCCTGCACCCTGACTGGAGTAGCACTTTCGGTCTCGCGAATAGCTTCTTCCTATCAGGCTTTGGGAGAGGGTAGGTCTATTATTCGGTTGATTCGAACAGCTCTCTTTCTGTTTTTGGGGCTGTTTTGCCTGCTTGCAGTTCCTTTTGCGTTTTGCAGAGATTTTTTTGCTCAGAAGGTACTGGGAAATCCAGAAACCTCAGCAGCACTTTTATTGATTGTTCCCTGCCTTTTTCTGACCGGCTTTGAAAATGTCCACAAAGCCTTCTTTTATGGAACAGGGCAGACTTTTCCACCCACAGTATCGGAAACGCTGGAAATGCTTTGCAGGATTGTTGGCGCATTCTGCTTGTTCTCGGTGTTTGCTGCAAAAAGCAGTACACCGCTTACAGATGGTCAGGCTGCAGCATTGATTGTTTGCGGCATGATTTTCAGTGAAATCGTCAGTGCAACTTTCCTGACGACGCTGTATCGTTTTCGGCGCAAAAAACTGACAGGCAGGGATGGGGTTTGTCTGCCACAGGTTTTAAGGGATATTGCTTCAGTAGCGGTTCCAGTATCGCTGTCCACGCTGCTTGGGAGACTGATTTCCTCTGCCAATATGATTTTGATTCCCCGAATCCTGATGCGGGCAGGAAGCGGATATGATGCCGCTATGACCGAGTTTGGTGTTTTGTCCGGAATGACCATGCCGATGCTGATGCTGCCTTCGGCTTTTTTGTCTCCATTGATTACAGTATTGAGTCCTCGATTTTCCGCAGGAAAGGTTCTGGAGGATCAGGCGATGATCCGCCGAAAGACAGGGAAAGCGCTTCATGTCGTGGGATTGATTGGAATTCCGTCTATGGTAATTCTGATCCTTACCGGTTCCCAGTTGGGGGAGGTTCTTTATCATAATCCAATGGTTGGAAATCATATCCCGATGTTAAGCTTGATTACCATGACGGGATTTTACTATGCTGTTTTGGAATGTGTGCTGGAAAGTACAGGACTGCAAAAACGATGTTCAGTGCTGACTGTGCTTGCTAGCTTAGCGGGACTTTGCTGCACTCTGATTTTGGGAGGAGCTTTCTCCTTGGGAATCTGGGGATTTTTATGTGGGGAACTGCTTTCGTCCCTGATTGGATGCAGCATGACAGCAATCTGGGTTAAAAAATACACACAGATAAGCTTCCGAATCGGCAACTGGATAGGGCGGCCTCTTTTTGCATCGGCAGTTTCGGGCGCATTTGCCCGACTGTTGCTCAAGACGATGGGAGACTTGCCGATATTCCCCGGGCTAAGGGTTGTGTTTGTCATCAGTGTGTTCTTTTTCCTCTATACAATATGCCTGCGGCTTTTGGGAACAGATTTCTGGAAATATATCGAGGAAACGCTGTTAACACAGGCGAAAAAGGATCGAAATTTCAGATAGTGGTTGCCAGAGAAAAACAGGTGTATTATAATGAAAGAAAAACAATAGGAGGAGAAAGGTTTTGGCAGTAAAAAAACAAAGTTTTGGAAAACTTTCAGATGGAACAGAGGTGTTTTTATATACCATCATCAATGAAAAAGGAGAGTCTGTCAGCGTAACAGAATATGGTGCATCCGTTGTTGCAATCAATATCAGAGACAGAGAAAGGAATCTTCGTGATATTGCACTGGGATGCAGCTGCGCTGCTGATTATGAGGAACAGACAGCATGTCTGGGAGGAGTTCCAGGAAGACATGCAAATCGAATTGGCAAGGGTCGATTTGTTTTAAACGGAGAAGAATATTCCCTTGCAGTCAATAATGGACCAAATCATCTGCATGGGGGTCCAACCGGTTTTCATCGCCGCGTCTGGTATGGAAAAGTTGTGGATGACGACAGTGTGGTTTTTTCCCGCCTCAGTACAGACGGTGAGGAGGGCTATCCGGGCAATTTAATGGTATCAGTAAAATATACCTTCACCAACAAAGGACGTCTTGTCATCCGTTACAAGGCGCTTGCAGACCGCGATACTGTGGTTAATCTGACAAATCATACCTACTTTAATCTCAATGGTCATGACAGCGGAAGTGTGAATGGACAATATCTACATATCTGGGCAGATAGCTTCACCGAAAATGACAGCGACTGCCTGCCGACCGGAAGAGTGGTCTCTCTTGACTCGGAAGAGGGAAAAGCAATGGACTTCCGGGAGGACAGAACCATTGGGGAGAAGATAGAGGAGGATAATATCCATCTCAAAAACGGTTCCGGCTATGACCATAATTATATTTTGGAAAATCGGAAAGACGGGCTTGCTGCAAGAGCATACAGCAAGGAAAGTGGTATCTGTATGGAATGTTATACCACACAGCCAGGAGTACAGTTTTATACTGGAAACTTTTTAAGCACTTCAAACATCAGGGGGAAAGATGGGGCAAACTATCAGGATCGGGACGGTTTTTGTCTGGAAACACAGCATTTTCCAAATGCGATGGCATGTCCACAGTTCCCGAGTGTTGTTTTAAAGGCAGGAGAACTGTATAAAGAAAAGACAGAATATCTTTTTAGCGTAATGGAATAGAAAAAAGCCCCGAGGTTAGGCGGGTGCTCGTAAGAAAGTAATTCACTCAAAATTACACTTACGGCATCTGTCAGACGGGATTGGAAAAAAGCAGGGGAATCATTCTTTTTCAGAATGATTCCCCTGCTTTCATAATACCTTTTTGGATGTATATTGCAATTTTTCTATGTCATATACGCTTACTGATACACACTCAAATAGGTCGGGATTAAAAATTGCAAGGTTATACCCGCCTGGATTAGTCGTGCTGTTGTATTCAATCCCATCATATTCTTGCGCTCCGTTATGTTCGATGCTTTTGATAAAATCAACAATGTATTGCGTGGGGACATAGTCCAATGTACTGTCGCTTCTACGCAAAGATTTGCTCATTTCAGAATTTAACTTTTCAAGATATTGCTTGTTTATTGCGTGGTCAAGATATTCAAGACCATCAACAAACGGGCTAATCTCCGTTATAGCACGAAGATCCACCACCGTAATATCTTGCTTTAATCGAAATGTGCCGACACTTACAAAATCGAACACACCAGCACGCACTTCATGCAAGGTAGTATCAACATCACTTGCCACATAAAGGCAAGTGATTCCTCTTGCGTTAGCCCTACCTTCCGAACTTTTACCAGCAGGGGGTGCTGACATTTCACTTATTGGATATCCGGTTTGTTCAGAAATTCTTGCACGATAAAATAAATCCCCAGTCTTGTAAGTTTTACGAATAAACGAGCAATATTTTTCCAGAATATCAAAATTTATTAGCTTTGAATGATATCGGTTCTTTGTCTTGATTTCAGTTACAAAGGCATCCCAATCATTGTTTTTTAATAAAGCATGACTCTGTAGATATACATTATCATACAACTCTGGAATACCAACAGTTCCATCCAAAATTTCCGGGACATTTACATATAATTCATGACAAACCGACTTTAATATCTCATAAATCTGGATTCTTGGAATCTCTGAAAAAATATTCCATCGTTCTTTCAGATCATCAATCAAAGATCTGGTTTCGGCTTTGGGATAGGTATCTGGAAGCATTGTAGAAGGAGTGTAAATGCTCAACAACTCTTCAAAATAAGGAGTCAATTCGCTTTGTGTGCTTGTATCATATAAGTGTCCCTCTCTGTGATGACACACGGGACATTCTCCTACATTCGATGCCGATACAGAGCAAATAATTGATGCTATTTCCCTGTCATTAAAGCAATGCTCACAAAAAATCATATTGCTACCCCATCCAAATACTTGCTCATCAGTTCAAGATGGTGCATAATTGAATACTTCTTTACGACACCTAATCCAGGGTAGGTCTTGTTGCGGTAAGCTGCTTCAAATTCCCGTATTCCGACAGTATCTAATTTCATGGTTTTATTCCACTCGACCAGTTTTTCAACTGCTTCTGCAAATTTTCTTGCCGGGTCAGAAATATCATCGTTAGAATCAGAAACAAAGTGTGCAATTCGCAAAATATTTTTTGTATCAAAGTATACGATGTGAATTGCTACAGCGTATGGAGCAAATCCCGTTTCGCTATATTCCTCACCAACAACAGAATAATCAGCAAAACCTTTGTATCCATCGTCTGCATAATACAGATGATCAGAAGAAAAGAATTCTGTTTCTATATCTGAGTAATCAATATTGCGTGTTTGCTTTGGAAAATGGTCTTCACACATAACACGATTGAGGCGAATTCTTCTTCTGAAATCACCTTTGTCGGGTATCACATTATATAGGGGAATTCTATCACCAATTACTTCTTCGTAATTGCCCAAATATTCCGGGTTATTGCAAAGTAAAAGCAACGAATCAATGGGAATACCATTTTTTGCTGCATTTTTGATGTGCGCATCCAACTTCGATGTTACATAGAAAGAAGAAATAACATTGGCATCTTTAAGTTGCTCACTGGCTTGCTCCCGAATTTTAGCATTACTTTCCTTTTTCAAATCCTTAATCCAAGAGCCTACTTGCGGATTACGAATGACAGCGATGGGTTTTCCGGCTTTTATGAAAGAATCCACGGTTTTTGTGTATGTCGATGATACTTTTACTGGTTCTACAATAGGGATTATTTTGTTGCTAAGAAGGCTTTTGTTAACACACTCACGGAGAGCCAAAAGCTCAAATTGACGACCTCGCAAAATTGGGAAATACATAATATCCTCCTATGTACTTAAAAAGCGACATAATTTTGCGTAGTCACTTTTCTTGTAATTTGAAAAATAAATTAAAAACTTCAATTCATACGGTATTTTTGAGTATTCGACAACATCAATTTTTGCTCGTGATTTTAAGGCTTGGACAAACATTTGATGAGCTATATCTGTTGGCAATGACTCAAACATTGCTTGACACTCTCTATAATACTCAAATTGCGACACATCTGGCAACAGACCGAAATGCTTAAGTAAGATTTGCTCATACTCATTTTTGCGCAAGATCTTAAACATAATTGTTTTTGAAAGCATATCGCCATATTCAATCGGTTCCTTGCGTACACTTAATGTTCCTTTTTTTGTCAATAAACAGATTCCTGTTGGAGAATTTTGTAGCTTTTGTTGTACACTATCAAAATTCTTTTCTGATGTAACAACAACTACTCTTGAAAAAGCTTTATAATAATCTTCAATTTGACCATCGAGACGATCAAAATTATCCAATGCCGTTTTTATCTCGTATACAACAGCTTTTCCGTTTATTAAAATGAAGTCGGCTTTGGAATTTCCAACCGGAACTTCTGTTAATGCCGTTGTCGTGCGTGGACTATGGATGCCGAGTAATAGTTTGTTCAGTAGAGTGTTTTTATAAAAATATTCATTTTGGTATTCTTTTTTTAGGTATTGGTAAATTTCGCTAATACATTCTCCGTTGGTCTTCTCAGTAGGATCAACGATATATCTGCGAATTGCTGCTATATATGCAGGACTTTCCCCATCATCAATTACTTGCTTAAAGGTGTTTCGAGTAAAGAACCGGTTAAGCAATATTGGATTAGCATTGTCCACTCAAAACACCACCTCTCTACAAATAGAATTATTGCCTTGTTGGTTTTAATGCATTCGATGGGATCAACCAAATTCGGCTTACTTGTATTGCCCCTTGAATACGATTTGTTTTGCAAAGAATTTGAACTTGCCGTTCGGTGATTTTCCATTTGGCGGCAGTTTCTTTCACTGTCATATAGTTTTCCATTCGGCACCTCACAAATACAATAAACCATAATACATTATATTCGTTTAAACGAAATTTGTCAAGGCTTTCAAAAAAAGACGATGCTTCCGCTTCTTGTGATGACTATATCATCTGTCAGACGGGATTGGGTAAATGAAATAGGCGGGACATGGTTGAAATCAACCGTGTCCAGCATGTTTTTTTGCCTATTTGCGCTTTCTTTTTCCTTTTCCGTGGGTCATGTTGGTTTTCCCTCGCTGGTTAATAGAAGGTTTCAGGTGTTTGGACAGTTTCAAGACCTCTATTAGATTTACAAACTGCTCCATCGTGATCGCATCATAGTCAATACCAAAGGTTGCAAGGAAAATGCGGGCCTGTTTTTCCGCATCGCTGCCTTTGTAGTTCGTGGCTTCCTGCAAACTCTGCTGCACATCCAGCGCCGGAGAATGGCTGTCCGCAGTGGTCGCATCATTTTGATGGGCTTCCCGAATATCCCGAAGGATCAGCTTCAAATCGTCAGAAATAACATGGCCGAAATACTCGTCCTCCTGTACTTGTGCAAGTTCCAGCGTTCGTAGGTACAGATCATTTTCCGTTTCTCCCTGCTGCATCAGCACCATCTGGCGGACGGCTTGCAGTACGGCGTTCATATCGCTAATCCGCATATCAGCGATCCGATCCACATAAATTTCCGCATCCAGCATCATTTTCTGGAAATCATGGTGACAGAGAATTTCCGACAGCAGCCGGAGGTTGAATTTCCTGGCTTTCAGAACATCAATCGCATCATCACTCAGGTGCAGAGCACTCAGCTCTGTGTCTGAGTGATTTTTTTGCTCTGACACACCCAACAGATAATCCGTGGTTACATGATAAAACTTTGCCAGTGTGACGATGGCAAAAGGGCTGATGTCCTTATAATCGTCATTCTCGTATTTGCCGAGTGCAGATTTGGAAAGCCCGGTCTGGTTGGCCAGCTGTTCCAAGGTAAGTCCGTGCTCCACCCGCAAATCCTTCAATTTTTCCTGAATCGTTAAGGTCGTATTCATGCCAAGCCTCCTCGCCGCTCCATTTCTTTTATTATAACACAGCTTGTCTATAAGCGTGGAAATTGCTGCTTTTTCAGAGCCTTTTCCATCCTTTTGGATATACGGGAATGGTCATGTTTTTTCGCTAAAATGTACTTGTCACCAGACATTGCAGCTTGAAAAATACATGACCGTCCGAATGGGATATGTTCTCCGGCGAAGTACCGCCACGACATGAGCGTACCAAAGAGAACAAAACGCCGGGGTGAGAGTCCCGGGCAGGAACGGCATTCGGGAAAAACGGCGCTTAAAAAACACAGGCAAAAATCAATCCATGTGAAATCAGCGAACAAACTGCAATTTTAGTATTGCCACCCACACCAAAGAGCGTTGCACCGTCCAGCATACACAATACATCGTTTCGTGTGGATATTCGCTGTTTGGCTTGATTTCACACAAACCAACAAAACGGGAAAGCGGGTGCTGTGAATAGGGCATCACAAGCAAAAATTCCAGTTTGAAATTGAGTTTAATTCAAACAATGCTTTGCGGCAAATGGAATTTATCACGGAATAGATTTTGTTCGCCGCAGAGCAAACAAAACAGGAGGACTTTTTATGAGCGATCATGAGAATTACAGGAACGAGATCAAAGCCTACATTGTCAGGGCTGGCATGACCATGAGCGAGGTAGTGGAGGTTTTGGCTGACGAATACGGATGGAGCAGCAGCGTCCCCAACCTGTCCGGGAAATTAAAGCGCGGTTCTTTACGCTATGGCGAGGCGGTGGAGTTGGCGGATGTGCTGGGGTACGACATTGTGTGGCAGAAACGGAGGAAATAAGATCGAGCAGAAAATTTATGGGTACATCCGTGTTTCCACCAGAGAGCAAAATGAAGATCGTCAGGTCATTGCCCTCCGGGAAGTGGGCGTACCTGAGAGAAATGTTTATATCGACAAACAATCCGGCAAGGATTTCAAGCGTCCGCAGTACAAGAAACTGCTGCGAAAAATGAAAAAAGACGATCTGCTCTATATCAAGAGCATTGACCGTCTGGGACGCAATTACGCCGAAATATTGGAGCAATGGCGCTTTCTCACAAAGGAAAAAGGCATTGACATTGTGGTGCTGGATATGCCGCTTCTGGATACACGGAGAGGTAAGGATTTACTGGGAACTTTCCTCAGTGACATTGTGCTGCAAGTACTGTCTTTTGTGGCAGAGAACGAGCACACCAACATCCGGCAGCGGCAGGCTGAGGGTATTGCTGCGGCAAAAGCCAAGGGCATTCGGTTTGGGCGGCCACCCAAACCGCTGCCCGAGAATTTCCATTCTGTTTACCAGCGTTGGAAAATGGGAGAAATCACCGGGACGGCAGCAGCAAAGGAATGTGGGATGCCCCTTGCTACCTTCCGTTACCGGGCGGAGATTTACGAAAAAGCCAAGTTGTTGTAAAAGGGGTGTTTTTACAGGAATGTGTACCTTCCTGTAAAAGGTGCAAAAGTTTATATAAATTTATTATATCATGGAGCAGCAAAATTTTCCATACTGTTTTGGCGAAAAGCCAGACAAAACAGCGAACAAAAAACTGGTCATGTTTTCTTTACAGAAAGGTACACTTTTTCAAAACTAAAAATGAAATAACGGAGGAGAAATTATGGACTGTCCTAAATGTGGAGCTATTTTGGAAGAAGATGCAAAATTCTGCGTTTCTTGTGGTACACGCCTTGACGATTTTGGAGCAGCAGCGTCTAATGGGTTAGCGCAAGGTAAACAAAGTGATCATCCGACTACATTTGACGCCCCTAAAACAGAAACAAAGAAAGAACGAAAGGCAAATATGCCGGGATTGATTATTGGAACCCTTATAATTATCATTGGCCTTATCAGAGTGGTGAGCGCAGGAACAAGCATTTCCGCTACTTCCTTTGGAGCTGATTTTTACACATATACCTACCAAGGGATCGTTGCAATATCTGAAATTCTTGCTTCTATCGAACAGGCCATTGGTTGGTTGATTGTAGCTGTCGGTGCTGCCATTGATGTTATTTCAATGAAACATTAAGGGGACAAAAACCATGCGGTTCTGTAAATATTGTGGCACGGAAATCTCAGAAACAGATGAGCTTTGTCCAAATTGTGGAAGGAACTTAAAAAGTGGCTCAACAGACGAAGCAACCCAGAAAAATAGCACTATCAATAGTATCGAGACTGTAACAAAAAACATCAGGAAACATCCCAAAATCTTATTTGGAATAGCGGCCCTGATCGCCTGTGTTCTCATAATTGTAATCGTATTAAATCCGGGAAAATGCAAATATAGCGGATGTGGAAATAAAGCTGTTTCCGGCAGCGATTATTGCTATTCTCATAAATGTGCAGTAGAGTCGTGTAAGGATAGTCGCTTCCTTTATAGTAATTATTGTTATAAGCACTACCTTCTTTATGACGATGATGCGCAAGAAGAATTCGGCAGTGATCCTGTGTACTCACACGAATTGAAAATTAGCAATGTTAAACTTTCATCCAATAGTGGTTATACGATTGCCGAAGGGACTATTACAAACAACAGCGATCAGACGGTGAGCTTTGTAGAAATAAAAGGTGCATTTAAGACAAGTTCCGGGTCTGTGGTTGATACTGATTGGACATACGCTGTGGGGTCAGAAGGGCTTGCACCGGGTGAATCATGTAAGTGGAGACTGTCTGTCTCCAAAGATTGGTCAATTAAAGATTGTACAGTAACAGTAATCGACTTTGATTATTAAGGGAGGGATATTATTCGTGTTTTGCAAAAATTGCGGATCAAAGCTGGATGATGATGCCGTGTTTTGTGAAAAATGCGGCACGGCTATTAAGCGCACAGCAAGTTTAGATTCGGCTAAAGATTCCATCGCTCAGGAATCCAGTTCCAACAATCAAATATCAAACGAATCAGCCAATGAAAATCCTACCGCAACTGTGGCCAAGCCTAAAAGCAGACGAATTATTGCATTGGTTGCTGCTCTTGCTGTAATTGTTTTTTTAGCTATTTTCTTTGCGCTAAACAAATCAACATTTGGTGTTTCTGATCCAAGAGTTGAAAGTAATTTTAATAACGGCGGCAAGTTAGCTTTTGATGATAAGGCTCTATATTTTATTGGGCTTTATGACGAAAATGACAGTGAGACCTGTGCTTATTCAACTTCGTATACTGGAACCAATAAATCCCTTGTTTCAAGTAATCCAAATATCAGTAGAATCCGCATCGCAAATGGAAAAATCCTATATGCGACTTATGAAGATGACACTTATAAAATTGGTTTAATGGGAAAAGATGGTTCAGACGATAATATACTTGTTGAATTGACCAACGATTCCGATAATTACTTGAACGATTTCAGTGCATCGGATACGACTCTGTATTATCTGTATAATGATGAATTGAGAATGCGCCCCATGAATGATGGTGAGGATACTCTATTGCTTGATAATGTTGAGGATTTCATACTTGCTGGTGACACGATTTACTATGCCACTGAAAGTTCAATTTTCTCTTATGACATAAAAAAGGCTGAGAGCGTTGAAATTTGCAGTTCCGAGGCGTACAATCTTGTCCTTTGCGATGAAAAAATATACTTCAAAAATGACAATGGCATTTATAGAGTATCACTTACAGGCAAAGAGAGTGCCGAGCTAATTGTCAAAGATTCTAAAGTAGGAAACTTCGTCATAGATGGAGATAATATTTATTACCTTCAAACACTTGAAACGGATGAGATAACTGAGCTTGCCAAATATATTGACGAAGACGAATATTTTACTTACGCATTGGCAATGATTGGCTCTGGTCAAATTAAACGAGTCCCGAAAGCAGGTGGCCCCGCTGAATCGGTGGATTCAAATCAACCTCTCTCAACTGCGCTGTTTGTGTATCCCGATGGAATGTATTCGAGAACGAGCATTTTCTCTGACACACTATCTCTTGTAGAATTCGAATAATCCCTTGGTAACAAGGGCGCACTTCTATACAGGGTAAACCCTGTATGCGTGCGCTCTGCGAGGCAAACAGCCCGGACGATGGAAGTCCGGGCTGTTTTGCGTCACTGCGTTCCGTACAAGGGATTGCATCCCTTGCGCCGCTTATGCGGCTATCCCTGCCCGCTTTGGATGGGAAACAATCTGTTTGCACAGACAGTTTCCCATCCAAAGCCTGAAACGCAACACGCAAATTTTACCGCTTGTCCGAAAGGCAGGCGGTATTTTTTATCTGCAAATAAAGGAGGAATCTACAATGCCAACAACCGAAAAGCTGAAACAGGAGATCGCAGACGCAGAAAAGAAGCTGGCGCAGGAGCGCAGCAGGATCCAGCGGCTGCAAAACCGGAAATCCTATTATGAGAAGGGAGACAGGAAGAAACGGGCGCACCGCCTCATTACCAGAGGGGCTGCCGTGGAGAGCATTGCACCGCTGTCAAAGGTTTTGAGCGAAACGGAGTTCTATACTTTCATGGAAAAGGTTTTTACCTTGCCGGAAGTCAGGGCTTTGTTAATGAAGGCAATCAATACACACAATCAGGCAAGCCAGAAAGGAAAGGGATAAGTATCGCACTATTTCACTTCCATGTTACCCAGATCAAACGCAGCGCAGGGCAATCCGCTGTTGCGTCCGCTGCTTACCGATCCGGCGAAAAGCTGCACAGCGAGTATTACGGAGAGGACAGCGACTACACCCGGAAAGGCGGTGTGCTCTGTTCTGAAATTCTGCTGCCGCCCCACGCTCCGCCTTCCTTCGCAGACCGGCAGACTTTGTGGAACGAGGTGGAAAAGGCAGAACGGGGCAAGAAAGCCCAGCTTGCATACAGTTTCGACATTGCCTTGCAGAACGAGTTTTCCATGCAGGAGAACATCGACCTTGCAAGGCAATTTTTATTGGAGCAATTTGTGAGCCGGGGAATGGTGGTGGATTTCTCAGTTCATGCACCTGACAAGGGGAACGGCGGCATTGCCAACCCGCATTTTCATGTCATGTGTCCCATCCGTCCCCTGTTGCCGGACGGGAAATGGGGCAGCAAGCAGCGGCGGGAATATCTCCTGGATGAAAACAGGGAGCGCATACGGGATGAAGCAGGAAACTATGTGTTCAACGCTGTCCCCACCACGGACTGGGGTAAACCGGAAACGCTGGAACATTGGCGGGAACAGTGGGCGGCAATGTGCAATGCTCGATTTGCCGAAAAAGGGCTGAATTGCCGCATCGACCACCGCAGCTACGAGCGTCAGGGCGTGGAGCAGCTGCCTACTGTCCATGAGGGGCCGGCGATCCGCCAGATGGAGGCCAGAGGTATTCGTACTGACAAAGGCGAGTTTAACCGCTGGATCAAGGCGACCAATGCCTTGATCGGCAAGCTGAAAAAGAAAATTGCGGCGCTGCTTGACTGGCTGAAAGAAGCACATGAGGAGTTGAGCAAACCACAAGTCCCCAATCTGGCGCAGCTGCTCAGCGAGTATTATACCAACCGCAGCACAGGCGCATGGAGCCGGAAAGCGAAGATCGGAAATCTCAAAGAGTTCAATGAGATTTGCAATTATCTCATGCAGAACGATTTGACAACGCCGGAACAGTTGCAGGAGCGTGTATCTGCGCTGAGTGACCGCATTGACATTTTGAAGAGCGCCCTGTCTGGCAAATCTGACCGCATGAAGGAGCTGGACGAGCTTCTCCGCATGGTACAGTTTTACGCTGACGGAAAGCCTGTTGCAGACAAACTGGCAGCCATCAAGTGGAAAGGCAGGCGTGAGCAATTCATATCTGAAAATGAAAATGCACTCCGCCTGTATCACATGGCAGAGCGCAAATTAAAGCCGCATTTTAAGGATGGAAAATTGCCGGTCGCTGCATGGCGCAAGGAGCATGACCGTCTGGAACAGGAATACAAGACGGGGCAAGCGGAACTTTCGCCCATTTATGCCGAGGTGAAAAAACTTTGGCAGATCAAATACAAGGTAGAACAGATCGTTCGTGCACAGGAAAATCACGAGCAGAGCCGCAGAAAACAGCATCAGATCGACCATTAAGGAGGAATTCAAAAATGGAACTCAACTGGAAAGAGGATCATAACCTCATAAGGAAACTCGCAAAAATACTTCTCGGTGATACGCTGCCCAATGGCGAGCCTGTAAGTTCGTTCATATTGCTTGATGATGCTTCACGGGCTGAATTGCAGCGGTGGGCAAATATGAGTGATGCGGAATTTGCAGCCGCACAACGCAGCGGCGATTCCGTCCGCATTGATGTGGATGATGTCATCAGGCAGCTGGAAGAAAAATATGCTCTTGACCCACAGTTACTTGATGATTTGCTTTCGGTTTTTGATGCAGATGATTTGGAACTTTGGGAAGAAATCAGTCAATGGGAAAATTCTGACCATGACGAGCCAACGGAATATTTTTTCTCCAATCCCGATCCCTATTTTAAACTCGAACCGCTGCCGCCTGACCGCCCCAGACACAATTTCTGGTTTGACGAAACTGGACATATCCGTGTGAAAAATCCATCTGCTTTCTGGCTGCCGGAGTTCACCTTACAGCGTGAGATCGGCGGCACCATTTACACCATCACGGGCAGCTATGACGGGACAGAAACGCTGGATAGAAAGATGGAGCGCATTCTGGCTGAAAAGTTTACAGAAAATACGGAGGATGATGAATGACAAATACCGGGAATCTTGGTACAATAGAAGCAACCAATCCTGTACTGACAGTTGCCCCTTTGAAGGAGGATACAGAAATGTTACGGGCAACTGATAAAATCACTGCACTCTATTGCCGCCTCTCCCAAGAGGATGCAAACGCGGGCGACAGTAATTCCATCACCAATCAAAAGGACATCCTGCTCCGATACGCAAAAGAGCACCGTTTCCCGAATCCAACATTTTTTGTGGATGACGGATACAGCGGCACGAACTATGACCGCCCCGGATTTCAGCAGATGCTGTCAGAAATCGAGGCAGGAAAAGTGGCTGTTGTGCTGTCGAAAGACCTATCCCGGCTGGGTCGAAATTCTTCCCTGACGGGCTTGTATATCAACTTCACTTTTCCCAAGTATGGTGTGCGCTATATCGCCATCAACGACCACTTTGACACCATTGACCCCAACAGCACCGATAATGATGTTGCGGGAATCAAAAACTGGTTCAATGAGTTTTTTGCCAAGGATACCAGCCGTAAAATCCGTGCGGTACAGAAGGCCAAGGGCGAGCAGGGCATCCCGCTGACAACCAATGTCCCCTTTGGCTACCGCAAAGACCCGGAGGATCGGACAAAGTGGATCGTGGACGAGGCAGCCGCTCCTGTGGTCAAGCGCATCTTCAAGCTGTGTATGGAAGGCCGGGGGCCGATGCAGATCGCAAAACTCTTGCAGGCGGAACAGGTGCTCAACCCTACCGCCTATAAGCGGAGAGAGGGCATTAGCCCCCCAAGCCCTAAAACCGCCGATCCGTGCCATTGGAATCCTAATACCGTTGTTCATATTCTGGAACGGCGGGAATACACGGGCTGTACGGTTAATTTCAAGACCTACACCAACTCCATCTGGGACAAGAAGCAGCGGGAAACGCCCATTGAGAAGCAGGCGGTATTCTACAATACCCATCCGGCGATCATTGAGCAGGAAGTCTTTGACAAGGTGCAGGAGATCCGCAAGCAGCGCCATCGAAGGACAAAAACCGGAAAGAGCAGTCTGTTCTCCGGCATGGTTTACTGTGCTGACTGCGGGGCAAAAATGCGCTACTGCACCACCAACTACTTTGAGAAACGGCAAGACCATTTTGTATGCGCCAGCTACCGCAGCAACACGGGAACCTGTTCAGCCCATTTCATCCGGGCGGTTGTACTGGAAGAATTGGTCTGGATGCACATGAAAACGGTTATCTCCTATGTAACCCGGCATCAATCGCATTTCCGGGCAGTGATGGAGCATAGACTCCGGTTGTCCAGCGAAGAAGCTGTCCGGGGATACAAGAAGCGTCTGGCGCAGGCAGAACGCCGTCTTGGGGAACTTGACCGGCTGTTCATCCGTATCTATGAGGATAATGTGGCCGGAAAGCTCTCTGATGAACGGTTTGCGCTGATGAGCAAGACCTATGAGGACGAGCAGATGCAGCTTAAAGCGGAAATCCAGACCTTGCAGCAGGAAATCGAAGTACAGGAACGACAGATTGAAAATTTGGAGCAGTTCATCCAGCGGGTACACAAATACGAGGATTTGCAGGAAATGACACCCTACGCTCTGCGGGAACTTGTCAAGGGTATCTACATCGAAGCGCCTGACAAGAGCAGCGGGAAGCGCAGACAGAGCATCCGCATCTCCTATGACCTTGTGGGTTTTATCCCCGTGGACGAACTGATGAAACAGGAAACGGCATGACCGAAGCCATGCCGTTCCTGCAAAAAGCAATATTACTTTCTTATGACCCCCGGCCATTTGATCGGGGCTTTTTTCTTAAATTTAGTTGTATTTGTATGTTTTTTACAATGGAGCGGAAACAACAGAATTTTTTATTAGAAATACTATGAGTTTTTATATAAAATTGGGGCTTTCAAGAAATTTCTCTTGTGTTTTAAAAAGAAATAAAATGTGAAAATAAACAAAATAATAAAAGATAAAATGTATAATCTGATAAAAATATTGAAAGAGAAGCAAAGAAAATGTGGAAAACTCAAGATAATCTGCATAAAAATAGCTTTATAGAATCGACAAAAAGTCGAAATTTCTTGATACGGGATAAATTTTGAAAATAAGAATATATTGACAAACTACTGAATTTTTTATAAATAAGCTTTGAACGGCCCAAAAACTGTAATAAACGTACATAAAATGTATATTTAAACGTGCAAATTATACAGTGTATAACTCGTTAGGATAATAAAGTTAAATATTTTTTGTTTTGTTTGCATATAAAAGTTTTTAAAAAATATAGAATAGTATATAATATTGACAAAGTGAACCATATCTGTTATCCTAAATACAATCAATTTTGAGATCAGTAGATGCCGATGGGTTATACCATTTAAGGTATGGTTATGATGCTCAAAAGAAATCTGCCGAGATACAGCGTTGTATAAATTTGAGCGGCGGATTGTGTATGGGAGCTTGTTTCTGATGAGTTTCCAACAGGCGAAGGAGGAAGTATTATCGACAAAAACAGTAAATGGCTGATTTGCTCTGGCGCTGACAGCCACTCTTGCCTTGGGCGGCTGTGGGAATTGGAGATACGACGACGGTGATAAAGACCGACGCTGTATCACAGAACGTGTACAGAGCAAAGGCAAAACGAGTGAGCTGGTTTAAACTGAAGAAGGGGATCGAGATACTTTGCAGACTGACCGCTTGCATACTTCATGGTATGGGGTCAGCTTGTTCCGCTTTTAAGGGGAATATCGTAAAGGAAATCTGATCAGTTTTTCAGTACAGAATCAGGAGAAATGTAATTGGGTATTCCATTATGGATATACAGGTAGCTGCAGGGGAATTTGCAAAACCGATATTCTGAAAGGATGCCAAACAGTTACATAAAAGGCAAAAATGTGTTTCTGGTTGCCAGGCAAAAGGCTAAGGTGCCACAGCTTACATTCTGATCACTACGGAATGTTGATGATGGCACAATGTTTTTTCACTTTGGAAAAATCAGAAACGAGGTTTTACAAAAACCAAACCAGAATGAATTGCCGTAGGAAGGGTAAGGCGAGGAAGGATTGGAATAGTAAAACCCAGAATCCATAAATCAGACCATGTGAGCTGGTTGTGGATTTCAAGTTCGTAAAGAACAAAAAGAAGAACGAAAACAACACAACAAGATGCAAAACTCCGACAGTGAAAGATTCTGCGGATGATAAGGAAATAGCCTATGATTAAGTATACTGTAAAAAGACTGCTGCAGTCTCTTGTAACAGTCTTAATAATTGTAACAATTGTATTCTTGCTGCTCAGAATGCTCCCAACTGACTATTACTTCACAGAAGAGCAGTTGATGAAGTTCACCGAAGAACAGAAACAGGAACAGTTATTGGCAGCAGGCCTTCTCGATCCAATTCCAGAACAGCTGGTTCGCTTCTATGGTGACCTGGTAAGACTGGACTTTGGTGAATCCCGAAGAATTCAGAACGGTGTACCGGTAGTAAAAGTTATCGGCAGCAAGTTCCAGATTTCCATGAAATTAGGTATCATCTCGATTGGTATCTCTCTGGTAATCGGTGTTCTGATTGGTATCCTTCAGACCCGTTACAAAAACAGAATTCCTGACCATCTTGGTACCATCTACACCATCTTTGTAAACTCGGTACCTGCACTGGTATCCTACTCTCTGGTACTGGTATTCGGTTCCCGTGTGCTGGGACTGCCATCCATGTACTCTACACGAAATCCTGGTCCTTCCAGTATCCTGCCTCTGGTATGTCTGTCCATGACATCCATTGCATGGTACGCACTGTGGACCAGACGTTACATGATCGACGAGCTGAACAAAGACTACATCAAATTGGCTCGTGTAAAAGGTCTGGAAACCAAAAAGATCATGACAAGACACGTACTGAGAAACGCATTCGTTCCGATTGCACAGTACCTGCCACAGTCGATTCTGTCCACCATCGGTGGTTCCCTGCTTGTTGAAAGATTCTTCTCTGTACCAGGTATGGGTCCTCTGCTGACAGACTCGATCAACCGTTACGACACAAACGTTGTACAGACACTGGTAATTCTGTACGCAACACTGGGTATCGTGGGCGTATTCCTTGGTGACGTGCTCATGATGATCATCGACCCACGTATCACACTTGTAGGCAAAGGAGGAACAAGATAGTGGAAGATCAGAACAAAGTATTGGATCAGAAACTGGAAAATGAAGATGAACTCTTCCATTTCGTTGAATACTCTCCTGAAGCCGCTGAAATGATCGGTTATTCTGATTATTCTTACTGGAAGTCCGTTTTCCAAAATTTCTTGAAAAGAAAATCTGCAGTAGTTTTAAGTATCATTTTCTTTGCATTGGTTATTTTCTCGTTTATTGCTCTTGCAATCGGTAAATACGACTATGCAAACCTTGTAACTGACAGTACAAAAGCATTTATCAGCCCTAACTCCGAATATTGGTTTGGTACCGATAACATCGGTCGTGACTATTGGTGTCAGGTATGGTACGCTTCCCAGACATCCATCAAACTTGCTCTGATCGTAGCAGTTGGTGAGTGTGCACTGGGTATCACAATCGGTTGTCTGTGGGGTTATGTTCGTCAGCTCGACCGCTTCTTCACAGAGCTTTACAACCTGATCAACAACGTACCAATGATTCTTTACATGACTCTGATTGCTCTTCTGATTGGTCAGAGCTTCACCATCATGAGCATTTCCCTGATCTGCTTCGGATGGATGGTTATGGCACGTAACGTTCGTAACCTTGTTATGATGTATCGTGACCGTGAGTTTAACCTTGCATCCAGAACACTGGGTACTCCAATTGGACGTATTCTGATTAAAAACGTTCTGCCACAGCTGATCAGCGTTATCATTCTTCGTCTTGCTCTGTCTATTCCAGGTACTATCGGTATGGAGTCTACTCTGTCTTACCTCGGTCTTGGTTTGGATATCAATACACCTTCTCTGGGTATTCTGCTTAGAAACGCACGTAGCTACTTCCTGGATTATCCATACCTTCTGGTATTCCCGGCAGTTATCGTGTCCATCATCACCATTACCTTCTATCTGATCGGTAATGCATTCTCTGACGCAGCTGACCCACGAAATCACGTATAAACCAAGGAACAGGAGGAAGCACAAATGGCAACAAAAGAACCTATTTTATCTGCTAGAGATGTGGAAATCCAGTTCAGTTTGCGTGGTCGTAAATTAACAGCAATCAGAAAATGCTCTCTGGATTTGTACGAAGGCGAAACATTAGCAATCGTAGGAGAATCTGGTTCCGGTAAATCTGTATTTACAAAATCTTTTATCGGTATGCTGGATGCCAATGGTAGCATCATCGGCGGTTCCATCATGTACGATGGAGTAGATATCTCCAAATATAAAACAGAAAAAGAATGGATGACAATCCGTGGTAAAAAAATTGCCATGGTTATGCAGGACCCAATGACATCTCTGAACCCACTGAAAGTTGTTGGTAAACAGATTCAGGAAAGTATCGAGCTGCATCAGGGTCTGAAAGGTGAGGAAGCAAAAAAAGAAGCAATCGAAATGCTTCGCAAAGTAGGTATTCCTAACCCAGAACGCCGTTATAATCAGTATCCACATGAGTTCTCCGGTGGTATGAGACAGCGTGTTGTTATTGCTATCGCTGTTGCTTGTCGTCCACAGATCCTGATCTGCGACGAGCCAACTACCGCTCTGGACGTAACCATTCAGGCTCAGATTTTGGATCTGGTTCACAGCCTGCAGAAAGAACTGCACATGACCGTTATTTACATCACCCATGACTTGGGCGTTGTTGCAAACGTTGCTGACCGTGTTGCTGTTATGTACGCTGGTCAGATCGTTGAATACGGTTTGGTTAATGAAATCTTCTATGATGCATGGCATCCATACACCTGGGCACTGCTGTCTGCACTGCCACAGTTGGGTATTAAAGGTGAAGAACTTCCTTCCATCGAAGGTACTCCACCGAACCTCTTTAACGTTATCAAAGGCGATGCATTTGCTCCACGTAACAAACAGGCATTGGCAATTGATTTCGTAAAAGAGCCGCCATTCTTCAGCGTTTCTGAAACTCATAAAGCAAAAACATGGTATCTGGATCCTCGTGCTCCTAAGATTGAGCAGCCACACTCCATCCGTCGTTTGCGTGAGAAAATGAGAGAGAGGAGCTAATGAAAATGGCAGAAAGAGAAAAATTAATCGAACTGAAAGATTTGCAGATCAGTTTCGGTACCGGTAAAAAGAAATTCGTTGCAGTAGACCATGTAAATTTCGACATCTACAAAGGTGAGACCTTCTCTCTGGTAGGTGAGTCCGGTTCTGGTAAAACAACCATCGGTCGTGCAATTCTTAGAATTAACCCAACCTCCGCTGGTGAAATCTACTTTAAAGGTCAGAAAATCAACGGCAAGATCTCTAAAGAGCTGGATAAAGAAGTTATCCGTAAATGCCAGATGATTTTCCAGGACCCAATGGCTTCCCTGAACGAAAGAGCTAAGGTAGATTACATCGTATCTGAAGGTCTGATCAACCATCATCTCTACAAAGATGAAAAAGACCGTGAAGACAAAGTACAGAAGGTTCTGCGTGAAGTAGGTCTGCTTCCAGAGTTCGCTTCTCGTTTCCCACATGAGTTCTCCGGTGGTCAGAGACAGCGTATCGGTATTGCTCGTGCGCTGGTTATGGAACCTGAGTTCATCGTTGCTGACGAGCCAATTTCTGCGCTGGACGTTTCGATTCGTGCACAGGTACTGAACCTGCTTAACCGTCTGAAGAGAGACAGAGGTCTGACCTACCTCTTCATCGCTCATGACCTGTCTGTAGTTCGCTTTATTTCTGACCGTATCGCTGTAATTCATAAAGGTAGAATCGTAGAGCTGGCTGAGGCTGAGGAACTGTTCTTGCATCCTCTGCACCCATATACAAAAGCTCTGCTTTCTGCAGTACCGATTCCGGACCCAGAAATTGAAAAGAAAAAGAAACTGTTGGTATATGATCCATCTGTACATGATTACTCTGTTGATCAGCCAATCTGGGAAGAAATCACAGAAGGTCACTTCGTTTACGGAAATAAACGTGAACTGGAGCAGTACAGAAAAGAGATTGAAGCATAATTTATTTGCTGCAACTTATATTGAGTTACTTAAAAGTCCCCACATTGTAATGTGGGGACTTTTTTATGTCGTTTTAAATGTAAAGTAAACATTTTGCCGATCAGGAAGAAATAAATAAAGTTTTTAATAAATATAATAAAAAGCTGAAAGTATTTGCTTTTATTTGATTTATCTTTAAAAAACAATCAGAACAACGGAATATTTATTCTAAAATTAGAATAAAATGTAGCTGATTTTCCAAAATAAATCACATTGTTTTTTAAAACAGAATATAATGAGAAAGTCATGAAGAATAACAAAATTTTAAGGAATAATGCAGTATAGTAAAGCGTTAAAATTATAATTTTTGCACATATTTTAATAAATATAAAGAAATTAAATATATATTATTGACAAATTATAAATCCTGTGGTATCCTAACAATAATTTATTGTGATTTTGTTGTGATGTTAAACTCATGTTTTTGAGTTTTTAACATAGAAAATATTGGTAAAACAATGTGAATGAACTGTGTAAGGCAGTTGAGTAAAGGAGGAAAAATATGAAAAAGACAGTTTCCAAGTTGTTTGCTTTGCTTTTAGCAAGCTCTGTCGTTTTGAGTGGCTGTAACAGCTCCACTGGAGAAACTTCAGGAGAAAAAACAGATGGCGAAAGCACAACAGCACAAAACGAACAGACAGAAAGCGAACAGGATGCTCAATCCTCTGCTGATGAAATTACCGATTTGGTAATTCCAAAGGTTGCAACAAGAGAATTGGAGACATTCAATATTTTACATAGCCAGCTGGCGTCTGACTTTGAAAACCTGTGTAACCTGACAGAGCCATTGTTGGAAGTAGACACCTATGGTGAACTGTCTCCAGCACTGGCAGAAGAATGGGGAACAGAAGATGGCGGTCTGACCTGGACTTTCAAACTCCGTGAAGGTGTAAAATGGGTCGATGTGAACGCACAGGAAAAAGCAGATTGCGTTTCTCAGGACTTTGCAACCTCCCTCGAATGGGTGCTGAACTTCCATAAAAACGATTCTGCAAATACTTCGATGCCTCTGGAAATGATTCAGGGCGCAGAAGAGTATTATGAATATACCAAAACTTTGTCAGCAGAAGAAGCTCAGGCACTGACTGCTGGTGAAGGCTCCAAGTTCCGCGAAATGGTTGGAATCGAAACACCGGATGATTACACCGTTGTTTATCATTGCACCACTCCAAAACCATATTTTGACACAGTTGCAACCTATGCTTGTCTGTATCCAATGTCCCAGGCAATGGTTGATGAGCTTGGTGTCAAAGGTGTTCAGGAAATGAACAACGAGACAATGTGGTATAACGGTTGCTACACCATGACTTCCTATGTACAGGGCAACGAAAAAGTATTTACCAAGAATCCTACTTACTGGGATACAGAGTGCAGTCTGTTCAACACTGTTACCATTAAAATGGTAGAGTCCAACGACGTTGCATTCCAGCTTTATCAGACAGGCGAGGTTGACTATGTTGACCTGACAGAAAGTAACTTGAAGACCATCAGCGGCAATGCAAATAACGAGTTCTATGATTATCTGGTAGAAAAACCGGTAGATAAATATTCCTACCAGATTCACTTCAACTACAGTAAGAACAAAGAAGACGGAACTCCGGATACCAACTGGAATACCGCTATTGCAAATGAAAACTTCAGAAAAGCAATCTACTACGGTTTGGACCTGACAGATTACTATAAGAGAGTTAACGCAGTTAACCCAATGAACTGCGAAAATAACTTCTATACCATGAAGGGTCTGATCTATACATCCGATGGTACTGATTATACAGAACTGGTAAGACAGGAAATGGGCCTGCCAGAAAATAATGGCGAGACTATGATCCGTCTGGATGCAGAAAAAGCAGAAGAATACAAACAGGCTGCAATCGAAGAACTGACAGCTCTGGGTGTAACCTTCCCAGTTGGTCTGGATTACTACATTGCATCTGCTAACCAGGTTTCTCTGGACAGCGCTAATGTATTCAAACAGACCGTATCCAGCAGCTTGGGTGATGACTTTATCGTAGTAAACATCAAGACCTATATCTCCAGTGCAACAACAGAAGTTTACACTCCAAAACTCCACTCCATTTCCACTAACGGTTGGGGTGCTGACTACGGTGACCCACAGAACTACCTTGGTCAGGAAACTTACGGATATGATAACGCATACTATTCTACCAGCCAGTCTAAGATCAATGATGTAGAAGAAACAGAAGCAACCAAAGACCTGCTTGATACCTACAAAGAGTTTACAAGACTGGTAGAAGAAGCAGATGCAATTACCGATGACCTGGATGCACGTTATCAGGCATACGCAGTTGCAGAGGCATATATGCTGGATCATGCACTGGTAATCCCATTCTACTACAACCCGACCTGGTGTTTGACAAAAGTTGATCCATATAGTAAAATGAATGCAATGTTTGGTAGCCAGAACGAAAAGATGAAGAACTGGAAAACTAACGCAAATGGTTTTACTACAGAAGAGATCAAAGCCAGCGAGGAAGCACATAACAGTGCAACAAGCAAATAAATGATTGTCATTTCAGTTGCCCGGATTTTTTCGGGCAACTGCTTTTGTCATTTTATGCTGGAATGGAAACTCCCTTTATTTCGTTCTGAAAATATCTTGAAAGAAAGGATGTCTGAAAAGAGAATGAAGGATATAAAGGATGTTTTAAAGCCTTATATGCTGCGTCCTACTTTGCAGAAGGCGATTGTTCGTTTGCTGATCGGCCTTATTGCAGCGCTGTTGTGGGATCGAACCGTTAATTCCAGCCATTATTACGCGATTGTACCGGATGCCTTTTTTGTTGTGGGTGCATTCTGGCTGACACTTGCATGGATTAACTATCTGAGATTGGATGGCTTGAGAAATCCATTTGCGAACAGCTTGATGAGAAAAGAAGAAAAGAAGAAAAAACGTCTTTTGAAAAGAAAACGAGAGATGATCGATTATGTGGATGAGGAGCTTTCCGAACAGGAACAGCTGACAGATCGAGAGAAGCTCTATGCAAACTTCTTTGCGAATGTCGTTTCAGGATTACTTTTCTTTTTACCGGCACTGTTTGTTGTATTAATATAAAATATTTTGATATGTAGTTCCAATACCGCCTGATTGCTTCAGGCGGTATTTTTTGTTGTATTTTTTAAGACAAAGGTAAAAAACGGTTAGATCAAAAAGAAAGGGAGAACAAAAGTAACAAATAGATAAAATAATGTGTGACTTTACAAAAGAGAATCACGACTGGGAAATAGTTTTGGTCATATATACAAAGATAAAAAAATTACCGAAAAATGCTGGAAATTTAGGAATATTTATGATATTCTAGGTGAGGCAAAAATATACTTTTTTACTACATAAAGGAGGGGCTTTGATGAGAAGAGTAATTGCTGCAGTATTGTTAGCGGCAATGTTAGTTTCTGCGACCAATCTTTCAGTATTTGCAGAAACATCTTCTAAGGCTGCAACACAAGCTGTGGGAAACTTGACTGCGGCCATCCGTTTAGACTATCCAGAACTTTTGAACAATGTGGAGCAAAGAAATTTCAAGCTGCAACTAAAGGAAGGACAGCAGCTTTGTGCAGAAATTTCCTTATCCAAAGAAACATCAACAGAAACGATTTTTGTTGATGGAAAAGAAGTAACCATTCTGGTTAGTCTGCGTAATGAACAAGATGTAGATTTGACAACAGAAAATACAGTGGGTTATTACGAGGTTGAATTCAAAGGCCTTCCAAATAATAAAAATTACACCGTTGCTCTTTCGGCAGAGGGCTATACCGATTATGAATCACAGGAAATTTTGTTAAAGGATTATTCCAGAAAAATTCTGATTGGTTCCTGGGAAGGTGGATTCTCGCTAGGTGATGTAACCAACGATGGAAAAATAAACGAACAGGACTTAAATCAGGTAACAGCTCAGCTGGGTCAGAACAATTCTGATGCAGATATTACCAAGGATAATCAGGTTGATATTGAAGACCTGGCAATCATCCATCACAATCAGGGTGAAAAAGGACAAGCGGTTCTGTTTGAGACAACAGCAATTGTTGGAACAATCGTTGACCAGCAGGAAACTAAAAATGAGCTGGAAAGCCAGGGAATCAATGTAGAAGGAAATCTGTCCGATCTGTTTGAAGAAAATGGCGAGAGTGTTAAGCTGGAAGCTTCCTCCAGTGGAGAGATTGTTCTTCCAATTTCTTTTACAGAACCGGTTGAGATGGAACAGATCACCATTCAGTCGCCTCCTGGAAATGGAGCGGTACAGACAGGTGAAGTAGAAGTAACCTATGAAGAGAATGGACAGGAGAAAACAGAAACAGTTTCTTTTGACGCGTCTGCTCCGGAAGGGGTACATGCAATCAGCCGTGATAAGACCAGCAGCTCGGTTGTAATCAATCTGGGCAAACGTGTTGCGGTGAAAAAAGTAACTATCAAAGTAGAAAAGGTAGAAGGCGATACAGGATATACCGTAGTAGAAAATATCCAGTTCTTAAAAGATATCGTTCCGGATAATGTAGAAATCACCAACTCAATTCCAACAAACCTCAAAGCAACTGCAGGAGCAGAACAGGTTGAGTTAAGCTGGAAAGCAGTGAATAACGTAGATGGTTATCTGGTAAAATACGGAACCTCTTCGGGCAACTACACCAGAGAGCTTAAAGTTTCGGTGCCAGAAGCTACCATCGAAGGGTTGGAAAATCTGACCAAATACTACTTTACGGTTGCAGCTTATACCGAAGATGGTTGGACCGGAAAGCTGTCCAGTGAAGTGACAGCAACTCCACAGCCAAATAAAGTACCAAGCGCACCGGATTATCTGAAAGTTGCTCCGCAGGATCAGGCTCTGAGCATTTCCTGGGGAAAAACAGATGATGCCCTGAGCTATCGTGTGTATTATAAAAAGAGCAGCGATCCAGATACTGCCTACACCAAGGTGGATGCAGAGATCACCGCAACAAGCTATGCTTTGGGCGGACTGGAAAACGATGTCAGCTACGATGTATATGTAACAGCAGTCAATAATATTGGTGAAGGTCCACGTTCTCTGGTCGCTTCCGGAACACCGGAAAAGATCGAGGTAAAGGGACCAGAACTGCCAGAATTGGGCAGAATCTCCAATGATAAGATCACATCCATCCAGATGGCGTTCCCGGCAAATGTAGATACAACCCAGTATCCAAACGGATTTAATCTCAAGTTTGTAGCAGACAATGATTATGCTACTCACTGGACTGCACGCAGATGGTGGGAAAGCAAAGAGTTCATCTTCGAGTTTGATGAAGAACAGAGCATGAACTACCTGATTTACGTTCCACGTGTGGATGGGCAGTATGCAAGAAGCTTGAACCGTTACACGATCACAGCATGGGACAAAGATGGAAACAAAACCTATCTGACCAGCGACAAAGGAAATGTTGGCAGTGGTCCGTATGTAAAAAATAATCCATCTGAAACCAAATATGCGATTCTTCCATTTGAAAGAAATGATCATATCAAAAAGATCTCAGTAGAGGTAAACCAGTGGGATGGTTCTCCAACCAATATTTCTTTGTCCGAAATTGCGTTCTATGAGTACAATGGAGTTGAAGATCAGATCGATGCTCTGTTTGCAAATGAAAGCAAAACAAAACTCGCAGAAGGCGTAGATGAACAGACAATCAATCAGTTAAGGGAACAGCTCAATGCAACACAGGATTTCTATATTGACAGTGATATCCTGAAAGATGAGCTGAATCTGGCAGAACAGCTGCTGCAGAATAACACTTCTGCACTGGGCATCGTGATGGATGGAATCCAGTCCCGCGATACAACTGGAGATGTTCGAGTGCTCAACACTCTTCAGCCAATTGGAGCAGTTGCAAATTCTGGAAAGAAAATCGTGGTTTACGCAGAAATTCCAGAAGGTGAAAGCGTCACATTGGTACCAACTCAGTTCTATGCAGAGTCCAATTCCTGGAAAGGAACTCCGATTGCGCTGCAGAATGGACGAAACGTTATTACCATGCCGACCATGACCAGCCTGAGCGCAGAAAAAGGCGGCTCTCTGTACTTGCAGTATTCTGGAAGCAACGCTGACCGCATTAAGCTGCAAATCAGAGGTAATGTAACCAAGATCCCAATGCTGGAACTGTCGGATTGGGAAAGCATGTCCGAACAGCAGCGCAAAGAGAAAATCACAAATTATGTGGAAGAACTTAATACATACGTTGCTGCATTAGGTTCTAACAATCTTCAGACCAATATCCGCAACGCGACCGAAATTTCTCTGCCATACGTTCTTCTTTCTCTGCCGGCAGATCAGGTACAGTCCGGAATCAGCGGTGGAGCATCTTCCACCGAAGCGAAAGTGGAAAGACTGTATCAGAACACTCTGGCATGGAATCAGCTGATGGAACTGATGTACCGCACACATGGTGTGGATGACATCACAACCGAAGCTTCCAGAAACAATATCCGTTATCAGAGAATGTTCAGCGGTGCTTTCATGTATGCAGCAGGGGAACATATCGGCGTTGAATACGGCTCGACCGCACCACTGGTTCAGGGTATCCCGGCAGGTTCCGCAGGTTTTGGTGAAGAATCCCTGTTTGGATGGGGAATTGCACACGAGATCGGACACAACATGGATACTTTAGGCCATGCTGAAATTACCAACAATATTTATTCTCTGTTCGCACAGACCTTTGATGCAGGACAGAATGCAAAAGCTTCCCGTCTGGAATTGTCGGATCTTTATCCAAACATTTTTGACAAGACCTCTTCGGGTGCAAAAGGCCTTGCAAACAATGTCTTTGTTCAGCTTGGAATGTACTGGCAGCTGCACCTTGCATATGACGATGCAGATGATAACTTCTATAATTTAGTGAACAAGGCATATCGAAGCGGCGTAGGCTCCGGATTCAGCGGAGATGAACGATTTGCAGTGGTTGCAAGCGAAGTTGCAGGCTACGACCTGACCGAATTCTTCACCCAGTGGGGCGTTCAGCTTTCCGATGCAGCGATTTCTGCAATGCGCGGACACAGCACAGAAAGCAGAAAGATTCACTACCTCTCCGACGAGTCCCGCCGCCAGAGAATGAACGGCAGCGGCAGCGCGTCCGGAAGCGTATCCATGCAGGCATCTGTTAATGAAAAGGAAGTTGTTATCAATATTACACCATCCCTTTCTGGAAGCGTGCAGGGCTATGAGATTTTAAAGAACGATAAACCATACGCATTTGTTACCGAAGGTTCCGATCTCACATTCACTGATACCATCGGTTCAGCAAACAACAAGACCTTTACCTATCAGGTAAAAGCAATTGACCTTCTGGGCAACGTTGCGGCAGAAAGCACAAAAGAAGAGGTGCTGATCAGCCATAACAACGTTATCAGCCGCGATTTCTGGAACGCACAGCGTCAGGAAGACGGAACAATGCTGATTAACTTTACTCAGCCACAGACCGTTGCAGGTATCCTCTTTAAGGATATGCCGGAACTGGTAATCGGTGAATCTGATCCGGTGATCGAGGATTCCCAGCAGCCAGAACAGAATACTCCAGCCGATGAAGAGACAGAAAAAGAACCTTCCGGCGAATCGAATGAAGAGAAAGCAGAGAATGTAGATAGTAATGTGGATAGCGTAGAGAACGCAGCATCCTTCTTTGCTGACTTGTTTGCAGGAGAAGAGGCTGATACCACACTGGAAACTTCCACAGATGAGTGGACAGAGGACAGCGAAGATGCTGGACTGACAGAAGAGCAGCCTCAGATTCCAGAAGACAACAATGGAAATGAAAATGGGTCTGTAACAGAAGGCGATCAGTCTGAGGAAGAACCATCTGAAGATGAGAAACTTCCTGCGGAAGATGAAACAGAAGAGACACTCCCAGACGAAACCCTTCCGGAGGAAACCCATCCAGAAGAGAACCTTCCAGAAGAAGACAAGCCGGAAACTGTTCCTTCCAATCAGATTGTGGTACAGGTAAGCAAGAATGGCGTGGACTTTACCACAGTTCTGACCATCGACTTAAAACAGACCGATCTTACTAAACCGGAAAACCTGCTCCAGCTGTTTAACAGCGGTGCAGATGATGGAAGAATTACAATCTGCGAAGATACCAAAGCAATCCGAATCCTGGGATTACCGAAGAATGTGACCGAAACAAACTTTGACTTTGTTGGCTATCCGGGAGACAGCATTGCCTTCATGGATGGAGCAATTGGACGACTGGCACATGATTACCAGTATGGTGAAGATTCCAGCGAAGTGATTCCGGCAGGAACCCTGATTGTTGCAGGAACCTACCGCGGTGACCCGGTATACAATACCATTCAGATTCTCGGTGAATACCTGGTTGGTGATATGGCACAGGGAAGCACACAGACAGAAGAGCGCCCAATCAACGGAGAAGTTTACCTCTTTGCGGAGGTTCCGGAAGAAGGCGCATTAGCAGAAATCAATAACGGCATCTGGATCTTTGTTCCAAACATCCAGGCAGAAGAAGAGTTCCAGGGCGAAGGATGCGCACACAGCATTCTGCCATCCAGAATCAAGGCAGTACTGTACCGTACCGATGACCCGAATAATGCACAGGATAAACGTAAAGTAAGCGATACCCGCTGGATCTCTTCTCCAAGTGATGAATCGATGCCACAAATTACATTGCAGGGGGAATAAATTAATCCATGAACTTGAGAAAATTTTTAGTTGCCGGTTTTACTGCTGTTATGATGGCAGGATTTGGAGCATTGGCCTCCTCGGCGGCAAGTGTGCCCAATATTCAGGTCCGTTCCAACGGTGCTGAAAATGAGTATGAAGTGACCCTTCAAAATGTATCATCTGAAACTTACGGTGTGCAGTTTGATCTGACAGTTGACAGTGACAAAGACGTCACTGTCAACTGGGCAGACGGTGATAGCGGAAATGTTCAGAAAGCGGTCCAGACAGACAGCAACGGTAAAACACAGATTACCTTTTATGTTTCCAAGCTGCGTCCGCTTTCCAACAGTTCCAATGTTCAGGTGGCGACCATCGTGACCGACCGCGAATTGAACAGCAGTTCTTTTGCAACCAGCGGTTACATGAAAACAGTGAATCAGAATCAAAAATCGACCGTTTATCAGGATGTTGTGCTCGATACAAAGCTGACACCGGATGGTTCGAATAACGGCAGCGGATCGGATAACTCTTCTGGAAACAACTCTGGAAGCAACTCTGGAAATAATAAACCTTCCGACACAAATCAGTCCCAGAACACCAGCAGACCTTCTGGAAGCCAGCAGATTACCGTTTCCCAGACAAACACCACAGGAAAGCAGGAAACCGATAAAAATCAGACAACAGAGGGCACCCAGAAGATACTGGCATGGAAGGATATTTCCAGTCAGGTAAAGACTGTATCCGGCAAAAAGACACTGGCAATTACAATTGAGCAGGGACAGCAGTTGGATGCAGATATTCTGCGCAATGCAATTGAGCAGAAAATCAGTGTTACCCTTCAGTATGGAAACTATCAATGGACCTTTGACGGTGCAAATGGCGGCAGTGTACCGGATAAGCAGAAATTTTATGATTTCTCGCTGGAGATGCTTTCCCAGCATAACCTCACTGCAGCAGCAGAAGGCAGTGATCTGCTTCAGTTTGCAGTTCAGTATCAGGGACAAATGCCATGTCCGGCGTCCTTAACGATCACAGTTGGTGCAGATTACGCAGGACAGACACTCTATCTTGCATATTATGATGAGTTGGCAGCAACTCTCCAGAAGACAGCAGAAGCTGTAGTAAACCAAGATGGAACGGTTGTATTCCCAATTGAAAATGCGGCAAAATATATTGTGACATCAAAGGATTTGTGGACAGCGGCAGCCAAAACCGAAGAAATGTCTGTACAAACTTCTGAGCAGTCCCAGAGCACTGCATTGGATCTTTCTGGCAATGTGGTTGTAACTGTTCCGCCAATGATGACAGAGGAGGAAGTGGAAGCACAGGAAGCAGCACAGGAAACAACAGAAAATGAGGAAATTTCTGCAACAGATGAGTCTGAAACATTGGAGCAGGAAGTACAATCCGATTCCGAAACACAGTCTCAGGAAAATTCCAAGGCGGTTGTAGTGATTGCATCCATTGCAGTGGTAATTCTTTTTGGAGCAGTAATTGCCTTCCTGTTTGTAAAAGTAGCAAATAAGAGAAGAGCTTAATTTGAAATAAAAACTTCCGGTAATTTTGCCGGAAGTTTTTATTTTTACCGCAAAATTGCGCGAAAGGTATTGACTTTGAGTTCACTCCAGGTTTTATAATAAATCACAGAATAAGAAATTTTCCTCAAAAGGGAGTAAAGTATTTTATACAGAAGGAGTGCAATGAATCATGAATGAAAAAATTATAGGTCAAACTTTTGATCAGGAGCGTGCGCTCTATAACTTAAAAGACACACAGGTTGTAGATTGCATTTTTGCGGGACCAGCAGACGGGGAATCCGCATTAAAAGAATCCCGTGACGTGGCTTTGAAAAATTGTCGTTTTTCTCTGCGTTATCCTTTGTGGCATTCCAAAAAGTTTTTGATGGAAGATTCTTCCATGGATGAATTGACCCGTGCGGCAATCTGGTATGCAAGCGATGGAACAATTAAGAACAGTATCTTGGGTGGAATCAAATGCTTAAGAGAGTGCGACAGAATGAAGCTGGATGGCTGCACAATCCATTCTCCGGAGTTTGGTTGGAAATGCCGGGATCTTGAGATCAAAAACAGCCAGGTTGAGTCGGAATATTTCCTGTTGGAATGTAAAGATGTTCAGATCGATCATCTGAAGATGAAAGGAAAATATTCATTCCAGTATATCGAAAGCATGAAAATTGATCATTCTGAGCTGGACACCAAAGACGCATTCTGGCACAGTAAAAATGTTACCGTAGAAAACAGCGTAATCAAAGGGGAGTATCTGGGATGGTATTCCGAAGGATTGACCTTGATTCACTGTAAAATTATTGGAACACAGCCGCTTTGCTACTGCAAGAACCTTCGTTTGATTGATTGTACCATGGAAGAAACCGATCTCTCTTTTGAATATTCCGAAGTGGATGCTAAGGTTAAAGGAAACATTCTTTCAGTTAAGAATCCAAAATCCGGAAAAATTGTAGCGGATTCTATCGGAGAGATTGTACGAGAAGATTCAATTATGCAGTCAACCTGTGAAATCTGTGTTGGAGAAGAAAGATAACAACAGAATAGATAATAATGTAGAAAAGGCAGATACCATGTTAAGTGGGTATCTGCCTTTTTTTGTGCGTCAGGAAGTAAAAAATAGCGCATTTTTACTTTTACAATAAAAATATGGTGTGGAAAATGAAAAGCAGAGTTGCTGTAAAATCCTAAAATATGAACTATTTTTGATCTAAAAATAAAAATATACAGATTTTTTTATTTAAAATTAAGAATAAAGGTGATGGAATTTAGGAGATAAAAATAATTTTTTTGTGCAAATAAAATAAATTTTAGTGAAAAATAATTTGATAGTGAATTATGCATAAAATCGACACAATTATTTAACAAAAAACGAGATTTTTTATCATTGATGATTGTTAACGATTGACAATCAAATTGTTAACAGAGTATAATGTGGTCAATGAGGTCACAGTGAAATTGGAAGGAGAAAAATTTGTGCCAAGTGAAAAACAACAGTTTATTAGAAAAACACTAAGAGAACAGCTGGCAGATATCCTTCGATCAAAAATATTAAGATCCGAGATTGCACCGGGTGATCGGATTGTCGAAGAAGAAGTTGCAAAAGAATATCAGGTCAGCCGTGGTCCAATCCGGGAAGCGCTGCGGCAGCTGGAAGAAGAAGGCTTGATTTCCTACCAGCCGCATAAAGGATGTGTTGTAAAAACATTATCCTTAAGAGATATGCAGGAATCCTACTTGATCCGTTCTACGCTGGAATCTCTGGCAGTTCAGATATATGCAGGAAAAATCAGTGAAAATGGTCTGCGTAAAATGGAGGAAGCGTTAGAGGATATCCGGATGGCGGGAGAAAACAAAACGCTGTACGAACTGACTCAGGCGGATGAGGCATTCCATTCCGCAATTGTGGAAGAAGCAGAATGTGAAAAGCTTTTAAAAATCTGGAGACAGTTACAGGGAGCGAATACATCTACTTACTATACCATGAACACTGAAAATTTAATGCCATATGATTTTGTTGCGGCAAATCATAAAGTGATTTTGGATTTGTTTAAAAACAGTGCGAGTGTAGATCAAATCAGTCATGAGATTCATAAGCACTACATGGTGGTTCCGGAAACATTGTCTCAGAAGGAACAACAAAGGGGAAAGGAATAATTTTTGCTTACAGCAATGATTATTAGAAGTAAAAGGAGGAAGAAAAATGCTTAGATTTATTGGAAAAAGGCTTGTGTATGCTATTATAACGTTATTTTTAATTGCAACAGCAACATTTTTCCTGGTTGCGGGGGCTCCGGGAGACCCAATCGCAGCAAAAGTTGGACAGATGCCAGAACAGGCACAGGAGATCATCAGTGCAAAATACGGATTGGATAAACCGGTTTTTGAAAGATATCTGATTTACATGAAGCGCTTGATTACAACAGGTGATTTTGGTGAATCGATCATCTATACCGGAAAATCCGCAAACGATGTTATCAAAGAAAACACTTTGATTTCCGCAAAAATTGGTTTAATTGCATTGGTATTCCAGATTACCATCGGTATTTGCCTTGGAATGATCTCAGCTTTAAATCGAGGAAAGCCGGTTGATAATATCATACGAGTTCTGGTTGTACTGGCAATCTGTATTCCAAGTTTCGTTTTCGCGGCGCTATTGCAATACTTCCTAGCATTTAAGTGGAAATTGGTTCCAGTATTTGGCTGGGGCGAATTGAAACACTATATTCTTCCAGTTACAGCTTACGCACTTGGTGGTATCGCTTCTTACACCAAGTATATGAGAAACAGCACCCTTTCTGTTCTCAGTGAAGATTATGTCATCACAGCAAAGGCTAAGGGATGCAGCAAGGGCAGAGTAGTAAGAAAACATATTTTCAGAAACTCTTTGATTCCGATTATTACCATGATCGGTCCAGCAGTAGCAGGTATTTTTGCTGGTTCCTTCGTTATTGAAAAAATGTTCTCTATCCCAGGCCTTGGTTTCTATTATATGAAATCCGTTTCGGATAACGACTATACCATGGTAATTGGTCTGACAATCTTCTTTGCAATGCTCTTTGTGGCTTCGTTGATTATTGTTGACATTTTATATGGTTTTGTAGATCCAAGAATTCGAGTAGCAAAAGGCAGAAAATAGGTGAGGTGATTAGGATGAGTGAAAATCAACAGAAAACAATGGTACAGGAAGTTCCGTTGACTGACGACATGTTTGAACGAATCGGCACCGAAGGACTTTCGGGTGAAGATATTGGTAAACAATCCCTTACATACTGGGCAGATGTTTGGAGAAGATTTCGTTCCAACAAAATGGCAATTTTAGGTTTGATCCTTCTGATTGCAGTAATCTGTCTGCTCTTTATAGGACCAACTCTTTCTGGAAAAGATTATCAGTTTATTGATGCTTCGATTAAAAATACACCTCCGAACAGTGAATACTGGTTTGGTACCGACGATATGGGTCGTGACCTGTTTACCCGTGTATGCGTTGGTGGACGAGTTTCTATCTATATTGGTCTGTGCTGTACTTTGGTAATGTTTGTAATCGGTTCTCTGCTGGGTGCTCTGGCAGGTTTAAAAGGCGGCATTGTTGATGACCTTATCATGAGACTTTGCGAATTGATCGGAAACCTTCCATATCTGATTATCGTTGTAATTCTTTCTATGGTAATGGGTAGAAGCATGTTCTCTCTGGTATTTGCGATGTCGTTGACTGCTTGGGTTGGAACGACCCGTATGGTACGTGGTCAGATTCTTCAGATTAAAGAACAGGACTATGTACAGGCAGCAAAAGCTTTGGGTGCAGACACTGGCAGAATTATCATCAAACACCTTCTTCCAAACACACTGGGCATTATCATGGTAGATGTTACCATGTCGGTTCCAGGATTTATCTTCAGTGAATCTTTCTTAAGCTATATCGGTCTTGGTATCAGACCACCGGAAACAAGCTGGGGCGCACTGGCCAGTGCAGGTCAGCAGCAGCTGATGTTCTATCCATATCAGTTGTTCTTCCCTTGTCTGCTGATTGTTATTACAATCTTATCGTTCCATCTGATCGGCGATGGACTTTCGGACGCGCTTGACCCGAAATTGAGACAGTAGGATGAAACAACAGGAGGAAGAAAATCATGAGCGAAAAAATATTAGAGGTTAAAGATTTAAATGTTTCCTTCCATACCTATGCGGGTACTTCCCATGCGGTTCGAGGAATAGATTTCCACCTGAATCAGGGTGAAACTCTTGCGATCGTTGGAGAATCCGGTTGTGGAAAAACAGTAACATCCAAAGCGATTATGGGTTTGCTTCCAACACCTCAGACACAGATCAAAAAAGATGGAGATTCCGCAATTCTGTTCCATGGTGAAAATCTTCTCAATTATACAGAAAAGCAGATGACCCATATCCGCGGAAGCAAAATTTCGATGATCTTCCAGGACCCGATGACATCGCTGAACCCAACCATGAAAATCGGAAATCAGATTATGGAAAGTATTCTGATTCATCAGAAGATCAGCAAAAAGGAAGCAGAAAAACAGGCTCTTGAGATGCTGGAGCTGGTAAAAATTCCAAATGCAGCTCAGCGTATGAAACAGTATCCATTTGAGTTTTCTGGTGGTATGCGCCAGAGAGCAATGATTGCAGTAGCTTTAGCCTGCAAACCGGAAATCCTGATTGCGGACGAACCAACAACCGCACTGGACGTAACAATTCAGGCACAGATCATGGATCTGATCGGAGAACTGCAGAAAGAACTGAACATGGCTGTTATCCTGGTTACCCACGATCTGGGTGTCGTTGCAAGTGTAGCGGACAGAATTCAGGTTATGTACGCAGGAAAGATTATTGAACGCGGAACAGTGGATGAGATCTTCTATCATCCAACCCATCCATACACCAGAGCATTGCTCAGCTCGGTGCCAAAGATTCATACCAGCAACAAGGAAACATTGTATTCCCTGAAAGGTACCCCACCGGATCTGATCAATCCACCGGTTGGCTGCTCTTTTGCACCACGTTGCGAGTATGGTATGAAAATTTGCCGCCAGAAATATCCGGAAATTACCCAGTTCAGCGATTCTCAGCAGTGTTCCTGCTGGCTGCATCATCCAAAGGCAGACGTAAGCGGACTGCCGGAAGAGATTTTCAAGAGGGGGTAGGAAGACGTGGCTGAAAAGGAAGTACTGATTGAAGTAAAGGACTTGAAAAAATATTTCAATGTAGGAAAAAAAGCTGTTTTGAAAGCAGTTGACGGTGTAAACTTCAAGATCTATAAGGGAGAAACTTTAGGTCTGGTGGGAGAATCCGGATGCGGAAAAACAACCTGCGGAAAAACGGTTATGGGTCTTTATGAAGCGACCGGCGGTCAGGTTATCTTTGATGGCGTAGACATCCACAGCTTACATAAAAAAGAAAAGAAAGAATTTACCAAACGTGCCCAGATTATTTTCCAGGACCCATATTCTTCGCTCAACCCTCGTATGACCGTTGAAGATATCATCGGAGAAGGTATTGATATTCATGGATTGTACAAAGGTGAAGAACGTCGCCAGAGAATCCATCAGCTGCTGGAAATGGTAGGTCTGAACAAGGAACATGCACTTCGTTTTCCACATGAGTTCTCTGGTGGACAGAGACAGCGTATCGGTATTGCGCGTGCGCTGGCAATTGAACCGGAATTCATTGTATGTGATGAACCAATCTCGGCATTGGACGTATCCATTCAGGCACAGGTAGTAAACCTGCTGATCAAGCTTCAGAAAGAGCTGGGTCTGACCTATCTGTTTATCGCACACGACCTTTCGATGGTAAAACATATTTCTGACCGTGTAGGTGTTATGTATCTGGGAAGCATGGTGGAATTTGCAGACAGTGATGAGCTTTATTCCAAACCACTGCATCCATATACCAAAGCGCTGATGTCCGCAATTCCAATTCCGGACCCGAAGGCAGAAAAAGAAAAGAAGAGAATTCCAATCGAAGGCGAAATCCCAAGCCCAATCAATCCAAAACCAGGATGCCGTTTTGCTGCCCGCTGCAAATATGCAACCGAAGCCTGCAAGCAGACAACACCGGAACTGACAGAAGTTTTACCGGGACATTTTGTAGCATGTCACCGTGTAAAAGAAGTGAATGCATTAGGTCTTTAAAGCTGATATTTCATACAGCTGATGATATACCTTAAGGAGGTAAATGTAATGAAGAAAACAAAATGGATGGCCCTCCTGTTAGCAGCAGTGATGACATTAGGTTCACTGACAGGTTGCGGCGGCGGAGAAACAACCACAAGTGAAGGTGGAAGCAGCGAAGGAACAACCAGCGCAGACAGTGGAGCAGAACAGGTATTTAATATGAGCTCCAACAGTGTAGTCGTTGGTCTGAATCCAATCACTAACACAACTGCACCTGATAACGCAGCTCACAACATGATCTGCGATCCTCTGGTAAGAAATAATGCAGTAGAAGGCAACACAACCGAAACTGTTCCGGGTTCGGCTGAAAGCTGGGATGTCAGTGAAGATGGTATGACCTATACCTTCCATATCCGTGAAAATGCAAAATGGAGTGACGGTGTAGCGCTGACAGCAAATGATTTTGAGTACACCTTGAAACTGATGGCAGATCCTGCAGCAGCTTCTACAAACGGCTGGTTGTTTGATGGTGTTATCGTAAACTTTGGTGAAGCACTGTACAGCAACGGAAAAACACCAGACGATATTGCAGTAAAAGCAATTGACGACAAGACACTGGAAATCAAACTGACCCATCCAGCATCTTATTTCCTGGAATTGGTAAGCAGCGTATACCCAGTTAGACAGGATAAATACGAAGAGTGGGGCGATGCTTACGGTTCTTCTGCTGATAAGATCATCTGCAGCGGTCCTTTCCAGGTAGAAAGCTGGAATCAGAATACAGAAATGGTTCTGGTTAAGAATCCAAACTATTGGAACGCAGAAAATGTAAAACTGGACAAGATCAACAACAGAATCATCCAGGAGAATGCAACAGCTGTTCAGGCATTCATCAATGGTGAAATCTATTTAGCTGGTACCAGCGATCCAAACTGGATGAAGCTCATTGAAGAATCCGGACTTTCTACCGGCGAAACTGTACCAGGAAATGCTCCAGAATTCTTGATGTTCAACCTGAACAACGAATATCTTTCCAACACAAAGATCCGTCAGGCTCTTTCCATCGCTTATGATCGTGAAGCAATGGTAAACGACCTGTACAACGGCAATGCGCTGGCTATCTACTCCACCATGCCAGACACCATGATGGTTGGTGATACACCATATCATGAACTGGTTGGCGACAAGAACTACTTTGTAAAACAGCTTCAGGAAGAAAATCCAGATCCAAAAGCTCTGCTGATTGAAGGCCTGAAAGAACTTGGCAAAGACCCAGATCCATCTCAGATTACAATCCGTTATGCAAGCCGTGGTACTAGTGAGTTCTCTAAGAAATTGGCAGAATGGTTCAAACAGGCCTGGGAAACAACCCTCGGCATCAATGTACAGATCGATATGATGGAATGGAACATCATGTGGGATAAGATCGATGCTGGCGACTACGATATCGCTTGCGGCGGTTGGGGTCCATATTACAACGAACCAAGTGCTGTTCTGACTCTGTTTGACCCAGTAAACGGTTACTTCAATGCTGACAAGATCGGTTGGGTTGGCGAAGATGCTGACAAGTTCAAAGAACTGTGCGATCAGGCAAAGAATATCGTAGACGAGAAAGAAAAAGCAGAAGTTTATCTGCAGGCAGAAGAACTGCTGGTTAAAAATGCAGTTATCTCCCCAGAAACTTTGAGCAGCAGCCCATACTATGTTGCAAAATGTGTTGAAAACTATCCAATCACTACAAACGGCCGCATCGACTGGTCTCAGGTATCTATCGTAGACGCAGAATAAGTATGCTCACAGGCATCCTGTATGGGGTGCCTGTTTTAAAATCAAAGGTAATCGTCAGGAGGGAGTCAGAATGTATCTGATCAAAAATGCGACAGTACATATTGGAAACGGTACTGTGTTGCAGCAAAGCGATGTTCTTGTGGAAGGCAAAGTGATCAAAGAAGTAGGAAAGAATCTCAGTGCGGAAGGCGCAGAGGTTATTGATGCATCCGGATGCGAAGTTTTTCCGGGATTTATCGATCCGGTTTCCAGCATTGGTGCAATGGGAATTCCAGGACGCTATCTGGACAACAATGAAGCAACCAATCCAATCACCCCAGAGATGAATCTTCGTTACAGCATGGACCCAGATGAAGTAAACCGTCAGGAATTTTATAAGAGCGGTATCACAACAGTGGGACTTTCTCCAACCAATAACAATATTATGGGTGGTCAGATCGCTGTCTGCAAGACAGCTCCTCAGAAGATGAAAGAGCGTCTGGTCAAAGAACATGCCGGATTAAAGTGCAGCGTAACCAGCAGTGTAAAAGAAACTTATGGTTCCCGCGATCAGCTTCCAAAGACAAAGATGGGAATTTTCTTCCTGTTTGCAGAAAGCCTGCGCAAAGCAAGAGCAGAAAAGGAAGAAAAACGCACCGAGGCGCAGAAAGTAATCTGCGATGTATTTGATAATGCCAGCATGCCGCTGTTTGTAGCAGCTTCCAGCAAGACAGAAATTGACGGTTTGCTTCACCTGATGGAAAAAGAAAAGGTAGAGGTTAACCTTGTAGATGGATTTTGCTTTGCAGATTCCTTAAAACAGATTAAGGAACAAAAGGTAGGTCTGGTTCTGGGAAATGTCAATAACTGTTCTCAGATTGCAAAAAATGGTATGGACCTTTCCAAACTTTGTGAGCTGGTTGAAAACGGAAATCGAATCGCGTTTACCAACTCCAATGGAGGATATTCGGAAGGACGCGAAGTATTTATCTGGTCTGCAATCGAAGCTTATCGTGCAGGTGTACCAGCAGAAGAAGTAGTTCGCATGATGACCGAACACCCAGCTCATATGCTCGGTATTCAGGATCGTGTGGGAACATTGGAAGCTGGAAAGGATGCAGATTTATCTGTATACACCGCAAATCCTGTAACAAGTTATGCAGCAAAAGTAAAACACAGCATGGTAAATGGCGAGGTGATTTTCTAATGGACAAGATCCTGATCAAGGGTGGTACCCTGTATACAATGACCGATGGAGAAAACAATATTTTCCATGGAGATGTTTTGGTTGAAAACGGAAAGATTGCTCAGGTTGCACCGGAGATTGTCTGTGAAGATGCACAGGTAATCGATGCAAATGGAAACTATGTTCTTCCAGGACTGATTGATGCTCATACTCATATCGGATTGTTTGATTTTAACCATGATTCCTCGGTGGATGATGCTAATGAGATGACCGATCCGGTCACAGCTGCAATGGATGCACGTTACAGCATCAACCCAAAAGCAAGAGAGCTGAAGGTTGCTTATGAACATGGTATCACAACAATGCTCTTTACGCCGGGCAGCGGAAACGTTTTCTGCGGACAGGCTATTGTCGCAAAAACATATGGTGACAATATTTTTGAGATGACAATCAAAGCACCAGCAGCCGTAAAAATTGCACTGGGCGGAAATCCGAAAAATACTTACGGAGATATGAAACGTCTGCCAATGACCCGCATGGGTGTTGCAAACGTTCTTTGGGAAACCTTCCGAAAAGCAAAAGAATATCTGGATAAACAAAACCGTGGGGAAGAGCAGGATTACGATGCAAACATGGAAGCAATTATTCCAGCACTCAAGGGAGAGATTCCATGTAAAATCCACTGCACCCAGTATGATATGATTACTGCAATCGAAGTAGCAAAAGCTTACGGCGTAAAATTCTCGCTGGAACATGCATGGGGTGCGACAGATTATCTGGATGAGATTGTGGAAAGTGGATGCGATATCTGCTATGGACCAATTGCAACCTACCGTTCTCCAGGTGAGCGCAGAAAAGTGGATGTAGAGGCAGTTAAAATGCTGGATGACCGCGGTGTCAACGTTGCTATGATTACCGACTCCCCAATTTTAAGCGAGGAATCGTTGTATCATCACATCGGGGAAGCGGTTCGTGAAGGTGTTAGCCAGGAACGTGCAGTTCGTATGGTTACCATCAATCCAGCTCGTCAGCTGAATCTGGATGACCGTCTGGGAAGTCTGGAAGTTGGTAAAGACGCAGATATTGTGATCATGAAAGGCAAGCTGGGACTGGATACCGATGCAAAGGTTCTCTATACCATGGTAGATGGAAAAATCGTATATCAGGCATAAATAAAACACAAAAGAGCTGTATGGGATTCCATACAGCTCTTTTGTGTCAAATGAAAAAAGGATGTAAAAATGATAGAAGAAATCAAGATGTCAAAGAAATTAATTTGCTGCGTTTTCGGATGAAATGGCAGTCTTTTCAAATAAAAGGGAGGGCAGAAAAGCTAATCTGGAACCAAACTGCCGTGCAATAAAACCGACCAGTAGAGCGGCAATCAGAGAACCCTCTCGAATTCCTTCCAGCTGATGTGCAAAAAGAAAGGAAAGAACAACAGCACTAACCGTGATGGTAACGTCAAATGCAACTTTTGTCATGCCAAAATCGGTGTTCCATGTGCTGGTTACTGCGCGAACGAAAGACTCACCGGGAAGCATGGCAACATCGGCCAGAACCTCCAAATAAACGCCAAATCCCAAAATCACACATCCAAAGATCAGGCAGACCAGCTTGATGAGGTAGGACGAGGGATTCAGCGAGGAAAGCAAGATCATGGTAAGATCAATAAAGTAACCAAAGGCAATGGAAATTGGAATCTGGAGAAGATGTTCTAAACGAAAGTTTTTTCGCAGAATCAGAATCTGAAGCAGAATCAAAAGAACGCTGAATGCGATGGTGAATTCTCCCAGGGACCAAGAAAAATTTAAGCTGAGCACATAAGGCACAGAGGAGATGGGCGAAGTGCCGAGGTTAGATCTGGTAATAAAGCTGACACCGAAGGAACTGATAAAAAGTCCCAGTAAAAACACAAGATAACGCTTTAGCTTAATCAATATCGTTTGCCTTCCTTTCCGTTATCAGGTTGTTGTGGATGGTAAGAAGAAGATCAATTAGCTCTTCTTTCTTTTCTTCCGGAATGTTTCGGAATGCTTCTTCCTCCAACATGGTAAAGCTATTGGCAACTTCTTCCTGCAGCTCTTTTCCAAATGGAGTCATAAAGATATAGAAGCTGCGTCGATTTCCGTTTAACATTCTGCGTTCAATCATTCCCTTTTCCTCCATCCGATTTAAAATGGAAGTCAGGGATGCAGCCTCAATATAGCAAGCAGCAGCAATTTCTTTTTGGCTTGCGCCGTCGTGATCTTTCAGATAGTCCAAAATTTTGGGCTGACCTAAGGTCAAACAGGTGTTTTTCAGGTTAGATAACAGCTTTTTATGAAGCACAGCCTGATTTGCCATCAATAAATAGTGAAAAGATTTCTCCAAAACAAACCTCTTTCTTATAGTTAGAATATTAATAATTAGAATACTAACAATCTGAACATGATTATACGGAAAAAAATAATATTTGTCAAGAGCGTGGTTCTAAAAACATTAAAAAATAAAATCAGAGAAAAATATTTTCTTTTTAAAAATCGGTAGTTTTTTCATAAAGACAAGGGTGTTTTCGGGAGAAAAAGTTGTAGAAACAAAATAAAAAAATGTGTAGATTAGAGTAAAAATCATTTGTAAAAGAGGAAAAGAAGGAGTGCGAAGAATTTTTAAGAAGAAAAAAGCGCTTGTCAAATGTTAAAAAATAATTTACAATAAAGACATGTTTCCCAAAATGATATTTTGGGAGCAAGAGAGAAAGGGTGTGGCTATAGTTTGGAAGCGATAGCCGCAAAATAAAAAAGAGAGGAAGAATCAAACGTGTTTGAGAAACTTTTCCACCTCAAAGAGAATGGAACCAATGTAAAAACCGAGATTACCGCAGGTATTACCTCGTTCTTTACCATGGCTTACATTATCTTTGTCAACCCGCAAATTCTGTCCGCAGCAGGAATGGATGCAGGAGCTGTTATGCTGGCAACCTGTATTGCTTCTGCAATTGGTACCTTCCTGATGGCATTCTTAGCAAACTATCCGTTTGCACTGGCACCAGGTATGGGCTTGAATGCTTTCTTTGCCTTTACCATCTGTGGTTCAATGGGCTACAGCTGGCAGGCAGCTTTGGCAGCAGTTTTTATTTCCGGCTGTTTGTTTATCATTATTACAGTAACCGGTGTGCGTGAAGCGATTGTTCGTGCAATCCCAATGGAACTGAAAAGCGCAATCAGCGTTGGTATTGGTTTCTTTATCGCATTTATCGGATTGAAGAACGCAAACATGCTGAAATTTACCATTGACCCAGGTAAATATCAGAACTTTGATGGAACAATCGTAGCGGATGCTTCTCCGGTTCCAGCATTTAACTTTGCAAGTGCTTCCACTTTGCTTGCAATTTTTGGACTGATTGTTCTGGCTGTTTTGTATGTTCGCAATGTAAAAGGTGCTCTGTTCATCGGTATCCTGGTTACCTCTGCAGTAGGCTGTGTTCTGCAGTTTGTATTTGGAATTGATGTTGGTGTCAGCGCTCCAAGTGCAGGCATCTCCATCCCATCCCTGGCTCCAACCTTTATGCAGTTTACCCATGGCTTTGGTGAGCTGTTTAACTTCAGTGAGGGTGTAGGAACGGCGCTGCTTTCTGTGGTTTCGGTACTGATTGCGCTGGTTCTGGTTGATATGTTCGATACCATCGGCACACTGATTGGTACTGCAACCCGTGCAAATATGCTGGACAAAGAAGGTAATCTTCCAAGAGCCAGCGGTGCTCTGCTTGCAGACGCAATCGCAACCGCATGTGGTGCAGTAATGGGTACTTCCACCGTTACAACCTTTGTTGAGTCTGCATCTGGTGTTTCCGAAGGTGGACGTACTGGTTTAACCTCCTGCACAACAGCAGTTTTGTTCCTGCTGGCAATCATTGCATCCCCATTCCTTGGTCTGGTTCCAACTGCAGCAACCGCTCCGGTTCTGATTATCGTTGGTGTTCTGATGATGGCAAGTGTTAAGAATATTAACTGGAACGATTTTGATACAGCGCTTCCAGCATTTTTGACCATTGCCTGCATGCCATTTGCTTACAGCATTGCAGACGGTATCGCAGCAGGATTTATCTTCTTTACCATCACAAAACTTTTCAAAGGTAAAGCAAAAGAAGTACATCCAATTATGTACATCCTGTGTGTTCTGTTTATCCTGCGTTTCATCATTGTTATGTAAGACTTTTAAAAAGGACTTCGAGTATTCGAAGTCCTTTTTTGATATTCATAAAACCTCTGAGAAGCTCAAGAAGTGATTCTTGCAAAGTAAAATCGGAAATGATAGAATAAAATCAGCTCCATGACTTTTGATAAAAGGGGAAAAAGAAAATGGAAATGATGGATTTATCAATCGGGAAACTCTTAGGCTGCGGGAGAAAGTACGCAGAATATTTTCCGCTTAACCGCGGGACGCAGGATGAAGCAGAGCTGGAAATGCAGCTGATCGGTCTTGCTCAAGAAGAGGATGGAAGCGTAAAACTGCTCTTGTTAGAGCCATTTGAGAAAAACGAATCGGACGCCTTCCCGACAAGAACACGCAGTGTGACAACTAAACGCCAGCAATTAACCCAAATAGCACGGCATCTGGAAGAAGAGCGTTACCAGAATAACCCGGGAAATTATTTTATCAAGCAAGTACAAATTGCAGATAATATATATGATATTACAGAAAGTAGAATTGGAATGCTGGAGGCAGAAGATATTTTTTTCCTGCGTGGGTGCCTCCAACAAGGCTGGGAACCGCAAACCATGACCGACTGGGTGTTTGATCTGCTGGGATTGTGTGAGATAACACTGGATGCAGATTGGGAAGAACTGGTGGGAGCAATCACTTCTTGGGAAAAGGTAAGTATAACATTAGGGCAATATAGCAAAAGAATTCCGGTAAAAAAGAAGATGACACTGAACATTACAGGTCAGTCAGAAGACGTAAAGCCTAAAAAATATGTTCTGCCTCAGGAAGATTATCCCATCTGGATTGATCGGGTATATTTATATGATCCATGGGAAGGAGAGGAAGAGCAGTTTTCTGATCCTGAACTACTGGAATGTTTCTCACAAGAGATGCTGGAAGAATTAAAAGAGCAAAACGAAAGGCAGATGGAAAGAATATGCCCCAAGGGAAAATATCTTCCTCTGATTGAATATGAAAGTGAAGATAATCGGCAACTGGAGTTTTTTGATGAGCATTATCTTTCTCAGCCGATTAACTGCTCAGGGAAAAAGGTTGATTTTCTGGTTCGCCCAGCTCAGAAAAGAGGAACAATGGGACATCCTCTGCGTGGTGAACTGCTGCAGACTCCAGTGGATGCATATTGTGGCAGCATCTGTGTAGAAGTACTGTTTTATTGGGAAGCGCAGAAGGAAGATAGAATCGCGAAATTTTAGGAGAAATGTAAGATGTTTTTAAGTGCGATTGTCATGGCATGTGGAAAAGGAGAACGCTTTGGCTCCAATAAACTGATGGCGGAGCTAAAAGGAAAGGAACTGATTCGCTATACCCTCGACGCTTTGCCGGCAGAGCTGTTTTCGGAAATTCTGGTCGTCACCAAATATAAAGAGATTCTGGATCTTGTAGCGGAGTATCCGGCACCATTTTTGGGAATTTATACCGATGACCCCGAAGGGGGACAGGATGCGACGATACGCTGTGGTGTGCGCAATCTTTCCTCAAACAGCGATGGCTGCATGTTTGTCGCAGCAGACCAGCCGCTGAAACAAAAAAGCTCCCTGCAAAAACAGATTGCCCTCTACCAGCAATATCTTCGAAAAGGGGAAGAGCGTTTTGTTGCTCTGAGCTTTCAGGGGAAAAAGGGAAATCCGGTCATCTTTCCAAAATCGTCCTATAAAGAATTATTGGAAATCACAGATGGACAGACTGGCTCGACAGTACTTCGAGCGCACCCAGACGCTCTTGTTCTTTCGGAAGCTTGCTGTGCAGCTGAGATGATGGATATCGATTCACTGGAAGACCTGCGGAAAGTCGAAAGAATTTTGTTACAAAAGGATAGTTTCTAGCAGATTCTCTTGACAAAAACATAAAAAAGTTGTATGGTTTTACTTGTAAAAAAAGCAATCGGGATAATGTGCGGCATTATCCCGAAATTTTTGCGTCAGTTGCTTTTATGCAATAAAGTTTTAAACTGATAATTTGCAAAATATGCTTTGAGAGAGGAGTTTTTTTGAATGGAAAGAGAAAAATTTTCATCCCGCCTGGGATTTCTGCTGATTTCCGCAGGCTGTGCAATTGGCTTGGGAAATGTGTGGAGATTCCCTTACATTACCGGAAAATACGGCGGAGCAGCTTTTGTACTTGTTTATTTGTTTTTCCTGGTTATCATGGGCCTTCCGATTATGGCAATGGAATTTGCAGTTGGACGTGCCAGCCAGAAAAGCTGTGCCAGCTCCTTTAAGATTCTGGAGCCAAAGGGAAGTTACTGGCATATCAACGGTTATGTGGGAATGTTGGGAAACTACCTTCTGATGATGTTTTACACCACCATTGGTGGATGGATGCTTTCTTACTTTGTCAAGATGGTTCGCGGAGAGTTTGAAGGTCTGGATGCCCAGGGAGTCAGCGATGCCTTCAATGGAATGCTTTCTCAGCCAGGTCCAATGATCTTTTGGATGATCCTTGTTGTTGTATTTAGCTTTGGCGTCTGCTCTATGGGACTGCAAAAGGGTGTAGAGCGAGTTAATAAGTTCATGATGACCTGTCTGCTTCTGATTATGGCAGTACTGGCAGTGCGTTCCTGTTTGCTGGACGGAGCAGCAGAAGGACTTGCGTTTTACCTCAAACCTGATTTTGGAAAGATGATGGAATCGGGATTTGGTGAAGTAGTCTTTGCAGCAATGGGTCAGGCGTTCTTTACTCTGAGTCTGGGTATTGGTGCACTGGCGATTTTCGGAAGCTATATTGGAAAAGATCGTTCTTTGATGGGCGAATCCATCAACGTAGCGGTACTGGATACAATGGTAGCCTTTATGGCAGGATTGATTATTTTCCCGGCATGTTCTGCATTTGGAATTAACCCGGGAGAAGGTCCTGGACTGATTTTTGTAACACTTCCAAACGTGTTTAACCACATGGCTGGCGGACGTGTCTGGGGTTCCCTGTTCTTTATCTTTATGACCTTTGCAGCCCTGACTACAATTATTGCGGTGTTTGAGAATATCCTTTCCTTCGCAAAAGATTTGTGGGGATGGAGCAGAAAAAAAGCAACCCTTGTAAACATTGTATTGATTATTGTATTGTCCCTGCCAGCTGTTTTTGGCTATAATCTGCTCAGCTTTGTTCAGCCGCTGGGGGATGGAAGCACCATTCTGGACCTGGAGGACTTTATTGTCAGCAACAACATCCTGCCGCTGGGTTCACTGGTTTATCTGCTGTTCTGCGTTAATCGTTACGGTTGGGGCTGGGATAATTTTATCAAGGAAGCAGATACCGGAAACGGTATCAAGTTCCCAAAATGGGCGAGAGGTTATGTAACCTATCTGCTGCCGCTGATTGTACTGTATATTTTTGTACAAGGTTATATTGCAAAATTCTTTTAATCAGGATGCAGATGTGCTATAATTGGGGGAGTGCAAAAATTTAATTAATGGTGGTGTATGGTTATGAGTCAAGACCAAAATCTGTTGACGACAGGAAGCGTCGTCAAAAAGATGCTGCTGTTTGCAGTCCCCATTTTCTTCAGCAATCTGTTCCAGCAACTTTATAATGCAGTTGACTCCCTGATTGTGGGAAATTTTATCGGGGAAGAAGCACTGGCAGCAGTTGGTTCTTCGGGAAGCCTGATCATGCTGATGATCGGCTTTATCAATGGTGTATCGATGGGTGCAGGCGTACTGATTGCCCGATTTTTTGGGGCACAGGACGATGAGAACATCCAAAGAGCGGTTCATACAACAGTGGCACTCGGTGTGGTATCCGGTATTGTGCTGACAGTGGTAGGTGTTGTACTGACGCCGCAGATTTTGATTTGGATGGGAACACCGGAATCCGTTCTTGCAAGCTCGACCGCTTACTTCCGTGTATATTTCTTGGGTTCGCTTGCAGTTATTCTGTACAACATGGGTGCAAGTATTCTGCAGTCGGTGGGAGATAGCCGAAGCCCGATGAAGTACCTGATTACAGCGTCGATTACCAACGTTGTACTTGACCTTTTGTTTATTGCTGTTCTGGGATGGGGCGTTGCAAGTGCAGCGCTGGCAACCATTATCAGTCAGATTCTGAGTGCAACTTTAGCCTTTGGTAAGTTGATGCGTGTTCAGGCAAGCTATCGTGTGTACTGGAAGAAGGTACATTTCGATCTCCCGATGCTCAAACAGATCGTTACACTTGGTATTCCATCCGGTGTACAGAACTCGGTTATTTCACTTGCAAACGTTATCGTACAGGCAAATATCAATGCATTTGGCGCTTCTGCAATGGCAGGATGCGGTTCTTACTCCAAGATTGAGGGCTTTGCCTTTCTGCCGGTTACCTGTTTTGCGCTGGCTCTGTCCACCTTTGTCAGCCAGAATATCGGTGCGGGACGCTATGACCGTGTAAAATCAGGCATTAAGTTTGGTTTGATTTGCAGCCCGCTGCTTGCAGAGTGTATCGGAATTACGATGTATCTGCTTGCACCAACCCTGATTTCCGCATTTAATGACAAACCGGAAGTAGTAGCATTTGGTGTAAACCAGATTCATACCATCTCGCTGTTTTATTGCCTGCTTGCATTTTCTCATTGCTGTGCCGGTATTATGAGAGGTATCGGTCGTCCAATTATCCCGATGGGAATTATGCTGGCGGTATGGTGCGTCTTCCGAATTTTCTATATTACGGTTACCGTAAAGATTATTCCAAGCATTTATGTCATCTATTGGGCATATCCGATTACTTGGATCATCAGCTCTCTGCTGTTTGCGTTCTGTCTGTATAAACTTCGCTTCCCGCCGATGGAGCATCCGATCGAGGAGAAAGAAGAATCCTCACAATCATGTTAATCAAAAAGGCACAGGTTTTCCTGTGCCTTTTTTCTGTAGTTTTGTTGTTGGTATTGCAGTTTTAAGAAGCAGGATTTTCCTGACAGGAAGAGCTTCGCTCTACACGGAGGTGTCTGTGGGACAGAAAGTAGGAGAGAAAGCTTACAATCAGGAGAACTGACAAAGCAAGAAGAAGCATGATGCCGGCTTCTGCCGAAAAGGTACCGTCCAAAATCGTGCGGATTGCAGCAATGCCTGCAATCAACAGGTAAAATTCAGTTGGCAGGAAAGAGAGCAGGCTGATTCGGTTTTTGGAGAAAAACCACTGCATCAGACAAAGAGAAACAAACAAAGCAATCAGCAAAATAGTAGACATATTCGATACCTCTTTTCTTTAAAATATTATCTTATCAAAGAATGGCAGAAGACAGATCAGTGTAACAGATTTTTTGCTTTTTGATTAGTATAAACTTTCTGCAATCTTTAATATTTCATGTTGATTGACCGGACCGCTGATGAGATAGATATAGTTTTCGTCATGCCAGATCAGGGAGGTGTTTCCCTTAAGATCACCCCGGTATTTGGTGTACAGATAAGCGCTGTAACCATTGACGGATACCGATTCGCGCATACAGTCCTCGGTGTCCAGAGAAATGGAGGTGCTTAACTCCATACAGGAATAGGAGAGAATGTACGGTGTATCCTGACACTCATAGCCAACATAACCGTGTCCCGGAATAAAGTGAAAGGAAACTTCCGAAAAGCGTTCCGGAATGTAGGAGGGACGCCGGAAGGAGGATTCGGTCAGCTCCGGAATGTCCTCCGGCATATTTCCGAACATATCTTCCATCCGAAATTGGGTGAACATCTCGTGAGAACGGACGATAAACTCCACAACGTTGAGCTTAACAGCATCTACGGTAAAAAATAAAACGGTGAATCCAGCAAGGAATACAACCAGAAAAGCCGCAGCCCGGCGTGAAATCTTCTTGAGAGACTGCAATGTATGTTTTTGCAGACGCTTTTTCTGACAGCGTTCCAGCTGGTCTTTAATTGCTGCATCCAGATCAGGACGGTTTGCAGCAAGTTTGTCGATCTGCTCATCTTCCTGAGCAAGCTCATCAAACAGCTGGTCCTGCTCCAGTGCATGTTCCAGAGAGAGTTTTTTGAGAAGTAACTGATCAAATTCCTGGTTTAATTGTTCGAGATCGTCATCAAAAGAAGCTTTCAGGTCGTCGAAATTTTCTTTGGAAGACATCATGAATTTTCCCCCTCCTCTCTGGTCTGGTAAGATTTCTTTAATGATTTGAGTGCCCGATGGCATACTACCCGGACACTGGCAGGCTTGATTCCCATGACCGATGCGATTTCTTCGTCCGACATACGGTAAAGAAATTTCATGGTCAGCACGTCCCGATAGGATTCGTGCAGGGAGGAAAGCATCTGGTGAACTTCTTCATACTCGTACTGCCGAATCATCAGCTCTTCCGGACTTTCATTTACATCCGGAAGCATCTCTTCCAGTTCATAAAAATCGGTGTGAGGATGACTTTTTTGCTGGCGATAGATACTGTATGAGAGGTTCCTCACCATAATGACGAAATAAGCCTTTGTTTTGTTACAGTCCAAAGAAAAAATTAATTGACTTTTTTCAATGGCCTTGGTAAATACCGTTTGTACCACGTCATCAGCCATGTGTTCATCATGGAGAATCTTGTAGGCATAACGCCACAGAGGAAGGCGGTATTCTTCATATAGCTGTTCGATCCGTCTTAGATCGGGATCTTTTTTTAACGGCCCGAAAAGTCGTATCATTCTCCCAATCCTTTCTTTTGTATAATAAAATAAAAAAACATAGAATTCTACAACCTTAACATAAATTGTAACGGATAATTTTGAAAATTACAATGGTCGTATTGTTAAATAAAAAAGAATATTTTTTGCATAATTTGAGAATAAAAGACAAAAGCAGGAAAAGCATAATTGCAGAATAAAAGGGGCTATGATATAATAAAAACGTTCATATCGAGGAATTTTTGTACATTTTTAATAAGATAAATTTGATATTAGAAAGGATGAAAAATATGGGAATCATTAAAGCCGCAATCAATTCGATTGGAGGAAGCTTTGCCGATCAGTGGCTGGAGTATATCAAAGCAGGAAACATGGACAGTCAGACCGTGATGTCAGCCGGTGTTAAGGTACGCGGATGGGATAAACGAAACGAGAACAAAGAAGGTTCAGCTGATTTTGTCAGTGACGGTTCCCTGATTGAAGTGGGAGTCAATCAGTTCATGATCTTGACCGATGGCGGCAAAATTGTTGATTATACCTCGGAACCTGGCTACTATAAAGTAGATAACAAAAATGCTCCTTCTATGTTTAATGGAGGATTTTCGGAAGCGATTGAGGAGACCTTTAACCGCCTGCGTTTTGGCGGAGTTCCATCCAGCTCCCAGAAGGTATATTTTATTAATCTTCAGGAGATCAAGGATATTGCTTTTGGTACGCCAAATCCAATCAACTACTTCGATAATTTCTATAATGCCGAGCTGTATCTGCGCACCAACGGTTATTTCTCCATCCGAATTACTGATCCAATTAAATTCTATGCGGAAGCAATTCCGAAAAATATGGATCATGTTTCGATTGTGGATATTCAAAAGCTGTACATTGCAGAATTTCTGACTGCATTTCAAACAGCAGTCAACAAAATGTCGATGGACGGAATCCGCATTTCTCACGTGACCTCCAAAGCAATGGAGCTTGCAAACTATATGGGAGAAGTTTTGGATGAATCCTGGAATGAAAAACGAGGAATGCAGATCGAGTCAGTCGGTATCAACAGCATTACCTATGATGAGCAGTCCAAGAAGCTGATCGATATGCGCAATCAGGGCGCAATGCTTTCCGATCCGCTGATTCGGGAAGGATATGTCCAGGGTTCGGTTGCACGCGGCCTTGAAGCGGCAGGCTCCAATTCTGCAGGTTCAGCAGCAGGATTTTTTGGAATGAATCTGGGAATGCAGCAGGGCGGCGGATTTATGTCGGCAGCAAGCGCTTCCAATCAGGCTCAGTTTGCATCCCAGCAGGCTGCAAAAGCACAGAATCCAGCAGAAAGTTCAGCTGGAGAGTGGACCTGTGTGTGCGGAGCAAAAAACAGCGGTAAATTCTGCAGTGAGTGCGGAAAGCCAAAGCCTGTTTTAGGAGAATGGGTCTGCTCATGCGGAGCAAAGAACAGCGGAAAGTTCTGCAGTGAATGCGGAAAACCAAAACCGACAGGCAGTGTTTGTCCAAACTGCGGCTTTAAATCTGAAAGTGTAATGAAGTTCTGCCCAGAATGCGGAACAAAATTAGGATAGGAAAAGGCAGGGAATAGGGGGGCTATTTTTGGAAGCGGTTAGCTATCAATGCCCTAATTGCGGGGCACCCTTGGAGTTTCACAGTGAGACACAAAAATGGGACTGTAAGTTTTGCTTAAGCTCTTTTGAGGAAAGCGACCTGGAAGAGTATAATCGAGAACAGGAACAAAAGCAGAAAGAGGAGCAGGAGGAGGAAGAAGAGCAGTACCGCGCAGAAAAGAAGTGTTATTTCTGTCCAAACTGCGGTGCAGAGCTTATCACGGATGAGGAAACGGTTGCGACATTCTGTACCTTCTGCGGCAATCCATCCGTACTGCCCAAAAAGCTGGAAGGAGAATTTCGGCCCAAAGCACTGATCCCGTTTAAGCTGGATAAGGAGAAGGCAAAGCAGGCACTGTTTGACCTCTGCAAACGAAAACCTCTGCTGCCAAAGGATTTTACTGAGAAAACCCACATCGAAAAGATAACCGGTGTTTATGTTCCGTTCTGGCTGCATGACTGTTATGTGGATGCAAGGATGCAGGCAGTCGGGGAAAAGATTCGGGTATGGAGAACCGGAAACACCGAATACACCAAGACGGATCTCTATGAAGTGGAACGAGAGGCAGCTTTGACCTATCAGAACCTGCCTGCCGATGCTTCTCAAAAGATGGAAGATGGTATGATGGATGCACTGGAGCCGTTTTCCTATGAAGACCTCAAAAAATTCAACACGGCATTTTTGTCCGGTTATTTTGCGCAAAGATATGATGTACCAAAGGAAGCGTGCACAGACAGAGTGCGGGAACGAATCCGGAAAAGTGCAGAAGATAAGCTGCGGGATACCTGTACAGCTTATACGACTCTCAAAGTCTCCAATGTGGATGCTCAGATTGTCAGCTCTAATTGTAACTATGTTATGCTGCCAGTTTGGCTTTTGTACACCAAATATCGAGGAAAGGACTATCTGTTTGCGATGAACGGGCAAACCGGAAAAATGGTCGGTAATCTGCCGCTGAGCATTGGAAGAGCGGCGGCTCTGGCAGGAATTATTGCTGCGGCAGTCACCATTCTGGGTACGATTGGAGGGTTGCTGTTGTGTTAAAGGAAGCTTTAATTCGACGTGTAAGCCTCTTTTGTGTCAGCGTTCTGTTGATAGTTGCGTGCTGTATTCCCGCTTGTGCAGATCAAAAGCGATTGCCATTAAGTGATCGCGGAACGATGGAACTTTATGACGATGCAGGAATCCTGACCGACAGCGAAGAAACAGAGCTGATAGCATATGGAGAAAAGATTGCGAAGGAAACCGGATTTGTTGTTTTTGTCAAGACAACATTTGGTACCGACGGAAAAGAGATTCGTCGATATATTGCCGATGAATATGAAAAGGCAGGTTATAACGACACCCTTCCGGCAATCATGCTGGCAATCGATATGGACTACCGGGAGATTGCTGTTGCAACAACACAGAGCTATGTGGATTACTTCCCAGTCAGCAAAACAGACGATATGGTTGACGACGTTACAGATTACTTAAGAGATGGACGTTATGCAGACGGCGTGAGAGCCTTTCTGGACGATTCTTATCAAACCATCGTAAACTATGGCGTAAAACCAGTAGGAACGATTGTGATGGTTTCTCTTGGCGCTGGTGTACTGATTGCGGCACTGGTGGTCGGCTGCATGATCGTTGCCCATCCTAAAGTATCAAACAGCCAGATTTCTGCAACCGCTTATCTAAAGGATGGCAGGGTACAGCTGCATACAAAGAGAGATCGTTTTGTACGTACCTTCACAACCTCCCGAACCATTCAGAAGAACAACAGCGGCGGCAGTGGCGGAAGTTTTTCTAGCTCGTCCGGAGGCAGCTATAGCGGAAGTTCAGGACGTTTTTAAAACAAAGCAATAAAACAAAAAAGGAATCGGCCCTGTTATCAGAGCCGATTCCTTTTTTGATATTATTTTGAAGAAGGAAGCTATCTTGTTTATTCTTCGCACATGAATGGATATGCGATATCGGTGGATGGAACGAAAGATTCCTTGATAGTTCTTGGGCTGATCCAACGATAGAGGTTGAGCATGCTGCCAGCTTTATCGTTTGTACCGGAAGCACGTGCACCACCGAATGGCTGCTGACCAACAACAGCGCCGGTTGGCTTGTCGTTGATATAGAAGTTACCAGCTGTGTTGGAAAGTGCTTTTTCCATCATAACGATTGCGTTTCTGTCCTGAGCAAAGATTGCACCGGTCAGACCGTATGGAGAAGCAGTATCGCAGATCTTCAGGGTTTCTTCCAGTTTTTCATCTTCGTAAACATATACAGTCAGTACTGGGCCAAAGATTTCTTCTACCATGGTCTTGAAGTCAGGTTTCTTAGCAAGAATTACGGTTGGTTTTACAAAGTAACCTTTGGAACCGTCGTAACCGCCGCAGAGAACCTCAGCATCTTCAGAAGCGTTTGCATAGTCGATGTATTCAGAGATCTTGGTGAAGGAAGCTTTGTCGATAACAGCACACATGAAGTTTGTGAAGTCTCTTGGATCACCCATCTTCAGTTTTGCAGTTTCGTTGAGCAGACCTTCTTTTACCTGTGGCCAGATGCTTGCAGGGATGTAAGCACGGGAAGCAGCAGAACATTTCTGACCCTGGAATTCGAATGCGCCGCGAACCATTGCAGCAACCAGAGGTTCAACCTGTGCAGTTGGATGAGCAAAGATGAAGTCTTTACCGCCAGTTTCGCCGACCAGACGAGGATAGGAATGATATTTTGCGATGTTTTCACCAACCAGAGACCATACACCGCTGAATACAGCTGTGGAACCGGTGAAGTGGAAACCTGCCATACGAGGATCAGACAGCAGATATTTGCTGACATCAGAACCACGGCATGGAACAAAGTTGATAACGCCGTCTGGCAGTCCAGCTTCTTTCATCAGCTGCATGAAGTAGTAGTTGGAAAGAGCAGCGGTCTGAGCTGGTTTCCAGATAACGGTGTTGCCCATGATTGCTGGAGCGGTGCAGAGGTTGCCGCCGATAGAGGTAAAGTTAAATGGAGAAATAGCCATTACAAAGCCATCCAGAGGACGGTACTCGGTGCGGTTCCATACGCCATGGGAGTTTTCTGGCTGCTGTTTGTAGATCTGTTCAGCAAATGCAACGTTGAAGCGCAGGAAGTCTGCAAGCTCGCAAGCAGAGTCAATCTCAGCCTGGAAAGCGGTTTTGCTCTGACCAAGCATGGTAGCGGCATTCATCTTTGCACGCCATGGACCGGTCAGCAGGTCAGCAGCTTTCAGGAAGATGGAAGCTCTGTGTTCCCAAGGCATGTTAGCCCATTCTTCTTTTGCAACCATTGCAGCATCAGCAGCCAGTTTCAGTTCTTCTTCGCCAGCAATGTTGTATTCAGCCAGAACATGGTTGAAGTCATGAGGCATAACACATTTGCCTTTGTTGCCGGTGTGGTACTCTTTGCCGCCGATGATGATCGGAATTTCAACCTGAATGGAAGCCTGACGATCCAGTTCTTTTTTCAGCGCTTCACGCTCCGGGCTGCCTGGCAGATAAGCTTTTACAGGCTCATTGTATGCTTTTGGAATTGCGAAGTTTGCGTTGCTCATGGTGTTGACATCCTTTCCAAAGTATATATTGATAAAGTTATATTATTCTAAGAAAAAGGGGGGCAGGGCGTTTTATAAAGGAGGAAGCCGCCCCCCAAAAGACATGCTAATTAAAAGACTGTTCGGTTCTTGCGATGATCTCATCCTGCAATGCGCGGCTGAGGTTGCGGAAGTGGTCGCTGTAACCGGCAACACGAACGATCAGGTCTTTGTATTCTTCCGGATTGTTCTGTGCATCGATCAGAGTCTGACGGTCGATAACGTTGAACTGGATATGGTGACCGTCCATGCTGAAGTAGGAGCGAACCAGATTTGCCATGTTGTCAAGACCTTCTTCGCCCGCAACAACGCTTGGGGTAAATTTCTGGTTAAGCAGAGTACCACCGGTGCGCAGGTGATCCATCTTGGAGCAGGATTTGATAACTGCAGTTGGTCCGTGAACGTCAGCGCCTTTTTCAGGGGAGATACCTTCCGAAACTGGTTTGTGAGCCAGACGTCCGTTCGGGCTTGCAAGCATTACTTCACCGAAATAAACGTGGCAGGTGGTTGGCAGCATGTTGATGCGATAGGTACCACCGCGAACGTTCGGACGACCGGAAACGGTGTGATAGTAATAGTCGAATACCGATTCCATGATTTCGTCTGCATAGTCATCGTCGTTGCCGTATTTTGGTGTCTTGTTTGCAACGAAGTTGTAGATTTCAGGATAGCCCTCGAAGTTGTGGTCCAGAGCTTCCATCAGTTCATGCATGGTGAAGCGATGCTGTTCAAATACGTTGTATTTGATAGCAGCCAGCGAGTCAGTGATGGTACCGATACCAACACCCTGAATGTAGCTGGTGTTGTAACGTGCGCCGCCGCCGTTGTAGTCCTTACCTTTGCTGATACAATCGTTTGTGATGATCGAAAGGAATGGAGCTGGCATATATTCTTTGTAGATTTTTTCGATTACGTTGTTGCCGCGAATCTTGATATCTGCAAAATGACGAACCTGTTTTTTGTAAGCTTCAAACAGTTCATCGTAAGACTTGAAGTCTTCTGCATTACCAAGTTTTAAGCCCAGCTGTTTGTTGCTGACTGGATCAAAGCCGTTGTGCAGAGTGATTTCCAGAATCTTTGGAAGGTTGAAGTAACCGGTCAGAATATAAGCTTCGTTTCCGAATGCACCGGTCTCAACACATCCGCTGGTACCGCCGCGGCGAGCATCTTCAATCGACTTGCCTGCATTGAGCAGTTCCTGGATGATTGCATCGGTGTTGTAGAATGCCGGCTGACCCCAGCCTTTTCTGGAAATCTCGCATGCACGTTTGAGGAAACGCTGTGGGGTCTTTTTGCTGATCTGTACGTTGGAGCTTGGCTGGAGCAGTTTCATCTCATCCATGCAGTCCAGAATCAGGTAGCTGACATCGTTGACACCATCATGACCGTCTGGTGTGATACCGCCGGTATTGATGTTTGCAAAGTCGGTGTAGGTGCTGCTTTCTTTTAATGTAATACCAACCTTTGGTGGAGCTGGCTGGTTGTTGAATTTTACCCACAGACATTCGAGAAGTTCGAGTGCTTTTTCATCATCAAGGATGCCAGCTTCAACATCATGCTCATAGAATGGATAGAGGTGCTGGTCCAGACGACCTGGGCTGTAAGCATCCCAAGGGTTTAATTCAGTAGTAACACCCAGATGAACGAACCAGTACATCTGGATTGCCTGCCAGTAAGTTTCTGGTTTGTGAGCAGGAACGACATCACAGTTGTGAGCGATCTGCAGCAGCTCTTCTTTGCGGACTGGGTCTGTTTCTTTCTCTGCCATTTCACGAGCCATAGCAGCATAACGTTTGCCCAGAATCATGATGGCATCGCAGGCAATAGACATTGCTTTGAGCTCGTTTTGTTTGTCCAGAGCTTCTGGATCATTTAAAAAGTCCAGTTTATCCATTGCGTCCTGGATGTCTTTCTGATAATCCAGGAAACCTTTTGTGTAGATTTTCTGGGAACCAACGGTATGACCAGGACCACGCTGTTCCATAAATTCAGTGAAGATACCGGATTCATAGCAGTCGCGCCATTCTGGTGTCATTGCGTTGATGATCTTGTGACGGATCGAACGTTTTTCCCAGTATGGAATAATTTTTTCTTCCTGTAATTTCAAATCTTCATCGGTAACTTTGAAGCTGATCAGCTCACGGTCGTTCATGACATGCATGTCTTCCAGAGTGTGGCAGCACAGTTCCGGGAAGGTAGGAGATTTCTGTGGACCGTCGCCTTTTTCACCGACAATCAGTTCACCGTCGTTGATGCACAGGTGTTTGTGTTCCATAAAATATTTGAACGCGAGTGCACGCATTTCTGGAACCGAAACACTGCCTTCATACATTTTGTAAGCATCGGTCATCAGGTCGGCACGTTCCATGTAGATTCTTGCTGGAGTGTCTACGCTCTGACGACGAAGCTTTTTGATTCGTTCGTTCATTCCTCTTTCTTCCATGATACATTCTCCTTTAAAATGCTGGGTTGTAATATGAAAATGTGAATTTTTGTTCTGTACTTAACCGCCGATTTTAATATTAGTAAAACCAGCGTCAATAAATTGCTGCATGATCTCTTCCAAGCGTTCCTGAGAAGGTTTTTCGAAGGTAACGCCTTTATACTCCTCACCGAGCTTTTCATATTTGTGATTGCCGGTATTGTGGTATGGAAGCAGATTTGTTTTTAAAATGCGGATGTTGTTTTCCTTTAAGAAGGAAATGATATCCTGAATATCCTGATCATCTGTGTTGACCGGAACAATCAGTGGAAGTCTCAGGTTAATGGTAGCACCAGCAGCGCTGAGCTTCTTGAGATTGTCTAAAATCAGAACATTGTCCTGTCCCATATATTTTTTGTGGCGTTCTGGGTCGATCAGCTTGATGTCATACAGGAAAGTATCTACATAAGGAAGGATTCTTTCATAATTTTCCCATGGAGCATATCCGCAGGTATCAATTGCGATGTTAAATCCTTTTTTGTGAAGCTGACGGGTCAGTTCTTCAATATATTCCGGAGACTGGAGCATGACCTCACCGCCGGAAAGGGTAACGCCGCCGCCTGATTCCTCATAGAACATCTGATCTTTTTGAATCTCTTTGATCAGGTCACGGATTGCATAGGTTTGACCACAGATTTCACGGGCATTGTTTAAGCAGTATTCAGTGCAGGTTCCGCAGGCATCACATTTGGTGCGATCTGCTAAAAACTGTCCGTTTACTTCTTTGATGCCATGCTGCGGACAAATTTCTGCGCATCGGCCACAGGAAGTGCAGCGCTCTGCATTATACAACAGTTCCGGAGCAAAGTTCTGGCTTTCCGGATTGTGGCACCACCAGCAGTTTAAGGCACAGCCTTTGAAGAAGATGGTGGTACGGATTCCGTCACCATCGTGAACGGAAAATTTTTGAATGTTGATGATGTTTGGAAAATTCATAAGAATCCCTCTAAATTTCATAATATGAAAATAATCAAGAATTAATTTCAACTACATTATAAAACATCGCGACAATAAAATCAAATCGCAGAATTATAGAAAAAATAAAGCTTCTTTTATTCAAAACAGACAAGAAAGCACTCGATAATTTTTTATCAATGATAAAATTGATGCAAAAATATTTTACTATATGAAATATCAATGAAAAATAGAATAAAAAAAGCCGCCTGATGAAAAACATCAGACGGCTTTTGAAAACGGCAGATTAGCGTTTCTTTTTCTTTGCTGCGGAAATTACAAGCAGCAGAACGATTACGATTGCGGAGACAGCCAGCAGACCAATTACAACAGGAACCATGTTGTTGTCACCGGTATTTGGATTTTCTACTGCGAATGCAACTGGAGTCAGAGCGAAAAAGGATACTGCAAAAGCAGAAAGAAAAGTCAGAAAACGATTGATTGTGCTGCGCATGAAAAGCACATCCTTTCCATAAAAGAATTGTAACAGTAAGTCTATTATAGTCCCATGTTTTACCACTGTCAAGTGGAATAAGGGGAGAAAGAGCAATTCTTGTGAAATCGGATCGATTTTTGTAGGTGAAAAAGAAAGCAGTTATTTCATAAGGGAAGAAATGCGATAAACCTCGCAGGCATTCTGAAAGGTTTGATCTGCAAACTGCTGTGGGTTTACGCCCTTAATTTCTGCGAGCTTTTCAATCATGCGGGTGAGCATGGTGGAATCGCAGCGTTTGCCGCGAAATGGTTCCGGTGCCATGTATGGGCAGTCTGTCTCGACCAGCAGCCGGTCCAGTGGGATTTCTGCAGCAGCTTCGACAGCGCGGCGGGCATTTTTAAAGGTGATAACGCCGGTAAATCCGATGTACATTCCAAGGCGGAGAACCTCTTTTGCAACCTCTGCCGAGCCGGAAAAACAGTGCATAATGCCCTTTGGACGATACTTTTTGAGCAAATCCAAGGTGTCCTGATGGGCGTCACGGTTGTGAATGATGACAGGAACATCCAGATCTTTTGCCAAGGCAAGCTGCTCTTCAAAGATTTTTTTCTGGATATCGCGCGGAGCATCATCGTCATAATAGTAATCCAATCCGATTTCACCCAGAGCCATTGCCTTTTCATAGGAAAGCTGCTGTGCAATGACATCCAGATATTCTTTGGAATTTTGTGCAGCGATCTCTGCCGACTGATCAGGGTGGATGCCGATACTGCAATAGACAAATGGATACTTTTTGGCAAGCTCGATACCTGCAAGATTGGCATGGGTAGTGTTGCCAACATTCATAATGGCACGCACGCCATGGGAAGCCATCGAAGAAAGTAGGGTATCGCGGTCTTCATCAAAGCGTGGGTCATCGTAATGTGCGTGAGAGTCAAAAATATTTTGCATGAGTACCTCCATTTCATAGAGTTCAGGTGATATTTTTATGTATTAAAAAGGTGTTTTTCCATGATAAGAAAAGGATATTTTCCCCCATTGGTTGCAATCATTTCTTCTTTGCAGGGAAGAAATCCAGCACGTTGATAGACTTTTTGAGCTCGAATATTGAAAGAAGCAACGGAAAGACGAATTTTAGAGACAGTAGGAAAATAATCCAGAATAAATTGCTCAATCTCATCTAAGAATGTGCTGCCAAGTCCTTTGCCAGTCAGATCAGGGCGTAACCCTAAACCAATCTCCATAGAGAGATCATCGCGGGAAAGAGCGACAAATCCAATCAGAACTCCGTTTGAAAAAACACTCCAGTAATTTTCGCCACGTTTTTCTGGGGAAAGAAGTTCTTGCAAGTCTTCGGGATCGTTTTCCATATCGTAAAAGGAGTAGATACCTTCATAATGCCAATCCGCGATTTTTTCAGCATCCGATTGACTCATAAGGGAAAAATGAAATTGCATAAAAAACCTCCTGTCGCAAGAAAATCATATCAAATCCACCGACGAATTTTCCAGCACATTGGGAAGCAGGGAGTAGATGCTGCATCCGCAAAGTTGGTCAAAATGCTTTTTCACCTGCATGAATGCCTTCCATTTATCGATGGAATGTTCGGTTACACCATGACGCAGTGCGACATCGATAAGCCTTTTTTCGAGGATGCAGGCGCCGTTTGGCAGGGAGATGGCGTCACAAAGCTGAATCAAGCGATCGTAGTCGTCATAAGGACGACTGTTTAAAAAATCCTGCAAAAAGGTAAGCTGGGCTTGTGTGCAGTCGATCTTTCCAATATAGGTGTGAATATCCTTACTTGGAAAAGAGTGGGTCAGGCAGATGCGGGCAATCTCAGGCTCTCCAAGCGATGTCATCAGGTCGTACCCGTCGAAGATGTGCCGGATGCCGCTGACCCCTGCACCGCGTCCAATGTCATGCAGCAGTCCCATTACATAAGCGTTTTCTGGATTTAATCCTGCCTTTTGGGCAATGCGTTTTGCATTGTCCGCAACCGAAAGGCTGTGCTGCTCCCAAGGGCCGGGATTGCTTTGAACAGCTTGTCTGAGATAAGTTTGTGCATGGGCAGATGAAATCACAAAAATTCCCCCTATTCATCCAATCGAAAAAAGAGGAGCAATCGCTCCTCTTTTTTGTATTACTGCTTAGCGCAGTTTGGAACCGTTTGGAATGCTGTCGTCTACAAAGAGAACCTTTACAGTCTTGTCGTCAACGTCAGTAGCAAGAATCATGCCGCAGGATTCCTCACCGCAAAGTTTTGCAGGTTTGAGGTTTGCGACAACAACGACCTTCTTGCCGATCAGGTCTTCTGGTTTGTACCATGGAGCAATACCGGAAACAACCTGTCTGCCGCCCTCAAAACCGTCGTCCAGCTGGAGTTTCAGCAGTTTCTTTGCACGTTTGATTGGCTCACATTCTTTGATCTGAGCAACACGCAGGTCAACTTTGCCGAAGTGTTCGATGTCGATGAGTTCTGCAACGCCTTCATATTTTGGAAGCTGTGGATGAGCAGCAGCCTGTGCAGCAGCCAGTTCTTCCAGCTCTTTCTGCATATCGATACGAGGGAAGAGGGTTGCACCTTTGTGTACGGTTACGTTCTTTGGCAGAACACCGAATTTAGCAGCGTTTTCGTAAGAAACATCCTCAGCGGTTGCACCAATCTGTTCTGCAATCTTAGCAGCGCTTTCCGGCATGAATGGAGAGAGCAGAGAAGCGGATACACGCAGGGATTCGAGCAGGTTGTACAGAACAGTAGCCAGTCTTGCTTTCTTGGTTTCATCTTTGCCCAGAGCCCATGGAGCGGTCTCGTCGATATATTTGTTGGTGCGGGAGATTACTTTGAATACCTCAGCCAGACCATTCTGGAATGCGTATTTTTCCATCTGTGCGTCATATTTTTCGCGCAGGGAGGAAATCATGGAGATCAGCTCATCATCAAGCGGATCTGCTTCGCGTTCTTCCGGCAGAGTACCGCCGAAGTATTTTTCTACCATCGAAACAGAACGGGACAGCAGGTTGCCCAAGTCGTTTGCAAGGTCGATGTTGATGCGGTTGATGAGTGCTTCGTTGGAGAAGTTGCCGTCCGAGCCGAATGGGAACTCGCGCAGCAGGAAGTAACGCAGTGCGTCTACGCCGTAGCGTTCTGCCAGAACGTATGGGTCAACCACGTTGCCCTTGGATTTGCTCATCTTGCCGCCGTCCAGAAGCAGCCAGCCATGACCGTAAACCTTCTTTGGCAGAGGCAGATCCAGTGCCATCAGGATAGCAGGCCAGATGATGGAATGGAAACGAACGATCTCTTTACCAACGAAGTGTACGTCAGCCGGCCAGTATTTTTCGAAATCATGATATTTATCGTTCTCGTAGCCCAGTGCATTGATATAGTTGGAAAGTGCGTCAATCCATACATAAACAACATGTCCTGGATCAAAGTCAACCGGAACGCCCCAGCTGAAGGAGGTACGGGAAACGCACAGATCCTCAAGTCCTGGTTTAATAAAGTTGTTTACCATCTCGTTGACACGGCTGCGTGGCTCGAGAAAGTCGGTGTTTTCCAGAAGATCTTGAATGCGGTCTGCATATTTGGAAAGACGGAAGAAGTATGCTTCCTCCTCAGCATCAACAACAGGACGTCCGCAGTCTGGGCACTTGCCGTCTACCAGCTGGGTCTCGGTCCAGAAGGATTCGCATGGTTTGCAGTATTTGCCGACATATTTGCCCTTATAGATGTCGCCTTTTTCGTACAGCTTCTTGAAGATTTTCTGTACCGAATGTTCATGGTAATCGTCGGTGGTACGGATGAATCGATCGTTGGAAATGTTCATCAGTTTCCACAGATCCAGTACGCCGCGTTCGCCTTCTACAATATTATCTACAAACTGTTTTGGAGTAACGCCAGCCTCTTTTGCCTTGTCCTCGATCTTCTGACCATGTTCATCGGTACCGGTCAGGAACAGAACATCGTAGCCCTGCAGACGTTTGTAGCGAGCCATGGTGTCGGTTGCTACGGTGCAGTAGGTGTGACCGATGTGCAGTTTATCGGATGGATAATAAATTGGCGTGGTGATATAAAATGTCTTTTTGTCGTTTGTTTCCATGTGGTTTTGCTCCTCCTGTTTTATGGAATACCGCAATGGCAGAATTAATGATAAAAAATATACGATAAAATTATAGCACCCTTTTTGTGCAAACTCAATGCCTTGTGTTTAATTCCTTGCACAAATTGCGGTCTATTAGCTAAACCGCTGCGTTCCAAGCTGGATTCCATAGAGGCGAGCATTGCCGCTTTCTACTTTGGCAAGTTCCGATTCATGAATGGAGAGGAACAATTCATCTCCCGGCTGCAGGTCGGAAAGGGAAAGATAAGTCTCTTCGCTGGTATCGTAGTTTACGTACAGAATATATCCACGTTCTGTAAGCTCAGAGCAGTCGAGAGTGCAGTCCTGCCCAAATGTTTTGCCTTCTTCCCTCAAGTCACGTACACGGATGGTCTGTTTTTCCGCATCGACCTCGAGCAGCTCAACATCGAATCCGGTGCAGAGAACACTCTCTTTTTGGCATGCGCAGCAGAAAAGAACGAGCATTAAGGCAAGTAGGACAGGTGTTAAGATGGAAAATATTCTTTTCACAGAGATTCCCCCTTGATTATAAATGAAAGTATGATGTAGTAAGTTAACTTAGTCGCTGTGTGCCAAGCTGGATTTCATAGAGTTTGGCAATGCTGCCACTTTCTGCTTTGGAAAGCTCAGAGTCATAAATCCACAAAATCACATCATCCCCCGGCTGCAGGTCAGAAAGGGAAAGCTGGGTAACATCGCCGGTTCCGTACTTTACATAGATGATCAGGTCTTCTTTTTCGGCTTCGGAGCAATCGAAGGTACACTCTTCCAGGAGCAATTGACCGCTTCTATCAAGATTACGCACCCGGATTGTCTTATTCTCCACGTTGACTTCCAGTATTTCGGCATTGAGTCCTGCATGAAGGACATCCTCCTTTTTGCATCCGCAACAGAAGAGAGCGAGTATCACAGCAAGCAGGAGGGGTATTATTATGTGTAACACTTTTCTCATAGCAACTACTCCTTTGGGTCGAAAATCTGTGGTGTTGGAAGGTAAATATGATCCTTCCAATACCACCATTTGCATTTTTGGGGATCATGAGTATCGTGATCGGCATAGTAGACAGCACATCGAAAAACATATAACTGACAGCGGTCTTCAGTATATCCCTTGAACTGGCAATCTTTTTGGTATAGCTGTTCAGGGTCTTGACCACGCAGCGCTTCGACACAGTCGATGCCAATGTTAATCAGGTCCTGACGAATATTTTTACCGATTCCTGGGATGCAGAGCAGATCAGTTTTCATAAAATCCCTCCTGACTTTTTCTTCATTGTATCATGGAATATTAGAAAAATCAGCCATTATATAGGGGAGAAACACAATTTTTTACAAAGTGCATAAGATATAAGGAAACCTTTTTACGATTACAGAAAGGAGCAGATAATATGGATTTAAAGAATTATAATATCACCGTCGGAGAGGTGCTCAAAAATCCGCAGGCAAAAGCAATGCTGCAAAAGGAGCTGCCGATGATTATGCGTCACCCGATGCTTCCGATGGCAAACGCAATTCCGCTTCGGGATATCATCAATAACGCAGGTGGTTATGTTTCCCCCAGAAAGATGCAGTCCATTTTGGAAAAACTCTCGAAAATTTAAGAGAAAAAGAAGAATTTTAAGAAAAACTGAGAAACGTCTCTTTTAAAATGAACAAAAATGTTGTAAAATAGAAAAAACAACGACAATGAGGTGGAAAAGGAATGGCCTTTAACGCTTTTGTGGGAGGAATCCAGCCGGGAGGCTTAACCAACGATTTTGAAGTAAAGATTTTAATTTGCTTTTTGCTGGACAGCTTGAAGAAAAATTCCCCCGGGGCAGCTCTTTCAGATGGGGAGCAGCCGGGACTGTCTTTTGATGAGCTCAACGAAATCTTTCAGGAAACCGGACTGGTCAACTATTTTGAGTTTGCCGAGTCGATGAGCGAACTGGAAAAGACTGAACATATCCGTCGGCAGATGACACCGGACGGAGAAAAGGAAATTTTTGTGATTACCGAAGTCGGTTCCATCACCGCCCAGACCTTCCAGAAAACCCTGCCTTTGACGGTAAGGGAAAAGACTCTGGAAACTGCACGTCACCTCACCGAGGTGCAAAAGTGTATGGACGAGGTGGATGTGAACTATCACCCTGTTTCGGACGGCTACATCCTGCAATTGACCATCCGGGATATCGGCTCAGACCTGATGAACTTAAATGTGTTTTTACCCACCGAAGAGGAGTGCATTCTGGTAAAGGAACATATTCAGAATGACCCTGCTGAGGTTTATTCCCGCATCCTTACCGCCCTGATTGAAAAATAAAAAGATTATGACAGACAGTTTTGCAAGACTGCCTGTCATTTTTTTTGCCCCAAAAACATATCCTTAGGACAGGTCAGAATCGAAAGCGGAATTTTAAATTGTAAAGAAGGTTTTGCTTTGTTTTGGTTAAAGCAGCAAAACATTCTTTCATGAAACCGCAAAAAAGAAAGGATGGGGTTTTCAAGATGACACAATATCCGGGGCTTACACAAAGACAGGCCCAGCAAAACCGTGTGGACTATGGGGACAATCTTCTGGAAAACAGCCGGAAGAAAAATCCAATCAAAATCTTTCTGTCCCAGTTTCGGGATCTGATGACGCTGATTTTGCTGTGCTCGACCGGAATCTCTCTGATGATGGGGGAAAAGGTGGAGGCAGTCACCATCATCGCAATTGTAATGTTAAACGCACTTCTGGGATTTTTTCAGGAATATCGCACCGAACGTTCGCTTGAAAAATTAAATGAACTGGCAGCTCCCACAGCCAGTGTCATCCGTGACGGAAAAGAGCAGACGATTCCGGCGCGGGAAGTGACTATCGGAGATCTGGTACTGCTCAAAACAGGGGATCGTGTACCGGCAGACTGTCGTATCGTCGAGAACAGTGCGCTGATGGTGGATGAATCGTTGCTGACGGGAGAATCGGTCCCGGTGGAAAAAGCATATACCGACTACCGCACCAACGATACCTCCGATCAGGTCTGTGCATTTATGGGGACAATCGTTACTCGAGGACACGGCAAGGCGATTGTCCATGCCATTGGTGAAGATACCCGCATGGGACAGATTGCGGTAATGCTTGATTCCATCGAGGAGGAGCAGACACCGCTCCAGCAGAAGCTTGACCAGCTGGGTAAGATGATCGCGGCAGGCTGTTTACTGATCTGTGCAGTGGTAGCGGGGGTCGGAATCCTTCGCGGGGAGCCGGTACTGGATATGCTCATCACCGGAATTTCCCTTGCAGTTGCAGCAATTCCTGAGGGCTTGCCTGCCATTGTCACCATCGCTCTGGCGTTGTCGGTCAACCGCATGGTGAAGAAAAATGCAGTCATTCGACGGCTGCACGCAGTGGAGACACTGGGATGCGCCAACGTGATCTGCTCGGATAAGACCGGAACTCTTACCGAAAACCGCATGACCGTCAAGAAGCTCTGCTGTGCAGGGCAGCAGTTTACAGTAACTGGAAACGGGTTGGAAAGCGGGAAAATTGAGCAAAACAGCAGACAAATCCGTATTGAAGAAAACCCTGATTTAAAAAGAAGCCTTGAAATTGCGGTTGTATGCAATAACGCAAGGATAGAAGGTGGCGCAAACCGTAGGGGAAAGGGACTGTTTTCCAAAAGCTATGCAGTAAACGGGGAACCCACCGAAGCGGCTCTTGCTGTACTGGGGGCAAAAGGCGGTGTTGAATTTTCGTCGAGCGGTATTACGGTGCTCAAAGAAATACCGTTTGATTCACAGCGGAAGATGATGTCGGTTGTTGTGAAAAACAAAAATGGGGAAATGTTTCTGTTTACCAAAGGTGCACCGGACATTTTATTGCAGCGGTGCGCGTTCTGCCAGAAGAATGGCGAGGTATCGGTCATGAGTCCGATGCAGAAACAGAAGATCTTAAGTGAAAATGAAGCAATGGCAAAGGATGCTATGCGTGTACTGGCACTGTGCTGGCGCAGGGCAAACTCAACATCCGACTGTGCTGAACAAAATTTAGTGTTCTGCGGTCTGTGCGGAATGATCGACCCGCCGAGAAAGGAAGCTTTTGACGCGGTGGAAAAATGCAGGACAGCGCAGATTCGGCCGGTGATGATTACCGGAGATAGCAGGGAGACCGCCTGTGCTATTGCATCGCAGCTAAAAATCCTGCGTCCGGGCGGCGAAGTATTGACCGGTGCAGAGATAGAACGGATGGACGACGAAAGCTTTTTGCAGAAGCTGCCCAAAGTCAGCGTGTTTGCAAGGGTGACACCAGCGCACAAGCTGCGCATTGTCAAAGGGCTCAAATCGCAGGGAAACATCGTGGCAATGACCGGAGACGGAGTCAATGACGCGCCAGCGGTCAAGGAGGCAAACATCGGTGTTTCGATGGGAAAAAACGGAACCGATGTCACCAAGGAGGCAAGCGCAGTCATCCTGATGGACGATAATTTTGCTACTTTGGTTTCCGCTATTGAAGAAGGAAGAGTGATCTACCGGAATATCCGAAAGTTTATCCGATATCTGCTTTCCTGCAACATCGGTGAGGTAGTCACCATGTTCCTTGCAATGCTGATGGGAATGCCTGTTCCGCTCCTGCCGATTCAGATTTTGCTGATCAATCTGGTGACTGATGGTTTGCCGGCGATCGCTCTGGGATTGGACCCACCGGATAGTGATGTCATGAATCAGAAGCCAAGAAAGAGCACCGATTCCATCTTTTCTGGAGGTCTGCTCAGCGTGATCTTGTTCCGGGGAATGCTGATTGGACTGACGACCATTGCAGCCTTTTCTCTGCTGCTGACCAGTCCTGCAATTCCTGAAGCAATTCGCTTGGAGACTGCCCGAACCGGCGCGTTGGTTACTTTGATCTTAACCCAGCTGATTCATGTGTTTGAATGTAAGTCGGAGAACAAGACGCTGTTTAGCATTCCATTTTTCAATAACTGGAAACTGATTGCTGCAGTGTGCACCTCCCTGATGGTGATGGGATTTGCAGTATGGCACCCGATGGGCAGGATGATTTTTGAGACAACTGCTTTGAATACAGAGCAGATGAAGCTTATCGGTGTGCTGCTGATGATAGCTCCTCTGCTGTGGTCGGTGGTCAGCGGAATGATGTTTTCCAAAAGAAAAGAAGAGGTCATTAACAGCCAAAGCAATGCTTCCAAAAGCAAGCCCAAAAGAAAAGAAGAGGTCATTAACAGCCAAAGCAATGCTTCCAAAAGCAAGCCCAAAAGCAGGCAGAAACAGGCCGTTTCCAGGTCAATTTGATTTTACTGGAAAAATATGATATAATAAAACCACCTCAAACCTGATAAAAAGGAAGAAATTCTCTTTTTCTGAGGGAAATTTACTTAGGTGGCGATAACTTTGTATAAAAAAATTCTGTACTATATGATGCTTGCCGGTTCGGTGACCAGAGTGGTTTCTTCCATGCTGCTTGCGTTTCTGGGAAAGATTCATCTTCCAGCTCTGCTGGTAATCCTTTCGCTTGCAATTGCGGCAATCGGAATCGCATTGGTTGCAAAAAGCTTTTGGAGTCAAATCCGTCTGCCGGAACTGGTAACCTATCATGTTGCTGCAGATCTCGGAGCAGCCATTTCCTTCATTGTGCTTCATTTCTATATGGTTGATATTTCTTTGATTGAAACCTTGATTACCGGTTCGGTTTTGTCGATTTTGGCAAGTGTGATTGTACTGTTTTTGACCTTCCGCAAAAAGAGATATGTTACCATTCGTCAGCAGAAACAGCTTGCGTTGGAACAGCGTCCAACGCTGACAGTAAAAGAAGCTGTAAAATAAAAGGAAATGGGGAATTAGAAAATGGATGAGAACAAACGCTTCGTTATTGAAAAAAGAATTGCCAAAACAATGGCAAATCTGGAAAAAAACAACATGCAGCCGTTTTATGCAAAGACAAAAGAAGACGCGCTGAAAATTGTGGAAAGTCTGATCCCGACCGGTCAGGTTGTTGCATGCGGTGGTTCGGTTACACTGGCAGAGTGCGGCATCATGGATCTGCTGCGCAGCGGTCGTTATGATTTTCTGGATCGCGCAAAGCCGGGACTTACCCCACAGGAATCCAAGGATATTCTGCGTAAGGCATTTTTTGCAGACACCTATCTGCTCAGCGCTAATGCTATCACTGAAAATGGTGAGCTTTACAATGTGGACGGAAATTCCAACCGCGTAGCTGCTTTGGTCTATGGACCGGACAGTGTTATCGTGGTAGCGGGATATAATAAAATTGTTCCGGATATCGATGCTGCGGTACAGAGAGTGAAAAAGGTGGCAGCGCCGATCAATGCAGTTCGTCTGCACTGTGAGACCCCATGTGCAAAAGTCGGTGAATGCATGAACTGTCACAGCGAAGGCAGAATTTGCTGCAACTATGTTGTCAGTGCTCAGCAGCGCCACAAAAACAGAATTAAAGTAGTTCTGGTAGGCGAAGAGCTCGGTTTCTAAAGATAACAAAATAGAAAGAAAACATAAAAAAGCTTCCTGTTTTCAGGAAGCTTTTTTGCTTTAGATAATCTGTTTTTTGGAGTCGTACAAAGTCCGGTAACCAAAATACAGCGCTCCGAAACTTGCACTGGTGACCATAGTGCAGATTGCAATCATAATTGCAATCTGATACAGGATGGCGGTGGTCGGCAGAGTACCGGACAGAATCTGACCGGTCATCATGCCCGGAAGGGAAACAACACCCATCCCGATCATCGAATTGATGGTTGGAAGCATGGCAGTTTCCAGCGACTGCTTCACAAACGGCATCAAGATTTTTTTAGGTGCAGCGCCAAAACACAGTAGGGCATTGATTTTGGCACGTTGACCATCCAGACTTTCCCGAAAGGTCTTGATACCCAGAGAGACACCGGTCATGGTGTTGCCCATCAGCATACCGGAAATTGGGATAACATACTGTGGATTGAAGATGCTTTCTCCCACAACAACACAGACAAAGAACAGCAGTACAAACAGTCCGGAACTTGCAATCGAAAGTGCAATCACCGCCTTAAACCGTTTGTTCAAGTCTTTGTTGTTGGATAAAACCCGGTGGATGGAAAACCACACCATGACCGAGACATAGGCAACAACAAAAATCGGATGTGGGTTTTCAAAAATATAGGTGAGGATTAGTCCAGAAAGAATCAGCTGAACGGTCATCTTGATGCTGGCTACAATCAAAAGTTTGGTTCGGTTGATGCTGCACCGCTTCATGATAAAGATGACGATTAACAGTAAAAGGTAAATCAAAGAAAACTGCCATAATTGCAGCTGGACAATTCCGTTCATCGTTCTTCCCCCAATCTGATTTCTTGGTCAGCAAACCGGCGGACCAGTTCGCCGTTATGGCAGACACAGACTACGCTGATGTTGTTTTGCGAGCAAAACTGTTTTAGATTGTGCAGCAAAGTTTCGGAGGTCTGTTCGTCCAATGCAGCGGTCGGTTCATCCAGCAGCAAAACTTTTGGCATCGCAGAAAGAAAGATTGCAAGAAAGACACGCTGCCTTTCTCCGCCGGAGAGGGTAGAACAGTTAGCACTCAACGGAAAATCAGCACAGCAGATGGAAAGAAACCGCTGCACGTCTTCATCTAAGGGCTGTTTTTCCTCTCTCATATCGTAAAAGAGGTCAAAGTTTTCTCGTATAGTTCCATCAAAAAGAAAGACTTGCTGAGGAACCAGCATGACTTCTCTGCGGTAATCCAAGACAGGATAGTCCTCGAGCGGCTTTGAACGATAAAAAATCTGACCGTCCGGTGCTGACAGGGTCGCGCTGAGCATTCGCAGATAGGTGCTCTTTCCGCAGCCGCTTTTTCCAGTGATAAAGGAAAAGCAGTCAGCATTGATTTTGATTTCAGGATAGGTGATCAACTGCTGAAAGCACAAACCTTCTTTAGAAGAAAATAGTTCCATCTGACAATGATTCCTCTTTTCTGTGTTGAAGCATTATGATAAAATGATTTTAGTAAATTTAGGAACTTTAAAAATTCGACAACGATTATATCACAGCGGGAAATTGAATGCAAGAAACAGAGCAGCTTTCCTGATAGAAGGAAGAAAAAGAATATAGAATAACTTCATGTAAGATGCTGCATAATAAAGGAGGAATCAGGATGCATCCAGCCAAGTGGAGGGAAACAATCGACCCGTTTGAACTGGACTACCATCACTTTCGGTTAACAGAAATTCTGGGTTATCCCCATGCCGGCAATGATGTGTTTCATGCAAAGGGAATCTACCAGCAGCAGGAGACAGAGGTATACATCAAGGTTGCAAGGCAACAGGGTGCGGATATCAAAAGAGAAATTGATACCATTTTAAAGCTGAATCTGGAACTTGCTCCTGAGATTATCGACTATGACCAGAATAGAGAACAATTTGTGGTGACGATTGCGCGGCAGGGAGAAAGATTATCGATGCTGCTTAATCAAAATAAAGACGAGAAGTCGATAGATTATCTGTTCGAATATGGCCAGACTCTTGCAATACTGCACCAGACACAGGGAAATTTTGAAAATGTGAAAGACCGCAGGTTCTTTCATATTCCACTAGAAGAGCATTTTCGTGAGCTGCGATTAGAAGAAGTCTACCATTATCTTGTAAAGCACAAACCGGAGCGGGAAACCCGATGTTTTTGTCATGGGGACTTTCATTATGCCAATATTCTGTGGAAAGAAAAGCACATTTCGGCTATCTTGGATTTTGAGCTGTCCGGGATGGGAAATCGGGAGTTTGATATTGCGTGGGCACTCATTGTGCGTCCAGGTCAGCGTTTTTTGCTGACAGAGGAAGAAATCAGGGAGTTTTTGCGGGGATATGCTTCAGAAGGAACTTTCCAAGAAGATCTGGTGCGTTATTATATGGTACTGATCTATTCCTTCTTTTATAAAATGGGAGAAACGGAATATCAGGATTTTGTGAGAAGTTTTTTGCAACAAAATATTCGATGACATCATAAAAGGGAATGGACTTCAGATCCATTCCCTTTTGTTTATCTAAACTATTTTCGATTCTTTTTGAGCGGAGAACCCGGTTTTTTATCTTTCGGTCCCAGAACGCGGTAAAAGAAAACGATGACCGCAAACAGAATGACTGCTACCAGAAAAAGAGCCAAACCATCCACCAGCAGTCCGTCACCGTTTCCCAGAGTTGGAATTACCGGGGATTCAGTGGTTGACTCAGCGCAGACAGGAAGAACCAGCAGGCAGGTAAGCAAACAGGTCATAGAAATTGCAAACAGTTTTTTCATGATAATATCCTTTCCAGTATAAAGCCTGATTGTCGTAATTTGAGCAAAGTATAGCATGATTTTCTTTAAAAAGCAATCTTGCTTTTTAAGAAGAAAATAGAAATATGTTTTCTAACTTAGGAAGGTGTCGCTGAAACTGGCAGGAAAAAAGGGACGTGTACGCGAGGAAAATACGGTCTGAAATGCCATTTTTTAAGTAAATATTAACAAGGAATTAACGGAGTTTTTGTGAAGTTCACTAAACTATTTGTTTTGCCGAAAATCCATTGACAGATGCAATTATTTTTTATATAATTTGAATATGAACTTGGATTGTTACTGCATAAGCGGGCAAAACCGGGGCTCACAAAGCACATCACATTTTGTCGTCATTTTTTGCCGGCTGATTTGTGGTGATTTTTGTGAGACCTGGTTTTTTTGTTTATATAAAAGAGCTAGCTCTTTTTTGTGCTGTTTGGCACAAGAAAGATTTGCTGCATGGTTGTCAAAGGAGGCGTGATCTGTGAGTTTCCGTGTGATTAAGACAATCAACAACAATGTAGTCAGTTGTCAGGACGAAAATGGCTGTGAATACATTGTTATGGGGCGAGGTCTTGGCTTTGGGTTAAAGTCAGGGCATACCGTGGAGCGTGAACAGGCAGAAAAGGTTTTTCGCATTACAGATCAGAACAACATGGAGCGTTTGCAGACGCTTTATGCCAGCCTTCCTCACGATCAGGTGGAATTTTGTGCTGAGTTGATTGAATACGCACAGAGCGTTTTGGGTCATAAGCTGAGTGAAGTAATTTACTATACGCTCAGTGATCATATCTGCTTTGCCATTCAGCGGGAAAAAAACGGAATGCGCTTTGCAAATGCTTTGCACACCGAAGTTCGTCTGTTCTATCCAAAGGAATATGCAATCGGTTCCTATGCTCTGGCAGAGATTGAACGCAGATTTCATGTTTCTCTCCTGGAAGATGAGGCTGCATCCATTGCACTGCATCTTCTCAATGCAGAGTACGAAAATTCGCTGAGTATCACCATGCAGGTAACACAAACCTTGTCAGAAATGCTCAGAGTATTGGAGGAACATCCATCCTTCCATGTGGACCGCAGCTCGATCGATTTTGATGAGTTTATCGTTCATCTGAAATTCCTTGCATTAAAACAGTTTTCGGATGATCCGGTACTCGAGCAGGAAAGTCCATTGTCTGTGCTGATTCCGCAGGCATTTCCCGGGGAATATCAGCTGGCAGGTATTCTGGTTCATCCATTGGAAAAGGCAAGTGGCCGTCCGCTGACACCGGAACAGCGCGCCTATCTGACCGTTAATTTACATCGGGTCAACCGAGGTTAATCATATATTTAAAGTACAGTTACAGTTTTATGAAATGAAAGGTTGTAATAGTTATGGGATTTTTGGATAAGCTGTTTGGAAAAAAAGAAGAACCAAAGATGGAACTTGCAGCACCGCTTGCAGGTGAAGCAGTTTCGATTTCTCAGGTAAACGATCCTACTTTCAGCGATGAGATTCTGGGCAAAGGTCTTGCAATCCGCCCAACTGGAAACGAAGTGTTTGCTCCATGTGACGGCAAAATCGAGATGATGTTTGATACCGGTCACGCAGTTAGCATGACAAGCAACGACGGCATCGAAATCCTCATCCACGTTGGTCTGGAGACCGTAAACCTCAAAGGTAAATACTACCAGGTTCACGCAGCAAACGGCGATCAGGTCAAAAAAGGCCAGAAGCTCATCAGTTTTGACAGAGAAGCAATTGCAGCAGAAGGATATGATGTCATCACTCCAATCGTAATCTGCAACTCGGATCAGTTTACTGCAATTGAGCCACATACCGGAACTGTATCGGTAGGCGATGTTGTTCTCACCCTGAAAAAATAAGACGCTGAAATTTGGAGGCATTACAATATGATTTTTGGAAATGGACGTCCGGTCTTTTCCGGAATTGCCATCGGCAAAGCTTATGTTTATAAAAAACAGCTTGCCACTCTGCCTGTTTCTTGTGGTGATCCCGCTGTGGAACAGCAGAAATTTGAAGCGGCAAAACAGACCGCTCTGGAACAGCTCCAGACTTTGATGCAGGATGCCGCAGAGCGTCTGGGCGAAGAACAGGCAATGATTCTGGATGTACAGATGATGATGCTCGATGACCTGGATTATCTGGAAAGCATCGAGGCAATGATTCAGAATGGTGCAAGCGCAGCTCAGGCAGTTAAAGAAACCGGCGATACCTTTGCAGCAGCATTTTCCGCAATGGATGACGCTTATATGCAGGCGCGCGCAACCGATGTACAGGATATTTCCACCCGTGTTGTTACCATCCTGTGCAACGGCAAAGTAGGATTTTCGATGGAAGAACCGGGTATTCTGATTGCAGAAGACCTCACCCCATCCGAAACAGTCCAGATGCCAAAAGACAAAATTCTTGCATTTGTGACAAGACAGGGTTCCTCGAACAGCCATACTGCAATTTTGGCAAGAATCATGGGTATCCCATCTCTGGTAAAAACCCAGATCAATCTTGAGGAAGATCTCGATGGAAAGATGATGATTGTAGATGGCTTTGACGGCTGCTACTACATCGATCCAGATGAAGAGACACTGGCAAAGATGCAGGAAAAGAAACGCACTGCCGACGAATATCAGCGTCAGCTGGAAAACTATCGCGGCAAGGAAAGCGTTACCCCACACGGTCAGAAGATTAAACTGTATGCCAATATCGGCAGCCCTGCTGATGTTGAGCATGTGCTCAAGGGTGATGCAGAAGGCGTTGGTCTGCTGCGCAGCGAGTTCCTTTATCTGGGACGCGACACCTACCCGACCGAAGATGAACTGTTTAACGCTTACCGCAAGGTAGTAGAAGGGCTGGAAGGAAGACGTGTCGTTATCCGTACACTGGATATCGGTGCTGACAAACAGGCAGACTACTTTGAACTGGATAAAGAAGAAAACCCGGCACTGGGTCTGCGCGGTGCAAGAATCTGTTTGCGCCGTCCGGAAGTATTCCGTACCCAGATGCGTTCGATCTATCGTGCAAGTGCACTGGGACCAGTCAGTGTAATGTTCCCGATGATTGCTTCAGTGTGGGAAGTTCGCAAGCTTAAAGAAATGTGCGAGCAGATCCGCGAAGAGATGAAGCAGGAAGGCATTGAAATTGGTGAAGTTGAGCACGGCATCATGATCGAGACCCCAGCAGCAGCTGTTATCAGCGATCTGCTGGCAGAAGAAGTAGATTTCTTCAGCGTTGGTACCAACGACCTGACCCAGTATACTCTGGCGGTTGACCGTCAGAACCCATCTCTGGATGGATTTGATGATCCACATCATCCGGCACTCATCCGCTTGCTCGGAATGATTGCACAAAACGCACATAAGGCAGGAATCTGGTGCGGAATCTGCGGCGAACTTGCTGCGGATCTGACTATGACAGATACCTTCCTGGAAATGGGCTATGATGAATTATCTGTATCCCCAACAAGGGTGCTGCAGTTGAGAAAGAAAGTTTGCGAAAGCGAGGTTATTGTAAAATGAAAACAATTTCTTATGTAATTCAGGACCCAATCGGTCTGCACGCTCGTCCGGCAGGTCAGCTTGCAAAAGCTGCTGGCGCATGGAAAGAATGCGATATCAAAATCACTGCTGGTGACAAGACTGTTGATGCAAAACGCATTATGGGTGTTATGCAGCTGGGTGCAAAACAGGGCCACACTCTGACCATCGAAGTTTCCGGTCCACAGGAAGCAGAAGCTGCTGCTGCTCTGGAAGAATTTCTGAAAGCAAACCTGTAAAAAGGTCTGCCGCGGCATTTTAACAAAAACGACCGCATATTATTTGGAAAAAACAGCTTGAAAAAGCGTTTTCATTTTCTTTTGGAGACCGATAGACTGCTGTGGGCGGCAGTCTGTCTATGGATAGAGAGAATCTGTATGCGACAAATAAAAATGAGGAGGAATTTTCTCTATGATGCGATTTTTACAAAGATTAGGTAAATCTTTGATGCTGCCGGTAGCATGTCTGCCAATCGGTGGTATCCTGATGGGTATCGGTTACTGGATCGACCCAGCTGGCTGGGGTGCTAACAGCATGCTGGCTCTGCTTCTGATCAAAGCTGGCGGTATTCTGATCGATAACATGGCAATTCTGTTCGCTCTGGGTGTTGCAATCGGTATGTCCAAAGACCAGGAAGGTACTTCTGCTCTGGCAGCTATCATCTCCTGGCTGACTGTACAGACCATGTTGGGAACCGCTGTTGTTCAGCTCATCATCGGTGCTGATGCAACCGTTAACCCTGCATTTGGTAAAATCAACAACCAGTTTATCGGTATCCTCTGCGGTCTGATCGCTGCATGGTGCTACAACAAGTTCCACAAGATCAACATGCCGGACTTCCTTGGCTTCTTTGCAGGCCGTCGTTTTGTTCCGATCATGACCGTTGTTGTTACTCTGCTCATCTGCATCCCGCTGTACTTCGTATGGCCGGTTGTTTACACCTTCCTGGTAAGCGTTGGTGAAGGCATCCTCGGTATGGGCGCAATCGGCGCTGGTATCTACGGTTTCCTCAACCGTCTGCTCATTCCAGTTGGTCTGCATCATGCTCTCAACAGCGTATTCTGGTTTGACGTTGCAAATATCTCTGATATTGGTAAGTTCTGGGGTTCTGTTGAAGGCGGCGTTCTCGGTCAGACCGGTATGTATCAGGCTGGTTTCTTCCCAGTTATGATGTTTGGTCTGCCTGGTGCTGCTCTGGCAATGTACCACACTGCTAAACCAGAAAAGAAAAAGATTGCTGGCGGTATTCTGTTGTCCGCTGCACTCTGTTCCTTCTTCACCGGTGTTACCGAGCCTCTGGAATTCGCATTCATGTTCCTGGCTCCAGCTCTGTATGTAGCTCATGCAGTTCTGACCGGTATCTCCGTTGCAATCGTAGCTGCTCTGCCAATTCGTGCTGGCTTCCAGTTCAGTGCTGGTTTTGTTGACTGGTTCCTGTCCTTCAAGGCTCCATTCGCAATGAACCCAATCCTGCTGATTCCAATCGGTCTGGTATTCTTTGTGATCTACTATGTTGTATTCCGCATCATGATCGTTAAACTCAACCTGAAGACTCCAGGTCGTGAAGATGACGATACTGCTGCTGAAATGAATATTGAACTGAGCGCAAACGACTACGCAGCAATGGCAAAAGCTATTCTGGAAGGTGTTGGCGGTGCTGCTAACGTTACAAGCGTTGACAACTGCATCACCCGTCTGCGTCTGGAAGTTAAAGACCGTCTGCTGGTAGACGAAAAGAAACTGAAAGCATCCGGTGCTGCTGGTATCGTTCGTCCAGGTAAGACCAGTGTACAGGTTATTATCGGTCCAAAAGTTCAGTTTGTAGCTGACGAGTTCAAGAAACTGGTTAAATAAGCAAACTGTTACATAGTTTGTCTCTGAAAGAATCCATCTTTGGCATAAAGCCTGTCCCCGTTCCGCGGCCCACAGCGGAACGGGGACTTTTTTTGGAAAATTGAAATATTGTGTGAGAGTTTTTCCGCGTTTTTGTACCTATATGAGTGAAAGCTTGTTTCGGGTCAATTTCGGCGGAAAGGAGATCTTGTCATGCATGACACCACAAAGCGTGTTGAGATAGTAGAAAGAAGGGTGCGGTATCACAGGACAAGAAAAAGTATTCATAGGCTGATGGTACTGTGCGGAGCACTATGCTTCTCTTTGCTTTTTATCTTACATCAAACCAGCGGACCCGCCTATCCGGTAATCTATGGAATGTACGGCACAATTTTGCTGCATGAAAATGTCGGTGGATATGTGCTGGTGGCGGTGGTTTGTTTTACGGCGGCAGTGGTTGTTACCTTGTTATACAGCGAGTATCAAAGACGCAGGTGAAAAATCACCTGCTTTTTTTGTGCAGTCGATTTTACTGTTCTTAAACCAAAACAAGGAAAAAGCAAGATTTCAACTTATGTTAATCAGGTGGTTCTGTGATATAATAAGAAAAATCAAATGGAGGTGAAGGTAATGAAAGACGGTACAATACACCGACGAGTGCTTGATTATGCATACACAGACATCGCAACGCTGTACCGAGATTTTCATATTTCCGAGCAGGGATACACAGAAAAACAGGTGGAAGAAAGCCGTACACAATATGGAAGCAATATTCTGTCGGGAAGGGCATCGGATACGGTGCTTTATCGACTGCGCAGAGCTTTTGTCAATCCGTTTGCCATCATTCTGCTAATACTGGCAAGCATTTCCTTTGTGACCGATGTTCTTCTTGCGTCCAATTTTAGTCGTAACATGACAACGGTCATTATTATTTTATCGATGCTGCTCATTAGCGGTGTTGTTCGCTTTATGCAGGAATTGCGGGCAAAATCTGTTGCAGACCATCTGACAGGAATGATTGCCTCCAGCATATTGGTGCGCCGAAACAATAAGTGGGTTGGACTTTCTTCAACCGAGCTTGTGGTCGGCGACCAGGTGCGGCTTCTGGCAGGGGATCGTGTTCCGGCAGATATTCGGCTGACCACAGCGGATGACCTGTTTGTTTCGCAGTCGGTGATTACAGGAGAAAGTGCAATCTTAGAAAAGAACACGGATGTGCTTGCACAGGAGAAAGCTCGTTCCTATGGCGAATATACTAATATCGCTTTTATGGGTTCTGCGGTTATTGGTGGTACAGCAGAAGGCGTTGTGCTTGCAGTGGGGAAGGATACTGTATATGGCGGCTTTTCTGGGACGCAGTCAAGCGAAAAAAATGGTTTTGATCAGGGTGCGGGTTCCATTGCGTGGGTGCTTATCCGGTTCATGACGATTTTAATTCCGGTTGTTTTTGTTGCCTGTGGTATTACGCAGGGAGATTGGTTTTCTGCATTTTTGTTTGCACTTTCCGTTGCGGTTGGATTGACCCCAGAAATGCTTCCGATGGTAATTAACGCCTGCCTTGCAAAGGGAAGCGCCATTATGGGCAGCAAACAGACGGTGGTGAAAAACATAAATGCCATGCAAGGATTTGGCAGCATGGATATTTTGTGTGTGGATAAGACCGGTACTCTGACCGGAGACAGCCTGATTCTGGAATATTACATGGATATTCTCGGGAATGAAAGCCAGGCTGTCCTGGATTTAGCTTATCTGAATAGCCTTTACCATACAGGGGTCAGCAATCATCTGGATGCAGCAATTCTCAGGTATCAGGAAATGCCGGGGAAAGCTGGGCACTTTCAGGAGCTTGAAAAGATGCATCCAAAGCTCGATGAGCTGCCGTTTAATCATGAACGAAAGTTTGCAAGTGTTCTGGTTAAGGGAAAAGAAAAGAATTTGCTTATCATCAAGGGAAGTGTGGACGAAGTCTGCCGCCGATGCGGGTTCGTTGAATATAAAGGTAACCGCAATGTTATGGAAGAGGATGGGCTTGCCAGCGTTCATGCCGTTGTGGATGAGATGACAGAAGATGGCATGAAGGTGCTGGCGGTAGCATACAAGGAACTGGGACAGGATTATCTGGACACCAAGGATGAACAAAACTTTGTCCTGTTGGGATATCTGGCATTTTTTGATGCACCAAAACAGACCGCTGCGGCAGCCATCAGCAAGCTTCAAAAACTCCATGTTGGAATACGGGTGCTGACCGGAGATCAGGAAAGTGTGGCAATCTCTATCTGCCGTAGACTGGGCATCGATACAGCGGAGACTCTGACCGGTGCTCAGCTGGAAATTTTAAGCGATGATGAGGCTCCAATCAAAATTGAACGCACCACCGTATTTTCTGAACTTTCACCAAAGCAGAAGGCTCAGATTGTACAGACTCTGCAATCAAATGGACACACGGTAGGATTTTTGGGGGACGGGATGAACGATCTTCCTGCTGTTGTTGAGTCGGATGTAGGAATCTCGGTGGATACAGCAGCAGAGGCTGTCCGGGAAGGAGCAGATGTGATCCTGCTCAAAAAGGATCTGAATGTTCTGGAAGAAGGAATCAAAGAAGGACGAAAAGCCTTTGCCAATGTATCAAAATATATCAGAATTACAGCATCTTCTAACTTCGGCAACATCTTTTCGATTGTTGTTGCCAGTGTGTTTCTGCCATTTTTTCCCATGACCTCAGTACAGCTCTTGTTATTAAACCTGCTTTACGATATGCTGTGTCTTGTTTTGCCATGGGATAATGTGGATGAGGAAATCTGTGCCCGTCCGTTGGAATGGTCGGGCAGAACGCTGGGACGTTTTATGCGTTTTTTCGGGCCAATCAGCTCATTTTTTGATATCATAACATTTTCTTACCTGTTTTTTGTCCTTTGTCCGTCGGTCTGTGGGGGAAATTTTGCAGCCTTAGCCGAGGGTGGACAGCTGCGATTTATTGCAGTATTTCAGACCGGATGGTTTTTGGAATCGATGTGGACACAGGTGCTGATTTTGCATCTGCTGCGTACCCAGAAGGTTCCCATGCTGCAAAGCAGACCTTCCCGTCCGGTGATGGTTGTCACGATGCTGGGAATTTTATTTTTCACCATCCTGACCTTTACGCCAGTGGGAACGTTGATTGGTTTGACCGCTTTGCCACTGAGTTATTTTGGCTTTTTGGTCGTGATCGTTTTACTTTATCTGTTGTTTGTTACATTAGCAAAAGGCAGATATCTTAAAAAATATCATGAACTGCTTTGAGAGGAGGGATCTTAGATGAAAAAGAATATTGGCTTTGTCAGTCTGGATTCCTGCCTTACAGAGTGGCTTTTGGAGAAGCTGCGCCTTTCGGCTCCAGATACACCGGCAGCAAAGGAATTGCAGGAAGGACTTTCGGAGCTGATGAATGGAACGACAAGTTCCCTGATGGTAGAGATGGGGGAAATTAGTCCGAAAACGTTTCTGGGAGATGTCATTCATTGTGGAGCACTTTCCATTGATCTGCGGCTGCGGCGGGTAATACGGGATGGAAAAGAGATTGCATTGACACCAAAGGAATTTGATATCCTGTATTTTTTGGCGCGCAACCGCGGAGAGGTGTTTACCAAAGAACAGATTTATCAAGCGGTGTGGGAAAGTGATTATCTTCTGGATGACAGCAACATCATGGCATTTATCCGAAAACTCAGAAAGAAGATTGAACCAAATCCGGATGCACCGGAGTATATCCTGACCATCTGGGGAATCGGATATAAGTTTAACGATAAAACAGAATAAAACTCTCCTTACCAAATCGCAAGGAAATCGCAAGGTTTTGACCATGTGAATTTCCTTGCGATTTTTGTATGCTATAAAAGGTCGATGGGAGGTGGCTTACATGATATACACCAGCTTTCTGTTCCGAATCTTTTTATCTTTATTGCTTGGCTTTTTAATCGGCTTGGAACGACAGCTTACCGGTCATCCGGCAGGAATCCGAATCAATGTTTTGATTTGTATGGGAACCAGTTTTTTTACTCTGTTTCCAATGCTTTACGGGTCGGATCAGATGTTTCGTGTCGGGAGCAGCATCATATCCGGTGTCGGATTTTTGTGCAGCGGGGTAATCTTCAAAGATAGTGGTTCTGTACGAGGAATGAATACAGCCGCCACTCTTTGGTGCACCGCAGCAATCGGAATTCTTTCCAGCACAGGAATGTATGCGATGGCGATTTCTGCTGCTGCAATCCTTATCACCTCTAATTTGATTCTACGTCCGTTGGCAAGAAAGTTAAACCCCATCATGGATGGAGACGAAATGGAAAAGCAATACCGAATTTCGGTTATTTGCCAGCAGGAAGCGGAGAGGGATGTTCGTCTGCTGCTGATTAACAGTAATCCTTGCAAGACGCTGTACCTCAACCACCTGGAAAGCTGCGATGTTGTGGGAAACAAGGTTGAAATTATTGCAGGATATTGCTCCTTTGGAAAAACAAAAAATAATATTCTGGAGGGCATTGTTGGACGGATGCTGTCAATTGCAGAAGTAAGCAGTGCGGCGTGGGAGGTGCTGTGAATGAGGAAAAGGATAAAAAACGATAAAATAATGTTCTTTTTGTTTTTATACACAGCCTTTACTTTGATATGCAGTTTAAGCTGCATGCTTTTGCAACAGGAAGTACTGTATGAGCTTTGGTATCTGGTAACGCTGACAATCTGGATTTTCTTTGCAGTGATGTCGCTGATGCTGATGATACAGCTATTAAAGCTAAAAAATATCAGAAACAATTTAACAAACAGAAAGGAATGAGGACAATGAACTACACCTGCATTTTCTTTGGATGTCTTTTTATCGCGATGGGACTTATTTTTGCCTTTGGTAAAGGGCACATCCACCTTAAGGCATGGAAAAATATGCCGCAGAAGGAAAAGGACAAAATCGATATTCTGCCGCTTTGCCGCAATATTGGCGAGGTGATTATGTTAAATGGAATCCTGTTTTTGACCAAAGGAATGTGGTCAGGATTTCGCGATCACTGGTTTATGTGTGCAATGGTTGCCTGGTTTATCGTCGCTGGCCTGGATGTTTGGTATATCTCAAAGGGCCACCGATATGATCATCCATAAATTTTTATCTGATTGAGTAAAGGAAGGTGAATGGCATGGACTCTGATGGCAGTCCACCAAGGCACAGGCGCGCATGGGGCCGGAGATTCCGTGCCATTTTTTCTGCGTGCTGTCTGCCTCTATAACAACATCGGGAGGTTTTAGCAATGAACAGAAAAGAAAATCGAATTGCTGCACGTCAGGCAGCAGAAAAAGCAATGATTCGAGAAGAACAAAACCGTCGTATGGAGCATGCGGCAAAAAGCAGCATCAAGGATGTTTTGAAAGAACATCAGGCTGCACTGTGTGGATTGGATGAACAGGCAGTGAGTGAGAGCCGCAGTAAATACGGCAGCAACAAGGTGACACATGAGAAAAAACAGCCTTTGCTGAAGCGTCTGGCTGGAGCATTTGTAAATCCTTTTACGGTTATTTTGTTTTGTCTGGCAATCGTGTCCACAATGACCGATATGGTATTCCCATATTTTTCCCTGTTTGGCAGTGTGCCGGAAGACTTTGACTGCCTGACCGTAGTGATTATTCTGACCATGGTTATCATTTCCGGAACACTTCGGTTTGTACAGGAATCCAGAAGCGGAAATGCTGCCGAAAAGTTGCTGGCGATGATTACTACTACCTGTACTGTTACCCGCAAAGGTCAGGAAAAAACAGAAATTCCGATGGATGACCTGGTGGTTGGAGACATTGTACATCTGTCCGCAGGAGATATGATTCCGGCTGATGTACGAATTCTGGAAGCGAAGGATTTATTTGTCAGCCAGGCAAGCCTTACCGGAGAAAGTGAGCCTGTCGAAAAGGTACCTTTTGCCAGTGCAGCAAAAGAGAGCGTTACCGATTACAATAACATTGCGTTTATGGGCAGCAATGTGGTTTCGGGAAGTGCATCCGCAGTTGTAGTTTGTGTCGGAGACAACACATTGTTTGGCTCCATGGCATCTGCAGTAGCGGGAGAAGCGGTGGAAACCAGCTTTACTAAGGGAGTCAACGCAGTTTCTTGGGTTTTGATCCGCTTTATGCTGGTAATGGTTCCGCTGGTATTCTTTATTAATGGCATCACAAAAGGGGATTGGCTGGATGCATTCCTGTTTGGTATCTCCATTGCAGTTGGACTGACTCCTGAAATGCTTCCGATGATCGTGACGACCTGTCTTGCAAAGGGCGCAGTCTCGATGAGCAAGAAACAGACCATCGTGAAAAATTTAAACTCCATCCAAAATTTTGGTGCGATGGATATTTTATGTACGGATAAAACCGGAACACTTACTCAGGATAGAGTTGTTTTGGAGTACCATCTGAATGTAAACGGAAAGGATGATACCCGTGTACTGCGCCATGCGTACCTCAATAGCTACTTCCAGACAGGATACAAAAATCTGATGGATCTGGCGATTATCCACAAGACTGAGGAGGCAGAGGCAGAGGACCCTAAGTTAATCGACCTGTCTGAAAACTATGTAAAGGTAGATGAAATTCCATTTGATTTTACCCGCCGCCGTCTTAGCACAGTGGTGCAGGACAAAAACGGCAAAACTCAGATGGTGACAAAAGGTGCGGTAGAGGAGATGCTTTCCATCTGTTCCTTTGCAGAATGTGATGGAGGGGTACAACCCCTGACCGATGAGGTGCGCCGCCGTATCCTGCATACAGTGGATGAACTCAACGATAAGGGATTTCGCGTCCTTGCCATTGCACAGAAGAGCAATCCTTCTCCGGTAGGTGCTTTTGGGGTAAAGGATGAATGCGAGATGGTGCTGATCGGTTATCTTGCTTTCCTTGATCCACCAAAGGAGTCCACAGCAGATGCAATCAAAGCACTGAAACATTACGGTGTTACCACCAAAATTCTGACCGGTGACAATGATAAGGTAACACGTACCATCTGCAAACAGGTAGGAATGAAGGTGCGCAACATGCTGCTGGGTTCTGATGTGGAGAAAATGAGCGATGCCCAGCTTGCACAAGCAGCAGAATCCACCGATGTATTTGCAAAGCTCACACCGGACCAGAAGGCACGTGTAGTTTCGGTTCTGAGGGAAAATGGTCATACCGTTGGATTTATGGGGGATGGCATCAATGATGCAGCTGCCATGAAAGCTGCCGATATCGGAATCTCGGTAGATACTGCGGTGGATGTAGCCAAGGAATCAGCTGATATTATCCTGTTGGAAAAGGATCTGATGGTTCTGGAACAGGGCATTATCGAGGGACGCAAAACCTATGCCAATATGATTAAATATATCAAGATGACAGCATCCTCAAACTTTGGAAATATGTTCTCGGTTTTGGCTGCATCAGCTCTGCTTCCGTTTTTGCCAATGATGAGTGTGCATTTGATTTTCCTCAACCTTATCTACGACCTGTCCTGTACCGCTATTCCGTGGGATAATGTGGACGAGGAATTTATCACCAAACCACGCAAATGGGATGCATCCAGTGTCGGCAGCTTTATGATCTGGATTGGCCCTACCAGTTCCATCTTTGATTTTACCACCTACATTTTTATGTATTTTGTTTTCTGCCCGCTGTTTGTATCCGGTGGTGTATTGTATAACGATTTGGCAAATCACTATCAGGGTGCTCAGCTTGCTCAGATGCAGCAGGCATATATGGGAATGTTCCAGGCAGGATGGTTTGTGGAGTCGATGTGGAGCCAGACACTTGTTATCCATATGATCCGCACACCAAAACTTCCATTTATTCAAAGCCGCGCTTCTGCTTCTCTGACCCTGCTGACCTTAAGCGGTATTACCGCGCTCACCATCATTCCATTTACACCATTTGGGGCAATGTTGGGATTCGTAGCACTTCCTGTTTCTTATTTTGCATATCTGATTCCATGTATCCTGCTTTATATGGTGCTTGCAACCAGCCTGAAAAAGGCGTATGTACGTCACTATGGAGAGCTGCTTTAAAAGGAGGAGATTTTGATGAACTGGGCTAAAATTTGGATGAATCTGTTTGGAACAACAGAATTCTTGGGAATTGATATGGGATTTTGGGTAGCGATGGCAGTCGTTTTGCTGATCGTGATTTTGATGAATGTTGTATTCTGGAGCATGAAGCCTAAAGTGAGAATACACCAAAATCCACAAAATATCACAGAATAAAAAATACCATAAAACAGCCAGCGTCTAAATGACTCTGGCTGTTTTTGCTTATATTAGGAGAAAAATAGATGAGGGTGTTACCATAAGGGTAAATTGTTTAGATGAAAAGAGAAATATAATGGAAATAGCTTTACCGATTATGGTATAATGAAAAAGCAATTTTTACTAAAATCGATTTTTATTAATGTGAGGAGCTTTTTATGCTGTCCATTATAATCTGTGATGACGATCAAACAATCAATCATCAGTTACTTCCGATAATTCAACAATATCTTGAACAAAAGAAAATACCGGCAGCAATTCAGCAATATACCGATGCAAAAAAGCTTTTGGAAGATATGCCGCTTTTTGATATCATGTTTTTGGATGTCGAGATGCCAGAAGAAAACGGAATTGAAGTAGCAAAAGCATTTCGGAAGCAGTCAAATTGGGGACAGATTATCTATCTTACCAACTATGCACAGTATGCCCAAACGGCATATTCTGTGCATCCTTTTGGATATCTGACAAAGCCGATTGATGAGGAAAATATCAACAAAATTCTGGAAGAAGCGCTGGAGTATCTGGAAAAGAAATCACCCCACCATCAGTTTGGTGTGATGACAGACACCGGGATAAAACATGTTGCTGTGGAAGATATCTACTATTTTGAGACTTACGAACGAAAGATACGAATGATCTGTAAAGACGGCAAATACGTGTTTAAAGGTACGATAGAAGATGTTTATCAAAAGATTGACCGGTCAATGTTTGCCTGTCCGCATCAGAGCTTTTTGATTAATTTTTTCCATGTTGATTGTCTGAAAGGATATGACATTTTTGTTGATAACGGAGATATGATACCATTATCACAAAAGAGAAGTGTCGAGTTTAAGAAAAAATATTATGATTTTCTGGAAAATACTTACTATATGATCTAACAAAAGGGGATGAGTAAGATTGTCATTCTAAAAATACTGATTTCTGTATTCTTGCCGGTGCTCACTGTCGCGGGAATATCCAGTTATTTTATGGATCAGGTATATGGACGCAGGGATCAATATCGGAAGGAAATCTTTCTTCTGTTGTGGACTATTTTTGTATCGGGTTATATTCTGATTATTTCCCGGAACAGAAATCCTATCTGGATGACCCTGTTTGGATTTACTTCTATCCAGATCATTTCCTGCTTTTATAAGCCATATAAAAATAAGTTGGTCTACACCACCTTTTTTTACCTGTATCTGGTAATTTTGGACGCACTCTCGCTGCCGATTGTATCATTGATTTTTGGGATGGGAAAAAAACAGGTAGAGTATAGCGATGCGTTCACCCTTTGTCTGCCATTGGTCAGCAGTGGATTAATGATAGTGACAATACGATGGATTGTTCGGTATATCAACCGCAATCAATTTGAAAAAGGCAGATGGAACATTCATGCCGTGTTTTTCTTTACCGTTTTCATAGAGATTGGTTTGATAATCTATAGTATCTTTTTATCAGAAAACGCTCTGGTCAGTCAGGAGGTTCTGTTTGTAATCCTGATTCTTTTTCTTGTGTTTGACCTGCTTGGAATATACCTGTACCACATTCTTCAGGTTGAGGAACAGTTGCATCAGCAGCTAGCTTTGTCCAGACAAAAAGATGAGCTGGAATATCTGTATCTGCAGCGTCTCCAAAAGCAGCAAGAAAGGTCGCGAAAAATACTGCACGACATGAAAAACCACATTTTGGCGATAGAACGTTTGAGCATAGGCGAAAATGGTGAGGCATCGGAATATGTAAAGCAGGTGATAGAGAGCATTGACAAAACAAGCTTTCGATTTCAAACAAACAGTAAGATCATTACCACTTTGGTAAACAGTAAGATGGAACAGACAGAGAAGAGCAAAATCCTTTTTCGTGCAGAAGTGCAGGATTTGGAATTTGATTTTATCAGTGATTTGGACTGGGTCATCATTCTGGGAAATATCCTCGACAACGCCATTGAGGCGTGCCAGCAGGTGAAAGAGGGGGAAAGAAAGATAGAGCTGTTTATCCATCAGTATAAAAAGATGCTGGTGATTCGGCTGGAAAACAGTATGGGAGAAAAGCCGGATTTTCAAAATGGAAAAATCCGTTCGCATAAAAAAGAGCATTTTGGGATAGGATTATCCAATGTTCAGGAAACAGTTAAAAAATATGGCGGCGATTTTGAAACAGAATTTAACGACACCCAATTTAAAACAAGGATTGTGATTCCGGTAGGTGAGAAGATAGGACATCTTACCAGTACAAAATAAATATCAAGCAGCAAAACAAAAACGACAGCAAAGCAGTAAGCTTGCTGTCGTTTTGCTAGTTTATACTGAGAAAGAAATCTTTCTAGGATGTAATGGGATATAAAACTTTAGTACAGAATTCCCTGGAAAACCCCTTCACGGTCAAGGTTATATTTCAGACTGTAATCGATATCGTCGCGCATGTACCATTTTCCGCGGGTAAAATCAGGAATCATAACCGGAGCACTGCCTTTGAGAATGGATTCCTCGGACAAAGCGGTAATAGCCATGTAGGCAGCGGTATCATAAACATCGATTGGTGGGCGTTTTCCGGATGTCATCGCTTCTAGAAATGCACTGATTACCAGATAATCCATACCATCATGACCACCAGTTGGATGGTAATTTTCCCAGACAGGATGGGTGTATTTTTCCTCGTACTGTTCTGCATTTCCCCACAGTCCTTTTGCGTTAAACTCAAAGTCGTGGTGTTCACTGTCCAGAAAAATGCTGTCACTGTCCTCAAAATAAGCCCCTTTTGTTCCACGAACGGTGAATCCGCGGGAGTAGCTTCGCGGCAGTGTGGTGTCAAGCTGAAGAGTGATGGTCTGACCTTTGGCACACTTGATTACGGTTGTGACAACATCTCCCTGCAAAAATTCAGCCTGTGCCAGAGGGCTTTCCGGGCCTCTTTTTTGCAGGATATACTCATGCAGACCTTTGGCACAGGATGCAGTGGAGGTCAGGGAAACCATACGGTTGCCGTTGTTGATGTCAAGCAGCTTTGCAATCGGACCCAGTTCATGAGTCGGATAGTTTTCGCAGTTTCGATTGAGATAGTTTCTCAGGCGGTAATGGCGATACTCCTTGCCTCCGGAGACCTCATCACGCAGGTCGTGCATGTATCCGCCCGAACAGTGGACGATTTCTCCAAACAATCCTGTTCGAACCATGTTGAGAACCATCAATTCCCGGCGGCCATAACAGCAGTTTTCCAACAGCATGACAGGAGTTTTAGTCTGCTCATAGGTGTCCACCAGTTTCCAGCAGTCCTCAATGGTATAAGCGCCGCCAACTTCCAGACCGACATATTTGCCTGCTTTCATCGCTTCCACAGCCAGTTCGATATGAGCTTCCCAGCTGGATGCGATGATGACGCCCTGAATTTCCGGATTTTGCAGAACCTCATGCTGATCTTTTGCTTCTATCGGGTGTTTTCCTGTCTTTTTGAAGATGAGTTTGGAAGCTCGCTGGACACGGTCTGCATAAGGATCGTATATTGCAGCAATTTCCATATTATATTCCTGCAGTGCAGGCAGGATTGCATTTTTGATTAAGCTTTGTCCTCTGGCACCCAGGCCAAGTACACCTATTTTCATTTTGTTACCCTCCATTTTTTAGATGTGGTCTTATTGTACCATATCATCATGAATCTGAAAACCAGAAATATTTTATTGGTGTGGATACAGCAAAAATAAAACGACAGCAAAACATCACTGGATAGTTTTGCTGTCGCGGATAGAAACTTTATCAGATAGTTACCTGGGAGAGAGATTCTGGTACTTCTTTGAGTTTATGTCGGAGAAATCTCCAGAACAGTAGAGTCAAAAGGGTACCTTTGCAGACACTGGAGATGGAAAGGCTCCACCAGATACCATCCAGACCTAAACTGGTAGAAGAAAGAATCAAAGCTGCCGGGATTCTTGCAGCAGTGAATACAATGCCTACGATCGATGGCGGCAAGGTTTTGCCAAAGCCACAGTATGCTCCTGTGTTGACACCTTCCCAGCACATGAACATCTGGGAGAATCCCAAAATGGTCAGATAGCTGATTCCCATTGGAACAACGTCCGGTTCAGTGATAAACAGCTGGAACAGCCAGCCGCCGCACAGAATCAAAAGCAGTGAACAGAAAATTCCCCAAACCGTCATGGATATCATAGCAGCTCGATATCCCCTTCCGGCACGACTAAAGTTGTGTGCACCATAGTTTTGTGCGACAAAGCTGTTGATGGCAACCGAAAAACCATCGGAGATCATCCAGGAGACGGACTCAATCTGTGAGCCGACCTTTTGTACTGCCACAGCAGCATCTCCAAAACTTGCAACCTGCCGCGCAATTACCATTGAAATCAGAGGGAAAATACAGTTTTGAAGAGCAGAAGGTAATCCCAGTTTCACGATAGAAACGCAGCATTCTTTGTCCATCTTTCCGAACAACCGAACATAGCAGAACAGGTGGTCATCTCTGCGAATATACAGCAAGAATAAGATGGAAACCAACCATTGTGCAATGGTTGTTGCCCAAGCAGCTCCGGCAGCCTTCATGGAAGGAATCGGACCTAAACCAAAAATCAGCAGAGGATCCAACACAATGTTAAAGACCAGACCAATCGTCATGAAATAAAAAGGAGTACGGCTGTTTCCAGTGGTAGTAATCAGAGCGGTAAACATTTGATTGAGAAAGCTTGCCAGAATACCCAGGCTGACGATGCTCAGATATTGAACGGCAGATTCCACTACAGCTGGATCATTCAGCCTGAAAAAACCAATCAGCGGACGGCAGGCAATCAACATGACAGCGCTGTATCCTATCGAAAGAAGCGCTCCCATTTGAATTGCATTTTGAGCATATTTTCCCGCTTCCTCCGGATCTCCTGCTCCCAGTTTTTGTGCGGTATGTACCTGACCCCCCATTCTGGAAAGAACGGTGAATCCATTGGATAACCACATCAATAGTCCCGCTGTTCCAACAGCAGCAACGGCACCGGAGCCCAATTTACCAATCCATACCATATCGACCAGATTGTAAGCCATCTGGATGAGGGCAGTTCCCATGATAGGCAGCGCCAGCTGAACCAGCGTTGTCATAATATTTCCTTGCAGTAAATCTACTCGTTTTGCCATAATACGTATCCTTTCTGCACTCGATTTTGTTTGCACTCCAGTATAGCACATTTTAGAAACGGTCACAAGTAGCATATGGCAAAAATATATCCCGATGCAGATAATTGATTTGGTAAAAAAGGATCGGTTTTCTGTATGCTTTTTTAATGATACTGCAATTTGTGACAAAACAGGCTGTGCAAAACAGCACAGCCTGTTTTTAAAAATATAAAAATGAAAGGAAAAAATAATAATATGATTCCTCACATACTGCTTTTAGATTTTATCATCACTCTGACAAGTGCAGAGTATGACACGATTTATTCAAAGTAAAACGATAAAATCCATAGAAGACAGCAGACATTGCAGCGACAACCAGCAGACAAACGCTTAATGACATGCGTTCATTTTGATCCAGCACCATATCGCCGCCGTTTGCAAGCAGGATCAAAGTATAGAATCCCAGCATCAGTACCGTACCAATCAAAATCGGAGAGAAGAACACCCGCTTAATTTGTCCTTGGGCTGTCTTTTTCAGGTAGCGATTGGATGCACCTAACTTGCGAAGATCTTCATAAACCCATGCATTGGAAAGCATCAGTGTCTGACTGCGGGTATAGAGGATTACACCGACTGCACCAAAGCAGAGAATGGCAACAAACACAAACAGCAGCAGGAATACAGCAAAATTGGAGAGGAAATTTCCATCATCCAATGCCTGGAATTTTGGCATGTACAGCCAGTAGAGCTGAAAATCGCTGGTGTCTGGTTGGCTCAGGTCGATGACAGGAAGGTTTAATTCTTCTACCTGATCGCCCCGGTATTCTTCGCCAGCCTTATGCGCATTCATCCGGCTGATTCGGTCATATCCGTCAAAGACAGCAGTTTCTGGTCCGGAGTGCGCCACAATGCTGTGCAGCAGTGCTTTGGAAAAAGCATAGCTGTCATTTTCTGCGTTAAAGAGCACCTGAACTTCCTGCCAGTCGGGAGTAAGTCCCTGTATGATGGAGGTATAGTCTTCGTCAGTGAGGACAAAGGTATCCTGAAACAGCTCGCTCGGCAGAGGTTCCGGAAGGGTTGTAACAGAAAGCTGCTGCATGGTAACCGGATTGGTCACAAGGGAAATGTCTAAAATATCCCCGTAATAATCAAGCGTTGCAGCACATTCTCCCGGCTGGAGCACAAGGTCATCACCGGTGAGAGCGTTCCAGGAAGACACGGAGAAGAATCGGTGCTCCAAAAAGGCTTCCCGGTATTCTTTGGTGTAGGTCGTGCCCAGCGGTCCTTCGGTTTCCACCTCAGCTTCACCATCGATTGCCAGAGAGGCAGACGGCATTTCTACATAATCTATGACCTTCGCTCCGAAGTCCGAAGCCAACTCTTCAATCTCGGACTTTGTGATCATGTCTTGATCGGCGCGATAGAAAAACTGATAGTTGACAGGTCGATTCTCAATTTCTGCACGGCCGGGAACAATCATCATTGGAGTGTAAAAGGATGCAAAGTAAGCTCCCGCAACCAATACGGTGACAACCAGCATATTGCGGACGGTCTGTCTTCCCTGAAACTGCATCATACCGCTTTCGATCAGGTGGGTGTATCGGTTTTTACCCCGATGCCAGCCACCCACAACGGTATAGAGCAGCACCCAGTAAAGTCCGATCAGAGCTGGCAGATAAAACGGTGCGGTGAAAATAGCTGGTGCGTACCAGTGCAGCACTCGTACACAAAAGCTTGGGACAAAATATCCCAACAGGCAGCCGATTGCAATCATCAGGATACCGCCCCAGCCGTACCATTGGGGAACTGCACGAACCGGTTCCGCGCGGTGACTTTCCTGAATGATGTCCAGCACGTTGACCCGCGCAAGAAAGCGCTTCTGCATCACAAGCAGCATAATCAAAACGAACAAGAGGAAGGCAAGGGGAATCAGGTAAGCCCGCAGATCGAAGATCAGAGCCATTTCCGGGGTATCGACCAGTGATAAGCGGAAGAGTGACCAGATGAGCCAGCACAGAGGTGTCCCCAGAATTAAGCCGGCTCCGCAGGAAGCTACAGCAAGCTGGATGACCTTGCGGCGCAGCTGCTGACCTAGGGTTTTGCGGCTGAGTCCAAGTGCCAGAAAAACGCCGGTTTCTCTGGATTTGTAGCGGAAAAACAACCCAGACGCATAGACCGAAAAAGCAGCGCAACCGATGACTGCCAGAATAAAAATCATCATGACCTGTTTGCGGGAGTCACCGCCCTGTGGCAGGGTGTTCTGCACGGTCGGAGAGTACATCATCATGCAAAACGCAGTGATCAGCAGACTTCCAAAAAACAGGCAGCCGGAAAGCAGTTTGTACTGTCCCTTGCCGTTCTTGCGCAGGGCAGAAAATACAGCACGAATGTCTTTCATTCTCCCTTCACCTCGCTTAATTCGCGGATAGCATCCAGCAAAGCGTCCTGGAAAGTGCGGCGCTCCTGATTTCCACGCACCAGTGTTTTTCGAACATTTCCATCTTTAAGGATGACAACTCTGTCGCAGAAGCTGGCAGCAAAGGAATCGTGGGTCACCATAAAGATGGTAGCGGAAAGCTCATTTTTAGCCCGCAGGAAAGCATCAATAACAGCCTGTGCGGATTTGGAGTCCAGATTGCCGGTCGGTTCGTCGGCAAGAATCAGCTCCGGATTGTTGATGAGAGCGCGGGCAACAGCAGTGCGCTGTTTTTCACCGCCGGATACGTCCGCAGGATATTTGTTTTTGATGTGTGAGATTCCGAACAGGTCGCACAGCAGGTCAGCACTTTTTTCCATAGAGGTGGATATTTTTCCACCGATGATGCGGGGCAGCATGATGTTGTCCCGAATGGTCAGTCCGTCCAGCAGTAAAAAGTCCTGAAAAACAAAGCCGAGTTTTTCGTTTCGGACATGAGCCATACTTTCCTCGTCGAGCGTTGCGAGATTGGTGTCACCCAATTCGATTTTCCCCGAATCGGATGGGATGTAGCAGGAAATGCAGTTGAGCAGGGTGGATTTGCCGGAACCGGAAGGCCCCATGACACCTACAAATTCCCCCTTTTGTACTTCCAGAGAGACTCCCTTGAGTACCTCGTATTTTTCGTTGCCTACCTTGTAGGACTTATGAAGATTCTGCACAGATAACATGGTATCGCCCCTTTCTTTGATTCCACAATACCACCGCATAACTCTGGTTGCAAATGGGGGTGTCATCTTTGGCAGCGATGATGTAAAACTTGAAAACGTCATGTAATAAATAGCACGTTTGATGTAAAGTTTTGTTTTGATAATCTAAGCTGCTATGATATAATAAATGGCAAAACAAGCAAAAGAAAGGAGCAGTTTTTGTGCTCTCGATTGGAATTTGTGATGACAGCCAGGACAACCGGCAAAGCTTAAGATGGCTTTTGGAAAGCATCCTGGAAGGAAAAAATATCGAACATACTATCTTTGAATTTTCATCTGGTGAAACTCTCCTGCAATGGGATCAAAAACATCCTAACGAAATCGATCTCCTGTTTTTGGATATTGAAATGGGCAGTGTAAACGGTATGGAGACAGCCAGTCAACTGCGGGAAAAACACAGTGCACTGCAAATCGTGTTTGTCACCGGATTTTCGGATTATGTCTTTGATGGCTATCGTGTGGGGGCGTTAGGGTACTTGATGAAGCCTGCTAAACGCGACCAGCTGGAAGAAATTCTTTCCCGTTTTTTGGTCAAACTCTGTCAGGACGCGCAGGAGGTGTACTCCTGCCGGGATGGTGACAGCTGGTTTCGTATCCCGCACAAGGAAATCCTGTACTTCGAGTCGGATCGGCGCAAGGTAAACTGTGTTACCAAAGACCGAACTTACAGCTTTTATGGCAAGCTCGATGAGGTGGCTCAGGAGCTGGAGGGAGCGGGATTTGTCCGCATCCATCAGCGCTATCTGGTGCGTTCTGCTGCAATTCGGCAGCTGTGCGGCAACGAGGTGCAGGTGGGTGACACCACTTTGCCAATCAGCCGCAGCTACCATGCGTCCGCACTGCTTGCGCTGACCAGAACAACACTGGAGGGGTGATTTTCATGCAGAATGCCTTTCTGTTTTTTCTTGGTCCATATATACTTTTTGTTCTGCTGAGCGGATTTTTTCTGTATTACACCTCTCTGCGCTTTACAGAAGTAAAGCCGATTTGGTGGGCGAAGGTTATGCTCTTTTCTGCTATGACGCTTTCCAGCGGAATGGTAATTTGGATTGGAGACAACAACTTTGCGATGACCTTTCCGTTTTATATTGCTGCTTTTTTCTTTGCGACCAAAGGGGATTGGCTGGGAAGGCTGACAATAGGTGGAATCTTCTATTGTTTCATCATGTCAGTTTGTGCGATATCCAACACCTATCTGATACCGCTGGATCGCCTCGGGCTGTACGATATGGTGTCGCGCATAGTGCGGCCGGTTATCTTTGGAATCTTTTACCTGACACTGCACCGTCAGCTCAAACAGCAAGCGGTTTGTCTGCCGCACCGATTGTGGAAACTTTGTGCCGGATTAACCTTGTTGCCTTTGGTCACGTTATCGGTTCTGATTCTGCCAGCCTACTGGATGCCGGATTCCATTCTGATTGAAAACCTGACCTTGTTTCAGGGAATGTTCATCCTGCCGCTGTCCCTGATTTCTTCCGTAGTGCTGCTGCACAGCATCCTGATTTTGGCAGATTATGAGCAAAAAGCGCAGGCTGCCGCCCTTGCAGAGATGCGCGAAGTATATTATCAAAGTTTGCAGAAAGAGCAGACACAGGTGCGAACCCTGCGGCACGATCTGCGCAATCATCTGAACACGGTACTGGGACTTTTGGAAGAAAAGGAAACTCAAAAAGCACAGGAATATCTTGCGAAGCTCACCGATTCTCCCGTTTTGCGGCGTTCCCGCCGGCTTTGTGACAATGAGATTGTCAATGTGGTGCTGACATCCAAATGCGAGGAAATGGAACGTTTGGATATTGGTGCAGACATCAAAATTTCGCTTCCCGAACAGCTGCCCTTTGCGGACACCGATCTGTGTGCGCTGTTTGGCAACGCATTGGACAATGCCATTGATGCGACAAAAAGGGCAAAAAATAAAAAGATCACCCTTCGATGCAAGGTTGAGTACGGAATGTTCATGCTGCTGATTCAAAATCCTTTGGCAGGGGATGAGCATGAGGATTTGAGCACCACCAAAAAAGATAAAGCGCTGCATGGGTTTGGTCTGAATGGAATGCGTGAGATCGTAACGAGGTATGGTGGTATCTTTGATGCCGGAAAAAAGGAAAATCAGTTTGAGCTGATCCTAAATATGCCGCTGCAATAAAACACAAAACCCGCATCTGATGCAAAATCGATGCGGGTTTTATTTCGGTTTATTTTATTATCATTGCGGATAATGGGGTAAGAAAAGGCATTTAAAAGGAAAAGTCATCGCCAAAATATTCTTTGATTTCATATAATACGGTGCTAAGACATTCCTCATCATTGATAGCCTTACACAAATAAAGAGCTTGAAGATAATAATCTTTACTTTTGTCATCTTCTCCTAAAAAATGATAACATTCTGCAATCCCAGCAATTATAGAAGGCAGCATGCGGTATTGTTTATGTTGTACACAAGCTTTCCAGCCAATCTCGGCGATTTCAATTGCTTCGGTATAACGCCCCACCAGATCCAGTTCTCTTACATAGTTGAATGCGACAAGAGAAAACAAACTACCAAACTGTCCGGTATTTTGAAAATGATTTTCGATGTATGCTAGTAATTGACGGTAGATATCAATTGCCTTTTCTCGTTGTTCTAATTGAGAATAAATAAGAGCAATCTGATTGATTACCTTGACTTCGTCAACGCTGTAAAGACCGTCACAAATCGCATCAATATTAAAGTTTGGTGAGGTCAGCCGAATAGCTTCAAAGAGCATATCCAATTTTTCATCATTTGTGTAGGGGACAATCTGTCCATTTTCTATTTTTCCAAGCAAAACTTTGGAACGCAGAATAAATTGACGAATCGGCCGGTCGTCCGGATCGGCAATCTTTTCCAGTTCTTCGATTTTCGGCAAACCCCTTTGCGGGTCCCGAAACACATTGCTGGAAACGATTTCTGTTTGAAGATCGGAAATCAGCATTTCATTTTTGCTGACAATTGCATAGTAACGTTCGTCTGGTAATCCCAAACGCTGCAACAACACTTTTAGTTGGTTTAAACTGGGTGTTTGCTTTCCAGATTCAATACGGCACATGGTTGTGGGTTCACAAATCCCTTGGCAAAGTTCGTTTTGTTTTAACCCAAGTTCCATTCTTCTTTGCCGTATCATTTCCCCAATAAAAAAGCTTTTCATGATAAACCTCATATAAAATCTTGTTTTTTCTAACAACTTAATGTAAGGGTAGCAAAAATATTTGAAATTACTAAAACGAATTTTTAAATATTCTTAAAACAGAAAAATCTTCTGTGATTTTAGCCTTAGAATGGAAAATCAAGATAAAAACAGCAAAACAATTGAAAAAGAAAAAACAAACACTGAAATTTTTTATCAGGGTATGTTATAATAAAGTCGTCACATTATGCAGCAAATGAAATTCCTTGGAAATGAGGTTATACTATGATTTTTTATTTTTCGGGAACCGGAAACTCTCGATGGGTCGCAAAACAACTTGCTTACCTTTTGGGAGATCAAACCTGTGATATCACCGCGCTGACTGAAATGCCGGATATTAAGAAGGAAAAACAGATTGGATTTGTCTTTCCCGTCTATGCATGGGGAGCTCCCGAACCGATGGAAGCCTTTGCCATGAAATTACCGAAGACCGGTGCATTTTCTTTTGGAGTTTGTACCTGTGGAGAAGAAGCTGGCATGGCAATGAAGCAGTTTTCCAAGCACTACCCGCTGGACAGCAGTTACAGTCTGGTGATGCCAAACAACTACATTGTCGGCACAGATACCGACGATGAAGCGAAGATTCATGCGAAAATCAATGCTGCCAGAAAAGAATTGCAGAAGATTTCCGGTGAGATTTTACAGCGCAAAAAGGTTTATCGTGTGGAGGAAGGCTCTCTTGCTGGTTTAAAATCGAGCCTTGTTAACTTTGGATTTAACAGATTTGCCCGCAGCACAAAATCGTTTTATGCGACAAGTCTTTGCAACGCGTGCGGACTATGTGCAAAAAATTGTCCAGCACATACCATTACGATGCTCAATAACCTTCCAAACTGGGGAACTCGGTGCTATCAGTGTCTGCGCTGCATCAACGAATGTCCAAAGCAGGCCATCCAGTACGGCAAAGGTACCGAAGGCAGACGCCGCTACACCATCCAGAATTACCTGCCGCAGGACGAACAATAGTTCCAAATGGTAGCAGGAAAATGATGCGGCTGATTTCTAATGTACTGCAATCGTAAATGAAAAGGAGAACGAAAATTTGGACATTTTATCCATTGCAATTTTAATTTTTATCATCATGGAATCGATGAACGTTGCCATCCTTTATTTTTGGCCCGGCAGTCAGATCGGAAATGGAGTTGGGGTGTTTGATGCGTTTCATCACAGCGAAAGCGAAGAACAAAAATTGTTTACCTCCTATCTAGTCAACTGGGTAGCGGGAGTAAAGCTGATCTTTATTTTTCTGCTGGCGGTGATTTTGCTTGTTGGCACTGAAACTCTGAGAATGTGGGCGGTGGTAGCGATGATTCTGTCGATTGCCACCTACTTCTGGCGGCTGCATCCTACCATTAAAAAGCTGGATGCCATGGGATGTATCACGCCCAAAGGCTACTCCAAAGCATTGGGTTGGATGATTTCCGGCTTTATGGGAATGTTTACTCTGGCACTGATCGTGCATATCATAACAAAGGTGATGTAAGCATGAAAACACAACAAAAATCTGTACATAAAAAGCTGATAAGAGCTTTTTATTGTGCTGTTGCTGCTGGCAATCTTAGCCGGGGCCTTTTTCTGGTATGTGTCCGATTACTATCGGGCCGAGGATGTAGCTCTTGAAGTGCTGGCACAAAACGACGGTATCGTAACACAGGATAATTTGACCATCCTGTCTCCATCCTACCAAAGCGATACGGCGATTATCTTTTATCCCGGTGCCAAGGTAGAAGCGGAAGCTTACCTGCCGCTGCTCGACCAGATTCGTCAGACCGGTATTACCTGCATTCTGGTGGATATGCCGTTTCACATGGCAATTTTTGATTCGGATGCGGCAGAAGATGTTATGACACAGTTTCCGGAGATAGAACACTGGTATCTTGCCGGACATTCGATGGGCGGTGCTATGGCATCAAAGTTTGCCGCAGAACATCCCAATGAGGTGAACGGGTTGATCTTGATGGGAGCCTATATTTACGGAGATTATCCTGACGAGGATACCCTGACCATCTACGGCTCTTTAAACCAAAGTGTGGAAGACCACATCGACTACACCGAAAATATTGTGGAGATCGAAGGCGGAAATCACGCGCAGTTTGGAAATTACGGTTTGCAAAAGGGTGATCCTCCGGCTGAAATTTCCGCAGAGGAGCAGCAGAAACAAACAGTCGAAGCAATTGAGGCCTTTTTGGAAGAGCGCAATCCGGCAAATTCATAAAGAGAAAAAAGAGCGAAGGTATGCTTCATGAGCACCCTTTGCTCTTTTTAGTTAGGATAAAATGTAAGAAGGAGATTTTCTTCTACCTTGGGATGTGGTACAATAAAATTAAAATTTCGAAAAGTAAGGAGAAGACGATGCGATTATTGTTTAATATGGATGCAAACAACTATGACAAAAACGGACGGGCATTTGTTCGCCACTCCGCTCGATGCATTACCATCCAAAATGGCAGGGTGGCGATGGTACATAGCATGAAATATGACTACTATAAATTCCCAGGCGGCGGCATTGAGGAGAACGAAACAAAGGTTCAGGCACTCATTCGCGAAACCGAGGAAGAGGCGGGGCTTGTTATTATTCCGGAATCGATTCGGGAATTTGGTTATGTCCATCGTGTTGAAAAGAGCGATCACATGGATGCAGATTATTTTGTGCAGGATAATTTCTATTATCTGTGTGAGGTGCAGAAAGCCAAGACGAGCCAGAAACTTGACGATTATGAAGCGGACGAGCATTTTACCCTTGAATGGGTGGAACCAGACAAAGCTATCGTGGTAAACCGAACGGTTGACCATGGTCCAAAGGAACAGAACATGCTCGAACGAGAGGCAAGGGTGTTGGAAATTTTGAAGGCAGAAGGGTATTTAAAGTAATATAACATATAATTTTTTCTTATCCACAAATACAAAAAAGATAAACACTGCAACGTAAAAAGCGGCTGTCTGAAAAATTTGTTTTCAGACAGCCGCTTTTGCATCAGTATAAATTATTGTCCTGTATTTTAATTTAAGGGATTTAAGATGTGGTCAAACTCGTCGATCATAGATTGTAAAGTGATGCTTTCCATTGTTTCTTTAATCGAGTCCTCAATTTTGTTGTAAGGAGTTTGCAATACCTTGCGGATGTTCTGCGCTACTGGGCATGGACGGTCCTGACAGGGATGAATCCCAATCAGAGAAGCAAGTCCATCTGGTTCTAATGCAGTATAGATCTGATATAGTGTGATCTGGGAAGGGTCTGCACACAATTCTGCACCGCCGGTTCCCCGCGGAACGGTGATGATGCCTGCCTTTTTTAAAGAACTGATAATGTTGCGGATGATAACGGGATTACATCCGGTACTTTTAGCGAGGAGATTACTGGTCACTTTTGCAGTTCCCTTAGCTTCATGGATGAATATCAAGCAATGAACTGCAATGGAGCATTTCATACTGATTTGCATAATATATCCTTTCAATAAAAAGTGAATGATATTTTCAATAGATGTAACTCTTGACATTACATCTATTGGGTGTTAAACTGTAAACGATGTAAATTTAATTATTACATCATTTATTGTATCGAGATTCCCGGAAAGTTTCAAGAGAAATCGATATAAAAATAAAAAATCTGCAAAGAGATTATGGGTGATACAGCAGGAAATGAATGTTGACGGGATTATGAGATATGGAAAATGAGCGTTCAATGAGATGTGTCAGGAGATTAAGGAGGAATTGCATATGAAAATTTATGAGATTTGTTTTAGCCCGACAGGAGGAACAAAAAAGGTTTCATCACTTTTGACCTCTACACTGGAAGGGGAGACCGTTTTAGTTGATCTAACAAGCAATCAGGCAGATTTTCACAACATTGCGCTGACAAAAGAGGATGTTGCAGTGATTTCGGTTCCGTCCTATGCAGGCCGTGTTCCGGCAGTTGCTGCTGAAAGACTGGCTATGATAGATGGTCATGGAGCTCGGGCAGTTTTAGTTTGTGTCTATGGAAATCGCGCCTATGAGGATACATTGGTGGAATTACAGGATGTTGCAAAACAGGCAGGTTTTTGTGTAACAGCAGCCGTAGCTGCAATTGCAGAACATTCCATCGCACGACAGTTTGCTGCCGGTAGACCGGATACACAAGATGCTCAGCAACTGTCTGAATTTGCAAAACAGATTCAAACAAAACTTTCTGCTGAGGATACTGAAGAACCTACTATCCCAGGCAACCGTCCTTATAAAAATGCGGGAGGAGTTGGCATGATTCCAAAACCGACCAGAGAATGTACACAATGCGGCATATGCGCAAAAGAGTGTCCTGTTCAGGCAATCGATAAGGATAATCCTAAAAAAGTCGATGACAAGGCGTGCATTTCCTGCATGAGATGTGTTTCGGTATGCCCACATAAGGCGCGTCGGGTAAATCCTGTTATGTTGTCTGCGGCTGGCCTGGCACTTAAAAAAGTATGTTCGGACCGAAAAGAGTGTGAGTTATTTATATAGGCAAACAGATGTGACAGTGGCTTTTATAAGCCGCTGTCATTTTTTGTTTCATAGATTTGAAAGTGTTTCATGCCGGGTTGGATATCCGGCGTTTATTTTTGATTTCGGAAACAAAAAGTTTAAAAATAAAGGTAAAGCGTAGTAAATCAGTGGGAAAAGCAGTTATACTTACTATAATGGTAACGAGACTAAATGAAAAGCACAACATCATTTTTACATGATTTTAAGTTTGTGGGTTTATTAATCTGTCCATCAGGGAAATGGAGGATAAGAGAATCTATCACAAGAAAGGACAAGAGCGGATGAACAGAGAAAAACTGAATGAACAGCTGTTTGATGTTTTTCTTGCAGAGGCATTGCGGCAGATTGAAGAGGAAGAACTTCAAAAATCAGAAAAACTTTTTGAAGAACACAAGACGGGGGATTATGTCCCATCCAAACGATTTGCGAGGAGAATCAAACGAGCTTACCGGATGTATGCTATCAAACGTTCTTTAAGAAGTTGGACAATACGGCGGGCAGTGAGTATTTTGCTGATAGTGGTGATGATATCAGGAAGTCTGATCTTTCTGGCAGAAGCAAATGGCTTTTCTCTTTATGAAACAATCTTTTTGAGAGAGGAGCGCTATACCTCGATCCAAACATACAAACAGATTATTGCAGAGGATCACGAAGAATCAATGGAATATTTTTATTTTCCTAAGTATATTCCGGTTGGGTTTGAGGTTATTGAAACAATTTCAGACAAAGAAATACAATATATTAGTTTTGAAAAAGAGTCAAAATATTTTTGTATTTCTCAATGGGTTAATTCAACCGATATAAAGACTCGAATAGATACTGAAAATGCTAAAACAGTAAAAATAATAATAAAGGATAATGAGGGCTTTTACAGTGAGAAAGAAGGAAAACAATCGATTTACTTAAATACAGGTAGAATATCAATCAATATTTATGGCAATATTGGAAAGAAGGAACTATTCAGAATGGCAGAAAATTTGGAACTAAAGGATCGATAAAAAAGAATACTCCCATGATTGACAGTTATATCGATTCTACAAATAGAAAAAAGGGGCGGCAGCATTCAGCTGTCGCCCCTTTTTATTATCATAGAAAACAAAATATCAAGAAACTAACCGATATACGCATGTCATACACTGTCAGAAATATTGCTACTATTATGCGAGAAATGAAATTATAGGCAGCGCCTCTACAGTAGAGCGAGAAGGAACGCTCTTATTTGGATTTGATTGCCAGGTCACCCATCTTGGTTTTTGCTACGGCATCAATTTTGCCGTCAACAAATGTACCATCGATGGTATAAGCTATCTTTCCAACCGGTGTCTTCAAATCTCCCTTAAATGAGATGTTTCCATTTTCATCGATGCTGCCGCCTGTAAATTCATTTTCATTTTTCATAAAGAAGATGGTTCCTGACAGAGCATTGCCATCGATATTCAGATTAACTTTTCCGTCCATGTCGCCCATAGGGGTGGAAATGGAAACATCGTATTCATTCTTTGGCATCTGAGATGCCTCCTTTTCTTGTGTTTTAGGGGTAATCAACGGAATCTTGGTTGCATGATTATTTAAACTGTCAGTAACAGCATTAGGGCCGCCACGACGCTTGGTGGTATCAATACCAAGCAGTTTGCCCAAATTTCCGCCGAAGATCTTTCTTTTATCCTCATCAGAAAGAGGGAGATAGCCGTATTTCCACTGCAACTCCTCTGGAATCTGGAAATCCGTCAATCCAATAGATGCAGCACCGATTTGAGCACCATAACCTGCACTGTCGGTTCCCCAGATAATACGGTCAGGACCGACAAAACGAATAGCTTCTCCAAGAATATGAGCAAACTTATATGGTGCAGAGATGGCCCACGGAACTAACAAACTCAGACAGAGGTAGACATTTGGGTGTCCCAGTGCAACCATATTCATAGCATCGGTGAAAGGATAGCCCATATGGAATGCGACGATTTTGAGGTTAGGAAAGTCGCGAGCCACATCATCAATCTGGGTAGGATAGCAGTATTTACTCTTGCCTGGTGGTACCCAACTGAATCCGGCATGCAGGCAAAGAACGACACCTAATTCTTCTGCACGTTTATAGAAAGGCCATAGTTCTGGATCATTGATATAGGTGTCCTCTGGGGAGTAATATTTAAAGATCTTTGCGCCTTTATCTACCCAATATTCCATTTCCCAGATGGCATTTTGTACGCCTCTCTTTTTGATAGGAGAAATGTTTGGATTGATGATAAAGCGGTCCGGATGGGTTTGTACTGCTTTCCAGGCATCCCCATTGGTACACCAACGGCTGGAATATCCAGTAGTATCCATCATGGATTCCGGCAGGATGCAGGCTACATCCACGCCATATTTGTCCATTGCCCGGAGGATATTCTCCGGATCGGTGCTCTTTTGCAATTCCCATGGCTCAAGGGTACTCATGTATTCTGATGGGGCACCCTGTATTGTTGGACGCATGATGCCATCAATGGCGTTCCACCACATCTGTACGCCTGGGAAATGGTTGATTGGTCCCATATCACCAATGATATGACACTCTGGGTCAATTTTGAAGAACCCGTCTTCCCATACATTATGATTCATTCTGAATTGCTCCTTTCCTTAAATCTGCGGCAGTTCTGCACGTTTTTCCATAAAACGTTTTGCACGCTGATCCATCAAGCCGTCTTCTTGCCACAATTCAGGATAGTATTTTTCAAATCCAGCGGTTGGGTTGACGGTGCAGCGTGCCCATTTACCTTCAAACAAATTCATATAACACTGCTGACAGCGGCAGCATTTAACGATGTCCTGTGTTCTGCCTGCTTTTACTTTTGCAGGCCAGTAAGGATCAGCAATCGATTGACGTCCCAGAGAAATGATGTCGGTCTTGCCGCTGGCAATTGCTTCTGCAGCAACCTCCGGTGTGATAAAGTCTGGAGTGATGATTGGCAGACCACCAGAAGCTTTTTTGAAGCCCGGAGCCCACTGAGTAAATTCATTCTCACCATCTGGAGCAAAGCCTTTTCCGAAAGCTTCATAGCTGCCTTGGGAGACATTGATAAAGTTAGCTCCTGCTTCAGACAGCAGTTTGACAACTTTGCAGGCTTCCTCGTGGTCAAGTCCATCATTCATATATTCGTTGCCGGAGATACGTACGCCAAGTGCTTTGTCTGGACCGACTTTTTTGCGGATTCGCTCGATGATATTGGTTACAATACGGCAGCGGTTTTCAGTGTTGCCGCCATACATATCTTCACGCAGATTAGAGCGAGGCGATAAAAATTGATGCAGTAAATAACCGTGTGGGGTATGAAGCTCAATACCATCGAATCCAAGACCGTACAAAGCGATTGCCTGTTCTACCATAAAGTCTTCAATCTGTTCAATTTCGCGGATGGTCAGTTCTCTTGGAGTTTCGCCATAAGCGACATGGTAGAGTTCTCCGCCATTCTTTTCCATGAAATCACGAATATATGGACGAAGTTTGTCATACTCTTCGTCCGACATATTTTGGATAGCTTCCAGTCCACCAAAGTTATTGACAATACCTCCAAATCCCAGACGGGTTGCCTGGCGCAGCCAGCCCTTGGTGATATGACGGAAATCCATTTCCATCGGCACAGCGGAAGGTGCACCTGAAGCGATGCTCTTATGTCCTGGCTGTGGGTGACCCTGACGTCCCCAGCCAGGAGAAAGCTGTGCAAAAATCTTAGCTCCTTTGTAAGAGTGAACTACATCGGCAACCTGGCTGATGTGTCGGTATTTGTCCTGAGCATCACACAGAAGAGGATTGAGGCTGTCGCTTCCTCTCCATGGATATGGATTTGCTACGATGCACTCGGTGATGATCAGACCAAAACCACCTCTGGCGCGGGTTGCATACCATGCGTTGGTCTGTTCGGATGCAAATCCCATCGGGCCGGTGTAGCCCATGTTCATAGGTGACATGGCAATTCGGTTTTTCAGTTCGACGTTACCGATTTGGATGGGTTCAAACAAAATGTCTGTACTCAATGTAAGGTACCTCCTTCATTTGGATGATTGATTTATCTTCTGAAACACAGTATAATAGTTCTAAAGCTATTTCACAATGTACAATTTTGAGTATAATATATAAAATCATACACGTGTATCAAAAATGTACTGTTTCTAAGAAAGAAAGGGAAAATATGAAGGAATATAGAAGCTCCATTCGCTCCAAAAAGATGATTCGTTCGGCAATGATTGAACTATTAGCAGAAAAGGACATTTCAAAAATCACAGTGGTTGACATTATAGGAAAAGCTGATTTAAGCCGGAATACATTTTACGCTCATTATCAGGATATTTACGCTGTTCTTGAAGAATTAGAAGATGATTTTCTTTCAGAAATGAACCGTTGCTTGGATGAGGCTGTTCATAACAGAGAATTTTTTGACCCTCTTCCGTTGTTGCGAAAATTTCAGCATTTTGTAGAGGACAGTGTAGAAACCAACAGACTGCTTCTTGCCAATCAAAATGCTGCTGCTTTTTGCGAAAAAATAAAGCGGGTTTTTATCAAAAGAGTTATGGAAAATCTGCCAACCACTGGGGTAAAGGACAGAGAAGGGTTCTTAATTTTTCTGGAATGTGTTGCAGGCGGTTTTGTTAGCTTATATCAAAAAAGTTTGAACAAAGAATCGACATTGACTTTGGACGAGATCACATCAGAAATCAGTCAGATATACACATGGGGTTTGAAAAAATATATGTAATCATGAGATTGGAAGGATAATTCTATTGCAAGAAACAAAAATAAAATTTGCATAGAGCAGTGTGTTAGACATAAAAAAAGGGGGGATAGCCAATTCGGCAATCCCCCTGGATGCTAATATATGCATTTAATGTTGATGCTTGATTAATCCACAAGCTTTTGAAAATTCCATTACAACTACTGGGATCAGCGACAGGCACAGTCCGAGCAGATAAGTTTTCCATGGCAGGACAACTAATCCAAAAGCAACGCGTATTGGTGTAAAGATAACCAGCGCCACCAACAGGAAGGATACAAGGCAGGCCCAGTTTAATTTGTGGTTGCTGAATGGTCCGATTCGGAACAGGGAGTGTTCGGAGCGCATATTAAATGCCTGTATGATCTGTGACAGAGCAAGGACCATAAAGGCCATTGTCTGACCGCCGGCTTCCTGTCCAACAGCATTTTCACCCATAACGAAAGCAATCAGTGTCAGGATAGAGAACATAATTCCTTGAAGGACAATTCGAATTCCCAAGCCATGTGCAAAGATCCCTTCATCTTTTGGACGAGGTTTTTGATTCATAACATCTGATTCTACCGCTTCCATACCAAGAGCAATTGCAGGCAGGCTATCGGTTACCAGATTGATCCATAAAAGCTGCATAGAAAGCAGTGGGGTCTTGTGCCAGAGAAGCATCGCAGTGAAGACAGTGATTACTTCTCCAATATTGGTTCCCAAGAGAAAGCCAACAACCTTACGGATATTAGCATAAATACCGCGTCCTTCCCGGATAGCATCCACAATTGTGGCAAAATTATCATCGGTCAAGGTCATATCCGCAGCGCCTTTGGCAACATCTGTTCCGGTGATTCCCATGGCACAGCCAATATCTGCAGCTTTTAAGGCAGGAGCATCATTGACACCATCACCCGTCATGGACACCACCTGACCTTTACGCTGCCATGCTTTGACGATACGGATCTTGTTTTCTGGGGAAACACGAGCATAGACAGATATCTGTTCTACTTCATGGTCCAGCTGTGTGTCCGTCATGGCATCCAGTTGTGCACCAGTGATAGCTTTATCACCGGATTTCATGATACCAAGATCCTTGGCAATGGCAGAGGCTGTTACGACATGGTCACCGGTAATCATTACCGGTTTGATTCCTGCTTTGCGGCAGAGTTCCACAGCAGCTTTTGCTTCTGGACGCGGTGGATCGATCATTCCAACTAATCCCATCAATGTCAAGCCACATTCCAATTCTTCTGAGGTGGGGTGTTGGGGAACAGTGTCGATTTCTTTATATGCAATAGCCAGAACACGGAGGGCATCGGCGCTCATCTTTTCCACAATTTCCTTTGCTGCATCCAGGTTGCCAGATGTGCAGCGAGGAGCCATCATATCGAAAGCACCTTTGACGATCACCACATTTTTTCCGTTTATCTGATTAACTGTTGTCATCAGTTTTCGATCTGAATCAAAAGGAAGTTCAGCAAGGCGAGGATACTGCTGATTCAATGTTTCTTTCGACATTCCGCTTTTATGTGCAGCATAAACAATGGCTGTTTCGGTAGGATCTCCTATATGCTGTTCCTCATTGTCGCGAAAGATGACTGTACCATCGCAACAAAGGCTGGCATATTGCAGCAGCTGACGTACCTCTGCAGAGTTTTGTGTGTTGATTTCTTCAATAGAGGGAGCACCATCGACATATGCTTTTACCAAAGTCATGCGGTTTTGGGTCAGAGTACCGGTCTTATCAGAACAGATAACAGAAGCACTTCCCAGCGTTTCTACAGCAGGGAGGCGTCGAACCAAAGCATTTTTCTTAACCATTCGCTGGACACCAATGGAAAGAACGATGGTTACAATCGCAGGCAGTCCTTCCGGGATAGCGGAAACAGCAAGGGAAACAGCTGTCATAAAAATTTCCATAGGAGGAATTCCGCTGGACAGTCCAACAATAAAAATAATACCGCAGGCAGCCAGTGCCAGAATGCCAAGATACTTACCTAACTGAGCCAACTTCTTCTGCAAAGGAGTCTGGGTGTCGCCTTCATTGTCCAACAGATTTGCGATCTTGCCCATTTCTGTGTTCATTCCGGTAGCGGTTACAACAGCAACAGCAGTTCCATAAGTGATAGAACAGCCGGAGAATACCATGTTGCTTCGGTCGCCTAAAGGAGCGTTTTCCAGAACAATCGCCTCTGCATCCTTTTCAGAAGGAACAGATTCGCCTGTCAGGGCAGACTCCTCGCTTTTTAGACTAACACTTTTTAACAATCTTGCATCAGCAGGGATAAAGTCACCAGCTTCCAGTCGAATTATATCGCCGGGAACTAGCTGTGCTGCGTCAATGATGCTTTCTTTACCATCGCGGATTACTCTTGCATGTGGTGCAGATAGATTTTTGAGTGCATCCAAAGCCTTTTCTGCTTTACTTTCTTGCATGACGCCCATGATAGCGTTCAGAACCACAATGAGCAGAATCAGAAGTGGCTCAAAAAATTCTTTTGGCTGTCCCTCCACACATGCGATGACAAAGGAAATCGCGGCAGCGGCCAGCAGAATCAGAATCATAACGTCTTTAAATTGTGCCAAAAAGCGTTGAAAGTTACTTTTTCTTTTCTTTCCCTTCAGTTTGTTTTCGCCAAATTGAGCAATTCTATTCTGCACTTGATCCGAACGCAAACCGGATGTAAGATCAGATTCCAGTTCCTGTATCACCTCAGATGGTGAAGCATGATAAAATGTCATTGACAAATACCTCCTTGATTGTTTGTTGACAAGAAAATTGTAATGCAAGTCTTGGATTATGTCATGGGGCAAAGCTTTTCAGGCGTCGGACTTTTTCCCTCAAAAGAATGTTTGTTACATTTTTAGACAAGAAGATGAATTTGTCCTATCCGGTATAAGAACATTGCTTTGGCTTGTTATAGATGCGGTACGATTACGATAATCTTTATGCCATATCGTGGGACAAAACAACAAAATTGTCCAACAATCAAACGAGTATTTTTGTTGTGAAAGAGAGAAAAAAGGAATATAATAGGAATATAAGGGAGTAGTCAGCACTATTCGGTGTGATAATACCAACATCCTGGATATTTCCTGGTATTATTTTAAATGACGAGACTTATCTGTATCGACAGGTAAGTCTTATTTTTTTATCTGTCGGGAGAAAAACTCTAAAAATTGGGAATAGGAGATTACTGGATGAGTACAATCAGGATAATTGTGCATATCCATGAAATTGATATGCTTTGACAGGACTCCCTTGTGTTTTTTATGAGACAGACTTTACAGGAAAATGATTTTGTCCCTATGGGTTATAACTTTGCTGGACAATACGGGAATATTGCAATTTGGAAGGAGGCAAACTATGGCAGATTCCAATATTACAAAACATGCATTGGCGACGGCTCTTCGTGAGCTGATGACAGAACTGCCATTTGAAAAAATCAACGTGGCACATATTTGTGAACGTTGTGGTATGAATCGCAAAAGTTTTTATTATCACTTTAAAGATAAATATGATTTGGTAAACTGGATCTTTGATACAGAGATTATTTTTCTTGTGAGGGATGAAGACTTAGAAACCAGTTATGAGAAGCATTGGGAATTCATAGAGAAAATATGCTTCTATTTCTATGAGAATCATGCCTTTTACCGCAAAGCACTTCAAATCCAAGGGCAAAATTCTTTTGCAGATCATTTCCGAGAATATATCAGACCGCTTTTAAGTGCCCGGCTTGCTTATTTATATGCGAATGAACCGATTGATGAGTTCGCTCTGGATTTTTTTACCGATGCAATTGTGTGTACGGTAGAACGGTGGTTATTGAAAAAAGATTGTTTGCCTCCAGAGCAGTTTGTAGAAAAGATTAAATCATTGACTGAAAAAGGTGCAGCATCCATCTATCGGGAGATGACACAGGAAAAAGATAAGATATCTTAAGAGTTTTTTGTTTTTCAAACAATATAAAAAAAGCAAAGTAAATAACAAAAAAGCGATTATAAAAAACCAACAGCGCGCTATCATTTGACAGTGCGCTGTTGGTTTTTATTTTTTGTCCGGACAGAAGAGGGGAGATATCATTGTAGTGTATGCTGGACATTTTTTTTCGGATTTGCTTTTTTCATGAGATTTGTCAAGCTGCATTGAAACAAATTACCACAAACGTTGTCTGTATGATTTGCACCATGCACATTTCCCTGACCATCGATGAACATACAACAAGCATCGTCCGAAATAATTTTATCCAAACTTCGAGTGTCATCATAGAGTTCCCAAGGTAAGGTCTGGAAATATTGTTTGTTTCTTGCTTGTACAGAAGCCTGATAAACCAGCTGACGCGTCTTATCAGGACAGTCTGGTTGTGGGATCAGGACAGTAAAGATAGGATGAAGCTGCTGCGCATCACGGAACAGTTCCCCATTGGTAATAGATTCTGCGTCCTCTGATGAATATGAGTAAAAAACAGAATATGGCAGCCCTGCGTCTCTCAGCATAGCACACGCTTCATCAGCATCGTCATTATAGCGGAGTATCAGCATAAGATGTTTGATTTGTGAGACCTTTTCCAAGAAGATAGGCGTTATAAATTTTGGATCACAAAAGAGGAAAAATGCACTGTCAGGGTGTTCCTGCACCAGTGGAAGAATTTTCAATGAATTTGCCTGTGTAAAAAGCATCCAGGAATAAATACCGAGTTCTTCTCCTTCTTTAATCGCCTCGTGATACTGATTCAAATGTTCCAGACATTCAGGTTGATCCATTTGGAAGAAAATAACCCAAGGAATATTAAACCCCAATACGTTTTCGTTTGTACGGATATGCTGTGCACCCCAAGTAAAGCTGTTGTAGCCAAGGTTCATTCCAAATTTGATCAGATGCTCCGTTTCAATATGATTTGTTGCGTTATAGATCAAGTCATAGTAAGCACTGTTTTCATTCTCCAGCATTGTGTGGGCAGCCTCAAAAAAACGGCTTTGGAATCTTCCTTTGGAAAATTGCAAAGCCATATCTACCAAGTTCCGGATGCTTCTTTTGGGGTCCTCTTTCAAGCTTTTTAAGGTCTGCCGGACGGTTGTTTCGATGATGATTTTTGACATGCTGTTTTCCATATTGAATCTCCTTCCGAAGATACAATGACAATTGAATAGTCATATTGAGATATTGGTTTTAGATAAGAAAATCATATACCGTTGCGCCGATTGAAACAATAGACAATCACAGCTTTGTGTCCCAAAAAGTAACGGAGAGGATGGGGTGTCACGTTTTTTGACTGGCACGCTTTTGTGTCCCGTGACTTTTTATATATGGTTTTCTATAATATTGCCAAACAGCCAATGCAAGGCACAGAAAGGATGAATTATATGAATCTAATAAAAGATAGTATGCAAAATTTTGCAGTGAATCAGGCCCTCAACTATATCGAAGGAAACCCAGAGGAGAATATTCCAAAGCTGATGGATCTGGTGGATCGATTTACCCCTGAAGGTTGGTATCAAAGCCAGAGAGATACCATTCGCAAAGTAATTGATGAAAAGAATAACTGGTATCAGTTGATCCTCCGGGTATATGAACTCGATCCCGGTGTCCGTAGAGCTTTCTTCCAGAACTTCCTCTTTAATGCTAGCTTAAAAGGAAGTGCCACACAGGAAGAAACCAGTGCAAAAGAAAACTGCAACGTTCCTTGGGCAATTCTGCTTGATCCAACCTCTGCGTGCAATATGCATTGTACCGGATGCTGGGCCGCTGAATATGGCAATCAGCTTAACTTGAGTCTGGAAACCATCGATTCTATCATTTGCCAGGGTAAAAAACTGGGAACTTATATGTACATTTATACTGGAGGAGAACCTTTGGTACGTAAGGCAGATTTGATCAAGATCTGCCAAATGCATCCGGATTGCGAATTTTTGTCTTTTACCAACGGCACTTTGATCGATGAGGATTTTTGCCAGGAAATGCTGAAGGTTAAAAACTTTGTTCCAGCAATTTCGCTGGAAGGATTTGAGGAAGCTAACGATTCTCGTCGAGGAACAGGTGCATACCAGAAGGTTCAAAAGGCGATGGAATTGCTGAAAAAACATCATCTGCCGTTCGGTATCTCCACCTGTTATACCAGCCATAATTATGCCGATGTTACAAGTGAGAAATTTTTCGACTATATCATCGACAGTGGTGCGTTGTTTGTTTGGTTCTTCCATTACATGCCGGTCGGAAACGATGCGGCTGTGGAACTGCTTCCATCTCCTGAACAGAGGGAGGAAGTATACCATCGTATTCGTGCTTTCCGTCAAACAAAAGCAATTTTCTCCATGGATTTCCAAAATGATGCTCAGTATGTGGGAGGATGTATTGCCGGTGGTCGCCGCTATCTCCATATCAATGCAAAAGGTGATGTGGAGCCGTGCGTATTTATCCATTATTCCAACTGCAACATTCATGAAACCAGCCTTCTGGATGCCCTCAAGAGTCCATTGTTTATGGCTTATCACAACAATCAACCATTTAATCAAAATATGCTTCGTCCTTGTCCTATGTTGGAGAATCCAGAAGCATTAAGAGGAATGGTAAAAGCAACAGGAGCTACCAGCACGGATTATCAAAGTCCTGAAAGTGTGGACCATCTTTGCGACAAAACGACGCCGTATGCAAAAAACTGGATTGAAACTGCTGACAAACTTTGGTCTGGTTGTACCAACTGCACCGGGTGTAGCAAAAAAGAGGATAACAAATTATTAAATGCCGATTGATGCTGATAATGTTGGTTATATAGGTAATGTACTTATCAAAATAGCGGAAAAATAATAGAGACTTAAGAAAACAGGATAGGTTGAGAGGGTCCTGTTTTTGTTAAAGGTAATAAAGAGGCGACAGCTTTTTTGCTGTCGCCTTTTGTTTATCTATCAGAAGAGATGACAATATAACGCATAATAATCTTAACAGCAAATCAGTTTTATATATTAACTTCCAATAATCGGCATCGACCGAATAAATCGGTCATCATGGAGTTGTTCAGCCATAAATGCGCCAATATCTTTTCGAGAAATGCTGAATTTCATTTTTACATCGCCAAATCCTGTTTTTACTTTGCCTGTATACGGGGTATCTTTCGGAGCCATAAATCGAATCAGGGTCCACTCTAGCTCCGATGTTTGAAGCAGCTGCCCGATTGCTACCATTTCTTTTTTTGCCTGAGGAAAGGCAATTCCAGCAAGGATGCTAGGTGCAACTGTTATTAATGACTTTTTGTCCTGTTCAAAACGGATACTGGGTGTTCCCCAGTCTATGAATCTTTTTACACCCTGTTCCTTCATTGCCTGAATCAGGATTTTATGTCCTTCCAGTGACTGCATGACAGGGTATTTTCGTTTCATAGGAATACCAACACACCAGATGACAGCGTTTTGTCCTGATAAGGCTTTGGTTATCTTTTCCTTGTCCGTTATTTGACCTTGGGTGAGAGTCAGATGATCACTAGTTATTTGTACTTTTTCAGGATGACGAACATAAGCAGTTACATGATGTCCGTCTTGAAGGGCATATTCAACAGCCCATTTTCCAATTCCACCTGATGCACCCAAAATCAATACATTCATAACATCACTCCATTCATTCTTGCGTTTACATGAATAAGTATATGATGTATAATCAATAGTATCAAGTACGGTATTTTTTAATAGGTACTATCAAAAATAATAGTATTGGGGTGTTAACGTGGAACAATTTCATGAAATCGATATTACGAATTGCCCAGTAGCAAGTGTTCAGAAAATAATACGTGGAAAATGGTCGATGGTTATTATTTATTTCCTTTATCACGAAACCCTGCGCTTTAGCCAATTGAAACGAAAAATGCCTCAGGTTACGGAGGCAAACCTGACAAAAGAACTTCGCATGCTGGAGCAATATGGCTTGGTGCACCGGGAAATCTACCGTGAGGTACCACCCAGAGTAGAGTATTCTTTAACAGAAATTGGACGAAAATTTGTTCCTGTTTTAGAGGCGTTGGAGCAATGGGCAATAGAATATGAGCAGGAGCGGAAAATGCTGTGATATTTTATCACTATTCCATGCTCAAAATTGAAAAAGTTATATTTTTATAATAAGGAAATAGGACCATAAAAGGTGAAATGCTCATGTAGGAGATGATGAAAAATATGAAACGAATTTTCTTTGTGGAAGATGATCTTAGTTTAATCAACGGACTGTCTTTTGCCATGAAAAAGCAAGGGTATGAGGTGGATGTTTCCCGAACAAGCTTGGAAGCAGAGCAGCTGTGGATGGACGGAAAATATGATTTGGTCATTTTAGATGTGTCTCTGCCAGATGGCTCCGGTTACGATTTGTGCAGAAAAATTCGTCAGACTTCCAAGGTTCCGATTATCTTTCTAACAGCGGCGGATGAAGAAACAGATATTATCATGGGGCTTGATATTGGCGGTGACGATTATATCACAAAACCTTTTAAATTAGCAGTATTCCTGTCAAGGGTTCATGCGTTATTGCGCAGAAGTGAAAACTTTTATCTATCCGATGCGGAGCTTAACTCAAACGGAATTACAGTCCAGCGATTAAAACATGAAGTATATAAAGGCAGCAGGCAGATTGACCTGACAGCGAATGAATATAAACTGCTTTGCTTGTTTATGGAAAATCCCAACATTGTCCTTTCCGCGGAGCAGATTTTGAGTAAGCTTTGGGATTGCGAGGAAAACTATATCGATAACAGCACCTTAACGGTTTATATTCGCAGATTGCGCACAAAAATCGAGGATGATCCCAGCAATCCGCAAAAGATTGTCACAATCCGCCGGATGGGTTATAAGTGGAATGTAACAGAATGAGGTGTGCTATGCGAATTTTGGCAAATCGAAAAACCAAACACCTTTTCTGGCAGATAGCATTGCTTATCGCTGGTTTTTCCTCTATTTCTATTGTTTCTGTCAGTCTGCAATGGGAGTATTCTGTGTGGTGTGTTTTGGTATCTGCCATTTTGATGGGAGTTTTTATTGTTGCGGCTTTGTACCTGTATTTTAGAAAACAGGATCAGATCATAGAAAATGCGGTAACGCAGATACGAGAGTATCTTTCCGGTAATCAGGATGCCCGAATTGACTGTGATGAAGAGGGTGAACTGTACCGCCTCTTTCACGAGGTCAATTCTCTGGCTGCAATTTTGAATGCTCATGCAGAAAATGAAGGCAGAGCAAAGTACTTTTTGAAAGATACCATATCCAACATCTCGCATCAGTTAAAAACACCCCTTGCTGCACTGAATATCTATAACGGACTTCTTCAGGAAGAGTCTAAGGATTTTCCTGAAATCAAAGAGTTTACCGACCTTTCTGAACAGGAACTGGATAGGATGGAAGCATTGGTACAAAATCTCCTGAAAATGGCAAAGCTGGATTCCGGAACAATCGTACTGGAAAAGACAATGGAAAATCTTTCCGAAATGATGGACTGTGTTCAAAGAAACTTTACCTATCAGGCCCAGCAGGAGGAAAAAAAGCTGATCTTTTGCGGCGACGATACGGTTACTTTGCTATGTGACCGTATTTGGCTGATGGAAGCTGTCAGCAACCTTGTCAAAAATGCTTTTGCCCATACCAAAGCTGGGGATACAATCTCCATCCAGTGGAAACAATTTGCATCGATTGTTCAGCTGGTTGTTCAAAATAATGGCAGTGGAATCCATCCAGAGGATCTTCCTCATGTTTTCAAACGATTTTATCGCAGCCGTTTTTCCAAAGATACACAGGGCGTTGGTTTGGGCTTGCCGTTGACAAAGGCAATCGTGGAAGCTCACAGCGGCACAATTGAGATTGACAGTGATCTGGGCAGGGGTACGACTTTTACCATCAATTTTTTGATTCCTACAAAATTGTAGGCTGGGTGTCATGTCACGGTAGGATTGTTATGTTACTCTTTCCGTAACAAAAAAGAAAGAGGTGTTTAGCTTCATGAACTTGTTAGAGGTGAAGGAACTTTCCAAAACATACGGAAGAGGAGAAACTGCCGTACACGCGCTGAAAGCAGCAAGTTTTTCTGTTCCGAAAGGAGAATTTGTCGCGATTGTCGGCGAGTCCGGTTCTGGTAAAAGCACATTACTAAATCTGATTGGTGCATTGGACACCCCCACATCTGGTAAAGTGTTTGTTGACGGCAAAGATATTTTTGCAATGAAAGATCGCAATCTGACAGTATTTCGACGCAGGAATATCGGTTTTGTTTTTCAGAGCTTCAATCTGATTCCAGAACTGACCGTCGAGCAGAATATCATTTTCCCAGTACTGCTGGACTATCAAAAGCCAAATCAAAAGTATCTGGAAGAGTTGTTGAATGTACTGAATTTGACAGAACGGCGGAAGCATCTGCCAAGCCAGTTGTCTGGCGGCCAACAGCAGCGTGTAGCAATCGGGCGTGCCCTGATGACGCGTCCCTCTTTGATTTTGGCAGATGAGCCAACCGGAAATCTGGATACCCAGAACAGCAGTGAGGTTATTGCGCTGCTCAAAGAAGCATCCAGAAAATATGAGCAAACGATTGTGATGATCACACACAGCAAAAGCATCGCTCAGACGGCAGACCGTATTTTGCAGGTATCTGATGGAGTGCTGACTGACTTTGGGAGGTGCCGAGAATGAAAAGTTATCTCAGTCTGATTCCCATTTCAGCCAAAGTACGAAAGAGACAAAATCGGATGACGCTATTATGTATCATCATTTCTGTGCTGTTGGTTACCATGATTTTCAGCATGGCAGATATGGCGATCCGCATGGAGAAAATGCGGGTGATAGAAGAACACGGAAACTGGCATATCATGTTAAAGGAACCATCGGAGCAACTGACGGAACAAATCACACAGCGAACGGATGTGGCAGCCTTCTCCCGCTATGATGGACTCAATTTTGATCTGTCTGAAGATTACACCATCCATGAAAAGAGCTGTGTCGTCGTAGGTGCTGACGAAGCCATTTTGACAGAAATCTATAACAACCTGACGGAAGGACATTACCCTGAAAAATCGGATGAAATCCTGCTTTCCAACCGTGCAAAGGAGCAGCTTTCCCTGAATATTGGGGATGCAGTGACCCTGTGCACACCAGCTGGAGATTTTAACTATACGATTTCTGGCTTTGGGGGAGATGTTACCATCAGTACAAATGCTGATGTTGTGGGTGCTTTACTGAACTGGGACGCTTTTCAAAGTCTTGCCAGAGCAGAAGGAAGTAAGCTTCAACCGGTTTGCTTTGTACAGTTTGATGAGAATGTCAACGTTCGCAAAGTGATTGCCGAGCTGCGCCAGACCTATGGTTTGTCCGATGATACCTTGTCCGAAAATACAGCTTTGATGGGATTAACAGGGTTCAGCAGTGATTCTTATGTGATGGGAATGTACCTGGTAGCGGCAATCCTGTTTGCACTGGTTTTGGCAGCAGGAGTCTTTATGATTGCGGGAAGCCTCAACAGCAGAACTGCAGAACGAACACAATTTTTTGGAATGCTTCGCTGCATTGGAGCAAGTCGGGTACAAATTATGCATATCGTCAGACTGGAAGCGCTCTATTGGTGTAAAACAGCGGTTCCAATCGGTGTAGGAATTGGAATTGTAGGTACCTGGATTCTTTGTGGATTGCTCAGGTTTTGTGCGGGCAGTGAGTTTGTACAGATTCCTCTGTTTGGGATTAGTTTAGTAGGTATTTTCAGCGGCGTTGTTGTCGGCGTTTTGACCGTGCTGTTATCTTCCATTTCACCCGCAAGGCGGGCAGCAGGAGTTTCTCCGGTTGCAGCAGTTACCGGCAATCTTTCCGAAAGAGGAAAGATATCCCGACCAATCAAAAGAAGCTTTTTAAAAATTGAAACAACCTTGGGAATTCATCATGCGATATCTTCGCACAAAAATCTGTTTCTCATGACAGGCTCTTTTGCATTGAGTATTATTATGATTTTGAGTTTTTCTGTTTTGGTACAATGGGTTCAGATGGTACTCAATCCATTAAAGCCATGGGCACCGGATGTCTTTTACAGCAGCCCGGACAATCTGTGTGAAATTGAAAAAAGCTTTGTCGCAGAGGTAGAAAGTCTCCCATATGTAAAGCGGGTATTTGGGCGGATGTATCAAAGTCTTCCAGCAGAATATGAAGGAAAATCGGGACAAATTGATTTGATTTCCTATGAAAACCAGCAGTTTCAGTGGGCAGAAGAAGATTTGGTTGCAGGAAATATCGAAGCTGTCAGTGAAAGCAACGGTGTATTAACAGTTTTTGATAAAAGCAACTCTTTGCAGGTAGGTGATACCATTCAACTGGAACAAACAGAACTTACGGTAGCTGGAGTTTTGAAGGACAGTCCCTTTGATACATCAGATCAACCAACGGTAATTTGTTCTGAGAAAACGTTTGAGGAAATTACCGGTGAAGATGCCTATGCGATTCTGGATGTACAGCTGTCCAAAGATGCAACAGCACAGGATGTCAAGGAGCTTTATACATTGGCGGATGGAAAATATCACTTTTATGATAGACTGGAACAAAACAAAGATACACAAAATACCTATTATATGTTCTGCTTGTTTGTTTATGGATTCTTAGCAGTGATCACATTGATTACCATTATCCATACGGTAAACAGTATTTCGATGAGTGTGTCTGCAAGGACAAAGCAATACGGAGCTATGCGGGCAGTGGGAATGGACAGCTTACAAATTAAGAAGATGATTACCACAGAAGCCGCCACATACACAGCACTTGGACTGTTTGCAGGCTGTGGTTTGGGTTTGCCGCTGCATTATTTTCTCTATTCGCAGATGATTACCAATTATTGGGGAACAGCATGGCAGGTTCCTTTTGCATCCATTGGAGGAATCCTGATACTGCTTGTGTTCACTGCTCTTCTTGCACCGCTTGCCCCTGCAAAGAGGATTTGCAATATGGCAGTGTCCGAAACCATTAATGAACTGTGATTCATATTTTATTGATGAAACAACGGGTTTGATTTCTCAAACCCGTTGTTTTTTTTGTGCTTAAGGTCGCTTAACGCAAAGGCAAAATGATTTTCCGCAGATTTACTTTCTCAATCGAAAGTAGCTGAGAGCTGATTCCGTCAAAATCCGATGTATTTTACTGGTAAATGGAATATGGAACTGTTGATAAATTTATGGTATCATTCATACAAAAAAGATTATCGAGAAATTAGGAGCTGCTAAAAGATGATAACAAGATTTAAACAACAAGTTGACATACCGTATAGCTTACATGATATGATTGTGAATCAGATTATCTTGGAAAATGATACTGTTTATCTGCGATTTGAGCATGGATATATCCGCGCGAAAGAACCATATCCACAAGTGAATGGTAGTATTACCATTGAAGAGGTCGATCAGGATTCTGCCTGTATTTTACTGTTAAGCGATTTGGGAAGATATGGTGATTTTAGAGGAAAGAAAATGTCGCTGAAAGACTTTCTTGATCAGTATAACGAGTATTCCTTTGAGATTGTAGATGAAATGTATGGATTTAACCAGGTGGAATATATTGGTTATCTGCGTTTGCCTGATAAAGAAGAGTCGATTCAGATGTCACTGTCCATGTACTTTACAGGTAATATTGTATATGAAACGGAAGAATAGATCCTGATTTGCTTTGAGCAAAAGTTTGGTCAATAGGGAAGGGAACCTTACAGCAAATAGTTTTATAATTAGAATAAGATAGCATTTATTTAGGACTTTCCCTTATTTTTACGAATATAGATTGAGTTGTTGATAAATTTATGGTACAATTTATCTAAATAAAGTGGATGACAAATCCAAATTTGAGAGGTTGTCTTATGTTTGATTTAATAGTGGATGCTTTGGGAACCATTGGTGACATAATCATGGATATATGGGTAAATAAGATTGTGTCAAAATTCAAAAAGAAATAAGGGATTTCCAGCTTGTGGGGGTACTCCAGAGAAAAACCTTAGAACTCAGAGAATACACTTTTTGCTTTCCGGCTGGATGTATCATGCATTCTGCGGAACATCATTTTCGTAATTCTCAATTAGCTTAAAATAAACAACCTGTAAGGAGGGACGATTTTTATGAGTAATTACATTATCAAACCGATGCAGACCGAAAGTGAAATGGACGGAAAAGGCCATGTTCACTATCAGTCTTATCAGGAAGCTTATGCAGGGCTGATGGATGCCGAATATCTGAGCAGCATGAGCGAAGAAAAGTGTAAGGAAATCGCCCACAAATGGCTGGAAAACCTTTTGGTTGCTAAGGATGGAGAGAAAGTGATCGGCTTTGTCGGCTATGGAAAATATCATGATGATACACTTTCGGATTGCGGCGAGGTGTTCTGCATCTATGTGCTCGCTGATTACTACGGAAAAAAGGTCGGCTATGAGCTGATGAACGCAGCCTTTGAAAAGCTCAAGGAGTATAAGAGGATTGCACTTTGGGTACTCAAAGGAAACGAAAGGGCAATCCGATTCTATGAGAGATACGGTTTCTGCTTTGACGGGAAAGAGGAAACGATTCAGCTTGGCACACCGAACACAGAATTGAGAATGATTTTTGAAAAAGAATAAGGCAGAGGATTTGACCCATAGTGGGAGTTGTTATTCTGTCAGATTTTATTTGGAAGTTTAGATGTGTTCACCGAATCGAAAAGGTGATTATATAGATATCTCCTATATTGAGCAACTTTCTGTTTAGAGTAGTACCATTTAAAATTGTTGGTTGTTATCCTTTATTTTCCGGGTGTCCTTTGAAACAAATATGATAAAGAAATAAGCAATGATAATAAAAAAGAGGAGCTTTTTAAGCTCCTCTTTTTATAATATCGGAAAAGATATCACCCCAGACACTTTATATTATCATAACTGTTTTGGGGGATAAGAACGTTTGCTATCTAAGCAGCGAATAAGTCAGGAAATCAGTCTGAGCTGGTCTTAGTCAAAAGCAAAAAAGAAGTTGTTTTTTGTGATATAATCTATTCATGGGAAAGTTTTGTATGCATATTCAATGGGTTAATTCAACACAAGGCACTGTCTGTGTTGTTCCATCATACTTCTGATTTTGGTAAGATAGAAGTATCAAATCAAGGAGGTAAAAACTATGAACACAGACAAAATTTATGCAGAACACCTTGCAAACGAATATGCACCTAAGGACGACTCCAAAGTCATTGCCCTTCGGAAACTGGATGCCAAAGCAAAATTACCGGCGACAGTATTTACCTATACTGTTGGTATTCTCTGCGCACTGATAGCCGGAGTTGGTATGTGCCTGTCCATGAAGGTGATCGGAAGCGGCAGCTCAGTTTCGTTCGTACTTGGTGTCATTATTGGGCTTATTGGCTTAGCAGGCATGGGTATCAACTATCCCGTCTACAAGAAAATGCTGGCGAAAGGAAAACAGAAATACGCTTTCGAGATCATGGAACTGGCCAAAGAAATAAGTGGAGAATAAAAAATGAAGAACAGATAACTTAGTCCCAAGTAACTCTTATTAAATTGAATCATTAAAAATTAAAAGTAGGTGGAATGCAATGAAAAAATCCGAAAGTAAATATTTTAACACTGCTTTTCGAATGGATCAGGCTTTTCTGGAACTGTTGGGAAAAAAGGATATGGAATATATCACAGTAAAGGAAATCTGTGAAACAGCAGGTGTTAATCGTTCCACCTTCTATCTGCACTATGAGACAATCGGAGATTTGATGACAGAAAGCATACAGTACATGAACGAACAATTTCTGGAACATATGAAGCTGCGTGCAGAGATGTTCGTTTCCAAGATACAGGAATGTCCTTTGGATGAATTGTATCTGGTTACACCGGAATATCTAACTCCGTATCTCGAATATATCGCGCGAAACAAACGTTTGTTCCGAACAGCATTAAAAAATTCTAAATCTTTTGAACTGGACAAAACTTACAGCCGGATGATGAGTCATGTTTTTGTCCCAATTCTGGAACGTTTTCAAATTGCACAAGAGGATCAGCAATATATGGTAGCATTTTATATACACGGCCTTATGGCAATTATTTCGGAATGGCTGAAAAATGACTGCAGAGATTCTATTAGTCATATTAGTGCTGTTATGGAGCAATGTGTCATGTGTGGGCGCGGAAAACAGGAGGAAAGTAAATGAATGCTGGAATTTATTTAGGAAAAGAAGCGCTTGAAATCCGGGAACTCGATTTACCTGAAATAGGTGATGATGATGTTTTAGTGCAAAACATCTACTCCAGTATTTGCGGAACCGATGTGGCTGTATTCCTCCATGGTCCCAATACAGGCCACAAGATTACTGTGGGCGGAGAATTTGGACATGAAACGGTTTCCCGTGTAGTCAAAGTAGGGAAGAATGTTACTGAGTTTGTAGTGGGAGAACGGGTCTACCCTTATCCCAGATATGCCAAAAATGATACCAGGAGAGCAGGGACGATTGGTGGCTTTTCTGAATATATTCTGATTCCGCAGGCCAAGCGGAATTACTCACTTTATGCTGTTGATGAGAGTATTTCCGATCGTCTTGCCAGCTTGATCGAACCTTTTACAGTTGGCTGCCGGGCAGCAAGGCGCGGGATGATTCCATTGGGGCAAAATCAATATGTTTCAGGTCAAAATGCAGTAGTTTTTGGATGTGGAACGATCGGGATTGCAGCTGCTGTTGCTTTTAAGCATTTCGGGATGAACAGAGTAATGGTGTGTGATCATTCAGATTTTCGCTTAAAACTGGCGGCTGGACTGGGATTTGAAACCTGTAACACAGCAAATGAAAGCTTTGAAGCTCATGCGGCATCATACTTTGGAACGTCAGTATCATTGAGCGGGAAAACAGCTGATATTGACTGTTGGTTGGATGCCGCAGGTGCGGAAACTATTCTGACAGAATTTCTGAACCTTGGTAAAATCGAAAGTCGATTTGTTTCTGTTGCGGTCAATAATGCTCCTCGTTCCATTAATCTGTTGCAGATGACCTATGCTCAACAAAGTATCATCGGGTCCGGCGGCTATATGCCCGAGGATGTACGCGATGTACAGGAAATTATGAGCTGTGGAAAGTGGAACTTGGAATCTATTATTACCCATGAGTTTTCTTTGTCTGAACTTGAAAAGGCGATTCGTACTGCTGCAGATGTTGACCATGCAGGTAATGTAGTGATCAAGATGGCAGAGAAATAGTCAGTATCATAGGTAGAGAAAATTTTGGCTTTCTGGTTTCCCTATGGGGATTTATGATTTCTGTGATAAGAATAAGAGGTGGCAGTATACTGCCACCTCTTATTGTTTTTGTATACTCATCGGGATAGCTCGTTTAAAACCATGCCGATATCTCTACTAATACAAATTGTCTGCTCTTGAATCTCTTTTGGACAATATGAATCCAATAAGTTGATGCATGCGTAAACGGCTTTAGGGTTTTGATAGGTCATTTTTCGAAAAGGGTATTTGATAATACCGGGTGTATTGTTTCCAACTCCCAATTCCAGATACAAGATATGTTGTCCTTGATGTTTGTGAAGAAAGTTCTCATACTGTGCAGCTGCTGTATACCAGCCCTCATCCTCTACGAAGGTCATATCTGCCCGTAGATTCATGGACATAGGCGCACCGCAGATAGGACAGTGGGGCACCAATTCACTGGGAATTTTCATGTTTTTCTGTTCAGTGAACATCTTTTTGACAACAAATTCATTGTCATAGGTCTTTTGGTGACAGGGTTTGGAACACTGCCATAATCCATAGTCGCCCTGTGTATAGAAGAGCTGTTGTTTTTGAAATCCGGCTTTTTGAAAACAATGGTCTACATTGGTGGTCAGGACAAAATAGTCTTTATCCTGTACCAGTTTCAAAAGGTCATTGTAAACGGGTTTTGGTGCGTCCAGATAGCGGTTGATGTAGATATATCGGCTCCAATATGCCCAATGTTCTTCTAACGTTTCAAAGGGATAAAATCCGCCGGAGTACATATCGTGAAAACCATATTTCTGAATGAAATCTCCAAAATAATGTTCGAAACGTTCACCTGTGTAAGTCAATCCGGCAGAAGTGGAAAGCCCTGCACCAGCACCGATGACAATGGCATCTGCAGTAAGCACTTCCTGTTTTAGGCGGGACAAATTATCGCAATAATTTTTGGTAGATCTCGTAGTCACTGTCTTTAAAAACATTAAAAATCACATCCATTTGTTTTGGATTTTGTGTTTGCCAGTTTTTGATTGTCTGTATAGCAATCTCCGCTGCCAATTGATTGGGAAAATGAAATTCCCCAGTGGAGATACAACAAAATGCTATATTTTGCAGACCATAAGACGCTGCCAGTTCCAGACAGGAACGATAGCAGTTTGCCAGCAATTCAGCGTCTTTCTTGGTGACGGCTCCATCAATAATAGGACCAACGGTATGCAGTACATAACGGCAGGGCAGATTATAGGCTTTTGTAATTTTTGCCTGACCTGTGGTTTCTTCTGCATTTTGTTTTGCCATGATATCAGCGCATTCTAAACGAAGCTGTACACCAGCAAAGGTGTGGATGGCGTTATCGATGCAGCCGTGACAGGGAACGAAGCAACCCAGCATTTGGCTGTTTGCCGCATTGACAATTGCATCGGCGGCAAGGGTGGTAATATCGCCCTGCCATAGATATATCTTCGGTTGTAGCGGGGTCAGGTCTTCTATTTTTGTAACCCCTCTCTCAATAAGGCGCTCTTGCAGATATGCGTCCTGTATTTTCAAAAAATCCTGGCTGACCGGAACAGGGGGGCGGACATTGATTAAGCTGCGCAAAATCCGACGTTTTCCTGCAAGACTCAAAGGCAGAGCGATATTTTGATATTCTTTTCTTTCATTCAGCAGATAGCGAATCATAAACTCCGCCCGTTGCTCCTGTGTCATATGGTTACCTCCGTTCAATGGCCCTTGCAGGGCAAATTTCAAAGCAATTTCCGCAGTGCAGACAGTGCTCCTGTTTTATTACAACAGGCTTTTGTGTAATATCAATACACTTTTGGGGACATTTTGAATAGCATAATTTGCAGCCGATGCATTTCTCTGTTACAAAGTAACCATTTTCCGCTGGCTGAGCTATGCCAAAAGAAAAGCTGTTTCGTTCGATGGGAAGTTTGGTAAGATCAAACCATTCACCAATGCCCTCATATATTTTGAAAACGGTGAGAACACTACGGGAGCATACATCCGGATAAATCTTTTCCATGTATGGATTTTTACGGAACAGTTCAGGTATTTTGTCTGGCCCAATTTCTTTTACTTTGCCTTGTACTGATACCGCTACACAGGAAAGGGTATCTTCTCCCTTCATGGCGGTAAAAGCGATATTTTCATTGTTTTTTAGCCGCCTATAAAAGTTTTTGCCCGTTGCGGTTAGAAAGTAAAGGCCGCTTTCATCATAATCCATGATGTCGATGGCACAGGTAACAGGATGACCATTCTTATCAACAGTAGCAAATACAGTGGAATGAATTTCCTCTACAATATATTTTAGATAATTTTTTGTTTGCATGGTAACCTCCTATTGTTGTGAACCTTTTAAGAAGGGGGAGAGGTGTGTGTAAAACAGCATTGTGAAAGCACTGATACCGATTCCCTTCAGCAAGTTGAATGGGAACGCATTAAAAATAACGACATCAAATTTTGTCTTGATAAAAGGCATAAACTCATGAAAAGAAGCAATCAGCTGTTCGAGCGGCATAAATGTTTCAAACAGAGGCAGCAAGATAAAGTAATTAACTGCTGCGGCTACAATTCCCATGATGACGCTGGCAATCAGACAGGCGATTATCGCGGTTTTCTTTGTTTTGTGAAATTTATAGATAAGTCCGGCTACCGAAACAAAGCTGCCTCCCATGATAAAGTTAGCAAGTTCGCCGGTACCACCCGTAGAAGTAGCTGGTAGCTGCAGAACATTCTTAACAAATTCAATTAGAATTCCTGTTTCAGGACCGTATGCAAAGGCACCGATCAATGCGGGCAAGTCCGATAAATCCATTCGTGCAAACGATGGAGATAAGGGAACAGGAAACTCAAAAAAAGCAAGGATAAAGGAAATGGCAGAAAGTACAGCCGTCATCGTGAGAATACGTACTTTCTGATCGGATGTTTTCTTTTGTAGGATAATATTTTTTTCCATGATTCTCCTGTTAAGATATGATTTGGATTAAGAACAAATCCTGCGAGGTTTGGCACATGCGGAGGATATTCTTATCATATCTTCTCTCATCCGGACTTTTACCGTCGGTAACGGGATTACACCGTTTCGGCTGCTCTTGCAGTTCGCAGACTGTCACTGCCGGTCAGGGATTCCACCTTGCCCCGAAGATATTTGGGAAGTTTTGTTTACAGATCGTATTCCTCAGGCGGATTACCGGAGAAGTCGGCGATTACCGCGTGAGCGTCCTTCAAATAAAAGACCTCAAAAATTGGGTTAGTAGCTTCGCCGTACTGTCCTTTAACAATGGGGTTCTGGATGCACATTTCCTTAGCAGACATGTTGTTTTCAAAAACAGCTTCTCCGTTCAGGCGAATCCAAGCATACGCCGGGCTGGAAACACAGACTTCTACAGAAGGATTAGCCTGCATATCTTTGTAGACATCTTTCTGGTTATTGGTGCAGAACCATAGTTTGCCATCCAGTTCACCGGCAAACATGAATGGGCGGCATTTAGCCTTTCCATCACGACCAACAGTAGCAAGGTATTGTACGGGATTTTCCTGCAAAAATTTTACAACTTTGTTCATCATTATAACCTCCTGATAAGTATGGGTTTTTAGTCTTGCAATTTTTATCTTGCAAGATTATAATAAAACCATAAAGAACTTTTGTAAAGTAAGCACTTTATTGTGCTGTAGGTACCAAAAAGATACTATTGGAGGAGGGAAAACATATGGAGAAAGAAAAAGGGTTACCGGAATGTCCAGTAGAAACAACCTTAATGTTGATCAGCAATAAATGGAAAGTCTTGATTCTGCGTGATCTGATGCCTGGGACAAAACGCTTTGGTGAATTAAAAAAGTCTGTTGGCAATGTATCGCAAAAAGTCCTGACAGCACAGCTGCGAGACATGGAAGACAGTGGACTGGTAAATCGAAAAGTGTATGCAGAAGTGCCGCCACGAGTCGAGTATAGTTTGACAGAACTTGGAAAAAGCCTTAAACCTATTTTAGATGCCATGTGGACATGGGGAGAAAATTATAAGACTCACAATAATGAATAAAGAAATGCCACTAAACCATTCATGATGAATCATTTAGTGGCATTTTTTGTTTTATCGCTATTGATAAAAAATACTTTTCCCATCTTGCACTGCATTGAGTAGGTATATTGCGAAATGATATAAATCTATGAGCAATCTTGCATGGTTCATAGATTTATATGTGTTTTGCAAAACGGGATTACTGTTATCTTCTGTCTGCCAGTGTTTTGAATGAGAAGTTTGTTTTAGAAAATAATATCAGGAACTGGAAAGATTTTTAAAGAATGCTGACTGAGATATGGTAAGTAAATCAAAGACTCGGTTTTAAAGACAGTCAAAGAATATGTTAAAGAGAATATAACTTGAAATATTTTAATCATTTGCCTATAATTTTATTGTAATAAGACTTCTTGAAACAAGAATTTAAAAAGTTTTGTGGGCAGAGTTAATTGAAAAACCAGAAAATTTGAATTTGCAGAGACAATCTTAAAAAGCTAAAAAATGTCAATATGAGTAAGTGTAATAAAAAGTATCAAATAAGGAAATCCCCGGAAGAAAGGAATTGTGAGGCGAATGTATAATCCGCAGCTAGATACATTTATCTGTGTGGTAGAGGCTGGCAGCTTTAATAAAGCAGCAGAAAAACTATACATTTCTCCACCAGCAGTCATTAAACAAATCAATTTGCTTGAAGAAAGTTTGGACTTGCAGCTTTTTGTTCGGACACATCGTGGGCTGCAACTTACAGAAGCGGGAAGGTCTCTTTATCAGGATGCAAAATATATCATACAGTATTGTAAAGATTCGGTTACACGGGCAAAGAATGCAATGCAAGAAACGAAGAATGTAATTCGTATCGGTACTTCTCCTATGACACCAGCCCAAGTATTGGTAGACCTTTGGCCAAAGCTGCAAGAATATTGTCCCGGAATAAAATTTAAGCTGGTTCCATTTGATAATACTCCAGAAAATGCCAGAGAAATTCTAGCAAATCTGGGGCAAAACATTGATGTGATTGCCGGAATTTTTGATGAAACAATGCTTCAATTACGTCAGTGTAATGGACTTGAGATTTCCCGTGAACCTATTTGCTGTGCAGTGTCTGTTCATCATCGGCTGGCACAAAAAGACCGGCTGACGGTACAGGATCTGTATGGAGAAAAGATGATGTTGATGCGCCGTGGATGGAGTCATTACGTCGATCTTCTTCGGGATGATTTATGGAAAAATCATCCTCAAATACAAATTGTGGATTTTGATTTTTACAATGTTAATGCATTTAATCAATGTGAGAACAACAACTATGTCCTTATGGCTGTGAATAACTGGAGCTATGTTCACCCTCTGCTAAAGATTTTGCCATTGGATTGGAACTATATGATTCCTTTTGGCTTATTACACTCTCCAACACCATCTCCAGTTGTCAAACAATTTCTGAAAGCAGTAAAAAAAGCAACCCAAAAGTGATAATCCAGTATGAACCTTCAAGTAAATAGTGCATAACGAATCGAGACTTCTGCAGAAGTCTCGATTTTTTTATAATTAAATCAGACAGAAAGGATGGTGAGTCAATGAAAGCGCGGAAGTTATCAGTCATTTGTATCTTTATGTTGTTGTTTATGATTGGATATAGTGGACTGACGAAATTAATATTTGAGATTGATACAGTGCAAAATAGTAGTTTTGGCTTGAAGAAAACGGATTCTGCGCTTGCAGAGGATATGATACAGCACTTTAACGACACTACTTTGATTTATACCGTAATGAATGACCCTGTTTTTGGAAAATATGGACGTTTCTTGTTTCCAATGGAAGAGTGGTATATGAGAGGTGAAACTTTAGGTGATTTGCAGCTTACCTGGTATAACAATATCGATTCAGACAAAACGGTTGAAGTCGTCAATACATTATGGAATCGGGCAAGTGCCGGACAAACCGTTTTCTATGATATTTATACAGAGGAAGAAAAAGCCAGGGACCCGGATAAAGAGGATACTGGATTGTTTTTCTTCAAAGGAAATCTAGGAGAAAAATTTGCGTTGTGCAATGCAGGGGGTGGATTTGCCTATGTGGGTGCCATGCAGGACAGTTTTCCTCATGCGTTGGAACTTTCCAAACGAGGATATAATGCTTTTGCTCTGATTTACCGTCCTGGGGCACAAACTGGCTGTGAAGATCTGGCACGGGCAATCAGCTTTATCTTTGAGCATAAAGAGGAGCTGGAAATTGATGTACAAGGTTATTCCCTTTGGGGAGGTTCGGCTGGAGCTCGCATGGCAGCGTGGTTGGGCTCATATGGACCGGTAGCATTTGGAGGAGAAGATCTTCCACGGCCGAGTGCGGTGATTATGCAGTACACCGGACACAATGAATATACAAAAAATGATCCCCCGACCTTTGCTTGTGTGGGAGAACGGGATGGCATCGCAAATTGGCGTACAATGGAGCGTCGTCTGGATGCTATGAGTAATCTTGGCATCCCAACGGAGTTTCATCATTATCCTGGACTGTCACACGGCTTTGGGCTGGGAAGTGGCACGGTGGCAGAAGGATGGCTTGACGAAGCTGTTTCTTTTTGGGAAGCTCAGATATAGATGATCATTTATGAAATTCAAGGAAGGAAGTACAGATATGAACAACTTTATTTTTCAAAACAGCACGAAGGTTTATTTCGGCAGGGGCTGCGTGAAGGAATATCTGGCCTGTCTGACAAAAGACGCTCAGACTGTTCTGCTGGGTTATGGCGGAGGTTCAATCAAACGAAACGGCGTCTACGATGAGATTACGAGCATTCTGAAGAAAGCTGGTAAAACCATTGTGGAGTTTTCTGATATCATGTCCAATCCCACCTATGCTAAGGTGCAGGAGGGTGCGAAACTGGCTCGAGAAAATCATGTTGATATGGTTCTTGCTGTAGGCGGCGGCAGCACGATGGATTGCTGTAAGGCTGTTTGTCTTGCTGCACAGTATGAAGGCGATATTTGGGAGGATTTTTGGATTCACCCAGGTGTTATTGACTTTGATCCGTTGCCATTGGGCGTTGTAGTTACTGTGGCGGGTACTGGCAGCGAGTGTAATGGAGGCGCAGTGATCACCAATGAGGAAAAGAAGGTCAAGACAGGTCGGGACTATCCGGCTCTTAACCCTCGTTTTGCTCTGATGGATCCCACCTATACTTTCTCTGTGCCAAGAAAACAAATGGTATCCGCTAGTTTCGACATTTTAAGCCATATTATGGAAACTTATTTCAGCAAACCCGATGAAGACAATGTTTCTGATGATATTATGGAGGGATTGATGAAAAGTGTGGTTCGAAATCTCCGGGCAGCCATTGAAGATCCACAGGACTATACTGCCCGTTCCAACCTGATGTGGGATGCAACCATGGCGGAAAATCGGATGATCAAAATGGGCAAGAGATGTGATTTTCAGTGCCATAATATGGAGCACCAGCTTAGCGCATTTACTGATTGTAACCATGGATGTGGCCTGGCAGTGCTCCATCCGGTATACTACCGGCATATCTATAAAGAGGGCTTGTTAAAATTTGTCCGTTTTGCAAAAAATGTATGGGGAATTGCTCCGGAGAGCAAGACCGAGGAAGAACTTGCTTTGGCAGGTATTCAGGCACTGGCAAATTTTATTCGAGAAATTGGTCTGCCTGCCACACTAAAAGAATTGGATGTGAATCAATCCCAACTTAAAGAAATCGCCGATTCTTGCAGCATTTCTCAAGGCAGCTATAAGGTCATGACTCATGAAGAAATTTTGGAAATCTTTCAGGAATGCTATGAATAAAAATTTTTAGTCTTGAAAGGAGCGATTACGATGAAAAAAATAACAGCATTGTTTTTAAGTCTGATCATGGTACTTGGTATTACAGCGTGCGGAAACAGCAATGCTTCAGTTTCTTCTGCACAGGAGAATTCTAAAACAGAGGATTCTCAGCCGGCTGTCCCTGAAAGCACTTCTGCTAAAACAGACAGCGGGGATGCTTTAGAAGAAAGTCAAACTGGAAAAACCCTGGTAGTGTATTTTTCTGCTACCGGAAATACAGAGCAGGCAGCAGGTTATATTGCCGATTTGACCGAAGGCGATCTGTTTGAGCTGGAGCCTGCTGACCCTTATACCGATGAAGACCTGAATTATGGCAATGAAAAGAGTCGTGTTTCCCGGGAATATGCAGACGAGTCTTTAAGAACTGTTGAACTGTTAGCAGATACAGTGGAGAACTGGGAAAGCTACGATACTGTGTTTATCGGTTATCCTATCTGGTGGGGAATTGCCGCATGGCCTGTGGATACGTTTGTTAAAGCCAACGATTTTACCGGCAAAACAGTCATTCCTTTCTGTACTTCTGCCAGCTCCGGTTTGGGTGAGAGCGGAGAGCTACTGGCAGAATTAGCTGGAACTGGTGATTGGCAGGAAGGAATACGTTTCCGCTCCAGCGTCAGTGAGTCTGATGTTCAGGAATGGCTGGATAGTGTGCTCAATGATAAGTCTGAAGAGATTGCCGATGCTTTAGATTCCAATACAGAAATTTCTGATACTTCCGTCGAATCGGAAACGTTTTCTAATGAAGAATCTTCTGCTCCTGATACAGATGTGTCGGAAAGCAGCGAAGGAAATAATATTTTGATTGCGTATTTTACCATGCCGGAAGATGTGGATACAGAAGGCGTGGATGCAATTGCCGGAGCCAGCATTGTAGTCGACGAGGGTAAAATAATGGGAAATGTGGAATATATAGCTTCAATAATTCAGGACACAGTGGGAGGAGATTTGTTCCAGATTGAAACTGTGGAGCAGTACCCATTGGATCATGATCCTTTGGTCGATCAGGCAGCACAGGAACAGGGTGAGGATGCACGTCCGGAGCTTTCCACCCATATCGAAAATTTGGAACAGTACGATACCATTTTTCTCGGCTATCCCAACTGGTGGGGAGATATGCCCCAAGCGCTGTACGCCTTTTTGGAGGAATATGATTTTTCTGGAAAAACGATTATCCCTTTCTGCCCTCATGGAGGAAGTGGGTTTTCTCGTACAGAAAGTACAATAGCTGAACTTCAGCCAGGAGCAACTGTGAGTGAGAATGGTCTGGAGATTTCCAGAAATGATGTGGCAGGAAGCCGTGATCAGGTGGTGCAATGGGCAGCTGGATTTGGACTATAAGCGGTTTTGAAAGGAGACCTCGGCAGATGAAACGGATGTTTATTCTGATTTTTGTAGCGGTATTACTTTTCAGTTTAGCTGCCTGTGGAAATAATGAGGGCACCTTTTCTGATCAGACAATAAATAATAATCTGTCACAGTCCGAAGGTGTGGATAATAGTCAGGTACAGCAAATACACACGAATATTCTCATAGCCTATGATCCTGAGCAGGAAACAATAACGAGGGCAGCCAAGCTGTTGGCAGATACACTAAATGCAGATTTGATAGAGATAACGAATGACAGCAATCTGCAGGTAGATACGTATGAATTTGTTTTGCTGGGATTTGATGGCCATAACCAGCAGCTTTCACCACAAGTTCAGAATTTTCTGAAAAGGTACAATTTTGGTGCCCGCACAATCTATCCGTTTGTTTTAGGAGATGGTATCGATCTGTCTGCCGTGAGTTCTGCAATCTCGGAGCTGGAACCAGGTGCGTTGATGGGAAACGGCGAGTTTTTGATAGAAGAAAATACTACGGATGAGGAAATACGTGAGTGGGGCGCAGAGCTGGAGCTATCTGATATCAAAACTGCTGTTCCGACAGCGGAAGAAGGTAATACTGTAGCTACAGCCACAGTAACACCCGATCAACAGCAAGTACTTTATTTATGGGAAGAAGATAACGCACCGGCTCAAACAGAATATACCATGAACGATGGAAGGTATTCAGATAACCCAGATTTCAGACCTTATCTTACCAGTTATCCGGTCCCGGAGGGTATGGATATAAAAGGTGCTGTGCTCATCTGTCCAGGAGGAGCTTTCCAGTTTCGTAGTGATCAGCCGGAAGGTGTGGATGTGGCAGAAGCATTAAACATCCTTGGCTATCAGTGTTTTGTGGTAGATTACCGTCTGCAACCCTATACCCAGCAAGAGGGTGCACTGGATCTGGCAAGAGCGGTTCGTTTTGTTCGCTCCCATGCGGAGGAATACGGCATTGAGCCACAGGATATCGCTGTGATGGGCTTCTCGGCTGGCGGTATTTTAAGCGGTGAGATGCTTATAAACTTTGATGGGGATGTACTTCCCACGATTCTGGATCCAGAATACCAGCAGGATGAGCTGGACAGTGTTTCGGCAGATGTAGCGGCTTGTGGCATGATCTACTCCTTCTATGGACAGCTGAGTTTAGGAACCACAGATGTAGATCTTCTGCGTTCTGGTGATTTACCGCCAACATTTTATTGCTATGGAACCCGTGACCCATTTTACGGACAGTTTTTGGCAAATGCCGATGCGGCAGAACAGGCAGGTGTTTTGGTAGAACAACTTCAACTTGACAATATGCCGCACGGTTTTGGAGCAGGTGGAGACTGGATTCCTGCTTATGATAAGTGGCTTACAGAAATCTTTAGTCAGTAAATCAAAAACAAAGAGTTAAAACCTTTAGCTTATCACTCCATAACAAACAGGAACTTCTATTTGCTGCGGCTTCCATTTATAATAATAAATAGAAAAGAGAAAAGCATAAGTCCAGCACAGGTCAGTTTGGCATGGATGTTCTCTAAAAATTCCAATTCCCGGTACCCGAAAAGAAGAGTGGATTCAGGAAAATACAGGTACGGCAGATGCATACCTGTCCTCAACAGAGCTTCCATATTTGGACTGTGCATTAGATAAGATGTAGATATCCGCTGTATTTTTAGAACATCAATCAACCATTAAACATGTAAGGAGAAAAATAAAATGGAAAATGTAACTCTCAACAATGGATTAAAGATGCCAATGGTGGGTATTGGCACATTTTTACTCACACCTGATGAAGCAGAATCTTCGGTGCTCAATGCTTTGAAGTGCGGTTATCGGCTGATTGATACCGCCAATGCATACGTCAACGAAAAGGCTGTGGGTCGCGCGATGAAGAAATCCGGACTTCAGCGAGGAGAAATTTTTCTGGAAACGAAGCTGTGGCCTGCTTTCTATGAGCAGCAAGATGCCGTAGAAAAAACACTGAAACGGCTGGATACCGGTTATATCGATCTGCTGCTCATTCATCAGCCTGCTGGAAATTATATTGCTGGATACAAACTGATGGAAAAAGCATATAAGGAAGGAAAAGTAAAAGCCATTGGCCTTTCCAATTTTAATATGGAGCAGATGAAAGAAATTTTGGCAATCTGTGAGGTGAAGCCCGCTGTACTTCAGACGGAGGTGCATCCATATTTTCAGGAAAAGGAATTAAAACGTTTCCTCAGCAATGAAGGGATTATGATTCAGTCATGGTATCCTCTGGGACATGGGGATAAGTCGCTCCTTCAGGAGCCACTGTTTTCTAAGTTGGGCAAGAAGTACGGCAAATCTAATGCACAAATTATTTTGCGTTGGCACATACAGGCAGGTAACATCGTAATCCCTGGTTCCAAGAGTCCTGCACATATCCAGGACAATTTCGACCTGTTTGATTTTTCTTTGAATCAAGATGAGATGGAGCAGATCTCTGCTATGGATCAGAAGAAACGTTACTATACCAGCACACCGGAAATGCTGAAAAGGTATGCAGAAATGGTTCCGCCTGTGGATGAGCAAAAATAAATCATAAGAAAGGGCTTGCTGTTATGAGAAAAAATTTTGGTAAAAAATCTTGGTTTTATCCGCTTCCAGTACTGATTATTGGAACCTATAACGAGGATGGAAGTTCTGATGCCATGAATGCGGCATGGGGTGGACTGTATGATTCGGATAAGGTTGTACTTTGCCTGAGTGCAGGACACAAAACCACAAAAAACATCCATGCAAAGGGAGCATTCACTGTAGCGTTTGCCGACGCTGACCATGTAATTTCTGCAGACTACGTAGGTCTTGTTTCGGGAAATACGGAACAAAATAAGCTCGAAAAATCAGGCTTTCATACCGTAAAAAGTGAATTTGTAAATGCACCGATTATCTGTGAGCTTCCGGTGGCACTGGAATGCAAATTCCTGAAAGAGACTGATGACGGCAATATCATAGGTCAGATTATCAATGTCAGCATTGATGAGAATGTACTGGATAATACAGGTCATCTGGATATGGCAAAATTCCATCCTATTGCTTTTGAACCGGCAAATAATGGCTACCATGTGCTGGGTGAGCGGGTAGGAAATGCGTTTAAGGATGGAACAGCGTTAAAGTAATAACAGAAAGGCTGAGGATATCTATGGAGGAAAGAAAGATAAAACGTCCTTTTGTTGTTTGTCATATGCTTGCGTCTTTGGACGGTAAGATTGATGGAGCTTTTTTTGAACTTCCTCAAACGGCACCAGCTTTAAAAGCTTATAGCGATTTGCGTGAGTTTTATGGGTGCCAGGCTACACTCTATGGCACAACAACCATGCTTGGTGTCTACGCGGATGGTCCAGCTCCAGCTTTGCCTGAAATAGCGAAATCAGTTCCTTTAGTTGATTGGATCAATCCGGCAGGAAAAGATTTGGGAAACTTTATTATTTCTGTGGATCCCAAAGGAGAGCTGGCATTTTCCTCTTCAACCATAAAAAAGAAAGGGCGAACTGCTGCCCATGTAATTGAGGTTCTGACAAAGCGGGTATCTGCACCATATCTGACTTATCTGCAAAATCAGGGAGTATCGTACCTGTTTGCGGGGGAAAAATATCTCGATTGTACGCTATTACTTCAAAAGCTCCAGAGTCTGTTTGGCATTGAAAAAATCATGGTGGCAGGGGGCGGCGTAATGAACTGGTCATTTCTTCAGGAAGATCTGATAGATGAGGTTAGTTTGGTGGTTGCTCCAGTAGCTGATGGCAGTACAACTTCGGTATCTATCTTTGAACAGGCAGACTTTTTGCCTGCTCATACCCCCGTTGCATTTACGTTAAAAGAAGTAGAGAAATTAGAAGGAAATGCTTTGTGGCTTCGGTATGTCGTAAGGTAAAAGCAGAATGAAGTGGGAAGTTTTATATAAAACGGTGCCCCAAAATGTTTGTGGCTGGAGAAGCATTGGTGATCTCTTTCAAGCAATATAACTGAAAAAAGCAGTGATAAAATCGCTGCTTTTTTCAATATAGGATGTACTTTTCCTCATGAACGGGAGAAAGAACCGAAACTTTATAGCTTAGAATAGGAACAGGAAAGATAGAAAGGAGTCCGTTTTATCATGATGTTTGCAAAGAAATTGTTGATAGCAGTGCTGACCACAGCGTTATTGCTGTCGTTAAACGCATGCAGTAGTTCAAGTACGGAAAGTGAAACCGATGTATCAGATTTAACTTTGGAGTACGTTGATCCTGCAGAAAAAACCGATGTATCCGATTCTGATTCTCAAACGGATGGAAATGGGGAAGTAGGGAATGAAGAAGTAGGGAATGAAGAAGTAGGGAATGAAGAAGTAGGGAATGAAAATATATTGATTGCCTATTTTACGGCAGCTGAAAACAGCGGTGTGGATGCGATTGCTTCTGCCAGCTATTCCATGATTGATGGACAGGCCGTTGGACGTATTCGTGCAGTTGCAGATATGATTCAAGACAAGGTGGGTGGTGAATTATTCTCAATCCAGACTTCTGTGGTTTATCCTGCTGACGGCGCTGAGCTGATCGATTATGCAGCAGAGGAACAAGCAAACAACGCACGCCCGGAACTGACCACACATATTGAGAATCTCGATCAGTATGACACCATTTTTATCGGATACCCCAACTGGTGGGGAGATATGCCTCAAGTGTTATACAGCTTTTTTGATGAGTACGATTTTTCCGGAAAAACCATTATTCCATTCAATGTTCATAATGGAAGTCGTTTTTCCCGCACAATCCAAACGATTGAGGAATTGGAGCCAGGTGCTACTGTGATTGAAGACGGTTTTACTGTCAGCGAGCAGACAGTGGCAGATGCAGCTTCCGATGTTGCTGCATGGCTGGAAGAACTGGGCTATTAAAGAGGCAGACAATGAGTAGAAAGAAATGGCTTTCTTTTTTTCATGTTGTGTTATGTTTTGGATTGGCAATAAGCCTCTTTCTGGCTGTATTGGGTGTCATAAATGCAGTGAACTTCATCACTGTGTATTTCAGGATGCAGTCAATGATTTTTTGGATTTGGCAGATACTTACGATGGATTTGTATTTGGAAGTCCGGTTCACTGGGCAGGAGCATCCGGAGGAATGACATCTTTTTTGGATAGAGTTTTTTATGCGGATCTGAACGGTGGTGAGGGAAGATTTTATTTGAAACTGGCAGCGGCAGTAATTTCCGCACGCGGAGCTGGTACAACAGTCACATGGGATCAGATAAACAAATATTTTGGGTTAATGCAGATGCCTATTATTACATCGCGTTACTGGAATATGGTTCATGGAACAACCCCCGATGAAGTCAAGCATGGCCTTGAGGGAATGCAAAGCATGCAGGTTTTAGGACATAATTTAGCTTATTTTCTTAAATGCAAAGAAGTTGGCAGCAAATTGGTTCCGCTTCCACCAAAGGAGTCATTTGTTTTTACCAATTTTATTCGAAAATAAAAACCGACAGGAGGCGGCTGCTATGAAAACTAAATTGGGGCTCCAAATTTTATTGGATATTAGTATGACCATTACTTTGATGCTGCTCATGGCTTTTGAATTGATTGGTAGAACAGCTCACGAATGGATTGGAATTGGTATGTTTGGAATGTTTATTTTACATCATATCTTAAATTGGAGCTGGACCAGGAATTTGTTTCACGGCAGGTTTACGCCCTTTCGCATTTTACAAATACTTTGTGTCTTTGTGATTTTTATTACAATGACAGGTACGATAATTAGCTCAGTGCTAATCTCCCGCCAGGTATTTTCCTTTCTTTCCATCAGTACAGGTCGTAGCTTTGGACGGATGCTGCATATGCTCTGCGTATATTGGAATCTTGTCTTTTTCTCTTTCCATCTTGGTATACACTGGAATGTAATGATGGGTGTGGTTCGCAAACTCTGTAAGAGAAAAAATGTGGGTTCTGTTTTGTTACTGCGTATGATAGCAGTTTCAATTGCCGTGTATGGTATCTTTGCTTTTATACGACATGGAATTCCAAATTATCTTTTTCTTCGGACACAGTTTGTATTTTTTGACTATGAGCAACCACTTGTATTATTTTTTGCAGATTATCTGGCAATGATGGAACTATTTGTTTTGATTGGTCACTATTGTGCGTCAGGTGTTCGCAAAATTGGAAAGAGACAGGAGATGAAAACAGAGTGAAAAGGTTCTTTTCGTTTTTTCTGATTGCCTGAATCCTGGTATGATGTTGGATTTGGATGCGGTAGGTAAAGGATATGCCAGTGATAAGGTTGCTGAGATTCTTTAAGAAGCAGGTGTTACTTCTGCCTTATTGAATTTGAGTGGGAACATTGTTGCAATCGGTTCCCGGCCAGCAGGTTATCCTGTGAACAATGATTTGGATTCTGTTACTATTGTGTCAAAAGAGGAAAAGCGTTGTGATGCACTTTCTACTTCACTTTTTGTAATGGGAAAAAATGCTGCAATAGACTATTCCACAATGTTTACATGTTATGAGCTTACTTTCATCTGATATTTTATTTTTTCTATCAAGTATTATTTAATATATAGTTGTTTCTAAGCAATATAACACAATAAGAACAACAGTATTTTATGGATAAATTTAGAGGGAAAAGCAAAATAGATATTATATAAAAAACGTACAACCCCCACCTTTTTTAGAGGTGGGGGATTTTTTATGCTGCATTCTGGTTTGTCTGTGCTGCTACAGTGAGCAGGGTGTTGTCCATATTTTCAGCAAAGATGCTATAACCGCGGGTCGGGTCGTTGACAAAAACATGAGTCACCGCCCCAACCAACATGCCGTCCTGAATGATGGGGCTGCCGCTCATACCTTGAACAATTCCGCCGGATAATTCCAGAAGCTCTGGATCGGTGATTCGCAGGACCATGTTTTTAGTAGGTTCATCCTGAGAAAGTGATACCTTTTCGATATATGCGTCAAACAGACGCGGTTTTTCACCTTCCACAGTGGTCATGATTTGGACAGGACCTTCTTTCACTTCCTGACTTTGTGCCATTGGGATGGTCTGAGAATAAGGAGGAAGGGAAGAAAGTTTGCCGTAAACACCGTTGTAGCTGTTCTGATACAGCTGACCGACCGGGCTGTCTGCGACAAAAGCTCCCTGAAGCTGTCCCGGAGATCCGGCGCTGCCTGCCTGTATCCCGATAATGGAGGCTTCCACAATTTCACCTTGGGAAAGAGGCATGATTTGTCCGGTGTCGACATCACAGATTGCATGTCCAAGTCCGGCAAAACAGCCGTTGTTGGGGTCAAAAAAGGTCATGGTTCCGATTCCTGCGGAACTGTCCCGTACCCACAGCCCCAGATGATAGTCGTTGTCCATCGAGGACTTTACGGGAGACACTGTCAGGTTTTGCAGATCGTTTCCGCGACGGACGGTTATGGAAATAGGGGTGGCACCGCACGTGCTGACCAGTTTGGTCAGCTGTTTTTTGGAAGAAATTTTCTCCCCGTTAACAGAAAGAATGACATCTCCTTCCTGTATTCCAGCTTCTTTGGCGGGATTGACTGACTGGCTCTGCATATCGGTTACATTACCGGTTCCCACTACCATAACACCGTCTGTTACCATCTTAATGCCAAACGGAGTACCACACAGAGAAACGACGCGACGATCAACCACCTGGACATTGACATCCTTAATGTTGATTAATCCAAATAGCTTTAAATCCATCTGAAAGGTGTTCCCTGCAGAGGAATAAACAGAAAGAGGATAGGAACTGCTGCTGACAGCTTGTATCATCTTGTTGTCCCCGATGGAAAAGGTTTCTCCTTTGGCAAGGTAGTAGCGGTCGGGAAGCTGGGAGGAAAGATAGAGCGCAAAACAAAGGCTGCCCATAACAAGAACAGAAAACAGCGCACTGAATATGCGCCAGGATTCATAAAAAAATCTCCTGTGGGAGATCCTTCCGGAAAAGACAAAAATTGGTTTCACCTTGAAATTCCTCACACTTCATAAAGTTTTTTTATTTGGAAATCCTATTTCATATAAAATCGGTCATTGTCCTTGATGTCCTTTTTAATGTTTGCAGAAATAAAAAAAATATTTGCGCCAATTTCAGAGGAGAAAAGAAGATTCTGTGGGTTTTGGAAGAGATTTTTGATATTTTAAATAAATCCTTAATTATTTTGATGCAGGCGTATGCTTCTTGTACTTTACGGAAAAATGTTCTATAATGAGAATAAAAATGAGGATGAATGGAGGAACCCTGCCATGCCAGAGGATTTTGAATATAAGGTACGCAGAAAGATTGAAGAGCTTTCTCGTTCCAAAGAAATGGAAAATATCAAAAGAGACTTTAAGAATATGGCAGACGATGTCAAGAGAGAGTTTTCTTCCTATTGTTCAGAAGGCCGTTTTAACAATGAAAAGAACGGTCGCTCCGGAACATGGGGGTCTGACCCGTATCAAAAGAAGGAAAGTGCAGACCGTTACCATGCGGAGAAAAAACATGTGTCTAAAAGCGACTATGCACAAAATAACAACAATCATTATGGATCAAATCAGAGCAAAAATACAGTCAAGATACAGCCATACAAAACGTTCAGTGTATCCGGTGTATTGTTCACCGTTTTTGGCGGAATTGGTCTGGGTATTTTTACCCTGTTTTTGCTCGTAACAGCATGGCTTACTTCCATTATGCAGATGTTTGGCACTTCATTTTTTGTAGTAGCAGGGATTTTGCTTGTTCTGATTGCCGTTTCGGGCGGGATGCTCGCCAAGGGAATCTCGCTGCTTAACAGGAGTGCCCGCCTTAAAAAATATCTGAAAATTATTGGAAAGGGACAGTTCTGCCCAATCGATATGCTGGTTCAGGAAAGCGGTAGAGATAAGGCATTTATCTTAAAGGATCTGCAGAAAATGATCCAGAAGAAGGCATTGCCGCAGGCACATCTGGACGATGAAAAAACCTGCCTGATGCTCACCGACGAAATTTACCAGCAATACCGTTATGTCCAGCAGCAGGCAAAACAGCGCCAGCAGGAGGAAGAACGACAGAGAAAAGAGCGTGAAGAAGCGCAGAAGGCAGCGATGAAAGCCCAGCAGGAACGGGAAGCCCAGGTAATGGCAAAAAGTCCGGAGCTTGCAGCAGCAATTCGACAGGGCAGAGAGATGATCGAACAGATCCGTCAGGCAAATGACCGCATCGAGGGCGAAGAAATTTCAAACAAGATGTTCCGTCTTGAGCAGATTGTGGACAAGATTTTTAGTCAGGTTGAGGATCATCCGGAAAAACTGCCAGATATCCGTCGACTGATGAATTATTATCTGCCGACGACATTGAAATTATTAAATTCCTATGAGGAATTTGATAATCAGCCTATTCAGGGAGAAAATATCAAAACTGCTAAAGAACAGATTGAAAAAACGCTTGATACCATCAATCTTGCGTTTGAAAATCTGCTGGATCAGCTTTTTACCGATGAAGTTCTGGATGTAAGTTCCGATATTTCTGTGCTGGAAACCATGCTCAAACAGGAAGGTTTGATGGGATCGGAGTTTGATCAGAACGTCACCAGAAACTAAAAGAGTTTTGTTTTAGGAGGAAGCTTTTATGAGCAATACATATGATCCAAACAATTCTGTACAGCCAACATTGACCTTTGATCCGTTCCCGGAAGCACCTGCTCCGGAATTGGTGCAGGCGCAGCAGACACAGGCTCCAGTAAAAGAAGAACCAAAGCCTGTTTTTGATGAAAGCATGCTTACTGAGCAGGAACGCAAAATGGTAAACGATTTTGCAGCACAGATTGATCTTACCAATTCTAGTATGATTTTGCAGTACGGAGCTGGCGCACAGAAGAAAATGGCGGACTTTTCTGAAAGTGCGCTGGAAAATGTGCGCACCAAGGACCTTGGTGAAATCGGTCAGATGCTTAGTGGAGTTGTCACCGAGCTTAAGAACTTTGACGAGGAAGAGGAAAAGGGCTTCTTTGGTTTCTTTAAGAAAAACACCAACAAGCTTAACTCCATGAAGGCAAAATATGCAAAGGCAGAAGCAAACATCAACCAGATCGTCAACGGTCTGGAAAATCATATGGTAACTCTGCTTAAAGACGTGGCAATGCTGGACAAGATGTATGAGTTAAACAAAACCTATTTTAAGGAAATCTCGATGTACATTCTGGCAGGTCAGAAAAAACTGGCAGAAGTGCGCCAAACACAGCTTGCCCAGTTGATTGAAAAGGCAAAACAGACCAACCTTCCAGAGGACGCGCAGGCAGCAAATGATCTGGCAGCTCTGTGCGACCGCTTTGAGAAGAAGCTGCATGATCTGGAACTGACCCGCATGATCTCCATCCAGATGGCGCCGCAGCTTCGACTGGTGCAGAATAACGATACCCTGATGAGTGAAAAGATTCAGTCCACCATCGTCAACACCATTCCGCTTTGGAAAAGCCAGATGGTGCTTGCTCTGGGCGTGACCCATTCCCAGCAGGCAGCACAGGCACAGCGTGAAGTGACCGACATGACAAACGAGCTGCTGCGCAAAAATGCACAGACTTTGAAGATGGCGACTATCGAAACAGCCAAAGAATCCGAGCGCGGTATCGTGGATATCGAGACGCTCAAGGCAACCAACGAATCGCTGATTTCTACTCTGGACGAAGTGATGAAAATCCAGGAAGAAGGCAGACAGAAGCGCAGAGATGCGGAAGTGGAGCTGGGACGAATCGAAGAAGAACTCAAGCAGAAACTGCTCCAAATCAGAGGATAAATAGAAAAGAGGCAGCCGCAGAAGGCTGCCTCTTTTATTATAAACAGATTAAACGAAAACCCGGCATACTCTTGCAGTATGCCGGGCTGTTTTTGTTTATCGGGAAATTGGCTGTGTTTTCTTTTCCAGCCATTTTCTTGCACGTTCGCTGACCAGAGGGGAAACCTTTTCATAAACATGTTTGTGGTAATCGTTGAGCCACTGGATTTCCTCGTCATTCATCAGGGCAAGATCCAGACAGTCGGTATCGATTGGAACAACGGTAAAGGTTTCAAAACGATAGAACTGACCGTACTCTGTCTCGATATCCTTGCGGACAACAACCGAGTTTTCGGTACGAACACCATGGCTGCCTTCGGTGTAAACACCTGGTTCGATGGTGATGAACATGCCTTCTTCCAATGCAATGGTGCGGTCACGGAAGTTCGGAGGTGCCTCGTGAACGTTCAGGAAGTAGCCGACACCATGTCCGGTACCGCAGCGATAGTTGAGACCATCTCTCCAAACCTGACCGCGGCAGATAGCATCCAGATCAGAACCGGTGGAACCAGCAAGGAATCTCTGACGGGAAAGTGCGATGACACCTTTGAGAGAGGTTGTGAAGTCGCGGCGTTCCTGAGCAGAGATTTCGCCAAGAGCAAAAGTTCTAGTGGTATCGGTGGTACCTTCATAGTACTGACCGCCGCTGTCGTTGAGGAACAGGTGTGCACGTTTGAGTTTCTTGCAGTTGTCAGGAGTTGGTGCATAGTGCATCATAGCAGCATTGTCGCGGTATGCCATGATAGCGGTAAAGCTTTCGCTGACATAGTTGCCCTGTGCAGCACGGAAGGAAGCAATCTTTTCCGAGCAATCCCACTCGGTCAGAGTTTCTCCGTTTTCCAGAGCCTCAAACAGCCATCCAAAGAATTCTGCTTCTGCACAGCCATCTTTGAGGTAAGCTGTATAGGTATTTGCAATCTCAGTTTCGTTTTTGATTGCTTTCATCATTGGGATTGGGCTGGTTCCCGGAACAAGCATCAGGTTGTGATTTTTCTCCATTGCGTTGTAAAGCATGTAGTTAACTTCTTTTTCATCGCAGAGAACAGTTGCCTGAGTGTCCAGATTTTCCAGATAGGAATAGATTTCCTCATACTCTTTTACGCAGATGCCATTTTTGGAGAGAGTTTCTTTTGCTTCCTCCGACAGGCAGGAAAGGCTGAGGAACAAAACAGCAGAATCTTTGGAGATAAATCCATAAGAAGTTGCAAGTGGGCTGGTTGGAACGTCCAGTGCACGAACGTTGAACAGCCAGTTGGTGTTGTCCAGACGGGAAACAACCAGAGCATCACAGCCACTTTCTGCCAGAGCTTCTCTTACTTCGGTAATTTTCTGTGCAGCAGTTTTGCCGCTGTATTTTTCGTCCAGATAATATACCGGAGTGAACTCTTCTTTCGGACGATCTTCCCAGACATCGTTGCCGTAGTCTTTGGTGATATCAATGGAAATATCCTTGTCAGTAAACAGATCTTTCATCTGGTTGATTTGATCGACGTTAAACAGTTTGCCGTTTAATGCAACAACGCTGTTTTCCGGCAGAGTATCATGCAGATACTGTGTATAGCTTGGGCAGTCTGGCTCGGAAGCACGGAACAGTACAACTTCGGTTCCAGCAAGCTGATTTTGTGCCTGAACATAGAATCTTCCGTCTGTCCACAGACCGCTGATTTCGGTTGTAATTACCCAAGTTCCAGCCTCACCGGTGAATCCGGAGATATAGGTGCCAGTTCTCCAGTGGTCAGAAAAGTATTCGCTCATATGTGGGTCACCGCTTGGGATGATCAGAGCCTGAATCTGATCGCGCTTCATCAGTTCCCTGATTTTGGCGATCTTCTCGTTGGTAGTCATGGTAAATCCCTCCTGAGATAATTTCATCCTGTATGTAAATGGATGGTTTTACAGTTCAATCAATTCGTGGGTGGTGGAAATCATATTTTCATATCCGTCTTTGGTGATCAGGATCTGATCTTCAATGCGGACGCCACCCCAGTTTGGAATATAAATACCAGGTTCAATGGTTCGAACCGAATTTTCTTCCAGAAGCTCGGTGCTGTTTGGTCCCATAAATGGAATTTCGTGAACGAACATACCGATGCCATGTCCAATTCCGCTGTAAATGTATTGATAGTATTCGGTATCTTTTACTGCCTGAATGGAAGCTTCATATACCTCTTTGAGCGGAACGCCGGCTTTCATTTTTTCCAGAGAATCTTCCAGCATTTTTTTCTCCAGCTCGTATACTTCGCGCTGTTTGTCAGTTGGGCGTCCGACCACAACGGTACGGGTCATATCGGAAAGGTATCCGTTAAACTGACAACCAAAATCCATCAGAACAAAGTCGCCGTATTCGATTGCTTTGCCAGATGGAATGCCATGCAGCAGGGAAGTTCTTGCACCGGAAATCAGGATGTTGCCGTATGGCTGGGTATCAGCACCTTCCATAACCATATAGGCGGAAAGTTTTGCAGCCAGTTCTTTTTCAGTAACACCGACACGGATGTCGCCTAGGATGTGTTCAAACGCACGGCAGGAGATCTCGCAGGCAGCGCGCAGATACTCGATTTCCTGCGGGGTTTTGATGGAACGGAAGGTTTCCACAACATTGGTGGTTGGAACCAGTGTTGCTTTTACGTTCTTTTCCAGCTGGGAATAGAACAGATAGTTTAAGGTGTCTGCCTCAAAAGCAAGGGAGTTGATGTGTTCTTTTTTCGCGATTTCAGCAACACATTCTCCGATGGAGCCGTAGTTTTTCCACAGCACAATTTCATAACCCGGACATTCAATGGAAATCTGCTCGGTATAGCGAGGGTCCGTCAGGAAATAGAAGTGATCTTTGGTGATGACGAGATAGGAATCATCTCCGGTATATCCACTGATGTAGCGGATGTTCTGTTTTTTTGCCAGAAAGAAAGCATCCATATCATGCTGTTTCATATATTCCAGCAAAGCGTTTACTGATTTCATAATAGCTCCATCCCTTCTGCAATTTTTTCATAAATACATAAAATATTTTAAAAACACGTGAAATATTGTTTCCTGAAATATTTTTAGGACCATTTTCATTATAATGTCATTCCTTATAAAATTCAATCCTAAAATAATTTTTTTTGATAATATTTGTTAACAGAAAAAACAGCCGGCATCTGTATAAGATGCCAGCTGTTTGGATGAACAGGATGAAGCTACATGATTTTGGTAATCAGGATATTTGCGTTGGTTACTTTGGTTGTTTCGCCTGAAGTGTTGGACAGAGCGATTGTTCCGGTCGTTCCGCATGGAACAGTAACGATGGTAGATGCACTCATGGAACCAAGCTCACCGGTAGAAGCAACAGTGGTTGCTGATTCGGAACCTGGGATGACGGAACCGCCGGAAAGCAGTCCCAGAGAGAGTGCGACGTTGCTGCCGCTGTCCGGTTCAACGTTGGCATTATACTGAATTAAGTAAACACCAGGACAGGTTAAAGTAAAGTTTGCAGTACCTGCTGTATGCTGGATACAGTTACCGCTTGCCAGTCTGTCAGTGGAGAACAGAACAGGAGACTGGGTAGTTACAGACTGTTCTGCTTCGTTGACAGAGTTTAAATAGCTTGGAGCGCAGGAAGAACAATTGTTGGTGTTCTGTGTGCAGCCCTGAGAACAATTTGGCAGACAGTTTGGCAGGCAGGGGAAAGAAGGAAGAGTTGTTGGACGGTTACAGCCGCACAGGCAGCCGGAAGGAATGAAGGAAGAACAGATGGTCGAGCATGCAGGCATGGTGTCAAGATCATAGGAAAGCTGATCGTAACGTGCGAGCGTGCATCTTGCAAAATCATTCATCGTACCGTTTGCACAGATGAATGCCGGCTGTGTGCCGGAAGCAGCGCTTCCACCACAGTTGCAGGAGCAGCAGGGGTTGGACTGACATGGGTTGCAGCATGGGTTACAGCAGCATGGATTGCAGCATGAATCGTAGTATGACATGGATTCCACCTCGTTTTCATAGATTACTGGTAACCAGTGCCGAAAATACTTTACGGCATTACCACTCTATGCTGGAGGCGAAAAAAGTGTTTCTGGAAGGGGCACGAAAAGGAAAAGAGTTTGTTAGGTGTAATGAAGAAGTGCTGCTGTTTTGTAATGTGTTGAGCACATCATAAAAGTGTAGTACAATATGGAAAAGGAAAAAATAGGGGACGTATATCGTGAAAGAGTAAGAAAAATAAGGAGGGGAAGATGATATGACACCACAGGTGCTTCATGCTATGCTCGCCAGCGGCTGGCTCACAGTCGGCTCGGAGCGGCTGAATGTTTCTCCCAAAACAACCGAGCAGATCATTTTCTGGTTACAACAGGAAGAAGGCTTGACTGAATGTACCTTTGAACAGCTGGATCTGGCGACCCAGTATAGCCTGTTAAGCCACAACCAGTACTGCATTGAAATGGGGATGCCGCAGCGGAATCTTTGCGATTACCGCTTTTTCCATTTGCCGCGCGGGGAAAAAACAGAATTTCTGTATACCGCGTTTGAGCGGACGGGTTTTGCGTATTACCAGCCGGTTACACTGTATGTCTACTGGGATACGGCGGCGCAGGAAGCGCGGCAGCTCAGCAGCAATTCCCCCTTCCTGACACAGCGGCTGGCCATCCTGCGGGGAATCAGCAGGGAGCAGGCGATTTCTGTGGGAAAGGAGGATTTTCTTCTGGATCTGAAGTTTTACTGCGAGCATTGGCAAAGGGAATTAGAAGATAGAAAAAGGGATGCCTGTAAAAAGGACACCCAAAAGCAGAAAAAAATCCATGTGTCGGATATCAAGCCCTTTGTGCCGCCCCAAAATCCCAGAACGGTACGTATAGTAAAGCTTGGTACAGTGCGCGTCGATGAAACAAAATTTTTGCGCTATACCTTGGAAAACGAAGGGTGAGCAAAGTAAAAATCCGCGCTGATTGCAGCACGGATTTTCAGGAGAGTATTATGAAGAAAATATTGAAGATATCAAAATAAATCTATACGGAGATAAAAACCCCGGCAGCTAGTAATACATCACTAGTACTGCATCAAATCCCATTTTGTGGAAGAGAATAGTTAGTCTGCCCCGCCCACTATGCCGGTGTTCCGTCCACATAATGGGCTAACAGTTGTTCTATTTTTTAAAAAAAGAACCGACGAAGAAAAATATATCCATATAAAAAATATTAGAAGGAAGAATAATTTATTCCATCAACACCTCTTTTCTTTTGTTTGACCTAAGTATACTGACAAAATATGTATTGTGTATAACCTGTATTTAAACAATAGTGGTCACTTTTGTAAAGAAAGATTGAAGAAGAAATGATCATAATTTGTACGAAAATTGGTTTAAAAGCTTCCCAAAACATAATACTTTTTCATCTGGAGTAAATCCGAGTTTTTCCAAAACACGAATAGAAGCAGTGTTTTCGGGATAGGCAAGTGCATAAACAAAATCCCAGTGATAGTTCTTTTGAGCATAGTCTAGACAAATGCAAGCAGCTTCCGAAGCGATTTTCTTCCCCCATGAGGAAGGATCAAAAGCATAGAGAAGCTCGACATCCTCCCCGTTTTCCAAGGGTAGAAAACCACAATGCCCGATCAGTTTCCCGCTTTCCTTTAAAATAACTGCCCATACACCAAAACCGTTTTTATCAAGACAATTCTGAAAATGAATCAGTACCTGACGGACATCTTCCGGAGTTTTCTCCTTTCCGGTGCCTAAAAAGCAGGTGACCTGAGGGTTTGTCATAATAGCTGTGTAGTCTTTTAAATCTTCTTTAGAAAATTGACGAAGAATCAATCGCTCGGTATATAACGTGTCCAGTTTCATAGAAAACCTCCTTGTAATAAAAAAGACGATACCTTTCACAAGGTATCGTCCAGAGTTCTTAGAAAAATTAGCTGATGCGGATCTGAGCAGCTTTTTCCGGTTTGAAGTCGTTTTCCAGGTCGTAGATGTTGTGGGTGGTGGAGTCACGCAGAACACGGCCATTGAGGGAATAGGTACGGATGAAACGTTTGTTGTCAACGGTGGTCCAGTACTCGGTATCCCAGGTCAGGTAGCCGTCGCCATCAGTTTCTGGTGCAGGAAGAACGAAATCTACCTGACGGCCAGCTCTCATTAATTCGATCAGTTTCTGGTAATCTACTTCCAGCTCAACTTTGTTTACGATATCTGTTGCTTTCATGTTGACACAGTCCTTTCCAGGAAGAAAGCGGAAGGACCCGCCGCGAAACAATCCGCTGTGGGAAAAATCCGCTACTCCAATACAAAATATAACTCAAAGTTATTATACTCTTTTTTGCGACAATGCACAATCCCTAATTTGCAGAAAAAGGACAAAAAGATTAGAAGCCACGCAGAGTAGCCTGGATGTCGACACCCATACGGGTAAATACCGCGGTGATCTTCTGGCGTGCAGCGCGGACATCCTGTTTTTTGTTGAGGATTTCACGATCGTTTAAGTCACGGTTTTTCTCGCTGCGTTTGTCAGCTGGTGCATCCAGATCGTCGCGCAGGAAGTTTAAGCCGATGTAGATAACTTTCAGTTCGTTAAGACTCAACGACTGACGGTTGTGTTCGAGCTGTTTGCGTACCGAAGCGATAAAACCAAGGTTCTGCAAAGCGTTCTCCTCACTTACTTCCTTAAAGTTTTTGCGCTCCAGAAAACCGTTGATGTCTGCTTCCAGAAGGTTCAGACCCTCTTCGATACAGTCCAGATCAGACTGATACAGAGCGTTGGAGGTGACATCCTTTTTTATATTACATTTCAATGAAATTACATCCTTTCTTTAAGTGATATCCACAGATATTTTATCACACTTCTGCGATAAACACAATCTTTGGCAAAATTTTTATGAAAAGCGTCTGATAAGTGGATTGATTATTGCGGCAAAACGTATTATAATAAGCTATATTGTGGACGAGAAGTCCCTAGAATCCAGTTTGTGTCTTTCATATTTTTATGAGGATAAATTATAAATGGAGGTAAAAACGATGCAAAGAGTAGAACTGAGAAAGCTCGCAGCCAGCAAAGAAGAATATGCAGATAAGCAGCTGACTGTGGCTGGATGGGTCAGAACCATCCGAACATCCAAAAACCTGGGCTTTATCGAATTGAATGACGGTACCTGCTTCCAGAATCTGCAGGTAGTATTTGAAAATAGCAAGGTGGAAAATTTTAATGAAATCAGCAAGCTCAACGTTGGTGCTTCCATTGTTGTAAAAGGTCAGCTGATTCTGACACCGGAAGCAAAACAGCCATATGAAGTCCATGCTGACGAAATCGCAATCGAAGGACTTTCCACCCCAGATTATCCGCTTCAGAAAAAACGTCATTCGGTTGAATTTTTGCGCACCATCGCTCATTTGAGACCGAGAACCAACACCTTCAGCGCAGTATTCCGTGTTCGTTCGGTAGCAGCATTTGCAATCCACAAATTCTTCAATGAGCGCGGCTTTGTTTACGCACATACTCCACTGATTACAGGCAGTGACTGTGAGGGCGCCGGCGAAATGTTCCATGTTACCACTCTGGATATGGAAAATCCACCACGCACCGAGGACGGCAAGGTTGATTACAGCCAGGACTTCTTTGGTAAACCAACCAGTCTGACCGTTTCTGGACAGCTGGAAGCAGAGTGTATGGCAATGGCATTCTCCAATGTTTACACCTTCGGTCCAACCTTCCGTGCAGAAAAATCCAACACCACCCGTCATGCAGCTGAATTCTGGATGATGGAGCCGGAAATCGCATTTGCAGACCTCAACGACATGATGAACCTGGCAGAGGACATGATGAAATATGTTCTGTCCTATGTTATGGAACAGTGTCCACAGGAAATGGCATTCTTCAACCAGTTCTATGATAAGGAACTGCTCGAGCGTCTGCACCATATCGTAAATTCCGACTTCGTCCGTCTGCCATACACTGAGGCAGTTAAACTGCTGGAAGAGCACAAGGATGAGTTTGAATATCCAGTATACTGGGGCTGCGATCTCCAGACCGAGCACGAGAGATACCTCACCGAGAAGCTCTTTAAGAAACCTGTTTTCGTTACCGATTATCCAAAGGAAATCAAAGCATTCTATATGCGCTTAAACGACGACAACAAGACTGTTGCAGCTGCAGACCTTCTGGTTCCAGGTATCGGCGAAATCATCGGCGGCAGCCAGCGTGAAGAGCGTTACGATGTTCTGCTTGATCGTATCCGTGAGCTGGGTCTCAAAGAGGAGGACTACTCCTGGTATCTGGATCTGCGCAAATACGGCGGCACAAAACATGCAGGTTATGGTCTGGGCTTTGAGCGCCTGATCATGTACATCACCGGTGTGGGCAACATCCGCGACGTTATCCCATTCCCAAGAACAACCGGTTCCGCAGAGTTCTAAACAAAAATACAAAAGCAAAAAATGCAAGCCACTTTTCCGCAAGGATTGGTGGCTTGTCTTGTATGATCGATTATTTGGGAGGAAATCCTAGTGAAGACAACATTCTTTTTAAAAGGAAAAAAATCCAGATTGGGTGCGCAAGAGTGCAGGAAAGTTCTGGAAAAGCTCATTGGGAAAAAGATAGATTCTCTTGCAGAGGGACTAAAAAATCTTTCGATTAAAAAGGTTTTCATAGAGCCGCTCTGTTTTGGTGAATTTACAGCAATTCAGCGTGCAGCAGAGCTTGGGGTAGAGGTATGTGTGTCAGCAGGAGAAGAAGACGATGCCGGGATGCTCGAGGAGCTTGAAAAGATCAAGCAGTCTGGGATTGAGGTGGAATTTATCCCAAAAACAGAGCCTGTTAAGGTGCTTTTGGCAGAAGAAGAGGTCGGCGAAACCTTTTCGGTCCTTGTTGTCATCGGAGAAGAACCGCAGACAGAACAAGTTGCGCTTCTCAGCTGCAACATTGATGATTCCACTGGCGAGGAGCTGGGCTGGGCGATGGAAAAGCTGCTGGAAGAGGGCGCGAAGGATGTGTTCTTTATCCCAATTCAAATGAAGAAAAATCGCCCTGCGGTGATGCTCAACGTCCTGTGCGGCAAGGGCGAGGAACAGAAGTTTGCAAAGATTTTGATGCAGGACACCTCGACCATCGGTGTGCGCTGGAACTATTTTGACCGCGCGGTAATGCAGCGTGAGGCGGTAACGGTAAAATCTCCATGGGGAGAGCTGAAAGGGAAACGGTGCAGCTTTGAAGGAATCAGCAAGACGACCATCGAATATGAATCCGCAAAAAAGGCAGCCAGAGAGTATGGCTGCCCGGTAGGAAGAATTTTGCGCTGGAATGTGGATGGGGAAAGATAAGCTAATGTTTTTGTTTTCGAAAGTAGATTGCGGCGGCGATCAGTTGAATTGCAAATACAGCAATGGAAATCGTCAAAAGCAGGGATTGTGAGGTAAACGGCTTAAAATACCACTCCATCTTTTCCAGATGAGTCAGACGAGCTGTTAAAAGAGAAATAAGAAGGCTCAGTATGTTTCCAATGAAGAAAACAACGACGTTATGACTTCGGATACAAAGACGATACAACACAAAGAACGCCACAGCCATGACACCATAAAGGAGCATGGTGCGATACATCGCATCACCGTAAACGGCAGGGAAAGTATAGGGAATACAGTATGCTATTAGAATGAAAAGTCTAATATACCATTTTCTCATACAAAAGATCTCCCATGTTTTAAGATGAATTAATCTATAGAAGATTCTGACCAGAAATCATGAAGGATTTTAGATAACCCATCGTTGTCATAGACGATACGGGCATGGTGCCAGTGTTCGGGGAAGAGCCGGAGATAAGCAGGAGTGGAAAACCGATCATCCAGCAGAAGCACTACACCGCGGTCATTCTGTCCGCGGATAACCCGGCCAGCTGCCTGAAGCACCTTGTTCATGCCGGGGTAGCGGTAGGCAAAATCGTAGCCCTGATTGTTTTTTTGTTGGTAGTAATCCCGCAAGATTTCCTGTTCTGTTCCGACTTTGGGAAGTCCCGTTCCAATAATCGCGGTACCGAGCAGTTTTTCCCCTTTTAGATCCACCCCTTCGGAATAGATCCCACCCAGAACGGCAAATCCGAGCAGCGCAGGGGAAGAATCGGGATGATCAAACTGCTGCAAAAAATCAGCACGCTCCTGATCGTCCATCTGTGGCGACTGGCAGATCAGACGGATATTAGGATAGAGCTTTGAGAAGACCTCCGCTTCCTTTTCCAGATACTGATAGGAAGGAAAGTAAGCAAGATAGTTTCCTTTTTTGGCGCTGACCATCTGGTGAATCAGCTGCGCGATGGGGACAAGGCTTTCCTCCCTTGCTGCCCAGCGGGTGTTGATCTGCCCACAGACCAGCAGACAGAGGTTTTCCTGCGAGAATGGGGAAGGAAAAGAGTAGGAATTTGTCTTTTCTTGAGGATGATCGCAGCCCAGCACCGTTTTATAATAAGAGGGAGGGGACAGAGTCGCCGAAAACAGCGCGGTAGTCTGTCCGAGCTTCATGCGGTTGTCAATCATGGGGGCAGGATCGAGGCAAAGGAGTTTTACCGTGACCTGACTGCCTTTGGTACTGACAAAAAAACAGAATTTATGCTGTAATTCTTCGGTGTCTGCAAGTTCGGCAATTCGCAGGAAGAACCGCAGGTCAAAATAAAATTGCAGGATTTCCTGGGGAATGTTTTCCTCCACTTGAAAGAGAGTGTATTTTCGGCTTTGCCGCCGTTCTTCCAGAAACTGAGAACAGCAAGAAAGGGTGTTTTGCGCTGCTTTCCAAAACGGTTTGGGGATGGATGGGAAGGAAAGAGAGTGTTCGGAATTATCTCCCTGAGCTAGAATCTGCTTTTTAAGGGAAAGCATTTCCCGATTGAGCGTGTTAAGGCTTTTGGAAAGTGGCTTAAAGAGCGGCTCTGCCAGCTTTTTGCAGGTGAGCACATCGGATTTTTGCAGCATGGCAGAGTACATTCCGCGTGCGCGGTCGAGCAGGTTGTGTGCCTCATCAATCAGAAAAGCATATCTGTCCCGATGGTCGAAAAATCGCTTGAGGTAGACAACTGGGTCAAACAGGTAGTTGTAGTCACAAATAATGGCGTCGCACCAGGAGGAGAGATCCAGCCCCAATTCAAAAGGACAGAGCGTTTTTTCCTTTGCCCAGTGCTCGATAGTCTGGCGGGTGAAGGAGTCCTCTTTTTCCAGCATCTCAAACAGGACATCCTGAATCCGGTCAAAGTAATCTTTGGCATAGGGGCAGTCATCCGGATTGCACAGGCGTTCCGGCAAAAAACAGATTTTGTCCTTTGCAGTAAGGGTCACCCGCTTGAGTCTCAGTCCCTTTTGCTGCATGAGGGAAAAACCTTCCTCCGCAACAGCGCGGGTGGAGGTTTTGGCAGTCAGATAAAACAGATGGGAAACAAGTCCTTCCCCCATTGCTTTGATAGAAGGAAAAAGAGAGGAAATTGTTTTGCCGATTCCCGTAGGCGCCTGACATAAAACGCGGGAACCAGCAGCAGCGGCGCGATAAATGACAGCAGCCATCTGTCGCTGACCGGCGCGGTAGGACTCAAATGGGAAGGGAAGTTCTCTGGCGCTTTTGTCGCGAATCTGGGTCCATTCAAACCGCATAACAGCCCAGCGGCGGTAAGCCTGCAGCAGTCCGGTGTAAAAGGTTTGAAGCTCAAGTGTAGAAAAAATTTGCGTAAACGAAATCGTTTCTTCCGTTTCCACCTGACAATAGATCAGGCGGACGCGGACAGAAGAAAGCTTTTCTTTTTGGGAGAGGATAAAGGCATAGCATTTTGCCTGTGCCCAATGCAGCGGACGGTATCCGGCTGAGGAGGGGTCACCGCTTAAAGAGGACAGAGGAAGTTCAGTGGTTTTGATTTCCTCAATAATGGTTCCCTCTGAATCGGTGAGGATGGCGTCGGCACGTCCAAAAATGTGGTACAGGATGCCGTTTTCCACGCGGTCGTCGGACAGTGCCACCTCGGAGTGGTAGCGGTCACCATATTCTGTTTTGGATTGGCGCTGCAACTTTCGGTGCAGACGGGAACCTTCGTTGGCACGCTGGTATAAGTCTCCGCCGCCGTAGCGATTATCAATGCTGCCGCTTGCCAACACAAACTCCACCAACTCTCGAATCGGCAGAGAAACTTCTGCAAAATATTCCTGCATAAATAAGTCCCCCAAAACATGACAAGATAATACGATTACTATCTTATCACAATTTGAGAAAAAAGGAAAATGGGAAAAAGAAAGGATGACCTGGATGGAATGGATACAGAAGATTGATTTTGCAGTGCTCGATTGGATTCAGCAGCATATCAAAGGGGATTTTCTGGATTTTTTGATGCCCCTAATTACAGCGCTTGGCAATGGAGGAATCTTCTTTGGACTACTGGCAGTTTTTTTGCTGTGCAGAAAAAAATATCGTCGTGCAGGAATTGCGTTGCTGGGCGGATTGACCTTTTGCCTGATTTTTGGAAATTTACTGCTTAAACCGTTAGTGGCTCGGATTCGACCTTATGACTTAATGGAAGGAATAGAGCTGTTGATAAAGCCATTGAAGGACTATTCTTTTCCATCCGGGCACACAATGGCTTCCTTTGCCTGTGCCAGTGTTTTTTGGAACTATCGCGATACTTTTAAAAAATGGTCGATCATTGCTTTGATTTTGGCTTTTTGTGTCGCATTTTCTAGATTGTATCTGTATGTTCACTTTCCAACGGATGTTCTCTGTGGAGGACTGTTAGGTTGGCTATTTGGCTGGGTTGCTTGCCGGATTGCTGACAGAGTTTGGCTTAAAAAGGCAGTATAATCTTTGTAAAATGAAGACAGGCTCCGTTTTTTTATAAACGGAGCCTGTCTTTAAGAAGAAGGAATAAAAAAATGGGTTATCTATAAAAAGTTAGTGGGTATCGTTTGTGTGATTTGCAGCGTGGGAACAACAGGAGCATCCGCCGCCACAGCTTCCCGAGCATCCGGAACAGCCTCCTGCCTTACGTGTTTTTATAATATTTCGAATTGCCAAAACTGCCAGAATCAGCAGGATTGCAGCAATAATCCATGTGCCCATAGTCTGAACCTCCTGTATTAATTTGTGATTAGCAATTGCTAACTCACTTGTTTGAGATAAGATTACCATATCAAATGAGCTTTGTCAAGAGAAAAATCAAAGAAAAATGAACAAAAGAAGTATTGTTTGATAAAATAAAAATGTGCACTTAAACTGTCAAAAACAAGAAGAAAAGAAAAAAAGATGTTTTTTTCTGTCAGCAGTCAAAATAAATTGACAATCAGAGAAGAGATTGATAAACTAAAAAGGAAAGAAAATCCTCAAAACAACGTGGAATAAAAAGAGGAAACTGCCAAAGAGAAGTATGGAGGAATGTTATAATGAGCACAAATGCATATGAGAGCCCGTTCTCTTCCCGTTATGCAAGTGAAGAAATGCAGTATGTATTTTCTCAGGACAACAAATTCAAGACCTGGAGAAAACTCTGGATTGCACTGGCAAAAGCAGAAAAAGCACTGGGAATCAATATCACAGATGAACAGATTGCAGAGCTTGAGGCAAACAAAGAAAACATCAACTATGAGGTTGCCCGTGAAAGAGAAAAACTGGTTCGTCACGATGTAATGAGCCATGTTTATGCTTATGGCTGCGAGTGTCCAAATGCAAAAGGCATTATCCATCTGGGTGCGACCAGCTGCTATGTTGGCGACAACACCGACATCATCATCATGCGCGAAGGTCTGGAGATCGTCCGCAGAAAGCTGCTCAATGTAATCGCAATGCTGGCTAAATTTGCAAATGAATACAAAGATATGCCATGTCTTGCTTACACCCACCTCCAGCCAGCACAGCTGACCACCGTGGGCAAACGTGCAACTTTGTGGATCAATGAGCTGCTGATGGACGAACAGGAAATCGAAGCAAGAATCAAATCTCTGAAACTGCTGGGTTCCAAAGGTACCACCGGCACACAGGCAAGCTTCATGGAGCTGTTTGGCGGCGATGAAGAAAAATGCAAAAAAGCAGAACAGATGATCGCAAATGAAATGGGCTTTGATGGATGCGTTCCAGTATCCGGTCAGACCTATTCCAGAAAGATCGACTACTATGTTCTTTCCAATCTGAGTGCAGTTGCACAGTCTGCAAGCAAATTCTCCAACGATATGCGTCTGCTGCAGAACTTTAAAGAAATGGAAGAACCATTCGAGAAAAATCAGATCGGTTCCTCCGCAATGCCATATAAACGCAACCCAATGAGAAGCGAACGTATCACCTCTCTGGCAAGATACGTTATGATCGATACCCTTAACCCGGCAATCACCGCAGGTACTCAGTGGTTTGAAAGAACTCTGGATGACTCTGCAAACAAGAGAATCTCGGTTGCAGAAGCATTCCTGGGTGTTGACTCCATTCTCAACATCATGCTCAACATCTGTGATGGACTGGTAGTTTATCCAAAAGTTATTCATCAGAGAGTGATGAGAGAGCTGCCATTCATGGCAACCGAAAACATCATGATGTCTGCAGTTAAGAAGGGCGGAGACCGTCAGGTACTGCATGAACAGCTGCGTGTTCATTCTCAGGCAGCAGCTCGTGTTGTAAAAGAAGAAGGCGGCGAAAACGACCTGATCGACCGCATTGTTGCTGACCCGCTGTTTAACCTCAAGAAAGAGGAAATCGTTTCCATCCTTGATCCAGTAAACTTTACCGGACGCGCACCAAAACAGGTAACAGAATTCTTAAATGAATGTGTAAACCCTGTTCTGGAAGCAAACAAGGATATCCTTGGCGAGCATGCAGAATTAAACGTATAAGAATATGCTGATTTTAAAAGGACAGCCTGCGGGCTGTCCTTTTTTTGCCCTTGAGTTTGCTTAAAAAGTTCGATATACTGAAAGAAAATCGGGAAAGAGAGGAACTTTTATGCAGGAAAATAAAGTGACAAAACAGAAAATTGGAAAACTTACCGAAAGCTATCCAAACGTACTGAATCTGGCGGCAGATCCAAAACAGGTGCTGTACGGAACATACAACACCAACGAGTATAATCATTTCTCCGATCTTGGTGCATGGCATGGATATTATCTGCCAAAGCAGGGGGAGGATAGACTTTTAGGCGGTTTTGCAGGTCCGGTTATTATCGCGGAAGAATATCCGGTCAATCTTTCACGAGCAATCAGTCATATCAAAATTATGGATGAAACCGGAAAGGAATATCAGCTGAAAGATGCCCGGCAAAAAGGAGTGTCCTATCCGGGAAGACTGGTGCAGCACTACGATATGGATGAAATTGCATTGACTCTGGAACTGGTTTTTGCGACTAACCGAACAGCGCTCATCTGTGAGACTATTGAAAATAAAACGCAGCAGCAAAAGCAGATCCACCTTTGCTGGGAGGGAACGATTAATCAAAAATTTGGTACAAGTGATGAAGAACCAAATCGTTTTGCAATGGGAACCAGACTTTCTTCTACCCAAACTGGAGTGAAGGTGACTTTTGAAACTATTCGAAATCGGTGGAATTATCTGACCTCTCATGAAAACTGCTTTGTGATCGCGCACGACATACAGGTTGTAACAACGGTAAATGAGCAGGGAAATGCTTACCAGTCCCGAACAAAAAATGCAGTTTTCTTGCCGGCAAAAGGAAGCTTTCAGACTTTTGAAACGCACAGATTTACCTTTACCGCAGAAGAAGCAAAAACAGAACAGAAAAAGGCAGCTTGGATTCTTCAAAATGGAGAGAATGTTTTTTTAGCTTCAGCAAATCGCTGGGAAGATTATCTGCAAAAGACCTTTTCGGGTCATGAGGCAGAGATCAGTTATCGAAGGGCAGCAGTCAAAGCAATCGAGACCTTGATGACCAACTGGCAAAGCGCTGCTGGAGCAATCCGGCATGATGGCGTAGTGCCGTCCACATCCTATCAGTATTTTATCGGAATGTGGGCATGGGATTCCTGGAAGCAGGCGGTGGGAGTCTGCGCATTTCATCCACAGCTTGCAAAGGATAACATCCGGGCACTGTTCGATTACCAGATCGGACAGGAAGATGCACTGCGTCCATATGATAAAGGAACCATCATTGACTGCGTGTTTTATAATCAAAATCAGGAGCGCGGCGGAGACGGCGGAAACTGGAATGAGCGAAATTCCAAACCGCCTTTGGCAGCTTGGGCAGTATGGAACGTTTACCGCCAGAGCGGAGATATTAACTTCGTGGAGGAGATGTACCCAAAATTGGTGGCTTATCATGAGTGGTGGTATCAGAATCGCGATGCAGACAAAAACGGAATCGCAGAGTATGGCGCGATGGTAGATCAGGCAAACTGGAAAGCAAACGAAAACAACGACCAAGTGTTTGATCCGGATGCTGTGATAGAAGCCGCAGCATGGGAGAGCGGCATGGACAATGCACCCCGCTTTGATAAACAGGGAATGGGAGAAGATGACCCTGGGGTGCAGGTCTTTGAAAACAAAGACAGCAGCGGGCAGGTGATCGGCTATTCCATCAATCAGGAGTCGGTGGACTTAAATGCTTACCTGTATGCAGAAAAGGGATTTTTAGAATCAATGGCAGAGCTGTTGGGGAAAACAGAGGATGTCTGCCGTTGGGAAAGAGAGGCGAAGTTTGTCCGCGACTATATCAACACCTATATGTTTGATGAACAGACCGGCTATTATTATGACCTGCAAATCGGTCTGGGCGGCTCGGGTAAAAGATTGCTTGTAAACCGTGGAAAGGGTCCGGAAGGCTGGATTCCACTATGGGCAAAGCTGGCTCCCAAGGAAAAGGCAGATCGGGTCATCGCCAATATGCTTGATCCCAATAAGTTTAATACTTTTGTGTCGCTTGGCACGGTGTCCCGGGACAGCGAGAGCTTTGCACCGGACAAATACTGGAGAGGTCCGGTTTGGTTGGATCAGGCAATGTACGGAATAGAAGCGCTGCAAAATTATGGTTATCAGAAAGAAGCACGAGAGCTTGCGTACAAGATCTTTGACCATGCGCAGGGACTTTTGGACGATGAACCGATTCGGGAAAATTATCATCCTCTTAACGGAAAAGGATTGCATACAACCAACTTTAGCTGGTCGGCATCCTCGCTTTATTCTCTGTACCGCAATGTGATGACCGGAGAGGAGACAACGTCCCAGACCGCACTGGATTTAGAATAAACAGCACTGCTAATAGGGCATAAATCATGCATATTACAATCATTTTGTGGAAAAGAAAAGCAAAAGATGAAAAAGAATTATGAACAAAAGCACAAAAGAGGATAATAAAATTGACTTTTTAGGGAATTTGCAATATAATATGCGGTATGAATGCTATAAAATGGCAAAAATAATCTGAGAAGACCCAAAGAGTTTTTTCAGAGACAGGAATTGGAGGATTGCAGATGAAAAGAGTTGGCAAGCCAGTCTTTTTCGTGGTAGTTGCGATACTGGCACTCTTAACTTATGCAGCATTTTTTGGCGTTAGTTCCAAATACGGTGATATCGACCGCACCTATATCAAGGGCGCAGACGATATCCGTTGGGGTATCGATATCCGTGGCGGTGTCGATGTAACCTTCAGCCCACCGGAAGAAGTCGACGCAACCGATGAGGAGATGTCCGCAGCAGAATCGGTTATCAAAACCAGATTGCTCAACCAGAACATCACCGACAGTGAGGTTTACACTGATACAAACACTGACCGTATTATTGTTCGTTTCCCATGGAAATCCAACGAACAGGACTTTAATCCGGAAGCAGCAATTGAAGAACTTGGCAAAACCGCTCAGCTTGCATTTTACAAGGATGTACCGATTGATCAGACAACAGGTCTGCTCAGTGCAAATGCAGGAGAACCTGTATTGACCGGTGCTGATGTAGAAAAAGCAGAGTTTGTAATGCAGCAGGACCCGACAACAGGTGTTTCGCAGCCGGTTGTTTCTCTGGTCCTCAAAGATGAAGCAAAAGAAAAATGGGCAGAAGCAACCAAAGAACAGGTTGGCAAACAGATCTCCATCTTCATGGATGACGAAGTTATTTCTGCTCCAACCGTAGATGAAGAGATTACAGACGGTCGCTGTGTTATCAGCGGTAACTTTACAGCGGAAAGCGCAGTAGAGCTTGCAAACCAGATTAACGGTGGTGCTTTGCCATTTGAACTGGTAACCCAGAGCTACAATGCAATTTCCCCAACCCTCGGTATGGGTGCAAAAGATGCCATGGTAAAAGCAGGTGCAGCAGCATTCATCATCATTGCGCTGTTCATGATTCTTTACTATCGTCTGCCAGGTTTTGTAGCAAGCATTGCTCTGATGGGCCAGCTTGCAGGAACCATTGCAGCAATCACCGGTTTCTTTGCAGTATTCCCATCCTTTACTCTGACCGTTCCAGGTATCGCAGGTATTATCCTGGGTCTTGGATTCGGTGTTGACGCAAACATCATCTCCGCAGAGCGTATCCGTGAAGAGATCCGTACTGGAAAAGGCATCGATGCTTCGATCCAGTCCGGTTTCCAGAATGCATTCTCGGCAATTTTCGACAGTAACATTACTGTAGTATTCATTGCAATCATTCTGATGGGTGTCTTTGGTCCAAGCGACAGCATCTTTGCAATTCCATTTAACTTCCTGTTCTCCTGGATGGGACTGGGAACTGCAACCGCAGGTTCGGTATACTCCTTCGGTTACACCCTGCTTGTCAGCATCATCCTCAACTTCCTGATGGGTGTTCTTTCTTCCAGATTGATGCTGCGCTCCCTTGCAGGATTCAAACCATTCCGCAAGGCATGGCTGTATGGAGGTGAAAAATAATGAAACTGGATATCATTGGAAAAAGAAAGATTTTCTTTGGAATTTCGATTGTAGCGCTGGTGCTGGTTCTGATCATCACAATCGTGGTTGGACCAAAACTGGACATTCAGTTTAAGGGCGGCTCAATTGCCACCTATACCTATACCGGTGACATTACTCCGGACGAATTTGGCAAGACTGTAGAAAGCTTTTTGGGACAGGACGTTACCGTTCAGAAACAGGAGAACAGCGTAACCGGACAGACCAGCATGGTGGTAAGCCTTACTTCCAACAAAAACCTGACCACCGAAACTCAGACCGGTCTGCTGGAAGAACTGCAGACCACCTATGCAGACAATGAAATTGAAGCTTCCGATATCAACAACGTTGACCCAGTTATGGGTATGGAATTCTTCAAAAAATGTATCGTAGCAGTTGTATTTGCTTCGGTTATCATGATTGTATATATCGGTTTCCGTTTCCGCAAGATCGGCGGTGCTTCTGCTGGTGTCGTTTCCGTTATCGCGCTGATTCACGACGTACTGATTGCTTACGGTGTCTTTGTACTTCTTGGCTTTACCATCAATGATAACTTTATCGCGGTAGTTCTGACCATCCTCGGTTACTCGATTAACGATACCATCGTTATCTATGACCGTATCCGTGAAAACAAACGTTATTACGGCAACAAGATGGAACTGGGTGAACTGGTTAACATGAGCATTAACCAGTGTCTGAGAAGAACCGTAACAACCTCTCTGACCACAGTTATGGCACTGATCTGTATCTGTGTTGTAGCGGTTATGATGAATGTTTCTTCTATCCTCAGCTTTGCAGTTCCAATGATGGTCGGTGTTATTTCCGGTCTGTATTCTTCTGTATTCCTCTCCGGTTCCCTGTGGACTCTGTGGCAGGAAAAGAAGGCTGCAAAAGCGGCAAAAGCATAGTTTTCTTAAAAAGGACAATTTCCTCTGGAAATTGCCCTTTTTTTGTTGGAACAAAAAACAGAATGTGGTAAGATAAAAAAGGAGGGATTAGAATGGCAAAGTTAAGAAAAATGCTGGGGAGTCCAGATTCTCCATATATTATTTCACTGATGCGTTTAATTGAAACACAGAGCAAACATACCATTTCCTGCTGGGCAGTTTCCTACGCACAGCAGGTGATACTGCCAATTTATGAAAAATCGGCGCTGAAATCAGAATGTGTAAGATCGGCTCTGGAAACAGCACAGGCCTATCTTGTGAAAGAAAAGAAGCTTACAGAGGTAAAAGCAGCAGCCAAACAAGTGATGGCGCAGGCAAAACAACCAGGATTGTCGCCATCAGAACAGGCTGCGGTCAGAGCGATCAGCTCGTCGCTCAGCTCCATTTCCACACCGACCAGCGCACTGGGGATGTGTTTTTATGCGGCAGCAGCTCTGGCCTATGACAGGGTAGGAACCGAAGAAACGGATGCAGTATATGAACAGATTGCCGCAGAAGAATGTCAGAAGATGTATCAGAGACTTCAAGAAATTGCAGTAGAAGACGAGGAAAATCCAGCTAAAATCGACTGGAACTGTTAAAATTATTAAAAAATACTTGAATAAACAAACATATTTTAGTATAATTTTAAGGAAATAAATCCGCCGGGCAAAAGGCGAGAATACAGCTGACGCACGGATGCGATGAAAAAGGGAGGTCTTTTTTATGGAAAAATGGATTGATTTGAGAAGTGATACCGTTACCCAGCCGACCCAGGAAATGCGTGAGGCGATGTATCGCGCACAGGTTGGCGATGATGTATATGGCGACGACCCGACCATGAATGAGCTGGAGCGTAAAGCAGCAGAGATGCTGGGCAAGGAAGCAGCTCTCTTTATGGCAAGCGGAACTATGGGCAATGCTGTTGCGGTTATGAGCCATATCCAGCGTGGAAATGAAGTCATTCTCTCTGATACAGCACATATTGTGGCGCATGAAGTTGGCGGCGCTGCGGTTCTTTCGCAGGCATTTATCCGTACCCTGCACTTTAAGGACGGTTTATTTGACGCTGAACAGATTCGTGCAGCAATCCGCGATAGAAGCAACATCCATTATCCTTACACCGGATTAATCTGTGTGGAAGAGCCTCTGGCAACCGGTAAGGTAGTGCCTCTGGAAAGATTACAGCAGGTTTATCAGATGGCGAAAGAGGAAAATATTCCGGTTCATATGGACGGCGCCAGAATCTTTAATGCAGCAACTGCTCTGGGTGTTGATGTTAAAGAGATTGCAGCCTGCACAGATTCGGTTATGTTCTGTCTTTCCAAAGGACTGTGTGCACCAGTAGGTTCCATGCTGGTAGGAAGCAAGGAGTATATTGAGCGCGCAAGAAGAAATCGTAAGATGCTGGGCGGCGGAATGCGTCAGTGCGGATTCTTGGCAGCAGCAGGTTTGATTGCGCTGGAGGTTATGACCAAACGTTTACAGGAAGACCACGACAACGCAAAATATATGGCACAGCGCCTGCAGAAAATGCCGGGTGTTACTCTGGACATGAATTCCGTTGAGATCAACATGGTATTCTTTAAACTGGATGCTCCAAAAGAAGTAATTGACTCTTTGCCAGAAAAAATGCTGGAAGCAGGTGTTAAGATTAACGGAATCGAAGATGGTGAGTTCCGTTTCGTAACAACCCATGATACCAGCCGCGAAGATATCGACCGTGCACTGGATGCATTTGAAAAGATCATCAAAGCCTAAATATACATAATGATTAAGAAAACCCCGCTCCAAGATTGGAGTGGGGTTTTCTTAATAACCGGAAGGGAAATTTCCCGGAAAATCGTCTTTTCTGTGATCGTTGAGCGACTGATTCAAAACTTGTTCTGGTGTAAGTTGAGGCTCTTTGGAAACTTGTTTCTTCATACGTTTTTCTTCGCCGCTGAGTTCTTCACAAATCAACCTTGCCTGTGCAACATCCTCGTTTTTAATAGTATGTTCGCTGTAACGAGCTTTGATATATATGTTTCGCAGCTTATAAATTGAAGAAGGATCTTGATTCATAAAGTGCTCAACAGTTAGCCGCGCGACAATGTCGCTGTTTGCATCTGGCTTAAAAGTTAATCCCGTATTACGGCAGCTTCGTAAAAAACAGCGATAGTAGTATCGAACTGCTTTGCGTGGTTCACCGGGAGGAACGAGATCGAGTGGAATATCTTCCTTGATTTGTTCTTTTCCACTTAATGTGGAGCGGGATATTTGTGCACGGGAGTAGTGGATCCTGTGATTGATTTTTTTAATCAAACGAACAAACAGAACAATACATGAAATAATAATGACCAGTGACAATATTCCATGGAAAAAATCGGAGAAAGAAGAGGTTGGTTCACTGATGAAATCTTTCAGCATACTGTCCCAAAAGGGATCTATTCCATCAGAAACAAGGGGTCTTCCATTTAATTGTGCGATTCCCTCAAGCATGATATTGTGCAGAGTTTCGTAAAAAGGCTCAATAATAAACCAGATAACGCTTCCTATAATTTTGGCAATAAACATAAAAACAGGAATAATTACCATACTGTAAACTGTTTTAAAAATGAATGCCAATGTGCTAAGGAAGAATTTGGATTTAATAAAGAGGATTGTCAGTGTAATTCCGACAAAAATTCCAATACAAGTCATCCGGAACTTTGGTTTAACAATGACAGAAATATCATGACGCAAAATCTGAGTCATTAGAATTGTACTGATCATAAATACCAAGAGAAAGTTCATTAAGAAAGAAACTGTATTGGCAAATTGGTCAGAATAGTAGACGCTTGAAAACATAATCATGAAAAAGCAGACAAAGAACACTTTAGGAAACATAAGGAAAAACTCAAGCCGTTCTTCGTAGCTTAACAAAAAGCGAGATTGCACAATGCAGAAAGCGCAGTATACAATAGAAGCCGAGACGACAACAACTCCAATGATATCAGAAGTCGTGATCAGGGCAAGTGGCATCAGAAGAATGGAAAGATAACGCAGTTTTGGTTTCTTTTCATTTAGGAAAAATCCCAGTGCACTTGCCAAGGCCAGAATGAATACTGGAAGAATGGAAACCCCCTTTTGAAACATGCACAACAAGCAGTTGATAATAAAGTAAAAAAGAGAAAGGTTTCCTAACATTTTAAAGAAAAAACAGTAGGTCATGCAATTTCCTCCTCTTTATTATCAGTATTTTGTGAAATAAAAGATGCAGGTGTCAGAAGGAAGGTTTTGTTTTGGGAAAGTTCCTGTAGCTTATGATAGTTTTCTTCCCAAACAGCATTTTCGTTTGGACTGATAACAATGTGATATTCTCCCTGTTCACAATTACCACAGGCGCGCCTTAGGGTAACAGCAAAGTTTTCACAGGCAGAAAGAGAAGCTCTTCCCAAAATTTCCATGATAGTATAAAAATGTACATTGCCGAATCCCTGATCTACGCTGGAAATACAGTCAAGCATTCCCAAAGGAATGGCGTTTGTAGTAAAACGGTATTTGATCTGCTTCTTTTCCAGATATTCGCAGATGGAACGGGTCATTGAAAAACAGGTTTCCACAAGTTCTTCATCTTCAGAGCCGTTAACAGTTGACTGGACGTTCAGGATAATAGAAACACAGACATCTGTGGTGTGGTCGTAGTTTTTGACCATCATTTTGCCAAGACGAGCGCTTTGCGTCCAGCTGATGTCGCGCATCGGTTCCCGGCCAGTATAGTCAGAAAAACCGATGGTCAGCATTGGGTCTTCATAGATAAAGCGTCGAATGGAAATATCTCCAATCAGTCCCCCAAGGAAAGAATCAAAGTCCGGAGATGGGAGAGAACGCGGCATAACCACAACTTCTTTGTGTGTGGTAAACTCAGTGGCACCATCTTTTATTCCCAGAAAATCGCCGCCATGAATATAACAGCCGCTGAAAATATATCTTCCGCGGACCGGGATGCTGGCCTCCAATGTTCGATCCAAGCGCTGGTAAGGCATCATATAAAAACTGGAATGAAGCTTTGCAGCCGACATCTTATCATATGCATTGGTAGAAAGCTGAGAAGAAAGAGAATAAGTAATACCCTCATCTGAGATGTTTTTTTCTTCTCCGGGTATCTGAATGTTATGCGGAAACGTCTCTACCATATCGATATATGGGAGAAACCAGAATTTACGGTTTTCTATGATAGAATTAACGGTAAATTTTTCGTCCGGTTCCAGTAGTGTCTGAGAAACATGAACATCATATGTGACCTTCTCTAATCCCTTTTTTAAGGAATACCATTCAGCGAGAAACAAAAAAACAGAAAAGAGAATGAAGAATGAAATCAAGGAATCATCTCCTTTTTAGGTGTTAACGGCGGATTGCTTCCAGAGGGCTTGGAATCGAAGCGAGCATTTCCTGGAAGTATTTCTCGATTTCACCTGGGCGTACCGTACCGTTTACGGTGACACGATGACCCAGTACAAACGGAGCGATGTAGCGGACATCTTCCGGAATGACATAATCGCGTCCAGCAAAGGCAGCGGTTACCTGAGATGCTTTATACAGTGCAATTGCACCACGGGTGGAAACGCCAAGCGCAAAGTGGGATTCCTTTCTGGTCTGGGTGACAATGTCCATCATGTAGCCGGCAACATCGTCGGAAACGGTGATCTGAGGGATCATCTCCTTAAGTTTTGCAATTTCTTCCAGAGAAACAACACATTCCAGTTCATCCACAATCTTACCAGTGGAAGGACGGCAGATAACAGAAAGTTCTTCCTCTCTTGTCATATAGCCAAGTTTAAGCTTCATGAAGAAACGGTCGATCTGTGCTTCCGGAAGTGGGAAGGTACCATAAGATTCCAGAGGGTTCTGGGTTGCCATAACCATGAATGGTTCTTCCAGGCGGCTTGTGGTGCCATCTACCGAGATCTGACGCTCCTCCATTGCTTCCAGCAAGCTGGACTGGGTTCGTGGAGTAGCACGGTTGATTTCGTCAGCAAGAATAATATTGGAGAAAAGAGGGCCTTCTCTGAACTGGAATTCCCCTGTTTTCTGGTTGTAGAAGTTGATACCGGTCAGGTCGGAAGGAAGCAGGTCCGGTGTGAACTGGATTCTCTTAAACTTTCCACCGATTGTTTTGGAAAAGGCGCGAAGAAGCATTGTTTTTCCGGTACCAGGAACATCTTCCAGCAGGACATGACCGGAGCAGAGAAAACTGGTGAATACAAGGGTAATTGCTTCATCTTTTCCGACGATGACTTTGCCGCAATTTGCTAAAACACGTTCCTTACAGCTGGTAAACAGGGAAATATCCATAAAAAAACCACCTTTCTAAAATAAAAAACAAGTGAAAATGCTTAGATGAAGTCTAGCACATCCGAAATCAAAAATCAATATCATTTTGCGCAATTTACAGAAAAATGCGTGTAAAAAACACCCGATTCGATAACGGAACGTTACCGGATCGGGTGTTTTAAAATGCTATTTATGACGGAACCCATTCTGGGACAGGAGCCCGGACAGGTGAAGGATCGGAGATTTTTTTGGCGGAACAGTTTTGTAAATCTGATAATAGATGGTCTGGATGTAGTTTGCCAGCGTTTCGGCACCGGAGTTTTTAACCGACTGGATAACGGAGGTTTTCAACTTGTCAAGCTCATCCTTATCCATATCGCGAATCTGGCGCAGGCGCGCTCCCATCTCTTTTGCATCTCGGAACATATAACCATTGACACCATCGCGAACCTGATCGGCATTGAGCTCATCGTAAAGCTGAAGAACAGGAAGTCCGCCCGCCATACCTTCCAGCATCGAGATAGAGTTGGTATCCGACAGGGAAGCGGTGACATAGATGTCGCAGGTGTGAATATACGGCGGAAGTTCTGGATGCATTACCTTGCCGGTGAAGATAACGGTATCAGTAATGTGCAGCTCTTTTGCAAGTTCTTCCAGTTTTGGCTTTTCCGGACCATCGCCTACGATCAGAAGATACATGTTGTCCTCTTTTTTCATTTCTTCTGCCCAGAATTTTAACAGGACATCCACGCTCTTTTCCTGACCAAGACGTCCTACAAAGCAGGCAACGGTTGCATCTAACGGGATGCCGAAGGTCTTGCGGATCTCTTCTCTTTGTTCCGGAGTGGAGGTCTGCGGGGAGAATGCATCCAGTTCAACCGGATTCGGGATTACCTCAACCTTTTTGTCGCTTCCGATTTCGGTGGTGTATTCCTGGCATTTTTTGGAAGGTCCGGTTACCACGTTTGCGTATTTCGGGAAGAGACGGAAGTAACGGTGCGAAAGCTTTTTGGTAAGAGGAACCAATGGCTTTGGTGCAATATAATAGATGTAGTCATCGTACATGGTATGTAAGGTGTAAACGACCGGTACGTGCAGAATTTTGGCGATTGCCATGCCGCTCAAACCGATGCTGAACTCATTGTGTACATGGATAATATCCGGGTTAAATTCACGAAGATAATGCAGACGGGAACGGCTGACCGGAGAAGCAAGATCTAGACCGTAAATTCGTTTGAGGTTGTGGGCCGGACAGTGCAGAACATTATCCTTAATATAATGTTTGCGGGTTTTGGAATCGGCAGTAACGATCAAAACGGTGTGACCGAGTGCTTCCAATCCTTCTTTTAAGATTTTAATATGTGTAACAACGCCGTTGATCTGCGGCAGATAGGTTTCGGTGAAGATTGCAATACGCATAACTGACCTCCAATGAGAATTGTCTCGTTTTACTAAATAAAGTATAGGGCAATGTCTGACAAAAATCAATCTGAATTTGGATGTTTTCGAAGATTTCATACAAAAAACTTTTCTTTTTGATAAAACGGTAAGGAAAAACAATTTCCTTCACCTTTCGAGAATAAAAGTAGTTGATAATCACAAAGGAAACACAGAAAAAGGGAAATGACTGGACACAAATAACAATAGCCGGTATAATGTAGAAAGATAGCTGTATCAAAACAAAACCTTAAAATAGGGACCTTTTTAGGAGGAAAAAAGAATGTTAAAAAAATTAACTGTTTTTATTCTCGCAGTGGCAATGACGCTCAGTCTGTTTGGTTGTGGACAGTCTTCGGAAGAAAAGGCTACAGAACAGTCTACAGAGCAAACACAGGAAGAAGCTCCTTCGGAAACTCCTGCTGAGGAAACTGTGGAAGAGCAGCCAGAAGATACTGAAGAACAACCAGAAAATGCTGAGGAACAGCCAGAAGATACTGAAAAACAACCAGAAGATACTGAGGAACAGTCTGCGGAACAATCCACAGAAGAAGGTGCATTTGAAAAAATGTCTCTGACCAATCTTGCAGGTGATGAGATTGATAAAACGATCTTTGAAGGTCATGACCTTACTGTGATTAATGTCTGGGCAACCTCCTGCAAACCATGTTTGAGTGAAATGCCGGAGCTTGCCAAGCTTTCGGATGAATATGAACAGAACGGTGGACAGGTACAGATCATAGGCCTTTGTACCGATCTTGTGGACATGGATGCAAACCGTGTGGATAGCCAGATTGAACTTGCAAATCAGATTGTGGAACTGACCGGAGCAGACTACACCCACCTGGTTCCTGACGATGAAATGCTTAATTTTCTGATGGAAAATATCATCGGTGTCCCAACAACCTTCTTTGTAGATTCACAGGGCAAAGAAGTGGGTGAGTCTGTTATTGGTGCAAGAGATCAAGCAGCATGGCAGGAAGAAATCAATAACCGCCTTGCAATGCTGGAGAAATAAAGATGAAGACAAGTAAATTTTCGCTCGTCCTTGTAGCACTGGCTGTTGTGATGATTGCGGTCGGAACCCTGACAGGGGAGGCCCAGCTGGTGCTGTCAAAGGCAATCAATATCTGTATGGAGTGTATCGGAATTGGGTAAGAAACAGAAAAATATCCGCCTCTGGTTTCAGGCAGCATGGTTTGCGGTAACCAACGGATATGCAAAGGGCTTCCTCGAAGGAAAGATCTATAAAGGACAGATAAAATACGTCTGTGTGCCGGGACTCAACTGCTATTCCTGCCCGGGAGCACTGGGTTCCTGCCCGATTGGTTCTTTACAGGCGGTGTTGGACAGCGGGAAATTCCGTGTATCCTGTTATGTGTTTGGATTCCTGATGCTGTTTGGAGCACTATTAGGACGGTTTGTTTGTGGATGGCTCTGTCCGTTTGGATTGGTACAGGATCTTCTGCACAAGATTCCGCTGTTTCGAAAGAAGAAAAATATGCCAGGACATCGCGTCTTAAAGTATCTGCGCTATGTGATTTTGGTGCTGTTTGTGATCCTGCTTCCAATGACGGTAGTGGGTATCACTGGAATGGGCGATCCGTGGTTCTGTAAATATATCTGTCCAAGCGGTACATTGCTTGGTGGGCTTCCACTTCTGGCAAGTAATCCAACGCTCCGTTCTGCAGTGGGATTTTTGTTCAGCTGGAAGATGTTTGTTTTACTGTTGATCCTCTTTGTGTCGATCAAATACTATCGTCCGTTCTGCAAATATGTATGTCCACTGGGAGCAATTTACGGTGTCTTTAATCCAATTGCACTGTACCGCTTTTCGGTGGATGAAGCAAAATGTATCCACTGCGGTAAATGTAAAAGTGTCTGCGGAATGGATATTCCGGTTTGGGAAAAGCCAAACAGCTTTGATTGTATTCGCTGCGGAGACTGCAAGGCAGCCTGCCCGACCGGAGCGATCCAGTCCACTCTCGATCAGCTGCGGGTCAAACCATACGGCGGTATCGAACAGCCAGACATAGAAAAATAATTGTAGAGAATCATCCAAAAGGAGGGGTGTTTATGAAGAAAATACAGACTGTGATTTTACTTTGTTTGCTGCTGGCTTCCCTGTGTGCCTGTGAAAGCCGCCAGCTTAATCAGCAGGACCCGCAGCCGGTGGTTGGCGAATCGGTGGAATCGGTACAGCCGGAAGAAACGGAGGAAACGCAGCCGTCCATTCCGGAAAATGCCCCTGCCTTCTACCAGACGATACAGCGGGTGGATGAACAGCGAGTATTTTCCCTCTCCACCGCGCAGGACCTGCACGACCTGTCGGCATGGATAGCACAGGGAGAGGAAACAGCCGATTGCATCTTTGTGCTGCAAAATGACATCAATCTGGAAAATGAGCCGTTTACCCCCATCGGAACAAGCGATCATCCCTTCCGGGGAACCTTTCTGGGGCAGGGATATACCGTCAGCGGCTTGAATGTTGTTGAGGGACGATATGATGAAGTAGCTGGATTTTTCGGATCAATTCGAGGATATGCCAGACTGTATGATCTCAATGTCACAGGAACGGTCAGCGGATTCAAGAATGTGGGCGGCTTTGTTGGTACGGCAGGCGGTGAAGAAGGTCCGGACGGTGTGACTTATTCGAGCATCGAAAACTGCTCCTTCACTGGTACGGTACATGGCATCACCAGCGATATCGGCGGCTTTGTGGGGAATGCAGGAAATATTTCTATCCTCAACTGTGTAGCGGACGCAGAGGTTTGCGGACAGGAAAATGTCGGTGGCTTTGTCGGATGTTTAGGGATGGATAGCAATATAGAAAATAGCCTTTCTATGGGAACTGTGATTGCAGATTCGAGGGAAAGCCTGCTTGCCCAGACCGATTTCTCAACGCCGGATAATTGGGGAGATCAGTCCGCAGAAGGGGCAATCAATCTGCGCTTTATCGGTGGCTTTGCCGGAATGAATATGGGTACCTTAAGAAACTGCCTGTCGATGGGTGCGGTCAAGACAATGAAGGTTGCCATTACGGTCGGCGGTTTTGTCGGATACGAGTATGGTGAAGACATAGACTGTTATTACTTTATGGACTATAACGCACACTGGAAGGCAGGATATCCGGTAGGGGACAACGCCTCGATGACTGCGCAGGGCCTTTACTACAATGAGGTCAACAAAGAGGAAAACTTCCCCGCATGGGACTTTCAGTCCTACTGGGAGATGGGTGAAACTCACCCTGTCCCACGGAAAAGGCAGCCTATAGGATTGGACTTTTTTACAGGCTCATCGCTTGAGGAGGGAAGGTCATTATCTTCTTCCTCCAATGGGGCGGGATATCAAAGTTGAGTGCCGTTTAAGGGTTGTTAGGAAACAACAGGAGAAAGCATTTAATTTTATCTGGACAAGATGCGGATGATGTAGTATGATAAAGCAATAAGACAAACGGTATCAAGGAGAGATGTTTTATGAAGATGAACCCAGTTAAGGGAACCGCGGACTATCTGCCATCGCAGACACTGCTGCGGGATTATTTGCAGAACAGCATTCTGGAAACTTATCGTGCAGCCGGTTTTGAACGCATTTTGACCCCTGCCATTGAGGATATGGAAAATCTGGAAAAGAGCGAGGGCGGCGACAACTTAAACCTTATGTTCAAGATTTTAAAACGTGGGGACAAGCTGGATGCTGCGCTGGAAAAACAGGATTACAAAAATCTTGCGGATTTAGGGTTGCGCTATGACCTGACCCTGCCGCTGAGCCGTTTTTATGCAGCAAACCGCGCAAAACTGTCTTTGCCATTTAAATGTATCCAGATCGATAAGTCCTACCGCGCAGAGCGTCCACAGAAAGGAAGAATGCGCGAGTTTGTACAGTGTGACATTGATATTCTGGGAAGCGATTCTCCTCTGTGCGAGCTGGAACTGATTCACACCACAGCAGCTGCACTGCTCAAGCTGGACATCGGTTCGTTTACCATTAAGATCAACGACCGCCGCGTACTCAAAGGAGTACTGCACAACATTGGTATTGCAGATGATATGATGGACAGCGTGTGCATCACTCTGGACAAATGGGACAAGATCGGTACCGAAGGTGTGATGAAGGAACTGGGCGAAAAGGAAGTTTCGGCAGAATCTTGCGAAAAGATCGCATCCTTGTTGGAAGGCGGATGCACCATCGATCAGGCAGAACAGCTCTGCGGAGAACCAACCTATATCGAACAGCTGAAAAAAATCATTGCAGATGCAAATGAACTGGCAGCAGGAAGATATGATGTTGTATTTGATATGCTGCTTATCCGCGGACAGGGCTACTATACCGGCACCGTATTCGAAATTCAGAGCAACAAATTCCGCGGTGCAATTGGCGGCGGCGGACGTTATGACGGTCTGGTTGGCAAGTTCACCGGCGAGAATGTTCCGGCAGTTGGTTTCTCAATTGGCTTTGAGCGTATCTTCCAGATTTTGGAGGAACAGGGCTTTACTATTCCGGGACGCCGCAAACGGATTGCAGTTATCTGCAACGAAGATGAAGGTTTGCAGGCAGTACGCATGACCGACAAACTGCGTGAGCAGGGTGTGGAAGCAAGCGCTTATATCAAGCCAAAGAAATTGGGTAAATTCTTAAACCGTCTGGAAGAACAGGGCTTTGATGGTTTCCTGGTGCTGGGCGAAAGCGAAGAGCCAAAATATTTTGAAGCAAAATAAGAGAAATAGAAAAAGGATGCTCTTTTTAAGAGCATCCTTTTTTTCGGGTTTCCGCCAGATTTGCTTCGAAGGCAAATCAGAGTTTTTGTCCACCTTTTTCAAAAGGTCGCGGGGGTACGGGGGTGAAACCCCTGTGACACCTCACAATGAATATAAAAAACGATAGGGGCAGAAAATATTTCTGAGGCTGCCGCACGACAGTGCACCGGTGTAAACCGGAACAAGTTTTTCCGTCAAAAATCATCCACTGGATCATTTTTGAGGTCGACCACTACTAGCAATCGGTTCTTGAAAACTTTTTCACTTGCAAAAAGTTTTCAAGAGCTAACGTTTAGAATAGACTCTCCCCGAAAAGTTCCCAGTGGGAAGTTTTCGGTAGTAGAAATCTGCATTTGCTCAATGATATTTTGTTCTAATCGACCTTTAGTAAAAAACGGTTCATCTATAACTGGTAGATATAGTATAGACAGTAGAAAAACCTCCCACTGGGAGGTTTTTCTGAAAAGTGCGTGTCGTTTGTTTCTTAAGGGGGCTTTTCTCTTACAAAAGCCCCCTCATTTTCAATCCAAACTTTGGATTGAAAAATTCACCCGCAAAGGCGCTTTCACGGATAAAGTATTCCGCCTTCTGCGGAAGGCGGCCAAAGGCGTTGCCTCTGGACACCACCACCTTTTGAAAAAGGTGGACGAAAACTTTTGTTTTTTACTTCAAAATCTCAGTAACAGCGTCTGGAAGTTCTGCAAAACAGCTGATAGAAGGAACCTCGGCGTCAACACTTCCCATGCCGTATGCTGCATGGATGAATGGAACCTGTGCTTTCTGGCAGGCGTTATAGTCCCCCTGTGTATCTCCAAGGTATACCGCACAATCAAGATGATGTTTTTGCACGATCAGTCGGATGTTGTCACCCTTTCCTAAACCGGTCATACCAGAGCAGGTAAAATCCTCAAAAAGATTTCCCAAGCCTGTTACCTCCAGAAAGGTCTGGATATAACCGTCCTGACAGTTGCTGACAATGTAAAGTGGGTATTCTTTGGAGAGCAAATGAAGAATTTCCGGCACCTTTGGATAGATGCTGCCCGGATGTTCCCGCAGCCATGGAAGTTCCTCAATGCTGCATCGGTTAAAAACTTCTACTCTTTCTTCCTCAGGAAAGTTTGGAAGAGCCGCCGCAGCAATTTCGGCTACGGTTTTCCCCATAAAGCTGCGCACCTCTTCGAGCGTCATTGGCTCACGGTCGGGAGCGTAGCGAAGAAGAACCTTGTTCCAGGCAGGAAGCATCTGTTCGGTTGCATCCCATAAAGTGCCGTCAAGGTCGAAAATAATCCCTTTTTTCATAATTATCCATCCTTTTGTTTGGAATCTGTTTCATGAATAAGGATAGCACAGAATGTGGGAGAAATCCATTTCCCATTTTTTCAAAAACACTTGACTTTTTGTGTGAAATCCTGTATAATATCTCACGTTAACTATACGGGGGCGTAGCGCAGCTGGGAGCGCGTACGGTTCGCATCCGTAAGGTCGGGAGTTCGATCCTCCTCGTCTCCACCACGAAATAAGAGGGCATAGCTCAGTTGGTTAGAGTACTTGCTTGACATGCAAGGGGTCGGTGGTTCAAGTCCACTTGTCCTCACCATAGGAGAAGGTTCAGCAAACATGGCGTTTGTTGAACCTTTTTTAGCATACAGGGGTGAGTTTGATGCAGCACGATTTGACAAAAGGACCGATCACTAGGACGATGCTCAGCTTTGCGGCGCCGATGATTGCGGGAAATCTTTTGCAGCAGTTTTACAATATTGCGGATACATTGATTGTCGGAAAGTTTTTGGGGGCGCAGGCACTGGCGGCGGTAGGAAGCGCATTTTCACTGATGACCTTCCTGACCTCAATTCTGTTGGGTTTATGTATGGGAAGCTCCGCGGTGTTTTCTATCCGCTACGGGCAGAGAAATGAAGAAAAGCTAAAGTCCAGCATCTTTGTTTCATTTGTGATGATTGCGTTAGTTACGGTCGTGATCAATCTTCTGGTTTTTGTCCTGATTGAACCGATCATTCGCTTTATGAATGTTCCATCGGACGTGTATCAGATGATGTACGATTATTTGTGGGTCATCTTTGTCGGCATCAGTTTTGTATTCCTTTATAACTTTTTTGCTGCACTGCTGCGTGCAGTGGGAAACTCACTGGCACCGCTTTTGTTTTTGGCGTTTTCTGCCATCACCAACATTGTGTTGGATCTGGTCTTTGTGTTGGTTTTCAAAATGGGGGTAGCGGGTGCTGCCTGGGCAACCGTAATTGCCCAGATTTTGTCCGCAGTGGGAATCACCATCTACACGCTGGTTAAATTCCCGCAGTTTTTCCCGGAGCGGAAATACCGTAAGATGAACCTTGTCGTCTTAAAGGAGATTTTCCAGTATGCCTTCTTGACCTGCATCCAGCAATCGGTGATGAATTTTGGTATCCTGATGGTACAAGGACTGGTCAACAGCTTTGGTACTGCGGTCATGGCAGCCTTTGCAGCGGCAGTCAAGATCGACTCCTTTGCCTATATGCCGGTGCAGGATTTTGGAAACGCATTTTCCACCTTTGCGGCGCAGAACTTTGGAGCACAGAAGGAGGAAAGAATTCGCAAGGGAATTCGCAGCGCAATTTCGGTAACGGTAGTATTCTGTCTTGTGATTTCTGTACTGGTATTTGGTTTTGCCCGCCAGCTGATGCTGATTTTTGTGCAGCCGCAGGAAACAGAAATTCTGTCCATCGGGGTGGAGTATCTGCGGGTGGAAGGAACCTTTTATTGTGGAATTGGCTGCCTGTTTTTGCTGTATGGTTTTTATCGTGCGGTTCGACGTCCGGGCATTTCGGTGGTGCTCACCGTTATCTCGTTGGGTACCCGTGTAGCACTTGCTTATCTGCTTTCTGCTATTCCGGCAATCGGTGTGGTTGGTATTTGGTGGTCTATTCCAATCGGATGGTTCTTGGCAGATCTGGCAGGACTGCTTTATTACCGCAAACATAAAAAGGAATTGTTGTTTCAAGATACAGAAAAGGGACTCCAGGCATAAGCACTGGAATCCCTTTTTTGTTATTCGATATTTGGTGACTGCATCTGTTCTTTGGTAAGACCGTTTTTTTCACCGGCACGAAGCCAGAATTTTTCAGATTCAGCAACAAAGCGTTCTTTCGAGATCGGAAGAGCAATCGAAAGTGTAAGCGGAGCAGAATTTTTGATTGATTTTGCAAGCTTTTTAAGATTTAGTTTAAACAGCATATCAAATGGAGGGGTGAGAATGGCTTCTCCGCTTCCGATTGAAAGGCATGATCCAAACGGGAATCCATACTTTTTGCAGAAAAACTGGAGAGTTTTGATGGCAATACTGTTTTGTTCCGTTTCCAGGAATCCACAGTTGATCATCAGGTGGACTGTGGGACGGGAATCGGGAAGATTCTGACACAGGCAGTCTAAAAATTCCAGAACACAGCAGGGGAGGGAATCGACATAAAGTGGAAAGACAAACAGAACATCGGAATATTCTTTTACTTTATCGCAGATCTCCCGGTGATTTTGGGTAAACAAAAAACATTCTTCCCATTCACAGCCAAGATGCGGTGTCATCATTTCGATAAATTTTTGAGAATTGGAACGGAGTGCGCGGGGGCTTCCGTTTAAGATTAAGAGTTTGTCCATCTGGATACCTCACTTTCGATACTATGTTCCAGTTCTTCTTTGGAAGGGAACAAAACCTTGCATTCGGTAAAAAGCATATTCAAGGCATTACGCTCTGTCAGTTTGCAGAATAATTCCTGTTCCTCCACGTCATCACAGCCATAGGCGATGATGACAGCTTTTTTAGGTACAACATTGCGGGGAACATGATGAACTTCGCCGCGGTAAAGGTGTAAGAATGCCTGCTGAATCGGGATGGCACGTTCCAGCATCCGTTTCATGATAGGACTGTAACTGCCATGGAAAAGACGTGTAACGTAAATCACATTTTCACTTTTGGCAATCAAAGGATAAACCTTGTGCGCATCATCAGGAATTACACATTTTCCCGGTGTCTTGACCCAGCATCCAAAACATCCCAGACAGGGAGAAATATTCAGGGCTGAAAGATCAATAACAGTGTTTTGATCGGAAGAAAAAGAAGGGGAAAAGGAAAGCGGACAATCGCTCATGATAAGATTCATTATATTTTCTCCTTAATAAACATGACTTTTTAATTTTATTATATCAGACCATCGTCAAAAAAGAAATTGCTTTTGGAGAGTTTTCTTGCTGAAAAAAACGTGGTATAATAAAAGAAAATTGTATTCTTTTTATGAGAAACATAATATTCAAGAAATCAGAAAGATTTCATGATATAGGATTTTTGAGGAGGAATTTGTTTATGGCAAAACTGTATTCCGTTGCACTTTCCAAGCTGATCGAGGATTTGAAGCTGGAAACGGTCTATATGCCCCGCGATCCACAGGAAATCATGATCAAAACCGTAGATATCAACCGTCCGGGTCTTCAGCTGTGCGGTTTTTATGATTACTTTGACAGCAACCGAATCCAGATGTTTGGACTGGGTGAATTTGCCTATATGGAAAAATATACCCCACAGGAACGTCAGGAATTCTTAGATAAATTTTTCTCCCAGAATATTCCGGCTGTTATCATTACTCGAAATCTGGAAATTCCGGAAGAGATGGTAACTGCTGCCAATACATACGAGGTTCCGCTGCTGCGTACCGCTCAGCACACCTGCGACTTTATGTCCACAATGATTGCAACATTGAAGGTTGACCTTGCACCAAGAATTACCCGCCATGGCGTTTTGGTTGAGGTTTATGGCGAAGGTATCCTGCTTCTGGGTGAAAGCGGCGTCGGTAAGAGCGAGACTGCAATTGAGCTGATCAAACGCGGACACCGTCTGATTGCAGACGATGCAGTTGAAATCCGCCGCGTTTCGGATAAGACTCTGGTCGGTTCTTCTCCGGCAAACATCCGTCATTTTATGGAACTGCGCGGAGTCGGCATCATCAATGCCCGCCGTATCTTTGGTATGGGCTCGGTTAAGATGACCGAAAAAGTAGATATGGTTATTTCTCTGGAACAGTGGGACAAAACAAAGGTCTATGACCGTATGGGTATGAACGATGAGTATACCGAGATTCTGGGAATCAAGGTTCCATCGCTGACCATTCCGGTTAAGACCGGTCGAAACCTTGCTATTATCATCGAGGTTGCGGCTATGAACAACCGTCAGAAAAAGATGGGTTACAATGCTGCACAGGAACTGCTCAAACAGCTTGGTATGGTGGAGGATATTCCGGCAGATGCGCTCAATAACGCACCGGACTACAACGCTTATTAAGGGAAAAAGAAGCACAGTCAGGGAAAAAGGAAAGGATGGAGACGGAAGATGAAGTTTATTGCAGATACTCACATTCACAGCATTGCAAGCAATCATGCTTACAGTACCATCATGGAAAATATCGAAGCAGCAAGACAAAAAGGTCTTGTTTATATGGCAATGACCGAGCATGGACCAAAGATGCCGGATGCTCCACATATCTGGCACTGTGTCAATCAGTGGGAAGTTCCATCGGTATATAACGGGGTCAACATCCTGCACGGTGCGGAAGTAGACATTATGGATGAAGAGGGCACTTTGGATATTGACGATCATATCCTTGCCGGATTGGAATGGGTTATTGCTTCGATGCATACACCATGTATTAAGCCAAGCACAAAAGAGAACCATACAAAAGCATGGCTGAATATCGCAAAGAATCCTCATGTAGATGTTATCGGACACTGTGGAGACGGAAGATATGATTTTGACCACGAAACGGTCATCAAAGCGTTCAAGGAATACGGCAAAATCGTAGAAATCGACAATGGTTCGTTTGGTTCCCGCCCACATACCGAGTCCAACTGCGCCGAAATTGCGCGCTGGTGCAAACGTCTGGAAGTGCCGATCGTTGTAGACAGCGACGCGCACTTTGCCGCAAATATCGGCGTTTTTGATAAAGCAATCAAGATCCTGACCGAGATTGATTTCCCAGAAAGACTCATCATCAATACGGATGTAGAGCGCTTTGAGCAGATTGTTGCTCAGAAGCGTGCGGGATTAAACCGGTAATCAGGACTGCCCAATAAGAAAGGAGCTGTTCCATGACCTGTCTGGACAACGCAACAAAAGAACAACTTGCATCGCTGTGCAAAGAAAAGGAAATCCCTGTTTTGTGGGAAGAACCAATGAAGCATTATACCAGCTTTCAGATTGGCGGTCCTGCATCGGCAGTATGTATTCCCAAAAATCGGGAACAGCTGTCCTGTTTGCTCTCGTTTTTGAGAAAAATGCAGATAAACCATTGGTTTGTTGGAAATGGTTCCAATCTGCTGATCTCGGATGAAGGATTAAAAGGTGTTGTGATTCTGCTGGATTCTGATTTTGACGAGGAAATTTTGATCAGCAACACGATTCTGGAAGCTCCGGCAGGGAAAAAGCTGTCCTCTGTGTGTGCTGCAGCGTGTCGGGCAGAGCTTACCGGACTGGAGTTTGCCTGGGGAATCCCAGGAAGCGTGGGCGGAGCTGTCTATATGAATGCTGGAGCCTACGGCGGAGAAATGAAGGATCGGCTTATCTGGGTGGAATATCTTGACCTGGATGGAAACATCCAGCGTGTGCCGGCAGAAAAGCTCAATCTTTCCTATCGCCACAGCTGTTTTATGGAGCAGGAATATCAGGGTGTCTGCATTATCAGGGCAGCATTTTCTTTGGAAAAAGGAGAACAGGCGGCCATTCAGGCAGAAATGGACCGAATCATCGGTCAGAGAAAGGAAAAACAGCCTCTTGATCTGCCAAGTGCAGGAAGTACCTTTAAACGCCCGCAGGGAGCTTATGCAGCTCAGCTGATCGACCAGTGTGGCCTTCGCGGTTTTACCGTAGGAGGAGCACAGGTAAGCACAAAGCATACCGGTTTTGTGGTCAATATCGGGGGAGCAACCTGTCAGGATGTACTGGAGCTTGCGCGTCAGGTAAAGGAATGTGTAAAAGAAAAGACGGGCTTTGAGCTGGAGATGGAAGTAAGGCTCCTGCCGTAGCCCGGAAAAGGGGAGAATCTTTATGCGGTTTATTATTGTGACCGGAATGTCCGGTGCGGGAAAATCAGCGGCAGTAGATGCGCTGGAGGATGTCGGTGTATACTGTATGGACAATATTCCGCCGTCCCTGATTCCAAAGATCGCACATCTGGGCGGAATCGGGCCGGAATCATCTTCGATTGACCGCGTGGCGCTGGTCATTGATGCCAGAGGTCTGCGCAGCAGCATCGGGGGAAAGGATGCACTCAAGGAACTGCTGGACGCGCTGGCAGAGCTGGATCGGGAGCATGTCAGCTACCAGATTCTGTTCTTGGATGCAGCGACCGAAGAGCTGATTAACCGCTACAAGATTACCCGTCGTCCACATCCGTTAATGGGAAGAAGTGACTCGCTCAACCGTGCCATCTGTCAGGAGCGGGAGATGCTGCGTCAGGTAAAGGAACGGGCGGATATTGTACTGGACACAACGCTGCTTTCCGCTTCCCAGCTTCGGAGCAACATTCACGAGCTGTTTCGCAGTGATGACCCGGAAAAAGATGATTTTGTGGTAAACTGCATCTCGTTTGGCTTTAAATTTGGGGTTCCGGCAGATGCAGACCTGATGTTTGATGTCAGATGTCTGCCAAACCCGTTTTATGATGTCCAGCTGCGTCCAAAGACTGGTCTTGACCGTGCAGTTCAGGACTACGTGCTGGATTCCCAGAAAACACAGGGCTTTTTGACAAGGCTCTATGACTTTATCGACTATATGATTCCGCTCTACCGTCACGACGAGCAGAAGAGCCAGCTGGTAATTGCCATTGGCTGCACCGGCGGAAAGCACCGCTCAGTAACCATTGCACAGAAACTTTCGGAACATTTAAAAAATCAGGGGCTTCGTGTCATCACAAGCCATCGGGATATCGAGAAAAAGAAGTTGTAAATCAAGATGGAATATCGAAAAATATTGCCTTCTGATGATGAGAAGGTACGGGAATTTGTGTGTTCCCAATGGGGCAGTGAGCAGATGGTGGTGCATGACACCACCTTTTGCCTGTCAAATTTGCCGGGATTTTTGCTGATGGAAAAAGGGAATATCACAGCACTTTTGACCTATTCGGTTACCGGCGATGATTGTGAGATTGTCTCACTGGATTCACTGATTGAGAATCGGGGAGCAGCAAGCTATTTAATTGGAATGCTCGAGCAGGAGCAAAAAGCCCAGCATAGAAAAAGAATTATTGTCAGTACGACAAATGATAATCTGCATGCTTTAGAGTTTTATCAAAAAAGAGGATTTGATATGGTTTGCCTAAGATATGGTGCGGTGGATCGTGCCAGAAAGAAAAAACCGCAAATTCCGCTCAAGGCAGACAACGGAATCCCGATCCGTCATGAAATTGAACTGGAAAAGATGCTGTAACATTGTGCTCTAATACAGCTTTAAGAAAAAATGAAAGCAGGATTTAAGGAGGTCACATGAGTGACATTCGCAACCAAAGTAAAAAGCGAAATCAGCCATAACAAGGGGCTGATCGGACGAAATAAAAAAGCATTCTCCTATGGAATGCTGCTGTGCGGCAAAAGCTTTTCCACAGAAAGCATTGCCATGACAACCGAAAACAAGTATGTCGCAAAGCTGTATGCAAAGCTGATCTTTCAGCAGATTCCAATGCAGACCAGCGTGACGACCAGAGAATATAACGGAAATTTCCAGCAGACCACCTATTCGGTCAGCGTGGATGATGAGGAGGACCGCAAAACGATCCTCCGCTTTTTTGGTCATGATGAAGAACATTTGAAGGATTATAACCGCGATCTGCTGGAGGATATTGAACACCGCCACGCCTTTTTAGCGGGGGCGTTTTTGAGTGCATCCAATATCAGTGACCCACAAAAGGACTATCATCTGGAATTTGTGGTTTCGGACAGCTGCGCTTTGCAGGCACTGATGGAGGTGCTGTACAGTCTGGAACTGAATTTTAAGCACATGGTTCGCCGCGGACAGCAGGTCCTTTACTGCAAGGACAGCAAATCGATCGAGGAGCTGCTCACCATGGTAGGCGCGACCGGCTCGATGATGGATGTTGTCAACGTCAAGATTTATAAGGATATGCGGAACAAGATTAACCGCGTGACCAATTGCGAAACCTCTAATATCGAAAAGACAGTCAGCGCGGCGACGACACAGGCGGCTGATATCCGCTACTTAAAAAAGATGGGCGTGTTCCAGAACCTGGAAGTAGTGCTCAAGGAGACCGGAGAAGCACGTCTGCGCCATCCTGAAATGTCTCTTCGGGAGCTGGGAGAGCTTTTGGGAGTATCCCGTTCGGGAATCAATCATCGTCTGCAAAAAATCAGCCAGATTGCAAAGCAGGTAAGGGAAGAACAGGAATAGAAAGGAGCAGGCAGGATGGAAGATCATTTTGTTCATCTGCACGTTCACAGTGAATACAGCCTTCTGGATGGCGCGTGCCGCATCAAACAGCTGGTACAGCGTGCCAAAGAGCTTGGACAGAGTGCGATAGCGGTGACCGACCATGGGGTAATGTACGGTGCCATCGACTTTTACAAAGAGGCAAAAGCCAATGGAATCAAGCCGATTATCGGCTGTGAAGTCTATGTTGCGCCAAGAACCCGTTTTGATAAGGTGATGGGTTTTGACAATGCGCCATATCACCTGGTTTTGCTGTGTGAAAATCAGACCGGCTACCAAAACCTGATCAAGATGGTCTCCCGCAGCTTCACCGAAGGTTTTTATTTTAAGCCACGTATCGACCGCGAACTGCTCCGGCAGCATTCTGAAGGCTTGATTGCGCTGTCTGCCTGCCTTGCAGGTGAGGTGCCAAGGGCACTGAATCAAAACGATTATGCACAGGCAAAGGAAGCAGCACAGTTTTATCTGGATGTGTTCGGCAAGGACCGCTACTTTATTGAGATACAAAATCATGGCATTGCCGAGCAGCAGAAGATTATTCCGGATCTTGTGCGCCTTTCCCGGGAGCTGGGAGTGGGTCTGGTTGCGACCAACGACTGCCATTATCTGAAGAAAGAGGACAGCTCTACCCAGAAAATCCTGATCTGTATCCAGACAAACCATACCTTGCAGGAAGATAACGGGATGGAGTTTGAAACAGAGGAGTTCTACGTAAAATCCCGTCAGGAAATGCACGACGCTATGCGGGAGTGTATCGGGGACGAAGCAGTTATCAATGAAGCGCTGGATAATACCGAAAAGATTGCAGAGCGCTGTCAGGTGGAATTTACCTTCGGACATCATATTCTCCCAAGGTTTGAGGTGCCGGACAATAAGGACAACGCTGCCTTTTTCAGAGAAAAATGCTATGAAGGATTTTACCGCAACTATGGGGAAAATCCTCCGCAGGAATACCGGGATCGTCTGGAATATGAGCTTTCGGTCATCGAAAAGATGGGCTATGTCGACTACTATCTGATTGTTTGGGACTTCATCGACTATGCAAAACGAAATGGAATTCCGGTCGGTCCGGGACGTGGTTCCGGTGCAGGCAGTATTGCGGCTTACTGTATCGGTATCACCGGCATCGACCCGATGAAATACCATCTGTTGTTTGAGCGATTCTTAAATCCAGAACGTGTCAGCATGCCGGACTTTGATATTGACTTCTGTTATGAACGTCGTGAGGAAGTTATCGATTATGTTATCCGCAAATATGGCAAGGAGAGGGTAGCGCAGATCATTACCTTTGGTACGATGGCAGCCCGCGGCGGTGTGCGCGATGTCGGCAGGGTGCTGGGAATGGATTATCAGCAGGTGGACAAGGTGGCAAAAGCCATTCCGATGGAACTGCACATGACCATTGCCAAGGCTCTGGAACGCTCCCCAGACCTGAAAGTGATGTATGAAAGTGATCCACAGGTCAAGGAGCTGATCGATCAGGCATCCAAGATTGAGGGTATGCCACGGCATGCCTCGACCCATGCGGCAGGCGTTGTAATCGCGAGGGATGCGGTTGAAACCTATGTACCGCTTGCAAAGAACGATGAGGCCATTGTGACCCAGTACACCATGACCACGCTGGAAGAGCTGGGACTACTCAAAATGGACTTTCTGGGGCTTCGTAACCTGACCGTTATCAGTGATGCGGAAAAGATGATCCGCAAGGAAGAACCAGACTTTGATATTGAAAAAGTTTCCCTTTCTGACCCGCAGACTTTTGAAATGATGTCCAAAGGTCAGGCAAAAGGTGTATTCCAGTTTGAGTCGGGCGGAATGCGTCAGGTGCTGACCCAGTTAAAACCGGAATCAGTCGAGGATTTGATTGCGGTTATCTCGCTGTATCGTCCGGGTCCGATGGATTCCATCCCGAAATATATCAAGAACCGCCACAACCCGCAGGAGATTACCTATAAGACCCCACTGCTCAAGGATATTCTGGATGTTACCTACGGATGTATCGTTTATCAGGAACAGGTTATGCAGATCTGCCGCAAGCTGGCAGGATACTCCTATGGACGAGCTGACCTTGTGCGCCGCGCTATGGCGAAGAAAAAGCACGATGTCATGGAAAAGGAACGGCAGAACTTTATCTGGGGAGCCAAAAAAGAGGATGGCTCGGTTGACTGTGTGGGCTGTGTGGCAAATGGTGTCAGTGAACAGGTAGCAAACGAAATTTTCGATGAGATGAGCTCGTTTGCATCCTACGCATTCAATAAGTCGCACGCAGCAGCCTATGCGATTGTTGCTTACCGCACCGCATACCTAAAAGCACACTATCCAAAAGAATACATGGCAGCGCTTTTGACCAGTATCCTGGATAATACTGATAAGATGCTCGGCTACCTCAAGGAATGCGAGCTGATGAAAATAAAAATCCTTCCTCCAGACATCAACCGCAGCAATACTGGATTTATTGTAGAAGACGGATGCATCCGCTTTGGATTTTTGGGCGTTAAAAATCTGGGCAAGGGTGTCATGGAAGCTCTGGTTAAGGAACGAGAGGAAAACGGTCCGTTTAGCGACCTGGATGACCTGTGCGAAAGAATGTATGGACAGGAATTAAACAAGCGCGCGATTGAGAGCTTAATCAAGTGCGGGGCTCTGGACAGCTTTGGACACAATCGCCGGGAAATGCTGGAAGGATATACTGCGCTGATCAGTGATATTGATGACCGCCACAAAAATAATCTGGAAGGTCAGCTGAACCTGTTTGATACACCGGAACTGTCCAGCAGCAGACAGGGATTTTCTCTGCCAAAACTGGAAGAATATATGCCGGAATTAAAACTTGCAATGGAAAAAGAGGTCACCGGACTGTATGTTTCCGGACATCCGCTTGCACAGTACCGGAGCATGGCGGAACAGCTGGAAACGGTGGAACTGGAAGACCTGATGACGGTGGATGAAGATGCAGACCTTCTGCTGGGGGATCAGCAGTATCATGACGGCGATATCGTCAAGGTTTTGTGTATCGTGACCGGTAAAAAAACAAAGATTTTAAAGCGCAGAGGTTACATGGCCTTTGTTAATATTGAAGATACCAGCGGTTCAATGGAAATGCTGGTATTTCCGCAGACTTATGATCAGTACCGATATCTGATTGAAGAAAATCAGGTCCTCTATATTGAGGGAAGGCTTACTGTCCGCGAAGAGGAAGAGACCAAACTGGTCTGCCGGATGGTTGCTCGACCACAGGATGTTCTGGGACAGCCGGAAGGTTTTATTGGAAACAATCTTCCGAAAAAGCCGCGTATGGATGGAAAAACACAAATTCGCAAGAAGACCGGAAAACGTCCGGGATTGTATCTGAGAGTGCCATCCAAAGAAAGTCGTGAATTTGTAAAGGCACAGCAGTATCTTGAAATTTTTGAAGGAGAAACGCCGGTTTATTTCTTTTTCCTGGACAGCAAAAAGCTGGTGTGTGCACCGCAAAGATTGTGGATCAGCTTTAATCGTCCGCTGTATGCCCAACTGGGGGTTATTCTGGGAGAGGAAAATGTAGCGGTTGTTGTCCCGGAAAAGCAGTAAATAAGCCAAAATCCTGGGAATTGTACAAAGAATCTTGAAATTGCATGATAAAAGTAATATTTTTATGCATGATTTCTTTGAGGAAGACTTGTTTGTGAAGACTAAATGTTTTATAATTAACAATGTTGGAATCAATAGGGAAATATGAATTTCGAAAAAAGGATGGAATTCATATTCTGCAGGATTTTTGTGCAGAAGAGGGAGTATTCGGGAAAAATGCCTGACGGCTTTCTGTGTAATACCCTTGAGAGAATGGAGGATTTTTATGAACGAGAAAAACCAGAAGGTAATTGGTGTACTCACCAGCGGCGGTGACGCACCGGGAATGAACGCAGCAGTAAGAGCGGTTGTCAGATCTGCTATCAAAAAGAATATGCAGGTTATGGGTGTACGTCGCGGATACAACGGTCTGATCAACGGCGACATGTCCGAAATGAACATCCGTTCGGTATCTAATGTACTTCATCGCGGCGGTACCATGCTTCTGACCGCACGCTGCAATGAGTTCAAAACCGAAGAGGGTCAGAATCAGGCAGTTGAAGTCTGCAAACAGATGGGTATTGACGGTATGGTTATCATCGGCGGTGACGGCTCTTTCATGGGTGCACGTGCCCTCTCCTTAAAGGGTATTCCATGTATCGGTATCCCAGGTACCATCGACAATGATATTGCCTGCACCGATTATACCATTGGTTTTGATACCGCACTCAATACCGCTGTAGAGGCAATCGACCGTCTGCGCGATACTTCTGAGTCTCATGACCGCTGCTCGGTTGTTGAAGTTATGGGACACGGCGCAGGACATCTTGCTTTGTATGCAAGCGTTGCTTGTGGTGGTACTGCATGCTGGGTCAATGAGATTGGCTTTGATGTAGACCGCGATGTTATTGAGAAAATCAATTCCAGCATCCGTACCGGTAAACATAACTTTATCGTAATTGTATCGGAAGGAATTACCGATGTACATCACCTTGCTAGATACATCGAAGAAAAAACCGGCGTAGAATCCCGTGCAACTGTACTGGGACACATTCAGCGCGGCGGAACACCAACAGCAAGAGACCGAATCATTGCTAGCCAGATGGGCTGCTATGCGGTTGACCTGCTGGAACAGGGTATCGGCAACCGCGTTGTCATCCAGAAAAACGCAAAGATTATCGACTACGATATTCTGGAAGCACTGACCATGAAAAAAGGACTGGATCGTGGACTGCTGGAAGTAAATCAGATCATCAATATCTAGTCAAAAAAGGAAGGAAGCAAAAATATGGAGATTGAGCGCAAATTTTTAATCGACTGGGAAGAGATCAATAACCTGAATTTGCCCCTGGTAAAACAGGCAGAGAGCTGGCAGGGATATTTGAGTGCTGCTACTCCGGTGGTTCGAATCCGCAAACGCGATTTCACCGATGGACACACCGACTATATTCTGTGCATCAAAGGCAAAGGCAAACTTGCACGTCAGGAAATTGAAAAAGAACTGACCAAAGATGAATTTGAAGCGCTGGAGTCTCTGCTTCCAATTCCAATGCTGCACAAAGATTACCGTGTTTTTGCACTGGAAGACGGTCATCAACTGGAATGTAACCTGGTGGACGGCAAATTTGCCTATGCTGAGGTGGAATTTGACAGCATCGAAGAAGCAAAAGCTTTTGTGATGCCCCAGTTTTTACATAAAGATGTGACTGAGGACCCATATTATTCCATGTCGGGATATTGGAAGAGAAAACAGATCACGGTTTCTTTTGAGCTGTAATAAAATAAACTGCAAAAAGAGGTATGAGCAAAATATCATACCTCTTTTTTATTTGTTTTTGCGACAGTTTTCTGAATTTATGCCAAGATGGTTGCATCAGTAACGGGAATTTGTTAAGATAAAGTTATCAATTGCGGTCGAATATTATTTGAAAAACCGCAGGACTTATTTTATTTTGACGAAAGAGAGGAATTGTGATGATTACAAAAGAATCATGGCTGAAGTCCATCCTGGCAGGACTGTTTATCGGAATCGGAGGAATTGCCTATCTGAGTGTGGAGAACAAGGTGGTAGGTGCCGCGCTGTTTGCAGTAGGCCTGTTTACCATTTGTACGCTGGGATATAACCTCTATACAGGAAAGCTGTGCTATATTCTGGACAGTGACAAAAAAGGAAGCTACCTTGTTTGGTTAATACAGATCTGGGTTGGCAATCTGATTGGAACAGCGATTGCAGGTTATGGAATGCGATTAACCAGAAGTGGAGCCGCTCTGGCAGAAAAAGCGCAGACATTGTGTGACACCAAGCTGAATGATTCAGTGTGGAGTATTTTTATTTTGGCGATTTTCTGCAATCTGCTGATTTATATTGCAGTGGAAAACTATAAGAACAATCCGCATCCTCTGGGAAAGTATATGGGAATTATGATGGGTGTGATTGTGTTTATTGTAGCGGGATTTGAGCATTGCGTAGCCAATATGTTCTATTTCTCGGTCGCAAATGCATGGAGTCTTCACACCTGTCTGTATCTTCTGATTATGACATTGGGAAATTTAGTGGGAGGAGTGCTGCCGGAACTTGCTAAAAAATGCTGGCAGAAATAAAGAAAAAAGCGCATCTTTTGATGTGCTTTTTTTATGCCAAAATGCTGAAATTTCATCCTTAAAAATCTCTGTTTTGCATGGTGAAAAAATATTGTGATTTTTAAGTTTTAATGATATTATATAAATAATTTAATCACAATGTAATAAATTGGGCGAAGCATACATTTGAAAATGAAAATTTGCTCAATTTAAATAAAAAAGAATTTAGGAGGAATGAAAATGAGTGCAGAAGTTAAGACGACAGGAAAGGAAACTCCAAAATACCGTGAAGTAAAAGCAATTTCAAAAGAAACTTTTGTTGTATTGGCAGCCTTTATTCTGCTGTTTGGCTATCTGGGCTATGTGATGGGATTTGACAAAGTATTCAGCATTGCAATGAAAACGGGCTTTGATGTTTTGATCAATACCTCGTTTTACATCATGGCAGTAGCAATTTTGGCCGGTGCCTGCGCGGGACTCATGTCAGAATTTGGTATTATTGCGTTGATTAATCGCATTATTTCTCCTATTATGCGTCCTCTTTTTGGGCTTCCGGGTGCAGCAGCTTTGGGTGCAGTGACAACCTATATTTCGGATAACCCTGCAATTTTGTCTCTGGCTGAAGATGAAGGTTTTGATAAATACTTTACACAGGCAGAAAAAGCTACCTATGTAAACCTTGGTACTACTTTTGGTATGGGCCTGATTGTAACAGCATATATGCTTAGCCTTGGTTCGGAATATTTCACCGCTGTTCTGGTTGGCAATATTGGAGCGATCATCGGTGGTATTGCATCTGTTCGAGTCATGCTGCGTATTGCTAAAAAGTATTATCATGAGGACAAACATTACCATATCGAAACTGGTGGAAAAAATATCATGGAAACCAGAAAGATTCGGAACGGTGGCCGATTTGAACGTTTTATGTCTGCGATGATGGATGGCGCACGCTCTGGTGTTTCGCTGGGTTTGGCATGTGCATCTGGAACAGTTTTGATCTGTACACTGGTGATGATGCTTACCTTTGGCCCAGCTGGTGAAAATGGGGAATATCTGGGCGTAGCCTATGAAGGTGTCAAACTGCTTCCAACCATCGGTTCTTATTTTACCCCTATTGCAAATTTCCTGTGGGGTTTTGATGTGCCGGAATTGCTCGCATATCCATTTACCGCATTAGGCGCAGTTGGTTCGGCGATGGGTCTGACACAGGGATTTATCGATCAGGGAATTGCCACTGCAAATACTGTAGCGACCTTTACCGGTATGGGTATCTGCATGAGTGGATTTTTGAGCACCCACGTTGGTATGTTGGATACTCTTAAACAGGGACATTTTGTAAAACAGGCAATTGCTTGTCAGCTTTTGGGTGGTGTTGTTGCTGGCGTTGCAGCAAACTATCTGTATAAGCTGGTTGTTTTGGTATTTTAGAAAGTAGAAAAGAATAATAAAAGCTGTGCACGCATAACCATGTAATAAAAAGGACAGGCAAAGGAGCTGAAAAACATGGTTAGAGCAGTGCGAAACCTACCGGAAGGCGTGCGCTATCCCCGTAAAAAAGGATATGCCAAACGATATGTGCGCAGCGAATTTAGAAAGAACCGTCTGCAGCTTTTGCTGGGAATTGTATTTCTGCTGGGAATTGTAACAGGCTGTTCCATAGCAGGGCAGTCTGGAGAAGCTACCGGAAATGCAGTTATTACCACGCTGGGACAATATTTGACTTCAGCAGGTACCTACGGGGAGAGCGGAGAGTTTTTATCGAGAATGCTGAGTTCGTTTGGAGCGACCACTCTGATTTTGTTTTTCCTGTTTTTATGCGGGTTGGGTGCGGTATTTCAACCAGTAGTGCTATTGGTTTTGTTCCTGCGTGGTTTGGGACTTGGCGTTATGGGAGTCTATGCTTACAGCGCCGGTCAGGTAATGTGGTATCTGGCTGTCTTACTTCCGGAAGCAATCCTGACAAGCATTTTGATGATTGCAGCAGCAGGAGAAGCACTGCGGTTTTCAGTACGCTTTTTTGTGCAGCTTCTTCCGGAAGGTACAACCGAAAATATTCCGGCACCATCAGGAAATATTGGTGGTTATCTTCTGCGATTTTTAATTTTATATCTGTTAGGGGGAAGCATCGCGCTGCTTTCTGGTCTTTTGGGTGTGATTTTTTCTTCTTTGTTGTAACGGATTTTCAAAAACAAAAAAGAGAGAGCGAAAAGCTCTCTCTTTTTTTATCTTAATTTGCTTAAGCTTACAGGGTAATTACCTTGTCTGCCATGTGCATACGTTCGCTGATATCGTACATATTGGAAACAGTACCAATTTTGAGGTTATCAGCAATATTAAAGAATTTCAGGCAGGTTCCGCAAACCAGAATTTCGCTGCCTTTTTCCTGAAGAGTTTTCAGGTGTTCTACAACCTGATCGTTTTCTACCGGCAGTTTTACGCCGCTGTTCATGAAGAGGATGTATCTTGGTGCATCGTTGGATTCAGCAAGAGTATAGAAGAACATGGTCATCAGAGAATTGCCCAGTTCTTCCGAACCGTCACCGATGAAGTCTTTGCCAACAAAGAGTGCCCAGTTCTTTGGTTTATTGGATTCTTCACAAACAGGAGCAGCAGCACCGTCACCAACGAAGGTAACATGGAAGTTGCCGTCTTTTGTCTCCACACTTGCCTGATAGTTCTGACTTTCAGCAAGACGTTTTAAATTTTCTACTGCAACCTCATTGTCAACAGCAACAACGAAAGAGGTATTGCCTGCATCAATTTCTTTTTTTGCAAGGATAACTGGCATTGGGCAAGCTTTACCCAGAGCGTCTACAAACTGATTCATTTTCCATTTTCCTTTCTGATTATGGTCTATGTGATTCCTGAGTAAACAGAAAACATTTCCTTTTCTAAGTATACTATTCCTGACGGCTATTTGCAACGGTATTGATTTTTTCATAAGGAAAGGACAAGTTCATTGATTTTTTCGATGACAATTATTACGAAAATATGAATTAAAAAAAGGATGCAACAAATATCTCTTTCAGCTACACCTTTATTATGTCAGGGAAATGATCCCGTTAAAAAAGTAATGTAATAAGAAATGAGGAATAATTTATGAAAAAAGTTTTGACCCTTATCCTTGCAATTTCTCTTGCAGTCACTGCATTGGCAGCATGTGGTTCTCAGACAATCGGCAATTCTGATGGAGCTTCTACTTCACAGGAACAGATGCAGGAACCAGAACTTTCTGATATCGTACAGGCAGTAAAGGATGCTTACGGCGAAAACTACCTGCCATCCATGGAGATTACCGAAGACATGATGAGCGACATCTACGGTGTCAACATGGACAATGTAGATGAGTTTATTGCAGAAGCTCCGGCAATCAGCGCGCATGTGGATACCTTTATTGCAGTGAAAGCAAAAGAGGGAAAAGGCGAAGAGGTTGAGAAGGAACTTCAGGCTTATCTGGATTATGTAGTAGACAACTCGATCAACTATCCAATGAACGTTGCAAAGGTACAGTCGGCAAAAGTGGTTCGCTACGATGATTATGTATTCTATGTCATGCTGGGCGGCTACAACGACGAGAATCCAGATGCTACCGAAGAGGAAAATGTAAAATTTGCGCAGGATCAGATTCAGCTGGGTCTGGACACCATCGCATCCTTCTTCGAAAAATAAACACAAAGAACATAGAAAAAGGACGGCAGATAAGCCGTCCTTTTTTTATTACTCAGACAATATTTTGCGGTAACGTTTTCCTTTATCGGTAGTTTCATAAGCAACAAAGCCTGCGCTTTCAAAGCATTTTTGAGAACCGATATTATAATGATAGATTTCATCGACAAAAATCTGCGGATAGTGCAGTTCCTTTGCGCGTTTGATCAATGCACCAACGACGCGGCGACCGATTTTCTTGCCGCGAAGATTCTTTTCGCCGACCACGATAGGCATATCTTCTTGCCAGAAGGTGACATCTCCGATCGGGCGATAGGTATCACCATCTTTGATCTCGATGAAATAGAGTTCACCATGTTCATTCAAGTAGCGGTACATACGATCCAATTTTTCTCGATCATACGGTTGGTCGACACCATCGACGAGTTTTACCGTTTCAGGGTCCTGATACCAGTCAAAAGCAAAGTCATAATTTCCATCAAATTTACGCAGGCGAAGTTCCTCATCCACAACAAGGATATCCGGCTGAACAACTCCTGAAATAGGCATGATTAAAATCTCCCTTCCAGATACAGACATTCAAACATAATTTTTGCAGCGAGGCGAAAGCCATCTTCAAAGGCAGCTTCGCTTATTTTTTCTATGGTCAAGGTATAATCATCGACCACTCGGAGGAGAAGTTTTTTCTCCTGAGGGAAGAGGTGCTCTTTAAGCAGTCCCAGATTACTATGGATACGCTGTTGCTCCTCAGGGCAATGGTAATGCTCTTTCAGGGGAGAGGAGAGCAGTTGATACAGGCGGTTTTCCATAACAGTTCGGATGTCGGACATACGACATAAACCCTCTTTCTTTCTATTATAGCAAGTCGGACGTACGACGTCAAGGATGATGACGGTATTTGGTATTGTTTTACATCTAAATTTGGTGTGAAGTAAAGTTTTAGTTTTGTGGGCTCATGCCGCCCACACTGGCACTGACTTTTCTTTCACGAGAAAAGTCAGCAAAAGCGTGTGTAAGGGGCTTCCCCTTACATATCCCCTGGGGGAAGTTTCCCCCGCAGTAACCGCAAGCGGTCACGCTCCCCCTCTTATGTAGGGTGTTCATGGGGGAGTCGAGAGGGGGCAATGCCCCCTTTCCGCTGGAAATCCAAAAACCAGCAGGTTTTTGGTGAATCTTTGGGTACTTTCTTTTCACAAGAAAGTACCCGCGGGTGTGGGGTGCGTAACCCCACAGGCTGAGCCTGCACCCGATTTCGCGTCTTGGCATACTGTTAGGTTTTTGCTTTACCACGCGGAATGAGTTAAGAAGAAAAATGATTTTGTCAGTGTTATATATGGGTATAAAGTATAAAAACTCAAAACATCCTCCCAAAAGAGTGCAGAATTCGGCAACACCAGGACCCTTTTCTTATAAAGGAAAACTGTATGGACAGTTTCCCTGCTTGTTGCGCTATGCGACTAAAAAGATGGAAAATGCTGCCTTTATGGTGTAAGCATGCGATTCCTTTTTAAAGCGAATGGATACACTCGCAATCATCTATGATAGCAGTTCGTATATTTGTGTTTCTTTTCTCTATTCTTTTCTGAATATATCAAGTGTGTGATGAGAGTAACCAATCATATCTTGTCTTTCACAAGTTGCAAGATGATACTTTAGATATAAGTCATACATTCTGTCATCCATTTGATCTACGGTTTCTCTCATGTGATTTGTGTAGCCATCAGAAGCAATAAAGTGAAGCTGAGTAACGTTGAACTCCGAACGGAGCTTATCAATATCTTCCTTTCTGTATAACTCAAATATGTCCCACGGATTTGAGAAGCTATCAAATGTTTCTGTGTTGAGCTTACATTTTTCAATAATGTTGTAGATTTCGCCACGGATAAAACCGTATGACAAAATACTTGCATCACCCATACAATAAGCGGCAAAAATGATACCACCTTTTTTTGTGACTCGGATCGCTTCTGATAAGGCTTTTAACTGATCTTCTTTTGTGAATAAATGATACATTGGACCGAGCAGCAGAGTAATATCATAAGTATCGCTCTCAAAATCAGGCAAATCAATAGCATTCCCTTGCTTGATTGTTATAGGTTCGCCTTCAATGGTGTTTTGCTTGAAGATTTCGATATTATGCTCAACTAATTCGACTGCGTCCACTCGATAGCCTTTTTGTGCCAAAGCATGGCTATATCGACCTGTTCCTGCACCAATCTCTAAGACTCGCATATTTGGCTTGAGATACTTTTCAATATATTTCATAGTAGTGATATACTCCACCATGCCATGTTTTGAGATAAGACGTCCTTCTTCATCGTATGCCTCATAATAATTTGTTAAACGGTCTTTCGTTTCCATATCAAAACCTCCTAAAAAAAGTATAAAAAAACAGTGCAGGCTAAGAGTTACTCATAGCTTGCACTGCGTTTAGCTGAATCAGATTAGAAATATATACTCTAATTACTTAAAAAAGTGTACAGCAATGTAAGCCCGTTGTTCTGCCAATCATAAGCAGGGACTGCGGGCTGCATAACGACTACATTATTAAAATGGTCGATATGGTTTAACATTGCCTTACCTCCTAAATAATTAAAGAGATTGTACTCCTTTATTTTTTGGCTGTCAAGATATTTCTGTGAATTTACTCATTATGTGAGATTAACGTTTTCTGCACGCCTGTTATGCTGACTAATTAAAAGGCACGAAAAAGGTTGAGGGTTGCATAGCCCTCGCAAATCTCCACCTGTGCGGAATCAATCATCGCACCAATCAAAATCAGTTCGTTTTCGTCCTGAAAATCACCGCTGCCGTTTAATCCCCAGTAGCTTTCCTCAATCTCCGGAGCACGTCCGCGGGTCAGATTTTCTTCCAGATGCTCTACTGTGCGCTGCATTTTTATGTCAAAATTGCTCGCGAAAAAGATGTGGAATCCGTCTGGTTTCTGCTTTATCTTAACCACCATGTCGTTGGAGCCGACAGAGAAGAAAAAAGTTGTCAGCTCGTCAACAATAGTGGTGATTTTTTTTCTGGTAAATAGCATAGCTTCAATTCCTTTCTATTTAAAAATGATCTTTTCGTTTTTTGAATGTCTCGATGACAGGAACAATGATCAGGGCAAGGATACCTGCCGAAAAACCGTTGTTGTATAAGTTGAGACCACCATGAAGAATGCCGGTGTTTAAGGCCATGGAAGAATGTAAGAATCCGACCAGAACACCGTATTGCCAGCCAAACTGACCGCTGATTGGAGCAAGCGCTGTGCCAAACAGTGCAGCAAGCTGTACGCTTGGGTCGTAAATGTTCCATACCTTGACAAGCGAACCTAAGTATACGCCGCCGATGACAGGAACAACGTTTCGAAGATGTTTACCGAATGCACCAAAACCGATGATGGTGAGGATGCCGCCCATGGTTGCACCGTTGATAGTGCCGCCAGTAATCAGGATGTATGCCGAAGCAAAAATTCCCAAGGAGCCCATGTTGAACAGGGTGATCGGCAGACCGTCCAGAATGATGAAGTCCGCAACTAGACGACCGGAATGGCGGTAGATGCGGCGGATGGATTTTTTGTCATCCAGCATAAACCATCCTCCTGCCATTAAGCTTGCCGAAAGAAGGAAGATATATGCAATGACACGCGGATCATTTTCATAAGTCCAGATTAAACTGGAGGTTGTTTCGTAGCCAAACGACTTCATAACCGATACAATCAGCGTTCCAACCAGACCCGCAGCAAAACCGACGTTGTACAGATTGTAACCTTGGTGAACCCTCAGACAGTAGGTCGCAAGCGGGGGAAGGAGAAATCCAATCAAAGTTCCGCACAAAATGACTGCCAGCAATTTTTGTACCAGATTGCCTGACTCGAGCGCCACAACAGTAATTAGTGGAGAAAGCGCAGTGCCGTAAAGCGCTATGTAAACATATTTGGAGAAGTTTTCTTTCTGGTGTCTGGAAAACAGATAAACACCCAGAATGATCGGCCAGATGTTGGCGATATTTTTGCCGAACATCGAGAAACCAGCCATCAAAAAGACACAGGCAATGGTGGGACCGCTGATAGTTGCATGGCTTTTCTTAATAATGATAATGGAAGCTGACATAATAAGACCGGAGTTAAAGAAGGTCGCACCAAATCCGCCAACTTTGCTGTAATCGGTGATCAGTCCGTCCGGATGCAGGATGATTTTCCATACTCCCTGCGCAATGCCGATAGGCGTATCAAACAACAGGGAAAACAACATGGTGGCAATTGCAACCGTCCACAGAATTCGTTCAATCATTTGGGCAGTATTGCTTTTTTGTTGGTTAGGTTTCGGGTCTATGACATCCACTCCCCCTTCTGAAAATAAAGACGATAACTTTGCGCCCAGTCTTCCACATAGCGCAAGATATGTACTATAATTTTTATTCTAATATAAACAGGTGTCTTCCGTCAAGAGAAAGAGGTGTGTCCGAACAGAACAGAGAAAACTTTCTGGCGACATGCTGTTTTGTGGAGATTTTCTTTTGTGAAACATACAATAAAGCAGAAAAACAGGAAGGGGGAATGGTGGATGCGCAGGATGGGACGAAGCTTTTGGGATCGGCATTACCGGTTGATTGCATGGGGAATGTTGATTACCATTGCCTTTTTGCTGCTGCATGCGCTGGAACTTCGTGTTGCTCCGGTCTTGCTTTCTGCAGCCCAGGCACAAAGTAAAAATAAAATGGAACAGGTGATCAGCACACAGGTGCAGCAGCTGATGAGCGAAACAGAAGGGGAATTTATGCAGGTTGAGCGCGGAAGCGACGGACAGGTGTTTTCGGTGGGAATGGATGTTGTTCGCGCCAATATGCTCAAGGCACAGCTTTCGGAAAATCTTTCCCGAGAGTTTGCAAAACTTTCCCAGGAGGAACTCTCCATTCCAGTGGGTAGTTTGGTGGGAGGTGTTTTTCTGACCGGAAGAGGTCCGGAACTTTCCTTCCATCTGGAACCGTATGGTGCAGCACAGGTAAACTTTGTGCAGGAGTTTTCGCAGGCAGGGATTAACCAGACAGTTTATCGGGTGCAGCTTCGGGTACAGGCACAGATGATTTTGTATGCAGGAAATGATCAGATTGTCCCGGAAGTGGATACAACCTTTTTGCTGGAAGAACGAATGATTGCTGGAGAGGTACCGTCTGTTTATCCATGGGGTGTACAGAACACAAAAGCGACCTAAATAAAAAATGAAAATTTTTAACTTTTCTTCCAGACTTTGTTTTTGATGAAATGCGTTTTTTTCACATACAATAATATTGCGTCATTATTTCGCATTCCTTGTGCGGTAATGGCGCAGGAATTTTGACCGAAACAAAGCGAGGAATGATGATAATGAGAAGAATAACCGGACTTGCCCTTGCAGCAATGCTGATGGTATCGATGCTGGCAGGCTGTGGTGAAAACGGAACAGTAGACCAGAACAATACTACCGGTATGATTGAACAGGGCGCAAACGACATGAAGAATGATATGACAAAAGAAGCGCAGCGAGCAAAAGACAGCGCGGAAAATGGAATCAACTCGGTGGATGAAGCAATGCAGAACGAGGAAGGCATGATCATGGCAGCCGGAACAAGGATTCAGGATGTTGTGATGAAGCTGGGAGAAACATTTGGCATTACCATGCCGCAAAAACTGGATGAAACTGCCCTGAAGGATGTCTTTGGCATTGATCCGGCAAACATTGAGGAATATTATGGTGAATATTCTGCAGTGAATACCTCTGCGGACCATCTGATTGGCTTAAAGGTAAAGGATGGTAAGGTCGATGAGGTGCGCACTGCACTGGAAAACCGTAAGAACGAGATCGTTAAGAACTTTGAGGAATATCTGCCAGATCAGTACGAGAAGGCACAGGCAGGACGCATCATTCAAAAGGGTAACTACCTGTTTCTGGTTATTGGCGGAAACGCAGATGCCAAGGATGGATTTGACGGTGAGATGAACCGTGCAGAGGAAACCATCAACGGATACTTTAAATAAGATAACAAAGGTGTGGGAGATGCTCTCACACCTTTGTTGTTTGCAGGCAAAAGGAGGATATGCTATACTAAAATAAAACGCTTTAAACTGAAAAAGGAGGAACTGATTTGAACACAGCGCTTTTTTTGATGGGAACAGTGATCGTGATTTGCGTTTTGACGCACAAATTTACCAGCCACCTAAAGGTACCGTCCCTTTTGTTTTTTATTGGTTTGGGAATGTGTTTTGGTGAAAATGGAATTTTTCGAATCTCGTTTGATGATTATGCACTTTCCGAGATGATCTGTTCGGCCTGCTTGATTTTTGTTATGTTTTATGGTGGCTTTGGCACCAATATCAAGGAAGCAAAACCGGTAGCGGTTCAATCATTTCTTCTTTCCACACTGGGAGTGGTGCTGACCGCAGGAATGGTAGGAGTATTTGTACATATCGCACTGGGAGCCGGTTGGCTGGAAAGTATGCTGATCGGTTCGGTGGTATCTTCGACCGATGCTGCGTCGGTTTTTAATATTCTGCGTTCCAAAAAACTGAATCTGAAAGATAATACCGCATCATTGCTGGAGCTGGAATCCGGTTCTAATGACCCGATGTCCTATATGTTGACGGTAGTGATGGTCAGCCTGCTGAGCGGTCAGGAAATATCTGTTGGAATGTTGCTGCTCAAACAGATTGCGATTGGTGTTTTGTGCGGGCTTGTTTTGGGAAAGGTGACAGTATGGCTGTTAAACAACCTTTCCATCGAACTGGAGCAGGGGGAAACTATCCTGGTGTTTGCCGTTGCAACCCTTGCTTACACTCTGCCGGGACTGCTCGGGGGAAATGGATATTTGAGCGTTTACCTGTGCGGTATTTTGATGGGAAACTCCTATCTTCCGGGAAAACGGGATCTGGTACACTTTTTCGATGTGGTTACCGGTGTCTGCCAGATGATGATTTTCTTTCTGCTTGGTCTGCTGGTTACACCGGCAAAGCTGCCGCAGGTAATTCTGCCATCTTTGCTGATTATGCTGTTCATGACACTGATTGCACGTCCAATATCGGTGCTTGGTATTTTGCTTCCCTTCAAAGCCAGATTGGGACAGATCGGTCTGGTATCCTGGGCAGGGCTGAGAGGAGTGGCTTCCATCGTATTTGCTATCTTTGCGGTCATGCAAGGGGTATCTGCTCAGTATAATCTGTTTAATCTAGTGTTCTGTATCGTTCTGTTTTCGCTGTCTGTTCAGGGAGCGCTTCTGCCATGGATGTCCAAAAAGATGCGGATGATTGACGAAAAAGCGGACGTACTCAAAACCTTTACCGACTACAAGGAAGTAAACGATGTGAGCTTTGTAAAAATCTCGGTGCAGGAAGGCCATCGCTGGTGCAGAAAAAAGCTGTGGGAGATTGCCCTGCCAAACGACCTGCTGGTGGTCTTGATTATGCGGGGAGAAGAAAAGATTACGCCAAATGGGGACACCCAGATTCTTCCGGGAGATCTGCTTGTGATTGCCGCGCGGGAATTTGAAGACAGGGAAAACCTGACCCTGCGGGAGATTACAGTGGAAAATAACGACCGACTCAAAGGCAGGACCCTTTCAGAAATCAACCTCACACAAAAAGGACTGATTGTTATGATTGAGCGCGGCAAGCAGACGATTATTCCAAATGGAAACACCCGTATCGAGGAGGGGGATTTATTGGTAGTGGCAAAGTTTTAGCTGGTTTTGCAGGCAGGATATGTATGATATGCTACAGCCGTTTAAAAAATCCATTTCCTGTCTTGACCGGGACAAGACAGCTATGCTATACTCATAGCGACTAATTAGGAATGGAGAATCAGTATGATTACAGTTAACAACGTCAGTCTGGATTTTAGCGGTCAGAAGCTGTTTTCCGACGTTAATCTTTTGTTTAATGCCGGCAACTGCTACGGCGTCATCGGCGCAAACGGCGCTGGAAAATCCACCTTTTTAAAGATCCTTTCCGGCGAGCTGGAACCAACTACCGGTTCTGTGGAAATTCCGGACGGAGAGCGCATGTCGGTGCTCAAACAGGATCACTTTGCTTATGACAGCTTTTCGGTACTGGATACCATTATCCAGGGCAATCCACGCCTGTATGAAATCATGCAGCAGAAGGATGCTTTATATAATAAGGAAGAATTCACCGAAGAGGATGGCGAACTTGCCGCAGCACTCGAGGCAGAATTCGCAGAATTAAACGGCTGGGAGATCGAAACCGAGATCAGCAAGCTGTTAAAAGGTCTTGGCCTTGACCAGAACCTGCTGTATGAACAGATGAGCGCACTTGGCGACAAGGAAAAGGTTAAAATCCTGCTGGCTCAGGCATTGTTTGGTCAGCCGGAAATCATTCTCCTCGACGAGCCTACCAACCATCTGGACCTTGCTTCCATCAACTGGCTGGAAGAATTTTTGATGGATTATGTGGGAACCGTTATCATCGTATCCCATGACCGTCACTTCCTCAATAATGTCTGCACCCACATCGTGGATATCGACTACAACAAGATCAAGATGTATGTTGGTAACTATGACTTCTGGTATGAGTCCAGCCGACTGATGCAGCGCATGATTGCTGACCAGAAACGCAAGGCGGACGAAAAGATCAAAGAACTGCAGAACTTTATCGCGCGCTTTGCTGCAAACAAATCCAAATCCAAACAGGCAACCTCCAGAAGAAAGCTTATCGATAAGCTGACCGTTGAGGAACTGCCTGCTTCTTCCAGAAAATATCCATATGTCGGCTTTACCATGGATCGTGAAATCGGTAAGGACGTTCTGACCGTAGACCGCATCAGCAAGACAATTGACGGTGTAAAGGTACTCAACGACATCTCCTTCACCGTTGCAAAGGGCGACAAGATCGCATTCATCGGAGAAAACGAGATTGCACAGACTGCCATGATGCAGATTCTGGCAGAGGAGATCCAGCCGGACGAAGGCTCGATCAAGTGGGGTGTAAGCACCTCCCGTTCTTACTTCCCGAAGGATAACTCGGAATACTTTAATGGCTGTGAGCTCAACATTCTTCAGTGGCTGTCCCAGTATTCTAAGGATATCACCGAAACCTATCTGCGCGGATTCTTGGGAAGAATGCTCTTCTCTGGCGATGATGTGTACAAGCCAGTACAGGTTCTTTCCGGTGGTGAGAAGGTTCGCTGTATGCTTTCGAGAATGATGCTGTTTGGTTCCAACGTTCTGATTCTGGACCAGCCGACCAACCACCTTGACCTCGAATCCATCACCGCTGTCAACAATGGACTGATGGACTTTAAGTCCAACGTTTTCTTTACTTCTCATGACCACGAGTTTGTACAGACTGTTGCAAACCGTATCATCGAAATCACCCCAGACGGTATCATTGACCGCCGCTGCACCTTTGACGAATATCTGGAATGGAAAGCTGCGAACAAATAGTTTTCAAAAAGAATATTTAAAAACAACAAATCCCTCATGAGCTTACAAACTCATGAGGGATTTGTTTATCTTATGTGTTTTTTATTCTTCCAAATCTTTTTGCAGATGAGCAAAGTCAATACGTCTTTGCTTAAAATAAAATTCCTTGTCCCGCTCACCAACAGGGCGCAGCACACGACATGGATTTCCCACAGCAACAACATTGGAAGGAATATCCTTTGTTACAACACTGCCAGCGCCGATGACCACATTGTCTCCAATCTGTACCCCAGGAAGGATGATTGCACCGGCACCAATCCAGCAATTTTTGCCGATGGAAACCGGCATGTTGTACTGATAGCCTTTTTCCCGCAGGGAAGGGAGGATGGGGTGCCCTGCCGTAGCGACGATAACTCCAGGTCCAAACATAGTGTTGTCTCCAACATAGATGTGGGTGTCGTCCACCAAAGTCAGATTGAAGTTTGCATAGACATTTTTCCCGAAATGGACATGGGCACCACCGAAATTTGTATGTAGCGGCGGTTCGATATAGCATCCTTCGCCGATTTCAGCAAACATTTTTTGAAGCATCTTTTCCCGCTTTTCAAGTTCGGTTGGTCTGGTCATATTAAAATCATACAAGAGATTTAGACACGCAAGCTGTTCTTTCATAATCTCCTCATCTCCAGGAAGATAAAGCTCCCCGGTGTGCATCCGTTCTTTCATGCTCATTGTTTTGCCTCCCGATGATTCCCGTATTTTTGAATAAAAAAACGCAGCTGAGTTTGTGTCTCAGCTGCGCCTTTTGGGGCTAGAGATGGGAATCGAACCCACGACCTGCTGATTACGAATCAGCTGCTCTACCGACTGAGCCACTCTAGCAAAGATTTTAAAAAAATCCTAAACTATTATACCGCATAATAAAGATGAGGTCAAGAGAAATGGAAAAATTTCTTTTTGCTGAGCTTTTTCTTCTTCGCAAAAAGTTGACATTCGTTATGGATTATGTTATATTAATGGGCATATTTAATTTGATGTTATTTTTAACATTTTGTTGTATGATTTCATAAATATTATTGTACAAATTTATGAAATAAAGGAGAGAGAACATGATGAAGGAAATTATCGAACTGATGCAGTCTCAGCTGTTTATTCAGATGGAGCTTTTATTCCGCATTATTGTAGCGGGTATCTGTGGAGCGTTCATCGGTCTGGAGCGAAAAAATCGACTGAAAAATGCCGGATTAAAAACACACCTTCTGGTTGCACTGACCAGTGCATTGATGGTCGTAATTTCGAAATACGGATTTTTTGATGTCATTACTCAGGGACTTTCGGTGGATGCTTCGCGTGTTGCCGCAAGCGTTGCCAGTGGAGTCGGCTTCCTTGGAGCAGGACTGATTCTTGCCGGCAAACATGAGATTATGGGTGTGACCACAGCTGCCGGAATCTGGGCTACGGTCGGAGTCGGAATGGCATTGGGAGCCGGAATGTACTTTTTAGGAATCAGCTCGACACTTGTGATTTTATTTTCCCAGTTCCTTCTTCATCAGAAGTTTATCGTTTCCAATGAATATTTTGGTGAGCGCGTTACCGTGACACTGCTTCCGGCAGAAGATGCTTTGGAGCGCTTCCAGACAATGCTTTCCCAAAACAAATTTGAAATGTCGGATATTAAGGTAAAATCCACCGGTACAGAAGCAATGGAAGTTCGCTTTGTTGTCCGGATCAGGGGATTGCACCAGATTGGTCCACTCAGTGACCTTTTGAAAAAGGACAGTCAGGTGCAGAGCTTTTCCATCAGCAAACTGGTGTAGCTGATAAGTTTTCAAGACATTCAAATGAGCTGTCTGCTTATTTTGTTTTGGGTAAACGGAAAAGGCGTCGGCAGGACAGAACATTTTCCCTGAAAAAGTCATCTTTCGCAAAGTTTTATGGCAAGAAAGGGTTTGGGGGGCTTGCAAAAGTTTCGAAAGTATGGTAAATTAAAGAGGAAAGGCGGGAGGACTTTCTGATTGGAAAGCTCTTTGCGCCAAGTAGTAGACTGTCGTAAGGAAAGAGTGGGGTTGCCCGCTCTTTTGTTTTGTTAGGACAAAGATTTTTTAGAACACAACAGATAAAACCTACACATCAGGAAAGGAAGGGAATCGTTTTTGGCTACATCGAAAAAACCAAACACCGTGGAGATTGTTACCCAGCTGGCACAGCCGGTAGTGGAAGAGATGGGACTGCAGCTTTGGGACGTCCGCTTTGAAAAGGAGGGCGCTTCCTGGTATCTGCGCCTGTTCATTGATAAGGAAGGCGGAGTCACCATCGATGACTGCGAAAATTTGAGCAGAACTTTTGATAAGATTCTTGACGAAGCTGATCCAATCAGCCAGTCCTACTATTTTGAGGTATCCTCCCCGGGAATTGGACGCGATCTGGTGCGCCCATGGCATTTTGAGCGGTATTTGGGGCAGGATGTAGAAGTAAAGATGATCCGTCCGATGCAGACAGCACAGGGAAAAACCGTGCGTGAGTTTGTCGGCACTCTCACAAAGTGTGACGAACAGAACGTATGGGTTACCCTGGAAGGCGAGGAACTTTCTTTTGCAAAAAAAGATGCGGCATATATCCGGTTGTATGAAGAGATCGACTGGAAAAATGCCAAGATTTAAGACAGGATATATTGGTTTTTGATAAGATTTAGGAGGCAGCAGACGTGGCAGCGAATATGAACGTAATCAATAATGAAGTTTTTGAAGCTCTGGCTTCTCTGGAAAAAGAAAAGGGCATCCCAATGTCCTACCTGATTGAAAAGATCAGCAACGCAATTGCAATTGCAATCAAACGTGATTTTGGCGGCAGCGAAAATACCATTGTTGAAATTGACCCAGCAAAGAACCGCTTTTATGTAGCAGTTCGCAAAAATGTTGTAGAAGAAGTGGAAGATCCGGAAACCGAGATCACCCTTGCAGATGCAACCAAATACAGCAAAGTGGCACACATCGGTGGCGTAGTTGAGATTCCACTGGAAACCAAACAGTTTGGCCGCATTGCAGCACAGTCTGCAAAACATGTTATCCGTCAGGCAATCAGCGAAGCAGAAAAAGGCCAGATTGCACAGAAATACATGGATAAGAAATATGAGATCATCTCGGTTCCAATCCTCAAAATTGATGAGGTTAAGGGCAATGCAACCGTTGAGATCGACAAGACCGAAGCAATCCTGCCAAAGAGCGAGCAGGTTCCAGGCGAAGAACTCCACGAGGGTCAGCGCGTTATGGTTTATGTTGTGGATGTTCTCACCGGCGGCAAAAATCCAAAACTCATGATTTCCCGCAGCCATCCAGGTCTGATCAAACGTCTGTTTGAGATGCACACTCCGGAAATCAAGGACGGTACTGTTGAAATCAAAGCAGTATCCCGTGAGGCAGGTTCCAGAACCAAGATCGCAGTATGGAGCAAGGATGAAAACGTTGATGCAGTCGGCGCATGCATCGGTCCAAAAGGAAGCCGTGTATCTGCTATCGTAGAAGAACTGGGCGGCGAGAAAATCGACGTTATCCGTTACAGTGAACAGCCAGAAGAACTGATTGCAGCAGCACTTTCTCCAGCAGAAGTTTCCAAGGTACTGGTTGACCCAACCGGAGCAAAAGCATGCAAAGCAATCGTTCCAGACAGCCAGCTCTCCCTTGCAATCGGAAACAAGGGTCAGAACGTTCGTCTGGCAGCAAGACTCACCGGCTGGAAGATCGATATCGGTCCAGAAAGCCAGGCAGAGCAGATCATCGAAGAGATGGAAACCCTGCGCAGAGAAACACAGGAACAGATTGACAAAGCTGTGGAAGATCTGTTTGCAGACGAGGAATTTTAAGGAAAATACAGCAGTTGATAAGCGATAAAGGAGGCAGACACAATGCCAACACCGGCAAAAAAAGTTCCGGTCCGCATGTGCACCGGATGCCGTGAACATAAGCCGAAAAAAGAGCTGATCCGTGTGGTTCGTTCTCCAGAAGGGGAAATCAGCATCGACTTTACCGGAAAAAAATCCGGACGGGGCGCTTATCTGTGCGCAAACGAACAGTGCCTTGCAAAAGCGCGTAAAACAAAGCAGCTGGAACGGGCACTGGAAACCGCAATCCCTGACGAAGTTTATGAAAAGCTGGAACACCAGCTTGCGCAGGGAAGCGAGTCTGTATAGGGAAAACCAGAGGAAAGGAGACAGTTTATGCAGAAGCAGGAACTTTCCACTTTGTCACTGGCACTCAGAGCAGGCAAACTGATTCTGGGGTTTGACAAGGTGGTCGAGGAGATCAAAAACAAAAACGCAAAAGGTGTGTTCTACACCGAGGATCTCTCGGAAAAAAGCCGCAAGGAACTTTGCTTTGTAGCGCAGCAGCATGGAATGCAGCCATATCAGCTTCGGGTGACGATGGAAGAGGTGTTCCATTTTTGTAAAAAGCGTTCCGGCGTAATTGCCCTTTCCGATGAGGGCTTTGCAAAAAAGCTTGTTGCCCTTGCAGAAAAAAGCATTTAACAACCGCATTTTTTGAATGAGAAATTTCTCATAAGAGGAAACCCTCAGCAAAGGAGGCAGATGTTTGCATGATAAATGATAAATATAAACTCAGCGATGTTGCAAAGGACCTGGGTGTTGACCAGAAAGAGATCATCGATCTTCTGGAAAAAAACTTTTCCGGTGAAAAAAAGCGCACAACCGCATTAACCGGTGAAGAACTGAACTTCATCTTTGAGACCTATACACAAAAGACAGAGCTGAAGAGTCTGGAAAGCTATTATCTTTATAAGGAGCAATCAGGATCAGCACCTGCTGAGGCAGCAAAAGAAACCAAGGCTGCAAAAGCTCCGAAGGAACCAAAGGCTCCAAAACAGCCAAAGCAGGAAAAAACTGCTGAAAAGAATCCGCAGGAAACAAAGGCAGAACAGCCAAAACCAGAAGAAAAACCAGCTGCGGCAGTACAGGAGCCGCCAAAAGTTGTACAGGAAAAACCTTTGGCAGAGCCAAAACAGCCGGAGGTCAAAGAGCAGACACCGCCGGTTGAGGCAGACAATGAGAGGGAGAAGCAGGATATGAACGATACACCAAAGCACAATCAGGGCGCAGGACAGGCGCCTCGCAATAATACCGACCGTCCAAAACGGGAACGCCCACAGGGAGATCGTCCACAGGGCGACAGACCACAGGGTAAATTCGGCGACAAACCACGTTTCAATGACAGAAACGGTGACAGACCACAGGGTAAATTCGGCGACAAGCCACGTTTCAATGACAGAAACGGCGACCGTCCACAGGGTGATAGATCACAGGGTGATCGCAAATATGGCGACAAACCACGTTTCAACGATAGAAATGGTGATCGTCCAAATGATCGTAAATTTGGCGACAAACCACAGGGAGACCGTCCGCAGAATGATCGTCCAAAACAGGCAAAACCTGCAAAACCGGCTCCAGCACCAGCACCTCGTCAGGCATCCGCAATCAATCCAGAACTGGACGAAAACGTAAACGGCAAGATGATCCGTCACGTTGATATGCGTGCTGCAAACGTTGATCTGGACAAATACAATGAACGCTATGAAAACATCGCACCAGAAAATCTGGCAAAACGCGATGACGGCGTAAAGAAACAGAAGATCGGCGGCAGAAATAACAAGAAGAAAAACTTCATGTCCAAAAAGGATAAAGAGATGGAAAAGATGCGCAAGCTGGAGATGGAGCGCGAGCGCCGTCAGAAGCTGCACATCACCCTGCCGGATGAAATTACCGTTGGCGATCTGGCTCTGAAACTGAAGATCCAGTCTGCTGAAATCATCAAACGTCTGATGATGCTCGGCGAGATGAAATCTGTTTCGGATGTCATCGACTACGATACTGCTGCACTGGTTGCAATGGAAATTGGTGCAAAGGTTGAAAAAGAGGTTGTTGTTACCATCGAAGAACGTCTGTTTGATGACAGCGAGGACGATGATGATAAGAAAGTAGAGCGCCCACCGGTTGTTGTTGTTATGGGTCACGTTGACCACGGTAAAACATCCATCCTGGACGCAATCCGTCATTCTGATGTTACCTCCACTGAGGCTGGCGGTATTACCCAGCATATCGGTGCATATCAGGTTATGGTAAACGATAAGCCAATTACCTTCCTGGATACTCCTGGACATGAGGCATTCACCTCGATGCGTGCCCGCGGTGCAGATATCACCGATATCGCAGTTCTGGTTGTAGCGGCTGACGACGGTATCATGCCACAGACTGTTGAGTCGATCAACCACGCAAAAGCAGCAGGTGTTTCCATTATCGTTGCAATCAACAAGATGGATAAACCAACTGCTGATCCGGAAAAAGTAAAACAGGAACTGACTGAATACGAACTGGTTCCAGAAGAATGGGGCGGCGATGTTATCTGCGTTCCGGTTTCTGCTAAGACCAAGATGGGTATTCAGGACCTTCTGGAAAACATCCAGCTGGTAGCAGAAGTAAAAGAACTCAAAGCAAACCCAGACCGTATGGCAAAAGGTACTGTTATTGAGGCAAAACTTGACAAAGGCCGTGGCCCTGTTGCAACCATTCTGGTTCAGAACGGTACCCTCAGAACCGGCGACAGCGTAATCGCTGGAACCGCAATTGGTCGTGTCCGTGTTATGACCAACTCCAAGGGCGAGCGTATCGATACCGCAGGTCCATCCACACCAGTCGAGATTACCGGTCTTGCAGAAGTTCCAGCAGCAGGTGACGAGTTCAATGCAGTTGAAGACGAAAGACTGGCAAGAGAACTGGTTGAAAAACGCCGTCAGGAAGCAAAAGAAAAAGAATTCAGCTCCTACCAGAAAGTTACTCTGGATAATCTGTTTGAACAGATCGAAGTTGGCGAGACCAAAGAGCTGCCATTGATCGTAAAAGCAGACGTACAGGGTTCTGTAGAAGCAGTAAAACAGTCTCTGGAAAAACTGAGCAACCCAGAGGTTCGCGTAAAAGTAATTCACGGTGCAGTAGGTGCAGTAAGCAAGTCCGACGTTATGCTCGCACAGGCTTGCGGCGCAATCATTGTTGGATTCAACGTTCGTCCAGACCCAATCGCAAGAGATATGGCAGAGAGCGAAGGCGTTGACATGAGAATGTATCGTGTCATCTACGACGCAATCGAAGAGATCTCTTCCGCTATGAAAGGTATGCTGGCACCTAAGACCCGTGAGGTTGAGCTGGGCCGTGCAGAGGTTCGTGAAGTATTCAAGATCACCGGTGTCGGCACCGTTGCAGGATGTTATGTTCTGGAAGGTAAGATCACCAGAAACGCAGAGATCCGCATTGTTCGTGACGGTATTATTATCGCTGACGAGCATCTGACCTCCCTCAAACGTTTCAAAGATGACGTCAAAGAGGTTGCAAGAGGTTACGAATGTGGTATGGGTATCGAGAAGTTCGGCGACCTGAAGGTTGGCGACATCTTCGAAGCATACATGATCGAAGAATATAGAGATTAGCAGGCTGAAACGGAGCGAAACTGAAGTTTTCGTCCACCTTTTACAAAAGGTGGCGGTGTCCAGAGGCAGAGACTCTGGGCGCTCGTCGCAACGAGCGAAACTCCTTATCCGTGAAAGCGCATTTGCGGGTGAATTTTTCAATCCAAAATTGGGATTGAAAAAGAGGGGGCTTTTGCAAGAGAAAAGCCCCCTAGACAGACAAATGACACGCACTTGCCAGAAAAACTTCCCAGTGGGAGATTTTTCTGTTGTCTGTGCTGTTGATCAGAAAAATAATAACTTTTATTTTATTCTGTCGAAGCCTTCTTGCTCTAACGAGCGAATGTGTTAGCTTAAGCGTTGCCGCGTGCTGAAACTACAATTTCGCACCAAACCTAAACGCGATATTGTGTCCAGCTTCAAGCTGGTGCCGTCGAAAATCATCCACTGGATAATTTTTGAGGTCGCTCTCTGCTTGCAATCGGCTTTCGAGAACCTTTTCTCTTGCAGAAAAGGGGATTGAAAACAAGTTTTCAATCAGGAGTTTGCTCTTTTTGCCCATAAAGGATTGGGCAAAATTGCCTGCGGCAACCGAGCAAAGCTCCTTTCCAACTCCAGAAAATGTCGCTCACTGTGGTGAGCGACCAGAGTTTCACTCTGGACTGGACGATTTTTTGAAAAAAATTGAGTAAAACTTTTATTTTTGCTCAACTAAACTTTTGTTAATTTATATCCCAAAATCATAATGAGGACTGAACAAATGTTTCAGCCCTCATTTGCAATACGACTAAAACAGAAAGGAGAATTTCCATGGGCTTTCGTGTAGGAAGAACCAGTGAGGACTTGAAAAGGGAATTGACCGACATTATCCGTCATGTCAAGGACCCAAGAGTTTCCTCTATCCTCACCATTATTAAGGTAGAACTTTCCAACGATCTTTCTCATTGCAAGGTTTATATCAGCTCGCTGGAAGGAATGGATAAAGCAAAGGAAGCAGTTAAGGGACTCAACAATGCAAACGGCTTTATCAAACATGAGGTAAATTCCCGCATCAAAATGCGCCGCATTCCAGATTTCCATTTTATTGCGGATGATTCTACCGAATACAGCGCAGATATTGCGCGTATCCTCAACAGCCTTGATATCAAAAAGGACGAGGAAGAAGTCGAAGAATAGAAGTGAGAAAGGAAGAGACATCGTGTCCCAAATGATTTGCTTGGAACAGGCAGCCAAATTTTTGTCTGACGCGCAGGATATTTTAATTTTGACCCATAAAAGTCCCGATGGAGATACCATCGGCAGCGCTTTTGCGCTGATGCATGCTCTGCACAGACTTGGAAAACGCGCGGATGTTCTATGTCAGGACCCGATTGCTCCATACTATTCCTATCTTTTTGAAAACGGAAAATACGATACAACGCTGGAAAATCTGCCGTTCGAGCCAAAGACTCTGGTTTCGGTTGATGTGGCTGATCAAAAGCTTTTGGGGGAGAAATTGTCCCAATATGCAGATCGAATTGATCTGAGTGTGGATCACCACGCCTCCAATACCGGCTATGCAAAACAATTGCTGCTCCGTTCAGATGCAGCCGCAAACTGTGAGCTGATGCTCGATTTGATTGAGGCAATGGGAGTAAAGCTGGATCAGCAGATTGTGGACAGCCTGTATACTGGAATCGTGACCGATACCGGATGTTTTCGCTATCCTTCCACCACCGTGCAGACCCATATTGCCGCTCAGAAACTTCTGCTTGCAGGAGCGCAGATGCGCCTGATCCACCGACTGATGCTGGAAAGCACCAGTCGGGGAAAGGTGCAGTTGATTTGTGATGCACTGCACAGCCTTCGTTACGAGCTGGATGGAAAATGTGCGGTAATCAGCCTGATGCGGGACCGAATTAATGAGCTTCAGGTTACGGATGATGAGCTGGAAGGACTTTCTTCGCTCCCAAGATCTATCGAAGGCGTGCAGGTTGGAGTGACTCTTCGTCAGTTTAAAAGCTATCAAGGATATAAGATTTCGGTCAGAACCGATACAACAGTCGATGCCTGTGCAATCTGTAAACGTCTGGGTGGCGGAGGACATGCCGGAGCTGCCGGATGTACGATAGAAGGAAAAGATGTTACCTTGGAACAGGCATACCAGAAAATTCTGGAATCGGTTCGTGTGGAATTGTGTCAGTAAAAGGAGGAAATACTTTGGACGGAATTATTATCCTGGACAAACCGGAGGATTTTACCTCCTTTGATATGGTGGCAAAGATGCGCCGCCTGCTGGGTACCAGAAAGGTCGGCCATGCGGGAACTCTTGACCCAATGGCAACCGGTGTACTGCCGATTTTTGTGGGACGTGCAACCAAATGCTGCGATATCCTGCCAAATCAGAATAAACGATACACTGCGACCTTTCAGTTGGGTTATACGACCGATACCCTGGATGCAACTGGAAGGGTGCTGACCCGTACCGAAGTTTCGGCAACCAAAGAGGATGTTGAGAAAGCACTGGAATCTTTCCGCGGAGAGATCATGCAGCTGCCGCCAATGTACTCAGCAATTCAGATTAACGGAAAACGACTGTATGATCTGGCGCGTCAAGGCATCGAGATTGAGCGGGAGAAGCGTCCTGTTACCATCACGGAATTGAATCTGCTGAGCGCAGATGATACACAGCATATCTATCAAATCGATGTTGCCTGCTCGAAGGGAACCTATATCCGCACTCTTTGCGCTGATATTGGAGAAGCGTTAGGCTGCGGAGCAACCATGACCGCACTGCGTCGAACCGAAGCAGCTGGATTTTCCATTGCAGACAGCATCACGCTGGAAGAAGCGGAAAAACTTTCGGAAGAGGGAACACTTACCGAGCGTCTGCTTCCAATCCGTACCGTTTTCGAATCTTTGCCGGCGCTGCATCTGGCTGGCCGTCAGCAGACCCTTTTCCAGAATGGTGTCAAGCTGGATCTTGCCCGCCTTAACGAAATGAAAACCATGCAGGGATATACCGGTGATATTCGGGTAATGGGAGAAGATGATGTGTTTTTGGGCATCAGTGTTGCTGACTGGGAAAATGGAGAGCTCAAGATGAAGAAGCTGTTTTCCATTCTGGAAGGTTAGTGACAACAATTTTGTTTTTAAGGGATAAATGAAAAACAAAATTTGAAAACACAAAAAAATGATTCCGAAATCAAGAAACAAATAGAATTGATTATTATTGTACGATAAATACAAAAATAGTCATGGAATTGTTGATATAGTACAGTTTTGACACTTCGTTAAAATATAATCAAACAAACTGCCTTGCAAATGGACAAAAATCTGTCTATAATGTGTGATGAAGGAAATGGGGAAAGAGAGCTTGAAAGTTGTAAAAGATTTTATGCGGCCGGAATCCGGAAAACCGGCATCGGTTGCTCTGGGACTGTTTGACGGAATTCACATTGGTCATCGGGAAGTTTTGGGCAAGGCGCTGGAAAATAGTGAGCTTGCTCCCTGTGTATTTACATATACAATCTCTAACTCAATTCCTCAAATCAAAAAAAATTACATGAGTCTGACACCAGATGAGCAGAAGTGTGCGATTCTGGAGCGGATGGGCTTTGAATTGGTTGTCATGCCGGACTTTGAACGATTCAAAGACATGGAGCCGGAGGAGTTTGTTGAGAAGATGTTGATTGAAAAGATGGGCGCAAAAGAATTGAGCTGTGGTTATGACTTTACTTTTGGAAAAAAAGGAGCAGGAACGACCCAGCAGCTTCGTGAAATTGCCCAGAAACACGGAGTAAAACTGAACGTTTGTGACCCAATCAATCTGGATGGGGAACCGGTCAGCTCCACCCGTATTCGCCAGGCGATTCTGGAGGGAAAGATGGATCAGGCAAGCCGTATGCTGGGAAGACGTTTCTGTATCCGCCTGAAGGTGGAGCACGGCAACCAGATTGGACGTCTGATGGATTTTCCGACCATCAATCAGGTTTTCCCTCGCTATCATATTGTGCCAAAATATGGTGTTTACTCTACGGTAGTGAACATTGACGGCAAGCTGTACGGCGGTGTAACCAATGTTGGAGTAAAGCCTACGGTTGGTTCGGACGGTCCACTTGCAGAGACCTATATCATGGACTTTTCTGGAGATCTGTATGGAAAGATTGTGGAGGTTTACTTCTTCCGCTTTGTTCGTCCGGAACAGAAATTTTCGTCCATCGATCAGCTGAAAGCACAGATTGCTGCAGATAAAGACAATGTCATGAAAGATATTGCCAGCAACATCGAGCAGATGGTTTTCCGTGACGGCCATCCAGAAGACATTGCATTATAAAAAGTAGCCTGAGGACGAAAACAAAAGTTTTTGGTCTAGCTTTTTACAAAAAGCTCGCGGTTCCCAAAGGCAGAGCCTTTGGGCGCTCGTCGCAACGAGCGAAAACCTTATCGTCAGGCGCCTTTGCGGGTGAATTTTTCAATCCAAACCTTGGATTGAAAAAAGAGGGGGCTTTTGTAAGAGAAAAGCCCCCTTGAGAAACAAACGACACGCACTTTTTAGAAAAACCTCCCACTGGAAGGTTTTTCTGCTGTCTATGCTATTGCCTGAAAAAATTGATAAATTGTAAGCGAATTTAGTAATGTAAGCGATTGCCGCGTGTTAAAATTATTATTTCCAACCAAACCAGAGCACGAAACTGTGTCCAGCTTCAAGCTGGTGCCGTCAAAAATCATCCACTGGATAATTTTTGAGTATAGTTTGTACTTGCAATCGGCTTTCGAGAACTTTTTCACTTGCAAAAAGTTCTCGAGCTCTCAAAAATGCGCTTTCACGGATAAAGAGTTTCACACTCTGCGGAGTGCGCCAAGGGCTTTGCCCTTTGGAAACCCACCACCCTTTGGAAAAGGTGGACGAAAACTTTAATTTATTTTTTATATCACAAAAAATACGGGAAAAACTTTTCGTATTTTGGGAAAAACCCTGTTTACAAACCTAAAAGGGTATGATATACTAATTAGGTGAGCTGTGCAAGCTCAAACACATTGCCGTGGCCCAGTTTGGGGATACCGCCTTGTAGTTTCCGCAAAAGGACGAACAGGCATTTCACCAGCCCTAAACCCAGTCACAGGTGAAATATTATGAAGAGGTGAATGTAACCATGATGAGAAAAGAAGAAAAAACACAGGTAATCGAACAGAACAGACTGCACGACACCGACACAGGTTCCGCTGAAGTACAGATCGCAATTCTCACTAAGAGAATCAACGACCTGACCGAGCATTTCAAAGCTAACAAAAACGACCATCACTCCAGACGTGGTCTGCTGAAAATGGTAGGTCGTCGCCGCAACATGCTCAACTACCTGAAGAAAAAAGATATCAATCGTTACCGTGCAATCATCGAGAAACTGGGTCTGAGAAAGTAATTTCCTCAGATTGTCTGAAAAGGGCGGAGGTATCCGGAGCAATCCGCGGTACTTCTGCCTTTTATGTATGAACAAAAAGGGACGGTTGGGCAGAAAACCTATTTTTAGCATCAAATCGAGCAGCAAAACAGTTTGAGGCTGGATTTTTTGCTAAAAGGGTAATGTCCCGGCCGCCCGAGAATTTCAAAGGAGGCTGCAACTATGTTTGAAAATTTCAGAGTGTTTGAAACAGAGCTTGCCGGAAAGAAAATTTCCTTCGAAACCGGCAAAATGGCTTGTCTGGCAAACGGTTCCGTTCTGGTACGCTACGGCGATACCACCGTTATGGTAAACGTTACTGCTGCACCAAAACCACGTGAGGGCGTTGATTTCTTCCCTCTGTCGGTTGATTTTGAGGAAAAACTGTACGCAGTTGGTAAAATCCCAGGTTCCTTCATTAAACGTGAGAGCCGTCCATCCCAGAAAGCAATCCTGACTTCCCGTCTGGTAGACCGTCCAATCCGTCCTCTCTTCCCAAAAGATATGAGAAACGACGTTTCGGTTGTTATGACCGTTCTCTCGGTTGATCAGGATTACTCCCCAGAAGTTGCTGGTATGCTCGGTACTTCCTTTGCACTGTCCATTTCCGATATTCCATGGAATGGTCCAATCGGCGGTGTTCAGGTAGGTCTGGTTGATGATGAAATCATCATCTGCCCAAATGAAGAGCAGAGAAAGAAATCTGACCTTCAGCTGACCGTTGCAGGTACCCGCGAAAAGATCGTTATGATCGAAGCTGGTGCAAATCAGGTCAAAGAAGACACCATGCTGGAAGCAATTGCTAAAGCACACGAAGAAATCAAGAAGATTGCACAGTTCATCGCTGACGTACAGGCTGAAATCGGCAAACCAAAATTCAGCTTTGAATCTCAGGAAGTTGACCACGACATGTTCGAGGCAATCAAGGACTTCGCAATTGATAAAGTAAAATATGCACTGGATACCGACGACAAGAACATCCGTGAAGAGCGTCTGGCTCCAGTAATCGAAGAAATCCATGCAAAATTCGATGAGCAGTACCCAGAAGAGGGTGCAAAGATCGATGAATGCATCTATAAACTCCAGAAATTTGTTGTAAGAAGATGGCTGCTGGATGAAGGCAAACGTGTAGACGGCCGTGGCATCGATGAAATTCGTCCTCTGGCTTGTGAGGTAGGGCTCATTCCTCGTGTACATGGTTCTGCACTGTTCACCCGTGGACAGACTCAGGTTATGACCATCACAACCCTCGGTCCTGTTTCGGATGCTCAGATTCTGGATGGTATCGACAACGAAGATACCAAACGCTATATGCATCAGTACAACTTCCCATCCTACTCGGTTGGCGAAACCAAACCTTCCAGAGGTCCTGGCCGCCGCGAGATCGGTCATGGTGCGCTGGCAGAAAGAGCTCTGGAACCAGTAATTCCTCCAGTAGAAGAGTTCCCATACGCATACCGTCTGGTATCCGAAGTTCTTTCCTCCAACGGTTCTACCTCTCAGGCTTCCATCTGTGCTTCCACACTTTCTCTGATGGATGCAGGTGTTCCGATCAAAGCTCCTGTTGCAGGTATCTCCTGTGGTCTGATCACCGAAGGTGACCGCTGGATGACCATGGTTGACATTCAGGGTCTGGAAGACTTCTTCGGCGATATGGACTTTAAGGTTGGCGGTACCCACAAAGGTATCACCGCAATTCAGGTGGATATCAAGATCGATGGTCTGACACTGGACATCATCCGTGATGCATTTGAAAAGACCCGCAAGGCAAGAATCTACATTCTGGATGAAATCATGCTCAAACAGATCGACCGTCCACGTCCGGAAGTAAATGAATACGCTCCGAAGATGGTAAGCCTCCAGATTCCGGTTGACAAGATCCGTGAGGTTATCGGTTCCGGCGGTAAGGTAATCCAGAAGATCTGTGCAGAATGCGACGTTAAGATCGACATCGAGGAAAACGGTGATGTATTCGTTTCCGGCATTAAGAAGGAAAACGTAAATCGTGCAGTAAGCATGATCGAAACCATCGCTCGCGATCCAGAAGTTGGTGCATTCTATAAAGGCAGAGTTACCAAGCTGATGAACTTCGGTGCATTCGTTGAGATCGCTCCAGGTAAAGAAGGTCTGGTACACATCTCCAAGCTCGACACCAAACGTGTTGAGAAGGTAGAGGATGTTGTCAATGTTGACGATGAAATTCTGGTTAAAGTAACCGATATCGACAGCCAGGGCAGAATCAACCTCTCCAGAAAAGATGCGCTGATCGCAATGGAAAATAAACAGAAAAAAGAACAGTAATTGTTTTTAGGACAGGCAGACACCAAAGTGTCTGCCTGTTTTTTTATTAGCTTTTAATGGAATTCCAATATTTAAATAGCATGATTGGGGAAAATAGAAATAAAACACAAGGAAAGTTTTGAAAAAATGATAACGGATGATTTATTTTTCTGTCATGGATTTTATGATCCGAATATGGTATACTTTTAAAAACAGAGAAGGAGGGAAGCAATGTCGGTTTTATGTATTGGAGACAGCTTGACCCGCGGACAGGTAGGATATTCCTATCTGCCATTTTTGAAAACGCAAGCAAAATACAAAAATGCCGGTAAAAATGGCGATACGATTCTTTGTATGACCGATCGACTGAAAGAGATTCTGGAGGGAAAACAATCGATTGACATTGACACTGTCATTGTCGGAATCGGAACCAATGACCTGCTGCTTCCCTACCTGACAGGTATTTCACCGTTGTGGAAGATACAGATGAGCCATCGATGCAAAAAGATGCGCTGTGTTACAGAAGACGACGCATTTATTTTGGCATATCGCAGGGTCATGCAGATGATTTTCGACAGTAAAAAACGAGGAATTATCCTTGGAATTCCACTGATTCAGTTAAAAAATTTTCCAAATCAACAAGCAGAAAAACGAAACAAAGCGGTTAAAAAACTAGCGCAGGAGTATGGATTTTCTTTTCTGGATACCAACTGCCTTGGCAGGATGATTCTGGCAAATCCGCCAGTGTATTCCTGGAAGGGGCAGAACGTTTCCCATTTTGCTGACTCTGCCCTGATGGGTGTAATTCCGCAGGCAAAAGAAGTGTTTACATGTAAGCGAAACCTTGTGCTGACGGTGGATGGAGTACATTTTAGCCGGCGAATGGCAAAAACACTGGCAGCCTGTATCGATCGACTCTTATAAAAAAACAGCGTTCCTTTTTGGGAGCGCTGTTTTTGTTTTGTTGGAAATCCAACATACTTTTTAAAAAGAACAATGTATACTGAACGAGTAAATGATACAACTTATCAGAAAGAAATACAAAACACCAAAATACAAATAAAAATGGAGGAAACAAAATGGGACTGATTAAAAATATGGAACCAGAGCAGGTACTAAATCTTGCACAGCAGGTTGCAGTGCGTCCGGGAGAGATTGTCAGCAGAACTCTGGCACAGAATCGGCATGTCAGCCTGACGCTGTTTGCATTTGCAAAAGGGGAAGAGATCAGCACACATGAATCCAACGGCGACGCAATGGTTTTGGTATTGGAAGGAACCGGGAAATTTACAGTAGACGGACAGGAATATCTGGTTCACGCTGGGGAAACACTGATTATGCCGGCGAAAAAACCACACGCCGTATTTGGACAGGAAGAATTTAAGATGCTTTTGACTGTCGTTTTCCCATCAGAAAAACAGTTGGAAAAAGCAAGAGGATAAGGAGGAGACAAATGGATTATCAGATGTTTTGTTATCAGTGTCAGGAAACAGCAGGATGCAGCGGATGCACCAGAGCCGGTGTATGCGGAAAGACAGCAGATGTTGCTAATATGCAGGACCTTTTGGTCTATGTGACAAAAGGTTTGTCCGCAGTAACGACCCAGCTTCGCAGAGAAGGCAAGACAATCGAGCCTTCGGTCAATCATCGTGTGACCCTCAATCTGTTTATCACCATTACCAATGCAAACTTTGATAAAGAGATGATTACAAAGGCGATTGAAGAGACACTTCGTGTTAAGCAGGAACTCCTGAAACAGGTTGTCAATCAGACAAGGCTGCCGAAAGCAGCTCTTTGGGAAGGAACGGTTTCCCAGTTTGAACAGAAGGCAAAGGAAGTCGGTGTCCTTACAACCGAAAACGAGAATATCCGCAGCCTGCGGGAACTGATTACCTATGGTTTAAAGGGACTTTCCGCCTATACAAAGCATGCAAATGCTCTGTTAAAGGATAATGAGGAGATCGACAGCTTTATTCAGCGTGCTCTGGCATCGACACTGGATGACAGTTTATCCCTCAATGACCTGATTGCGCTGACCATGGAAACCGGAAAATACGGTGTAGAAGGTATGGCTCTTTTGGACCAGGCAAATACACAGGCTTACGGAAATCCAAGAATCAGCAAGGTAAAACTTGGTGTCAACAAAAATCCGGGTATTCTTGTTTCGGGTCATGACCTGAGAGATCTTGAAATGCTCTTGGAGCAGACCCAGGGTACCGGTGTGGATGTATACACCCATTCGGAGATGCTGCCAGCCCATTATTATCCGGCTTTCAAAAAGTACCCGAATTTTGTGGGTAATTACGGAAATGCATGGTGGAGACAGAAGGAAGAATTTGAATCGTTTGGTGGCCCGATTTTGATGACTACCAACTGCATTGTTCCGCCAAAGGACAGCTATAAAGATCGTTTGTATACAACCGGTGCAGCGGGTTATCCGGGATGCCGCCATATTGCCGGAAAAATTGGGGAAAAGAAGGACTTTTCTGAGATTATTGCAAAGGCAAAAACATGTCCTCCTCCAACCGAAATCGAAACAGGTGAGATTGTCGGCGGTTTTGCACACAATCAGGTGATAGAACTGGCGGACAAAATTGTGGATGCGGTAAAAGAAGGTGCAATCAAGAAATTTGTTGTTATGGCAGGCTGTGATGGTCGTGCTGTCAGCCGTAGCTATTACACTGACTTTGCCAAAGCACTTCCAAAAGATACTGTCATTCTGACCGCTGGTTGTGCAAAATATAGGTATAATAAACTGAATCTGGGAGAGATCGGCGGTATTCCGCGTGTACTGGATGCTGGTCAGTGCAACGATTCTTATTCTTTGGCAGTGATTGCGATGAAACTGAAAGAAGTGTTTGGTCTTGAGGACATCAATGACCTGCCGATCATCTATAATATTGCCTGGTATGAGCAGAAAGCGGTAATTGTACTGCTGGCACTCTTGTACCTTGGTGTGAAAAACATTCATCTTGGTCCAACCCTGCCTGCATTTTTAAGCCCGAATGTTGCAAAAGTTCTGGTGGATAATTTTGGAATTGCGGGTATCACAACGGTAGATCAGGATATAGAAATCTTTTTTGGTAAATCAAACTAACAAATAGCAAGACCCTCCGTTTCAAAAACGGAGGGTCTTGTGCTACTTTTAATCTGATAAAGAAATGGACGAACCGTTTGCGGATGGGGTGACAATGATCTTATCGTGAATTCGCTCGTACAGCTGTGATACGTGAGAGATGATACCGACCAGATGACCATCATCCTGAAGGCTCATCAGGGTCTGGATTGCCATATCCAGCGACTGTGGATCAAGGCTGCCAAAGCCCTCATCCACAAACATGGTCTGGATGCGGATGCCGCCTGCATGGTGCTGGACAACCTGCGCCAGTCCCAACGCGAGCGCCAGAGAAGCCTGAAAGCTTTCCCCGCCTGAGAGAGTGGAAACGTGGCGCGGAATGCCGGTGTAGCTGTCGAAGATTTCAAGATCGAGTCCGGAAGAGGTGTTTCCGCGGGAACGGTCCTTCTTGCGCAGCAGGCGGTAGCGGCCCATGCTCATCTGGTTAAGATGCAGGTTTGCCACTGCGATGATCTGCTCAAAGTAGCCGGACAGCACAAAACTTTCAAACGAAAGTCGCTGTGGATTTTTGCCGCTGGAAATCTCTGCAAGACCGCCGATGGTTTCGAAATCCTGCTGTAGCTGCTTTAGTTTTTTGACATAGCTTTCGATGCTAGAAAGTAAGCGGGAATTCAGATGATAACGCTCCTGAATCTGGCTTAATTCCTGCTTTTTCTCCTGCTGTTGGGCTAGCAGAATTTCTCTTTTCTCGGTCAGAACCTGTAAGTCAGGACGAGGACGGCTGCCGATCTGCTCGTTCAGCTGATTTCTTCTGCTTTGTGCAGCAAGCAGCTGGCGGGAATATCCGTCAATTTTCTGCTTTAATACTTCCCGCTGGCTCATCTGTTCTGCAAGGGAGAGAAAGGCAGACTCATCAGTAAACTGATTTTTGGAAAGCTGTCCTAAAAATTCTTCGGTAAGCTGCTGGCGACGTTCCAAAAGGGAAGAGAGATCTCCCGAAATCTGGGAAACAGCAGCTTCCAGCTGGCTTTTCAGGCTGCTTTCCTGCTGAAAACGGGTGTTGATCTTTTGAATCTGCTGTTTTAGCTGCCCTTCCTGCTCGGAAAGTTGTTTCTGCTCTGCCAGCAAAGAAGAAAGGGTTTGTTCGCTATCCGGAGAAGAATGAGCTTGATATTCTTCGGTCAGGGTGTGCAGGGAAGCGCTTAATGCGCTGACCTTCTCCTGTGTTGGAAGGATCTGTTCCTGAAGGTAATCCGGGTCAAAGTAACGGCTGTGGGAAACTTTTTCGAGCGGTATCTTTTGAACGATCAGTGCTTCCAGCTGTTGGATTTGCGATTGGACTTTTAAGAGAAGTTCCTGAACTTTTTGTTCCGGTGTAGGATGGGAGAGAAAATTTTGGTCAAATAGCTGCGGCTGCTTGGAAACCAGTTCTTCCAGTAAAGCCTGTTTGGAAGAAAGGGTTCCGAATGCCTGCTGCATTTTGGTGGAAAGAAGGTTAAGCTCATCTGCATCGACCTCCTGTCCCGATGCAAAGGCGGGGGACGGATGATGAACCGAACCGCATACCGGACAGGGAACACCTTCCGATAGTTCCTGAGCCAAAAGTGCTGCCTGCATCTTGTGCATGGTATCCTGTGCCTGCTGATAATTTTGAGAAGCAAGCTCAAACTGCTGTCGCGAGGAAGTAATTTCCTGACAGAGCGTTTGAGCGCGAAGCAGGAGAGAAGCCTGCTGCGAAAACTTTGCCCGCTCCAGCAGCAGCTGACTTAAAGCAGCGCTTCGTTTAGCACTGGCAAGTTCCTTTTTGAGCTGGGAGATGCGGGCAGCTGTTTCCTCCTGACGCTTTTGCTGTTCGATGGCCTGCTCCAGTTTTTGAATCTTTTGGTAACAGAGGTCGCGCTGCAAGTTAAGTGTTTCGACCTGCTGAAACTGTTCTGCTGCGCGCAAAAAATCCGCACTTTTGTTAGTAAGCTCCTGTTTTGCCTTGGCAAGCTGATCTGACTTTTCTGCAGTCTGACGTCGACAGTCCCGAAGCAAGGTGTAAACTGGCATCATCTGGGAGGCAGTATCTAAAAGAGAGAGCTGTTCTTTCTGGCGGGAAATCTCCTCGTCTTGGGAAAGAAGATCCAGAAGCTCAGCTTCTACCGTTTCCCGAAGCCCAAACAGCTGCTCGAGTTCCTGCGCTTTTTGCAGACAAAGGGTAGCATCAGAAAGAGAAGCTTCTGTTTTTTCCACTTCCTGATTTAGAACAGTAATCTGCTCCTTTTGGGATAGGAGGGTTTGATTTAAATGCTCGCAGACGGCAGAAGGGGACGGATATTCTGCATGGATGAGGTTATGCAGAACCTCATCTTCGGAACAGTCGAGCTGTGACAGCATCGAAAGAGCAGCCTGACGCGCGGTGTCAGATTCTTTTTTGAGCTGGTCAGCACGTTTGGAAAGCTCTGCGGTAAATCGCTCATAGAGGTCAGTCTGAAAAATCTGGCGGAAGATATCCTGCTTTTCCTTGCTGGAAGCGTCCAGAAACCGCCGGAATTCTCCCTGCGCGAGCATGACGATCTTGCGGAACTGCTCACAGTTTAAGCCCAAAAGTTCCTCAATGCGGGCATTGGCATCCCGTCCGGTCAAAACCTGCTGATCTGGCAAGGTAAACAGAACTTCTCCACTTGATTCGATCAGCTCTTTTTTGCGTTTGGAGTAGACCATCTGTTTGGGAGTGCGGCGGATGTGATAGGTTTTTCCTTCCAGAGAAAAGGTAAATTCAACAAAGCAGAGATCCTGCGGCTGCGCGTGATGGCTTTTAAAGGAATCGGTGGTGCGGGTATTGCCGCTTGCATGGGAATAGAGCGCAAAGCAGATGGCATCAAAGATAGTGGTTTTGCCGGCGCCTGTTGGTCCGGAAATCAGGAAAATTCCGCTTTCAAATTGGGTGAAATCAATTTCCACCGTATCCGGATAGGGACCAAACGCATGAAATTTTAGTAAGATTGGTTTCATTCTTCTTCCTCCCTGTCCTTTTCTGCCTTTTTCAGTGCCTGTGAAACGATGTCCTGTTTCTCTTTATCCAGCTGCTGACCGGTGATATGCTGATAAAAACGGGAAAACAGTTCCATCGGTTCAAGGGCTGCAAGGTCAAGAGAAAGTTCCGGTGTATTTTGCTGGACACTTTGACAGAAGGAAAGCCCCAGTGTGTGCGGATAAACTTCCCGCAGACGGCTCATAGCGTTTAAAACAGGACCATCCGAGATAATCTGTGCAAAGACGTAGTCTTCACTCTTGTTTTCCTGCTTACAAAGTTCCTCCATCGTCCCGCAAATAAGCCGCAGATCCCGACGGGGGATAAGTGGGATAAGAGAAAAAGAGATTTTCCCTTTTTCGGTGATTTCTACAACAGTGACCGATTTGCTGTTTTTGGCCTCATCCACTGAATATTTGAGCGGAGAACCACTGTAACGCATGGTATTGCTTCCAGCGCGCTGCGCAGAATGCAGGTGTCCTAAAGCGACATAGTCAAACAGCCCTTCGCAGCAGGAAAGATCGGTCAGATCGCTGGTACCGACCGAAGTTTCTGATCCGCAGGTCTGCGGCAGAATAGGGGTATTTTCTTCACTTTCATGGTGCTGATGCATAAAAAATCCGTGAGCAAGCAGGACATTTCGCTCATCCGGGCAGATGATATCGCGGTTATGTTCGATGATGGCTTCCAGCGCCTGCGTGGAGGTGTGGATGGAGCTGTCCTCATACATCAGACGAACCTGTGCCGGAACAAAGTAAGGGAGCAGGAAAAAATTGATTTTGCCCAATGAATCACAGAGAGTGATCTTTTGCAGCTGCGGTTTCAGCTGGCCGGCAAGGTATAATCCGCTTTGCTCAAACAGATAGCTTCCATAAGAGACGCGACGGGGGGAGTCGTGGTTGCCGCTGATGGCAAGGATGGGAAGGTGGTAGCGGCGGATGAGGGTGGTGAACATCTCATCCAGCAGGCTGACCGCCTGCGCAGAGGGCATCGAGCGGTCGTACAGGTCACCGCTGATAAGCAGAGCATCGATCTTTTGTTCCTCAATGATTTGACAAAGCTGCTCAAAAAATGCCCGCTGGTCATCCAACAGGGAAAATTCAAAAAGACTGCGCCCGATATGCCAGTCCGAAGTGTGCAGCAATTTCATGAAAGGGGCTCCTTTCCAGAAGTTTGTTCCCATTATACCATAAATTTGTTTGGAACTGAATAAGCACAAAGAATCCCACAAACAGAATAAATTGTTTCACCGCATGCAAAACTAGAAAGGAACGGTAATTTTTCGAACATCAGTTTGGGAGGGAAAGCAGTGCGGACAAAGTGTGTCTGGGAAAAGATTTTGCCAATCAGTGTGGGGCTAATGCTGTATGAATTGGCAGCAGGGTCTTCTTTTTATTTGATGGAGCTGTCACTTGTTTTACTGGCAGGTTCTTTTTTGTTTGAGGAAAGAAGACTATTTATGCAGCTCCCAAAAACGATAAGCACTTTGGGACAGGAGCTGAAAAGGCTTTGCTGGGTTTGGATTTTTCTGGGGCTGTATCTTGGATGGGAGATAGTTACCCTGGGCTATTCGATCTATCCGGAAGGAGTTTTTGATAAGTACAAGGTTGTTTTTCTGATGGTTTGTTTTACCATCCTGATTTTGTGGTACCGGCAGAAAGGAACAAGCTCGGAATTCTTAATGGATAACAGAAGAAAAACACTGTTGTTTGTTTTTGCCGTATCTGCAATGACAGCGGCAGTACTTTCGGTTATCAACATTTCTTTTCCGGTGTTGTATCCGGTTTTGTATGGAAGAAGACTGTCGCTGAGACTGGACTACAATCTGTTTTCGCAGGTTGTTTTATTTGGATTGATTGCGGGAGAAACTCTGATTGGAGCGCGACAGGAAAATATTCTGTGCAAAAAACGGCTGTTTTTGTGGCTTGTCTGTGCGCCGGCGGTAGTTTTAAGTTCCTCAAGGCGCAATACCATTTTTTTGTTGTGTTTTTTCGTCTGGACAATGCTTTATACTGCGGTAAAAATAAAGAAAGAGGAAACAGATAGCTTAGGAAAACATTCTTTGAAAGCAATCGTTTCTTGGAAATCGGTCTTGCAGTGGGCAGCCGTGCTGATGGGAGTGATTGTACTGACAGGACTGATGCAGATTTATTTGGATTGGCAGTACGAGCGGATGGAAGAAAGGGCAAGACTGGAAAACAGGGAAGTGACCGGAATTTCGGATGGTTCTGCTCTGGAACGGTATGAGCAGATTGCGCAGGGGGGCGGAGAGTCCAAGCGAAAAATCATCTGGTCGGTGGCAATCCGGGAGTATACAGATTTTTCTTTGACCGAAAAGCTAACCGGAAAAGGGTTTGGTTATGACCGCCTGCTTTATCAAAAGACAGACGACAGAGAGCTGCTGGAAGCCTATGCACCGGAATCCAGAAGCCTTTTGTCTGCTCACTGTTTTGTGCTGGCAGATCTGTTAAACAGTGGGCTGATTGGTGCTGTGCTGGGGATTCTGGTCTGGGTTGCAATTGGAGTAAGGCTATTAAAAATGCTTTTGGCAGGAGAAAAAGGAACCATGTTCTTTGTCATCACACTGGGCATTACCTTTGCAAACAATCTGATTTCCAATCGCTACGGTTTTTTGTACGATAAATATTTCTGGCTGCTGCTTAGCATGTTGTGATGAAAATTTATGTTTTGCCCAAAGTGACGGAATATGTTACAATAGAACAGCAAAAGGAGGATGATCGATATGCTGATTCCGATTCTGGGACGAGCCGGCAGCGGCAAAACCACATGGATTCTCGACAAGGTCGAACAGACGGCAAAACAGGGTGGCAGAGTGCTGCTTATTGTGCCGGAACAGTTTTCTTTCGAGATGGAAAAAGCAGTCTATGCCCGCTGTGAGGGAAAGCTTGCAATGCAGGTGGAGGTGTATAGCTTCACCCGCCTGTGCCACCATATTTTCCAGCAGTGCGGTGGGATGGCAGGAGAGGTGCTCACCGATCCTGCACGCCAGATATTGATGAGTCTGGCACTGGGACAGGCAAGGGATCAGCTGGATCTTTATCTTCGCCCTTCCCGCAATACCGCCTTTGTTTCTACCATGCTCCGGCAGGTGGATGAGTTTAAAAATGCTGGCGTGACACCGCAGAAGCTGCGAGAATTTTCCAAACAGACCGCCTTGCCCCAGCTGGCAAAGAAGACCGAAGAGATGTCCACCATCTATGAATATTATCAGGCGCTTCTGTCAAACCGTTTTCGGGACGAAAAGGACAGCATCCGCACCTGCTGTGACCTTTTGGAAAACAATATGTCCGGCAAGGGATATTTTAGAGGCTACACCATCTTCATCGATTCCTTCATGACTTTTATGGCAGGGGAAAAACGCCTGATGCAGCGGATGCTTTCCGAGTGCGAAAACATGTATATCACTTTCCCAATTGATGGATTATCAAACCGCACTTCTCAGGATGATTCTGATAAAGAAGAACCGGATTCGGACGATGATGCAATTTATCTTGAGGAAGGGACCTTTGACACTGCTAGGGAAACCGCAATGAAGCTAATCCGCAGTGCAAAGGAAGCAGGTGTTTCGGTAGCGGCACCAGTTGTCCTAAAAGAGGGACGGCGTTTTGCCTCAGAACGACTTTCTTTTCTGGAGCACTGGTTCCCCTGCATCCATCAGCCTGAATATCAGGGAGAAGGAGAGAACGGGGACGTTGAGGTGATGCATGCGCCAAACCCGTATGAAGAGGTGCGCTTTGCTGCGGCGAAGATCGTAAACATGGTGCGCAGTCAGGGGCTTACATACAATCAGATTGCCCTCATTGCCAGAAAGATCGACCCTTATCTGACCGCAATCGAGGATATCTTCCCGAAATATAATATCCCGTTCTTCTTTGATTTCCGGGAGGATGTGCAGTCCATCCCGGTATTTTCGCTGGTGTTTTCTGCACTGGACGCGCTGCGGAGCAATTTTGATACCCAGTATCTGCTCTCCCTTGCAAAGAATCCGCTGATGGGAATGAATTCGGTGAAGACTTCCCAGCTGGAAAATTACTGCTTCTTGTGGGGAATCGACCACCGACAGTGGCTTTCAAAGGAAAACTTTGAAAATAATCCGCGCGGCATGGTAGAGGATTTTACCGAACAGGACCGCATGGAGCTGGATGAAATCTGGCAGACAGCGCAGGAAATCATGACGCCGCTAAAACATTTTCAGGATGCACTCGGTCTTTCCGGTCAGGAACAGGCTCCAAAGGTAGATGGGCTTTGTTTTGCAAAAGCAGTGTACGATTTTCTGACTGACAGCGGTGCAAAAGAGCGGCTCGAACAGACCGTTTCGAACATTGCAAAGAGTGCGGAAGAGGAGCGGACTTTACGTTTAAATGCCGGCGCATGGGATATTATGATGGAGCTTTTGGATGTGTTTGCCCATGTGCTGCAGGAAATCCCGCTTTCTTTGGAGCAACATCGAGAGCTGTTTTTGATGGCAGCACTCAGCAGTGATATCGGTTCAATTCCAAACACTCTGGATCAGGTATCGATCGGAAGTGCAGACCGTATGCGTCCAAACAGCCCGAAAGCCACCATTGTGATCGGTGTCAATCAGGGAGAATTTCCGCCTCAGCTTTCGGAAAACGGTCTGTTTTCGGAGGTGGAGCGTGACCGTCTGCTGGAAAGCGGAATTCAGCTGAACCCTTCGGTCATCAAGCTTGATTCCTATGAAAAGTACTATCTGTATTCTGCGCTCTGTACACCATCCCATTATCTGGTCGTGACCAGCCACACCGCAAAACTCACCGGAGAGCCAACACCGGATTCCCCGGCAATCGGAGCGCTGCTGAGAATGTTCCCAGGCTGTGAACGATCTACCCATGATTTGCCGGAGGAATTTTATATCGTCAATGAACAGACCGCATTCGAGGCGCTCTGCCGCAATATCCATGAGGATTCCCCGTTTACCGCCTCATTGCTTGCCTATTTAAAGGAAGGAGAGTATGCGCCGAAAATCGAACAGGTCATGAAGGTGCTGCGTGCAGGAGCCTTCCGTATGCAGGACAGGGAGATTTCCCGAATGCTGTTTGGCAGTCGGATGCGGCTTTCCCCTTCGAGGGTCGAACGGTACTTCACCTGCCCGTTTGCTTATTTCTGTTCAGGCGGGCTTAATCTGCAGGCACGCCGCAAGGTGGAGATTTCCCCGATGCAGTCGGGAACCATCATCCATTTTGTGCTGGAACGAATGGTGTCAGCTCATGGAGGAAAGGGATTGGGAGAACTTTCCTGGGATGAGACCAAACAGGAGGTCCGTCAGCTGCTGCACCAGTTTCTTGCAGACCGCGTCAGCCGCAGTGAAAGTTTGAGTAAACGTTTTCACTATCTGTTTGAACGTTTGAGCATCACACTGACCCGCCTTTTGCGTCAGCTTGCGGCAGAATTTGCACAAAGCGAGTTTGAGCCGGTCCGCTATGAGCTGCCAATCCGTCAGGGCGGGGAGGTTGCTCCGCTGGAGCTGATGCTGGAAAACGGTGTCAGAGTCAGCGTGGAAGGAATTGTGGACCGCGTGGATTTGATGGAAAAGGACGGAAAGAAGTACGTGCGGGTAGTCGATTATAAGTCAGGCAGCAAGAATTTCCAGTTGGACGATGTCTATTACGGGCTTAATCTGCAGATGCTCATCTACCTGTTTTCCATCTGGAAAAACGGAACAGGGGAGCTGGCAAACTGTCTGCCGGCAGGGGTACTCTACCTTCCGGCAAAGGATCACATCATCACAGCTTTCAGAGATACCAGTGACGAACAGATCGAGAAGGAGCACCGCAAGCGTTACCGCATGAACGGTCTGGTTCTGGAAGATCCAACCTGTGTTGCTGGCATGGAGCAGAAGGTTTCCGGTGTGTTCATCCCGGTCAAGACAAAAGCCGATGGCAGCTTTGACGCGCGCTCTAGCCTTGCAACCTTAGAACAGATGGGACAGATTCAGCGCCACATTGAGCTAGTGCTTTCCGAAATGGCAAAAAATCTTCAGGATGGAAAGATTGAGGCTCTTCCGGTATCCTCTTCTGGGATGGAGCCCTGTCAGTACTGTGACTATAAGCCGATCTGCCAGCATGGTCAGGACGGTGCGAGCAGAAAACTGACCGCTTTGGGAAAAGAGGAGTTTTTTGCCTGCTTAAGAGAAGAAGAGAAAGGAGAGAGGACGGATGGGGAATAAATCAGCGCCCAAATGGACAGATGCCCAGCAAAAGGCAATTTCCTGCCGGGGAGGAACCGTGCTCGTCTCGGCAGCAGCAGGAAGCGGAAAAACAGCGGTTCTGGTACAGAGGGTAATCGACATCCTCACCGACAGAGAGCATCCGGTGGATGCAAACAAGATACTGGTCGTGACCTTTTCCAACGCAGCCGCAGAGGAGATGCGGCAGAGAATCCATTCCCGCCTTTCGGAACTGATTGCCCAGAATCCCGCAGACAGCTATCTGATGCGGCAGAGAACATTACTTTCGGCAGCACATATCAGTACGGTGCACTCTTTCTGTCTGGATTTAGTGCGGGCAAACTTTCAGCTGCTGGATATCCCGGCAGATTTTCGACTGGGAAGCGACAGCGAGATAAAGCTTTTGGAAGAGGACATCGCAAAGGAAACCATCGAACAAAACTATGAGGATAATGACGGACGTTTTTCTGATCTGGTGGAGCTGGTTTCCTCCGGACGGGACGACAAGGGGCTGCTGGACACCTTAAAGCGGTTATATGCGTTTGTGCGTTCCCATCCGTTTTATCAGGACTGGTTAAACGAAAAATTGCTGATGTATGATGATACTATCCCGGTTGCAGAAACTGTGTGGGGAAAGGTCATCCTGTCCTACGCAAGGGACGCGGCGGCCTATGCGCAGAGCCAGATTAAGCGCGCCATCTGTGAGATGGAGGGCGACCTTGTCATGGAAAAGGCCTATATCAGCGCATTTGAGAGCGATCTGTCGCAGGTGGAGAGTCTGTTGTGCGAACTTTCCTACGGAAAATGGGACGATATCTGTGATATGCTGTCCGGATTAAAATTTGAGCGATTGGGAGCACTGAGAAATTATGAGGACGACAGCAAAAAGGAACTGGTACAGCGCCTGAGAAAAACAGCGCAGGCAGTCTTAAAGGAGCTTTCAGAGAAACTGTTCTGTGTGGATGAGGAAGGCTTTTCGGAGGATATTCGTTTTCTTCGTCCGAGAATCGAGACGCTGTTTGAGCTTGTGCTCGATTACGACAGAAGGCTGATGCAGGCAAAGAAGGTGAGAAGCCTGCTTGACTTTTCGGATTTGGAACATTTTGCAGTGCAGCTACTGGTCAAAGAAGAAAACGGTACGCGCAAAAAAACACCGCTTGCACAAGAACTTTCACAGGAGTTTGCCTTTGTGCTGGTTGATGAATATCAGGACACCAACGCAACGCAGGATATGATTTTTCAGAGTGTGTCGCGAAAGGATAATCTCTTCATGGTGGGAGATGTTAAGCAGAGTATCTATCGGTTTCGTCAGGCGATGCCGGAAATCTTCATTGAAAAGCGCAATACCTTCCACGATTATGATGAAAGAAACTATCCGGCAAGAATCATTCTTTCTCACAACTTCCGTTCTAGAAGCGAAGTTACCGACTGCATCAACTTTATCTTTCAGTCGGTGATGAGTCGGGAAGTGGGCGAAATCGACTACGATGATAAGGAAGCACTGACCGCGGCGGCAACCTACCCGCAAAAGGAGGATGCTGCGACCGAAATTCACCTGATCGAGAATGAAAGTGAAGAATTTTCTGACCAGCTGGCAGAGGCTTCCTATGTGGCAAAGAAGATTAAATCCATGCTGGATGAAGGATTTACCGTCAGCGAGGGCGGAGAACTGCGCCCAGTACAGCCAAAGGATATCTGCATCCTGCTGCGCTCGATGAAGAATAAGGCAGAGGTCTACGCAAACGAACTGTCCCGCATCGGGGTGGAGGTTTGGACCGACTCGAAAGCGGGATTTTTGGACACAGTGGAGGTGTCGACCGCCCTTTCCATCCTGCGGGCGGTAGATAATCCCCTGATCGACATTCACCTCACTGCAGCGATGATGTCACCGGTCTATGGATTTTCCGCAGATGATATGGCAGTGGTGCGGATGAAGGACCGTTCATCACACCTGTATCAAAACTGTCAGGCGATCGCCGCGGCAAATCCCGAGGATCTGACAGAACAGGAAGCACAGCGTCAGGAACTTTGTCAAAAATTCCTGCAATCCTTTTCCGAGCTTCGGCTGATTGCTTCGGCAAGTCCGGCACACCGCCTGATTCAGCAGCTGATTGAAAAAACCGGACTGTGGGATCTGGTGCTTGCCATGAAGTATGGACAAACCCGAAAAGCAAATCTCAGGCTACTGATCGAATATGCACAGGAATATGAAGCGGGTGGACAAAAAGGAATTGCAGGATTTTTACGTTTTGTGGATAAAATGCAGAGCCGCGGGGAAGACTGGGCGTGTGCAAGCTCGGTTACCGATCGTTCGAATGCGGTAAGGATTATGAGTATCCACCATTCCAAAGGGCTGGAGTTTCCGGTGGTATTTTTGTGCGATACGGCAAAGAAGTTTAATACGCAGGATCTGCGCAGCAATATGCTTTTACACTCCCAGCTGGGATTTGCCTGCTGTGCCAGAGATTTTGTCACCCGTAAGCAGTATCCAACCGTTCCGATGGAGGCTCTGAGGCTGGAGCTGGAACGTTCGATGCTTTCGGAAGAGATGCGCATTTTGTATGTGGCGCTTACCCGTGCTAAGGAAAAACTGATCGTGACCTCGGTGCAGAATCAGCTGGACAAAAAACTTTCGAGCTACACCAGCGCTTTAACCGAACGACAGAAGATTTCCCCATACGTTGCACGAGGCGCTGCAAGCTATGCCGACTGGATTTTGATGAGCCTTGTGTTCCATCCAAACTTTACCAAACTGTGTATGGAACTTGGCTGCATGCCCGAAGATGTGGTGACTTATCCGGAGTGCCGCTTTGTTCCGGTGGTTGCAAAGGTAAATGGGACCGAGGAACAGAACACAGGGGAAGAACTTTTATTTACGCAAAAACCGGATCAGAGGTTGATTGAGAAAATCCGGGAATGCTGTACCGATCCTTATCCGGACAAACAGGCAAGAGAGATTGTCACCAAACTTTCGGTTTCGCAGGTTGTACACGGCGAGCATCAGGATGTTCCGTTTTCCAGGGAGCCTTCCTTTCTAAAGAAGGAGGAAGGAGCGCTCTCAGCAGCCCAAAAAGGAACAGCGCTGCATACCTTTATGAGCTGTGCTGACCACAAAGCAGCAGAACATGATCTGGAAGGAGAGCTTGAGCGTCTGGTACGGGAAGGTTATCTGACCCAGAATCAGGCACAAAGCATTGACCGAAAGGCAGTTTTATGTTATTATCAGTCAGGACTTTTTAAGAGGATCAGTCTTTCTTCCCATGTGCGCCGGGAGTTTGCGTTCCAGGGACAGCTGGGAAAAGAGGAACTGGAAAGCGTGATTCCAAACATCGGGTCTCACCTTGTCACGGTACAGGGTATCGCTGACCTTCTGTTTGAGGAAGAGGACGGATTTGTACTGGTTGATTTTAAGACAGACCATGTGGCAAATCCCGCTGTTTTGGCAGAGCGTTATGAAAAGCAGATGCGTTTGTACGCAAAAATGCTTGGAAAAATTACGCCAAAACCAATCAAGGAACAGATCATCTATTCGCTGTATCAGGGCAGAGAGATCGTTTTGTAAAGCCTTTTTTGAAAAAGGTCCACAAACAAAAAGGAAAAACTTTGCCGCTTTGTTGTGCTTTTTGGCAAAATGCAAAAACAGATAAAAAAACTGTTGACAAAGCAGACAAAACGTGGTAAAGTATTCTACGAAAACAAAGCAGAACAACATTCCGTTCTCACCGGCTCACAAAGGGTGCAGCCAGGTCAATACTTTGATTATCAGCTCGATCTTCGGGCAGATTCAATGTGACCTTATCAGCGCAGGCGGAATACGTCTGCGCTTTCATTTATTTGAGGTGCTTTGGAGGTGCTTTACCATTAGCAAAAAGGAAATGCCTATCAATGAGGAAATCAGAGAAAAGGAAATCCGCGTAATCGGTCCGGACGGCAATCCGCTGGGCATCATGAGCTCGAAAGAAGCTTTGCAGATTGCGCAGAGAGAAAATCTTGATTTAGTCAACATTTCTCCAAAAGCAGTACCGCCGGTATGCAAGATCATGAATTACGGCAAGTACCGCTTTGAACAAGCAAAACGCGAGAAAGAAGCAAAGAAAAAGCAGAAAACCGTAGAGATCAAAGAGATCAGACTTTCTCTGAAGATCGATACACATGACTTTGAAACAAAGGTCAACCAGGCCAAGAAGTTTTTGGAACACGGCGACCGCGTAAAAGTTGCAATTCGTTTCCGCGGACGTGAGATGGCTCATCCGGAACTTGGCAACGCTACCATTAAACGGTTTGCAGATGCTTGTGCGGATGTTGGAGTCATTGATAAACTTCCAAAAATGGAAGGACGCAGCCTGATTATGTTCATCTCCGCAAAACCGGCATCTAAAACAACTGCAAAGCAAACCGAGAAACCGGTTTCTGAAAAACCGGCAGAAAAGCCTGCGGAGGAAACAAAGGCAGAAGATCAGGAATAATCCTGATACCTGCAAAGCAACAATAAGGAGGAAACAACAATGCCAAAGCTCAAAACACATACTGGAGCAAAAAAACGTTTTAAATTGACCAAAAACGGTAAAGTAAAACGCGCTCATGCGTTCAAACGTCACCTGCTCAACAACGGCCGCAAAACAACAAAACGTAAAAGAGGCCTGAGAAAAGCAACTTACGCTGACAAGACCAACGTAGCAGCTATCAAACATCTGCTGCCATACGCATAATTGACCAAAACAACCTACACGGAGGGATATAGACATGGCTCGAGTTAAGGGCGCGATGATGACTCGCAAAAGAAGAAAGAAAGTTCTGAAACTGGCTAAAGGCTACTTTGGCAGCAAATCCAGACATTTTAAGATGGCTAAACAGGCTGTTTACAAATCCGGTAACTATGCTTACATCGGCCGTAAACAGAAAAAACGTGACTTCAGAAGACTTTGGATCACCAGAATCTCTGCAGCTTGCCGTGCAAACAACGTTTCTTACTCTGTATTCATCAATGGTTTGAAGAAAGCCGGCATTGATCTGAACAGAAAAATGCTGTCCGAAATCGCTATTCATGATGCAGCAGCATTTACCGCTCTTGTTGAAAAAGCAAAAGCAGCTCTCTAATTTAGAACAAAACGCCCGGGTCGTATGACAACGGGCGTATTTTGTTAATTGGATATTTTAAGATTTAAAGGAATGGACAGGATGCAGACAATCACTTCGAAGGACAACCCCAAAATTAAAGAAGCGGCAAAGCTGGTACAGTCCAAAAAAGCACGCCGGGAAAAAGGTCTGTTTTTGACCGAAGGGCTGCGTCTTTGTATGGATGCGGTAAAAAGCGGCAGAATACCATTGCAGACCTTCCTGACACAGGCGGTATATTCCCAGCTTGAACAAAGGGAAGACGGCAGGGAGCTGCTTTCTCAAAGTCAGGAAATTTACCTGATTACCGATGAAATTGCTGATAAACTTTCAGATACCCAGACACCGCAGGGACTGTTCTGTACATTTGAAATACTTGACAATCGGGAAAGGCTTGCTACAATAAAGAGGAATCGGGTTGTGGTGCTCTCTTCCTTACAGGACCCCGGCAACATCGGAACGATCATCCGAACCGCAGAAGCGTTTGGGGTAGATCTGATTGTGATGAGTGCGGACTGTCCGGATCTTTATGCACCCAAAACGCTCCGCGCAACCATGGGCGGTGTGTTCCGCATGCCGATTCTGGTGACCGATGACCTGAAAAATGAGATCTTTTCCATGAGAAAAGAAGGTATTTCGGTATATGCGGCAGCACTCAAGCAAAACAGTGTTCCAATTACACAGATTGGCTTTGATGCCCCGAGTGCTGTTGTAATCGGAAATGAAGGCAACGGCCTGACCGATGAAATGATCGAAGCGTGCACAGCACCGATGATTATTCCGATGGCGGGCAAGGCAGAATCGCTCAATGCAGCGGTGGCAGCGACAGTAGCGATCTGGGAGATGTGCAGAAAGTAAATCGAAGAGCAGACGGGAAGGAGAGGGCAGCATGACGCGGGAACTTTATTGGATCTGGCTCTCACAGGGTCTTGGAACGGCAAGCCCGGCAGCGCAGGCAGTAGTCGAGCATCAGCTTGATCCACAGAAGTTATGCGCGATGAGTTTGCAGGAACTGCTTCAGATGGAGCTGTTTTCGGCAGAAGTTTGCAAAAAGCTCAAGTCCTTTCCACTGCAAAGCGCACAGAAGATTCTGGACCGCTGCAATGAACGCGGCTATTCGGTTCTCAGCATTGAGGATCAGGATTATCCCCGGCAACTGTTGTCTCTGTGTGATCCGCCGCTTGTGCTCTATGTACAGGGCGATACCCGGCTGCTTGGAATGATGGAAACCCTTCCGGTTCTGGCGGTGGTTGGCACCAGAAATCCAAGTGATTATGGTGTTCGGGCAGCAGGAGACCTGTCACGGAAACTTGCCCAGATGGGGTTGGTGATTGTCAGTGGTCTTGCCATGGGCATTGATGCCTGTGCTCACCAGTCAACTTTGAGTGTTCACGGAAAGACTGTTGCGGTACTTGGCTGCGGGCTTGATTACACCTATCCTGCACAGACTGCAGGACTGCGGGAACAAATTTTGCGTCAGGGCGGAACCGTTTTATCTGAGCTTGCGCCGGCAGTTTCGGTCAACGGAAAATATTTTCCGGTTCGCAATCGACTCATCGCGGGATTGTCTCAGGGAGTTTTGGTGGTGGAAGCGCCGGCAAGAAGCGGTGCACTCATTACAGCTTCCTGTGCTCTGGAACAGGGCAAGGATGTGTTTGCAGTGCCGTTTGGAATTTATGATCGAAACGGTGCGGGAACACTGGGACTGATTCGGGACGGAGCGATTCCGGCAATCAGTGCACAGGATGTAGCATACCCATTTGCACAGCGCCTTTCCAGACAGATTGCTCTGGAGGCCCAGAAGGAAACAGCAAAAGTACAAAAAATAGAGGAAAAAACAATACAGGAAAAAGAAAAGACAGTGCATGACGTGCATCCTTTCCAAAGAGAGGATGAGCACGCAGCGCATACTCTGCCAAAAACAGAGAGAATTTACCGGGGATCTGATGAAAAACAGATCAATCCGGATGTTGAATCGGCAGAATGGAAGAGGGAAAAAGAAAAGCTTTTAACAGAGTTTTTAACCTTAACCAATCGGCATAAGGAAGAAATTGCACCGGAAGAGATTTTAAAATCGCTTCCAATTCAAAACAGGACATCACAAGTGCCTGCAAATGCAAGGCCTTTGACGATAGATCAGGCAGAACAGCAGGAAGAGAACAGCTTGACCGAAAGCATGACCGAACAGCAAAAAAAGGTGTATGGAATGCTCACAAAACAGCCTCAGCCGCTTGAAGAGCTGGCACAGCGCTGTCAGATGAGCGTGGGAGAACTGACATCGATTTTGTTTGAGATCGGGGTTCCCGATCCGATCAGGGTCTATCCGGGAAGAATGTTCAGCCTGAAGTAAGCAAGACACAGATTCCAATTTTCTTCTGAGGAAAACCAGTGCAGGAGAAAGAAGTGGAGGTTTGAATGGTAAACGAAAAAGTGGAGCAGACCGCAGAAAAAAAGACCAAAGCAACAGCGGTCAAAGCTTCCTCTAAAAAGGATACAACGAAGAAAACTGCTGCAAAGAAAACAACAACAGCAGCGAAAAAGACAACAACCAAAAAGAAAGCAGCAACAACCAAGAAAGCTGCTGCACCAAAACTGGTTATTGTGGAGTCCCCGGCCAAGGCAAAGACCATCCAGAAATATCTGGGCAAGGGATATGAGGTTATGGCATCGATGGGACACATCCGTGACCTGCCAAAATCCAGATTGGGTGTTGACATCGAAAACGGATTTAAGCCGGAATACATTGATATCCGCGGCAAGGGTGAGCTGAGAAATGAGCTCAAGAAAAAGGCGAAAAAATCAAGTTTTGTCTATCTCGCAACTGACCCTGACCGCGAGGGTGAAGCAATCTCCTGGCATCTTTCCAACATGCTGGGTCTGGACAATAATCAGGAAAACCGCGTGACCTTCAATGAGATCACCAAAAGCGGTGTCAAAAACGGAATGGCTGCACCACGCCACATCGATGTTAATTTAGTTAACGCGCAGCAGACCCGCCGTGTGCTCGACCGTCTGGTAGGCTATAAGCTCAGTCCTTTCCTGTGGAAAACAGTAAAACCGGGACTTTCCGCAGGTCGTGTACAGTCGGTTGTCGTAAAATTGATTGTAGACCGTGAGCGGGAAATCCAGGCATTTAAGCAGGAAGAGTACTGGACCATCGACGCAAAACTTTCCACCAGCCGCTCCAAAAAGCAGTTCCCTGCAAAACTGACCTCTTATCAGGGAGAAAAAGTGGAAATTCCAAACGAGGAAAAAGCACAGCAGATCCTTTCTGAACTGGAAAACAAGGACTTTGTTATCTCCGAAATCAAAAAAGGCGTGAAGAAAAAGGTTCCTGCTCCGCCGTTTATTACATCTACCTTGCAGCAGGAAGCTTCCCGCCGCTTGGGATTCCAGGCAAAACGCACCATGAAGGCAGCACAGGAACTGTATGAAGGTATCGATCTGCCAAAACTGGGTGCTGTGGGTTTGATTACCTACATGAGAACCGACTCGCTCCGTATCTCGGAAGAAGCAGTTCAGGGAGCAAGAGAATATATTACCGGAAAATACGGTGCAGAATATCTGCCGGAGAGCCCTCGTGTTTATAAGAAAAAAGGAAATACTCAGGACGCGCACGAAGCAATCCGTCCAACCATGCCTTCGATGACACCAGAGCAGGTGAAGGAATCGCTGACACTGGATCAGTATAAACTGTACAAACTGGTTTGGGAACGCTTTACCGCAAGCCAGATGGCGGATGCTCTGCTGGATACCGTATCCGCAACCATCGACTGCGGCGACTATTCCTTTAAATCCTCCGGCTATTCGGTTCGTTTTGACGGATTTACCGTATTATACGAAGAATCCAAAGATATTCCAGAAGAAAAAAGCCCAGCTCTGCCGGAACTTTTGCAGGGTGAAACTTTAAACCTCAACGATCTGGAGAAAAATCAGCATTTCACCCAGCCTCCGGCACGCTATACCGAGGCTTCGATTATCAAGGCACTGGAAGAAAACGGTATCGGCCGTCCAAGTACCTATGCACCGACCATCACAACGGTTATTCAGCGCGGCTATGTGGAGCGCGAATCCAAGAGCCTGGTTCCGACCCAGTTAGGAGAGGTGACTACCAAGCTGATGGAAGAAGAGTTCAGCTCGATTGTAAACGTGGACTTTACCGCAGAGATGGAGACCAATCTGGATAAGGTGGAGGAAGGAACTGCAGACTGGGTACAGACCCTCTCCACCTTCTACACCGAGTTTGAAAAGAACCTCACCGAAGCAGAGAAGAAGATGGAAGGCATGAAGCTGGAAGTTCCGGACGAAGTGACCGATGTCATCTGCGAAAACTGCGGCAGAAACATGGTCATCAAGATGGGACGCTTTGGAAAGTTCCTTGCCTGCCCGGGATATCCGGAATGTAAGAACACCAAAAAAATCGTCCAGGAAACACCGGGAAGCTGTCCGATATGTGGCGGAAAGATTCACGCGAAAAAGTCCAAGAAGGGTAAAACCTATTTTGGATGTGAACACAATCCACAGTGCCCGTTCATGACCTGGGACAAACCGGTAGCGGAGAAATGCCCGAACTGCGGTTCGACCCTCTTCCAGAAGGCCGGCAGAGGCGGAAAGCTGCACTGCTTAAAGGAAGGCTGCGGCTACGAAAAGGAGTAAAGACCCCTTATGACACAACAGAACACCAACACACCGGTTTCGGTTATCGGAGCCGGACTGGCAGGCTGTGAGGCGGCTTGGACACTGGCAAATGCCGGTGTCCCGGTAAAGCTTTATGAGATGAAGCCGCACTGCTACAGCCCTGCACATAAATATCAGGGATTTGCAGAGCTGATCTGCTCCAACTCCCTCAAGGCTGCCCGCATCGGTTCTGCGGCAGGAATGCTCAAGGAAGAGATGCGTATTTTAGGCTCCATCACGATGGAAGCAGCGGCACACACCGATGTTTCCGCTGGCGGGGCTTTGGCAGTGGACCGAGAAAAATTTTCCGATTACATCACCGAAAAAATCAACGCCCATCCGCTCATCACCGTAATTCATGAACGGGTGGATGAGATTCCGCAGGGAAAGGTGATTATCGCAAGTGGACCGTTGACCGAGTCCCACCTTGCGCAGAGCATCGCGAAATTATGCGGTGAGGAATATCTTTCCTTCTTTGATGCGGCAGCACCGATTGTGACCTTTGAGTCGCTCGATCAGGACAAAGTATTCTTTGCTGCTCGCTATGGCAGGGGCGAAGACGACTATATCAACTGCCCGATGGACAAAGAACAGTATGAGCTGTTTTACAATGAACTGATCAATGCCCAGTCGGCAGATCTTCACGAATTTGAGAAACAGGAATTTAAGGTATATGAAGGCTGCATGCCGGTAGAGGTAATGGCAAAGCGCGGAGCAGATACCCTGCGTTATGGGCCGCTTAAACCGGTGGGACTGACCGATCCGAATACTGGACGCCGTCCATGGGCAGTGGTTCAGCTGCGTGCAGAAAACAGGGAAGGAACCCTTTATAATCTGGTTGGCTTCCAGACAAACCTCAAGTTCCCAGAACAGAAACGTGTATTCTCCCTGATTCCGGGACTGGAACATGCAGAGTTTGTCCGCTATGGTGTCATGCACCGCAACACCTTCTTAAATTCGCCGAAGCTTCTGACATCGGCATTTTGTATGAAAGAACATCCGGATATCTACTTTGCAGGTCAGATGACCGGCGTGGAAGGATATGTGGAATCGGCGGCATCCGGCATCCTTGCTGGAAAAAATATGGCAAGGGCAATTCTTGGAAAAGAACCGCTGCTTCTGCCGGCGGACTGCATGCTGGGTGCTCTCTCCCGTTATATTGCGGATGGATCGCTTCATGATTTCCAGCCAATGGGTGCAAACATGGGAATCTTGCCGCCATGGCCGGAACGTGTGAAGGACAAAACCCTGCGATATGAAAAAATTGCAGAGAGAGGACTTTCCCATCTGAAAGAATATCTGGAAGCGCTGGACCAATAAGATTTTGGGACAGGCGCAAATCAAAATAGCAGAGAGGGGTTATGACCATGAAAATTATCGTGGATGCTTTTGGCGGCGACAATGCACCGCTTGAGATGATAAAGGGCGCCAAGATGGCGCAGCAGGAATATGGTGTGCAGGTGCTGCTGTCAGGAGAACGGAACAGCATTGCAGCGTGCGCAAAGGAAAACGGACTGGATATCTCGGACATCGAGATTATCGATGCTGAGGGAATGATTCCGGTGGAAGCTGACCCGACCACTCTGCTCAAAGAGTATGAAAACTGCTCGATGGCGGCAGGACTGCGCGCACTCAAGGAAGGAAAAGCAGACGCATTCCTTTCAGCTGGCAGCACAGGTGCTCTGGTAGTGGGTGCATCCCTGATTATCAAACGAATCAAGGGTGTTCGCCGCACCGCAATTCCGACCGTCATCCCAAACGAAACAGGCTGCTTTATGCTGATTGACTCCGGCGCAAATGCCGAGGTAAACAGCGATATGCTGCTGCAGTTTGGTATGATGGGCAGCGTGTACATGAATAAGATTATGGGCGTGGCTTCTCCAAGAGTCGGCTTAATCAACATCGGTACCGAGGAGAGCAAAGGCCTTGACCTTCACCGCGAAGCATATCAGAAGCTTTCCCACGCACCGATTCACTTTATCGGCAACGTGGAAGCAAGAGGTCTGCCAATGGGAGATTGTGACGTTGCAGTATGCGACGGTTTTACCGGAAATGTGGTGCTCAAGCTCATTGAGGGAATGGCAAAATTCTTCTCTCACCAGCTCAAAGGTATGCTGATGCGCTCGACCAAAACCAAAATCGCTGCGCTCATGTTAAAGGACGGAATCAGCGAGTTTAAATCCAAGCTCGATTACAGCGAGTACGGCGGTGCACCGCTTCTGGGTATTTCCAAGACTGTTATCAAGGCACATGGAAGCTCGGACGCTAAAGCGATCAAAAATGCAATCCGTCAGGCAAAGGAATGTATCGAAAACGGTGTTATCGATGCCATTGCTGATAATTTAAGCCAGATGAAGGAGCAGGCAAAGGAAGCTCCGGCATCCGAAGAATAATCATTTACTGAGCATTTCCGGAAAAGGGGGACGTCCTCCTTTTCCGGAGTATTGCGCGGGCGTTTTTGAAAAATGACTGTAAATAGTTTGCGGTAATTTTTGAGATATGCCCGGAATTTTAAGGAATCAAACAAAGAATGAGAGGAATTGAGGAAATGACAAAATCCATCCAGCAGCTGCAGGATACAATCGGTTACAAGTTTCACAATCCGGTTTTTTTGGAAGTCGCACTGACCCACTCTTCCTACGCAAACGAGGTGAAACATCAGTTAAAGTACAACGAACGTCAGGAATTTTTGGGTGATGCAGTATTGTCCATCATTGTATCGGACTATCTGTTTAATAACTACACCGTTCCAGAAGGAGAACTGACCAAACTGCGCGCAGCTATTGTCTGTGAAAAATCACTTGATGTAATGGCAAACAAAATCCATCTGGGAGAATATCTGCGCCTAGGACGCGGCGAGGAGATGACCGGCGGAAGAACCCGCCCATCCATCATTGCAGATGCTTTTGAAGCACTGATCGCAGCAATTTACTTAGACAGCGGCATCGAAAGCGCACGCGCTTTTGTCCTACCGTTTGTCACCGAGATGCTCGAACACGAGGACAGCCTTTCCTTTAAGGATTACAAGACCATCCTTCAGGAGATTATCCAGCAGAATCCGGAGGAAAAACTGGTATATAAACTGGTTGGGGAAAAGGGCCCTGACCATGACAAACGCTTTGTTGTTGATGTAATGCTCAACAGCAACGTTATCGGCAAGGGAGAGGGCAGAAGCAAGAAAAATGCAGAACAGATGGCTGCAAAAGAAGCCCTTGAACTGATGGGAAGATAAGCAAAACCATGGCAGAATCGAGGATAGTTCCTGCTGAAAAAAAAGGCAGGATAAAACATGCCAACGTTTCGATTTTTGTGCCGCATGTCGGCTGCCCTAATCAGTGCAGCTTCTGCAACCAGAGAAAGATTTCGGGTGCAGAACAGGCCCCGACCCCGCAGCAGGTAAAAGAAGTTTGCCAAAAAGCTGCCGAGCTTCGGAAGGGAAAACTTCACGATACCCAACTTGCCTTTTTTGGCGGCAGCTTTACCGCTATTGAGCGCGGATATATGCTTTCTCTGCTGGAAGCGGCAAAATCTTTTGTTGGAGAAGACGGCTTTGCAGGAATCCGCATTTCCACCAGACCGGATGCCATTAACGAAGAGATTCTGACTATCTTAAAGGAATATCACGTTAACGCCATCGAACTTGGTGTTCAGAGCATGAATGACCGGGTACTTCTGTCAAACAAACGAGGTCACACCGCACAGGATGTGGTGAGGGCCGCAGGGTTGATTCGGGATTTTCAGATCGAACTGGGTTTGCAGATGATGACAGGGCTTTACCAAAGCACATGGCAGGACGACGTTGATACCGCAAAAGCGATTGCCGCCCTGCATCCCAAAACGGTGCGCATCTATCCGACCATCACACTGGAAGGGACCGACCTTGCTGTCTTTTATCAGCAGGGGCTCTATCAGCCAATGAGTCTGGAAGACAGTGTAAAGCTGTGCAGCGACCTCCTCGAATTTTTTGAGGAACAGGATATTCAGGTTATCCGTCTGGGACTGCATGCACAGGAGTCGCTCGAGCAGGGATACCTTGCAGGACCGTATCATCCGGCATTCCGGGAACTGTGTGAGGGCAGGATTTACTTAAAGAAAGCACTTTTGCAGATCGATCAGTTTCCGGAAAAAACACCGCTTACCATCTATGTAAATCCCAAGGAACTTTCCAAGATGGCAGGGCAGAACCGATGCAATCTAAATTACCTCAAACAGCGAAACCCCATCAAGATAAAACCCGATGATTCACTCGAAGCTTTCTGCGTGAGGGTGGAGTCGGTATGATGAGATAACAGGGGGAAAATCAAATGGAGATCACCGCTTATTTTCGGGATGTTGTAAAACAGGATGCGCAAAAACTAAAAAATTATTTTGCTAAGGATGCAAAGGTGCTGTGGCACAACACAAATGAATGTTTTACCGCAGAGGAATTTATCCGTGCAAACTGCGAGTATCCCGGAAGCTGGGACGGGGAGATTGAAATTTTAACCCCAATGCAGGATGGCTGGATTCTGGCAGCGCGTGTCTGGGAAAAAGACCTTGCCCAAAACGGGAAGGAAGCGTCCTTTCATGTGGTATCCTTTGTGCACATGCAGGGAGAGAAAATCAGCAGGATCGATGAATATTGGGGCGATGACGGAAAGGCCCCGCAGTGGAGATTAGATAAAAAGATTGGGACACCGATTCGATAGAACGTTTAAAAAATAAATCAGAAAAGTCAACGAGGGGAGAAGTGAGCAGGTGCAGTTAAAATCCTTACAGATTCAAGGATTTAAGTCCTTCCCCGACAAGACAGAACTTGTTTTTGGAAGAGGGATGACCGCTGTTGTCGGTCCAAACGGCAGCGGCAAAAGTAATATTTCCGATGCAGTGCGCTGGGTGCTCGGCGAGCAGTCCACCCGTAACCTGCGCGGAGAGAAGATGGAAGATGTAATCTTCTTGGGAACACACAACCGAAAACCGACCGGTTTTGCCAGTGTTTCTCTGACCATTGATAATACAGACCGACAGCTTGCAGTGGATGCAGATGACGTCACGATCACCCGCAAACTTTACCGTTCGGGAGAAAGTGAGTACCGCATCAACAAGACAGCGGTGCGTTTAAAGGATATCACCGAGCTTCTGATGGATACAGGACTTGGCAGGGATGGTTACTCCATCATCGGACAGGGACGCATCGAGGAGATTGTATCGGCAAAGAGCAATCAGCGCCGGGAAATCTTTGAGGAAGCGGCAGGAATCAGCAAATACCGTTACCGCAAAGCAGAGGCAGAGAAAAAGCTCGACAGTGCTTATGAAAATCTTCTTCGCTTAAAGGACATCATGGGGGAACTGGAAAGCCGCGTGGAGCCTTTGCGGGAACAATCTGAAAAGGCAAACCGCTTCCTGACGCTTTCCGGTGAGAAAAAGACACTGGAAGTTTCTATCTGGGCGCACACCATGGAAAAATCCCGTGCGCTCTTGGAAGAGCATGAGAAGGAATACCTGATTGCAAAAAATAACTGCGCTGACATTCAGGCGGTGCTGGAAGAATATCAGCACCGAATTCAGCAGGGATTTGAACAGGTACAAAGCTGTGTACTTCAGATCGAGCAGAGTCAGAGGATGATTTCACAGATGAAATCGGAACAGTCCTCCTGCGATTCTCAGATCGCTGTCGCACAGAATGACCTTTCTCACAACGAAAAATCAATTGAAGAAACTCACGCTGAGATTTTATCCTACACCGAAAACAAGGATGAAACCAAAAACAGATTAAAGGATAACCAGAAAGAATTAGACGAAAAGCAGCTCCTTCTGCAGAAAAAGATGCAGGAAGAAGAGCAGGCAAAACAGGAGATTGTCTCGATTGATGAGGAAATCACCTCGCTTAACACCGAGCTTGCGCGGCTCAAAGGTCAGCGCACCGCTTATGAGCAGGATATCACTAAGCAGAAGTTAAACCGGGTATCCTCCTCTGCATTGATTGAAGAGACCACCCGCAGAAAGGAATCGCTTCAGGGTGTACAGAGCGAGCGGGATGATAGCATCACTGCTTTGCAGCAGGAATTAAAGGAATGTCAGGAGCTGCTTTCGGACATCAAGGAGCGGGAAGAATCGCTTCACAACACCATTGCCGGATACAAAATGAAGTTTACCCGCCAGCAAAGTGCAAAGCAGGAGATCGAGGAAAACTGTCGTGCATTTCAGGACCAGATCCGAGAGATCGAACACCGGTCGGGCATCCTGTCCGATATGGAAAAGAGCATGGACGGCTATTACAGCAGCGTTAAGAGCGTGCTTCAGCTGAGCCATCAGGGACGGCTCTCGGGCATTATTGGTACGGTATCGCAGCTGCTTTCGGTTTCTGCCGATTATGCACTTGCCATCGAAACTGTGCTGGGAAACAGCCTGCAGAACATCGTCACCGAAAACGAAGATGCTGCGAAAAATGCAATCAACCACTTAAAATATACCAAGGCGGGCAGAGCAACCTTCCTGCCGCTGGATGTCATCAAGCCACAGGAACTAAATGCTGATGGAATCGAACAGATGGACGGCTTTGTTGCCAGAGCGGTCGACTTGGTCGGATTTGACCGCCGCTATCAGAATATTGCCCAGAATCTTCTGGGTAGAATTGCGGTGGCAAGGGATATTGACGCTGCGGTGCAGATCGCACGGCGTTACTCCTACCGATTTCGCGTCGTTACACTAGACGGACAGCTGGTCAATGCCGGCGGTTCGATGACCGGTGGTTCGGCATCCAAAAATACCGGATTGCTCTCTCGAAAAGAAGAGATCCATTCTTTAAACAATCAGGCAGAAAAGCTGCGGGAAAAACTTGCAGCACTGGAGCCAAAGCTTCGGCAATCGCAGGAAGCACTTTCCCAGACTCAGGCACAGCTGACTGCAGCTCAGGCAGAACTTACCACCTGCCAGCAGGACCACATTACCTACTCTGCGGAAGAAAAACGACTTTCCCTCAGCGTGGAAGAAGCAATCCACAACCGCGATGAGATGCAGAAGGAATACCGTGAGGTAACACAGAAGCTCGAACAGCTGAAAAATATGAGCCAGAGTGCGGACAGCTTGATAGATCAGGTGAGCGAGGAACTTTCTGCTCTTAAAGAGAAGCTGGACAAGACAAAGGAATCGCTTGACCGATTAAACGATGCAAAGCAAATTCTGCATGAACAGCATAATGCGCTGCGTTTTGAGATTCTGGGACTGCAAAAGGATGTAGAGTCGCTTTGCAGTACCAAAGAACAGCTTGAAGGCATTGTTCGCCAGCAAGACAGCCATGTTCAGATCCTTGTCGACAAGGTAAATGCTTTGCAGAATAACGGCAGACTGCTTGAAAGAAAGATTGAGCAGCTCAAACAGAGCAAGCAGGAGCTTTCCGACAGCATTGAGCAGGAAAACCAAAAGATTGAGCAGGCGATAGAAAAACGCAATACCGCTGAACAGCAGCTTTCCACTTTGCGCAACGAGGAAAAAGAACACATTGCAAAGCGTGAGCGGGCAGCGGCACAGATGTCACGCTGTGAGGAACGCAAGATCCTGCTCCAGAACGAATATGACAAGATCATCGCAAAGCTCTGGGATGAATACAACATGACCCGTTCTGATGCACTGGCACAGGCAGTGGAGATCGAGGATGAAACCACAGCCCAGAATCGTCTGACCGAGCTGAAAAACAAGATTCGGGCACTGGGTTCTGTTAATGTAGCGGCGATTGAGGAATACAAAGAAGTATCCGAACGCTATGAGTTTTTGAAGAAGCAGTGCGACGACGTCGAAAAGTCCCGTACCGAGCTGATGAGCCTGATTCGGGAGTTGACCTCTCAGATGAAGCAGCTGTTTGCCGAAAGCTTTGAGAAGATTAATCAGAATTTCCAGAAGATATTTGAGGAGCTGTTCTTGGGCGGCAAGGCAAGTCTTACCCTGACTGACCCGGACAACATTCTGGAATCGGGCATCGACATCAATGTTCAGCCGCCAGGCAAGATTATCAAAAACCTTTCTTCTCTGTCGGGCGGAGAAAAGGCGTTTGTGGCAATTGCCATTTATTTTGCGATTTTAAAGGTGCGCCCATCGCCGTTTTGTATGTTGGATGAGATTGAGGCGGCTCTGGACGAGGTCAATGTCAGCCGATATGCGCGCTATTTAAAAAATCTTTCCGACCACACACAGTTTATCGCAATCACCCACCGAAGAGGAACCATGGAGGAAGCCGACATCATGTACGGCGTCACCATGCAGGAGAAGGGGGTATCCAAGCTTTTGGAGCTGGATATCAGCCAGGTGGAAAGCCGATTGGGAATGAAATCATCATAAAGTTTAAGGAGGCTGGAGTATGGGATTTTTTAACAAGATTGCCGAAGGGTTAAAAAAGACAAGAGATTCGATGATGGGAAAGGTGGATGCCCTGTTAAATTCCTTTACCAAAATCGATGAAGAATTTTTTGAGGAACTGGAAGAAAACCTGATTATGGCGGATGTGGGTGCGGTCACTTCTTCCCATATCTGTGAGAACCTTCGCAAAAAGGTAAAGGAAAAAGGTCTGACCGATGCTTCTGAGGTAAAGGGAGCGCTTAAAGAGATCATCTCGGAGATGCTTTCCGGCGATGAAGCGCTCAATCTGAGCACCAAACCAAGCGTTCTGCTGGTTATCGGTGTAAACGGTGTCGGCAAGACCACAACCATCGGAAAGCTGGCAAACAATCTGCGCCAGGACGGCAAAAAGGTGCTGCTTGCTGCAGCTGATACCTTCCGTGCGGCAGCGATTGATCAGCTTCAGATCTGGGCAGATCGTGCACAGGTCGAACTGGTAAAACACGATGAAGGCTCTGACCCGGCAGCAGTTGTTTTCGATGCAGTCAATGCAGGCAAGGCACGCGGCTGTGATGTTGTTATCTGTGATACCGCAGGCAGACTGCACAACAAGAAAAATCTGATGGACGAACTTGCAAAGATCTCCCGTGTTATCGACAGGGAAGCGCCGGGCTGTGCAAAAGAGGTTCTGTTGGTGCTGGATGCGACCACAGGTCAGAATGCACTCAATCAGGCAAAACTCTTTAAAGAAGCAGCAGGCCTTACCGGTATCATCCTGACCAAACTGGATGGAACCGCACGCGGCGGCGTGGTGATCGGCATTAAGGAAGAGCTCAATATCCCGATTAAATATATCGGTGTCGGTGAGCAGATCGATGACCTCAAGCCGTTTGATTCCAGAGAGTTTGTCGAAGCTCTGTTTGAAGGAACCGATAAACCGAAGAACGGGGAGGAAGACTAGATGAAACTGGTTCTTGCGACCAACAACGAAGGAAAGGTGCGGGAGTTTGCCCGCATTCTGGAGCCGCTCGGCATCGAAGTGATGACCCAAAAACAGGCGGGAGTTCATGTTTCTCCGGAAGAAAATGGAACCACCTTTGCAGAAAATGCCCGCATCAAAGCAATGGCAGTCTATGAGGCGACAGGACTGCCAACTGTAGCGGACGACTCGGGATTGTGCATCGATGCGATGAACGGCGAGCCGGGTGTCTACTCGGCAAGATACTATGGAGAAGATACTCCGTATGAAGAAAAGAATCGCCGCATTATCGAAAGCTTAAATGGCGTTGCAGAAGAAAAACGAACTGCACGCTTTGTGGCACACATTACCTGTGTGCTTTCCAAAGACGAGATCCTCGACTGTGAAGGCGTGTGCGAAGGAACCATTGGACACAAACCAGCAGGAGACGGAGGATTTGGTTATGACCCGATCTTTTATGTCGGGGATAAGAGCTTTGCTGAACTTGACGGGGAAGCAAAGGATAAGGTAAGCCATCGCGGAAAAGCGCTGGAAAAATTGTATCAGAAATTAAAAGAAAGAAACGAGATGGAGAAATAAGAAAGACTTCACCGTTTAAAAAGAAAGGAAACAAAGTATGTTGACAAGCAAGGAAAGAGCAAAACTCAGAACACTGGCAAATCCGCTGGAGACCATCCTTCAGGTAGGAAAGGGCGGCATCGGCGAACAGCTCGTAAAACAGGTAGACGACGCTCTGCGCGCAAGAGAACTGATTAAAATGCGCGTTCTGGAGACCGCTCCTGGTTTTGCAAGAGAGATTGCACAGCAGCTGGCAGAGCAGACCGATTCGGAAGTAGTACAGGTAATCGGTACCCGCTTCGTGCTTTACCGTAAGAACAAAAAGGACCCAAAAATCATTCTGTAACACAATTCCTGTTACAGGAGGAAAGAGAACAGGGTGGAACGATGGAAAAAATAGGAATTTTCGGTGGAACCTTTAACCCGGTACACAACGGACATGTCCGCCTTGCAAAGCATTATATGGAGCAGCTGGGGCTTTCCAGAATGCTGGTCATTCCCACCAAGACCCCGCCGCACAAAGCAGCACCTGATCTTGCAGATTCCGACGATCGGCTTGCCATGTGCCGCATTGCCTTTGAGGGAATGGAAGGTGTCACAGTCAGCGATATGGAAATTCGCCGTGAAGGCAAAAGTTTTACGGTGGATACAGTGCATGAACTGAAAAAGGAATTTTTGGATGCACAGCTTTTTCTTCTGGTTGGAAGCGACATGTTTCTTACCTTCCGAAAATGGAAGGACTGGCAGGAAATTTTAAAAAATGCCATCCTTTGTACTGCGGCGCGCACCGACGGAGAGCTGCAGGCACTTTATGCCTGCAGCAGGGAGCTGTCCGAATTTGGAAAGACGATGGTATTTGATTTTCCGGTATTCCGTGTTTCTTCCACCCAGATTCGGGAGAAGGTAAAAAAGGGAGAATCGTGCCGGGGATTTATCGATCCGAAGGTGGAGGAGTATATCCTGCATCACGGATTATACAAAGGACAGGATAAAATGGAAAAAAACGAGAAAGACTATGTAGAGATCATCCGCCCGCTTTTAAAGCCAAAACGCTTTGAACACTCGCTGAATGTGGCCGAACAGGCAGTGTTTTTGGCAAAACGGTATGGGGAGGATGAGCACAAAGCCTATGTTGCGGCAATCCTTCACGATATCTGCAAAAATATGCCGCAGAATGAACAGTTGCAATGGATGGAAAAGTCTGCTATAATTTTGGACGATAACCTGCTCACACAGCCGCCAGTCTGGCATGGATTTGCCGGTGCGGAATATATCCAGCAGGTTTTGGAGATCGAGGACGAGGAGATCATCAACGCGGTGCGCTATCATACTATCGGCCGCGCAGGGATGAGCAAACTGGAACAGATTGTCTATCTTGCAGACCTGACAAGTAAGGAGAGAGATTATCCGGACGCAGAGCGGATGCGTCAGGTGGTACTGCACTCTTTGCACGAAGGAATGCGTGAGGCACTGATCTTTGCGGTAAGAAACCAGGCAGAAAAACGATTGCCGTTGTGCATCGATACCTGCCAGGCATACAACGAGTATCTTCGGGAAGAAACGGACCGGAGAGCTTAAGATGATTGGATTTTGCACAGGAAAATTCCAGTCACAAGATTGCTAGCATTGTTTGGGGGCAAAAGTTTTGAGTGTAAAAAAGAAAATTGCTGCTGCGGTTTTGGCTGCCGTCTGTTTGATTGCATGCATTGCCGTATCCTATGCAGCGGGCTATTCGAGAGGTTTTAACAGCCACAAGACAACCCTGAAGGCAGGGGACGACACTTCGGAAGAAACCATTGATCCGGAAGATCTGTCCGAAGATGACATCAAGCCGCTGGAGGAAGACACCATTTCGGTTTTGTGCTGCGGTGTCGATAATACCCAGAAGTTGACCGACGTTATCATGTATGCACTGTTTAACACCAAAACCGGTGAAGTGGATATTCTGCGTATTCCACGAGATACCTTTGTCGGTTCTGAATTCCCGACCGGTAAGGTCAATGCAATTTATGGACATCCATACGAGGGTATGAGCGGAATCGAAACGCTCAAGAGCTATCTGGAAGAAAACTGGAAACTGAATATCGATTATTATGCGACCATCGACCTTGCAAGTGTCCGCGATATCGTGGATGATATGGGCGGCGTTACCATGAATATCGAGGAGCAGATTAACTACCTGCCAGGAAAAGTTCTTTATCCGGGCGAACAGACCTTAAACGGTGAACAGGCAGAATGGATTATCCGTTATCGTGCCGGTTATGCAAACGGAGACCTTGGAAGAATTGATGCACAGACACAGTTTATCTTTGCCTGCATCGATCGTGTACATGAACTGGGCAGAATGAAGAGCCTGCCGATTCTGATGGGACATTACGATGATATCGATACCGATATGCCGCTGAACAAGATGATTTCAGTAGCAAGCGCTCTGTTCGAAGTGGATACCGATGATATCGAAATGCATGTTGTACCGGGCAACGGAACCATGTATTATTCCTATTCCGTTTATGCAGTGGACGAGCAGGCTCTTGTGGACGTTATGAATGAACATTTCATGACACAGGGCAACAGTGTTACCGCAGAGGATCTGAATATTCCAAATATCTACGGTGGTTCGTCCAGCTCTTCCAGTTCCAGCAGTTCGGGCAACTGGAACAGCAATACTCAGGGCAGCCAGTCACAGTGGACTCAGGACAGCACCCAGCAGGGCAGCCAGTCTCAAAATGACCAGCAGACCCAGTCGAGTGAAGAAGACTTTACTCCACAGTATCAGTATGATAAAAATGGAAACCCACTTTACCGTCTGGATGAAAACGGCGATCCAATCTACGACTATGACGAGGATGGAAACGTAGTTTACATCTATCAGCAGGTACAGGAAGAGGAGAAAAAAGAGGAAGAATCCTCCAAACCATCCGGTAATGTAACCACCAACGAAAATGGCCAGACAGTAATTCTTTCCAAGTCCAACCAGGAAAAGGCACAGCAGGAAGCAGAAGAAGAGTCTCAGAATGAGTCTTCGGATAAAGAAGAGAAGTCTTCATCAAGCTCCAAGACCAGCAGTTCTTCTTCCAGTTCCAAAACAAGCAGTTCCTCTTCCAGCTCTTCGGACAGTGGCTTCTCCTTCTCTAACAGGGGATAAAGAAGAGATACTAAAACAGAACAACACAGCTTTTATAATAAAGGAGAGAAGAGAATGACATCCTTAGAACAGGCAAAGACAATCGTCAAGGTACTGGACAAGAAAAAAGGCAAGGATATCAAGCTTGTCGAGATCAAAAATCTGTCCAGCCTGGGAGATTACTTTGTAATTGCGTCCGCGACCAGCACCACACAGGTAAAATCTCTGGCTGATGAAGTCGAAGAAGAGATGACCAAACTGGGCTTTGAACCGAACCGTGTGGAAGGCCGCCAGAGCGCACAGTGGATTCTGATGGACTACTATGATGTAATGGTTCATGTTTTCCTGGAAGAATCCAGAAACTTTTATAATCTGGAACGTCTGTGGTGTGATGCACCACAGGTGGATATCAGCGACATCCTGACAAAGGACTAATGCCGTATTCCCGCAAAGCGCTGTATCATACAGCGCTTTGCGGTGTAGTATTATATTTGGGAAATCTTTGCAGAAATTTCCTGTGACAGATCTTTTTGCAAGATCGAAAATAATGGAGGAATGAGCCTTGAAGTACGATTTTAGCCAAATTGAGGCAAAATGGCAGCAAAAATGGGACGAAAACCATACCTTTGCTGCAACCAACGACTATACCAAACCAAAATATTATGCATTGGTTGAGTTCCCTTATCCATCCGGACAGGGTCTGCATGTAGGTCATCCGCGTTCCTACACCGCACTGGATATCATTGCAAGAAAACGCCGTATGCAGGGCTACAATGTTCTGTATCCGATGGGCTGGGATGCTTTTGGTCTGCCAACCGAAAACTTTGCGATCAAAAACCACATCCATCCGGAAATTGTTACCAAAAACAACGTAGCAAGATTTAAGCAGCAGCTCAAATCTCTGGGACTTTCCTTTGACTGGGATCGCGAGATCAACACCACCGATCCAAGCTATTACAAATGGACCCAGTGGATTTTCCTCCAGCTTTACAAAAAAGGCCTTGCTTACAAAAAGGAAATGTCGGTTAACTGGTGTACTTCCTGTAAGGTTGTTCTGGCAAACGAAGAAGTTGTAAACGGTGTGTGCGAACGCTGCGGCGGCGAAGTTGTTCACAAAGTAAAGAGCCAGTGGATGCTCAAGATCACCGAATACGCACAGAGACTGCTGGATGATCTGGATAAAGTAGACTACATTGAACGTGTTAAGACTTCTCAGAGAAACTGGATCGGTCGTTCCACCGGTGTTGAGGTTGAATTTGATACCACAGCCGGCGACAAACTGATGATCTATACTACCCGTCCAGACACGCTGTACGGTGCTACTTACATGGTTATCTCCCCAGAGCATCCATATCTGGATAAATGGGCAGAGCGCATCTCCAACATGGACGAAATCAACGCTTACAAAGAGGAGTCTGCAAAGAAGTCCGACTTTGAGCGTACCGAAATGGTAAAAGAAAAAACCGGTGTCCGCATTCAGGGCGTTGAGGGTATTAACCCGGTTAACGGCAAAAATATCCCGATCTTTGTTTCTGACTATGTCCTGATGTCTTACGGAACTGGTGCTATCATGGCTGTACCAGCTCACGATACCCGTGACTGGGAATTTGCAAAGAAATTTAACCTTCCAATCATTGAGGTTGTTAAAGGCGGCAATGTAGAGGAAGAAGCATTCACTGACTGTGCAACCGGTATTATGGTTAACTCCGGTATTCTGGATGGACTGTCTGTTGAGGAAGCAAAGAAGAAGATCACTGCATACTTGGAAGAAACCGGAAAAGGTCATCCAAAGGTAAACTACAAACTGCGTGACTGGGTATTCTCCCGTCAGCGTTACTGGGGAGAACCAATCCCAATGGTTTACTGTGAAAAATGTGGATGGGTTCCGCTGCCAGAGAGCGAACTGCCGCTCAAACTGCCAGAATGTGAATCCTTTGAGCAGACCGATGATGGTCAGTCCCCACTGTCCAAGATGACTGATTGGGTTAATACCACCTGTCCGCACTGCGGCGGCCCAGCAACCCGTGAAACCGATACTATGCCACAGTGGGCAGGTTCCTCCTGGTACTTCCTGCGTTACTGCGATCCGCACAACGATGAGTGCTTGGCATCCAAAGAAGCACTGGATTACTGGTGCCCGGTTGACTGGTATAACGGCGGTATGGAACACACCACCCTGCATCTGCTCTACTCCCGTTTCTGGCATAAGTTCCTGTATGATCTGGGCGTAGTCAGCAATCCGGAACCATACGCAAAACGTACCAGCCATGGCATGATTCTGGGTGAAAACGGCGAGAAGATGAGTAAATCCCGCGGCAACGTTGTAAACCCAGACGATATCGTAAAAGAATACGGCGCAGATACCATGCGTCTGTACGAGATGTTTATCGGCGACTTTGAAAAGAGCGCTCCATGGTCCACCTCTTCCATCAAGGGATGTAAACGTTTCCTTGATCGTGTATGGGCACTGCAGGATATCCTCAACGACAGCGAAGAATATTCCGACAAGCTGGAAAGCGCATTCCATAAAGCAATCAAGAAGGTTGGCGAAGATATCGAAGAAATGAAGTTTAATACTGCTATCGCAACCCTGATGGCACTGATTAACGACATTTCTGACCACAAGACCATCAGCCGCAAAGAGCTCAAAACCTTCCTGATCCTGCTCAACCCATTTGCTCCTCACATCACAGAGGAAATCTGGGAAGCACAGAACTTCGGCGGCATGCTCAATCAGCAGAGCTGGCCTGCATACGATGAAGCAAAATGTGTTGACGCTACTGTTGAGATTGCAGTTCAGATCTGCGGCAAGATCAAAGCAAGAATGGACGTTCCTGCGGATGCTTCCAAGGAACAGCTCTTGGAAATTGCAAAAGTAGATGCGACTATCGCAGCAATTCTGGAAGGAAAGACTATCGTAAAAGAGATCGTCGTTCCAGGAAAACTGGTCAATATCGTAGCAAAGTAAGCAAAAATAAAAGATTGACTGCGGGAGTGTAAAAAAAGACTTGACATTCACTCCCAGAATATAGTATAATCTTTGTTGTTACAAGTTTCTCCTATCCAGGGGCAATGCAAAACAGTGCCTTATCGTGTGGATGTGGAAAAACACATAGTACGCTGAGATGGTAGAAGAGACTTGAATACTCCTGCCCAATGGCGTAAGGAGGGATAAGAAATGGCAGAAATTCGTGTTAAAGATAACGAGTCTTTGGATAGTGCTCTGAGAAGATTTAAGAGACAGTGCGCACGCGCTGGCGTTCTCAACGAAGTTCGTAAAAGAGAGCATTATGAAAAGCCGTCTGTTAAACGCAAAAAGAAATCCGAAGCTGCTCGTAAACGCAAATTCAGATAATCTCTGATTTTGTTTAGAGTAACCCATTCGGCAAGTCGTTTTCAGGCTGCGAATGCACATTCCCGAATGTGACCATTTCGGGCAAGGACAGTTTTACAAAAATGTAAGACCTGTTGATGAGAATAAAAGCGAGCCGATTGGCTCGCTTTTTCTTATCTTATAAAGATAGTCTTGTTAAAGATAGTCTTATAGGGATTGTTGCTATCTCACAAAAAGGAGCTTGGATGATGAACTACTTCTATCCGTACGCGATGGCACAGCGTGTCTATCAGATCACACCGCAGCTGCTCAAAAGCTGGGGAGTCAAAGGACTGATTCTGGATATCGATAATACGCTGACCACCCACGACAATCCAATCCCCGATGCGGGAGTGAGCGCGTGGCTGGAACAAAACCGCAGGGAAGGGATCGCAATGATTGTGCTTTCCAACAACAAGCCGGAGCGTGTGGAGCCTTTTGCAAAAATTTTGGGGCTTGACTATATCTCCAACGGGGCAAAACCCCTTAAAAAGGGATATCAGCGCTGTGCACAGGCACTTAATATCCCGTGTGAGCAGCTTTGCATGGTCGGTGACCAGCTGTTTACCGATATTCTGGGCGGAAACTGCGCTGGATGCAAAACAGTTCTGGTCAGCCCAATCCAAAAGGAGAAAATGTTCTTTTTCCGCATCAAGCGTGCATTGGAGCGATTCCTGTTTTATATCTGCCCGAAAAAAACAGCAGACAGCATCATTCATCTGGACAAGGAATAGGGGAGAAAGCTGATGGGAGCAAAATTTGGACCTGCCGGAAATTCGGAAAGCTTTGCGGCAATGGGCTATAAAAAGACCATTCAGGTGCCGGAATATATTGTCAGGATGGGACTGGATGCCTATGAATATCAGTGTGGCCGCGGGGTAAGAATCAGCGAAGAAGCTGCCCGGGAATTTGGTCAAAAGGCCAGAGAATACTCGGTAGCGCTTTCCCTGCACTCCCCGTACTATATCTCCCTTTCCAGCATTGAGAAGGAAAAGCGGGACGGCAGCATAGAATACATTCTGCAAAGCGCCAGAGCAGCCGATGCAATGGGAGCGCAGCGCGTGGTAGTTCACTCGGGTTCCTGTTCCAAGATCAGCAGGGAAGAAGCGCTGGAACTGGCAAAGGATACCTTGAAAAGAGCTTATCAGGCAATGGATGAGCAGAATCTTGGACATATTCATCTGTGCCCGGAAACAATGGGCAAGGTAAATCAGCTGGGAACGCTGGAAGAGGTGCTGGAGCTGTGTCTTATTGATGAAAGACTTATTCCCTGCATCGATTTTGGGCATCTCAACGCCCGAACCTTCGGGAAACTTAACAGCTTTGAGGCGGTCAAAGAAGTGTTCGACAAGATGGAGGACAAGCTGGGTACTTCCAGAATGAGTCAGTTCCATTCCCATTTTTCTAAGATTGAGTACACGCTCAAGGGTGGAGAAAAGTGTCACCTGACCTTTGCTGATACCGTTTACGGTCCACAGTTTGAACCGGTGGCGGAAATGATTGTCCGCAAAAATGCAAGTCCGACCATCATCTGTGAGTCGGCAGGAACACAGGCAGAGGATGCCCTGACCATGAAGCAGATATATTGCAGGCAGAAAGAACAGGATTAGGGGGAAATGCGTTATGAAGAAGATACTGGTACTGCATGGACCAAATATTAACCTGACCGGAATCCGTGAACCGGGAACTTACGGTAAGGATACGCTGGAAACCATCAACGAAGAGATCCGGGACTGTGTGCACAGCCTTGGGATGGAGTGTGACATTTTCCAGAGCAACCACGAAGGTGCTCTGATCGATAAAATTCACGAAGCGCTGGAAGGCTATGATGGCATCGTAATCAATGCTGGTGCCTATACCCATTACAGCTACGCGCTCCGCGATGCGATTTCCTCGGTCAAAAAGCCTTGTGTAGAGGTACACATGTCCAACATCCACGCGAGAGAGCCATTCCGCCACGAATCGGTGATCGCACCGGTATGTGTCGGACAGATCTGCGGATTCGGCAAGAACAGCTATCTGCTGGGCGTACGGGCAATGTATGAACTTTTATCATAAAAACAATAAAAGTTTGTGACAGTAGGAGAAAAGACTTGAAAAAAGTACAATAGTACGGTAAAATTATAGTATCGAAGTTTGACAGGGGTTTTCTGACGGACTTCTAATACAAAGGTCGTGTCCGATCTGGTCAGGCCTTCAAGTCCGGAAGTGATTTTTAAAACAGAGTCTGGACGATTCTGTCCCGATCCGCTGGTTATTGATTACGGGACAAAAAATAAGTTGCATCTGGGCGGATGGTGCAAAAATGCATCAAAATGGAGGATCTTTATGATTACAGCAGGCGATTTCAGAAATGGCGTAACATTTGATATGGACGGTAACGTTTTCCAGATCATCGAGTTCCAGCACGTAAAACCAGGTAAAGGTGCTGCGTTTGTAAGAACCAAGATCAGAAACGTAATCTCCGGCGCTGTTGTTGAAAAAACTTTCAACCCAACCGATAAGTTCCCAACCGCATTCATCGAAAGAAAAGATATGGAATACCTCTACAACGATGGTGATCTGTACTACTTCATGGATCAGGAATCCTACGAGACAGTTCCGATCGACAGAAGCAAACTCGGTGAAGCATTCAAATTCGTAAAAGAAAACATGGTAGTTAAAATCCTTTCTTACAAAGGTTCCATTTTCGGTTCCGAAGCTCCAAACTTTGTTGAGCTGCTGGTAACCCAGACCGAGCCAGGTGTAAGAGGCGATACAGCTACCAACGTAACCAAACCAGCTGTTCTGGAAACCGGCGCAGAAATCCGCGTTCCGATCTTCATCAATGAAGGCGAAATGATCCGCGTTGATACCCGTACCGGCGAGTACATGGAACGTGCATAATTTTTAAAATAAGCGACCAACAAAAGTTTGCTTATCAATAAAAAACTCTAAGGGGGATTTTAAAATGACTTTAACAGAAAAAGTAGCATACCTCAAAGGTCTTGTTGAAGGAATCGGCGTTGATGAAACAACAAATCAGGGTAAGATCATGAAGGCAGTTCTCGATGTTCTCGATGACATGGCATTCACAGTATCCGACCTGGAAGACAGCACCTCGGAACTCTATGAAGAAGTCGAGGCTATTGATGAGGATCTCAGCTCCCTTGAAGATGAGTTCTATGGCGATGACGAAGATGATGACGATTGCTGCTGCGACGACGATGACTGCGACTGCTGCTGCGACGAAGATATCTATGAAGTAAAATGCCCAAACTGCGATGAAGAAATCTGCATCGACAGCAGTGTTCTGGACAAAGGCGAAATCGAATGTCCAAACTGCGGCGAAACTCTGACTTTTGAGTTTGACGATGAAGACGATTGCGACTGTGGCTGCGGCGATTGTGGCTGCCATTGCGAAGACTAATCGCAAATTTTATCGTAAGAGACAAAGAGTATCTGAACAAATTGTTCAGATACTCTTTTTTTATCCAAAAAACAAACATGACGGTGAAATTTTTTTGTTGATAGGGGAGAAGAGATCGTTATTAGTCAGACAACTTTGTCCCAATGGACAATGAAAGTTGTACTTCAGAACTACAATGTTAAAGAATTGCCAAAGTTTGAAGCAAAAAAATTCAGTTTTTTTGTGAAAAAGAGCATAAATCCGGTTGAAAAATTTAGGGAACTAAGGTAAACTATATGTTAGATATTGTTAGGAGGTACAGTGTGGGGCAGAAAGCAAAAAAGATCCTGTTACTTCTGGCATCGGTTGCTGTATTGTGTGCGGTAATCATTGTGGCAAATACACAGGCTCAAAAACGGAAACTGGCGGTTTCGATGGATTTTATCATGGATACCGTGATTGAACAAAAGCTTTATGGAAAAAACGGTCAGCAGGCTGTGGACGAAATCAGCCGCAGACTTCGGGAATATGAGCAGATGTGTTCGATGTATCTGGAGGAAAGCCAGGTAAGCCAGATTAACCAAAATGCAGGGAAAGAATACATAGAGGTTTCAGACCAGTGTCTGGAGCTGATCGAGCGCTCCAAACAATATGCGGAACAGTCGAATGGACTTTTCGACATCACTATCGCGCCGCTGACTACTTTGTGGGGGATTACTTCCGATCATCCAAAGGTTCCTTCTCAGCAGGAGATCGACAAAGCGAAAGCGTTGGTAAACTATCAGGATATCCTCATCGACGGCAACAAGGTCATGCTCCGTCGGGAAGGTCAAGCGATTGACTTGGGGGCGGTTGCAAAGGGTGCTGCCTGCGAGATTGTACGGGAAGTCGCACAGCAGTATGAGATTACCAGCGGCTATGTTTCCATTGGAGGCAACCTGATTGTGCTGGGAGAAAAGCCGGATGGAAGCGCATATCGTTTTGGTATCCGCGACCCGCAGGGGGAAGAATCGGAATATCTTGGAACGATTTCGCTGGAAGGAAAGACCATGGCTACCACCGGAACCTATGAGCGATGGTTTGAACAGGACGGCGTACGGTATCATCACGTGATTGATCCACGGACCGGTTATCCGGCTGACAGTGATCTGTTGTCGGTATCGGTCATTTCGGAAGATGGTTTGCTTGCGGACTGTATGTCCACAGCGTTGTTTATCGAAGGAAAAGAAGCCGCTCTTGCAAAGATGCAGGAAGAAGAGTACCAGCTGGTGATTGTGGACCAGGAAGGAACGGTTTATTGCTCTCCCTCACTGAAAGGAAATTTTGAACCAAACACCGAAAACAAACATTCGTACACCTATCAATATGCAAGCTAAAGGAAAGGGCGGTCGGCTGTTATGATCGATCAGAAAGCGTCAAAAGTCAGCCTGATGGGTCTGCTGTTTGCACTGGCGATGGCTTTTTCCTATCTGGAAAGTATGCTGGTCATTCCGGGACTTCTGCCGGGAATGCGGCTTGGATTGTCCAATCTGGTGACGATGTATTGTCTGTTTTTCCTTGGCAAGCGTGCAGGATACACCATGGCAGTCATGAAGGCGGTGTTTGTGGTGCTGACACGCGGATTTGTTGCAGGAATGCTCAGTTTAAGTGGCGGCATCTTTTCCGTGACAGCGATTGTGCTTGTGGATTTTTTGAGCAAACACTCGCTTCATTACATCACGCTCAGCGTGATCGGAGCGATCTTTCATAATATTGGCCAGTTGATTCTGGCAAGATATCTGACCAGTGTATTTTTGTATTATTATATTCCGGTTCTGCTGGTGACCGGACTTGTGGTGGGCATCATCACAGGAAAGCTGTTTGTATGGATAATACCCTATATTCCTAAGCGTTACCGCACACAGCTGCGCGAGCATAGGAAGTAGGGATTATTATAAAGATACACAGTATCGCTTATGGGGCGGTACTGATATCGCCTGTTTTCGGAAGGATGACAGGCAAATTATAGAAATGGGGGCTAAAATCGTGTCTAACAATGGTAAGAAGACATTGCCGGGCGTGCATGTTCCACACCATAAGAACACAAATGACTGTGTTCCACAGGTCATGCCGGTTCCGGACAAGGTGTATATCTCCTTGCACATGCATATGGGTGCGCCTTGCGATCCGCTGGTAAAAAAGGGGGATACCGTAAAGGTCGGACAGCTCATTGGTTCTTCGCAGGCGTTCATGAGCGCAAGAACTCATTCCAGCGTGTCCGGTACCGTTGAAGCGATTACTTCGATGACAACCAGCATCGGTGCAGTCGATCAGGTAGTCGTAATTGCAACGGACGGCAAACAGGAGATTTCCGAAGAGGTGCAGCCACCGGTTGTGAACAACTACCAGGATTTCCTGGAAGCACTCAAATGTTCCGGCCTGGTTGGTCTTGGCGGTGCGGGCTTCCCGGCTCATGTTAAGTTTAACCTCAAGGACCTCAACGCAGTTGATACCCTGGTAATCAACGCGGCAGAATGTGAGCCTTACATCACTACCGACTTGCGCACCATGCTGGACAAATCGGATATGCTCTTTAAGGGCATCAAGGCAGTCCAGAAGTACATGGAGATCAACAAGGTCTACATCGGCATTGAGGACAACAAGCCGCAGGCAATCGAGAAACTCAGACAGGAATCTGCAAACGATCCAACCATCGAGGTAGTTCCGCTCAAAGCAATGTATCCAAAAGGTGCTGAGAAAGTCATTGCATACGAGACCTGCGGCAAGGTAATCAAGGAAGGTCAGCTGCCATTCCAGGCAGGTGTTATCATCTCCAACGTTACTTCCATGGCATTCATCGGCGAATACCTGACCACTGGTATGCCGCTGATTACCAAGACACTGACCGTTGACGGTTCGGCAATCAAAGAGCCGAAAAACGTGGTAGCTCCAATCGGTGCGACCTTCAAGGACATTGTCGAGTTCTGCGGCGGCTTCAAAGAAGAGCCTGCAAAACTTCTGATGGGCGGTCCAATGATGGGTACTCCGCTGTACGACGTAAACTACCCGCTGGTAAAGAACAACAACGCGCTGCTTGCTTTTGCAAAAGCAGATGTTCCGCATTATGAGGAAACTGCATGTATCCGCTGCGGACGCTGTGTTCGTGCCTGCCCGATGAGATTGATGCCATCGCTGATCGAAACCGCATTCAAGATGAAAGACATCAATGAGCTCAAAGCGCTCAAGGTAAACCTTTGCATCGAGTGCGGATGCTGCGCTTATGCTTGTCCGGCAAAACGTCAGCTGGTAGTCGTCAATAAACTGTCCAAGCGTTTAATCGCTCCGAAAAAATAGTTTGAGGTGAGTTGCTTTGAGTAATAAATTGATCGTATCCGCTTCGCCGCATATCCGTGACTGTGCGACGACCAGCACGATTATGAGGGATGTGCTGATTGCACTGGCTCCGGCAATGATCGCTGCCACCCTGATCTTTGGTTTTCGTGCAATTTTGATGACAGCAGTGTGTGTACTGGCCTGCATCGTGTTTGAATATGCGACCGAGCGTGTTCTGGGCAGAGAAAACACCATTTCTGACCTGAGTGCAGCAGTCACCGGTGTGATCCTTTCCTTCAACCTGCCGGTACAGCTGCCAATCTGGATGGCAGTTGTTGGCTGCTTCTTTGCAATCGTTATCGTAAAACAGCTGTTTGGCGGCATCGGCAATAACTTTGCAAACCCTGCTATCGCAGCTCGTATCTTCCTGCTGCTTTCTTTCTCTCAGCCAATGACCAGCTGGCTTGCAGTGGAAAACGGCAAAGCAGTAGAAGGCGTTTTTGGTGCAACACCACTTGCTCAGATCGCAGCTGGTGAAACCGCAAACCTCCCATCCCTGATGGAAATGTTCCTTGGAACCCGCGGCGGATGTATGGGTGAAACCTGTGCGCTTGCACTGATTATCGGCGGCATCTATCTGATCTGGCGTAAAGTAATCACCATCACCATTCCACTTTCCTTTATCGGCGGTGTGTTCGTTCTGTCCCTGCTGTTCGGTGTTGACCCGATGTATCAGGTACTGGGCGGCGGTTTGATGATCGGTGCATTCTTCATGGCAACCGATTACACCACCTCTCCAATCACCGAAAAAGGCAAAATCATCTTTGGTCTGGGCTGTGCGCTGATCACCATGGTTATCCGTGTATTTGGTTCCTATCCAGAAGGTGTATCCTATTCCATCCTTCTGATGAATATCGTTACCCCACACATCAACCGCATGGTTCGCAATAAGGCGTTTGGAGGTGTGCAGCAGTAATGAACGCAATGAATGAATTTGTAAAACCAACGCTGGTGCTTGCCATCATCTGTCTGGTAATCACCGCGCTGTTGTCTGTAAGCCACGAGATCACTCAGCCAATCATTGACGAAAATGAGCGCAAAACAGCTGAGATTGCTCGTGCAGAAGTTTTGACCGAAGCAGATTCCTTCGAACAGATCGAAGGGGAATTCCCAGAAGGTGTACAGGAAGTATATAAGGCTGCAAATGGCGCTGGCTATACTGTAACCATCACCTCCAAAGGTTACTCCAGCGATCCGCTGAAAGTAATGGTTGGTCTGAAAGAAGATGGCACCATCGAAAGAATCAAGGTGCTGGCAAACAACGAAACCCCAGGCTTGGGTTCCAAAGTATCCAATGATGACTTTGTAAACCAGTTTGAAGGAATGGACAGCTCGATGGAAAACTTTGAGGCAATCGGTGGAGCAACCATCTCCTCCAATGCAATGAAGAGAGCAATCGAGAGTGCATTCCAGGTTTATGAAACAGTGAAAGGAGAGTAGGGAAGATGGAAAAATCGAATCTGCAAATCCTGACAAATGGTATCATCAAGGAAAACCCGGTTCTGGTTCTGGTTCTGGGAACCTGTCCGACCCTGGCTGTTACCACCATGGCAAAGAATGCAATCGGTATGGGTCTGGCAGCAACCTTCGTACTGCTTGGCTCAAACATTGTAATTTCCCTGTTAAAGAAAGTAATTCCGGACAAAGTCCGTATCCCTTGCTACATTGTTGTAATCGCAGGCTTTGTAACCCTGCTGAGCGCTCTGCTTCAGGCGTATGTGCCGGATGTTTACAGCGCACTGGGTATCTTCCTGCCGCTGATCGTTGTAAACTGTATCATTCTTGGCCGTGCTGAGATGTTTGCAAGCAAAAACAGCGTGTTCAAATCTGCTCTGGACGGTATCGGTATGGGTATTGGTTTTACCTTCGCTCTGCTGATCATCGGCTCCATCCGTGAGATCCTCGGTTCCGGAACCTGGTTTGGTCTGCCAATTACCGTAAACCTCTTCTCGCCAATTTCCATCTTTGTTCTGGCTCCTGGCGGATTTTTGGTATTTGGCTGCGTTATCGCTCTGCTCAACAAGCTCTCCAACGGCAAGGCTGTTAAGAGAAAGAGCTTTGGCTGTGAGTCCTGTCCAAATGCGGCTGGCTGCGCAAATGCCGGAAAGGGAGGCTGTGAATAATGGAATTGTTTAGAAACTTGATGTACATTCTGGTCACCTCGGTTCTGGTTGAGAACGTGGTACTGGCAAAATTCCTTGGATGCTGTCCGTTCCTTGGCGTATCCAAAAAGCTCGACTCTGCAGTAGGTATGAGTTCTGCGGTTATCTTCGTTATGCTGATGGCAACCGCTGTTACCTGGCCAATTTATACTTATCTGCTCGCACCAAACGGACTGGAGTACCTCCAGACCATCGTATTCATTCTGGTTATCGCAGCTCTGGTACAGATGGTAGAGTTTATCCTCAAAAAGTACATGAAATCGCTGTATAAAGCACTGGGTGTTTATCTGCCTTTGATCACCACAAACTGTGCAGTACTGGGATGTACTCTGCTCAACCTTGAAAATCACTACAATTTCCTGGAGTCTCTGGTCAATGCACTGGGAAGCGGTCTTGGCTTTATGCTGGCAATGGTTCTCTTTGCAGGTGTTAGAAGCAAGATGGAAAGCGTAGAATTTCCAAAGAGCTTCCAGGGTATTCCGATCACTCTGGTTGCAGCGTCCATCGTTTCCATGTCCTTTATGGGATTTGCAAGCGTTGCTGACGGTATCTTCAGATAACGAAAAGGAGACGAAGCAATTATGTTACAAACCATTTTAGTACCTGTCTCCATCGTTACCGGAGCAGGTCTGATTGCAGGCCTTCTGCTTTCTGTTGCATCCAAATTCTTTGCAGTAGAAGTGGATGAGCGTGTTACAAAATTAAGAGAAGTTCTGCCGGGTGCAAACTGTGGTGCCTGCGGATGTGCAGGTTGTGACGAGTATGCCGCAAAAATGGCAGCTGGCGAAGCAGAGCCAAACCTCTGTCCAGTCGGTGGTGCAGCTGTTGCTGCAAAACTTGGCGAGATCCTCGGCGTATCGGTTGGTTCCATCGAGCCAAAACGTGCAGTAGTAAGATGCCGCGGTCATCTTCAGACTTCCGAATACATCATGGATTATGATGGTCCAAAAACCTGTCAGGCTGCAAAACTCTTCTATAACGGAAGAACAAGCTGTAACTTTGCCTGCCTGGGTTATGGCGACTGTGTCAATGCCTGTGAATATGATGCAATCCAGATTGTCGATCATATTGCAAAGGTAAAGGAAGATCTGTGTATCGGATGCGGTGCTTGTGCAAAGGCTTGTCCAAACGGTATTCTGGAAATTCTTCCAAGAAGCCAGACCACATATGTTACCTGCATGAGCCACGACAAAGGCGCAGATACCCGTAAGGTCTGCACCAATGGCTGTATCGGATGTAAGAAGTGCGAAAAAGTTTGTGAATTCGGCGCAATCACCGTAGACAACAACTGCGCACACATTGATCCGGAAAAATGTACCAACTGCGGCAAGTGCGCAGAGGGTTGTCCGGTAAAATGTATTCATCTGGAAAATCTGCAGTAAGAACAATTTCTGTTACAAAATCAAAATGGACAGCTGGAATCTCGGCTGTCCATTTTCTGTCTGTGCAAGGAGGAAAGTATGCGCATTTTGGTGATTGAAGATGAACAGGAACTTGCCGATGCCCTGCTGAAAGGACTTTCACTCAAGGGATATGCTGTGGACAGCGCACTGGATGGCGCACAAGGATATCAAAAGGCGATGGATGAGCAGTATGACCTGATCGTTTTGGATCTGAATCTTCCTGGTATGGATGGATTGAGCCTTCTCAAACAACTAAAACAGGAAAAACCGGAAAGCAAGGTGCTGATTCTGTCAGCAAACCATCATTTGGAGACAAAGCTTTCCGGCTTTACACTGGGAGCAAGCGATTATCTGACCAAACCATTTCATTTCGCGGAACTGGAGGCAAGGATCAGGGTATTGCTGAATCGTCAGTTTATTCAGCAAAGCAATGTTCTTCGTTTAGGTGATTTAGCGCTGGACACACTCAACCGAACTGCGAGCGTCGGAAAAGAAAAAATCAACTTTACAGCAAAAGAATTGGCGATACTGGAATATTTTATGATGCATCCGGGAAAGTTGATCACCCAGCAGGAACTGATTGACCATGTTTGGAATGGGGATGCTGATCCGATGAGCAATTCGATTCGGGTTCATCTTTCGGCAATGCGCAAAAAGCTGAAAGCAGCACTGGGAAAAGACCCGATTCAGACAAAAATTGGGGAGGGTTACCTGCTGCCATGAAAAAAATTTCGCTGAGACTTCGGTTTACTCTGACGGCGAGTGTCTTCCTGTTTGTTTCCTGTACGGTGCTTGCTTTTTTGTCCAACTTTTCTGCCAATAAGATGGTCGAAGCCATTGAGCTGCAGCCCAGTGTGGCAGTGCAAGAAGGCGATGTTCTGTTTTTTCCATTGGAAGAAATTCAGCCGGCCATTACGTCGGAAGCACAGAAGTCTTATCATGTATTTCGTACCGAAAGCATTGTTGCAACGATCTGTATTGTGACAGTGGGAAGTCTGGCAACCTATTTTGCATCAGGATACGTGCTCAAACCAATTCGTACCCTTTCGCAGGAAGTGGAAAAACGCAACGCAACCAATCTGGAAAAACAAATTCCTATCCCACAAAGTGCGGATGAAATTCAGCAATTGACGGTCTCCTTTAATCATATGTTAAAGCAGCTTCAGCATGCTTTTGAGCTGCAAAAGCAGTTTTCCGCAGATGCAGCGCATGAACTGCGAACTCCACTGGCGGTGATGCAGGCAAAGTTGGATGTCTTTTCGATGTCAGAGCAGCGTTTGGACGATGTGGATTCGCTGGTAACTTCGATAAATCAACAGCTGGATAGATTGAATGCACTGATTGAAGAGCTTCTTTGGTTTAGCAGAGACCTTCCTTTGGAAGAACGTCGGGATGTACCACTGGATCTGCTGATTTCGGATGTAGCGGAAGAACTGTCCTGCGTCGCGGAAGAAAAACAGATTTCCCTGACACTGGATGGAGAAAATTGTGTTGTACAGGGGCAGGATAATCTTCTCGAGCGTGTTTTTTATAATTTGATCGAGAATGCCATTAAATATAGTGCACCGTCAAGCCATGTTTCTATTAGAACAAAACATCAGGAGAACCACATTTTGGTCGATGTTATCGACGAAGGGGAAGGGATACCGCCGGAATATCGAGAACTGGTATTTGAACCTTTCTTTCGCATCGATAAATCCAGAAGTCGGCTGGTCGGCGGAAGCGGGCTTGGGCTTGCAGTTTGCAAAAAGATTCTGGAACGGCATGGTGCGAGCATCTGCGTTTTGGAACATCAGGGCGGCGGCAGTATTTTCAGAGTTATTTTTCCATCTTAACATCCACTTTATATCCGATATGCTATACTCCTTTCTGGAAAACGCGAAAGCGACAGAAAGGAGTATTTTTTATGAAAAAGTTTACAGCAATTTTGGTTGCTTTGCTGTGTGCGGCATCGCTTGCAGCGACACTTACAGCGTGTACAAATAAACCAACACAGGAAGAGGTAGAGCAGGCAATTGCCGATGGCAGTATTACCGTAGAGGATGCCGTAGAAAAAGGATGGGTGACACAGGAATGGGCAGAAGAGTATCAGGAATCTTTATCTGTACCAGCCATTGATAAAGTAGCCTATCATGCAATTGGAGAATTTACAACTCATACAATGTCGGGTGAGGAGTTTACCCGGGATGATGTTGCAGATGTAACCTTTTTTGCCTTTATTGATCCTGCCAGCTCAGAAGCAGTGAATTATTATCAGGAAATTGTAAATGCTTATCCGGAAATCCAGAAGGCAGGAGCAGAGGTTGTGGTCTGTAACAAAGGGGAGAAAGATGCAGAAATGTTTGCCGAAGCGCCATTCCCGGTCATTCTTTATAACGATTCGCTAAAAGAGGCGATGGGAAATAATGTTGGAATGGTAGAAGAAATGGAAAACACTGCTTCTTGGTATGTAAACGGTTCTTTCCTGTCTGCATGGTATGGAAAGGTAGAAGCTGAGGACTTAAAAGATTCCGCAGCTAGTTTTGTAGAACAGAGCAAACAACAGGATGCAGCATCACAGGATGGCGGAATGGTAGCAATGACCGTGGGAGTCAGCCAATGAGGAAAATCACGATATCGATTTTTGCTGCGGCAATCCTGTTAATGGGTATAGGAGTCTGGAGAAATGAAGCTGCGGTGGTTTTGAGCAAGGGAATTAATATCTGTCTGGAGTGTGTTGGCATTGGATAAAAAGAAAAAGCAAAACCGATGGAAAATACAGCTTGCAGCTACTTTGGCGACCAATCCATTTCTGGGGAATTTTCTGGGAGGAAAGATTTATAAAGGCAATTTAAAATCTTTGTGCGTTCCAGGGCTTAATTGTTATTCCTGTCCTGGTGCAGCAGGTTCCTGTCCGATCGGTTCACTTCAGGCAGTAATCGGATCTTCCAAATATCAGTTTTCTTATTATGTTGTTGGATTCTTGATTTTTGTTGGTGTCTTGTTGGGACGGTTAGTCTGTGGTTTTCTCTGTCCGTTCGGATGGTTTCAGGAACTTCTGCACAAAATTCCAAGTAAAAAATTCAGCACAAAACCGTTTAGGATTCTCACAAAAGTTAAGTATATTATTTTGTTGCTGTTTGTTCTTATCCTGCCAATCACAGTTGTGAATGAAATTGGTATGGGTGATCCATTTTTCTGTAAATATATCTGTCCTGCAGGAATTTTGGAAGGTGGTATTCCGCTTGCAATTGCAGATTCTGGAATTCGGGCAAGCTTGGGATGGTTGTTCAGCTGGAAAAGCTGTATCTTGCTAGCAGTGATTTTGTTGTCAGTATTTTTTTACCGTCCCTTCTGTAAATGGATTTGTCCGCTAGGGGCTTTTTATTCCTTGTTTAACCGAATTTCCGTTTACCGTTTGGAGGTAGATCAGCAAAAATGTACTTCCTGCAAGGCATGCAGTCATGTATGTAAAATGGATGTAGAAGTTTATAAAACACCAAATCATCCAGAATGTATCCGATGTGGAGACTGTGTGAGGGCATGCCCACATCACGCAATCTGTCGGACATTTTGTATGAAAGCATCAGAAAGAAAGGAGAAAGCAGGATGCGAAAAATAGCCTGTGCTTTTATCTCCTGCGCATTGTTCCTGACAATGCTGGCAGGATGTTCTTCCAAAGATCAGTTAGTTTCTAAGGAGCCTTTCCCAAGCTTTTCAGAAGTGGACATGGAGGGAAATCAGATCACTGAAGAAGTTTTTTCTGACTATGATGTGACCATTGTCAACTTCTGGAACAACGGCTGAGGAACCTGTATCGAAGAAATGCCTCAGTTGGAGGAAATGTACCAAAATTTGAAAGCAGAAAATATCAATTTGATTGGGGTGGGAACAGATTCCGGAGAGAGTGAAGAGAATCTGGAGACCTCCCGCAAAATCCTGACAGAAAAAGGAGTAACCTTCCAGAATATTTCTCCCGACCCGGAGAAAGCATTTTATCAGGATTTTATCTCAGAAATCCTGGGATATCCTACCACTTATGTTGTGGATAAGGAAGGAAACATCATCGGAGCACCTATCATTGGCAATCTGGAAAATCAGATGGATGTTTTACAAAAGAGAATTGATACCATTCTGTCCGAGAAATAAGCTGCACAACAAAGACATCGGTAACCTTTTCTGAGGTATCGGTGTCTTTGTTCTCTTACGGAAAATATTTCACTGTGAGATTTTATACAATAAAACAGCATATTCAACTAAAAAACAGAAGAAATTATGTTTTAAAATGAAAAAATCAAAAATATGGTAAAAAATTCTAAAAAAAGTCTTGTAAGTCAAAAGAAATGTGCTATACTAAATATGGTTTGAAAAATCAGAGTGAAAGATGAAAAATTCAAGCAACTCTTATCAGAAACCGGAGGAAGAAGAAAGATGACTGTAAACGAAAAAATTGCAAAAATCAGAGAAATGATGCAGGCAAATGGAATTGATGCTGTCATCGTTCCAAGTGCAGATCCACATATGAGTGAATATTTTTCCGACCATTGGAAAACAAGAGCTTGGCTGTCCGGCTTTACCGGTTCGGCAGGTACCTTTGTTATCACAAAGAGTATCGCAGGTCTGTGGACTGATGGTCGTTATTATGTTCAGGCAGAAAAACAGCTTGCAGGAAGCGAAGGCGTTCTGTTTAAGATGAATGAGCCTGAAACACCAAAAGTTTATGAATATCTGGCAAAAGAGCTTCCAGAAAATGCTGTTGTAGGAATTAACGGTAAACTGTTCTCCGCTTCCTATGTACAGATCATGAAGGATGCATTTGCAAAGAAAAATATCCAGATCAACAACCAGATCGACTATGCAAACGAAATCTGGGAAGGTCGTCCGGAAGAAAGTGCAACCGAAATCTATAACCTTGGGGTAGAATATGCCGGCAAGTCCGCAGCAGAAAAAATCTCTGAATTAAGAGAAAAACTGCGTGAAAAAGAAGCAGATGCAATTGTAGTAAATACCTTGGATGGTATTGCATGGCTGTACAACATCCGTGCTAATGACGTTGCATGCACACCAGTTGCAATTGCTTATGCTTATGTTTCTCAGGAAGACGCAATTCTGTTTACCAACACAGCAAGAGTAAATGACAGCGTTCTGCGTGTTCTGTCCGAAAACGGCATTACCATGCGTCCATACGAAGATATCTTTGGATATCTGGAAAATATGAAGAAGGATCTGCGCGTTCTGTGTGATCAGAAAGAGCTCAATTACAGCCTCTATCACATTGTACAGAACAACGAACACCTGAGTGTTGTTTCGGCAGATAACCCGATTAAACTGATGAAAGCCCTCAAAAACGAGGTAGAAACTAAGAATACATATGAAGCATACCTGCAGGATGGTATTGTAGAAGCAGAATTCTATGCATGGCTGTTTGAGGCACTGGAAAATGGCGAAACCATCAGCGAATACCAGGCATCCGAAAAACTTCATTCCTTCCGTGAACAGCGCAATCACTTTAAAGGTGACAGCTTCACCGCTATCATTGCTTACCGCGACAATGCAGCAATGATGCACTATGCACCAAAGACAGAGGGTTCTGCTGTTATCGAAAGAAGTCACTTCCTGCTCAACGACAGCGGCGGTCAGTATCTGACCGGTACAACCGATACCACCCGTACCTTTGCAATGGGTGAGCTGACCGATGAGGAGCGCCGCGACTATACTCTGGTTCTCAAGAGCGTTATCGCAATGAGCACCGCAGTATTTAAAGAAGGTATGACCGGCTACGGTTTGGACATTCTCTGCCGTGGTGTTCTGTGGAAATATGGTCTGGATTACCGCTGTGGTACCGGTCATGGTGTCGGCTATATGCTGGGCGTTCATGAAGGTCCACAGAGCCTGGGCAACAAAGACATCAAGCTGCAGGAAGGTATGGTTCTGACCATCGAGCCAGGTATCTATACTGAAGGCAGCCACGGTATCCGTACCGAAAATACAGCAGTTGTTGTCAAAGGAGAAAAGACAGAATACGGTCAGTTCTATCATTTTGATACCTTTACCGTTGTTCCAATTGACACCACACCTTTGAAAGTTGAAATGATGACTCAGGAAGAAATCGATTGGCTCAATGACTTTAACCGTCATGCTTACGAGACAGTTTCTCCATACCTGAGCGAAAGAGCAGAAAAATGGATGAAGAAAGCAACTGCTCCGATCAGCAAATAATACAAAGATCACAACGAAAAAAGCTGTGCAGGAATTTCCTGCACAGCTTTTATTTTGTCTTCTTTCTCAATTTAAGAAAGAGATTCGAGTGTGGAATAAAGAATATTCAGATCGATCGGCTTGGAGATGTGGGCATTCATACCGGCAGCCATCGTTTCAGCAATATCTTCCGAGAAAGCATTGGCGGTTACCGCAATAATCGGAATGGATTTTGCATCTTCACGCGGCAGGGAACGAATCTGTTTGGTTGCTTCGCATCCGCCCATGACCGGCATCTGCATATCCATCAGGATAAAGTCAAAAGTACCCTGTTCGGAAGAGGAGAAGAGGTCAACGGCTTCTTTTCCGTTCCATGCTTGAGTAACATGAATGTTTTTGATGGTAAGGATCTCGGTGGCAATTTCCATATTGATTTCGTTATCCTCCACCAAAAGAACGTGTTTTCCTTCCAACTGATACTGTTCGGATGATTTTGCTTTTTCAGTATCGTGATTCTGGTTTTGTTCCAGATAAAGAGGAAGTGTTACTGTAAAGACAGAACCTTTTCCAAGTTCACTCTCAACATTGATTTCGCCATCCATCTGCATGATCAGATTTTGAATAATCGGCATGCCAAGTCCGGTACCGGAAACATTTTTTGCACCAAAGCGGACATCGCGTTCAAACGGAATAAACAGTTTTTCCAAAAAATCTTTGTCCATACCAACACCGGTATCACTGACAATAATTTGGAAATCGGAGTATCCGCTTCCTTCGTGTGGAATTTCGCGGACAGTGACATCGATGTGGTCACCGGGGAGGGTATACTTAATTGCATTGGACAAAAGGTTGTTCAAAATCTGCTGGATGCGGAACCAGTCACCAATGACAACTTTGTTTTGAATCTCAAATTTGCTGGAAAAATGCTTTTCATTTTTTTGCGCTTGAATCTCAAAGATGGAGAACAGTTCCTGCATATCCTGCTGGATTGGGAAAGAAGCTTTGTTCAGTTCCAGTTTACCCTGTTCCAAACGAGAAATTTCAAGGATGTCATTGATCAGTCCCAACAGATGTTTGCTGGAGAGATTGATTTTCTGCAGATATTCCTTGATCTTATCCGGAGAGGACAGATGGTTGGAAGCAAGTTCGGAAAGACCGATAATCGCATTCAGCGGGGTACGCATGTCATGCGACATATTGGAGAAGAACATATTCTTTGTTTTAGCAATTTCCTGGCTGGTTTTCAAAGAATCCTGCAACAGTTTGTTGTAATTGAGCTGTGCCTGTTTTTCTTCTTCAATGTCGCGGAAACAGAGGATAACCTCGTTTGGTCGAAGTGATTCATCAAATAGCATTCGAATATTAACCCAGCGATACTGGTCGTTAAACAAACGCTGGAAGTCACCGCCAAAGTTCTTGACACGCTTTTTGACTAGCTCACGAATATTTTGCAAAGAAAAAGTTTGCTCAATATCATGGTAGACATCTGCTTGAGTAATATCCTTGAGTGTGTGCAGAAAGTCCATATATGTTCCTTTTTCAGGGAGGTTCTGGCGGACATAATCAGATGCTTTGATGATGGTATAAGTGCCCTGTTCTACATTGACTAAATACAGTGCATAATAAGAATTGCCCAATACACGGACAACATCGTTGGTCAATTTTACTTTTTGGTTTAAATGCCAATCCCGAACAAGAAATAGAACGGATAGAATCGAAATAAATGCAATAGAAGAAAGGTAGAAAATAGAGATTTTTTCAGTACCTCTCAACAGGTAATCGTAAGGGATAGTGATGACAGAGTACCATCCATTTGGAGTCACACTGTAGTATACGCCACGCTTTTCACCATCTGGATCAGTAACGTAAGAAGAGGAAACATCGTGAAGTCCCTTTTTTATTTCTGAAAATAACTCTTCGGTATAAGAGTCAAAATCGGAAATTTCAGATTTATCAAATCCATTGTAATGCAGGAGAAATCCCTGAGAATCAAACAGGAAGTATCGACTGCCTTCTGGAAGGGAATCCATACTTGACCATCCGCTAAACTGTTCCGGGTAGATATCCACTGCGACAACAGCATCCGTACTTCCAACGCGCATTGCCATAGTAAAGGTGGGGGTGTTCAAACGCTGGTCGATATAGGTGGGGGTATAGATGATTTTACGGTTTGCTTCTATTGCCATCTGGTACCAATTTGTTTGAGTTGGGTCGATCACTTCATCTCCTTCCCAATAGGTTGCACCGGCTATTTTTCCGTATACTGCGGCATATATTTCAATTCCTTTGATTTCAGTGGTTTCCTCAATGTAATCCTGATAATCGGACAGCCATTGTCTGATGACCGAAATATCATCCTGCTGCTCTAATCGTATATGGACGGCTGTTGCAGCATTGGTTAAAATAGTAGCGTATTCATTCAGATAAACGTCTTCCTGCATCGAGTAACCTGCTGCAATTTCTGAACCTAAAATTTGTGCGTTATCCAGAAGAGAGGTGCGCATCATATGTAAACTGAATCCAGAAAAAAGAACAAGAAAGAAAAGTAACAGGAATACTCCTATATTATTTTGTCGCTTTTTGGTCAATTTAATCACCCTCAAACATAAAAGTTTCACAAAATGATTATAACATATTCTATCATATCAAACAAGCACAAAATAACAGGCGGTACTGTATAAGCAGTACCGCCTGAAAAATAGGAATTATTCAGAAAGAATCTTGATGAGCAGGTCGCCCATACCAACGTTATAACCGCTGGTTGCAAAGATACCGTTGAGGCCTGGTTTGGTGACAACGATAAGTGGGAGTTTATCCGGATCAACATACATTCTTCTTGCAATGGAAGAAACGTTTTCACGGAAGTCATCGTAGCAGATGGTAACGTTTGGCAGCAGTTCAAGCGCTTTTGCCAAGGTGTGATTTTTCTTTGCTTCATCGCTGCGGATGATAAAGACAAGCTGTGCATCCAAAGCATTGTAGCGGACATGATGTTCGATCAGCTCGTTGAGAATGTGCTCAGTTGGTTCCTTGCCCTCTTCCAGCCAGAACAGGATGTTTGCTTTGCCAGCAGTCAGTTTTTCTGCTTCGATCTTGCCGCCATCTTTGTCCTTCAGGGAGAATGGCAGGATGTCCATATTCTCGAGCATATCAGAGATCTTGGTGTCGCGCAGACGGATAGTCAGGTTGTTTGCATGACCTTCGCCGACAGTAAAGCGATATTCCTTGGTGAACAAGCTTCCATTTGGCATTCTCTTTGCAGTGATCAGGCGGTAAGCACCCGGAGCCAGATCCAGCAGAACCTTGCCGTCAGCCCATTCTCTTTCGCTCAGGTCCAGAGTATTGTAGATGCCGTCGTGCAGGATGCCGAGGCTCCAGTTCTGGAAATATACCCACTTGGTATCATCGCCGGAAACAACAGTGAATGGGAGAGTTTTTGCCTTGTTTGCTTTTTCTACGTTGTGGAATGCACCATCACGGTAGAACTGAATTGCTTTGGTTTCTGGATTCAGTCTTGCAGGAACACCCAGAGTACGGCAGACAGCAACAAACAGAACCTTCTTGGACAGATAGGAACCGTAGCCAACCTTCATGATCTTGTCCGGAGCAGCAATCAGAGTGCTGTATTCGCGGCTATCATTGGAAGATACGTGTTCCAGAATCCAGTTCCACAGAGCTTCCGGATCTGCAATGAATGCTTTCTTCTGTGCTTCATCAAAGGAAGCGGACAGAGCTGCTCTCCATGCAGTCAGTTTTTCGTTGGAAACACGAGGGGAGAGGACGTATGGAACATAGATGTCTTCTGGCAGATCACCCTGTGGGCAAGCTTCTGCCAGGTGGCTTTCCAGTACATCAGCGCACAGGTCGGTCTTATCCTTTACAGTCAGGACATTCAGCAGTTTTGCTCTGAGTTCACGGTTTGCATCATCAGAAGCAGCCTTGAGGAATTTTTCTACCTCGGAAGCGTTGCCTTTTGCGTCAAACAGTGCTTTTGCAGCGTATTCAGCGCAGACACCGTTTAAGGAAAGAGCAGCTGCAGCTTTTGCAGCGGAATCTTCGGTATGGTAGTTACCTTCTTTTTTGTGCAGCAGATCAGCAGCAGCGTCAAATTTTCTCTGCTGGGTTGCTTTCTGCTCATCGGTCAGGCGAACAGCAAACTTCATATTGTCCTTTGGTGGAACAACATCATATTCTTCGCCGTTCAATTCCTCGGTCTGGCTGTCGGATGCCTTGGAGAAGTCGATTACAACCGATGGCTCTTTTCTGGAATCTACAAGACGGGTAACAAATTTGCCGTCTTTGACAGCATGGATATGTAAATCGCCCAGACCCAGAGTGATTGAAGCCTCACCGTTAGCATCGGAGATGAGAGTGGAAATCGGGAAGAATTCGGAGTAGTTGAGCAGTTCAATGCGGACTGCAACACCTTCTACCGGTTTGCCGTTATCTACAACTTTAACCGAGAAGGTCTGAGTGTCAGCATAGCGTTTGAGTTCGTTACAGATGGTGGTCAGACCTTCGTGGGTAACGATCTCTTCGTTTTCTACATAGTCGGAGAACATACGGCTGTGGATGATCATTGCACGAGAAGCAGCAGCGGTGAACCAGCCTTTGTCCAGAACTTCTTCCGGTTCGCATGCGCCGAGGTAATGCCAGTCACCATCGCACCATACTTCGATCCATGCATGGTTGTCATCACAATGAGGCCATCTTGGGGTGTAGATCTGACGGGTTGGGATACCAACACTGCGGAATACAGTGGTAGCAAAGGTGGATTCTTCACCGCAGCGGCCATAAGCACAGCGCAGAACGGTCAGTGGGTTTGCAGTACGCTCGTCGGTCAGACGGTAGGTAGCATTTTCAAAGCACCAGTAGTTGAGTTCCAGAGCAGCTTCCTTCATGCTGGAGGTTTTGCCGGCATTCACCAGTCGCGGCCAGCACAGATTATAGAAGTCGCGGCGGCAGTCCACGATATCTTCGTTGTTGATGCGGTAGTAGAGAACATGGTTTAAGAAGATATCCTCTGGAATATCTTTGCACCATGGTGTGTTTTCACGCAGAAAGAGTGCATGATCAACATATTTTAAGAAAAGGGAAAAATCATAGTTTGCGATATCGCTGATTGGCATAGTGCCATACAGATATTTCATGCAAACCTTCTGATTGTCATTGCACTGATTGAGATTTTCCAGAATTTCCTGTTCACGGCCGCCGAAGTAAGGACGGGCAGCCTGAAAATACTGTTCTGCTTTTTCGCAGAGCAGGGAAGAAAACGATACATTGGACATAATGAGCATCTCCTGTTCCTGAGGTGATTTTCATGTATTAAGATTTATTTGCAAACGCGGTCAAGAACTTCTCTTGCTTTTCTGATCTCTTCCGCACTTGTCTGCCAGAGAGTGTATTCGCTGACCAGTGGAAGACCCATGCTGACATCATCCTTGCGGTAGATCATTGGGCTGTCCAGAGTGATCTTGCCGGACATGTGGAAGGTGGTTGCGCCGGTCAGAGGAGCCAGTTCTTCGATGACACTTGCTTTGACGCCGCTGCCAATCATGATATCGATATCATTGCCAGCTTCCTTTACTAAGGTGCACAGAAGGTCTTTTCCTTCCATAGCGGTGTTTTTCTGTCCGGAGGTGAGGATGGTGCTGATGTGCAGATCCTTTGCCTGCTGGAGAGCTGCCATTGGATCGACGCAGACATCGAATGCACGATGCATGGTGACCTTCATGTCGCCTGCTTCTTCCATCAGGATTGCCATTTGCTCCAGATTGAGAGTTCCGTCTGGTTTGAGGATACCGATTACAACGCCATCAGCGCCTGCTTCACGGAACATCTTGACATCGCGGCGGATGATCTCGAATTCCTCGTCGGAGTAGCAGAAGTCGCCGAATCTTGGACGGATAATTGGATTGATGAGGATGTCGCATTTTTCACGGATGCGATGATAAAGATTGATGTCAGGAGTTGTGCCGCCGATAATCAGGTTTGCACACAGTTCCAAACGGTCTGCGCCGCCTTCCTTTGCAGCAACAGCAGATTCAACGGTGTCAACACAACACTCCAGCAATGGTTTTTTCATGGGGAAACCCCTCCTTTATTAGAATCGGTCCGCCGCAGTAAAGTGACGGTCCATCAGAAAATACATAGTAGCGGCAGAAGCACCGGTTGCGCCCTCGGACTGGAACTCGTACAGCGGTTTGTCCACACGGGCAACACCAGCGATATCCAGATGAATCCATGGATGATCTTCGGCAAACTCGCGCAGGAACAGTCCGGCAACGATACTGCCGCAGCCGGAACGGGTGGAATTTGCAAGATCGGCAACGCGGCCATTTACCATTTCGCGGTATTCTTCATCGGTTGGAAGATCGACGTATTTTTCGCTTGCTCTTGCGCCGGCACGCAGAAGCTCGTCTTCAAAGCAGTCATCATTGGTCATCAGTCCTGCACGTACCTTGCCGTATGCAGCAGCAATGGCACCAGTGAGGGTAGCAACGTCAACGATACGGTCTGCTTTTTCTACGCGGATTGCATAGGTAATCGCATCAGCCAGAATCATACGGCCCTCTGCGTCGGTGCTGAGGATCTCAACAGTTTTGCCGTTCATAGCGGTCACAACATCGCCAGGGATGGTGGAGGAATTGGATAGGCGGTTTTCTACAATTGGAACAACGGCAAGAACATTGGTTTTTGCTTTGTTTTTAGCCAGTGCACAGACTGCCGCAGTGACAGCAGCAGCTCCGCCCATGTCGCCTTTGGTATTGATTAAGCCTTCTCTGGTCTTTAAGGAATAGCCGCCGGTATCAAGGGTAACACCTTTGCCGACCAGTGCGGTGACTTCCTTGTCATCCGGATTGCCCATATAGCGCAGAACAACAACGCTGCATGGATAATCACTGCTCAGTCCGATGCTCAAGAAAAGATTCATATTGAGCTTTTTGGCTTCTTCAATGTCAACCACCTTGACTTCACAGCCGGAAGCTTTGCCTTCTGCAGCAATCTTTTCTGCTAAGGTAACCGGATTTAATAGGTTTCCAGGCATGTTGACCCAATCTCTTGCCATCATGACACCATCAGCGATATTTGCCGACTTGTTGACAATTTCCTGAATCTCTGCCTGATGTTCGTCCTCAAAGCCCTGCAGGTATGCCTTAAAATCATACTTTGGCTGTACCTTGCTGTAATGACCTTCATAGTGGTACAATCCCAGCATTAAACCGGTGGTGAGGTCGTAGACGCTGTCGATGCCATAAAGGGAAACGATCGGGGAAGCGTCCACCAGATATTCTTTCTGCTTTAATTTGCGCATCGTTTTGGAAGCGAGCGCTGCAGCGGATTTTACATGGGTGAGTGTCAGATCCTTTTCCTCGCCCAGACCAATCCAGACGTGGAGGGTGGATTTGAGGAAGGTATGAAATTCCGAAAAGCGGGAAGCGTCAAAGATGGATAAAATCTGTTTGGACAGACCGCTTTCTGCAAGGGAATCCTGAAATGCAAAATGTACAACAGCCGAACATTTTTTATGATTGTCTACTAAAATCATGGCTGATTCCTCCATTTCCAATAAACTGTCAGGAAAACAACTACCTTACCTTAAGGATAGCATATTTTTGCACAAAAAGGAATTATTCCTGCAAAAATATTTCCTCTTTTCTTTACAGAGAGATCTCACCGGACAGTTTCTGCATGCAGTCCACACAGTGTTCCAGATAAATTTTGCGGATGGATGGATATTCTCCCAGACCCTTTAATACAACCTGAGTTTCATATCCGGCAGCTTCAAATACCTGCTGCCAGGAATCATCGTCGCCGCTCATATCATTGATAGCGTGGTCACCGGCAACCACCATCAGCGGAGCCAGAACCACCTTTTTGGCATGGATGGCTTCTACTTCCTTCTTGACAGTTTCCAGATCCGGATAGCCTTCCACAGTACCGATAAAGAAGTTCTTGCAGCCTTCTGCTTTCAGGCGGTAGTCCAAAGCTGGGTAGGTTGCATTTGCAGGATGTTCGGTGCCGTGACCCATCAGGACCAGAGCAGTATCCGGCTGAATATCGGAAAATTCTTCCCGCAGTGCACGGGTAACCTTTGGATAATCCTCAAATGAGGTGAGCAGCGGCCAGCCGCAGACAATATTTGCAAAACGTCCTTTCCAGGAGTCTACCTCTTTGCGGACATCGTCAAACTCAAATCCGTTCATCACATGGGTCGGCTGACAGATAACGGTGCCAAATCCTTCGTCAAACAGTTTTTGCAGTGCCTGTTTGACCGAATCGATTTCGATGCCGTCGCGCTCTTTTAATTTGCGGATGATCATACCGCTGGTGAAGGCACGGCGCACTTCAAAGTCAGGAAACGCGCGGCGAAAATCTTCTTCAATGGCACCGATTGTTTTTTCTCGGGTTTCCTCATAGCTTGTACCAAAGCTCACAACCAAAATGGCTTTTTTGCTGTGGTCCGGTTTGGAAGGAACAATCGGCAGTTCCAGTGCAGGAGCCTGTTGTTTTGTTTTGTCTTTTTTTACGGCAGCCACACACAGTCCGGCAACTGCAGAAGCAAGAGCAAGTCCAAATAATTTCTTCAAGATAATCTTCCTCCATTTCTTTGGGAGTTCATTTCCTAATGACTATACCATGAATTATAAATTTCCACAAGTTTTTTGTGGAAGGAAATGACTTTATATGATATAATGAAAAAAAGACACAAACAGAAAGGTGATTTTGATGAAGTCCAAGAAGAAATTTGCAATGATGATGATGGATGCACAGTACGATACCAAGCGAGACTATGCTGTGTTTGAGACCGAGGAGGTCGAGACCCACATGATCACTGTAAATTCCCCGGAGCAGGCAGTCCAGATGGCAAAAGAACTTGCAGAGCAGGGCTTTGGCGCAATTGAAGTGTGCGGGGCATTTGGTGAGGAGCTGGCCCGGAAAATGTACGAAGCAACGGGAAACAAAGTCAGTGTAGGTTATATTGTATGTCCGCCGGATCAAAAAGAACTGTCCGATCGTTTCTGGCAGGCATAATGACCTGATAAGGTATTATGATCCAAAGATAAAAAACGCATCCAACCGGGTGCGTTTTTTCTTTTGGTGTGGTATAATAGCGCTTGCGATGTGGAAATCCAAAGAGAGAGAAGAGAAAAAATGAATCATTATTTCAGAAAGAAAAAGTGGACCTATGGGCTGTACCTTGTTTTTGTACCGCTTTCCTGCATGGCATCCATTCTGTTTGCGCTCTCCTTTCAGCCGGTGATTGATACCGCACTGAGCGGGGATCTTCCTGCTTTTGTCCGGGCATCTCTGGGCTGTATTTTGTGGGGCGTTTTGGATGCACTGGGATTAGCAGCAGTCAACCAGACAAAATTTAGGATACTAGCATCGGTAAAAATCAACTTAAAAGAAGATTTGTACCGTTCCATTCTTTCGTTTGACTATCAGCATTTTTGCAAAGAAAATGAAGGCAGCTATCTGTCGATACTCAATAACGACGTCGGTGTGCTGGCACAGGACTACTTTGAAGCAAAACTGATGGTGTACCGTGTGGTGTGGAGCTTTGTTGTTTCTTTTTTGGCAGTGTCTGCACTAAGTCCGATCATTACTGTGATTTTGATTGTGATCGGCCTGATTTCCCTTTTGATTCCGCAGATTTTGGGTAAGGGTCTGAGCAGACAGCAAGAGGAATATTCCGTTTATCGCGGACAATATATCGCCCGGGTGAAGGATATTCTGGATGGATTTTTGACCATCAAGAATTGTCATCGCTTTGATTACTTTGAAAAGCAGCATCAGAAAATCAATGTACAGACCGAGGAAAGTGGCAGAAAGAACAGCAGCAAGATGTATTTTGCAACCTGGATCTCCATTCTGTGCAGCTATGCGATGAATATTCTGACGCTGGTTACCGGAGGATTTCTGGTCATTGCCGGAAAGATGAGTGCCGGATTGATACTCTCAATCACCCAGTTGTCCGGCGGTGTGGTTGCACCATTGGAACAGGTTCCGGCACTGTTATCCCAGATTAAGTCGGTAAAGCCGATTGCGGAAAAATGTCAGGCAATCCTTTGTTACCGCCCAGATGAGTCAATGGTAAAAGGGGAGCAGGACAGTTTACAGTGTCAGGAGCTTAGCTTTTCCTATCCAGGACGGGATAAGGGGCTGCAGCATGTTACAAAGAGCTTTTTCCCGAAGAAAAAATATGCGCTTGTCGGGGAATCCGGAAGCGGAAAATCCACCCTGGCAAAACTGCTTGCGGGTTGTTATCACAAAGATGACGGGGAAATTTATTATCCTTGCAGCTTTACCCCAGAACAGGACATCGTCTATGTTCCACAGGATATCCATGTTTTCCAGACCAGTGTGCGGGAAAATATTACGCTGGGAGAGGATTTTTCTGAGCAGGAGCTGACTGAAGTTTTAAAACAGTGCTGTCTTGTGGACTGGGTGCAGTCATTGCCAAATGGACTTGACGAAGTGCTGGGAGAAAAATATTCCTGCTCCGGAGGGGAAGCGCAGCGTATTGGACTGGTAAGAGCACTCCTCAGACATCCAAAGATGCTGATTTTGGACGAGATCACCTCCGCACTGGATAACAAAACAGCAGTACAGGTGGAACAAAATCTGTTGTCACAGCAGAACATGATGATTGTAATGGTGACCCATAAACTCAATGAAAAGATCATGCAGCAGTATGATGAAATTTTGCTCATGCAGGATGGAAGCCTTCAGGAGTGCGGAACCTTTGAACAACTGATGGAACAAAGAAAAGCGTTTTATGAGCTGTATCAGACAACTTCACCTGCGCAAAAATAACGTAGGGAAAGCGTTTACAAATCTCTGAAACAGTGCTACACTGGTAATAATAAGAGGGGAGGGGGACGCTTATGAAACGCAGAATGTTCGTTGTCTGTATACTGAGTCTGCTGTTGTCAGGGTGCAGTCAGGTGCCGCCAAATACCCCAATTCCGGGAGAGAGTGGCCAGCCGCTGATGCAGCAGGAACAGCTCGAAAAACAGGAAATCACTTCTGCTTCGGAAAAAGTGGCAGAATCGGAGGATCAGACCGGAGAACCTCATCTGATTTCGGAGGAGAAACCCAAACTTGCCTTTGAAGAGCCGGAGCTTTCCCACTGGATTTTGGGTGAGTGTGCGTATGAAGATGGCTATATCATCCTGTACCAGTGTAAAAAGCATTTTTATGCTGGGGAGTATATTTACACGCTTGAGTGGCAGCAGTTTGATCAGGCAGGGAAGAAGATCGGACAGGGAGATGCAAACAGGAAAAATTCAATCCCACTGTATGATTTGTCAATCGAAAACCTGCGGTCGGAGGATGGTACAGTAAAATTTACTGTACAGATGCCAAAATCGAAATATCAAGAGGCTCACCGCGAAGAAGTGACGGTTCTGGTTGATGAGCAGGTCTATCAAACAGCAAAACAGCAGGAGAATGTATGGAATGATGACCGGTATCTTGTCGATGACTGGTATGTGTTATCCCAGAATGAGGAATTTTTACTGGAATACCAGCTGGGACTGGAAGATTTTTGCCTGACCCTTCCCGACATCACAAAAGAATTTACCCTGACAAGCGAAAATCCTGCATTGGAAAGAGGACTTTATGAACTGCTTCATCCAGATGAACCGGATATCAGCAATCCAGATTTGGATATTGCACCGGCAAGCGTTTCCTGGAATGCTGAAAACAAAAGTCTTGATTTTTCGATTGACTGTATGGCGGTGCACTATTTTCCGTATGAGGACAAGCAAGAAACCGAATACCACTATACTGCTGAGATGCTTCAGACAAAAATAGCCGAAAGTCCGGATGGAACAATTGCGGTATATACAGCAAACGAATATCAGATGTTTGAAGGACCGCAGGCCTGCGATTTTCTTCTGGTGCATCCGGATGGAGAAATTCAGTATCTTTATTCGGGAGAAAAGACAGACCATCTGTTTTTTCTGGACAATGAACGGTACGGTATGGAACGGATGGGTACGATTACCTTCTACGAAATTGCCACCGGAGAGAAATGTGAACAGCAGCCGCAGTTTGACTATGGAACCATCGAGTTTGAAGGAGAAACAATACCGGAATATCGGATTGTTGGATTGGATATAGACGAGAAAAACCAAAGACTGGTTGCAGCATACCGCAGGAACAACTGGGGACGTGAAATCATAGAGGAAGATGGAACACTCTCTTCAGAAAGCACACCTGTATATATTCTGGTTATGGATTTTTCGGGTAAGGTATTGCTGAATCAGGAAGCAGGATTTTCCGCCTTTGCATATGGTAAATTTACTATGGAACAGGTTGAAATTACCACCAATCAAATGGGAGAAGCTGTCTTTGAGGTGGATTCAATGCGAACGGAACCCAAGACCCTGACCTACCCAATCAGCTAAAAGTTTTTCCCCGCCGGTTTCTTGTAAAGCCGGTGGGGAATTGTTATAATAAAAAGAAACGGATGATCAAAAAGTTTGAAATAAGGACGTGAACAGAAAATGGATTTGATAACTGCCAGAGAGCTTGCACAAAAGCTGAGGGAACAGATCAACTATTACAGTGAACTTTACTATGAAAAAGATGATCCGGCAATCAGTGACTATGAGTTTGACAAGCTGATGCATCAGCTGATTGATATTGAGGAAGAATATCCGGAACTGCTGACTCCGGATTCTCCGACTCACCGTGTTGGCGGCAGAGCGTCCAACAGCTTTGAGCAGGTGGAGCATGTTGTTCAGATGGGCTCTTTGCAGGACGTCTTTTCTGATGAGGAGGTCGTGGATTTTGACCGCCGCGTCCGGGAGGTTGTTTCTGACCCGATTTATGTGGTTGAGCCAAAGATTGATGGACTTTCGGTGTCGCTGGAATATCGGGACGGTGTGCTGGTTCGTGGTTCCACCCGCGGTGACGGTTTTGTCGGCGAAGATGTTACCGAAAATATCCGCACCATCCGCTCGGTGCCGCTCAGACTCAAGCGCGATATCCCGTTTGTCGAGGTGCGTGGTGAGGTATATATGCCGGTAGCAAGCTTTGAAAAGGTGGTCGCACAGCAGGAATTAAAGGAAGAAAAACCGTTTAAAAATCCAAGAAATGCGGCAGCGGGCTCGCTTCGCCAGAAAAATCCCAAAATCACTGCACAAAGAGGACTTGATATCTTTGTCTTTAACCTTCAGCAGATCGAAGGTGTGCAGGTAAGCGGTCACAAGGAATCGCTGGATCTGTTAAAGGAACTGGGATTCCAAGTTTCCCCATCCTACCTTGCAGTGGACACCATTGAAAAAGCAATCGAGGAGATTCGTGCCATCGGTCAGCGCCGCGGAGAGTACAGCTTTGATATCGACGGAGCAGTAGTAAAGGTTGACAGCCTGGCGCAGAGGGAAATGCTGGGAGCTACTGCAAAATTCCCGAAGTGGGCAGTGGCATTTAAATATCCGCCGGAAGAAAAGATCACGACACTCTTGGATGTTGAAGTTAAGGTCGGAAGAACCGGAGCACTGACCCCAACTGCTGTCTTTGAACCGATTCAGCTGGCGGGAACGACTGTCAGCCGTGCAGTGCTGCACAATCAGGACTTTATCGATGAAAAACAGATCGCAGTCGGCGACAAAATCATCGTCCGCAAAGCAGGGGACATCATTCCGGAAGTGGTTGCTGTTGCAGAACACTGCGGCAATCCGACCTACCAGCTGCCAGAGTACTGCCCATCTTGCCATACAAAAGTAGTAAGGGAAGAAGGTGAAGCTGCAATCTACTGTCCGAACATCGAGTGTCCGGCACAGCTGATGAGAAACCTGATTCACTTTGCTTCTCGAAATGCGATGGATATCGACGGAATGGGGCCTGCGGTTCTGGAAGGACTGGTCAATGCCGGCTGGGTTCATTCTCCAGCAGACCTGTACGACCTTACCGAAGAACAGATTGCATCCTTGGAGCGTATGGGCAAAAAGAGTGCATCCAATCTGATGAACGCACTGGAAAAATCCAAACAGAATGACCTTTCCAAGGTGATTTTCGCACTGGGTATTCCGGAAGTCGGTGAAAAGACCGCAGCCGAGCTTGCATCGGCGTTTGGCAGTATGGAAAAACTATCCTGGGCAACTTTGGAGCAGCTCACTGCACTGGATGGATTCGGAGAAGTGGTCGCACAGAACATTGTCAGCTTCTTTTTGGAAGAAAGAAACCGGGTGCAGATTGAACGCCTTGCAAAAGCCGGCGTCAACATGGAAAGCACAAAGGTAAAAACAGGCGATACCTTCGAAGGGAAAACCTTTGTTCTGACAGGAACTTTGCCTACCTTAAAGCGCAATGAGGCAAAGGAACTGATCGAATCGCTGGGCGGAAAGGTATCCTCTTCGGTTTCCAAAAAGACTGATTATGTAGTAGCGGGTGAGGAGGCAGGCTCCAAGCTTACCAAAGCAGACGAGCTTGGAATTACCATCCTGACCGAAGAACAGCTGCTGCAGATGTGCCAGAAATAGCATAATATGTCGATTTTTCTCAAAATAGATTAAAAAAGGAGCGTGTAGAATGCACGCTCCTTTTTGTCTGTAATTTACTTTTTATCTTTGTTTTTATCCTTTTTGCCTTTTTGGCGGTACTGGTGAAAATCACGGAAACCAAGTCCGGTGATTTCGCCGACATCATCCACAACGATAAAAGCGTCCGGGTCGAGTTCATGGATGATATCATAGGTCTTGTGGACTTCCTGACGGCCGACAGCACACATCAGTACAGTGCCTTCCCGTCCACTGTATGCACCGCGGGATTTTAATTCGGTAACGCCGCGTTCCAGATCATCCATGATACGCTGGGCAATCTCGTTATTTTTCGGTGAGATAATAAACATCATCTTGCCCGTTCCACTGTCCGTACCATATAAAACAGTATCGATTACCTTGGAAGTAATATAGATAACCAGAATTGCATATAATGGGCTTTCGTAGTCCTGATAAACAACAGCAGAAGAAACAACGATAACAAGGTCGATGATCATGATAAACTTGCCTAAAGAGAGCCCGCGAATGTGCAGGGCGAGGAGGTTTGCTGCAAGTTCTGTACCGCCGGTTGTTCCGCCGCGCATCAAAATGAGCGCTAATCCCAATCCGGCAAGGCATCCGCCAAATACAATGGTAATCAGCGGGTCACCCTGATACTGTGGAAGATAGGGAACCATGACATCGATCATTGCCGAGGAAATCAGGGTCGCAATCACCGTTTTGATGATGATTTGGTAACCCATTTCAACATAAGCCCAGATCAGCAAAGGAACGTTCATCAACAGGTTGGCAGTACCGATGGGGACGCCAAACAGATGATTAAACATGGTGGCGACACCGGTCAAACCACCGGCAGCGATCTGGTTCGGTGCGGTGAAGGTGTCGATGGAAATGGCGAACAAAAAACTTCCAAACAGGAAAAAGACGCCGTCGAGCAAAAGATCCTTGACTTTTTTGCGGGTGAGCATGGGACAAACCTCCTTAAAAAATTCTTAATAATATCAGTATACCGCAAAGTGAAGGATTTTTCAAACACAAATAAACAAAAAGTTCAGGATATGTCCTGAACTTTTTGTTTAAGATAATATGGAAAGTTTCGATAGGCGAAGTTAAGGAGATCTTTTTAAGTTAAAAAAGAATGGATAACGACAGAAATTTCATTTTACCAAAATATCGGAGAAAAAGATAATCTGCTCTTAAGATTTTTTGATAAACTCCTGTCCGCATTTTGGACAGGTAATCTGGATTTTTCCTCTTCCGCGTGGAACACGAATTTTCTGTTTGCAGGATGGACAGCGAAAATGCCGATGTGTTTTCAGGTCTCTTGCCCCGGAGATTTTGGAAACAATCATGTTCTGCACCGGAGAAAATACCTGCATAAATTTTTGGTTTTCTGCGTACCGGCGGCTGATGTTTCTGGAAAAGATACGCCAGATACACCATACAGCAAGCAGGAAGGAAAAGAGATACAGGATATCCCAACCGGTAAAGGTAAAGATAACATCCAGAATCAGAACAAGAATCAACATAAAAAAGCCGAGCGCATCTGTACCATAGCGCCCGTACATTAGTTTTGTAAGCCATTGCATAAGAGAGACCCCTTCCTCGAAGCATAATATTTGTTAGAAAAATATTATCAGAAAATGATGAATGAATTGTGTACTTTTATTATATAGTTTGGAAAATCCTTTTTTCAAAAAGTGGCCCCCTAACAAAGGATAAAAAAGGAATCAGAATAAGAAATTTGCACTTTCTTGTAAGATTTTGTGAATTTTGTGGATTTTACTCAAAAGCAGCTGTTTTGTTTTTGCACTTTATCAGACTGGCTTGCTCTGAACTGTTCAGAATGCTATACTATCAAATGGTTTTTTGAGCAATATGTCATTGCAGGATAAGCCTTTTTCCGTGTATTGCGAAAATGGATTTTGTCTTGCAGCAGCAGAGGTGTTCTCGATCATACATAGATTTTTGGAAGGGAAGGCATTATTTTATGGAAAAAAAGGTCAAAATGATTTTGTTCATGCTTTTGGGAAATGCAATTCTGGCGCTGGGTACTGCTATTTTTGTTGTGCCAAACGGGTTAATTTCTGGCGGCGTTACCGGTGTTGCGCTGATTTTGCAGCACTTTTTCGGTATCTCGGTTGATATTGGCGTCTATGTTGCCGATGTAGTTTTGTTTATTCTGGGCGCTTTGGTTATGGGAAAAGCCTTTGCAGCAACCATTATTTTCAGCACCGTGGTTTATCCGACCTTTTTTGCTCTGTTTGGAAAAATTCCGTTTTTGATGAATCTGACCGATGATAAACTGATGGCAGCCATTTATGCGGGACTTTTGATGGGCGCCGGTATCGGTCTGGTAATCAAGGTGGGCGGCTCCACAGGCGGTATGGATATTCCGCCAATCATTCTGAATAAACTGTTTGGACTCTCGATTCCGGTTATGATTTATGTTGGTGATACTGCATTGCTGCTGATTCAGGCGCTGTATTCCTCCACTGAGCAGGTGCTCTATGGTATCTTGGTCGTACTACTGACCAGCATTGTTATGGATAAGATTCTGATTATGGGCCAGAAACAGACTCAGGTTATGGTTGTCAGCCCGAAATATGAGGAGATCAACCAGATGATCCATCAGAAGATCGACCGCGGTTCCACCCTCATCCATGCAATGACCGGCTTGAAAAAGACCGAACAGCCGGTTGTTATGACGGTTATTTCCAACCGCCAGCTTTCTGTGCTCAATGATCTGATTCTTCAGATTGATCCACAGGCTTTTGTAGTTGCAAGCGAAATCAACGAAGTAAAAGGACGCGGCTTTACCCTGAGCAAACAGGCAATCAAGGACGTAAAATAACAGGACTTTTAAAAAGCGGACAGGATTTTTCCTGTCCGCTTTTCCAGTTTTTTCTACAAAAAATAACAAAAAGACACTTTATTCTATCGGTTGTTTGTGCTACAATAAATACAATTACGACAAATATGAAATCAAGAAGGATGTGATTTTTGATGAAAAACAAACTGTTAAGTGCAATTTCAATCACCATGGCAGTGAGCATGCTGACCATGACCCCGTCCCTGACCGTTTCTGCTCAGGATTATCAGGATAAAAGCGCGGTGCTCGATACCGGCTTTACGCTGGATACAGATTATACATTAAAACTGGCAAACCCTTCCAAGGATACTTCCACAACGGCGGAGAACTATTATATCACCGGTTCCTCAGACCCGGATTATCCGCTGACCTGTAATGGGGAAGAGGTGGAGGATCGCGGTATTTATGGTTCTTTTGGAATCTATGCTCCGCTGGAGATGGGAGATAATACCTTTACTTTCCAAAATGGAGATGATACCCAGACGGTGACTATCACCCGCACCAAGGCTGCAACATCGGGCGGAATTTCCACCATTACAGATCTCAAGCGCCTCAATCCATCTTCGGACGATGTTGCAAATTCTGGTGAGGAATACCGCATCCGTTGCACTGCTCCGGCAAATGGAAAGGTTACAGCAACACTGGGCGGCAAGACCTATACGCTGGAACAGGAAGCGATTGCAACCACCGGTGTGGAAGCATATTATTCCAAGACTATCACATTGCCGGAGGTAGAAGACGGAGAGGTGGAAAACTTAGGTCAGATCAAATTTAAACTGACCTTTGAAGGAAAAACTACTTCTGCAACCTCGGACGGCAGCCTGTATGTACTGGGAAAAGGCGCGCACCTGCTTGCAAAGGTAAACCAAAATGCAGCAGTACTGTATGAGGAAGCCTCCAGCGGTGCAAACCATGTTTCTCTGGTCAGCCGCGGCGCAGTGGACAGCATCGTCGATGCAGAGGGTGACTACTTTAAACTGAGCATGGGCAGTTGGATCAACAAGTCCTATGTAGATATCCTCAAAGGGGACGCCGAATGGAAAAACAAGGTTTCCCAGACCTCCTATCAATCAGGAGATAACGGGGAATATTTGATTCTGGAAGGAACCGCATCTCCTGTTTTTAAAGCGTACAATACAAGCGAAAAAATTACCATCAAGTTCTATAACACCAGCGGAGTGAAGGCACAGAAGTTGGACAGCGAGCTGTTCTCCTCGATGAAGGTTACTACCTCAAGCGGAGACACCACAATAGAACTCAATAAAAAAGATGGTGCAGACACCGTTGGCTATGATATCAGCTTTGACGGCAAAGGAAAAACAACAATATTCTTTAATCCAAAAGCGGAGGAAGGCTCTTCTGCAAAACCGTTAAGCGATATGACCATTGTGGTTGACCCAGGTCACGGTGGTTTGGATGGCGGCGCACAGGGTGTTCTGTATGGCAATGGTCCGGTTGAAAAGGACATCAACATGGCGCATGCACTGGTATTGAAAAACAGACTGGAAAGTCTGGGTGCAGAAGTGATTTTGGCAGTACAGCCTGATCAGGACAATTCCCAGAAGGTGGAAATGACCGACCGCGTGGAGATGGCAAGAGAAAACGAGGCGGACTTCTACATCTCCCTGCACTGCAACAGTATTGATGCAAGCGCAAACGGTCTCAAACCTTCCGGAACGGAAATTTATTACTATGAAAACAACTCCAAACTGCTTGCGGATGACATGCTGGAAAAGATCACAGAATATAATGACCGCGATGCCCGCAGCGTTATCTATGGAAATTTCTATGTAACACGAAACCCGTTGTGTCCATCCATGCTGGTAGAGATGGGATTCATCAGCAATCCGGTTGAATATGATGAGCTGTGTTCGCCGGATTCGATGTATCAAACAGCAAATGCAATTGCCGATGCACTGATCGATTATGTAGGATAGAAAAATATCATAGAACGAAAGAAAAGAGAGAATCAGAATTTCTGATTCTCTTCTTTTTTATATAAAAAGAAGAGAATAAAATGCAAAAAACTTGTCAAGAATGAAGAAAAACAGAAAAATCCTAAAAAAGCTGGTAACAAACAGGCTGCTATCTCGTCACTAATATAAAGAGAAATCTTTGACCGGGAAGCTGACTAAGGAGGGATCCGATGTTTGAATATATTTTTACTTCTGTTTTAGAAGTGTCGATGGCAGTTTCATTTTTCCTGTTTTTCTTTTTGATGTTCATGCCAAAGCGATTGGGAAAATATGCGCCTAGGTGCCGTACCTTTTTGTGGATGATCTTTGCGCTGCGGCTGTTGTTCCCATTTCAGATGGGATTTCGGCTGACAGCATTTCGACTGATTACACCGTATCGATTAAAAAGTGACCCGCGCCCGATTCTGGAGAGTGCAGAACCGGGTCAGCTGATTTCGCTGATTCAGATGATGGCGATAGTATGGCTTGTAGGAGTGATTTTGTTTTTTGCAATCCACCTGATTGCCTATAGTCTGTTTGAACGCAAGCTGCTGCGTGGAACCAAAACCTCTTCTTTAAGTCAGGAAGAGGAGAGAGTGATCCGCAATCAGTTTTATGAGGTAAAATATCAGTTGGGAATCTATGATCCGATTCGCCTGTGGATTTCCTCCGAGGCATCCGGACCGATGCTGATTGGTTTTTTCCATCCAAAGGTAGTGGTACCGGATTGCATGATGGAAGAGCAGATGCTTTCGATGGTCTTCCGCCATGAACTGATGCACCATCGACGCCACGATGCGTGGTACCGCATGCTGATGCTCGCTACTGCTTCGGTACATTGGTTTAATCCGGTGGTTCATCTGATGACCCGCCGCGCGACCGAAGATCTGGAAAGTGCCTGCGATCAGAGCGTTGTTGCGGGAAAAACAGCAGATTTTGTTGGAGAGTATGCACAGGCATTGCTGAATACGGCAAAATGTCTGCTTCAGCGCAAAAAGGTTCGTCAGACCGTTTTGGTGTCCTATTTTTCTTCCAGCGCTCAGCGTCTGAAAAAGCGTTTTATGGATCTGTTTGCACCAATCCAGAAAAGAGGACTGACCCTGCTGTCGGTAGTGTTCCTGATGGTAGTGTTAGGCAGCCGATTTGTGTTTGTACAGGGAAATGACCAGAACCTGGATTGGGCAGAAAATCTCAGAGAAGGGGATATTTCTTCGGTAGAGGTATCGGGAAAACAGCTTCCGCAGGAGATGTCCAATTATGCCAAAAAGGATGTTGTAGACTGGTTTTCCAGCGTAAACTTTAAGCCGGCTTTGTATCGTGACCGCAATCGTGTAGAGGAAGAGCGCTTCCGTATCACCAAAAAGGACGGAAGCAACAAGACGGTATCTTTGTTTTCTGATGGAACGGTTCAGGTGGACGGAAAAGAATATCGCGCTTACGGCAATCTGCTGAAATAGGCGAGACTTTTGAAGGGGGAAGTGTTGTGAAAAACAAGGTGATTTTGATTTCCATTGATGGGATGCGTCCGGACGGATTTTTGCAGTGCGGTCATCCGTTTGTGGAGCAGATGATGCAGAAATTCAGCTATACTTTGACAGGAAGTTCTGTGATGCCATCGGTGACGCTCCCGTGTCATACCTCCATCTTTTATGGAGTCCCGCCGATGAGACACGGTATTTTGACCAACACCTATGTTCCGCCGGTCAGACCGGTTAAAGGAATCGCGGAGGTTTTAGCCAATGCGGGAAAGGTGAATGCGGCCTTTTATAACTGGGAAACAATGCGGCATGTGTGGAGTTCCGAAACCATGAAATATACCTTTTATCTGGATGCCTATTCGGAAGAAAACACAGATGCTGTTCTTACCATGCAGATGCTAGAATTGCTCAAAAGGAAAGAACCTGATTTTCTGTATCTCTACATGGTGGAGACAGATGACAAAGGCGGCCATGACCATGGTTGGATGAGCAAGGAATATCTGGCACAGACAGCAAATGCTATCGATTGTGTGAAGAAGGTTTTTCAGATAGCGTCCGAACATTATAACATTATCGTCACAGCCGATCATGGAGGTCACGACCGGACCCATGGAACCGATTGTGCTGAGGATATGACCATTCCGATGTTTTTCTGGGGAGATGGTTTTGCCCAAGGGGCGCAGATGGATAATATCAGCCTTCTGGACATTGCGCCGACGGTGGCTTCCCTGATGGGAGTTTCACCGGAAAAGGAATGGGAAGGAAGAGCACTCAAAACAGTGATGTAATGACTGGCAGGAGCGGCAGAAGGCTGCTCCTGTGTTTTTGCATGGTGAAATTGTGCGGAAAAGCATACGGCTTGTTTTCAGGGAAAAACAGTCCCAATCAGGATAAAAGAAAACAAAATTTTAAATATTATGAAACCTATTGGAAAAGCGGTAAGAATGTGATATAATGTTTCGTGAATAGATATGCGGGAAGTGTAGTTTTTCCCATCAAGCAATTCTGGTTGCTCTGGAAAAGCCAGAATAATGGTTTTTTCCCGCTTCCATTTTATGACAGGAGGAATATTACATGAACGTTGAGAATAATAAACAGCCAAGCGGCAGCCTGAAAATTTCCCAGGATGTTCTGGCAACCATCTCCAACTTTGCGGCAGAAGAAATTGACGGTGTGGTTTCTCTGGCAGATACCTATGCGCCAATTAAAAATTTCCTGAAAAAGGGAAGCATCGGAAAACCGATTCAGATTAGCTTAAACGATGATGTTGCAGTCATCGATATCAGCGTAAACCTTAAATATGGTGCAAATATCCCAGCAGTAGCAGAAACTCTGCAGAAAGCTGTCAAGGATGCCGTTCAGAACATGACTGGAATCACCGTTTCCAAGGTAAATGTTCATGTTGCAGGAATTGTATTCCCGGAAACTGCACCAGTACAGCAGTAATACAGCACGTTATAATCGTTGTTTGACAAAAAAACACAGTAGGTTTTGTGCCGCCGGCATGAAGCCGGAAAGGACGAATTTTTATGACAAGACACGAATCCCGTCAGGAGGCTTTCTGCCTGCTGTTTGAAAAAACATTCACTGATATGGATCTTGACGAAATTATCCAGGGCGCAACCGAAACAAGAGACCTTCAGGTCAACGACTTTACGCTCAAGCTGGCAAAAGGAACCATTGAGCATCTCGATGAGATCGACCAGCTGATCGAATCCAAGCTGAAAAACTGGAAGCTTTCCAGAATTTCCAAAGTTTCGCTGTCGATTTTGCGTGTTGCCGTATATGAGCTGAAATATATGGACGATGTTCCGACCAACGTCTCCATCAACGAAGCAGTCGAGCTTGCAAAACAGTACGCAAACGAGGATGATTATTCCTTCATCAACGGTGTGCTGGGCGCGATTGCAAAAGAACTGAACCTTAACAAGAAATAAACAAAAGAGTAAAACATAAAGACAGGGTGAAAAAGATGCCATATTATCTGGGAATCGATACCAGCAATTACACAACCTCTGCGGCGGTTTTTGACAGCCAGACGGGTCAGGTGATTCACCGAAAAAAATTGCTGCCGGTTGCGAAAGGCTCCCTGGGACTTAAGCAAAGTGATGCCGTGTTTGCTCATGTAAAACAGCTCCCGCAGATTCTCGAGGAGCTGTTTTTTGATTTACCCCCTGTTTCGCTGGCAGCGGTGGGGGTATCGGCACGTCCGCGCAATCAGGAGGATTCCTATATGCCGTGCTTTTTGACCGGAAAGCTTGCAGCCAGTGCAATCTGTTCAGTCAACCGCATACCAATGTATGAATTTTCCCATCAGTGCGGACACATTGCAGCGGCATTGTATTCAGCAGGACGGCTGGACTTGGTGGGAAAGGAGTTCATCGCATTCCATTTTTCGGGAGGAACGACCGAGTGTGTTCATGTGCGCCCGGGAAACGAAACCGTGTTTGATACCGAGATCATCTATCATTCGCTGGACTTAAAGTGCGGACAGGCAATCGATCGCGTCGGCGGAATGCTGGGACTGTCTTTTCCGGCAGGAAAAGAGTTGGATGCCCTTTCCTTAAATGCAGATAAGCGTTTCCCGGTCAAAACTACCTTTAAAGATGGAAACTGCTGCGTTTCCGGCTTGCAGAATCAATGTGAAAAGCTCCTCAAACAAGGAGAAAGCAAGGAGAATATTGCACGTTTCTGCATTGATTCAGTGTGCAAAATTGTCTGGCAGATGGCGGACAACGCAAGAACACAGTATCCGGGACTGCCGCTGATCTTTTCGGGTGGAGTGATGTCCAATACCCTCATCAACCAGAAGATCAGCGAAGATTTCGGCGGTTTTTTTGCAGAACCACAGTTTTCGGCGGATAATGCCGCTGGCACTTCGATTCTGGCAGCAGTGAGGGACGGTGTTAAAGTTGGATAGTTTGTTGACCGTCTCGCAGCTAAATCGTTATGTAAAAAGTATTCTGGATGGGGATTTTCGTCTGCGCGACCTGTATCTGCGCGGCGAGATCTCCAACTTTACCAATCATTACCGCAGCGGACATTTTTATTTTACCCTCAAGGAGGGAAACTGTGCAGTTAAGGCGGTAATGTTTGCAAACTATGCAAATGACCTTCTGTTCGAGCCGGAAAACGGCATGGCAGTCATTGTGCGCTGTTCGGTTTCGCTGTATGAGCGGGACGGCACCTATCAGATCTATGTTTATGACATGCAGCCGGACGGCAAGGGGGCTTTGCAGGTTGCGTTTGAGCAGCTTTATCGGAAGCTGAACATGCAGGGATTATTTGATGAAGCAAGAAAAAAACCGATTCCATCCTTTGCGCAGCGAATCGGTGTGGTGACCTCCGAAACAGGAGCAGCCCTTCAGGATATCATCAATATCCTCTCCCGGCGCTGCCCGATGGCACAGCTGGTGCTTGCTCCCGCACTGGTGCAGGGAGAAGATGCACCGTTTTCGCTGATTCGTTCGCTGAAAGCGCTGGACGAATGGGGAAACTGTGACGTTATCATCATTGGCCGCGGCGGTGGCTCGATGGAAGATCTGTGGTGCTTTAATGATGAACGTCTGGTCATGCAGGTGGCAGCGTGCAAAACGCCGGTCATTTCGGCAGTGGGACATGAAACGGACTTTACCTTGTGTGATTATGCGGCGGATCTGCGCGCGCCGACTCCGTCTGCAGCAGCAGAACTTGCAAGCGTGGATCAGCAGGAGCTGCAAAATACCATGGAACTTTTGAGAGGACGAATCGCGGCGGCAGCTTTTGGCAGGGTACAGCAGTGCAGCCACCGGCTGGAAATGTTAAAGGACAGACCGTGTTTTAGACAGCCGGAACGTGAGCTTAAAAAGTATACAAAAAATTTGGAATATCTTGCAAACTCTATTCAAATTGCATGGAAAAATGGTATAATAGGAAGACAGGAACGTTTGAAGATGCAGGCAGCACGCTTAAATGCCCTGAACCCATTGGCGCGGCTTGCAGGAGGATACAGCGTTACCATGAAGGACGGGGAGATTCTTTCCTCGGTCAAAACGGTGCAGCAGGGTGATATTTTGCAGATCCGCCTTGCAGATGGTATGCTGGAATCTGAGGTAACAAAAGTTTCTTTGCTAGAGGAATAAGATTTATGGCAGAAAAATTAAGTTTTGAACAATCCATGCGCCGCTTAGAAGAGATCGCCCGCACCCTGGAACAGGGAGAGGTCGGTCTGGACGAGTCGATTGAGCTGTATTCTCAGGCAGCAAAACTGCTGGCGGCATGCCAGAAAAAAATCGATGCGGCGCAGCTGAAGATAGAAAAGATCAATTTTCAAACACCAATGCAAAACCCACCACAAAAGGAGGAAGAAGCAGATGGGGATGGAAAGCTTTAAACAGCGTCTGTCTGAGTACGCTGTTCTGACAGAAAATACACTGCAGCAGTATCTTCCGGAAGAGACGGAGGATGTCGTGACCGAAGCGATGCGGTACAGCCTGCTTGCAGGAGGCAAACGCCTGCGCTGCGCACTGGCACTGGAATTTTGTCTGGCGCTTGGCGGCAACAAAGAGGACGTGCTTCCCTTTGCTTGTGCGCTGGAAATGGTGCACGCTTATTCTTTGATTCATGACGATCTCCCATGTATGGATGACGATGATATGCGTCGGGGAAAACCATCCTGCCACATTGCATTTGGTGAGGCAAATGCTCTGCTTGCAGGGGATGGGCTGCTTACCAAAGCCTTTGAGGTGATGGTACAGCAGAGCAAAATTCCGCCGGAACGCACCGTACTTGCAATCGGTGTTCTGGCACAGGCTATCGGTCACCACGGAATGATCGGCGGTCAGAGAATGGACCTTCAGAATGAAGGAAAAGAGGTCGGCATCGAGGTAATCGAACAGACCAACCGATTAAAGACCGGTGCACTCATCATTGCGGCGGCACAGCTGGGATGTATTGCAGCCGGAGCAGACAACAAGATGACCGAACTTGCAAAAAAATATGCAGAACAGATCGGACTTGCATTCCAGATTACCGATGATATTTTAGATTGCACCAGCTCCGCAGAAGTTCTGGGAAAACCGATCGGTTCGGATGCAGAAAACCACAAAACGACCTATGTTTCGGTATATGGACTTGAGAAAGCCATGTCCATTGCGGCAGAGGAGATCCAAAAAGCAAAGGATGCCCTGAATCAGATGGGAATGCAGGAGCGCTCGCCGTTTTTATATGACATGGCAGACTATATCCTGAGCAGAAAAAACTAGGACGCAAAAGACAAAGGTGGGTTTATGGAAACAATAAAAATCATTTTCAGCAACTATTACATTAATGTTGCGTTTCTTTCCTGGCTGACAGCGCAGGTTCTCAAGACGCTGTTGACCTTTGTACTGACCAAAGAGGTCGTCTGGGAAAGAATGGTGGGTGCCGGCGGAATGCCAAGTGCGCACTCAGCACTGGTTTGTTCGCTGACCGTTGCATTGGAGAGAAAACTGGGATTTTATTCACCGGAATTTGCGCTTTCGCTTGCCTTTGCTGCCATCGTTATGTATGATGCGATGGGTGTGCGCAGGGCAGCCGGAGAGCAGGCAAAGGTGTTAAATAAAATCGTCGAGATGACATCGGACAACATTAAGGAAATGTTTGCTCCAAAGAAAAAGAGGGATATCAAAAATCTTTTTATCCGCCGCAAAAATATGGAGCACGATCCGGAAGAACTTCGCAAAATGGAAGAAGGAAAAGCTCTGCTCAAGGAGCTTTTGGGACATACTCCGACTGAGGTGTTGGCCGGAGCGGTTTTAGGCGTTGCGATTGCGATGCTGATGCCGGTATTTTAAAAGGACAAGGAGCATCTGACAGATGAAGTCGAGCATACTTGATAGTATCTCTTCACCGGAAGATCTGAAAAATCTTTCCTTTGAGGAGCTGGGGCCACTGTGTACAGAAATTCGGCAGACATTGATCCAGACCACAGCAAAAAGTGGCGGACATCTGGCGTCGAATCTGGGAACGGTGGAACTGACGGTTGCACTTCACCGTGTTTTTGACTGCCCGCAGGACCAGATTGTCTGGGATGTAGGGCATCAGTGCTATACGCACAAATTGCTGACCGGAAGAAAAGATCAGTTTTCCACCCTGCGGCAGGAAGGCGGACTTTCCGGTTTTCCAAAACGCAAGGAAAGTGTCTATGACGCTTTTGTAGCAGGACATTCCAGCACATCCATCTCGGTGGCATCGGGGCTTGCGCGCGCAAAAAGCTTGCAGCACGACAATCACCATGTGATTGCAGTCATCGGGGACGGTGCGTTTACCAGCGGGCTTGCTTTTGAAGGAGCAAACAACGCAGCACGTTTTCGGGACAATCTGATTGTTATCCTCAACGACAACAAGATGTCCATTTCTAAAAACGTGGGTTCTTTTTCCAAATATCTTTCTAAAATCCGTTCCCGTCCTGCCTACTTTAAGACCAAGGATACGGTGGAATCGGTGTTTAATCATGTTCCGTTGGTGGGAAAACCGATTGCCCGCATGATGCTGAAAACCAAAAATATGCTCAAAACGGTTGTCTATGGAAGCAACTGGTTTGAGGATATGGGGTTTTATTATCTTGGCCCGGTGGACGGACACAATCTGGAAACGCTGTGTGATGTTCTGACCCGTGCAAAAGAATTGCATCGTCCTGTTTTTCTTCATGTGGAAACACAGAAGGGTAAGGGATACAGCTTTGCGGAAGAAAATCCGGGAGAATACCACGGAACTTCCGGATTTGATATCGACACCGGTAAATCCTTTGTGTCGGGAGGAACGAATTTCTCCAACGAGTTTGGTCTGCATCTGACCGAGCTTGCGAAGAAGGACAGCAGAATCTGTGCCATCACGGCAGCAATGAAATATGGAACCGGACTCAATTACTTTTCGCATGCTTTTAAGGAGGAAGGCCGCTTTTACGATGTTGGAATCGCGGAACCGCATGCGGTTACTTTCGCAGGTGGACTGGCTGCAAACGGAATGCTGCCGGTGTTTGCGGTTTATTCTTCCTTTTTGCAGCGGTGCTATGACGAGATTATCCATGACCTTTCGATTGAAGAACAGCATGTGGTAATTGGAATTGACCGTGCAGGCATTGTTGGAAATGATGGTGAGACACATCAGGGACTGTTTGATGTGGCAATGCTGTCCAATATCCCGAAGATCACCGTTTATTCTCCGGCAACCTATGCCGAGATGCGCTGGGCACTGGAACAGAGCCTGTATGCACATACTGGTGTCTGCTGTGTGCGTTATCCACGCGGTGGAGAGGTATCGCTTCCGGAAGGATTTGATCCGAACAAAGATTGGTCGATGATCCATCCAGGAAAAGAAACGGTATTGGTTACCTATGGGCGCATTGCGTCTGAGGTTTGCAAAGCAGCACAGATGCTTGCGGAGAATGGGACAGAAGTATCTGTTTTAAAGATAAACCGAATTCTTCCGTTTTGTGAAGAGGTACTTGCTCAGATAAAGGATGCAAAACAGATCCTTTTTGTTGAGGAGGGAATGAAGAACGGCGGAATCGGCCAGATTTTGGGCGAAAAGCTGCTGGAGCAGGGATATCAGGGAAGATACCAGCTGCTTGCAATCGATGACTGTTTTGTCAGCCAGGCAACAGTTGCCAGAGCAATCGAATTGAGCGGTCTGGATGCAAAAAGCATCGTTCGGTTTTATGAACAGAAGATAAAAGAATAAATATAGAGAGAAAAAGGGAAATGCCGGCAAAGGTATTTTGCCGGAACATTTTGGGAGGAATAGTGTGAAACAGCGGTTAGACGTTGCTTTGGTTGAAAGAGGACTTATTGCAAGCCGCGAAAAGGCCAAAGTTGTCATTATGGAAGGTCTTGTTTATGTAAACGGACAGAAATCGGATAAAGCGGGTGCTCAGGTCAAGGATGACGACAAAATTGAAGTGCGCGGTGAAACACTGCGTTATGTCAGCCGCGGCGGAAAGAAGCTGGAAAAGGCAATGCAGGTGTTCCCAATCGCCTTAAATGACTGCATCTGCATTGATATCGGCGCATCGACTGGTGGATTTACCGACTGCATGCTGCAAAACGGAGCCAAGAAGGTCTACTCGGTGGATGTAGGTTACGGCCAGCTGGCGTGGTCTTTGCGCACCGATGAGCGTGTGGTCAATCTGGAGCGCACCAACATCCGCTATGTCACCGAAGAACAGATTCCTGATCCAATCGATTTTATCTCGGTGGATGTATCGTTTATTTCGCTGACACTGGTACTTCCAGTTGCTTACCGGCTGCTTCGTCCGGGTGCACAGATGGTGTGTCTGGTAAAACCACAGTTTGAGGCAGGCAAGGATAAGGTGGGCAAAAAAGGGGTCGTTCGCGAACCGCAGATCCACAAAGAGGTTATCCAAAAGGTCGCAGCATGTGCAAAAGAACTTGGATTTTTGCGGATGGGCTTGGATTTTTCTCCAATCAAGGGTCCGGAAGGTAATATCGAGTATCTTCTTTTCCTGAAAAAACCGGAGAATGAAACTCAGGAATCGGAAGAAAATCTGGCAGAAGAGAAATTGCCGGAAATTATCTCTGAGGTGGTAGCGCAGGCGCACCAGAGTTTATAGGCAGGCGGAGGGTGTTAGAACAATGAATATCCTGCTGATTCCCAATTTGGGCAAGAAAAACGCCTTTGAATGTACCTGTGAGGTCATCGGGCGGTTGAGCGGCTATGGCTGCAAATGTTATTTGTTTGAGGATAAAATAGAGCAGTTTTCTCAGATGCCGGTGGAAAGCTATTCCATTCAGTCTCTGGAAAAAGGAAATGCAGACCCCAAAATTGATCTGGTGATTTCGGTCGGCGGCGACGGAACCCTGATCCACAGTGCAAGACGCGCTGTACAGCTGGATTGTCCGGTACTCGGCATCAATGCCGGAAGACTGGGATTTTTGACCGAGATGGAGCATACCTCGCTTGACCAGCTGGAAGAGGTCGTATCTGGAGAATATACCATCCAGCCCCGCATGATGCTGCATGCGATCGTCAAAAAGCCGGAAGGAATTCAGGAATTTTCCGCTCTCAACGATATCGTGATTTCCCGCGGAGAGCAGGACCGTATGGTCGACATCAACGTCGAGATGAAAAACGGTTTTGTCAATTCCTATCGTGCAGATGGACTGATTTTTTCTACCCCAACCGGTTCCACTGCTTACGCACTCAGTGCCGGCGGTCCGATCGTTTATTCCTCCATCGAAAGTATTTCCATCACACCGATCTGTCCGCATTCACTGTTTTCTCGTTCGATTCTGTATGCACCGGATGAGGTGTTTACCGTAACAGGCAAACATATCAACAATTCCGAGATTTTGTACATGTCGGTGGATGGAGAAGAGCGTATCCGCATCGATTCCGAAGATGCGATTATCGTTTCCAAAGACGAACAGTATGTGAAATTTATCAGCTTTGGCTCAAAAAGCTATTATGAAAAATTAAACAAGAAGATTTTAGGGAGAGGATAACAGATGAAATTAAAACGTCACGCAAAAATTCTGGAACTGATTTCTGAATCGAATATCAATACACAGGAAGAACTCCAGGACCGACTGAATCAGGAAGGATTCAGTGTTACCCAGGCAACCGTTTCCCGCGATATCAAGGAACTTCGCCTGATCAAAACACTTGCATCGGATGGAACCTACCATTACACCACTCATGCAGATAAAAACACTAAAAACGACCTTTCGTTTAAGTTTCATGCTATTTTTTCTGAAGCAGTTCACAGCGTAGACTATGCGCAGAATCTGGTTGTGGTAAAATGTTATACCGGTATGGCAAATGCTGCCTGTGCGGCGCTGGACTCCATCCACTGGAAAGGTCTGGTCGGAACAATTGCTGGTGATGACACCATCCTGCTTGTAATGAAGGATGAAACCTTTGCGCAGGGCATCACTGATGAGCTCAACAAACTGGCAGCGAAATAACAGGGGTTTTTGCCATGTTATCGCAGTTATATATTAAAAACATCGCTGTGATCTCCGAGGCAGTAATCGATTTTGGCCCGCGATTTAATGTATTTACCGGTGAAACGGGCGCGGGCAAAACGATTCTGGTTTCGGCAATCAACGGCGTATTAGGCGCACGTCTGACCAAGGATATTATCCGCAGCGGCGAAGACAGCGCCTATCTTTCTGCGCTGTTTACCAAACTTCCGCAGCAGGTCCGCGAAAAAATCGAGGAGATGGGCTTTGAGTCCAAAGATGACACCCTGCTTATCTCCCGAGAGCTGGGAGCCAAAAATGTCTGCAAGGTAAATGGTCGCCCTGCTACGGTGCAGATTTTGCGGGAGATTGCCTCTCTGCTGATCGATATTCATGGACAGAAGGACAACCATCGCTTGCTTGACCCGGAGAGTCACATCAGCTATATCGACGAGTTTGGTTCTTTGCAGGGATATCTGCAAAAATATCGTGTCCTCTATGAAGAAATCTTGGATGTCAAACATCGTTTGGAGCAGATTAACCGCAAGGATCGCGAAAAGGAGCATCTGGTCGACCTGCTTACCTATCAGATTCGGGAGATCGAGTCGGCACAGCTAAAGCCCGGTGAAGAAGAGGAACTGACCTTACGCCGGGACCAGATTGCAAACGCCGAGAAGATTATCCATCTGCTCAGCAGCTCCAAGCAACTCTTGGACGGGGAAGAAGAAACAGCGGGCATTGTGCAGCTGTTTGAAGAGCTGACCGGAAATTTAAGCAAGCTTTCCCATTTTCTTCCACAGATGGAAGACCTTGCCTTAAAGATGGAGGAAATCAGCTACGAGATTTCCGATTGCAGCGGCGATCTGGGCAGCTATCTTGATTCGGTGGATTATCAGCCGCAGGAACTTGACATGATCGAGGAACGTCTGGATCTGATCTACAAGCTCAAGAGAAAATACGGAAACTCTATCGAAGAGATTTTGCAGTATCTGGAGAAAATCAAAGTACAGCTTGACCAGCTGACCCTTTCGGAAGAAAAGGCAGAGCAGCTTCAGGCAGAATATCTGCGCTTAAAACCGCTGGTACAGGAAGCGGCAGACAACCTCACCGCACAGCGCCACCGCACGGCGAAGGAATTTTTGTCCCGGGTAAAGCGAGAACTGGAATTTCTCAACATGCCCTCAGTTCGCTTGAGCATCACTGCGGGCAGGAGCGGCTGGAAGCCGGACGGACAGGATGAGCTGGAATTTTTGATCAGCTCAAACGTCGGCGAAGAACCAAAACCGCTTGCAAAGATTGCATCAGGCGGTGAGCTCTCGCGTGTCATGCTCTCGATTAAGAATGTACTTGCCGAAAAAGACCAGATTGGAACAGCAATCTTTGACGAGATCGATACCGGTGTCAGCGGCAAGGCAGCACAGAAGATCGGACTCAAGCTCAAGGAAGTGTCCGGCAATCGACAGGTAATCTGTGTTACCCATCTGGCACAGGTGGCGGTGTTTGCAGACCACCATCTGCTCATCCACAAACAGGAGCAGAACGGAAGAACCTACACCCACATTGATTTTCTGGACGAAGGCCAGCGTGTGAAGGAGATCGCAAGGATGATTTCCGGCGATAACCTGACTGATACTGCAATCAAAAATGCCGAAGAGATGCTTGCATTAGCATCGGGGGAAGAGCAGGAACAGAAGAAAGCTGACTAAATTTCCAATATCCTGCAAAAAAATCTTGCAAAATTTTCATTTTAGCGTATAATAAAGTCAAACGGATCATCCAGCATAAAAAAAGGGAGCTCGCAAACGGGCTGAGAGGAAGCTGTGCGCTTCGACCTGTGACCTGATTTGGGTAATGCCAACGTAGGGAGATTAGCATTGGTTTTCACAATTCCACGGAATGTTTCTTTCCCTGCAAGGAGAGGTTCCGTGGATTTTTTATTTGTTTGGAGGAAAACAAAATGTTTGGAGAATGTCTGGAAAATGTCCGCACAAGGACACCGCTGATTCACAATATTACAAATTATGTTACTGTAAATGATGTAGCAAATATCCTTCTTGCCTGCGGCGGAAGCCCGATTATGTCGGATGATATCGAAGAAGTGGAGGAAATCACTTCTATCTGCGGCGGACTGAATATCAACATCGGTACCCTCAACCAGCGCACTATTCCTGCGATGTTTGCAGCAGGAAAGAAGGCAGAAAGCTTAAATCATCCGATTCTGCTCGACCCAGTCGGCGCAGGAGCAAGTACCCTCCGTACCAAAACTGCCCGTGACCTTGCAGACCAGATCCACTTTACTGTGATCCGCGGCAATATTTCAGAGATCAAAGCTCTGGTAGCTGGAAGCGGTTCGACAAAAGGTGTGGATGCAGACGTAGCGGACGCCGTTACCGAAGAAAATTTAAACGAGGCAGTTGCTTTTGCAAAAGCTGCCGCTGCCCGTTATCATACCATCGTTGCTATCACCGGAGCCATTGACCTGGTTGCAGATGAGAACCACTGCTATGTCATCCGCAATGGCCGTCCGGAAATGGGCCGTATCACCGGAACCGGATGCCAGCTTTCCGGATTGCTCACCGCATATCTGACCGCAAACCCGGGAAATGAGCTGGAAGCTGCCGCTGCTGCAGTTTCTTCTATGGGTCTTGCAGGTGAGATCGGCTGGAGCAATATGGCACCGACTGATGGCAACTCAACCTACCGCAACCGCATCATTGATGCAATCTATCAGATGGACGCAGAAACCCTGAACCGAGGTGCAAAATATGAACTGCGATAAAAAGGATCTGCTGCTGTATGCGGTGACCGACCGGGCATGGCTTGGGGACAAAACACTGAGCTGGCAGGTGGAGGAATCGCTCAAAGGCGGAGCAACCATGATTCAGCTGCGGGAAAAACATCTGGATCATGAGCATTTTCTCAAAGAAGCAAAAGAAATCAAGGAACTGTGCCGCAAATATCAGGTTCCATTTTTGATTAACGATGATGTGGACTTGGCTGTCGAAGTTGATGCAGATGGAGTCCATGTTGGACAGCACGATATGGAAGCAGGGGAGGTCCGCAAAAAGATCGGTCCAAACCGCATTCTGGGTGTTTCGGCACAGACGGTAGAACAGGCACTGCTTGCTCAGCAGGCAGGAGCAGATTATCTTGGAGTAGGTGCGGTATTCCCGACCGGAACCAAGGATGATGCCGATGCCGTCAGCATCCAGACGCTGGGAGAAATCTGCCGCACTGTCAGCATTCCGGTCGTTGCAATCGGCGGAATCGGACAGCACAACGTCATGCAGCTTGCAGGCAGTGGAATCTGCGGAATAGCAGTGGTTTCGGCTATTTATGCCCAGCCGGATATTCAAAATGCAGCAAGTACGCTGCATGCTCTGGCAAAGGAAATGGTGGAACGATGAAAATCACAGGGGCAATCTTTGACCTGGATGGAACCCTTGTCGATTCCATGAAGATCTGGGACGTGCTTCCGGGGAAGGTGGTTCGCTCCTTTGGAGCAGAGCCGACAGATGATCTGGCTTACCAGCTTGCAGCGATGGACAAGCAGGAAGCTGCGGACTACATGATCAAAACCTTTTTGCTTCCCTGTACCCGGGAAGAGGTATTAAACCGGGTAAATGAGCTGGTCGATGAGGAGTACAGCAGCGTTGTACCGCTCAAAAAAGGGGCAGATGTGTTGCTTGAGTTTTTGCATTCAAACAAAATTCCCTGCTCGATTGCAACAGCAAGCGAGGTCTCTCAGGCAGAGCAGGCAATGAAGCGGCTGGGTCAATGGGAATGTTTCCAGTTTGTGCTCAGCTGTATGCAGTGCGGCTCCAAAAGCAGTCCGCAAATCTACTATCAGGCAGCAGAAAGAATGGGAACTGCTCCGGAACAGACCCTTGTGTTTGAGGATGCGCTGCATGCGGCGCAGACAGCAAAAAAGGCAGGCTTTGTGGTCGTGGGAGTATTTGACCCTTCTTCGGCAGCGGACGAGCAGAAGATGCGCGCAGTGTGCGACTTCTACCTTCCAAGTCTGGATGACCCAGTGTTTTTAAACCAGTTAGAACAGATGATATAAAATCTACGCGGCAGATTGGGGGCACCACCTTTTGTCGCGCTATAAAACTTCAATGCAAAACTGAGAGGAGTCTTTTTTATGAAAACAGCATTGACGATCGCTGGAAGCGATTCCAGCGGAGGCGCCGGAATTCAGGCCGATATCAAGACCATGTCCGCGCATGGAATCTATGCCATGAGCGCGATTACAGCCTTGACGGCTCAGAACACCACCGGCGTTTATGGAATTTTGGAGTCTGACCCGGATTTTTTGGCAAACCAGCTTGACTGCATCTTTACAGACATTTATCCGGATGCAGTTAAGATCGGCATGGTATCCTCTGCAGCGCTCATCGAGGTGATTGCGCAGAAGTTAAAGCAGTACCACGCGAAAAATATCGTGGTGGACCCGGTCATGGTTGCAACCAGCGGGTCTCGATTGATCGCTGAGGATGCGGTGGAAGCGCTCAAACAGAACCTGCTTCCGATTGCCACTGTGCTGACCCCGAATATTCCAGAGGCGGAGGTCCTGTCCGGAGTTTCTATTTCCGGTTCGGCGGATATGGAAGCAGCAGCAAAACAGATCAGCGAAAAGTATGGCTGTGCGGTTTTGTGCAAGGGCGGACACAATATCAACGATGCCGATGATCTTCTTTGGGAGAACGGCGGCGGCCGGTGGTTTTATGGAAAACGAATCAACAATCCGAACACCCACGGCACCGGATGCACCCTCTCCAGCGCGATTGCTTCGAACCTTGCAAAAGGAATGACGCTGGAACGCTCGGTGCAGCGGGCAAAGGAATATCTGTCCGGAGCACTTGCAGCAATGCTCGATCTTGGAAAAGGTCAGGGCCCGATGAACCATCTGTACGCACTGAAAGGGGAGTTTGTCGATGAATGATGTGGAACTCTTTTGGGAAGAGCTGATGCAGGAAAATCTGCCGATTTGGCAGCAGTGTCTTGACAGCGATTTTTTGCAGCAGATGGGAAAGGGTACTTTGTCGGAGGACTGCCTGAAAGGTTATATGGTGGATGACAGCCTGTACCTGCGGGAATATGCCAAAGTATTTGCGCTTGGTATGCTCAAGGCAAAGGATATGGAGACCATCCGCAATTACTATTCGCTGCTCTCCTTTGTCAATGAAGGAGAAGGCGCGACCCGCCTGCGCTACTTGCAGCATTTTGGCCTTGACGATGCACAGGTGCAGAAGCTGGAACAGAGAAGGGAAAACCGCGAATACACCCAGACCATGCTGCGCGCAGCAGAAGAGGGTGAGGGCGAAGCAGAGTGCATGATGGCATGTCTGCCATGTATGCTCAGCTACTCCTGGATTTTCAAGCGCTTATTAAAGCAGTATCCTCAGGTAAAGGATACCATCTATTGGCAGCTGGTTCGTGATTACGCAAGTGATGAATATGAACAGGCGTGCGAAGAATGGATTCAGTTTACCAAAAAGGTTTGTCAGAATCTGACACCGGAGCGGAGACTTCGCTGCAAGGAAATCTTTTTTGCCTGCTCAATGCATGAGCTGCACTTCTGGCAGATGAGCGAGCACCCAAGAAATGATATCTAACATACAAGATGGTAATATGATGGAAAAAAGAGGACTTCGGGAAAATCGAAGTCCTCTTTTTCGTGCAGTGAGGAAAGTTGTCCGTTTTAACTGCTGGATGGACGCTCTCCTGAAAGGGATAGAAAAAATGAGGAGAAATAATACTTTTTTAATTTTTTTAAAAAAGAATAATCAAAAGGATAGTCATTGATACTTTGGCGTGATATAATAAAAAGAAAAAGGCGTATAATCGACATAAGAAGAAAAGGAGAGGAAAAGATGAAAAAAAGATTTTTTGCCCTGCTGACCGCGGTGTGCATCGCTCTGACCACAGGTTTGACCACAGGTCTGACCGCACTGGCTGACGGCGGGGAGAACAGCGATATGACCATCGGGATGAGCGCACAGGAGCAGTGCTCCTGTACTACCCTCTGTACAGAGGGTAACATCAACCCTGACTGTCCGGTTTGTGGGGCAGAGGGAGCGGATTTGACCGCCTGCAAGGGTGCGCCTTTGATGATGCGCGCCGCACCGCTGGCGGCAACGGTGGAGAATATCACCTATCTGGACGAGAATGGAACACAACAAACCACTGCCAGTGCTACACAGGTTACAAATAGTGATACCCAGTGGACAAATGGTTGGTATGTAGCACAAGGCGACATCACCATCGACCAGCCGGTTACGGTCAGCGACAATGTGTATCTGATTTTGGAGGACGGCTGCAACCTTACCGTGAACGGAGGTATTCTGTTAACAAAAGGCAGTAATATGTACATCTATGCGCAGTCCACCGAGAAAGAAACGATGGGCTCTCTGACCGCCAACGGCACGGATGCTGGTATCAAAGAAGCAAACTACGGGACGCCGACTTTGACAATTGCCGGCGGCAAGATAACAGCGATCGGCAGCAACACAGGAATCTCCGCCGATTCCCTTACTATTACGGATGGTTATGTAAGTGCCTCGGGAAACGGATATTATGGTAATAGTATTGCTGTTAGGACCACTACTATTTCCGGCGGATTTGTGGATCTCCATGGGGACTTTATTGGAACTCTTTCCACTGGCACAGACGGTCATGCAGTGATTTCTTCCACTGGTGAGATTAACAACATAGCAGAAAATTGCAAAGGCTTGTTTTTAATACAAAATGAGGGAAAAATCTACGGAGATACATTTACTTTGACACAGGACCTCAACATTGCGGCTAGTAATATTAGGGTGACTGTGGGGGAAGGTCAAACCCTGACGCTCGATAATGGAGTGACCTTAACTATTCCTCAGTACGCAACTTTAACGAACAATGGCACTTTGAATAACAATGGCACTTTGAATAACAATGGCACTTTGAATAACAATGGCACCCTGAACAACACCGGCACCCTGAACAACAACGGTACTCTGAACAACACCAGCGCTCTGAATAATGCTGGCGCCATTATCAACAACGGTACGCTGACCGGTGAGGTGGGCGGCAGCGGTACAGTTACTCCGAAGATTACCACAGATAGCCTGTCAGACGGCACAGTGGACACAGCATACAATCAGGCCCTTACAGCCACAGGCAACAACATTAAATGGGGTGTCACCAGCGGCAATCTGCCTACGGAGTTGAGGCTGAGCGAAGATGGTAAAATTACCGGTACCCCGACCACTGCGGGTACCTACAAATTTACCGTGACCGCGACCAATAATGCAGGAAGCGACAGCAAGGAATTTACCCTGACAATCGGTGTTGCACCGGTTTACAGCATTACTGCTGACCCGTTAAAATTAGATTTTGGCACTCTCACCGAGGGCTACACACCGGCTTCCCAGACGGTGACCATCACCAATAACGGCAATCAGCCTTTGACCCTGAATGAACCTGTATCTACGGAACATTTTGAGGTGAGCAATCTCTCCACATTTACCCTGCCGGCGAATGGTACTGCCACCTTTACCGTACAGCCAAAGGCTGGACTGACTGCGGGAACATACAGTGAGAACATCGATGTTACTGCATCCAACAATGCAACCGCGACTATCTCTGCCAGCCTTACCGTACAGAAAGCAAGCGTGCCGACAAAACCGGAAGTTCCATCCACCGGCACAACCAGCGGGGGCAGCACAGGCGAAAGCACCTATCCTGACGTGGAAGATGCACAGACAAGCTACGAGCAGGCGACCCGCGATTTCTGGAACAGAACCATCAACAAGATCAAAAAGGCAGATGAGGGCGACTCGCTGCGCATCTATATTGGAATCCATAAGGAAATTCCGAGCGATGTCATCCAGGCAATCCGCGAAAACGGTGTAAACGTCACCTTCTACAATCAGGACGGCGACGAGGTGACGGTATATGCAGAATCCGCACCGACAAAATATCAGGCTGTTTGGACCTTGAAACAGCTGGGCAACTATGTTCTGACCGAACAGCAAACGCCAGCGGCACAGGAAGAATCCCCAGCAGCCCAGCAGCCTGCAGACGAGCCGACCACCCCAACCCAGCCAGCAGAGACAGAAGCAGTTGATACGGCTAAGCCAAACCCGAGCACCGGCGAGGGCAGCGGCGCAGTAATTGCCATGATTGCAGCAGCGGCGGCACTGGCTGGACTTGGAGCAACACTGCGCAAACGCTAGTTTCGATAAACCGGAGGATGAGCGACCTGCGCGAGAACGGAATTTGCGGTTTTGATGAAACCGACAACGCGAACGGCGTCCAGGCTCAGCCGTAATTCTCCGGGCTTATTTGAGACGAGCGAATCCGGAGGATGAGCGAGCTGCGCGAGAACGGAATTTGCGGTTTTGATAAAACCGACAACGCGAACGGCGTCCAGGCTCAGCCTGGGGTTGACAAGGATGAAATTTTGTATTATAATCCTTTTCAATGGCGATGACGGGAAAGAGTAGTATTTCCAAAGCCTCACAGAGAGCTTCCGGTTGGTGCAAGGAAGCGTGGCGATGACTTATGAATACCTCCCCGAGCTGCCGCCCAAACAAAGAGTTTTATCTTTCAGTAGGCGCGGTCGGTTAATCTCCGTTACGGGATTAGGGTATAACTTGACCAACAAGGATGTACCTGCTGAGGCTGTATCCGTGAGGATACAGTAAATAGAGGTGGTAACGCGTTTTTTCGCCCTCTGCTTTTGCCGATTTGTTCGGTATCAAAGCGGAGGGCTTTTCTTATTTTCGGGAAAAACGTCCTCCGTAGAAAAATTTCCAAAACAAATTAGAAAAAACAGGAGGAAACAACAATGACAACTTACGAAGAACTGGTCCGCCGCGGTCTGATCGCGCAGGTGACCGACGAGGAAGAAATCAAGGAACTGATCAACAACGGAAAAGCAACCTTCTACATCGGCTTTGACTGTACCGCAGACAGCCTGACCGCTGGTCACTTTATGGCACTGACCCTGATGAAACGTCTGCAGATGGCTGGCAACCGTCCAATCGCACTGATCGGCGGCGGTACCACCATGATCGGTGACCCATCCGGCCGTACCGACATGAGAAAGATGCTGACCAAAGAGGACATCGCTCACAACGCAGAATGCTTCAAACGCCAGATGGAGCGCTTCATCGAATTCGGTGAGGGCAAAGCACTGATGCTCAACAACGCAGACTGGCTGATGAACCTCAACTACATCGAACTGCTGCGCGAAGTTGGTGCATGCTTCTCGGTAAACCGTATGCTCACCGCAGAATGCTACAAACAGCGTATGGAAAAAGGTTTGAGCTTTCTGGAATTTAACTACATGATTATGCAGAGCTACGACTTCTACCACATGTTCCAGCACTACGGCTGCAACATGCAGTTCGGCGGCGATGACCAGTGGAGCAACATGCTGGGCGGTACCGAGCTGATCCGCCGCAAACTGGGCAAAGACGCTTACGCAATGACCATCACCCTGCTGACCGACTCTCAGGGCAAGAAAATGGGCAAGACCGCAGGCAACGCAGTATGGCTGGATGCACAGAAAACTTCCCCATACGATTTCTTCCAGTACTGGAGAAATGTGGATGATGCTGACGTTATCAAGTGCCTGAAGATGCTGACCTTTATCCCGATCGAAGAGATCGAGGCAATGGAAAGCTGGGAAGGCGCACAGCTCAACGTTGCAAAAGAGCGTCTGGCATTTGCACTTACCGAAATGGTACACGGCACAGAAGAAGCACAGAAAGCACTGGATGCTTCCAAGGCTCTGTTTGTTTCCGGCGGCAACACCGAAAACATGCCAACAACCGAGCTCACCGATGCAGACTTTGCAGATGGCAGCATTTTGGTTGCAGACCTGCTGGTTAAAACCGAGCTTGCTCCATCCAAGGCAGAAGCAAAGAGATTAATCAAACAGGGCGGTATCTCGGTAAATGATGAAAAGGTAACTGCTTTTGACGCAGCTGTTTCCAAGGATGCTTTTGCAGAGGGCCACATCATCCTCAAAAAAGGCAAAAAGGTATTCCACAAGGTAACTATTGCTTAAGAAAAAATAGAGAAGAGGCACAGCCAAACGGCTGTGCCTCTTTTTTGCGTAAGAGATCATTTTTAGTTTTTCTCTTCCCGCTCTTCCAGAAGCAGGTCGATGAATCGGCTGACCATTCTTCGCTCCTTTGGGGTGCAAAGAATCAGCTTTTTCTGAATATCTGATTGCAGATAGTTTTCCATATCCTGTTTTGTACCAAGCAGGACCTCATCCGGTGTGATATCCAGCGCGCTGCAAAGTTTCATCAAGGTTTCCAGACTGGGGATGGAGCGGGAGTTTTCGATATGAGAGATATAGTTACTTGAAAGTTCTGTTTTTTCTGCTAATGACTCTTGTGTTAATCCTTTTTTTCGTCGAAGGTCGGAGATACGCTTGCTTAATGTTTGGTAATCAATGTTCAAAATAAAACCACCCCTTTAAAGAGTAGCGAAAAAAGACGAGTCAGAACACAAACTTCAAGTCCTTAAGGACTTGAATAAGTAGTAAAAGTGTACTATAATGATAATATAACTATAAATAATAGTATAGGTATTGCATTTGGAAAGGATACATACTATAATAATAGTTGAAAGTGAAATATAGGAGGTAAAAAAGAATGGACTACAAAAAGATATTATCGTTGTTGTTAGTCGCATCCATGGCAATCAGCATGCCGATTAATGTGTTTGCAGCGCAACCGGTAACAGAAACAGAGAATCAAACAGAGGTTGAGCCGTATATTGCAGATGTAACAGCACCGATATTAACAGGTATTACACTGAATAGTGATACAGTAAAGGCAGGAGAAACCCTTACCGTAACAATTGATGCAACAGAGGAAGAATCAGGTATTGATTATTGTGATGCGACCTTTGTAAACCCAAAAACAAAGAAACGGCTTGATGCATGGGCTGAGGATTATAGGAATCCAACAGTTTTGACTTTGAAGGTATCAGAATATGAACCAAGTGGAGTATATGAATTAGTATCTGTTCAGTTAGGAGATAAAGCAGGTAACTACGTTTTGTATGATAAAGAACCAATAGGAGAACCTGTAGACAATACAGAAATAGAACAACTGACATTTAATCTTTCCTTTACCGTCATCAACGACGACAACATTCCAACCCCAACCCCCGACCCAACCCCATCCAATCCAGATAAAGGAACCTCCAGCAATTCTTCCAGTTCCTCTTCCTCCGCAGTAAACTACGAATCCGAAAAACCAAACCCAGCAGATAAAAAAGCGGTGGAAGCATATAATTTCTGGCAGGATGCAAAAGCAAAGGTGCGCACAACGCCGGATGGAAAAACAATGCGTCTGTTTGTTCCAAAAGATATTACTTATATGCCGGCAAGCATGATGGAAACGCTGTATCGCGAGAAAATCACGCTGATTATCACGCACAATGGTAAAAAGATTGTAATTCCTGCCGGAAAAGCAATGCCAAAGCAAAAACTGAAAGTTTACTGGACATTTGAATCGCTCGAAAAAATTTATCAGGCTTAAAACAAAAACAGGAACCGATTTCGGTTCCTGTTTTTTCTGTATAGCATCTTTATAAAATCGGAACACACAACTGACACAAATGGTTTTCCACCATCTGTCGAAAGTAGCGCTCCATAATGGGTCGGGAAGGGTCTAACTGATATCCAAGACGATTTAATTCTTCCGGAAATTTGGCCCAAGCTTCTTGAATCGCCTCAGCAGTATGTTCCAGCTCAAAAACAAGATAACTTCCTCCAGCCAGCTGTCGGGTTTTCATGTCAGAAGGGATATCCGCAAGGCAGAGAAATTCCCTACAAAGCGGGGAACAGACATCGTAGCGGCAGGAGTCCGGCGGTGTGGTTTCAGGGTTGTCCAAAGCAAGAGCAAGAATAACAGCATCGCTCGAATAAAGATGATGGGTTTTCATCCACTTTTGAAAGCGTTTCATCAAAAGAGTGTTTTCTTCTCCATAGCATCCGGTTCTTCGCAGATAAAAAACGTCCATAGGAGGAAGCGTTTCCAGGTGTGTTTTAATGGGGAGTATCATGTTTATCGTACCTTTCAGTTTTGTACATCGATGCCAGGAACAAGATAACCCCAATTAAAATGTTTTTCAAGATAGCATTTAAAAGTTCGTTTTATAGTCACAATACAAGAACCATTTCGTTTTAAGGAAAAAACGCTGTCATTCGATGGAAGCTTCCTTGTAAAGAAAGGAATTTTATGGTATACTTGTCATAAGTAAACCTTTTTATTTGTCTATTTTGCAAGGAGGAGCACCATGAGGTTTCTGCATATCAGCGACCTGCATTTGGGAAAAACTTTTCCTGTTTCCCGCTATGGGCAGCAGTTTGCCCATCGCCGGAGACAGGAATTACTGGATACATTTTCCCGCCTGATTGACTTTGCCAACCAGAATCAGGTGGACTTCATCCTCTGCTGCGGCGACTTTCTTAACAGCGAGGAACTGCGCGTGGAGGAACTGCGCAACATTAATGCAATGATCGAGCGGCTGGAGCACGCAGTCATTGTGGCAATTTCGGGTAATCATGACCCGCAGACGAAAAACAGCGCCTATCAGAAGATTGATTGGAGCAAACGCTTTTATCTCGCAGCTCCCGGAAGCGGCAGGGTGGCACTTTCCGCTTATCGCACAATCATTACTTATCACAGCTGGGATCAGAAGGAAATGCCAGAGCCGATTGAGATTCCAAAACCATCCACCCAGTCCGGTCAGTATCAGATCCTGATGCTGCATGCCGATGCACTCACAAAAAGCCGTTATCTCCCACTGGATGCCCAGAAGCTTTCGGAGGCAGGATTTGACTATGTGGCACTGGGACATATTCACAAGATGCAGTGTGTGGCGCCGAATGTTTACTATTCCGGTTCGCCGGAGCCGCTGGATTTTGGAGAGAGCGGAGAGCACGGATTTATGATGGTTGATGTAGAGGGAGAACGCCGCCGTGTTCAGTTTGTACCGTTTTCTCAGCGGGAGTACCGTCAGCTCAGTGTTCAGGTTGGGGAAAACGACTCCGAAATGAGCATCTCCGACCGCATTGCTTCCGCTATCATCCGCGAGGACCCGCACCACATCTATACGGTGACTCTGGAAGGAAACTATCCTTTGGGTGCGCGCTGGAACATCGAAAAGATCGAGGATGATCTGCGCTACAAGGAATATTTTTGCAGCATTGAGGACAAGACCCGCCCTCAGTACGATATAGATGCTCTCTACCGGGAAAATCAGGGCAACCTGATCGGTGATTTCATCGGCAGCTTTTTGAGAAGGGAGTCGGGCGCAGAGGATGGAGAAAAGCTCGACGCAGAGCGTGAACTGGAAGAAAAAGCACTCTATTATGGATTAGAAGCACTGTTAAGCCAGAGAGAACCGCAATCGAATCCTGGTTTGGACAACAAACAAAAACGGGAGGAGGGATAGAATGCAGAATCTGGAAATTATTCGGATGCAGCTGATCGGCTTCGGAAAGTTTCGGGATCGAACCATCGAGCTTTCGCCAGGACTGAATCTGCTGGAAGGCCCAAACGAGGCGGGAAAAAGCACTATACAGGCGTTTTTGACCGGTATGTTTTACGGCTTTTTCCAGCCGGGAGCCAAACGCCGCAGCTATACGCCGCATCGGGACAAATACCAGCCGTGGGATGGTGGAAGCTACCGTGGCGTGCTGGTCTGCCGCAACGAGGAACGAACCTGGCGCATCGAGCGCACCTTTGATAAGGACAGCGAATCGGTCAAGGTCTACGATGATCTGACCGGAGATGACCTGACACTGGATTTTGCCTACAATACCGTCACCCGTCAGGTGCAGGTGGGAGAAAAGCTGCTGGGTTTGAGCAAAACTGCTTTCAATAATACCGCAAACATCGCGCAGATGACCTGTGCAAGTGTGGCGCAGGAATCGGGATTTTCTGCGGAGGTCAGCGACAAGCTGCTGTCCATGATGAAAACAGCTGATTCCAGCCTGTCATTAAGTGCAGTAATCCACCAGCTGGACAGCAAAGCAGAGCAGATCGGCAGCCCTAAAAAGAGCAAGACCCCGTATGGAATCGAAAGTCTTCGGGAAAAGGAGCTTGTAGAGGAGCTGGAAGAAGCGGAAAAAAATGAAGCCGAGTATCAGAATCTCTGCGAGCAGGGCAAAAGCTTAAGCGGGGAAATCCAGCAACTGGAAAAGGAAAAGAGCTTACTGGAAGCACAGATCCGGGAAAGCGCAGCCAAAGAACTTGGCGGACGCTATTTAAAAGCGCAGAATCTTCGGGTGCGAATTGAGCGCATCGAGAAGGAACAGGAAAAATATCGCATCTATCAGGATGTTGATCCGGAGATAATCGATCAGGCGCAGAAACGTCTGGGTGCAAAGGCACAGATCACCCGAACACTGGAAAAATATCGACGAGCTTTGGAAGAGCTCAACCACCGGATTCAGGAACTGAACAACCTCTACCGGACATTGGAAGTTTCAGGAGCAGATGAAGAAACTCTCTCACAGTTTGACCTGATGTTTGAACGGCACAAAAATCTCGAACAGCTTCGGGATGAGCTGTATCAGCTGCAGATCAAAAAGACTAATGTTGCATTCCACCGCAGCAAGCTCTCCCAAATGGACGGGCAGAAGCTGGAAGAGGATATGCAGGAATATCGCAGGCTGGAACAGATGAAGCAGGAAAAACAGCCGGAAAAATCCAATACTGCCGGAATTTTCGTGCTGGTGTTCGGTCTGGTATTTGTGTTGGCAGGGGTGGCAGCGGCGCTATTTGGCGGCGAGATGGTTCCGGCAGCGGCAGCATACGGTGCAATCCTGATTGGAATAGTTGCCAGTGCAACAGGGCTTATTCTTCTGTTGACTTTGCGCAAAGCTTCCGGTAAGGGAAGAAAAGGGGAGAGTCTTGAGCGCATCTGTCAGATGCAGCAGGATATATTGGAAGATTATCAGCTTTCCCATGAGGTTGATCCGCTTGCCTGTCTGGAAGAGATGCTTGGCAAGGTACAGATCAATAATTATAAAATCAAGCAGTTTGAGGAACAGGAGAATCTCCTGTTGGAAGAAATCCTCTCCAAGAATCAGCGTGTGAACCAGCTGGATGCAGAAATCAGCGCCTACCTTGGTCGCCTGACTGCAAAAGCTGCTCCACTTAATGAGGAAGATAACGTACAGGAATCTTCTGAAACAGAAACCGTTTCGGAAGAACAGGAAATGGTTTGGGCGGAGGATTCTCAGCCAGAAAAGAATGTACAGTCTGCCGACGAAGTCCGCTTAAAATCGCTGCGGGAATCGGTCAATCAGGCAAAACGAATCCGCACCGATTTACAGCGTCTGCATTTACAGCAGCAGCAAATCATGCAGGAGGAAGAAAACTGCAAAAATCAGATCGAGCAGATCAATACCTCTATCCAACAGGCAGTGGATTCCTGTCGTGCAGCCGGAGCGCAGTCTGCGGATGATTTGGAAAAGTGTCGTCAGGGCAAACGCCGTTTGGATGAAGTCAGTGTTGAGCTGAAGCTTCAGAAAGAACTCTTGACCGAAACACTGGGTGGATACAGCTTTGAGGAGCTTGAGCAGAATGTTCGTTCCCAGAAAGCAGGGGAATCGGATATCTCACCCGACCGCAGGGAAACCAGAGAAAAGCTTGCAGCACTCAATGAAAAGCTGTCCGAACTGGGCAAACAGGCCGCAGAGCTGGAAGGTGTTCGCAGGGGAAGAGAAGAAAGCCAGCGTCCGACCGGACAGGTTCAGGCAGAATTGGATGAGGTGCGCAGCCGATGCAAAAAGTATCAGTTGGAGCTGGACGCAATCGCGCTTGCAAAGGAAAAACTGCTCTCACTCAGCGGTCAGCTGCATCGGGATTTTGCTCCACAGCTTAACGCCAGAGTTTCCAAAGCGATCGAGCGAATTACCAATTCCCGTTACAGCAGAGCGGTAATCGACCAGACTTTGGGTGTTCGTCTGGAGGACAAGAAGAGCGGTAAACTGGTGGATGTTTCTTCTCTCAGCAGTGGAAGTGCCGATCTGATCTATCTGGTGATGCGTCTGGAACTGCTGGATCTTCTGTGTGGAGAAAACCGTGTGCCGGTCATCTTTGACGACAGCTTTACCCAGCTGGATGATGAGCGCACTGCGCGGCTGCTCTCCTACCTGCTGGAGGACAAACAGCGGCAGATTCTTCTGTTTAGCTGTCATAGCAGAGAGCGGGAAATGCTGAGTCTGGCACAGATCCCATGCCATGTAATTTCATTAAACGAACAATAACGGTATCTTTTGCTATAATCCATAAGTTTATCAAAAAACAAGCCAGAGGATAGGTGTAATGGATGTCCTCTGGCTGTTTTTCTAGCTTAAAATGTTTTGAAAGGAGATTGGTATGCAGTACGCAGTTGAATTGTATTACGATGAAGAAACACAAAATAAGATTTCTGCATTAGCAGAAATGATTGCACAAAAGAAAATCAGTACAAAATTTTTAGAGTGGAAAACACGACCACACCTTACTTTGGCGTGTTTTCATGATGTCGATGAAAATTTATGTATCGAAAAATTGAAATCATTTGCACAAAACCATCAAACACTGCCGGTATCCATTGATTCGGTCGGTATGTTTAATGACAGCAAAACAATTTTTCTTTCTCCTACGATGACCAGTGGTATGTATCAATTTCAAAGAGAACTGCATAACAGTTTAAATGGTTTTGATACACAAGGGTGGGAGTATTATTGCCCAGATCAATGGGTGCCGCATTGTACAGTTGCACTGACCAGAGAAGACAAAGAGGAAGCTTTTTTTCAAGCAAGTGAATTGATCTTACACGAGTTTCGGAAAATGAGCGGAGAATTTGTGGAGATAGGTCTGGTTAAAGTAACATTCCCGGTGCAGGAAATTTATACTGTTAAATTATGTAAAAAGTAGGAATAAATCTTTAAATAATATGGGGTTGTTTTATCCTAGTAATAAAAAAAGAGGCATTAAGCCTCTTTTTTTATTACTCTTTTTTTCATACAACATAAACCGGATGCAATGAATGCGGAAATTGGGATGGTGCACAAAATACCGATACTGCCCGAAAGTGCCTGAAGCAGCTCGACGATGATGAGCTCACGGTTTAACAGCTGCTCAAGCGATGCCTGATAGCTCGCGTACAGCAAAACGGTGGTAAGGGAAGAACCGATGTAAGCCAGAATCAACGTATTTGCCATAGTGCCCATAATATCGCGGCCGATATTGAATCCGGACTGTACCAGATGCCAGAAAGAAATATCAGGGATTTTGCGGTGAATCTCGAACAGGGAGGAAGTGATGTCCATCGCAACGTCCATAGTTGCCCCCATTGCTCCGATGATGATGGCGGCAAAGATGATTGCACGCAGATCGATCGGAGAAGATTCATTGAGCAGGGAAACGTACATGGTCTCGTCGTTGAGATATCCGGTCAGCTTCATCACATGATCCATAAAGAAGGAAAGGATTCCGGCAACCATGACACCGCCGGCACATCCCAGTGCAGCGGACAGGCTCTTTCGGCTTGGACCGCTGACCAGTGCCAATGTCATGGCGATGGTGAACAGGCAGGTGATGATCGAAACAAAGTAGGCGTTATATCCGGCAAGAATGGCAGGAACAAATACGACAAAGATGGCAAGACAGGTAAAGACCAGCGAAAGGATGGTCTTAAGTCCCTTGGAACGTCCGAACACCAACAGACCCAGCAAAAAGACAGCAGCAAGAATCAGGATAGAGTCGGAGCGATAGAAGTCGCCAGCTTCCCATTCAATGTTGTCTTCAGGGTTTGTCTGGAACAGAAAAATTTTGTCTCCCACACTGACAGGACGCATTCCATTTCCAGTCAGGTTGTCGATTTTTTGAAGAGCTTTCACGCTTTGTCCTTTTCCGTCCCCGGAAAGAATGTCTGCTTGGAAGGTGATGACGTGTTCATAATAAACATGTCCGCCGATTTCTCCCATATCGTTTCGGTCATGCAGAATCTCGGTGACTCTGGCAACCGAAGAGGTGACCTGCATCTCATTGCGGAAAAGCCCTGCTTTGTCCACCGATAGATGGTATCCCACAAACAGATAGATGCAGGATAACAAAATTACCGCAAGATAAAACAGCAGGTGTTTTATGGAGATGTTTCTTTTGCTTTCCGGCAGAGGCCTTTCCTTGCAGTACAGAGAAGCAGGAGTGTCATCGCTTGGGGAGGAGGAAAGGAGCGGTTCCTTCTCGGGATTGATTTGATTTTGGTTCATAATATTCAGCCTTTCCTGAGAAAATATTCGTGTGACATTTATCATAATACAATCAAAAGTTTACCACACAAAAGGTGGATGCCGCAAGAAGAAGGGGAATATTTTGGCAAAAAGATTTTGAAAAACAGGAAAAAACGTCAAATATCGGATAAGAGGTAAAAGAGTTGTTAAAAAATTATGAAAGCACGAAAAATCCCTTGACAGATGGGAAAAATAGTGTTAAATTATGTTTAGCACTTGAGAGATAAGAGTGCTAAAGAAGAAAAAGAGGTGATGGCTTTGGAACTGGATAACAGAAAACAAAAGATTCTCAAGGCTATCATTGAAGAATACACGCGAACAGGCGAGCCGGTCGGCTCCAAAAGAATCGCAGCTCTTTTGGATATCACCGCTTCTCCTGCGACCATCCGAAATGATATGGCAGCGCTGTTTGAGATGGGACTTCTCGAGCAGCCGCACACCTCGGCAGGAAGGGTTCCATCCCATATGGGTTATCGGTACTACATCGATCATCTGATGCAGCCAAGTCCGATCTCCCCGATGGAAATGGCGTCGATTGAAGCAATGTTCAATGTCCGCGATCCGGACCCTGACAAACTGCTTTCGGATGCAGCACAGGCACTTGCGGATTATACCCACTGCGCGACTATCTCTTCGACCAGCACACCGCCGGAGGTATTCGTCAAACGAATTCAACTGATTCCGGCAGCCGAACGAACGGTCATCATCATGGTGATTGCCTCGAACGGTTCGGTCAAGAGCCGAGTGTGCAGGGTTGATTTCCAGGTAACGCAGAACATCTGTGAATTCTTTACCAGTTTTGCAAACGACCGGTTGGCAGGCAGAAGTCTCAAGGAAATTTCCGATGCATACATCAATTCGGTGGCTTTTGCTTTTGGGGATTACACCGAGGTGTTCACCACCCTGCTTTCCGCCATCTATTCTTTGTGCAAGGAGATCAATGATGGCCAGTTTTGTGCAAAGGGAACAACCAACCTCCTCTCTTACGACGAGATGAAGGATTTCTCGAAGGATCTGGTGTTGCTGCTTTCACAGAAGCAAAAAGCAATCGACCTGATTCCGGACGGCAACTATGAAGTCAAGGTTTCGGTCGGAAAAGAGAACAGCAGCATGGAGCTTTCCAACTCCACTGTGGTGGTTGCGAAGTTCAATATCGGGTCCTCCCGATGCGGTACTTTGGCGCTGATTGGTCCGGTGCGGATGGAATATCCGAAGCTGATTCCGCATATCGAATATTTTGCGAAGATGCTCGGCGAGCTCTTGAGCGAAACGATGGAGGAACAGCATCTGAATTAGTTAATACTACATCAAATAAAACAAAACACGAAAAGGAGAATGGATGTGAAGAAGAAAGCACAGGACAATGTTCCGGAGAACACACCGGAAACTGCATCTGAGCAGGAAGTTGTGCAGGAAACACAGGAAGTTCAAAAAGAACAGAAAGAACAGGAGCCAACCGCAGAGGAAAAGCTGCAAAAGCAGATTGACGAATTAAACGACAAGCTGCTGCGTACCCTGGCAGAATATGATAACTATCGCAAACGTTCCATCAAGGAAAAGGATGCGATCTATCCGCAGGCAAAGGCAGACACCGTTGAAAAGTTCTTACCGATCATCGATAACTTCGAAAGAGCAATGCAGACCGAGTGCTCGGATGAGGCTTTTAAGAAGGGAATCGAAATGATCTTCCAGTCGTTCATCAAAACGATGACTGATCTTTCGGTAGAAGAAATCGGTAAGGAAGGCGAAACCTTTAATCCGGATCTTCACAATGCAGTGATGCATGTGGAGGATGAAAACTATGGCGAAAATGTGGTTGCACAGGTTTTGCAGAAAGGCTATAAAATCGGTGACCGCGTTGTTCGATATGCAATGGTCAAAGTTGCAAACTAAATTTTGTTAAACATATCATTTGATTTATAGAAAAAATGGAGGTAATTCATCATGGGAAAAACTATTGGTATTGACTTAGGTACAACAAACTCCTGCGTAGCCGTTATGGAAGGCGGCGAACCAGTCGTAATCGCTAATCCAGAAGGTGCTCGTACAACCCCATCCGTTGTTGCTTTCTCCAAAACAGGCGAAAGAATGATCGGTCAGGTTGCAAAACGTCAGGCAGTTACAAACGCTGACAGAACCATCAGCTCGATCAAACGTGAAATGGGTACTAACTACAAAGTAACCATCGACGGCAAATCCTATACACCACAAGAGATCTCTGCAATGATTCTGCAGAAACTGAAAGCTGACGCAGAAGCATATCTGGGTGAGCCTGTAACAGAAGCTGTTATCACCGTTCCTGCATACTTCACCGACGCACAGCGTCAGGCAACCAAAGATGCTGGTAAGATCGCTGGCCTGGATGTAAAACGTATCATCAACGAGCCTACCGCAGCTGCTCTGGCTTACGGCGTTGATAAAGAAACTGATCAGAAGATCATGGTATACGACCTTGGCGGTGGTACTTTCGATGTATCCATCATCGAAATGGGCGACGGCGTACAGGAAGTTCTGGCAACTGCTGGTAACAACAGACTGGGCGGCGACGACTTCGACCAGAGACTGATCAACTACTTTGTTGAAGAATTCAAGAAAGAAAACGGTATCGACCTTTCCGGCGATAAGATGGCTATGCAGAGACTGAAAGAGGCTGCTGAAAAAGCTAAAATCGAACTGTCCGGCATGACCCAGGCTAACGTTAACCTGCCATTCATTACCGCTGATGCTACCGGTCCAAAACATTTTGACATGAACATCACCCGTGCTAAATTCAATGAACTGACCGCAGACCTCGTTGAAAAAACCATGGGTCCAGTAAATCAGGCTCTGTCCGATGCAGGTTTGAGCCCATCCGACCTGAACAAAGTTCTGCTGGTTGGCGGTTCTACCCGTATCCCAGCTGTACAGGAAGCTGTTAAGAGAATCACCGGCAAAGATCCATTCAAAGGTATCAACCCAGATGAATGTGTTGCTGTTGGTGCTGCTATCCAGGGCGGCGTTCTGGCTGGCGAAGTAAAAGGTCTGCTGCTGCTCGACGTTACTCCACTGTCCCTTGGCCTGGAAACCCTCGGCGGCGTATCCACCAAGATCATTGAGAGAAATACCACCATCCCAACCAAGAAATCCCAGATCTTCACAACTGCTGCTGATAACCAGACATCCGTTGATATCCATGTTCTGCAGGGCGAACGTGAAATGGCAAAAGACAACAAGACACTGGGTATGTTCCGTCTGGATGGTATCGCTCCAGCAATGAGAGGTACTCCACAAATCGAAGTAACCTTTGATATCGATGCAAACGGTATCGTTCATGTATCTGCAAAAGACCTTGGTACTGGTAAAGAACAGCACATCACCATCACTTCTTCCACATCCATGTCCAAAGACGACATCGATAAAGCTGTAAAAGAAGCAGAGCAGTATGCAGAAGCTGATAAGAAACAGCGTGAAGAAGTTGATATCCGCAACGGCGCAGATCAGATGATCTTCCAGACAGAAAAAACTCTGAACGAACTTGATGGCAAGATCGATGCTGCTGATAAGAGCGAACTGGAAACCAAACTCAACGCTCTGAAAGAAGCAGTAAAAGGCTCCAACATCGACGACATCAAAGCAAAACAGGAAGATCTCCAGAAGAAATTCTATGATGTATCTGCAAAACTGTACCAGAATGTAAATCCACAGGCTGGTCAGCCAGGTCCTGACATGGGTGCTCAGAACAACAATAACGGCAACCAGAACAACGACGGCTTTGTAGATGCTGATTTCAAAGAAGTTTAATCGCTAAATCGTGTTGATGAGGATTGGGGCAATACTCCAATCCTCATGGCATGTACATGAATAAGTGATCGGAAAGATAAACCGAAACCTAAAAGAGAAAGTACGCAGTTGGATATTTCAGAAAAGTGACTTTGGAGACAAACACTTTTCTTTTAGGTCTGCTTTTCTTTCAAAAGAGTAAAAATACTCTGATGGAGGAGATTAGACAGGAATATTCAGGAAAGTGGCCTGGGAGACAAACACTTTTCTTTTTGCCTGCCTTTTCTTTCAGAAGAGTAAAAATACTCTGATGGGGGAGAACAGACAGAAGTATTCAGAAAAGTGGCCTGAGAGACAAACACTTTTCTTTTTGCCTGCCTTTTCTTTCAGAAGAGTAAAAATACTCTGATGGGGGAGAACAGACAGAAGTATTCAGAAAAGTGGCCTGAGAGACAAACACTTTTCTTTTTGCCTACTTTTTCTTTTAGCAAAGAAAAAGTAGGTGAACAGAGTGGCAGAGGAAAAAAGAGATTATTATGAGGTGCTGGGGGTACAAAAGGGATGCACAGACGATGAGCTGAAAAAGGCATACCGTAAACTGGCAAAGCAGTACCATCCAGACTTGAACCCTGGAGATAAAGAAGCAGAAGCAAAATTCAAAGAAGTAAATGAAGCTTACGCTGTCCTTTCGGATTCGGAGAAACGTGCCCGTTATGACCAGTTTGGTCATGCTGGTGTTGACCCGAGCTATGGCGGCGGCAGCGGATTTGGCGCAGGCGGCTTTGACTTTGGAGATATCGGTGATATCTTCGACAGCTTTTTTGGCGGCGGCGGATTCGGTGGATTCGGCGGTTCCAGTCGTACCAGAAATCCAAACGCACCAATCCGAGGAAACAATATCAACATTGATATTGCGCTTTCCTTTATGGAAGCTGCAAAAGGCTGCAAGAAAGAAATCAGTTTCAGCCGTTTGATAAAGTGTGAAGAGTGTTCTGGTACTGGTGCGGCAAAGGGTACTTCTCCTGAAACCTGTCCGGAATGTCATGGTTCTGGTCAGGTCCGCGTTCAGCAGCGTACTCCGTTTGGCGTAGTCCAGAGCGTAAAAGCCTGCTCGAAATGTTCCGGTACCGGTAAAATCATCAAGACCCCTTGCGATAAATGTAAGGGAATGGGCAGAGTCAGAAAATCGGTCAAACTGGAAGTGGATGTTCCAGCTGGTATCGATAATGGTCAGACCTTTGTTCTGCGCGGACAGGGTGACCACGGCGTTAACGGCGGTCCAGCAGGCGACGTCAATGTTACTGTATCGGTTCGTCCTGACCCACTGTTTGAGCGTGATGGCTTTGATGTATGGTGCGAAATTCCAATCACCTTCCCACAGGCTGTATTGGGCGACGAGGTCGTTGTACCAACCATCGATGGTAAGGTAAAATATAATATTCCGGAAGGAACCCAGCCAGCAACTGTATTCCGCCTGAGAAATAAGGGTATTCCTTATGTAAACGGCAGAGGCCGCGGCGACCAGTACGTCCGCGTTAACCTGGAAGTTCCAACCAACCTGACCAATAAGCAGAAGGATGCGCTCAAAGAATTTGATACTCTGACTGGTGATAAGAACTACCGAAAACGAAAAGGGTTCTTCGATAAGCTTAAAGACTTTATGAAGGACTAATTTATGTTGCTTTAAAAGTGGCGTAATTAAACCAATAATTTATAAAATATCAATCAAGAAGGCTTTATTTGACACCACATTGACACCATTTTGACACCATGAAAAAACCCCGTTTGTTAGATGAATAGTCTAGCAAACGGGGTGTTTTGTTGTTGGGATTTCTAGTAGCAAAGAGATCAATCAATGATCATGACGTTCTGATACCAATGTTAAAGCATTTTATGATTGAGCGATCTGATCATCAGGTACTGCTGTTTGGGAAGGGGTGCGCAAGGCAACTTGGTATTGAACGTTTGATTGATCGACATAATCAAAAATGATTTCTGCAAGCTGATATGCAGTCCGATAAATATTGACAGAACTGCTTGCGCGGGCATAGTCCGAAGGGTTCATCAAATTGCCAAGGTCAATATTCAGGGATGGAGCAAGAGAAACATCACCTGGATAAGAGGAAGTTTGTACTACTGGCTGTGCAGAACATTGAAGCTGTTTGGACAGTTGGTCGGAAAGCTGCTGTGCCAGTTCTTCTCCAAATTGATTGCAGGAAATTGAAATGCCACTTTTCTGATTTCCGCAATGATGGATGGAAAGGAAGAGGTCAGCTTCCCGATACTGAGCAACCATAACGCGGTCAAGTCCGGCCATGGCACTGTGGTCGCTTCTGGTCAGGAAGACGTTTGCTCCCAGATTGTCCAGACGGTCATAAAGTGCTTCGGCTACGGCAAGGTTCAAAGCTTCTTCGTTAGCGCCCTGAATGCCCATCAGGCTGTCTGCGCCTAAATCCTTTCCGCCGTGTCCGGCATCGATGACGATGTTCATTCCCTGAAGCGGAGGAGTGTTTCCGCGGGGATCTTCCGAAAGGTGAGAACGGAAGTAGACAATCATATTTCCTTCATGGAAAGAAACCTGATATCCATAAAACGGCATATTTTCTTTTAGCTTTAAGGTGACATGAACCTGGTCTTCGTCCTTGTCCACCTGAATATCCTCAAATAAATCGCTGTTTAGATAATTCAGTCGGTCATTCATCTGGGTGATGTGGGACAGAGTAAGGGTGACAACCCTTTCTTCCGCATCATATCTTACAGCGCAAGGAGCAGAAGAAGCACCAACAAAGGTGATGTATTCTCCACGGTTAGTTGTCTGAATGACAACATTTTTGACCTTTTTGGACAAGGTGTAGATGTCAGCAGTGCTGGTCAAAATGCGGGCAGAGTCTTTTTGAATACAGCCACCAGAGCTGAGATAGAAGTGATCTTCCGTGTAGCGGTCGATCGAGTCCTTAGTTCCTTCCGGAAGAACATACAAAATCTCACTCTCGGAGCTGTCTTTGAACACAGGGGTAACTGGAGCGGTCAACTGAACAGCAGCAGTCTGCTGGCTTCCAAGAAAAATCAGTTTTCCATCAGAAACCTGCTGGCTGATCTTTCCGCCATAGGTCATGGAATAAGAAACCTGTCCTAAAATTCGGACTTCTGCTTCATGATCTTCTTCCAGATAGAGAGGAGCAGTGTATTTGGCGGGTTCTCCCTGCGGGATGGAAGGATTCACCTGAGTAAGCGGATAAACTTCTGTACCGATTCTTGCAGTGACCTGTGCTCCGGAAGGCGCAACACAGGAAAGGAAAGAAGGGGTTGTGGATGAGACAATCTCATCGTTTACAGGGTAGGTCGACTCAGGCTGAATGCAGTTGATCGGGGTTGTCTCCTGCGAAGCATCATCGGTTCGGGTGATGGTTACGGTGCGCTTTTTGCCGTTCTGTTCCAAGGAAAAGCTGTTGATACCGACCGAAAGCGGAACCGAGAAGGAGAAATATCCGGAAGGAAGGATTTCACCATAAGCTCCCTGATATTCCTGCCCATTAAGGTAAAGTGGCTGGTTTGGGTCACAGCTTCCGGTGATCGGGTAGGAACTTTGTGATGTAGTAACGGTATCAGCCGGGGAACCGACAGTCAGCCCCGAAGTTTTTTTCAGGAAGCTGTCCTCATACCAAAGGGAACTGTTTTGCGGAGTGCTCATATCCGAATAAAGGGAAGGGAGCAGAAGAATATTCCGCATGGAGTTGATCACACAGCCGTAGACCGAGTTTGTCTGAGTGGAAAACTGACGGAACAGTGTTTCCTGCGGGTCAGAATAGAAGGTCTGTTCTGTGCGGGGTGCCAAAACCATTGAGGCGTCCTGATATGGGAACAAAGCCAGCTGCGGCAGAGTTTGCAGCATGTTTTTCCAGACAAGCAGTTCCTGCTCATACGCATTTTCTCCAGAGACACTGCCGACAATCTGCGGCATGATAAAGTCCACACATTCCTCGGCTGCCAGTTCCTTTAAAAAGCTCAGGATTTCCTGCTGGGAGAAGAGTTCCATCATCTCTTTTGGAAAGATCACACCAATTTTGACCACCGAAGAGCGGCGGCGGACATTATCCCGAACAGAGAGCATGATGTTTTTTAAAGCGGGCAGAGATGCGCCATATTTGGTAAAGCAGTCATTGAAATCAATGACGACACCGTTGATTTTATAGTTTGAAACAAGCTCCAGAGAAAGATTTCCGATCAGCTTCCAGACCTCTTCCTGTGAAGGATCGAGGAAAAGGGAATTTCCATTCTGTTTTACTAGCTGGGGATAATCGGATGCGCGGGTGTTGTACTCTTCGTTGTAAGAAACATTTCCCAGATCAAATGGAGAGATGACAGCACAAAGAGAAAGGCCGCTGCTTTCACTCTCTTTAATCAGGGATTTGAGCGGGTCTTTCAGAGAAAATCCACCATCTTTGGAAAGAGCTGGATTTTGTTTGAGATAGGACGAATGGTACATCGAGCCCATTTGGGGATTGACCGGATAAAAGATGGTATCCATCCCGATACTGGATGCTAACGCTACCATCTCTTCTGCCTCGGGACGCAGCTGCCAGTAACCGGTTTCACTGGATTGGGGATAGCTGCAGGTACCGATGCTGTCGATGACAACACCATTTAAGCTTTGTCCGCCGGAAAAATAGGAGCGTTCCTGCTCCAGACGGTCCTGGACGGTATTGGGTTCGGTTAAGGTATCTGTATCGGTTGCAAATCCTGAAATGCTTCCGGATAAAAGCAGGGCAACAGCTAATATCATCGAAAGGAGTCTTTTTTTCTTCAAAATCCTCACCTCAATTTCGACTGAAAATCGAATTTCGACTTTTCATCGAACGACGATTTCTTTTATAATCTTAGTCTAACAAAAATTGACTCAAAAAGCTATTGTGAGGATCTGTTTTTTCAAAAAATTTAAAAACTTTTGGTGTTTTTCATGGGATAAGGTGTGTTGTAGCGGTTTTGTGAAAGTTCGAACAGAAATAGAATGCTCATCATAATCAGACAGCCAGTCAAGAGGGGGGTGTTTTCGTTACTGATGGGAAGCGGCTGGGACGAAGAAGAAAAGACCGCTGCTGTTTGTGGAAAGAGTTTCAGGTAACAGAAGACCAGAAAGGACGAACAGACAGCGTGCAGTACCCTTACAGCCAAAAAGGGGCGCATGGATAAGGTGGTGTCCTTTAAAATTCCCGCCAGCTGGGCGATAACAGAAAATCCCCCAAAGGAAAGAAAGCAAGACGCAAACAAGATGCCCAGCGGAAGGATGCCGGAAAGCAGGCATCCATTGGTCACTTCCAGACTGCCGAGCAAAATGCAGGAAAGAAAACGATTTTGAAAGAGATTTGCTGCTGCTTCGGATACGGCACGAAACAAAATGATAAATCCGCACATCTGCGCTAAGGAGGAGACAGCACCGCTTACCGCCGATACAAATGCCTGACCAAAAGGGAGAAACGGCTTAGGCGTGTTTGCAGGAGCAAAGCAGGCAAGGACCTGCTTTTGTTTTTTTCTTCGGGCAAAGACTCCGGTGACGACAGCGAAAATCAGAGAGGTGATAAGCTGAACCAGATAAAGCACAAATCCTGCCTGATAGCTTCCAAACATGCCGTAGCCCACAGCAGTGATGATAAAGGAAGGTCCGGCACAGCAGCAGTAAAGAAGCATCCGTTGGGCACAGCCAGGCTCGATTCGGTGCTGATTTAAAAGATCAGCGATGGATTTTGCCCCCATCGGATAGCCGCCAATCAGACTGAGCAGGACAACACTTCCCAGTTCCGGCGGCAGAAAGAACAGATGTTTGGTGATAGGGGAGAGAGGAACAGACAACAGGCGGTACAGTCCGCTCTGCAGCAAAAATCCGGTCAGTACCATAAAACAAAACAGTGATGGAATAACGGTTTTCAGACATAATTCAATTCCCGACACCACTCCCTTGGAAACAGTTTGTCCGTCCACAATCAGGAAAACGGCGCAGAACACACAGAAAACGGCTGCCAGAAAGCTGCCGGGGTCGGTGCGAAAAAGGGTCGTTTTCTTTTTGCTACTTTCTTTCATAAATCATCATCCTTTGTTTTGTTGATAGTATGCGCACAGCTCTGGAAATGAGGTGCGCGGTCATCCTATCCTTATGCACAGGAGAAAGAAAAATTGACTGCTAAAATGATTTTTCTTTTCATATACTTGTCAATAAAACAACAGGAGGAAACATTGATGAGTCGACGAAAGAAGGAACAGTCTCAAACGCAGAAAATCAAGGAAGCCGTTACCCTGACAGGCGCTTTGTTTCATAAAGAGCTGCATATCGAGATGGTCTCGAACAAGGAAGCGCTGATTGACGGCTGTAAGGGAATTGTAGAATATAACGAAAATATCATTCGCCTGAATATTCCGGAAGGACAGATCCAGTTTCGCGGGCGGGGACTGGAAATTGCCTGCATGAGTGAGGAAAGCATGATTGTCCGGGGATATATCATGGGGCTGGAATTTTGTCATTAAGGAGGGATTTTTTTGCTGCTGGTTCGGAGCTTACGATTTATCAGGGGAAGTGTCACCTTTGAGGTAAAGGGAAAGTTTGCGGAGCGCTTCTTTAATCTGCTGGGGCGCAACGGGATTCCGGTTTTTTCGGTATCCCCGACAAAAGATGGGTTTTATGCGACCACTACGGTGAAAAAATACTTTAAAATCCGCCCCTTTGTCAGAAAGACGCATGTCCGGGTGCATGTTGTCAAGCGTCAGGGGCTGCCGTTTTTGATGAAACGCTACTCCAAGCGAATCGGACTGCTTACCGGTGTTCTGGTATTTGCACTGGTTCTGCTGCTGTCCGGAGAATTTGTATGGGAAATTCGGGTAAATGGAAACGAGCTTGTCAGTGAGCAGGAGATTTTGCAGTCCCTGGAAGAGATGGGGCTAAAGCGGGGCGTGTGGAAAAACAGTCTGGATGTACAGAAGCTGGCATTGTCTTTGCGAAGAGAGTATCATGAGATCGGATGGGCGGCGGTCAACTTAATTGGAAGCGTAGCGGAAATCGAAATTGGCGAACGGGACGAAGGAGATGAAGTGGTGGAGGACAGCTCTCCCTGCAATGTGGTGGCTTCCCGCGGCGGACAGATCGTCTCGATGGAGGTGTATGACGGGCAGAAGGCGGTCAACAAGGGGGATACAGTAAAGCAGGGTGATCTGGTTGTGAGCGGAGTGGTTGTCAGCAGCAAGGGAAAAAACATCCTGCGGCATGCAAGCGCAAAGGTCATGGCGGAATATCCCGAGCAGTATCAGGTGACGATCGCTTTGTCGGAAGAGCAAAAACTGATTGCGGGCGGGGCAAAAAATTATCGCTATCTCAATATAGGTTCACTGCGCCTTCCGCTTTTTCTGGCAGGAAAAAAGCCGGATGAGTGTTTTGAACGCGTCTACACCCGCCCTATTAAAGTGTTTGGAATTATGCTTCCGTTTGAGATGACCGTTCATCAGGTGATTCCTGCAAAAACAGAGATGGTGACTATCAGCAAGGAAAAGGCAAGAGAATTTGCCGAGCAGAAATTTTCAGAATATGAGCGCCAGAAAGGGGACTGTCAGGTAATCAGCCGAAAAATCAGCGAAAAGGCAGAAGGAGACAGCATCATCTTTACCGCAGACTATGTGTTTTGTGAAGATATTGCAAAAACAGAACCAATTTTACTGAACTCTCGGACAGAATCATACGACAAACCTTAAAGAAACCGATAAAAAGCGCAGAAAAATCAAAATAAATTTGTAAAATTTGATTGAGTGTGGTATAATATTGAGCGAATAAAAATAATAGAGGAAATTTTGGCTATCAAATGGTCTGGAGGGAATATTCATCGAACAGGTATTGCAGATCGAACAGATCGAACATGTTCTGGTCCTGTTTGGCAATGCAGATCAGAACATCAAAATTATTGAAGAACATTTTGGAGTAAACATTGTCTGCCGTGGAACCGAGGTTAAAATTACCGGCGAGAGCGAGGCGGTTTCCAAGGCACAGAGAACCATCGATACTCTGCTTGCCATGATTCAGAAGGACGGCAATCTGTCGGAGCAGAACATCCGCTATGTCATGACACTGGTGGAGCAGGGCAGCGAGCAGAGCATGGTGCAGATGAACAACAGCTGCATCGCGGTGACCGTTAAAGGAAAACCGATCAAACCAAAAACTCTGGGACAGAAAAAATATATTGATGCGATCGAGAACAACACCATCACCTTCGGCATCGGTCCGGCAGGTACCGGCAAAACCTATCTTGCTGTTGCCATGGCGGTTCGCGCGTTCCGCGATGAGCAGGTCAGCCGCATCATCCTGACCCGTCCAGCGGTGGAAGCGGGCGAAAAGCTCGGCTTTCTGCCCGGCGATCTTCAGGACAAGGTTGACCCGTATCTTCGTCCGCTGTATGATGCGATGTTTGATATGATGGGACCGGAAAACTTCCAGCGCAACATGGAAAAGGGCTGCATCGAGGTAGCACCGCTTGCCTACATGCGCGGACGTACTTTGGATGATTCGTTTATCATTCTGGATGAGGCGCAGAACACCACACCGGAACAGATGAAGATGTTTTTGACCCGTCTGGGCTTTAACTCCAAAGCGATTGTAACCGGTGACGTAACCCAGATCGACCTGCCAAACGCGGGACGTTCGGGATTGATCGAAGCAGTTAAGGTGCTTAAAAATATTGATGACATCGCCATCATGAAATTGACCGAGAAGGATGTTGTGCGCCACAAGCTGGTTCAGGACATCATTACAGCATATGAGAGATATCACAACAAGGAGGCTCGCAGATAACTATGGACGGAGTAAAAGTTGCTATTTCAAACAGACAGAAGGCAGTGAAAATTCCGACAGGAATCAGACTGCTGGTTCGCCGTTGTTGCAGTGCGGTACTGACACAGGAAGAGTTTCAGGGAGCTGCGGAAGTCAGCGTCAGCTTTGTAGATAACGAGCAGATTCGAGAATTAAACCATGAATTTCGTGATAAGGACACCGCAACCGATGTTCTTTCCTTCCCATTGGGAGAAAATGGCGTATATGACTACAATAATGAAACCGGCGCGTACATGCTGGGTGACATTGTAATTTCGGTAGAGCGCGCAATCGAACAGGCACAGATGTATGGACATTCTCTGCGCCGTGAGATCGGTTTTTTGACCGTTCACTCGATGCTGCACCTGCTGGGATACGACCATGAGGGAGACCATCTGGAAGCGCTGCGTATGAGAGAAAAGGAAGAGCTGGTTTTGACCAAGCTTGGATTACAGCGCGATATGAGCTTTGTTCCGGAAGAAGATGTCGACGCTTAAATCATTTTTGTCTTCCTTTGGTGCGGCAGGAAAGGGCATTGTATGTACCATTCGGGAAGAAAGGAACTTTCGCTTTCATCTGACGGCAGCCTTTTATGTTTTTTGCCTGCGGGGATTTTATGGAGAATATTTTTCTTTTTCCCACGCAGAGGACGCTGTTTTATTCCTGACCATCGGGGCGGTGTTTGCCATGGAGCTTTTAAACACCGCAGTAGAGAATGCAGTCGATCTATGTTCTCCGCAACTTCACCCACTGGCAGGAAAAGCAAAAGATGCAGCGGCGGCAGCGGTACTGGTGAGTGCAGCGGCGGCAGTTTGTGTTGGGGTGTGCCTGTTTTGGCAGCCAGAAGCCCTGATGCTTGTCGCGGTAGATTTGCTTACTCACCCGTTTAAGCTTGCCGCACTTTTTTTCACTGCGATTTTAAGCATGTTTTTTATTTTTAAATCAGGAAAATCATAACGACTTGATAGAGGAAAGGCAGGATTTCCATGACAAAATCGGCATTCGTTGCCATCGTAGGAAAACCGAATGTGGGAAAATCTTCCCTGTTAAACCTGTTGGTTGGGGAAAAGATTGCCATTATCTCGGACAAGCCCCAGACAACCCGCACCAGAATTACCGGCGTCTTGACCGAAGGAGAGACCCAGCTGGTGTTTATTGATACGCCTGGTCTGCACAAGCCCAAAAATAAGCTGGGCGATTATATGGTAAAACAGGTGACCGACTCGGTTGGTGACGTGGACTGTGCCGTATTTGTGACCGATCCGCTGGGAGAGGTGACCGAAGCAGAAATGCAGCTGATTGAAAACATCCGTCAGCTCCATCTGCCGGCAATCCTGGTCATCAACAAAATCGATACCTTGCAGAATAAGGAAGATATGGTCAAAAAGATGGTGACCATTTCCGGAATGTATGATTTCGAAGAGGTCGTTCCGATCAGCGTTTATCAGAAGGATGGAACTGAGCTTTTGCTCAAGCTCATTCAGGATCAGGCGCAGGAAGGACCGCATTTCTTCCCGAATGATACCCTGACCGATCAGCCGGAAAAGGTGATTGTGGCAGAGATCATCCGTGAAAAGGTTCTGCGCAACATGCGTGACGAGATTCCGCATGGAACTGCCGTTGTAATCGAGCGGATGCGCGAACGTCCAGGCAAGGATATCATGGATATCGACGCGACTATCCTATGTGAAAAATCAAGCCATAAAGGCATGATTATTGGAAAACAGGGAAGTATGCTTAAGAAGATCGCAAGCCAGTCGCGTCAGGAGATCGAAAGCTTTTTAGAAACCAGAGTCAATCTCCAGTGCTGGGTCAAGATCCGCGAAGACTGGAGAAACAGCGAGTTTTCCATCCGCGATCTGGGATTTAATTAACGATAGCAGTATTTGGCAGTGCTGATAAGTGAAGATTTTTAGGGAACAATCCTTTTAAGCACCAAAATTCTGATTGCAGGATTTTGAAATCGAAACAAGCTCGGAGGGATTGGGATGAAAAAATCAGAACAAGTGTCAGCACAGCTTTTGTGGAAGCAGTTTGAACAGACCGGAAAGATCAGTGACTATCTTAATTACTGCGCACAGCAGAATGAAACCATAGAGGAAGGAACAGAAGAGTATGCAGGTGACAGCAAACGGACTGGTGATCCACGAAAGGGTTCTGAGCAACGATAATCGTCTGCTTACCATCCTGACCGCGGAATACGGCATTGTCAGGGCGTTTGTCAAGCTGGTAAAAAAGCTTGGGGGTACCATGTCTGCCTCCACCGACCTGTTTGCTTATTCTTCCTTTGTGCTGTTTCACAACAAAGATCAGTACAGTATCAACAGTGCCGAAGCAAACCGGATTTTCTATCATCTCAGGGATGACTTGGAGATGACGGCGCTTGCTTCCTATATGGGGCAGCTTGCAGAAGAGCTTGCTCCCGAAGGGGAAGAAGCAGAGGAATACCTCAAACTGTTTTTAAACTGCCTTCATCTGTTGGAACAGAAAAAACGAACGGTCGACTTTATCAAGCCTGTGTTTGAGCTTCGGATGCTGACCATGTCCGGCTATATGCCGGATCTGGTCGGATGCCAGCAATGCGGAGAATACGAAGCGGAAGGCTTTTATTTCTTTCCGGCAACGGGAACGCTTGTGTGCACCGATTGCCAGAAGGTGCCGCCGCAAGGCAGTATTCTGCTGACCAAAGCGCAGCTTGCAGCGATGCGGCACATCATCTACTCGGAGTCTGGCCGTATTTTTGGATTCAAGATGTCTGGGGAAGGGCTGCAAAACTTAGGGAAAATCACCGAGATTTATCTCAAAGCGCAGTTGGAAAAGAGTTTTCCTTCTCTGGATTTTTACCACAGTCTGCGTGATATGACCCTTTCGGTCATGAAGACAGCGCAGCAGCAACAACCTTAAGTGTGTGAATAAAGGATGTGAGAGAGATGTACCAGGCACAACGGTATTTTCGTGCACTGGAATTGAATAAAGTGCTGGAAAAGCTTTCGGAGCAGGCAAACTGCGATGACAGCAAGCAGATGGCACTTTCTCTGACACCGCTGGAAGACTATGCACAGGTGAAAGCTCTGATGCAGAAAACAGCGGATGCCTATATGCTCAGCGCAAGATACACCTCGCCAGCTTTACATAAACTGAAAAACTGTGAAGCGGCTTTAAAGAAAGCAGAAAAAGGTTCCAACCTTTCACTGCGGGAACTGCTGGATGTTTCTGCAGTGCTGCACAATATCCGCTCGGTTAAGGACTGGCGCAAACGCTGTGAAGGGGAGAGCACCTCTCTGGATGTATTGTTTGAGCTTTTGATGCCAAACCGCGAGCTGGAAAACACCATCGACAACGCAATTCTTTCTGAGGAAGAGCTTGCGGACAGCGCCAGCCGAGAGCTTGGCGATCTGCGCCGCAAGATCAATCAGGCAAAACTGCGTGTCAGAGAAAAGCTTGATGCAATCATCAAGTCCCCGACCCAGAGCAAATATCTTCAGGAAACACTGGTCACCATGCGTGACGGACGTTTTGTTGTTCCGGTCAAGAGTGAACACCGCTCTGAGATCAAAGGTCTGGTTCATGATACCTCTGCCAGCGGTGCGACCATCTTTATCGAGCCAATGGCGGTTGTAGAAGCAAACAACGAGATCCGCGTGCTTCAGGCAAAGGAAAAACGCGAGATCGAGCGCATCATTGCCGAACTTTCGGTGATGGTCGGCTCTTTTGCAGAACCGATTATTCAAAGCTACCGTGCTTTGGTGGAGATTGACCTTTATTTTGCAAAGGCTTCGCTTGCTTACAAAATGAAGGCAACTGTTCCAAATATTGTGGACAGCGGAGAGATCGATTTAAAACGTGCCCGTCATCCGTTGATTGATCCGGAAAAGGTTGTCCCGACCGACGTAAATCTCGGTAAGGATTTTAATACGCTGGTCATCACCGGTCCAAATACCGGCGGTAAGACTGTTACCTTAAAGACATTGGGTCTGCTTACCCTGATGGCAATGTGCGGACTGATGCTGCCGGTTGCTGAAAACAGCACGATCTCGGTTTATAAGAAAGTGCTGGTCGACATCGGCGACGAGCAGAGCATCGAACAGAGCCTGTCCACCTTCTCGGCGCACATGACAAACATTGTGTCGATTATCGAGGAGGCAGATTCAGACAGTTTGGTGCTGCTTGATGAGCTGGGAGCGGGAACCGACCCTGTTGAGGGTGCAGCGCTTGCAATTTCCATTATGGAGCGCCTTGCTATGTACGGTGCAAAGATTGCGGCAACCACCCACTATGCAGAAATCAAGGAGTACGCGCTGCAGACCGAAAATGTCTGCAATGCAAGCTGCGAATTTGATGTCGAAACCTTAAAGCCGACCTACCGTCTGCTGATTGGTATTCCGGGAAAATCCAACGCCTTTGCAATCAGCCAGCGTTTGGGACTGCCGGAGGAAATCATCGAAGCGGCAAAACAGAACATCTCAGCAGAAAAGACCCGCTTTGAGGATGTTCTGGCTCAGCTGGATGAAGCACGCCAGGCATTGGAAAAGGAAAAGGAAGAAGTTGACAGACTCAAGGCAGAACAGCTCGAGTCCAAACGCAACCTCGAACAGTACAAGCAAAAGACCTATAAGATGATGGAGCGCGAATTGCAGAACGCGCAGGAAAAAGCAAACCGAATCGTATCTTCGGCAAAAGCCGAATCGGCGAAACTGCTGGAAGAGCTCGACGATCTGCGCAAGCAGAAGGAAAGTGAGGAGTTCTCCAAGCTGGTGCAGGGTGCAAAATCGGTTTACAAATCTAACATCAACCGTCTGGAAGATATCGCAAATCCGGTTATTGGAAGGATGAAGGAGGAATATATTCCGCCGCGTCCGTTCAAGAAGGGCGACCTGGTTCTGGTTGTGCAGCTTAACGAGGAAGGCGTACTTCTTTCCGATCCTGACAGCTCCGGAAATGTACAGGTTCAGGCGGGCATCATGAAAACCAAAGTTCCGGTCAGTGATCTGAGACTGGTGGATAAAAAACGCCGCAGACAGATTGACCGCATGGAACGCAAGAATAATGGCGGTGTCACCAAGACACTGAAAGATAAATCGCAGCGCAGTGCAAGCAGCGAGATTGACCTGCGCGGACAGACCATCGAAGAGGGAATCATGATGGTCGATCAGTATATTGACAGTTGTTTACTCATGGGTATCAAAACCATCACCATCATTCACGGTAAGGGAACCGGTGCGCTGAGAAGCGCAATCCAGCAGCACCTGAAAAACCACAAAATGGTACGCACCTTCCGCCTCGGTGTTTATGGCGAGGGAGAAGATGGCGTAACGATTGCCGAATTAAAATAACCGGAATGTCCGGTGAGGAGTGGATGGAGTTTGAGTGGAACAAGCGGCATATTAAAGTATGTTTCCAGCGAACATCTCGCTAGGAAGATTGATTTTCAAGGACCAGTTCCATCGACCAAGGAAGTGTACCGCAGAGCACTGAATATTGCGTGGCCTTCCGCAGCCGAAACGGTACTGGTCAGCCTGGTCGGTTCGGTCGATACCATCATGGTAGGCGGACTGGGACCGGCAGCAATTGCAGCGGTGGGACTGACCAATCAGCCAAAGTTTATTTTGCTTGCGCTGATTAACTCGTTAAACGTCGGTGTCACCACGGTTGTTGCACGAAGAAGGGGACAGGAAAACAGAGAAGGCGCACAGAAATGTGTGCGTGTCGCTTTAATGATCACCTTCACACTTTCGCTGATTCTGGCGATTCTGGGATTTGTCTTTGCAGAGCCGATTATGAGCATTTCCGGCGCTGCAGCGGATACCATGCAGGACTCGATTGATTATTTCAGAATCCTGATGATCGGTTTTGTGCCGATGTGTATAGGACTTACAGTAAATGCAGCACAAAGAGGTGTAGGCAACACAAGAATTGCGATGACCACCAATTTGACCTCCAACGGCATTAACCTGATTTTTAACTATCTGCTGATTCATGGGAATCTGGGATTTCCGCGTCTGGAAGTAAAGGGTGCCGCACTGGCAACCATTTTGGGAAGTACCGTTGCGTGCCTGATGTCGATTCGTTCGATCCTGCCGCATGATACTTACCTGCACATCAGACTCAGGGATAAATGGAGGCTGGATAAAGAGACACTGGGCAGCATCTGGAAGATCAGCTACAGTGCAGTGATCGAGCAGCTGTTTATGCGAATCGGATTCTTTACTTACGTCAGAATCGTTGCAGGGCTGGGTACCATCGCATTTGCAACCCACCAGATCTGCATGAACGTGATCAACCTTTCCTTCTCGTTTGGAGATGGATTTAGTATTGCGATTGCTTCGCTGGTTGGACAGTCACTGGGCGCAAAACGTCCGGACATGGCAAAGCTGTATGTAAAGGTGAACAAGGTATTGCTGTATGCAATTTCCGGCACCTTATCAGTTATCTTTGTTGTGTTCCGATACCAGATTATCGGACTGTTTACCGATGAAGCGGCAATTATTACCGAAGCGGGAACCTTGATGCTGATTATCGCAGCGACTACCGTTATTCAGACATCCGCACTTTCCTATACAGGATGTTTGAGAGGTGCCGGTGATGCACGATACATAGCTATTACAGCATTTATCAGTATTGCGATTATCCGTCCATTGTCAGCATGGGTACTTTGTTATCCGGTTGGCTGGGGACTGGTTGGTGCATGGATTTCACTGTTTATTGACCAGTGCATGAGATGTATTCTCAACGGTACCCGTTTCCGCAAAGGAAAGTGGGCAGAAATCGAAGTATAGGCAGGCTGACCAGCTTGAAGCTGGACTAAGTTCGCGTTGTCGGTTTCGTGCAAACTTGAAAGTCTCGTTCTCGCGCAGGTCGCTTGCCTCCGGCTGCGCTCGGCAGGCTGAGCCTGCATGCAATTTGCGCGTTGATGGTAGTTTCAATACACGGCGCTCGCCCGTTTGAGAATGGCGCAGCTGGCGGATGATTGTTGACGGTACCAGCTTGAAGCTGGACATTTCGTACAACAAACACACGAAAACAGGAAAGATAAAAACAAAGGACTTTACCGGAGTTAATCCGATAAGTAATATATATATATTTTGGGAGGTATTTGTCATGGATGTTTTTCAGGTAGCAAATTACAAGGAATATCTTTTTGACACAGCAAAAACAATTTTTGGTATTGACAGCCCAAGCGGTTACTACCATGCAGTTGTAAAGGAAGTTGAGAAAATCGCAACCGGTCTGGGTTACAAATTCGAACAGATCGAAAAAGGCTGCGGTATCATCACCATCGACGGCGAAGACAACAGCAAAACTGTTATGCTTTCCGCTCACGTTGATACTCTTGGTCTGATGGTTCGCTCCATCACCTCCGATGGTAATCTGAAATTCACAAAGGTTGGCGGTCCAATCATGCCAACTCTCGACGGTGAATACTGCCGCATCCACACCAGAGATGGTCGTGTTTACACCGGTACTATCATTTCCGAAAGCCCGGCTGTTCACGTTCATCCGGATGCTTCCACCAGAACCAGAGATGAGGACAACATGATCGTCCGCATCGACGAGCAGGTTCACAACAAAGAAGACGTTCTGAACCTCGGTATTCAGGTAGGCGACTATATCTGCTACGATCCAAAGACTGTTGTAACAGAAAGCGGCTTCCTCAAATCCAGATTCATCGACGATAAAGGCAGTGTTGCTTGCCTGCTGACCGCTCTGAAGATCATGAAAGAGCAGGGACTCAAACCACAGTACAAGACCAAATTCTTTATCTCTGTATTTGAAGAAGTAGGTCATGGTGCTTCCTACATTCCATCCGATGTATCTGAAATTCTGGCTGTTGACATGGGTTGTATCGGTCTGGATCTGACCTGCACAGAATACGATGTATCCATCTGTGCAAAAGATTCCGGTGGTCCTTACGACTACGACATGACCAGCAAACTCATCGAGCTGGCAAAAGAAAATGGTCTGAAATATGCAGTTGACATCTATCCAAGATACAGTTCTGACGTTGGCGCTGCTCTGCACGGCGGCCACAACATCAAGGGCGGTCTGATTGGTCCTGGTGTTCATGCTTCCCACGGTATGGAAAGAACCCACTACTCTGCACTGGAAAACAGCATCAACCTGATTCTGCTGTACCTCGGCTGCAAGAAATAAGTGATACAAAAAAAGCTCATTCCCGATCGGGAATGAGCTTTTTTTAGTGTTTTAAATGGTTTTCTGAAAATGGGGAAGAGGAGAAGTTCCCGAGAGTTACGCTTTTTCAATGTAATGGTCCAATTCCTCTGCAGGGTAAGCTTTGCTCCAGTGATATGGCTGCAGCTCTTTTAACTCTACAAACAGGATTTCTCCATTTTCTGTGGTAACACCAACCTGAACTTGAGGTCCCCAATAGTGTAATCTTTCCTGACAGATTCCGCAGGGAGATAAAATCTTATAAGGGGATTTTTCGTCATCGCGTGTTACACACAGGCAGTGCGTAACCTTTTCATTGTATTTGTGCGCTTCACACATCGCGCCGACCTCAATACATAATCCAGCTGAACCGTTTGCTGTTTCAATGGCAACACTGGTAAAGTAGTGATCTTTGTCAGTGTGGATGACTGCAGCGCCGCCCCAGCCAGTTGGATATCTTTGTTCAATCAGCTCGATTGCTAAGTCGTACATCTTCTTTTCAATTTCAGGATTTCTCATTTTAGCTTTCCTCACTTTTTCCTGTACTACCGTACAAAATGTTGGTTTTACTTCTGCCTTAAATGTTTAATCCTGATGATGTTTTGACGCACACCTCCATCTTTGGATAAAAGGAGAGCAAATCTAAAAGATATGCCCGACAAAACGTTTGTTTTCTTTGAATGAGCAAGTGTATTAACGAAAGCGTTGCCGTGTGCTGAAACTGACGCATCGCACTACACCAAAGCACGAAACAGCGTGCGGCTCAGTCTGCCAAGTGCAGCCGGAAGATAAGCGATCTGCGCAAGAGCGAGATTTCCAAGTTCACGCGAAACCGACAACGCGAATTGCGTGCAGCTTCAAGCTGCCGAGCGCAGCCGGAGGCAAGCGACCTGCGCGAGAACGGGACTTTCAAATTTGCGCGAAACCGACAACGCGAATCGCGTGCAGCTTCAAGCGGGTACCGTCAAAAATCATCCACCGGATAATTTTTGAGTTCGCTCCTTACAAACAATCGGCTCTTGAACCTCTTTTCTCTTGTAAAAGAGGTTCAAACTTCAGAAAATACGCCTGAACGGATAAAAGCTTTTCGCTCGTTGCGACGAGTGCCCAAAGGCGTTGCCTCTGGACACCACGAGCTTTTTGTAAAAAGCTCGACCAAAAACTTTTGTATATATGTCATACTACCCGTCTTTGCGCCGTAGGCGAACAGTGACCAGCTTCAAGCTGGTCAGCCTGCTAAATGTGGTTCATCAGGTAGATCTTGACGGCAAGCTCCATGCTCAGCTTTTCTTCGGTGCGGTCAAGGTCAAGTCCCGAGATTTCCTCAATCTTCTTGTATCGATACTTGATGGTGTTGTAGTGCAGGTACATTGTGTCGGATGCCATCTTCAAATTCCAGCCGTTCTGAACAATGTTGATGAGTGTTTCCATAAAGTCGGTGTTGTGCAGCTCATCGTGACGGCAGATTTTGTCGATGTATTCTTTGTAAAATTCCTTGACACTGTTGTTGTCCTTGATACCGTCCAGGAATTTGTAGATACCAAGCTCGGTGTAGAGCATAACGTTGTCTCGCTTGTAAATCAGACGGCTGATTTTAACAGCCTTCTGGGATTCCTGATAAGCAGTGTGACATTCCATAATGCTGTCTTTGGCTTCGGAAATACCGATGGTAACCGAGAAGTTGTACAGCGAGAGGATCTCGTTTTTCAGTGTATTGCAGCAGGCAGCAATCTTTTTGCACAGTTCCTCATCCGGCTTGTCGTGTTTGAGGATGAAAGCGGTGCTGTCGGTAAACTTGGTGTACAGAACGCTCTTAAAATGTTTGCGGAAGAACTTGAGCGAGTAATCGAAAATCTCATCATTGTGCTTTTCGATGTTTTCGCTGTCCTTTTTGCTGCGGATGTTGAGGTACTGAATCTTAAAGTCATCGATATCGACAATGATGGTGGTATAGAATTTTTCGCTCAAATCCCAGCCATAAATCTTGCCGCGCTTGATGACCTCCTGGAAGCTCTTGATATTGTTGAGGACAATGTCCTGAACAAAACCGTCACGATAGCGCGACTCGATTTCCATGTTGGAAATATATTTCTGTGCAATCAGCTTTAAAGCGGTGGAGGCATGGTTTAAAATCATGCTTTCGTAGCTGCTCAGTTCCTGGCGGCCTTCGTCAATGATAACAATGTATCCATAATCCTTATCATCAAAGGTGACACCCATGTGTGGGTAGGAAAGCTGGAAGCTGTCCTTGAAATCCTCTTTGAGGGAAGCGTTTTTGGAAAGATAGATTTTGTTAAATGCAACGTCATAAAACGCGATATTCTGGTTGAGCAGGGTAGAGAGGGTGTTGATGATATCGGTGATGCTGCCCCCGTTGATAACCGTGTTGATGAAGGAGGTGCTGATGTTTTCGGAAAGGCGAATTGCGGAAGCCTGTACATCGATCAGCTTTTTAAAGACCGGATTGATGATCTCAGAGATGGTGCAGCTGGATGGCATGTGGATGATTGGGAATCCGATTTCGTTTGCAGTGCGGATGGTTTCATCATCCAGAGAATCCAGATAGGAACCGAGTTTTACAAAGAGGGCAGAAGCGCCGGTACGGTCCATCTTACGAATCAGTCCTGCAAGATCGGTGATGCCGGTCTTGATGACATAACCGGAGGTGACCAGAAGTTCCCCTTCCCGAATCCATTGCTCCGGATCGGGAGTATCAATTACCGTTACGGTGGAAACTTCGCGCCCAAGTCCCTTTTTTCCGCCCAGGATACGGTAGTCCCGCAGTTCTTCCATATTCAAAATGTCGCCAACAGTTAAGGACATAAAAACACTCCTTTGCCATAATAAGAGAATATCCAGAAAATTACACCCTTATTATACAATACTTTATTTGAAAAGTACAGGTTTAAAAGTAAAAAACTGTTCTGCTTTACAAAAATCTGCGGAATGTGAGCGGTGAAGGACAGGAATTCCCTTGCATTTTTTGCGATTTTTTTATCAAAAACAATTGACAGATAAAAATAGGAAAAGTATAATAACAATCGAAATAATTTTGTAGGCATTGATTTTGATACGATTTGTTCTGAGGCTCAGCATCTTCTGAGATTCAGAACGTGTAATGAAGGAGGTCTTTTACAGATGTTAAGTGCAATTGTTGGTATCAACTGGGGAGACGAGGGAAAGGGAAGAATGGTTGACCTTCTTTCCGAGAACTATGATGTTGTTGTTCGCTATCAGGGCGGAAACAACGCTGGTCACACCGTTATCAATCACCTCGGCAAATTTATCCTGAACCTGATGCCATCCGGCATTCTCCGCCCAGAAGTTGTTAACGTAATGGGCAATGGTATGGTTATCGACCTGGAACACCTTCACAAAGAGATGGGCAAGCTGATTAGCGCAGGTGTGAAGATCACTCCAGAAAATCTGAAGATTTCTGACCGCGCAGTAATCTGTCTGCCATATCATGTTATGCAGGACTGCCTGGAAGAAGAGCGTCTTGCTGATGCAAAATATGGTTCTACCCGCCGCGGTATCGCTCCGGTTTACGGCGACAAATACATGAAAAAAGCAATCCGTATCGGTGACCTGCTCCAGCCAGAAGCACTGAAAAAACATCTGGAAGGCGTAATCGAATGGAAGAACCTCACCATCGAAAAGGTTTACGGTGCACAGCCAGTCAGCTTCGATGCAATCTGGGAGTGGCTCAAAACCTACGGTGACCCAATTAAAGAATTTATCTGCGATACCAGCCTCTATCTGGATGAAGCAGAAAAAGCAGGAAAGAAGATCATGTTCGAGGCACAGCTGGGTGCTCTGCGTGACATTGATTTCGGTATCTACCCATACACTTCTTCCTCCAACACCATTGCAGCATACGCTCCAATCGGTTCCGGTATTCCAAACCACAAACTGCATAACGTTGTTGGCGTTATGAAAGCATATTCCACCTGCGTTGGCGAAGGTCCTTTCACCTGCGAAATGTTCGGCAAAGAAGCAGAAGACCTGCGTGAAGCTGGCGGCGAATACGGCGCAGCTACCGGCCGTCCAAGACGTGTTGGTCCATTTGATATTCCTGCTTCCCGCTACGGTGTCCGTGTTCAGGGTGCAGACGAAATCGCTCTGACCAAGATGGATGTTCTGTCCGGTTTTGAAAAGATTCCGGTTTGTGTTGCTTATGATGTAAACGGCACCATCACCAAAAACTTCCCATTCGGCGCAGATCTGGATGCTGCAAAACCAGTTGTAGAATATGTTGACGGCTGGAACTGCGACATCACAAAATGCAGAAAACCAGAAGATCTGCCAAAAGCAGCTCTGGACTATGTTCGCTACATCGAAAAAGAAGTTGGCTGCAAGATCAAATATGTTTCGGTTGGCGCAGAGCGTGAAGAATACATCGAATTCTAGGACAAGCTATTAAATGCATGAAAAAAGCACCTGTTTTTACAGGTGCTTTTTTTGTTAGCAAGTGATGCGGATTTTAACGGAATAGGCTCCGAAAGGTTCCTCGGTCTGTTCGGTCACCACCGTCTGAATGAGGCTGTGGGACTCAATGCGGGAGAGGACATATTCCCGGTATTCTTCCGGAACAAAGCCAAAAGCTTCTGCCTTTTCATTGGTGACAGCAATCTGCTCCTGATCTTCTCCCATGTAAGGGCGGAGGAAAAGCTGCTGACCCTGTTTCAGAGCGGGGGAGCCGTCTGGAAGGAAGGAGGTGAGCTTTTCAAACGAAAAGCTCATGCTGTGGATTCCTTCCGGCTGTGTGTCAGATTTTTTTCTGCGCACTACAATCAGCAGCAGTGCGATGATCAGAAAGACGGCGACGGCAATCCATTCCGGTGTTTGCATCTGAGAAGGAGAAAAATTGTTGCGGATCAAAACCGGGAACACACCGGCAAGAATCAAAAGCAACGCAAGAACAAAGCGCATACAATCTGCCCCCTTAGCTTGCTTTCTGTGTGAAATTCAGGTTATCAAACGAGGATACGTTTGCAACACCATCCGAAGAGAGAGAGTAGGTGACAGAAACCTTATCTCCTGGCTGGGTCAGTGCAAGCTCCAGACCGGTGCTGGATTCTGCCATAAAGAGGATGTCCTGATTTTCGGAGAGGATGAATTTATAGATGCTGTTTCCACCGCTGTATTCTCCGGAAATTCTCAGAATGGTTCCCTGCATAGTTTCATTGCTTTCACCAAGATCACCAATGGTGACGACGCCGTCGGTGCGCAATTTGCTTTCATAGTCGCGAAGTGCAGCACTGACTGATTCGCCGGTTCCTACGGTAGAGTAGTTGGTAACCGAAACAAAGGCGTATTGTTTAATCAGACCAATGCGGTCTTTGAGCGTCATAAAGTAGGTTGGCTGATTGTCGATGTTTAAGATAATCGGGAAGGTTGCCTGGTAGCCAAGGTCCTGTACCCGTCCTTCTGCAGAATGCTGGGCAGCCTGCTCGGTTGCACCGCTCATCTCGTACATAATCGGTTTCTTGGTTACCATGTCCACCATGATAAAGCCGATTGCGCTGTCATCGGCACCGACACTGGTCAATCCGGTGAACAGATAGCATTCTCCGTTGTTGTAAACGATGTTGTGGCCTTCACTTGGACGATATTTGTCCTTGTTTGCAAAGTTGAAGATACCATGGACATAGGCACCGCGGTTGGTGATCTGCTGGATGATAAAGTCTTCCGGCTGAACGCGGTCTACCCACTCTGGAGCATCCTCAACGGAATAACGCTGCATTTCGCCGGTAGTTGCATTGAGCAGGACAATACCGGTTGCTTCCGGCAGGGCAAATCCGCGGGTGTAGTGATAGGTGGAAACTGCCCAGTATGGCTGGCCGTCGTCATCCAGCTCGAAGGAATAGTCGGTGATACCGGTCATCAGACCCGGACCAAAACGAACCTTTCTGGCAACATCAAACAGCAGGTAGCTGTCCGGATGGTATTTGATCTTGTAGCCCTCCACATAGCGGACGTCGTTGGTGTTGGTTGCAGATACCACGATGTAACCCGGTGTACCGTCCATATTGGTCAGCCATTTGAAGAAGCCGGAATGATACAGCGGAACGACCCAGACCAGTTCACCGTCCACCATCTGGATGGTAGCGGTGTACAGTGCGACCTGTGAACCGAGTGCCGGACGCTCGCCGAGTTTTTTCTGTGCCAGCTGGAGCGCAAGCTCCTCATCAACAATTGGAATCTGGGAAACATCGATTGCCTGAACCTCGCTGTCAAACTTTTTGACTTCCGGTTCTCCCAGCTGGTCGCGGTAGGCTTTCCACTGGAAAAAGACCGAGGAGATAATCATGACAACAACGATGACAGCCCATGGAACTGCAATGATGATTGCCGGAATCTTTGGGAATTTTGCTTTTGCCGAATAGGAAAAGGGAACGCGTCCCGGCTGAATATCCTCCGGATGAAAGGAAAAATCACCGATTTTCATCAGCGCCCCGACACCGACATAAATGGTGATCAAAGTCGCCCAGAAAACGGCACCGTCCAGATACAGAGGGTTCAGGTTCGGCGCTTCAAAAAAGATATAAAGCGCCACAAGCAACGTGATGATCAGAAATACGATCGATTTTGCTTTGGTTTTCTTCATGTGAGATCTCACCCTTTTTTGTTATACTTGTCCCGGAAGGTTCCGGGATACCAGACCACGAAGGGAGTCTTCGGTTCTGGATATTGTAGAACAGTATAACACAAAATAGGAGCAATTGGAAATAGATTTCTCCCTTTTTATGAAATCTTTATCGGTCGCGGACACTGCCGTCGGATAAAAGAAGGATCTCATACGGGTCATAGGGGGTGTTTGGCAGATATTCCTCAAACCACTCGAAGGAAAGCGGAGATATTTTGGGAAGCTCGGAAACAGGCATGGAAAAATAGACATTATATTCCGGAACCGAAAACAGCATCTGCGAACCTTTTTGTGCAATAACAGAAATGTACCCCACGAATCATCCCTCCTTTGGTCGAATATTTTGGATATGGGGCTTTTCCAATCAGAGTATAGCAAAAAATATGTGAAAAAAATGTTGAAACAGGTATGCAAAAAATGTGGAAAAGTGGAAAAGCCTGTCGCAAACCAGAAAACAGAGCATGATTTCTTTGATAAATTGCATATTTGCTTTAAAGCGATAAAATATTTTTGCAAAATCTATTGACAAATCATGCCGGAATAGGATATGATAAGGGCAAATCAGAAAGAAGGAGCGAGAAAAATGGTCGGTATCCAGATGACAACACGATATTATTCCTACCAGGGCTATTTTTATGGCGTTGGTCTTTCGTGCTGTTTTCCTTTCGACCGATAATCGTTCTTATCTTTTTGGCGTGACTGCATCCATGCAGCCATAAGAAGGTAAAATTGAGCCGGTGCTTTTGGAAACAGAAGGCACCGGTTTTTTTGTGTAATGAACAGAATAAGGAGAATGAACCATGATTGTTATTGTAAAACAGAATGCTTGTCCGCAGCAGGTAGAGAATTTGAAAAAAGAGCTGGAAGGCTTAGGGCTTCAGATCCACTTTTCCAAAGGTGTGAACACCACTTTGATGGGTCTGGTCGGAGATACCACCAAAATTGATATCGGTAAGATTGAGTCGCTGGATATTGTAGAAGAAGTAAAGAGAATTCAGGAGCCATACAAAAAGGCAAACAGAAAGTTCCATCCGGAAAATACCGTTGTGGATGTTCATGGAGTAAAGATCGGCGGCGGAGATTTTCAGGTAATCGCGGGTCCATGCTCGGTTGAGACACCGGAACAGATCTGCGAGGTTGCAAGGGATGTGAAAGCTTCCGGTGCAGGACTTCTGCGCGGCGGTGCATTCAAGCCAAGAACCTCCCCATACTCTTTCCAGGGACTGAGAGGGGAAGGAATCCAGCTGCTGCTCAAGGCAAAAGAGGAAACCGGATTGCCAATTGTCACCGAGATCATGAGCTACGAGGATATCGACCTGTTCGAAAATGTGGATGTGATTCAGGTCGGTGCAAGAAATATGCAGAACTTTGAGCTGCTGAAACGTGTTGGCCGTCTGAACAAACCAATCCTGCTCAAACGCGGACTTTCCAGCACCATTGAGGAGTTTTTGATGAGTGCAGAGTACATCATGGCAGAAGGCAACGAAAACGTTATCCTCTGCGAACGAGGTATCCGCACCTTTGAGACAAAAACCCGCAACACACTGGACCTTGCAGCAGTTCCACTGCTCAAAAAGCTCACCCACCTGCCGGTCATCATCGACCCTAGCCACGCAACCGGTATTCCGTGGATGGTAGAGCCACTGACCCTGGCTGCAATCGCTGCAGGTGCAGACGGCGTAATGATTGAGGTACACAATAACCCGGAAAAGGCACTGTGTGACGGTGCACAGTCTCTGCGTCCAGAACAGTTTGACGCACTGATGAAGAAGGTAAACAAGACGAAGGAATTTTTCAAAACATTGTAAGCGGAGGGAAATCCCTCCCTTTGGGGAAGAAGGACAGAGAATGAATCAGAAAATCGGAATTGTAGGTTTGGGACTGATTGGAGCATCACTGGCAAAGGCGATTAAACAAAACACCGAGTGTACCGTCTATGGACTGGACATCGACGGAGAAACCATGAAATCCGCCCTTGCGGATCACAGCATCGATGGGGAACTGAACGATTTTGGACAGCTGGATCTCCTGATCGTAGCGCTGTTCCCGAAGGTTACGGTAGAGTTTATTCTGGAGCACATCGATCAGATGAAGCCGGGCAGCATCATCATGGATATCTGTGGCGTAAAAAAATCGGTGGTTTCTCAGGTGGCGCAGGTATGCAAGAGTCATCATGTGGAGTTTATCGGCGGTCATCCGATGGCAGGCAGAGAACGCTGGGGCTATCAGAACGCATCGGCAGATCTGTTTTCTGGTTCCAGCATGATCCTGACCCCGATCTTCACCGATTCCTGGGCACTGGATCTGGTTCAGCAGCTCTGCAACGAAATCGGTTTTGGACGCATTGTCTTTACTGATCCGGAAAGCCACGACAAGATGATCGGCTACACTTCGCAGCTGGCGCATATTCTTTCGAGTGCTTATATTAAGAATCCGCTGTGCATGAATTACAAAGGTTATACCGGCGGAAGCTTTCAGGATTTGACCCGCGTGGCAAAATTAAATCCGGTAATGTGGAGTGAATTGTTTTTACTAAATCGTCAGAATTTGCTGGATGATCTGGACATTCTGATTTCCAGTTTGCAGGAATATCGTCACGCAATTGCAGAAAATGACAGTCAGCGCCTGACCCAGCTGTTGGCAGATGGAAGCCGAATCAAGGAAGAATTGAATAAGTAAACGCCAAAAACAGAAGTTTTTTGTCAAACTTTTGTACACAAAAGTTTGTGGGGGTACGGGGGCAAAGCCCCTGTGACAATAAAACAATACGATTCAAAATCGATAGACGCAGGGAGTATTTCTGTGGCTGTCGCACGTTAGTGCGCATCTGCACAAAGAGGTGCAGATGTAAACCGGAATGCAGTTCATCTGTCAAAAATCATCCACTGGATAATTTTTGAGGTCAGTCTGTACAAACAATTGGTTTTCGAGAACTTTTTCACTTGCAAAAAGTTCTCGAGCTCTCAAAAATGCGCTTTCACGGATAAAGAGTTTCGCACTCTGCGGAGTGCGACCAAGGGCTTTGCCCTTTGGAAACCCACAATTTTTTGAAAAAAATTGAGTAAAACTTTTATTTTTCTCTCAATCGGCGCAAGGTGGACGAAAACTTCATTTTATATCAAAAGGAGAATTACTATGGACCTCACACAAATCCGCGACCGTATCGACCAGCTCGATCGCCAGATTGCAGCCCTCCTGACCGAGCGCATGGAAATTACGAACGAAGTAGCTGCCTACAAAATCGAACATAATCTGCCAGTTTATCATCCGGAACGTGAAAAACAGGTGATTGAAAAAGTCTCTGCCCTCACCAAGGAAGAATACCGCGATGCCCTTGCGGTAATCTACCAGTGCATCATGGATGAGAGTAAGAAAAATCAGGAGCACTATATCGCAAGCAAAAAGTAACTCTTTGAAAATATGCAGGATTTTATTTTGAGTCCTGCATATTATTACTTTTACACAATAAAGCGTTAATAAATTGCATTAAAAAATAAAAATTTTAAAAAAGGGATTGACAAACCAAAACAAACGTGGTTTAATAAGGCACAACAAAAGCAAAACCGTTGATGGGGAGATAAAACTGACCACGACCTCACAGAGAGCCGGAGCAAGCTGAGATTCCGGCAGGAAACGAATCAGACAAATGGACCCCAGAGGGCAGGGCGAAAAGAAAAGTGATTTCCGTAAAAATTTTCTTAGTATCCCCTGACGCTGTGACCGGCGTTATCTGGTCAGGAATGTGTTGGCATTCTGTTTGAGGTGGACGTTTTTTCGTCAATCAAGGTGGTACCGCAGATTTTTAGCATCTGTCCTTGTTTTTTACAAGGATAGGTGCTTTTTTTATTGCATCGCTCCTTCACCGAACAAAAGCCAACTCAAAAAAAGGCGAACAAACGCTGATTTTAAGGAGTTGTGGTTATGAAAAAGTTTATAAGTATCGCACTGGCAGCAATGATGATGGCATCTATGAGTGGATGCAGCGGCAATAGCAATAGCGGTGGCAGTTCCAGCGCACATCAGGGAGATGACAAGGTTCATGTGGGAGTTGTGCAGATTATGGAGCACACCTCGCTTGACACCATCCGGGAGTCCTTCCTGGACGAGATGGAAGCGCTGGGATATGGCGAAGACAAGGTTGAATACGATATTCAAAACGCGCAGGGAGAACAGAGCAATTTGAGTACCATCTGCAAAAAGTTTGTAGGCGATGACGTTGATCTGATCGTCGCAATCGCAACACCGACCGCCCAGACCGCAGCGGCATCCACCACCGACATCCCGATTGTATTTTCTGCGGTGACCGATCCGGTAGAGGCAAAACTGATACAGAACCCACAGCAGCCGGAAGGAAATATCACCGGTACTTCCGATGCGATCCCGGTCGATGAGGTCATGAAGCTCTGTCAGAAGCTGACACCGGAGGTAAAGACCATCGGTTTTCTGTACACCACCTCGGAAATTAACGCACAGATAACTGCCGAAAAAGCCATGGCAGAAGCAGAACAGATGGGCTACCAGACCAAGCTTATGACCATCAGTGAGGTTTCGGAATTGCAGCAGGCAGCACAGTCCCTTGCAGAAGATGTTGATGCAATCTATGTCCCAATCGACAACACCATCGCACAGGCAATGCAGACTCTGGCACAGGTGGGCATCGACAATCAGATCCCGATTTATACCGGAGCAGATTCTATGGTGCAGGACGGCGGTTTTGCAACGGTCGGAATCGAATACACCGGACTGGGAAAAGAAACCGCCAAGATAGCGGCAGAAGTTCTGGAAGGAACTCCCGTCAGCGAACTTCCAGTGGTCACTATGGAAGAATTCGGAACCTTTATCAATCCTGAAACAGCAAAAGCAATCGGAGTGGAAATTCCGGAAGAGATCGCTTCTCAGGCTAGTATGCTTTCTTAACAAAACCAGACGAACAAAGTGAGAATGAAAGGAAGCGCTATTTTCGATGAAACAGGTTATTTTGACAGGGGATCGTCCGACAGGACGCTTGCATGTAGGACATTACGCAGGCTCATTAAGGGAGCGAGTCAAGCTGCAAAACAGCGGCAGTTTTGACGAAATCTACATCATGATTGCAGATGCTCAGGCACTGACTGACAACGCTGAGCATCCGGAAAAGGTAAGGCAGAACATCATGCAAGTGGCGCTGGATTATCTTTCCTGTGGGATTGACCCGGAAAAATCCACCATCTTCATTCAGTCGATGGTTCCGCAGCTGACTGAACTAAGTTTTTATTATATGAATCTGGTCACGGTGTCCCGTCTGCAGAGAAACCCGACCGTAAAATCGGAAATTCAGATGCGAAACTTTGAGGCGAGCATTCCGGTGGGATTTTTCTGTTACCCAATCAGCCAGGCGGCAGACATCACAGCTTTTGGAGCAACCGCAGTTCCAGCGGGAGAAGACCAGATGCCGATGATCGAACAGTGTAGGGAGATCGTCCACAAGTTTAATGCAGTTTATGGGGAGACTTTGACAGAGCCGCAGATCATCCTGCCGGAAAATGCGTCCTGCTGCCGTCTGCCCGGTATCGACGGCAAGGCAAAGATGAGCAAATCGCTTGGAAACTGCATCTACCTTTCGGATGAGCCAAAAGAGATTGAACGAAAGGTCATGTCCATGTTCACCGACCCTAATCACATTAAGGTCAGCGACCCGGGAAGGGTGGAAGGAAATCCGGTTTTTCTCTATCTGGATGCCTTTTGTGAACCGGAAGATTTCTCACAGTTTCTGCCAGAGTACAGCAGTTTGCAGGAACTGAAGGAGCATTATCAGCGCGGAGGACTGGGAGACATCAAGGTAAAGCGTTTTCTCAGTCAGGTATTGCAGTCGAGATTACAGCCAATCTATCAGCGGCGCAAAGAGTGGGAACAGCGCCTGCCGGAAGTTTATGAGATGCTCTATCAGGGCAGCATGGCGGCAAGGGAACGGGCAGAGCAGACCCTGGAAGCGGTACGTCACGCGATGAAGATTGATTATTTTACGCAAAGCAGTCTGCTCCAGTAAAGAAAGATAGGAGAAGATGAGAGATGATGAGTTTATATTCCTTTCTGTCAGCCATTGAGCTGGGATTGATCTACTCCCTGATGGTGCTGGGTTTGTTCTTATCCTATCGGGTGCTGAACATCCCGGACCTGACGGTAGATGGCAGCTTTACACTGGGGGCAGCAGTCGCGGTGGTGATGACCCTTTCGGGACATCCAATTCTGGGACTGTTCGCCGCAATCCTTGCCGGCGCAGCTGCCGGCTTCCTCACTGCATTTTTGCAGACCAAGATGAAGATTCAGCCGATTCTTGCCGGCATCATTACCATGACAGCGCTTTATTCGATCAACCTGATGGTGATGGACGATAAGGCAAATGTCCCGATCACCCAGCAGGAAAGCATTTATACCGCATTTGGCTCGTTGGTCGGCAAGCAGGCACAGGGAATGGTTCTTTCCTTACTGATACTGATTTTAGCCGGTGCAGCGATGGTTTTGTTTTTAAAGACACCATTTGGCCTTTCGGTACGGGCGACCGGAGACAATGAGTCGATGGTGCGTTCCTCCTCCATCAATGCAGACCTGACCAAGACAGCAGGACTGATGGGAGCCAACGCCTGTGTTGCTCTTTCGGGAGCGATGATCGCACACTACAACTGCTATGCTGAGGTGAGAATGGGAATCGGCATGGTGGTAATCGGACTTGCTTCCTTTATTATAGGAGAAATCGCGGTGGGGATTTTTGTAAAGCGCAAGGGAGTTCTTTCCGGAGTTGTCGCGGCGGCAGTCGGCTCGATTTTATACCGCCTGATTATCGCACAGGCGCTGGAACTGAACTTTTCTTCCTCCAGCTTAAAGCTCATTACCGCTATCATTGTTGCTCTTGCAATGTCCTATCCGGCAATCTGTGACTCAATTGCACTGTTCCGGAAGAAATCACAGGCAAAATCCGGCAAGGAAAAGATGGGAGGAAATTTGTCATGCTGAAACTTGAACAGGTGAGCAAAACCTTTTATCCCAATACAGGGAATGAAAAACGTGCGATGGATCACCTTGATCTCCTGGTCAATACCGGAGAATTTGTTACGGTGATCGGTTCCAATGGTGCGGGCAAATCCACCCTGTTTAACCTGATTGCAGGAAGCATCCTGCCGGACAGCGGAAGAATCCTCTTAGATAATGAGGACATTACCTTTTTGCCGGAACACAAACGGGCAAGCAGGATCGGAAGGATCTTTCAGGACCCGATGCGAGGAACTGCTCCTTCCATGACGGTGGAGGAAAATCTGGCACTTTCCTACCTGCGCGGGAAAAAGCACCGCTTTGGGTTTGGAATCTCCAAAAAGGAGCGGGAGTTTTTCAGAGAGCAGCTTGCCCAGCTGGAACTGGGGCTGGAAGATCGAATGCAGACACCTATCGGGATGCTTTCGGGCGGACAGCGTCAGGCAGTGAGTCTGCTGATGTGTACCATGGTGACACCGAAACTGCTGCTGCTTGACGAGCACACTGCAGCACTTGACCCTGCTACAGCTGAAAAGGTGCTTTCCATCACAAAGCGGATTGTGGAGGAAAACCACATTACCACCTTGATGATCACCCACAATATCCGTTCGGCACTTGAGCTTGGGAATCGTACCATCATGATGGACGATGGCAGAATCCTGCTGGATTTCTGTGGGGCAGAGCGGGAAAAGATGACCGTTTCTGACTTGATGGATCGCTTTTCAAAAGCGTGCAGCAAACAGATCGATAATGACAGAATGTTGTTGGAACACCAGAGCAGATGAGGGAAACCTTATCTGCTTTTTGCTGTTTTATACAGAATTTTGACTTTGTTTTCGGAAATATTTTAAAAGCCGTGCTATCGTGATTGAAATTTATGACAAAAAAAGCTATAATAAGATAGAAATAAATAACTCTCTGATGAAGATGAGCGAATCATGTAAAGATCATAAGAAGGGGATATCCAAAATGAACTACGAAGCGATTACTTCTATTTTGAACGATGGTCTGGTACTGGCAACAGGATGCACCGAGCCTGGCGCACTGGCTCTGACTGCTGCAACTGCTGCTGCACATCTGGGCGAAGAAGTAAAATACATCCACACCTTTGCAAGCGGAAACATCATTAAAAATGCTTATTCCGCTGGTATCCCGGGCACCGATCTGGTCGGCATCGAATATGCTGTTGCTATCGGCGCAATCGTAGCAAAACCGGAAAAACAGCTGCAGGTAATCAACGGCCTTTCTGCAGAACAGATTCAGCAGGCAAGCGATATGGTAAAAAACAAAGCTGTTAAAGTAGAGCTTGCAAAAGTTCCGGAGAAGCTGTACATCGAAGTTCTGGTAAAAGGTGAGACCAAAACAGCAAAAGCAATCATCGCAAACGTACATACCAATGTCGTATATATTGAAGAAAACGGCAAGGTAGTTCTGGACAAACGTCAGGAAGAACAGAGCGCTTCCGGTGGCTATTCCGATACCGAGATCAAAGAGATTCTGTCGGTTGCAAAAATTTATGAATATGCTACCACCGCTGACCTGGCTTTGCTTGACAAGGTAAAACTGAGCATTGATGTCAACACCGCTATCAGCAACGAAGGTCTTGCAAATCCATACGGTCTGTGCATCGGCAGAGGCTTTAGAGAAGATATCGAAAAAGGCTACCGTGCAGATTCTTTGGTAACCTACGCAATGGAGCTTGCTTCCGCTGGCGCTGATGCCCGTATGGCTGGCGCTGATCTTCCGGTTGTTTCCAACTCCGGTTCGGGCAACCAGGGTATTGCCTGCACGATGCCGGTTGTAGCGGTTGCGAAAAAACGTGGTGCATCCGAAGAGCAGATGCTGCGTGCCGCTACCATCAGCCACCTGATGGGTATTTATATCAAATCTCAGTTTGGCAGACTGTCCGGATTCTGCGGTGCTACCGTTGCAGGAACCGGTTCTGCATGTGGTATCGTTTACCTGCTGGGCGGCGGACTCAAGGAAATTGAGAACGCAGTATTCAACATGATCGGCAACGTTACCGGTATGCTGTGCGACGGTGCAAAAGCTGACTGTGCACTGAAGATCGCAACCTGCACCAATGCTGCAATGCAGGCTGCTTTGATGGCACTCAAAGGTATCCGCGTTCTGTCCACCGACGGTATCGTTGAGGACGACGTAGAAAAAACCATTTCCAACTTTGCAGAGCTTGGAAACGGCGGTTCGGTACAGCTGGATCAGCTGATGCTGGAAATGATGCTCAAAAAAGAAAAAGCTGCAAAATAGGAAGTATTAGGAAAAAGAGGAAGGCATGCTCCTTCCTCTTTTTTTCTTTTCCATGGCAAAAGACAGGGAAAACGCCTTGTCTGCATTCCGGTTTTGTGCTATGATAAATCCTAGACAAAGTATGGGAGGAATCATATGAGAATCAGAAGAAAACCGTGGGCGCGCCCAGAACTTGCGGAGTGTCCATTTTGCATAGACGATCCGGAAAATCACATCGGTCACTGGCATGAACTTTTTCCAAAACAGCAGCCGCTGCATCTGGAGCTTGGCTGCGGCAAGGGCGGATTCATGGCACAGAAAGCGGTGAGCAATCCGGACATCAACTTTATCGCGGTGGACATCAAAAGCGATATTCTGGGACTGACCAAGCGCAACATTGAAAAGGCATATGCGCAGGCAGAGAAGGAACCGGACAATGTGCGCATCTTTGCTTATGACATTGAGCGCATTTTGCAGGTGTTCGACTCAAACGATGTGGTGGACCGCATCTATATCAATTTCTGCAACCCATGGCCAAAGAAAAAACACAAGAAAAAGAGACTGACCTATCCAAGACAGCTGTTTTTCTATCAGGAATTTTTGAAAAACGGCGGCGAAATCTGGTTTAAGACCGACGATGATGAGCTGTTTGAGGAGTCGCTTACCTATTTTAACATGTGCGGCTTTACACAGGAATACATCACCTACGATCTGGCAGCAAGCGGTTTTGCTGAAAACATCGTGACCGAACACGAGAATATGTTTATGGAACAGGGAATCAAAATCAAGTTCCTGATTGCAAAGAACCACGGCAGAGTCAGCGCACTGCCGCCAATCGTTCCAAAAGAAAGTGAAACAGAAGAAAATCAGGAATCATAAACGAGATTCAAACGAAAGGAAGATCGACATGAAAGCAATCTGTGGCGGAAGACTTGTTATGCACGACCGCATCGAAGAGGGCAAAGCAATCCTGTTTGAGGATAAAATTATCGGAATCGTTCCGGAATCGGAAGTACCGGCAGAGGCTGAACGCATCGAGGTAAACGGTGCACTGGTAACACCGGGACTGTTTGATGTACACATCCACGGCAGCGGCGGCTGCGATACCATGGACGGAAGCGAGGAAGCACTGCGCACCATCGCTTCTACCGTAGTGAAAAACGGTGTTACCCGTTTTCTGGCAACTTCGGTTACCCTGCCGCTGGACCGCACCGCAAAGGTGTTTGATCTGGTGCGCACCGTAGTCGGAAAGAGCGGAGAAGGCTGGGATGGTGCTGTCATCGAGGGTATCAACATGGAAGGCCCATTCATCCATCCAGCATACAAAGGTGCTCATGAAGAAAATTATATCGCTGATTTTGACTTTGACTTTATGAAGCAGTACAGCGATGTCATTCGTGTTGTAACCGTTGCTCCGGACAAGGAAGGCGGCATGGAATTTATCCGCAAGGTGACCACCGAGACCCCAATCAAGGTTTCGATCGGACACACCGCTGCAACCTATGAGCAGGCAATGGAAGCAATTGAAAATGGTGCAACTCAGGTGACCCACCTGTACAATGCCATGACCCCAATGCATCACCGCAAACCGGGTGTTGTTACCGCAGCATTGCGTTCGAATGTTTACACCGAGATGATCTGCGACACCATCCACGTTCATCCGGCAATGTTCCAGTTTGTAATGGACTGCAAGGGCAAAGACAAATTTGTCCTGATTACTGACTGTATGCGTGCAGGCGGTATGCCGCAGGGAGAATATACCCTGGGAGAACTCAAGGTTGTAGTTGACGAAACCAGTGCGCGTCTGATGGACGGAACCCTTGCAGGAAGCATCCTGACCCTCAACAAGGCAATCGACAATGTTCACAAAAACACCAACAAGCCATTGTGGGAGATTGTCAGCGCGGCCAGCCTCAACCCGGCAAGAGCAATGGGAATGCAGGACCGCATCGGTTCTCTCAGAGCAGGCTGCAATGCAGACTTTGCTGTATTTGACGATGACTTTAACACCCAGATGACCATTGTTGACGGCAGAGTGGTTTACAAAAAATAAAATCTTGATATCAAATGCCCGGGCAGAAGATGCTCGGGCATTTTTGTGCTCTTCGATAGATTTACTTTTGGGAGTGTGGTAAAATTAATGGTAGAAAGCAAATGAAAATTAAAATATGAAAGGCGACCTTTATAATATGAAAATTGTACAGTTGGATGAAAAAGCGGTAAATGAGTTTTGCAGATTAAGAATACAATTATTTGAGGAATTGGGTGAAATTTCTAAAGATTCAGATCTTTCTGAACTCAAAATGAAAACGCATCAATATTACTTATCTCATGTAAATAAAGATTTATTTAGCTGGGGAATTTTTCAAGGAGATAGGCTTATTGCAATAGGCTCTCTGTGCTTATTTACACGTATTCCATATAAAGAAAATTTAAATGGATTAGAGGGTTATATATTAAACATATATACTGTTCCGGAAGCTAGAAAGAATGGTTATGCAAATCAAATTTTGAATGCTATCATTGAATTTAGTCAAAAAAACAATATAAACAGATTATGGCTTAATAGTAGCGAACAAGCTAGACATTTGTATTTGGAGAAAGGATTTACCGATAAAGAAAATGAAATGGAATTGTTTTTGTAACATCATGTGATTTAAAAACCAAATAACATAAAACAGACCGTCTGCTTGCATCGAGGTGCAGGTTCAGGCGGCCTTTTTTTGCTTTTTCGGTTCTTTTTGGGGACAGCCCTGCATAGCATAATAGCAAAGGTTTGATACAGGACGTCTTTGGAAAGAAAGGAACGGTCAAATATGAAAACATATCCCAGATTAGAGAGCCTTGCCGAAATGCTGTCACCGGTGCTTTCCGAAAAGCTGTTGCAGCAAATCCCGCAGGAGATGATGGAAACTATTCAGGAGATCAGGATTCAGGAAGGAAGGGAGATTTCTCTTGTGTTTCCTGACCGCATCGTTTTACTCAGCAAGGTGACAGGAAGAAACTCTGCAGCACCGGTAAACCATCAGCAGCTGGAGGAAACCTTTGCTGCACTGTGCGAATATTCGGTCCATACCTATCTGCCACAAATTCAAAATGGATTTATCACCACACCGGAAGGACACAGGGTCGGGATTGGCGGAACTGCTGTCATCAAGGATGGAAAGGTGAGCAGCTTTCAGAAGATCACCTCGTTAAATATCCGGCTGGCAAGGGAGGAAACAAAGCTTCCCGAGATATTAAAACAGGATGTTTTTGGGGACGGGCTGTGTTCGGTTTTGATTGCAGGAGCGCCGTCCAGCGGAAAAACGACCCTTCTGCGTGCGCTGGCGCTGTGGCTTGCAAAATATTATCGGGTGACGGTGGTGGACGAGCGGGGCGAAATTATGGGCCATCCATCCGCAGAACGGGAAGGCTGTCTGGATGTGCTGACAGGATTTCCAAAACATATCGGGATTTTGCAGGCGGTGCGCACCCTTTCCCCGCAGGTGATTATCTGCGATGAGCTGGGTGACAGACAGGAGGTCGAACAGCTGCTGCAGGCGCTCAACTGCGGTGTCAGTGTTGTGGCCTCCATCCACGCACAGGACGAGGAACAGCTGAGCCGAAAACCGCAGTACCAGGACTTATATAGGGCAGCTGCTTTTGATAAGGTGGTGTTTTTGTCCGGTGCATGCTGTCCGGGCAGGGTAAAAAAGGTGATCTGCTGCAAGCAAGACAAAGGACTGGTGAAGGATTGATGGGACTTTGGGGAAGGGTACTTTTGTTTTTGTGCCTAAGCAGTATCGGCATCACGATGGGGACAAGGGTACATAAGCGGCGGGAACTGCTGCTGTTGTCTTCCCAGCTGCTTGGCACGCTCTCGGCAGAGCTTACGTTTTGTCAAAAGTCTGCGGATGCGCTGATTTTGGAACTTGCTGCCAAAAGCCCTTTTGACTCGCTTGGTTATTTAAAAAAGTTTTGTTCCCTGCCAAAAGCCCCGTTCCCTAAGCGGTGGAAGCAGGCTGTCGAACAGTCGGTTCAGGGTGGTGAGGACAGGGAAATGCTTTTGCTTGTCGGACAGGTTTTAGGCGCATACGACCTGAACACACAGCTCAAAGAGCTTTGTCAGCTGCGGGAAAAGATGGCAGCCAAAGCGCAGGAACTTTTGGAAGAAGATATCCGGGAGCGCAGGTTGTACACCGCGCTGGGGCCTTTGATGGGACTGGCAGTCTGCATTTTAATATAAAGGACGGGATTGTTAAGATGGACGTGGATTTGATCTTTAAAATTGCCGCGATCGGCATTATCGTTTCGGTGCTCAATCAGGTTTTGATTCGTTCGGGGAGGGAGGAGCAGGCGACCATGACCACGCTGGCGGGGTTGATTGTGGTGCTCATGATGATGATTGAACAGATTAGCCTGCTGTTTGATACGGTAAAGACGGTGTTTGGCTTATAGGAGGGGATCTGGATGCAAGCGGTCATTGGAATCTGCCTGTGTGCAGCGGCGCTGAGTCTGCTGTTAAAACAGTATCGCCCCGAATACTCCCTCTTTCTTTCCATTGCGTGCGGGATAGGAATTTTGCTGTGGCTGCTGGACAGCATGATGCCGATTCTCGAACAGGTAAAACAGTTTAGCTCCCTCGCTTCCTTCGGGACGCAGCAGGGAGCGGGCAGTATTTTGATAAAATCCCTGGGAATCTGCCTTGTCACACAGGCAGCCTGTGATATCTGTCGGGATATCGGGGAAAATGCGATTGCAGCCCGACTGGAGACCGCAGGCAAGGCGGCGATGATTCTGCTGGCAGGTCCGATGCTCACCGAGCTGCTCCAGCAGGCGATTCATCTGATTGGATGAGCGGATAAGAGAGGAATCAGAATGAACAGGATTACAAAAATGGCGGTATTGTTTGCCGCTTTGCAGATGGGGGTCAGTGTGTTCTGCCTTCCGGTCTCGGCGCAGTCTGGTTTGACGGAATCCTCTGTGCAGACAAGCCAGAGTGTAGAAGGAGAATCCATCGACCTTGACAGGCTGATCGAGGAAAAGCTGGATACCCTTTGGGAGGAGGAACTTTCCGACAGCATCCCGCAGAGCGCGCAGGAGATTTTGCAGGAGCAAAAGGTGGAGAAAAAAGGAATTTCCGGCATCCTCTCGATGACGCCGGAACAGGTGTTTGAACTGCTGCTCGACAAGGCAAAGGAACAGATCCGGGAGCCGATTTCGGTAATCGGAAAGGTCATCGGCGTGATGATTTTGTGTTCAGTTTTGGGTGCGGTGCAGCACAGCGGCATTTCGGGACAGCTTAAAAATGTGTTTACCATCACAGCAGCGGCAGGGGGGGTTACCTTCCTCAGTGAGCCGGTGCTGGGATGTATTCGCCAGACGGTGGTTGCCCTGCGGGAAAGTTCACTCTTTCTGCTTTCCTTTACTCCGGTGATGAGCGGGCTGGTGATTGCGGGAGGGCATCCGGCATCAGGCGGCGCTTACCAGATGATTTTGCTGTTTGCCTCCCAGATTTTGTCCGAGCTTGCATCGAGGACATTGATTCCGCTGTTGTGCATCTATCTTGCGCTGTGCATCATGGTGCCGGTTGCACCCTTTTTGCATCTGGAACAGGTGACCGGCGGCATCAAGAGTGTAGTTTGCTGGGGCTTAGGGATTCTGACCACCATCTTTGTGGGGATGCTTTCGATACAGACCATCGTGGGCAGCGGCGGGGATTCGCTGATGCTCAAGACATCAAAATTTTTGGTGGGAAGCTTTATCCCGGTGATTGGCGGCACCATCTCGGATGCGGTCGGAGCGGCAAAAGGATGTGTACAGGTACTAAAAAGTGTGGTCGGCTCCTTTGGAATCTTAGTAGCGGTACTCAGTTTCCTTCCTGCACTGCTGGAGGTGTGTTTGTGGTATCTTGCGGTGCGTGTGCTGGCGTGGGTTGGGCTGATGCTGGATGCAAAGGAGATTTCCTCGCTGCTTTCCAGCATCGCGCAGACCTTCTCCATCCTGCTTGCCATGATTGGCTGCTTTATGCTGATGGTACTGGTATCCACGACATTGATGCTGATGATGACGGTGGGATAACAAAGGAGGAGACAAAATGGAAGCGATCTCGCAATGGGCGGCAAGCCTTTGTTTTGCGGCAGCAGCCGGAGGGTTGTGCCAGATGCTGGCGCCCGATTCGGGACTGGGAAGGGTGCTCAAACTGAGTATTTCGGTGTTTTTTCTGTGCAGTCTCCTGCTGCCATTGGGTGCACTGGAACTGGACTTTTCGGATGTTTTGCAAACATCGCAGCAGGAAAAATCGTATGAGCTTTCCGAAGAGATCACACAAGAGGTGAACACAGAAGTTTATCAGATGATGGAAGGGCAGATAGAGGGGGAAGTCCAAAACTTTTTATCCCAAAAAGGAATAACCCCTGTCCAAATCAACATAGATATATTGCAGCAGGGAGATTCGGTGATGCTGATGCTGGATCTGCTGCTGGAAGAAAAGGACCGCCCGATGCAGGCTTGGGTGGAAGAACAAATGAGCTCCGACTTGGTGCAGGTGTCAATCCACTACACGGAAGGGGAAAAGAACGATGGATGAAAAAAGAGAGGACGCTGTTTTCTTGCAGAAAGCAGGACAGATGTTAACACAGTTTTGGGAAAAGCTCAAGGAAATCTGGGATTCTCCAAAGCGGTATCAGCTTTTGCTGGTAATTGGAGCGGTGGGAATCGGGATGATCTTCTGCTCAGAGCTTGGAGAAAAGCCCACAGAGCAAAAGGAAATAACCGCTGACAGCGGAGAAACGATTTCTCTTTGTCAGGAAGACAGGGAGTATCTTGCGGCTACCGAACAGCGCCTGGAAGAGATGATCGAACAGATCGACGGGGCAGGAAAATGCAGCGTGATGATTACCCTCAAACAGGGAAGCCAGAACATCTACGCAAGTGAGCAGAAGATTGTCCGGGACCAGAGCAGGGACCAGCTGCAGGATAATCAGGTGCGGACACAGGAGCAAAATTCCACCGAAGAAGCGCTGGTTGTGGTGGAGGACAAAGACGGCGGAAGTTTTCCGGTAATCGAAAGGACCATCCAGCCGCAGGTTAACGGTGTGGTGGTGGTCTGCGAAGGCGGCAAAAGCTCAAAGGTCTGCCAGCAGGTGACCGAAGCGGTGACAACGGTTCTGGGGCTGAGAAGCACAGATGTCTGTGTTCTGCCAAAGGATCGCTGAAAATAAAGATGCAATGTGAACAGGAGGAACGAATATGAACATGATCGTAGGGAAAAAGCAGATCGTTTTGGCGTCACTGGTGGTGGCGCTGGGCGTGGCGGTTTATCTCAATTATCAGTTTGCAGGAGAGGATCTGGACCTTGTGACCGCAAACACCACGGCTGAGGAGATCTCGGTGGAGGATGAAAAGCAGGAAAACTACGGTGATGCACAGTTTGTGGACAGCAAGGATGTGGAAGAGCAGAGCGGGGAGGATTCGGTCAGCACCAGTGCAGAGGTAGGCGACTCGGAATATTTTTCACAGGCACGCCTGACCCGAACCAAGACCCGTGATGAGGCAGCCGAGACCTTGCAGGTTATGTTGTCCGATGTAAACCTTGCGCAGGAACAGAAGGACGAACTGACCGCACAGGCAAACGCTCTGGCACAGTCAATTGAGACCGAAGGCAAGATCGAAAACCTGATCAAGGCAAAAGGATTTGAGGAGTGCATGGTGTACTGTTCCAGTGACAAGGTGGATGTTATAGTCAAATCCCCCGAGCTTCAGGAAAACGATGTGGTGCAGATCCGCGACATTATCTTGGAACAAACACAGGTTCCGGTAGAAAATATTTCCATTGTCCCGGTCAACTGATATGGACAGTGTGTCATGGGAGGTCATCTGAACAGGATGGCCTCTTTTTTCTTTTGCTTTCGTCTGCATTTTGGAGCATCGATTCGTATAATATTAGAAAAAGCGACATAAAAAAATTACGTTTTTTGGCGAATAATTTTAAAAAAGATATGTTATCGGCGACAAAAATATGATAAAATAGAAAAAGCAAATTTTAAGTTGAAGAAAATCCTTACAGGATGCTGGGAGGTATGCTATGAAGCTGCATATTGAAATGTTTGGGGAATTTACCATCTATGTGGACGGTGAAAAGAATTTCCAGTATGAGGGTCGCACCCGTAAGCTGTGGAACCTGCTGCAATATCTTTTGGTCAATCGAAACCGTCCGGTTCCTCAGGCAGAGCTTTTTTCCATCGCACATCTGGATGGGAAAAAAGGAAAACCGGAAAATTCTTTGAAAAATCTGATCTATCGACTGAGAGGCCTTTTGGAAGAAAGCGATCTTCCGAAAGAAGACTATATCCTCTGCCGCCGTGGGGCATATCAGTGGAATCCGGAAATTTCGGTGACACTGGATATTGAGGTTTTTGAACAGGAATATCGGGAGGCCATGGCTGCTGCTGGAAATATGGAAAACAGCCTTGTGCACTATATGGCAGCTTTGGAACAGTATCATGGCGTTTTTCTGCCAAAATCTCAGGACGAGGAATGGGTAAGGGAATATTCTGCCCACTATCAGAAGCTGTTTTTTAACTGCATGAAGGAAGCGTACAACATCTTCAGCCAGAAAAAGGATCTGGGCTTTATGGAGCAGCTGTGCCGCCGCTCCATCGAGATGCAGCCGCAGAGTGAGGAACTGTATCAGCTGTACATTCAGGTGCTGATGCAGCAGAATCAGCATAAGCAGGCGCTGGAAGTCTATGCTTCTTATGAAACTATGCTTTATAAAGAGTCCGGACAGAAGCCGTCCGAATCGCTCCAGACACTCTATCGGGAGATCATCAAGGAGCTCAACAACATGCATGCCGATATCAGCACGGTCAAAAATGACCTGCGCGAGGCAAATGCAGGAAACGGCGCTTACTACTGTCCGTACGATATCTTTAAAAATATGTACCGTTTGCTTGCCAGAAGCGTTTCCCGAACCGGTCAGTCGGTTTATCTGCTGCTGTTTACCGTTTCGGATACCAGAGGCGAACTGCCGACCATCAAAAGGCTCAACGCTTCGATGCGTTCGCTTCAGCTGGCAATCGGAAAGTCTCTGCGAAAAGGGGATGTTTATTCCCAGTACAGCGGAACCCAGTATGTGGTAATGCTCCAGTCGATCAACGAAGAAAACGGCAAGATGGTCGTTGGAAGAATCCTCAAAAACTACGAACAGCTTTATCAGGAACCAAAAGTTGTGGTAAACTTTATGCTGGAGCCGCTTGACTCGGTAGAAAAGATTCCTGAGGGAATTCTCCTGGGAGGTAGCGGATGCTGATTGGGCCAAAGGAGCGGATTGTCTTTTTTGGGGACAGCCTGACCAAACGTACCGGTCGTATGGATTCTGAAATCCCGGCTGACCGGTACGCGGTCAGCTATGTGGAAAGCTATGTCGATCTTTTAGTCAAACGGCTGCTGATTCATTTTCCACAGCTGGAGTTTACCATTTATAATCGTGGGGTCGGCGGAGACACTGTTTTGCATCTGCTGGAACGCTATCAAAAGGATGTCCTGCCCTTAAAGCCGACCCTGATGTTTTTGTGGATTGGGCAAAATGATGCCAAAAACTTTGACGACAGCCGGTTCCAAAAGGGAGTATCCTGCCTGCTGGAATGGTGCCGGCAGGACAACATCCGCGTGGTGCTGCTTTCGACCTCTGCGCATCGGGACGAGCACAAGATGGTTTTCTTAGAGCGTGCCGACCAGATTCTTCTGTCTTTGAGTCAGGAGTATCAGGTGGATTATGTCGATGTTAAAACCCCGATGCTTGCGGTGATGGAGTATAACCGAAGCTCGCAGCATCCTATTATGCTGTTTACCGACGGCTCTCATCTTTCGGAGCTTGGCAACATGCTGATTGCGGATACAGTATATGACTATCTGGTAAGTCACCAGTAAGGTTTTTGGGGCAGAAGGAGGGAAGAGATTGTGAAGGAAAAAAGGATATTTTGCTACATTTGTGCAGCATGTTTGTCCACACTGCTGTTTTGCGGCTGTGAATCCTGGAAAAGGACGCCATCTCCAGACGCCCCGAAGGAAGTTCCGGTCTCAGCGCCGGCAGATGCTGTGGAAGAAGAGGAAGATTTCGAGGCTCCGAATGAGGAGTCTGAGGAGGATATCGAGCAGGAAAATGTGGACGAGAACAGCTTTTTAGCACAGAGCGCCTCGATTGTTTCCCGGACAGACGAATCGGTTCGGTGGGAAACTCAGGACGAGATGCTCTCTCAAAAGCTGTACGACCTGCTTAACCATCAGAACGAAGCTTTTTCGGAAAAGTTTGATGAACGCGAATATGATTATCTTGCGACCATCACCAATTCACAGGGAGAGGAACAGAAGCTGTATCTCTGGATTAATTTCCAGCGGGAAAACGAGATCATTGTTGAGGACGAAAACGGAACACAGTGGAACATCTCGGTAGAGGACAGCAATCAGGTTCGTTCGATGGCATCCAGCCTGATTTCAGGCTAACTTCTTTTGAACAGACGGTCACATTACCCTGTTGACACCCTATGTTCAATCGGGTAAAATGATTTATGTGTTTTTATTGATCTAAATGAAACTGGGAGGGAATCATTGTGGAAAATCAGAAAGAAAATCAGTGGATTTCTCCCGAAGAAGCCTATATTTATGTCGGACAGCAAAAGCTGCGTCGCGGCTATACCACCGGAAGTTGTGCTGCGGCTGCGGCACAGGCTGCGGCAAGAGTGTTGTTTGGGGAAGAAGAACCCAAAACAGTCGAGCTTACTGTGCCAAAGGGATTGACCCTTTGTATTCCAGTACATTCTGTACAGAAATATGAGGGACAGGCTCAGGCAAGTGTCTGCAAGGACAGCGGCGATGACCCGGATGTGACCGACCACATTGAGGTGGTGGTTTCCATCCAGCCAAATCCGACTCCGGGAATCACCATCCGGGGTGGACAAGGGGTCGGAAGGGTGACCAAACCCGGGCTGGAGATGCCTGTGGGTGAGGCTGCCATCAACAAAACTCCGCGCAGGATGATCCGCGAACAGATCGAACTTGTGCAGCAGGAACATCCGGAATGGGAAGGGGTCGGACTGCTGGTCACCGTGAGCATCCCAAAAGGAGAGGAGATTGCCAAAAAGACCTACAATCCCCGTCTTGGGATTGAGGGCGGCATCTCGGTGCTGGGAACCAGCGGCATTGTGGAGCCGATGAGCGAAAAGGCGCTGACCGACTCAATCCGCCTGGAGCTGAGCATGTTAAAGGAAGCGGGGCACAAAACCGTTTTGATTACCCCCGGAAACTACGGCAAGACCTTTTTGAGCGAGGGAGAATTTTCTTCCCTTGCGCCGATTGCGCCCTATGCGGTCAAGTGTTCCAACTTTGTGGGAGATACGCTGGATTACTGCGTGCAGATGGGCTTTGACACGGCGCTGTTGGTCGGACATATCGGAAAATTCTCAAAGCTTGCAGCGGGCATTATGAACACCCACTCGCACTATGCTGACGGCAGGCTGGAGGTTTTTACTGCTCATGCCGCTTTGTGTGGCGCATCGAGGGAGACGTTGTTTGCCCTGATGCAGAGTGTGACCACCGATGAAGCGATTGCGCTTTTGGATCGGGAGGGAATCCGAGAAGCTGTCCTTGACAGCATGCTTACAAAGATAGAAGAGCATGTCCGCGCGAGGGCAGGCGAGACCATGCAGACTGGTGTGATTTTGTTTTCCAATCAGTACGGCTATCTGGGACAGACCGCAGGGTGTGAGTCTGTGTTGCCGCGCCTGATGGAGGAATACGGCAGATAAGCGGAAAAAATTAGAAAGGGATGGAACAAGATGACAGGAACACTCTATGGGATTGGTGTCGGTCCGGGAGATCCGGAACTGATGACCCTCAAGGCGGTGAGACTGATAGAACAGTGTGATCTGGTGGCAGTGCCAAAATCCGGAGACGGTGAAGGTGTTGCAAAGCAGATTGCACAGAAAGCAGTTCCCGATTTTGACAAAAAGGAGCTGATCGAGGTCTCGATGCCGATGACCCGCGACCCGCAGGTTCTGGAACAGAGCCATCAGGTAGCAGCAGAGCAGATCGAAGGGTATTTAAAGGAAGGAAAGTCGGTTGCTTTTCTGACTCTGGGAGATCCTGCCATCTATTCTACCTATATTTATGTACATAAAAAAGTGCAGCAGAACGGTTTCCCTGTGGAGATGGTTCCGGGGGTACCGTCTTTTTGTGCGGTTGCGGCAAAACTGAATGTAAGCCTTGCCGAAGCTGCCCAGCCGCTGCACATCATCCCGGCATCCTATCAGGGTGTTGAGGAAGGACTGGAATGGAGCGGACCGAAGATTTTGATGAAGACCGGCCGCTCGATGAAAAAGGTAAAGGAACTTCTCGACGAAAAGGGACTGATGGACAAGGCAAAAATGGTGCAGAAATGCGGCATGGAAGGCGAGGAAATCTATCAGTCGATGCGCGATGTCGATGAAAATTCCAGCTATTTTTCGGTAATCGTCGTCAAGGAATAGGCAGGAGGGAACAAGATGGTATATTTTGTAGGAGCAGGTTCCGGTGCGGTCGACCTGATCACGGTACGGGGACAGCGGCTGCTCAATGAGGCGGACGTGGTGATCTATGCGGGATCTCTGGTCAATCCGCAGCTGCTGGGAGAAACAAAACCGGACTGCCGCATCTATAACAGTGCAAAAATGACACTGGAAGAGGTGTTGGATGTAATTCAGGAAGCAGAGCGCGAGCAGGCAAAGATCGTTCGCCTGCACACCGGCGACCCATGTCTGTACGGTGCCATCCGCGAGCAGATGGACCAGCTGGACGAACTGAATATTTCCTATGAGTATGTTCCGGGAGTAAGCTCCTTCTGTGCGGCAGCTGCTGCGCTCAATGCAGAGTATACCCTGCCGGATGTTTCCCAGACGGTCATCATCACCCGCATGGCAGGAAGAACGCCGGTTCCGGAAAAGGAAGAGATTGCAAAGCTTGCCTCTCATCAGGCAACCATGGTTATCTTCCTGAGCACCGGTCTGCTGGAAGGATTGCAGGAACGTTTGATGGCGGGCGGATATGACAAGGATACTCCGGCAGCAATCGTCTATAAGGCAAGCTGGCCGGATGAAAAGACCTTCCGCTGCACTGTTTCCACCCTGGCACAGACTGCAAAGGAAAATAACATCACCAAGACTGCCCTTATCTTAGTTGGAAACTTTTTGGGTCACGAATATGAGCGCTCCAAGCTCTATGACCCTTCGTTTACCACCGAATTTCGTCAGGCAAAAACTTCGGAATCCGAAAAGCCGGATTTAAGCGGAGAAACCCGATGAAACCGACCGCTGCGCTTATCTGCTTTACGCAAAACGGTGCAAAGCTCGCAGAACAGCTGATCGGTCAGCTGAATGAGGAGTTTAACTGGTACGGGTTTGTCAGCTCCCGAACAAAACTGGACACAAACCTTCCTCAAAAGGAAGGAAGCCTTTCCGATTGGACGGGGGAATGGTTTAGCAAAGTTCAGTGCCTTGTTTTTGTTGGGGCATGCGGCATTGCAGTGCGGGCAATCGCCCCTTTTGTGAGGGACAAGTTTGCCGACCCTGCGGTCATCGTGATCGATGAACAGGGGAAATTCTGCATTTCGCTGCTTTCCGGTCATATAGGCGGTGCAAACGAGTGGACTGCACGCTTTGCCGAAGTTTTGGGCGCCGAGCCGGTCATCACCACTGCGACCGACTTAAATCATAAATTTGCGGTGGATGTGTTTGCAAAGAAAAATAATCTCCTGATTACCGACCGCGCACTTGCAAAGGAAGTTTCTGCAGCGGTGGTAAGGGGAGAAACGATAGACTTTTATTCGCACGAAATGCCAAAGGGAAAAATCCCGCCGGAGCTTTGCTGGTATCAGGATACTAAGGAAGCCTGTGGTGTGTCCAGCGGGCCTTCCACCGGAATTTCCATCCATGTCGGTGCTTTGGAAAAGCAGCCAAATCCTAAGGAGCTTTGGCTTATCCCTAAAAATCTGGTGCTTGGCATCGGGTGCCGCAAAGGAACACCGATGGAGCAGATTGAGCGTTTTGTGCTAGAAAAGATGGAGGAATACCATCTGGATTTTCGCCGGGTGAGAGCTGTGGCGTCGATTGATTTAAAAAAGGAAGAAAAAGGACTAATCGATTTCTGCAGAAAGTATGACCTTGCGTTTGAGACCTATTCAAAGGAAGAGCTGCTTTTGGCAAAGGGAAACTTTGTACCTTCCGATTTTGTCAAGGGAGTTACCGGTGTGGATAACGTCTGTGAGCGCAGCGCCGTTGTCTTTGCACAGGAGGATGACAGCTGTCTGATCGTCCGCAAGCAAAAGGGCGGTTCGGTCACGCTGGCTGTTGCACAGAAGACAGCCACCTGTCACTTTTAAATGACCGTTTGGGAAAGGAAAGAATGCTATGAAACTGTATGTTGTGGGCATTGGCCCCGGAGAGCTCAGTCAGATCACTCCGGCGGCTATGGCGGCGATGGAAGAAAGTGATGTCATCGCCGGATACACCGTTTATGTCGATCTGGTGCGGGAGCGTTTTGCCGGCAAGGAATTCTTGACCACCGCAATGAAGCAGGAGGTAGACCGCTGCCGCATGGCGATCGAAAAGGTGGTCGAGGGCAAGACGGTTTCGATGGTATGCAGCGGGGACGCCGGTGTATACGGTATGGCCGGACTGATTTATGAGCTGGCACAGCAGTATCCACCGATTGAGATTTGTGTCATCCCGGGTATTACCGCTGCAATGAGCGGTGCCGCAGTGCTGGGCGCTCCGCTCATCCACGATTTTGCGGTCATCAGCTTGAGCGACCTGCTCACACCGCTTGATAAGATCATGACCCGTGTTGAGCTTGCCGCACAGGCTGATTTTGTGCTGTGCTTCTATAACCCGGCAAGCAAAAAGCGTGCGGACTATCTCAAGCAGGCATGCCAGCTGATTTTAAAACACCGCAGCGACGACACCCCATGCGGTTATGTGCGCAATATCGGCAGAGAAGGTCAGGAGGCAGTTACTCTTACCTTGTCAGAGCTTCAGGATGCGCAGGTTGACATGTTCACCACAGTGTTTGTCGGAAATTCTCAGACAAAGCTGATTAACGGCAAACTGGTGACACCAAGAGGATATAAAAATGTATAAACTGCTCCTGTTTGCCGGTACGACCGAGGGGCGGGAGCTTGCTGAATATTTCAGCACCTGCAATGTGCAGGTCACTGTCTGTGTGGCGACTGAATACGGACAGACTTTGATTTTGCAGCGGGAAAACCTTTCGGTCTGTGCCGGACGGCTGACCCAGCAGGAGATGGAAGAAAAGATCATTGAGGAAGGATATGACCTGGTGGTCGATGCCACCCATCCTTATGCGCAGGTCGTGACCGAAAACATCCGCTCGGCATGTGAAAAGACCGGCAGACCTTATTTTCGCTGTCTGCGTCAGGAGGAAAGCGCCGAAGGATATGCAAATGTTTTCTTTGCAGAAGATACCAGTCAGGCAGCGCAGATGCTGGAAGAGATCGAAGGAAACATCCTACTGACCACCGGAAGCAAGGAACTTTGCCAGTATCAGAAGGTAAGCGGATTTACTGAGCGGTTTTATCCGCGGGTACTGCCGCTTGCAAATGTGGTGGAAAGCTGTCTTGCACTGGGAATTCCCGCCGGTCACCTGATTGCGATGCAGGGACCGTTTTCCGAGGAGTTAAACCTTGCGATGATCCGTCAGTGGAACATCCGCTGTCTGGTCACCAAGGAGTCGGGCAAGGCAGGCGGATTTGACGAGAAACTGAATGCAGCCAAAAAGGCGGGAATTCTAACTCTAGTGATCGGCAGACCAAAAGAGCAGTCGGAACACGATACGGTGCAGGGCATCCGGGAAAAGTTTCAACAGCAGTACAAAATTGCTCCGATAGAAAAGCAGAAAAACAGACGATATTTTCCGATGTTTGTCTCGCTGGACGGAAAATCGGTGCAGGTCATCGGCGGCGGAACGATTGCCACACGCCGAATTAAGACTTTGCTGCGTTTTGGATGCCGCATCCGGGTAATTGCGCCAGAGCTTTGCGAAGACTGCCGCAAGCTTTGGGAGAACAGGATGATCGACTGGGAAGAACGGGCATGGCAGCAGGGCGACTGCACAGGGGAGCTTGTGCTTGCAGCGACCGATTCCCCGAAAGTAAATGAACAGATCGTGCAGGAATGCCGTCAGAAGAAGATCACGGTCAACCGCTGCGACAAACAGCAGGACTGCGATTTTTATTTTCCGGCGGTGGTCGAGCATGACGGACTGGTGTTTGGTCTGTGCTCGGGCGGAGCCGATCATAAGAAGGTAAAAGATGCAGCGGCGGCGCTCCGAAAGAGTTTTCGGGACGATGCCGCAATGGAATAAAGAAAAAGGGGTAACAAAGACAATGCCGAACAAGATCATTCGGGTCGGCAGCAGGGAAAGCGTGCTTGCGGTCGCGCAGACCGAGCTTGTGATGGAGACCATCCGGAAAAATCATCCGGAGGTTGAGCTGGAACTGGTGACGATGAAAACCACGGGAGATAAAATCCTGGACAAAAGCCTCGATAAAATCGGGGGCAAGGGATTGTTTGTAAAAGAGCTGGACAAAGCTTTGATGGAAGGAAGGATCGACATTTCGGTCCACAGCCTGAAAGATATGCCGATGGAAACACCGGATGAACTGCCGATTCTGGCTTATTCCAAGCGAGGAAATCCATTTGACTGCCTGGTGCTGCCAGAGGGAGTAGACAGCTGGGATCACACCACTCCGGCAGGATGTTCCGGACATCGCAGAAGAGTACAGCTTCAAAAGCTGTTTGGGGATGTTCCGATCAAGGGCATCCGCGGCAACATCCACACCCGTTTAAACAAGCTGGACTCCGGTGAGTACGGTGCGCTGGTTCTTGCCTGCTCGGGACTTGCCCGCGTTGGGCTTTCTTCCCGTATCCATCATGTCTTCACACTGGAAGAGATGATCCCGTCCGCAGGTCAGGGCATCCTTGCAGTACAGGGCAGAAAAGGGGAAGACTATTCCTGGCTGATGGAAACCGATGACCCGATTTCCCGCATCCAGGCAACAGCAGAGCGTGCCTTTGTGCGCACCCTTGACGGCGGATGCAGCTCTCCAATTGCTGCCTATGCACAGGTATCGGGACAGGAAGTGCTGCTGACCGGACTTTACTATCACGATCCGGAAGGGATCTATGTTACCGGAACCAAGACCGACCGGATTGAAAATGCCCAGAAGCTGGGCGAAACCCTCGCAGAAGAACTGAAAAGCCGTTTTCTGTGCGGATGCGGCGTGGAGAATGGAGGGCTGTAAGGTGGAAAAGAAAGGAAAAGTCTGGCTGGTCGGAGCAGGACCGTCCGACATGGGGCTGTTGACCCTCAAGGGAAAGAACCTGATCGAACAGGCGGACGTAGTTGTCTATGATGCGCTGGTTTCGGCGTCGATTCTTTCGATGATTCCATCCTCCGCGCAAGCGATCTTTGTCGGAAAGCGTGCCGGAAACCATCCGGTTCCACAGGAACAGATCAATCAGATTTTGCTCGAACAGGCAATGCAGGGCAAAAGGGTCGTCCGTTTAAAGGGCGGCGATCCATTTTTGTTTGGACGCGGCGGAGAGGAGCTGGAACTCTTAATCGAGAACGGAATCGACTATGAGGTGGTTCCGGGTGTTACCTCAGCAATCGCAGTTCCGGCATACAACGGTATTCCGGTCACCCACCGCGACTATTGCTCCTCGGTACATATCATCACCGCACACAGCAAAAAAGGCGGCGAGCTGAAGATCGACTTTGAGGCACTTTGCCGCTTAAATGGAACACTGGTCTTTTTGATGGGCGTTACCGCAATGCCAATGATCTGCAAAGGTCTGCTGGATGCGGGAATGAACCCGCAGATGCCTGCCGCTATCCTGCAGCAGGGAACCAGTGCTATGCAGAAAAAGGTGGTTGCTACCATTTCGGATCTTCCGGAAAAGGCACAGCAGGCACAAATTCAGGCACCGGCTGTTCTGGTAATCGGAAAGGTCTGCGCGCTGGCAGATCATTTGGGCTGGACTCAGAAAAGAGCGCTCGACGGCGTGCGCGTTATTCTGACCCGACCAAAGGAACTGATTTCCCGGATGTCAAAATCTTTATCCGAGCTTGGCGCCGAAGTGATCGAGCTGCCATCCATCGACCTTGTTCCATGTGAGCAAAACGAACCGCTCCAGACAGCACTTGAGAATATCGTGTCCTATCAGTGGGTTGCCTTTACCAGTGCGATGGGGGTTCGGTTCTTCTTTGATTTCCTGCAGAAAAACCGTGTCGATGTCCGCAGACTTTCTCACCTGCGCTTTGCTGTCATCGGACAGGGCACCCGCGATGAGCTTGCAAAACACGGCATTTTTGCAGATTTGATGCCTTCTTCCTACTATGCAAAGGATCTGGCACAAGCACTCTGTCAGACCATGCAGAAAGGGCAGAGGGTTCTTTTGCCGCGCGCAAGGATCGGCTCGAAGGATTTGACCGACATCCTCACCCAAAACGGCATTGAGTTTACCGATGTTGCTTTGTACGACACTATTTATCAGAGCCACAATACCCACGCTGTGGAAAAGCTGATCGACGATGGTCAGGTTTCCTGCGCTGTATTTACCAGCGCTTCCACGGTCCGCGGATTTGCTGCTACCATGCAGGGGAAAGATCTGAGCTTGCTGACCGCGGCATGTATCGGCGAAAAGACAGCACAGGCTGCAAAAGAATATAACATGAAGGTGATGATCGCAAAAGAAGCGACCATCGACAGCGTGACACAGATGCTTGTTGAGCACGCAGATGAACTTCGTTTAAACAGATAATATCAAAAAGGAGAGAACCTGCAGTGGAAATTTTATCAAGAGCAAGACGCTTAAGAACCAGTGAAGCAGTCCGGGAACTTGCAAGAGAAACACGAATCTCCAAAACTTCGCTTGTTTACCCAATGTTTGTCAGAGAGGGAAGCGGCATCAAGGAAGAGATCCCGTCCCTTGCAAATCAGTACCATTACAGCCCTGACACCATCTGCGAAGGGGTAAAAGAACTGGTGGATGCCGGTGTTACCAAGATTTTGCTGTTTGGCATTCCGGAACACAAGGATGAAATCGGTTCATCGGCATGGCAGGAAGACGGCGCGGTTCAGAAAGCGATCGGCGAAATCAAGAAAAATTTCCCACAGGTTTACTGCATCACCGATGTGTGCATGTGTGAGTATACCTCCCATGGTCATTGCGGTGTGCTGTGTGAATGCACCACCGTTGACAACGACAAAACGGTGGAACTGCTGTGCAAAACAGCACTTTCCCACGTTCGTGCCGGAGCGGATATGGTCGCTCCATCGGACATGATGGACGGCAGGGTGCTTGCTATCCGCCGAGCACTGGATGCAGAAGGATATACCCACATTCCGATCATGGCATATTCCGCAAAATATGCTTCGGCATTTTATGGTCCGTTCCGCGATGCGGCAGGTTCTGCTCCTTCCTTTGGTGACCGCCGCTCCTATCAGATGGACATTCACAACCGCAAGGAAGCACTCAAGGAGATCGACAGCGATATGGCAGAGGGTGCAGACATCGTGATGGTAAAACCGGCACTGTCCTATCTGGATATTATCTTCCAGGCATCCCAGCGCACCAATCTTCCGCTTGCCGCTTACAGTGTCAGCGGGGAATATGCGATGATCGAAGCTGCTGCTTCGGCAGGACTGATCGACCGCGAGCGCATTATCGGGGAGACCGCTGTCAGCATCTTCCGTGCCGGAGCGGATATTTTGATCACCTATCATGCAAAGGAAATTGCAGATTTGATAGAAAAAGGAAAGATTGGCTAAATCTTTGGGAGGGACACCTATGCCGCAGATATATCTGATTGGAATCGGAATGGGAAATCCGGACACGCTCACTGTCAGGGCACAGCGCATCATCGGACAGAGTGACTGTCTGATCGGCGCAAAGCGGATGCTGGAGTCGGTGGAAAATGACAGGGCAGTGCGCATATCTTCCATCAAGAACGAGGAAATTGTTTCGGCTATCTTACAGCAGCCGCAGGACAGCATTATTTCGGTGTTGCTTTCGGGCGATGTTGGATTTTACAGTGCGGCAAAGAAGCTGTGCGGCTGCATCCGTCAATCGGTTGCCGGGGCAAAGCTCGAACTGATCTGTGGTATCAGCTCTCTGCAGTATTTCTGCGCAAAGATTGAGACCTCGTGGGATGACCTCAAGGTAATCAGTGTCCACGGAAGAGAAAACAACGTTCCGGCTGCTGTCCAGAAATTCGGCAAGGTATTTGTGCTGACTGGTTCCAACCAGACTGCGGGGGATGTGTGCAAGGCACTGTGCCGCTACGGACTTTCTGACGCTTTGGTCTGGGTTGGAGAAGAGCTTTCCTATCCGCAGGAGAAGATTTCCCACGGGACAGCAGAAGAACTTTCCGGTCGAACCTTTTCCTCGCTTGCCGTTATGGTGATTGAGGGCAAAAAGGTGCCGCAGACAGATTTCCCTGCCATCGGACTTGCTGACGAGATGTTTTTGCGAAACACCGAAGGAAAGACCGTCCCGATGACCAAGCAGGAAATCCGCGCGGTGGCTCTGTCGAGATTGCAGATCACCGAGGACGCCTGCGTCTATGATGTGGGGGCAGGAACCGGTTCGGTTTCGATTGAGGCGGCACTGACTGCCCGCGGCGGCAGGGTGTATGCCATCGAAAAAAATCCGCAGGCAGTAGAACAACTTCATAAAAACAGGGAGCTGTTTGGAGCACAGAACATGCAGATTGTGTCGGGAAGTGCTCCGCAGGCGCTTTTGCCGCTGCCTGCACCGGACTTTGTGTTTGTAGGCGGTTCTTCGGGAAATTTAAGCGATATTTTGCAGCTTTGCTTTTCCAAAAATCCAAAGGTTCGCGTCGTGGTGACGGCAGTCACACTGGAGACGGTGGGAGAAATGCTTTGCTGTGCAAAGGAACTGGGACAAACCTTTCCAAACCTTTGCTTTGAGGTTACCCAGGTAAGCTGCGCGCGTAGCCGTCAGGCAGGAAATTATCACCTGATGAACGGGATGAATCCGGTATGGATTGGCTGCCTGTTCCAGAAGCAGTCCCAGACAGAAGATTAAAGGAGGCGTTTTGTCGATGTCACAGAATGTACCAAGAGTGATGTTTGCCGCAGCGTCGAGCGGGTGCGGAAAGACGACCGTTACCTGTGCGGTTTTGCAGGCACTCAAAAACAGAGGGCTTGACTGCATCTCCTTTAAGTGCGGTCCGGACTATATCGACCCGATGTTTCATCGGGAGGCGCTGGGGATTGCTTCCCGCAACCTTGATTTGTTTTTTGCAAAGGAACAGACGGTGCGCTATCTGCTGCAAAAAAACAGTCAGGGAAAGGATTTTGCCCTGATCGAAGGGGTGATGGGCTACTATGACGGGATCTCCACCAAGGGGTACGCTTCCTCGTGGTGCCTTGCCAGAACGACCAAAACTCCGACCATCCTCATTCTGGACTGTCGCGGTATGTCCACTTCGATTGCGGCACAGCTTTTGGGCTACCTGAGTTTTGAGGAACAAAGCCAGATTCGGGGCGTTATCCTCAACCGGATCAGCAAAGGATTGTATCCCGAAATCAAGGAACTGATCGAAAGCCGCTTTACAAACATCACCGTCTGCGGATATATGCCGAAGATGCCGGATTGTTCGCTGGAAAGCAGACATCTTGGGCTTGTGACCGCAGGTGAGGTGGCTAATTTGAAGGAGAAGCTTGTCCGCCTTGGCAAACAGGCAGAGGAGAGCATCGACCTTTCCGCGTTGCTTTCGATTGCAAATACAGCGCCGGAACTTTCAGAGGAGACATCTGCACAGCCGATTTCTCTCCCGCAGCCGCTTAGTGAGCCGGTCAAAATCGGAGTAGCAAAGGATAAAGCATTTCATTTTTACTATGAAGACAACCTCTCTCTTTTAAAAGAGCTTGGAGCACAGCTTATCTTCTTTTCTCCGATGCAGGATAGCCTGCCGGAAGATCTGGATGGACTGCTCATCGGCGGAGGATATCCGGAGGTGTACGCGCAGACGCTGAGCCAGAATCAGCAAATCAGGAACCAGATCAAACTTGCACTGCAAAATGGACTTCCCTGCATTGCTGAGTGCGGCGGATTCCAGTATCTTCAGGAGGAGCTGGAAGGGGAGGACGGTACGTCCTATCCGATGGTCGGTTTTCTGAAAGGAAAAAGCTTTCGGACAGAAGGTCTCAGGCGGTTTGGCTATGTGAACCTCACCGCAAACGAGGACAACCTGCTCTGCAAAAAAGGAGAAGGTTTTCCGGCGCACGAGTTCCACTACTGGGACAGCGAAAATACCGGAAGCAGCTTCCACGCGCAAAAGCCGATGCGCAAGGCAAACTGGGAATGTATCGTGGCAAACGATCACTTTGTGGGTGGTTATCCGCACCTGTATTTTTATTCTCAGCCTGAAATGGCAAAACGATTCTTGGAAAAATGCTTGACATATCAAAAACAGAAGGAAGGCAGAAAAAATGGATGAGCTGGAACGGGAGCTTGCCGAAAAAATAAAGGAGATCAAACCGGTTGACCAGAAGGCAATTGAGATTTCGAAAAAGAGATGGGATTCTATCGCCCATCCGCTGCACAGTCTGGGTCTTTTGGAGGATGCCATCGTTGCAATTTCAGGCATCCAGAAAACACCGCAGGTGGTGCTCAACAAAAAATGCGTCGTTGCTTTCTGCGCAGACAACGGCGTTGTCGCACAGGGCGTGACCCAGAGCGGACAGGAAGTGACCGCGATCGTCACCGAAAATTTCTGTTCCGGTCAGACCAGTGTCTGTGCAATGGCGCGGGCTGCCGGCGCGGATGTGATTCCGGTCGATATCGGTGTGGCAAGGGATGTCTCGGGAAAGGGACTTCGCATCCACAAAATTGCCTATGGAACCCAGGACATCACAAAAGGTCCGGCGATGACAAGGGAACAGGCTGCCGACGCAATTCTTTACGGCATGCAGCTGGTGAAGGACCTGAAAGAAGAAGGATATCGCCTGATCGCAACCGGTGAAATGGGAATCGGCAATACCACGACCAGCAGCGCCATCCTTTCGGTGCTGCTCGATCGTCCGGTAGTCGAGATGACCGGCAGGGGAGCAGGACTTTCCAGCGAGGGATTAAAGCGCAAGGTTTCCGCCATTGAAACAGCAATTCAAATAAATCAACCAGACCCGCAGGATGCTCTTGACGTTTTGCACAAAGTGGGTGGACTGGATATTGCAGGACTGGTTGGTGTCTTTTTGGGCGGTGCCAGAGAAAATATACCGATTGTAATTGACGGTGTTATCTCGGCAGCGGCAGCTATGACTGCGAAAAAACTCTGTCCGTCCGCTGCGGACTACTGGATTGCAGCCCATGTTTCCAAGGAACATGCCGGAAAAATCGTTCTGGACGCTTTGGAAAAACGACCGATGCTCACCTGCGATATGTGCCTTGGTGAAGGAACGGGTGCAGTTGCTGCATTTCCGATTCTGGACATTGCAAACGCAGTTTACAGCGAAATGAGCACCTTCTCGGATATTGAGATGGAAGCTTATCAGCCGCTGGTATAAATAGGAGTTTTTCGGCGGTAGTTTAAAGCTGACTTTGCCGAAACAGCAGAGTGATAGTCTGTCACTCTGCTGCCTTATTGTTTTATTGATATTTTGGGGTGCTGTGCTTGCAATGAGTAACCCCACAAACTTTTGTTTTCGTACAAAGACAGAAGGAGTGATCCGATGCTGACTTTGGTAAGCGGCGGAAGCGCCAGCGGGAAATCGGAATTTGCTGAATCGCTGGTCGTTTCGTCCCCGTGCACACAGCGGTTTTATCTTGCGACCATGATCGCGTTTGACGAGGAGTGCCGCCGACGGATTGCGCGTCATCGCCGTATGCGCGCTGAAAAAAACTTTGAAACCATCGAAATTCCCACCGGACTGGAAACGATTGTCTTTCCACATGAAGATGGAGTCGATTCTCTCCAAAATAGATGTGCTCTGCTCGAATGTATGTCAAACCTTGTGGCAAACGAGTTTTTTTCTGACAAGCTGCAATCAATCGCAGTTTGTGAGCGAAAGGAAAACGTTGTCCGGCAGGTCATGCGGGGCGTTGAGCGTCTGTCTAAAAGCTGCGGAGAGGTAATCATCGTAACGAACGAGCTTTTCTCGGACGGAATCGACTATGACGAGGGGACAAGGGAATATTTAAGTGCGCTGGGAAAAATCAATCAGGAAATTGCGGCGCGCGCCGACCGTGTAATCGAGGTGGTTGCCGGAATTCCGGTTGTCTGGAAGGGAGCACAGGAATCATGAAGATAAAAACGATGTTCGAATCGCTGGATGTTGCCTTTTCGATGTATTCGGCAATCCCGATGCCGCAGGTTATGTGGAACGAACAGAATATGAAATATATGTTGGGATTTTTCCCGTTGATTGGATTGGTGCAGGCGGCACTCCTGATTGGCTGGGTCTATCTGGCTCAGGCGCTTTCGGTGGGAACGGTGCTGTTTGCGGCGGTAGCTGCGCTGATTCCGCTTTTTGTCACCGGCGGAATCCATCTGGACGGATTTTGTGATACAGTGGATGCGCTGGCTTCCCATCAGACCCGGGAAAAAAAGCTGGAGATTTTAAAGGACCCACATACCGGAGCATTTGCTGTCATGGGATGTATGGCTTATCTGCTCTTGACCTTTGCACTCTGGACCCAGCCGCAGGGAGAATTTTGCCTGCTTGCGGCAAAGGAGATGGCGGTGGGCTATGTCTTTTCCCGTGCGATGAGTGCGGCAGCTGTTGTCACTTTTCCGTGTGCAAAAAATAGTGGTCTGGCACACAGCTTTTCCAGTGCTGCGCAAAAGGATCGTGTGCGGATCATTTCCATTCTCTTTGCACTTGTGTGTGCAGTCTGCTTTGTGCTGATTCATCCGGTGCTGGGTGCGGCGATTCTGGCAGGCTGTTTGATGGTGTTCTGGTACTATCATCATATGGCAATGAAGCAGTTCGGCGGCGTCACCGGTGACCTCGCCGGATGGTTTTTGCAGGTAAATGAGATCGTCATTTTGATTGTATCGGTAGTTTATTCGCTGATTGCTTAAGGTTTTAAACTAAGAGGGTCGCTACGAAATAAAAGCCTTTTATTTTGCTTACGCGAACAGTGTCCAGCTTCAAGCTGGGCACGAGAACGGGGCTTTCAGATTTGTGCTGAACCGGCAACGCGAACAGTGTCCAGCTTCAAGCCGGGCGCGAGAACGAGGCTTTCAGATTTATGCTGAACCGGCGACGCGAACAGAGTTCAGCTTTAAGCTGGGGGTAGAGATTTGTCAAAACTTACTTAAACGAGCGAAGTCGGAGACAAGCGACCTGCGCGAGAACGAAACTTTCAGATTTGTGCTGAACCGACAACGCGAGCAGTGTCCAGCTTCAAGCTGGGGTTAGGGATTTGTCAAAACTTACTCGAACGAGCGAAGTCGAAGACAAGCGACCTGCGCGAGAACGAGGCTTTCAGATTTATGCTGAACCGACAACGCGAACAGGGTCCAGCTTCAAGCTGGGGGAAGGAGGATAAAATCATGCATTTCATTCTTGGTGGGAAGAATCAGGGAAAATTAAACTGGTATCTCACACGAAATCATGCTACAATAGAGGATGTGGCGGATGGCGAAACGATGGCGCTGGATGTCCTGCCCGAACAGGCAGTCATTAACCATCTGCATCGCTGGATTTTCCGCATGATTCAGAACAACCTGGACCCTGTTCCTCTTTTGGAACAATACCTTCAGAAATATCCTGACGCAGTGATTCTCTGCGATGAAATCGGCTGCGGCGTGGTTCCGCTTGACCCGACAGAGCGGGAATGGCGTGAGGTCACCGGACGCATCTGCTGCAAACTGGCAGAAAAAGCCGAGCGGGTCGACCGCATCTTCTGCGGATTGAATATGCGTCTGAAATAATAGAAAGGAGCGCTGTGCATGCAGATCACACTGATTCGGCACGGAAAAACACAAAGCAACTTTGCACATCGGTATCAGGGTCGGCTGGATGACCCTCTTTGTCCTCAGGGAATCGAAGAATTAATGCAGAAAAAGCAGAATGGACTTTATCCGGCGGCGGATTTTGTGGTGTGCAGCCCCAAAAAGCGCTGTATCCAGACTGCGGAGATTGTCTGCGAGCAGTATGAGCAGTTGGCGCAGTCCGGCTGTGTCCTGATTGAAGATGACCTTCGGGAAACCGATTTTGGCGACTTTGAGGGCAAAACGCATGAGGAACTGCTGTGTTCACCTGACTATCTTCAGTGGTTGGCCACCGAAGGAGAAGGGATGATTCCAAATGGGGAATCGAAGGATCAGATGCGTACGCGTTCGGTTCCGGCATTCTGCCGCTGTGTCGAAAAGGCGATTGCAGAGCATAAAACTGCCCCGATGTTTGTCATCCACGGGGGAACCATGATGGCGATTTTGTCCCAGTTTGACAGCGAGGGACGCTCTTTTTATGATTTCCATGTGGCAAATGGAGAGGGATTTCGCCTCATGCTCCCGGAAGATGGATGGAATCCCGATGCCCACTATCCGATCTATCGTCTGGACGGCAAAATCGGTTGATACAATCCAGCTGGACAAAATCACAAAATAAGGGGGAACCCTCAGTATGAATATCCTGATTCTTTTGTTTGGGGCAGTGGTGTTGGATCTTTTGATCGGCGACCCGTCCTGGATTCCGCATCCGGTGGTGCTGATTGGAAAGCTCATCTCCAAAGCAGAAACGCTTTTGCGAAAAGCTTTTCCGCAAAAGCTGCGTCTTGCCGGAAAAATCCTGGCAGTGACCATCCCGCTGTTTACTTTGGCAGTTACCTTCCTATTATTATGGGTCTGCTACCAAATTCATCCGCTGTTTGGACTGGCGGTCGAAATCTTCTTGGGAAGCCTGACTCTGGCGGCAAAATCGCTTAAAAAAGAGAGCATGAAGGTGTACGAGCAGCTGGAAAAAGGTGATCTGCCCAAGGCAAGATATGCGGTTTCGATGATCGTGGGCAGAGATACCCAGAATTTGGACGAGACTGGCGTTACCAAAGCGGCGGTAGAAACGGTTGCTGAAAATACCAGCGATGGAATCATCGCGCCGATGTTCTATCTGGCAATCGGCGGTACTCCGCTGGCAATGTGCTACAAGGCGATCAATACCCTCGACTCGATGGTAGGATATAAGAATGAAAAATATATCGATTTTGGTCGCGCTTCGGCAAAACTTGACGATGCAGCAAACTTTATCCCTGCCAGAATCGCCGGAGTGCTGATGGTCATTTCTGCCTACCTTACCGGCATGGATGGAAAGAACGCGTGGAAGATTTTTCGCAGGGATGGACGCAATCATGCAAGCCCAAACAGCGCTCAAACCGAAGCTGCCTGTGCCGGTGCTTTGCAGGTTCAGCTTGCCGGAAATGCATATTACTTTGGAAAATTATATGAAAAACCGACCATCGGAGACCCGATCAGACCGGTTGAGGTGCAGGACATTTCCCGGGCAAACCGCCTGATGCTGTGCTGTGACCTGCTGTGCCTGATGCTGGGCGTTATGGTACGTGGCTTTCTTCTTTTGATTATATAAAAATAAAACGGCTTAATAAAGCCAAATTTTAGCTGTAAAGGGGAGTGCCTTCACATGGTAAAATTGGTTCATGGCGGGGATATTTACTCCGCAAGAGAGCGAATTGAAGGGGAAATCATCGATTTTTCGGCAAACCTCAATCCGCTTGGTCTGCCTGACTCGGTCAGGAGCGCGCTGTGTGACGCGATGGATACCTTCTGCTGTTATCCGGACCCTCTTTGCAGGGAACTGGTAGAGGAAATTGCAAAAAATGAGCAGGTGGATAAGAAAAATATCCTGTGCGGCAATGGTGCTGCCGACCTGATCTTTCGGGTCGTGTGGGCAATTCGCCCCAAAAATGCGCTGGTGGCAGTCCCGACCTTTGCAGAATATCAGCTGGCGCTGAATGCCTGCGGCTGCCATGTGGAACAGTTTATGATGAAGGAGGAACAGGACTTTGTACTCACCGAGGAGTTCTTGTCCTGTATCCGTCCGGAGACCGATCTGGTCTTTTTGTGCAACCCGAACAATCCGACCGGACAGCTGATCGACCGCAAGCTGCTGGAGCGCATCCTTGTCCGCTGTGCTGCCTGCGGTACCATGCTGGTAGTGGACGAATGCTTCCGCGATTTTCTGGACAATCCGGAAGAAAACAGCATGAAGCTGTGGGTGGATTCCTTCCCGAACCTGATGATTCTGCGCGCCTTCACCAAGCACTATGCGATGGCAGGGCTGCGGCTGGGTTATTGCCTGTGTGCAAATCCGCCGCTTCTGGAGAGGATGAACCAGTGCGGTCAGCCGTGGAGCGTATCGGTTCCGGCACAGGTTGCCGGTGTTGCAGCGCTCAAGGACACCGAATATCTGCAAAAAAGCCTTGCCCTCATCCGGGAGGAGCGAACCTATCTCAAGGAAGAGCTGCAAAAGCTGGACATTCGGGTGATCGGTTCACACGCAAACTATCTGTTCTTCCGCCTGCCTGACTCCAAAGACCTGAAGGATGTGCTGGAACAGGATGGCATCCTGATTCGTTCCTGCGCAAACTACCCGGGATTAAATGAGGATTATTATCGAATCGCGGTCAAGAAGCATGAACACAATCAGAAATTGATCGAAGCGCTCGAACGCTATCTGAAATCTCCGGTCATCGAGCCACTGGCTGCCGAAACGGTGACGGTGCGGGTGGATGACGAATCCTCTGGTGAAAAACAACCTGAGACAAAATCCTGTGAGCAAAATCCAGAACAAAATCCGACTCAGACAGAGGAAGATAGAAACGATCATCTTAAGGAAAATCATGAGCCGGAAGCTAAAACTTTCGAAGAAATTTCTGCGGAAGTTTCTGAAAAAGCATTGGAGGAACCTCAGCAGGCAGAGACTCCAGAACCGGATGTTTGCGAAACAGAGCCGACAAATGCACAGGAGGAAGAGGCACCTGTGCCGAAAATTTCAAATGCAGCACCACCCAGCGCAGAGCAGAAAAAACAGTACCGCTTTTTGCGCAAGAGCAAAAGAAAGTATGATTGGGAAGGGGAGGACAAGTAAGCGATGGCAAAAGCAATTATGGTTCAGGGCACCATGTCCAATGCCGGAAAAAGCTATCTTGCAGCGGCACTGTGCCGCATCTTCAAACAGGACGGATATCGGGTTGCCCCGTTTAAGTCCCAGAATATGGCGCTCAATTCCTTCATCACCGAGGAAGGGCTGGAAATGGGACGCGCTCAGGTAATGCAGGCAGAAGCTGCCGGCATCAAACCTTCGGTGCTGATGAACCCCATCCTGTTAAAACCGACCAACGACACTGGTTCTCAGGTCATCGTCAACGGCGAGGTACTGGGAAATATGTCTGCACGGGATTATTATAAAAACAAACTTTCGCTGGTTCCAAAAATCATGGAGGCGTACAACCAGCTGGATCAACAGTACGACATCATTGTGCTGGAAGGCGCAGGAAGCCCTGCCGAAATCAACCTCAAACAGGACGATATCGTCAACATGGGGATGGCAAAGCTTGCTCATGCGCCGGTGCTGCTGGTCGGGGATATCGACCGCGGCGGTGTATTCGCTTCGCTGGCAGGAACCTTGATGCTGCTGGAAGAAGAGGAACGTGAGATGGTTAAAGGGCTTGTGATTAACAAGTTCCGCGGAGATGTTTCCATCCTGGAACCAGGACTTCGTCAAATCGAGCAGATCACCGGCAAAGAGGTTGTCGGCGTGGTTCCTTACATGAATCTGGATTTGGAGGATGAGGACAGTCTGTCCGAACGCTTCTCCCATGAGGACAAGGCAGCACTGATTGACATTGCAGTCATCCGTCTGCCGCGCATCTCCAACTTTACCGATTTTAACAGTCTGGAATGTATCGACGGGGTTTCGGTGCGCTATGTAAAATCGGCGCAGGAACTGCGCAGTCCTGATCTGCTCATCCTGCCGGGCACCAAAAACACTATGGAGGATCTGCTGTGGCTGCGGCAAAGCGGACTGGAAGCAGCAATCCTCAAGCTGGCAGCGCAGGGAACACCGGTGTTTGGTATCTGCGGCGGTTATCAGATGCTGGGCAAAGAACTGCACGACCCGATGTCGGTCGAGCATGGCGGCAGCTTAAAAGGTCTGGGACTGCTTCCAACTGTCACAACCTTCAGTGCCCAAAAGACCCGTACTCAGGTTTCGGGTGTTGCGGGCGACCTGTCCCATACCATTTTCCCGAACCTGAGCGGACTTCCTTATGAAGGATACGAGATCCACATGGGTCAGACGGTGATCTGTCCGAAGGATGAAATGTGTGAATCAAACGGCGCGTGTGGGTCAAACAATTCAAACAATCCATCCATTTCACACGATGCGGTTTGTTTTGGTTCCATCTTAAAGAGAAATGGTGCTGACTGTGAGGAATCACAGGGCTGCTGCATGGGAAATGTATTTGGAACCTATCTGCACGGTGTCTTCGACCACCCGCAGATGGCACAGGGCATCATTGAAGCACTGTGTGAAAGAAAGGGCATTTCGGCAGAGCAGATTTCGGCGGTTGACTTTGCAAGCTACAAGGAAACACAGTACGATCTGCTGGCAAAGGGCGTGCGGGAAGCCCTTGATATGGAACGAATCTATCAGATTTTAAACGAGGGAATTTAACATGTCGGGACTGATTCACATTTACTGCGGGGACGGCAAGGGAAAAACCACTGCGGCGCTGGGACTTTCGCTTCGGGCAGCCGGCCGCGGGATGCAGGTGTGCATCGTGCAGTTTCTTAAGAGCACCGAGACCGGAGAGCTGAACATCTTGCGGCAGATCCCAAACGTTCAGGTTATCCGCAGTCAGGAGCAGCTGGGTTTTACCTTCCGGATGAACGAAGAACAGAAGCGCCATGCAGCAATGGTGCAGCAGGAGCTGTTTGCCAAGGCATCGGCAACAGCGCTTAGCGGAAGCTGTGATCTGCTGGTTCTGGACGAGATTATGGCGGCGATCAACAGCGGCATGGTGGAGGCAGAGCAGGTAAAACAGCTGCTTTGCGGCAAGCCCGAGGAGCTGGAAGTGGTATTGACCGGCAGAAATCCACCAGAGGAACTGATCGAGCTTGCGGATTATGTTTCGCAAATCCAGAAGGTTAAACATCCATTTGACAGAGGAATTGCTGCTCGCGACGGCATCGAACGCTAGGCGGGTTGAGCCTGGTACTTTCTGAGAAAGTACCAAAGCTGTTTCGCGCTTTGGTCTAGTGTGAGCTTTGGATTCCGTACGCGGCAACGCTTAAGTTAACACACTTGCTCGGTAGGCTGAGCCTGCACCCTGTTCGCCTTCGGCGCAAAGACGTGTCGTTTGATAAAAACAGAAGTTTTTGGTCGAGCTTTTTACAAAAAGCTCGCGGATTCCAAAGGCAGAGCCTTTGGCGCTCACCGCAACGAGCGAAAGGCTTATCGTCAGGCGCCTTTGCGGGTGAATTTTTCAATCCAAATTTTGGATTGAAAAAGAGGGGGATTTTGTAAGAGAAAAGCCCCCTTGAGGAACAAACGATATACACTTACCAGAAAAACCTCCCAGTGGGAGATTTTTCTGCTGTCTGTGCTGTTGAGCAAAATAATACGTTTTGCTTCAATCTTGTTTTGACGGTACCAGCTTGAACCTATCGACTGTTTTATACTTTGGCTCGGTGAGAAATGGAAGTTTCCGCACGCGAACGCTTAAGTTAACACACTTTGTTTTGGATTGATGGGAGGAATCGAACAATGGACAAAATCATAAAAAAAGCATTTGTTGTGATCGGGAAAGAGGGCTCCACGCTGGATGGCGAAGGTTTTATTCAGAAATTGTGGGATGATGCAAACGGTCACTTTGCCCAAGTAGCCCATCTGGCAAAAAGAGACGAAAACGGCAATCTTGTGGGAATATGGGGCGCGATGTCTGACCTTTCTCACTCGTTTCAGCCTTGGGAAGATGGCTTTAGTAAAGGCTTGTACCTCGCAGGAGTGGAGTGTGTTGACAGCGCAGAAGCACCTGATGGATGGACAAAATGGATGATACCAGGCTATGAGTATCTCGTTGTGGAAAACCATGACGGAGCGTTTGGAGATACCATTAGACAAATGAATGAGGAAGGAATTGCTCTGGTTGGAGCAGTTCATGATTATACCGACCCAGCAACAGGAACGGGCTATCTTTATTTTCCAATCAGAAAAGTAAAATAAAGTTTAGCTTGTATCAGGGCTTAGGATATCCTTGGGCAGGTGTGATGATAAAATATCTACAAGCAATAAAATAGAGTATATAAATAGGAAGGAAGTGTTTTGCATGGAGACAATTCACCTTCAGCAGGTGCTGCCGCATGAAATCGAAAAGCGCAGCTTTGAAATCATCGAGCAGGAGCTGATGGAAAGAGGAGAACTGGACAAAATCCTGCCGGAGAACAAACTGGTGGTCAAAAGGGTTATCCATACAACCGCCGATTTTGAATATGTAGACAATCTGTGCATCTCGGAACACGCAGTCCAGAAGGGAATCGAAGCGCTCAAAAACGGTGCTTGCATCGTGACCGATACCCAGATGGCGCGTTCGGGCATCAACAAAACAAAGCTTGCTCAGTTTGGCGGTGAGGTGTTCTGCTTCATGTCCGACGAGGACGTCGCAAAAAAAGCGAAGGAAGAAGGAACGACCCGCGCAACTGCCAGCATGGAGAAGGCTGCGACCATTCAGCGTCCGCTGATTTTTGCTATCGGCAATGCGCCGACTGCATTAGTTAAGCTGTACGAGATGATCGAACAGGGTAAAATCCATCCGGAGCTGATTATCGGTGTGCCGGTTGGTTTTGTCAATGTGGTGGAAGCAAAAGAGCTGATTATGAAAGCAGGAATTCCATACATTGTGGCGCGCGGAAGAAAAGGCGGAAGCAACGTTGCCGCAGCAATCTGTAACGCGATGCTGTATCAAATCTAAGCGGTTCGCGCTGTGGTCTAGATTCAACCCTCGATACTCAGAATAGAAAATTTTGTGATGGCAATTCTTTAAAACATCACACATAGAAGAAAACGATCGAAGAAGGAAACTTCCTTGCTCCGATCGTTTTTCTTTTTCTATGATAGTTTTTATCAAGGTTTTAGTTTATCCGTTTACGCTGGTGTCCCAGAACGCTACCGAGTAAGGTGGAAGGTGAGAGCCGCCGCCGAAATCATGCATTTGACCACTGATGAGGTCGAGCGCTCTGCCGGCATTGGCGTTAAAGTGTGCCACATATTCCTGATCCTCGATGTTGATGGCGATCAGTACCCGCTGTCCGTCACAGCACCGCTCCCAGATTGCCTGCTTGTTGGTGAGCAGCAGCTGCTTAAAGTCGCCGCTGTGCAGCGCTTTGTTTTCGCGGCGTGCCTTTGCCATCCTGGAAATAACGTCACAAAGCTCATTCCACTGTGGCTGATCAAAGCATGGACGCAGCGAATCGTCATTTCCGGGTGTCTTGGTGGCCTCGCAACCCCATTCGCTTCCATAATAGATGCACGGAACGCCCGGCATGCCAAACAGCATTCCATACAGCGGAATCAGGTGTTTTTTGTTGTTTAAGATGGATGCAGCGCGGGTGACATCGTGGTTATCCACAAAACTGAGCAGATGTTTTCCTTTATATAAGGTCCACTGCTCCGGTCCGAACTGGCGAAGCAGGGAGTGGGTGATTTCGAACAGGTTCATGGTGTTGCAGGAGGAATATAAGCCTTTGTAACACTCGTAGTTTGTGCAGGAGTGCAGCATCTGGTCGTTGACGATCTGGTTGTAGTCGCCATGCAGAACTTCACCGATCAGCGCAAAGTCCGGTTTCAACTGCTGGGTGAACTGGCGCAGGCGTTTCATAAATTCGCGATCCAGGCTGTATGCGACATCCAGACGCAGTCCATCGATTGAAAATTCCTCCACCCAGAAGCGGATGCAGTCAAGCAGATAATCGACTACTTGCGGGTTTTGGAGATTTAATTTGACCAGTTCATAATGTCCTTCCCAGCCCTCATACCAGAATCCGTCGTTGTAGGGGGAATTTCCGTCAAAGGAGATGCGGAACCAATCCTTGTACGGAGAATCCCAACGCTTTTGCTGCACATCGCGAAATGCCCAGAATCCGCGTCCAACATGGTTGAACACGCCGTCCAGTACCACCCGGATTCCTGCTTCATGCAGCTTTTGGCAAACTTGAGCAAAATCCTGATTGCTGCCGAGCCTGCGGTCGATCAGGCGAAAATCGCGGGTATCATAGCCGTGGCTGTCCGATTCAAACAGCGGGGAAAAATAGACGGCATTGCAGCCAAGACGTTTGATATGGTCGATCCAGTCGATAACTTTTCCGATACGGTTGCAGGACGGCTGTCCTTCTTCCAGAGCGGTGCGGGGAGCACCGCAGAATCCGATAGGGTAGATCTGATAGAACACGCTTTCATCAAGCCACATAAAAAAGCCTCCTTAAAACTTGCTGCTTTGTTTATATTATACTATAAACTTCCTAAAAAACCAAGTATTCAGGTTCAATCTGGTTTCAAAACAAGTTTATTTTTGACAAACCTTTGACAAACATTCCCTTTCCCGCTATACTCAAAGAAGCAATCAATAAGGAGGCTTTTGAGATGAGCAGACTTGAGTTTGACGCAAAAGGATTTTATCTTGACAAAAAACCGTTCACTATCGTGTCCGGTACCATCCATTACTTTCGCGTGGTTCCCGGATACTGGGAGGATCGGCTTAAAAAGCTGCGTGCCTGCGGATTTAATACGGTGGAGACCTATACCTGCTGGAACCTGCACGAGCGAAAAGAAGGGGAATTTGATTTTAGCGGGATGCTGGATCTTGCAAAGTTTATCCGCACCGCGCAGGAACTGGGGCTGTATGTGATCCTTCGCCCGGGTCCGTACATCTGCGCCGAGTTTGATTTTGGCGGTCTGCCATCCTGGCTGCTGACCGACCCGAAGATGCATCTGCGCTGCAATGACCCGCGCTTTCTGCAAAAGGTATCCAACTACTACCGCAGATTGTTTGAGGAAGTCCGTCCATACCTTGCCGAAAACGGTGGAAACATCATTGCGGTACAGGTGGAAAATGAATATGGCAGCTACGGCAACGACAAGGATTATCTGCGCGCGGTGGCAAAAATCTATGAGGAAAACGGCGTGCACGAGCTGTTCTTTACCTCGGATGGTCCAAACGATCTGATGCTCGGCGGCGGCAGTCTTCCGGAATATCTGGCAACTGCAAACTTTGGCTCCAATGGAAAACAGCACTTTGATAAGCTGCGTCAGCTTCATCCCGACCGTCCGGTGATGTGCACTGAATTCTGGAACGGATGGTTCGACCACTGGTACGAGCAGCACCATGTCCGCGAAAGCGATGACACCGCGGCAACATTGGACGAGATGCTCTCGGATGGCGGCTCGGTCAACCTCTATATGTTCCATGGCGGCACAAACTTTGGATTTACCAACGGCGCAAACCACGACGGCGTTTATCAGCCGACCGTAACCAGCTATGACTACGACTGTCCGGTCAGTGAGTGCGGTGACTTGACCCCGAAATATCAGGCAGTCAAGGAGGTCATCGAAAAGCACTTTGGCAAAGCACCGGAACTTGCGGTGCAGAACAATCCGAAAAAAGCATACGGTACAATTGAACTCAAGGAACAGGCGGTGATGTTTGATCAGCTTCCAGAGCCGACCGTTTGCAGCCACACCATGACGATGGAAGAGCTGGGTCAGGATTTTGGTTTTGTGCTGTACGAGACCACCCTGCACGGACCATTTGCAGAGTCGGAAATCAAGATCGATGGCCTGCACGACCGCGCTCACATCTATTTGGACGGTGTATTGCAGGGAATTCAGGAACGAACCGGAAAGAGAAACGATATTGTTTCGGTCTGCCTGAAAGAAGGGGAAGAAGCGACCCTTTCGATTCTGGTCGAGAATCTGGGTCGTGTCAACTACGGACCGAAGCTTCGGGACGAAAAGGGAATCCTGCGCGGGGTCAAACTCAATCATCAGTATCAGTTTGGCTGGAAGATGTACTCTCTGCCATGCGACAACGCGGACAAGCTCTCCTTTGCGCCGATTGAAAGCGCTGACAGCGAAAGATTAAATAGTCCGGTCTTCTTAAAGGGACATTTTGAGGTTTCTGAGAAGGCAGACACCTTTGTGCGGCTGGACGGCTTTACCAAGGGATGTGTTTACATCAACGGCTTCCATCTGGGACGCTACTGGAACATTGCTGGTCCACAGAAGACCCTCTATCTGCCGGCACCTCTGCTCAAAGACGGAGAGAACGAACTGGTTGTACTGGAGCTGGAAGGTTACCAGCAGCCGAAGGTTCTGCTGACCGATTGTGCCGATTTAGGTTAAGAGGCAGCTTTCAGAAAAAGCAAAAGTTTTCGTTCACCTTTTACAAAAGGTGACAGATTCCAAAGACAGTGTCTTTGGGCGCTCGTCGCAACGAGCGAAACACCCCAACAATACAAATAATAAAATCAAAAACAGTGCGGAGCCAGAGTGACAAGCTGTCCCGCACTGTTTTATTTTTGCCGCATGTCAGTGCGCTGGCATTTGAAAATTCATCCAATACATCTTGTATTTGTTTTCAAAAAACTATATAATAAGAACAAAAATAATGTGTTGGGAGGAATAATCATGCAAAAAATTACCATGCAGGACCTTGCCGAAATTCATTGCCTGTCGCAGGTAGCCTGCTCGCCGGATGCAAAGCACGTTGCCTTTGTGGTAACCAAGCCGAGCATCGAGAAGAACTGCTACTGCTCAAACATCTGGGTTCTGGAGACCGAAAGCGGAAGCTGCCGCAAGCTGACCGGCGGTGACAAGGAATCCGATTTTCTGTGGCTGGATAACGAACGTTTGCTTTTCTCCGGTGACCGCAAACAACAGCACAAACCACAGCCGGGACAGAATGTGACCGTCTATAACTGCATCAACATCCACGGCGGAGAAGCAGAGGAGTTTTTTGTCCTGCCCAAAAAGGCAAAAGGTCTTTATCGTGTAAACGACCACGAATTTTTGCTGACTGCGACCGATGACCTCAATGCTGTCGATCTTTCCGGCTTGGAAGGAAAGGAACGGGAAGCAGCAATCGAAGAGATAGAAGAGGAAAAGGACTACGAAGTTTTTGACGAGCTGCCATTCTGGGCAAACGGAAAAGGTGTTGTCAACAAGCTGCGCACCCGCCTTTATCATTATGACAGCCAAGAGGATAAGCTTCATCTGTTAAGCCCGGAATATATGAATGTAAGCTCCTTTGATTATGATGAGCAGACCGACCGCGTACTTTACTACGGTCATGACTATCAGTGGATGGATGAGCAGAAGGATGACCTTTATGTCCGTTTGCTGCATGGAGAGAAACAGGTTCAGGTGGATCTGCAGCACCGCTACGGGGTGGATGCTGCACAGTTTGTCGGCGGAAAGATCCTGCTAGCAATGAGCGAAGGAAAACGCTACGGAACAAACGAAAATCCAGCCTTTTACCTTGCTGACCCGGATACCGGCGCAGTTTCGGAACTTTGTGACCTTGACCCAAGCCTTCGCTCGACCGTCGGTTCGGACTGCCGTTATGGCGGCGGAAAGGGCAGAAAGGCAATCGGGGACAGCTGGTATTACACCAGTACCCGCGGCTACGACTCCTTTATCGTGCGCTTTTCCTTTGACAAGACCGAAACGGTTGTTTCCCCGCAGCTTCACGGCAGCATCGACTGCTTTGACTATGCAAACGGAACCTTCTATTATGTTGCGATGCGCGATAACGGTTTGCAGGAAATTTACTGCTGCAAGGAAAATGGGGAAGAACAGAAACTCACCCACTTTAACGACGAATATCTTGCCAGCCACAGTGTATCGCCGCTCAAAGAGCTGTGCTTTACCGACAGCGACGGGGTGGAGATCGATGGCTGGGTAATCGAACCGGTTGGATATGACCCGAATCAGAGCTATCCAGCAATTCTGGATGTCCATGGCGGACCAAAGACCGTTTACGGAACCCCGTTCTTCCATGAGATGCAGCTCTGGGCAAACGAAGGTTACTTTGTCTTTTTCTGCAATCCGCGCGGCGGTGACGGCAAGGGCAACGAGTTTGCCGACATCCGCGGCAAGCGTTACGGCGTGCTGGATTACAACGACCTGATGGAATTTACCGACCTTGTGCTGGAAAAATACCCGCAGATCGACAAAAAACGGGTGGGCATGACCGGCGGCAGCTACGGCGGCTTTATGGCAAACTGGATTGTGGGACACACCGACCGATTTGCCGCAGTGGCTTCCCAGCGCTCGATCTCCAACTTTATCAGCAAGTGTCTGACCACCGATATTGGATATTACCACAATCTTTCGGCAGTACAGTCCGACCCATGGACCAGCCAGCCGGAGATGTGGGAGCGCTCTCCGCTCAAATATGCAGACCGCTGCAAGATACCGACCCTCTTTATCCAGTCGGATGAGGACTACCGCTGCTGGATGACCGATGCTATCCAGATGTTCACCGCTCTGCGGATGCACGGTGTTCCAACCAGAATGTGCCTGTTCCATGGAGAAAACCATGAGCTCAGCCGCAGCGGCAAGCCAAAACACCGCATCCGCCGCCTGCGCGAGATCACATCCTGGTTCGACCATTATCTGAAAGGGGAACCATCGTGCAGATAACAACACGCGCATATCAGCCTGAGGATTTTGCCGCCTGTGCCCGAATTGAAGCGGGCGCGGTGCGGGCAAACCATTACTTTGCGGATGTCGTCGACTATTACCGCACCACCGCAGGGGAACTGACCGTTGCCTGCGTCGATGGTGTGCCGGTCGGGATGGGAAAACTGACTGTACTGTTTGACGGTTCGGCGTGGCTGGAACTGTTGCGGGTCCATCCCGATTTTCAGCGCAAAGGGGTGGGGCGCGCCATCTATCAGCGCTATTTTGAACAGATAAGGGCGTTGGGCTGTCCGGCGGCGCGGATGTATACCGGAGTATCCAACAAGGCAAGTGCAGGACTTGCCGAGCAGTTTGGGCTAAAGCGTCGGGCACAGTTTCACTCGATGCGCATTCCGACAGAAAATTTAAGCTGCTATACAGACACAAAGCCGCTTCCAAGGATAGGGGCAGAGCAGGCACTTGCTTTTCTGCCGCAGCTAAACAAACAGACCGGCGGCTTTTTGTGCATCAACCACACCTTTTATCATTTAAGCGAAACGACCCTGCGGGGATTTGCCGCGATGGGATGGCTCTGGGGAGATGAGGACACTTTGCTGATTGTGGGAGCTCGCTTTCAGCCGCAGAAAGCCCTGTATCTTACCATAGCAGCCTCCGGGGAGAATCAGAAGGAAAAGCTGTCCCGCGCCCTTCATCATGCCGCGGCGCTGGCTGCACTCAGTGGAGCGGAGCAGCTGGTCATCCACTCTGACCCCGATAATAGAGAAATCCATGACTTTTGTCTGGAAAATGGCTTTGTCGATGACCCGGTGGATGATATAGTGATGGAGTGGGCAGAGGAATCTGCTCATACAAACAGATAAAAAGATGATTTTGTTTTGACAGGAAAGGGGAACGCTTTATGGAATTTCACAAGATTGCCTGGATCGGAACCGGTGTTATGGGCAGCCAGCAGGCAGGACACCTTGCAAAGAACGGTTATTCGGTCAGCGCTTATACCCACAAATATGAAAAGCTTCTGGAGCTTGAGAAAGAGTTCGGCATCCATCCCTGCAAGACGATTGCGCAAGCGGTTGAGGATGCAGATGCCATCTTTGTTATGGTCGGCTATCCTTCTGATGTAGAAGAGGTCTTTTGCAGTGAGGGCGGCATCTTTGACAGCGCAAAGAAGGGCGCGCTTGCCATTGATATGACCACCTCTTCGCCAAGCCTTGCCCAGAAACTGTACGAAATGGGCAAAGAGCGCGGTATCCGTGTCATGGACGCACCGGTATCCGGCGGTGACAGCGGAGCACGCAATGCAACGCTGTCGATCATGGTCGGCGGCGACCAGAAGGATTTTGAGGATGCAATGCCGCTGTTTTCCTGCATGGGCAAAAACATCATCTTGATGGGACCTGCCGGAAGCGGACAGCACACCAAGGCAGCCAACCAGATTGCAGTGGCAGGTGCAACTGCAGCATATACCGAAGCACTTATCTATGCGGAAAAGACTGGACTTGACCCACAGAAGATGCTTGCCGCCATCGGTGCAGGCGCAGCCGGAAGCTGGCAGCTTACAAACATGGCACCGCGTGCTCTGGCAGGGGATTTTGCTCCAGGATTCTTTGTTAAACACTTCATCAAGGATATGAAGATCGTCAAAGAGGAAAGCCAGAAAGCGGGCGTCGAACTTGAGATGCTCAATACCGTGCTTTCCCTTTACGAAAAGATGGCAGAACATGGTATGGAAAACGAGGGCACCCAGGCACTCATCCGCTACTACCGGGAAGAGGAAAAATAAGTACGGATTGACAGCTTTTTTAGGAGAAAAGACAGATGCAGAACATTCGATTGGATACACAAAGACTGACGATCAGACAGTTTTCGCAACAAGATGCTCAAGGCTATTTTCGCCTTCTGAACAATCCGCAGGTACACTGCTTTGTCAGCGAAAAGCTGGAAAGTATTGAGCAGGCAAGGGATAAGATTCAGGAAATATCGAAAATACAGGACGGTTCGGAGCTTGCGGTATGTTTAAAGGAAACCGGTGAATTTATCGGTACACTGTTTGGTCTCTGGGAAGGGGACACATTTAGTGTGTGCTGGAATTTTCTTTCGGACTATCAGGGAAAAGGCTATGCATATGAAGCTGCAAAAGCATATCTGAACTTTCTGTTTGGACAGATGAATGCCAGAAGAATCTATGCTTATGTGGAGGATTATAACCTCAGCTCACAGCACCTTTGCGAAAAACTGGGGATGCGTCGGGAGGGTGTTTTCAAGGAGTACATTTCGTTTGTCACGCAACCAGATGGAACACCTGTTTATGAAAACACCATGCAGTATGCAATCTTAAAAAAAGAGTGGAACGGATCAAATCCACTTGATTAAGCTGTTTTATCATGAAAAATTGCAGCAAAAAAGGTCGGCAGAAAGCCGGCCTTTTTGTTTTGTATCTTTCTATTTGAGGAAGAAATCAGCAAGGTTTGCGCTCTGGTCGATCACCGGTTCGATGAGCGGAGTCTTGCAGGTCATCAAAGTGGTGACGCCCGGACCATGTCCCGAAAGGATGCAGTCGCTGTGTACTACAACGCCGATGGTGATGGCACCGGTGATGAAGTTACGTCCATAACGGGTATCTGCGTCCTGAATTGCAACGATATCGCCAAAACGCAGCTGATCCAGTCCATACTGCTGGCAGATCTGTTTGTCATGCAGGGTGATGTCGTAGTCACCGTAATAGGAGGTGGAAGCGCCCAGTCCGGAACCCATGATGCAGCCCGGAACGATCTTTGCGACGCCGACGGTGAGTTTGCCATCCTTTTCGGTGATGTTCATCTTTTCCAGCAGCGCAGGGCTCATGTTGCGCAGCAGAATTTCAGGATAATCCAGCAGCTTCATTCCCTGACCCTGTGTGCGGACATCGATGGTGTCGCCGATGGACATCTTTTCCAGTGTTTCAGGATCAAAATAGCACAGGAGGTGCTCACAGCCGCCATGTTTTCCCGTAACAAATCCGCGAGCGCCTTTGGCATCGCCGCTGCGGACGATAGCAACGTTTCCGATGCAGGACAATCCCTGTACCGCAGCGTTATAGTCCTCGTTTTCATTGCGCATGGTGACACCTGGTTCCAGATGGTCAGCCGCCCATCCCACACAGCGGTCGCCGATCTGGGCATTGTAGGTGATGCCGCCGGTTGCCGGCAGGGTCATCGGTTCACCGTCGATGGTATGGCGGTAAGCCTGACTGCCCCTGGAGTGGCGCACCTGTCCCTGCACCAGCAGGATTGGAAGGTCATTGAAGTTGGTTCGAAGCATTGTAATCTCTCCTTTTTGTATCAGATTAACAGTAAAATAGGGTTCTGTCTGGTCTTATTATAGCATGTTTTGCAAAGAGGTGGTAGAAAAAATTTTGTCAGGAGAAAAAGATGTTATCGCAAACCCAAAGAAAAAAGCTCTCACTGTTTGTAGTAATGGCAGGGAGAGCTTTTATAATTTCATTTTTTATTGAAAAGAAGCTCCAAAATCTTCTTAAGAATTTCCTCATTTTCAGGGCAGTTGACGATATAATAGGCGTTAAATTTTGATGAGCCGTATCGAATAGCGGGACTTGTTTCAAAACAGAGTTCTTTCTGACATAACATAATGTCGAGGTTTTGATTCCAGAAAAAGTGAATCCAGTATTCATAGCTGTCCTCGTCGGGATGGCTTTGATATCCGCCCAGTTTTTTGCGAACTTTTAAGGAAGACAGCAGTTTACAAAGTTCATCTTTATCATCAGGGGATGAGAAATAGAAATTATTTTCCGACGGGGATTTCTCTTTGATACCAAGAACGTCGTTTTTCAATCCTGACCAGGAGATTGGGAAAATACAGATTGTTTCATAATCTTTCCTCTCATAAGAATCGGTAAAAATATCAATTTCTTTCTTTTCCAATACCTCGCCTAGTGTGCGGACAGGGCAGATAATAAGATAAATGGTCAAGAGAATTGAGGCAACCAGCAGAAGAATAGAAATACGCTTTAGTACGTTTTTTATGTAGTTCATTGTCTAACCCCCTTTTTTCCAGTATAGCACATTTGAGAAGAAGGGAGTATGGGGGATTTCAGGAAAATATGGATAAAAATTAGAAATTTAAAGCAGAGGAGGAGGTGAAACCAATGATGGAAGGAAACATCTGGCAGCTGCTGGCGGGATTTGTGGCCGCAATGGGGATTCCAAGCGCAATCATGGGACTGATCGTCTGGCGTTTGGAAGGGAGGATTTCCAAGAGGGAGCGTGACCACGAGGAGCAGGATAAGTCACAGAAAGATCTGATTGTTTTGTTGGTCCAGAGCACCAGCGCATCGATTGCACTTGGGGAAGCAACTGCAAAAGCGGTGCAGCGTATTCCGGATGCACATTGTAACGGTGATATGCACGCAGCGCTCGAATATGCGACTAACATCAAACACAAACAGAAGGAGTTCCTGACAAAACAGGGAATCGACGCTCTGTTGGACTAGTGGGGATGGTTTTAGCCTGTGCGAAACATGGGCAAAGTGTCCCATCACCCCGAGCTTGAAGCGCTTCAAGCTCCCAAAATTGATAAAGAAAAGGATGTGGAATTTTGACAAAAAACGGAATTGATGTTTCTTATGCACAAAACAATGTGGATTGGCAAAAAGTCAAGGCATCTGGCGTTGATTTTGCAATTGTACGTGTCGGCTGGTGCTACAACAATGGCGCACTCAAAGAGGATGTTCATTTTAAGAAACATATCAGCGGTGCGTTGGCAGCGGGTTTGGATGTGGGAGTGTACCTGTACAGCTACGCCACCACAGCAGAGGCAGCCAGACGGGCAGCCAAAGAGGTCATCGAGGCGGTCAAACCGTACAAGCTCAGCTACCCGATTGCCTTTGATATCGAGTACGAGAGCATCTACACTGGAGGCAGCAAGCAGGTTAACACCGATATCTGCAAGGCTTTTCTGGATGAAATCGAGGCGGCAGGCTACTATGCAATGCTCTACTGTTCCAAAGATTTTCTGGACACCTACCTTGATCACTTTGAAGCTGCCGGCTATGACATCCAGACCAACAGCTCCAGACAGCTCAACTGGGAGCATGCTAAGAAAGAGGAATGGTTCTATGATGACCACAACAAGACCCCAATCCTGCATCTGAACGCACCAAACCAGCCTACCGTTGCAAAAGCTGTAGTCGAAAGCATCAAGGATTATTTCAGAAAATAGTCTGACATAAGAACGCCCTCCTCGGAGAAAATATCCGGGGAGGGCGTTCTTTTTACATAAACTTGTATTATTTTGTAAACATTTAGTTGACAAATGAATTTTTGGAGATATAATAAGAGCAAAAGAATATGTTCTTTTGCAGATTTGTGTAATATACCTTTTATAAAGGAATGTTACACAGGAAGTTGGGTGCGAGTCCCACACAGGAACGCTGCTGTAACGATGGAGTGTCCTCTTCTTTAGATTTTTCATTAAAAGGAAAGATCGGTCACTGAATCTTTTGATTTGGGAAGGCTGAAGATGACATGATGAGGTCGAAGTCAGAATACGTCTGCAATAAGAAAAGCAACATCTGTTCGGACTCAGGGGATGTTGTTAAATCCTTCTCTAGTGCCAGAAGAATTGGCAATGAGAGGGAATCTTTGTGTTGTTAAAAAGCCACAGGACACTTGAGTCCTGTGGCTTTTATTTATTTTAAGGAGGAAGTCCATTATGATGAAAAAAATTTTGACCTGCCTGTTGTGTGCGGCGCTTTGCTTGAGCATGGCTGCCTGCCAGAGCAACAGCGAAACTCCTGCACAGGAAGAAACAGCTAAGGTAGAGCAGAAAGAGGAAGCACAGGAGGCACCAGAAGCTACAGAACAGGCAGAAGAAAGCTCATCTTCAGAAACCAGTACGCAGTATCCGCTGACCATCAGCACCTACAACTACGCAAAAGAACCAGTAGAATATACGTTTGAAAAAGCACCGGAACGGGTTTGGGCACAAAATCAGAACAATATCGAAACCATGCTGGCGCTGGGTCTTGCCGATAAAATTGTTGGTGCATGTGGTTTGGATGGTGAGATCAGAGAAGACCTGAAAGAGGAATTTGCAAAGATCAATTACTATGAAAGCATGCCGAGCAAGGAAGAAATTTTGGCTCTGGAACCGGATTTTATTACTGGATGGTATAGTACCTTTTCCGATAAGCGACTTGGAGATGTCAATTTCTGGCATGAACGTAAAGTAGGCACTTATATGTCGCTCAACAGTGCCTGCCGTGGACCTGCTGCAGAAAATCCACAGACCATCAACGAAGAGTGCGAAGACATTTTGACTCTTGGTAAAATCTTCGATGTGGAAGACCGGGCAAAAGAAATTGTAGATGAAATTCAGAGTGAAGTAGAAAAAATCAACAAGCATCTAGAATCTCAGCCAAGATTGACTGCGGCAGTTCTAGAAGATGAAGGCGGAAGTTATCGTGTTTATGGAGAAGATACTCTGGGTGGCAATGTTGCCGTTAATGGTGGTGCTGAGCTCGCTGTGGGTAAACATGGCGAAAACGGCAATATCAGTGCTGAGGATTTGATTGCAGTCAATCCGGACGCTATCTTCATGGTATGGTATGACGGTTACAGCGTGGGAGATGTGGACTATGCCGGAGAACATGTTGTGAAACTGATTACAGAAGATCCGAAATTTGCTTCGCTGGATGCGGTCAAAAATGGACGGGTTTACCCAATCAATCTTTCGGGTATCTATTGCAGCGGTATGAGAACACTCGACGGTATTCTTGATGTTTCCAAAAACCTGTATCCTGAACTTTATCAGGATTAAAAACAGGGATAGGCTGGAATATAAAAGAGAAGAAAAATGAAAAAACATACGATAAAAAATGGTATTTTCCATGGCAAACCGGTCTGCTGGACGGCGGTTATCCTGTTGGCGGCGGCTCTTGTTTTGTCATTACTGTGGGCGGTAACGATCGGCTCAGTGGATCTTGCGATGGGGGATGTTTACCGGGTAATCTTATTTAAACTATTTGGGATCGGTGATGCACAGCTTTACGGTTCGGGCAGTATGAGTGATATTGTGTGGTATGTTCGTTTACCGCGGTTGATACTTGCAATCGCGATTGGGGCTTCGCTTTCGATTGCAGGTGTGGTGATGCAGGCTATTGTAAAAAATCCGCTGGCAGATCCTTATGTGCTGGGCATATCGTCCGGAGCCTCACTGGGAGCAACCATCGCTATCATTTTGGGAATAGGGACTGCGTTCGGCAGCGGATATGTCGGAATTATGGCGTTTATAGGGGCTTTTCTGGTTTCCATTGGAGTGATTGTGCTGGCGAATATGGGTGGAAAAGCCACTTCAGTTAAGCTGATCCTTGCTGGAACAGCTCTTTCTTCCGTCTGCGGCGCAGCATCCAATTTTCTGCTTTATGTCAAAAACAACAGCTCCGGTGCGATGGAAGCCGTGATGCGCTGGACAATGGGCAGTCTTGCTTCAGCAAACTGGGAAACGAACACGCTGCTGTGTATTACAACTGCTGTAGGTGTCCTGTTTTTCCTAACTCAGTACCGTACGCTCAACCTGATGCTGTTGGGGGATGAATCTGCTATCACGCTGGGAACCGATCTTCACCACTGGCGAGTTTTATATCTGGTAGTTGCTTCTTTCATGGTGGGATTTGCCGTTTATGCTGCCGGTGTTATCGGCTTTGTAGGACTTGTGATTCCGCACATTGTTCGAATCCTGTTTGGCACCGATCACAAAAAGCTTGTGCCTCTGTGCACTTTACTGGGGGCGTTGTTTCTGCTGTGGGCAGATGTTCTGTGCCGAACCTTGCTGGAACGAACAGAACTTCCAATCGGTATTTTGACCTCAATAATCGGTGCCCCGGTCTTTATCTGGCTGATGGTGCGAAAAAAATACGGGTTCGGAGGGAAAGAGTCATGAAAATCACGACACAGCAGCTGCATGCGGTACTGGGAAATACTGAAATCCTTCGGGGAATTGACTTTGAGGCAAACAAAGGGGAATTTGTCGGTATCATCGGACCCAATGGCAGCGGAAAAAGCACATTGCTGCGCTGTCTTTATCGAGTGCTGACACCTTCAGAGGGAGCTGTTTTTCTGGATGGTAAGGAACTTTCTTCCTACCGGGTCAAAGAATCCGCACAAAAGTTGGCAGTAGTCGCCCAGCACAACTATTACAACTTTGAATTCAGTGTCCGGGATGTGGTCATGATGGGTCGTGCTCCGCACAAACGTGCCTTGGATCGTGATACTGCCGAAGATTATCAAATTATGCGGCAATCATTGAAAGCAGTCGGAATGCAGGAGTTCGAAGAACGCTCTTTCTCCACCCTTTCCGGCGGGGAACAGCAGCGTATCATTCTGGCAAGAGCTCTGGCACAGCAGACCCCCTGCCTGATTTTGGATGAGCCGACCAATCATCTGGATATCAAGTATCAGCTGTGGCTGATGGATATTGTCAAAAATCTGGATTGTACTGTGATTTCCGCAGTGCACGATCTCAATATCGCTGCGATGTACTGTGATCGTCTGTATGCCATGAAGCAGGGAAAGGTTATTGCACAGGGAACGCCGCATGAACTTTTGACCCCGGATCTGATTCGGGAACTATACGAAGTGGATGCAGAGGTTAGCATTGACGGCAAAGGGCAGCTGCGTATCTTTTACTGTCCATATTCTCGAAAGGAGGCATAGCTCTATGAAAAAAATCGTGATTCTTGCCTGTCAGAAGGCAAATACCGTCTGCACAGGAGCGGGCTGTCTGAAAGCGTTCAATCAGAAAACCAAAAGTTTTGCCCGGTATCAGAACGAGGAAATCGAGCTGGAAGCATTTTTTCGCTGCAATGGCTGTGACGTCTGGGACGATGGGATGCAGGAAAAGCTGGAGCGATTGATTTCTCTTCAGCCGGATGCAGTGCATATGGGTATCTGTACCAAATACAAGGATGGTACTCGATGCCCGACCATAAAGCGAATAGTAGATGCTCTTTCTGAAATCGGTGCAGTACCTGTAGATGGAACTCACTAAAGAAGAAAAAATGAAGCAGGGATGACTTTTCGAGTCATTCCTGCTTTTTACTTTCATCACCCACTAAACACAAGGTCTATTCTGTACCGCAAAAGGTGGGGATTCTTGTACCTTCTCACGGTGGTTTTCCTCAGCAGCTCCCTGTATAATATGGATACAAGGTTAGAATAAATACAGAAAAGGAGCAAGTAACATGTACAACGCAGTAATGATTGAAAGCAACAGAACCGGATACACCACAAAACAGTGCGGCAGAACCTTTACAGTAGGGGAGCTGATCGAATTTCTGGAACAGTTTGACGAAGATACACCGGTTTATCTGAGCAATGACAACGGTTACACCTATGGCAGCATAAACGAAAGCTGCATGGAGGAAAGAAATATTGAAGAATAGGGGTAGAAAGGACCGAAAACATGGTGAGTAGGTAAAAAAGAGGTTTCCAAGAATGGGGAAGGGACACGATTCACCGTGCCAATATGCATCGAAAGGAAGGTATTTTGGGCATAAAAAAAGGAGCATCACCGCAATTTTGAGGGTGATGCTCTTATTTTTTTGCTCTGATTTTCTATTTTACAGATGAAAGAAAAGAGGCCTTTGTATATATTATACTATTTTATGGCAAAAAAATGTCCAGAATCACAAAAAGTGATTCTGGAACAAATGGTGCCGGTGGTGGGACTTGAACCCACACGGTATCGCTACCAACGGATTTTGAGTCCGTCGCGTCTGCCATTCCACCACACCGGCAAATTACTTGATTATTATACTCTACGAAAGGCAAAAAATCAAGCCCTTTTTTGAAAGTTTTTTCCAAAAACAAGAATTTTTTCTTCATATAATCTGAACAGTTACAGACTACATAAGAAAAGAGAACATTTTCGTGGGGCTTCTTTTCCTTTGTGGGAAGTTGTGCTATAATATATAAAATGTCATTTTTTGGAAAATGTAAAAACGGGACGATAATCAGTCTGGAGGAAAACAAGTGATTACAGGCGCAGTGAAAAATAAAGTAGATAAGATTTGGACCGATCTTTGGGCGGGTGGCATCACCAACCCCTTGACGGTCATCGAACAGCTGACCTATCTGATGTTTATTCGGTCGCTCGACGAAAAGGAACTGGAAACCGAAGAGCTGGAAAACATGAGCGGCGAAAAGCTCAGCAAGATCTTCCCGCAGTCGCCGGCAGGTCAGGCGATGCGGTGGAGCCGCTTTAAAAATAACGATGCAAGGGAAATCTATGAAGTCATCTCCCAGCGGGTGTTCCCTGCCATCAAAAACATGAAAAATGGCCACCTGCCTGACTTTGACGAAAAGGGCGAGATGATCGAAGTGCAGGAGGAGTCCAGCGAGCAGCAGGAAAGCACTGCCTTTGCGCGCTATATGAGCGACGCGATGTTCCTGATCCCGACGCCGCAGGTGCTGCAGAAGATTATCACCGGCCTGGACGATCTGTATGAGCACGATCTCACCGGCTTGGATGTGCAGGGTGATCTGTACGAGTATATGCTAGGTAAGCTCGCCACGGCGGGTCAAAACGGACAGTTCCGCACCCCGAAGCAGATCCGCGAAATGATGGTGGAGTTGATTGCACCGACACCGGACGATGTGATCTGTGACCCGTCCTGTGGTACAGCGGGATTTTTGGTGTCTGCGTCGGAGTATATCCGCAAACATTACGAAGATACCATGACCGCGGAGCAGTGGGAGCACTTTTCCACCGATGCTTTCAGCGGCTTTGATATGGACCGCACCATGCTGCGCATCTCGGCGATGAACCTGATGCTGCACTCGATCACCAACCCTGATGTGCGCTATATGGACAGTGTGTCCAAGCAGAATCAAATTCAGGAGAAATACACCATCTGCCTGGCAAATCCGCCGTTTAAGGGCACTGTCGATGCCGAAAGCATCAACGATGACCTCAAGGCAGTCACCAACACCAAAAAGACAGAGCTTTTGTTTTTGGCGCTGTTTCTGCGCATCCTCAAAAAGGGCGGCCAGTGTGCCTGCATCGTGCCGGATGGTGTGCTGTTTGGTTCTTCCAAGGCGCATCAGTCCATCCGCAAAGAGCTGGTAGAGAACCACCACCTGCGCGCGGTGATTTCGATGCCGTCCGGTGTCTTCAAGCCCTATGCGGGAGTATCCACCGCAGTGCTGGTGTTCACCAAAACCGGCATGGGCGGCACCGACAAGGTTTGGTTCTATGATATGAAAGCCGACGGTTTCTCGCTGGATGACAAGCGCTCGCCGGTTGAGCAGAACGACATCCCTGACATTATTCGGAGATTTCGGTCTATCGGACAGACTCCCCCTGTCACCAAGGGTGACATCCCCCTCAAAGAAGGGGACAATGCCGATGATATTTTAAATGAGGAAAAAAGAGCGCGCACCGAGCAGAGCTTTTTTGTGCCGAAGCAGGAGATTGCGGACAACGGCTATGACCTGTCGATCAACAAGTACAAGAAGGTGGAGTATGTGCCGGTGGAGTACCCTTCCACCACCGAAATCATGGCAGACCTGCACGAGCTGGAAATGGAGATTACAGCAGGACTTGCGGAACTGGAGGAGATGCTGTGATGGCGAAGTTAGGGGAAATATTTGATTTACAGATGGGAAAAACGCCCTCTCGTAATAAGTCCAATTACTGGACAGATGGTCAATATAGTTGGGTGTCGATTGCTGATTTAGGTACTTATCAAAAATATGTAGGAGCTACAAAAGAAGAGATTTCCGAGGTAGCTGTTCGAGAAAGCGGAATAAAAAGTGTCCCAGCCAATACTGTCATTATGAGTTTTAAACTGTCGTTAGGAAAAACGGCTATCACGAAGGAAGAAGTATACACTAATGAAGCAATAATGGCGTTTATTCCAACTGGAAAGTATGATGTTTTACCAGACTATTTCTATCATCTTTTTACAGGGAAAGATTGGTCTAAAGAAACTAATCGAGCAGTGATGGGAGCAACGTTAAATAAAGCGATGCTTTCTGAAATATCTGTACCTGTCCCCCTTATTGACGAACAGCGCAAAATTGCGGCGGTGCTGGACAAGGTAAGCGACCTGATTGCCAAACGCCGTCAGCAGCTTGACAAGCTGGATGAGCTTATCAAGGCAAGGTTTGTTGAGATGTTTGGGAAGAGGTTTCCTGAATGTACATTGTTGAGCTTATGTAACATTATTGATTACCGTGGTAAAACACCTCAAAAGGTTGATTTTGGACTTCCTTTTATAACAGCCAAAAATATTAGGATGCATCGTATGGTACTTGAACCAAAAGAATATATCTCAAAAGAAACATATGATAAAGTAATGGTCAGAGGTTTTCCTAAAGAAGGAGATGTGGTTTTTACAACAGAAGCGCCTTTAGGTAATGTATGTCGTATTCCTCATTTTGACACAGAGTTTTACGTGGGTCAGAGAATTGTCACATTACAAACTACTGCACTTCATCCAGCATATCTAGAATATGCTTTAGATACAGAAGAATTTAAGAAAAAAATTGCAGAAAAATCCTCTGGAAGCACTGTAGCTGGAATTCGTGTGCGATTGTTAGAACAGTTGACAATACCCGTCCCGCCACTAGATTTACAAAACCAATTTGCCGCCTTTGTCGAGCAAACAGAAAAAACAAAAACCACCATTAGCCGCAGCCTTGAAAAGCTGGAAACGCTGAAAAAGGCGCTGATGCAGGAATATTTTGGGTAACTCCCCCTGTCACCAAGGGTGACATCCCCCTCTTTGAGGGGGACCATGCCTCCCTTAGTGAGGGAGGTGTCAGCGAAAGCCGATGGAGGGAGTCAACAATGGAAAGGATGGGAAAAGCCAAATGTCGTTGCCATACCAGCATAAATTGATTCCACGCGCAAGAGAACTGCGCAAAAATGCGACGAGGCTGGAAAACCATCTTTGGTATGATTTTTTGAGAAGCTATCCTGTTCGATTCCAGCGTCAAAAAACAATCGGCTGTTATATTACAGACTTCTATTGCCACGCAGCAAAACTGGTAATCGAGCTGGATGGTTCGCAGCATTTTACAAAAGAGGCGATAGAATATGACAAACAAAGAAGTTCCTATCTGCAAGGCTGTGATTTAAAAATCCTTCGTTTTACAAATTACGATATTGATAGGCATTTTCCCGATATTTGCCAATTGATTCATCAGGAAGTACAACAGAGATTAAGTGAGGTGACCTCCTATGACTAACTTCTCTTTCCTCCAATCCAAACCCGAATATGCCCTCTTTGCCTCTGCCTGCATCGAAGCCGAGACAATCTACGCTTCTGCTCCGGCCATGTGTGCGGTGGGCTGCCGCAAGGCGCTGGAACTGGCGGTGAAGTGGGTCTACTCGGCAGATAACACCATGCAGATGCCCTATAAGGACAACCTGCAATCGCTGATTCACGAACCTTCTTTCCGCTTTGCGGTGGACTACAACACCTGGGGAAAAATCCCGTTTATCATCAAACTTGGAAACCTTGCAGTACATACCGAACGCAGCGTGCAGAAGTGTGATGCACTGGTATCGCTGCGCAGCCTGTTCGAATTTGTCCAGTGGATTGACTATTGCTATGGGGAAGATTATGTTGAACGCACTTTTGATGAAGCGCTGATCCCCACCGAAAAGGTGGTAGTCGACACCAAAAAGATTAAGGAACAGGAGAGCCTGCTGAACAAAAAGGACGCTGAGATCGAAGCACTGCGCAGACAGATTGAGCAGATGTCGGCACAGTATACGGCAAAGAAGGAAGAGCACAAACAAAAACGCACCTTTGAGCCGGAGGAACTCTCGGAATATAAGACCAGAAAGATCTATATTGATGTGGACATGAAGCAGATGGGTTGGAAGTTTGACGGTGCCGACGCTGACGTGTTCGAGGAGTACCCGGTCGAGGGCATGGCGGGAATCCCCGGACAGATGGGTTACTGCGACTATGTCCTGTTTGGCAGGGACGGGCTGCCGCTTGCCGTCGTGGAGGCAAAGCGCACCAGCCGAGACCCCAACACCGGCTACAAGCAGGCATCCCTCTATGCCGACTGTCTGGAATACAAGTTTGGCCGCCGGCCGATGATCTTCACCACCAACGGCTTTGAAACCTATTTTCAGGACGAGCTGTCCGGAGCACAGCGCAAAGTCAGTGCCATCTTCAGCAAGGACGACCTGCAGAAACTGATGAACCGCCGCACCGAAAAGCTCGATTTGATGAATATTCCGGTCGATGACCGCATCACCGACCGCTATTATCAGAAGGAAGCCATTCGTGCTGTCTGCGAAAAGACACAGCAGGGTTTCCGCAAGCATCTGCTGGTCATGGCAACCGGCACCGGCAAGACCCGCACCGCAGCCAGCTTAGTCGATGTACTCAGCCGCGGCAAGTGGGTGACCAACATCCTTTTCCTTGCCGACCGCACCGCACTGGTCAAGCAGGCGAAGGATGGCTTCAAGGACTATCTTCCAGAAATGTCGCTGTGCAACCTTTGCACCAACAAGGACGATCGAAATGCCCGCATCGTCTTTTCGACCTATCCGACCATCCTCAATGCCATCGACGACACCAAGACCCTTGAGGGACAGCGACTGTTCACGCCCACGCATTTTGACCTGATTATCATTGACGAGAGCCATCGCAGCATCTTTAAGAAGTACCGCGCCATCTTTGAATACTTTGACGCGGTACTGGTTGGACTGACAGCGACCCCAAAGACAGATGTTGACCGCAATACCTACGACTTTTTTGAGATGCCACATAATATCCCGACCTATGCCTACGACTACGAAACCGCGGTTTATCAGGATCATGTGCTGGTACCTTACTACAACTACGAGGTCAAAACCAAGTTTTTGGAGGAAGGTATTACATACGAAGATCTGTCCGACGCCGACAAGGAGCGTTACGAGGATGACTTTATTGAAGACGACGGCAGCCTTCCTGATTTTATCCCATCGGCACAGCTCAATCAGTTTGTGTTTAATGAGGCAACGGTGGATACCGTCCTTCAGGATCTGATGGAGCGCGGCATCAAGGTGGCAGGCGGTGACCGTTTGGGTAAAACCATCATCTTTGCACAGAACAAGCGTCATGCACAGTTTATCCTGGAGCGTTTTTACAAGCTCTATCCCCAGTACAGCAGCTTTGCGCAGCGGGTTATCTGCGAGGACTCCTATGCGCAGCGAGTGATTGATGATTTTAAAGTGGCGGAAAAGGAACCGCATATTGCTGTCTCGGTCGATATGATGGACACCGGCATTGATGCTCCGGAATGTGTCAATCTGGTGTTCTTTAAAAAGGTGCGCTCCAAAGCAAAATTCTGGCAGATGATCGGCAGGGGCACCCGTCTGTGCAAGGGATTGAGCTGCATCGACCAGATCGACGGGGAGTACACTGACAAACGGCGCTTTCTGATTTTTGACTACTGCGGAAATTTTGAGTACTTCCGTCAAAAACAGAATGGTTACGAAGCAAAGGAAACCAAGAGTCTGACCGAGAACATTTTCAGCAAGCGCATCCGCATTGCGATGAATCTGCAGGAAGCTGCATACAGCGATGCGCAATATCAGGAATGGCGGGAAACCTTGGTGGACACCTGCCGCAAACAGATCTGCACGCTCAATCCGGAACTGATTGAGGTGCGCTTGCAGCGCCAGTTTGTCGAAAAATTCCAAAAGCCGGATGCGCTCGAATGCATCGGGGAAGGGGACAAGGGAGAGTTGATCGGAAAGATTGCTCCGATTGTTCGCTCACAGGACCCGGATGAATACGCAAAGCGATTTGACAACTTTATGTATGGCTTGATTCTTTCCCACATGGAGCAGATGCCCTCTTTTCGCTCAGCGAAAAAGCAGCTGCAAAACATGGCTGTTCTGCTTGAGAAAAAGGCAAATGTCCCAAAGGTAAAAGAGAAGATCACACTCATTCGGGAGATTGGCAGTGAAACCTTCTGGGAAGCAAACGATATTTTGCTGTTTGAACAGGTGCGTCGGGAGCTGCGGGGCATTATCTCCATTCTGGTGGAAGGGGAAAGCAGAAAAATGATCACCACCAGTCTCAGTGATCCGGTGATGGAACAGCAGGAAGGTGTACTGCTCGACCAGGCGTATGATTTTGAGGATTACCGCCAGAAGGTCAACCGTTATGTGGAAGAGCATGGCAATCAGCTTGCGATTCATAAGCTTAAGCACAATCTGCCGTTAACCGAGATCGATTACCGAGAGCTGGAACATATCCTGACGGTAGAACTGGGAAGCCGTGAGGATTACCGGCGGGAATTTGGAGATACGCCGTTTGGTCTGCTGATTCGAAAGATTGCAAAGCTCGATCATGAAGCGGCGATGCAGGCTTTTTCCCAGTTTATCAACGACCAATCACTGACCCAGTCGCAGATTGCATTTGTTCACAAGGTGATTCACTATGTCGAACAGAACGGCTACATGGAAAGTGTGACAGCACTGCAAAAGCCACCATTTGACAAGCCGGTTTCCTTCCTGAAGCTATTTAACAATACGCAGCGAGAACAGCTTCTGCAGGTAATTCATTCAGTGAAGGGTAACGCGGAAAACGTAATTGCATAAAGTGCAGAGAAAAGGTAGGTTTGACAGCTGTACTGACCTTTAATTACATTCAGAATTTTCAATTACTTTACACCAACCATAGTTACTGAAAGTAAAAGGGAGGCTGGATATGTATACAAAAGTAGAACTCAAAGATTTCAATATTTATGAATTTCTACAGGAGCATAAAAAAGATCTTATTACAGTTGTTACTGGTAGTTGGTATCCAGAAAATCATACAGGTTCGTATCTATACCGAACAATTTATGAAAACCGAATAACAAAACTGCGGCAAAAAGATTTTGAGAGTATAAAAAGTTCCAACCGAGTTATGCTTGAGGCTATATTAGATGCCTGTCAGCAAATTAAACTTCAGGACAAGCAGTTGTTTGTTTTGTCTCCTACCCAGCTTGGTTTTAAAAAAGCTGAGCGGGGTAATGGTCCAAATGCTGACATTATAAAGCAAATTTTGGGTGTTTGTAGAGAAAAGAATATTGAAATCTGTACGATATATATTTCCTACGGTGGAGAGTTTATAAGGGAATTTTTAAAATCACCTTTTCATTAAAACTAAGAGCATCACCCTAATCCTAAGGTGATGCTCCTTTTTATATCCCAGGCCTTTTGTCACGAGAAGGTTTGCAGCAAAAAGTTTTCGAGCTCTTCCAGTACCTCCCGATTTTCCGGGCAGTTTATCAGATAGTATACATTGAATTTTTCGGACCCGTAGCGGAAGGCGGGACTTGTTTCAAAGCAAAGCTCCTTCTGACATAGTGTAATTGTGAGGTTGCTGACCCAGGAAAACCGAATCCGATATTCGTACCCGTTTTCTAAGCGGTGTTGGGTGGAAAATTCGTGGTACTTTCCAAGCTTTTTGCGAACCTTTAAGGAGGAAAGAAGTTTGCAGATTTGATCTGTGTCCTGAGAAGAGAGTAACTCAAAATCATAAAATGATGGGAGTGTTCCCCGTACGCCGAGAACGTCCTGCTGTAACCCGGGCAAAGCTTCCGGCAGAACGTAGGTATCTTCATACTCCTTTCGTTCGTATGAATCGCTTAAGTTGTAAATCTCCCTTGCTTCCAAAACCTCTTTCAAGGTCCGAACAGGGAAGAGAATCTGGTATAACACAAAACAAAACAATATACAAAGAAAAAGAATCCGGGTGCGTTTTTTTGCAGGTTTCACAGGATAACCTCCTTTTTGAGGATTTCCCCAAGGTACATCGGGAGCAGTCAGGGACTCATCCGCAGAAAAATAGCAGGGGCTTTTTGGATCATCGGACCACAGCAACAAGCAAAATACGAATTTTCACTTTCATTTTCTTTGCAGATGTGGTATCATTTTCCTAAGAGGACTTACTTTTTTCTTTGTTTCTTTTTCATTTGAGCTGCCGGGCTGTGAGGATTAAAACGAGGATTTCAGGTAAGTCCTTTGTTATTTCTAACAGACTTTATCTTTATCCTTTTTCTTTATTATACCGCGTTTTTTGCTGTTTGGATATAGGTTTTCTGTGCAAATCCTTGACAAAAGCAGTATGTAAGGATATAATAAGTAACAAGTTACTTATATAAGGTCAGGTGATGTTTTTATGATGCCTTTTGGTTTAAAAATCGCGATCATCAATCGTGCTTTTCGGAAAAAGCTGGATGAAAAGGCTGCCGCGCTGGGTCTGACAGCGGTGCAGCTGAGGGTGCTGGGTTCCATCAGCCGTCTGGAGGCTGCCGGGGAAACGGAAATCCACCAGAACGATCTGGAGCGCATCGAACATGTGACCCATCCGGCGATGACCAAGCTTTTGCAGCGGCTGGAAAGCAAACAGCTGATTCGGTGCGTCCCCAGCGAAAGGGACCGGCGGTATAAAAAAATCACCTGCACCGAGCAGTCCGCCGAAATTTACAAGATGATCCTCACGCAGGATCAGGAGGTCTTTTCCGAGCTGTGCAGGACACTGACCAAGGAACAGCAGCAGCAGTTGCTGGTTCTTGCCGACATGATCCTGAAAAACATCGACGAGGAATAGGGCGTTTTCTGCAACCGGCAGCGCGCAAAATATCCCTTTGGCTGCGCTGCCTGCTTTTTTATCCTAATAGGTAACTAATTACTTATTTTACAGGAGGAGATTTTACCCATGGAACATGCAGTACCACAAACACAAAGTCCGTTTGCCACAGAGCCGATCGGGCGGCTGATCGTAAAATTTGCCGTCCCCAGCGTGATCGCTTTGCTGGTCAATTCCCTGTACAACATCGTTGACCAGATCTTTATCGGCTGGGGAGTGGGATACCTTGGAAACGGCGCCACCAACATCGTTTTCCCCATCACCATCATCGCGCTGGCGCTGTCCATGATGATCGGCAACGGCGGAGCTGCCTATCTGAGCCTGAAGATGGGCGAGGGAGAGGTGGAAATCGCTAAAAAGGGGGTAGGCAACGCTGTTACCCTGGTAACCATCGTCAGCATTCTGCTGGCTGTGGTCTTTCTTGTTTGGATCGACCCCATCCTGACGCTGTTCGGTGCGACCGATGTTCTGCGTCCTTTTGCGCTGGAATACGGCTTTATCATCGGTACCGGACTGCCGTTCATGATGATTTCGGCAGCCATCAACTCGATGATCCGCGCCGACGGAAGTCCAAAATATGCCATGCTTTCGATGGTCATTGGCGCCATCATCAACGTAATCCTCGACCCGGTTTTCATCTTTGTCTTTCAGATGGGGGTCAAGGGGGCAGCGATTGCAACCATCATCGGTCAGGTAGCGTCCTTTGTGGTATCGGTGCTCTATATGCCGCATTTTAAGAGCGTGCAGCTGAACAAATCGAGCTTTGCTCCCTGCGCAAAGGTGAGCGTGAACATCGTGATCTTCGGACTGAGCAGCTTTATCACCCAGTTTGCCATCACCATCGTCATGGCGCTGACCAACAACCTGCTGGCAAAATACGGCGCGCAGTCGGTTTACGGTGCAGAAATCCCGCTGACCGCGACCGGCATCGTCATGAAGGTAAACCAAATCATGATCGCCATTCTGCTGGGCATCGCAACCGGCACCCAGCCGATTATCGGATACAACTACGGCGCAAAGAGCTATCACCGCGTGAAAAAGGCGCTGGAGATCTCGCTGATCGCCTCGGAGATCGTATCGGTGGCAGCCTTTTTGATCTTCCAGTTTGCCCCGATGAGCGTGGTGTCGCTGTTTGGCTCCGAAGAGGGTCTATACAACGAGTTTGCCGTCAAGGCATTTCGCATCTTTTTGATGCTTTGTCCGCTGACCGGATTCCAGACCATCGCGGCGGTCTATCTGCAGGCGGTGGGCAAACCGGTCAAATCTGCCATCTTGTCCCTTGCGCGTCAGATCATCTTTTTTGTGCCCACAGCGCTGATTCTTCCAATCTTCCTGGGCGTAGAAGGGGTTCTGTGGACAGGACCGGTTGCGGACGGTCTGGCATTTTTGCTTTCGCTTGCCTTTTTGCTGTATGAACGAAACCATCTGAAACGCGGACACCTTGAAACCAGATAACCCGAAGGAGGGAAACAACATGAAAAACAGAGTCATCACCATCAGCCGTGAGTTTGGAAGCGGCGGACGAACCATCGGCAAAGCGGTTGCCGAACAGCTGGGCATCCCGTGCTACGACAACGAAATCCTGCAGGAGATCGCCAAAGAGAGCGGATTTGAGCAGAGCTACATTCAGGAGACCGGAGAATATGCGCCGGGCGGATTTCTGGCAGCGGCATTTTCTCACCCGGCTTCCGGTCCCAGCAACGCCGACTATCTCTGGGAGATGCAGTACAAGCTGATCGGTCAGCTGGCAGAAAAAGGTCCCTGCGTGATTGTCGGACGGTGCGCCGACTACATCCTGCGGGACAAGGCAGACTGTCTGCGGGTGTTCATCCACGCAGATCTGTCCTATCGGGCAAAGCGAATCGTGGAGGTATACGGCGAGCGGGAAAAATCCCCCGAACAGCGTCTGAAGGACAAGGACAAACGCCGCGCCGCCTATCACCGCTTTTACACCGACATGAAGTGGGGTCACGCGCAAAACTACGACCTGACACTCAACAGCGGCACACTGGGAATCGACAAATGCGTAGAAATCATCAAGAGCCTGTACTAAAAAACATCCCTTCCACAAAAGGCTCTATCACAAAACGGCAGGAGAATCATCTTCTGCCGTTTTTTCTAGAAAATTTTAAAAAACAGAGCAAAAGTTGCATCTTTGTGCGCAACAAAGCCCCCGTCTGCGGGTATGGGTGAAAGGTCATCTTGACCCCAGAAAAGGAGGATGCAACATGGCAAGACCGCAAAAAGAAGGACTGGACTATTTCCCACTGGACGTGGATTTCTTTTCCAACCGCAAGATCAAGGCGCTGATGGGCAGATTCGGCGCACAGGGCGTGACCTATTATCTTTATCTGCTGTGCGAGATTTACCGCGAGCACGGCTACTATCTGCAAACCGACGATGATTTTGACTACATTATCTCTGCCGAGCTTGGCATCGACCCGGAAAAGGCGGGGATGATCCTACAGTTTTTGCTCGAGCGCTCGCTGTTTGACCGGGAGCTGTTCGAGTCGGAAAAGGTGCTGACCTCCGCCTCGATCCAGAGCCGGTATCAGCTTGCGGTCAAGAGCCGCGGCAGCCAGCGGGAGGTCGGTGTGCACAAACGATACTGGATTCTTCCGCCGGAACAGACCTTGTCTTTTATCCAATGCGGCAGTAGTAGCGGCGATATCCCACCGCAAAACGAGGGTTTCTGTGAAGGAAACGGGGATAACTTTTTAAAAAATGACACAAAGAAAAGGAAAGAAAATAAAACAAAAGAAAATAAAAGCAAACAACAACAAAGAAAACCGGATGACGGTGATGTTGTGGTCGTGGACGAGCGCGAAGAAATTTTATCCTGTTATGAGCAGAATATCGGAAGTATTTCGGTTGCTGTAATAAGTCAGTTGAGCGATTATCTGCAAAACAGGGGGATTTCTTCCAAGCTGATGCACGCGGTGATTGAATATTCCGCCCTATATGGTGCAAAGAGCTGGCGGTATCTGCAAACGGTGCTGGATCACTGCCTTGCTAAGGGCATCACCACGCCCGAACAGTTTGAAGAGGACTGCCAGTGCCGCAGGGAGCAGGGGAAGGTTTCGGGGGATTTTGCGGCATCGGCACAGAGGTTTAGCAGCGGTGAGGGGAGCTTTGGCAGCGAGTCGAGCCTTGACTTTGCGGCGATTCAGGAGTACATCAGTTCGGGGCGCGGGGTGATGTGAGGGGGAAGGGCAATGTTACAGATTCTACGAAAACAGAGTTTTGTGTCATTGCCCCTGAGAATCTCGACAAGCTCGATTCTCCGCTGGGAAAGCTGAGAAGGGGAAGGGCAATGTTTTGTGGGCTGTCCCAAACTCAAGTTTCTGCAAACTTGTTCGTTTTGCAGGGTGGCTCCCCGCCCCTGCACCCCGGGACTACTTTCTTGTGAAAAGAAAGTAGTCAAAGATTCACCAAAAACCTCCTGGTTTTTGGATTTCCAGCAGAAGGGGGAGGTCCCCCTTCGATTCCCCCAGTGATGCACCAAACTTTCGTGATAGACATAGGGGGGGAGCGTGACCGCTTGCGGTTACTGCGGGGGCACAGCCCCCAGGGATATCTAAGGGGTGTCCCCTTAGACACGCCTTTCGTATCTTTCCTCGTGAAAGGAAAGATACCGCGGTGTGGAGCGCGGAGCTCCACAAATGAGAGGTTTGCTGAAACTTAAGTTTAGGTAGTATGTCAGACGTTTTGTTTTTTTCCTCAACAAAAAGAATTCGTCAACCTTTTCGTTTTGTGGGCTCATGCCGCCCACACTGGCACTGACTTTTCTTTTACGAGAAAAGTCAGCAAAAGCGTATCCAAGAGGAGGTGTCCTCTTGGATATCTCCTCAGGGGGAAGTATCCCCCACAGTCACTTCGTGACGTTCCCCCTCTTTTTTACCGGTAACGTTGTGATAAACAAGAGGATAAATAGCATTACAAAATCTTTAGGGCAATGACAGCAAAGTTTGTTTTCCAGAAAAACTAAAACATTGCCCTGATATCTTTTCGTCTGGTGATAGTTTTTTGCGCTAAAGTATGCTATAATGAATTTCCAGATTTAATCTTACTGTGAGTAAGATTTTGGGGAGGAAATTTTATGGCAAGAGGAAATCTTCTGGAGGGAAATCTGTACCGCACCATTCTGCGGCTTTCCCTCCCAATTATGGTCAACAACTTTATCCAGACGCTGTATAACCTGGTGGACAGCCTCTGGCTGGGCAGGGTGGGCTCGGATGAGCTGGCTGCGGTATCCTTCGTCTGGCCGATCAACTCACTGTTCATCGCGGTGGGAATGGGGCTTTCCATCGCGGGCATCTCGCTGATGTCCCAGCATCTGGGCGCGGACGAAAGGGAAGAGGCCAACCGTTATGCCACCCAGCTGACTGCCGTTGCGGTGCTCAGCGGTATCGTGTTTGGACTGATCGGCTCGGCACTGAGCGAACCCTTTGTCCGCCTGATGGGCGCGCAGGGAGATATGATGGAATACAGCGCCGCCTATCTGCATATCCAGTTTCTGGACACCCCGTTCATGTTCTTCTACTACATTTTTAATGCGATCATGAACGCGCAGGGCAACACCCTGACCCCGACGCTCATCTCCGGTGTCAGTGCGCTGATGAACATGGTGCTCGACCCGCTGTTCATCTTTGTCTTCCACATGGATGTGGAGGGTGCCGCACTGGCGACCGTTCTTTCCAAGGTGACGATGGCGCTTGCCGGAGCCTATGTTCTGTGGAGAAATCACGGCGTCATCTCGCTGGACTTCCATCATTTCCGCTTTGACAAGGAGCGCATCTCCCGCTGCATGAAGGTTGCGCTCCCATCCATCATCGGACAGTCCGGTTCCTCGTTTGGATTCATCGTATTAAACTCCTTCATCGTTTCCTACGGCACTGCGACCATGGCTGCATTTGGTATGGTAAACAAGATCTTTGATCTGGTAAACCAGCCGTTCAGCAGCGTTGCGGGTTCGCTGACCGCCATTGTGGGACAGAATATCGGTGCGAACAACCTTCAGCGTGCCAAGGAGGCCTTTTTCAAAGTATCGCGCATCGTGCTGATCGGCGGAAGCTTTGTTGCACTGTTCCTGTTCTTCTTCCGTTATCCGCTGATCGACTTTTTCCTGCCGACCAAGGACGAACCGGAGACCATCCGTCAGGCGCTGGAATTTTTGCAGATCATGGCGTGGTCAGCTCCATTGATGGGAATGTTCTTCACTTTTCAGGGATTATTTCAGGGAAGCGGACACACCAAATACTCGATGGCGATGGAGGTCGGCCGTTTGTGGGGCATGCGTCTGCCGATGATCTTATTATTCAAGACCTTCACCGACATTGGCAGCTTAGGAGTATGGATCTCGATGACCTCCAGCAACTTTTTGATCTGCGTTTTTGCCTTCCTGATGTACCGTTACGGAAAGTGGCAGCAGCCGGCGCTGCACCACAAAAAGTAGGGGGGAGAATTTATCATATTCTCTTCCTCGAACGGAAGTCTCATCAAACCTGATACTTTGCTGATGTGGGCTTGTGCCGCCCACTCCTGCGCATTTGTGCAGAAACTTTCAGCGAAAAGGGGGGAGCGTGACCGCTTGCGGTTACTGCGGGGGCATAGCCCCCAGGGGATATCTAAGGGGAAGCCCCTTAGACACGCCTTTCGTATCTTTCCTCGTGAAAGGAAAGATACCGCGGTGTGGAGCGCGGAGCTCCACGAAGGGAAGGTTTGCTGAAACTTAAGTTTGGGACAGTGTGTACAAGTACTTTATTTGCTTGCATAACAGTAAGACTCATCGAACTTTCGGTTTTGTGGGCTCATGCCGCCCACACTGGCACTGACTTTTCTTTTACGAGAAAAGTCAGCAAAAGCGTATCCAAGAGGAGGTGTCCTCTTGGATATCTCCTCAGGGGGAAGTATCCCCCACAGTCACTTCGTGACGCTCCCCCTCATCTATCACGAAACTGCCGTGATATCATTGGGAAAGTCAGCAAAACCTAAGAAAAGTTTTATTTTGATAAAAAACAAGCCTCTGTGCATTGCGCTGCTCTTTGCAAAAGTCTAATTTTGTTGTATAATAGGGATAAATTTTATTCGTCTTGGAGGTTATCATGCTCTTTATTCATGCTCATCTGGTCACCATGGAGCCTGTGCAGCCGGATCAGACTGCTCCCGCAGGGGAATTTGTCTGCATTCCTGATGGCTTTTTGCAGGTTTCGGGACAGAAAATCTCTGCCATGGGTCCGATGTCCCAGTGTCCGAACCCGGACAACGAGGAGGTCATCGACCTTGCCGGCAAAAAAGTGTATCCGGGCTTTATCGATGCCCACTGCCATATGGGACTTGCCGAGGAAGGACTGAACTTTGAAGGGGACGACCTCAATGAGATCACCGATCCTGTCACCCCGCACCTGCGCGGAATCGACGCGATCAACCCTCTGAATCAGAGCTTCGATGAGGCGCTCGATGCCGCTGTTACCACCGTGGTCACCGGTCCGGGAAGCGCCAACGCAATCGGCGGACAGTTTGCTGCCATCAAAACAAGCGGCAGAAATGTCGACCGCATGATTTTAAAACAGCCGGTTGCCATGAAGTTTGCACTGGGCGAGAATCCGAAAAACTGCTATAACGATAAATCCGAAACCCCGATGACCCGTATGGCGACCGCCGCACTCATCCGCGAGCAGCTCCAGAAAACACAGCGCTACTACGATGACTGCTGCAAGGCACAGGAGGATGAGGACACCGATCCGCCGGATTTTGATGCAAAATGTGATGCACTTGTTCCGGTGCTCACCGGTGAGCTCAAGGCGCATTTTCACTGCCACCGCGCCGACGACATCTTCACCGCCATCCGCATCGCAAAGGAATTTTCTCTTGACTATGTTCTGGTTCACTGCACCGAGGGACACCTGATTGCAGAGGACCTCGCAGAAGAAAAAGCACAGGTCATCACAGGGCCGCTGATGACCACCCGCTCCAAACCGGAGCTGAGAAACGCGACCGACAAAAACCCTGGCATCTTAAATCAGCACGGGGTCAAGACCGCCATCTGCACCGACTACAACGTTATGCCGATCGGGCTCTTGCCAATCTGTGCGGGAATGGCGGTGCGCGAGGGAATGGACCCGATACAGGCACTGGCTGCCATCACCATCTATCCTGCCGAGATCGTCGGCATCTCGGACCGCGTCGGCTCGCTCAAAACCGGCAAGGACGCTGACTTTGCTGTCTTTGCCCCAGACTGTGACCCATTAACCATCGCAGCCAAGCCGGAACTTGTTGTGGTAAACGGCAAAATAGTAAGGAGGTAAACTCTATGAGAACTGTTACCAGCGAAACCATCACCCGTACGGTGAAAAATCTCTGCCTTCGTGCAAACAAATTTCTGCCTTCGGACATTAAACTGACTTTGGACACCGCTTTAGATTATGAGATCTCGCCAAACGGAAAGCGCGCGATCCATTCTATCATCGAAAACTACAAGATGTCCCAGCACACAAGCCTTCCGATCTGTCAGGACACCGGCATGGTAGTTGTATTTGCTGAGATCGGTCAGGATGTCCACATTGTAGGCGAGCTGTTTGAGGATGCCGTAAATGAAGGTGTTCGTCAGGCATACCGTGACGGAAACCTGCGCAAATCGGTGGTTAATGATCCGCTCAACCGCCAGAATTCCGAGGACAACACCCCTGCTATCATTCACACCAGACTGGTACCGGGCAACAGCATCACTCTGACTGTTATCCCACAGGGTGCAGGCAGCGAGAACGCAAGCTCTCTGAAGATGTTCCGTCCAAGTGCAACCCGCGAGGAGATCATTTCCTACGTTGTAAACTGCGTTCAGGAGAACAAGGGCAAATCCTGCACACCGCTGATTATCGGTGTCGGCATCGGCGGCAACACCGAGATGTGCACCCTGCTTGCAAAGAAGGCATTATGCCGCGACCTGTTCACCTACAACAAGAAGCTTTACTACACCGACATGGAAAGCGAGATCTTAAACCGTGTAAACCGTCTGGGCATCGGTCCGGAGAACATGGGTGGTACCGTTACTGCGCTGGCAGTTAACATCATTTCCTATCCGACCCACGTTTCCACCTTACCGGTTGCAGTAAATCTGGGTTGTCATGTAACCCGTCACGCAACAGAGGTAATCTAAAAAGATTTACTCCCCCTGTCACCTTTGGTGACATCCCCCTCTGAGAAGGAGACAGTACGGATAAAGTCCTGTCAGTGTGCAGTTTCTATCTGTGGGGTTACGAAGTCCCTCATCTATCACAAAACTACCGTGGTATCACTGGGGAAGTCGAGAGGGGGCAGGGCAATGTTTTAGTTTTACTGGAAAACAAACTTTGCAGTCATTGCCCCTGAGAATCTCGACAAGCTCGATTCTCCGATGATGGGATTACGGGAAATCCAAAAACCAGAAAGTTTTTGGTGTGTCTTTGGTAGTTAAACGAAGTTTAACTTTTTCTTTTACAGAAAGTATCCCCGGGGTGCAGGGGGCGGGGAGCCACCCTGCAAAATGAACAAGTTTGCTGAAACTTGAGTTTAGGGTAGAGTATATAAGTGTTTTACTTCCTTGTAATAGTAAGATTCATCAAACTTTTGGTTTCGTGGGCTCGTGCCGCCCACACTGGCACTGACTTTTCTTTTACGAGAAAAGTCAGCAAAAGCGTATCCAAGAGGAGGTGTCCTCTTGGATATCTCCTCGTTTGTCACGAAACTTTGAGCGATAAAAAAGGGGGGGAGCGTGACCGCTTGCGGTTACTGCGGGGGCATAGCCCCCAGGGGATATCTAAGGGGAAGCCCCTTAGACACGCCTTTCGTATCTTTCCTCGTGAAAGGAAAGATACCGCGGTGTGGAGCGCGCAGCTCCACGAAAGGGAGATTTGCTGAAACTTTGTTTTGAGGCAAAACACAAAACATTTTTACTGCACCAAAACAGAATCAGATTTTAAAAGAGAGTGGATAACACTCTCTTTTTTCTTTTCTTGTGAAATTAGATATTGAGAGAGTTTCACAGATGTGTTAATATATATAGGAAAGTGATTTTGCCGCCTTCCCATCAAAACCTTGCGGCAGCAGATCAAAGCCAGCAGAAAATATCAAAGCTTTGCTGTGTAAAACCACTTTCTACATGTAAACTTTACTTTTCACGGAGACTGCTATGATTGTATCACTGGATCATGTATTTAAATATTACGGCGCCGACTGTATCCTGCGGGATGTCTGCGCCGCAATCAATGAAAAGGACCGCATCGGTCTGGTCGGCGCAAACGGTGAGGGAAAAACAACCCTCCTGAATGTGCTGACTGGCGCACTCGACTATGAGGAAGGCACGATCGGCCGCACAAACGGCAAGGTTATCGGCTACCTTAAGCAGAACAGCGGTCTTGCAAACGGAAAAACCATCCAGCAGGAGATGGAGGCGGTGTTTGCCGACCTGCTGGCACTTCGAGATGAGATCGACGCCCTGCAAAAAAAGATGGCGCAGGTGCACGATGACCCGGCTGCCTATGAAGCGGTGTCGACAGAATACCAGAAAAAGCTTGCCCGCTTTGAAGCGCGCGACGGCTATCAGATAGAGGTCAAGATCAACACCATCTTGGGCGGTATGGGTTTTGGCAACTATGACCGCAACATCATCACCGACAACCTCTCCGGCGGCGAAAAGACCCGCCTTGCAACTGCGCGCCTTCTGCTGATGGAACCGGATCTGCTCATCCTCGACGAGCCGACCAACCATCTGGACTTTAAGACCTTAGGCTGGTTGGAAGATTACCTTTCTTCCTACAAGGGCGCATTGCTTGTTGTATCGCATGACCGTTATTTCTTAAACCGTCTGGTCGACCACATCTGGGAGCTGGAGCGTACCGTGCTCACAACCTACCGCGGAAACTATTCTTCCTACGTCGTACAGAAGAAGGAGCGCGTTGAACGCCAGCTCAAGGAGTACGAACAGCAGCAGGAACAGATCAAGTCGATGGAGGAATTTGTAGCAAAGAACATTGCCCGCGCCTCCACCTCCAAAAGTGCGAAATCCCGCCTTGCCGCCCTCGAACGGATGGACCGCATCGAAAAGCCGGTCATCTGGGAGAAGAAGGCTGCGTTCTCGTTTGAGTATGACGAACCGCCGGTCAAGGATGTATTCCACGGCGAAAACATGAGCATCGCGGTCGGGGAAGGGGAGAACCGCAAAGTTCTCTGCCGCAATATGCGTCTGGACATGATGCGCGGAGAGAAAATCGCCATCATCGGCCCGAACGGTGTGGGAAAATCCTCTCTGCTCAAGGCAATTCAGGAGCTGATTCCGCTGGAGGAAGGCAGCTTTGAATGGGGACAGAAGGTCAAGACCACCTACTACGAGCAGGAAAACCGCCAGCTCCACCCGGAAAAGACCGCCATCAACGAGATCTGGGACCGCTTCCCAAATATGTACGAGGTGGAAGTGCGAAACATTTTGGGCAGGGTGCTGCTTTCCGGCGATGACGTGTACAAGCTGGTCGGCAGTCTGTCGGGCGGCGAGCGCGCCAAGGTTGCCTTTGCGGTAATGATGCTCGAGCGCGGCAATGTGCTCATCCTCGACGAGCCGACCAACCATCTGGACATCGGCAGCAAGGAGATGCTCGAGGACGCGCTGGAACGCTTTGACGGAACCATCATCATGGTATCGCACGACCGTTACCTGCTCAACCGCATCCCGACTAAGATCATCGAGATGAGTGCAGACGGCTACGAGACCTACAACGGCAGATATGACTATTATCTGGAGCACAAGATCGAGCCGCAGGTCAAGAAGGTGGAAGTGAGCGAGGAGAAAAAACAGGCTTCGCAGAAGTTCTACAAGACCAAGGCTGACCGCGCAAAACAGGCAGCGCAGCGAAAACGCATTGCCTTCTTGGAAAAGACCATCGAGGAAAACGAAGCGACCATCGAAGAGCTGACCGCGAAGATGTCCGACCCGGCGATTGCGGCGGACTATCAGCAGGTGGAGGAGATTTGCCAGAAGATCGAGGAGCTGAAAAACCAGAACGAGGAGTTCGGGGAAGAGTGGCTGCTGCTCTCGGAGGACGAATAATCTTAAACGGGGTCAGAACCCAATTTGAGGAAAAGCGAAAGATTTTTGCAAATTTGATTGTCCCTGAGGAGATATCCAAGAGGACACTTCCTCTTGGATACGCTTTTGCTGACTTTTCTCGTAAAAGAAAAGTCAGTGCCAGTGTGGGCGGCATGAGCCCACAAAACCAAAAGTTTGATGCAGCTTTGTTTCGAGGAAGAAGCGAGAGATTTGACATTTTACTTCGAACTGAAGATTCAGCAAACCTTCCTAATAAACAGAGGGGGAGCGTGACCGCTTGCGGTTACTGCGGGGGATACTTCCCCCCGAGGAGATATCCAAGAGGACACTTCCTCTTGGATACGTCTTTGCATCCTTTCTTCGTAAAAAGAAAGGATGTGCCAGTGTGGGCGGCATGAGCCCACAAAACGAAAATCTTGATGCAGCTTTGTTTCGAGGAAGAAACCAAAACTCCCTGTTATACCGCTAAAACTTTCGTTTTCGTAAATTCCCCGCGAAATGTTGCATCCCACATCGCACTAACTTTTTCCATAAAAAAAGAAAGAGATACCCCAGCATCACCCTTAAAAAGAAAGAAAAAAAGAGAAGTTTGGGTCATCTTGCCCAAAGAAGAAAAGGAGAATGTCCGCGTGAAACTTGATTTCAATAAGAAATATACGACCATCGCTGTCTATGCGTTTTTGGTAATCGCCGCATCCATCACCTTTTTTTATCTGATCAATGAACATACCACCGTCAGCCGCGTGCTGGGTATGGTGTTTAACCTGATGATGCCGTTTATCTACGGCGCGGCGCTGGCTTATATTCTCAACCCGATTCTGAACTGGCTGGAACGTAAGGTGTTCCCTAAGATTTTCCGGGATAAGCTTTCCCGGCGCGGACAACGCCGACTGGGTGTCCTGGTTTCGTTTTTGTTTGCAGCAGCAGTGGTCGCAGTTTTTCTCGCCATCCTTATCCCGCAGCTGATCGAAAGCGTGGACAGCCTTGCCCGTTCGATTTATGCCTTCCTGCCGCAGGCACAGCAGATGCTCATCGACTTTATTGAGGAGTATGGCTCTAACGATGTGTTCGCGACCATCATCTCCATCTTCGGCATCGACACCACCGACCCGGCACTGGCGCTGCAGAAGCTGGCTGCCAGAAGCTATACCTTCCTGACCCAGGTGCTGCCAAACCTGTTCGGCGGCGTGATGAAGTTCACCAGCGGATTGATCAATGTCATCGTCGGCATCATCATCGCCATCTACCTGCTGCTTTCCAAAGAGGTATTCTATGCGCAGGTTAAAAAGCTGATGTTTGCCTTTTTCCCAAGAAGATTTACCCAGGGTGTGTTAAACCTGACCCACGACAGCAACGCTATCTTCTGCGGATTTATCTCCGGTAAGATTCTGGACTCCGCCATCATCGGTGTGCTGTGCTTTATCGGATGCAGCGCACTGAGCATGCCGTATGCGGTGCTGGTCAGCTTCATTGTTGGTGTTACCAACGTTATCCCGTACTTCGGTCCATTTATCGGTGCTATCCCAAGCATCTTCATCATCATGATCGCCGATCCGATCAAATCTTTGATCTTTGCGGTCTTTGTACTGATTCTCCAGCAGCTGGACGGCAACATCATCGGTCCAAAGATTCTGGGTGATTCCACCGGTCTTTCCGCATTCTGGGTTATCTTTGCAGTTACCTTCTTTGGCGGAATGTTTGGCTTTGTCGGCATGCTCATCGGTGTACCGACCTTTGCGGTGATCTATGCGCTCATCCGCAACATCGCCGAATACCTGCTGGGCAAAAAGGGAATGGTGACCCAGACACCGGACTTTGCTTCTCAGGAAAATCCAATTTTCCAGAAGGTGAAGTATCACGAAAGCTCCAAAGCGCCGCACTCGGTAGTGGAGGTCTGCGATCTGGACGGTCAGCAGCCGGAAACCGAAGAGCAGCGCAACGCCTACAAGCTCCAAAAGAGCAGGGAAGAGGAATAGGTGTTTTTACCGGAAGGGAAAAGCTAAAACACCTTACAAACTACCCTTAACTTAAGTTTCAGCAAACTTATTCTTTTTGCAGGGTAGCTTCCCGCCCCTGCACCCCTCGATTCCCCCAGTGATGCACCAAACTTTCGTGATAAACGGAGGGGGAACGTCACGAAGTGACTGTGGGGGAAGGGCAATGTTTTAGATTCTGTGAAAACCAAGTTTTGTGTCATTGCCCCCAAGAATGGAACTAACGTTCCATTCTTCGAAAGATTTTTGCAAATTTAATTGTCCCTGAGGAGATATCCAAGAGGACACCTCCTCTTGGATACGCTTTTGCTGACTTTTCTCGTAAAAGAAAAGTCAGTGCCAGTGTGGGCGGCACGAGCCCACAAAACGAAAAGCTTTAGGAAACCTTTTCGTTGAGGGAAAAAACAGAATGTCTGACACACTACCCTAAACTTAAGTTTCAGCAAATCTCCTCTTCGTGGAGCTGCGCGCTCCACACCGCGGTATCTTTCCTTTCACGAGGAAAGATACGAAAGGCGTGTCTAAGGGGACACCCCTTAGATATCCCTGGGGGCTATGCCCCCGCAGTAACCGCAGTGCGGTCACGCGCCCCCTTTTTATCACTGGAGGCTTCGTAATAGACGAGGAGACTTTGTATCCTTTCTTCGTAAAAAAAGGATGTGCCAGTGTGGGCGGCACGAGCCCACAAAACCAAAAGCTTGAAGAAACTTTGTTATAAGCACAAGAAAGCCGTATTTTCTCTATCCCTTTTTAGAAAACCACCAATCTGTAAAGTAAGATGAAACCAATGAATATCAATATCTTCGATTACCTTAAAGAGACTGCGAACGTCTCATTGACCCCGCAGCAGTTGCAGGCCGCTCAAACCATTGAGGGGCCTGTTCTTCTGTTGGCGGTTCCCGGCGCCGGAAAAACCACCGTTATGGTCGCGCGCATCGCCAATATGATCTTCCATCATCAGATCGACCCGGGCGCGATTCTGACCATCACCTTTTCCAAGGCGGGCGCTGTGGATATGCGCCGCAGATATGAGGCGCTCTTTTCTTCGCTTTCCGAAAAATATCATCGGGAGATTCCGTCTTTCAGCACCATCCATGCGTTCTGCTATCGGGTGCTGGGTTCCTACTGCAGGCTTACCGGCGGCACCGCTCCAAGCCTTATCGAATCCCGCGACCGCACCCTCATCCTGCGCGAGCTTTATGGGCAGATTGCCGGTGAGTTTTTGACCGAGGATCTGGAAGAGGAACTGCTGTCCAACTTAAGCTTTATCAAAAATGCCATGCTGCGGGAGGAGGATGTGAAGGAAGGAAAGTGCATCGAGACCCAGATCAAACACCTCTGGGAGATCTACCGCCAGTACAGTCAGATCAAACGCCAGAACGGCTGGATGGATTTTGACGATATGCTCAGCTACACCCTCACCATCTTCCGCAAATATCCCGAAATCCTAAGCCATTACCAGCAGACCTTCCGCTATCTGTGCGTGGATGAAGCGCAGGACACCTCCAAATTACAGTACGCCATTCTTTATCTGTTGACCCGCCAGACCCAGAACCTTTTTCTGGTGGGGGATGAGGATCAGAGCATCTATCGCTTCCGCGGCGCGTGTCCGGAAAATCTGTTGGAGTTTCCAAAACGCTTTCCCAATGCGACGGTACTTAAAATGGAAGAAAACTTCCGCAGCACAAAGGAGATCGTCTCCCACGCAAACCGCTTTATTGCTCTGAACAAACAGCGCTTTGAAAAGCAGATGTTTACCAAAAACGAGCAGGGAAGTCCGATTGAGCTAAAAGTCTTGCACGACTTTTCCGACCAGTATCATGCGGCAATCGATGCCTACCTCAAAGAGCCTGGCACCACCGCCATCCTATACCGCAACAACCTGTCCGCCATCCCGATGGTGGATATTCTGGAGCGAAACGACGTCGATTTTTATATTCGGGAACACAAGGCGCGATTTAAACAGAACTATGTCGTGCTGGATGTCATCGCCTTTTTTGCGCTGAGCTTTGACCCAAGCGATTTCGAGGCGTTTTCCCGCATCTGCTATAAGACTTCCGGACGCATTCGCCGCTCGATGCTCGAGCAGATTTCCCGGGCACCGCTGCTTAATGGGGAAACCTACTTTGACCGCGTCATCGACCTGTGCGAGGAAAATCAGAACACCGGACGCATCCGCTATGTCAGCGCCATGATTGCGCGCCTTCGTCAGATGCATCCGGCAAAGGCGATGGACACCATCCTGCACCAGCTGGGATATCTGGACTATCTGGAATTTTCAAGCGGCAACGCCTATTCGATGCAGGCACAGAAACTTGGCATCCTGACAAGCCTTGCCTCGCGGGTCAGCACCGTCGAGCAGTTTCTGGACCGCATCGACGAGCTGGACGAGGTGATTGCCCAGCACACCCAGCGCACCGATTCCAGACTGACCCTGACCACCGTTCACTCGGCGAAGGGGCTGGAATTTGATACGGTCATCCTGCTCGACTGCATCGATGACGTTTTTCCCTGTCACAGTGCGATCGAAAAGTACAAGACCGGTCAGGAGGAGGAGATGGAGGAGGAAGCGCGGCTTTTCTATGTTGCCTGCACCCGTGCCAAAAAGGTGCTGGTTTTGCCGTATGCAAACTATTCGGGCAACAATCCGGCGCTGCCGTCCCGCTTTTTCTCCCGTCTGCTGGAAGACCCTCAGAAGGATTCTTCCGGGGAAGCAGATGTCGGCAATATCCGGCTTTATCCGGGGCTGATGATCGAGCACAAGAATTTTGGTCGGGGACAGGTGGTCGGCGTTGACCGCAAGAAGGGGGTATTCACCGTCTTTTTTGGCAAAAACGGCACCCGCACGCTCACCATGGCGATCTTAAAGTCGGACACCATCAAAAAGGCGATGCCATAGTTATTTTTCATTCTGCGATATAATAAAAACAGAAAGAGCAAAAAATTTAGTATCCCACTTGTCGTAAACAATGTGGTACAATAACAATATAAAAGGATCAAACAGCAAAAGGGAAAAGAGGAGGAGACATCATGGGAATTTTGATCTGTCCCATCTGTAAGAGCAGACTGGAGCCAAACGGACAGAGTTTTTGCTGTAAACATGGGCATAGCTTTGACCTTTCCGCGTCCGGCTATCTGCACCTGCTGCCGGCAAATCAGATGCGCTCGAAAATTCCGGGCGATAATAAACAGATGGTTCGCGCAAGAAAGGAATTTCTCTCCAAAGGCTACTATCAGCCGGTCAGCGATCTGCTCAATCACCAGGTGCTGGAGCACTGCAAGAAGGGAACTGCCCTTCAGATTCTGGATGCCGGCTGCGGCGAAGGATACTACACCAACCGCCTGACAGCAGAATTTTCCCGTTCTGGTGCAGAATTTGCGGTCACCGGACTGGATATTTCCAAATTTGCGGTGGATGCCGCTGCTAAAGCTGCAAAGTCTGACCATGATATTGCAGGACACGTTCAGTATGGAGTTGCAAGCATCTTCGACCTTCCGGTAAAGGATCATTCCTGCCATGTGGTAACCAATCTTTTTGCGCCGGTCTGCATGGAAGAATACCGACGGGTACTCAAACGGGGCGGCATTTTGGTGTTTGCGGTCACCTCGACCATGCACTTGTGGGAGTTAAAGCAGGCAATCTACGACGAGCCGTACGAGAACGAAAAGGTCGATCATGAGTATGAGGGCTTTAAGATGGTCGGCAAGGAGAAGGTACATACCACCATCACGCTGCCAAACCAGCAGGACATCGACAATCTGTTCACCATGACGCCGTACTACTACAAATCCTCGGTGGAAAGCACCGAACGTCTGCACCATCTGGGCAGCCTGACCACCCAGATCGATGTGGATATCATTACCTATCAAGCGCTTTAGGGCAATGTTTTAAATGAAAAACATCTCTCCGCTGGAGGAATTTCCGGAAATCCAAAAACCAGTGATATCAGGAAAGTTTGGTGTATCAGAGGGGGAACGTCACGAAGTGACTGTGGGGGATACTTCCCCCTGAGGAGATATCCAAGAGGATACCTCCTCTTGGATACGTCTTTGCATCCTTTCTTCGTAAAAAGAAAGGATGTGCAGGTGTGGGGTGCATAACCCCACATCAGCAAAGTATTTAGTTTGATGAAAGCCTCAGTTGAGGAAGAAAGCGAAAATTTGATAAAACCTTCCATTATTTATAAAACCACCAAACTCTTAAAGGAGGTATTCCTATGTCCGCACAACAAACCATGATGGGACTGGTCTATCAGGGAAATGGAACACTTTCCCTGCAGGAACGCCCTGTTCCGACCATCCTCTCTCCAAAGGATGCTGTCCTTCGGGTCACCCGTTCCGCCATCTGCACCAGTGACCTGCATATCAAAAATGGAGCCGTTCCCCGCGCAAAAGAAGGAGTTATCCTCGGCCATGAGTTTGTCGGGGTCGTCACCGAAATCGGCTCGGATGTCCACCATCTTGCAGTCGGCGACCGCGTCGCAGCAAACTGCATCACCTTCTGCGGCGATTGCTGGTTCTGCCGTCAGGGCTATATCAATAACTGCGAACAGGGCGGATGGGAACTTGGCTGCCGCATCGATGGCTGTCAGGCAGAATTTGTCCGCGTTCCGTTTGCGGATATGGGACTTTGCAAAATCCCCGACAGCGTTTCGGATGAAGATGCCCTGTTTTTGGGCGACATCGTTTCCAGCGGATATTTTGGTGCGGAGCTTGCCGAAATCACCCCCGGTGATACCGTTGCGGTTATCGGTGCAGGTCCGGTAGGTATGTGCGCGATGCAGTCGGCAAAAATCTTCGGCGCAGGAAAGATCATCGCGCTGGATATCGACCAAAAACGCCTTGATTATGCCAAAGAAAAGAATCTCTGCGATGTCACCATCCACTGTGACGGCAGAGATTTGCAGGAGGAAATCCGAAAGATCACCGACCACAACGGCGCGGACGCTGTCATCGAGTGCGCCGGAAGCAGCGAAAGCTTCCAGACCGCATGGCAGATTGCCCGTCCGAATGCAGTAGTCGCCATCGTTGCCATGTATGAGGAGGCACAATCCTTGCCGCTGCACCAGATGTACGGCAAAAATCTCATCTTCAAGACCGGCGGAGTGGATGCTGTCCACTGTCAGCGCCTGATGAAGCTGATCGAGGCAGGACGTTTCCCGACAGACTTCCTGATTTCCCACCGCGCACCGCTCAACGATATCCTTGAAGGTTATCGAATCTTCGAGAACAAGCTGGATGGCTGCATCAAATGGGTGGTCACACCATATGAACGATAATTTTCATCTGTCGGAAGATGATAAAATGACCGTCCTCGTTTCCTGCGAGGCTCCTGGCGTGATTCAGGCGCTGGAAAAAAGGGGAGTGCGCATCCTGACGGTGGACATCTGCGAACAGCTGGATGTTCCGGTGCGCTCCCATGCAGACATGCAGGTTTTGCCGCTGGATGACTGCGTGCTGATTTCGCCGTATCAAATCAGGCTGAAAACCCAGCTGGAACAGATGAATCTGCGGGTAATCGTGGGCGAAGAACTGGAAAAGAAATATCCAAAGGATGTTTTGTACAATGTCTGTCTGGTCGGAAATCACTACATTTGTAACTATAAAACAATTTCCAGACAGGCACAACAGCTTTTGGACGCCCGCGGTTATCATCCTATCTTTGTGGCACAGGGTTATGCCAACTGTTCGGTGGCGGTTGTGGATGAACATTCGATCATCACCGCTGATTGCGGGATTGCCAGAGCCTGTCGGGCTGCCGGACTGGATGTGCTGCAAATTTGTCCGGGCTTTATCCGGATTCCGGTCTATGATACTGGATTTATCGGCGGATGCTGCGGAAAGCTCGGTGCCGATCAGCTTGCTTTTACCGGAAGGCTTGACAGTCATCCGGACGGCATGAAGATTCGGGCGTTTATCAAGGAACGCGGCATTCAGATCATTGAGCTAACCGATGAACCATTGTTTGATATTGGCGGATTGTTACAGCTTAAAACGAAAAACAGTTTATGTTCGTAATCTAAATTTAATATAGAAGTAATATAGAAGCAAATCAGAAATGGAAAACAGTAATCATCAAATCCATGATGTACGGATTTCATATATGAATTTAGATAAACGGTCTGTACAAAGGTTCTTTTCGCAAAATCCTTGCCCTGAATTTCGCTAAATTTTCATTTAGCGAAATTGGCAATGTACCAAAAAGGCCTCTTCTTTTCAAAGTCCTTCCCGCGGCAAATTCCAATCCGATCAACATATTTTGAGGTAAACAATTATGGACAAAAACATTTTGCAGGAATGTCCGGATCTTTTGCGCGAATTCCTGTTTTACCTGGAAACCATCCAGGGCCGCTCGCCAAAAACGGTCAGCGGATATTATATCGAGCTCCGGACATTTTTTCGATATATCAAATCGGTCAAGGTATTAAAAAATGTTCCGGAAAACGCTGAACAGCTCGCCGAAATCAAAATCGATGATATTTCCAAAGAATTAATCTGCGGCGTGACCTTAAGCGACATCTATGATTTTCTGCACTTTTCGATGAATGTGCTGGGCAACAACGCTTCCAGCCGTTCGCGCAAGATTTCCAGCATCCGCGCGCTGTACAAATACCTGACCACCAAAACCAACTATCTGGAAGAAAATCCCGCCAAAAATCTGGACACGCCTTCGATGCGCAAATCGGTGCCGAAATACCTGACACTGGGCGAATCCATCGAACTGCTTGCCAGTATTCAGGATGAATCGCCGGCAGTCACTGCGCGCGATTACTGCATGATTACCCTGATGCTCAACTGTGGCATGCGTGTATCTGAATTGGTTGGAATCAATCTGGAAGACATTCGGGACAACACTCTGCGCCTGCTGGGCAAAGGTAATAAGGAACGGATGGTTTATTTAAACGATGCCTGCCTTTCCGCAATCGAAAATTACCTGAAATTCAGAAAACAGCCCGAAGGCGGACCGGATAAAAACGCACTGTTCCTTTCCTCTCAGCACCGCCGGATGACCACCCGACGGGTCGAACAGATTGTAGCCAAATATCTGAAAGCCTGCGGGCTGGACGGCCGCGGCTATTCCCCGCACAAACTGCGGCATACGGCGGCGACTTTGATGTATCAGCATGGCGGCGTGGACATTCGCGCTCTCAAGGAGATTCTGGGACACGCAAACATCGGTACGACCGAGATCTACACCCACATTTCCGACCGTATGATCGAGGAAGCCGCGAACGCTTCCCCACTCTCCTCGGTAAAACGAAAGCTTTCGGAAAAAGAGTTGCTGATGCAGGAAGTCGAAAAACAGAATCAAGAGGAACAAGAAGACGAAGCAGAAAAATAAGTTTTTGAAAATTTAAACGAAAGATATCCAGATACTCCCCTCGTCTGTCACGAAACTTTCGTCAATAAATCAGCAAAAGCGTATCAAAGATTAAATTTCTTACATAATAATACCAACCAGAAAGGAAAATCAGAATGGATTTAAAGGAAAAAGCCGTCCTTGCTGTGGACGCTCTGGAAAAAGAATATCCCGATGCCCAGTGCTCGCTGGTCTATGACCCCGAAAAGGCGTATGAACTGCTGATTTCCACCCGCCTGTCGGCTCAGTGTACCGATGCCAGAGTCAATATCGTCACCAAAGATCTCTTCCAAAAATATACTTCCCTTCAGGACTTTGCAAATGCACCGATAGAAGAAATGGAAGAAATGATCAAGACCTGCGGACTCTTTAAGACCAAAGCCCGCGATATCATCGCAATGTCCCAGATGCTGATTAAAGATTACGGCGGCATACTGCCGGATACGGTGGAAGAACTGACCAAACTGCCCGGCATCGGCAGAAAAACCGCCAATCTGATTGTCGGCGATATCTACCACAAACCGGCGGTTGTCTGTGATACCCACTGTATCCGCATCACCAATCTGCTGGGATTAAGTCAGGGCAAAAATCCCCTCCAGGTGGAAAAACAGCTTCGTGCGGTGCTGCCGATGGACCGCGCTAACGATTTCTGCCATCGTCTGGTGCTGCATGGCCGCGATGTCTGTGTTGCCAATCGTCCAAAGTGCGACCGCTGCTGCATGAAGGATTTCTGTTCCTTCTTCCAGGGAGATGCTCCTTCCGATAAAGCAGCAACCGAAAGCAATCCTGCAAGCAAACCTGCAAGCAAAAAATCTGCTGCAAAATCCAGCAAATCCAAAGCAAAATAACCTGAACAAATCAAAAAGAAAAGGCCGGATGTTTTGATTGCATCCGGTCTTTTTTCTGTTTTGCAAGGATAATCAGGGATTTCTTCCCTTCCCTGCCCTTCTGTTCCCTTCTTTTACAATGGACAATCTTTATGCCATTGCTGCTGACAATGCCTGGGATAAGGTGCTGACCCCGATCAACTGGATGTCCACCTCCGCACTGATCGCCGCAATGCACTGTTTTGGCAGGATGCAGCGCTTAAAGCCCAGCCGCTGTGCTTCCTTTACCCGCACCAGCACGCGGTTGACCGCGCGCATCTCGCCGGCAAGTCCGATCTCCCCAAAAGCGACCAGATCATCCGGAATCACCTTATCGGTGAGGTTGGATACCAGCGATAAGGCAATCGGCAGGTCTGCCGCAGGCTCGTCCAGCTTCATGCCGCCGACTACGTTGATATAAGCATCCAGCGTTCCAAAGAAGTAACCGCACCGTTTTTCCAGTACCGCCAGAATCAGCGACAGACGGTTGTAGTCAAATCCGGTCGCCATCCTCTTTGGCACAGCATATCCGCTTTTGGAAACCAATGCCTGAACCTCCGCCAGAATCGGACGGGAACCTTCGATCACACAGGCAACACAGGTGCCTGATACATTTTCCGGTCTTCCCTCCAGCATCGCTTTGGACGGATAGGTCACCTCATCCAGTCCGTTCTCCCCCATCTCGAACACGCCGATCTCGTTAGTAGAACCATAACGGTTCTTGATGGCGCGCAGAATTCGGTAGGACAGATTGCGCTCCCCTTCAAAATAGAGCACCGCATCCACCATGTGTTCCATTACCTTTGGACCGGCAATCGCTCCGTCCTTGTTGACGTGACCGACGATAAAAACAGGAATCTCCATCGTCTTTGCAATGTTGATGAGCAGCTGGGTACATTCGCGCACCTGGGTAACACTGCCCGAGGAGGAATTGAGCGCGGAAAGATTCATGGTCTGAATCGAATCGACCATCACGATGTCTGGTTTTAAGCTCTGGATACTCTCGATGACCGCTTCAATGTTGGTGGTCGAGCTGAGGCTTAAATTCGGGGTGGTAACGCCCAACCTTGCTGCACGTAATTTAATCTGCCGCAGGCTTTCCTCACCGGATATATATAGAATCTGTGCATCGGACGAGATGGTCTGACAAATCTGCAAAAGCAGGGTCGATTTACCGATACCCGGGTCACCGCTGAGCAGCACCACCGAACCGGGAACGATTCCGCCGCCCAGCACGCGGTTGAGCTCCTCCATCTGGGTCAGATAGCGCTGTTCCTCGCTCGAGTCGATCTGTTCGAGTTTTTGTACGGTGGATTTGGCTGTCTGCGGCACTGCCGAAGAAGCAAAGCGGGAAATCGGAGCTTCCACATTTTCCACCAAGGTATTCCAGCTGCCGCAGTCCGGACATTTTCCCATCCATTTTGGCTGGATGGCGCCGCACTGGGTGCAGACATAGTTAATTTTTGTTTTTGCCATCTTGATTTTCACCTTTTCGTTTGAAAGAGTCTGTCTTATTTGGATTCATCCTGCAGATAGTCCATCAGTCCGCAGTAAATGGTAAAGGCGGTCTGCTGCTGATATTGTTCTGTCGAGAGATTGTGCGCTTCCTCCGGATTGGAAAGGAATCCGCACTCCGCCATTACAGCCGGAATCTGTGCTTCATACAGCAAAAAGAGGTTGTTTTCCGCGGGTTTGATCTGGCGGGTATTGTCCGGCTGCAAATTCTGCTGGAAGGAATCCTGCAATTTTTGTGCGAGGACTTTGGACTGAGGGTCGTTTTGGCTATAAAAGATCTGTGCTCCACGGGAGGAACTCTGCTCAAATTTGTTCTGATGGACGCTGATGAAGATTGCTTCCGGATGGTCCTCGATGATTTTGAGCCGCTGGTACATATCCGAACGTTTCTGGCGGCTGATCTGGGTCAGCCCTTCCTCATGGATAGAGCGGTCGTCCTCTCTGGTCATTATAACATGAAATCCCTGCTGCGACAACAAATCCCGCAAAGTAAGCGACACGGCAAGGTTTACGTCCTTTTCGGTCACGCCGTTTGCCTGCGCGCCGCCGTCCATCCCGCCATGTCCCGGGTCGATGATGATGACCGGATGCTGATGCAGTGTCTGTGCTGAGACAATCTGCACCTGCTGTACCTGCCGCATGCCAAGGACAGACAGCCCCAGGACAAGGCAGGTCCCCAAAACAATCCACCATTTTTTCATATAGAATCCTCCTTTATTTGATAAAGCAAGCCAAATTTACAAATCAGCTGCGCAAGAATCAAAAATTGATGAAACTCTCGTTAGAGGAAGAAGCCGAAAAATTTTACACTCTACTTCAAAGTTTTGTCTCATTGCCCCTAAGAATCTCGACAAGCTCGATTCTCCGCTGGGGAAGTCGAGAGGGGGCAACGCCCTCTCTCTGCCGGAGGTCAAGGAACCAGAAGGTTCCTTGTGTATCTTTGCCTACTTTCTTGTGTAAATAAAGTAGGCGCGGGAGTGGGGTGCGTAACCCCACAAAGAGGTAGGAAAGAAACGAAAACACTTTACACACTGCCTAAACTCAAGTTTCAGCAAACCTCCCCTTCACTTCCGGAAGTTTCGAGATAGACCTAAAACATTGCCTTTGCTCTAATCTATGCACCCACCCTGCAAAATATCCCGTAAAAAAAGCCCGTCCTCCCTTTTGGGGAAAACGGGCTTTATCGTTATAAACTTTTCTGCATGATAAAGTCATCCATCACATAACCGTGACCGATGTCGGTCACCACCGAGTCGATGGTTTCAAATCCAAAATGTTGATAAGCCGCAATCGAGCCGGCGTTGTGCTTGTTGACTGTCAGATAGATCGCCGCAAGTCCCTGCGACTCCTCAGTCACCTGCTTTAGGAATGCCGAAGCAATGCCGCGGCGGCGAAAATCCTTCCGGATATAAATTTTGCTCAGGAACATTCTGTCTGTTTCGCGGTGATAACCGCAGAATCCGCAGGACTGTCCATCCTCCAGCGCCAGCAGATAATGATATCCCTGCTCAAGCTGTTCGGTGATGGCCTGCACACTCTGGTAGCGCTCCACCATATAGTCAATCTGTTCCGGAGAAAGAATGTTTTGATAATGTTCGTGCCAGATTTCGTCTGCGAGCTGTGCCACCTGACAAATCTGCTCCTTGTCTGTAACCTGCTGGAATTTGATCGTGGCAATGCGCCTCCTTTGTTTGGAATAGCTCTATTATACCACAATACTTTTGCAATTTAAAGCGGTAATTGCAGCAGAACGCTCACCGGAAGCAGCAAAAACGAAACGATCAATGTCAAAACGACCAGCACCCCAACATAGGTTCCGACCGCCTTTGGTTTGAGTGCGCGGCACAGCAGAATCACACCGGGAACCGAAGTGACCATCGCTGCCAGCGTGAAGGTCAGCGCAACCGGCGGATAGATGTCCCGCAGCAGATACAGGATTGGGAAAATGCTGAAAATATCCGAATGAAGCGGAAAACCAACGATTGCCGCAATCAGGGTGGACAGGGTGACATTGCCGGAAATCATGCCGGTGATCGATTCCAGCGGGAAGTATGCTTCCAGTGCAGCAGCCAGTGCAACACCCAGAAGAATCCACAGCCATGCACTGCGGAAAACACTCCATGTGCTGTAAAGTGCAAGCCTTACTCTCTCCTTCATGGAAGAAGGATGTACCGGATGATGGCAGCAGCAGTCCTCCCCATGTTCATGATGGTGGTCATGTTCGTGGTGGTGCTCGTGTGTATGTTCATGAGTATGCTCGTGATGATGCTCATGGGCATCGCAGCTGCACTTGGCAAGGTGATAATCCTGCATGCTGTTCTGGAAAGAGATTCTGGACAGAATGACCGAGCTTACCAGCACAATCAGCAGCGAGCAGACCAGATAGGTTGTTGCAAAGCCGGTGCCAGTCATAGTATACAGCGCGGTGAGCGCAGTGATGTTAAGCAGCGATGCCGAGGTCAACATACACAGGCAGACCGAAACCGGAACGCCCACTGCGACCAGTCCCATCAGCACCGGAATGATGGTGCAGGAACAAAACGGCGAAATCATACCCAAAGCGATTGCCAGCAGATAGCCCCAAACGCTTTTGAGCTCGGTCAGCTTTTTCTGCATCCGGTCGGTGCGGACATAGCTCTGCGCCAAAAAGACAAAGAACATGATGATTGCCAGAATCAGATAGATCTGGGTGGTATCTGCAATCATGTGGCTTAAAAATTCTACGGTTGCTTCCCCACCGGGAAGATGATCGGCAAAACGCTCCAGCAATTCTTCCCAGAAGGAATGGTCATGCGCCGCGTGAAGATACATTGCCTGTGTCAAAATTACACTCCCTTTTGATAAAATCCTCTTTTTAGATTCAATAAATCTTTCGTACAGAAAATATCATAAACGATTTTATCAATTTTGTCAAATATTTTTTGCTTCATCTAGGCAATTTGCATAAAGACTCACATGAGCAAACTTTCATATATCAGCTTGTGTGTTATTGCCCCTGAGAATCTCGACAAGCTCGATTCTCCACTGGGGGAATCGAAGGGGGATCTCCCCCTTCTGCTGGAAATCCAAAAACCAGGAGGTTTTTGGTGAATCTTTGGATACTTTCTTTTCATAAGAAAGTATCCCCGGGGTGCAGGGGCGGGGAGCCACCCTGCAAAGCAAATAGATTTGCTGAAACATTGGTTCGAAGTAGAGTGTAAAATTTTTCGTCTTCTTCCTCTAACGAGAGTTTCATCAAACTAAATACTTTGCTGATGTGGGGTTATGCACCCCACACCCGCACCTACTTTCTTGTGTAAAGAAAGTAGTCAAAGATACACAAGGAACCTTCTGGTTCCTTGACCTCCGGCAGAAAGAGGGCGTTGCCCCCTCTCGACTTCCCCTGTGATGCTAAGATAGTTTCGTGATAAAAAAGATTAAAAAGGAAAAATATCTTCTTTACAGCATTTTTTGATCTTCGCAAAAAAATAACGGTCTGGGGTTATAAACTCCAGACCGTTATTCTGATATCAGATTATTTACCTTCAGAATAAAGGCTCAAATGAACTGGAACACCGTTTTGTGTTGCAAAGCTGACATCACCGCGTACCAGTGGACGCAGATAATTTAACATCTCTTCGGTAACATCGTTGCCCTCTGCGTTGATCCACTCGTCCGGAACCTTCTTTTCATAGTTTGCAACCTTCGAAATATCTGCGGTGCTGTATTTTACACGGTAAGGCTCGTCCTGAACGCGCAGGATGGTTGCCATCTGTCCGCTTACTCCTTCCAGAGCGCGGTCAGCCGCAGTCATGCCCAGCATCTTCGATTCGCTCAAGTCGTTTGCAGATGCCAGATGTGCTGCACAGCGCTGCATGAGGTTTAATTCAATCGAACGTACCTTGCAGCCGATCTTTTCTTTTACCAGTCCTTCCAGTACCTTTGCGGTGCCGGAAAGTGCAGCGTGTCCAAATACGTCCACACCTCTGCCCTTGCTCTCGCTGAGATAAGAGCCATCCGGATTCTTGACACCTTCACTGACCGCTACAAGAACAGCGTTTTTCTTTGCAAGGCATCCCTTTACATCCTCAATGAATTTTTCGGTGTCGAATGCACGTTCGCACAGGTAGATCAGCTGTGGACCGCTTCCGCCATTCTCTCTGGAAAGAGCTGCCGCTGCTGTCAGCCAGCCGGCATTTCTGCCCATGATTTCGACGATGGTAACTGCCGGAATATCGTATACCTCGCAGTCGCGAACGATCTCCGTGAAGGTTGCTGCGATATATTTTGCAGCCGAGCCAAATCCTGGACAGTGGTCGGTCTCTGGCAGGTCGTTGTCGATGGTCTTTGGTGCGCCCATAACATACAGGTCGCGGATATCATGCTTTTTGATGTAAGCCGACAGCTTGTCCACTGTGTCCATCGAGTCGTTTCCGCCGATGTAAACAAAGTATCCGATCTCACGCTCGATCAGCGCATCGACGATTTCTTTCAGCTGAGATTCATCTGCGTTGTTGAGCTTGAGACGGCAGGAGCCCAGTGCTGCCGATGGTGTGTGGCAGAGCAGATCCAGCTGTTCCGGAGATGCCAGAACATCGGTCAGATCGACATAATGTCCGCTGATGACGCCCTTGATTCCGTTGACAGCTCCATAGATGCGGTCAACCTTGCTGCTGGTCATGCAGCGTTCCACAACACCCGCTACGGTCGCATTGATCGCTGCCGAAGGTCCGCCCGACTGTGCAATCAGCATGTGTTTCATGTTGTAATTCCTCATTTCCTTTTTATTTTGATTGTTTCTTTCCCAAATCAGTTGGTTCGCAGCTCAAGCAGTTTTTTTACATCTTCCAAAATCTGCTCATCTGTCACATCAATCATCAGCCACCGCCCCATTTTCATCGGAGCTGATGCTTGATACAGCTGCTGGACAGATGGTGTCAGGGTTGGCAGTAAAAGCTGGCATGCAGCCTCTTCCCGTTTACCAATCGAGATCATACAGGTAAAAAATCCGGCTCTTGGATAGATGGTGCATAAAGCACGTCCGCTCTTTTTATATTTGATGTTCCATCCCGGCTCCATGCTGCATCGACTGTATTCGATGCGCGGAGAAACCCGGTATCCTTCTTCCAGCACAGTTCGCAGCTGGTCAAACAAAGGAGAGTTGATTTTGCTGCCAAGCTGGCTGATGTCCGGTGCCGTCTGCGGGAAACTGTCCTTTGTTTTGCCGTTCATACAATCCCTCTATAAAATCGTTACATTGTTTTTCTGGGCAAGTTCCAGCATTTCCTGGGACGGAGTCTGGTCGGTCACAAGGAAATTGACATCCTCCATCTTCGCAAAGGTGTAAGGAAGCATCCTGCCAAATTTGGTGGAGTCCATCAGGATGATGACCGAGCGCGCCTTTTCAATCAGCAGACGGCGCAGCTTGACCTGTTCCTCAAAGCCGCAGGTAAATCCGCATTCTTCCGAATAACCGGAAGCCGAGATAAACGCCACATCAATGTTGATCTTGGACAGCATCTCCAGCGCGGAATAGCCAAACACTGCCAGATTTTTCCGGTTGAGCACCCCGCCGCACAGCGTGATTGCCGGACGCATCTTCTCGGCGATGGCAAGCGCAATGTCCGGACCATTGGTCACTACGTTCAGATACATGTCCGGAATGATCTTGGCAAGCTCCATCATGGTCGTTCCCCCATCCAGGAAGATGGAACTGCCTTCCCGAATGAATCCGACCGCTTTCTGCGCCACGATATCCTTCTGTGACTTGTTGCAGACATCAGCAGACTCTTCATTCTGCACCCGATCCATTGGTTCCAGATACTTCGCTCCGCCGCGAATGCGGAGAATAACTCCTTCTTTAGCCAGAAAATCCAAATCCCTGTGCAGAGTCATCACACTGACGTCGGAAAATTCCCCGGAAAGCTCCTTGAGGCTGACGATCTGCTTGTGCTTGATAAACTCCTTGATCTTTTCTCTTCTCAACGTATTCAATTTCATAATCCCCCATCGTAACTTTAGGCATATGGATTTTACATATTTTATTATATAAGAGAAACAGCAAAAAGGCAATAGTTTTTTGTTATTAAATGTTATATTTTTCATTTTCCTTAAAACACCATCTATAACATCACCACAGCAACATCGTTATATCTTTATCAATTCAGTTTATTTTTTGAAGCTTTTTCCCTAAATTTGCACAAAAAAAGGAAGCAGTCCCGTTTGGGGCGCTCCCTCATTTTTTAACAAATCTATCACAATCTATCATAATATACAGTTTACTCGTTCATCTTCTTCAAGTCATTGTGCAGACGGCGGATAATCCGCTTTTCCAGTCGGGAAATATATGACTGCGAAATCCCGATTAGGTCCGCCACCTCCTTTTGGGTGTGCTCCTTCCCTCCCTTTCTGAGTCCAAAGCGCAGCTCCATGATAGAGCGCTCCCTGCTTTCCAGTGACCCAATCGCCTGATAGAGCATCGAGCGTTCTGCATCCTTTTCGATGTCGGTGCTGACTGTATCGGCATCGGTGCCCAAGATGTCCGACAACAAAAGCTCGTTTCCGTCCCAGTCGATATTGAGCGGCTCGTCGATCGAGATCTCCTTGCGGCGGTTTTGGTTTTTGCGCAGATACATTAAAATTTCGTTTTCGATGCAGCGGGAAGCATAGGTCGCCAGCTTGATGTTCTTCTCCGGTGAAAAGGTGTTGACCGCCTTGATCAGTCCGATGGTTCCAATCGAGATCAGATCCTCCACATTGATTCCGGTCGATTCAAACTTTTTGGCGATATACACCACTAGCCGCAGGTTATGTACAATCAGCTGCTGCTTTGCCTCCTCGTCATGCTCGGAAAGGCGCAGAAAGATCATCTCCTCTTCCTTTCTGCTCAGCGGCGGCGGCAGGGTCTCCGGCCCGTTGATGTAGTGGACACCCCTCCCCCCGAACAGGGTACAGAACATTTTTTCAAGGAAACTTCTTACCTGTTTTGAAATACTTTTTTCTTTTATCCCGACACTCATCTTAATATCCCGTCCTTTCCGGTGACTGATGTTTTTGATAAAGGAATCGCCCTGTCCAGCAGCTTTCCTGAAAGCAGAATCTGCCACTGCGATGTTCCCATTGACGCTTTGCTTTTGACTTCTGCGCTGTTACAGTTTATCGCAAGGAAAAAATCCTCGACCAGAAGTTCTTCTTTCAGAACGTCTTCTGTTTCTGACGGCTTTTCATCCGGATTTTCGTTCTGCATCGGGCGCAGGATCATCCGTTTGCCCCGCACTGCCGGCATCATCCCGCTGCCCGATACGGTCGAGAACGGAATCTGCCGCACATGGCAGCTTTCCTCGTTTTCTTCCCCCAGCACGGCAAGCAGCAGTTTGGGCGAAAGAATCTTTGCCGCCACATCCAACGAACAGACCACGACCGGACTGCCGCTGAACGGTTCGGACAGAGAGTTTCCGCTGTCCACAAAACCGATCCATTCCCGACACACAGGCATGTCAACCTCGAGCGTCACCCGATACAGCTCGTCTGTTCGGCAGACCGAGCGCAGCACCCGGTTTAAGCTCCATACCAAAGTATATGCGCCGGCAAGACAAAGTATGAATACCGGTGTGCGCAGATGAAAATAAATCGCGTGGTCAAACACAAACAGTCCCGCTCCGGCAAACAATCCCTGCATTGCCCCCATGAGTGCATAAAACAGCATCGTGACGGTGAGCAGCACCAGCCATTCCTTGATAAACTCCGCCAGGCTGCACCAGGAAAACGCAATTGCCACCATGACAAGCGAGCACAGCACCTTGAACAAAAGTTCTGTAACTTCCGCCCCAATCCCCAAGGCTGGCGTCGGAAAAAAGATGCTCAGCGAAAAAAGGGAGGCAGCAAACGCCGAAGCCACCTTGCGCCACCGCTGCTTTGTTCTGCCACATACCGCTTCCACCAGCGAAAGCAGCAGGATGTTGACAAAAAAATTCGTCACCAGCAAAATATCCACATAGACACCCTGTACCATTTTTGTCACCCGCTTTTTGTTTTGTTCTGATTATACTTTTTTCTCTGTGCAAGAATTGTCAAAGCAGACAGGATGGAAAAATTTATAAATTATCCGTTTACCCACCCGCTTTTTCGTGATATAATAGGAAAAGTGTTTTGAAAACAAGAAATCTAACAAAGAAGAAGGGTTTTGTTTGTATCATAAACTTTCCTCCCCAACCAAAGGACGACGCTCTCTCAAAACATCTCTGCTCGTCCTGCTCACCATTTGTACACTCTGTTTGACCGGAACACTTTCCGGCTGCACCCAGTCCTCTCAATCTTCATCGGTCAAGCTGGCGGAAGAAGAGACTGAAGAGGCAAGTTCTTCCGATCCCAACGAGGTCGACGCGGAATATTACCTTGGTGAAACGGTATTTGTCGGTGACAGCCGCACCAACGGACTGCTCACCTATCAGCTGCTTCCACCGGAACAGGTCTTTGCCATTGACGGCAGTACCCAAAAAAGTATTCGCGATCAGGAGTTTATCCAGTTAGAACCAAACGGCAAATATCTCACCGTCAAAGAAGCAGTGGAAGAACGCCAGCCGCACCGTATCCTGATTGCTTTTGGCGTCAATGCCATCCCGCTGATGAGCGAAGAAGAATTTATGGATGAATACGATATTCTGGTGGATGAGCTCACCGAAGCTTCCCCGGACAGCAAAATCGTCATTCAGTGCATCCTGCCGGTAGCCTGGTGGAAACATGAGTCGATGCCTTATCTGACCAACGAAAACATCGACCACTTTAATGGTCTGCTCAAGGATTATGCCGAAGAAAACGGCTATACCTTCTTTGATATCTCTGACCACTTTAAAGGCGAAGACGGCAGCCTTTCTGCTGAATTTGATGCAGGCGATGGACTTCACTTTAACCAGAGCTTCTATCACGAATACATCGAGTTGCTTATGACCGAGCAGCCATAATGGGCAATGTTTCAGTTTGACTATAAATAAAGTTTCTACGCATTGCCCCTGAGAATGTCGCGATGCTCCATTCTCCGAAAGTTTTGTGGAATTTGAGTAACGTTATAGTTTCTGCTAAAACAAAGTTTTTGTGCCGTTGCCCTTGAGAATGTCGCGTTGCTCCATTCTCCGAAGGTTTACTGGAAACTGGGCAATGTTTCAGCTTTTCTATATATAAAGTTCCTACACATTGCCCTTGAGAATGTCGCGTTGCTCCATTCTCCGAAAGTTTTGTGGAATTGGATAACGTTACAGTCTCTGCTAAGTCAAAATTTCTCGTCGTTGCCCCTGAGAATGTCGCGATGTTCCATTTTGTCGAGGGGATATCTAAGGGGAAGCCCCTTAGACACGCCTTTCGTATCTTTCCTCGTGAAAGGAAAGATACCGCGGTGTGGAGCGCGCAGCTCCACGAAAGGGAGATTTGCTGAAATTTTGGTTCGAAGTAAAGTGTCAAATTTCTCGCTTCTTCCTCACAACAAAGTTACATCAAACTTTCTGCGTTGTGGGGTTACGCACCCCACTCCCGCGCCTACTTTCTTGTGTAAAGAAAGTAGGCAAAGATACACAAGGAACCTTCTGGTTCCTTGACCTCCAGCAGAGAGAGGTCCCTGCCCCCTTCCAACTTTCCCGGCGGAGAATCGAGCTTGTCGAGATTCTCATGGGCAATGACTGCAAAGTTTGTCTTTCAGTAAAACTAAAACATTGCCCTGCCCCTTTCCAACTTCCCCAGTGATACTACGGTAGTTTTGTGATAGATGGGGGGCGTGTGAGCGAACTGCGGGAGGGGTCTGTCTCAAACTTAAAAAAGAAAATAAAAATCAATGAAAAAGGGGATACCGGAACATTCCGGTATCCCCTTTTTGTCTTGTTATGCTGTTTTTATCCGCGGGACTTTTCAAATACTTCCTCAAACAGATGCTCGCTTAAATGGCAGTAACCATTTGGATTCTTCTCCAGATATTTCTGGTGATATTCCTCTGCCGGATAGTAATTTTTCAGCGGCAGACATTCTACCATGATCGGCTTGTCATAATTCTTTGCAAGCTCTGTTAGCTCTTCGCGAATAACCGCTTCCTCCTGCGGATCGGTATAATAGATACCAGTGCGGTACTGGCTGCCCTTGTCCTCTCCCTGACGGTTGAGGCTGGTCGGATTGATCGAACGGAAATAGAAGCGCAGAAGCTGCGGCAGCGATAAAACCGCATCATCATAGATCACGCGGACTGTTTCGGCATGTCCGGTGTTGTTGTGACAAACTTCCTCATAGGAAGGATTGACTGTGTTGCCGTTTGCAAAACCGACTTCTGTCTCGCACACACCTTTGATCTGATCCATATATTTCTGTGTTCCCCAAAAACATCCGCCTGCTAAAAAGATCGTCTTTTTCATTCTTCGTTCGCTCCTTTATTCTTAAAATCAAAGTATGCCATTGCAACCTCCTGGAAAAAGCGCTCTTTTCTGCGCTCATCCAGTCCGCTGTCAAACATTAACTGAATCTGTAACAGAAGCTTTTCCAGCTCTTTTTCGTTCCATTGTCCGGACGTGCTTTCTCCGGCAAGCCCCCGCATCAGGATCTCGGACGGCACGCCCAGCGCCTGCGCAAATTTTTCGACAATATCGACCTTGGGCGCACGGCTGTTCTTTTCATAGTTGTATACCGAACGTTCGGTGATGCCAACCCGCTGGGCAAGTTCGCTCTGGGTCATTTCGGCATCTTTTCTTGCTTTTTTCAAGTTCTCGCCAAAAGACACGGCTCTTCCTCCTTTTGCCTGGAACCAATCCTGTCGTTGTTCCTTTTAAGCTCCCGGACAATCTTCCAGACAGATTATTCTAACAGGTGGAAATTTTTCCTCGCATCATCAAAAGCACGATTAAAAATCCACCCAAAAACACACTCATCCAGATGGTGAAGGAACGGTTGGAGCGTTTGAGCCCAATCATCAAAAAGAGGATGGAAACAAACATCATCCCGATTCCCAGCACCATCAGTCCATAATATACTGCCGACGGCAGCGTAATCCAGCTGACTCCTCAGGCCATAAATTCCTCCTGGTTTTGTTTTTTGCATCCAGCACCATATTTACAGCAGATTTTAAAACATACTGATGGAAAAAGTGAAACCTGGTGCGAAATTCAGGAAAATCTTTTCCGATTAAAACTCTCATCTTTCTCCATATTCTCATTATATCACAAAAATCAAAAAGGAACATCCTTTCTGATTTTAATTTTTATTTTCTTAAAAAAACCCTCAAAAATCCGGTAACTTTTTGTGCAGAACGAGCTTTTCTTTTTCCTGCTAATACAAAAAATCAGAACAAAATTGCTCCCTGTGTGCAATTTTTCTTTTCTGCTTTTTTAAATCTGAGCAGCAAAAAAGCTCCGCATCGCTTGATACGGAGCTTTTTAATCTGTAACTTATCCGTGCAGATCTTCGGATTGACGCTGCATGTTCTCGACCACGATGTCGTAGATCTCTCCAAGAGAAGCGCAGTATTCCAGCACCTTCCACGGAGTGTTGGTGTGAAAATGCAGCTTCATGACCTCTTCATCGCCGACCACGATCAGGCAGTCCCCTTCAAAATGCTCTGCGATGTAATCGTTGAGTGCATCCTCATCCATCTGGCATCCTTCAATCAGAAGCTGGGTGTCAAATTTAAATTCCAGCATAGATTTCCTCCTGCGGTTATTCCGCTGCTCTGCGGATAATGGAACCCTGCGGCAGATTCAGTCCCTTTGCAGGCATGGTGAATTTCATCATCGCGTTGTTTGCCGACTCGCGTTTGTTGCCCAGCTCGTCGGTGATTTCGGTAACCTGATAGGTGACTGGACGATCTTCCAGTGTCGCAAACGGACGGATGATCTCCACTTCTTCCCCAACCGAGAATTTGTTTCTCTGGGTGCAGTACAGAATATCCCCTTCAGTCTTGTCTACAACTGCGACAACATCCCACTGGCGGACATAGCCGCCGTTTTCGTAGTACTGTCCCTCTTCCGGACGTCCGAAATAGAAACCGGTGGAGTACTGACGATGGCTTACCTTGCGGGTCTCCTCTTCAATCCAGGAAGGAAGCTTAAAGTTTTGTGGGTCCTTCTTGTACAGATCCACCGCCTGACGATAAGCGTTAGTGACTACCGCTACATAGTAAAAGGATTTTGCTCTTCCTTCAATCTTTAAGGAAGTGACGCCTGCATCGATCACCTTGTCGATATATTCGATCATACACATATCCTTTGCATTGAGGATATAGCTTCCCTTCTCATCCTCAAAAATCGGGAAGTACTGACCCGGACGTTTTTCTTCCATCAGGTAGTAACCCCAACGGCAAGGCTGTGCACATTCGCCGCGATTTGCGTCTCTGCCGACCATGTAGTTGGAGAGCAGGCATCTTCCCGAGAAGGACATGCACATTGCACCATGAACGAAGGTTTCGATCTCCAATTCCGGCGGAGTCTTGTCACGAATGCGCTTGATCTCCTCCAGCGGCAATTCCCTTGCCAGAACCACACGTTTTGCCCCCAGCTTATAAAGCTCGTTTGCGGTCAGATAGTTGACGATACCGGTCTGGGTGGAAATATGGATATCCATATCCGGAATCACGCGCTTTGCTTCCATCAGCACACCGATGTCCGCTACGATGACCGCATCGACACCGGCAGTCTGCGCATTTCTCAGATAATCTGCAAGCTGATCCACTTCACTGTTGAGCGGCAGGGTGTTGCAGGTCAGATAAACTTTGACATCCCTTGCATGTGCATATTCCACCGCTTTTTTCATGGTATCAAAATCAAATTTTGCCGATGCTGCACGCATACCAAAAGCGGTTCCGCCCAGATACACTGCATCTGCGCCGTAGTTTACCGCATAGGTCAAGCGCTCATAGTCGCCTACCGGAGCCAGAACCTCCGGATAATGCGGCTGTAATAATTTGTTGCCGTTTTCCATTCTTCTCCTCCTGTATCATGTCTCAGGGAAAACTGACCCGCCTTTTTTCACAAAGCGGGTCAGCATCTTTTTATTCTCCGGTTTCTTCCACTGCTGCTTCGGATTTCAGCTGTTCGTTCACCTGATTTGCCTTGCGGATGTTTGCCTCATGTTCTTCGAGGGTCGCTGCAAAGTAGTAGGTTCCCGCATCATCCGATACAAAGTAGTAGTAGTTGGTATCTGCCGGATGGATTGCCGCTTCGATCGCATCCATACCAGGGTTGCAGATTGGGCCGACCGGCAGACCGACAACCTTTGTGGTGTCGTAAGCATCGTACATTTCCTGATTATCCTGCGTCATAAAGGAGCGGATATCGTCGCGGATATAGTTGGTAGTCGCATCCGACTGCAGGTAAGGATAGGTCGAGCTGTTGTTGAGACGGTTGTGGAATACCGACGAAACCATCTTCATGTTTTCCAGGTCGGTCGCTTCCTTCTGAATGATGGAAGCCAAGGTAATCAGGTTGTCCAGCTCACCCAGACCATTGGACAGGTTGCGGATTTCCTGCATCACTTCGGTGTCCACCTTGCGGTCAAAGTTGTCAAAGAACTTCTTGACCACTTCTTTTGGATTCATGTTGGTATAGAACTCGTAGGTATCTGGGAAGAGATAGCCTTCATACTTGCGGAAGCGCAGTTCGTCATCCGGAACCAGACCAGCAAAGTTGTAGCTGTCAAAATCTTCCTCTTCCAGTGCGGTATAGAATTCGTCAGCGGTGCAGACCTTGTTTTCTTCCAGCAGTTCGCCGATCTGTCTCTGGGTCATACCTTCACGGAAGGTGATGCTGACAATATCCGATTCCTCGCTGTCGTCGGACAGATGGGACATGATCTGGTCATATCCCCATTTGTTGTTGAGAACAAAGGTCTTTGCCAAGAAGGTTCCGTCCTTGCCTTTGAGTTTTGCGTACATCTCAAACACAAAACGCTGGGAGATAATGCCGTTTTCTTCCAGAACCTTTGCGGTTTTGCTCACAGATGCCGCTTCCTCTTCGGTCAGGGTGACCTCGATCTGACGGTCTGCCTGACCCAAGCCCAGCAGGTCGCTTGCGCTCACCAGTGCAAAATAGGCAAGGAAGATTGCGATGCCGACAAAAACACAGATCAGCACAAAGCTCTCGGCAAAACGGCTGAGCTTGGATGCTCTTTTACGTTTTTTCGGCGGTTCCTCAAAATCACCAAACTGGCTGTCCTGGTTAAAGCTGTTCTTTCCAGAACTGTTCCTGTTAAAATTGCTTTTACTGAAAGAATCGGGAGCGACCTTCATATCTTCGTCGTCATCATCCATCCCGTCATCAAACCACTGCTGCTGGGAACGCGAAGTGCGCGGTGTTTTCTGGGAGGGCTGATGATGGCCAAAATAGCGGCTGAGCTCCTCTTTATCCCTTTCGTTTTTCATCTGATGTCTCCTTTCCTTTGCGGCGGCGCTTTGCTGCCGTACATTTCTGCATGCAGCATCTGCGGATATAGCGATCGGTTACCAACACATCGATCGGCACATCATATCTTCCGCCGATCAGCCTTGGGCGTACACAGTCGCTGTAATTGACGCCGATCTTCACTCCCTGAAAGCCGGACAGATAGCGGTCGTAATATCCGCCGCCATATCCTACCCGGTAGCCCCGATAGTCATTGCAGAACGCCGGCACGATGCAGACTGCATTTTTGGTATCCTCCAGAATCGGCAAAGATTCCTTTGGTTCCAAAATCCCATAGGCACCTTCCTGCAGGTCGTCCATCGAAGTGATCAGGTGCATGTTCATCAGGCGGGTGTTTTCTACACAGCGGGGAGCCGCCACCTTTTTGCCGTCCTCCCACGCTTTTTCCATCAGCCGGCGGGTATCTACCTCCAGCTCCTTGGACACATAGACCACAATCGTTTTTGCGCGTCGGTACTGCTCCATCGAAATCAGTCTTTCATAGATTGCCTGATCCTTTTTCTGCACAATCTCCGGCGGCATTTCCCGTCGGATGCGGCGCATCTGTGCCCGAATCTCCTTTTTATAAATGCGAAGGTCTATTTTCGACATTGAATTTCATCCTTTACTTTCTCTGCCGCCGCCTTTCCTTTTAAGCAGGAGACAAGCTCCAGCGCAAATTCCAGGCAGACCCCTGCTCCCTTTGCTGTGATATAATTGCCGTCGCGCACAACAAACTCACCCTCTGCATGGATAGAACCCTTTGGCTCAAATCCCGGATAAGCCACTGCGCGCTTTTGATCGAGCAGTCCCTTGTTTCCCAGCACCGATGGAGCTGCACAGATTGCCGCAATCCAGATGCCCTTTTCCGCGGCATAATGCAGCCAGCGGTCCACAACCGGGGACTCGTTCAAGTTTTTTGTTCCCAGTCCGCCGCCCGGCAGAACCAGCATTTCCATTTCCTCTTCACAAACTTCTTCTGCAGCAATGTCGCACAGCACCGAAACCCCGTGGGAACCGGTGACAACCTTGCCCCCGTGCATAGCAGGATTGGTTCCGACTGCTGCGGTCTGAACCTTTACTCCTGCCCGACGAAGCAGATCGATCGGAGCCAGTGCTTCCATCTCTTCAAATCCATTTGCAAGAAATACGGTTACCATAAATGTTTAAGCCCCCTCCTGTGTAAGTCAAACTAATCCAGTAAAAATGGCAGATATGCCATCTGTGTATTTTCCGGCATGTCCTCCTTCGAACCGTAAAAACGGATCATTCCGGAAGGAACACGATTTTCTTTGTCTGTTCCGGTCAGACGAATCGTCACCCTGCATTGCAAAAACAGATCGCGCAGCGCTTCTATCGCCTGCTGCTGTGAAACGCCCTGCTGCAAAAGAAGCTCCTTCACGATCACTTCTTCCTCTTTGTAGCGGTAGATGTTGCAGATGCAAAGCTCGTTTTGTCCCTCCATCAGCACATACAGCCCGCCGCCGTACAAAATGCTTTCCCGCTCGGCAAAGCAAAGTGTCTGCTCGTCCCAGAGGATACTCTCCTGCGGGATCAAGTTTATGTGCTTTGGATAATACTCGGATAAGCTCACCGGTTTTAATGACAGCGTCCTTGTATCTAGCTGTTCTGCCCTGCCTTTTGGCTCAAAGAAAAGCTCTCTTCTGGTAAAAAAGCTCTCATAGCCGCGCTTTTGATAAAAGTGATACAGGCTCGGCTCGGCCGGAGCAAGAAGTGCCAGCTCCACGCCCTGCTTTTTCAGGACGTCGTCCGCTGCACCGAGCAATTTACTTGCGATCTGTCTGCCCTGTGCCTGCGGCAGGGTTCCCACCGCAAACAGATAGGCTGCCTTGTACAGTCGAACCTTTCCCTGATGGATGCCGCGGTACTGGCAAGGCAGAAGGGTGAGCATTCCCAGGATAGTGTCGTCATCCTGAAAGACCAGTGTCTGTTCCGGACGGTAGCCGATCGAGAAATAGGCGTCCAGATAGCCGTCATCCGCTTCAAAGCACTCCCGCCAGATGCGCTTGAGCTGCTGTAATGCCAGCGGATTTTGACACATCGGCTGTTCACTCATCAGTCCGATCGTTTCCATCCTGTCCCCTCCCTTTGGTTAAAACTGCTGTTCCGACACCAGTTTTGCATCATACTTGGTCAGCAGGATCTGTGGAAGATAGGAAAGTTTTGCTTTGCGCAGTCCTTCCAGACCGGTGTCGTCCTCACGGTTGATATAGGTGTATCCCTCACAGCAGTGCTGTGCAAACTGCTGATTGATGATCTGATATGCGCCGCGGATGTCGGCAAACGCCTTTTCAAAATGAACCACAAAGGTATCGCTGTTGAGCTTGTGTCCCATCGAATAGGCAATGACCTTGCCGTCTACTCGAATCAGTCCGCCTACCAGACCTTCTTCAAAGAAGTTATCAAACGCTGTTCTCAGCGCGGTTTTTTCCTTGAGCAGTCCGCTGCCCAACGACATCTCGTTCTGGCGGCTCCACTCCTCGTTCATCTGCCAGCATTCATCGATGTTTTCGCTGGTGATGTGCTCGAATTTCCAGTCAGGATAGGTGTTCTTGAATGCATTGAGATGGTTTTTCTTGCCGTGCAGCTTTTTGCCTTTGAGCTCAACTAACGATTCTCTCAGGTAGATATAGTCAAAATAGGCACGCTCTTCGGTAAACTCAAACTGTCCCGGGAACAGTGTTTCCAGCTCCGCCTTCATCGGGTCCAGCAGCAGCGAGATGGTAAAATAAACGTTGTGTTCCTTTGCATCCTGCATCATCGCTTCGATGACCGGCTTTACATCTCCTCTGCCAAACGGATAAAGATAGGAAAATTCTTTAAATCCGCTGCGGATGACGCCAAAGTCACCCATCCGTGCCACCTCGGTCTGGTGAACAAATCCCCAGTTAAACAGGTCGGTAAAGCTGTACTCACAACTGTTATAATTGGAATATCCTAACAGTTCTTCCATCCATTCCTTGTCCTGTAAGGTAATTCTGTGAAAATCCAAGCAAACGCTCCTTTCTTCTGCGTCTGTTACTGTTTGTATCATGATATAAAATGGCTGTTTGGAAAAGCGGTGTGTCACTTCACAGGCAGTCACAAAGCCCATCTTCTGATAAAGATGCTGTGCCCGTTTGTTCCAAGCCGCCACCGCAAGCCGGTAAGACGCGGCATGAAATTTCTGCTTTCCAAACAAAAGCCCTGCCTGCATAAACTCTTTCCCTCTGCCCTGTCCGCAAAGGTCAGGACGCATCCCCAATCCAAAATCGAGAAAATCTCCCTGTGGCAGGGAAACACTTCCCGGAACAGTCGGGATGGTCGCCGAAGCACCAAAGCAGAAATATCCAACCAGCTCCTGCCCCAATGTGCAGGCAAAATAGCTGCCGTCTAGTGGTTCCGCCAGAGTTTCCTCATCCGGCTGGAAGCTGTAAATGGAGTATTCTCCTTCATAGGTCCAGTGGGAAATCTGCTTTGCGTATTCTTCTGTCATGGGCAGAATTTGATATTTTGTCTGCTGCAAAAAAATCCCCCGATTCTGTTATCCCAGCAGAGGTTCCACCTTCTGCCAGATCATCTGTGAGATGGTGTCGATCGGAAGCGGAGACTCCCCGTCACAGCAGGAAAGCACTTCCCATCCGCAGCGCTGTGCTGCATACAGTGCTGCATCCCGGCAGGAAAGCAGGTAGGAAAAATCTGCCTCGTGCAGATCTTTTTTGCTTTCATCGCCGTGGTAGCGGTTTTCCATCAGCTTTTTGGCGGTCTGCGGCTTCATGTCCAGATACAGCACAAGGTCCGGCTTTGGCAGACCCATCTTGCCGTATTCCAGATCTTCCAGCCAGTCAAGAAAGCTGTCCCATTCCTCCTTCGGGAGTTTGGTGGTCTGATGGTACATGTTTGCAGTGGTATAACGGTCCAGCAAAAAGATGCAGCCGTTGTCGTAGTCCTCTTTCATGTGGCGGCGGAAGGTGGCATAGCGATCCACGCTGTACAGAACCGATGCCGCATAGGCGTTGATCTCATGCAGGCTGCCAAGTTCTCCGGCAAGATATGCCCTTACCAGTGCGGAAGAATCCTCCGCATAGTTTGGGAACTTGACCTGTCGGACCTGTTTTCCTGCCTGCTGCGCCTTTTGGCGCAAAATCTCGATCTGGGTGCTTTTTCCGCTTCCGTCCAAGCCTTCTATAATAATCAGTTTGCCCTTCATCACAGGGTCATTCCTCTCATGTTTTTTGGTGGAAAATTATTCTTCCAGAGCTTTCCCGCTTAAAAAGGAAGCTCGAACCTCCTGCATTTTGCCGCAGGTCATCTTGCCTTCCGGACAAGGACCGGACAGACATCCCGGACCAGCCTTTGCAAAGATGGTCGGTGCAATCGGTTTTACCAGCTTTAACATCTGGGTTGCAACGTCACGAATCTCCCACTGAGCGCGGTTGCAGCAGCGCAGATGGAAAAAGTTAAGCAGGCTGCGGGCGTTCATGGTCAAAATCATCTTGGTGTCGCAGGCATTTGGAAGTACAAAGCGAGCATCTTCAATTGCTTTTTTCTCGGATGCACTTTTTGCCTTTTTCTCATCCATTCCCTGCGCGATCATCTCCTGATAGTTTTTCTTCTGGAGAATGTCTGCAAGCTGCATATAAGTTTCGTGTGCCGACTGCATCGCCTTCTGGTAAAGCTCTGCTGCCTGCTCATTTTCCGCAATCTGAGGCGGTGTCACGAAAGAAAACTGTTTTTCTTTTACATAACGCTGGCTCTGCACCGAAAAGGATGCAATGCGGTGACGGGTGATCTGCGCGAGCAGGGTGCGGGAAACTTCTTCGATTCCAAAGGTAAAGCTGATGTGCTCGATCGGGCTCTGATGGCCAAAATCGGTCAGCATATTCAAAAAGCTGGTGGTCTTTTCCTCATCCAGCCCATCCATCAGATCCGAAATAGTTGCTGGGCTGTAACACAGCTTTGCCGAAGCGGCAACCAGCTTTTCCGGGTCCGGAGTGTGGGCGATCAGGGTAACTTTTGCCATAATCTGGTTCTCCTCTCTGCGTATAATCTCCTGAAGGATGAACATATATCAGGATCAGCATCCTTCTCATCATCAGGTCATACATATTTTTATTATACCAGATTGGTGGGATAGGAGACAAGGGTTTCCCTCACAGTTTCTCACCAAATTCGCCCAGTTTGTGCCGGTGAAAGATGTGCATTTTATCCAAGGATCAGCATTTTCAGGATTCCGCCCAGCTCCCGAACTGCGTAGGATGGGATGGTCAGAACCGGTGTCCTGCCCGAAATTGCCCTTGCATCCACACCATTTCGCATTCCATACATCCAGGCACGAAGCTGATGAAAGCCATCGGTACACAGGATAATATTTTGACTCAGATCTTCTTCTTTGACAAGCGCAAGCGAATACAGCAGGTTTGTCTCTGTACTGGTCGAACGGTCTTCCTCATAGACCCGCTCTGCATCGATTCCATGCTCTACCAGAAACTTTTTCATCACATGTGCCTCGGTATAGCTTTCGTTGTCGCCCATTCCGCCGGATACCACACAATCCGCCTGCGGATTTTCAGCAAGATATTCCATCGCACACTCCAACCGACGGCGGAGCATCAGCGACGGTTCCTCGCCGTTTACCTTGCATCCCAGCACCACCACGGTCGCCTCACCGGTCTGCTGCGGCGGACGGCACCAAGCAAAATAGTTCCAGATCACCGCATGGGCAAACAACCCAGTCAGTGCGATGACACCCAGTGTTGTCAACATTCTTTGTTTCCTCCCTGTCTTTCGTTCCAGCAGCACCGTCAGCCAGAGAAATCCCCCCAGCAGACACAGCAGCACCGAACCGATGTTGAACACCCCGATTGGAACTGCCGCCATTCCCATCAGGAATAAAACGGCGCCGCAGATCATAAAAAATTTCTGTCCAAAGCGCATTCTGTTATATTTCATCTTACTCATCCGTCACGCCTTTCCTGCATGTCTGATGCATCTTGATCGCATCAAAAGTAAAAATCCTTCTATTATAAAACGATCTATTCTTTATTCATTCTTCCCCGATTTTCATAAAACCTCTGTGTGTATCCTACCATAAATGAATGGAAATTTCATCCCACTTTCCTACGATAGTCTTATAATTTTTTGTAAACTTGCCAGAAAAAGGAAATCACCATAAAAAACTCCTGCCAAACCGCCCTTGTTTTTGAACAAAATGTTAAATATTGGATTTGTTTATGAATTTATCCCACAAGCCCTTGATTTTTTCTGGAAATGAGGTAAAATACAGTTAGCACTTAAAGATAACGAGTGCTAAAAACGTAAATCCTTCTGGTTGGTAAAACCGGAACATCCTTTTGTTACATTTTAAACTTTAAATTATATGGAGGAATGCAGTCATGAATATCAAACCATTACTTGACAGAGTTGTAGTAAAAATGGTAGAGGCTGAAGAAACCACCAAGAGCGGCATCATTCTCGCTGCTGCTGCCCAGGAAAAACCACAGATCGCAGAGATTATTGCAGTTGGTCCTGGCGGATTTGTTGACGGCCACGACGAAAAGATGGTTGTTACCGTTGGTCAGAAAGTTCTCCTGAGCAAATATGCCGGCACACAGGTAAAGGTTGACGGCGAAGAATACACCATCCTGCGTCAGTCCGATATCCTTGCAATTGTTGAATAGTATTTTTCGATCTTTGACAGATTGTTTGACTAAAATTGGAGGTTATGTATCATGTCCAAAGTAATCGCATACGGCGAAGAAGCAAGAAAATCTTTACAGAGAGGTATTGACCAGCTGGCTGATACCGTTAAAATCACCCTTGGTCCAAAAGGACGCAATGTTGTTCTTGACAAAAAATTCGGTGCACCACTGATCACAAACGACGGTGTTACCATTGCAAAAGAAATCGAACTGTCTGACCCATTTGAAAACATGGGCGCACAGCTGGTAAAAGAAGTTGCAACCAAGACAAACGATGCTGCTGGTGACGGTACCACCACCGCTACCCTGCTTGCTCAGGCTCTGGTTCGCGAAGGTATGAAGAACGTTACTGCTGGTGCTAACCCAATGGTACTCAAAAAAGGTATCCAGAAAGCAGTTGACACCGCTGTAAAAGCTGTTGTTGCAAACTCCCAGAAGGTAAACGGCTCTGCTGATATCGCAAGAGTTGCTACCGTTTCCTGCGGCGATGAAGTAATCGGCAACCTGATCGCAGAAGCTATGGAAAAAGTTTCCGCTGACGGCGTTATCACTCTGGAAGAATCCAAGACCGCTGAAACCTATACCGAAGTAGTAGAAGGTATGCAGTTTGACCGCGGCTACATCTCCCCATACATGGTAACCGATACTGACAAGATGGAAGCTGTTCTGGATGATGCTCTGCTGCTCATCACCGACAAGAAGATCTCCAACATTCAGGAAATCCTGCCTCTGCTCGAACAGATCGTTCAGTCCGGCAAGAAACTGCTCATCATCGCTGAGGACATCGAAGGCGAAGCTCTCACCACCCTGCTGCTGAACAAACTGCGTGGTACCTTCACCTGCGTTGCAGTAAAAGCTCCTGGCTTTGGCGACAGAAGAAAAGAAATGCTGCGTGATATCGCAACCCTGACCGGTGCAGAAGTTATCTCCTCCGAACTGGGTCTGGAACTGAAAGATGCTACTATCGATCAGCTCGGTCACGCTTCTCAGGTTAAAGTTCAGAAAGAGACTACCATCATCGTTGGCGGCGGCGGCTCCAAAGAAGCAATCGCAGAGCGTGTATCCCAGATTCGTGCACAGCTTGCAAACAGCACATCCGAATTTGATACCGAAAAACTGCAGGAAAGACTGGCTAAACTGGCTGGCGGCGTTGCAGTAATCAAAGTTGGTGCTGCTACCGAAATCGAAATGAAAGAAAAGAAACTGCGCATCGAGGACGCTCTGTCCGCTACCAAAGCTGCAGTTGAAGAAGGCATCGTTGCAGGCGGCGGTACTGCTCTGATCAACGCAATCCCAGCAGTTCAGGCTCTGGTTGACTCCTGCGACGGCGACGAAAGAACCGGTGCTAAGATCGTTCTGAAAGCTCTGGAAGAACCAGTTCGTCAGATCGCAATCAACGCTGGCGTTGACGGCTCCGTTATCGTTAATACACTGCTGACCTCCGGCAAAGTTGGCTACGGCTACGATGCTTACAACGAAACCTATGTTGACATGATCCCTGCTGGTATCGTTGACCCAACTAAGGTTACCCGTTCCGCACTGCAGAACGCAGCTTCCGTAGCTTCCATGGTTCTGACCACAGAATCCCTGGTTGCTGACGAAAAAGAGGAAAAAGACCCAATGGCAGGTGCTCCAGGCGCTGGCATGGGCGGCATGATGTAATTAAAAATCATATTAGCTCTATAAAAAACGCATCCGTATGTTATCAGCATACGGATGCGTTTTTGTTTTGCTTTCAACAGTGCTACCCTGTTTTCTAATTTAAATTCGGATAATACCACACCCAAATCCTAAATTTTCTTTGTCTTCTAATGCTATCCTTTGTAGAAATGTAGATTTAGAAATCTTTGTTTTTCTATCTTCAAACAGATTTTCCATCGCCTGTTCTGAATCACTGCATTGGCCAATAATCTCAAACCGTTCTGCAAACTTCCTGATCTTCGAATACTCTGGAAGCTTCTCTATCATAGGAGGATACAACAGCCAGCTGTAACAGAGAAACGCCTGATAGTTCACCGTTGGAAAATGTTCTGCAAAAAACTGCTTTGCCTTCTCAAATGCTTCTTCCACCAAATCAGGACAAATATCCGAATTTCGCTGAATATGACAATTTATCACACGAACACCGCTTGGCAGCTCTTCTTTTACGGTTTTGGGGAACTGCATATAGTCTTCTCCAATTGTTTCTTTATCCAGATATATCATCTGAAATGGCTGAAACTGCAAAACACCAATCTTAAATAGATTAACATTCATTATATGCCGAAACCAGATAACATCATCTTTTGATAAGCCAACTTTTCCGTTTTTTCTATAAAAGAAAGCTGCCCTTAATGAAACATCTCGAAACGTTTCAAAAATAATATCATCAGAAATTCCCAGCCGTTTATATTCTGTATACTTTTGACTGAGAAGATGGGTTAGTACAGTCAGCCTTGTTAAAGGCTGGTGATTACATAATGGAAAATGAAAGTCTGCTCCCCAATATGCTTTCCCTGCGATTCTTTTGATAACAGGATAGTCCTTCTTTCTTTTTCTCTGGAGTGCTTGTTCAATCACATCTTCGTACTGTAAGTGGGATAGCATCTCATGATAATCCATCTTTTGTCCTCCCCAAATCTCTCTCCACCTTTGTAAAGCCAGTTAGATTATCCTTTCAGCTGCTCATACAAGCTGCGGTAGCGGTCGGAAAAGATGCTTCCCTTGCGCCAGATCATAGTGATATCGTGGCTCTCCTGAAAATCGCACAGCTCCATCTCCCGCAGCTTTCCGCTTTTGATGTCGTCCTCGACCGCTGCCTCGTACAAAAATCCGATGCCGCATCCCTTAATCAGCATCTGCTTGCAGACGTTCATGTCGCCGACCTCAAATACCGAATGAAAATCCGACAAATCCAGATTCTGCCGGCTTAAGCTGCGCGTGATGATCTCCCGGTTACCAGAGCCGGATTCCCGCACAATCAGCGTTTCTCCCAGCAGATCGGAAATCTGCCGGGGCTTCTTTACAAACGGATAGTCCGGCGCGCATACCCCAACATAGCGCTCGGTCTTGTACAGCAGCGAGTCATAATCAGTCTTTCGGAAGTATCCTTCCAAAATTGCAAAGTCAATCTCCCCTGCATCCAGACGCTCGCACAGCTGCTGGCTGTTTTCCACCTGCATCGAGATCTGCGCATCGGGATATTTTTTCTGATATTCTGCCAGCGGCCCTGGAATCAGGTACATTCCTACCGTTGGCGTCACTCCGAAGGAAAGATCGTTTTCGGTTTGGCGGATCTGCCGTATCTTCCTGCGCAGATAGGTCTCGTCCTGCTTCATGGTAATTGCTGCACTGCGCAGCAGCTCACCGGACTTTGTCAGCGAAAGCTGTTTGTTCTCATAACAGAACAGCTTTGCCTGATATTGCTCCTCCAGCCAGCGAATGTGCTGCGAAACTGCCGGCTGTGTGAGGTTTAACTCCTGTGCCGCTCTGGTGTAGTTCATAAAGCGGCAAACCTCCAAAAAGGTATCGATACGAAAATCCAGCATCCTCTCACCCCAATTCATAAGATATATTTATTATAACATAATAATAAATCATTTTTCATTATTGATTTTTTATGATATTCTAGATGAGGATTTAGAACAGATTACAAAAATGCAAAGGAGAGAATCCTCATGAAAGAAAACAAGAGATCCGCACAGACCCTTTGGCAGCTTTTTAAAGCAACCTTCCTGCTCAGCGCCTTCACCTTCGGCGGCGGTTTTGTCATCGTGTCGCTGATGAAGAAAAAATTTGTAGAAGAATTAAAGTGGCTGGACGAATCGGAGATGCTGGACATCACCGCAATCGCACAGTCCTCCCCCGGTCCGATTCCGATTAACGCTTCGGTCATTCTCGGCTACCGGATGTGCGGCATCCCGGGTTCTCTGATTGCGATTCTGGGCACCGCCCTTCCTCCAATGATTATCATTTCGGTCATCTCCTATTTTTATGTACAATTCCGCAGCAACCAGATCATCGCGACTGCGCTGCAGGTTATGCGCGCTGGCGTTGCGGCAGTCATCTTTGACGTGGTATGGAACCTCGCCAGAAATGTAATCCACACCCGCCGCGCACTTTACATTCTTCTGATGGTCGGCTGTTTTGTTGCAAAGGTCTTCTTCGGTGTCGAGGCTATGATCATCATTCTGGGCTGTCTTGCTGTTGGAATTCTCGACCTCGTATTCCAGCTCAAAGCTGAACGCAGCACAGGACATTCCGCATCCTGCAGCAAAGATCATGAAGCTGCAGCCGTTACAAGCGATACTGTCAAGGAGGCATAAGAGATGAGCGTATTATTTCAGTTATTTTTTGCATTCATTCAGGTTGGTCTGTTCAGTGTAGGCGGCGGATATGCAGCAATTCCGCTGATTCAGAACCAGATTGTCGACATCCACAAGCTGATGACCCTCGGAGAATTTACCGACCTCATCACCATCGCGGAGATGACCCCGGGACCGATCTCCATTAACTCTGCAACCTTTGTCGGCACCCGTCTGGCAGGTATTCCAGGTGCAGTGCTCTGTACCCTCGGATGTATCATCCCATCCTTTATCATCTGTCTGACACTGGCTCATTTTTACTATAAGTACCGCAACTTCAGCGGCGTGCAGACCGTTCTTTCCGCTCTGCGCCCTGCAGTTGTCGCACTGATTGCCTCCGCCGGACTTTCCATCCTGCTGCTGGGACTTTTCATGTCCGACCTGTCCGGCATTACCCTTGCAAACTTCCGTCCAATCGAGACCTGCCTGTTTATCGGCGGATTCTTCCTTCTGCGAAAATACCGCGTCAACGCTATCGCCATCATCTTTGGTACCGGTGTGGTGGGCACCCTTGCTTATTCCCTGCTCGGTATGGTCGCTTAAAAACCCTTTATCAAAAAAGCTCTCCTCTTTTAGGAGAGCTTTTTTATTTTACTTAACTTAAATTTCATAAACCCGGGTCAGCTGTTTTCGGATGCTGTCGCGCAGGTTATGGGTGATGACGATGACACACAGCTCCTTTCGGTTCATCAGGTTCTGCTCGATGTCCAGCGCATTTTCTTCGTCAAGTGCTGAGGTTCCCTCATCGAGCACCATATAGCACACCTTGCGGATCAGTCCTCTTGCTAATGCGATTCTCTGCCGCTGTCCGCCCGAAAGGTTCTTGCCGTTTTCCAAAATGATGCTGTCCAATCCGTTTGGCAACGAGTTTACAAGCTCCTGCAGCCTGCACGCCTTGATGACCGACCAAATTTCCTGCTCGGAGTAATGTTGTCCCAGCGTGATGTTAAACCGCAGACTGTCCTGAAACAGATAGACCTGTTGGTCGACGTAGCCGATTTGCTCATAAAGGCTGCTGACATCTGCCTGCCGCTGCTCGATGCCATCATAGCAGATGCGCCCTTCATATCGGGGAAGCAGCCCCAGCAAAAGCTTCATCACAGTGGTTTTTCCGCTGCCGCTCTCGCCGCAGACGGCATATTTTCCACCCGATACAAAGGAAAAATCCCGCTCGGTTAAAATCTGCTTTTCTCCATAGGCAAAGGAAAGATTCTGCATGGTAATTTCATCGATCGGCTTGTTGATTTCCGCTCCCTCGTTTTTTACGACAGACAGCTCAAACTTTTCCCAGAGGGGCTTTGTCGAGCGAATGGAAACCACCGCTTTGACCGCGTCACCAATTCCGTTAAAGAACTGTCCGCAGAGGTTTCCCACTGCAAAGATAATGCCGATGGGCGCGGCTCCAGTGATTGCCGCAAAGGTGGCAACCAGCGTCAGCACGATCTGGTTATTGCAGCTTACAAGTGACAGCAAATTCTGCACCGTACAGACGGTTCGGTTGCTCAAAAAGATCTGCTGTTCTGCTTTGTCGGAAGAAACGGCGATGCGCTCCACAACTTTCTGCCGCAGATTGCTCAGATAAAAGATTCCTGTTCCCATGATGGTATCCTTGTAAGCTTCCACGCTCTGCTCCATCGCCTGAGAGCGCCGCTGGGTCGCCCGCTCCATTGCTTTGTTCATCAGCTGTGGGACGGTAAACTGAATCACAAACAAAATCAGCGCCGCTACACCCAGATACCAGCTGCTCATACTCATCACCACAAAGGCAAAAAGAGCAGAAAAACCTCTGCGGATTCCCTGAAACAGCTGTTCAAAGGCGTTTGTGTACAGCTGATCGACATCGTTTCCCAACCAGGAAACATAGGCGCCGGAATCCTTCTGATAAAACTCCTCATAGGAAAGGGACGCAAGCTTTTGGGAAGCCATTTTGCGCAGATCATTTTTGATTCTGCGCTGCATCCATGCAAGGGATAAATCCCCCAGGTATTCGGTAAGGATACACAGTCCAAACATTCCTACGGAGCCAAGTGATGCCAAAATCAGCTGACGCACGCGGTCACCCTGCGCTTCATAGGCATTGAGAATCCAGCTGAGCGAGTACCCCGCAGCAACTGCAAAAATCGCTGAAATCACCATCACAAATCCGATTCCGGTGAGCATGTTTCTGTTCTTCCGTAAGATATCCCGATATCCTTTCATCATTCCCCACTCCTTCCAAGGGTATATTCTCCCAGTGCTCCCGCCTTTACTTCCTCGTCCACCTGACGGGAGACCTCTTCAAACATCGCATAAAGCTCCGGCTGTTCCTCCCTTGTGTCCCGATGCAGTCTGGTCTTGAGATACTCTGTACCGCCTGCGCCGTAATCCAGTAGGTGCCGTCCTTCCAGCCGACCCTCAAAAAACCGGCAGGTCACCACTTGTTCTATCGGTGTCATGTCATACGCCCTTGCCAGACGATGAGCTTTGAGCAGATATTCCTTTGCCCGTTCCCTGTCTCCGGCATCCAGAAAAAATTCTCCCAATGAGGAAAGGATGGTAATAACCGCCATATCTGTTTCACAAAAACCCTTATCCGGACGCACCGTTTCCAGTGTATTGATCATCCATCGCATACATTCCCCTGCTTTTTCCAACTGCATTTTTCCGTAATAGATGCTCGCCAGAGCAACCATTGTTTCCGAAAGCTCCTCAGTCAGCTGGCGGAAAGCTTTCTGCGCATACGGCATTGCTTCCTCGTGCCGCTTCATAATGTCGCTCAGTGCTTGTGCAATGCGGGCGTTATTGACACCGTTTACATTGTTTTCCCGGTAAATTTTTACCGCCTGCTCCGGCTGCCTGCTGTATAGATAGGAGTCCCCCAGCTTGTTTTTAAGCGTCCATAAGCTCAGCTCCGGATCGGTGTTCTGACTAAACAGCTCAATCGCATGACAAAGCAGCTCCTGTCCCCGGTAAACATGACTTTTATCATTCTCCGCCCCCACATCCAGATGAATCATTGCCAGCTGATAGACCAGCTGAAAATGGTTTGGATAGCGCCTAAGCTCCTTTTCTCCCAGCCTGATTGCCTGTTCATAGTCGCGCTGCTGCCGCAGCTTCTTTAATCTCTCCAGCGTTTGTTCAAGCGAGCTGTTCTGCCACTGATATCCCAGCAAGGCATCCACCGATACCGCAAAAAAATGCGCCAGCTCCATAATCATCGATAGATCCGGCGTGGTCGCGCCGCTCTCCCACTTGGAAACCGCTCCGACCGTCACATCCAGACATTCGGCAAGCTGTTCCTGGGTCATCCTTTTTTCCTTCCGCAAAGCACGGATATTTTCGGCAAGTTTTCCTTCCATTTTCCGTTTCTCCTTTCGCTTTTTCCTTCTGGACTTATCATACCATCCGACTTTCTTTTTTAGAAGGGAACAGCTATACAATTTGGAAAGTTTTTATTTTCCTATCAGGAAAGTCCATGCAAAAAGAACAGGGCGAAAGCTCTCATATACTTTCGCCCTGTTTGCTTAAGAAACAACATCTGCCTGTTCTTTTAAAATCGAAAACTCCTTTTTGACCAGCAAAACCGATACGACAAATGCGATAAAATCTGCAATTGGTCCTGCAAGCAATACACCAAAGATCCCCAGCCACAGCGGCAGAATCAGGATCAGCGGAATCAGGAAAAATACCTGTCTGGTCAAAGACAGCAGCAATCCTTTGAGTGCCTTTCCAATCGCGGTGAAAAAGCTGGAAGAAAGCACCTGTACCCCGTTAACGATCACCATGAACAAAAATGTCCTCATGAACAAAACCGCAAAATCAAAGTAAAGTTCCTCCCCACTTCCAAAGATAGAGATGATGGGGCGCGGGAACAACTGGAACAACAAGAATCCAACTGCAGAAATAACAAAATTCCAGCGTATTGCCAGCAGATATGCCTGCTTTACCCGATCATACTTGCGTGCACCGTAGTTAAATCCGATAATCGGCTGAACCCCCTGCGAGATTCCTACAATGATGGAAAGCAGGATTGCGTTTGTTTTCATCACAATTCCGCAGGCAGCCAGCGGGATATCCTCCCCATAAACAGACATTGCTCCGTAGTAGGTCAGCGAGTTGTTCAATACAACCTGAACAATCGTAATAGCAATCTGGTTGACACTGCTGCTGATACCCATGGAAAGGGTGTGCAGACCATCCCTCCAGTCAGGACGGAAACATTCCTTTTCCAACGTGATGGTTCGGAATGCCCACAGGTAACGTATTGCCAGCAGGAAGGACAGAATTTGTCCCAGAATGGTCGCAAGCGCGGCGCCAAACATTCCCCACTGAAAAACAAAGATAAAGATAGGGTCCAGAATGGTGTTGACCACTGCGCCTGCCACCATACAGATCATGGAGTATTTCGGGCTGCCATCCGCACGAATCAGATTGCTGATACCGTTTGTCAAAATCAAAAACGGCATACCAATTAAAATAATGCTCGCATAACTCTGTGCATACGGCATAACCTCTGTGGTCGCACCAAAGATGCGCAGCATCGGTGTCAGCAGTACTTCTCCCAACACCAGATACAAAATTCCTGCCAGAACCATCAGCGTTACACCATTTCCCGCGATCTTTGCCGCCTGATCGGTGTCTCCCCTGCCAAGACAGATGGAAAAACGTGAAGCGCTTCCAATTCCAATCAGCAATGAGATGGCAAGACAGATGGTGGACAACGGGTAGGACACGTTGGTCGCTGCATTACCCAGATAACCGACACCCTGCCCGATAAATACCTGATCGACGATATTGTATAAGGAACTTACCAGCGTTGCTGTAATGCTTGGAACTGCAAAGCTCCGCAACAATTTGGATATCTTTTCATAACCCAAAGGATTTTCATTCATCAAACTCGTCTCCCTTACGCTCTACATCCAGTTTTCCGGCAATTTGTTTGCCTGCTCGAATCAATACATCCGCAAAAATTTTCTGTTCTTCCTCGCCGATTTCTTCCATCAGCATTGATTCTGTCCGGTCGCAGATTTCCTGAACCTGTCCGGCAATCGCCAAAGCTTTCTCGGTCGGATAAAGACGACAGGTTCGTTTGTCTTTTTCATACAATGTTCTGGTCAAAAAGCCCTTCTTTTCCAGTGCCAACACTGTTCGGACAACGTTGCTTGGATGAACATAAAAGCTTTCCAGCAAGGAATCCTGTAAAATTCCGGGATTCTCGCAGATCTTTAATAGGTACATATGCTGGCTGCTGTTGATTCCCAGCGGAGCAAACTGATTATCCAGATATACTTTGGTAAAACGGTCAGCGACTGAAATCCATTTTAACAGTTTCATTTTCGTGTTTCCCCCTTTTCTTCTCTTCAAGAAATTACTATATCACAAAATGCGTGCGCACGCAATAATATCTTGAAAGAAAAAGCAGCAGAACAAAATAGTCTGCCGCTTTTTCTTTCAAGAGGATACCTTAATAGAGCATCTGCAATATTTTCACACACTGCTCAATCCCAAGTTTTCCGCTGTCCAGTGTAATCTGATAATTTTTGGCGTCGCCCCATTTCATATCGGTATAAAACCGGTGATATGCGGCACGCCGTTTGTCCTTGTCGCGCAGACGTTCCTGTGGTGAGACTTCCCTCTCCCCATATACCCGCACAATACGATCTGCACGATAGTCCATACTGGCATGGATAAAAGCGGTTAGACAATCGGCTTTATCCCGCAGAATATAATCAGCACACCTACCTACAATGACACAGGATTCTTTTTCGGCAAGCTCGGTGATGATCTTCCACTGAATTTCCCAAAGATAGTCCTCATTGGTCGGACCAAAGGAACGGTTGGAAAGCGCTGAAGCCAAAAATCCTCCTGGAGAATATTCCCCCGCATCCTGGATATACTCCTCTGCAAATCCGCTTTCCTGTGCAATCTTATGGATCAGTTCCCGATCATAACAGGGAATCCCCAGATTTTCCGCTACCTTTTTCCCGATAGTGCGTCCGCCGCTTCCAAACTCACGGCTGATTGTGATGATTCGGTTTTTCATACTTTCTCAACTCCTCTTGTGTTCAATTCCCGGTAGGTGCGCAGGATCAGAAAAAGCGCAGCAACAAAGGTTAAGATGTCCGATACCGGCATGGAGTACAGCACCCCGTCCAGTCCAAAGAAGATAGGCAAAATCAGCGCAAACCCTACGCCGAAAACAACCTCACGAACCATGGAAAGAGCTGTGGATGCCGCTGCTTTTCCCAAAGCCTGCAAAAAAATAAAACAAGCTTTATTGATACAGGCAAGGACAACCATGCACAGATAAATGCGAAATGCCCTGACTGCAAACTCTGTGTAGTAAGTGCTTTCATTCGCTGCACCAAAAATCAAGATCAGCTGACGAGGGAAAAACTCTGCCAGAATAAAAGCGATCGCGCCCACTGCGGCTTCCATTCCAAGCAATATTGAAAAAAGCTGTCTGACTCGGTCCTTTTTTTCCGCTCCCATATTAAACCCAACGATCGGGATACATCCGGCAGCAATTCCAACCACAATGGAAATGACGATCTGGAAGAACTTCATCACGATACCAACTACTGCCATCGGGATCTGTGCATACTGTGGCTGACCAAAAATCTCATCTGCTGCGCCATATTTTCTAAGCATATTATTGATTGCAGCCATCGCAGCAACCAAAGAAATCTGGGACAAAAAGCTGGTGATACCCAAAATCAGCGTTTTTGTGCTGACTGTCCGGTTTATCTTGAAATCCTGCTTTTCCGGTCTGATAATCCTCATGTGAAACAAATACCACACCGCCAAAATGGCTGTAACAACCTGACCAATTACAGTGGCTACCGCTGCCCCCATCATGCCCCATCGGAACAAGAAGATAAATACCGGATCCAAAATAATATTGATCAGTGCACCGGCCAGAGTGGATGCCATCGCAAACTTTGGATTTCCGTCTGCACGGATAATCGGATTCATCGACTGTCCAAACATGTAAAACGGGATTCCTAAACTGATATAAAAGAAATACTCTTTTGAATGGGAAAAAGTTTCCTCATTAACCGTACCGCCAAACATCGAGATAATCTGTGTTTGAAATGCCAGATAAACAGCAGCCAGCACAAGACTGCTCACCACGCTCATTATGACCGCATTGCCGACGCTGTTTTTGGCCTGTTGTTTGTTTCCTTTTCCCAGACTGATGCTCACAAATGCACAGCGGCCATCACCAATCATGACCGCGATTGCCAAAGCAACCACCGTGAGTGGAAATACAACCGTATTGGCCGCATTGCCATAAGAACCAAGATAACTGGCATTTGCAATAAAGATCTGATCCACAATATTATAAAGTGCCCCAACCAAAAGGGAGATCACACAGGGCAGCGCATATTGCTGCATCAGTTTCCCAATCGGTTCTGTGCCCAGATATTGATTGGAATGTTCCATTTTTTCACCTTCTCTTTCGTCCAAAATGTATCTTTCTTCCTCTCCGGATGATACCACAGATACTCTTTAAACCGTATTTCTTTTTAGGATTGCTGTTGTATCGCCCTTAGCGGAATAAAATTATCCGATTGTTTTGCTTAATTTAAATCCTCCATTCAGTTTAATTTTCCGGAAAACAAAAAAACGTGCAGCATACACGCAACCGGAATTACGCATGTATGCTACACGTTGTATTTTCATTATACCTGAATTTTATTTGATTTTCAAAGGCAGTTTTAAACAAAAAATAGCAAAAAAGAGCGCGTTATTTTCCGTCAATATGATTGTTGGATAACCTTCTAAAAATAGAAAGATATTGTTATTTCTTCCCTTTTTTGTCTTTGAGCCTAGCCGCCAATTGCTCTGCCTGTTTTGCTGTCTGTTCAGATGCCCGATACAGCCACCTTTCGCTGCTGGTCTGGTCTAGCAGCAGGATGACACTTCCCTCTTCTCCCGCATCCTGCACCGAAAGAAAGTGTTGCAGCTCTTTGTCCGCAACGGTCAGACAGACAGAAAGCCCATGCTCTATCCCCTCACACGCTTCCCAGCTTTCGATATCAAGTAATTGTAAAAGTTCTGTCTGCTCTTCGCCAGATAAAGAAACCTGTCTTCCAAAATCATCCGGGCCATCTTTGTCAAATCCCGCAATCACAAACTGCTCCACCTTCCAGGAATTTGGCAAAACAGATTCTGCTTCTTTAACTTCGCTTTGTTCCTCATGCGCTTCTTCCGAAGAACTTTGCAAATCATCCTGTATGCTTCGTGCACAGGCAGAAACATTCAGCAGGACAAGAAATGTCATCAGCACAGCAATTATTTTTTGATATCGCATCATAAAACTTCCTCCCCGTGCCTTAGCATGATTCATCCTTTTCTTTCATTTTACCACAACAATCGGAGCAATTCTATTGTCTTTTACAGAAATTTACTTTTACACTCATAGATTTTTAAATGTTATTGTTTTAACACACTTTAGAAAAGATACACAAAAGCTCTTTTCAATCACAACTTATTTTAAAAGAGTTTAACAAAAGCCTTTGTTTCTCTCAAATACTGCATTTGTCTTAATAAAATGTCAATGTTAAATCCATGTAAAATCGTGTTAAATTTGCGCGTTGCATCTTGCTTTTATTTCAAATTTTGTGTATAAAATTAATAGTAAAATAAATTTTTGTAAAATCATGGAGGAAGTATTGTGAAGATAACAGATCTAATTAGCCTGCTTGGTGGTCTTGGTTTGTTCCTTTATGGCATGCAGATGATGAGTAACGGTCTCGAGGCTGCAGCCGGAAACCGCATGAAAAAAATCCTGGAAAAACTGACTGCAAATCGTTTTCTTGGTGTTCTGGTCGGCGCCGGCATCACCGCTGCCATCCAGTCCTCTTCTGCAACAACCGTCATGGTTGTCGGCTTTGTAAACTCCGGTATGATGACATTGGGCCAGGCTGTCTGGATTATCATGGGTGCTAACATCGGTACCACCATCACCGGCCAGCTGATCGCTCTGGACATCGGTGCTCTTGCCCCTCTGTTCGCCTTTATCGGTGTTGCGCTCATCGTCTTTATCAAGAAGGAAAAGGTTCATCACTACGGTAAAATCATTGCCGGTTTGGGTATTCTGTTTATCGGTATGGATATGATGAGCTCCGCGATGATGCCGCTGCGTGATTCCCAGACCTTCATCAACCTGATGACCAAGTTCTCCAATCCTGTACTGGGTATCCTTGCTGGTGCACTGTTTACCGCTGTCATCCAGTCCTCTTCTGCTTCTGTTGGTATCCTTCAGGCACTTGCAGGAAGCGGTGTAATCGGACTTTCTCAGGCAGTATATGTTCTGTTTGGTCAGAACATCGGTACCTGTATCACAGCAGTTCTGGCTTCGATTGGTACTGCACGCAATGCGAAGAGAACCACTATCATCCATCTTCTCTTCAACATCATCGGTACCACCATCTTCACCATCGTTTGCATCCTGACCCCATTTGCTGCCTTTGTAGAGAGTCTGACTCCGGACAACGTTGCAGCCCAGATTGCAAACATGCACACCATCTTTAATATTACAACTACCATTCTTCTTCTTCCTTTCGGCACCTATCTTGCAAAGATTGCAACCAAGATTCTGCCGGACCTGCCGGAAGAAAAAAGCGACGTTATGCATCTGGAATACATCCGTCCTATTCCAATTGAAAACCGAGGCGAAACCAAGATCGGTCTTTCTGCAATCGCAGTAAACGCGATCAAAAACGAGCTGCTTCGTATGGTTAAAATGGCAAAAGAAAACGTTGATGCCAGCTTCGAAGCTGTAAAAGACGGAAAAACCACCCTTCTGGAAGAGGTTCGTGACCGCGAGGAATATATCGACTACCTCAACAAGGAGATCTCCAAATATATCTCCAAGATCATGGTAAAAGAAAGAAACCCGAAAGACTCCCAGTACATGAGCGCACTGTTCAAAGTATGCGGCAACTTGGAGCGTATCGGTGACCATGCTGTCAACATCTGCGAATACACCAAGATGATCGAAGAAAAGAACATCACCTTCTCCAAGGAGGTAATCGGTGAAATCGCACAGATGCGCGAAATCTGTGTCAAAGCACTTTCCAAGGTTGAATCGATCGACAACGGCATCAATGTTGCAGAGATTGCAAGCATTGAGGAAAAGATCGACGAAATGACCGAACAGTTCCGTAAAAACCAGATCGACCGCATGCAGGTCGGCAAATGTTCCGACGAAGGCTGTGTCCTCTACTCCGAGATGCTCACCGACTTTGAACGTATCGGCGACCATATCTTAAACGTAGGTCAGGAAATGGCTGGTGCAGTAAACGAATAATCGTATCACACAAAAGAACAAAAAAAGGACACCGAAATTCGGTGTCCTTTTTCTTTTATATCAGATTATCCTCTGAGCGCATATTTTCCTTTGATGGTCAATACTGCAACGCCTTTTTTGACAAAAGCATAGTCGAACAGGTAACCTTCCCGCTTGGAACCTTCTTCTGCCAGCTGCTGTAACTGACAGAAAATATCACTGTGATGATAAAGCTGATAATCGCCCTTAACAAAGGTCTTCAAATGATAGAACAAAACGATCAGACCTTTTTCCTCCAGGCTCTTTAACAGCTCTGCGCGGTGTTTTACCGATTCCATGCCTTCCTTTTCGTCTGTCAGATGAACTGCATCCAGTGCTGTACTGCGCAGCTCCTCTTCCCTGCTGCTTCGCAGTTCAAAGCGGCAGACAGGATAGCGGACCGCTGCATGGATCTGCTGCAATACTTCTTTTTCTTCTTCTGTGATTGTTGGCGAAACGGTATGATTGATATGAACGCTCATCGTTTCTTCCTCCTTTATTTTGATTGCTGTTTTGTACTTATCCGTTCAGGTGATTGAGTCCCGCTTTCTTTAAAATCTGCGGGTAATCCTTATAGCAGACATTTTCGTCCACATTGCCCAGGATGCCGTCCACCTTTGCCTCCCAGGTAAACTGCCACATACCATATGGCTTATCGAATTTGGGTGCGGACACTCCCACATGAGCAATCCATCGGTCGTAGGCATTCAGCTCCTTGCTGGAAAGTTTGGTTCGAAACCAGGAAACCATGCTGTAAAGTACCGCATAATATTTCTGTCGTTCCAGCTCCTGGCAAAAGGTCTTTGCAATGGGTGCAAGGTCGCGGATCGGTTTTTGCTCCGGCGCTTCGATATCCACTGCCAGTGGCAGAGTCAGCTGTTTTCCCTTCACCGACTGGAGGAAAAACTGTGCTTCCTTTAGAGAATCCAGCGCATTTGCTGCACGCAGATAATGGTATGCACCCACATGCAGACCGGCCTTGGTCGCCTGCTCATAGTTTTTATCAAATGCGGGGCTGAGATAGCTCTGTCCTTCGGTTGCTTTGAGCATAACGCCCCAAATCCCGTCTTTTTTTACGCGGGAAAAATCAATATCGCCCTGATGGGCGGATAGATCCAGTACACGAAAATTCATCTGTTCCTGCCTCCTTTACTGGATTGCGTTGGCTTTTCAGTTTTAGCCAAATGCTCTCCGTTTCATTCTATGCAGAAGAACGGATTTTCGACCTCTCTCTATCCTTCCTTTTAATCTGTAATAAATTTCTTGTTTCCTGGCATTATATCAAAATTAATGCAACATTTGTTCTGTAAAGCTTATATCCTTTACAGATAATTCAACCCATGCACTCCGATATCCGCAGGCAATTGCGTTTCGTTTGGAGATAAGATTGGACCACGCGGTACAATAAAACGGGATTTTTCCCTTTGCAAACACCTCTCGGGTCAATGCAGAGGTCAGCGCTTTCGCAATACCGCGTCCCCGAAACTGCGGCAGGACATCAATCCCGATCTGCCACAGCTGATCGCAGTCATCGCTGACGCCGGCAACTCCTGCAAGCTCTCCATCCTCCACAAAGCCGACCGCCGCGATGCGGTCCTTCTTCTCCCCTTCTGTGGTGTAGGACAATGCCATGGAAAACCGGCGATCCGAATAGAGCTTTTCAATCTGCTGATCGTACAGCCATTCTATCGTAAGCCCAGGCAGGGTGATAACCTCACTTTTAGGGTCAGGCAAAAAATATTCTGCCAAAAAGCAAACAGCTTTTTGATACTTCTGCATCTCTTTGGAAATCTGATTGAGATGCGGGGTATCAAACGCATAGAATGGATAGCGGCAGCTTTGCAGGTACTGACAGACAAAGTCATATACCTTCTCATCCGCCACCGCCACAACTCCATTTCCATAGGAAACAAACTGGCAGAAGTGCGGCTGCGTATAATATTTTTTTGCGCCGCAAAGCGGTTTGGAAAGCAGAACGGTATTTTCCTGCTTTTCAAAATCTTCAGGTGAGCATCCGCAGTCTTTGGCTGACTGCTCCATTGCTGCCCGGCGTATCATTTCCCAGTTAAAATCATTGCTCAGACAGTTCAAAATGGATTCCTGCCTCCTCGCGTGCCATCTTCATCACACGGCTGACCGTATACGCAATCGAGCTGACATAGCGGTACTGTGCCCGGTTCTGCTCTGGCTGTGTGATAAATTCATAAAAGCGCTTTGCCTCATAGGACATCTGCAGATATTTGTCGGTATAGGTGCTCAGCGGCTGCGGCTGTCCTCCTACCGGAGTAAAGGTCATATCGGTCAGTTTGGAGATGCGTGGGATGCGGATGACGCCGTGTTCTCCCTGAATTTCCGAACCGATTTCTCCCTGTGCGGTTTTGGAATAGGTCAGTACAACCGTTTTGTCTGCATAATGCAGGGTCACACAGCCGCTTCCATCCGCTCCGGTAGACAAAAACCGTGCATGCGCCGACACTTTGTCCGGCATGCCAAACAGCATGACTGCCGGATAAACACAATAGATTCCAAGATCCATCAGTCCGCCGGTTGCCATATTCGGATTAAAGATGTTTGGCACTTCACCTGCAAGATATGCCGGATACTTGGAAGAATACTGCGAAAAATCCAGTCTTGCCAAATGAACACCGCCCAGACGTTCCACTGCGCCCTGCAGTATCCGCATCTCCGGCAGATAAACTCCAATCAGCGCCTCCATGTAGACAAGGCCTTTTTGTTCTGCCAGCTGCTGGAGCTCCATGAGCTGTTCCGGCTCCACAGTGATCGGCTTTTCGCAGATAACGTGCTTTCCATGCTGCAAAAACAGCTTGCTCTGGCTGTAATGCAGAGCATTGGGGCTTGCAATATAAACCGCGTCGATCTCCTTATCCTCAGCCATTGCTTCCAGATCGGTGTAGACCTTCTGTGCACCCCACTGTTTTGCAAACTCTTCCCCTTTTTCCTGACTGCGGGAATAGCATGCAGTATACTCTAAACCTTCTACCTCGCGGGCTCCCTTTAAAAACTCACCGGCAATCCATCCGGTACCAATTGATGCAAAACGAATTGACATACTGTTCCTCCATTATTTTTTCCGAAAGCGTTTCTTTGTGTTCATGTAAACAATCATCCATACAATCAGCAGGACATATGCAGTCCATCCTATTCCATACACCGATCCAAATGGCAGTCCTGCCAGAATCAACAGCTCCATCCCGATTGGCAGGATACTCAGCACGATGATACATTTCCCGCTGAAACGAAGCAGCCTTTTTTCGTCCCACTTTGCCTTTTCCTCTCGACTCATGGTGTTGTAACCTGCGAGCAGAAAACCCGCCTTCCCACCATACAGCAAGATTCCGATTATCAGCATGGGGAAGCATACCACTGCTGCTATCGCCAATCGTGCAATGCTTTCTACCATATGGACCCCTCCTTTTCAGCAGATAATCCTTCTCTTTTATCATAACACAAAAGCCCTTTTGGCTCAAGAGGATACGCTTTTCCTCTTCCAAAAGGGCTTTTTCTATCCATATTGCTTTTATAAAAACATTGTGAGCAGAACGGTGATCATTCCTGCAACACCGATTGCGATTCCGCTCATCGCGCCCTGAACCTCTCCCAGCTCCAACGCCTTGGTGGTTCCCAGCGCATGGCTGCAGGTTCCGATTGCGATGCCCGCTTCTACCGGATTCTTCACGCGGAACAGTTTGATCAGCGCCGGAGCAATCACTGCACCGATAATGCCGGTCACGATAACGGCTGCAACCGTGATGGAAACGATGCCGCCCTGCTGCTTGGAAATCTCCATTGCAATCGGGGTGGTAACACTTTTTGGAATCATGGATGCCGTCAGCTCATCGCTCAAACCAAATAATTTGCACAAAACCAGTACGCTGACAATCGAGGTCAGGGAACCGGTCAGTGTTCCTGCCAGAATCGGCAGAAAATTCTTTTTGAGCACTTCCCACTGACTGTAAATCGAAAGGGCAAGTGCCGCAGTTGCCGGAGCCAAAAACATCGAGATGATCTGTCCGCCCTGCTGAAAGCTTTCCAACGGGATTGCAAATCCCTGAAGTACCGCAATACAGATTGCAATGGCAATCAAAAGCGGATTTGCAAGCGGAGAACGGGTCTTGCGGTTGATCCACAGACCGATCTCAAAGGAAAAAATACACAGTACAATTCCAAATAACGGAGAAGCATAAATCTCGCTCATCTACTTTTCCTCCTTACTAAGACGCTTTTGCCATGCAGTAACCAGACGGATGGTAAAAGCCGAAACCATAAAGGTCAGAATGGTAGTAATCAGACAGATTGCCAGCAGCGGCAGGATCTTCCCTTTCAGAACATCCATCTGTTCAATCAGTGCAACACCGGAAGGGATAAAGAAAAATGCCATGTTTTTAAGCAGAAAGTCTCCCTTTTCCCGGATGTGCTCCACCTTGAGCAAACCGCTCAGCAGCAGCAAAAACAGCAGAATCATGCTGATTACGCTGGACGGAAAAACAAACGGGAGCAGCTTTGCAATCAGTTCCCCCAACAGGCAGATGCCAAACACAATGCCAATTTGAACCAATAATTTTACCTTCACACCGATCATCCTCTTTTTTATTATCCTGGGAAAATTCCCACGGTTACCTATTATAGCACCATTGGTGAAGATGCTCAAGATTTTCTTTGTTTTTTTTATAAAAAAAGTGAAGGGAAAATTCCCTTCACTTTTTGTGCGTTATTAAAGCTGAGCGCTTTCCGATTCTTCGGTCTGCTGCTCGGTTGGAGCGGTTTCCTCAGTCTGTTCTGTTTCCTCGGTTGGAGTCTGAGCAGGCTCGATGGTCTGCGGCTCTGTTGTGGTTGTAGTCTGAGGTGTTGTTGTCTCCTCGATCTGAGGAATACCCGGTACAGCACCTTCCGGTGGGTCTTTGATCGCTACCAGCTGATAATGATCCTCTACCTTTTTCAGTTCATAGATCATGTATTTGCTTGGTGTCGGGTCAGACTTTTCCCCTTTGATGCTCTGCATCCACTGGTTATCTGGAGCCAAGTAGCCTACTGTCAGTTCAAAGATGTCTCCATTTCTGGAAATTTCCTCTACCTGTGGGGTATAAAGGATATTTGCATCGACCGGTACATAGTAGGTCTGAGTTTCCTCATCAAAGGAATACAGCGACAGGTAATCTTCAAAAGACTGATGGTTCAGTGTAACACTGGAGCCAAACAGCGACGCACACGCAACGTCAACGTCACTCTTTGGAACCGAAACCATGTTTCCATCACCGATACTGTATTTGTCATTGTTGCTGATAACTGCCGACCAGATAGAGGAACGGAGCAATGCCAGCTCGCCCATCTCGTTCGGGTCCTCAAACGGTACCGGGTCAAACATCAGAACCGGAAGGATGATGTCGGCAAACTCCTCTTTCTGTTTAGAGTTGTCGATCAGGCTTTCGGTTGCACGCACCCCAAATACTGCAACGGTAATGACGCCAATCAGCGCCATCAGGATAAAGAATCCTCCCAGCGGGACTGCTGCCGAATATTTTCGGCGGCGTTTTTTAGCTGCTGCCTTCTTTGCGCTGTCTGTCTGCGGTGCAGAAGGCTGTTTGTTCTTTGTTTCTTTTTGAGCAGAAGGCTGTTCCTTTTCTGTCTGGTTCTCTTTTTGTTCCGGCAAAGCTTCTGCTGCTGGTTCAGACACAGCTTCCGATGCAGCATCCGGTGCAGTTTCCTCCGCCTTTGGTGCAGACTCTGCTTCTGGTGCCTCCTTGGAAGCTTCCTCTATTTTGGAAGAGGTTTCTTCTGCAGCGGGTTTAGAAGACAGCTCTACTTTCTGCCAGCCCTGCCCTTTATTTGTATTGGGTTTTCTTTTTGACATCACTCAACCCCATTTCGTTATTTTTCTTCCTCCGGCTGTGATTCCTTCGGTAAAAGTTCAACCTTTAATTTCGTGATGCGCTGTTCATCCATCTCTTCGACTGTTACACGGATATAACCGTTGTAAACAAACTGTTCTCCTACCTGTGGGATATGTTCCAGCTGTTCCAGAGTCCATCCGCTTACAGTATTGTAATCGGTGTCAAAGGAACGGTTTTCCGGATCAAGCTCCTCCATCAGGTCGTATACATTATAGTCTCCGCTGACTTCATAAACAGTGTCACTCTTCTTGACCAGTTCTTCTTCAAAGTCATCGTATTCATCCCAGATTTCGCCAACCAGTTCTTCCACGATGTCCTCGATGGTAACAAGACCCATTGTGCCGCCGTAATCATCGGTAACAATGGCAAGCGGCATTTTTTCCTTGCGCAGTTTTTCCAGCAGTCTGGAAAGATTCATGGTCTTATGTACAAACAGGCACTGTGTGAGCAGATTGCGAATATCATGGTCCTGACTGTTGATTTCGTCTTCCAGAATATCACGGACATGAACCAGACCGATAATGTTGTCAATAGAACCTTCATAAACCGGAATACGGGAAACCTTACTGTCCTTTGCAAGTGCCAGAATATCTTCCCAGCTGTCCTCCACATCCAGAGTAATCATATCAACACGTGGAGTTACAATTTCCTGTACCTCAATTTCATCCAGTTCCAAAGCCGACTGTACCAGGTCGCTTTCTTTTTCTTCCAAAACGCCCTCTTCTTCAATCGACTCGACAATGTACTTCAGTTCTTCTTCGGTAACGGATGGCTTTTCACCATCTTCGCTTCCGGTAAATTTTGCCATTAAGCGGGATAATGCGTTGAGGATCGCTGCAAGTGGCTTAAAAATCACCATCAGAATGCTGATAGGACCGGAAACCGTCATCGCAAGAGAATCCGCATGGCTTTTTGCGTAGTTTTTCGGAAGAACCTCACCACAGATCAAAACAACAATGGTCATAACAACTGTCGATGCCGCTGCACCCTTTTCTGCACCCAGAAAGACAGTAAAAATTACTGTTGCAAGCGAAGCGGAAGCGATGTTTACGATGTTGTTTCCGATCAGTACCGTAGAAATCATGCTTTCATAGTTTTCTGCGATACGCAATGTTTTTGCGGCTCTCTGGTCTCCGTTTTCTGCCATGTTTTTCAGGCGGATCTTGTTGACACTGGTCAACGCCGTCTCTGACCCGGAGAAAAACGCCGAAAGCGCTACACAAATTACTACCAATAAATAAGATAACCCGCTACTACTGTCCAAAATTCATCAGCTCTACTTTCTTTGAATAAATTTTCTGAAATGGATGGGTTTTCCTTTTCAGTCTGTATTTTATTTTATCAGAATTTTTCTGGTTTCACAAGTTTTTTTGTGATTTGTTTACAGTGATTTCATAGCCTGCTGGCTTTCATCCTTGCAGCAGACCTGTTTTTCTCCCGTTTTTGCCGTTTTTTAGCCAAAATCATCGATTCTCCCCGCTTATCATCCCACCAAAAAGCACGGGTTGTCAATTCTGCTTAAATTTATCCCGCTTTTTAAAAAAACTTCCAAAAAAGCTCTTGACTATGGTGTAAGACCATAGTTTATAATCTCTTTACGTCAAGAATAGATTTCAGAACGATTTCTTTATCATATCTGCAAGAAAGGACATTGGCTATGAAAAACAAATTAAACAGAGATTTTTATCGTTATGTTCTGCCTTCCATGGTCTCCATGTTGCTCAGCGGATTCTACTCGATGGTGGATGGCGTCTTTGTCGGAAACGCAGTCGGCAGCCAGGCGCTTGCCGCAATCAACCTGGTTTATCCGGTTCAGGCCTGCATGAATGCCACCGCCTTTGGTTTGGGTGTCGGCGGAGCGGTACTGATGAGCAAAAACTTAGGACAGGAAAACTACGAGGAAGCAGACCGCGCGATGGGCAGCACCATCTCCGTCCTTTTGATTGCAGCCGCTGCTTTGATGGGGATTTTCTGGCTGACCAAAGATCTGTGTATTCAGGCTCTTGGTGCCACCGGCGCAATTGCCGACTATGCGCATGACTACATCTCCATTATCATTCTGTGCGGATTCCTCCCTGTGCTGGGCAACGGCATCACCCCACTTATCCGTAATCAGGGCAAAACGATTGAAGCTACCATGTTCATGAGCTCCGGTCTGATCACCAACATCATTCTCGACTATGTGTTTGTATTCCGCATGAATCTGGGTCTGACTGGTGCAGCTCTTGCCACTGTCATCGCACAGGGCGTTGTCGCAGCCTTTAACCTTTCCTATTTATTCCGCAATTACCGCAATGTCTTTACATGGGATGGATTAAAGATTTCCTTCTCCCGTTTGAAAGCGATGGTCCGCATCGGCATTTCCCCATTCGGACAGACCTTGATTCCATCGGTCATCATCGTCTTCACTAACTGGCAGTGTATCCGCTATGGCGGCGATGATGCTCTGGCGGTATTCTCTCTGCTTTCCTACGTGCTTGCTTCGGTTCAGCTGCTACTTCAGGGTGTCGGCGACGGAATCCAGCCGCTGCTCAGCTTCTACTATGGTGCAGGCAAACGTCACGAAATCCATTATCTTTTCAAAAAAGGAATCATCAGTTCTATTCTGATTTCGCTGATTACCGCAGTCTGCGTTTCGGTATTCCGCGCTGAGGTCGTCATGTTGTTTGGTCTGGAAGGTCACGTTGCATCCCAGGCACAGCCTGCTCTGGTTATCACAGCCTGCGCCTTTTTGATGGTGGGCATCACCCGCTGCATCAGTGCTTATTTTTATGCGGTGGAAAAGACCAACGTTTCTTCCCTGCTGGTGTATATCGAACCTTGCCTGTTTTTCCCGATTGCACTGTACACTCTGCCGCTCTTCTTTGAGCTCAACGGTGTATGGCTTGCCTATCCGGCAGCCCAGCTTGCCCTCGCTGCTTTGTGCATCGCTCTTTATATTCGCGTAGAGCATCGGGCAAACCGTTCGGAAAGTGCCGCAGTAGGAAGTTTCGAGATTAATCTCCGCAATGATGCTGTCAAAGAATAATGGATAGAAAAAAGGCTCTCTAACATAGAGAGCCTTTTCTTATTAAATTAAAAGCGAAAGATCAGCCACAACACCCCATAAACCACCGGCTGATGGAACAGGTAGATCCACAGACTGTTTCTGCCAAGAAAGGCAAGCCATTTGCATCGGGAAGGATAAGCCCATTGAGGAAGCGAAAACCGGGAAAAGAAGCTTCCTGCCCAGAACAAAAACAGATATGGCAGCAGCGGAAAATAGTCAGAAGACTGAAAGCTGCTGTTATAAAATCCGAGGAAACAAAAAAGGTTTGTCTGATACAATGCACGCGGAAGTGTAATAGAAAGCTCCGGTGAAAAGCCAATCCAGCCCGACTGAACATGATAGGTAAGCCAGAATAAGATAAGACAACCCACAAGTCCAATCGAAGCCGGAATTTTTTCGAGCAATCCTCTTACAGGATTTGCAAGCAGCACCGCAACCCCCAAAAAATGAAGCAGACCAAACACGATCAGCAAATTCGGGACAAACAATGCCGTCACTACCGTAAACAGCATGCCCAGCAAAAACAGACGAAGTCCCCGTTTCAGATTGCTTTTGGAATAGCGGCAGCACGCTCCGGCGATGAAGATAAAGACACCGCAGATCGAAAGCTGCCAGAAATCTGCTGCCGGAGAGTAAAACCATCCCATTCCCGGCAGACCTACTACCGCCGCCAGATCGTAGCAGATGTGGTAAACCAGCATGCTGATAATCATAATACCGCGCAGCTCATCGTATAAAAGGACCCTGCCTTTTTTTGTCACCGTTTCCATCGTGTTTCCTCCTGTTATTTAAAAGGAAAAGCGCGTTTCCTTTTGATATTCCCCGTGCCATGGATTTTGTGGGCACAAATGAATTTCTCCCCGCTTTAGGTCGTAAATTACCGACCAAAGCGTATCCATCCCTTCCTCAGGCTGGTATTGACAAAGAAAACCCATCTGCCCGGAAAAGAGTTTTTTCAGCCACTTGGTGTCTATCTCTTCCTTTTTATTAAGGCAGGCATTCTGCACCGTTTGCAGTCTTTCCTGCGAGTGAATCAGATCCGGCATCCGAGTCTGATGGCGACACATCTTGTTGCTTTGCAGATGATTGGTTGCCGCCAGAAAATTTTCTTTGTTCGGAGATAGAACCTCTATTTCTTCACAGTTACATTCCACCACCGCAATTCTTCCGCTTTTGTCCGCAAGGGTCAAAGTCTGCATCGAAGAGATCGGAAGATGTTTAAGTGCCTTGATTGCCTCCGGCACATCCTGACAGTGTTCCAGCAGATATCGTACCAGCAATCCCGCATGAAGTCCGGGTTTTCTGACAGTCGGATACAAAAAGGTAAGCCCCACTGCCAGTCCATCCTCATTGACTCCATCTTCCATCTGCGTTGGTGTTGTACTGTTTGCAAAAAAAGATTTTGTCTCTGGAAAATGAAAAACATAACTGCTGCATAAAGAAGCTGCCTGCGGCAAAAAATCGCTGTTTCTTGCAAGGTATCCGTTTTCCCCACCGACTGCAAGGCAGGTACAGCCCTGAAATGGCGGAAAGGCATAGATGGTAAAAAACCTTGTGCTCCATTCCTCTATCGCGATACCGGATGATGAACAAAAGCCTTCCATCTCTTCCAGAATCGAAGGATAAACCGTTCGGCAGATTTTCTCACATTTTGCTGCAAACGCCTGCTTTTCTTCGAGAATTTCCTGCGGGATTTGCTGTGAATCTTCAGCAGAAAAAAAGAGCCTGTTTTTCTTTACCAGATCACTGCTTCCAACCTGTTTGCCAGCTTCAAAGGGAGTAAGGCCCAAATCCAAAAAATACATATCCATTCTCCTTTTTGGTTTTTCAGCCGGCGCCTGGCTTACAGGCAAAGGATAACGGATTAAAAAATTTATGTCAAGAGAACATCATGACAATATTTTCTCATTTTACTTTTCTCTTCCTCTGTGCTATCATGGAGATAACCTTGTTATGGGAGGCCCATTCATGAACGATCCAAAGGAAGCTGTCTATACCTTTTTGCAGCAAAACAATATTTCCTACCAAACCTGCTCTCATCCAGCAGTTTATACCATTGAGGAAATGATGGCACAGAACATCCCGCACAGCGAAGCGATTGCAAAAAACCTCTTTGTGCGGGATGACAACAAACGTCACTATTATCTAATTGTAATCCGCGGCGAAAAGCGGGTGGATCTAAAACAGTTTGCCAAAACTGCCAACACCCGCCGCCTGGGATTTGCTTCTGAAAAAGACCTTTTTTCCATCCTGTCACTGACCAGAGGCTCGGTCACACCGCTCGGCATCCTCAACGACAGCGAGAAAAAGGTAACAGTATTCTTTGACCAGAGCTATCAGCATCAGCTGATTGCGGTCCATCCAAACGAAAACACCGCAACGGTTTACCTAAACGCCGATGACCTGTTTGAACTAATCAAGGCGCATGGAAATCCTATTTTCTGGCTGCCGATGGACTGGTCATCGCCGGCTGATCTTCCTCCTCAAGCGGAATAAACAGCTCTGCATAATAATGATCGAGATTGGTATAGGAAATCATGGGAATCTCGGTCATCAACAGTTTATTTTGCAGACGGATTCCTTCCTTCTGGGCAAACCGAAGCATAGGAGCGACATTTTCCTCCCGAAAATCCGCGTTTTTAAGCCTTACGATGCTGTGTAGTGCCGTCATCTGCGGGATGGTGTTCTGTGCCTGCTGTTGGCCCAGCTGTTTTGCAGTCTCCCTGTTTAACAGCAGCATGGTGCGGACCGACTGAGGGTTTAACTTTTTACCAAGCGGGGTGTCCCAAAGCGGGAACTCACGCGCTAGTTGGCAGAAAATATACCGGTCATGGTCCATGCCAAGGACTTCCTCCAGATAACGGTTCAGGCTGTCTTCCCGCTGTTCAAACAGAATATCGCTCTGGGGAAAGGTCTGAATATCGATACTCTCCCCCATCTCCTGAATCTTTGCCGCAATCGATTCCACATGTTCGATCCGCTTGAGCAGCTGCTGCTCGTAGCGGATCTTTTTTTCTGTTTCCAGCCGTTTTTGATGCAGCAGGTGCATCAGCTGTTCCTCATCGCACTGGTCATAGATGCTCCGAATCTGCTCGATGCTCATGCCCAGCCCCCGATAATATCCGACATCCAACAGCTCCATAATCTGATAAACCGAGTACATGCGGTAGCGATTTTTAGGATTGACCTGAGGGTGAACTAAGCCTTTTTTCTCATAAAAACGCACCGCATCAATGCCAAGTCCCAGCATCTGTGCGACCTGCGAAATAGAAAACATTCGATCCATAAAAACCTCCTCGCATTAAAACAGCTGTTTTGCTCTCTCAATTAGTTTTTCAGTGTGATTTTGCAAAACTTCCTGCATACATTCTTCCAAAAGCTGATTTAATATTTCGCCGACCTTTTTCCCTTTTGGACATCCCGCTTCCAAAAGCTGTCTGCCATCGACCTGCAAGTCAGAAAGAGAACAGCAGCCCTCCTTTGCTCTGGCAAATGTATCAAGCTGCTGCTGTCTGGCCTTTTCATCAAGATGATTGGAAACAAAAAGAAGGCTTAGAAAATCCTCTGTTGTCTTTTCTCCAAAGGCATTTAAACATCTTCGAAAATCCACTACAGTTTCCGGCGTATTTTGCAGAATTTCCCAGAGAGCTTCTTCCCTTTTGCTCTCTGTTTTTGGCGCTTTCAGGCGCAGAAGTACATCCTTTGCCCGCTTTCCCTGACTGTGATAAAGCCAGATCAGCCGCAGAAAAGCGTCCTCGGGCAGTCTTCGAATCTCATCGCCCAAAACATCGAGCTCCGGAAAAATCTGCCCCCACACTTCTTTTAACGCAAAGGTCTGCGACACCCACCTTCCACACAGTGCTTTGCAAAGCTCCTCGCAGATTCGCTCGGCAGAGATTTCGCAGAGCAATTTTGCTTTGTCGCAGGCAGCTTGGCTGCTTTCCTGCTGAATAGAAAATCCTAGCACCGCAGAAAAACGGACCGCACGCAAGATACGCAGCGCGTCCTCCTCAAAGCGAAGCTTGGGGTCTCCCACGCAGCGGATTGTTTTGTTTTTGATATCCTCTTCCCCGCCAAAGCAGTCGAGCAATCCTTTCTCCGGATGGTACGCCATGGCGTTGATGGTAAAGTCACGCCGGGAAAGATCCTCGCGGATTTCTCTGGTAAAACGGATAGCGTCCGGGTGGCGGTGGTCGCTGCATCCGCTCTCGATGCGGTAGGTGGTAATTTCATACACCGCTCCATCCTCGATGACACCAACCGTTCCATGCTGCTCGCCATTTAACAGCAGGCGTTTGTCCGAAAAGATCTCCTTCATTCGTCCGGTACTTGCCGAAGTGGTCATATCCCAGTCGTGCGGTATCTTACCCATCAAACTGTCACGGACACATCCTCCAACAATCCATGCCTCTTCCCCTGCCGCTTCCAATTGCTCTATCAGGTGCAGCACCTGCGGTGGAAGCAGGATCTGCTTATTCTTCATCGACAATTTTCTGGAACTCCAGCAGGTATCCGTCCGGATCTGCAAAGAAGAAGGAGTAAACCGGGAACTTTGGATGGCGGGCAGGCGCACCTTGTGTTTTGATTCCCAACGATTGCAGACGCTGGTATTCCTGATCCACCTGCTGTGTATTCTCACAGTTTAACGACATGCAGACACCGCTTGCCAGTGGTCTGCCGTCATCATACTGGCAAAATCCCCAGTATCCTTTGTTGCAGCTTAAAATAATACAGCTGCCCATCTCTTTCCAGACTGTCAGCCCTACCACCTCAGTATAAAAGCGGACGGTCTCCTTTAAATTGCTGACTGGTAAAAAGGTAATGCTCGATTCGATCATTTTTTGTTCCTCCTCGCATTTTATTTTTATTATACCATGTTATCCTAGCAGTTTCACCCGAATTTATAAAAAAACTCCCCTCAGCTGCTGAGGAGAGTTTTTAAAGTTACTCGTGTTTGATTGCTTCCAGCGCGGAAATTTTGACCGCCCGGTTTGCCGGATAAAATCCCGAAACCAGACCGATGATAGTCGCAAAAACAATCGCCGAAATCATCAGCCATCCTGGAATGATGGAAAGCTCGGAGCCCATTGCCATGGAACCGATGCCGCCCATCAGGCCGGAAAGAAAGTTTCCGTTTTCTCCGTTTAAGCTTCCGTTCGTGGCAAGGTAATTGAGCAGCTTCGAAATTGCAAGGCTTACCCCAACTCCGGCAAGACCGCCGCAGAATCCGATCAACCCTGCTTCCATCAAAAACACCTCGCGGATATTCGCAACCTTACATCCAAGAACCTTCATAACACCGATTTCTCGTGTGCGTTCATAGATGGACATAATCATGGTGTTGGTGATACCGATTGCCGCTACCAACAGGGAGATTGCAGCAAGGCTTCCCAAAAACAGCTGTTGCTGCTGCATCTGTTTCTGCATCGGTTCACGAACTGATTCCAGCGAATAGGTTTCAAACCCCATTGCCTTGATCGCTTCGTCAACAGAGGACACCGCATCGATATCCGAGACCTTTACCTTAACTTGGGTGTAATTTTCCAGTCCATCGTTTCCGCTGTAACTGTTGTTCGGGTCTGTTTTGATCTTGTTGACCCGCTTGTATTCCTTGTATAATTGCTGCAATTCCCGGATATCCATAAAGCAGTAGTAGCTTGTTTCCCAACCGAGGCTTGGATTGGACTCCAGCACACCGGTCACATGGACATCTCTGGTGATGGTCGGATATTTTGGATCTCCTTTGTCATCCTGCTCCTGCGATTCCAGCTTCATGACAATCTTGTCCTTCATCGGATTGACAAACGGGTCCGGCAGGTTTCCTTTTTCATCTGGAACTGCGCTGATGCGGTTGTTTCTCCAGCTGCGCTTGGTATCCTCAAACTCATAAACGGATTCACTTCCGAACATGATGTTCGCTGTCTTTTTGGGAGTAGCGCTGGCTGTCAGCAGCTCACCTTCTCTGGTCTTGTATCCAAAATAGGAAAGCGCTTCCGGATAGACTCCCATTACATTATAAAGTTGCATCTTGTATCGGTCGTTTCTTCCGGAAACAATGCTCATGTTCATATTGGGAACATTGGCAAACGGAGTGACTGCCACCACATTTTCAATCTGCTGAATCTGCTTGAGGGCATCGTCATTGAGCTTTGGTTTATCTTTGGAAGAGCCGTAATTCTGAATGGTGATCTGGGTCAGGTCGCCCATCTGTGCCAACGATTCCTCCATCGCCTTGGTCATCGCCAGTCCCAGTGAAATCATTACTACAATCGCACAGGTACCCACTACAACGCCGGTCATGGTCAAAAGTGTCCTTGCCTTGCGCCGCAGAAGGTTTCTCATGGTCATCGAAATCAGATCAAATATTCTCATCGTCGTCCTCGAATTCTGCCGCAGCCTTTCTCTTCTTGACCACACGAACCGCAATCAGGACTGCCACTACACAGACACCGCCGACCACTGCCCACATCTGCCAGCTGTTCGGGTCCTTCACTTTGTCCCAGAAACTTTCTTCCGGCAGCTGCGGTTCTTCCATTCCCATATCCACATCCATGCTGCCGGTCATCATATCGTCAGCCGGTGCTTCCAGAATGGTGGTGGAGAATGGTACGCTGAGCGAGCGGACATTTCCGGCAGTATCCTCATAAGTATAAGCAATCTCGCCCTGAAGCGGTCCGGCTGTATCCGGAGTGAAGGAGAACTCAACCTCTCCCGACACACCTGCTGCAACGTTGCCGACATGCTCTACCTTGCCAGCTCCGTTAAAATCGCCCACCAATGTCGCGGACAGATTGTAAATATCGCCGCGGCTCTTGTTGACATATTTTCCGGTGATATAGATTTCTTCCCCGACGCTGCTTTCCAGAAGGTCCGCAATCGGGTCAACTGTGAATCGGTCTGGCTGCATGGTCTGCACCGATACCTGCTGGGTCATCTCACCTTTTTGTCTTACCCCGTTCAGTACATATTCATAGGTAAAGGTAATATCGATTGGATGAGATTTTGCCTCTGCATTTGGCAGCACCGAAACGTTGATGCTCTTATCAAAGCTGCTGCTCTTATTGATGATTGGCAGATAGAAAACATTGGTCGAATCGACTACCTGCAAGCCCTCGCTTGGAGCGATCTTCACGATGATGTTTTCCAGGTCCACCTGCTGGCTGGTATTGACACAGGTGAAATCCAGAGAAAATTCACTTCCTGCTGCAATCTGATCCTGTCCACCAGTAGAAAATTCCTGTAAAAGCAGATATGGTGTTTCAAACACTGCACTGGTAGAAGCATCTCCGCCTTCTCCGTTGGAATTGCCGCTTTCACCCACAGTGGTGCCGTTGTTGGTGCCGGAATTGTTTCCATTATTATTGGTCGTGTCGTCTACCGGCTTGCTGGTTACGGTTGTTCCATCCGGAGAATAGATGGTCGAGATGCTCTGATTTTTATTTTTGTCAAGCTGATCTTTGTCGCCATAACCGGAATCCGGAGCGGAACCAGTATCTTTATCGGTAATGGTAGTTTTGTCCTTTGGTTTTGTTACGGTCAGATCCACCTTTGCCTTGGTAAAGACAAAGCTCAAGGTTGCTGTCTGGTTCTTGATATAGGTAACATCCCCGCGGGTCGTTGTCTTGCTGACATAAGGATACTGGTAGGTCAGGTTCATCTTCATCTCATTGGAATCGCGGAAAACCACATTCGGCAGCTCGATGTCCAGATCGATGGTATCGTTGTCACCTTCCGAGCAGGTAATACGGTTGGAAAATGCTTCGCCTGCTGCTGAACCCAGATTATATTTTAAATAGTAGGAACTTTCTCTGGTCGATGTCATCTTGGAGTATTTTCCTGTTCCATCGCACAGATGCAGGGTAACGTCCACCCGACCATAGTTGGTCTCCACTTCCTGCCCTTTCTCATCCTGATAGATCACGCGGGTTGCGTTAAAACCAATCAGGTCGGAACCTGCTGCATGGGAAAAAGTTCCAATCAGGTTTCCATCAATATCGTAAAAGGTCAGATCAGGCTGTTTATCGGTATGTACAGAAGTTTTCTTTTTAACAACAGCGGCGCTTGCCATCGTAGACAAAACGCCGCCCATTACACCAAGAACCATCAGTACTGCCATCATCAGGCAAACAAAACGGACAAATTTTTTATGCTTCATTGTTTCTCCTCATCTTCCCTTTCTTGATCGGTTATCTCTTGCTTTTCTTCCATTTCCTCCGGTTTCTCATCCACCACTTTGCCCGGCTGTTTGGGCTGTTCCTGCAGGTCATCCGGCAGCAATGCGTTTACCACCTGTGCCATCTCATCGTCCTGAGAGCTTTGCAGCGCTTTTGATGCCGATGTATTTTCCGGCAGTGCTGCTGTTTCTGACGATGCCGACGGTTCCTCCGAAATCTCTGCAATCGACCGGTTTTCTCTGTCATCTACCACCTTGCCGTCAATCAGCGTGATGATGCGATCGGCATACAGTGCAAGCTCCCGGTCATGCGTTACCAGAACCAGCGTCTGATTGTTTTTCCGGCAAAGCCGCACCATCAGCTCCATGACCTCTTTGGTGGTCTTGGTATCCAGGTTTCCGGTCGGCTCATCGGCAAAAACGATCTTTGGCTTTGCCACAAATGCGCGGGCAATGCCGACACGCTGCTGCTGACCACCGGACATCTGTGCCGGTTTGTGGTGCATTCGCTTGCCCAGTCCAACCTGTTTTAAAATCACCTTGGCTCGACGGTTTCGCAGACCTTTTCCGATTCCGCGAAACATCAGCGGCATCGCCACGTTTTCCAGCGCACTGTACGATTGCAGGAGGTTATAAGACTGAAAAATGAATCCGACATTTTTCTGCCTGAATTTCGCAAGCTGTCCCTCAGACAAGGCCGAAACATTCACTCCGCCAATCAGCACTCTTCCTTTGGTCGGCTTTTCCAGACCTGCCAGCTGGTTTAGCAGGGTCGATTTTCCGGAACCGGAAGTTCCCAGAATACAGCAGATCTGCCCCTTTGGGATTTCCAGATTGATTCCTCCCAAGGCAACAACCTTTTCTTTTCCCACCGGGTAAATCTTATACAGATTTTCAATCTTGATGATCGCTGCCATTCTGTCATTCCTTTCCAGATAACCTACGGGAAATATTTCCCTTTTTCTCAGTACAGAAACAGGATAGCATAACAGTCTACACTTGTCAAGTTATCTTTGCACTTTCTGTATAACATTCACAAAAAAATCGGTACAGAACGTATCTGTACCGATTTTACCTTTAGTCAAGAACATGCAGCACGATGTTGTCATCCTCTGCGCTGATCTGGATTCCTGCCGGCTGATTTGCATAGCGTTCCACCAGCAGCGAGCAGATCTTGTCTTCCACCTCTTTGCGGATCAGGCGGCGAAGATCTCTCGCACCGCCCTGTTTGCCATGTGCTTTGTGGGCGATGAGCTTGAGTGCTGCCTCATCCCACAGGCAGGTGATTCCTTTTTCTGCCAGAGGTTCTTTGAGCTCACCCAGCATCAATTCTGCAATCTTTACAAAGTCTTCCTCGGTAAGCTGGTTAAAGATAACCACCTCATCCACTCTACCCAAGAATTCCGGACGCAAAAACTCAGAGAGCGACTGCATTACACGGTCACGGACAATATCGGATGGGGTCTTGTTAAATCCAAGTGAGGAAGCACGCTGTTCGGTTCCACAGTTGGAGGTCATCACGATAACGGTGCTCTCAAAGGAAACGATTCTTCCCTGAGCATCGGTGATCTTTCCTTCATCCAGAATCTGAAGCAGAATGTTCATGACATCCGGATGTGCTTTTTCGATCTCATCAAACAGAACAACCGAGTATGGTCTTCTTCTTACCTTTTCGGTGAGCTGACCTGCTTCATCGTAGCCAACATATCCTGGAGGCGCACCGATGATGCGTGCCACGCTGTGTTTCTCCATAAACTCGGACATATCCAGACGAATGAGCGGATTCTGCTTGTCGAACAGTTCCTCGGACAGCACCTTGACCAGCTCGGTTTTACCTACACCGGTAGGACCGACAAAGATAAAGGAAGCTGGACGGCGTTTTTTGCTGATCTGCACTCTGGAACGGCGGACTGCTGCACTGACCAGCTTGACCGCTTCATCCTGTCCGATGATGCGTTTTTTCAGCGATTCTTCCAGAGAGGATACACGCTGCATCTCCGATTCCTGAATCTTGCTTGCCGGAATTCCGGTCCAAAGCTCGATTACCTTTGCAAGGTCTTCATCGGTTACCTTCTGACCCAGAGCTTCGCTTTCCAGTTCTTTTGCCTGACTTTGCAGCTGGAGAACCTTTGCCTTGTTTTCTGCCAGCTTCTCATAGTCAACATCCTTATCCTTCTGCTCTTCACTCTCGATTACATGCTGATATACCTTGATCTGGCGGTTATACTCATCGTACTGTGCCAGCGTTTTGTTGCGCAGGTTTGCACAGGAGCAAGCTTCATCCAAAAGGTCGATTGCCTTGTCCGGCAGGAAACGGTCGTTGATATAACGTTCCGAATAAAGTACGGCGCGGCGGGCAATCTCATCGGTAACGGTGACACGATGGAACTGCTCGTAGTATTTCTTGATTCCTTTGAGCACATCAACGGTCTGTTCAATAGTCGGCTGATCTACCTTAACCGGCTGGAAGCGGCGTTCCAGCGCTGCGTCTTTTTCGATATGCTTGCGGTATTCATCAAAGGTGGTTGCACCGATGACCTGAATTTCACCGCGGGAAAGTGCTGGTTTTAAAATATTGGCAGCATTCATCGAGCCTTCCGAATCACCTGCACCGACCAGACTATGCACCTCATCGATAAAGAGGATTGCATTGCCGATCTTGCGCACATCATCCAGAAGTCCTTTGACACGACTTTCAAACTGGCCGCGGAACTGGGTTCCCGCTACCAGAGAGGTCATATCCAGCAGGTACAGCTCTTTTCCCTGCAGCATTGCCGGAACGGTACCGTCTGCAAGCTTCTGCGCAATTCCTTCTGCGATTGCAGTCTTGCCGACACCCGGTTCACCAATCAGACAAGGGTTATTTTTGGTGCGGCGGTTTAAGATCTGGATAACGCGCTCGATTTCCTGATCACGTCCTACAATGCGGTCAATCTTTCCGTCCTTTGCCTTCTGGGTCAGGTTCTCGCAATGAGCAGAGAGGAATTTATATTTTTTCTTTTCACGATCCCGCTCTTTTTTCTCGCGGGAAGACATTTTTTTCTCTGTCTGGGAGGACTGGGAATCTTCTTCGTCGCTCATTTCATCCTGATTGTAGAAATCCAGAGCAGCATCCTCATCTTCGCCGTCCATTCCCATCTGCGGCATGTTGAACATCTGCATGAATGGCATCGACTGAGCGCCGCCCATATCAAAGCTGTCCCCAAAGGTGTCCATCAGACCTGCCATCTGGTCATCCATGGCATCCAGCTGTTCATCGGTAATTCCCATCTTGTCCAGCAGATCGGTCACCGGCTTAATGTTCATCTCTTTGGCGCATTTGATACACAGTCCTTCATTGATGGACTTGTCCCCCTCCATACGGGTGATGAACACAACTGCCATCCTTTTTTTACATCTGGAACACAACATATTTTCATTCATCGATCTATATAACATCCTTTCTTTTTCAGGAAACCAACATTTATAATTCTAACAGAAGCTTCTCCAAGCTTTCTATTCATTATAATCTTATTTTATGAACAAGTCATGAAAAAGTTCTGTCTATTTGTAACACAAATGCTTTGTAGTACAACGATTGGTTAAGCAAATAAGGTCAGTGGGTCAAACGCATAGAATTTGCTCAAAATCAGCGTGTCCATGATAATTCCCTGATTGCAGTACTTCATGCTTCCGATAAAATAAAACACCAGCTTGAGCACAATACAGATCAGGTACAGGTTAAGCGATGCCTGCAAGAATCCCATCACACCGCCCAAAAAGCGGTCGATCGGGGACAAAATCGGCGAACGGAACACAAAATGAACCGCCGAAGTTAACAGGCGCACAAAGATTCCCAATGCTGCAAAGATGATGGTAAACAGTGCAACCGAAAGGAATCCCCGCACTGCCGGACCAATCACCATCTGTTCCAGTGCGGCGGTCACTTCGGACACACCGCCTGAAAGTGCCTGAGAAATTGCATCGGTATCCACCGCCATCCCCAAGATGTTAGCGGATATCCTCGGTAGCTGCTCCACACCAGCCTGAAGCTGCGCCACAATGTCCGAAAGCTGTCCTCCTTGGAGGTTGCGATTTAAAAATGCTGTAACCTCCGTCTTAAAAAACTGATTATAAATGATTTCCGAGCCCCATCTGGACAGGTATGCCGCGCCAAAAAAGGCTGCCAGCTGACCGATCAGACGGACAACTCCGGTGGCAAATCCACGCTGGGTGCTGTACGCGATTGTCATTAGAATGATCAGCACCGCTGCCAGATCATAGGCAAGGACTACCAATTTATCCATTCCTTGTCCTCCTTTTTATTTTCACATTCTGCTACGACGCCGGACGACGGGAAGAGAAGAAGGATTCTTCTGTCTGTTCTTCCTGCTTCTCGGTATCTTCCTTCTTATCCTCATCGTTTGTCGTCTGTGTCTCATCCGAGGATGGTGTATCCTGTGCCGGACGGCGGGAAGAATCCTGCTGCTCTTTATCACTTTCTTCCTGCGTAAATTCCGGTTGGATATCCCCGTTTTGAATTGGAACCTGTTCCGGTCCCTGGTTTACCATTCCGTCTGGATTATCCGGATCAAACGAATCGTCCTGCTCGACCGGACTGGTTGTTTGATCCTCCTGATTTTCTTCTGTCTGGTCTTGTTCTGTCGACTGAGTTGTTTCATTCTCCTGCTCTGTCGGCTCTGTTTCAATAAATCCTTCCTCATAGACGGTCTCAGGCTCGGATTCACCGACTGTTACCTCATTTCCTTCCGGTTCCTCCGCTGCATTCTGCATACCGTTGAGGATACTCTGCAGCAGATCCAGTTCTTCCTGACTCTGCTGTTGTTCCTCTGCATCCGGAAGCTGCTGCGGAGAATGGCTTCCAAACAAGGAGAACTTGGAAGGTTCTTCCAGCGGCAGGCGTACAATCTGGGTGGTGGTCATCGCATAGATCGAGTTGCCCATCGGCTGGATGTCGTAATATGCCTCGTTGCTCTCTTCTTTCAGCAAGGTGCAATCGTATGTACTGTACTGCTGGAAGGAGGAAGCTCCCAGCACCAGAATGGTGTTGCCATAAGCCTTCACCTTTTGCAGGCTGTCGGTCAAGGTGGCTGTGCCGTTGAGGGTAAAGAAGTCGGATGCCACTGAAGCCATGGTATATTTTCGATCCTGCTCATAATCGCCGAACACCAGGATCACACCGTTGTCATACATGGAAAATGCAGCCAGCGACTGTCCTTTGTAATCAAACTGGCCGGTCATCCGTCCTTCCTGTGAGAGGATAAATGCGCTTCGGTCGGTAATACAGCGCACATCGTTTCCATCAAACTCCAGATCCAGAATCAGCTGATTTGCGATTTCATATCGGCATTTCTGCTCGCCGTTCTTGATGATGGTCAGTGCGTTTTTCAGCTCTCCCTGTTCTACATAGGACGAAGCGATCGCCACAGAGGAACCGTTGTCCGAGATTGCCAGCGCTGTTACGGCATTGTCCGTTTTCCAGGTGTACAGTTCGCGTTGTTTGGTATCCATAACCAGAACCTGTGTCTGTGCGTTTTCGGTCTGGGTCGCAATCGCGATGCAGCCATTTTCCGAAATATCGCCGCAGCGAATTGCACTGTCGGTCGTTCCGCTGTAAAACAGGTTGTTTCGGCTGTATGCTGCATAGGTTTTGGACCCGCGGTCATAGTTTAACAGCATGGTTCCGCTGGTTTCCACCTGTGGATTTCCCATACGGTGCTGTGCGCTATAAACCTCGCTTCCGCTGGTGTTATAAAAATAGATGGTTGTTTCGTTGAGCATAACAAGGCTGCTTTCGTTCTGATACATTCCCTTTGCTTTTCCGCCGGGAGCATCAATTGGATATCCAGGACCGCCCTTGATCATATCCACTACCGAAGAAAGCCCCGCAAAGTTTGGTGTATTGACAATACTGGACAGCAGATAGGTGCCGACCAGCACCAGAGCAATCAATGCAAGCAGCTTCATGCCCCTTTTTCGGGCTTGTCTGCGCTTGAGCTCTCTAAAATCTGTTATCTTTGCCATCGTGTTTTCATCCTTCCGACTCATTCTCCGGCTTGTGCCAGTCATAGAAAACCTGATCCAGATATAATCCCCATGCCGGAGCGGTTGCTCCCGCCACCGACCGGTCCTTCTGCTCCAGAATCTGCGGAATGCAGCCTTCCGGCTTTGTTCCGGCGGCAATTTCCAAAATGGTTCCTACCATGATGCGAACCATATTATATAAAAAGCCGTCGCCTTCCACAAAGAAGGTCACCAAATCCCCGTTTCGGGTCATGCCGCAGTTTGTGATGGTCCGCACATGATCTTCCACCGAGCTGTTTGCTGCACAGAAAGAGGAAAAGTCGTGAGTACCAATAAAATATTTGCATTCCCGATTACATTTTTCCACATCGATCGGATAGCGATAATCGTACTGTAAACGGTAGGCAAACGGGTTTTTGATCTCGCTGTTGTTGATCTGATAGAGATACCTTTTTCCCTTGCAGTCATACCGCGCATGAAAATCAAGCGGCACCTCCCTGCAATCGGTGACTGCAATATCGTAAGGCAGCTTTACATTGAGTGCACGTATCAGACTTTGACAGGGAATTTTGCTGTTTGTCTTTACACTGACACAAAACATATTGGCATGGACTCCGCTGTCTGTACGGGAGCAGCCCTTGATGTCCTCTCTTGCACCCAGCACACTTTCCAGCGCATCCTGCAATACCTGCGCCACTGTGACTGCGTTTTTCTGTACCTGAAATCCATGATAGTTTGTCCCCTGATACCGTATCGTCAGGAGAAGATTTCTCTGTTCCGGCATAGATTCTCCTTCTTTATTTGATCCGCCGCTGCTTGTTGTGACGGTTTTTTCTAAAAAATATCTTCCACATATCTATTAATTATACCAGATTTTTTTGATTCTGTCATTATTGCCCTTTATAATAAAACGTAAATTTACCGGAAGCTTTCTTCAAATCCTCCTCTTTTTCGCCGTAAAACACAAAAATCCCCCGAAGCCATTGCGGCTCCGAGGGCGTTTTATTTTGATTAGAAACGACGATATTTGAATTTTCCAATATCGAACAGATTTCGACCGGTGCTGTCAGCAGCAACTGTTACCGGAAAATCCTTGAGCTTGTAGCGGCGGATTGCCTGATCTCCCAGCTCTTCCAATGCAACGGTTTCCCATTCTTCCACACACTGGGAAAGCAGTGCGCCGGTTCCGCCAACTGCTGTCAGGTAAACGCCTCCGTGTTTGTTGATTGCTTCATAAGCATCTTTGGAGCGTTCTCCCTTTCCAATGGTTGCAACAACACCCAGCTCCATCATTTCGTTTAAATAAACATCCATGTTCTGAGCGGTTGCCGGTCCTGCTGCTCCAATTGCAGTGCCGCCTTTTGGAGCTGGGGAAGGATTGGTATAAAAGATGATGGAACGGGAAAAATCAACCGGCAGCATCTTTTCCTCTTCCAACAGATCATGAATCTTTCTGTGTGCCTGATCGGTAAAACCATATACCCAGCCGGAAAGCAGCAGATGATCCTCCACTTCCAGATTCTTTGCATTTTCTACTAACTCTTCTGTGTCCATTCTACGAATTTCTTCCATCAAATGGGGCACCACCTTTCTTTGCGCGCGCAACAAAATCTCTTGCTGTACGCACCCAAAAATTTTTATCTTTAACCTGCGTTTTCAAACGGGAAAGCACAGGTCTTTCTGTTTGCCTTGTAAGCCTGGGTGTCTGTATGTAAGGTTCAGTCCGCCCGACCCCCGACTGTTGTCCGGATACTTCAGGCTTTACCTTCTCCGCTTTTTCTGCCTTCTCTGCCTTTGCGCTGTTTTCAAACACAATATTGTCATCCGACACAGCGGCTGAACCTGCTATTTTCCCAGTGGGGAATCATATTTCTCTGCCCGCTGCTGCAACTGAACCGATTTTTGATAAACCGCTTCCCTTGCATGGGAAAGGTCGCTTTCAATCTGGTCAAAGCGACTGTTGAGCATATTAATCGACTCGTTCATTTTGCCGCGCAGAAAAGCAAATTCCTGCTGCATGCTGTCCATTTTTTCCAGGATTGCAGAGATAAACTGGTCGGTGTCCTTGGAAATTTCCTGTGCCCGCCCGTTTGCTGTATCGATGATCGATCTTGCCGTCTGCTGTGCTTCCAGGATTGCAGAACCGATGGAGGCTGCTGCCTCATCGTATTTTTTGCTCTTGTCAGCGGCGATCTTCATCTGTCCGGCAAGCTCGCGATTTTTTTCCTGCATTGCCTGAAAATCCCGATCACGCGCCTGAGAATATCTGCGCTGGCGGTCGATTTCCTCCTGAAGCAGACCGATCATTTCGCTTAAGCTTTTGTTTTTTCCTTTTTCGGTATCCAGTACACCCGAAATATGCTGAAGCTTCTGCTCAAATTCCGCGATCTGACCTTCCAGTTCTTCTCTGGAATGGGCAATCTGGCTGACCTTTTCCTGAAGCGCTGCCTCCGACTGTGCCGCAGTACGGCTCATCTCATCTATATATTTCAGCACCGCTTCCTTGTCATAACCCCAGAGATTTTTCTTAAACTCCGGCTGTTTTTCCATCCTGCTCACTCCCCATCTGTTGAATCAATGATAATTCCCATTTATTATACCATCTTATCTGAAAAAATGGAAGGGCTTTTCTACCGTGATATGACAGGAAATCAACTATTTCATCATTCTGTGAACAAAATTGACCGCTGCTTCCTCGGCGTAGACTGTCGGGCACCACAGGTCTGGTTCAAAGCCGTAACCTTCCTCAAAGTAACCCTCGGGATATTCGAATACACGCTGACCGAAATTTAGCTTTATTTTGCTATATGGCAATGTTGTCATCGTGTTCCAAATATCTCCCCGTAATGCTCCAAAAGTGCTTTCTCCAATAATCAGAGTATTTTCCACGTTATGAGCCATATCGGTGAAGTATTCGGCAGCTGACATGGTATTGAAGGATGTCAGAAGGATCAAAAGATCTTCATTTTCCACAAACATATCCTCTCCTGCCTGATAGACTGTATGTCCATTGATTTGCTGTATATCTTCCGGGTTTAAATCCTTCTCCTGATATGCACAGCTATAGATCGAGAATTGATTCGGAGTTACCTTTTGTTTGGTATAGTTTTCAAACCATTTGTCTACAAAACCCGGTTTTCCTCCATCATTTGTCATCAAATCCATAATAGAAACTGATTGTCCACGTAGCTTTGATCCCATCCCTATAATACGGGAATCGAACATATCGTCTGAATAAACAATCGGAATTTGACGGTTTTCATATAATTCTACTCGTGATTCTCTTTCATTTGAAGCCTTTTGATAAGGTTCTGCTTTCAGTTCCTGTATTGTTCCGTCTGTATAGTGTACAACCAGATTATTTGGAGTTTTATCTATATTACAAGTCAGATAGGAAAACGGATATGGACATGTACTTCTTACCACCGGATAGTAAACAATCTCACCCTGACGGTTGAGCGAACGTTTCATCAGTTCGTCCAGATTTTTATATCCTTCTACCGACTCGATTGTTTTTCCATCACTGGTTTTATACTGACTATCCTCCATGTGATACTCCTCTTCTATGTAGAAGTAGGAAGGATGTAACGTCACTAATGTTACCATATTATCGCTTCCTAATATGAAGTGGTTGTCCTCAATAAAGGATAGCTCCTGTACCAGCAAAGTTTCCAGCTTGGAAGCATCCATCTGTTTGTTTTCCCTGCACTGTTCCAGCACTCTGCTCCGCGCCGGTTCGAACACCTCTTCTCCGCCAAAATATTCGTACAAGCCATAATTTTGCCGCAGAGAATCGAACAAGAAATTGACATCACTTTCTATCTGTGCCAGAGAGAGGCTTCCGTCCAAATTCGGCTCTGCTTTCTCGCTTATCGTGTTGTTTTCCCTTTTTTTTAAATATTTTGCGTATTTTTCCTCGCTGAAAACCGGCTTTTGGATTGCCTGATGTTCAGCATTGATTGTCTCCATCAGCTCTGTCAGCTCCGGCGACCACTCCCCTTTTAATGTGCACCGTTGAAGCACTTCCTCAGGAGTTTCCTTTCGAGTCTGTTCTGCTGTTTGAGTATCCTCTTTTACATCTGACTGTTGAGTTTGTGCTGTCTGGGTATCCTGCTGCACCGGTTGTTCTGCCTGTGCACAACCCACCATAAAAGCACACAATATCGCGGCTACTAAAACTTTTACCATGTGTTTCATAAAAATTCTCCTATTTCATCATTCTGTGAACTAAATTGACCGCTGCTTCCTCAGCGTAGACTGCCGGACACCACAGGTCGGGTTCAAAGCCATAGCCTTCCTCAAAATCGTTCTCAGGAAAGATTGTAACCATGTTTCCATAACCAACTTCAATTCTGCTGTAGGTTAATTTTGTGCTTCCGGACATATTGTTTGTTAAGAAGCCACCTGTATTTTCTCCTATAATCAATGTATTCTCAACATTACGTGCCATATCAACAAATATTTCTGCTGATGAAGCTGTCATCTTTCCTGTCAGGATTATCAACAAATTTTCATTATCTACAAAGTCATCTGATTGAGTATAAATCAAAGTCCAAGGATCTACCACTTCTACTCCAATTAGATCCCCTATGCCCTGAAATCCTGCTGTACCCATATAAGGTTGGGTATAAACAGAAAAGAAATTGGTTGGAACAACCTTTCCTAAATAGTTTTGCCACCATTCAGATGCTAAATTTGCCTGTCCACCTCCATTAAGGGACAAATTCATAACACTTACCTTTTCTTTTCCCAATTCCTTTGCAAACTCTGAAAAATCCTTCGAGAAAACCCATCTTGAATACTGAATTGGAATTCCCTTTTTCTCGTACAAATCCACATCCCTTAATTCTGGATTTTCCTTTATTCCTTCATAGGGTTGTGCTGTTATTGTTTGTGAACTGCCATCGCTATAATGAATTGTTAAAGATGGTGGATTTTTTGTTGCTTCCTCTTCTTTTGCAAACGTAACGGGCCAATAAACAATCTCTCCTTTTCTTGTCAAAGATCGTTTAAAAAGAGAATCCAAATTATCCGCTCCATCGACCGACTCGACTACTTTACCATCTATTGTACTGTATCCGTCTGATATCTTTTGGAAGGAAATCTCTGTGAAAAAACATGGATAAAGTCCTTCTGAAATATTTTCTCCATCAATCGTAAAATGCATATCATGAATAAAAGAGAGATTATTCTGTATAATCTGCCGAAGTACATCCGCATTCATTTTGCCAGCATTTTTACAATCTGTAAGTGCCTGCTGACGCGCTGCTTCAAAGACCTTGTCTCCGCCATAAAGGTCATACAACCCATAGGTTTTATGCAAACCGTCAAACAGGAGATTGATATCAAATTCCGCCTGTTCTAATGAAAGTTCGCTATTTCCTTCTGATTTAGCTGGCTTTAAATCTTGGTTCATTGAACTTCTAAATGAAACATACTGTGAGTACTGTTCGGTACTCACATCTGCCTTTTGGATTGCCGCATGCTCTGCGTTTACCTCCGCCAGCACTTCCTCCATCGTTGGCTGGGGAACTGTTGAGCAGCCAGAAGTCAGCATACACATCAGCGCAACCACTAAAATTTTTATCTTATGCTTCATTCTCTCCACTTCCTATTTCAAATTCTCAATCAGCTTCACTGCCAGTTCTTCCGCTTCCCCTGCCGGAACCCAGATATCGGGATAGAATCCCCGTAGTTCCTCGAAGCAGTCGTTTTCTTCTGCTAATACGCAAATTGTGCCTCCGCCAATATCAACTTGACAACTACTATTTGGCAAAGAGATTTTTCCAGACGTTCCAACTAAAGAACCGTTACTGTTTTCTCCTATAATCAACGTATTCTCTAAATTGTAGGAATAATCTAAAAACAACTCTGAAGCCGATGCAGAATATTTTCCTGTAAGAATAATTAGGAGATTGTCATTCTCAATCCAATTATCCCTGCGATCGTTAAATTTCCTACCTGATTTCGTATCGATATTATACCGATTGGTTGGAACTATTTTCCCAGTATATTGGTTTAGCCATTGCGATGGTATTTCCCCATCACCACCACTGTTTGAACGTAAATCTAAAACGGCAATTGGTGCATCTTTTAGCTTTGTAGCACCGTCTAAAATTTCTTCAATATGTTTTTCAGCAAACTGATTAAACTGGAATACCGGAATATTTTCGTCTTCATAAAATTTGCTAATCTGATTATTTTCTGGGTTTTGCAAATCCATTTCTGTATAAATCTGATATGGCTCTGCCGTTAATTCTTGTGTATCTCCATTACTATAATGAATTGTCAACGTCTCATCACAGGTTTGCGGCGATTTCAAAGCTTCCCAAAAATCACAGTCTTTTAATAAAACTGGATAATAAACCAATTTGCCCTCCGGCGAAATGGAGCGCTTCATCAGCTCATCCAGATTATTGTACCCTTCTACTGACTCTACCCTTTTCCCCCCAGTAGTCTGATAACCTTCTTCTGTTTTAACAAAGGCAACCTCGCAGAAGAAAAATGGAATCTTTGTCGGGTTTGCTCTTTTCATATTGATACTGAAGTGTCCATCTTTGATAAATGCCAAATTTTCCAATAAAATCTGTTCCAGATCAGCAGCGGTCAGTGTTTCTTTTGTTTGCAGTTCCGCCTTGATTGCTTCCTCTGCCTTATCAAACACTTCTGCACCGCCAAAATATTCATACGGGCCATAACAATCGTGAAATGCATTGAAGAGGTACGTCACATCCTCTATCGCCTGCTGTTGCGTCAAGATTTTCTCAGGATCATACTCTGCTGGATCTTCTTTTGGATAATATGACCATCTCAAATCCTGGTCAACCAGATCACCCACATATTGTGAAGCATTAATTGTACCCTTTTCTACTTCCTGATGCTCAGCGTTTACCTCCATCATCAGTTCCTCCATCGTTGGCTGGGGAACCGATGTACAACCCACATTGGAAAGAGCCAACATTGCTGCCAAAATACATACAAAAATTTTCTTCAACACATTGTTCCTTCTTTCAATCTACTCCATACAGAAATTTTATTTTCACCAATTCTAGCACATTACCTATAAAAACAAAATATCATTCCATGCAATTTATTTAATTTATCATTTTCTGTGCAGCACAAAAAATCCCTCTCCGATTTTCGGAGAGGGATTTTTCTATGTCTTTTAGATAATAACGACCGGTTTGATCAGATCCTTTGGTTTATCCTTCATCAGCATCAGTGCTTTTTCCATATTTTCAAAGCCTTCGAAACGATGGGTCAGCATCTTACCTGGATCAAGTCTACCTGTTTCCATCAGAGAAGCCAGTTTTTCCATTCTCAAACGTCCACCCGGCATCAGACCGCCTGCAATGGTCTTATGACCCATACCGCAGCCCCATTCTACCCTTGGGATTTTCACAAAGTCACCGGAGCCAAGATAGTTTACGTTGCCGATTCTGCCGCCTGGTTTGAGCATATCGATTGCCTGTGCAAAGGTATCATTGTCGCCGCCTGCGATAACCACGCGGTCAACACCCTGACCTTTTGTCAGTTCCATTACCTGTTTTACGATATCGCCGTCGCGATAGTTGATGATGTCGGTGGCACCATATTCTTTTGCAAGTTCCACACAGTTTGGACGGGAACCAACTGCAAACAATCTGGATGCGCCGCGGATTGCCGCACCGGCAACTGACATCAGACCAACAGGGCCGATACCGATAACACAGACGGTATCACCAAACTGAACATCTGCAAGCTCAACACCATGCAGACCGGTCGGCACCATATCGCTGAGCATAACTGCTGCTGCCGGGTCAAGGCTGTCTGGGAGCAGTGCGAGGTTGCCATCCGCTTCGTTCACATGGAACAGCTCACCAAACACACCATCTTTAAAGTTAGAGAATTTCCATCCTGCCAGCATTCCGCCTGAATGCATCGAATAGCCGCCCTGCGCCTGCAAAGAAGCCCAGTCCGGAGTAATTGCCGGAACAATAACGCGGTCACCTGGCTTAAAGTCTTTTACCAGAGAACCAACTTCCACAACTCGTCCAACTGCTTCATGGCCGAGAATCATGTCGTGGCGGTCACCAATAGCACCTTCCCAGACAGTGTGGATGTCCGATGTACAGGGAGAAACTGCGATTGGCTCTACCAGAGCATCCAGTGGACCGCAAACAGGTTTCTCCTTTTCAATCCATCCTACTCTGCCGATTCCCAGCATTGCAAAACCTTTCATGATAAAAATCCTCCTTTATTATAAGAAATTCCTAGATTTAATCCAAATTCCGGATTATTTCTGTGCTGCAATCATAACATTTCCTCTTGGGAGCGTCAAGCAGAATCTTGTCAAATTTATGACAAAGACTTAAAAAATTCATGATTCTGACATATTCTCTCTATCATACCCATTAGATGAATTATTTCCGTCACAACAAAAAAAGTGCCGCACAAAGGCGACACTCTTTTTTAGCAGATTCCATTTTGGATACGTTGTTTAAGATCTAAAATTTTGTGATGAATCTGCTCAATTGTTTCTTCAAACGCAGAATCCTCTTTCCCACTTGGGTCTTCCAGTCCCCAATCCTCCCGATATCGACACGGAAGATACGGACAATTCACATTGCACCCCATCGTTATCACGATATCAACCGGCTGAATTTCCGAAATCAGTTTGGAATATTGAGAAGCTTCCATATCAATATTCCAGATTTTTTTCATCATCCGCACAGCATCCTGATTGATCTGCGGCTTTGTTTCGGTTCCCGCAGAACAGCTCTCAAAAACGTCTGAAGCAAGCTCTTTCCCCAAAGCTTCCGCAATCTGACTGCGGCAGGAATTATGTACACAAACAAAAGCTACTTTTGGTTTCACCTTTCTTCCTCCTGTTTTGCAAAAAAATCCGACACCCTTCATCGACACAATCATTCTGACAGAGGTATTATAAGCAACAGATTGAAGTTTGTCAATCTGTTGCTGTAAAAAGATGTGCCCGAATCAGGACACATCTTTTCATTTTAATATTTCAAGTTTGCCAGAGAGATATCGGAAATAAAGGTAGAGAAGTTATACATCACAAAGATGTCGTCGAAATCTTCCTTCATCAGCTCGCTGACATTCTTTGCCATATACCGCAGGTCCACCACGATAATCTCATCATAGTTATAGGTCAGGTATGGAATCATGCTGTTTGCATAGGAATCCTTAAAGAGCAGCAGACGGCTGGTCTTACCGTCCTGATGGTCGAGATTATGGGAGCTCTTGATCTTCACATATCCGCTGTTGCCCCACATAAATGCTGCATATTTATCGCGTGTCTGGAATTTACGCTCGTCCATCATGCTGTCCACCGAAAGCAGCTGGAGACCATCTTCTTCTACCATCTCTCCCAGCTCAAGCAGCTGCGGATCTTCCTTGGTGTTTGCGACAAAGGCAAACTCATCCACCGGTACATCATACCAGGTGATGGTATCCGAATCCTGTCCTGGGCGTTTTGCCTTGGAATAGAAGGTTCCGTAAAAATCCTCCACCTTATTCTCTTCCAAATCAGAAAGAGAAACCGGCGTCAGTCCTTTTTCCTGACAATATTCCACATAGGCATAATAAGCACCCAGCGTGGTCCAATGATGGTCGGTGTGATAGTAGATATACTCATCACTGTGCTCTTTGAGTGTCTCTGTAAAATCGATCACTTCAAGGCTATTATCCGCCTGAGACAGGGTATCGTAGATCTGCTGTGTATACTTTTCCTGATCTGCAATCGGCAGAGCGTATGGAACCTTATCCTCCAAAACAGGATAGGAGTTTGGTACGATGGACAAAGTCACATCCTTGTCATACATCTCCAGAAAAGCTCGAACGTTAGCCACACTTCGGTCAAAGGTGCGTTCTGCCACAACATTGGTTCCGGCGGTGCTTGGTTTTTCTTCTACAATCTGGAGCTTTTCCATCAGGTAGCCGTCTTTTCCATAAACAACACCATGACTTTCGGTTCTTCCCAGTGCCATATCAGCGGTTGCCTTCATTGTGATCCAGTCATCGCGCTTGACAAACTGATCATTGATGTATTTTACATATTGATTGCCGAAGGTTCCGTCCGAAAAGCTCTGCCAGCTGAAAGTTGGTTTTTGTTGGAGAACCGTATTTTCAAACTCGGAATAGTATCGGTCCGCATTAAAGGTATCGACAAAAAACATCCCCAGGACAAAAGCAAAAAACAAAATTGCCATTGGATATTTTAAGATTGTTTTCATCTTCCGTCCTCCTTAGAAGTTAAAGTACAAAAATGGGCTGTAGGTCGAATCGACCATGAAGGCAACCGAAACAAGCAGTACCGCCGACAGGAACACGGTGCGGATAATGCGGTTTTTGCCGATGGTATCCGCTGCGATTTTGAACACCGGAGTGGATGCCAGCACACACAAAACAAAAACAACCGCATAGTCACGCAGATAGTAGATCCAGTCGATGCCGCCGTTTAACGAGAACATTCTTACAAACAGCTCTCCCAACAGAGACATGTCCGACAGAGCAAAAATTGCCCAGCTGATCATTACCAGGAAAATCACATAGATGTGCGACAAAATTCTGCTCTTTTCCAGATGCTTTAACAGGAAGGTCTTTTCGATCATCAGAAGAACAAAGAAATACAGTCCCCAGAAGATGAAGTTCCAGTTTGCACCGTGCCAGAATCCGGTCAAAAACCACACTACAAAGATGTTGAAGAAATGACGGGAGCGTTTGACACGATTGCCGCCCAGCGGGATATAGACATATTCCCGAAACCACGAGCTGAGGGTAATGTGCCAGCGGCGCCAGAACTCGGTGATACTTTTGGAAATATATGGGTAGTTAAAGTTTTTCGGGAAGTAAAAGCCCAGCATTCTTCCCAGACCGATTGCCATCAGCGAATAGCCGCTGAAATCGAAATAGATCTGGAAGCTATATGCCAGTACGCCCAGCCACACAAGCGGAGTGGATACATTGGAAAATCCCAGAGTCTGCACCTCGGTCCACAAAGAGCCGATGGTATCTGCAAGCAGAATCTTGCTTGCAAGTCCCATGATGAACAGTCCCACACCCTCCTCAATCTGTGCAAGGGTAATTTTGCGGTTCTTTAACTCCTTGTTGATGTCCGAATACAGAACGATAGGACCTGCAATCAGCTGTGGGAACAGTACAACAAAGGCGCCAAAGTCGATCAGGTTGTGCTCCACCTTGATTTTGCGCTTGTAAACATCGATGGTGTACGCCAGAATCTGGAAGGTATAGAAGCTGATTCCCAGCGGCAGATGGAATTCCGAAGAATCCAAAAGCGGCAGCCCAATGCCAAACAAAGCATTGATATTGGAAAGGAAAAAGTTTGTATACTTAAAGAAAAGCAAAAATCCTAAGGTTACGACAAAGGCAACCCAAAAACAAATTTTTCGGACTTTGGGTTTCTCATCATATTTTTCCATCAAAAGACCGGCGACATAGTTCACACCGATGGAAATAAGCATAATCGGGAAAAACTTTGGTTCTCCCCAGGTATAGAAAAACAGGCTTGATAAAAACAAAACCGTATTTTTCAGTTTAAACGGTACCAGATAATAAATCAAAAAAACAATTGGAAGAAAACGAAATAAAAACAGCAGGCTGCTGAAAACCAAGTTCTCTACCTCCCTGATAAGATTTTGTTTCCCCTTTCCCAAGATACAAAAATTAAGTATCTTGTCGGAAAAGGTTACCTATAAAGGGTATCAGATTTTACGCAAAATAGCAAGACAGTTTTTAAGAAATGCTTACGTGACAACCTTCCCTTCATAAAGTGGCTGCTTTTTTGTAATTTATTCCATGAAAAAACAAAAGATTTGGGATTTCTGGAAAAAAATCCCTGAAGCAGTAACTTCAGGGAAGAAAAGATATTGTGATCAGATCATCTTTGGAAAATAGATATTGATGACAATGACCAGCGCCAGGCACAAAAGCATTACTGCAAGTGCCACAAAGTCTCTTTTTGCATATTCCAGCTGCTTCATGCGGGTACGTCCCACGCTGCCTCGGTAGCAGCGGCACTCCATAGCCAGTGCAAGTTCATCTGCACGGCGAAATGCCGATACAAACAGCGGAATCAGAATCGGGATCAACGCTTTTGCTCTCTGAGTCAGGCTGCCGGTTTCCATGTCAGCACCTCTTGCCTTCTGCGCATTCATGATCTTATCGGTTTCTTCAATCAAAGTCGGGATAAAGCGCAGGGCAATGGTCATCATCATAGCAATCTCATGAACCGGAACCTTCACCTTTTTAAGTGGGCCCATCAGCACCTCGATGGCATCGGTCAGTTCAATCGGAGAGGTGGTATAGGTCAGCAATGAGGTTCCTGCAATCAAACACATGATGCGCACTGCCATCATAACTGCCATGGCAACGCCTTCCGGATAAATATGGATAAATCCAAAGGATACCAACGGTTCACTTGGTCCTGTCATAAAAAACAGGTTTAAGACTGCGGTAAAAATGATAATCGGCACCACCGGTTTTAAGCTTTTAGCCACCATTTTTGCCGAAATTTTGGAGATCATGTACATCATGACCACCATCAAAATACCAAGCAGCAGTCCGAGCGGGCGGGATGCCACAAACAGAATCACGATGTACAGCACCGACGCAATGATCTTCATGCGCGGGTCCATCTTGTGAATGAAGGAATGTCCCGGGAAATACTGTCCAATGGTAATATCTCTCAGCATCTTACATTCCTCCCTTCTTCTGTTTTGCTTCCTGCTCTTCAAACAGGCGAAGTACCTGCTGTTTTGCCGCCTGGATGGTATAGGTGTGTGGATCGACCGGATAGCCCATATCTGCCAGGCGCATAAAGATTTTGGTTACCTGCGGAACTGCCAGACCCATCTGCTCGATCTCGGAAGCATGCTCAAACACCTTTTCGGTGTCATCATACATAAACACTTTGGACTGATTCATAACCAGAACCTTTTTTGCAAATTTGGCTACGTCCTCCATGCTGTGGGAGACAATCAGAACGGTATTTTTCTGATCCTGCTGATACTCCTGAATCTGTCCTAAAATGCGGTCACGACCTTTTGGGTCCAATCCCGCAGTTGGCTCATCCAAAATCAGCACCTTTGGATTCATTGCCAACACGCCTGCAATCGCAACGCGGCGTTTCTGACCGCCCGAAAGCTCAAACGGCGATTTGTTCATCATCTCTTCGGTGACATTAACAAATGCTGCCGCCTGACGAACCCGCTTGTCCACCTCTTCCTCACTCAGTCCCATATTCTTTGGACCAAATGCAATATCCCGGTAAACTGTTTCCTCAAACAGCTGATATTCCGGATACTGGAACACCAACCCAACCTTAAAGCGGATTTCGCGCAGCTTTGCCTTGTCCGCCCACATATCTTCCCCATCGATATAAATTTTTCCGGAGGTTGGCTTTAATAATCCGTTTAAATGCTGAATCAGGGTAGATTTTCCCGAACCGGTGTGTCCGATTACACCGACCATCTCCCCTTCTTCGATCGAAAGGTTGACGTCCTGAATTGCCATCTTGACAAACGGAGTGCCTTCCGAATAGACATGGCTCAAATGTTCTGTCCGAATGACTGCCATCTTGTTACATTCTCCTTACTCTGCGTGTTTTATCAAGTACCGTTTCCATTTCTGGAATACTGTCTTATTCTGGTTACACGATCTCCTGCGAACAATCCTCAGTTTGCTGTTCCGGCTTTGCAGGCTTGATTCCCTTGCGGCGGAACAGGGTGGTAATCGCCTTGATGCATTCATCCTCGGTCAATACGTCTTTTGGCAGATTATATCCTTCCTTCAAAAACTCATAGATCAGCTCGGAAGTCTGCGGAACATCCAGACCTACTGTTTTCAGCTCCCGAACATTGGAAAATACCTTCTTCGGGGTATCGTCCAGAATGATCTTGCCCGAATCCATCACGATGATACGGTCACACAGTGCCGCCTCATCCATATAATGGGTAATCAGCACAATGGTGATTCCATATTCCCGATTTAGTTTCTGGATGGTCTCCATAACTTCGCGGCGTCCTCTTGGGTCGAGCATTGCGGTCGGCTCGTCCAGTACGATGCATTTTGGACGCATCGCAATGATACCAGCAATCGCAACTCGCTGCTTCTGTCCGCCCGAAAGTCTGTGCGGCGCATGTTTTTTGTATTCGTAGATGCCGACATCCATCAGTGCGCGATCGACACGTTCCCGCATTTCCTTTGGTGGAACCCCAATATTCTCCAGACCAAATGCGACATCTTCCTCCACCACGGTGGCAACGATCTGGTTGTCCGGGTTTTGGAATACCATGCCGACTTTCTGACGGATATCATACAGCTTTTCCTCATCTGCGGTATCCATCCCATCAATATAAACCTTGCCGCCGGATGGAAGCAGAATCGCGTTGAGATGCTTTGCGAAGGTGCTCTTTCCCGAGCCGTTATGTCCCAGTACCGCGGTCAGTTCGCCCTCATGAATGGTCACATCCAGATCTTCAAACACGCTGACCGGCTGCTGTCCTTCTTCCACATGGTAGCTGAAGCTGATCCCCTGTGCTTTGATAAAATCATTCATTCGTGTTTTTTACCACCTTTTTTTGAATTTGAAGATGCAATCCTTTCTCAAAAAGGTTTTGCTCTCCACCCATTCCAGCTTGTCCTTTGTTCAAAAGCTGGATTTCACTCTGCCAAATTTGTTCAAATCTTCCATTAGTATAATCAATTTTACCCGGAAAGAAAAGGGGGTTGAGAAAAATTTATTCCTGTTTACAATTTTTTTAAAAATATCACAAAAAACACCGTACCTCCTGCAAGAAATACGGTGTTTTTCTGTTTTTATTTTTCCCAGATTGCGGTGCTGCCGCATGGAAGCACATAGCCGCTCTGGCTGACCGGAAGTCCGATCTCGGACGAGGATACCTTTCCCTTATGCTGCTTGCCGACTGTCACACCAAGGATATACTCCATAACGGACGGAGAAAGTCCGGTTGTATAGGAGTTTAACAGGAAAAACAGCGGATCATCCGACAAAACCTGTGCACAAAGCTCGACCAGATCATAGATCGAGTCTTCCAGCTTCCATACCTCTCCGCCCGGGCCTCTGCCGTAGGAAGGCGGATCCATGACGATTCCGTCATAACGATTGCCGCGGCGGATCTCGCGTTCAACAAACTTTTTGCAATCGTCCACAATCCAGCGAATCGGCTTATCCTGCAAATTGGAAAGCTGTGCGTTTTCTCTTGCCCATGCAACCATTCCTTTGGAAGCATCAACGTGGCAGACCTTCGCTCCTGCCGCAGCACAGGCAAGGGTAGCACCGCCGGTATAGGCAAAAAGGTTCAGGACACTTACTTCTCTGCCGGCATTTTTGATTTTATCCGCCATGAAGTCCCAGTTGACTGCCTGCTCCGGAAACAGTCCGGTATGCTTAAATCCGGTCGGGCTGATTTTAAAGCGAAGCTGTTTATATTCGATGGTCCAGTGGTCGCGGGGCATATTTTTGATTTCCCATTTTCCGCCGCCGCTGGAGGAACGAAGATAACGGGCATTGGTCTTTCTCCACACATCCCCTTTTGGAGTGTTCCAGATAACCTGCGGGTCCGGACGGGTCAGGATGACGTCGCCCCAACGCTCCAGCTTTTCACCGCCGGAAGTATCAATTACCTCAAATTGTTTCCAATCCTTTGCAGTCCTCATTATAGCCTAACCTTTCTACGATTGTCTGTTCCATATCCTCTGCGATGCGTTCGATCAGCTCGATCTCCGGTCCCTCTACCATGACACGGATAACCGGTTCGGTGCCCGATGGACGAACCAGGATACGGCCGTTGCCGTTCATCTGTTTTTCCAGCTCTTCCTGACGTCTGAGCACACCTGCATCGATTTTAACCATCTTTTTCATTTCTTTGTCTGCACGCAGATTTCTCATTACCTGCGGATAAACCTTCATCAGAGAAGCAAGTTCCGAAAGTTTCTTACCGCTCTTCTTCAGCGCGGACAAAAGCTGTACTGCAGTCAGCTGACCATCTCCGGTTGTCATATATTCGCGGAAGATGATGTGTCCGGACTGCTCACCGCCGATGCAATGACCGTGTTCCAGCATATTCTGAAGCACATAACGGTCACCGACTGTTGTCTTCTCAACATGGATTCCTGCTTCTTCTGCAAATTTGAAGAATCCCATGTTGCTCATGATGGTAACAACAGCGGTATTGTTTGCAAGATGTCCTTCCTGTTTCATCTGGGAAGCAAAAATTGCAATCAGGCGGTCACCGTCAACAAGCTCACCGTTTTCATCCACTGCAAGGCAGCGGTCAGCATCGCCGTCAAAAGCAACACCCAGATCATATCCGTTTTCCTTTACATATTTTCCCAGCGCTTCAATGTGGGTCGAACCACAGTTATCGTTAATATTGATACCATTTGGCTTGTCGTTTAAGATGGTGACATCTGCACCCAGCTTCTGGAAAATTTTTGCAGCGGTTGCCGAAGCGCTTCCGTTTGCACAGTCTGCTGCTACACGAAGTCCGGACAGGTCACATGAAACGGTGGAAACGATATGGTCAATGTAGTCTTCCACCATATTTTCACCGCTGCGGATGGTACCAAGTTCATCATTCCATTTTAAATCGTATGGCAGAACATGGTCGAGGACAATTCCCTCAATCTCATATTCCTCATCGTCGGTCAGCTTAAAGCCTTCCGAACCGAAGATCTTGATTCCGTTAAACTCATACGGATTGTGCGATGCCGAGAGCATGATAGCAGCATCTGCATCGCTGTTTTTTACCAGATATGCAACTGCTGGAGTTGGTACGGTGCCCAGTGTGACAACATCTGCTCCCACCGAGCAAAGTCCTGCCGAAATTGCACTTTCCAGCATATCGTGAGAAATTCTGGTATCATGTCCTACCAGAAACAGCGGGCGTTTTTTCTTATGATCCCTTGCAACCACCATCGCTGCCGCACGTCCGATATCCATTGCCAAAGTACAGCTGATTTCGGTGTTTGCAACGCCGCGCGCACCATCGGTTCCAAAAATTCTTCCCATAGGGTTTCACTCCTTTTGTTTTATATTCGATTCGTATTTTCAGTATATGTACGTTTTTTGACGCACTTTCCTTATTTTTCTTCAAACGAATGAGTATTCTGACAAACGGTGTAGCCAGCTTACGCTGGGGTACTCACGTACCACAGCATCGAAACGGCATCCAGTCCCGAACGATTTTATATTTGATTATGAAGTTTCACAGGGGCGCTGCCCCCAAGCCCTCGCAAACTTTTGTGTACAAAAGTTTGACAAAAAACTTCTGTTTTTGTCAAATAGCAGCTGCTGATTAACAGAACCCGTACTACGCGGGCACAAAACTTTCTTATTTACTTTCTGCTAACTGCGCGAATCGTGTCCAAATTCAATTTGGTCAAAACGGAGCTGCATCTCGTCTCCCATCGGACGAGCAAGTCCAAGATGGTCATACGCAAGCGGTGTAACGCATCTTCCGCGAGGAGTGCGTACCAAAAAACCAATCTGCATCAGATATGGTTCGCAGACATCCTCGATAGTGACCGTCTCCTCCCCGACCGCAGCAGCCAGTGTTTCTACACCAACCGGACCGCCGCCATAATTTCGGATGATCGTCTTGAGAATACGGATATCGTTAGAGTCAAGCCCCAGTTTATCAATTTCCATCTTGTCCAGTGACACGTCAGCGATCTCCCGGCTGATCTTTCCATCACCCAGCACCAGCGCATAGTCACGAACCCTCTTCAGCAGGCGGTTTGCGATTCGAGGTGTGCCGCGGCTTCGTCTTGCAAGCTCGAGCGCTCCTTCTTCTTCACATTCCACTTCCAGAATTTTCGCACTTCGGGTGATAATCTGGCAAAGCTCCTCTGGCTTATAAAGCTCCAAACGAAGCAGCATACCAAATCGGTCACGCAGCGGAGAGGTCATCTGACCGGCGCGGGTCGTTGCACCAATCAGGGTAAACTTTGGCAGGTCGATGCGGATGGAGCGTGCCGATGGACCTTTTCCAATGATGATGTCCAGTGCATAGTCCTCCATCGCCGGATACAAGATCTCCTCAACCGAACGGGAAAGGCGGTGGATCTCGTCGATAAACAGGATATCCCCTTCACTTAAATTGGTAAGCAGCGCCGCCAGATCTCCCGGCTTTTCAATAGCTGGACCGGAAGTTACCCGCAGATTGACCCCCATCTCGTTTGCCACGATACCGGCAAGAGTCGTCTTACCCAAACCCGGAGGGCCATAAAGCAGTACGTGGTCGAGCGCTTCCCCGCGCATCTTTGCCGACTGCATAAAGATCGACAGATTTTCCTTTGCTTTTTCCTGGCCAATATATTCCGAAAGGGTCTTTGGTCTAAGGGAGGTCTCGACATCGGAATCTTCCATTGAGGTATATTCCGGAGCGATAATCCGGTTTTCAAAGTCCATCTCATTTTCCAGCATATCCGTTTCTCCTTCCCATTTTTATCCGAAGAATCAAAACACAAAATCCCCTTCGGTTTATCTTGAACCGGCAAGTTTTTTCAGTCCTGTCTTGATCAGGTCCTGAACGCTGGTCTCTGCAGGCTGGCCCGCAATTGCGCGGGCAGCCTCGCTCTGGCTGTATCCCAGAACGACCAGAGCCGACACTGCCTCGGCGATATTTCCGCTGCCAGACGCCAGCTGATCGCTCACCTGGCTTACCTGCTGAAGCTGCTGGCTCAGTTCCTCATTTTTAACCTTATCCCGCAGTTCCAGCAAAATTCGTTCTGCCAGCTTCTTGCCGACACCCGGCGCGCGGGTCAGGCTTTTGACATCCTGCGAAACCAGACTCAGCATCAGCTGATCCGGTTTTAGTTCGGACAAAATTCCCAGTGCGACCTTTGGACCTACACCAGAAACGGAGGTCAGACGGCGAAAACAGTTCTGCTCTGCAATGGTGGCAAAACCAAAGAGGTCGATTGCCCCTTCCCTCACATTCATGTAGGTATAGAGCATTACCTCCGACCCCTGAGCAGGCAGCGCATTGAGGGTGGTTCGGGTGGTGCTGCAAAGATAGCCCACTCCGCCGCACTCGATGACAGCGGTATTTTCCCCCACATGAATCAGCTTTCCTCTTAAACTATAAATCATGGACTGCCCTCCTCAGTTCCTGTTCATATCGCTGGCTGTAAGAAAAATTACTTCCTGCACAATGAGCATGGCAGATTGCCAGTGCCAGTGCATCCGCGGTATCGTCCGGTTTTGGCACGCAAGGCAGACGCAGCAATGTTTTGGTCATCTCCATCACCTGCCGTTTTTCCGCCTTGCCGTAGCCGACCACCGACTGCTTAACCTGCATCGGGGTATACTCATGCACCTTGAGTCCATGCATGGTAGCTGCAAGCAGGATGACCCCTCTTGCCTGTGCCACATCAATACCGGTGGTCTTGTTGTTGGTGAAATATAACTTTTCGATGGACAGAACATCCGGACGATATTTCTGCAAAACGGTGTTCATATCCTCATAAATCATCTGGAGTCTGCGAGGAAAATCCATTCCCGCCGGAGTGGTGATCGCACCATATCCGCGGATGGTAAAGCGGTTTCCCTGATATTCCAAAACACCCCAGCCTACAATGGCATAGCCAGGGTCAATACCCAGTATAACCACGCACTTCCTCCTCCTTTTTCTTTACATACTTAGTTATTATATCATATTTCTTTTGGTTTCACAATAAGTGGTATCCCGGTATTTTTGCTGTTACTGTATTTTCTGCTTTTGCAGCATAATGCGCACAATTTCCTCCTCGGTCTTTTCCATACCGGGAGAAGCAATGCGCCCCATGTTTTTCATGGTTTCTTCCGGGGTCGACCCATTGATTCCATGGATGCTTTCGATCATAACAAAGCACCTTGCCAGATTGTTTGCGCGCCACATAGCATCCACCGCAGCCAGTCCTTTCATCACACAGCCGTGGTTTCCCCCGTCACAGATCATTCCGGTAATCGAGCTTGCCATGTTGTTGATGACCGCATGGATGCGTTCTTCCCGCTTTTCTGCACCATCTAAAAATGCAAGCCCGCACGCCGCACCAGTTCCCGCGGCAATGGCACATCCGCAAAATGCCGACAGCTTACCGGAATATTCCTTGATGTACATGCAGATCAGGAAGCTGAGCGCCGTTGCCCGCAGCAGCTCTTCTCTGCTGCAGTGTCTTACCTGATACACTGCATACAGCGGCAAGGTCGCAATGATTCCGTGCGCACCCGAACCGGTCACACTCATAGCCGGATGCTCCAGCCCTAAAACTCTTGCTTCAATTGCACCGCCACAAAGAAGTGCCGCCGTTTTCTGCTCGTCTTGCGAAATGATCTTGCCCCCATTTTCTGCAAGAAGGCAAGGAGTACAGGTCGGCTTTGGTGAATCAAGCGCGGATAAAAACAGCTGATGATTCATCTCATGCGCCTGCATCAAAAAGTCAATTTCTTCTGCTGGAACTGTCTGCACATAGTCAAGCAGCTCCCGAACGGTATAACGATGAATCGCTGCCTGTTTTTCTTCTCCGTGATTTTCTTCTTTTTTGTCTTCCCAGATCGTTTTTTCGCAGTACAAAATTCTGCTGACATGGGTGTGCGAACCGGTGATGATGACCCGAACGTTTTTTCCATCCTTTCCGGTAACCAGTGCATCAATCGAGATGTCCGCCGAAATCTCTCCCAGCTCCACCGTAACCTTTCCCTGAGAAATCAGCTTTTCCGCTTCTCTATCCATCTGATGAACGGTGGACAGGCATTCCAGCAAACGACTTGGATCTGCTCCCAAAAGTCCAAGTGCTGCGGCATATTCATTTCCCAGATGCTCGCTGTTTGGAATGGCACAGGTAAAGGCGTTTTTGTAAATTCCGCTGTTAAGAACAACCTTCACCCGTTCCGGTATGCTGTCTGGACTTTGCTTTGCAAGCTGCTGCACAGCCAGACTGACCGCATAGGCAATTGCTCCCGGTTCGGTTACTCCTAACGCAGGCTTTAGGTCATCTTTCAGAAGTTTCGTGAGGATCTCCTGTTTTTCCATCCTGTCATCTTCCTTTCCCTTGTTCCCTTTTTCCAATATTTCTCTATTATATCATATCAGGCAGCAAAGTAAATGAAAAGTAGATGATTCCTTTACATCGTAAAGTTTAATATTGCACTTTGATAGATTTGTATTAAAATTTTTATTTTCAGCTTTTCTTTTTGTTGTTTTGTGCTATAATGGAATTATAGAAGGGGGTGTCCTTATGAGTAAAAACCAGAAATTTGTAATCACAATCGGAAGAGAGCGCGGCAGCGGCGGCAGAATGGTCGGCAAAGAGCTTGCCAGACGCTTTAACATCCATTACTATGACCGGGAAATTCTTGCCTGCGCTTCCAAAGAGCTGGATGTGGACGAGGCATATCTTTCCAGCATTGATGAACGCTCGATGAACTTTATGCAGAACGTTTTCCCTGTCGCTTATGGCGGCAACAGCCTTGCATTTAACTATGTCACCACCGAAGCGGAACTGATCGGTGTACAGAGCCGTTTGATCTGTGAGTTTGCAAGTACCCGCAGCTGTGTAATTGTCGGCCGTTGTGCTGACTATCTGCTCAGGGACAATCCAAACTGCATTCGCATTTTCCTCTATTCGGATATGGAAGACCGCATCGACCATATTGCGGATATCTATGGTGTCAGCAAGGAAGAAGCCCGCAAGAAAATTAAGAAGATGGATAAGGACCGTGAAAAATATTATCGCAGCGTAACCGGTATGGACTGGGGCGACTCCAGAACCTATGACCTGTGTCTGAATACCTCGCTGCTCGGCATCCAGAAGAGCTGCGACCTGATTGAAGAAGCTGTTCGCATCTTCTTAAAAGAACGCGGTATCGATCCTGATGCAAACAAAGATGCAACTGTAAAATAAGTTTTCGATGATAAAAGAGCCTGTCAAATGACAGGCTCTTTTCAGTTTTCTCTTCTATTCTCATGTATGACAGGGAATTTATATCCTACTCTTAAATAAAGCATACAGCCAGCTTACGCTGGGGTACTCTCGTACCACAGCACTGATTTTGGTCACTGCCCCTATTCTATTTATTTATTCTGTTGAGTGTCACAGGGGCGTTGCCCCCGTACCCCCACAAACTTTTGTGTACAAAAGTTTGACAAAAAACTTTATTTTTTTTCAGCTATCCTGTCTTTGCGGCGGAGCCGAACAGTGTCCAGCTTCAAGCTGGCGTCTTTGCACCGTAGGCGAACTGTTCGCGGGCTCAACCCGCCGCCGCGTGCTGAAACCTGAATTTTAAGATTTACCAAAGCGCGAAACAGTTTGCGGGTTCAACCCGCTGGTGCCGCCCCATTCAACAAGGACAAAACCTTTCCGCTCAAAGCTTGTTAATTTCTGCTCCGGCAGCTTTTCAAATTCGGCACGATTTGTGTCATCCACCTTAGAAATCAGCATCTGCACACGAAGAACACTGTCCGGTTTCGGTGTGACGGTCAGCTTAGCGGCATCGGTATACTGCTTGCCCGTAAAGGTAACAAAGCTCTCGCCGTTTTCCTGCAATACTGGCAGCCAATAGGTGATAAAATCGTTCTGCTCAATATCATTTAAACCTAAGATCGTGAGTTTTTCTTCCAAGAATTCCCGCGCATCCTCAGCTTTGACAAAGAATCCACTCTCCTGTTTCCAGTCAACATCCGCTACCCCTTCCCAGAACAGATAGCGATAGTTTCTGCCCTGCGCATCGGTGAGCGTTCCATCTGGAGCAGCAGTTACCTTCCATGCACAGGAGGAAGTTGTGTTCTGTGGATTTTCCGGATAAACCGAGGTGAGCGTTCCGTTAAAGTCCAGCTGCACCGAAACCTCGGTTTCTTTCTCTGGGTAAAGGTAAATTACCGGTTTTGCCGTAGAAGGATTTGGTTTATATTCTCCGTCTTTCTGATTTTGAATCAGCTGTTTTGCATAGTCTATCAGTCGATCAACCGATACTTCCCTTGTGGTGTATTCCAGCACCTGCTTCATGTCCGAGGCATAGATTCTCATTTTACCACTCAGCAGCTGGATACGGTAGCTGACACCGCTTGTAAATCCAAGCTGGAACTCTGCATCCGGACTCTTCCAAACAGAGGTCGTTGTACCCAAAAATTCTTCAACCGCAATCTCCCGCAGATAATCCAACATCTGCTGGGCATACAGTTCACTCAGGATGTTGTCCTGATATTTTTCTTCCTTGAATTTTACATTGAGGCTCTTTACGCGGGCAGGATTGATGATTGCAAGCCAAGTCGAGGTCTTGTAGCTGTCCTCGTTGTAGGTTTTACTCATCTGGTCTGCCAGCTTCTGAATAGCAGAAGCATCACAAACAAAATATTCTGTTGCATTCGCGCCGTCCAGCGTGTATTTGGTGACGGACAGTCCCTTTTCATAAAGCTGATAGGAATAGCTGTTGCTGTCGATCTGGATTCGCATTTCCGATACACCGGTGCGCTGCTTGCCAAGTGCTGATTGATTGGCTGCTGTAATTTTACTTGGGGCAATACTCTGCAGCAGCTGTAAAATTTCAGTCCGTCTTTCATAAACCTCAACAAAGGTCGCCTTGCGCGCAGCGTTGTCCAGTAGTCCAATACAGGTTTGGTCCTGATCCCAAGTAAAATAGCCGTATGGATCAAGCTGCTTTCTCTGATTTTCCAGCATCGTAAATACCGGTCGCAGATCGCTCTTGGTGCGATACCCTTCGCCGTCTACCCAAAGTTCGGTGATCTTCTGGTCAGAATCCGGACTTGCTGGTGTCCAATAATGATATGACCATTCTTCCCCTTTGATCAGCAATGACATACCGGTGGGCGTATTCGGATTAATGTTTGCTTTCTGTGCACCGGAATTAACAAGTGCCGCTACAACCTTCTTGACCGTTGCATTGTCTGTCACAATCAATGAGTGTGAACCAGATGTGTAGGTGACACTCTCCACCCCTTTGAGTGCAAACGGGTCCGGCGTCTCTGCTGCCAAAGCTGGCATCATTCCCAGCAGCATACACACTGTCAGAACCGATGCTAGCATTCTTCGAATCAACTTCTTCATAAAAACACCTCCGAACCTTGAATTGGAATTGATTCCTGATTTTATTCTATCACGAGTGTAATATTTCTTCAAGTTTCTCCTCTTAATTTAAGCGCATCTTTTCTCTGATAATATAGACAGAAAAAAAGAGACGAAAAGGAAATTCTTTTCGTCTCTTTTTACTAAATCATTTAATCATCGGTGGTTACACGTTCCAGCTCTGCACGGAGCAGTTCCAGATTGTTGTCTCCAACCAGCGTATAGTGGTAAATTGAGCCATCCCCTACCTGAACCAGCAGACTGCCTTTGTTAATATCAACTCCGTAAACAGTGCCATTATTAAACTCGATGTCTACATGATATTCCGGACGGCTGAACATTGCACTTTCCTCTTTCATGCTGCCCTTGCTGACATGAACCTGCTGCAGGAAATAGAACAGATTCTGTGCATGTTCGCGGATAAGTCCAACTTCCTTGCGGGATGTTCCGGTTGTGCTGGAAGCCTGCATACCGGACAATGCACCGTAGTCCATCATAGCAAGATGTGCCGGTGTAGCCGCATACTGGGAACAGATCTGCTCAACCGTCTGATAGAAAGTTTTCAGGCTCTGTTCTTCACAAGCATAAAATTCCTTGCTGTTTTCGGAGCGGTATGCCAGAATACCGGTTTCATAAAACTCAAAGGTAAACAGTGTGTTGGTATCATCCGCAAGATTCAGCAGGTTGGTACCGCTGTATTCTACACCCGGATGAACATTGTCAGTATAGGTTTCGGTTACTTTCAGTTTGCTCATTGCCTGCTGCAAAGCAGATTTGCTGGATGCAATATCCTGTACTTCCAGAGTAAATGGATTTGCAGTCAGCACGCGGGTTGCCTGTTCAAACTGATCTGCTGCAAGATTAAGGCCGTTTGCTTTCTGCTCTTCCTCCATCCAGCTTTCCAGCAGCTTTTTGATGTTGCTGACCGATTCTGTCGATTCATATGTCTTGGGACCGGTGGAAAGGGTTGTCTTGCTTCCGGACAAAGTAGACTCATAAAGGTTGCAGCTGATCGCGGTTTCATCCGCCATACTTAAGTTAAGGGATGCGTTCCAGGATGCGTCCTGCATGCCAACCGACTGTGCAACGCTCATCAGCTTGAGCGCATTGATCTCTTTTAAAAGTTCGGTAAGCTTTTCGGCATCATCCACCGTCAGTTTGCCGCTATTTTCCTTTGCTTCCACTGTAATGGATGCAGTCTTGATGGTAGAAGAGGTTTCGAAAGCTTCTTCTTTATCTTTTTCGTCCTTATCCTCTTCCTTCTTGTCTTCGTCCTCTTTCTCCTCTTTGTTGTCGCTCTCTTCTTTAGACGTCTGTTCTCCTGACGTTTCTTCTTCAGGCTGCTGTTCGTTTGCTTCTTCCTGTTTTTCCTCTTCCTCTGTTACAGACGCGCTGGTCTGCCCAACAGCCGAACCAAAATCAATGTTCAGAATAAAACGGGAAAAAAATGCAACAAAAGCAATCAGCACCAAAGATGCAATCAACGTCGTCAGCAAGAGAATCTTTTTTGAATTCATTTGGATTCCTCCTTGTATGACAAAAGTTTTGATTCCTTTGAAGCGTTATAGTATTTTTCTTAAAGGGTACTACAAAATCAGTCAAGTGTCAATCAAGTAATACAACTTTTCTTGCCTTTCTCTTTTAAGAAGTGTATCATAATTGTGATAATTATGCGATGAAATCAAATTTTCAAAAAAAATAAATTTTTTTGAAGTATCTTCTTTCTCCTCATCGTTTTATCAGTGTAAGGAAACTTACAGACAAACTTTTCTGAAAAGTAGCGCATCCCCTATCAGTGGTTTCACAAATATGATACGAAAAACGGTAAAACAGGCTTATTTCCAATGTCATTTTACTGTGAATATTTCCGCGTTGTTTTCTTTTCAAAAAGGTTTGTTCTTTCATTTTGGATCAGAAAGTGGGTGAATACTTTGCATGACACAACGGGAATTCAGTCAGTTTGTGACGAAATATGAGAAGCTGGTATTCACCATCTGTTACCAGTTTGTGAAAGATTATCACGAGGCGCAAAACCTGTCACAGGAAACATTCCTTTCCGCCTATCGTCACATCGATACCTATCAGGGGGATAACTACAAGCCTTGGATTGCAAGGATTGCTACCAACAAGGCAAAGGATTATCTAAACAGCGCCTATTCCCGACGGGTAATGCTGGCAAGCAGTGAGGAAGATTCGGTGGAAACACTGGCTTCGGTCAAGCAGATTGACTCCTCTCAGCAGCCTGACGAGATGTACATTTCAAAGGAAGGTTCCGGAACCATCGAACAGATGATCCGTTCCCTCAAGGAACCTTATCGTGAAGTTTGTATCTTAAAATTTATCGAGGAAAAAGACACACAGGAAATTGCCGATCTCCTCGGCCGCCCCAAAAAGACGGTAGAAACCCAGCTTTATCGGGCAAGATCGATCCTGCAAAAACAGATAAAGGAGGTATATCATGATGAAACAAAATAGCACATCATCGGACATCAGAGCCGGCTCATCCCAACCGGAACTCTTCACTGCTGACGGTCACCTGACCGATCTGGCATTCAAACTTTTGATAGACGAGCAACTGGATTCCCTGCAAAGTCTGGAAGTTTCCGAGCATCTTTCTTTCTGTGACCGATGCCTGGAACGCTATACAGAGATTCTTTGTTCCGATGCTCCAGTCGATTTGGATACCGGCCAAGAGCTGCCAGAAGTGGTGCATCTGATGGAACCACCCGCTTCCCTGCACGACTCGGTCATGCAAACAATTCAGAACAAAACAAGGGTCTTCTACTTTAAAAAAGCGGCTTCTGTGGCTGTTGCAGCCTCCCTTACCTTTGTTTTCTGGAGCGGCGGCATTTTGTCGGACAAAAATTTCTCAAAGAGGGTGAACAATCTGCTGGATGGGCTGTATACTTCTTCCCAGAGTATCCTGGAGCAAACCAGCGAAATCTCGGACAGTATTAATGACTTTTTCCATTCGATACAAAACAGCTTTCATCAGCCAAGACATACACCACCTTCCAAATAGTATATGCTGAAAAAGTTTCTTTATGGATGAACAATTAAACGAAAAGAGTTTCTTTATGGATGAATGTACAATCAGAATGATAACATGGTTGTAATTACCATGTTATCATTCCCAAAAAGTTTTTGGGGCAGCTTATCTGCCAAAAGGAGTTTTTGATATGAGAAAAAGTAGAATTCTTACCTTTTTATTTGGCCTGTGGCCGGGAGCCGGACAGATGTATCTCGGTTACATGAAGCGGGGCATCTCCCTTATGCTGGCATTCTGTTTTGTTTTCGCTGTTTCCGGTGTTCTGGGACTTGGTATCTTTGCTTTTATCCTTCCGGTCATCTGGTTTTACGCATTCTTTGACACACTCAACCTTCGCTCGATGAGCTATGAATTTCTTCCTCACGACGATTTTCTGTTCCATCTGGACTCCCTGAATGTTCGGAAAGTTACAGAGTTTTTCCAGCGCAGACATCTGCTTGGAGGTATCCTGCTGATTGCACTGGGTGTTTACATCCTGCTTTACAACATCGTTCTCCCTTATCTGGCTGCATATTTTAGCATCAACCTCTATCCATTTTTCAGTGATCTCCCAGCCCTGATCCTTGCTGTTGTCATCATTCTTTTGGGACTTCGCCTGATTCGCGAAAGCATTCCTCACAAAGCAATCGAAGACGATTATCAGGAATACCAGGAATATCACGACGAAGATTCCACCCATCCATCCGAAAGCTAGTTCTCCTTTTTACCAGGTCATCAGGCATCGCTGTAGTCCCCTCCTGATGACCTGGTATACAGATGGATTCATCTTTTGAATTGAAAAAGTAGGTGTTTGTCATGTTAAACCAGAACGAAAATTCTGATTATTCTCAAAACAAGGAACAAGCATATCAGGTTCCACACTCTCACCATCCCTCCAACTGCACTGAACCGACACGGCGAATCGGCACTGCGACGATGGGAGTCACTTTGGTTGTTTGTGGTGTTCTTTTGATTTGTTTTTTCTTTAAACCATTTGATCTGTTTTCCCTGATGAAGTTCTCCCCTATTTTGCTGATCTTACTGGGGATAGAAACTCTATGGCAGTATTTTCGCCATAAAGGAGAAAATCTCCGCTACGATTTTATGGGGACCTTTTTCAGTCTGACTGTCATTTTGATTGCAGGATGCTTTTCTGTGTTTTATCCTTTATATATGACCTATGGACCTGCAAACTGGAAGGTGGAAGAACAGGTTTGCGGCGAGATTGAAAATGAAATCTATCAGCAGCTTCCGGAAAATATTCCTGTTGCATCGCTCAACGTAGAGTGTGATATCTCCAGTGTCTCCCCTTCCACACAAAGCATTTCGATCAATGAGCTTACCTCCGGTGACAGTGTTACACTGTATTTTACCCTTAAGCAGCAAGAAAATCTCAGCAGCTTTTCGCAGAATGTCCGCACCCTGCTCGACAATCTGTCCACCGTGTCATATCCAAACCTTTCTGTTTATGTAGAGGCCCTTTGTCCAGAGGGAGATTACTCCATCTGGCTGTATGACCACTTTGCCATGCGCTATTCCGTCCAGGAAATTCAGCAAGCCACTGAGATAGACCGCTATTACAGTGAAGAACTTGAAAGTGAGGAAGCACTTACACTCGGCAGCTCCACTGAAAATGTATAACAAAATCAAAAATGGCCGGCTTAAAACACCGGTCATTTTTTTGTTTTTTTCATATTTTACTTCTATTTTTCCGACAGATATGCTATAATGGAAACTACGACCAATGGACACAAAATAATAGGAGACTGATACTTTATGGAACTGATTGAAATTCTGAAAGTGGTAATTCTTGGTATTATCCAGGGCATTACCGAATGGCTGCCAATCAGCAGCACCGGACACATGATCCTCGCCGACACATTTTTGCAGCTGCAACAACCAAAAGACTTTATGGATATGTTCTATGTCGTCATTCAGCTTGGTTCGATTCTCGCAGTTGTTGTCCTCTACTTCAACAAGTTAAACCCATTCTCTCGGGCAAAATCTCGAGCAGAACGCCTTTCCACCTTCCAGCTCTGGTTTAAGGTTATCGTTGCGATTCTGCCGATTGGTGTTATCGGTTTGCTGGTCGACGACTGGGTTACCGAGCACTTTTACACCCCAACCGTAATCGCGATTGCTCTGATTTTTTATGGCGTACTCTTCATCTTGCTGGAAAAACGCAATCATCGTGTGAAACCGCGTATCCGTAACTTCGAACAGTTAAGCTATCGTACCGCTGTCTGCATTGGTATTCTCCAGCTTCTGGCAATCATCCCGGGAACCTCCCGTTCCGGTTCCACTATTTTAGGTGCAATGCTGCTCTCCTGTTCCCGTTTTGTTGCGACCGAATTTTCCTTTTTTATGGCAATTCCGGTCATGTTCGGTGCAAGCGGCTACAAGATTTTGAAATTCATCCTGAAAACCGGTCTTGCTTCCATCACCGGATTCCAGTGGGGACTGCTTCTGATTGGTTCGCTGGTTGCTTTTGTAGTTTCTCTATTTGCCATCAAGTTCCTGATGAACTTTATCCGCAAGCATGACTTTACCGCCTTCGGCTGGTACCGCATTGTGCTTGGTATCATCGTAATTCTCTTCTTTGGCGCTAAGGCAATCTTTGCATAAATAAAACTAAAACAAAAATCCGCCGGAAAACCGGCGGATTTTTTGTTGCCTAAATTTTATTTTGTGATGGGTTATACGGCGAAGGCAAACAAAGGTTTTGTCAACTTTTCAAAGGTTGGCAAGTCCTGAGTGAAAACTCTGGACTCTTGTCGTAACGAGTGAAATCCTTCACTAGGCTGAGCCTGGACCCAGTTTGCCTACGGCACCAGTTTGAAACTGGACGCTGTATCGCGCTTTGGTTTGATGCGAAATTTGGGTTTCAGCACACGGTGCTCGCTCGTGTTATCACACTTGCTCTTTTGAGCAAACTATCCGTCTTAGTGCCGTAAGCGAACACTTTTCTTTTGGTAGATCACATTCGCAGAATGTGCGTCTGACCTTTCTCTTTTAGTAAAGAAAAGGTAGACTAAAACAAAGTCATCTGGCTGGATTCCGGCAGATCGCCCAAAGCACCGCATTCCTTGAGGGTTTCAATGACGGTCTTGGAAACACCCGAACGGGAAACAATCTCATCCATCGAGATAAACTCTCCCTGCTGTGCTGCTTCATACAGGCTGTTTGCCGCAGCATCACCAACACCCTTGAGCGAGCAGAACGGCAGACGAATCTTTCCGTTCTCAATCTGATATCGGGTCGCGTGGGAACGGTACAGATCGATCGGCAAAAACTCGATTCCGCGGCACAACGCTTCCAACGCAATGTGCAGACACTCCGCAGTTTTCTTCTCTTTATCAGTCGCTTCCATTCCTTTTGAGCGCAGCTCCTTCATGCGCAGTTTTACCATATCCTTGCCCTGAATTACCGTTGCTGCGTCAAAATCCTCTCCGCGGACAGTAAAGTGCGCTGCATAAAATGCCAGCGGATAATGTACTTTGTACCAGCACAAGCGAATTGCCGCGATAACGTAGGCTGCTGCGTGCGCTTTCGGGAACATGTACTTGATTTTAAAGCAGGAATCAATGTACCACTGCGGCACATCGTGTTCCTTCATCGCCTTGACATGTTCTTCGGTCAACAGCTTATGCGCCTTACCCTTTCGCACGATTTCCATGATTTTAAAGGACATGGACGGGTCCAAACCATGATAAATCAGATAGAGCATGATACTGTCTCGGGTACCGATAACCTCACTGATGGTGCAGGTTCCGCTCTTAATCAGGTCCTGCGCGTTGCCAAGCCATACATCGGTTCCGTGAGACAGACCGGAAATCTGCAACAAATCCGAAAAGTTTTTCGGCTTACAGTCAAGCAGCATCTGGCGAACAAAAGAGGTTCCCATCTCCGGAATTGCAAGCGTTCCGGTTTCACACTCAATTTCTTCCGCAGTAACACCCAGAACCTCCGGTGAAGTGAACAACTTATAGATCAGCTCATCCGAGGTATCCGCGTCGCCAACCTTGGTCCCTGTCAAGTCCTCCATGTACTTGTACAGGGTCGGCACATCGTGTCCAAGAATGTCGAGCTTGAGAATAGTGTCATGCAGCGAGTTAAAGTCGAAGTGGGTCGTGATGATATCAGAATTGACATCGTCTGCCGGATGCTGAATCGGTGTAAAATCAAACACCTCATAATCATTCGGCACAACAACCATGCCACCCGGATGCTGTCCGGTAGAACGTTTTACTCCGGTACAGCCTTTGGAAAGGCGGTTTTCCTCCGCTTTATGCAGGGTCTTTCCACGCTCGGAAAGATAGTTTTTGACATAGCCGTAGGCGGTCTTATCCGCCAGAGCACCGGTTGTTCCCGCTTTAAATACATGACCGGTACCAAACAATTCCTCAGTATATTTGTGCGCCTTGGACTGGTACTCTCCCGAGAAGTTTAAGTCGATATCCGGAGATTTGTCGCCGTGGAAACCAAGGAAGGTTTCAAACGGAATATCATGTCCGTCACGAAGGTATGGTGTACCGCAGTGCTCACAATTCTTTGGAGGAAGGTCAAAACCGGAACCAACCGAACCATCCGTGAAGAAGATGCTGTGATTACATTTTGGACAGCGGTAATGCGGCGGCAGCGGATTTACCTCCGAAATTCCCGCCATGATTGCAACAAACGACGAACCTACCGAACCTCGGGAACCGACCAGATAGCCGTCTGACTCCGACTTGGAAACCAGTTTCTGTGCGATAACGTACAATACCGCGAATCCGTTGGAAATAATGGATTCCAGCTCTTTGGTCAGACGGTTTGATACAACATCCGGAATTTTGCCTTCAAACTCGTACCAGTCCTTAGCTCGTTTCCAGGTACGGTTTCGAAGATCCTCCTCTGCCCCATCGATGGTTGGGGTGTAGGTTCCGTTCGGGAATGGACGAACTTCCTCAATCATATCCGCAATCATGTTGGTGTTGGTAACAACGATCTCATACGCCTTTTCCGGCGGCAGATAGGAAAATTCATCCAGCATTTCCTGGGTGGTATGTAAGTAAAGCGGCGGCTGATTGTCGGCATCCTTAAATCCCTGACCTGCCATCAGAATGGTGCGGAAAATTGCATCCTCCTTGCGCATAAAATGAACGTCTCCAGTTGCAACAACCGGGATTCCCAGTTTATCGCCCAGCTTGATGACGGTCTTGTTAAACTCCTGCAGTTCGCGGATGCTCTTAACAGTTCCGTTATGCATCATGAACTCGTTGTTGCCGATTGGCTGAACTTCCAGATAATCATAAAAACTTGCGATCCGGCACAGCTCATTCCAGCTTTTTCCCGCTACAATTGCGCGGAACAGCTCGCCAGCCTCGCACGCGCTTCCGACAAGCAGTCCTTCTCTGTGTTTGATCAGTTCGCTTTTCGGGATAAGCGGACGCTTTTTAAAATAGTTTAAATGAGACATCGAAACCAGCTGATACAGATTTTTTAGCCCCATCTGGTTTTTGACCAGCAGAATCTGATGATAGTATTTGAGCTGTCTTGGGTCTGCTCCAACCAAAGCGGTATTGATCTTTTCGATGCAGTCGATCTTGCTGTCGCGGCGCATATCCTCCATCATTCGGATAAAGATTTTTGCTAGAATATCCGCATCATCGCAAGCACGGTGGTGATTAAAGTCCCCAACCTTCAGGTGTTCTGCAACGGTATCCAATTTGTGATTCTTTAAGGATGGATAGAGCGAACGGGAAATGGTCACCGTATCGATGTAGGTATGCTTAAAGTTCTTTTTCTGGCGTGCATAGGCTGCACTCATAAAGGAACAGTCAAAGTCTGCATTGTGTGCGACCAAAACCGCATCCTTTGGACAGAAGGCTTCCCACATCTGCAAAGCTTCTGCTTCCAGCGGTGCATCCTTGACCATCGCATCGGTAATTCCGGTGAGCGAAGTGATCTTTTCCGGGATATGGCGCTCCGGATTTACGAAGGTATTGAAAACATCGATGATCTCGCCATTTTTGACCTTCACCGCACCGATTTCGGTGATGCGCTCCTGATTTGCCGAAAGTCCGGTCGTTTCCAGGTCGAAAACGATGAACTCTCCATCAAAATTCTGCTTTCTGTTTCCCTTGACCGCCGATACCATATCGTTGACAAAGTAAGCTTCGACACCATAGATCATGCGGAAATCCTTCCAGCCCTCCGAAGCATACATGGCATCCGGGAATCCCTGCACAACGCCGTGATCGGTGATTGCCATAGCGCGGTGTCCCCAGTCATGAGCCATCTTTGCAAGGTCTGCCGAGCCATTCATTCCATCCATGGTAGACATATTGGAGTGCAGGTGCAGCTCGACACGTTTAACTGGCGCGTCATCTGTCTTTTTCTTCTTCTTGACCATGGTAATGGCATTTGGTCGGATGGTAACGTCATGCTCATACTTGTCAAATGCAGCATCTCCGCGGACAATCAGGGTATTGCCCTCTTTTAATTCCTCGATTGCTTCCTTTTTATCGCTTGACTGAATCAGTTTTAGCGTGTTGGAGCTGGTATAATCGGTAATATCGATGGAATAAATCTCCCACTTTCCGTCCTTGGAAGTGACCGATTCTTTGCGGACAATATCTCCCCATACTGTGGTTAGTCCGGTTTCTCCTGTCACTTCGTTCAGTGGAATTGGGCGTTCCTTGATTGGTTTTCCCAAAATGATGATGGCACTGTCCTCCACAAATGGAAGGTCTGTACAGTCAAACTGAACCTTTCCCGGTTCTTTGGAAACACTTTCCTGTTTTGATTTCGATGGTTTCGGTGCATCCTTGGGTCGATCAAACGCCTTCTTCTGCTCCGGAGTCATGCTTGGCTTTCCGATAATTTCCTGATATTCCGGCTGGTTTTCGTCCAGCGAAAGGACACCATCGAATTTTACATCCAGCGAAAGCCCGTATTTTTCAGAAATTACCCTCTTGATTGCCTGATCACAGCCACTTTCCTGAATTAGGTTATAGCCTCCATGGCGAAGGTGGATGGTCAAACAATCCTGCTCGATTTTCGGGTCGCTTCCCTCAAAGATTCCGTTTGCCGGATATCCTCTTTTTCTTAACTCATGCAGGATATCTTCCATCGATTCACAGCAGAACAGCTCCGGTCGATAACGGGTCATAATCTCAAACAGTGCAAGATCTGCCACCTTTTTGATCTGCTGCTCCACCTTCAAAATCTCTTTTGGCGGGATTCTTTTTTCCGGATGAAGCTCAACTGTAATCTGCCGTTTTTCCCGCTTGGCATCAATATGATGGATCGGTGCCTCCAACAGTTCCCGCGCGACATTTCCTTCCAAAAATGGACGAAAAACATCTGCAAAACGGTTCACGCTTTTTCCTCCTCTTTGCTCTCAAAATCGTTCTCCCACAATCCATTGGAAAATTACTTTCCAAAAACAGGCAGAAGCTGACCCGCGCCCAAAGCACGGATCAGCTCTTGTTTTTTCTTATTCTTCGGAAGAACCAACAGTCATTTCTTCACCGGAAGAGCCTACGGTCAGATCATCTTCTGTCTGAGCGTCCGAATCGGTAGATTCTGCTTCCAGGTCTGCTGCTTCTACATAGTTGCCTTCGATGTTTTCTTTATAGAAGGTATCCAGTGCACTCTGTACATCGCCGCCATCTGCGGTAGTTCCTCTGGTAAACTGGCTTACTTCTTCTACTACCTGAACCGATTTGTTGCCTTCTTCATCGGTAACACGGATGTTCAGAAGCTGGTCTACCTGTGTTACATAAGGGGTTTCACCGTCATACTCGATGACATAAACAATGCTGCCATCCAGCGGTTCGCCGCCATCACCCTGATAATTGGAAATGATCCACTGACGGGTCAGAACAACCTGATAAGCTTTATCGCCTTCAAAGCCTTCTGGAATTGGAACCTCTTTTACTCGTTTATACTGGGACGAAGAAACCTCTCTGGAAATACCGGACATGCTGTATGGACGGGTATCCAGTCCTTCCTCGATCTCGTTGCGGACCCATTTTGCATCCTCGCCCAGATAGTAATATTCTCCCGGTCTCAGGAAAACGTCCGAAACCAGTGCAGTGCCATCTTCGTTGCCGGTCTGTTCATGGAAGGTAATTCCATCGTCGCTGCGGACAAAATCTGCCTTACGAACTACTTCGCTGGAGTTTTCCGCATCATCCTGCGCGTAGTTATAGGTGTGGCCAACAGCACTTCCTGCCTGGAGGTCATAAGTATTGTTGATTGCCTGATTGAGTTCCTTTACATAGCCGCCTGTTTTTACTTCATCATAGATCAAAAATGCAAGCAGCGCTGCAACCAGCACAACTGCCAGGATAATAAGCGGTTTTTTCATATCGTTCTTTTTCTGAGCCATTTGTTCTAACCTTCCTTATGTAATGCTAATTTTTCTACTTCCTGAACCAGTTCTTCCACGACCTGATCCTCCGGAATTTTTCGGATGATCTCACCCTTCTGGAAAAGGATCGCACATCCGTCTCCGCCGGCAATGCCGATATCGGCTTCCCTTGCTTCCCCCGGACCATTGACCGCACATCCCATTACCGCTACAGTAAGGTTTGCCTTGCAGTCCTTGAGCCGTTCCTCTACCTGCTGTGCCAGACCAATCAGATCGATCTTGGTTCTTCCGCAGGTTGGACAGGAAACAAAGGTGATTCCCTCCTTGCGCAGACCGATGGATTTGAGGATATCCCTTGCCGCATAAACTTCATTGACCGGATCATCGGTCAGTGAAACACGGATGGTGTCCCCAATACCGTCACACAGCAGAGAACCGATGCCGACTGCCGATTTAATCAATCCCATCCGTGCAGTTCCTGCTTCGGTCACACCCAGATGAAGCGGATAATCACACTGCTGTGCTGCCAGACGGTACGCTTCGATCATGGTCTGTACATTGGAAGACTTGATGGAAATCGCAATCTGATCATAATCGAATTTTTCAATCAGAGAAGTATGGTACAGAGCGCTGTCCACCATGGCCTGTGCGGTTGGGTGACCGTATTTTGCCAGGATGTGCTTTTCCAGACTGCCGGAGTTGACCCCGACACGAATCGGCACATTGTGCTGTTTGCAGGTTTGCACCACCTGACGGACACGGTCCTCATCTCCGATATTGCCCGGATTGATGCGCACCTTATCAACACCCGCTGCAACTGCTTCCAGAGCCAGACGGTAGTCAAAATGGATATCTGCTACAATCGGAACTGAAACAGCGTTCTTTAAGTGCTCAATCAGTTTGACCGATTCCATGTTGGGAATTGCGGCACGGATAATCTCACAACCAGCAGCTTCCAGACGTTTTGCCTGTTCCACACTCTTTTCAAAATCTTCTGCCGGTGTGTTGAGCATCGACTGAATACTGATTGGTGCGTCTCCGCCCATTTTTAATTTCCCTACCGAAATCTGTTTTGATTTTCTTCGGTTTTCGTTCATCTTTGTTTCTCCTTATCCTTTTATCCTTTGATCAGACGGATAATGTCGTTAAAGGTAACAAACAACATCAGACCCATCAGCAGGAACAAACCTGCTGCATGAACATATCCCTCATATTTTGCCTGAACCGGTTTTCCTCTCAGAAGCTCCAGCAGCAAAAACATCAGTCTGCCTCCATCCAGTGCCGGCAGCGGCAGCAGGTTAAATACACCAATGTTGATGGTAATGAATGCTGTCATCAAAAAGATGCTGGAGTAATCCCTAGTAGAAGCAACTTCGCCGATCATCTGGGTTACACCAACCGGTCCAGCGAGCTGGTTCATCTGGAACTGTCCGGTAATGAGCTTTCCAAAGGATACCCATACTTCCTTCACAACACCGGTAGTCATATACCAGGATTCCTTGAGCACCAGAAGCGGTGTCTTTTCTTTGCCTGCAACCTTAAAATCCAGCTGCACAATGGTCTGGCCTTCTACCTCTTCGTAGGCAAACGGAACATCTTCCAGTGTGATGACCTCTCCGTCCCGGCGAACGGTAATCTGTACCGGATCGGTTCCAACGTCCAAAAAAGCATAGATGAGGTCGTTTGCTGTATGAACTTTATAATCGTTGATCTTGAGGATTTCATCTCCCAGCTGCAGCTGTTCGCTGCTGACTGCGGACGGGTCAAAGTAGCTGATCTGTGTGCTGCTGACAACCGGTCTGGAGCACACAATTCCCAGCATAATCAAAAATCCCAGAATCAGGTTCATGGTTGCTCCGGCTGCGATTACCAGGATTTTCTGCCATGGCTTTTTGTTGCAGAATGCCCGATCATCCGAGCTTTCCTCGTCTTCGCCTTCCATCGCAACATATCCCCCGATTGGAAACAGTCTCAGCGTATACTTGGTCTCCCCTTTTGTAAAGTGGCACAGCTGTGGCCCCATACCGATGGAGAATTCCGGCACGCGGATGCCAACTGCCTTTGCCGTCAGAAAATGGCCCAGCTCGTGGATCATAATAATGACGCCAAAAATTAAAATTGCCAACAGAATCGTTACAATCAGGTTCATCAAATCCCTCCGATCCTCTATTTTTATTTCCAGATTATCTGGTGAATGTTTCCCTTACAAATTCTCTTGCCTTCCGGTCAGCTTCCAGCACCTCTTCGACACTGTTGTAATCCCCAAGATCGAAGTGATCAAGCGCCTGTCTGACTGCGTCAAACAAATCAAGATAACCAATTTTATCCTGCAGGAAAAGGGATACTGCTTCTTCGTTTGCACCGTTTAATACACAAGGATACAGTCCTCCGCGCTTTGCTGCCTCGATGCAGTCAGCAAGACAGGTAAAGGTCTCAGTATCCGGCTTTTTAAAGGTGAGGTCTCCGCAGGAAAGCAGATCCAGATGTTTTGCCGGAGATTCATAGCGGTGCGGCCAAGTCAGCGCATACTGAATTGGAATCATCATATCCGGTGCACCCATCTGTGCCATCACCGAGCCATCAACATACTCCACCATCGAATGAATGATGCTCTGCGGATGAACCACAACATCAATCTTTTCCGGCGGCATGGAAAACAGCCACATTGCTTCGATAAACTCCAGACCTTTGTTCATCAAAGTGGAGGAATCAATGGTGATCTTTGCTCCCATGCTCCAGTTTGGATGCTTGAGTGCCTGCTCCTTTTTGATCCCTGCAAGTTCACTGCGGGTCTTTCCGTAGAACGGACCTCCCGAAGCGGTGATAATCAAGCGTTTTACACTTTTGCTTTCATTGCCCTGAAGGCACTGAAAGATTGCGGAATGTTCGCTGTCAATTGGGGTAAGCAGCACACCTTTTTTCTTCACCAGTTCGGTGACCAGTTTTCCGCCCGCAACCAGTGTTTCCTTGTTTGCCAGTGCAACATTGTTGCCTGCCTCAATTGCGCAGACGGTAGGCTTTAATCCTGCAACTCCCATCAGTGCATTGATAACGGTATCCTGCTGCGGGTCGGACGCTACTTCCAGCACACCATCCATTCCCGAAAGAACGGTTGTTGCAGTGTCAGAAACAGCCTCTTTGAGCTTTTGTGCGGCTTCCATATCTGTCAGCACAGCTTTCTCCGGATTAAACTGCCGGATCTGCTCCTCCATCAGCTTCCAGTTGCTGTGCGCTGTGATTGCTTTGACACGATAACCCATCTTTTTGCAGACGGTCAGGCTCTGTGTTCCAATGGAACCGGTCGAACCCAGAATCGAAATTATCTTTTCCATTTCATCCCTCTTTTATCCGGCAGGTCAATATACTTGTGTTAGTATAACATATATTTTTTGCCGTTTTGTTAAAATCCAGAAAAAAATATCCCTATTCCAGCTTTTTCCGATAAAAAATCTCTTTTTCTGAAGGAAAAAACTGTGTGGGAACGTTTGATATCATGTAGAAATTGCCCTTTACACAGAAAGGTGCTTTTCTATGAGAAAAATTCTCTAAAAAAGCACCTTGACAATTCCTTATGCTACATAATGCATTTGCTGCACGATGCAGTTGCTGCCCTACGCAACAATTTGACACACTGGAAAACACAGTGTGGTCGCATAGATAAACGGCAATGTAAACAGAACGCTGTCAAAGCGATCCAGCACACCGCCATGTCCCGGCATAATTTTTCCAAAATCCTTGATTTGGAACTGGCGCTTAATCATTGAAAAGCTCAGATCTCCCAGCACGCTGATCAGCGAAGCAAAAGGAGAAATCAGAATTAAGCGCAGGAAATTTACATCAATGATAACTCCCATCGCGGCACAAACTTTTTCATAACAGAACGCTGCCAGAAGATTTAATACAATACAGGTTATAAGGCCACCAATCAGCCCTTCCACCGTCTTGTGCGGGCTGACCAGAGGACAAAGCTTGTGCTTGCCAAAGGCTTTTCCTGTAAAGTATGCACCGGTATCACTGAACCATGCACAGAACAGAGCAAGCAGCAGGTAGAACATTCCCAACGCCTGCCCGTTATTATCCCTTAAATAAATTGCCGCCGAAAGAGACAGCGGGATTCCAATGCTCATCATGAAAATAAGCGCAATATCTTCCACCCGGGTATCCTGGTGAGTGCGAAGCAAAATTAAAAACAGCAGCGCAATGTATGGCAGCAGAAACACCGGCAGCAGGTTCATTTCCCTCTGCATCGGAACAAAAGGAAATGCGGCAGCTACCAAATATGTTACTGCTGACAGAAGCTTGTTATGGTTGATTTTGGTTGCCGTTAAAAATTCATGCATCGCAATCAGGGCAATCACCATGATTGCCAGATTCAGCACGGGAGTCTGGAAAAAATTGAGCACAATAATCAGCAGTATGATTCCAACAACAGCAGAAATCACTCGTGTTTTCACGAAAACCTCTCCATTCATCTTCCTGATTTTATGACTGGATAATTTCAGAATATGTTGTCTACCGCAAAGATATTCTTTTCATCCATACACAATCCACAGTTATATACCGCCAAAGCGTCTGTGTCTTTGATTAAAAATCCGAATTGCTTCCTCCAAATGCTCCGGTTTAAAATCAGGCCAAAGCACATCCATAAACACAAATTCCGAGTAAGCCGCCTGCCAGATCAGAAAGTTTGATAATCTTTCTTCTCCACTTGGACGGATAATCAGATCCGGATCCGGCTGCCCCGCAGTATAAAGATGATCGCTCACCATCGCTTCATCAATTTCCTCCGGAGCAATCTTTTGCTCGCGCACCATTTCTGCCAGAGCACGCATGGAATGGACCAACTCATGTCTGCCGCCATAATTAAGGGCAACATTGACAAGAAGTCCACTCTTTCCCTCTCCCAAAGCTTCAATTCTCTTTATTTTTTCCTGAAGAACAGGACTCAAAGCGCTCATATCCCCAATAAACTTGGTGCGAACGCCATCACTTTCATTTTTATGATCGAAGGCTTCATCAATATACTGCTCCAGCAGCTGCATGATCGAATCCACCTCATCTTTTGGACGTTTCCAGTTTTCGGTAGAAAATGCGTAAACGGTCAGATAATGAAGACCGATCTTATCACAGTATTCCACAATCTTACGAAACGCCTTTGCTCCTTCCCGATGACCATATTTGCGCGGCAGCGCTCTTTTTTTTGCCCATCGACCGTTGCCGTCCATAATAATGCCAATATGTTCAGGAAGATCCTCTCTGCAAGGCTGATTGTTTGCCATCCTTGTTTTCTCCTATCTTTTTAAAAAGCCAGGCACCGCAAAGCGATGCCTGGCGCTGCACTGTCTGCGGTGCCGTCTTACAGGGACATAACTTCCTGTTCTTTTTCTTTTACTGCTTTTTCGATCTGTTTTACGTATTTATCGGTCAGATCCTGAACATCCTTTTCAGCATCTTTCAGATCGTCCTCAGAGATTTCGTTTGCTTTCTTCTGAGCTTTCAGTTTATCTACTGCTTCACGACGGATATTGCGGATTGCAACCTTTGCACTTTCGCCATCTTTGGAAACCTGTTTGCACAGCTCTTTACGGCGTTCTTCAGTTGGAGCTGGGAATACCAGACGAATTACGGAACCATCATCAGTTGGGTTGATACCGATATCAGAAGCCTGGATTGCTTTGTTGATCAGTTTCAGTGTGGATTTATCCCATGGCTGAATAACCAGAGTTCTTGCATCAGAGGTAGAAATAGTAGCAAGCTGCTGGATTGGAGTAGCTGCACCATAGTAATCAACGGTTACACGATCCAGTACAGATGGAGAGGCTTTGCCAGCACGGATAGTGCCAAATTCTCTGTACAGGGAATCGAGGGTTTTATTCATTTTTTCTTCGATCTCTTTATACTGTGCTTTCATAAATTGCCTCCATTCTGCCGAAAACGGCAAAAAAATTTATCAGATTCGTTATTTTACAAGCGTGCCGATGTTTTCCTGTTTTACTGCGCGCAGAATATTGTCCGGATCTTCCAGGCTGAACACCAAAACTGGAATCTTGTTGTCACGGCACATGGAAAATGCAGTCATATCCATAACGGCAAGCTGTTTTGCCAAAACCTCGTCAAAAGAGATGGTCTGGTAGCGAACTGCGTTCGGATTCTTGTGTGGGTCGCTGTCATAAACGCCATCAACCATGGTTGCTTTCAGGATGATCTGCGCATCGATTTCTGCTGCACGCAGAGCTGCTGCAGTATCGGTGGAGAAGAACGGGTTACCGGTTCCGCATCCAAAAATTACAACCCTGTTTTTCTGCAGGTGACGAACTGCACGGTTGCGGATATAAGGTTCTGCAACCTGCTGCATTGCGATTGCTGTCTGTACACGAACATCACAGCCAGCCTGTTCCAGTGCATCCGCCAGAGCCAGCGAGTTCATAACGGTTGCAAGCATTCCGATGTGGTCTGCTCTGGTGCGGTCCATGTCTCCGCTGCTGCGGCCTCTCCAGAAGTTGCCGCCGCCGACAACGATCGCGATCTCTGTTCCAAGATCATAGATTTTCTTGATGCTGGAGCAGATTTTGTGGACAGTTTCGTTATCCAGTCCTGTTTTTTTGTCTCCTGCAAGAGCTTCACCGCTGAGTTTGATAAGCACGCGCTTATACATATTTTTCACTCCCAATATATTTTCCCGGGTCTCTGCCCTGTTTGACCGTCCTGTCGGACAGTTTCGTTCAGAATCTTACTATATCTCCTATTTTACCGTAACTTTTTCCCGATGTAAAGACCCTTTATCCCTTATTACAGAAATAATGTCTAAAAACAGCTCTTTTATACAGAAAAATTCCGTATAAAATTCCTGCACAGAAAAACAGGGTACAAGCCCTGAAAAAACTTGTACCCTATCTTAAAACAGTTTTATCAACTGTTCTTATTTCATCATGCTTGCAACTTCGCTTGCGAAGTCGTCAGCTCTCTTTTCGATACCTTCGCCTTTTTCGAAACGTACGAAGGAAACGATTTCGATCTTGCCGCCGAGTTCTTTTGCTTTTGCATCGGTGTAAGATTTGATGGTCTGGTCGCCGTCTTTGATGAATTCCTGATCGATCAGGCAATTTTCTTTGTAGAATTTCTTGATTCTACCCTGAACCATTTTTTCAGCGATAGCTTCTGGTTTGCCTTCGTTGATAGCCTGAACTTTGAGGATTTCTTTTTCTTTTTCGAGAACTTCAGCAGGAACTTCTGCTTCGGTGAGGTAGCTTGGGTTTGCAGCAGCAACCTGCATTGCAACGTCTTTGCCGTATTCTGCAAAGCCTTCTTTGTCAGCTACATCAGTATCGAATTTAACCATAACGCCGATGCTGCCGCCTGCATGGATGTAGGTAGCAACTGCACCTTCGTAACGAGCGAAACGTCTGATCTTGATGTTTTCGCCGATGGTCTGGATTTTTTCAGTTGTCAGTTCAGAGATAGTCATCTCGCTGCCAACTGCTTTGCATGCGTTGAGTGCATCAACGTCAGCAGGATTTGCTTCAACAACAGTTTTAGCGCAGGTGTCAACAAATGCCTGGAACTCAGCGTTCTTTGCAACGAAGTCTGTTTCAGCGTTAACTTCGATTACAACGCCAACTTTCTTAGCTTCATCAACATATGCTTTAACAACGCCCTCAGCAGCGATACGGCTTGCTTTTTTAGCAGCAGCAGCCAGACCTCTTTCGCGGAGCAGTTCGATTGCTTTGTCCTGATCGCCGTCAGCCTCTGTCAGTGCTTTTTTGCACTCCATCATGCCGCAGCCAGTAATTTCACGCAGTGTTTTTACGTCCTGAGCTGTAAATGCCATGTCAAATTCCTCCAAATTAAAATTGAGTCCGAAAAAAAGTCCCGACAGGACATCCCTTTCGGAAAAACTCCCGGCAGAGGGATCTGTCGGGAGGTATTTTTCTTTATCCGACGTTAATTATTCAGCGTCTTTTTCTTCTTCGTCAGCAGCTTCTTCAGCGTTCTGAGCGCCCTGTCTGCCTTCGATGATAGCGTCTGCCATTGTGCCAGCAATCAGTTTTACTGCACGGATAGCATCGTCGTTACCTGGAATTACATAGTCGATTTCGTCTGGATCACAGTTTGTGTCAACGATAGCAACCAGCGGAATGCCCAGTTTCTTAGCTTCAGCAACTGCGATTCTTTCTTTTCTTGGGTCAACGATGAACAGTGCGCCTGGCAGCTTGTCCATAGTTTTGATACCGCCGAGGTATTTTTCGAGTTTTTCGATTTCGAGCTCGAGTTTACCTACTTCTTTCTTTGGCAGGCGATCGAAAGTACCATCTTCCTGCATTTTGCGGAGCTGTTCCAGTCTCTGGATTCTGCGACGGATGGTCTTGAAGTTTGTCATCATACCGCCCAGCCATCTAGCGTTAACATAGTGTGCACCTGCACGCTCTGCTTCTTCTTTGATGGATTCGCCAGCCTGTTTTTTGGTACCAACGAACAGTACGTTGTCGCCGTTAGCAGCTACATCGCGAACGAACATGTAAGCTTCTTCGAGTTTTTTAACGGTTTTCTGCAGATCGATGATGTAGATACCGTTTCTTTCTGTGAAGATGTATCTTGCCATCTTAGGATTCCATCTGCGGGTCTGGTGACCAAAGTGTACGCCTGCTTCGAGCAGCTGTTTCATAGATACTACGCCCATGTTAAAGTCCTCCTTAAGGTTAAACCTCCGTCTCGAACGCTTTACCGGAATTCCGAAGAATATTCACCAATGGGCCGGTGAACATCCTGCCCGTGTAAAACACAGGTTTGCCTGTCGGCACCATCCGGTCAATTCGAAACGTGTGTTATTAAGATACGGCAGAGCTTTCCTGCTCTTTTTTGCCGTTCCCGAACATTATACCAGAGGATTTTTAAAATTGCAAGGGATTTTTCGGCTTTTTTAAAAGGTTTTTTACGCTTTTGCCGTTGTGCACCTATCCTGTTTTCATTTTGCCTTCTTTTTGTCTGAGCTAAACAAAAACTAGCCTCGCAGACGCCTTGTTTTCCTTGTATGGGAAGGTCGGCAGGTGACCAGAATGGTATCTTCCCCAATCACCTCGATATCCTCCCATGGAATGACCGTATCCTCTTCCCTGCCAAGCAGTCCGAACAGACGATATCTGCCGCGGATGACAATGGCAGTCAGCACGGCATTTTGGGTATCCAGCTCCACATCCCCGACAAAGCCAAGTCTGACCCCATCGCTGGAGCTGATAACATCCTTATATTTAAAATCGTTGATGCGGCATATCATACCCGTTCACCTGCCTTTTTCTCTGATACACTTTATGCAGGATAGCAGTTAGATAGAACGCACTATTTTGTGTGTACGTCAATAAACTTGGTCTCGAGCTTGGAGTAAACGATCTTCTGTCCGCTGTATAGTCCGTAATAGCCCGAGAACATATAGCCGATTGCGCTGGCAATTCCAAAGAAGATTACGCCGTCCCCGCCAAACAGTTCAACCGCCAGAGTAAAGGAAGCAACCGGACAGTTGATGACACCGCAGAACAGTGCGATCAATCCCACTGCTGCCGCAAAAGATGGGTCGAGTCCGAGCAACGGGCCAACCACGCAGCCAAAGGTCGCTCCAATAAAGAAGGTCGGAACAATCTCGCCGCCCTTAAATCCTGCTCCCAGCGTCACTGCTGTAAAGAGGATTTTCAGCAAAAAAGCACACCAGTCCGCTTCCCCAGCCATGGCGCGGGTAATAACATCCATTCCGGCACCGTTATAATCTCTGTTTCCGACCAGTAAGGTCAGAAGAATTACCAGTACACCACCGACAGCTGCCCGAAGAGCTGCATTGCTGATATATTTTTTATAAAGCTTTCCTGCTGCATGCATGCTGATGCAGAAAATTGCGCTGAGCACTGCACACAGGATGGACAAAACAATGACCTGTACCGTAGAAGCAAGTCCCAGCTGCGGTACGTTCTGAATCACAAATGCAGTCGGAGCCACTTCAAAAATCTGTGCGATTCCATAACCGATCAACGCACCCAGCACACATGGAACCAGTGCAGCATAGTGCATAACGCCGACACTGACTACCTCAATTGCAAAGATGGTCGCAGTCAGCGGTGTTCCAAACAAGGCTGCAAAACAGGTACTCATCCCGCACATAATCATCATCTGGTGTTCCTTCTGGTCAAGGTCCATCCAGTCAGCAAGTCTGGCTCCCATACTGCCGCCAATCTGCAATGCTGCGCCTTCTCTGCCTGAAGAACCGCCCAGCAGGTGGGTGATAACAGTGCTGATAAAGATCAGCGGTGCTGTACGCATCCGCAGCGGATGCTCCCCACGAACCGCCTCAATGATGGTGTTTGTACCCATGTCCTTTGCCATACCGCTTTTTTGATACAGCAAAGCAATCAGCACACCACCCAACGGAAGCAGATATAAAAGCCACGGAAACTCTGTCCGAAGTTCTGTCGCCTTCTCTACCGAAAAGTGAAACAAAACACCCATCACACCGACGATGCTGCCCACCACTGCCGCAAGCATCAGCCATCGCACAAAAAAGACTGATGATTGATAAAATATCTTTGCTACTGTACGAAGCTCTTTCCCTTCTGTCATACTCAGCACCTCTTATTCTCTATTCCGTCAACTCTGATTCCTCTTGTTCCTGATCGGGTTCTGATTTCTGCTCTGTTTGCCATTCTGGAACTAATGTTTCATTTCCCATTTCCACCAAGGTTTCTCCCCGCACAATCGCCGCAAAACCATTTTCTGTATCCCAGGTGCAGGAAAATGCCGCCGCAATGGTATTTTGATTTGGGTTAAATACAATCCTTTTTGGATACAGCAGTGCTGAAAAATCGTTTTTATCCAGAACGTTTGGCATCTCTGGAGCGTTATCTGCCATGGTGTGTCCATACTCCAGCTGCATGATCGGGTAACGGTCAAGCAGTGCTGTCATCATGACATCCAAAGCTGCATACTGCTGGGTCAGCAGTTTTTCGCAGGCAATCTCCGCTTCTTCTTCACTCTTCACATCAGAGCATACCAAAAGCGGGTAGCTGTCTTCTGCTTCGAAGAATCCTTCCCAGTCCCGCAGACGAACTCTTCCTTTCCATCCTTCCTGCACTGGTTCCAGTACAGACAGATTTGTGCGGATATCAAATGCTTCCTCTGGATTTTCTCCTTCTTCCAGATCTACAAACCAGACTACCAGCTGACAGACTCTGCCCTCTTCATCCTGTCCCCAGTATACCGGATACTGTCCTTCTCCCCATCCGGTCTGGAACATTGGGATGCGGTATGACGTTCCCGGAACGGTCCAGTTTAAAAAGCTGCCACCCTCGTTCTGGATTTCCGGAGAAGAGATTCTGCTCTGTTCAAATAAAGGTCCAAAATAGTCACTGTACAGTCTTCCATCTGGATGTTCTTGCCGCCACTTTTCTACAAAAGCACAGAATGCCTGATGACTTAGTTCATCGCAGATACATCCCAGACCGCTTTCACTGAAAAAGCCATAAAAGCCGCCGTCAAAGCTTTCAATCTCCTCTTCACCGGTCAGTGCCTGCTCAAAATGCACTGCCGGACGATAGTTAAACCGAAGCCGCACCGCAAGATAAAGAATATCCCCATCCTCTGTACGGGTAAAAGCGACTTCCAGCGGATAGATTCCCACCGGTGACGTCACAAAATAGGGAAGTTCCTCCCGATTGGATAAATAACGGATTGGGTCACGAACCAGCAGTTCTCCGCTTGGAACAGAACACATTCCAATCCGCGCCACCTCAATGGAATTTCCTGCGATTCGAAGTTGTGTAAAATATCGTTCCAAATCTACCTGACTGCTTAATCCCGGCCTTTTTTCCACCCATTGCCGAATCCATTCCCTGTTCGGAATCATGAACATTCCTCCGTTTTATTCTAAAATTCCTTTTCCATCTCAAACTGCCTTGTCAGCTCTTCAAATCCAAGATCAGCCAGCAAAGACAAAAGTTCTGTTTCTTTCCGATCAATATTTTTTACCGTAAAGCCTGCAAAGTTTGACATCAGGTGTTCCAGCACTGTTTTTAAGTCTTCTTTACCACGGTAACCAACATAAACAAGATTGCCGTTATTTGGCGTGAACACGCAAAAAGCTGACACCTTGTCATCTTGCTCAAGATACATTGCCTGATATAATTGCGGATTTGCAGTTAAAATTTCCATACTGTGCTCATAGCAAGGTTTCGGGCAGTAGCACTTTGTGATATCCAGTTTTACAAAGTCACTAAAGCTCACTCTCTCAACCTTTTCAGAAGACAAATTCAAAAGATCAGTCGGCGAGCGCAAAACGGAAAATTCCCTTGTTTCCTGAAACCCCTTCTTTTGATACGCCGAAATTGCCTTTGTATTTTCCTGTAAGACTTCCAGATAATACCTTTGATATCCTGATTTTTTCAGTTCCTTCCATGCATACTCAAAGAGGTCGCTGAAAACCCGCTTTCCTCTGTGGGCTGGTACCACTCCTGTTCCCGCATCAAAGACAACCTTTTCTCCACTCTGTACACTGCATGAGTTAAAGATAAAGCCGACAAGCTCATCCTGACAAAAAGCTCCGAAAGAATATTTTTTGTCCACACAGCTCTTGGTAAAAATTAAGCGGAGTATCTCCTCCGTCAGATGCATCGGCAACTCATAATCAGAAAATGCCAGATTAAAACATTCCGTGATAATCTGATCAGAAACATGTTCCAGTGATTGATATGTATACATATTGTCTATTCTCCCATCTGCAAAGACAAGCAAAACGCCTTTTCCTGTAAGTTCTGTTATATTTTTACAGGCACAAATCAAGTATATAAAAGCTGCTTTTCCCTGTCAAGACAGCTTTTTCAGTTCTTTTCCTCTCCACCCAAAAAAAGGACAGCCTTCCGCCGTCCTTTTTCTTTATTCTGTATACAGTTTTAAACCGACCAAAAGACAACCATCAATGTACGGCATGTTGTTTTCATTTAAATAGGAAAGAAGCGCCTCATCGGAAGCACCTGGTTGGATGACAATGCATTTAAAATTCTTTTTGCATTCCTGTAAAAGTTTAAGTCCCTTCACTGGATGGATACAAAGGTCAATAATATCAATATCATCTGGAATATCGTTAATGGAGGCAAGTTCTTTTCCTACTGCATAAACGGTGTATCCTTTTTCCAACAGAGCATGTTTAATTTTATAGGCATATTTTTCTTCATTTAAGGTGTCGCCCAAAACAGCAAAGGTATGCTGCTGCATGATTTCCTGTAAATCCATTCTCTTTCTCCTTTCGTTAGTCAGGGGATGTGTTTTTCTGATTTTATTATAACAAAATATCTCTTTTCGTCAATTGTCTGGATTTTATTTTACAAAAAACAAAACAGCGGCCACACACAAGGTCGCTGTTTTTAGAAAAATCATTTGTGCGGGAAAACTTTTCCAAACAACAAAATACTTTATTCTTCCATCTGCTTTCCCAGAAATCCGGCTGCTGCCTGAAGCAGTTTTTCTTCTGCTTCGCTCGGAACATCCTGTTCCCCATCGTTTAAGAAAAGGATTGCACCGCAGACATCTCCTGCTGAGATGATCGGGTATGCAACCAGAGCTGTTTTTTCCACGCCTTCCACCGGAAACAGCTTATTGCCATCATTGCCCAGAACAAAGCTCTTTCTCTGCTCAATCATTTCTTCCAGAGCCGGGGAAATCCTTCTCTCCAACAATTCCTTTTTCGGCACACCGGAAACCGAAACCACATGGTCGCGGTCGCAGACAAGAACCGGCTTTGCCGTTGTTTTATGGAGGATTTCGGCATACTGTCCCGCAAAGGAAGAAAGTTCTCCAATTGGGGAATACTTTTTAAAGATAACTTCTCCATCGTTGCTTGTAAAAATTTCCAGAGGATCACCTTCCCGAATGCGCAGTGTACGGCGGATTTCCTTTGGAATAACCACACGTCCCAGATCGTCAATCCTTCTTACAATACCAGTTGCTTTCATATCAAAATCTCCTTATCCGTTTCTATGATTTTGCTGCACTGTTATTGTTTGCAGGATACGGGAAAATATGCATAATTTATTTTTCTATCAATTCTCTTTGATCTCTACTTGCTCTCTTAAAACTTGTCGTCTTTTTTATATATTCCCATGCACAAAAAAAGCAAACATTATTTTTAGAAAATTCCAGAATTTTCTTCTCACACACCCCATTATCCCTATCTCTCGGTACTGAAATCGATTCAGATAATACTTGACAGGATTTTAAAACACAAAGCTTTCCTGCTCTATATACATCGAATAGTGCAACATTTTATTTTAAAATTCAATTCCTTTTCTTGCTTTCTGTCCACAGGAATATGGATGTTTAATTGGATTAATTTCACTGACATAATCTGCAACATCTATGAATTTGGGCTGTGGGTTTCTACCAGTTAGGACAAGCTCTATTTTTTGAGGTTTCATTGTAATAATCTGATCTGCCAGGTTTCGATCTAGCAGATTGTATTCATATGCCGCATTAAATTCATCAATAATCAACATATCGATTGTCCCACTATTCATTAATTCGTATGCTCTTTTTAGAAGTACATTATGGCATTGAATTAATTGTGTTTTTGTATCATCGGACATTTTAAAAGTAAAACCATAATTTTTATTACTTCTATCCACAGATATATTGGGAATAAGTGATAAAGATTCTAATTCAGAGGTTTTTCCCCCTTTTAATAATTGAACAAAGTGTACTTTCATACCGCTTCCAGCAGCACGTAATGCAAGTCCAAGGGCTGCGGTAGTTTTTCCTTTTCCATTTCCACAGTAAATATGAATTAATCCCATAGTTACCTCCCTATTATCGGTCATATTACTTTTCATAATTCTCCAAGTAATTATCGATTTCTTCCAAGTTCTTTTTCCAAATTTCTACCTGATCATCTCTTATTATTTCAACACTTCCTCCCTGAATCTCTCCATTTCCGCCACTTACTCCTTCCATACATCCCTCAATAGCCAAATAATTATCCTGTAATTTTTTCAGCAATTCATTATCTGGTCTCCATTTTCCTCTAGCCTCTAGTTCAAGAAATCTCCGTGCTATTTCTTCTGCTGCATACGAATTATTCTCTAGAAGCCATTTCCGCATCTTTTCATCATTTATATACGTTTCGACCAACTGATCTAATATTTGATCCTGCACACAGCCACTAGTGCATTTTACGTCAAATACATTTTGAATTCGATGCATCATTTCAGAAGTACCTGTGTACAAATCCTCCATTGTACTATCCTGCCACGAAGCATTTAATAAGGTTTGCTGAATATCTTTCTCTATTTGCTTTTCGAGTGTGCTGGTGGTAATTACAGTATTACGTTCACTCATGCTTTGGTATTGCCGAATTTTTTTCCCACCAATTGTTTCCGCTACTATCTTAAAAGCACCATGAACTTGTAATCCAAAACCACAAGCTAATGTATCCATTCTACGGGAAGAAGAAACATCGCAGCTCAAATCAATATTTTTTGTATTCTGCACAAATTCTTTAATACTTTTTCTTCCATCTAATTCTTTTCCATATGCAAAAGCTGAAGACTGGATAAAATATCTTGCCAAATCCTTTTCATTCTCCCAAGCACTAGCTTTTAAAGCAAGATCTATTCCTGCACCAAACGCTCCAGGAGGATCGCCAAATATACGAATCGTGCGTGCACGTTCTCCTAATTCTCCACATTCTAACTCCATTTTATGAATATTGGCAAGAATGAAGTTTTCTTCCTCTGTTTCATTTAAGGAGGATACCAACAACACAGCTTCATCCATTAAAGTAACAGCATCTGGCCATGTGTCACGCATTACACCTGAAATTCGAAGTGTAACATCAATTCTAGGACGTCCCAGCTCCTCGATTGAGATTGCTTCTAAACGGAGAACACGGCCTTTTTGATCCCAAATTGGACGAACCCCTAAAAGATATAGAAACTGAGAAAGCTGTTCTCCGTGTGTTCTTGCAATATCCAGAGAAATCATATTCATAGCAATTTTTTTAGGATATTTTCCCTCATCTGTTTGATAAGACTCAATCAGCTGATTTGCTAATATGACTCCTCTTTCATATGCAGCTGGGCTGGGGATTTTGTCCATATTCATCATGAAGAAATTCCGACCCGTAGGTAAAATTTTTCTTCCATTTTCATCCGGCATGCCACCTTCTGAGGAAGGGATAAATTTTCCATTTAGTGCTGCAATCATTGAATCTTCTTCCTTGCATACACATTGTAGTTTATAATAAGTTTCTCTAATATCTAAACTTACGGGATCATTTTTCTCTTCATCTTGTAGTATATTTTCTATAAAATCATGGATTCGGCGCTGATATTCATATTCACTCTCTTCTTCACTCTGTTGAAAAATTCCATCCCCATATAATAATTCACATAAATAGTTTACTGCCTCTTCATCTTCAGGATTTTTTCCAAAAGTGTGTAACTTTGTTATCTTTCTACCTTCTGCACAACTCAATAAAGATGATCTCACAAGTTGAACACCATCATAAAAACTATCCGCGGAATCTACAAGTTTTTGAAGAGACGGACTGGTAGATAAATGATGTATAATTTGTTCCCGCAAAGTTTCCTCCTGCGCATTTTGGAGTTGATAGGATTCGCAATACTCGTTTAATTTGTCCATTAAGCGGAGACTTTTTTCATCAAACCCACTGCTGCTAGCAGGATAATAACTTAATAAAACTGCGTTTGACCGGCGCTTAGCAATAGTTCCTTCTGACAACACACCTGCATGATACGGATATAGATTGGGAAGAGATCCTACTACAGCATAAGGCCAACATTCTTGACCTAAACCATTTCCTTTTCCAGGCAAATATTCCAAGCTACCTTCTGTTCCCAGATGTATTATTGCGTCTGCCTTCAGAACATCTTCGATATATCTATATGTCGCAAGATACTGATGTGTAGGCGGACAATGTGGATCGTGCAGAATCCGACAAACTTCCCCTGTACATTTTGCGCCATAGCATCCCCGTTTTGGCTGAACCATAATAGTAAGATTACCAAATTGTACTCCTGTAATAATTAAGTCATCACCCTTTACCATACCTTCTCCAGGAGGTGTACCCCATGAATCTAACATTTGTTTCTGCATTTCAGGAGTTAGTTGGTGGAAATAACTCAGATATTCATTATGAACCGGCATTTTATAAAGACAACCGCCGCTTTCCAATATATCTTCTACACTTGTCCATCGAAAATCAGAAAACGCTTTTTTCTGTAAAATAATATTTTTCAGGGCTTCACCGCTTTCTGGAATGTTTTCTATTTGATAGCCTTCCTGATTTAAACGATGCATTAGGGAAACAGCACTTTCAAATGCATCCAATCCAAAGGCTTTTCCAACTGTAGCTTCCACCCCGGAACACACAGAATTGTGCAATACAAGAGCAAGTTTCTTTTCATGATTAGATTTTGTTCGCAAGGCTGCCCATTTTTTTACCCGACGCGCAAAAAATGCTATATTCTCCTTTTGTGCAATCATTTCTTGTGTTTTTTGATCTCTACCTCCCACTAAAACCGGTTCAATCATTCCTGCCATTTCTGGATTAAGATAGGCAGATTGCAGTTCCATTGCTAAAGGGTTGACATTTTCTTTCCATTTTGCCAGATCCGTAAAATAGCTGGAAATAGGATGAAACACCGGAATATCAATTTTTTGAAAAAGGCGCACAGAATTTTCTGCTATACTTAAACCATTTTGTGCTTTAATCAGATGCATTTGAAAATTAATGAGACCTTGGATAAACAGTTGTCCGTTTATGGAAAAATAATGCTCGACAATCTCTTCAAAATCGTAGCTCTGAACAATTTCACTTTTTTCTCCAGAAGAAAAAACGGGAATGACTCCGATATTTATTTGATTCAGGGCCTCTATTAGAGAAGTCTCTACTTGTAAATTTTGATTCAGCCATGAGCTCCGATGACTCAGCATTCCTACATAAATATCAAACTTTTTATCCTGAGCTTCCAAAAATGAAGAAATATCATAATATACCTGATTATTAACAAGAGAATAAATTCCATCAAATGGCATTTTTATAGGTTCCAGAGGGATGGGCGCAGTGGGATCTTCAAAAAGATATTTTCGAATATATGCCATCATTCTGAATACATTTTCTTCCCCGCTATAAGACTGATATTCGTTAATCCTTGTAACATGTTTTGAATCTACACTTCCACGATTTAACAGTATTGCATCAGCTCCTATTGGTAAGGCACAAATATTTGTGGGAAGTATTTTAAAAAAATCTTCCAATTCTTTATCCATTCCATGGCTACTGAATAATAATAATACCACTTTACTATTCTGAGAAGCCATTTGAATATCCTTCAGTATTTCCTGTTTTTTTTGTGGAGTATCCATCATAGCAGAAGTATAGGTACGTAATTCAATTTTCTGCTTATGAGCAGCTTGTTTCCATATTTCCGAGCCAAAGCTACAACACAAATCATAAAGTATCATATTTACTCGTCTCCTTCTAAACTTCCTTCCATTTCCAAATAAATTTTTTGCAACATTTCAATTTTATCTTCACTTGCATCCCACATTTCTCGCTGTGCAGCTTCAAGCATACGTTCACTCATTGCATGAAGAGCCCATGGATTTTCCTGCTTGATCCATTCTCTTAGTTCTCGATTGTTGAGATACGTTTCATAAACAGAATCATACATATAATTTTCTATTATATTACTTGTTGCATCCCATCCAAAGATAATATCCACCATAGCGGAAAATTCCTGTGCTCCCTTAAAACCATGTTGTTTCAGACCTTCAATCCATTTAGGATTGTTAATTCTTGCCCTCATAATTCTTGCAGTTTCTTTCTGAATATTTTTGGTGACAACATGTCCTACATCTGCAGCATTGGTAGAATAAGAAGAAGGTGCGATGCCTTTTTGAGATTTTACAGCACTAATAAGTCCTCCGTGATAATTGTAAAAATCATCACTGTCCAGCATATCTGCCTCACAGGAAGATATGTTTTTCACTGTTACATCACATGTAGATAATCTGTGTGCAAACAGATCTTGTACCTTATCCCCATGCATTTTTCTTGAATAGCCATGACCACTCCAAGTAATATAAGCCTTACCTAAATCATCACTGGTTTCCCACTTCTTGCTATTGATTAGAATATCAACACCTGCACCATAAGTACCGGGAGGACAACCAAAAATACGCAAAGATGCCTGATCATAAGCTTGTTCGTAATTCATGCCTGCTTTCACAAACTGCATCACATCATTCTCAATATGTTTTTTAATAAAGTTATACTCATGCTCCTCCTCCAAACTTGCGACCATATTCACAGCTTCATCTACTAACTCAATTAAATTAGGGAAAGTATCACGGAATAATCCACTAATTCGCAACGTAACATCGATTCTAGGACGGCCTAATTCTTCTAACGGAATTACTTCCAATCCAATTACTTTATCCGTTTCCCCTAACCATACCGGACGTATTCCATATAAATACAAAATTTCTGCAATATCATCTCCATTGGTTTTGATCGTTTCACCCGAATATACAACAATAGCAATGTTTTCGGGAATTTCCCCTATTTCTGCCTTATGCGTTTCTAATAACTGATTGGCCAGTTTCTTTCCTGTTTCCCAAGAGGAGCGAGTTGGAATTTCAGTAGGATCTGTGGTATAAAAATTTCTTCCGGTCGGAAGTATATGTGCGTTTCCACGGCTGGGAGCTCCGGAAGGTCCTTTTTTGACAAACTTTCCGTTTAGTCCATCCATAAGAGAATGGATTTCATCCACAGTATTTTCCAAACGCGGATAAATTTCTTGTTTTACAAAAGTCATGCATCGATTTAATTCATCGTTTTGGGACAAATCCATGGCTTCTTCCTCTGCAACTTGCTGAAGTACCTCTCGTATTTTCTCTACAGCATATGTTTGTGTCTGCCACAACAGGAAAATTTTTCTGCCAATTTCATCTACCCGTTCCAATTTCATTGCATTAGTCACACCGGTTCCATCACAAATTTGAGGAAAATCCAGAAGATTATCCAAATTCCATCCCATCATCTTGCATATCCCATGTCGAAGAGAAGGAACATGTCCGTTTTTCACACGAACCAAAAGCCGCAGCATATTACGCAGCCGTTCCTCTTTTGGAGCTATCCCAAAAATATGCAGTCCATCTTTGATTTCTGAAGACTTGATTTCACTCACCCAAAGATGAAGCTTCTCTGCGATTTCTTCAAAATTTTTTTCGAAATCTTCTTGTGACAGATGTAAGTCACAATCCAAATGAAGTTTGCAAGCAAGTTCTTGTATTTGTTTAGAAATTGCACAGGTTTTTGTATTTCCATTTTGTTTTGCATGATAATATTTCGCTAATAATTCATCAATAACCGCAATGTCTCCATAAACTCCTCCTTCTGACATAGAAGGAATAAGATGATCAATGATACATGCAGCTGTACGCCTTTTCGCCTGCGCTCCTTCCCCTGGAACATCAATAATATAAGGATACAAATGAGGAAGAGTTCCAATAGCAATATCTGGATAACATGTATTAGAAAGTCCAATCTCTTTTCCTGGCAACCATTCGATCGTGCCATGTGTCCCAACGTGAATCACTGCGTTTGCACCAAATATGTACTCCAAGTAACGATAAAAAGCTATATACTGGTAAGGGCAAACAAGATCAGTAGAATGATAACACTCTTCTGCTTTTTCTTCGTAAGCACGTGGTGGCTGTAAGCCAATCAATATATTGCCGTTAATAATACATGGAACCAGAATTTTTTCACCAACGGCCATAAACTCTCCCGGTGCTTCCCCCCAGTCACGTTTGAGCTCTTGACATACTTTTTCTGGGAAATCAGCAAACCATAGTTTCCATTGTTCAGGATCTATAGTGGCTTCTGCTCGATCTAGAAGTTCTTGAGAAGATAAAAACCTTCCATCATTCGTAAGACCCGATGTGATTTTTTCGATAATTTCTTTTCCACTGGAAAAATCATAGGAAGTAGTATATCCCTGTTTTTTCAGTGCACAGAATATTTCATAAATTGACTCTGGGGTATCTAATCCATATGCACAACCAATCATGTCTGCCCTTGGTGGCATATTATGAAGAATAATTGCAACTTTTTTGTCCTTGGAAGGAATTTTAGAAAGTTTCGCCCAATTTTTTGCCAGTTTAATAATTTTTTCTGCTCGTTCCGGAATAAGTATAGGCTTATCCTTGATACCAAAAGGAGTCTGTACCTGCTCCGTACATGTCATGGGGACAGACATAATTTGCCCGTCAAACTCCGCTGTGTACACATTTCCTAAATACATTGGATCCATACCTCGAGTAGATTCTACCCACTGCTGATAAGAATAGTTTGTATGCAAGGCATGAATTGCTGGAACACCTAAAATCTCAAAAATACTGTCTTCTACTGTTTTTTCTCCGCAGCCAGGAGAAGATAAAACACTTAATGAATGTCCAGTGGTAATAATCATGCTTTGAGGTACAGAACAATTATGCAACATCATATATTTTTTCAAAGCTTCTCTTAATCCACCATATTTTCCATCAGATGAAGGCATAATACTGGAATACATAATAACAGGTGTACATCCGTTTTTTTGTATCAAATCATATAGTTGATCCAGATGCTCTGTATTTCCTGATTGAATTGTCTGAAAATGAGTCAACACTCCCACGATGGGCTGTTGGCTCAAGGAAATTTGATTCAAATATTCCTCATCGGACATTTTTTCGGGTTTACGATAATAGCCATCCCGAACAGGTATACAAACCTCTCCATAAGAACAATCTATACCTGCTACTTTATTTAACAGGCAACGCCAAAAGTTCTCCCTGTTTTTCTCTCCTCCGGCTTCCAAATAACTAAGCAATTTTATAACGGTTGTTTGAGGTAACATACATCTGCAAGTCATTTCTTCCATTTCGGACTCTATAGAAGAATAAAAAAGATATGGTTTTTTACCTTGAAAATACTCTTGAAATTTAAGATATTTTCTAAAGTATGCCATACTCCCGTGAAAATTAAAGACCAAAAAATCAGCTTTTACGGTCTGTTCCATGCACTCCTCAAATATATCGTCATCTTGGTCAACATCTATCGTATTATAAATATCCAATACAACATCTTTGATCTCTTTTTGCACTATCTCAAAAGCTTGTCTGAAATCACAAATCGGTTGTTTTCCCTCAACAAGTGCCACAATTCGAAACATAATTCTTCTCCTTATTATTAAAAAACAGAGCGGGCTTTCCCAAGCTCCCGCCCTGTTTTTTGTACACCTATTTTTCTAATTTTACATAGTAAGTGAGTGTTCTGTCTGCAAACGTATCAGGGTAAATTGCTGCTGCTAAATCTGCTGCCATAATTTCTGATTGGTCAATTCCAATCCAAAAACTCTCCCCATACTGATATACTCTGTCATTCTCGTATGCTTTGCACTCACTTAACTGTGGAAATGCTTCCATTACACCTTCCATTCCATTACAATAAGCTGGTGTTGAGGTATAGATAATAACATCTGCATCCTGAATACACTCAAAAGCTGCTTCCATTGTCAAAGTACCTTCTGGCATTCCACTAAAGGCGTTGATACCACCCATATCAGATAACATTGTACCAACCCAGCTATTATCGGAAGTTCCGTATACAGCACCATCATAGACGCTAAACACAGCTACTTTTGGTTTTTCCAGTCCTTCAATTTTAGATTTTACTTCATCAACAACTTTTTGAGCATTATTCATCACTTCATTTACCTGTTCATCTGCATTAAAGAAAGTAAGAATAAATCTCATCCACTCCATTCGAGCTAAATAGTTGCTCTCCATGTATTCATTATCTACAGCATAATTGATCCCCAACTCTTCAAATTTTGCAATTTGATTGGTTTGTGGATTTGAACCTGTATACAAAAAGACAATATCTGGATTCAAAGACTGAATCAATTCATAATCAGGTTCTCCCATGGAAGCTCCACCAATATCAACAATACTTCCATTTTCCAGACCTTCTTTTATCGCAGGAATACCTGCCCATTCATCAACACCACCGGAAACACCAGCAATTGCTTCGATAATGGCACTATCATCTACAGCACGAAATGTACAAACTTGTGTAGAAGAAAGAAATACCGCATTTTCTACTGGCGTACGGATTACAATACTATCCGTATATTCCGCTGGAACTTCTTCCATTTCTTTTGGAACAAGAATTAATTCTCTTCCCTCTCCATCAATCACTTTTTTAATTCCGTCTTCCAAAAGCTCAATCGAAAAATTCGGATCATACAAATTCTCTACAAATGCTGCGGAAGATTCATTTGATTTTGATTCTTCCGAAGTGGTTGTTTCTGTTTCAATTGGAGTGTCAGAGTTGGATTGGTTCTGTGTATTTTGAGTACAACCAGAAAAAGCAGTTGCAGCCAATACACAGGACATCAGCAAAGCCAGTAATTTTCTTTTCATTTTCATTTTCTCCTTTTATTTTTATTTTCTATGCCTTTCGGCGTTCAGACAATAATAAATTCATTGATTGTTCTTTTCAGCTTCTCAATCATTTCTATAACAGTAGTGTCTTTATCTGAATATTCTTGTGTCTCGGTACAATGCTTCCGTTTCATAATTCCCAAAATTTTGTTACCCATATCTGCTGCTTCTTGAGGTGTAATTAGATCCCACATCAATTGATCAAGCAAATGAACATAAAGCGAGACACTTACCACCAAATTGCTGTCTCCAGATATATGGAACAATCTATCAGAAAAATCTGCTCTGCTCAAAACATCCGAATTTTTACGAAATTCTTGCCACAAAGACTCTTCTGTAATTCCAAAACGATCAACACGCTTTAATATATTGTGTTGTTGTTGAGGAGAAAGACCCGTCTGCAGCTTCAGTGCTTCTTTCACAGCACTCTTTACAGACTTACCAATAAGTTCCCCCAATTTACTGTGTTTTCCTGCATTGGTTAAACAGATATCTGATTCCGCATTACAGACTACAATAGTACTATCCGTTCCAGAACCGGTGGCCAGTCCCATAGAATATCGGCTGGGAGCCATAAGTTCTTGAATCGCTGCTGTCTTTGCTTCTGTACAGGTGACTACAGTTCGGGTTAATCCGCCCTTGCTCATATCAGTATTAATAAACAGCATAATATTAATCGTACCCAATTTTATTTCTTTTGCCTGTCCATTTACCTCATACCAGCTTGCCGGATCTCCAACACGTCCTCCATTTACTTCTATACCTCCAGTTACAACAGCTGTTACAATTAAATCTCCAAACTGTTCTGTTTTAATTGAGACGTTTTCCATACTGGCAGCAGTAGACATACCCGCTACAGAAGTTTTATCAAGGCCAATTTCCTCTGCAATTAAAGCCATATGTTCTTCATAAGTAGGTGCCTTGAGCTTACATGCCATACCTGCACCAGGATTTCCATCATTATTAAATACTGCTGTCAAATTCTCTTGATAACCGCCATTTAGAGGGCATGTGCTTAAAACACGTCTTTTTCCGGTAAAAGGCACTACAATGCACTTACTGTATCTGTGAACTGGATCTCCTGTTGGTAAAGTGTAAATTTTCATCATTTAAATCCTCCGTTTCTTTTCAAAGCATTTAGTTGCTGTTTCAATGCATCTTCATGCTCTTGATTATCGTTTGTAATTAATTCAAATGTTAAAAATTGAGGTGATATTTCTTGAATGAGATCCGAAACCCCGTCTGCAGTAAAAGGTTTATGATAGTCAATTTTAAAAATATGAGGATATATTTGCATTAAACGATCTTTATAATTCAAAGCTAATTGCGGAGGATGAGCAATAATATCTTTTACATATTTTCCGGATATACTTTGATTTAAATGTACACCTTTTATATATCTGCATAACTCTCCGTTTCTTTGCAACACTGTACGTATGTATTGAAGAGCTTCCTCTTGTGTATCTATATCATTGTTTGTGTGAATCAAGTGACCCGTATCCAGCATAATCCCTTTTCTCTCGTAATGAATCCTATCCAAAAAGGACTGTGTGACTTCTGGATTTGTCAGAGTTAATCCACTCCACCACAAATTTTCTGCTAAAAAATAAAATTGATATGGCTTATCTTTTAGCAAACAATTGATGATTTCTGCTGCTGCAAAACATACTTGCTCATCTGTATAACGAAAGCGATATGTTACACATTCTTCTAAAGTGGACTCTGAAACGTGAAACACTACATATTTAACGTTCAGGCGATGTGCTATTTCCAGTTCTTGTTCCCATCTTTTCAGTAGATCTGTTTGTTCATACCCTCCATAGTATTCTCTCCAAATTTTTTCTTCCCCATATTCTCTATTGAGTGCTTTTCTATTTCCTATCCAAAAATCCAGCCAACTTGGGAAAAAACTCAAATGAATCCCAATTATATCAGAACATGTGATTTTTTCCGAAATACTCTGATTACCACATAGCATCAGCTCTATTCCATCAATTCCTTTATCAGCATAAAAATGCTTTAATGCATTTCGATCATTAAATCGATTCATGTCCATAAAAGTATTTGTTATATTAATTGTTGTTAGCATTTATTTCCCTTTCTGCCAGTTCAAAGGATGTTTTCAATAGCATACAGTCTAAGCTATTATTATTTCGGATTTTTCTGGAAGGACATCCTTTGGGACAGTAAGTTTCAAATCTGCAGGTAAAGCATTCATTATATGGTACAGTATCAAGAGAAATAAAACTATCTCTTCTAAAACCATTCACATTGCCCATATAAAACTCATCTTTAAGTAATGAACCACAAGGATATAATTTACCATCTGGTAAAACGACAGCGGAACGTCCACAGGAAGCATAACAGTAAGACTTGTTGTTAAAATGTTCACGTAATCTCCTTTTAGCTGTTTCCACTTCTCTGATTTGAATTTTACGTCCAAAGAGGCGATCAAGCTCTAAGCTTCTCTCGTGCATTTTAATGAGTCCATTTTTCAGCTGATCTGGGCGAGGAGATAATATTTCTTTGCTATTCTTACCGCGTCCTGCATAACGGAGAAGATCTAAACCAATTCCTCCAACGTTACCCAGATAGAATACAAAATCTACAAGTTTTGGCAGTGCCTCCACATTGAGATTTGTAACAACAGTATTTACTCCTACTGTTATCCCTTGCATACCCATCATTCGGATTCCATTTACTACCTGTGTTGTTTTGCCTCTCAACAAATTATTGATTTCCGGAGTTCCATCCAAACTTATTCCTGTAGCAACAGAATATTTTTTTAGTTTGCTGATAATAGTTTCATCTAATAATGTACCATTTGTCTGTAACTGGAAAACGGCGTCTATATTCTTGATTTTCACATACTGGCATATTTGTTCTATCAAAGAAAAGTTTAGCAGTGGCTCTCCTCCAGCAAATTGAATCTTTATTGGAACATCACAAAAACAATCTATTATTCTTTTAGCAGTATCAAATGTCATGTCACAAACAGCTTCATTTTCACTTGCATAACAATATTTGCATTGAAGGTTGCATTTACCCGTCAGCCATAAAACTAAAAGATATCTATTATTCATTGTCCGATAATATTTTGTCAATAGTGCCTGCATCCAAAACACCGTTATCAAACGGATTTTTTCGCATTCTATGTGGTAAAACCAATACAGCGGCCTGCTTCAGGTCTTCTTCACTTACCTGCGTTCTTCCATGAAAAGCGGCAATCGTCATGGCGGTTTTAATCATGGTAATATCTGCACGATGGCCATCCACATCCAAAGCAATAGACAAAGTTGCCGCCATCATCAGAATTTTGTTATCGTAGGTTACAGATTTTAATATATTTTGTGCTTCCACGATTTTATCGGAAAGTTCTTTTTGCTTTTTCTCATATTTTTGTGCAAATTCTTCTGGATTTTCTTCAAATTCTAATCTCCGTCGTACAACTTCTGCCCGTTGTTCCCGATTGTTTTCTCCTGCCACATCTACAACCAAGCCAAATCTATCCAGCAACTGTGGACGTAAATCCCCCTCTTCTGGATTCATCGTGCCAACAAGAGTAAATCGTGCAGGATGGCTATATGAAATTCCTTCTCTTTCAATAGTATTAACTCCCATTGCTGCAGAATCCAAAAGGACATCCACTACATGATCATCCAACAGATTTACTTCATCTACATATAAAATATTTCTATTTGCTTGAGCCAGAATACCACATTCAAATTTTTTCTCACCATGCTTAATGGCATATTCGATATCCAAGGTACCTACAACTCTATCCTCTGTTGCACTTACAGGTAAATCTGTAACTTTCATTTTACTTTCATAAATTTCAAAAGGTTGTCCATTGGCGATCTTAGCCTCACAGTCTGGACAAAATTCTGACCCATAGGGATTGCATCCAAATTTACATCCTTTTACTTTTTGTATAGTGGGCATTAAATCTGCTAACGCACGAACAGCTGTAGATTTCGCTGTTCCTTTTTCTCCTCGAATCAATACCCCGCCCAACAAGGGATTAATAACATTTAATATTAATGCTGTCTTCATTTGTTCCTGACCAACTATAGCAGTAAATGGATATGTTATTCTGTCTTTTATCATGATGGTAATACTCCTTTTTAATGATCGATTTCTATTTGCAATAAATACTACATAGCCTTTGTAGCTGTATGAACCGCTGATATTATTGTGCCTGCATGCAAATCTGAAATCTTATACACTTCTGCATTTATTTCTTTTGCAAGCTTTTCAGCTAATCGAAGCTTAATAAAATCTTGTTCCACATCAATAATAATTGTTTTAATATGATCTGCTGCCAAAGCGCGTCCTTCTTCCACAGCATCTCCAAATGGATCTGAACTTCGACCATATGTTGCACGACCATCTGACACTAGCACCACCACAGGAAGTAGATCCTTTTCTTTTTTCATAGCCGCTTTTATTAAATAACGTGCAGATTCTATTCCTGCATAAAGGGGAGTTTTTCCTCCTGTTGATAAAGTTTCTAATTTTTTTGCAGCCAAATCAACACTTCTTGTCATACCCAAAACCAAATCGGCTTTATTCTTCCGAAATGTAATCAAAGCTACTTTGTCTCTTTTTTGATAGGCATCACTCAGTAAAGATAAAATTGCACCCTTCACAGCAGACATACGTTTGCCAACTCCCATAGAACCAGAAGCATCTACTACAAAAACAATAAAATTACCTGTACGCTTTTCCCGAACCTTAATTCGAATATCACTGGCGTTAATGGAAAAAGCCAACCCATTTTTATTTCGATTCTTCTGGTATGGTGCTGCTGCTCTTAATGTTGCATCAAATGCAATATCCGAATTTTTTATGTTGCTGACAGCACTTTTTACGTATCGTCCTTGCAAAGAGTCTGTTTTTACCAGACTACGTCTGCCGCTGCCTTTTCGAACCAAAATTTTTCGTTTATCATCCAGCCATCGACCGACATCAAACTGCTCACCTATTGCTTCTATCTTTTCTGAACTATCGAGATTATTGTTGGCAGACGAAAAATCTTCTGAACTCTTTGGATTTTCTGGAACATCTGTTTTAGAGTCATTCAATGTTTCAGAAAAATCAGAATCTCCCTGAGATGAAAAAGTTTTTTCTAAATTATTTGCTGAATTATTTTCGTTAGAAGGAGTCGATTGCTTTTCGGGTTCAGTCTGAGGTTTCTCTACTTCCTGCTGAACAGAACAATCTCTCATTCGATGCGGTAATGCGTATTTTGCAGCTTCAGTAATTGATTCTTTATTCACTGCAGAAGATCCGTTCATTGCACAAATTGCTTTTGCTGTTTCAATAATAGCAATTTCTCCACGATTGCCTTGACAATTCGCATTCTGTGCTAATTGTGCAGCAAGAGACAATGCATAATCGGAAACTTCAATCAAAGGAAGCCTTTCTTGTGCTTTTTTGATGAGAGATGCTAATTTCATTTCTTCCTGTTCATACTCGTCTATAAATTCGGTAACATTTTTCTCAAAAGCAATGCGTCGACGTATAATTTCACAACGAATAAGTGCACTCTCTTCTCCTTTTGCTTCCACAAATAAACCAAAACGATCCAGTAATTGCGGACGTAAACCACTTTCTTCCGGATTCATGCTACCTATTAAAATAAACTCACAAGGATATCTGTCTGATATTCCTTCCCTTTCCACACAACAGCTTTTTTCACTGGATGCTTCTAATAATGCTTTTGTTATGTTGTCACTTAGTAAGTTAATTTCATCAACATATAAAATATTTTTATTGGCATAATATAGAATTCCTCTATCTAATTGTTTTGTTCCATTTTTGACTGCATTTTCAAAATCAATAGCTCCTATCAACCGGTCTTCTGTGATATTTAGTGGTAACTCAATCACTTTTTTTCCACTTATATGCTCTGCTCCCCGAATCAATGTGGATTTGGCGGTTCCTTTTTCACCACTAACTAATACTCCTCCAATACGGGGATTTATAAAGTTCCATATCAACGCATTTTTTATTCGTTCTTGTCCCAGTACCGCAGTAAAAGGGAAGACTTTTCTCTTCATTCTTTTATTTCATCTCCATCAACAAATCAAACAATTCTGTTATACAGGAAATCGAGTGAATCTGACCTGCAACTTCCCCATAATATCTTTCACATTCTTGAATACTCCTCATAGAAAAGACCTTTTTCCCAATATGAACAGCTTCTTTTATGAGATCAATATTTTTTTGGTTTCCCAGTCCAACAGGAAATGCACTGTCTACTACATACGATGATGCCATCATCAGTTGTTTTGCCTGAAAAATAGATTCTTCACTGATTACCTCAAATGGTTTTTCTGAAATGATTTGGGAGCAAATACTTTTTGCTATAGGATAATCCGCATCATTTTGATGAATAACACCAGATGTTATACCAAAACCTTTCCTGGATAAAGCTCTATAAAGATTTGTTCCAGTGGCTCCTCCCCCTGTTACAAAAACATCGTTACTGGATAACCCTTTTAGTTCAACTGAACCATACAATTCGTTATACTCTGCTCCTTTAATCTCATAAAGTTCCTTAATAACACCATCATAAATTATGTCTTCTGGAATACCTTGTGCTAGTACTCTACCATTATTTACCAAACAAACGATTTGACATCCTTTTAATGCTAAATCAATATCATGTAAAGAAAGTATGCAAGTAATTCCGCGTTCATTGGACAGTTTCTGTAATACTTTGATTACCTCAACCTTATGTTTAATATCAAGATGACTGGTTGGTTCATCCAAAATAATCAATTCTGGCTCCTGTACTAATGCTCTAGCAATCATTACTTTTTGTTTTTCCCCGTCACTTAATTGCTCATAAAAGCGTTCTTTTAAAAAAGAAGCCCCAACTATTTCCAATGACTCATCTATAATCTTTTTATCCTCATCAGAAAGGCGACCTAAAAAGTTTGTATATGGCGTCCGACCCATAGAAATTAACTCATAAACTGTCGTAAGAGATGGAGCAACAGAATCAGTTAAAACCAAAGAAATTTTTTGAGCAATCTCTTTTGTTTTCATTTTTTTAATCTCAATTCCCTCTACCCGTACTGCACCTTTTACTGGAGCAAGTAATCCAGAAAGAGTTCTCAAAATTGTAGATTTTCCTGCGCCATTTGGCCCTAAAAGACAAATAACTTGCCCTTTCATTGCATCTATATTGACATCTGAAATAACCGCATTTTTACCATACCCTACATCTAGATTTTGGGCTTGAATAATACACTCCATTTATACATTCCCCTTTCTGTTATGTACTAACAGATAGACCACGATTGGTGCACCAATAATAGACGTCATTGCTCCCAGAGGAAGTTCCGTTGGGGATAACACCAATCTTGCCCCCATATCACATACTCCAGCCATTACAGCACCCAAAATACATGACGCCGGAATAATAATTCGATTATCCGAAGTTTTGAATAAACTTCGTGTAATATGAGGAACAGCAAGTCCCACAAATGAGATAGAACCAGCAAAAGCAGTAACTACAGCCGTCAGAACGCTAGAGACCAATACCATTAAAAAGCGAAATGGGCGAATTGAAATTCCCATAGATTGTGCATATTTTTCTCCTAATAACATTGCATTGAGCGGTTTGCTCATTAAAAAAGCCAAAAAAAGAAAAGGAGTTGAAATTATATACAGAATTTTAACATGATCCCATGTAAATCCTGAAAAACTTCCCATTGTCCAAATAGAAAAAGCTGCTATTTTTTCATGGTCTGCCAACACAGTCAATACACTGGTAGCTGCACTACACACATACCCCATCATCATTCCAATAATCAGAAGTGTCGTAATACTTTTAACTTTCTGAGAAGCAAAAATAACTACTATCATTACTAACATGGCCCCAATAAATGCACCAGTAAACAATCCAAGCGAGCTCATTGTTCCCATACCAAAAGTATATCCGCCCAAAATAACAATACCGAGAAAAAGAGTGGATCCAGAAGAAATTCCCAGAATATACGGTTCTACAATAGGATTGCTAAAAAACACTTGAAGAAGGATTCCCGATGTTGCCAGACAAGCACCTCCCGCTAATGCTGCCAATGTCCTTGGTAAACGTATATTTGCAATAATAGAATAATGCGAACGTTCTACAGAAGCAGGATCAACAACACATCTAACTATTTCCGAAAGTGTAATTTCAACAGATCCAAGCATAATATTTAAGAAAAATACAATCACAAGCGATATTAATCCAACCAAAAAAAGTATAGCCCATCTAGAAATATTTTTTTCTCTCATATTAATACCTCTTCTCCCTTTTTCTACCATATAGTAGTAAAAAAAACACCGTTTGGTGTTACCAAACGGTGTTTTTATATTGTGTTCCAAGGATAAAAAATTTCTTCCTTTTCACATTTCTACACTGTCACTTAGTTTCCAGAATTCCGTAGATTCTAAGCAATACTCGTTGGTAACGAGTGAACCCTAGGCAAGTATTCCGACTGATAGCTGCTGAATACCAGCATATACGCGCCTTCCCAGATAATCCAGTGGCTGATATTTCTATCTTGCGTATAGTTTAGCTAAACACGGCAACGGCCTTGTTCAGGATTTACACCTGATTCCTTTTATGTGCTATGCACACCTATAGTCCTGTTTACGATATTTATTTTTTTCAGTATATCACTCCATATTAAAAATGTCCATACCTGATATTTGATTTTTCTATCGTTTTATTTTTGATTTCTTCTCTCATAGAAAGCAAAATTATAAAAGCGCATATATAAAAACCCACTTTAAGTTTTTCTTTAGCCTCAAAAACAGGTTAAAGTAAATGTTATCCTCTACTTGAGGAACAACTTTCTTGTTTTACAGTAGGGATTGTTCTAACACCGAAGCAGAAATACAAAATATGAAATACCCAAACACATCCCAGCACAACACATCCGATAAAAATGCCTTTTCTTCCCATCATAAAAAATCCAATGCTCATCAAGAATGTTACCATCAGCATAATACGGATTTTTGTTCTCCATGTCATTCCTCTGCCGGCAATGTAGTCCTCCAGATTGTTCTTATACAGTCTGGTTCCTTTGAACCATTGGTCCAATCGATCGGAGCTTCTGGCAAAACAGAAAGCCGCAAGCATCAAAAATGGAAACGCCGGCAATATCGGCATAACCGCTCCTACCGCCCCCAAAACAACACCGATACACCCTAAAACAACATACAATGCCTTTTTTATTTTCATAATGTTTTCTCCATTCGTTTCTTTTCTTTTACAGATTCAATAATATGGCGAATAGCAACAGTTGGATGATAAAATAACATCCGAGGACCGGAAAAGCGCATCACTTCCCGTATTTTTTCCCTCATTTGCGGTTTATAACAGTGTACCTTGCAGTTGGAGCAAAAGGTTTTTTCTTCCATAAATGGGCAATGATCAACCCGTTGTTCTGCATACTCGTTCAGCTTTGCACAATCCAGGCACAGAGACTTCCCGCCATGTTTTTTTCGACAGTACAGCGCAATCATAAAAGAAACCAGTTCCTTTTCTCTATTACGTTTGTCTGTTATATTCATCAGCTCATCCTCCCATGCTCAACCGAGTAAAATTCATCTACAATGCCCATAGTAGAACTACGATGGGAGACCAGCATAACCGTTTTTCCTTTTCGTTCCCGATGAAGAGATTGGAGAATTACTGCTTCGTTGAGACTATCCAGATTAGAGGTTGGTTCATCCAACAGCAAGAATGGTGCATTGTGAAGAAAGGCTCTTGCAAGCCCCAATCTTTGGCGCTCACCTCCTGAAAGTGTGTCACCCAGTTCCCCAATATTGGTCTCGTATCCCTGCGGAAGACTCATAATAAAGTCATGGATAGAAGCCTTTTTACAAGCTGCAATAATCTCATCTTCACTTGCATCCAGTTTTGCGATCCGAAGATTATTTCGGATGCTGTCATGAAACAGGTATGTTTCCTGCGTTACAAAACTCTCCATATTCCGCAGATTTGTCGTGTTGATTTCATCTATCTTCTTTCCCGAAATGCTGACTGTTCCCTGCTGTACCTGCCAGAATCTCATAAACAGTTTTAACAGGGTGGATTTTCCAGAGCCACTGCGTCCCGTGATACCAATGATTTTATTCTCAGGAATCACTATGGATACATCTTTCAAAACTGTTTCCTGCTGATAGGAAAAGGTGAGCTTATCTGCCATTGCACCATGAAATTCCACCTCTGTTTTACCGCTCACTTCCTCAACTACCGGACTTTCTTCCAGAAGATCCAACACTCTGTTTCCTGCTGCAAAGGTGTTTTGCAGTGTGGAGCCAAGTGCTGCCAGTGCAACACAGGGTCCAAAGGAACTCATCAAAGCCAGTGTACAGATCAGTGTTTCTGGAAAATCACACAAAACAGCAGATAAAAACAACATTCCAAAGTCAAACAACAGGATAACTAAATTTGTAACAGCAGTATTTTTCCCTGCTCTACGTTTCATTCTCTCATCATCTTTGGAAAGCGCATCTGTCATCGCATTCATTTGCGCCATACGCTGCTCTCCCTGTCCATACTGTAATATTTCAGAAAGTCCACGCAGAGAATCCAGTACAAAACCGGACAGTTTTCCCGATCTGGAGCGAAAGTTTATCCCATCATCTCCGGAAAGCCGTGATGTTATCATTGGAATTACAACTCCCACCACAAAATATGCCGCTGCTGCCCACATACCCAGCATGATATTGTAGCTTCCGATAAACGTTGTCATCATACCAGAAAACAAGATAGCGATACAGATAGGAGAAACCGTATGGGCATAGAAGACCTCCAGAAGTTCAATATCAGAAGTGATGAGACTGATTAAATCCCCCTTATCTTTTCCCTCCAGTTTTGCCGGACAAAGACGGCGCAGGGACAAAAACACCTTATCCCGAATCAGAGCCAGCAACTTAAAAGCAATAAAGTGATTGCACGCCTGTTCTGCATAGCGCAGGAAACCTCGTACAAACGCTAAAACAAGTACTGCCACAAAAATCACACCTAATCCCGAAGGGATTTGGGGATACAGAACTTCCAGTACTGCAAACCCTCCCAGTACAGTGATCCAACTTGCAGCCAGATGTCCCATTAATCCCATACTGATTGCCAGAAACATATATCCGGTCAAGGGTTTCACCAAACCAATCAGACGAGACATCACCTGAAATCCATTTCGTTTCATCTGTTGCATCCTCCCCTAGTATAATTTTCCAATTCCTGCTGAGCATTCCACAGTCTGGAATAATATCCCTCCTGCATAAGCAGTGTTTTATGGGTTCCACTTTCCTCCAAATAACCATTTCTCAACACATAGATTTTATCCGCTTTCACGACATTAGCCAACCTATGAGAAATCAAAATCACTGTTTTGTTCTTTGACAGTTGATAAATTTGCTCCATTATATCGTTTTCACTCTCCACGTCTATGTTGGAGGTTGCCTCATCGAAAATATAAACCGAACTGTCATGCAGTAAAGCTCGTGCAAGTGCCAGTCGCTGACACTGACCTCCGGAAAAATTGGACGCTGTTTCCTTCAATTCAGTATCCAGACCATTTTCCTGCCTAAGGAAATCCGCCAACCTAACCTGCTCAAGTACTTTCCACAGTTGTCCATCATCAGCATCTGGTTTTGCCATCAACAGATTATCCCGTACAGTACCTTTAAACAAATAACTCTGGTGACTAATATAAGTAAAGTGCTTCAGCAGACTTTGTTCCGAAATCTCGCTCAGTGGTATTCCTCCAACTGTCAGTGTTCCTCTATATCCCTTGTTCCGTCCCATTAAGATAGAGGCTACTGTCGATTTTCCGCTGCCACTTTCCCCTACAATAGCAGTAAAACTTCCCTGTGGAAAATCCATCGTAATATCTTGTAGAATTTCCCGATCTGCTTCGTAGGAAAAACCCAGATCAGACATTTTGATAGAAGAGTCTGTCGGAACAAGACTTGCCTTTTGGGTAACTTCGGGAAGATCCAATAACCGGAATATCTTATCCGATGCTGCCATACCATTCATCGCAATATGAAAAAAGCTTCCCAACATTCGCATAGGGAGAAAGAAGTCCGCCGCCAGCAAAATAATCATCAGACATCCTGCAAGTTCAATGGCTCCAGAACAAAATTGGTTGACTGCAAGAATAACACCCAATGCTGCTCCCCCATAGGCGATCAGATCCATCACCGTGATGGAGTTTAGCTGCATAGAAAGAACTTTCATCGTTATTTTACGAAAATGCTCTGATTGTTCATTCATTTCCTGATGTTTAAATTCATCAGACTGATAAATCTTCGTTGTGGTCAGTCCCTGCAAATTTTCCAGAAATGTATCGCCTAAAGCAGTATACTCTCCCCAGTATTTTGCAAGCAGTTTTTTAGCCCAACGCTGTACTGCTATGATTGTAACCGGAATCAGGGGAACACAGACAAGAAGAATGATTGCCGCCGGCATACTAATGGTACTCATAACAACAAACAGTGTCAGCGGAGCTACCATTGCATAGAAGAGCTGTGGCAGATATGCTCCGAAATAGGTCTCTAGCTGATCCACTCCCTCTACTGCAATCTGTACAACCTCGCTGGTCTGCACCTGCTCCCGATAAGAATTGCCTAGGCGTAGAAGTTTCCGATAAATCTTTTCTCGCAATGTCCGTTTCACAGATTTAGCACTTAGGTATCCCATCCTGCTGGAAAAAAGAGTACACACAAAACGTACTGCCAAGGATAAAATAATCAGAAAAATATGAAACAAAACGTCCTGTTTTCTCAAAGTATTTTCATACAAACATTGAAGAAAATGCGCCATCGTCCCCATCATAATAATATTGGCAGCTAGTGAGATCCACTGCGCTACAACATTTCCGGCAATATATTTTCTGCTCTCTCCAACAGCATCAATCAAGCGCCTATTTATCATCATATTCCTGACCACCTATCCATTTCATTGTTAGCCATAGCTAACTATTTCTTTGAAAAGAAGCTGAGCAACCTCTTGCCAAGATTAGACTCAGCTAACTGTAAGGATTATATCAGGTTACATCGAAAAAGTCAACCTTTGTTTTTCTATATATTCTCCCCTGATTCTATTATTATAAAATCAAATTTTATAAGTTACATTAGGAACTTATTGACTTATAGTAGCTTCCAATACATAATTAAATAAAGGTTAAACTTGTGCATTCAATCCCTATTATGTCTATTTTCAGAAATTTGTCATTTATTAACCGAAAATCATAAGAATATTTTTATAGAAAAGAGCAAAAAGGATTTTTAGTGAAAAACTAAAGAAGTTCGTTTAGCGATGCATCCTTTCCCAGGCTAAATTTGCCCAACTGACCGATATCTCTGGGTGTTCCCTTTATACCTACGAACAATTCGAAAGACTCTCTTTTTTAAAAAACTTTTATGCTTATGATGATACAAGTCATTTTGAATATCATTGACAGGAGGTTCTCTAGCCATGTTAAATCATGTAAAAATAAAAACTACAGATGAACTGGAATTTGCTGTTTTCTGTATAGAAAATATTGCGATCAAACTCGGAAAAAATGCTGAAGAAATATACCAGGCGTTGACCGAGAAAAGTGATATCTTAAACAGCTATATTATCCCTGAATATGAGATCCTGCATACCCAGAGCAAGGACTATATTGTAGATGATATCATCAGCTTGATGGAAGAAAGGGGTGCCCTGTTATGATTTTATATCATGGCTCTTATCTGGAGATTTAAACTCCGGATTTAGTACATTCCAGAGATAATGTTGATTTTGGACGCGGCTTTTACACTACTCCTCTTTACGAGCAGGCAGTAAAATGGTGCGAAAAATTCAAGCGTCGTAGCAAAAGTGGAATTGTTTCCCGCTACAACTTTGACGAAACGTCTTACCAGGAACTTAAAGTCTTGAAATTTGACAGCTATTCCGAAGAATGGCTCGATTTCATTTTGAAATGCAGAACCGGAAATGATATAACAGATTATGATATTGTAATTGGCGGTGTCGCAAATGACAAGGTATTTAATACCGTTGAGCTTTACTTTGACAATTTGATTGACAAAAAAGAAGCGATCCGCCGCCTTTGTTATGAAAAACCCAATTTACAGATATGTTTCCGAACACAAAAAGCTCTTGATGAATATCTTCACTATGAAGGGAGCGAACAGATTTGACCGCCAATCCTATTTTACTGCAAAAAAATATGCCCGAATTATCGAGCAATTTTCAAAAAAAGAAAATCTGTCTTTAGATGATGCATTGAATTTCTTCTACCATTCAGAAATTTACCGCTTAATCAGTGAAGGTGTATCTGATTTACATTGTATGAGCGACGAGTACCTGACAGAAGAACTAATTTCTGAATATAAAGAAAATTAAGATGATTTCTAACTCCAAAAGCAGACCAGTGTCAAGTCCTGGTCTGCTTTTATTACTTTTAGCAATCAACTTCATAACTCATAGCCAGTGATTTGCAGTATCAACAATTTTCTCTAATTGATTTTGTTCAAACTTTATAGTAAATAAATTTAACAAACCATGGAGAGATTCCGGGCAAAACGATTGAAAAGAAGCTGATCTCCCCGGACTTATCTTCTTTTCATATCACCTGAGCAAAAAAATTATGCCATCTTACATTTGGAACAATTTCATTACACCTTCCAAATCATTTCATCGCCGCAAATGTTGTGGATTTTCAAACGCAGAGGCTTCTTTTCACCGTGTATTTTTCCATAGAGAATTTATCGTCGGCATTATCGTTGACCTCCGTTATTCATATAATTCATAAATTGTTCAAACGAAACAGCCATACTCATAGATGCTATAAATTCTCTTGCTAAATGTTCTTTTTGCACTGGAGTTAATTTATCCAATGCTTTAATAAATTCAAGCAATTTGTTTTTTGCATCAATATATTTATCATCAAACTCAATACCTATAGTAGGTTTAAATCCATTCATTTTTATTTGTCCTCTTCATTTTCTTTTACAGAGAGCACCATTCTAATCAAAACACCGGTCTGATATAATAAAAATTCCAGTAATTTTTCATCGACTTTATCATTGTGTTTCGCCACTCTGTCATTGATATTTTTATATGCGTTGATTAGTGGCTGAAACAGTCCACAGACACCTGCATCTACATTTTCTTTACCCCAATATTTACAAATCTCGTTTTTATTGGTCTCTAGATTCTTTTCATTTCCAAGAAATTCCTGCAAAAATTCTTCCAATGCCTTTCTCAAATTATCAGCAGTGTCTCTTATGTATTCACCATCGGCGTACTGCTTCAATGCAATACAGAAAGTCTTATGAGCTTGGGGATATCCTTTTAACCATTCAAGCGATTGAGATACAAGTGCTTCATCCAGTTCCTTCGCACCTTTTGGGATAATAAAGCAACCTTGTGGATCATCAAGTATTTCATATTGAATATGTAAATTTTTTAGTTCTTTTGGCAGAAAATCTTTTATTATTGAAATCACTGTTTTATTTGCAAAATGTTTTTCAGACGTAAGCCCAAAAGCTGTATATCTACTTATTAATTCATTTATGGAATCAACAGAGTCCATACTCTCAATTACATCGCAAATATCTAGTGACTTTCTCTGTAACCTATCATCACAAAATAATCAATAAACGAACTGTTTCTGTAATCTATAGGAGTCAATTGAGTTCCTAGGTAATATAACATATTACGTATTTTATTTTTTAACAGTTCAAGTTTCTGTTCATCATTGAATAAAATTCCTAATTTACTGTTGTACTCAGTCCAATTCAATTTTATTTATCCTTTCTCCAAAAATTCGTATATTTTCTCATGTGTCAGCTTGATTCTATCATTTTCTGACATACCGTCTTCTAAGATATAAATATTCAAACCTGTTGTATCCGTACTCACCATTATTCTACTTTGTAAATTCGGTTTCCATAAAACTGCGCTTCTCTTTGAAAGTCGAATGAGGAGTGACTCCATCTTGATAAACAATATCTATATAGTTATCAAGAAACTCTCTTACTCCCAACTCATCGAATCAAATCAGTTTCTAAGCTTTTTATAGCAGATCTGGTTCAACGTGATTCTATTTGATACAGATTATCCTTATCCTAAGGTCTATGCGGGCTTTTGCTGTCAAAAATTTATCGGACTATTCTATCAAGGGTTTTGCTTGAGACAGATGGTTGGGTGATTTAGAAGTATTATAGTAAATAAGCGGTACATTTTCTAGATACTGCTTTTTCTTTGACTCATTTGCTTCAGGTGTGATGTCTGTATTCCCATAAGATCTGATCTCTTATCTCGTTTTACAAAATAAAGTTTCCATTTTCCATTGTAGCTGGTTTCGTTTTCATCTCTAATAAAATCTACAAAGTCAAACTTTTCATTTTGTGTTTCCGGAAGTGATAGAAACTTAGCGTAAATAGCTTTAATAACCTGATATTTTGTTTGTCTTTGAAAGCCCTTTATAGCCTTTGGATTCCCATCCAAATCAAAAAAGCGTAAATATGCCTTATCATATTTTCCCAAAAAGGTATTGCATTTTCGACATAGAGTCCTAGCTGTTCTTCCTTTCGGATATAATGATGTTGTTAACTGTGAATCCGATATATTCCCAGCAATATCTTCAGACTTTTCACCAGCATTTAACCTTTTTTCGATTTCGGAATATACTTTTTCCGATTGCATCGTTTCGAACATTTTGATAATATCAAGCGCAACAATATCCTCGTTACCGGTACTCCGAGCTGGATAATGCTCTTCGCTCATATCACTATCTTTGAATAAAGAGTCACATAGTTTACACCTATATATTTTCTCTTGCGAATCATCCATAGAGGTATTTCCCTTTCAGTTAAATTGTTCATAGCCAAAACATTGCGCTACGGTCTAAAATAGTCTTGCGTTCTTTCCAATCAGGCATCATCATGGCCAAGAAACCATAAAAACGCTTTGAATGATTTGGATGGATAAAATGACAGAACTCATGCATTATGACATATTCGATACAGTTTCGGGGTGCTTCCAATAAACGCTTGTTCAATGTAATAACCCCCTTTTTTGCCAAGCAAGAGCCCCACTGTGTCTCCATATCCCGAATCCGCAATATCGGAATAGGCACTCCATATTTTTGAAATATCGGGTAGATTTCTGAAATGATTTCTCCAAAAACAGTTCGACACTGCTCATCCAGGTAACGGGTCACCATCCTTTGCTTTTTCGCAAAGTCTTCAGTGTCTTTCACGCAAAGGTACAAATATATCCCATCAGAGAAAATTGTGTCTCGCACATTTTTCTCCACCTTCAGCCTAACTCCTCTGCCCAGCAGATAGAAAGTTTCTCCACTAACATATTGCTTGGGTTGCGGTGCATACTGTGCCATCTCCCAGAACTTTCTTTGTACTGAGCGGATATAGGCTCCTTTGCTCACTACAAAATCGTCAACTTTTTCAACCGGAACATCTGGATTAGCTGAAACATAAACCATACAATCCTTATGAATCCGCAGATTGAGATTTTTTACCTGCTTCTGCTCCAGAAAATAGTGGATCTCGTTGTTTTCATATAAGACAGTTCTTTCCTGCGCCATTGCTGTCAAAACCTCCGAAGTGCTACTGTTTTGACATTTTCGATGATCTTATCAATGGTGTCAAAAGACAGTTTTAATCCTTGTTCTTTCTCGTAGTCATAAAAAAGGTCATCAATATCCTGCGAGATTCGGTCGTGGATTGTTTTGTTGTTGGTCCAATCCACTTGACTGTGGTTGGCCACAATTTTGGTAATCTCTTCCGCAATCTTTGCAGCAAAATCAGGAGAAACTTCCGCTTCTTTTGCTTCGTCGAATACTGCTGACAGAACACCGTAAAATGCTTGGGCATGGACATTATTCTTAATGCATTCTGGATAGGTCACGGTGCTTTTCCCGGCGTGATAGTCTTCCATTATGGTACGCATCTTTGCCAGATATTCAGCCTCAGAGATCACCTTTTCCTTGTACTGCTCCAATGCGTCCTTGATCCGCTTGGAGAAACTGTCGTAATAGGCGGGATTCTCCTGATACTTTTCGCTGATGCTGCGGGTCAACTTGCTGGTAATAGCGTCCGCCTTTGCACGGAGCGAACCCAGCTCCTCCAATTCTCGTTCAAAGTCGTCTTTATTCAGAATGTCTATGGGGCTGGTGATCTGTTTCAGACCAGCTACCGAGAGGTGTGTATCCAGAAGATTTTGCATCAGCGGCTCATATTCCCGATTATCAATGGCATCGCAGTAACGAATTTTCACGCTGCGGCGTACCTTGGAGAAAAAGATAAAAGTGTTTTGATACTGCTTCAGTTCATCTTTCGGAACAACTGTATACGCCTGTTCCGCATTCAGTACCATATTCAACGCTTTACCAAAAGCACAGAGGAAATTATAAAAGTTTTCCCGCTTCTTATCGTCAGCAAGAAACACTTCAACTTCTTCAGTATCGCGTGGATTTTTCAAATCTGCAAACAGTTCCGTCAACCGGGTATATACTTCCCGCAGGCTAGCCACAGACAACATAACATCCACCACAACACCTTTCAGATCTCCGCTGTCAAAGTTCTCCAGCCCGGCGCCGCTGTACAAATCCATAGCTGTATCCAGCTTTTCAATCAGTCCACGATAGTCCACAATCAGGCCGTAATCCTTGCCCTCATACAAACGGTTGGTACGAGCAATAGCTTGAAGCAAAGCGTGTTCTTTCAACTCTTTGTCTATGTAGAGCACCTGGCAGATGGGGGCATCAAAACCGGTAAGCAGCTTACTGCACACGATAAGAATATCAATGTCCCCTGCGCAGAACTGATTCTTCATTGCCTCTTCATAGGCATCTGCGTTACCGTAGCGATCCATCATTTTATTCCAGTAGGCAATGACCTTATCGTCAGTACCTTCATCTACATCGTCTACGCTTTCCCGGAGATCAGGCGGTGAGATCACCACGACACAGTTCAAATCCCCAAACTGCTCAAAACACTCCAGATAACGAATCGCATCCCGCTTATAGTTGGTGGCCAGCATAGCCTTAAATCCGGTATCTTTGTACCCTTCACTGAAGTGCTCATTGATGTCCAGAGCGATCCGCTTGATACGGGCATCGGTGGATGTCAGGCGGCGAATGCTGCTCCACTTCCGTGAAAGGTCATTCCGCTGAGCTTCCGTGAGTCGTTTGGTAGTCTGTTTGAACCAGAGGTCAATATTTGCCTCGTCCACATTCTGTTCCACAAAACGGCCTTCATAAATGAGCGGCACAATGGCTCCATCCTCCACGCCATCCTTTATAGTATATTTATGGATCAGTTTTCCGAACTTTGCCATGGTGTTCTTCTCTTTTTTCATCAAAGGTGTTCCGGTAAAGCCGATGTAGCAAGCATTGGGGAACACCGCCCTCATTTTAGTGGCCAACAGGCTATAGTTGGAGCGGTGGCTTTCATCCACCAGCAGAAACACATCCCGTGAAAAATTCTTGTGCTCCATTTTTTCAGCGGTGTTGAACTTATTGATGATGGTCGTGACCACATCCGCCTTGCCGCTATTCAGCAGTTCCACCAGATTCCGGCCACTGGTGGCTCTGGCCGGATTGAGACGGGTATGAGCAAAGGTGGCAGCAATCTGGCGATCCAGTTCCTTGCGGTCCGTGACAACGACTACTTTCGGGTTACAGTCGGACAGTTCCATTAAAATATACTTTGCCAGCATAACCATGGTCAGGCTCTTGCCGCTGCCCTGGGTGTGCCAAATGACACCGCTTTGACGGTTGCCCTTTTCATCCTGCTGTTGGATGGTCTTGATAATCTCTTTGATGGCAAAATACTGCTGATACCGGCAAATCTTCTTTACATTGGCATCAAAGAGCACAAAGTATCGGATCAGCTCGATGACCCGTTCTTTGCTGAACAGAGAAATCAAATTCTGATCCTGCTCAGTGGGGGTGCGGTCAGTCACATATTGAGCCAGTGCAGCTTCCAGAAAAGCGGTGTCCTGTTCCTTCCACACATTCCAGAATTTTTTAGGCGTACCGGTGGTGGCATACTTCACGGCGTTTTTATTGGTCGCCATCACAATCTGGGCAAACTTGTAGAGCTGCGGAATGTACTCCTTTTGTTGGTTGCGGATGTTCTGCTCCACGCCCTGTTCTACGCTGATCTGAGGCGTTTTACACTCAATGACGGCGAAGGGAATACCGTTGATAAACAGCACGATATCCGGCCGGGCATTGTGAAGCTTGTCCCGGCTGTCTACCGCAAATTCTTCGGTGACATGAAACAGGTTATTCTCTGGATGCTCCCAGTCAATGTATTTCAGGTTGAAACTGAGAGTTTTACCCTCTCCTACAATCTCTGGATAGCTTTTGCCCAGCAGCAGGGCATCATAGATTTTTTCACTGGTGCGCACCAAGCCGTCGGTGAGGGGCTCATCCAGTTCCTCCATAGCTCGCTCGATGTTGGCAGAGGAAAACTCGTTTTCCGCACCGGCGAAGGTATAGCGGTTAAGCCGCCGCAACTGGCCTCGAAGAATGTCTTTCAGCAGCACATGGTACCGGCTGCCCCGCTGCGCCTCGCAGTCCTCTGGGGAAATATAGGTATAACCCATGGATCGCAGCAGATCAATGGCCGGCTGCTGGCTAATATTCTTTTCTAAGTACAGAAATTTGTCCATGGTTTACATCCTTTCATACAACTTATATCTTCTGTGGCTTTTCAGATGAAAGTTCCCAATTCCCATTTTTTAATTCTGCTCGTCCAGAAACTTTCCATTTGCGCTGAGTTGCATCTTCAAAATATAATGTAAATGACGCATAATCCATTTGATTAATTGATGGTAGGTTGATATAGTAATATGCATCAGGGAATTGTGCTGCAGGCGGCAGGCGATAAGGTGAAATAACCCGCTCTACACCATTAAACACGTATCTTTCAAGAGATAAAGGCATGGCACTAATATTTCGTACTTGTATCCGTGATGCAATTATTTTTGAAGAAACATCTTTATCTACTATATACTCTACGCGGAGAAAAACATCAACGCCATCTTGAATTGAAAGCATCCTTTTATTAATCCTATTTTGAATAATACCAATATAAAGTGCTGCAATTAAAGCACCTAAAGAAAGCACACTTGAAATAATATCTGCCAATGTCATTGTCATATTAATATTCATACGTTCACCCTCACAATACCCGTCAGCAACAGCTGCATCAGGGCTTTTTTCTTTTGCTTTTCCTGTTCGATGTCCTGCTGGAGTAGCTCGATTTCACGATCAGCGGCAGAAAGCACTTTGGCAATATAATTTTGCTCCTCTTTTGTCGGCAGTGGGATAGGCATATCAAAGAAATCGCCATCTGAAATACTTATTCTATCATGCCGTGCTCCGTAATTCGCAACTCCCTTCACATATTTGTACCAGCAAGATGATTGAAAGTAATATTTCAGAAAATCCTGACTAATCTGTGGCGAGGAAATAGTGAACACTGTGTAGAGTGGAGACATAATGCCCGTCTCACCAGTTTCATTCACATTAATTGGGCCACATGGTGCGGTGACTGAAATTCGAGGATTGTAAACAAATGCACCTGGAATAACAATATAGTACCCATCAATTCGTTCCTCATTAGCTATTTCTTTATCAAATTCTTGATCTTGAGATACAATTCCATGTTGAGCGCTGTTAGATAGAACGAGACGATATTGAAAACCATCGTTTTTCTTTTTTTGTTTCTCTGTTAACTTTTTTAATGGTTTTATCTTCCATTCTTCACTAAATTCTAGAAGGCGCTTTTTACCGGTTAAAAGCTGCTGCATGAGATACTTTTTCTGTCGCTGCTTCTGGGCAAGACGCTTTTCTTTCAGTTCAATTATTTTGTTCTGGGTAGTGAGGATGGCGGCAATCTTGGCACGCTCATTTATAGATGGCAACGGCAACACAAACTCTAAAAATTGAGAGAAATGGACACGCTGCTTCTCAACCAATGATCCCGTGGAGACCCTATTGTAGTAAGTGATCATAGGGCCACAGGTTAGAAAGCTATCCATAAACGGCAAGTCACTTTCATGTACCGTTGTAAAAATATCGTAGTACCCCGAAACGGCAACCGGCATATTCCCCTTATGCCTGGCAACCGCACCAAAACGAAGGTTCATCGGGTTGTAAGCATAATCGTTCGGCCGTACAATCTTATACGAGTCCTCTTTTTTGACAAGATGGCTTCTTTCATATCGTTCTGTTTTCGGGGTAATCCCATCTTCTATTGTAAGACTGTACAAAGGATACTTATCTAAATCGTCTGTATAATCACTGGTACTGGTAAAAAGAGTGGAAAATGAGGTCTCATTCCATTCTTCAGGTACAATTCCCAGCTTTTCTTTTTTATACCCCTCCGGCACCTTGCCCTGGCGGATTTGCTCAACTCTCTCTTTTATATCTTGCCTCATTTCTTCATCTCTTTCATAGTTTTCTTCATATCATTTATAAAGAATGCCAGCAGTTTTCCTTGTTTCACTCTTCTGAGCCCCAAATCATGACGCATTTCGTTCATGATGTCTTCCATTAAAAGTAGGTTCTTTTTAGCTGATTCTGGATCAGTTCCATTTTCTCGAAACTTTACCCATTTGTTTACAACCCGATGTGAACCCCACAATGTGAGCTGTTTTGAAAATTTAGAAATATCTGCAATCATTTCTTCTTGTGTGTAGCTTTTTTTATTTTTAATAGTCCCTTGTACCTTATAGATCATATCAACAAATTCTCCATAAGGGATCTCACGTTTTTGAGCAAGATAATTTTGGCGGTTCTTTCTATACTCAATAAACTTTGCCACTATGGAACTGATCACAACACCAACAATCGACACCATGCCAGTAATAAGCGCAACTATTACCACCGCATCCAACTTACTCACAGTTGTCAGCAACCAATTCAGAAAATCTTTGACTTGATTTCCTATATACTGGAGTATCCATACTGCTGTCGCCAGAAGAATTAAAAGAAGGATAAGGCCTAAAAAAAATTTAATGTTGGATGTCTTTCAGAAAAACTGCGCTTAACAGAAGGTGTTTCTGTATTTTCCTGCATGTATATTCCTCCTTCATTATATCACATGTATCAAAGTTTCAGCTGCTTCACATCTGCGGTCAACTAGTCCATATCATCCGCCGTTTCCAGCGCCCGGCGGTGGGCGCAGTATAGATTTCATTTGACCTCATAAGTAAACATGATAAGTTTCGTTTATTTAAGCGCCCTGTTCAAAGCCCAAGTTCCTCTAAATACTTCTTCATCTGTACCTGCACTTGGGCCAGTTCTGCCTCGATATCAGCAATGTTTCGCTGCACCTCGTCGATATCTACCAGTTCTTCTTCCTCGAAGGTATCCACATACCGAGGAATATTCAGGTTGAAGTCGTTCTCCTTGACCTCATCGAAGGAGGCCACATAACTGTATTTATCCTCGTTATGCCGCGCTTGATAGGCGTTGACAATACGTTGAATGTCGCTGCCCCGCAGGATATTTTGGTTTTTGCCCTTCTCAAAGTTCCCGTCACCAGAAGCGTCGATAAACAGAACATCCCGGCAGGTGCGGTTCTTTTTGAATACCAGGATACAGGCAGGGATACCAGTGCCGTAGAACAGATTAGCGGGTAATCCAATGACTGCATCCAGCAAGTTCATCTCCACCAGCTGACGGCGGATTTTCCCCTCGCTGGCCCCACGGAACAGGACACCATGGGGAAGTACCACCGCCATGCGGCCATTCTCGGCATCCAAACTGGAGAGCATGTGCAGTACAAAGGCATAGTCGCCTTTGGAAGCGGGAGGCACACCCCAATCAAAACGGTGGTATTGATCCAGTTCAGCAGACATTTTTTTCTTTCCCTTGCTGTCTGCTTCAGCTTCCGAGAGAAACCCGCTGTCCCACTTGTCCAGACTGAACGGCGGATTTGCCACCACAACCTGGAACTTCATCAAATTATCATCCTCAACATTCTGAGGATTGGAGAGAGTATCACCCTGCCAGATTCGAGCGTCATCCACACCGTGCAGGAACATATTCATGGTACAGAGAGCCCATGTTTGTGCGTTGAGTTCCTGTCCATAAATGGCCACCTTTCCACTGGGCACCTTCTTATAGGCTTTCAGCAGTAAACCACCGCTGCCGCAGGTGGGGTCGTAGATTCGGTCGTTCTCTTTAGGCTGAACTAGAGAGGCTACTAGCTCAGAGACCTGGCTAGGGGTAAAAAACTCCCCACCCTTCTTTCCAGCATCAGAGGCGAACATGGCGATCATGTACTCGTAAGCATCTCCGATAATATCGGCGGAGCCCAGTTGACTAGGACGAAGATCCAGACAGTTGAAATCCTCCAGCAAATTCCGGAGTGTGGCATTTTTTTCTTTGGGCTCACCAAAATCAACCTGAGAGTTGAAATCGATAGCCCGGAATACGTTGCGCAACTTTCCGCTGTTGTGTTCCTCGATATGGTTCAACGCTACATTAATCTTCTGGCCGATTTCCGCATCATTCCTATTGGCATAAAGATAATCAAAGGTAGACTGCTCGTCCATCGCAAAACGCTCACGACTCATGGCACGCTCTACCCGGCGCATATCGTCATCATACTGCTTAACATACTCCTCACGCTTCTCTTTGGAAACATCGCTGAGGTACTTCACAAACAGCATAGAGAGAATATAATCCTTATATCGGGAACTGTCGATTTTGCCGCGGAAACTATCACAGGCATTCCACAGGACTTGCTCAATATCTTTTCTGGTTGTCATTTTCATTTCCCTTTCTTTGCCCTTTTGTACGCTTGATCCAGAAGGCAAGAATATAATTTCTCTTTTTCTTCCGCCAACTCTTTAAGCAGTTGGCTCTCCTTCCTTGCCAGTAAATTTAACTGTGCGATTTTTTTCTGGCTCTCAGCAGAAAGAAGCGTAAGCTCAAAGTCTATGAGAAACTTTGCTTTTACTGCACCAAGCATATTGCTAGTCGTATTCTCGTAAATTTTCCGTTTCACTTTTGTGGTATTCAGCAGCCAGAAAAGATACTCCGGCATTAACTGCTTGTCGTTTATTCGAATCACCACAAAGTTTGAGGATATCACCATTCCCGATGTAAGGTCATCAATCAAAACTGCGGTATATGGCGCTGTAAGGCGAACAACAATATCTCCACGTCGGGAAAGATACTCTTCCTTCAACGGCTCTTTGGCCTCATAGATATCTGACTCATTTAGGTTAATAATACCCTCCGGCTGGATACAACGCAAATTGATTAAAGGATAGCGATAATCTGTAGGTTCCCTGGATTGCTTCCTTGCCAAAACCAATCCACTGCGAACACTCGCAAGCTCCTGCAATTTCATCCTTTCACCTCATTTGTCATGTGTCACAAATAACAGATGTTTTCTAAAAAAATTACTCTTCTAAGCTACTCTCATTATATGTTAGCCAGTCGAATTTGTCAATAATAAAAACGTCATGTTTCAAAAATAACATTTTTTTAATAGCTTAACTTCTATAATTCATACAACTGACATTTTTAAATAGTTGGCGATATCACCGTTTAAGATTAGTTCTGCATAGGATAGCAGATCATCGTAAATCAGTCAGTCAAGTTCCGACCACTGGTATAACTGTTCGCCACCTCATTTTCTACGGCAATGCAGTCGATTGAGCGCAGGATTCCACCTTCCATGCGTAGCTCCACACAGGTGATGCCCATGTTAAATTCACAGAACACAATCTTTCTCATAGTCGTTACCTCCTAATGCTTAAATTTCGCTTGATTTTCCGCAGCGGCACAAGGGCTGTTTCTCTTAATCACAACTGTGGCAAGCAGTGTAAACAGGGCCCTGTTTGCTCATTTTCTCAATTTCGCCTCTGGCTCCATTTTCAAAAATTGCTTGTTGAGGCTATCTCCCCAATCCCCAGAACATCATCTATTGATGATGGCTATGCTACGAAGAAAATTTCTTTATAGAAAGAGGTTTAATATCTTTTTCCAAAAGACTTTCTAATTTAAATTTACCTCTTACTTGAATATACTCCAATTGTCTTTCTGTTTAGTTTAAAATATACTGTATCCTTTTTAACACCAATCTGTTTTATTGCTCTACCTATATAAAGACTTGTTTTAAACCCTCACAATAAACAACTTGTACTCCGTTTGTTCCAGTACACAGCCATCGTAAGTTTACCCGCCTTTGCTTTCTGACTGCCTATCCTAAATAATTCACCTATTCTTCTGCCGATTTTCTAAACAAATTGGTCAAATGGTATGCCCGCCGAGACATCCGAGTCGAATGTATCCAGACCGACAATGGCTTTGAATTCACCAACCGTTTTTCCAATAGTAAGAAAAATCTGCTTACTCTGTTTGAATCCACTGTCGCTAAACTCGTAATTAGCCACAAGCTCATCCGCCCTTATACACTTCGACACAACTGAAAAGTGGAACACAGCCACCGGGAGAATCAGAAGGGTTTTTATTCCTGTCATCATTTTTACCCTATCCATAACTTTACAAAGCAGCTTACTGTTTACAATCGTTGCTTAAACAACTTTCCTATGAGACCTCTAAATTGGCTTTCTCTTTTAGAGTCCACTGTCCAATATGTTTAACAAATCTACAAAGCCCCAAAAAATATTGATACTACCCTAGTTGCGATGCAGATAGATCCCATCCACCGATTTTTGAGTCTGTTATTGCAAAATATATCTCTGGACGCAGAAAAACGGCATAACCTTTACGGTCACACCGTTTTCTGTCCTTTACAAAGCTAAATAGTATCAAACCTTAATTCTACGGGAGCTTTTCCGCTTTATTGTAATTATACTGTAAGGTCAGTCTTACGTTTTGCTCGTTTTGTTTCTATCTTACTTAAGTTTATCTGTTGTATCTTGCTGTGCAATAAACATATCAATATTTCCCAATGAAATTATCTCTTCATTATGTGTAAGTGCTTGATTTACCGCAGTTTTGTATTTTCCACTCATCAACATAACATAATCTTTGATGTTTTGTTCAAACACTTCTGTTTGTGATTTATTTGGAAATTTTTGTTCATATATCGTGTCAGCAACTTTAAGTGTTACCTTTCCACGATATACATAGGTAAAGGATGGATTGTTTTCATAACTATATCGCATATCCCTGCGACCATCTTTTGTTTCGTAGCGATACCCTATATGTTCAATTTCATCCGTTGCCTCTATAGGAGCATCAAGTAATTCTGTCGTAATTCTCGAACTCACTGTCATATCTGCATATGTAAAGATCTCTAATTTTTGTAAGACTCCTGTATATCGAATCACATATTCTGGACAAAAGACCAGGGCAGTCGAAGAATCGATCTTAACTATCTTCACATGCGAATTTCGAAAAAAATTCTCAAGCCAATCAACCCTTTCGTTTGGTAGTTTAGTTGAGAATTCTGTATATGCATTTTTTATTTCTGTGGAACGATAAAATGCATATACATATTTAGATTCAAATACTACAGATTCGTCACTTTGAATTTTTAACATTTTGGAACGCACTTGTGATATTGATGCATCTATCTGAGATGCATCCTCATTTCGTTCCAAGAAGCGCAATGCTCTAGCCTTGTTTTCAAGATACTCTAAGTGTGACGTTGCTAGTATAACATCATTTTGATATTTCAAATAATTTCTAAAATTTTGGTTAACCCATTCCTCCTCCCTGTTCGAAAAATCTGTTGTGGTGGGTATTGTGATCAAAGAAGGTTCCATTTCCAATAAATTTGCAATTTCAATATTACGTTGACGTTCTGCATCTGCTTCTTGCCTTTTTTGGAAGAAGTTATTTATTGCAACAATTAGACCTACTATAGCGCCAACTACAAGCAAAACAATAAATATTACTCCAATATTTTCTGCAACAAATTGAGCTACACCAACTATCACTCCCAACACTATAATGATTGGAAAGAATGCAAGAAGGCATCCATCATCTGATTGCTTTCTTATTTTTCGACTTCTACGCATACTTCTACTCACAATAATCCCTCGACTTTTACTATACTATAATAACATTATTGTTGTTTGTCATTTTTACCTTACAATGCTTCGTTACAATGCTTCGTTAAAAATCATAATATGATCATCAACCACACTCAAGCTGTACTTAAATTCAGTAAATTATACTACTTTCTAGCTAGATAATCAAGTCTTACCTCTTATATTAGTCATCATGTATTGTACCTCTACAGTTTTAAACCTCACAATAAACAGCCAGTATTGAATCCTTTTTAAAAAAATGATACAATTTATTAGAATAATCTTCCAGATTATCATTAAATTTTGTTGACCTATAGAAACCAATATAAACGCTCCCCATCAAAAGAGGTATTGTATTATGAGCGGAAACGAACAACAAATTGATCAACTGGCAAAAAAATTACTATTACTTTCTCGAAACACTCTCTTGGTTCACTTGAGATTTTTAGATATTGCTCTTTCTCAGTTTTCATGGGTTCCTGTATCTGGTTATCTGGCTACTGATGGTTCCTTCATTTACTATGATCCTCGACAGCTTCTGCAATCCTATCTAATGGAAAAAGAACGTCCCGTACGAAACTATCTGCACATGGTACTGCATTGTGTGTTTCAGCACAGTTTCGTAGATAATTTGATTGATCATGATTGTTGGAATTTAGCATGTGATATTGCGGTCGAAGCTACCATCAGTCAATTACAGATTCAGGCTACACTAACTGCAAATCAGGAAGCACAATCTAAGGTATTGGCCTATCTGAGAAATAAAATCAAGTATTTGACAGCTGAAAAAATATACCGCTACTATTTGGAGCATCGCCCCCCTTCTGCTAAATTTTTCCAGTTACAATCTCTTTTCTACGTTGATAGCCATGATATCTGGTACTCTTCATCAGAACCAGAAGCGGACACTTCAGCCACACATTCTCAATCTAACCCTTCAGAAAATCATCTCAGAGTATCTCACTGTTCAAATAAACACTCGAATGATTCATATAATCATCCACAGATATCACCAGCCACTTCACCTAAGCAGTCGGATACAGAATCAAATATTCAGACTCAGCCAGTATTGAAACCTTCCTTAAACCGCTTACCCTCTTTTTCAAAAAGTACCAGATCAGAATTAACTAAAGTCTGGAAAGAAATTTCTCAGAAAATACAAATCGACTTGGAAACATTTTCTATAAATCAGGGAAAATCTGCCGGTGATCTGATTCAAAATCTTCGGGCTGTAAATCGAGAAAAGTATGACTATACATCCTTTTTAAAAAAATTCTCTGTATTGGGTGAGGTCATGAAAACGAATGAAGACGAATTTGACTACATTTTCTATACGTACGGATTACAACTATACCAAAATATACCTTTGATTGAACCTCTGGAATATAAGGAAACGAAAGCTATCAAAGAATTCATAATTGCGATTGATACTTCTGGCTCTACTTCCGGTGAAATCGTTCAGAATTTCGTACAGAAAACTTACAATATTCTCAAGTCTACCGAAAGTTTTTTTTCAAAAATCAATCTGCATATTATCCAATGTGATGCAAAAATTCAGGAAGATGTCAAAATATCCTGTCAGAAAGACTTTGATGAATACCTGCAAACCATGTCAATCAAAGGACAAGGTGGTACTGATTTCCGTCCGGTATTCAATTATGTAGAACAGCTTCGCCAGAAGAAAGAATTGATCAACCTGAAAGGACTCATCTACTTAACAGATGGATTTGGCACCTTCCCCGCAAAAAAGCCGGACTACCAAGCTGCATTTATTTTTATCGCTGAAAATGATAATAACTTAAAAGTTCCTTCATGGGCTATCAAGTTGGTATTACAGAAAGATGAAATTTAAAAAGGAAAAATAACATGAATATCAAACAGGCAAAAGAACAAATACAAAATGCTGTAAAAGCATATTTTACGAAAGATCCGTTTGGGAATTACATCATCCCCGTTGAGCGTCAGCGTCCTGTTTTTCTTCTGGGGCCTCCTGGTATCGGAAAAACTGCCATTATGGAACAGATTGCACAGGAACTGGGTGTCGGGCTTGTAAGTTATTCCATGACACATCACACCCGTCAGAGTGCTTTGGGGTTACCCTTCATTGAAAAGAGGGTTTATAATGGTCAGGAATACGCTGTATCTGAGTACACTATGTCAGAAATTATAGCTTCTGTTTATGATATGATGGAGAAGACGGATATCAAAGAAGGTATTTTGTTCCTTGATGAAATTAACTGTGTTTCTGAAACATTGGCCCCTGCCATGCTTCAATTCCTGCAATATAAGATTTTTGGAAATCATCGTGTGCCAGATGGGTGGATTGTTGTGACTGCCGGAAACCCTCCGGAGTATAACCATTCTGTTCGGGAATTCGATATTGTTACCTGGGATCGTCTTAAACGAATTGATGTTGAACCGGACTACCCAGTTTGGAAAGAGTATGCTTTTCAACGAGGAATTCATCCTGCTGTTACAACATATTTGGATATAAAAAAATCAGATTTTTATAAGATAGAAACTACTGTTGATGGAAAGTGTTTTGTCACAGCACGCGGATGGTCTGACCTGTCTGATATGATGAAACTGTGTGAACAACAGGGCATTAACATTGACCAGAATCTAATTGGGCAGTATCTTCAGGATAAAAAAATTGCCAAAGAATTTGCAATTTACTATGACCTTTTCAATAAATATAAATCCGATTATCAAATCGATCAAATTCTTGATGAAAAGGGATCTGAAACGATCAGAGAACGCGCTAAACATGCCAAATTTGATGAGCGTCTAATGCTGTTGGGATTACTTTTAAATGTTGTCACCGAAGAAATGAAAATGATTTTCCTGACAGAACAAACCTTAACAGAACTAATGAACTGTCTGAAAATCGTCCGCACAGAATTAGAGCATATCAAAACAAATCTCACAGCACCAATACAAAAACAGGCAACCATCTTCCAAAAGAAAATACAAATTGGAAAACAGGCCTCCTCTTTGTCTTCTGACACCAAGTATATTTACCACAACGTCATCGCTATTTTGGAACAAATGCTGGATCTTCAGAAAAAAAGATCTTTACATAATAATTGCGAGGTCTATACCCTATATAAAAATGAATTTGATATGCAGGTTCAGAAACTTCAAACTTCTTCCTGTACGGTCAAAAAACACCTTTCCAATCTATTTAGCTTCTGCGAAGCGGTATTTGGCAATGGCCAGGAAATTCTGATTTTAGTCACAGAACTAACTGCCAACTATTACAGTGCACACTTTATCAGCCGATATGGATGTAAAGAATATTTTGAGCACAATAAGGAACTGCTGTTTTATGAACGTCAAAAAGAAATTATTACAGAATTGGAAGCATTGGATTTAAACGATTAAAAAACTAAATTTCAGGAGGGAAAATATGAGCAACTCAAAGGATTTTGTTATTGAAAACGACGTACTGAAAAAATATCAAGGCTCAGATAGAAATGTAATCATCCCTGATGGTGTAACATCTATTGGTGCAGGCGCTTTTAAAAACTGCACTGCGTTGATTGTCATTGCCATCCCTAACACGGTAACTTCTATTGGCAATTCCGCCTTTTATGGATGTAGTAATCTGACTACTATCACTATTCCTGACACTGTAACTTCTATTGGTGAAGAGGCTTTCTATGATTGTAACAATCTGACTACGGTCACCATTCCTCAGCAGATGAAAACGATTGATTTATCCGCTTTTGCTTTCTCTGGTATTAAAAGAATTCCCAATCTCGTAGATTGCTTAATGGAAGGCCGCAAGATTATCCATGTCTTTCCTCAACTTGCTTTATCGAGCAACAATTTAGAGCACTGTGCCGCTATTTATTTGACACAAAGCAGCAAAAAGATTTTATTTCAATTCCAGTCAAAACTTTATGCCGATCTCAATAAAACTGTGGCTGCTATGACAAAATTACTTGCAAAAGCCAAGAGAAAGCCCACACCATACAAAAAAGCTGCGGAATTTGCTCTGAAACATAAAGATAAATTGACACAAGAAACCTTAGACTCCTTATATAAAGTCTTACTCCAAGCCAAATCCAGCGCGGCGCAATTACTCGCAGAATACTCACAACAGGAAAACACTGCAAATAAATTAGAAAAAAATAATCCATCTACAGTACCAGTCTGTAATTCTCTGGAAAATCAGTCCCTGCTTATAGCAACCGATCACCCTTCCGAGCAATTTTGCAAAAAACATTACAATGAGTCCAGTATAAAACGAATTTTGAAAAGATATGGGATTGACCTCTGCGATATTCCGCTTGTTCGTTATCGGGATTGTAATGGGGCAGCTTCCCCTTTTACTATCGGATGCGTTTTATCAAACTATCTGGACAAAGATGACATTGAAATAGAACTGCCAGAAGAATACTTATCTAAGGATTCCGAGCAAATCATAAACACCATGAATCCTTCCGATTTCCAGCAGATGCTGGAAAATCTATACACTCTGATTGATGAGAAAAAAGGAATTACAAAATTCCCAATTCGTTATTTCCTGATTCCTTATTGCCTTTACGGTTCCGTAGCTCAGATTAAAAAAATCATTATTAATCTCAATGCATGGAACAAATGGGGAGATTACGGTCGAGCTGGACGGGATACTGCACTCCTTGCCGGATTTTGTCTTTGCTTGAGCAGACATCGAGAAGCTTTGATATGGGCCGAGAAAAATGATTATCTGTATTTTACTGCTGATATTCGTGGTATTGATGAAGACACTCTGAGAGATACCATAGTGATGGATTTCGGTCTGGATACTCAGGGACAAAAAACATATAATCTCGGCAGCAAAAGTTTGAAAGCAGCTGTAACTTCTGATCTTACCTTGATTCTTTATGATGAGGAAAAAGGAAAAGAACTCAAGTCTGTTCCTCAAAAAGGTTCTGATCCAGAACTGTATGAATTGGCAAAAAATGATTTCGAGAATTTGAAGAAGAATTTAAAAAAGTCTGTAAAGATACGGTTGCATACCCTTTTCACAAACTTTCTGGACAATAAAAGCTGGACAGCTGACAACTGGAAGTATTCTTATCTTTCCAATCCTATTCTGCATCAAGTCGCATCTTTGCTGGTTTGGAAACAAGGACCTCATACATTTACCATTACAAACAATGACGTAATCACCTCTGATCAAATATCCTATTCTTTAGGTAATGACCCCATTTTTCTGGCACACCCGATGGAGATGAATTCACAAGATGTGAAAAATTGGCAAAAATACTTTGCTTCCCATAATTCCAAACAGCCATTCCTTCAGATTTGGGAACCTGTCATTCCTTTTGATAGTATTCGACAAGACCGCTATCAGAACTGCACTATTTTAGCAAATCTACTTCGTAGTCAAGACAAACATGGTATCTATTTTTCATACAACTATACTTCCAGTGAATTGGATCTTGATTTCAAAGACGTTTCTCTGGAATATCACCTCACTGAATATGTACATCATACGCTCAGTCAGGATGCTCGTGTAGAATTTGGCAGACTGGAAGTAAAGCGGCCTACACGTTGGGCGAATCATATTTTAGGTCTCTTAGATAAGTGGACCGTTGCAGATAGGATATTAAAGGACGATAGTAGTATTGTTCGTTGTTTGGATATTTTTACGCTGGCTCAGATTACAGAACTCCTCTCTCTTTCTATTGAACATAACTCCTCTAATTGTACCGCTGTTTTATTGGAATACAAGAATAAACATTTCTCTGATTTTAATCCAATTGATGAGTTTACTTTAGATTAACTCTCCTTGTTCTTTTCTTGTTTATCGTAGATACATTCGATACCAGATACTTATTTTTAATGATTCTCTAATAAAAAATCTTTACATTTTTTGAATGGAACCCCATTTGTTAGACAGTATGCTATAACAAATGGGGCTCTTTTTTATATCGAGAGGAAGGCAACGTCATTGCAAAAAACAGGCACTCCAAATTCAGGGCAAGACTCTACTTTATCTCTTCTATCCTCTGGATTACTACAGCATTCGCAAAATCAAGACAAAACTGAAGGGCTTGCCATCTACAATATGTAGATGACAAACCCTTTCAGTCCCTTGAACCATATTCTTTTAAAATTATTGTCTAACTTCTCGAGGTCACTTTAGATATTATTGGCGCTAAGAGAGAATACTCCAAACATTCACATCAACTATTATGATAAACAGAGTATATGTCTATATTCCATTACTTAGTAAATTGCCATCATCTGTAAACTGCCAAAAATCATAATCTTCCTAAAAAGCTGTAGTAATATTAAAAATACTATCCACAATATATAGGCATACAATGATAAGAAGCAGATAATTGATATTTGAATATACTTACTTTACGATCAATACACACAGTATTTCTACCATCAGTTGTCCTATCAAACACAAAACGGTTCTTGGTCTTTGGATAAAGAAGTCTATAATCGTCTAAACGAAAAGGCAAAAATCATGCTGGAGGCTATTGACAATCATATTCTTGAATCAATGACAACCAGCGACAAAAACTTTGAAATTATATTTTCAAAATTATGCTAAACGACACAAATCACAATTTATGATATATCTCTTAATGGGATTGTAGACAACGATTTTATTTGTTCAAGTGACTTTATCAATCTTGAAAAACACAATATCGTTAATATTGATTTATTGTCTGTCCGTGATACGAAATATTGAAACATTTATACAATTAAAAATCGATTCATTTTTACCTTCATTGACTTAACCCAATTCATAAAGTAAGAATATAACTGATGATATCTCTGTTGAGATTGTGGTTCTGAACTTTAAAGTAGAGTATGAATGAGCCTACATTAAGATCTCTATTCGACTAATAGTTTTTTATGTTCCGCTTTCTGTTTCTGCTTCCTGTAGCACCTCTAAAACTGTGCTTATTCATTTTCTCGCTACAATCGTTCGATCAGAGGAACTATTTTCAGAGAAAATTTAAGAAAATTTCAAAAACATTTTCGAAGGAAACTTTGTGCTATGTTAAGAGTAGTTACAAATGCAAATTAGAAGAACATATTATAGATGAAAAAGGACTATCCGAACAGCCTCAAAAGCAAATTGCACAGAAACAATATTTGATTTACAAATCAGAATCCGATTAGAAAAAAACTCCCTTTGATAAATGTATTGAGAACAAGGAACCAGAACAGAAGAAACTATCGATATATTGGTTGATTCTTAAGAAAACAAGCAATACTACACTAAAACCAGCTCATTTCTCTATGGAGTTAGATTTTCTCTGTTTCCCATTCACTTTTCGATCAACACCCAAAATCTTTTCTACTGTCTGCTTTGCCGTCAGGTATTCCTGCATCTTTTTTTAACCTGACGGTACTCTGTATAGGCTTTTTTCTTTTCTGATAAGCATCTATGGAATTCTTCATTCAATGACCTCCTGCTTGGGACTTTGCTTTCCGGCAACTGTTCAAACGCCTGCTTTGCAGCTTTATGAATCTGAATCTCTTCTCGATGTTCTTCAAAGAATTTTCTGCTGTATCCGGATTTTCGATATGCCTCATAAACCTTTTTTGTTCTGGAATAATTGTTGATATGTGTTAGCAATGCTCCAATCTCAACCATTCGTTTTTCTGATTTCCGCATCTCGTCAGACAACTCATTGAAGCGACCGGAAAGTTTCTCTGTCAGTGCTTTCAATTCCTCATAGTTATCTATTCCTCTCTCTCAATAGGTAAACGGTCCGTGCAGCTTCCTTTCTATTATATTTCTTTGCCCATCGCTCATAGCCTGCTGATTTACCTTCGGCCATTTTTACCTGAATATTGATCAATTAGACTTTCCAGATCAGCTACCTATGGCAAATAAACGGACAGCAAGCCTACTCTCCTTGCTGTCCGTTTTCATGTTATTTTAATTCTCCTAGTTCACAAAAACTCTCTTTTTCTGAAAAACAACTTTCCTAAGCTCTAAATTTTTATACACTTTCTGCTTTGATAAAAAATAAATTCTCTCATTTGCTGACAGGATTTATTTAGATACTCAACATCTTATAGTTTATAACTTGTTTATACTTTCTTCATCCCAATATCTTTATTCTCTCATTGATAACGTCTCTCCTATATAACTCCAGTTTTCCTTTTGATAGCTTACATATTTCCAGTTACTTTCATCGATTTGTTTAATCTTCAATGTTCCAGTATAGACTGGTTGTTCGTCCACTCCACCTTCGCCAACCTGAAGATACATCATATCCCCTTCGGTATATCCTCCCATCAGCTGCATCCCATAACCGCCGCCAAATCCACACAACATAGTATAGGTGTTTCTTTCCGGGTGATAAAACTGGGACTGGCGCAGCTGTTTTGTATCGACATCAAAGTACTGCCTGATAGCCTCCTCCACTGCTTCTGCCTGAGCTTCCTTCTGGACATACTCTGCCCCGCCTACAATCGTCAGGTCCTCCGGCGTGACCGGTAAATTCAGAAGATTATTGTACGCACAAAAGTTGACCAAATCATCCGGCAGGATTTTCTGTACCGAGTCCCAGCCGTATGTATACATGTGACCAGTCGGGATCAGTGGAAACAGATATTTCTGTTGCCATTCCAAACGCTCCTGCTCGTTTAAGTTTCCCATTTTTATTTCCTTTTCAAAGCGATAGCTAAGATACTCCCACTTTTCCTCCGAAATCATCCGCACCTTCAGTTCTCCCAGTGGTTCCTTTTGCGGCTGGTCAAAATTTCCTTCCTCAATTTTCAAGGTAAGGATATCACCTTCCCGTGATACATCAGTGACTGAAGCTCCGTATTCTCCTCCCCAGCCGGAAAAAAGGGTATAACATTCTGCCCCTGCATCATAAAAGGAGGACTGATGCAGCTGCTGTGCATCCACTGAAAAATACTGCAAAACTGCCTCTTCCAGCTGCTCTGCCGGCGCCATACTATCTATATAGGATGCTCCGTCACAGATTTTCTGCCCTGCTGGTTCAGTCGGAAGCTCCAACAGATTATTGTAAGCTGCAAAGTTTACCAGATCATCCGGTTTTATTTCTGATGGGGAATCCCAGTTGTAACGAAACAGACGCCCGGTTGGAATCAACGGCTGCAGATAGGTTTGATCTGCAAATTCTGTTGAAATCTCTGTTTTCTTTTGTGCGCATCCCGAAAAAAGGTCCATCAGCATTACAGTAACGATTATTATACAGAGAACATTTGTCTTTTTCATTATATTCTCCCCACCTTTCCATTTTATCTTGCTAGAAGCTCCAGATTTTCTGCCAGTTTGAATATTTCTTTCTTTCCAATATTACCATAAATGTTAACTGAGATACCTCCCATATTTAAATAGATGGATTGTCTCCCTTCTTTTTCTGAATAAAACCCCTTATGCCCATCAATCTCCACTTCTGTTAATACAGAAGATTCTGTATCAATTAGTGTCGTTCTCTTTTCTGAATTATCCCACTGACAAATAAAAAAATAATGAGCATCCTTTTTAAACCTGATATAAGAATAATGTTCTACTTCTCTTTCATCTACAATTTCAAAATCAACTGGAATGTATTTAGGAAAGTAAAAATACTCCAATGAATCCTCATAATCTTCCGATACAATCTGTTTATATGTTTCGATGGATGTGTAACGTTCTTTTCTTAAAAAGACCGTTTCATAAAGAGAAAAACCATTTGCATCTGCTAAAAAAATCAAACTTCCGGATACAATTCCCGCAGTCAGCAAAACACTCGCTGCCCGCCGCAGTCCTTTGCTGTTCCAAGCGTGCCGGATACAATGCATCCTATAAGCCCGTTTAATCCTTCTGACAAAGCGCTTGGACGGAATGTAATCTTCCATCTTGTGCTCTTCAAAGAATTGTTCTGATTTTTGCAATTCTTCCTCCTCAACCTGCCGCAGTGCTTCTGCAAGAAATACGTCAAACAGTTCCTCATTCAGCTTTTCCCTGCTCATCTGACCCCATCCCTTCTTCTGACATATTCCTTCATGATTCTGCGGCGGATTCGGCTCAAACGCACCGAAACATTTTTGGTCGAAATTCCCATCACATCTGCAATTTCTTCATAGCTCCATTGATAGACAACTTTGTAGATCAACACCTCCCTGTCTTCTGGTTTCAGCCCATACAAAATATTTTTGATTTCCTGCACCGTTTCTTCACTGGAAAACCTCTCCCAAGTGGGGTCAATTTCTATACTCTCCTCATCCTGACCCTCAAAATCGATTGGTACAATCTTTTGATTTTTGTGATACATCGTAATGGCGATTCTCTCTACTGTTACCAGCAAAAAACGTCTTGTCCGCATGCTGTCTGTCTCCGACAATCTATCCAAATGTTTGAGTGCACGAATAAACGCTTCTTCTACCGCATCTTCTGCCAGATGATGGGAATGCAGGATATCATACGCTTTTCCAATCAACACCCGATAGTGCTGACGAAAAATCGATGTGAATTTTTCCTGTTCCTCCTCACTGTATGTCATGAAAAGCAGCACTCTGCTCTCCCCCGCTTTCTTTTTAGACTAATATCTTCTTATATACACTCTACCGCAAATTCCGAAACCTGTCAATGATAAAATTGACAAGCTTAAAATGATGTAAAAAGACGTAGTATTTTATGTTTCAGTCAGTTACTATTATAGTAAGAATAACTGCGATTCTCGCCGATTTACTACACTTTAATTTTTATTTAGAGGGGGATTTTTATGAAACTGACAAAAAGCATTGCTGTCTTCCTAACACTTTCTATGCTTATTTCCTTAAACGCCTGTACGGCTAAAACTTCTGAACAGAATACATCCACAGCAAAGCAAACCTCTGAAGAGGATATCCTTCAAGCCTGCAAAAATCCTGAAACCTCTGCTAAAACGCTAAAAATGGTTAGCAAAACATAGGGCTTGACCCTCTTTCTCACAGCATGTATAATTCAGGTAAATAGGAAAATATCTCTAGACTAACCAACTGATTGCTCATGATATTTTCTATTGCAGCGATTATTTGACAGCACAAGGAGAACCCATTATGATTCGTGAAATTTGCAAAGACGAGGCTTTTCTGGCTCAAAAAGCAGAACTGGCCACACCGGAAGATCTGCAAGTTGCCGCAGATCTGCTTGATACCCTGATACACCACAAGGAAGGCTGTGTTGGACTTGCTGCCAACATGATCGGTGTGAACAAGCGCATCATTGTCTTTGATAATGATGGAAGCTATATGGTCATGTTCAATCCTCAGATCATCAAAAAAGCGGAACCTTACGATACTGAGGAAGGTTGTCTTTCTCTCAGTGGAGTTCGGCCAACCAAGCGCTGGAAATCTATTAAGGTTTCCTGGCAGAACGAAAAGTTTCAGCAGCGCCTGAAAACCTTCACCGGCTGGACTGCACAGATTATCCAACATGAAATTGATCACTGTGAGGGAATCATCATATGAAAAAATGTAAAATTACCGTTATGCGCATTACCCGCTACGAAGATTTGATAGTACAATATGAAAATCCAATTGAACATGCCTGCGATATGAAAGTGGGACAGATTTTCATTGCCAACGGCTGGGAAAAGCCAGATGGTTTTTGCCAGAGTGCATGGGACACCCTCTCCCCTTTCATCCTTGCTTTAAGCCATGGTGCAGAGAATTTTTATGACGGCTGGATGAAAAATCCCCGTTCTGCTATGCTTTCCTGCAATGATGGATTCCGTCCGGTAAGCTTTCTGGTAGAAACAATAGATGAAGATGCTGACTAAGGAGTATTGCTATGTTTAAAGATAAGGTTGTTGTCGTTACGGGTGGAGCCAGAGGAATCGGCAAAGCCATCACAGAAGAATTTCGTAAGGCAGGTGCACAGGTATGTGTCATCGACCTTTTGGAAAACGACTATTATATCGGTGATTTGGCTGATCAGCAGGTACTGGAAGATTTTGCCCAAAAAGTAATTGCTGACTTTGGTCATGTAGATTATCTGATCAACAATGCCCTGCCGCTTATGAAAGGTATCGACCAGTGCAGTTATGAAGAATTTAACTATGCCCTCCGGGTCGGCGTCACCGCTCCTTTTTACCTCACCAAGCTGTTTGCACCTCACTTTGCTCCCGGTGCGGCCATAGTGAATATCTCCTCTTCCCGCGATCGGATGAGCCAGCCCCAGACTGAAAGCTATACCGCAGCCAAAGGCGGCATTTCTGCCCTGACCCATGCTTTGGCAGTAAGTCTGGCTGGCAGAGTGAGAGTCAACTCCATTTCTCCCGGCTGGATTGACACTAATTATACCGTCTATGACGGTCCGGATGCTATTCAGCATCCATCCGGCCGAGTTGGCAACCCTTTGGACATTGCCAATATGGTGCTCTATCTCTGCTCGGACAAGGCAGGATTTATCACCGGTGAAAATATCTGCATTGATGGCGGCATGACCCATCAAATGATCTACCACAACGATTGTGGCTGGACACTGGAAAACCCAGACAAATAATATGAATTGACAAAACACCCCGCCTGTTCTCATAAGTTTGAGAGCAGGCGGGGTGTTTTTGATGTAAGGAAAAAGCCGTTTTACTGTAATTCTTCCAGAAAACGCTTGAGGTTGTCTAAACCGATTCGGATACCGAGCAGGCTGTCTTCGATTCCTTCAAATTCCAATCCCAGATAGCCGTCATAGCCTTCCCGTTTCAGCACACGCAGACACTGTTTTACCGGCACCATTCCATGACCGATGATAGTACCTCTCAGATAGTTTCCGGCACGGGAAGAAAAGAATCCCTCTCCCGGATTTGGCTCATTACCGCCTTTGACAATAAAATCCTTTGCATGAACATAGAACACGTAAGGTGCTGCTTTTCCACAGGATTTGGCTGGGTCCTCATCTGCACAAAGGAAGTTTCCCATATCACAAAGCCATCCGAAATTTGGATGATTGACTGTGTTGATCAGCTTTTCCACCCGATCCGCATCCTGTAAAAAGAATCCGTGGTTCTCTACCATGGTACGAATACCTTTCTGTGCTGCATATTCCGTAACCATCCGACATCCATCTGCCAGACGCTCCACCACATTTTGCAAACCTCTGTTTGCTCTATCTGGACCAAAGCCCCATGCGGCATCATGGCGCATGCTTTTGCTTCCAAGTATCTGTGCAACATCCACCTTTTTCATCAGGCGCTGTGCTTCTGTTTTCGGATCGTTTGCAAGGAAATCTGCAAAAACAGTATAATTGGATACTGTCAGGCCAACCTTTTTGCACTCCTGCGCAATCTGCTGTGCATACTCCTCTTCACTTACTCCTTCTGGCGGCCGCAAATCAGTAAATTCGATTGCATCAAATCCCATTTCTTTTGCTTTTAAAACGCAATCCAGCTGTGTCATTCTTCCATCACGAAGATACTGCTGAAAGCTGTAAGAACTTACGGCAAATTTCACTGTTTTCTTTCTCCCTTCCAAGCTCTGCGGTCAAACTGTCAATTTTAAGCAATAACGACCTCATGACCTGTGCTTGCAGACTCATAAATTGCATCCAGAATCTTCATCAAGGTAATACCGTCCTCTGCAGGTGCTTTACATGGGGTACCATGTACCAGGCAGTCAATATAATGATTAATCTCCTGTTCAAACAGCCCATCAAAGCTCAGTGCTGTCGGCATACAGAGCTGTACATTGTTCATATAACCGTTTTGCTGACTGTATAATTCCAGTTCCGGGTCCAGTTTAGCTCCTGCTTTGGTTCCAAACAATTCAATCTTGCCTTCATCCTGCTTGATATTCAACGAGAAGGAAGCCTCAACCGAAACCACTGCACCATTATCGTAACGGATCATAGCTGTTGCAAGATCTTCTACGTTAAACTCTTCCTTTCCGGTAGCGGAAGATGCTGTATAGCCTTTCTTATCCTTCAGCTCACGTCGATCCCCCAGTTTATGGAATACTGCGCCATAGACTGAAGTCGGTTTTGGATTACCCAGCAAATAACGGGTGAGGTCAATAACATGGACGCCCAAATCGATCAGTGGTCCTCCTGCCGACATTTTTTTGTCACCAAACCATCCGCCTGGACTTCCATTTCGGCGCAGATAGGTTGCTTTCGCATAATACAGATCACCAAAATAATCGTGGTCAATAAAATCTTTGACGATTGCGCAGTCATTTCCAAAACGTCGAACAAAACCCACCATTAAAAGTTTTCCGCTTTCTTCGGCAGCTTTTTTCATCTCCTCTGCTTCTGTGGCGGAGGTTGCCATCGGTTTTTCGCAGAGAACATGTTTTCCTGCTTGCAGTGCTGCGATTGTGCAGGGCGCATGCTGGCTGTTCCAGGTACAGATGCTGACTGCATCCAGCTCAGGCAGTTCGCGAAGCATGACATCTTTATCGGTATAAAGTCGGGTAATACCGTACTTTTCACCCATCTCTTTCAGGCGATCTTCCCGGATATCACAAAACGCATAAACCTCCACATTTGGATTTTTTCGATAGGCATGGATATGACTTTCTGAAATACTTCCCGTTCCAATAATGCCAATCTTCAGTTTTTTCTCCATGACTTTTCCCCCTTTTGCTTATCGAATCAGATTTTTCAGATAATCTGCTGCTTTCCGGATGTCTGCCTGTGGATCTTCTCCCACTTCCCTCTCAATGGTCAAAAATCCATGATAACCGATTTCATCCAATGCTTTTAAATATTCTGGGAATGGTACCTTTCCTTCTCCCAAAGGTAGTTCTGTGAACGACTCACTTTCCAGCATCTCCGCTTCAAGCAATCCGTAGATAATTTCCGGATCACGATAGAAATTTCGGCGTCCGTCCTTTGCGTGTGTATGTACAATATAATCTTTCAGGGTATAGACCGCCTGAACCGGATCATCACCTGTCACCATAACAAGGTTTGCCGGGTCCAGATTGACCGCTACACCGGTGGAATGAAGTTCATCCAGGAAATGTTTTAAGGTAGCTGCTGTTTCCGGACCGGTTTCAATGGCAAAATGTGCGTCCAGAGAATCCGCATACTGTGCCAGTTCAAAACATGCCTGCTGCATCACTCCATAACGTGGATGACTGGGATCTGCCGGTACAACCCCAATGTGTGTTGTTACAATATTGGTTTCCAGGTCTTTTGCAAGCTCCAGAATTCGTTTAGATCTTTCGATAAGCTCCGGATTTTTTTCTTTATCACCAAAGCCATGACCCAGATCGCCGCACAAAGCCGAAATCACCAGACCATGATCCTTGACCATCTGCAAAAATTCCCGCCGTTTTGCATGGCTCATCTTTTCCGGAGAAAGTTCTCCTTTTGTGGCATATACCTGAATTCCCTGCACACCAAGGGAAGATGCCTTCTTTAATGCGGTAGGGATATCACTTCGGAAGGATTCCAGCAGCACACCAATGGAAAAATCGTACATGACAAATGCTCCTTTCAGCTTTTTGATCACTGGATTGACAAAATTTATATCTTTATTATATAATGGGCACAAATTACAAGTAAAGAAAATAATCTGCCATAAATTAACACAATCTTGCTTTTTTCAGGAAAGAAGGTTTTTTTACGAAACGACAGACCTCCTATGAAAATATCCAGTTTACTGATAGCAGCTTTCCTGTCATCTTTCATTTTGACCATCTAAAGCATGACGAGGACTTCATGATTCATTGGCAGAATGACCTGGAACTTCTTTACCTGGTGGATGGAGACGCAGAAATCACCTCCGACCATCAGCGTTGTACTTTTTCTCCGGGACAGATTGCTGTTATCAACTGCACCTGTCTCCATTCAGTCAAGGCTATCAACCAATCCTGTTCCTATTACTGTCTGATTGTAGGGCAAAACTATCTGGAACAGCAGGGCATCCCCATCAGTGAGCTGGCATTCTCCTTTCAGATTGATGATCCTGTGCTTCGGGAAAAATTCCAAACTATCTGTACCGAAATGTCTCAAAAGCTTCCCTTTTATAAATCCGAAGTAAAATCGGCTGTACTTTCTATCGCTGCCAGATTAAGTCGAAATTATTCCTGCCCGACAACCGAACCTTTTTCTCAGGATCGCCGCCTTGCCATGGTAAAATCTGCCATATCCTATATTCAAAAACATTACGACAAGCCACTGACCATCGATTCTATCAGTACCGAGGCAGGATTCAGCAAATATTACTTCTGCCGCTCCTTTAAAGAGATCACCGGAAGAACGGTGATTGATTATCTGAATCTGACTCGATGCAGCCACGCCCAAAGTCTTCTTTTATCCGGCAGCTGCAACGTCAGCGAATGTGCAGAACAGTGCGGCTTCCAAAATCTTTCCTACTTCTCCAAAACATACCGGAGATATATGGGACACAGTCCATCCAATCAGCTTTCCAGCATTCTTAAATAGTCCGACAGCAAAAAGCCACTGGTATTCCCAGTGGCTTTTTCTTATTCCGTACTCAATTGAGAGAAAATTAAGTGCAGATTTCCTGCTTCATCATACTCTGCCTTTATCTGATAACGGGGAAGTTTTTGTTCGATTAATTCCTGCACTGCTGCATCCTGCTCATAATTTTCATATACTGGAATCCATTCATCCTTTTCGTCCAGTACACCGCCTGCGCCCAATTTTACATAGCTTACCTGTGCAGTATAACCATCCTCGGTCTGTTCGATCTGATGAAAATATGGTTCTGTCACAATCGCTCCACCACGATGCGGCGGCGTATAAACTCCCTGCTCCTCATGGTAGGTATAAATTGTCGTATTTTCATGGGTACAAGAAACCCCTTCTCCCCAGATTTTCTGGATTGCTGTTTCAATCCATTCCTTCGGCGTAAAGGAATCGTCCATAACGCTGAAAATCAGTGGAGCAAGAAACTCATCATTCTCTGGATAATCCGGATACAATTCCGGCTGAGAATTACAGGTATAAGTATCTGGTACCATGTGAAATCCTGCATCAAGCTTTACCTGATTATCCAGTTTCTGCGGCGATGTATATTCTCCGGTATCTCCGGCAAAAGCAATCAGGGAATAAAGTTCGGGATATTCTTCTATCACGCTTTGGTTTGATTCCAACACGGTGTCAACCTGCTTTTCTCCCGGATAGGTCATCAGACTGCGCAGTGCTGTAAATTCTTCTTCCGTAATCGGCTGGTTATAAAGCTCAGGTGCTTCATAATGGCCATATCCATCCTCTTCCAGCGTTACTCCTCCCAGAGAAAACTGCCCGCCATTCAGCAAAAAGCCAGCCTCATAAAGTCCATTATTACAAACTGTCGCCGTAATGCTGTTAAGCAATGCCTCTACCGATTCTTGATCGGTTAAAGAAGATTCTGCACTACTATCAGGTGTCAGACTTAAATTTATAATGGCAAAACCTTTTTCTATTTTTACATCAGCAAGATCAAGTCCATCTTCCGCTTGATACAAATAACCGATTGCAGTTCGTATGAGCTGTCCCAAGGTATCCTGTGGGCTTACCTCATAATAATGAACCGTATACCCCTGCCTTTGAGTATCGTAGACACAAACTTTCCATTCGTTTGGGACATTTCCTGCCGGAAAAAAAGATTCATTTTGAGTATCATAATCTTCTTCCAGAGCTTTTGCTGTCAGTGCCCCATTTCCCTCGGTGTGTCCCAGCACACCAACATCCAATGGATGAATTTCCTGCTGAGTTTCTACATTATTTTCCGTTTCCTGGTCGCTTTCCGCGATCATGGTATCTTCGTTTATCACTTCATTTTCAGAGTCGATCCCTTGTCTGTGGCAGGCTGACAAAAAAATGGTGGCTGCTAAAGTCAAAATGGCCATTTTCCTGATGGTGTTTTTCATCCTGTCACCCTCCTTTCCGTCGCAAATCAAATTTCTTACAAATATCTCTTTTTATTATTTCAGCACGTTCACTTTAAAAAGTCAATAAGTTTTGTCAAAAATACAGTTATTTTTCCTGTAAGATAATTTTGGAAGAAATATCTGCTGTTTGTATTACTTGGGAATATCAATATCTTGCATGATGCTTTCCGGTATTTTGCTGTGTATTCTTTTTCTTGTCTGAGCAAACAATAAATGTTACAATAAGAAAAGAAAGGAGGAGAAACAATTGGGCAAAAAAATCTACATTGCAATTGATTTAAAATCGTTCTATGCATCAGTGGAGTGCAGAGAACGAAATTTTGACCCGATGACCACCAATCTTGTGGTTGCAGACGCCAGCCGTACTGAAAAAACCATCTGCCTTGCTGTCTCTCCTTCCCTGAAAGCTTATGGGATTCCGGGACGTGCCCGCTTGTTTGAGGTAATTCAGAAGGTTCAGGAAGCAAATGAAAAACGAAAAGCAAAAGCTCCGCACCAACAGTTTACCGGTTCTTCCTGCGACGACAAAGAACTGAAATCTCATCCGGAACTGGCGATTGACTACCACATCGCCCCACCGCAGATGGCGCATTATATCAAAATCAGCGCACAAATCTACAAGATTTATCTCAAATATATCGCTGCGGAGGATATCCATGTTTACTCCATCGATGAGGTGTTTATGGATGTCACCAATTATCTTGCGATGTATCAGCTTTCTGCCCGGGAACTTGCCATGAAAATCATTCTGGATGTGCTGGAAACCACTGGTATCACTGCCACCGCCGGTATTGGACCAAATCTTTATCTGTGCAAGGTCGCGCTGGATATCGGAGCAAAGCACATCAAGCCGGACAAAAATGGGGTCCGAATTGCAGAACTTGACGAGATGAGCTACCGCCAATCTCTGTGGACCCATCAGCCTATCACCGACTTCTGGCGGGTCGGACGCGGGTATGCCAAACGTCTTGCCGAATATGGAATGTACACTATGGGAGATGTTGCCCGCTGCTCCATCGGAAAGGACACTGACTACCGAAACGAAGAGCTGCTATATAAGCTCTTTGGCATCAATGCCGAGCTGCTCATTGACCACGCCTGGGGATGGGAGCCGTGTACCATTGCAGACATCAAGGCATATCGTCCGGAGAATAACAGCATCTGCTCCGGACAGGTTTTGCCATGTCCTTATGACTATGAAAAAACCAGGCTGGTCGTTCGAGAAATGGCAGATTCCATGGCACTGGGACTGGTGGACAAGGCCTGTGTTACCAATCAGCTTGTCCTTACCATCGGCTATGATTCGGAAAATCTCAAAAAAGGGTATCGCGGTGATATTACGATTGATCGATATGGTCGTCCAATCCCCAAACATGCACACGGCACCATCAATCTTGATGCCTTCTCTTCTTCTGCCAGAAAAATTGTAGACGCTGCGTTGACTCTGTACGACCGCATTATGGATTCAGAGCTAACCGTTCGTCGTCTGAGTCTCACCGCCAATCATGTAATCAGTGAAACCGCTATTCCTTCCAAACAGATCTGTGAGCAGCTTGATCTCTTTACCGACTACGCTGCTATCGAAAAGCAGCAGCAAGAGGAAAAAGAACAGCTAGAACAGGAAAAGAAGATTCAGAAAACCATGCTGTCTATCCAGAAAAAATTTGGAAAAAATGCCATCCTCAAGGGGACTAATCTCAAGGATGGCGCAACAGCCAAAGACCGAAATCAGAAGATTGGAGGACACCGGGCATGAAGCATCCATACGAAGATATTATCCATCTTCCGCATCCAACCTCAAAAAAACATCCCAGGATGTCTATTCATGACCGCGCAGCACAGTTTGCTCCCTTTGCTGCACTAAGAGGATACGACACTGCCATCCAAAATGCCGGAAAACAGGTGATTCAAAAACCGGAACTGGATGAAGATTCCCTGATGAGGCTTCAGCAGAAACAATTTATTCTGATAGAACAGCAGGAACAGCATCCCCTGATCGAAGTAACCTATTTTCAGCAGGGGCCTTCCAATCAAAGCGGATGTTATCTTACGGTACAGGGTAATTTTAAAAGAGTGGATGAGTATAAGCAGGAATTGGTTCTTACTGATCACACTGTGATTCCTCTGGATGATATTCTTGCAATTGATGGCGAAATTTTTAAATCTATCCTGTAACGAAAAAAGCCGGCGTCTGCCGGCTTTTTCAATGGGTGATATTTGTTATCGATCTTCTCTGTCAAGTTCAAAAACCAGATGCGGCATTTCCTCTCCATGATAGATCTTGATAAAAGATCCCGTTTCCTTCATCCCAATTCGTTTTGCAACTGCAATGGATTCTGTGTTCATTGGGCGAATGTCGCAGATCAGTTTCTCTACCCCCATTGTCTCAAACGCATACTCTGCCATTGCTTTTGCTCCTTCGGTTGCATATCCACATCCGCGCGCATCACCGTTTAAGATATAACCGATTCCCCAAACGTCCTTTCCTTCTATGTTTTCTCTTAAAATGCCAATCTGTCCGACCACTGCACCGGTCTCCTTCTGGATTGCCAGAAGATAATCGATACCGTGATCCTGGTACCCTTTTTTTCGTCTCTCAATCCATGCCCGGACATCATCATCCGAAAAATAATGTCCCCAGATTCTGCGAACTCCTTCATCCCGCATCATCTTCGCAATGACATCAAAATCATCATCTTCTACTTTTCGAAAAATAAGGCGTTTTGATTCCAGCATAATTTCCCTCCATCCTTTAACTGATGCCGTTTTATGCACCGAAAAATCCACTCAGACCAATTGCAACAAGAACAATACCGACAACACGAATGCTCTTTTCGATATTATCCAGATTTGCATTTACCGAAAGATCTGGATAAACCGGATTGAGCACAAACATAAGTCCGGACACAATCCATCCTAAGTTAAAGAAAATTCCCTGCTTTAACAGGATTGAAAGCAGAAAGGTGCCGAGCAGAACAATTGCTGTCGTGATAATCTGTTGTTTAAAGGTAAATTTAATCATCTTTTTTTCCCTCGCAAAAATGAAAATTGTTTTGGTTTTATTATATCATGAAATCTTTCTTTTTAAAACGACAAATTCCAAAAGAATCTTCTTCTGTCAATAAAAAAGTCCTGCCGACCAATTAGCCAGCAGGACTTTTTTATATCTCTTTTATTTACAGTTTTATAATTTCATCAAAACGGTTAAGGTAATCCTCTGCCCAGTTATGGGATATCACAATGCGGGTGATTCCCTTGTGGTTAAAGATAAAGTTGTCGATCAAAGCTGCATTCTCAGGGTCAAGACCTGTGGTAGGCTCGTCGAAAATCAAAATCTCAGGTTTTCTAAGCATGGTGCGGGCAATGTTGATACGCTGGCGTTCACCACCGGAAATATTATCGCCAAAATCCCCAAGAGGAACATCCCCAACTTGTTTAGCCAAGGCTGTTAAGTTTAGATCACTCAGCAAGTTTTTGTACTCGTCGGAATCTTCCTTTGGATTACCGCTGAACATGGTGATATTGTCATAGAAGGTGGCATTGAACAGGTATGGCGTTTGTGTGATAATTCCAATCTTTGAATAGATCTCATTTTCGGAAAGCTTTTTGATATTTTGACCACCCAATAAAATATCGCCCTCATAGTTGTCGAAATATCTTAGCAGCAGCTTAAACATGGTGGACTTGCCGCTTCCGCTTTCACCGACCACGGCATAACATCCGCCTTGACGAAATGTATGGCTGAATCTATCGTAAAGTTTCTTTTCGCCAAAGGAAAAGGATACATCTTCATAGGAAATATCCGTCGGTGCAGCTAATGGAATACCGCTATCATCCGGGATCGGCAGATTTCTTTGTTTTTGCAGTTTCTCAACGACATCTTTGCTGGAACGAATGGTAATAACATAATCCGTGATATTGGTAAAGGCATTCGAAAGGCTTGTAAAGTAGTTGGAGGCTGAAAACAGCATACCGGCTGCAACAAGTCCATGTACTGCCAAATAGCCGCCAACACCCAGGCATACGATATTGGAAAGTCCGGCTACGGACATAAGGGTCTGGAAGCTCATCGTACTTACAAAACCAAACTTACGGAAATATTTCTGACGATTTTCGCTGGCATGATCATGTCTGGCTTGAAAGTCATCCGCACCGTTTCCTGTACGAATCACCTCATAACCCTCGATTGTTTCCTTTAAAACATTGGTGTATTGTTCCGTAGCAGCGGAATACTCCCCTCTCAGCTTTTTCTCTATGGTTGCAAAAGGTTTGATCGCTACCATTGGAATGATAGCCATTGCAAGAGCTGCCACCAACAGCCAAATATGTAATGTCCACAACACGTAAGCTGAGGAAATAATCGCAAAAACGGATGAAAACAAATAGGGGAATACTCCCAGATAATCGTTTTTATACATTGTCATATCTGTCGACATGAGGTTTAAATAAAATGCATCATTCTCACCACGAAAGCTTTGCAAGGGACGTTTCAGGATATTTTTTATGATCTCGCTTTTCATGGTCATTTCACCATTAGAGAGATAGGCAAATCTTGTGTAGGTGGCAGTAGCAACTTCCAGATAAGACAGCAATGCCAATCCGAAAGCCGCAGCCACTGCCCAACCCATTTTGCGCAGATCGCCGTTTGTGGCAAACTCAATGATCTTACCATTTGTATAGACCATTACCGCTATGATTACCGACTCCAATGCGTAAAGGATACAGGTTAGAACCATCAATATTTTCCCTTTTTGAGACAATGTTTTCATCTGTAAACTTCCTTCCCGTAGTTAATATTTTCTCTTTAAGATATATTAAATTAAAATAATTTAATATATCTTAAGAATTATACATTCTTTTTTATTATACCACATTCTAATAAAAAAGAAATATCATATTATGAAAGTTTTCCATATAAACCTTCTTGTTTCGCTGTACAATCTTCTCAGACAGCCTCATGTTCTTCCTTTTAAAATGGTGTATGCAGCTTCATTGTTATATCTCTTTTACTGAATTGTTTTTGTTGTTTCTAGTATATTCTAGTCCAATTAAAAAGGACATAGCATTCTACGCAATTTTTTGTGTGTAAAATACTATGTCCTTATAAAAAATCCAATTCCTATTACCCTCTATATTATTACGCCTTTGTCTGCAAATTCAATCAGCATAGAAATCATTTCAGTTGAAAATTTCTCTTCACGATGGAGACAGCGATGTTTATTATAGAATGTCAATATTAAAAAACTCTTTTAAATTTTTCTTGCCTAATTCTATATTTATATCATCATGTAAAACACTATAGATATAAAATGATTGATAAAAGTATTTTTTGCTTTCTTCCAATCTTCCTTCAGCATGAAAAGCGTGTCCTAACACCGACAATAAACCACCTAAACAAGAAGTGCATCTTTCTTCTATAGATACTTCTAACCCTAGATTAGCAGCAGCTATCGATTCTTTATACCTTTTTTCTAAATACAAACTGCGTGAGCAATTATATGAAATTAAAATGACCAGCCCATTTGCTTCTTTTAAATTCATCAAATGTTTTTCTATGTATTTTAGCAATTGATTATAAACATCAATTGCTTTTTTATTTTCTCCCGCATCTGAATAATTTAATGCAATTTGATTTATGATTTTTATTTCTTCTACTGTATAATAATTTTTGTCAATTTCTTCTATATCAAACTTTGGAACGGTTAAATAAAGAGCTTCAAACAACATTTTTTCTTTTTCGTCAAACGTATATGGTCGAATATCTTCTCCATCCAGATAACCCAAAGCGACTTTTGATCTTAAAATAAATTGCCTGATCAGGTGATCATCCTCTGAAACGATTTCTTCTAATTTTTCTAAATATTGCAGTCCATCTCTGTTATTATTAGAAACATTACTGGAAATAACCTGGGATTGCAAATTTGAAATTTCCAGTTCGTTTCTACTAAGCAAAGCATAGTAACGATCTCCTGGTAAATCCAATCGCTGTAACAAAGCATCTAATTTATTTTTAGCTGGTACCTGTTTACCACTTTCAATTCTGGAAATTGTAGATGGTTCACAAATGCCTTCACACAATTCTTCCTGTGTCAGTCCTAATTCTTTTCTTTTTCTTTTGATAACCTCTCCTATAAATAGCTCCTTCAACCTTATCTACCTCTCTGCTACATAATGTCTTTTTCTCGTCGAATATTATCCTAAGTTTATACTTCTATATTTTTATTGATGTTGGATATGAAAGATTTATAATGTGCTCATATCTGCTTGTCACACATTATACCCCTTTATTTTTCTATATAAATTTAAGGCGGGTATTATCATGAATAGACCTCGTTTACGCTGTACATTTATTTTTAGCTGAAAATTTATATCGTTATTATAACACAACCCTTAGAATTTATCATTATAAAATATAAACTAGCAGAGATAAAGAAGTTAGTAGATAAAAAAAGAGCGGCTATAATAGCCGCTCTTTTTTATGTTATGATATCCCGGTTCTAACATGATTTATTGTTATGTACTCGTGGTATACCAACATATCCCATAGTAAAATTTTACTGATAACTATGTGATTTATTAAATTTTATTTCTTGTTCTGAATGTATTCATCGATGGAAGCAGCAGCTGTTTTACCTGCACCCATAGCGAGAATTACGGTAGCAGCGCCTGTTACAGCGTCACCGCCAGCGTAAACGCCTTCACGGGTGGTAGCCATGTTCTCATCAGCGATCAGACAACCATGTTTGTTTGCTTCCAGACCTTTGGTTGTGGTTCTGATCAGTGGGTTTGGAGAAGTACCCAGAGACATGATAACAGTATCAACTGGGATCTCGTAGTTGGAACCTTCAACTGGGATTGGACGACGACGACCGGAAGCGTCTGGCTCGCCCAGTTCCATCTTGATGCACTCGATTGCTCTAACGTTGCCGTTTTCGTCGCCGAGGATCTTAACTGGGTTGGTCTGAAGAACGAACTCGATGCCTTCTTCTTTTGCATGATGAACTTCTTCTTTACGAGCTGGCAGCTCAGCTTCAGAACGTCTGTAGATGATGTATACGTGCTCAGCACCCAGTCTCATAGCGCTTCTTGCAGCGTCCATTGCAACGTTACCGCCGCCAACAACTGCTACGGATTTGCCTTTGCGGATTGGGGTGTCGTATTCATCCAGATATGCTTTCATGAGGTTGATTCTGGTGAGGAATTCGTTTGCGGAAGAAACGCCAACGAGGTCTTCGCCTTCGATACCCATGAACATTGGCAGACCAGCACCGGAACCTACGAATACAGCTTCAAAGCCCATATCGTTTACCAGCTCATCGATAGAGAGAACTTTACCGATAACCATGTTGGTCATAACTTTTACGCCCATTTTTTCCAGGCCTTCAACTTCCTTCTGTACAATTGCTTTTGGAAGTCTGAATTCAGGAATACCATAAACCAGAACGCCGCCTGCTTTGTGGAAAGCTTCGAAGATGGTTACATCGTAGCCTTTCTTAGCAAGGTCGCCAGCACAGGTCAGACCTGCAGGGCCTGCACCGATAACAGCAACTTTGTGACCGTTGGAAACTGGTTTTTCGATCTCATGTTTGCCATTCTTCATATCCCAATCAGCAGCAAATCTTTCCAGACGGCCGATTGCAACTGGCTCACCTTTGATGCCGCGTACACATTTTGCTTCACACTGTGTTTCCTGTGGGCAAACACGTCCGCAAACTGCTGGCAGAGCGCTTGTTTCTTTGATTGCAGAGCAAGCATCAGCAAATTTGCCCTGAGCAATCAGGCTGATGAATTTTGGAATCTGTACGTTTACTGGGCAGCCGCTTACACATGGCATGTGTTTGCAGTTGAGGCAGCGCTGTGCTTCCTCGATTGCCATTTCTTCGGTATATCCGTAAGAAACTTCTTCAAAGTTTCTAGCTCTTACTTTTGGGTCCTGCTCCGGCATAGGGAGTTTTGTCATACACATATTAGGCATTGTGAGCACCTCTCAGTCTGCAATGTTCGCTGTCATGTTGTTCCTGTGCTTTGTTTGTGCTGTTACGTTTCATCAGCTCATCAAAGTTAACCAGGTGACCATCAAAGTCTGGGCCATCAACACATGCAAATTTGATTTCGCCGCCAACGTTAACACGGCAGCCGCCGCACATGCCAGTACCATCGATCATGATTGGGTTGAGGGATACGATGGTCTTGATTGCTTTTGGTCTGGTTACTTCAGAAACAAACTTCATCATTGGAACTGGACCGATTGCGATAACTGCATCGTACTCTCTGCCTTCATCGATCAGCTGCTGAAGTTTAACGGTTACAAAACCTTTTTCTCCGTATGTGCCGTCATCGGTCATAACGTAGAGGTTGTCTGCAACTGCGCGCATTTCGTCCTCAATGATAACGATATCTTTGGAACGGAAACCAGCGATCATATCAACATGAGCGCCCATAGCATGCAGTGCTTTTGCCTGTGGGTATGCGATTGCACAACCTACACCACCGCCGATTACGCAGACATTTTTGAGTCCTTCCAGATGGGTTGGGATTCCCAGAGGACCAACAACGTCCTGCAGGTATTCGCCTGCTTCCATAGCGCCAAGCATTTTGGTAGAACGACCAACCATCTGAACAATCAGAGTGATGGTACCTTTTTCTCTGTCATAATCTGCAACGGTCAGAGGAACGCGCTCGCCCTGTTCGTCGATGCGGAAGATAATAAACTGACCTGGGAGAACTTTTTTAGCAATAAACGGAGCTTCTACTTCTACGAGAACAACTGCTTCGTTTAACAGCTTTTTGTTTACGATTTTATACACTTGCAATCTCACCTCTCGAAAAATTTAGACCTATGCCAAACAGATGCTGTCCGTCCTTCTTCCCAAACTTCGGACAGTCCCTGTTCTGTTCATTGATCGTGCATTCCAAAGCATTCTTTTTCAATCAAACTGCTTTGTCCCCACTGAATAGTTTACCGTTATCTCGTTAATTTGTCAACGATAATATTATACAAAACGTTAAAAATTACACAAATTCTTTTTTCATAAGTTGTCTACCCACATTTTCATTTTGTTTTCTGCAAAAACTCTTTCCTGACTTTTTATGTTATATGTTATAATATCCTTATCTATTCTTTCCGGAAAGGGACTTATTTATCATGAAAGAACTTTATTCTAAAATATACCATAATCTTCAAAAAATTGATTTTGAATCAATCTGGCACGGTTTTTCTCCCTGCGAGTTTGCTTTGTATGATGAGCACAAGGTTTATTTTTTCGATCGAACTCAGCCAGTTGATAACCGCTTTCTTGGCAATACTTCTATTTTCTATGATGGAAAGCCGCTTGCAATCTGGAAGGTAACAAATCCAATGCTTCAGGACCCCATCCTGTTAACGGCAAAAATTGTGCATGAGATGTTTCATTCTTTCCAGAAGGAACAGCACGAAGAAAGATTTCCAGATGATCTTATGATGCTTTCTTATCCAGACGATGCCGTTATTCATACGATACGGCAAGAGGAAAATAAACTGCTTGCCTCGATATTTCTCGAAAGCGATACCAGCAAAAAGGAAGCGATTCTCCAAAGCTTTATCCAGTTGCGAAAATATCGGGCAGAGAAAGAGACCAATATCATCAAGCAAGAGTTTTTGTCAGAAACAATTGAAGGAATGGCAGAATATGCCGGCTGTATGGCTTTAAAACAGCTCTCCCCTGACCATTATCGCCAGGTCATTCAAAACAACATCAACATCTTGGCAGAACCTGCCCCTTTCTTCTTTGATATTCGAAAAATGAGTTACTATACCGGTTCTATGCTCTGCCTTGCCCTTTCGGAGACAGACACTTCCTTCTACCACGAAATTGGGAAGCAAAGCCTTTCTCTTTTTGAACTGATTTCGAAGGAAGTCCCTCCCAAATACACTTCTATTCAGCCCTCCCCTATCTTGATCAGAATGCTGGAAGAAAGTCATCGTCAAAAGGAGGAAATCCTTTCTTCTTTTTTACATACCAATCCCAACTATACCTCTATGCAGACATCCATCTGCGGCTATGATCCCATGAATATGTGGAAACTGGATGACTATCTTTTCTGCTCTCATTTCGTCCTTCTCGAGTGTGATTCCGGGACAGAAAAGTTTTTAAAAGGTCCCGTTGCACTTTTGGTTTCAGATAGTTGCAACCATCAAATTAAAGGTTATTTTCAGAGACAATGATATGAAAAAAGGTCCGGAAAATTTCCGGACCTTTTTTGTTACATAATTTCAATTCGATAGGTTGCGCTGTACATACCGTCTTCGGTTGTTGCTTTTACAGTAGAGAATCCCGACTCAATTCCAGTAAAGACTCCCCGATTGTCAACCGAACCATACAGGCTTCCGCGGGTTACACTCCAGGTAACATCCTGTCCTGTTGCATTGGACGGAGAGAACACAACCTCCAGCTGAATGCTCTTGCCGGCATCCACATAGTTGCGGCTGGAACGGATTTTAATGGAAGTAGTCGGAACAAATCCCGAGCTGGACTCCAGTCCGCTGTTCTCTTGGTAGATGTTTTCATTCGTGCTTGTATTGGAAGTAGAAGTTGAACTGGACACAGATCTGCTGCTTCCGCCGGTAACATTTACCTCAATGCTTCCGCCCTGATCTCCTGCTACCACAGTGATTCGGCAGGTTCCTGCTCCAACTGCAGTTACAACACCGTTCTTATCGATGGTTGCAACATATTTATCGCTGGTGGTGTATTTCTTCTGCACCGAGGTATCACCAGTAATTCGGATTCCCAGTTCCTTTTCGTCTCCAACCTTCATGTCGAGCTTCTTGTCTTCCGGATCGGTAAAGGTAATATATTTTACCGTTCCGGTTTTGTTTCCATCCGAAACGACTGTTTCACTGACCGGACCGGATGGTCTGGAAGAAGTGTTGCTGGAGGAACTGCTGGAACTGCTGCTCGAAGAAGAACTGCTGGACGAACTTGTGGAAGTATTCTTGCTGCTTCCTGTAACGGTTACATCGATGCTTCCGCCCTGATCTCCCGCTACTACGGTAATTCGGCAGGTTCCTGCTCCAACGGCAGTTACAACACCATCTTTATCGATGGTCGCAACATTTTTATCGCTGGTGGTATACTTTCTCTGTACCGAGCTGTCTCCACTGATCTTGATTCCCAGTTTCTTCTCATCTCCGGCTTTCATGTTGAGCTTCTTGTTTTCTGGATCAGTGAAAATAATATATTTTACTGTTCCGGTGGTATTTCCTTCCACAACAACAGTCTCGCTGACCGGAGTGGATGGTTTGCTTTCCGAAGAGCTGGAAGAAGAACTACTGGACGTGCTGGAACTGCTGGAAAAACTTTCTGTACTGCTGGAGCTGGAAGAAGAGCTTCCCGAAGTTCCGCCTTCTACTGCGCAAGATGGACCGTTCGACGCATTCAAAGTGCTTCCTGTGCTCTGAGTGCCGGTTCTTCCTGCATACTCAGCGCCAGCACTTTCCAGATAGCTTTCTACTGCGTCAGCAACTGCCTGTCCTACTTTTTCCTGATAGGAATCTTGTTTCATCTTGTCGTAATCACTGCTGTTTGTCAGGAAGCCAACCTCGCTGAGGATGCTGACAAACTGCGGATCGCGGTTTACATAGAAAACGTCATATTTTGCGCCGCGGTCGTTGGTCGAAAGTCCCTTGGATGTTGCACTGGACATCTTTGCCGCAAGTGTCTTAGAGAACGGATAGAAATAATAGCATTCCGAACCGTAAGCGCTCTTATTGGTTTCTGAAGAGTTGGTGTGGATACACAGATACAAAGAAGAATCAAAGTTCTTTGCCTGTGCTAGACGGCTGTCCAGAGAGGTTGTTGTCTCGTAAGTTTGCAGCAGATTTACCTCTGCACCCTTTGCTTCCAATGCAGAAGCAATCTCTTTGGAAAGTTCCCAGTTAATCTTTTTCTCTGGCCAGTTTGGATCGATATCGTCCGCTACACCAGGGTCGGAACCGCCGTGTCCCGGGTCAACCGTGATGCGGGCACCCTTGATGCCGGTTGGATTGTTAAAGCGCAGAACGATATTTCCATTTTCATGGTAACCCTTATAACCGAGGAAACCGTTGTCATCCAACAGTTCCAGTTCCAAGGTGGAATCATTCCAGGTTGCGCTGGAGAACAGCGGGTTTTTACTCAGCTGCAAATCTCCCGGTGTGCTGGTGGTGTTCTGGAACTCAAACTTGATCTTACCGGTCGAATAATCCGGCAGATAGGAAACCGGATAGTCCGATTTGAGGATCACATAGGTAAACTCACTGTTTGCCTTTACGGTCATATCAGTAATTTTATTATTCTTGATCGAAACTCCACTGGTAACAGCTTCCACATCATCGCAGTAAACACGTCTGCCGGATGCAAGCTTATAATAGTAACGATAGGTGCTTCCATCCTTGATGCTTACCTTGTCACCGACCACATAATCCATTGTTCCATAAGGCATTGGATAACATTTTGTATCCGGATAGATGGTATTTTTATTTACCGGGAAGGTCAGTGCCTGTTCCGAAACCACCTGAACCAAGGTTCCGTCACTGATCTTTTTGGTACTGGAGGTAGAAAGCTGTGGTTTCTGGTAGTTCAGGACTGTAGCATCACTGCTTCCGTAAGAACCATTATTGGAGGAGCTACTGGAAGAACTCGAGGAATTGCTGGAAGAACTGCTCGAGGAACTTCCTCCCTGATACAGGATTTTTGCACCGGTCAGAGAATTGGTCTCTCCATTCTTGGATGCAGTTACGGTAATATTTCCCATATTGGAGGAAGCAGTAAGATTGGATACACGATATTCGCCTACATACTTACTGCATCCGTATACACCGGAATTCTGGCTTGTTTCTTCCAATGCGATCATCTGTCCGTTGACCGTTGCAGTAACATCTGCACCCGGTACCGCAATTGCGACAATCTCAATGGTATCTCCATCCGCTACGCTTCTGGTTCCCACTGGGTCCATATCGATCAGGACATTTCCGCTCGCATACTGGTCAGCACGCTCACTGTATGTACCAGACTGAACATTATTCTCTGTTTCTGCATCAGCATTTGCTTGCGCAGTCAAAACATCCTGGGTTTCTTCTGTATCACTGCTTTGGGTCTGTTCTGCAGCGTCTGCTTCTTTTTGTACCTGCGCTGTCTGAAGCTCCTGTTGCTCTGTCTGTTCTGACTCAGAGGTATTGCCAGATTCTGCCCATGCTTCTTTCAGATAATAGGTAGTGTAGTTTGGATCTCTGAGCAAGGTTTCCAGCGAATTAAATACACTGCCGGAAAAAGCCGATTCCTCTGATGCAATCTTCCACTGATTGGCAAGTTCATCGTTTGCACCCCAACCATTTTCCCAGACACCTGCTTTGGAGGATGCATGACCCATATAAGCGGTCATGCCACACTGGGTAAACAGATCGTTCCACCAGTCAGCCACTGTCTGGAATGGAACAGAATCACTGGAGATCGCTCCATAATTTTTAACTACAACAAAATCACAGATTCCCTCTTCAATCATCGCTTTGGTATCTGCGTGATGTGCTCCCAGAGAAGTCTGGGTATAGTTTAAGGAGATACCGTCCTCCCGTTCCTGTGTTGTTGCCCAAACCGGATTAACTGCCAGACCTACTGGAAGAGAAGCATTTGTTTGGCGAATGGTCTCTACCGCATTTTCAACCAGAATCTGAGTATTCTGGGTCATATAAGTATCCAGGCTGACATTCTCTCCTGAACGGGTAAATTCATCGTAGCTGTTTTCTGTTTCCGGATTAAGATATCCTTCTAACAGAATACCATCCAGCTTTGTTTCGGATGCAAGCTCTGCGATCTGCTTTGCACTCTGATCGAGAGTTTCTGCATTGACAGAACGCATATACTGCATGCTGCCATCCCCTGCAACAAAAGAAAGGTCATATATGCCATAAAGCTGCATACCTGCTTCATGAACAGCATCGGAAAGACTTCCCAACACATCAAAGGAAACCATTGGGCAGGAAGAATTCCAGAGAGTACCGTACGCATTTTCCAGATTGACAAACAAGGTGTCCAACCCCATCTCGGAAGCGGACTGTACCATATCCTCAATTTCCTGGACTGCCTGTTCCTCATTGACTTCCACAGTAACAGTTTGTGTCTGCGCGTTCTGTGCTTCTCCAGACAAACGCTGTTCTGCGGCTTCAATTGCTCCGGAAAGCTCGGTCAAAAACTCTCTTCCCGGCTCAATCTGTGCACCCTTCATATCCTGTGGAAGAGAAAAGCTGGATGCCGCAGCATCCGCAGTCATCAGTTTTGCTTCTGCTACCTGCGCCTGCTGTTCTTCTTCCTGCTCCTGTTTGATTTCGGTCATCGCCTGTGCGACTTTCTGCTCTTTTTGCTGCTGTGCCACTGTTTGTCTGAAGATAACAACTGCAAAGATCGCGATAATCGTGATTACTGCCATCACACCTGCTAAAGGTCCGATGATTGATTTTTCTTTACTGTTTCTTGTCACAGTTTCCGGCCTCCTGTCTACGTCCTTGGTTGTTTTTCGTCCTTTCGGCCGTTACAAAACATCTTTAAGGTTTTCAAGCTCCTGCTTTACGTCCGATTTTACATCCGACTGCGGTTTAAATACCGAGTCATAACGGAACAGCGAGAATCCCTGGTAATGCTCCTCTTCCCTTGCTGTTTCAACCATGCGTGCCAGAAGGTCATCGTTGTTTGCCCACTCCCATTTGCCGTTTCCTGCAAAGGTGTCTTCCAGTCCGATTTTATACGGAGCCAGACCAACATAGAGTTTGACATCATTCTGAATCAGATCATTCCATGCTTCTACCGTTTCTTCATAAGGACATGCGCTGTTCTGGAATCCAAAATAAATCTGTGGACAAATATAATCGATGTATCCGTCCTCAGTCAGCCACTCTTTTACATCGATGAACTGGTTGTTATAGTTGTTGTCCATATTTCCCTGTGGGCTGATTCCAAATACGATGTCCTCGTCTTCTGCCTTAATCACAGAGTATACCTTGCGAATCAGACTGTTGACGTTTTCTCTTCTCCACTGTGCCAGGCTGAGTTTTCCGCCATTTTTCTGATAAGCCTGATAGTCTTTTGCATCGAATGCAGTATCGGTGGTTGGATAGAAATAATCATCAAAATGGATTCCGTCCACATCATAGTTCTCTACGATTTCCTGTACGCCGTCTGCAATCAGTTTCTGCGCTTCTTCACTTGCAGGATTATAGGAGGTTGCTCCGTTATATTTGATCGCATCCCCTGTTTTGAGCATTGCATGGACCGGGTTTTCTGCGCTCAGTTCCTGATTGGTCGCACTGTTGCGCACTCTGTAAGGATTTACCCAAGCTTCCAGTCTCAAGCCCTTCTTATGAGCCTGTTCCACCATGATTTCCAGTGGATCAAAGCCTGGATCTTTTCCCTCTGTTCCTGCTGCAAGATAGGACCATGGGAAAATATCCGATTCGTACAATGCATCCCCAAACGGTCTTACCTGCGCAATTACAGTATTTAAGCCCAAAGCCTTGATGTTATCAAAAGCTTCACTGATATTTTTGGTAAACTGCTCTTCTCCCACGCTCTTATCGCCGGTGGTCAGCAGCATTGGTTTTAAATCAAGATAAGAAAGCCAGATTGCCTTTACTTCTTCCGGATCTTCCTTTTTCACTTCAGAGGAAGTACGGCTGTTTCCAAGATTTTTTACAGTAACTGGTGTTAACAGATCACCCGATGCAGATGGGTTTTCCATCACATAACCTTCCTGGGGGTCCTTTGCATTGTCCACGACCCAAAGCTGTGGCTGAGCCTCTGCCGAGGTCTCATCCTTCTGTGTGGTGCATCCAACAGCCGAAAAAGCCAGCACCAGCGCCATTGCCAGCGCTAAAGTTTTTCCATAATGTACCATGTATTCATCTCTCCTAACCATATTTTCATCGACATGGTTTTCCTTACAAGCAGTATATGCCGTCTGCAAGATTTTCCATTCGCCAATCGAGTGTCATTCCTAAAAATGTCATAAAAATAATCAAAACTATTCATGATTTATGATATCACAATTTTTAAAAAATGACAAATTGTTTCAAAACAATTTCCAAAATGTTTTCATTTTCCGTAACTTGTCGTACAAAAAAGAAGGCCGTAACATTTTATACAAAAAAATATTACTATTTGATATAGTGTCGTTTGATTGAAAAAATCATGCATCTTTTTTCTTTTGCGGGCAGAAAAAAAGAGAGGGCGTTTGCCCTCTCTTTTTATGCAGAATGCCTTAAAATTATTCGGTTGGCTGCGGATCGGAAGATTCCTGTTTTCCATCACCCGGCTGAGGCAAAGCCTCTGTTTCATTACCGGATTCTGTTTCTTCCTTTTCCTCTGCTGGCTTTTCTTCAGGATCTTTTGGTGTGGTTGTTGCTGCAGACTGTGCTTTTACCGTAATTTTGTAGGTAACTGGTGCACTTTCATTTCCTGCTGCATCCACTGTTTTCAGAACCACAGTATGTGTACCTTCTGCCAAGGTCAGTTTTGGGGTATCGCCGGATAAAGTCTTAAAGGTTTGTTCTTTGTCGATCTTTACCTGTACACTGACCGGACTTTCTCCAGCTGCTGCCTTTGTATAACCTACAGTAAAGGTTGTATTTGGTTTTGCCTGATATTCTCCTTTTTGTGTCTGTGCGTTATAAACAGAAACTGCTTTGTCACCATTTTTTAAGGATGGAGCTGCTGGTTTGGTCACATCGATACGATTGATTGCAACATCTTTGGAGATAGCATTTCCTGCAGTATCGCTTGCCATAATGGTGTAGGTTCCATTTTCTGTTGCGGTAAAGCTGTATCCGTTTCCTTCAGTCAATGAAACCTGTTTACCGTTATGGATTACCTGTACCGAAGCCACACTGCTGTTTTCATCGGTTACCGAGAAGGTAACAACCTGTTTTTGCTGCCAGCTGTCGTTTTTGCTGGTAACCTGAATAGATGGAGCTGTCTTATCGATGCCGGTAACACTTGCTGTTACTGTGGAAGCGTTTCCTGCGTTATCAGATGCACCGATAACATAATTGCCGTTTTCACTGACAGTTGCCTGATATGCGCTTCCCTGTGTCTGAGCCGGAGCACCTGCAAAAGTAACGCCTGCTATACCGCTGGATGCATCTTTGTTTCCATCCGCTGCATCGGTTACAGTCCAGGTAATAGTTGCGGTCTTGAGGTCTGCGCTGTAAGTGATGTTTGGCTGAGCAATAACCGGAGCGGTCTTATCCAGTTCTGTTACATTCACTGTTACAGAAGCTGTCTTTCCTGCCTGATTCTTTACCGTAATGACATAGCTTCCGTTTTCACTTGCTGTAAACAGATAGCTGCCATCTGCCTGCAGAACTGCTGCAGTGCCGTTTTGATCGGTAACCGAAACAATTGGGGTACCGCCATTATCACTGACAGTCAGTTTGACAGATGCACTGCCATTTGCTGCGGAAACTGTACCGGCAGAGATGGAAGGCTGGATATTTCCTTTAACCTCATCCACATAGACAGTTGCAGTCGCCTGATTTCCCTGTTTATCTTTTGCTGTCAGGGTATAAGTTCCATTTTCTGTAGCAGTCAGGGTGTAATTGTTGCCGCTGCCGCTGATTGTTCCCTTATCGGAGGTCAGAGTCACTTCAGAAGCTGCATTATCCGAATCAGAAACGACGATCGGTACACTGACCTGAGTTGCAGTATCGTTTGCTTTGTGTTCCCCTACCTGAACGGTTGGAGGAGTCGTTTTTTCTGCGATGCCGCTGACAGTCAGATCCACGCTGACACCCATGCCGTCCTTTGTTGCAACAATAACAGTGTAAACACCATTTTCTGTTGCGGTGAAGGTGTATTTACCTGCGCCGGCCGGCTGGATAGATGCACCGCTCTTATTTACCTGTGCGGATGCAATCTCTGCTCCATGAGTATCAACCGAAATAGTTGTGGTTGCATTGGTGTGATTGCTGCTGACCAGATTTGTTGCGTCTGCTGAAATGGTTGGCTGCTGTTTGAGAACGACATTGACTTTCTGTGTCAACTCGTTGCCCACTTTGTCCACTGCCCTGATGGTATGCTCGCCTGCGGTTAAACCGCTCTTCTGATACAGATAGGTGTTGCCATTGTTGGAAGTGCGGTATACCTGCTCGCTATCCACATAAACAGCATTCAGGGTTTCGTCTGTTACATTAAATTCCAAATTGCCGTTATCGTTCTTCGTTACTGCGATTGTCGGTTTGGTACTGTCAATGTTTTCAACCTTAACCGTTCTATTTACTGTCTTTACAACGCTATTACCGTTCATGATGGATGCTGTTACGGTATAGGTGCCGTTTTCGTTAACAGAAACGGAATAACTGTTGCTTATTCCCTGTACTGTATTTGCCGGGCTTAACTCTTTGTTTGTCGGGCTCTGAACACTGACTCTCAAGGACTGACCTGTTATCAGGTTTGCATCTACATTAAAGCTGATGACCTTGCTGGTTGTCAAAGTATTCTGATTCGATACCGTTGGTTCCGAAATGGTAACCGTCTGCTCTGCCGGAGAAGTGGTCTGAGACTTGATCATCACGTTTTCGGTCTGGCTGAGATTTCCTGCACCATCCATTGCAGTGATCTTATAATTTACATCTTGTTCTGCGGTAAAGGTAAAGGTTCCATTTTTCTGATCGCTTACAACCATCTGTTTGGTCTGGTCATTTTCTGGAACTGCTGTTACTGTTACACCGGAAGATTCATCCGAAGCCTTGATAGTAACGGTGGTATCCTGTGTGGTGATATCACTCAGTACTGGAGCGATGGTATCCAGATAATAGGTGATCTGTTTGGTAGACTCCTTACCTGCTGCATCTTTTGCTGTAATGGTATAGGTATTTTTGCCTTCCACACTGGTCTTGAAGCTGTAGGTACCATCTGCATTCTGAGTCAGTGGAACACTTGGTGTTACTGTGACAGACTGGACTGTGACATTGTCTGTTGCCTTAAAGAGTACCTCTGTCGGTTCCTTCTGCCAGCTATCCTGTTTTATCGAAGTTGTCAGAATCTCAATAACTGGTGCGGTAGTATCCGGCTGAGATGGTGTGGTCATATCAAACGAGGATTCTGCACGGTTGCCTGCTTTATCGGTAACAACGATAGTATATCTGCCATTTGCCGGAGCATTAAAGGTATAGGTGCCATTGCTGTAACCCGGTGTATAGTAGATATTGCTGCTGTTTTTCACCTGTACCGAAGCAATGCCGGACAGATTATCCGATACCTTGAAAGTGAGGGTACCGTTAGTATTGTTGACCTCGGAAATAATCGGGAGAGTCTTGTCAATACGTACGGTATAGATGCTGGTTGCACTGCTGTCTCCGCCGCTTCCACGGGTGAAGAAGTAGTAATCCTTCTGACCCTCTTCGCTGACAGTCAGTGTTCCGTTGCGCAGCTCTCTGCGATTGGTCCACTGAGAAGAGGTTCCGCCTGCCGGACGTTCATAGGAATATGCGGTGCGGTTTGTACTGTAACCGGTCAGGGTAAATACAACGTTCTGATTGGTCCAGCTGCTGTTTGGATAGCTGCCGCCGTACTGGTAATTCATATAGACCGTCGGTGCCGAAATGCTGTCACCGTAAACATCCACGCGGAAGGTTGTCTTGGAATCTTTATATCCTCTGCGGGAGGAAGTAACGGTAATATATGCACTTCCTGGATTTACCGCTTCCACAATCAGGGTATCATCGCTGCGAGTGCTTACTTTTGCAACGTTAGTATTGCTGCTGGAAGCTTTGATCGAGGTACCGTTTGTATTAACATTGATAATGCGTTCTCGACCATTGCTCATGATCTGGTTATCAATGCGATTGATGGTTACATAATCATCGTCACTGGAAGTATCCCGTACTGTAACCTTAAAAGTTGTGCTCTTGGAGGTACGTCCAGAACGGGAAGCTGTTACCTTAACGGTTGTGGTTCCTGGTTTTTTTGCACGGATTTTCAGCTGGAAGCCATCTGCAGTGACATCCGCTACACTGGTATTGGAATTGGATACACTGATTCTGCTGGCATCGGTATTGACGCTGACATAACGTGTTGTGCCTTCATCCATATACTGATTGGAAATGCCCGACAGATGGATGCTGGAAGAACCGTTATCCTTTACAATAATGTTAAAGGAGATCGTGCTGCTTGCGTAACCGGAACGGGAAGAGGTAACCTTAATCGTTGCTTTGCCCGGTTTGAGTCCTGTCATGGTGATATGGCTCTTGGAGGTACTGTAGGTAACCTTTGCAACACTCGAGTTGCTGGTTGTTACCTTCAGCGAGCTGCCGTTGTGGTCGATACCTACGACCTTGGTGTCACCGATATCCAGATACTGGTCGTTGATGTCATACAGTGTTACCTTCTTATCCTCGCTGCTCGAGCCGGAATCCGAACCGCCCGAGGAAGTGCGCTTGGAAGGGGTTGCATAACCTCTGCCAGTTTCAATATACAATGGTTTTGCATCGTAATAAACGCCGTCACTGTAACAATACAGACGATTGATCTGTCCATAACCATACAGTTCGGTCGGCGCATAAGTGTAAGCATAGTTTATGATTGTATCACTGTCATAGACAACGTCACAATCTGTAACAGTTTTGAGCTTGTTGAGCTTCAGGTTTTTTATGGTCAGTGTCGTTCCTTTTGAACCGTTCACTGTCACATTGACAAAGCCCTTGCTTTGAGAGTACAATCCGCCCTCTTCCAGAACAGTATCGGTTTTGATGTTTACATTGTCCAGGGAGGTATCGCGGGATGCAAATACGCGGGAGGTTCCTTTTTTATTTTCTACTGTCAAAGCTCCTGCATGAACATCATACAGTTTTACCCAATCCGAACCGCTGTTTACATAGATGGTTCCCTGTACATCAACGTTCTTCAAAGTAACAGTATCGGAAGGGACTTTGATATAAAGGTCACCGGTAAAGGTCTTGTTGCTGATGGTTACATCACCAACATCAATATAACCGTTCTTGTAAATTTTCGATTCGCTGTAAGTGCCTTTTTTACTGAATCTTGCGCTGCTGTACGATTTGTTCGCCACTGGAGTTGGGGTCGGTGTTGTAGAAGTTGGCTGTGCAATCAGATTTGCTTCTTCTTTTGCTACTGGCTGTTCGCCAACCGGTTCATATACCACGTTGCTCACCTTTTCAGGCTGGACAACGCTCTCCGGAGTCAGCACCGATGTGGTAACAGTGCTCTGCGCAGAACTGCCCTGATTCTGAAATACATTTGAGCTGTCTACAAACTGATCTTTCTGAGAGGTGCTTGCACTTGCGGTATCTTTATTTTCTGTTGTTGCAGAAGAGTCTGTTGTTTCCGGTTCTTCCACCACTTCTTCTGTCTGTTCGGTGTCCTCAATATCCGGATCAACATCCGCTTCCACTTCGGAATCGTCCATCAGGTCTGCGCCCAGATTGTCTTCATCCGGTTCTGGTGCTTCCAGTTCAATTTCCTGATTAGAAGCTTCCTCCTGTCTTGGACGAAACAGATCACATCCAGTCAAAGTGCTTGACGCAAGCAGAAGAGCCAACGCCAATGCAATTGTTTTTGAAAATGCTTTATCATACTTTTTCGGTCCCATAAAAACGCTCCTTCCTTTCTAAAATATCAGAGCTTCTCCTCTTTGCCTAAAGTAATTTCTCCTTTACCAATAAGACGTTTCAAAGGCCTGTTTTGTTACATCCTTTTACAAAGCTTTACCATTCATTCACAGTTTTGTTTTAAAATTCCGACCTTTTTGCCATCTTTTGGTCCTTCTGTCATATAGGTGTCCTACAATCGAAAAATTATTGCATTCAAAAACAAAAATTTACACAAAAAGCCCTCTGACTTTTTTGGGACAGAGAGCTTTTTTCTTTTACAGGGGGTTTCCTGTTTATCTCTCGATCCAGAAAACTTCCTTTTTACCAAGATATTCTGTTTTATCAAAGGTAAGCTGCACCACCCACGGCATCCAGCTTTTAATTCTCATAAAATCGTCCATTCCAAAGGAAGGATCAAAATAGTTAAGAAGAAGGCTGATTGCGGTTCCATGCCCTGCAACTGCTATCGTCTTTCCTTCATATTTTTTCAGCAGTACCTCAAGGGCCTGAACCACCCTTTGCTGTACCTGCTGCAAACTCTCACCTTCGGGCAAGGCGTAAGAAAAATCCTCCCACTGCCGTTTGCAGTATCCGTTAAAATCCTCCACCCAACACCCGATCTTGCGTTCTCTGAAATCTTCTTCTAAAAGAATCGGCAGATTTAGCAATTCTGCAAGCGGTCGGATCGTTTCCTTTGCTCTTGGATAGGGACTGGATACAATCATATCAATCGGCTCATGGTGCAAAAAGGAAGCCATCTTTTTGCTGTCTTCCCTGCCCTGCTTTGTCAGCAGCGCATTTTCCGGGTCTGCATGAACATCGCTGTAATCGGGTTGTGCGTGCCGAACCAGATAAATGGTAGTCATCCTGTCCCCTCCCTAATTACAGTTCTCCTAAGGAAGCTGCCTTTAGATAAGCATTGATAAACTGGTCGATATCGCCATCCATCACTGCTCCGATATTGCCGCTTTCACAGTTAGTGCGGTGATCCTTGACCAACGTATACGGCATAAAGACGTAAGAACGAATCTGGGAACCCCAGCCGATCTGCTGCTGTTCTCCCTTAATATCCTCAATCTTTTTCAGATGTTCCTTTTCTTTAATCTGTGCAAGCTTTGCCTTGAGCATCTTCATTGCAACCTCTCGGTTTTGATGCTGGCTTCGCTCATTCTGACAAGCAACTACGACGCCGGTTGGAATATGGGTGATACGAATTGCGGACTCCGTCTTATTGACATGCTGACCACCTGCACCACCCGAACGATAGGTATCCACCTTCAAATCTGCAGGATTGATCTCGATATCGTAATCATCATCGATCTCCGGCATAACCTCCAAAGATGCAAAAGAAGTCTGTCTGCGTCCGGAAGCATCAAACGGGGAGATTCGAACCAGTCGATGAACACCGTGCTCCGATTTCAAAAAGCCATAGGCATTGGTTCCGGTAATCAGGATGGATGCACTCTTGATACCTGCTTCTTCTCCTGCCAGATAGTCCAGCACCTTTACCTTAAAGTGATGGCGCTCACTCCAACGGGCATACATGCGGTAAAGCATCTGAACCCAGTCCTGTGCCTCAGTGCCGCCAGCTCCTGCATGGAAGGTCAGAATTGCATTATTTGCATCAAATTCGCCGGAAAGCAGCGCAGACAACTTTTCTTCCTCAATCTTATCCACGATATCCCGGATATTCTTCTTGATATCCTGCAAAAAAGCTTCCTGTTCCTCTTCGTTTGCAAATTCCTCTTCTTCTGCAAGCTCCAGCATGGTCTGAGCATCCTCATACATTGTAACCAACTCATCATAGGAGCCAATCTTTTCATTTACCAGCTTCTGTTGCTTTAATACCTGTTTTGTATTTTCAACATCATTCCAAAAATCAGGTTTTGCAGCTTGTTCGTCCAATTCTCTCTTTTCTTTCAGCAAATTTTCGTATCCCAAAGCTTCTTTCAGGTACTCAATCTTTGGCTGCTGTGCCTGCAATTCCTGTTTTAAATCTTCGATTTGAAGCATCATGCTTCCTCCTGTTACAAAATTTATAAAAGCTCTCATAGAAAACCAGATGATCTCTTTCTTTTCATTATAGTGGAATTGATAAAAAATGTAAAGACTGCACCCAGTTGTTCCCTATCTTTAAATAAAGGGTAAATCTTGCCTTCAGGTTATGGATTTTTTTCGCGTTATATAGTATCATTATGATATCGCATAATTCAGAAAGGTTGATATGAGAATGAACTATAAAGGTGTTTCCTGTCCTGTCTGCGGTCAGGAATTCAAAGAGGGCGATGACATCGTTGTTTGTCCGGAGTGTGGTGCTCCGCATCATCGTTCCTGTTATAAACAGCTTGGTCATTGCGCTTTGCAGCAGGAGCTTCACGAAAAGGGAATGGAATGGAAAAATCCCAATGAAAAAAAAGCCCCTTCCAATGCCGGTATCCAGCCTGACGAAAACGGCAACATCATCTGTCCAAACTGCGGACTGTTCTGCAAGGAAGAAGATGTTTTCTGCCCAAACTGCCGCTTCCCGCTAAAGGAACAGCCGCAGCATCATGGTCGTCCTGTTGTGGAAAATCCTTTTGAAGGACAGCCGCAAAACTCCATGGGACTAAACAGCATGTTTGAAGCCATTTACGAAGACGACCAGATCGAGGGCATTCCTGCTAAAGACTTTGTTTTTCTGGTCCATCAAAACTACGCTTATTTCCTGCGCGTCTTTAAGATTTTTTCTCAGCGTGCTAAAGCCAAAGTCTTTAACTGGGCAGCATTCATCTTTAATTTCGCCTATTTCTTCTACCGCAAAATGTATAAGATCGGCGCAATCTTGTTCGGTTTCTATATCCTTTCCAATATCCCATCGGTAATTCTTTCTTACCACATGGTAAAACAGACACTGGCTGACCCGATGCTGATGTCCTCCTTCCAGTTTGACCTTACCGGTCTGGAATGGCTGGTCATCCTCTCCCAGATTTTGATGTACGTTCGATTCGGCGTTGCAATTTACTGCGGCTTTACCGCAAACCGTCATTACTATAAACACTGTCGCAAAAAGATTCAGGATCTGCATTCTGCTTCCGGTAATTCTAGCGACAACGTTTATTACCAGACACTCTCCTCCATTGGCGGTGCAAGCCCTGTCAGTGCAATTTTGATTGTGGCATGTGTCATTGCACTGATGTTGATTTCCAGCATTATTATCGTTTTAACCTTATAAGATCTACCAAAAACACCCCTTGCTTATCAGAAAAATTCTGCTGAGCATCGGGTGTTTTTCTCTTTATCCTACAATTACTCTAAATTTATCGGATAAAACGCACTGCCTCTTTGTCCATTCCTCCAAAGAAGGAAAAATGGCGCATATTTCCTTGACAAACTGCTTTTTTCTGATATAATAATTTTGTTGTCGCGAAACTGCGGCAAACCTTGCCCTGCATAACCGGCAGGGCCTTAAGTCCAAAAGGAGGTGCTTTTACAATGGCAAAGCTTAACGAAAATTATGAGACAATCATGATCTTCAACACCAAAAACGGTGATGATGCAGTCAAAGCTCTGGTTGAAAAATTCACAGCTCTGATTGAAAAACACGGCACACTGGAAACAGTAGAAGAATGGGGTAAACGCAGACTGGCATACCCAATCGAAGACGAAGTAGAAGGTTACTACGTATTCGCTACCTTCAACTGCGCTCCTGAGTTCCCAGCAGAACTTGACCGTAACTACAAAATTACCGACGGCGTTCTTCGCTCCCTGATTGTTAAGAAAGACAACTAGGAGGATTTATTATGCTGAACCGTGTAATCCTTATGGGAAGACTTACTGCAGACCCTGAACTGAGAAAAACAGCATCAGACCTTTCGGTAACTTCCTTCACGCTTGCAGTAGACAGAAACTACGGCAAGGGCGCGGACCGTCAGACAGACTTCATCAACTGTGTTGCATGGCGTCAGACTGCGGAATTTATCAGCAGATATTTTTCCAAAGGCAGATTGATGGCTGTGGAAGGTTCTCTGCAGGTTCGCAATTATGTGGACAAGAATGAGAACAAACGACAGGCAGTAGAAGTTTTGGTTGACCAGGCATTCTTTGCTGACAGCAAAAACTCCGCTCCTTCCTCTTCCGCTGTGGACGATTTTGGTCCGCCACCACCGCCTTCCCGCTCCTATGGGTCGTCAGCTGCTCCGGCGGCAACTTCTTTCCAGCAAAATGCTCCTGCAGCAAGCTTTGGATATTCCAGCGGTAGTGCAGAGGATTTTGAAGAAGTCAGTGAAGATGAAGAAGATCTTCCATTCTAAACCGATACGGTCTTTGTAATTACAAACTTTAAATTTTAAGGAGGTTAAGTTCCATGGAAAAAGAAAGAACTGAAAGAAACGACAGACGCAACAGAAAAAGCAGAAAAAAAGTTTGTGCGTTCTGCATGGATAAAATCGAAAACATCGACTACAAAGATGTTCCAAGACTGAAAAGATATCTGTCTGACAGAGCTAAGATCATTCCACGCCGTGTAACCGGTACTTGCGCTCGTCATCAGAGACAGCTGACTGTAGCTGTTAAACGTGCTCGTCACGTTGCTTTCCTGCCATACGTAGGAGACTAATCAACAAACAAACACCTGCAAGCTTAAATGTTTGCAGGTGTTTTCTTTTATCCTGTTTTCCGAAAGGAAGGTCTTTATGTTACACTACGCTCCAATACTCCCCCAGGATTATCCTGTTCTGACCCAAATCATGACAGCTGCCTTTGATGAGGACACATGCCTGCATACTTCCCTCCTGCATGACGGTCCTGCCGGATACAATGACGGAACTCTGATTCGAAAGTTAAATGAAAATCCTGATTTTATCTCAGAAAAAGTATTGCTAGATGACAAAATCATCGGTGCTTACACCATCTCGCATAAGCCAGAGCAAAACATTCTGGAACTTCTCTTTCTTGACCCCGATTGTGGAAACCAGGGACTTGGCACACAAATCTGGAATCATATCGAAGAACATTTCTCCAACTGTTCCCGTTGGGTTTTGGAAACACCGAGCTATTCTACCCGAAATCATCATTTCTACACCAAAAAATGCGGCTTTCACTTTGTATGCGAAAAACAATATCCCGATGCCACTTCCTTTATCTTTGAAAAAGAAAGAAAATCTGTTCTGGATTTCCAAGATATGATGAAGATGCAGACAGAACTTTGGGAAAAGCATAAGGACAAATGGCCACCCATGCAGCCTGAACATGGAAAAGACTTTATCCTGTGGATGATAGAGGAGATCGGCGAAGTAATCTCCATTATCAAAAAGAAGAGCATCCATGATATCATGGACGATCCTGCCATCCACAGCCATTTTGTGGAGGAATTGAGCGATATCCTCATGTATTACATGGACACTCTGCTTCGTTATCAGATCACCCCGGAAGAAATCTCCAAAGCTTACCAGGAAAAGCATGAGCGCAATATGGGAAGAAATTACGCGGAAGAATACAAAAAACTCCGCTAACTCTTTTCTTTTTCATATACTTCTTCCGTCAGCTTCAGTACCTTTCCCGCAACATCGATTAATTCTACCAGTTTTAGTTTGTGGGAAGCCTTCTCTGCTGACAACTCTTCTGGTAAAGCGGGCAAATCACCTTCCAGATTTTCGTGGGCAAATTGATTCCTAATCTTTCGGCTAGCATCCAGTATCTCTGCAATTTCCCTATACTGCTCATAAAACTTCGGCTTATCTATTCCAAGAATCGCATAGAGATAGGAGTATAACTTTGGTTCTCCTCTGGACTTTCTCTGTGTCAGGATTGATTCTTCCTGAAACCATTCTGAAAGATATTTTAATGTCTTTTCCAAGAAAGAATAGAGCAGAATCACCAGATGTGCGCGGCTGATGCTTGCAGCCCACTCCCACTGATCGCTTTCCCCTTCCAGCCCAATCAACAGCTCGGTTTTGGTAAAGGGAGCAAGCCAGGGAAATTCCGTCTCTGGCTTTGCTCTAGTCTGGATGAGTTCCTGATTTGCCCGTTCCTTTTCCTGATTGACCGCCTGTGCAATCAAAAAGCAATAGTCATTTAATGCGCGCAGTTCATCCGCAAATTCTGCAAAAGGATAATAATCACTTTCATATAGTTGGTAGCAGGTCTCCTTCACTGGAACAAATTTCCCCTGTTCGTCGAACAAAAATCCAAACGCGCTGCTGTGCTCCAAACCCTCAAAGAAATAATCCATACTCATTTTCCTTTCCTAAGAAAGATCAGACCGTGAAGTGAAACACCTCACGGTCTTTTTTACATTTAGATAAAGGAAATATATCCTGCTTCAATTGCTTTATAATCCTTCGGATTCTGGCTGTCGTATACCACTTCCATTTTATCGTTCAAAACCATCAGTCTTCTGCCCGGCAAAACTTCCGGCAGAGTTTCCAGTTTTTCATGAATACGATAAACATGATTCTGTTCACCGGATGGAAGATCCTCAAATTTTTCTCCCTGATAGTCTTTGAGGCTGCTCTCTTCCTGGTACAGATAGGAAGCAATATAGCAATATTCCACGCCATCTTTTTCGAAAAAGTCCGGACAGAGCAGATCACGGCTTCCATTGGAAGGAGTCTGTAAAAATCCATTGGCATTAAATTCTCCATCCGGAATAAATGCTCCTTCAAAGTTTCCGTAAATTTCGCCCTCTGGAATGGAGCTGAAAGAAGCAACCAGCACACCTTCTACACCGGCAAGCTTGCGGAGAGTAAAGCCATTCATCATCTCACCGCACACCAAATCCTGCTCGGTAAAGTTAACTGCAAGGTATCTCTTTCCAATGCGGGCAGTCCATTTTTCAGAAAGCGGAGCCTGATCTTCTACCTTCATTGCTGTTGGGATCACTCTGCCTCTATTGGTGCTAAACAGATATTTTCCATCCAAAGTATTGCGGAAGAAGAAATGTTCCCCATTTTCAGCTACAAAGTCCTTTCCATCAAATTTCAGATTTTTATAAGCTGCTGCATGTCCATCAGCAGTATCATCATTTGTAATAGTCAGATCTGTACCGAAGAAATGGGTGTGATAGATTGCACTCGGTACCAGGTAGGTTCCATCAAATTCTTCCACCAGTTCCTTTGGCACCGGCTGATATTTTTTGTAGAGATTGATTCCCTTTTCTTCCTGCATATAAACTGCAAATAAACGCAGAATTTCCAGCCCTACATCCAGCTTGCAGTCATGTGTTTCGCTGATTGTGAGAACTGCATTATATTTTGGAATGACATACAACTTGCTGGTAAACTGGAAGCTGTTTCCGCCCTTCATCTGGACATGTTCACCCAGATCAAATTCCGGATCTTCCACACAAACATTGTCCCAACCTAAGCCATAACGAACGCTTGCTGTATCCTCCTGCAGGAAGGTGGTACCCTGCATCTTTCTCATTTCTTCTTTGCTCTGCTCACTGATTACATCATTCTCTGTCAGGAACAAGTTACCGAACTTACACAGGTCGGTCATGGTTGTTGTAAAACCACCGCATCCCTGCAGATAGAAGTATTCTGCCGGTTTGCCGCTTTCCCGAACCAGAGGATATTCCGGATTAACCGTAGTAGAAACTCGTGTAGAATGAGCACCAATCGGTTCCGTGATGTACTGCTTGCAGAAATCACCAAAGTTCATGCCGGATACTTTGGTAACCAGCATTTCAGCCAGAGTGAAACCATCGTTGCAATAAACGGAATATTTTCCTGGATCAGCTTTCAGATAGCATTTTGCAAGATAATCATAAACTTCGTTATAGTACTCTTCATTGTCTGCTTTTCCAACATGAGTTGCTGAAAAATGTTTCCACTGAGTTCCTGGCAGACCACTGGCATGATTTAAGCAGTGACGCACTGTGATCTGGCGGTAACGTGGGTCAAGCATGGTGAATTTAGGCAGATATTCACAGATTGGGCGATCCAGATCGACTTTTCCCTGTTCCACCAGCTTCATGACAGCAACTGTACAAAAAATCTTGGAAATAGAACAAACATTGTAGGTATGATTTAAGGTTACAGGATTCTTGTCTTTGGTTCCATCCTGTCCCAGTGCATCTGCCGCAACAAGTTTACCGTCCACCATAATTGCATAGGAAACAGAAGTCCATTTTCTTGGAAGATTTAATTTCAAAATATCAGAAAGCTTTTGCTGAATATTCATATCATTTCTCTCCTTTTCTTACAAAAACTGAGGGATTCCCTCTTCCTTTTTGTAGATTACCACAACTATCCAGCCTTGTCAATTCCCCTATGATGGACACTGTGCGCAACAAGACAACTTTTTTCTAAAGGAACTCCTTCTGTTACGTCTAAATTAATTCTTTTATAAACAGAACTTTTTATATACAGAAAAAGAGGGGTTCACTCCATTACCCCTCTCCTAAAAACAGTCCAGTGGACTGTTTTTCCCCTATGGCAGGGTCGGCTCAATCGAATCCCTTTCCGTTTCACATAAAAAAGAGTCTCCACAAAAGTGGAGACTCTTTTTTGGCGGAAAGAGAGGGATTCGAACCCTCGGTGCCTTTATAGGGCACACACGATTTCCAGTCGTGCGCCTTAGACCAGCTCAGCCATCTTTCCATAGATGTTATTCGCTGCGTACACTCAACTCGCAAGTGCTTTATTATTATAGCACATCTCAGAAAAAAGTCAATACCTTTTTCTAAAAAAATTTGGTGTGAAGGAAAATCCTTCACACCAAACCTTATTTTCCCTTCTCCTCCAGCACTGTTTCCACATGAAAGTTTGTCCGATAGAAGCTGTCGAACACTCCCATAAGCAGTCCTGTTTTGCCCTGCTTATAATAGCGGTGCATTGGGTACCAGAATACCAGAGAACCAATCAGACAAACAATCATATCCATCATGGTATCCGTTACACCTGTATCAAGTACATGCTGCGGATCGTTGTGCAAAACAAGATTAATTACAAATTCTACGATCTCCCATCCAACCGCGATCAGGGAAGCAAAACCTGCCGAAAAAACTGCTGCCTGCCAAAACTCTGCTCTCTTTACCCTCATCTTCTCTTCCCGAGGTTTGAGCAGATAGTAAACGACCAAACCACAAAGTCCAAAAATAACCCCTGTTACGGTGTGCATCAGCTTATCGTATAAAGGAATCCTGTCATATCCGTTAAAGATCATTCCGATCCCATAAGTAAATAAAATATACAGATGGGTGGTCAAACGCAGCAGATAGTCCTCTTTTAAACTTAACACCTTTTCTGCAATTCGAGGAACAAAAACCAAAAGCAATCCTAACAAAGATAGAAACACATAATAAGGTGTCGAAAAAAATAGGTTATACCCCGCCATCAGCACACAAAACACAGCAAAACCAAATTCCAAAACTCGACTTTGGCGTTGATAGAGCATTGAAACAGAACTCATACTTTTCCTCCATTTTCATTATCACAGGATACTTTTAATATAACACACTTTGTCTTGTTTTACAAAAGCCGCGGAAAAATTTTTCCGCGGCTTTTTGATTATTCATAACGTAATGCTTCAATTGGGTCAAGTTTCGCTGCCTTGTTTGCCGGATAATATCCGAAAAAGACACCGATTGCCATGGAGAAACCAACTGCAATCAAAATTGCCTGCAAAGATGGACGTGCCGGGAATTTCAGCAACGCTGCTCCCGCATATCCCAAAGACATACCGACCACAATTCCGATCAGACCGCCAATCAGACAGATAATAACCGACTCTACGATAAACTGCATCCGGATCGCACTATTTTTTGCGCCCAGAGCCTTTCTGGTTCCAATTTCACGGGTTCGCTCGGTTACCGATACCAGCATGATGTTCATAACACCAATACCGCCTACCAGCAAAGAAATAGCTGCTATAACCGCAATCGCAACCTGAATGGTTCCCATCATGGAAGTGTACTGATCGATAATGGAATCCAAGCTGATCGCCATTACACCAAAATCAGTATTGCGCTGATAAAAGCGATTAAAATAATCCTCAAACTGGTTTGCCAGTGCTCTGGAATCTGTTCCCTGCTTGGTCAAAATGGTAATATAGGAAAATCCTTCTGTCGCATTGGTCAATTTCCACTGTGTAGTAATCGGAATGTATAAAGCTGTAGAAAGATCCTGATCCGAAGCCATCGCTCCCATCATGGAAGTAAGAGCATCCTGTTTATATTCATAGACACCGATAATTGTAAAGGTATAGATATCCTTGCCCAGATAAACCTTCACTTCCTGTCCCAAAGGACTTTCACCAGGCGCAAACATATTGTTTACCAGCTTATCTGATACAACTGCTACGTTTTTGATTCCTTTCGTATCACGCTCATCAATGAATCTGCCTTCCAGCATGGTAAGATGATTTGCGGCCTGGTAACCGTTGTTGACGCCGCTGATGCTGACATTGGCGTACTTTCGTCCATCCTCTGCCCGTCCGCTTCCCATTGTCTCAGAAGCACTGACTGCATCCACCACATCGCCATATGCCGTCATAAACTGATCAATCATATCGTTGCTGATCAAGTCTTCTTCATCAATCTGTACTGAGTAGCTCATACCTGTCTCGGACGCTTTCTGCTGGATACTGATTTGAATATTATTAGCGCCCACTTCCTGCAGAGAGGAGGTCATCATGTTGGTCATCGAGTCGCCGACCATGACAATACCGATTACTGAACCAATACCGATGATGATGCCCAGCATGGTCAGCAGTGCACGCATTTTGTTTGCACGAAGTCCGGAAATGGCCAACGAGATATTCTCTAAAAGTTGTGTCATAGACTCTGTTCCTCCTGCCTAGCTTCATCCTGCTGCCCTTTGAAAAAGCTGTCAGGCGGCAAAACTTCGTGATTGATCCGGCGCTCGTCCACAACCTGTCCATCTCGGATGGTAATAACTCTCTGGGTTTCTTCCGCAAGTTCCTGGTTATGCGTGATCAATACGATAGTCTTGCCCTGTTCCCGATGCAGACGATGAAACAAATCCATTACCAGACGTCCTGTCGAGGAATCCAACGCACCGGTCGGTTCATCCGCCAGAATAATTGCCGGATCATTTGCCATAGCACGTGCGATGGCAACACGCTGTTTCTGTCCGCCAGAAAGCTCATTCGGCATATGTCCCATACGTTCTCCCATATCAACCATTTCCAGAAGTTCCTTTGCTCTTGCGGTTCGCTGTCCTCTTGGAACACTTGCGTACAGCATCGGCAGTTCCACATTTTTCAGTGCTGAAGTTCTTGGAATCAAATTAAATGTCTGAAAAACAAATCCGATTTTGGAATTGCGGATTCCAGAAAGCTGTGCATCTCCTGCCTGATTGATTGCAACGCCATCCAGCGTATATTCTCCTTCCGTTGGACGATCAAGGGCTCCGATAATATTCATCAATGTTGATTTACCGGAACCAGACTGACCAACGATTGAAACGAACTCCCCTTCTTCCACATTTAGGTCAATTCCCTTGAGAATGGTCAATTCATTGGGCTGTCCAATGTAAAACTTCTTGACAATTCCCTTCATATCAATAATTGTTTTTGCCATTTATTGAGCCTCGCTCTCCGAAGAAAGTCCGATGACCGGAGCTGTCTGTCCTGCTACCGCAAAATCTGGCGTAACCTCCATTCCCGGCGTTACACTCTGTGGGTCGCTGACAATGGACATACCATTCTGGATATTGGAACCGGACACCTCAATATAGAAATCAGTTTCCAGACCGGTAGTTACCGGAACCTCTGTTACAATATAAGTGGAAGCATCTTTACCTTCGGTAGATTTTGGCTCGACTGCATAAAGAACATCGGTTCCATCCTGTTTCTTTACAACAGAATCATAGGCAACACCAAAAACATCCTGCTTTTCTTCCAGCAAGACTGTCAGTCTGGTATTCATACCAATGCGCAGTCCGCTGTCTTTATCATTAACCTGAACCTCTGCTTCAAATTCAACGTTCGAGTTGTTGCTGGAAGTCTGAGTGGAACCAGTGTCGCTCTTAACAGCTGCTGGTGCGATATATGTAATAGTACCGGAAATTTCTTTGTCTCCGGTTGCATCCGACTTGATGGTAACCGGCATACCTACTTGAACATTTGCAATATCATATTCTTTGATGCGGGTTGTGATTTTCAAAGACTCGGTATCTTCTACTACAAAGAGCAGGCCATTTCCTGTCTCTCCCACCTTTGCATAAACTGCGGTAACAACACCGGAAACCGGAGCAGTAATGCTGGCATCTTCCAGAGTATTCTGCATTTTCTGGATTGCAATTTCCTGAGCACGGTTGCTTTCTGCTGCCAGCTGGCTTCCAACCAGACTGTCCTGCAAGCTGTCAATCTGCTGCTCAATTGCATTCTTGGTTGCTTCCTGCTGCTGTTTTGCCGACTCTGCAGACTGTTTTGCTGCATCCAGCTGCGCTTTTGCGACATCTTCCTGGACCTCTGCACTATCCACACCACGATTTGCTGAGCCGATACCCTGCTCTACCTGTGCCAGTGTTGTGCCGTTGCGTGCGTCTTTTGCTGCATCCAGCTGAGCTTCTGCGGAAGCAACTCCACTCTCAGCGGAAGCAACTCCACTGTATGCGCTGTTAGACACAGAATCAACAGCAGAAGATGCTGTTGCATAAGCTTCCTGAGCAGCAGCATAGTTTTCCTGTGCCGAAGTATATGCTTCTTTTGCTGGATCCCATTCTGCTTTTACTTGATTAAATTCGATTTCTGCAACATTATAAGAGGCTTGTGCTCTTTTTAATTCTTCTTCCAAACGGGTTAATTCATCTTGTCCAGCGCTCCCAGCAACTGCTTTGTTATAATTAATTTCTGCTTGTTCTACTTTCTCCTTTTCTCCCGATAATTTTGTTTGTGCAGTTTCATAGTCTTGTCTATGTTCATTTTGGAAATTATTCCACTCTGTTTCCGCTTGTTTATAAGCAGCTTCTGCCGCTGTTAAAGCTTGCTGTGCACTGTTCTTTTGACCTTGCGCTTGTGCTACAGCATCATTATAGGCTGCTTTTGCATCGGACAGAGCCTCTTCCGCTTTATCCAGTGCTTTTTCGGCATCGGTTACATTACCTTCCAGCTGGTCGCGGGTCAGACGATAATTTTCTCTTGCGTCCCGAACCGCAGCTTCTGCCGATTCCACCTGCAGTTTTGCACTTTCTACGCTGTATTCAGACTGGGTCACATTGTTTTCAGCCTGTGTTACGCTCTGTTCTGCCGAAATGGCGCTGGAATCCAGACCATTTTCATAGTTTTCTTTTGCGTTTTCATACGCTTTGCGGCTGACTTCAATCTGATGTGCAGCCTGATTGTTGCTTGCTGTTACTGCTGCCTGCTGCTGTGCAATATCAAGCTCCAGATCATCTGTCTTGAGTTTTGCAAGCACGTCCCCTTCCTGAACAACATCACCGACCTCTACGTTAACCGATTCCACCGGATAGGTCAATGTAGAGTAGACCTTTCTTCCTGTCTGAGTTTCCACCGTTCCGGTCAGGCTAACGGTATTTTTCAGATCCATCTGCTGCAAAGTTTCGGTCGATACAATCATCTGTGCTGCACCTTTTTGACTGGTGATCACATATCCTCCCACAACTACAACAGCAAGTGCTGCACATACGCCTCCGATAATTTTTTTCTTTGACATACACAAGTCTCCTTTTGGATTCCTAATTGTATTATTGGATTAATACAATAATATCAATTTTGTTTGAAAAAGTCAAGCGCTTTCTCCAGCTTTTACTAACTATATCACACTTCACATTTTGTTACAATCCTCAGAAAAAACGATTTTTCACCTACCTGTTTTCGTCAAATTGTGCTAGTTTGCATTCATTCATACTTTGTACATAACGCATCCATAATTCCTGAAAAAAATGATGGTTTTCTCTGTTATTTCTATTATAAAACGGAATAAAATATCCGCTTCCCTTCAATTTTTAAAATAAATTTCATAAGAAAAAAAGAGCACACCGTTTGAAACGGTGTGCTCTAAAAGCTTTCCTTAGATCTTTGTGATGTCGACCAGTTCTACATCGTTTACTGTACGATTGCTCATCAGAGAATTTGCCAGAGCGTTTGCAGTATCCAGTGCTGTCATAGTAACGATAGAACGTTCTACTGCACGACGGCGCATCTGTACCGAATGACGCTGTGGTTTTCTTCCCTTCTTGGAAGTGGTGATGATATAGTCGATCTTGTTCTGATCAAAGAGGGTCATGATGTTTGGTTCATCTTCTTCGATCTTACGAACGGTGTTTGCAGCGATCATGTTCTGGTTCAGAGTCAGAGCAGTACCTGCAGTTGCATAGATGTTGAAGCCGAGTTTCTCAAACTTCTCAACGATCGGAACAACTTCCTGTTTATCGGTATCACGAACAGTTACCAGAACGCCGCCTTCATGTTTCATCTTGTAACCAGCTGCTACCAGACCTTTGAAGAGCGCTTCATCAAATGTCTTAGCAATACCCAGAACCTCACCGGTGGATTTCATTTCTGGGCCAAGCAGAGTATCAACATCGTGCAGCTTTTCAAAGCTGAATACTGGAACTTTAACTGCTACATACTCAGCTTCTGGGTACAAACCGATGCCGTAACCCTGGTCACGCAGTTTTTCGCCGAACATCATGCGGGTAGCAATCTCAACCATTGGTACGCCGGTAACCTTGCTGATGTAAGGGATGGTACGGGAAGAACGTGGGTTAACCTCGATAACATAAACTTCATCGTTGTAGATAACGTACTGAATGTTAACCAGACCAACAACCTTCAGCTCTCTTGCAAGCTTGCCAGTGTAGTCGATGATGGTACGTTTGAGTTTCTGGGACAGGGTCTGTGCAGGATATACCGAGATGGAGTCACCGGAATGGATACCAGCTCTTTCGATATGCTCCATGATACCTGGGATGAGGTAATCCTCACCGTCGCAGATTGCGTCAACCTCAACCTCTTTACCCATCATGTATTTATCGATCAGGACGAGGTTGTCTTTCATGTGGCTGGTGATGATGTCCATGTACTCTTCTACTTCAGCGGTGGTGTGAGCAATGATCATGTTCTGACCACCCAGTACATAGGAAGGACGCAGCAGAACTGGGAAGCCCAGTCTGTTTGCAGCAGCAACTGCTTCTTCTTTGGTCAGGACTGTTTCACCCTTTGGACGAGGAATGCCCAGTCTGCCAAGCAGCTCATCAAAACGTTCACGGTCTTCTGCCTCATCGATGGAATCAGCGGAGGTACCGAGGATGCGAACACCTTTCTTGGAGAGGTATTTGGTCAGTTTGATTGCAGTCTGTCCACCGAACTGTACTACTACGCCCCATGGTTTTTCGCTTTCCAGAACGTTGTCAACATCTTCTGGAGTCAGTGGGTCGAAGTACAGTCTGTCAGCGGTATCGAAGTCGGTGGATACAGTTTCTGGGTTGTTGTTTGCAATAGCAGCTTCAAAGCCGAGTTTCTTCAGTGCCCATACGCAGTGAACTGAGCAGTAGTCGAACTCGATACCCTGACCGATACGGATTGGACCGGAACCGAATACCAGGATCTTCTTCTTGTCAGATTTGCGCTCTTCGATGAATTCTTCTGCTTCGTTTTCTTCATCGTAGGTGGAGTAGAAGTATGGAGTCTGTGCCTTGTATTCAGCTGCACAGGTATCTACCATCTTGTAAACACCTTTTCTGTGGTGTTCTACTTTCTTACCGGAGAAACGTTCAATTGTGCTGTCCAGATAACCATATTTCTTAGCACGCAGGTACAAATCCTCGCTGAGTTCCTCGCAGTTAGCAAGCATTTCTTCAGTCTTTCTGAGGTTGTCCAGCTTGTTGATGAACCAGCAGTCGATCATGGTGATTTCATGGATCTTTTCTGCTGGGATGCCTTTCTTCAGTGCTTCATATACACAGAAGATACGCTCATCATCGCAGTTGTGCAGCAGCTCAAGCAGCTCTTCTTTGGTCTTGTCAGCAAATTTTGGCAGGTTGAAGCTGTCTAAGCCCAGTTCAACGGAACGAACTGCTTTCATCATTGCACTTTCGAAGGAAGTACCGATGGACATAACCTCACCGGTAGCCATCATCTGGGTACCAAGGGTACGTTTTGCGTAAACGAATTTATCAAATGGCCATTTCGGGAATTTTACTACGAGGTAGTCAACCGATGGCTCGAAGCAAGCGTAGGTATTGCCGGTTACAGCGTTGATGATTTCGTCCAGAGTGTAGCCGATTGCGATCTTGGTTGCTACTTTTGCAATCGGGTAACCAGTTGCTTTGGAAGCCAGTGCGGAAGAACGGGATACACGTGGGTTAACCTCGATTACTGCGTAATCCATGGAAGTTGGATGCAGAGCGAACTGACAGTTACATCCGCCTTCTACGCCCAGCTCTTCTACGATGTTGAGAGCAGCTTTTCTGAGCATGGAGAATTCTGCTGGAGAAAGGGTAACTGCTGGAGCAACTACGATGGAGTCACCGGTGTGTACACCAACTGGGTCAACGTTTTCCATTGAGCAAACGGTGATGATGTTGCCCTTGGAGTCACGGATAACCTCAAACTCGATTTCCTTCCAGCCGGAGATACATTTCTCTACCAGGATCTGGGTGATTGGGGACAGACGCAGACCGTTTCCTGCGATCTCTCTGAATTCTTCTTCATTGTAAGCGATACCACCACCGGTACCACCCATGGTGAATGCTGGACGGATGATAACTGGATATTTGATCTGGTCGATGAATGCAAGACCATCTTCAACGGTATTTACTACCTTGGAAGGGATGCATGGCTCGCCGATCTTTTCCATGGTATCCTTAAACATCTGACGGTCCTCTGCCTTATCGATGGTCAGAGGGTTTGCACCCAGAAGTTTTACATTGTGGGAATCCAGGAAGCCTTCTTTTGCAAGCTGCATCGAGAAGGTCAGACCAGTCTGACCACCCAGAGTGGAAAGAACGCTGTCTGGTTTTTCAATCTCAATAATTCTCTTTACAACATCGATGTTCAGTGGCTCGATGTAAACATGGTCTGCCATTGCCTTATCGGTCATGATGGTTGCTGGGTTGGAGTTTACCAGAACAACTTCCAGACCTTCTTCTTTCAGTGCACGGCAAGCCTGTGTGCCTGCATAGTCAAACTCAGCTGCCTGTCCGATGATAATCGGGCCAGAACCGATTACCAGTACCTTTTTAATATCCTGTCTTAACGGCATATCGATCAACCTTTCTTCCGTTTATAGTCCTCTTATTATTGTTCCAAGATGCTTATTTTACCATTCCAAGGAATCTTTCATAGATTCCGTCGAAGTTTTTCTGTCCGATTTCGGATTCTGGAATAAACTGTACAGACATTGCTTTCATCTGTGGATATTCCAGACCTTCACAGGTTTTATCATTGGAGTTTACATGGCTAACGACTGCGCTTGCAGGAATATCTTTTACGATATAACCATGGTTCTGGGAGGTAATAAATGTTCTACCGCTTGCAATCTCGGTTACAGGGCAGTTTGCGCCGCGGTGACCGCAATGCATCTTTTCAACCGAGCCGTCCATTGCAAGTGCCATGATCTGGTGACCAAAATCGATACCCAGTACTGGAACACCCGATTTCATCAGTGCTGCAACAGTTTCCTGTGCTGCATCAATTGCGTTTTCCTTCTGAGCATAGTCAGTACGCAGTGCTTCCAGACCTGCTCCGCCGCAAAGAACAACTGCATCCGGTTTTGTCTCCATGATTTCCTTTTCGGTGTAGGAAGCTGGAACAACGGTTACTCTGCATCCTCTTGCCATCAGAGCATTGATGACATCTTTACGGATACCGTAGTTTACCATCGTGATGCTGTATTTGCTGTCAAGTTTTTCAAAGGAAACTTTTTCATTGTAGTTTACCCATGCAGGCATTGGTTTTTTCCATGCCTTGATCTTTGCAACCAGTTCATCCTTGCAGCCTTCTGGATTGGTGCGGGTGATCAGAGCATTCTGTACGCCGCCGTCACGGATTTTTCTGGTGATTGCGCGGGTATCCAGATCAAAAATAGCGCTGATGTTTTTCTTTTCCAGATATTCGTCAATTCTGCCTTCCATGCGGAAATTGGATGGCTGTGCACACCACTCACGGATGACCCAGCCTCTTGCTGTGATGCTTTCGTGCAGATCATTCTCGTGGTTGACGCCGTAGTTTCCTGTCAGCGGGAATGTTTCAACAATAATGTTGTTGGCATTTGCAGGGTCGGTCAGGATCTCCTGAAATCCTACTACGCTGGTGTTGAACACCAATTCACCGATTGCATCCTCACTGCTGCCCAGACCGTAACCTTCATAAACCGTACCGTCCTCCAGCACAAGCCATGCCTGTTGCGCATTGTTAAAAATATCCATATGCTTACCTCCATGTTCCTTCTATTGGTTTCTATCCTAAAACTTACAGTGTAATTTTACCTACAACACCCATGATGTCTTCTTTCATTGCAAGGGCAGCTTTTCTTGCCTGCTCTGCAAAGTCTTTGCCGTCTGTGCCAGCTTTCTTCCATGCAGTCAGAATTGCACGGGAAGAGTTTACGATTGCGCCTAAGCCATTTTTATCAAATGCACCAGCAACGTCGTTTGCACCGCCGCCCTGTGCTCCATAACCTGGAACCAGGAAGAAGGTGTGTGGCATCTTCTGACGCATCTCAGCAAGCTGCTCCGGATAGGTTGCGCCTACTACTGCACCAACGCGGGAATAGCCGTAGTTGTTTTCTGTCTGGCTGCCCCACTGTTCGCACATTGCACCCATGGTTTCATAGATGCTCTTGTCGCCAATCTTCTGATCCTGAAGTTCTCCAGAAGATGGGTTGGATGTTTTTACCAGAACAAAGATGCCCTTATCCTGCTCGTCACAGATTGGCAGCAGAGGATTTACACCATCCGAGCCAAGATAACCGTTAACGGTCAGCATGTCCGAGCCAAATGCGGAAAGTTCCTTGCCATTTACAGTGCTTGTGCCAAGATGAGCTTTTGCATAAGCCTGCATGGTAGAACCGATATCGTTTCTTTTACCGTCCATAATAACGATCATGCCTTTTTCCTGCGCATATTTTACAGTTTCGCACAGTGCCCACATTCCCTGCCAGCTGTACATTTCGTAGTAAGCTGCCTGTGGTTTTACTGCCGGAACGATGTCGCAGATCTGGTCGATGATAGCCTTGTTGTATTCGAGGATTGACTGTGCTGCTGCATCAAAGGTATCGCCGTATGTCGCAAACTTCTCATCTTTGATATGCTGTGGGATGTAGTCAAGCAGGGAGTCCAGTCCTACTACACTTGGGTTTTGCATCTGTGCGATCTTTTCAATCAGTCTTTTCATCCTTTGGTTCCTCCGTCCTTTGTTCTGTATCTATCTTTTAAAGTTCAAATACTGTTTTTCCGCCAAGGATTGTTCGTACCACCCGTCCGGTCAGTTCCAGACCGTCAAATGGAGTGTTTTTGCTCTTGCTGTGCAGTTTTTCTGCATCGACTGTCCAGCTTCTGTCCGGATCAAACAGAACGATATCTGCAAGGCTTCCTTCCCGCAGGGTTCCACCCGGCAGGCGAAGCAGATTTGCAGGATTGGTGCTCATGAGTTTCACCAGGTCAAGCAGACTCATGCCGCACTGATGAACCAGTACGGTGCAGGCTGCTGCAAAGCTGGTTTCCAGTCCAACGATGCCATTTGGTGCCTTGAGGAAGTTTGCTTTTTCCTCTGCTGCATGTGGTGCATGGTCGGTCACAATTGCATCGATGGTTCCATCCAGAACACCTTCCACAATCGCTTCGCAGTCTTCCTGCTCTCTGAGTGGTGGATTCATGCGGAAGTTTGCATTGTAAGAAAGCAGCAATTCGTCGGTCATCATCATATAATGCGGTGCTGTTTCGCAGGTAACCTTGACCCCTCTTGCTTTTGCTTCCCGGATCAGCTGAACCGAGCCTTTTGTGCTGACATGTGCAATGTGGATTGCAGTATCAGAACTCTCTGCAAGTACGATCTCTCTTGCGGTGATACTGTCTTCGCTTGCGCGATCCATGCCTTTAACGCCCAACTCTTTGGAGATGCGTCCTTCGTTGATGATGCCGCCATCGATGATGGTCAGATCTTCACAGTGGCTGATAACTGGAACACCCGCTTTATAAGCTTCTTTCAGGGCTTTTAACATCATACCGCCGTTTTCAACCGGTCTGCCGTCATCGCTGACCGCTACCGCTCCGCAGGCATGCAGCGCTGCGATGTCATTTAGCTCCTGACCGAGCATTCCTTTTGTAATGGATGCAATCGGATAAACTCTCGCGTCCGCATCCTTTGCCTTGTCCAAGATATAGGAAAGAACTTCTTCGCTGTCAGTAACCGGTTTGGTATTTGGCATACAACAAACACCAGTTACTCCTCCGGCAGCAGCTGCCTTACAGCCTGTAATGATATCTTCCTTGTGAGTAAATCCAGGATCACGCAGGTGAACGTGGATGTCCAGAAATCCCGGTGCTGCACAAAGTCCCGAGGCATCAATATGCTGTGCACCCTGTGCGATCTTGGTCTGTGCCAGATTGGAACCGACCTTGATGATTCGATCTCCTTCAATCAGAATATCACCGATAAAGTCAACCGGTGGTTCACAGGACGGGTCTAAAATCCTGGCATTTGCAATGAGCATTTTTTCCACAAAAGTCCCTTCCTTTCCTCTGCTTTTATTTTATATTATTCATCCGTTTCAATACAGATTGTTACCTGATCTTCTCCGTCCCGCTCCTCGACCGAAACCTTGACAAACTCGTCACGGGATGTCGGCAGATTTTTTCCGACATAGTCTGCGCGAATCGGAAGTTCCCGATGTCCGCGGTCGATCAACGCTGCAAGCTGGATACTTTTTGCTCTGCCGCGCTGCAGGATAGCGTCCATCGCTGCCCGGACGGTACGGCCGGTATAGATTACATCATCCACAAGGATAATCTGTTTTCCTTCAATGGAAAACGGAAGATCGGTTCGATCCTGGCGTCTTTCACCGCTGCGTTTGTCATCGCGGTAAGCGGTAACATCCAGATATCCAACCTCCACCGTGGTACCTTCCAGCTCGGAGATTTTTTTTGCTACCCGCTGTGCCAGCTCCGCTCCTCTGGTCATGATACCGATGATATACAGGTTTGACGCACCTTTGTTGTGCTCGATAATTTCAAACGAAATTCTTGTGATTGCCCTCAGCATGGCTTTTTGATCCATGATCTGGGTTTTCTCGACCAGCATATCAAAATCCTCCCCATTGGTTAAATTTAAGCCAGCGCATAAAAAAAGCTGCCTGCGACCTTTCGGCAGCAGACAGCAGGTTTTTCCATCACATTAAAAGCCCAGCTTTTCCGGACTTTTTCCAAAAGATTCCCTTTTGGATATGGTTACCCCATCAAACCACCTTGCCAGCCTCACAGGACCGTCTTAAAGGATTCGCTTTCAGGATAATAATGACAAGACAGATTGCTTCATTTGCAAGTTCAATATGTCTTGTTTTTCTTTAAGGATAAGTATATCCAATTCTCTGCAAAATGTCTAGTGCTGACACGTCAAACTTCGCATAAATATTGACTTTTTTTTGGTCATTCTGCTGCAAAAGTTCCTCGAAGCATAAAGAAAAGGTTATTTTGTTTCCTTTTTTAACAAATCGCTAGAGGGACATATCTTCCTCATCGTCATAATCATGATAGAGGTGGTCCATCATCATTTCTTTTTCGTGGCGATATTTCTGTTCCTTAATGTAAAGGTCCAGTGCTTTGTTGAGTTTAAACAGCACCGAAACCGATTTTACGCAGATCACCGCAATCATGGCAACCATACTTGCCACAACCACCATCAGCGCAAGGATAGAAGCTTCCTTTCCTTTCATTCCATCATTTTTTATCTTTTCAAAACAAGGCATAAACAGATCCTCCTTTGTCTTCTTTTTTAAGAATTATATCATTTCTGTTCCTATTAATCAATCCAGATTTATTTTTTTGAAAAAAATTGTGAAAATTCACTTGAATTCTCCTGTTTTTTTGAAAATCCTGTTCGCCTTTTTCGGAAAATCTTTCATAAACTGTTTTAAATTTAAAAATTTTATGGTAAAATAATTGAGTTATCATTGCATTGTTTATGATTATATCGATTTTAAGAATTAGGAGCTATATTATGAACAAGAAAATTTCCCTGGGGCTGGCCCTCGCCCTTATGTTCGTCATCACCGCGGTAACATTTTCCATTACCATGATTTTTTCCAGGCAGATGTTCTCCACTACCGTCACCAACGTTTCCCAAAGAGAAGCGATGTATGACAAGCTTTCCGAGATTGACAGCTATGTACGAAAGAACTATTACGGTACCATCGATGAAACAACTTTAAATGACTATATTTCGATGGGATATATCGCCGGACTCTCCGATCAGTATGCTACCTATTATTCTGCTTCCCAGTATGCGGAACTTCAGCAGGAAAACGCAGGCAAGCTGGTTGGTATCGGTATTCGTGCAACCCGCAGCGAAAGCGGATTTATTCAGGTAACAGAAGTTTATCCAGATTCTCCTGCTGCTGAGGCAAACATCAAAGCTGGTGACCTGATCGTTAAGGTAAACGACATCGACGTCACCGCAGACACCTATAATGACGCAATCAGTGAGATTGGCGGCAAAGCTGGCACCAAACTCAGCTTGACCGTCCGCAGCGACAACAAGGATCGTGAAATCTCCGAGATTACCCGCCGTGTTGTTGTAACCCCTACTGTATATCCAAAAATGATCGGCACTGCCGGCTACATCAAAATTGTCGACTTTAATGAAAACACCTATGACCAGTTTAAAAAAGCGGTAGAAGATCTGATCGGCAACCAGGGAGCACAGTCCCTGATCTTTGACCTGAGAAACAATACCGGCGGTCTGGTTGATCCAGCCATCAAGATGTTGGATATGCTGCTGCCGGAAGGTACCATTGCAACCGCAACTTATCGTGATGGTTCCACTGAAGTTCTCGGTACATCGGATGCAAACTGCATCGATAAGCCTATGGTTGTTCTGACCAATGAAAATACTGCCAGTGCAGCAGAGCTGTTCACACAGGCACTGCGCGATTACGGTGTTGCAAAATCGGTCGGTACCACTACCTACGGCAAAGGCGTTATGCAGGTAACCCATTCTCTGAAAGATGGTTCTGCAATCCGCATTACCGTTGCTCAGTACAATCCACCAAAGAGTGCAAACTATGATGGCGTTGGTATCAAACCAGATTACGAAGTTACTCTGACCGAAGATCAGGTAAAAGCTTTTGATACTCTGGATGAAACCACCGATCCTCAGCTGAAAAAAGCACTGGAAATCACCAACTCCTCTACCCTGCTGACACAGAACACAGAAACCACCACAACAGAGGAATCTGCTGCTCCTGAAGAAGCAAACGGAGAAACCACAACCTCCGAGGAAGCTCCTGCAGAAACAGAAACTCAAGAAGGAGCAGAAACCCAAACAGAAACAACTGAAACAGAACCTGCTGCTGAATAAAAAGTCAAAAAGAGGAACGGATTTTTCCGTTCCTCTTTTTTAAAACCCTTTTTTCCTTTGCTTTAAGTTTACCCCAATACTGCCGCACAGACATCCGCACAGCAGCATCGAAAACAGTTTTACCAATGCCCAGAACCCCGGAGTTTCACCAATTGCAAGAGAGCCCAACATCCCTGCTGCAAACAAGATTCCTGCGCACAGCATTCCAAGGAAGAAACCATTTTGCTTTGCGTGTCTTGCACAAAAGAATGCTCCAATGCAGGCAAGCAGGCATCCTAAAATAAGTCCAATCCCCTTGACTGCCCAAATCGGCACCTTTCCTGCGGACATTGCAACAGAAAGAATTGTCAGCAACACCATTCCTGCTGCAATCGCTGCTGCACACCCCACAATCACTGCTTTTTTCTGACGGCTATCCTCTGATTTTCGACCTGTATTTTTATTTCCTTCTGTTGATTTTCCCTTTGCACGGATATTCCTTTTTTCCATAAAAAAATCACCCCGTATCCTGCATTTTCTGTTACAGGATATTCGGGGTGTCCAATATTTATTCGCTAAAATCAAGCGGATTATTTGGATTTTTTATCAGCCTGTTCCTGAGCAGCTCTCTCAGTTGCAGTGATGTTCTGCTGAATGGACCAACGAGCCAGACGGATTTTGCTTCTGTCACCTGCTGTTTCGATTACAACAGTATCATCTTTGATGCTGACGATTCTGCCGATGATGCCGCCGATTGTTACAACTTCATCTGCAATTTCGATGTTTTCTCTCATCTTCTGAACTTCTTTTTCTCTCTTTTTCTGAGGACGGATCAGGATGAAGTAGAATACAACGAACATCAGAATCAGTGGAATAAAGGTTGCCAGCATAGTAGCAGTATCCGATGTTGCTGCGGTAAGATAAAAGTTTGCCATGGGTTTTTGCACCTCCGTTAAAATAAGCAAAAATGCGCTGGGAAAAATCCCCTGCATTTTGATATACAAGCAACATTATACCTGTTTCAGCTGTACTTTGCAAGTGGTTTCTCTGTAAAATACAGACAAAATTCTCACTCGTTAAATTCTTCTGCCCAACAGTGGAATCATCTCTGCACGGAACTGCTCATATCTTCCCTCGTCCAGTGCTGCACGGATCTTTTCCATCAGGGTATTATAGAAATACAGGTTGTGCATAACAGCAAGGCGCATACCCAGCATCTCATTTGCTTTGAGCAGATGACGGATATAAGCGCGGGAATGACGCTGACAAACCGGACAGTCACACTCTGCATCAATCGGACTGTCATCCAGCTCATATTTTGCATTGTTGATGTTGATGATGCCCTGCCAGGTAAACAGATGACCATGACGTGCATTTCGGCTTGGCATAACACAGTCGAACAGGTCCACGCCGCGATAAACCGCCTCGATGATATTAACCGGTGTACCAACTCCCATCAGATAACGAGGCTTGTCCTTTGGCATATATGGTTCAACCTCTTCGATGATTTCATACATAACCGGAGCAGGTTCTCCAACTGCCAAACCTCCGATCGCATAGCCGTCGCAGTTAATCTCCGAAATCTGCTTCATGTGTTCGATACGCAAATCTGGGAAGGTAGAACCCTGGTTGATACCAAACAGCATCTGATGCGGGTTGATGGTACCTTCTGCCGCATTGAGGCGATCCATTTCTGCTCGGCAGCGTCTGAGCCAACGAACGGTGCGGTCGATGGAACGTTTCGTATACTCTCTGGTTGCCGGGTTTTCGATACATTCATCGAATGCCATTGCAATAGTGGAAGTAAGGTTAGACTGGATGCGCATGCTCTCTTCCGGTCCCATGAAGATGCGTCTTCCATCAATATGGGACTGGAATTTTACTCCCTGCTCGCTGATGGTTCTCAACTGTGCCAGAGAAAATACCTGGAAGCCGCCGCTGTCGGTGAGAATCGGTCCATCCCAACCCATAAATTTGTGCAGGCCGCCCAGTGCTTTGATCTTTTCATCGCCTGGACGCAGGTGCAGATGATAGGTGTTGCAAAGCTCTACCTGACATCTCAAATCTTTCAGGTCATAGGAAGAAATACCGCCTTTGATTGCCGCCGAAGTACCAACGTTCATAAAGGCCGGTGTCTGGACTGTGCCATGTACCGTTTTGAATTCACCGCGGCGGGCACGTCCTTCCTGTTTTAACAATGTATACATAAAATCCTCCGAATTACTATGATAAAGTTTTTTGTCAAACTTTTGTACACAAAAGTTTGCGGTTTCCAAAGGCAGAGCCTTTGGGCACTTGTCGCAACATATAAAAAAACAAAAGATAAAAATCGATAGGGGCAATAAGTCGTTTCGGTTCTGGCGCACGGGAGCGCGCATCTGCACACAGTTATGCAGATGAAAACCCAATCAAGTTTTATCTGCATTTGAATTTCAGCGCCAAATACGAAAAATCTCCCACTGGGAGGTTTTTCTGGATGGTGCATCTCGGCAGTTTCCAGAGGGGGTTTTTCTCTTGCAAAAACCCCCTATTTGTCAATCCAAAACTTGGATTGACAAATTTACTCCCAAATGCGCCTGAACGATAAGGTTCCGCACTCTGCGGAGTGCGCCAAGGGCGTTGCCCTTTGGAAACCCACAATTTTTTGAAAAAAATTGAGTAAAACTTTTGTTTTTCACCCAACTACCTGTCTTTGCGCCGAAGGCAAACAGCGGGCAGGCTCAGCCTGCTTATTTATCTGCATCGTTTACAATCAGCATAGCATCGCCAAAGGAGAAGAAACGATATTTCTCCTTTACTGCAAGGTCATAGGCTGCCATAGTATGCTCATAGCCTGCAAAAGCACTGACTAACATAATCAGAGTGCTTTCCGGCAGATGGAAGTTGGTGATCAGTCCATCCAGCACCTTAAACTGATAACCTGGATAGATGAAAATGTCGGTATAACCTTCTTCTGTGTGCAGCGGCAGTCCTTGTTTGGTACCCAATGTTTCGAGGGTTCGGCAGCTTGTCGTTCCAACTGCGATGACACGTCCGCCGTTTGCCTTGGTCTGGTTGATCAGATCGGCAGTTTCCTGCGGCAGATAATAGTGCTCGGAGTGCATCTTGTGGTCGGTAATTTCGTCCTCTTTGACCGGACGGAAGGTTCCCAAACCAACGTGCAGGGTTACGGTTGCAACCTTAACGCCTTTTGCCTTGATCTTATCCAGCAGTTCGTTGGTAAAGTGGAGACCTGCTGTCGGCGCTGCTGCCGAGCCAAGTTCGTGGGAATAAACAGTCTGATAGCGCTCATTGTCCTGAAGCTTTTCGGTGATGTAAGGTGGGAGCGGCATATTTCCGATCTGTTCGAGTACCGGGAAGATGCTGTCTCCTTCGTAACTAAAGCGAATCAGACGGTTTCCGCCTTCTACGGTTTCCAAAACCTCACCTTTTAATAATCCTTCGCCAAAAATGAGCTTTACGCCCGGTTTTGCTTTTTTGCCCGGTTTTACCAGTGTTTCCCAAACATCCTTTTCCTTCTGTTCCAGAAGCAGGACTTCAATGTTTGCGCCGGTGTCTTCCTTCGTTCCATAAAGTCTTGCTGGAATAACGCGGGAATCGTTGACAACCAGCAGATCCCCTTCTTTTAAATAATTCAGCACATCATAAAAATGATGGTGGCTACATTTTCCGCTTTCCCGATCCATTACAAGCAGTCGGGAATGATCCCTTGGTTCAATCGGGGTCTGGGCGATCTGCTCCTGTGGCAGATCAAACCAAAAATCTGATTTTTTCATATTGTTTCTCCTTCACTGTACAGGTGTAGAATGTTTTGGAGAGATGAGCAGGTTCTCATTCCCCTTTGTATCAGAATATCAGTCTATATTGTACGGTTTCTTTTTGCCGATGTCAACAAAGACAAAAGCTCCCCGATCTTTTTCCGTCTATCCCCACAAAAACGCTGCTTTTCTCCGTCTTAAACTTTCTGTTTTCTGCAAAAGATTCTACATTTTTACAGTTTAATCAAAAAAAGTCAAAATCTGTATTGACAGTAGGGTGATGCAATGCTAATATATACCCAAACACTTTAAACTTTATATGAAACGATAGAGGCGCACCTTTCATCAGTAGCACAGGATAAGGCTGCCAAAGCTGTTTGAGTCCTTTGCCAAAGGGAACGGTGCCGAAGGGAGCATTTCGGCGGATGCTGCCCTGGGTGTGTCCTGAATAAGGGCACAACTGTCACCATCCTTTGAAAAGGTGGTGAAGCGCTATCCGGTTTTTCCTGATTTTCATCTTTGCTTTTTGTTTTCTTTTCTGAAAAACAGGAAAATGCCCCTATCAACAGTTCGCCGGTTTTTTTAAACCGGCTTTTTTCATATCCTGCTTTCCTGTTTTAAAATCAGCATTTTTTAAAATAAGAAAGCATACAGTGTTTTATCCTCATATTTCTGAAAGGATGTATCACAAATGAAACAGTACAATGTAGCCGTCATCGGTGCTACCGGCATGGTCGGTCAGCGCTTTATCTCCCTGCTGGAGCATCATCCGTGGTTTCATGTAACCACACTTGCTGCTTCTGCACACTCTGCTGGAAAAACCTATGAACAAGCTGTCAGCGGACGCTGGATGATGAGCACTCCAATCCCGGAAGCAGCAAAATCCATCGTAGTAAAGGATGCTGTTGCTGACGCAGAAGAAATTGCACACAGCGTTGACTTTGCTTTCTGTGCAGTGGATATGAAAAAAGATGAAATCCGTGCACTGGAAGAAACATATGCAAAATATGAGTGTCCGGTTATGTCCAACAACTCTGCACACCGCTTTACACCGGATGTTCCAATGATGATTCCAGAAATTAACGATGACCACGCACAGATCATTGAAGCACAGAGAAAACGTCTGGGCACTAAACGCGGATTCGTTGCTGTAAAATCCAACTGCTCTCTCCAAAGCTACGTTCCTGCTCTGCACCCACTCAAAGAATGGGGCATCACCAAAGTGCTCGCTTGCACCTATCAGGCAATTTCCGGTGCTGGCAAAAACTTTGAAACCTGGCCGGAGATGGTAGATAACGTTATCCCATTTATCGGCGGTGAAGAAGAAAAGAGCGAAAAAGAACCGCTGAAAATCTGGGGAACTGTTTCGGATTCTGAGATTATCCCAGCTTCCACCCCTTCCATCACCACCCAGTGCATCCGTGTACCGGTTACAGACGGTCATCTTGCTGCCGTATTTGTATCCTTTGAGAAAAAACCAACCATTGAGGAAATCAAGAATGCCTGGAAAAACTTTGCAGGTTACCCACAGCAGCACAATCTGCCTTCCGCTCCAAAGCAGTTTTTAACCTACTTTGAGGAAGACAACCGCCCACAGACCAAACTGGACCGCAATCTGGAAAATGGTATGGGCGTTTCGGTCGGTCGTCTGCGCGAAGACAGCCAGTATGACTATAAGTTTGTCTGCCTTTCCCACAACACCATCCGCGGCGCAGCAGGCGGTGCTGTTCTGATGGCAGAAACCTTGGCAAGCAAAGGCTATCTTGACTAAAAAGGGGCTAATTTATGAAAAAGACCATCTTTACCGGCGCGGGCGTTGCCATCGTAACCCCGATGAATCCGGATGAATCCATCAATTTTGACCGACTGGGTCAGATCATCGATAATCAAATCGAAAATGGCACCGATGCTATCGTTATCTGCGGCACAACCGGTGAATCCGCTACCATGACCGACCAGGAACATGTAGACTGCATTGAGTATGCTGTAAAACGTGTAAATGGCCGCGTTCCGGTCATTGCAGGTGCTGGCAGCAACCACACTTCTTATGCTGTATGGATGTCCAAAGAAGCAAAACGGGTTGGCGCAGATGCTCTTCTCCACGTTACTCCATATTACAACAAAACTTCTCAGACAGGTCTCATCCGTCACTTTAACGCAGTTGCGGACGCGACCGATCTGCCGATCATCCTGTACAATGTTCCATCCCGTACCGGTGTCAACATCACCCCTGCTACCTATCGGGAGCTTGCAAAACATCCGAATATCGTTGCAGCCAAAGAGGCTAGCGGCAACATCTCTCAGATTGCGCAGATCGCACAGGCTTGCGGCGATGAGCTGGATCTTTATTCGGGCAACGATGACCAGATTGTTCCTCTGCTTTCTTTGGGTGCAAAGGGCGTTATCTCGGTTCTTTCCAACATTATGCCACGCGAAACTCACGACATCTGCCGTCTGTTCTTTGAAGGAAAGATTGCAGAAAGCCGTGCACTTCAGTTAAAACTCCTGCCGCTGATCAATGCGCTTTTCTCTGACGTAAATCCAATTCCTGTCAAGGAAGCCATGAACATGATGGGCTGGGAGTGCGGCGAATGCCGTCTGCCTCTGGTTTCGATGCAGCCGCAGGCAAAAGAACACCTGCGCGTTCTGATGCAGGAACAGGGCCTGATAAAAGAATAAACAGATCGGGGTCGGGCTTTTTCCCGGCCCCCTTTTTAAGGATAAAAGAAAGAATGGAAATTCTTTTCGGATTTCCGGCAAAAGAAAGGACGTTTTATTATGGTATCAATTCTTCTTTCCGGTGCAGGAGGTAAAATGGGACAGGTCATCACCCGCTCTGTTTCTGAGCGCGATGACTGCCACATTGCTGCCGGCATCGACATTCACTCCATCGACTGCGGCTATCCGGTTTTCTCTTCTCCGGAGCAGTGTGATGTTGCCTGCGATGTCATTATCGATTTTTCTCATCCTTCGGTTACCAATTCCCTGCTCGATTATGCAGTAAAACACAAGATTCCTGCTGTTATTGCAACTACAGGACTTTCTCCTGAACAGGTGGAAGCAATCCATGAGGCTGCAAAAACCATCCCAGTCTTTTTCTCTGCCAACATGTCGCTGGGTGTATCCCTCCTGACAGAACTTGCAAAAAAAGCTGCTAAAGTGTTGGGTAACGATTTTGATATCGAAATCATCGAAAAACATCACAACCGCAAGGTGGATGCTCCAAGCGGCACCGCACTGATGCTTGCTGATGCCATTTCGGAAGAACTTAAAGATGCTCCACAGTATGTCTACGACCGCCACAGCCGCCGTGCTGCACGCAGCAAAAACGAAATCGGTATCCATGCTGTCCGCGGCGGAACAATTGTAGGTGAACATGAAATCCTGTTTGCTGGTCATGATGAGATCATCTCGCTGACACACACCGCCATGAGTAAGGAAATCTTTGCAACCGGCGCCATCAATGCTGCTCTTTTCCTGGCAAACTGCAAACCGGGACTTTACAATATGGGCGATTTGGTTTAAGATAGAGCTTAGAAAACTTTACCTTTTTCCAAGAGAAAGGATCTGATTCTATGAATGGTGTCAGCAAAATTTCTGTGACCGAAGATGTCTGTCTCATCAGCTTTAACAACATTCCCCGAGACCTTTCGGTCACCTCCCAGATCATGACAGAATTCGCTGTGCAGGATATCAACATCGACATGATTTCCCAATCTGCTCCAATCGGTGAAAGTGCAAACGTTTCCTTTACCGTTCAATCGGAGGATCTGGTTCGGGCACTTGCCATCATCCAACTCTTTCGGGAGCAGCATCCTTCGGTACGTCCGATTGTTTCAAGCGGCAATTGCAAAGTACAGCTCTACGGTGAAGAAATGCGCTCCATGCCGGGTGTCGCTGCAAGAGCATTTTCGGTTGTGTCTTCCATTACCAATGAAATCATGCTAATCACAACCTCTGAAGTGGATATCTCCATTTTGATTGCACAGCACGAACTTTCTTCCGTACTGGATGCATTAAAACAGCACTATGGAATCTAAATCTCTTTGCTGTATCGACTGCCGTTGGTGCTGGAAGGATGACCGCGCGACCGATTATCGCCGTCCACCCTTCTTCTTCTGCCGCAAAAGGGGCAGTTTTTACAGCCGCAACTATAAAATCGGGGAAGGTACCCGTATTTCCCCGACACAGCCTGTCTGTGAAAAATTTTCTCCACGCACAAAGGAGGAAGAATCATGATAAAAAACTGCTGCATGATTTCTACGTGGAAAATGTCCCTGCTTGGCATGAAGCGGGCAGCTCCTTTATTAAAACGAAACGTTCCGGTTCACGAAGCGATCCTGATGGCGGTCAAAACCGTTGAGGATGACCCTGCTATTTCATCGGTTGGCTATGGTGGACTTCCTAATCTAAACGGTGAGGTCGAACTGGATGCTACTTATATGAACGGCGATACACTGGGATTTGGCGGCGTTATGTCGGTAAAGAATATCAAAAACCCGATTGAAGTTGCCTTTGACCTCAGCCATTATCAGAGAAATTGTCTGCTTTCCGATATCGGTGCCACCCGATATGCTCAGTCTAAGGGCTTTGCCTTCCAGAATATGCTCTCCCCTGAGAGTAAAAAACGCTATGACCAGACAGATAAGATGCGGGATTCCGAAATGCTGGAAGCCTACAAAGAACATGATACCGTCTGTGTCATTGGTATGGACCATCGTCGTTCCATGGCGTGCGGCGTATCCACCTCCGGCTTGTTTTTAAAGATGCCCGGTCGTGTTGGCGATTCCCCAATCATCGGTTCAGGACTTTATGCTGATTCTGAAGTTGGCTGTGCTGCAGCTACCGGCGTTGGAGAAGACATCATGAAAGGCTGTCTTTCCTTCTCTATCGTAGAGAAAATGCGCAACGGAATGGACCCTCAGACCGCCTGCGAAACTGCTCTCCAGCAGCATTTACAGCGTTTCCTGCGATGCAATCACAGCTGCGGAAGCATCTCCGTCATCGCAATGGACTGCTATGGAAATGCAGGAGCTGCCACCACGTTATCCGCTTTCCCGTTCGTTGTCACCGATCAAAACTTTTCCACCCAGCTTTATGTTGCTTCCAACATCGGTGGAAAAATCTCCATCTTTCAGCCGGATCAGGGTTGGCTTAACAGCTATCGCGGCGATTAATCGATCTGTAAAACCATCAAGAGGTACATTTTTACTGTACCTCTTATTTTTTTCATTTTTTTGCAGCATTTTCCTTTTCTGATGGATATTACTTATGAAGGGAGGTCCTTACGCTTGTATACAAACGAATCTATTGACTCTGTTATTTCACTTTATTCTGACATGGTTTACCGGTTGGCATTTTCTCATACCGGTTCAAAAAGCGATGCTGACGATATTTTTCAGGAGGTCTTTTTAAAACTCATCGATTGTACGACTCCCTTTCAATCGGAAGAACATCGCAAAGCATGGCTGATTCGTGTCACGATCAACTGCTGCAATCAGCTGTGGCGCAGTGCATGGCGGCGACGTACCGTTCCTTTGGACCATCTGCCGGAAGAATCTGAGGAGACAATTTTTCCACAGGAATCCGCACTGTTCTGTGCTTTACAGAAATTGCCTGCAAAAGATCGTGACCTGATTCATCTTTTTTACTATGAACAGTTATCGGTCCGTGAAATTGCTTCTATCCTGTCTCAACGCGAATCTACCATTCGTTCCAGGCTGACACGGACCAGACAAAAATTAAAATCTATTTTAGAGGAGGACAATTAAATGAACGATCAATCCTACCGTGATCTTTTTTCCAAGATATCCCCTTCTGAGCAGTTAATCGACCAAACAAAAGAAAAAATGCGGGAACGGGCTGTCTTGAACCGTACCTGCCGCTATTCTTTTGGACGTCAAAAACGCTTTTTTTCCCGAGCTGCTGTTGTTATGGCTGCTGTTAGCTGCGTTTTTGTTGTCAGCGTCAACGCTTCTCCTGCTTTTGCAGCCAGCATCCAAAACCTTCCCATTTTAGGAACATTGTCTCAGGTTCTCACCATCCGCAACTACACCGAAAAAACAGACAACACAGAAATTACCGTAAAACAACCTGCTGTCGCCGATGATAGCGGTAAAACAGAAAACATTGATGTTAATGCGCAGATTCAAGCTGTTGTTGACCAGTATCTTGCAGACGCACAGACTCAGATTGATGAGTACAAAAAAGCTTTTCTGGAAACTGGCGGAACAGAAGAAGAGTTTGAGCAGAAAAATATCAAGGTTGATGTAAATTACGAAATTAAATCACAGTCTGACGACGTTCTCTCTTTTGCTCTCTATATGTATCAAAGCTGGTACAACTTCTCTGAAACGGTCGCTTACTATAATCTGAATGCGCAGACAGGAGAAGAACTGACCCTTCAGCAGCTGCTGGGTGATAACTATATTGAGATTGCAAATAAGGAAATACGTTCCCAGATCGAAGAGCGCAACGCTCAAAGCGAATACCCTCTCTTCTTTACCGATGAAAACGCATTCCAGACCATCAATGATCAGACAAAATTCTATATTAACTCCAACAATCAGGTTGTGATCGTATTTGATAAATATGAAATCGCACCAGGAAGCACAGGCAGACCAGAATTTGTCATTCCTCAAGAAATCCTTCTTCCATCTAAATAAAAGGATTTATCCACACAAAAAAGCTGTACCGTTTGGTACAGCTTTTTTGCATCTTATTATTTCTTTCTGCTTCTTTTCTTGGAAGGAGTTTGGTAAGCCGGTTTGATTGCTGCCGGCTCTTTTTCCTTGATTGCCGATGGCTCTCTGTGTTTGAGTGCGGATGGCTCTTTATGTTTAATGGCAGAAGGTTCTTTCTGTTTGATTGCAGTTGGCTCTGGTTTTTTAATGGAGGATGGATCCTTTTTCTTCAGTGCTGCCAAATCCTCTTTTTTCTTTTCTACAACTTCGATCTTCCACAGCTGATTTTCGCCGCCTCTTTCCCAAATCTGTACATGGCGGTTATCTTCCAAAGCAACATCCAGATATTTTCCGCTGGACAGCGAAGAGATGCGCACTGCTTCTCCATCCTCTTCCAGTTTCCAAAGCTGGCTATCTGCACTGACTGTCTCCCACTGATGAACCCATGCACCATTCACTGTTCCGCCAGCAATAATGTCCACTACTTTTTTGCTTTTTGTGCTGACGATGCGATAGCAGCCGTTTTCTTCCGGGAAGAATTTCCAGTTCTGTGCTTTCTGTTCATCCGCAGCTTCCACAGTAATCAGCTGGTCTTCATTTGCGGTCAGTAATTTACCTGATGTAACCGACATGATACGGTACTCTTTTGTTTTATAAACTTTCATTTGAACCTCTTCTTTCTCAAGATGATATCATATTCCAGTGTCATGAAGCTTTGGTTTAGATTTATTATATCACCTGTCGGTCAAGTGGTCAAATTTCTTGCCTATTCTGTTTTTGTTTTCTTTTACCTGTTTTTCCCTTCTTTTTATTCTTGATTTTCTTTCTCCTTTTCCCTTTCTGTTTTTACTTTTTTTAAACTAAACTTGCCTTTTTATTTTATTCTCTTTTTACTTTGCTCTTACCAGACTAACATGCTTTAGAGTGAAGTTCCACCTCAAACGTTTCTCTCTCAATTAAAAATTCTTCTTGTCTTTCTTTTGCTGCAACGTAGCGTTCTGCCAGCATCCCACAAACTCCCAGCAAAATCATTCCTCCAAACAACGCAGCACCTAAATAAAAAAATGCAAACATTTTTAGCCCTCCTTATCGCTCGTTTGATTGCACTGTGCAACTTTACAAGCAAAAAAATTGCACTTTTTAGCAATCTATCCCTCGATTCTCCCCAAATTTTACAAGTATTCCGTCTTTTTTCTTTCTTTGCTCTGATTTGATTTTAGCACTATGCAAACAAGAAGTCAATAGCGCTGCGCAATTTTTTTATTTTTGCGGTTGCGTCCTGCAAAACTACGTGGTATAATAAGAAAAAAGGAGGGAAAGCTGTGGAAAAAAACATCCAAACCGGAAAGCGTATTCAATCCAGACGGGAAGAATTGGGTATGAATCTGGGTGACATCGCCAAAGAGGTTGGTGTAGCCGTCTCAACGATACAGCGCTATGAAAAAGGCAAAATTGAAAAGATGAAGCTGCCCGTTATTGAGGCAATCGCGAAAGCTCTTCAGGTCGATCCTGCATGGCTGCTATGTCAGACCGATCAGATGAATCCCCCCCTTCATTCTTCAATCGATAATCTGATCCCTTTACCCAAAACCTATCAGATTCCGCTGATCGGCGATATCGCCTGCGGAACTCCTATTCTCGCGGAAGAAAACGTGGAAGCAATTCTGGAAGTTCCCCAACACATTAAGGCAGACTTTGCACTGCGCTGCCATGGGGACAGCATGATCGGCGTTCATATCCACGATGGGGATATCGTTTACATTCGCCAACAACCCGATGTCGACAATGGTTCGATTGCCGCTGTCTGCATCGAAAACTCGGCAACGCTCAAAAGGGTCTATAAATATCCTGATAAGCTGGTCCTTTCCCCTGCTAATCCCGCTTACGAGCCTCTGGTCTACACGGGAGAAGAACTTTCCCAGGTTCGTATTCTTGGCAAAGCAGTTGGTTTTACCAGCCTGATTGATTGATTCTAGCCGTAACCTAAAATAACATAAATACTTTTCTTATAAAAAAACTCCGAAACAGCTTTACGCTATTTCGGAGTTTTAATTTTTATCTTAATTTTAGTCTGCCAGTGCAGCTTTAATCATGATTGCACATTCCAGACGTTTTTTCTCCAGTTCACAAGCAACCTTGTATGGTTTCTTGATGGAGCCTGCATATTCAAGATTGTTTGCATTGCATCCGCCGCTGCAATAGAATTTAGCCCAGCAGTTCTTGCATTCTGGTTTTGTATAAACAGTGGTCTTTGCAAAGGAATCCTTAATCTCAGTATTGAGAGACTGGTCATGTACACTGCCCATGATCCATTCCGGCTTACCAACAAACTGGTGACATGGATATACATCGCCTTCTGGAGTAACCGAAACATACTCGTTGCCGCAGCCACAGCCACGCAGACGTTTGATAGCGCAAGGGCCCTGATCCAGGTCGATCATAAAGTGGAAGAAGTTGAAGAACTCACCATTCTTGCGTTTTTCAATGATGATTTTTGCCAGTCTTTCATATTCTGCAAATACCTCTGGCAGATCCTCTTCGGTCAGTGCGTAAGGCAGTTTTGGATCGGTAACAACCGGCTCAATGGAAATCTGGTCAAAGCCTTTTTCGTAGAAGTGCAGAACATCCTCAGCAAAATCTTTATTGAATTTGGTGAAGGTACCGCGAACATAGTACTGTCCGTCCCCTCTTGCTTTTACCAGCTTCTGGAATTTTGGCATAATCTGGTCATAGCAACCGCTGCCATCCACATGGAAACGCATACGGTCATTGACTTCTTTTCTGCCATCGATGGAAAGAACAACGTTGTGCATCTCTTTGTTGATGAAATCGATCTTATCATCAGTCAGGAGCAAACCATTAGTGGTAATGGTAAAGCGGAAGTTTTTGTTGTATTCCTTCTCCTTGGAGCGAGCATATTCTACAACCTCTTTGACAACATCAAATGCCATCAGAGGCTCACCGCCAAAGAAGTCCATTTCCAGATTGTGGCGGTTTGCAGAATATTTGAGCAGATAGTCGATTGCTTTTTTGCCGACTTCTGCTGTCATCAGTTTGCGTCCTCCGCCAAAATCGCCCTGTGCTGCAAAGCAGTAGGAGCAGCGCAGATTGCAGTCGTGCGCAACGTTCAGGCACATTGCCTTGATTGGTGCGGAAACCATCATGTCCGCAAACTGTTCGTAGTCATCGCTGGTGAACAGCTGACCATTTTCATACATTTCATAGATTTCGCCGTAAGCTTCTTCCAAAGCTGCACGGTCATATCTTGCCTCCAGCGGTGCAAAAACCGATGCAGGATATTCTTTTTCAAGTTTTTCACTGGTGTTGCTGTCAAAGGAGTTTGCCAGGAAAGAGGCGTCCAGCAGCTGCACCATATCATATACCATCTCGTCAACAACATGAACCGCGCCGCTGTTGACATCCATGATGATGTTGTATCCATTTAACTGAAAACTATGTAACATGATTTCTCTCCTATTATTCCATGCGGATCAAAGACCGCTTGACGTCATTTTTGTTTTACTGCCCTGTTTTTAATAAAAAGTCCTGTCCCATTCTCCAGACAGACAAAACGATAGGGACAGCGTGGCTGAACACAGCCAAGCGGCCCCTATCCTTAAATACAAAATCTAACGCACAATTATTTAGCGTGCTCGCATTTCTGGTTAGCAACTGTGCAGGAAGTCTTGCAAGCAGACTGGCAGGAAGCCTGGCATTCGCCGCAGCCGCCTTTTGCAGCAGTTTCTTTCAGGTTTGCCTTATTTAAAGTTTTTACGTGTTTCATGTAACAACATTCCTTTCCATAATTAAGTTCTATTGGTTGTTATCATATTATATCATATCTTTTTCTAGGTTTCAAGTCCTAAATCTTCGCTGTCGCATTTTTGTGGCAAAGATTCTTCATCTGGAAAAGACAGAGAGAAACAGCTTCCTTCTCCCAGCACACTTTCCAGTCCGATCTTGACTCCCAGATATGCTGCGCCGTGTTTCACAATTGAAAGACCCAGACCAGTGCCGCCAATCTGTTTGGAATGGCTCTTGTCAACGCGGTAAAAACGTTCGAAGACTCTGCGCTGATCTGCCGGAGAGATACCGATACCGGTGTCCTCCACCTTGAGCAATACCTGATGGTCTTCCCTTGTAATACTTACCTTGACTGATCCATCCGGACGATTGTACTTGATGGCGTTGTCACACAGGTTATAGATCACTTCATCTGCGATTTTGCGCACTGTTTTTACCGTTACCGGTTCTCCGGTCAGTGTCATCGTGATTCCTTTGTTTTGTGCCACATTTTGCAGACGGCTGACAATCTGTTCCGAAAGTTCGTACAGGTCAATTTCCTCTTTCTCATAAGGAAGCATATCTTCATCCAGCTGCGAAATCTTGATAATATCCCCCACTAGTGCGATCAGTCGCTGGGATTCATCAAAAATCTTTCCAGCAAACTGCGGCACATCCTGTGGCTTAACAAAACCGTCTTTCATAATTTCTGCAAATCCGGAAATAGAGGTAAGCGGCGTTTTGAGCTCATGAGAAACGTTTGCAGTAAACTCGCGGCGAAGCATTTCATTTTGCCTCTGTTCGGTTACATCCACAAACAGTAAAACCCCACCTTCAACTTCACCGTCACGAACTACTGGATTTGCTGTCATCTGGCAGTATCCGCCATCCGCTTCCAAAATCGTTTCCCAGTGTCTTCCTTCCAGCACCGCATCCACCGCTTTGCGGAATGGTTCACTTCGGTTGATTGCCAGAATATTCTTTTTATGCTTACCAATAAAGATCTGAAGGTCCGGAGAAATTCCCAGTATTTTCAGCGCACTGGTATTGCCCGACAAGATCTCACCTTTATTGTCGATCAGCAGGATTCCTTCCTTCATATAATTGGTAATCATCTGAAGGTCTTCCTGCTGCTGTTTTGCCTGCAGGAGCTGACGCTGAATCGTTTTTTGCTGAAAACTGATCTTGGTCAGCAGCGGTGCAAGCTCATCGTAAGATTCGTTATTGTCTGGATTTTCCAGGTCCAATTGGTTGAGTGGTTCGACAATCTTGCGGGAGATTCGAGAAGCCAGCAGCCCCACTGCCATCAGGATTGCAAAGGTAATCCATAAAAATGGCTGAATCATCCCTGCCAAAACCGCTACCACTGTATACTGTGTACTGGATACACGCAGAACACAATTGTTGGAAAGTTTCAGAGCATAATAAACTGTCTGTTTCTGAATGGTATCCGAGCGGCGAACCGCCTTTGCCGAACCATTCTTCATGGCTTCCACGATCTCTTCCCGGTTTGCATGGTTATCCATCTTATCGGGGTCTGCATGGTTATCAAACAGTACCCTTCCGTCCGGAGCAACCAATGTAACCCTTTCCGAGTTATCCGGCAGATCTTCCAGTGCCTGCATTCCATAATTTTCTACGGAAAGTGCAAGGTACTTTGCCTCACTGCTCAATTCTTTGGTCAGCTGACCATCAAAATAGTGGAAGAGGATCATGAACACCGTTACCATGCCCACAATACAAACCAGAAATGAAACGCTTAAGACCGCACGAAAAATTCTTCGCGTCATGATTTTTCTCCACCGATCTTATAACCGATTCCGCGTACCGTCTCGATGTAGTTTCCAGCTTCACCCAACTTCTGACGCAGGGTACGAACGTGGACATCCACTGTACGGCTTTCACCGTCAAAGCCATAGCCCCAAATCTCGTCCAGCAGCTGAGCGCGGGTAAACACAATTCCCTGTCTGGAAATCAGAAGATTTAAAAGCTCGAATTCCTTCAAGGTCAGGACAACATCTTTTCCGTCCACCTGTACTTCATGGCGAACCGGATTGACATAAAGGCTGCCCACACGGTATTCTTCCTGGCGATCATTGTCCGCACCGCTGCGGCGCAGCAATGCACGGATACGAGAAAGCAGCTCCATCATGCGGAATGGCTTTGGAACATAGTCATCTGCTCCGATATCCAAGCCTCTGACGATATCGTACTCGCTTCCTTTTGCGGTCAGCATAATAACCGGCAAACGTTTGGTCGCCGGTGCTGCACGCAGTTTTTGCAAAATGGAAAAGCCGTCCTCTTCCGGCAGCATGATATCCAGCAGTACCAAAGAGGGCGTCTTTTCATGGACAGCATCCCAGAATTCGCTTGGTGTTCCAAAGCCTTTTGCCTGCATGTTCTGTCCATTGAGTGTGTAAATAATCAGTTCACGAATGCTTTCATCATCTTCCAGCACATAAATCATTTTTCATCACCTCAATATGTATTGTATCATAAATCCTGGTGATGTTCATCACTTTTGTGCTGACCTGTAATGGAATATTCCACCCATTCAGCAAGATTAACGGCATGGTCACCAATTCGTTCAAAATATTTGGCAATCATCATCAAATCCAGAATTGCTTCCGGATCGCCGGTTTCTTCTTTCAGCTTCTGAAGCAGTTCGCCTCTTACCTGAATAAACAGGTTATCTACGGTATCGTCTTCCGCAACAACCTTATGTGCAAGGTCAAGATCTCCCTGAACAAAAGCTTCCACACTTTCGCTTACCATCATAACAGCGGCTTTTGCCATTTTGGTGATATGCAGTCTTCCCTGTGCAACAGTATCTGCTACATAACGAGTCAGTTCTGCTACGTCAGCTGCCTGGTCTCCGATACGTTCCATATCCGAAATCATCTTTAACGCTGCGGAAATGATACGCAGGTCTCTTGCTACCGGCTGCTGCTGCAGAAGCATACGCATACAGCGTGTCTCGATATCATGTTCCAGCTGATCCATCTCATGCTCAAGGGCAAACACTTTATCGACTGGGGCTTTTTTGTCCCCTTCCAGAAATTTTGCTGCAATCGAGATTGCTTCTTCGCACAGGCTTCCCATGCGAATCAGCTCGACATTCAGCTGTCTGAGCTGCTCGTCAAACCTTGTTCTCATATTAACCAAACCTTCCTGTAATATAGTCTTCGGTGCGTTTATCCTTTGGCATCGAGAAAATCTGCTCAGTTTCACCGTATTCAATCATTTTGCCCAGAAGGAAAAATGCGGTTCTGTCCGAAATTCTGGCTGCCTGCTGCATGTTGTGGGTAACCATGATAATGGTATAATCCTTCTTCAGCTCGGTTGCAAGCTCCTCGATTTTGGAGGTGGAGATTGGGTCCAGCGCACTGGTTGGTTCATCCATCAGAAGAACTTTTGGCTCTACTGCAAGCGCACGTGCAATGCAAAGACGCTGCTGCTGACCACCGGAAAGTCCGAGTGCACTCTTGTTGAGGCGGTCTTTTACCTCATCCCAGATTGCTGCACCACGAAGCGATTTCTCAACGATCTCGTCCAGACGAACTTTGGAACGGATGCCCTGCAGTTTTGGACCATAGGCAATATTATCATAAACAGACATTGGAAATGGGTTTGGTTTCTGGAACACCATACCAACTTCTTTACGAAGCCAGGTTGTATCAACCTGAGGATCGTAGATATCCTGACCATCATACAGGATCTTTCCTTCGATGCGGATACCCTCTACCAGGTCATTCATACGGTTGAGTGTTTTTAAGAAGGTGGATTTTCCGCAGCCGGAAGGTCCGATCAGCGCGGTAATCTGATTTTTGGGCAGCTCCATGTTGACGTCATAAAGCGCCTGATTATTGCTGTACCAGAGATTAAGTCCCTGTGCCGACATAATGGTTGACATTCTTTGCCCCATACCTTTCTTTATGAAATGTTTCTTTGAACACTTATTTTCTCTTGAGTTTTCTGCCAGTGAGGTTTGCTGCCAGGTTGATAATCAAAGTCAGGATCATCAGAATGGTTGCAATTGCAAATGCAACCGAGGTTTCGCCGCGTTCATTTGCGTAAACATACAGCGCAACAGTCAAAGTTGCAGAAGAAGACTGCAAAGACTGAACGAATCCATTGAGTACCAGACCAAAGCCTGCGGTGAACAGCAGTGCTGCCGATTCTCCTACGATACGTCCAATGGAAAGAATACATCCGGTAACAATACCATCAATTGCGTTTGGCAGAACAACAGTGCGGATCATATGCCATTTTCCGGCACCAAGACCCAGAGCACCTTCACGGTAAGACTGTGGAACAGTCTTGAGGCTTTCCTGAGTGGTACGCACAATGGTTGGGAGGATCATCATAACCAGAGTCAGACCTCCGGCAAGGATACCCTGTTTGAGTCCAACAAACTGAATAAAGAACAGCATACCAACCAGACCAAAAATGATCGATGGAATACCGGTCAGGATTTCAGTCGCAAACTCGATGAGTGCAACGACTTTTCGGTTTTTGGCATATTCTGTCAGATAGATTGCCGCACCTACCCCTAAAGGCAGTACAATAATCATTGCAATGAAAATGATATAAAGCGTATTAAGAATGTTTGGAAGGATACCGATGGTATCATTAATATAGCTGCTCTGACTGGTCAGCAGTTCCCAACTGATTGTACCTGCTCCGCGGTAGAAAATATACCCGATCAGGAACACAAGCAGAGCGCAGGTCAGCGCAGTGCAAAAATACATCAAACCTTTGAGCGTCCGGTCATAAACCTTGCGCCGTAATGCAAGTTCTTTCATCGGTTAGGCTCCTTCTTTCTTGTTTTTGATGAATACGTTGAGGACTACATTGATCAGCATGATAAATAAGAACAGTACCAGACCAATGGAGAAAAGTGCCTGTCTCTGCAAGGAGCCAGCTGCTGCATAAGACATTTCGGATGCGATTGCAGTGGTGAGGAAACGAACTGAGGTAAACAGTCCCGGCATATTTGCAACGTTACCGGATACCATGATGATTGCCATTGCTTCACCGATTGCACGTCCAACACCCAAAACAACTGCGGTTGCAACACCGCTTCTTGCTGCTGGAAGGCTTACCTTAAAGATTGTCTCAATCTTGGTAGCTCCCAGTGCCAGGGATGCTTCTTCATATTCTTTTGGCACTGCGTTGAGTGCATTTTCTGATACATTGATGATGGAAGGCAGAATCATAATTGCCAGTACAATGATTGCTGCCAGCAGCGATGCACCGGAGGAAAGATCAAACATCTCGCGGATTGCCGGAACCAGTACGATCATACCTACCAAACCATATACAACCGATGGAATACCTGCCAGCAGTTCCACAGCGGTATGGATGATACCTGCAACTTTTGGAGATGCACATTTGGAAAGAAAGATCGCTGTCATCAAACCAATCGGCACCCCAACAACTACAGCTCCTGCTGTACCGTAGATAGAAGTCAGAATAAACGGCAGAATTCCGTATGCTGGATCCTGTTTGTTAGTTGGTGCCCATCTCTGTCCAAAGAGGAAGTCAACAAGTCCTACCTCTCTGATTGCTGGAATACCTGATACAATCAGATAGATGCTGATCAAAAGCACGAAGCCAACTGCTACTACTCCACATAAGAGGAAGATGGCGTGCATCGCCATCTCCATCGCTTCTCTTATGTTTCTGTGCTTTTGACCACTGATTCTGGAAGTATTCTTTGCATCACCCTGAGTTTTTGCCAAAGGGATATTTGCTACATTTTGTTCCTGCATAAATGATGCTCCTTATCCGGTGGTCGTGCGTGTCTTGTCTATTTCTTATTCAGCCATTGGAACTGCGCCAGCATCACGGATCAGATCGTCTGCTGCATCAGAGAGAGCGAAGTCCATGAATGCCTGTGCTGGCTCGCTGAGTTCGTTTGCGCTGTTTGTTACCATAACAAATGGTCTCTGGATTTTGTAGGTACCGTCCTGAACAGTTTCTTCGGAGCAAGCAACACCGTCAACAGTTACCATCTTGATGCCTTCCTGACCTTCTACTGCAGAGAGAGAAGCATAACCGATTGCTGCTGGGTTGGATTTTACTGCCTCGATTACTGCACCTGTGGAGGTCAGTTCCTGAGAAAGTACGCAGGTATCTTCAGTGCCTGTGATGGATTCAAAACCATCTCTTGTACCGGAACCAGCTTCACGACCGATGCAAGCAACTTCGCCTTCGCCGCCTACCAGGCTCCAGTCAGCTGCGCCTGTGAACAGCTGTGCGATCTGTTCAACGCTCATGTCTTCTACTGGGTTTTCTGCGTTAACGATGATTGCGATACCGTCCAGTGCTACGGTTGTGCCTTCCAGACCAGCGGATGCTTCTTCATCTTTCAGTGCTCTGGAAGAAAGGCCGATGTCTGCGGAGCCATTGGAAGCTGCCTCAATACCTGTACCGGAACCGGTTGGGTCATATGTAACAGATACGCCTGGGTTTTCTGCCATAAACTGTTCGGAAAGGATACCGATTACTTTTTCCATAGAAGTGGAACCGTTGGTAGAAACGCTGCCAGAAAGTTCGCTTGTTTCTTCTGCTGGCTCTTCTTCTTTTGTTTCTTCAGTTTTTGTTTCTTCAGTCTGTGCTGTTTCTGTAGATTCAGCTGTGCCGCTCTCGGAACCGCCACAAGCTGCCATGCTCATTACCATTACTCCTGCCAGGATTGCTGCAAATAATTTTCTGTAAATCATGTTCATAATCTCCTTTTGTTTGTTGAACAATTTTTTACCTGACTTACTCTTCTGTCATTTCTTAACTCTCAGGTCGATTTACAGTATAAGGTTCTTGTGTAAAATCGAAAACAGAAGTTCTGTTAAAACTGCGTAAAAGAAATCCGTCTTTTTAAACAAAAAAGCACAGGGGATTTTTCCAAATCTACCCTGTGCTTATGTTTTTTGTGCTACTTAAATAAAAAGATTTCGTATGATTCTTTCTCTTATGTAAAGACCGCATTATAATCGGAGCAAACAGTTTTTTATCTTTTTTCTGTTTACCGACACACCTTTTTTTCCAGATGATGTTCCTTTACATATTTCGCTGCTGCTTTCGGCATCAGACTCTCCCAGTCGCCGCCTTCCTGCATCAATTTGCGCACCTGAGTTCCGCTGGTCAAGCGATCTGCATCGGTTCGCTCCCACATCACTTCGGTCTGATATCCCATCTTTTGCAGCTGTTCTACCTTATTTCTTCCCCACTGATCATAGATTGTCTGAAAAAAGACAACATCTTCCGGTACAAAATTCGGGATTTTCTCTGGTACTTCAATTGGAAATGGAACAATCGTAAACTCTTCCCTCGGAACACCTGCTTCCACCATACTTTCGGTAATCATCATCAGACGTTCAAAATAGGTAAAAGGATTTGCCTGCTCTTGGAAACGATTGAGCTTGGCATCATTCTTAATATATTGGGAATGGATGTCATAATTGGTCACACCAATAATCAAAAACTGACACCGTTTCTTTGCTTCCAGCAAAAATTCCATATGCCCCATATGCAGTCCCTGAAAGCGCCCCTGAACCGCTCCAATTGCAACCACTCTGAATCTCTCCTTCTGTTCTTATACTGCTCATGTATGATAAAAAATTCATTTTACTCATTCTTTCTCAAAGTATAGCCTATTTTTGGGAAAAATTCAACATCATGTATCCTTTTAGTCACATGATTTAAACAACATATCTAAAACTTCATGCTTTCTCTTGTAAAATCGAGCGAATTGACATTCCCCAAAATAAGGAATATACTTTTTATGTTTAAAAATATACACCTCAGCTATTATTTTTTCAGTCAGGAGGACGGAATTATGTATCATTTTGACCGCGAATACAATCGAAGAAATACTGAATGTGTAAAATGGGATGCCATGGGTGAAGACATCCTTCCAATGTGGATTGCTGATATGGATTTTGAAGCACCTGCTCCAATCTACGAGGCATTTGTAAAACGTGCAAACCACCATGTATATGCTTACAGCAAGCTGAGCAATGAATACTATCAGGCAGTTATCGATTTCATGCAGCGCCGCCACAACTTCCATGTTGAAAAAGACTGGATCGTGTTCACTCCAGGTGTTGTTATCGCTCTGACACTGGGTGTACAAGCTGTTACCGAACCTGGTGAAGAAGTTATGATTCTTTCTCCTGTTTATGGTCCATTCCGTGGTGCTACCACTGCCTGCGGCAGAAAGCTGATCGAAAGCCCACTGGTTAACAACGACGGCTACTACACCATCGACTTTGATGATATGGAAAAACGCATCACTCCTAACACCAAAGCATTCATGCTGTGCAGCCCACACAATCCAGTAGGCCGTGTATGGACAAAAGAAGAACTCACCAAGATCGCTCAGTTCTGCCTCAAACACAACCTCTACCTCATCGCAGACGAGATCCACAACGATCTGGTATTTAAAGATCATATTGTAATGAACAATATCTCGGATGAACTTGCAGAAAAGACCATTCTCTGCACTGCACCAAGCAAGACCTTTAACCTCGCAGGTCTCCAGGCTTCCAACATTATCATCAAAAACGAAGAACTGCGCAATAAATTCAAGACTCTGCTCGGCAATCTGCATGTTGGCAGCGCAAATGCGTTCGTTGACTCGGTTGTTATCGCTGCATACACCCAGTGCGACCAGTGGCTGGATGAGCTCAACGAATACATCAAAGGCAACCTGGAATACTTTGCAAAAGAAATCAATTCCATCGCTCCTCTGAAAATGCATGTACCAGAAGGCACCTATCTGGCATGGGTTGACTGCCGTGGATTAAAGATGACCGACGAAGAACTGACCGCTTTCTTCAAAGAGAAATGCCACCTTGCATTTAACGGCGGTACCTTCTTTGGTCCAGAAGGCAGTGGTTTTGTCCGTGCTAATATGGCTTGTCCTCGTTCCTACGTTGAAGAAGCTGTAAAACGCATTAAAGCAGGCGTTGCTTCTCTCTAATAAACAAAACAACTATTCATTTAAAAAAGCTCTGCCAATCGGCAGAGCTTTTTTCGTAAGGATCAGATTTTGTAAGTACACCGCCTGAGACAAAGCTCAGGCAGCATTTCCAGGCAGTGGGTTTCTTTCCGGCTGTTATCTGCAAAAACGGGTTGTGCAGCGGATGCGGTTATAGCCACAACCGGAGGAGCTGGATGTGCCGGTGCATCCACAATTGGACGAAGAAGCAGGCAGTGGGCAAGGTCTGTTTGCACAATGCTGGCATGGGCAGCAGCAGGTCTGTACACAGCAGCAGCAATTATGGTTACAGTTGCAGCTTTCTTCTTCCTCCTCTTCTACAAAGACAGGAACACTGATGTAGTATGGGTATTTTGGATAACCCGAGGTAAAGCGATAACCAGATGGAAAGAAATCGGAGATCGAGCTGCTCTGGGAAGACTGGGAGTTGCAGGAATTACAAGAATGACAAGACATAATAAAATCCTCCTTACGGTGTAGGGGCTGTGTGGTTTTGTGCCCCTCACGTTCTTATCTTATGCCCTATCGTTCCCTTTGGTTCCACCTTTGGGTCAGATGCTGTTTTCTTTCCTGAAAAGCAATAAAACAAGCATTCCCAGCTAAAACATGACCTAGCCCAAAGTCAGGAACACTATTTTCTTTTATCTTAAAAAAGTTAAAACCTGACCTAGCCTCTCAAAGTCGCTTTCAAACGGTTTGGCTTTGTAAGGAGAGAAAGTGCTGACAGGATATCCACTGTCAAGATATCTGCCTGCATTGCCGCCTTCGTAAAGGTGCCTTCCTGACCAATCACCGCAATCGAAAGAGCACTTGCAGCAAACATTTTGCTGTCGTTTCTCCCATTGCCAATACAGACAGTATGAAGGGCGCCTAATTTTGCAACCAGTTCCATTTTGTTCACTGCCACCGTTCCGCTGTCATAGGTCATTACCTCTACGGGAAGTCCTTCACATTCTTTTCGCACTGTTCCGTTGGTATCAGCGGTGATGACATAGATATCCACATTCTTTTGTTTGATCTCAGCAAGCAGCGGAGCTACCCCTTCAATCAATCTGCCATCGGTCGCAATGGTTCCGTTAAAATCCAGAACCAGATTTTTTATCTCTAAGCTTCCCCATCCTGGGATTTCTGCTGTTATCATAAAAGATTCCTCTCTTTCCTTTTACTTTTCTTATTTTATCATATTCTCTTTGGAAGAACAATTGACTTTTTTTATCTGCTGTGCTAGACTAAACACGAACTCGGAGGAAAGCTGTTTTTATAAAAGCGGTGCAGTTTTACCGGATAAGAGATGAACGCTGTTGTTTATCTCTTATCCGGTTTTTGTTTTATAAAAAACTTTCCAAACACAAAACTACTGAGGAGTGGTATGATGTCAAAATTACATGTACAGGATCTAACACAAGGCAGTATTACTCAAAAGTTACTGGTATTCGCCCTTCCTTACCTGTTTGCAAACCTGATTCAAGCACTTTATGGCGCGGTGGATATGATTGTTGTAGGCTGGTTTGACAGCGCTGCCGGCATTTCTGCTGTATCCATCGGCAGTCAGGTCATGCAGATCTTAACCAGTATGGTAGCGGGACTTACTATGGGAAGTACCATTTTGATTGCGCAATATTCCGGTGCCCGCCGTCAGGAAGAAACAGTCCGAACCATCAGCACAACACTGACTCTGTTTGCATTGCTTGCGGTATTTTTTACCGGACTGCTATTTTTCTTTGCTCCAACCGTTCTTTCTCTGCTGCAAACACCACCAGAAGCACTTTCTGCTGCACTCAGTTATGTCCGAATCTGTTCCTGCGGCACTCTTTTTATCTTTGGTTATAACGCCATCAGTGCTATCCTGCGCGGACTGGGAGATTCTAAAAACCCGCTTAAATTTGTTGCCATCGCCTGTGTATGCAATATCGTCCTTGACATTGCCCTTGTTGGAGGAGTCAAAATGGGAGCTGCCGGGGCTGCATTGGCAACCATTCTGTCTCAGGGAATCAGTATGCTGCTCGCAATCTTCTTTTTGCAGAAAAATAACTTCATCTTCACCTTTTCACTCAAAAACTTCCGCATCTATCCGGATGAGGCAAAGCGTTTAATTCGTCTGGGACTTCCTGTCTCTCTTCAGGAAACCATGGTCAGCCTGTCATTTCTGGTTATCAATGCTATCGTCAATTCTCTGGGTGTGGTTGCTTCTGCCGCTGTCGGCATCTGTGCAAAATTTGAAAGTTTTGCAATGCTTCCTGCCGGAGCATTCTCCAGTGCAATTGCATCCATGTCTGCCCAGAATATGGGGGCACAAAAACCGCAGCGTGCTAAAAAATGTATGTGGACAGGCATTGCATTTGCCTTTTTATGCTCTTTGTTTTTCTTTTTCTGGGTGCAGATTCTGCCGCAGAGCGCTCTGGCTCTTTTTAAGGCGGATGAACAGGTTACAGCTGCTGGCATTGAATATCTGAGGACATTTAGTTTTGACTTTATGTTTGTTTCCTTCTACTTCTGCATGAATGGCTTCTTAAACGGATGCGGCTGCACCACATTTACCATGGCAAACGGCGTTGCTGCAACTTTCCTGGTAAGAATCCCTCTGGCATTTCTGCTCACAAGCTTCCTACCAAAGGAATTGTCCCTGTATGGAATTGGCGCAGCTGCTCCGGTTGCTACCCTGTTTTCCATTGCATTGTGTCTGTTTTACCTCAAAAGCGGAAAGTGGAACACCTGTGAAATTTCCTCCTAAACTTTTTGCCCGCGCTTTTTGTCAAACTATTGACTTTTGGGAAAGATTATAGTATCCTTAATTAACAGAAAATTCCCTTTAAAGACAGCACCGAGAGGCTGGAAAGGGCATTGGCAATTAGTTATAGAATATCCCTGCCCTTCCATGCCCTTTTTTACGGTGGAAGGGCTTTTCTTTATGCTAAAAAATTTTCGGGAGGTCATTTTATGCGTCATTTAATCGATCCAATGGATTTGTCCCTGGAGGAAATCGACCAGCTCTTACAGGTCGGCGACGACATCATCAAAAACCCGCAGAAATATTCTGAAGTTTGTAAAGGCAAAAAGCTTGCAACCCTCTTCTATGAACCAAGCACCCGCACCAGACTCAGCTTTGAATCTGCCATGATGGAACTGGGCGGCAACGTTATCGGATTCTCTTCCGCTGATTCTTCTTCCGCTGCAAAAGGCGAAAGCGTTGCTGATACCATCCGTGTTATCGCAGGCTATGCTGATATTGCTGCAATGCGTCACCCAAAAGAAGGCGCACCAATGGTTGCTGCAATGAACTCCCCAATTCCTGTTATCAACGCAGGCGATGGCGGCCATCAGCACCCAACTCAGACACTGACCGACCTGATGACCATTCATCAGCTCAAAGGCAGAGTAGACAACATGACTGTTGGTCTGTGCGGCGACCTGAAGTTCGGCAGAACCGTTCATTCTCTCATCACTGCTCTCTCCCGCTACGAAGGTATCCGTTTTGTACTGATCTCTCCAGATGAGCTGAAAATTCCAGACTATGTTAAAACAGAAATTCTGGACAAAAAACAGATTCCATACACCGAAGTTCATACCTTGGAAGAGGCAATGCCAGAGCTTGATATCCTCTACATGACCCGCGTTCAGAGAGAACGTTTTGCAAGCGAGGAAGAATACCTGCGTCTGAAAGATTGCTACATCCTGACTCCAGAAAAACTTGCATCTGCAAAATCGGACATGTATATCCTGCATCCACTGCCGCGTGTAAACGAAATCTCGGTTGCAGTAGACAAAGATCCACGTGCTGCATACTTTAAACAGGTATTCTTTGGCAAGATCATCCGTATGGCACTAATCATGAAGCTCTTAGGTGTTACTCCTGCTCCATTCAACAAGGAACTGCCAGCTCCACAGCGCGACGAGTCTGAACCAGTGATCGGTGAGCATCACTGCAACAACCCTCGCTGCATCACCACCATCGAACAGGAACTGCCACAGGCATTCCGTCTGGTGGACAAAGAATCCAACACCTACCGCTGCATCTACTGCGAAGCACAACTTTAATCAAGCAAAACGGGCAAATCCAAAAGGATTTGCCCGTTTTTTGTGTTATGACCAATACTTTTTCGCCATAGGGAAATAAAAGTTTTGTCAACTTTTTCAAAAGTTGTCCAGTCCAGAGTGAAACTCTGGGCGCACTCCGCAGAGTGCGAAACACTTTATCCGTGAAAGCGCCTTTGCGGGTGAATTTTTCAATCCAAAATTTGGATTGAAAAAGAGGGGGCTTTTGTAAGAGAAAAGCACCCTTTGGAAACGGACGGCATGCACTTTTCAGAAAAACCTCCCAGTGGGAGATTTTTCTGTTGTCTGTGCTGTTGAGCAGAAAAATAATAACTTTTATTTTATTCTGTCAAAGCCTTCTTGTTCTAACGAGCGAGTGTGTTAGCTTAAGCGTTGCCGCGTGCTGAAACTACAATTTCGCACCAACGAGTGCAGCCGGAGGCAAGCGACCTGCGCGAGAGCGAGGCTCTCAAGTTCGCATTTAGCCGACTACGCGAGCTGCGTGCAGGCTCAGCCTGCTACTCGATTACATCAAAACCGAGGTCTTCGATTGCCTGAGCAAGTGCATCGCGATCCAGATTCTCGCCAGTTACTACAACCGAACCATCTGCTGCTTTTGCAGTTACTGCATCTACTCCCGCCATGGAAGAAAGTTTTTCCACTACTCTTGCTTCACATTTGCTGCAAGCCATACCTTCGGTGATAAATTTGATTTCCATAAAAAGCCTCCTATAATCAGTTGATATCGATAACAGCCTTACTTTTTGTTTGGCTGATAACGGGTCAGTCTCAAAGAATTGGAAACAACCGATACGGACGAAAATGCCATTGCTGCTCCGCCAAATACCGGAGAAAATGCTGGACCACCAAACAAAACCAGCAATCCTGCTGCAATCGGAATTCCAATCATATTATAGATAAATGCCCAGAACAGATTCTGACGAATGATCTGCATGGTCTTGCGGGAAAGTTTGAGCGAATCAACCACTGCATGAAGATCTTCCCTCATCAGGATAATTCCTGCAGATTCTGCCGCTACATCCGTTCCAGAGGAAAGAGCAATGCCGACATTGGCTCCTGCCAGAGCTGGAGCATCGTTGATTCCATCTCCAACCATTGCTACAATGCGTCCCTGCTTTTTAAACTCCTCTACTGCCTGGTGTTTGTCCTGTGGGAGTACCTGTGCTCTTACCGAAGCAATTCCTGCTTCCTTCGCAATCAGTTTTGCTGCTCCTTCATTATCTCCAGTGATCATAACCGTCTCGATTCCCATCGCATTCAGCTGTGCAATCGCATCTCGGGCATCCGGGCGAATGGTATCGGAGAGGGAAATCATTCCGATATAGTTTGCATCCAGTGCAACATAGATTGCGGTACATCCCGGTAAAACAGTGGTATCTTCATCCTCTGGGATTTCAATTTTTTCCAGCTCCATCAATGCCATCGTTCCGGCAATCACTGTTTTGCCGTCCACCTTTGCAATGATTCCTCTTCCCGGAATACTCTGTGTGGACTCTGGACGAATCACGGTAATGCCGTCCTGCTGTGCATGGTCCAGAATTGCCGCAGCGATCGGATGCTCCGAGCCGGATTCTGCTGACGCACAGTATCCCAACAGTTCCAGCTCCTCAATTCCCTTTGCTGGTGTAACTGCTGCTGTTTTAAGTTTTCCATAGGTGATGGTTCCTGTTTTATCAAAGATAACGGTATTAACTCCGGCAGCAGTTTCAATGACATCTCCGCCGCGATAAAGAATTCCCAGATTTGCTCCGCGTCCGGTACCGGCAATGACTGCAATCGGTGTTGCAAGTCCCAGTGCACATGGACAGGCAACCACCAGCACCGCTACAAAGTTATTGAGTACAAAGGCAAGTTCCTTGCCGCTGATTGCCCACAAAATCGAAGTGATAATCGCAATCGAAACTACTGTCGGCACAAAAATTCCCGAAATCTTGTCGGCGAGTCTTGCCGCCGGAGCCTTTCTTTCCTGCGCTTCGGTAACCAAACGCAGCACCTGAGAAATTGCTGTGTTGCCGCCAACTCCGGTCGCTTCAATCTGGAGCATACCGTCCTTACAGATGGTACCGCCGGAAACATGGGAACCCACTTCTTTGTAGACTGGCAGACTTTCTCCGGTCAGCATGGATTCATCCACCGATGCCTGACCAGACAGAACTGTTCCATCTACTGGGATTCGTGTTCCCGGTTTTACCAGCACGATATTCTTGACACGCACCTGTTTTGCGGGAACTTCCACTTCCTGCCCATCCTTTAAAAGGATGGCTGTATTCGGAATCATGGATACCAGAGAATTGATTGCTTTCTTTGCTGAGTTTTTGCTGTTTTCTTCCAAAAACTTACCCAACAACACCAAAGCAACCACTACCGCCGCCGATTCATAATACAGATTATGCGCTCCATGTGCATTTCCCTGCACAATTGTAACGGTGTTATACAAGCTATACAGGAAAGCGGTTGTGGTTCCAATCATCACCAGAGAATCCATATTTGGATGGCGTTTGATCAGATTTTTCATTCCGTTTATGAAGAAGTTTCTTCCACAAATCAGAACCGGAACAGTAAACACCAGCTGAATCAGCGCAAAGTTTAACGGGTTTACCCTGTCATCAATAACAGCTGGCAGAGGCAGACGAACTGGAAGCATGTGTGACATTCCAATATACAGAACAACTGCTCCGCAGATCAAAGCGGTAATCAATCTCTTTTTGCTGATGGTATGGGTCAATGCTACATTGACTTCATCTTCATCCGCCAAAGCAGCGGTGAAGCCTGTTTTGTTCACCACTTCCACCAGATGCTCCGGAGAAACGGATGGGTCACACAGAACTGTTGCACTGTTCGTCGCAAGATTTACCGTTGCCTGCACTACTCCATCCACACGTCGCAGTGCACGCTCCACCGAAGCGGAGCAAGCTGCACAGGTCATTCCCTGTACATTGATCTTTACATGTTTGGTCTCATTCAACAAAATCATCCTCTCTTTTTCTTACATCAGGATAGTTATCTTCTTATCGTTTTCCGTTATATCTGCATAATCCGTTCCACCAAAAGATGAAACTGCTCTATCATCTCCGGTCCCAGCGCCTCTTCCATCTCTGTTTGGGCCTTCTGCCAGAATATCCTAGCATGGGAAAGTACCTGTTTCCCCTCCTCAGTAAGCTCCAGGCTGCGGCTGCGTCCTTTGCAGGCAGTGTCCTGAATCAGTCCTCTGTTTTCCAGCGGTTTCAGATTTCGCACCAGAGTGGTGCGCTCCAAACCAACCAGCTGTGCCAGATGACTGACGCTGACACAAGGATTTTCCTCGATGTGCACAAGAAGGGCATATTGTCCTCGTGTAATCCCCGCCTGTTCCAGATGATGATTATAAATACTGGTAATTTTATTTTCTGCCCGCTTGATGTTTGCACAGAAGCAATTACTTCCACCACAGTGACAACCATACAACTCATCTGTCATCCATGCTCTCTCCTTTCCTGTAACGTGTATATACACATTATAAAAAGCAAAGCACAGAATGTCAAGAGGTAAAACGGATAAATTTAGTCTAGTTGTTAGCCGGCATCCTTTTCAAAATCTTTCATGAACTTTTCTGTTTGTGCATATAGTAATGCTAACAATACCTTATGAAAGGAGGCACTTTGTTGTTGTCCATCATTTCCTGCCCACTTCCACTGCGTCATAATAAACGGTTTCTTCCCTTTTTTCCCCGAATGATTGAAAAAAGTACAACACTTTCCCTGTTTGGCAAAAAGATACAATATGTACAGTTAGGGCGCATCAAACACCTCTCTGCAAAAAAGCTGTGTGAACTTTGCCCTTCTCCGGTTATCCTTTCCCCCAATATCCCACCCCAAACCCGTCAGCGTCTAGAAAAAAACGGAATGAACTTTTTTTCGTGCAAACAGTATCCTGAATTTATGCAGATACTTTGCTTAAATTCTGCTATTGAGCTGCTCACGCTCAGCGGAATTCCTTTTCCCTGTCAAGTTCTCGGCATTGTCGATCCTGTTTTTCATCATCCGGAACTTGCCGAATTTGCACTGCGTCACCTGCCGCAGGTCCATCTGTTCACCGAAAATCTGTCTGCTGCCGAACAATTTGCACACCGGATGATGCAGGAGTATGGAGCACCTGTTTTATTTTCTTCTGAATCACACATATTACTGGACTGCCAGCTGATTTTTTCACCGGAAAATCAGCTGGTACATCATGATATTCCCTGCATTCTCCCCTTTCCTCCAGATACTGTCCCAGAGCATACCATTTTGTTTCACTCACCTGTACCCATTCTTCCTCCTTCCCTGACCGGCATTACAGGAACAGATATTCCCGCAGCTGAGTTTCTTTCTGCATTATACAGCCTCGGACGATGCTCCGTATTAAAGAAAACTTCCTGTCGACAAATCTGCCGCCAAAATTCTGACAGCGGACAGCTTCTCCTTACCCCGTATGACGCTGCCGGTCTTCTTTTGGAACGATTTCGCGAAGGAGTTTTGGGATAAAGGATTTAAAAGCTCAAAAATTTACAAAATATTTGAATCTGTTTCCATTATTTTTAAGTGTTTTGTCTGATTCCTGCTTGACAGCATCCTTCTCTTTGACTATAATACAACTATTATCACAAACGTTACCCCAAAAACTGAAAACGACTGCATAAAGGGTATCTTGTTGATAGGATGTTTGTACATCCAAAATAACCCATTAAATAAAACGGCGGCTTTTGTGGACCATGCCACCATCTGCCGCTGAGAGGAGCATGCATCATGGCTAACGAAATCGTTATGACCCAGGAAGGCTACAACGACCTGGTCAAAGAACTCAATGAACTGAAAACTACCCGCCGTGCAGAAATCTCGGAAAAGATTCGTGTTGCACGCGGTTTTGGCGACCTTTCCGAAAACAGCGAATACGATGAAGCCAAAAATGAACAGGCAATCGTAGAAGCTCGTATTCTTACTCTGGAAAATCAGCTGAAAAATGTAAAAATCGTTGCAAAATCTGATAACAAAGGTACTGTTTCGATCGGCAGCTTTGTTACCATCCGTGACGTGGAATTTGGCGATGAAATGACCTACCGTATCATCAGCTCGGTTGAATCGAGCAACGATATGTCCACCATCACTGATGAGTCCCCTGTCGGCAAAGCATTGCTTGGTCACAAAGCAGGCGATTCGGTTATGGTAACGGTACCATCCGGTGCTAAAATCGAGTATCAGATCGTAAACGTTGAATAACAGATTATTTCTTTTAGAAAAAGCAGGGTGAATTCACCCTGCTTTTTTTCTTGCAGAAACTTGGTGCCAAAGGCAAATAAAAATTTTTGGTTCTATCGAAATTTTTTCACTCGCCGAGCGAGTGTGCTAACTTAAGCGTCGCCGTGTGCTGAAACCGAGACTTCCCACCAAACCAAAGCGCGATACAGTGTACAGCTTCAAGCTGCTTTGGTATAAAGTAACGAAATAACGCAAGAAATCGCCGTTATTTTTTGATTGTATTTCGTCGAAAAAAAAGTTATAATATAGGGTGTAACTGTCTGCATTCATGCAGATACTTTTTATTGTAAATTATCATACCGAAAGGACGGAAAATACATGGCAGAAAATCTGGAAAACCAGAACACCGAACCGACCGCTGAAGAACTTTCTGAAGTGCTTCGTGTTCGCCGCGAAAAGTTTGCCGCTTTAAAAGAAGCTGGCAGAAACCCATTTGAACAGACCCGTTATGACCGCACCATCTACGCACAGCAGATTGCTGAGCGTTTTGATGAGCTGGAGAATCAGCCTGTTTCCATTGCTGGACGTATCATGAGCAAACGTGCAATGGGTAAAGCATCCTTCTTTGACGTTGCAGATTCTTCCGGCAGAATTCAGGTCTACATCAAACGCGACATTGTTGGCGAAGAAATCTATGACCAGTTCAAAAAATGGGACATTGGTGATATCGTTGGCGTAAAGGGTGAGGTTTTCCGTACCAAACACGGTGAAATCTCGATCCGTGCTACCGAGGCAATCCTGCTGTCCAAATCCCTGCTGCCTCTGCCGGAAAAATTCCATGGTCTGACCAACACTGACCTGAGATACCGTCAGAGATACGTTGACCTTATCATGAACCCAGAAGTTCGTGACGTATTCGTAAAACGTTCCATGATCATCAAAGAGCTGCGCAACTTCCTGGATGCAAAAGGTTATCTGGAAGTTGAGACCCCTGTTCTGCACAATATCGCAGGCGGTGCTGCTGCTCGTCCATTTATCACACATCACAACAGCCTCAACATCGATATGTATCTGCGTATCGCTCTTGAGCTGCACCTGAAACGTCTGATTGTCGGCGGCTTTGATAAGGTTTACGAAATCGGCCGTGTATTCCGTAACGAAGGCATGGACACCAAACACAATCCGGAATTCACCATGCTCGAGTTCTATCAGGCATATTCCAACTACGAAGACATCATGAACCTGACTGAAGAGCTGCTGCGCTATGTTACCGAAAAGGTACTGGGCACAACCAAAGTCGTTTATGGCGGCGAAGAAATCGACCTTGGCAAACCGTTCGCACGTATCACCATGGTTGACGCTGTTAAGAAATATGCCGGCGTAGACTTCAACGAAATCCACACTCTGGAAGAAGCAAGAGCTGTTGCAAAAGAGCACAACATTCAGTACGAAGAACGTCACCTCAAAGGCGATATTCTCAATCTGTTCTTCGATGAATTCGTTGAGGACAAGCTCATCCAGCCAACCTTCCTGATGGGTCATCCGGTTGAAATCTCCCCTCTGTCCAAGAGAATGGCAGATAACCCGGGCTACACCGAACGTTTCGAGCTGTTCATCACCGGCCGTGAGTTTGCAAACGCATTCTCCGAGCTTAACGACCCAATCGACCAGAAAGAACGTTTTGAACATCAGCTGGAGCTGAAAGCACAGGGCGACGAAGAAGCTACCGATATGGACAACGACTTCATCACTGCTCTGGAATACGGTCTGCCGCCAACAGGTGGTTTCGGTATGGGTGTTGACCGTCTGGTTATGTTCCTGACCAACCAGCCATCCATTCGTGACGTTCTGCTCTTCCCTACTATGAAGCCAATCGGCGGAGAAGCAAAGAAAGCTACTGCAACCACACCTGTTGCAACCACTCCAGTTGCGGAAGAAGTAAAAGCAGAACCAATCGATTTCTCCAAAGTAAAGATCGAGCCACTCTTTGAAGAGATGGTAGAATTTGATACCTTTGCAAAATCGGATTTCCGCGCTGTAAAGGTAAAAGAATGTACCGCAGTTCCAAAGAGCAAAAAGCTTTTGAAATTTGTTCTGGATGACGGAACCGGCACTGACCGTGTTATCCTCAGCGGTATTCATGAATACTATGAACCAGAAGAACTGCTTGGCAAGACCTGCATCGCAATCGTAAACCTGCCACCTCGCAAGATGATGGGTATTGATTCCTGCGGTATGCTGATTTCTGCGGTTCATGAAGAAGACGGTCACGAAGGTCTGAACCTTCTGATGGTCAATGACCGCATCCCTGCTGGTGCAAAACTTTACTAAAGTTTACACAAAAAATCCCCCTGAGAAATTCTCAGGGGGATTTTAGCAATCAGTAAAAAATAAAAAAGGAGGCTACAAAATGACATCCCTTATTATTCGTCCTGCCTCTCTTTCCGATGCCGCCGATCTGGGTATGATCCACTACCAATCCTGGCTGCAAACTTATACTGGATTGATCGATCAAAACTTTCTGAACCAACTTTCTGCTCAGCGCAGTCAGCAGCGATTCGAGGCGGAAGGATGCAAACAGTTTTTAATCGCACTGGTGGATGGTTCTCCTGCCGGCTTCTGTCGCTACTGCAAAAGTCGCGATCCGGACGCTGACAGCCTCACTGGTGAGATTCGGGCAATCTACCTTTTAAAAGAATACCAACAACAAGGAATTGGAAAAGCACTGATGCTGTATGCCTTTGATGAGTTAAAGAAACTGGGGATGAACAAAGTAACCCTGTGGGCATTGGAAAGCAACACTGCAGCGCACTGTTTTTATACTAAGATGGGATTTACCCCAGATGGTGCTCGCAAACAGGACCCCGTTGGGGCTGAAATCCGTTTCTCTCTTGCTTTTTCTGATTTGGGTTAATCCTCATCTCTGGGACCCCATTCATCCCAGCAGCAGACTGCAACCGAGGTTAAGCCCCAAACAAATGCAAAACGGTAAGCTCCCACCGCTTTGATATGGATTCCAGGGAGATGACGCAAAATCAACAACATTCCCAAAGCGCTGAGAAAATCGATCATAGCATGGCTTAAGGTCACTTCCCAAAATCCCCGTATCCATCGGTTCTTGACCAACCACAATTCCAAACGGTCTGAAAGCTCACCAAAAAGCAGATCAAGAGCAAGAAAACCAATCATAAATAAAATAAACTGCCAGGTCTGGTCGCAGGAAAATCCAAACAGATCAAAAACAAACCAGCTGACCAACAGCATCAAAAGGGTACTAATCAGGGCAACCGGTACCTCCATCCATTCATCCATTCTGTTGTTTTTCATCGTCATCCCTCCCTTCCTGTTCGATTCTCTTTATTTTATTCTTCTCTCTTTATAAGAATACCAAAAAAACCTCCTTCTGACAAGAGAAGGAGGTTTTTGATTTTAACCATTGCCCTGCAAATATGGAAGCGGGTTGACGTGCTGACCGCCTTCACGCACTTCAAAGTGCAGATGCGGACCTGTCGACCATCCGGTACTACCAACTTTTGCAATTGTTTGTCCACGGGAAACGACCTGACCTTCGGATACCAGCAGCTGACTGCAGTGTCCGTACAGTGTGCTCTTTCCGCCGCCATGGTCAATAATGATATACATACCATAGCCGCTTCCTGCAACGTAGGAGGTGTTTGCCTTAACAACCGTTCCGGTGTTGGCTGCAACGATATCTGCACCCATACATCCGCCGCCGGTGATATCAATACCGGTGTGGAAGTCTGTACCATTAAAGCGCCAACCATAACCGGAAGAAATGGTGCTGTATCCTGGCAGCGGCCACTTCATCTCACCGCCGACATACTCACTGTTTTCAGCAGTGGAGAGACTGTCGATTGCAGCGTATACCGCCGAGATCTCATCTTCCATCTCTTTTGCTTTCTGCTGGCTTGCCGCTACGTCTGCCATATACTCGGATTCGAGCTTGCTGATATCTTCAATTTCAGCCTGTGCCGCACTGATCTTCTTGCTCAGGGAGCTCTTGGAATCTTCCAGCTCACTGTTAGCTTTTTCCAGTTCTTCCTGTTCCTGTTTGAGCTGCTGTTCTTTTTCTTCCAGCTCTTCCTTTTCCTGAGTCAGCTCGGTAATAATCTCCTGATCGCGGTCTGCAATCTCGGTAATTACCTTGGTGCGGACCAAGCTGTCATAATAGCTGTCTGCTCCCAGTACAACCGACAAAGCATCACTGTATCCAGCCTTATAGGAAGTTTGGATTCTTTTTCTCAGAAGGTTGATCTGTTCATTAATATTTTTCTTAGAGGTTTCGATATCCTCCTGTGTCATCTTGATCGATTCATTCATTGCATCGATCTGTAATGTCAAGGTACTGATCTGACTCAACACATTGTTCAAATCCGCATCCAGCGAATCTTTAACTGCCTGAGCCTGCTGTTTTTTATCAGTAACACCAGCCAGCTTGTTTTGGAGTTCCGCCTGTTCCTCTTTGAGTTTATCAAGCTCGGACTGCAAGTCGGTAATCTGGCTCTGATATTCCTGTTTCTGCTGCTCGCGTTCTGCTTTCTTTTGGTTTGCCTCGTCGATTTCCTGCTGGCGTAAGGTTTCCGAATCTTCCACGCTGATATAATCGTCATCCTGCGTGCTGGTTTCTGTCTCCCAAGACGCCGAAGCAGGCAAAGCAAGCAGAATTGCTGCCACCAGAGCAACTGCAATCCATTTTAACAAACCACCTGTTTTTTTCTGTTCCACAGATGCCTGCACTTCCTTTCTATGGCTACACCTTCAAATGACGGCGGATAAAGAGGTTACTTCCGATGATACCCAGACCGCAGCCTCCGATTGCAAATCCTGCTAACATGTAATGTGCAATATCTTTGAAGTTAATCAATCTGCCAATCGCGATTTCCAGCCAAGAGGAAGGATTGGTCATAATAAACTGGGTGGCGTAGTTGTATGCGACCCACAGACCGCCAAATGCAATCAGCGCAGAAATCAGTCCGATCAGCATACCTTCAATGATAAATGGCATTTTGATGAAGGTGTTGGTCGCACCAACTAGTCGCATAATGCTGATCTCTTTGCGGCGCGAGAAGATCGTAATTTTGATGGTATTTGCAATAATAACCACCGAGACAACTGCAAGAATGATGACAATGACACCACCCACAGTGGAGATTGCTCGTTCCAAATCCGAAAGGATGGTGGCTTCTTCACTTGGTGTGCGGATATCCGGATCAATTCCATCAATTTCCAGAAGCTGCTGTTCCACGCTGTCCAGGGTAGTCTGGCTGACATCTTTCAGTTTAATACGATAAGCATCTGGAAGAATCGGACCCAAATCGTTTCCGTCCACGTCAACTTCTACCATAGCGCTTGCTGCGCCCCATTTTTTCTGTTCTTCTGCCCATGCTTCTTCCGAAGAGTAGAAGTAGTATTCCTCAATCTCCGGTATGTTCTTGATTTCTTCACCGATCTGTTTTGCCTGTTCGTCCGAAACATCCATGTTCAAAAAGGCAACCATTTCGTTTTCATCCTCAACAGCGCCTACAATTACCTGCATGTTCAGCGAGAGCAGAACCGCACTGCCGATCAACATCAAGCAGGCAACCAGAACACCAATCGATGCAAAGGACATCAGTCGGTTCATGTACACATTTTTAAAACCTGTTTTGAGCAGGTAACCCATGCTGCTACCCTTCATAGAAATCCCCCCAATCATCGTTCAGCGAGCCATCTCCAACCACGCTGCCGTGGTCGATGGTAATAACACGACGGTTAAAGCGGGACACCAGTTCGTGCTCATGTGTTACCATAACAACTGTTGTACCGTATTTATTGATTTCGTTGAGCAGCTCTACGATTTCCAGCGAAAGTTCTGGGTCGATATTTCCGGTAGGCTCGTCCGCAATCAAAAGCGGTGGGTTATTTACCAAAGCCCTTGCCAGTGCGACACGCTGCTGCTCACCACCCGAAAGCTGATCCGGATAGTTTCTTGCCTTTGCCGCAAGGCCAACCAGTCCCAGCACATAAGGAACGCGCTGACGAATCGAGCGGTTGGTTACATTGGTAACACGCAGTGCAAATGCAACGTTGTCATAAACGGTCATCTGCGGAATCAATCTAAAGTCCTGGAACACAACGCCCAGCGAACGACGGAACTGCGGAATCTGACGTTTCTTGATTTTATTTAAGTTATATCCGTTTACTTTTACAATTCCCTTGGTCGGAGTCTCTTCACGAAGCAACAGTTTGATAAAGGTACTCTTTCCTGCTCCCGAAGGACCAACAACAAATACGAATTCTCCCTTGTCTACACGAAGGCTGACATTATTCAGTGCCTTGGTTCCATTATCGTAGACTTTGGAGACATTGGTAAATTCAATCACCCCAACACCGCCTTATCATAAATAATTACCAGACAGCTTTTCTGGCGGCAAGTTTCTTCTGCCCGCATCTCATGATCTTTTACGAGCTTTCCTGCCAATTTTTTCTGATTTAACATTCACAATTATAATACATTTTGTTTTTTCTCGCAACACTTTGCTCATATTCGCTCTCGAGTTTGAAAAAAAGTTTACATTTTCTGGCGACATTTGTAATGTTTTACTTTGTTTTGTCTTTCTTTCCAAGACAAGTTACAGACGAAAAACAAAAAATTATATTTTCTTTTGAAATACAGACCAAAAAAACAGACTCGAGAAATCTTCCCGAGCCTGTCATTGTGGCAAAAATTAATATTTTACTGGATTTGCGGTCAGATAACGTTTTACCATTAATGCTACTTTAAACACAATTGCGTGATCAAATTCTCTCAAATCCAGGCCGGTCAGTTTCTTGATCTTTTCCAGACGATATACCAGAGTATTTCTGTGTACAAACAGTTTTCTGGAAGTCTCCGAAACGTTGAGATTGTTTTCAAAGAATTTCTGGATAGTAAACAGGGTCTCGTGGTCAAGGCTGTCAATGGAGCCTTTCTTAAATACCTCTTTGAGGAACATTTCACACAGTGTGGTTGGCAGCTGATAAATCAGACGGGCAATACCAAGGTTGTTGTAGCTGACAATTGCTTTTTCTGTATCAAATACCTTTCCAACCTCCAGGGAAACCTGCGCTTCCTTAAAGGACTTGCTCAGCTCTTTCACACCCGAAACGATGGTTCCGATACCAACAACAACGCGGGTATAGAACTCGCTGCCCAGAGTGTCTACAATCGAGCGTGCAAGTTTTTCGATATCTTTGCTGTTGATACCCGCCTTTATCTCCTTGACCAGAACAATATCCTTTTCACTGATATTGAATACAAAGTCTTTCTGCTTGTCCGGGAACAGGTTCTGGATAACATCGAACGCGGAAATATCATTGGAAGAGACAACACGTACCAGCAGAACAACACGGTTTACATCGGTGTTGAAGTGCAGTTCTCTTGCCTTGACATAAATATCACCCGGCAGAATGTTTTCCAGAATAACATTCTTAATAAAGTTGTTGCGGTCATACTTTTCATCATAATACTGTTTGATGCTTGCAAAAGAGATTGCCAGAATATTGCAGAATTTGGTTGCAATTTCATCGGTTCCTTCTACAAATACCGCATAATCTGGTTTTGCTCTTGTTCCAAACGGTTTGTAGGTGTAACCGTCGCGGACAAAAATGTCCGTATTTTCGTTGAGGTCCAAAACCAGATATTCATTGGTTTCTCCAATGCGTGTCAAGTCGCTGCAGGAGATGGTGACCGCATAGCTGTCTACCACGCCGATGACACGGTCGATGGAGTCTCTCATCTGATGAACAATTCCTTGAAACAATCTGTTAGACATGAACAAATCCCCTCTTCTATCCTTATTCGTCAATATCCCAATTGACGCTCTTTACTCTGTTATATATAGTGTACATAATTTTTAATCAAAATGCAATATAAAATTGAAGAAAAGTTGGTAAACTTCAATCATTTTTTTCTATCCCCACCAAAATTGTCAAATTTCTCCCATTTTTTGGTGGAAAAACCTTGTTAAAATTTCACTTAGCAACCCTATACAAAGGATTCCATCTGCAAATTATCATATTTGTAAGCCACAGTATACTTGCATAAAAACAAACAGAATATTTTGTTTTTTGTCAGTTCACCCTAATTCTAAAGAAATATCATTGTATTTTTACAGATAACTTTGCAAAATTATTTTCCCCTGTTACAAAATTTTCAAATTTTATTTCTTTTTTCTCCATATTTTCCCAGACTTTTGTTTTTTCACTCTTAAAATGGTATAATCATGCTGAATGATTCTTAATCCGTCAAACTGGAGTGACCCAACATGCCATTACAGATTCAATCTCCCAGACCGGAGGAGTTTATCCGATGCCGGGATCTTGTTTTCGATCATAATTTTTTACAGCACGGTATCGGCTCTCTTTCCGAAAAGGTGCAGCATGCTATCCTGAAAAATTATTACTGCCCTAATCCCAGCTGTCAGGAAATCAATCTGGGACGTTTTGTTGCAGATATTGCAGATCAAAATGGTGTCATTGAAATCCAAACCAAAGGATTTGGACAGATGCGAAAGAAACTCTCCTTCTTTTTGGAACATTATCCGGTTAGGATTGTCTATCCTGTGGTGCTGGTCAAATGGGTTGTCTGGATTGACCCTCAAACCGGTGAAATTACTTCACGCCGCAAATCTCCCAAAAAGACAGCCGCCTATGACCTGTTTCGGGAACTGTACAGTATTTTGGACCTGTTATGGCAGGAAAAATTTTCACTCACCCTTCCCCTTTTGGAAAGTGAAGAATACCGTCTGCTGGATGGATACGACAAGAACCCAAAAAAAGGCTCCTCTCGCTCTCAGATGGTACCCTCCTCTATTTTAGGTGAAGTCGCGCTAAACTCCCCTTCCGATCTTTTACAGTTTCTGCCCGACGATCTTCCGCCGGAGTTTTGCTCCTCCGATATCCGTAGTCTTTGCCGCCTCAATAGCCGGCAGACTTCCTATTTCCTTCTGGTTCTGCGTAAACTTGGTTTGATTGAACAGGTCGGCATCAAAAATCGTTTTTATTTGTATCGCGTGAAAGAACAAATCCTCCCTTGATTTTTAAAAGGGAAGTATTATAATAATATTATCGCTTTGAATCGATAAAGTGTCAAATGAAATTGATCCTTTTTGGAGGTTTTCACCATGATTTCTCATAAAATGCAAAATCTTGTCAAAAACAGTTCGGTCATCCGCGCTATGTTTGAGGAAGGCAATCGTCTTGCCAAGCTGTACGGACCAGAGAATGTATTCGATTTCAGCATCGGCAATCCAAGTGTCACACCGCCGGAACAAATCCGCACTGCGATCACCGATATTTTGAATGAAGAAAATCCGTTAACTGTTCATGGATACATGAACAATTCCGGCTATGAAGATGTTCGTCAAACCATTGCGGAACATATCAATCATCAGCATGGCACTGCATTTTCTGCACAGAATATCGTCATGACCTGTGGGGCAGCAGGTGGACTGAATGTCATTTTAAAGACCCTGCTCAATCCGGAAGATGAGGTCATTGTCTTTGCGCCATTTTTCAGCGAATACACAAACTATGTGCAGAATTTTGACGGTAAGCTGGTGATCGTCAATACTGATCCGGAAACTTTCCTGCCAGATCTGACTGCTTTGAAAGCAGCAATCACCAGCAAAACCAAAGCCATCATTTTGAATACACCAAACAATCCAACCGGTGTTGTCTATCCGGCAGAGCTGCTTTCCCAGATGGAACAGGTGCTGACCGAAAAGGAACAGGAGCTTTCCACCAGCATCTATGTCATTTCGGACGAACCTTACCGTGAGATCGTTTATGACGGAGTCACCGTTCCTTTCATTCTTCACTACTTCCATAATGGATTCATCGGCTATTCTTACAGCAAATCTCTTTCCCTTCCGGGAGAACGAATCGGTTATATCGTTGTAAACAACGATATGGATGATTTTTCCGATATTCTTTCGGCGCTCAACGTTGCTACCCGAATCCTTGGATTTGTAAATGCGCCTTCCCTGTTCCAGAAGGTAATCGCAAAAACTTTGGATGCAAGCGTCGATGTCAGCATCTATCAGGAAAATCGCGATATTCTATATCAGCACCTCACTAAATTGGGATTTGAGTGTATCAAACCACAGGGTGCATTCTACCTCTTCCCGAAAGTACCAGATGGTGATGATAAGGCTTTCTGCGAACTTGCAAAAAAATATAACATCCTGCTGGTTCCAGGTTCTTCCTTTGCCGGAAAAGGACATTTCCGTCTCTCCTACTGTGTCAGCAAGGAACAGATTCTGCGCTCGCTGCCTGCCTTTGAAAAGCTTGCAAAAGAAATCTTTCATTCTTAACAAAAAGATTCGCCCACTTAAAAGTGGACGAATCTTTTTTATTTATCTTTTAATAGTATTTAAAAGCATTCATGGATATCAGTGTATTCCATCTTGAAGCTGTCTGCAACGTTCTTGTAGGTCAGCTTACCGTCATAGGTATTGACTGCGGAGTACATTCTTGGATCTTTGTGGCAGGCAGCTTCCAGACCATTTTCTGCAAGCAGCAGGCCATAGCTCAAAGTTGCATTGGTCAGCGCAATGGTGGATGTCCTTGGAACAGCACCCGGCATATTTCCCACGCAATAATGTACGATTCCATCTACTTTGTAAATCGGGTCATCGTGATAGGTCATATGGGTGGTTTCACAGCAACCGCCCTGGTCAACCGCTACGTCAACGATAACCGAACCTGGACGCATCTCACGCAGGTAGGAACGACGAATGATCTTCGGCGCTTTCTTGCCCGGAATCAATACACTGCCGATGACAAGATCTGCCGTTTTCAGTGCATTCTCGACGTTTACATCGTTGGAATACAGTGTCTGGATTCTGGAGCCAAAAATATCATCCAGATATTCCAGTCGGTGGATGTTGATATCCATGATGGTAACATCCGCACCCATGCCCACAGCAATCTTGCACGCATTGGTTCCGACGCTTCCGCCGCCAAGGATGACAACTTTTGCTTTTGGCGTTCCTGGTACACCCGAAAGCAATACACCGGAACCACCATACAATTTCTCCAGATATTTTGCACCTTCCTGCACACTCAGTCTGCCGGCAATCTGGCTCATCGGTGCAAGCAGCGGCAGATAGCCTCTGTCTTCCAGTGTTTCATAAGCAACTCCGGACACTCCTGCTGCCAGCATTGCATCGGTCAGTGCACGGTCTGCTGCCAAATGCAGGTAGGTATAGATAATCTGCCCTTTTCGGAAAAGTGGGTATTCATCGGGAAGCGGTTCTTTTACCTTAACGATCATATCTGCAGTTGCCCAGACTTCCTTTGCGCTTTCCAGAATAATTGCACCGGCTTTGACATAGTCCTCGGTCATAAAACCAGAACCGACTCCGGCGTTGCGTTCAATATATACCTGATGTCCTGCATTGACATAACTCTTTACATTATCTGGGGTCAGACCAACACGGTACTCATACTTTTTAATTTCCTTAACGCTTCCGATCTTCATAAATTCATGCCTCACTTTCCTCGAATCCGATATTTGGAAAGACCTCTCCAAACTATGTTCCAAGATTTCTCTCCTTCTACATTATGCATGATTCACAGTAATTTTTCAATAGTTGATAATTTTTTATCAACTATTTTTTAAAATTTCTGACGAAAAGTCAGATGGTACTGTTCAACTGCACTGGAAAATCGTATAATAGAATCAGAAATTACAGGAAGGTGGCGTGAGAATGGATAGAGAAAAAATAATCGAATATCTGCGCGGACGGGGGCTGTTTGGATATGAACACTTCGGCGCACACTTTGTATGGGAGGATAACTGCTCTCAGGTGCGCTTTACCGTTTATGCCCCCAATGCAAAAAACGTCTGCCTGATCGGTGACTTCAGTTCCTGGCAGCCCTGGCAGATGCAGCGGCTGGACTGCGGCGTGTGGACCTTGGTCTCCCCTGACCCGCAGGAAGGACAGCGTTATAAATACCAGATCACTACCCAGAGCGGTGAGGTGTGGGACCGTGCTGACCCGTTTGCGTTCAGCAGTCAACTCCGACCAGAAAATGCTTCTGTCATCACCTGTTTAAATCACCACATATGGCAGGACAGCGAATGGCTTTCCAAACGCGGTAAAAACTTCGATCGCCCGCTCAACATCTATGAGCTGCATCTCGGCTCCTGGAAACGAAAAGATGGAGAGGATGCAGAATGTTTCTACCAGTATGATGAAATCTGCGACCAGCTGATCCCTTATTTAAAAGAGATGGGATATACCCATATCGAACTGCTCCCACTGACCGAATATCCTCTGGATGCCTCCTGGGGATATCAAGTTTCGGGATACTTCAGCGCTACCAGCCGCTATGGAAAACCCGAACAGCTGATGAAGCTGATCGATTGCTGTCATCAGGCAGGAATTGGGGTTATCTTTGATTTTGTTCCCACCCATTTCGTTCGGGATTTTCATGCGCTTCATTTGTTTGATGGTTCCTGTATGTACGAGCCGGATGACGAAAATCAGCGCTACAGCCCATGGGACACCGCTTTATTTGATTTTACAAAGCCTCACGTTATCAGCTTTCTGCGCTCCTCTTTAAATTTCTGGATCTCCGTCTACCATGCGGACGGTATCCGCTACGATGCTGTTGCAAACCTAATTTACCGCAATGAAAAAAAAGAAGATGGACTAAATGATGCCGGCCTTTGGTTTTTGCGCAGTGTCAATTATGACCTGTGGCAGGAACACCCCGAAGTCATGCTGATTGCGGAAGATTCCAGTGACTACCCAAAAGTGACTGCACCAGTAGTTTATGGCGGACTGGGATTTGACTACAAATGGGATCTGGGATGGATGCACGATACTCTGGATTACCTTGCTACCCCATTTGGAGAACGTTCTGCCATGACCAATCGCTTTTTGTTCTCGATGAGCTACTTTTATCAGAATAACCACCTTCTCCCTCTTTCACACGATGAGGTGGTCCATGGCAAGAAAACGATCATTGACAAGCTTTGGGGCAACTATGAGCAAAAATTTGCACAGCTGCGATGCCTGTATCTGTATTTGTTCTTCCATCCGGGCAAAAAGCTTTCCTTTATGGGCAACGAACTTGCCGAATTTTTGGAATGGAGCGAACAGCGTGAACCCGGCTGGAATCTTTTAAGCTATCCTGCTCATCAAAAATTTCATCAGTTTCTGCAAAAACTCCACAAGCTATATCTTGAATTTCCCTGCCTGTGGGAACAGGACTACGACAGTCGGTATTTTCGCTGGCTGCATATGGGACCGTCTATTTTTGTCATTCAGCGCAGCGATTATCAGCAAAACAGCCTGATTGCTGCCATCAATCTTTCGGACAAGGATGCTCAATGTACGTTGGAACTGGATTGTGGTCTTGTTTCGATTCTGGATACACTTGATCCGGAGGAAACAAACGTTTGCGATGTTACTGTCAAAAGCAAATATCCTTACAGTGATAAAATCACTCTTTCCTTGACTGTTCCCGCTCTCAGCGGTGTCGTTTTAAAGCCATCTGAACCTCAAAAGAAAAACATAAAAAAGAAGATTTCATAATTCCTGCATTTCTTTCATACAAATCCTATGGTACAATAGAATCAGAAAAAATGATTTGGATTTGTAAAATGGGGGAATTGCCATGACAAAATACAATAAAAAAATATTCGCATCTATTCTGGCAGCAGTGATTGCAGTTGGAATGTTTGGATGCTCTCAGCAGAACGAGCAGGAATCTTCCGGACAAACCACACAGGAAACATCTGATGAATCTGGCGTGGAAGAAAATACTTCAACCACTGATGTTTCGTTTAGTCGTTCCAACGAAGAAATTGCCAAAGATTTCTGTACTGTTTGGGCAGACAAATGGGCACAAATCGAAGAGGAAGGCGTTACCAGCAATCAACAGGGGCGTGCATTTCTGGAAGATATGGACAACGATGGAGCAAAAGAGCTGATCTTCCTGTATGACAACGATGTAAACTTTAACGCTGTAGTCTACCGGATCAGCGGCGATAAAACCGAAGAGCTTGGAACCTTTGTTCTCTCCAACACCTCACCGGAACTGAACTTCACTGTGTATCAGGGAGAAAATGGCGCGATTCTCAAACATGTTGCAGTTCGGGAACTGACCTCTGAGACTCAAAACGAAACAGAGGAAAGCTATATCATGATGGAAGACGGAAAAGTTTTGCAGGAAATCCTGTTCTCCACTACCTACGACGGAGTGGATACCTACTATGACAGCATTATGGCCGGTGCAAACGAAATCTCTTTAGAAGAATTTGATGCAATGCGTCAGGATCTTTTGGGAAATGCTCAGGAAGTTGGAAATGTTACTTTTACACCGGAAGATTTCGTTGATTTTTCTGATTCAGATGCTTTAAACAGCTATCTTCTCGACCTTCTTTCCAAATAACAGCATACAAAAAAGGAAGAGCAAAATGCTCTTCCTTTTTTATTTTCATTACATCAAAGGTGCAAATACTCTTAATACCGAACGGCCAAGTTTGCGCACAAAAGAAACTTTCCTGCATTCTTCCAGGGTGATCTCCTGACTTAGCTGCTGGGTCTTAAAGAAGTCTTCCTTTACCGCCGCAACGCTGTCTGTCTGATACATCCATGCAGCACACTCAAAATGCAGATATAAACTGCGGTAATCCAGATTGATGGTTCCCACTACTGCATAATCGTCGTCCACTACAAAGGTTTTCGCATGAATAAAGCCGGGCGTATATTCATAAATCTTTACCCCTGCTTCGGTCAGATTTTCATAGTGAGCGCGAGAAACAGCATGCACATACCATTTGTCCGCAATGTGCGGTGTGATGATTCGGACGTCAACTCCGCTTTTTGCTGCAATGCTCAAAGCGGTGATCATTTCGCTGTCCAGAATCAGATATGGGGTTGTGATATAAACATAGTGTTTTGCCTTGTTGATCAGGTTAAGATATACTGTCTCTCCCACTGCCTCGTCATCTAGTGGATTGTCGGTAAATGGCTGAACATAGCCCGGGGCACTGGTATCCCATTCGGTAGGATAGTATTTGGAGTAATCTTCCTTTTCTTCATGCAGGTAGTCCCACATGGACAGGAACATTGCTGTCAGTGCAAATACACCTTCTCCTTTAAGCATGACCGAAGTGTCCTTCCAATGTCCATGCTTTTCATAGGCATTGATATATTCGTCTGCCAGATTGATTCCTCCGGTAAAGCCGACATTTCCGTCAATTACACAGATCTTTCGGTGATCACGGGTATTGAATTTGCTGGACAAAATCGGCACAAACGGATTAAAGACACTGCATTTGATTCCGTAGCTTTCCAGTTTTTTGTTGTATCCGTTCGGCAATGTCATGATACATCCCATGTCATCATAAATCACGCGGACATCTACGCCCTGAGCTGCCTTTTCCTTCAGGATATCCAGAATGGTGTTCCACATCTTTCCTTCCTGAATAATGAAATACTCCATAAAGATGTATTTCTTTGCTTTTTTCAGTTCTTCCACCATTCGTTCAAATTTGATTTCTCCCATTGGAAGATATTCTGTCTGTGTATTTTTATATGGCGGGCTGTAGGCATTGCGGGTGATATACTGCGATTGATTGACAGCATCTTCTGATTCCTTTTCAATACCCGAAGCTTCACTCATTCGCTGAATCGGTTCCCTCATTTCCGTTCCGATCTGCTTTAATTTTTTACGCATGTAATGTCCGGTACGGTCTGAACCAAACAGAATATAGATTAATCCGCCAAATACCGGAAGCAGCAAAATCGGGATCAACCAGGCAATCTTGTATGCCGGATTGCTTTTGTCGTTGATAATTTTTAATGTCATTACAACACTCAGCAAAACACTTGCTGCATAGAAATAAACAAAATAATTATTGAGTTTCCAGATAATCCCAAACAGCAGTACTGCCTGAATCAAAATGAACAACGCTGTAATTACAACGCGTTGTGTCAAAAAACGCAGAACCTTTTTCAGCATCTTTTTTCTTCCTTTCTCGGCTTTCTTTTCATCTATCTTATCATATCCCCTATTGCTTTTCAATCATGTAATTTTTTGTAAATTAAAAGAAGGACTGGTTTTTCTTTTGATTTTATGATAAACTTAAATATGTATGGGAAAAATGTGAAGGCAAAAGAAAAAAAGAGAAAAAGTTATTACGCCGACTCAAATTTCTCTGGAGGATTGTACTATGAAAAACTACTACGACATTGCCATTATCGGTGGCGGCATCGGCGGATTAATGACTGCTTACCGCATCACCGAAAAGAATCCTTCCGCTTCGGTGTGTATCATCGAAAAAGGACATGCCATCGAACAGCGCACCTGCCCTATTGTTACCAAAAAAGTAGACAAGTGCATTAAATGTCCTTCCTGTGCAATTATGGAAGGTCTGGCCGGTGCAGGCGCTTTTTCAGATGGAAAATACGTAATCTCCACCGAATACGGCGGATGGCTGACCGAATTTCTCAAGCCTCAAACAGTTATTGATTACATCGAGCAGGCTGACAAGATTCTGGTTTCCTTTGGCGCAACCACAGAACGTTTTTCTCCGGACAATGAGCTGAAAAAACTTTGTCTGCGCCACGACCTGCACATGAATCAGGCACAGCTCAAACATCTTGGAACCGATTCCAACTTTGAGACAATGCGCCGTCTGATCGAGGATCTTCGCACCCGCTGCGACATCATCACTGATACAGAGGTTACCGATGTAAATCGTGATACTCTGGAAATCCTGATGCACAGCAAACAGGGAGATTCTTCCTGTAAAGCTGGAAAGGTTATCTTTGCCGTAGGACGCGTTGGAAGCCGTTTCTTCTCCCGCTGGTGTACAGAAAACAACATTGCGCTGAGCAATAATCAGGTTGACATCGGCGTACGTGTTGAACTTCCTGCCATTGTCTGGGAAGATTTCTCCAAACGTATCTACGAGCCAAAAATCTGGTACCGTTCCAAAGGATATGGGGACAAAACCAGAATGTTCTGCTTTAACGAGCGCGGCAGCGTTGTAACCGAAAATACAGATGGCGTACTGACTGTAAATGGTCACTCTTACCGCGACCAGAGCCGCAAAACAGAAAACTCCAACTTTGCACTGCTCTCTACCATTCGATTCACCGAACCGTTCAAACAGCCAATCGATTATGCACGCCACGTAGCAAGTCTGGCAAACCTGATCTCCGGCGGCAGTGTACTGGTTCAGCGCTTGGGTGACCTGGAAAATGGACGACGCACCGATGCAAAGCGTCTAGCTAACTCCACCACTCAGCCAACCCTCAATGCTGTTCCGGGTGACCTCAGCCTTTGTATGCCAAAACGTCAGCTCGACAACATCATTGAAACACTTCATGCTTTGGATGCGGTTGCTCCTGGTACTGCAAACTACGATACCCTCCTTTATGGTATCGAGTGCAAATATTATTCTGCCCGTCCTCAGACCGAAAATTTCATGATTTCCGGCTGCAAAAACATTTATGCTATCGGCGATGGCGCAGGCTTCACCCGTTCTCTTTCTCAGGCAGCTGCAAACGGATTGTATGTTGCTGATCAGATTTGTTCGGAAAATTAGTCTGTTAAGAAAATTTGTGTATGGATAAAAAGATTTATCATTTCTCTGCAGTTTTGCAGAAGGTTCCTGACATCGATGGTGCTTACATCGAAATCCCTTTTGATGTAAAAAAGGAATTTGGCAAAGGTCGTGTCAAGGTTCATGCTGAATTTGACGGAGTCCCTTATGATGGCTCTTTGATCCGTATGGGAACGCCCTGTCACATTATTGGTGTACGCAAGGACATTCGGCAGAAGTTGCAAAAAGTTCCCGGCGATACCATTTCTGTTGTCCTTTGGGAGCGCGAATCTTAAACAAACAAAAACCTTATTCTAAAATAAAAAGGCGGTCTGAAATTCAGACCGCCTTTTTTCTGTCAGCATGATAGAAACTGATTGACTTTTCCCAAAAAAATTTGCAACTTTTGACGTTTTTCACTAGTTTTTTTGTTTTTTTTGATTCTTTCCTCTTGATTTTTCTCAGTTTGACTGATAATATAATTACATTATTTTAAATCTTTCATTCATTTGTTGTGTAATAAAAAATAAGCAGAAGCCGTATTCCGTATGGGATGCGGCTTCTGCTTTTATTGTTATCTTGCTGATTTGGATGAAGGTTTTGTCTTTTCATCCTGCACAAAGAAGCTGTCAATCATTGCTTCCGAAACCCGTTTGCAGTAACTGGAGATACTTGCCAGACTCAACAAAAGCGAAACAAGCGCTTTGATGTCCATTTCTTCTGCATAGTTCTCCCTCAGGCCGTTTACAATAGTACTAATGCCCTCTTTGAGTTTGAGCTGATTGACGGTATCCTTCTCGAAAATTTCTTCCAGACCATCGGAACGAACCCCTTCTTCCATCAAACGGGTCATTACCTGTTTGATGTCCCCAATCGAAAGTACATTTTTGAGATTACAGATGATCAGAATCTGTAAAATCTGTTCACGGCTGTATTTTTTCCCACGCATTGGACGAATCATTTTTTCTTTGCTGTAATTGTTTACCATCGACTTGGTCAGGATTTTATCCTTTTCCCGCCGGCGGGTTTCTCCCAGTTTGTCCTCGAACAGCATTAAAATTTGATCGATATATAAATCTAGTTCTGGAATTTGATCAGGTTCCAGACGATTTTGATTGACCGTAGAGCTGATAATCTTTCCCAGGCTCCCTTTATTTACTTCCATACTCTTTTTTTCTTCTCCTTTCCCTTTTCTGAAAAGGCAGGGTTATCCCGCAGATCATTTCCATTGTTTCTTATTTTATATTATTTTTTAAATTTTCGCAAGATGTATTGCAAACGTTGCCTTTATTTGTTATTATAAAATACATAAAGTAGTTTTAATAACTACATTATGTAAGGAGGCTTAATATGTATCGTCTTTTTAAGAACGCCAGAGAACCCATGAGCAGCTACACACATTTTCTGGGAATGATTTTTTCGACTGCTGCAACTATCTTTCTTGTTCTGCTAAACACAATTAACGGAGATTTTTCGGTACGAATGCTGGTATCCATTCTGGTCTTTGGATTCTCCATGCTTGCGTTATACAGTGCAAGTTCCATCTATCATTTTTACAATGGCCCTCTGTTTAAACAGGAGCGGCTGCGCAAACTGGACCACGCAATGATCTATGTTCTGATTGCCGGCTCCTATACCCCAATCTGTCTGAAATTTATGGAAGGCAGCTATGGCATCATCTTTGTCAGCGTTATTTGGGCAATCGCACTGTGCGGTATTTTAGTCAAGATGTTCTGGATGAACGCCCCCAGATGGCTCTATACCAGCTTTTATCTGCTGATGGGCTGGGCAATTGTATTTGACTGGAAAGCGCTTCAGATGATTCCTGCTGGTGCTATTGCACTGCTTCTTGCAGGTGGCATCGCTTATTCTGTTGGCGCTGGATTTTACATCGCAAAGAAACCAAACTTTTCTTCCATCTTTGGATTCCACGAGCTGTTTCATGTATTTATTCTACTTGGTACCTTCTTCCACTTCTTGGCAGTCGTCTTTTATGTTGTATTATAGTAAAAACACCTTCGCTTAATATGCGAAGGTGTTTTTTATTTACATACTTTCTTTTAGAATTTCTACAATTTCATCATGGGTCAGCACATGATATCCACCCTGCATAATGAAGGTTCCATCTGCAATGCCTTCCAGCATTTCTTCCTTGACACTCAGCTGGGTAATATTCATGACCAGCCCAATTTCCTTCATCCAGCTTTCCATTCGGGAAAGTCCTTCGGCTGCAACCTCTTCTTCGGTTTTTCCTGCTGCATCAACATTCCATACATTTACAGCAAAGCGGCAGAACTTCTTTAAGCCATACGGACAGATATGGCGGTAATACGGCAGTGAAACAGCTGCTAAAGTCATACCATGGGTTGCATCTGTATAAGCTCCTATCGACTGACCAATCATATGAACCATCCAGTCGGTACTCTTACCCTGTGCAATCAGGGTATTCAGTGCCCAAGTCGCCGTCCACATGATGTTGCTGCGTGCTTCATAATCTTCTGGGTTTTTTACTGCAATCCGGCTGGAATGAACGAGCGAGCGCATCAAGCCTTCTGCGATATAGTCAGAGGTGCTGTCGTCCTCTCCGGAAAAATACTGCTCTGTGATATGGTTAAAAATATCATAGAATCCCGCTACCATCTGATATTTTGGCAGAGTGAAGGTGTATCTCGGATTGAGGATTGCAAACTTAGGAAATACCTGATCCCCAAACACGTGACCGATCTTGCGTTTTTGACTGTGGTTTGTGATAACTGCACCGCCGTTCATTTCAGAGCCGGTTCCTACCATGGTCAAAACACAACCTACCGGAACAATTTTGCAGGAGACGTCCTCCATCTTCAGATAATATTTTTCCCATGGATCTTCTTCGCAGTATACAGAAACCGATACCGCTTTGGCATAATCACAAACCGAACCGCCTCCGACCGCCAGAATAAAATCTACGTTATTTTCTTTTGCAAGGCGGCATCCTTCATACAGCTTTTCAACAGTTGGATTTGGCATAACACCCGCATCTTCAACAACCGTTTTTCCGCTTGCTTTCAGGATATCCATTACCTGATCGTAAATACCATTTTTCTTAATGGAACCACTTCCATAGCAAAGCATCACTGTTGGACCATATTTGGACAATTCATCATGCAGATAATTCAGTGAATCTTCTCCAAAATAGAGTCTGGTTGGATTGCAGTAGCTAAAATTTCCAAGCATCTATATTCCTCCTAAGCGTTTATTTCAGAGCTTTTCCAAATTCGTACAGTTCCTTCATCTTTTCTTCGGACTGATTCTGTTCTCCAAAGGCGGTAAAAATTCCCATATTTTCCAGTTTCAGATAGTCCAGAAAAGAATTCTGATATTCATAGACTGCACCACCATACACATCATCGCTGCCCGAACTTAAAATCAGGGCAGCCTTTTTTAGATTTTTAGGCTTATCCAGTGCATAAATTCGGTTGATGGCACATTGAAGCTGACCGGTAAAGCTGTGATAATAAACTGGTGAAGCCAGTACAATCATCTCTGCCTTATCAAGCAGGGGATAAACTTCTTGCATATCGTCCTGCTGAATACAGGTTCTGTTTCCTTTTGTGTGGCAATATTCACATGCAAGACATCCGGCAATTTTCTTCTGGCAAACCGAAATCACCGTAACCTGATGTCCGTTTGTCTCTGCCCCATCCACAAATGCTTTCACCATAGCCGCTGTATTGCCGTTTGGGCGTGGACTGCCATTGAGTACCAGAATATTCATTGTTTCAAAGCTCCTCTGTTGTGTCCAATCACTATTTTAACTTACTGTAAGTTTCCTCATCTACCGCTTCCAGCCATTCATTGCTGCCTTCCACTGCTGGTACTTCCAGCGCCAGATGAGAAAACCAGCTGTCACAAGCTGCTCCGTGCCAATGTTTTACCCCAACCGGAATATTGACAACATCCCCTGGATGCAGTTCCTGCGCTTCTTTTCCCCATTCCTGATAATAACCTCTGCCGCTGATGCAGATTAAAATCTGTCCGCCGCCGCTCTTTGCATGGTGAATATGCCAGTTATTGCGGCATCCTGGCTCAAAGGTTACATTAAAAATTCCAACCTGACTGGTAGAAATCGGAGCGAGATAACTTTGGCCGACAAAGAATTTTGCAAAAGCATCGTTTGGCTGGCCAATTGGGAATATCATCGAACGCTGATGCTCTTCCTTTGCGTTTGCAGCTTCTGGTTCTGCCCATACATCTTTTGCCATTCTGAATGCTGCCCATGCCTTTGGCCATCCTGCATAGAAGGCGGCATGGGTCAAAATCTCTGCGATTTCTGTTCTGGTAATTCCATTCTGTTTTGCAGTCATCAAATGATATTGGAAAGAAGAATCCACCAGTCCCTGTGCCATCAGGCAGGTAATGGTCACCAAAGAGCGGTCCCGCAAAGATAATGCCTGCTCACGGCTCCAAACCTCTCCAAACAGCACATCGTCATTTAACTGTGCAAACTTCGGGGCAAATTCTCCCAAAGTATCTCTGCCTGCTGTCTGTTTTACTGCCATATTGATTGCCCCCTATTATGATTGCAGGGAAAATGTTACAGTAACATCTCCGCTGCCTAATGTTTCTTTTAGTAATGCTTCATCCAGATCATTGATTTTTCCAATTGGAGTCAGACTCCAGGAATTGGTGTCATAATAAATGACCAGCGTTCTTCCCTGATACAGAATAATATCACCGGCAGTTGTGTTCATCTGCTGATTGTTCTGTGGCAAAGTAACTCCCAGATCAGCTCCTTTTTCCATGCCGGCATAGTCACTCATCTTAAGAGTAAGCGGTCCATCTTTTAACAGTTCCTTCAGTGCATCCACCGACGAATTGTTTGCCAGTGTCGCGGTAAAAGTTTCCTGTCCGATTTCTATTTTCAGCATATCACCTGTCTGGGATGACTGAGAAATTCCGGGCACTGCCTCTTCCTTATCTTCTGATAAAAGAGCCTCTGATGCCAGTTCTTCCTTTTTTGGGATCTTTGCTTCATTCTGAATTTGCTGCTCATCTTCTTCCGAAATTTCGCTGCTTTCGCTCTGTGGGGCAGACTCTGTCCCCATCTGCTGTGAGTCTGTCGTGCTTTGTGTCTCACAGGCAGTCAGAAAAATGCAGCAAACCACACAGGTTATCAGCATCAATGCCCATGAATTTCTCATTCTTCCCTCTCCTTTTTACTGAATTTTATTTCCCATCTCATAAGCTTCTTTCAGAGCTGGATGGCCTTTGATGCTGCCTGCAGCATCTACGCCGCCTGCAAATACGGTTCCTGCCAGTCTTGCGCGCTCAAAGCAGTCAATCCATCCTTCCAGGCCGCTGAGCGCTCTGCGGTCTACGCCCTCTGCGTCTTCTGCTGCAGTGGAGAGAAGATAGATATCACCAAATGCATAATCTGAACCATAAAGAGAATTTGCACGGTCCAGCATTGTTTTCATCTGTCCTGCCATCTCATAATAGTAGATCGGTGTAGCAAAAACGATTACATCTGCATCATGCATCTTCTGTACAATTGCCGGTGCATCATCGCGGATGATACAGCTGCCTGTTTTCAGGCAAGCCAGGCAACCTTTACAAAACGCAATCTGTTTGTCTTTCAGGCTGATTGTTTCGACATGGTTTCCAGCCTGCTGTGCACCATCTACAAACGCATCTGCCAGTGCATCCGAATTACTATTGCCACGAAGACTTGTTTTGATTACCAAAATATTTTTGCTCATTTTTTTCTTCCTTTCCTGTCATAACAAATCTGTTGTTTTGATAAAAGAATAAGATCTTTTATCATGGATAAACCTCAGTTGGGTTTCTTTGCCCCTATTATAGAACCTGGAGTTCACTCAAAGTCAATACCCTGTTTTTATTTTTTTACAAAAAATCTCTGTCCGAACAAACGAACAGAGATTTTTGTATCTTATCTATTGTGCTGTCGTATTTCTTCCCGGTTCTACCGAGTTTGGAAGATTCCAGTGGAAACGGATGGATATCAGCCGCAGTGCAACAATCAGTGCGGCACATAACAGCATACACAGTGTTTTCGGAAGGAAATTCTGCAGATAATAGTAGATCAACGCTCCCGGAATAGCCGCTACGGCGTAGATTTCTCGACGCAAAACCAAAGGAGTGCGTCTTACCATGATATCCCGCAGCATTCCACCGCCCACACCGGTCATAACACCGACAAAGACTGCAAGAAAAGCGTTGTGATATCCGCTGTCCAATGCCGTGTTAACCCCGATGATAGTAAAGATTCCAAGGCCTAAAGCATCAAAAAAGGTAATCAGCCCCATAAAGCTGACAAATTTTCCATTCTCCACAAAGTTTCCATATCGATGCAGCAGGAAAAGCATCAGGGATGAAGTGACAATTGCCACAACAACATAAATTGGATTAAGGAACATACTTGGCGGTGTCTTGCCTAAAATCAGATCCCGCAGCATGCCGCCTCCCACCGCTGTGGTCATCGACAAAACCGGTATTCCAAAATAGTCCAGCCCTCTTTCGATTCCAACTAGACCTCCGGAAATCGAAAATACGACCGTTCCAATCATCTCCAGCGCAAAAACAACCACTTCCAAAACTGACATCCTGATGCACTCCCTTTCATCCATGTTTCTTTGTTTGATACTGACAAAATATTGTCAAGTTTTGCAGCATATCTGACAACTCACTGTCTTGTGTTCAAGAATAACGCAAAGAGCTTAAAATGTCAATAAAGACATAATGAATTTATAAAAATTGTTGTAATAAACAAATATCATCTTCTTTCATCACATAGCTCCTATTACTTTTCCAATTTCATTGTCCTGTATAACCTTTGATTGACAGTTTTCCCCTATCTGCCGTATAATCTAAATAGCAAAATATGATGATTCTTTACTTTTTGATAGAGAAATGGAGGCCTATTGTTTTGATTTTACTCAACGCAGAAAACCTTTCCAAAGGTTACAGCGACCGCCAGCTTTTGGATGGATGTTCCCTTGCAGTCAACGAGGGAGATAAAATTGGTCTGATTGGTGTTAACGGAACTGGAAAATCCACCCTTCTTAAAATTATTGCCGGACTGGACTTTCCCGACAGCGGAACCGTCACCCGTGCCGGTGGTGTTCGTGTGGCTTATCTACCACAAAATCCTGTGTTTAGCGAGAATGCAACCGTTCTGGAGCAGGTCATGAAAGGTGTTGCCATCAGCGAGGAGCTCGCGGAAGAGGCAAAGGTGCGCCAGCAGGCAGATGAATACCAGTGCAAAACGATTTTGACAAAACTGGGACTGAACGACTATGACCAGAAAATCAGTCTCCTCTCGGGCGGCCAGAAGCGCCGTGTAGCCATGGCGTGCGCCCTTGCTGCTGAAGCAGAGGTACTGATTCTGGACGAGCCAACCAACCACATTGACAGCGAAATGGTAGACTGGCTGGAAAGCTATCTCAAGCGCTTTGCCGGAGCTGTCCTGATGGTCACCCATGACCGTTATTTCCTGGAACGGGTGGTAAACCGCATCGTAGAGCTTGATCATGGAAAATTGTATTCCTATCCAGCAAACTATTCCCAGTATCTGGAACTCAAAGCACAGAGAGAAGAAATGCAGCTTGCCACAGAACGCAAACGTCAGAGCCTCTACCGCAAGGAACTTGCATGGATTCAGCGCGGTGCAAGAGCAAGAAGTACCAAACAGCAGTTTCGTGTCAATCGCTTTGAGGAACTGAAAAACAGCGAATATGTTCCGGATAACAGCAAAATGGAAGTATCTGCCCTTTCTTCGAGGCTTGGTAAAAAAATCATTGAAATCGAAAATATTTCCAAGTCCTTTGATGGCAAAGTTCTGGTCAAGGATTTCAGCTATAATCTTCTTAAAGGAGATCGCGTTGGCATTATCGGACCAAATGGTTATGGAAAATCCACCCTTGTCCGCATGATCTGCGGCGTCCTGGAACCGGATTCCGGAACAGTCGTGCATGGGGATACCGTCAAAATCGGCTATTTCTCACAGGAATCTTTTATCGGCTCAGAGTGCGATCCGTCCACCAAAGCAATCGACTACATCAAGAGTATCTCACAGGAAATCGATACTCCAGAGGGCAAACTGACTGCTTCCCAGATGATGGAAAAGTTTTTGTTCTCCTCAGACTTGCAGTACACCGAAATTGGACGTCTGTCCGGTGGTGAGCGACGCAGACTCTACCTTCTGCGCGTTCTGATGGAAGCTCCAAATGTTCTGGTACTGGACGAGCCGACCAACGATCTGGACATTGAAACTCTGTCTGTATTGGAAGATTATTTGGAAGAATTCCCTGGCGTTGTCATTGCGGTCAGCCACGACCGTTACTTCCTGGACAAACTGATGAACCATGTTTTTGTGCTTGCCGGTGATGGCCAGATCACCCATTATACCGGTGGTTATGCTGATTACCGCGCCGATGTTGCCGCACAGGAAAAGGCAAAAAAAGCTGCAGAACCAGCCAAAGCCAAAACGACCCAGGATGGCAGAAATCAGCGTGAAAAACTTAAATTTTCCTTTAAAGAGCAGCGTGAGTATGAGCAGATTGATGAGGTCATTGCCTCTTTGGAAGAAAAAATCCAGCAGACTGAAAAGGATATCGCTGCAAATTCCAGCGACTACGGTGCTTTGCAGGAACTGACCGAGAAAAAAGAACAGCTGGAAACAGAACTTGCCGAAAAGATGGAACGCTGGGTTTATTTGAATGACCTTGCAGAACGAATCGAGGCACAAAAGAAACAATAATATCTTGCTTTCCGGCTATTTTTCATGATAGAAAAAGGCTTTTCGAGGAAATCTGTCTCGGAAAGCCTTTTTTGTTCGCAATTTGTGGACTATTGTTTTCTATTGGTTGACAAACTATGTCTTTTATATTACAATTATCAAAAAATATCAAAAAGGAGCACATCATGAAAAAACATCATCGTACCATTCGAATTATCTATTTCACTGTGCTGATTCTCGGAAGTTTTCTTGTGGGAGTTATGATTTCTGCCTTTAACCTTGAGGGAACCATCAGACAGGTTGTCTACTGGGGATGGATCGCCTTTATTCTGATTTGTGCGCTGCTGATTAATTTTCTGTGGCAAAAAAAGCTTTTTAGAAAAATCAGCGATCTGACCCCCACTTTGTATCGTGACCCTGACCTTTACATCCAGCAAATTCACGAGCTTTTGGACGATATGCGTTCCAAACCCCTGCGTCAGCTCTTGACTATCAACCATGCAGCAGCCTTGTGCTGTAAGAAGGACTATACAGCTGCTCTTTCAATGCTTGAGCAAATTCCTTCGGACAAGGTTATTTCTGTTTATCGTCCTGTTTACTGGGCAGATCTTGCACTGACCTATTTTTATCTTGGAGAAGAAGAAAAAGCTTCCCAAATCATGAAGGATCAGCAAACAACCTTCGCAAAATGGAAAGATTCCAAACATCTGGGCGGCACTTTGGCGGTGCTTCATATTTTCGACCTGCTCTCACAAAAAGAATTTGGACAGGCACAGGAAGCCATTGACACCCTGCGCCCACGCTGGGAGGACGAACATAACGCAGAAGATTTCGACCTCTTACAAAAGCGCTGTCTGCTGCAAAAATAATCACAACATAAAATAAAAGGTACAGTCAAAATTGACTGTACCTTTCTTTTTGTCTTTTATTAAGAGATTATCTTCTCTGACCAAAGATGGACATGATATCAAATGGCATATCATCGTCATCTGGCTGTTTGTAAGAATCGTTCTCTTCTTTTTCTTCCTTCTTGGAAGTATCTGTGCTGGAAGCTGCTTTGAAACGGTAATCCGGAATATCAAAGTTTTTGTCCAGTTCAAATCCGGTTGCGATAACGGTAACAACCATCTCATCGTCGAGGGTATCGTCAAATGCAACACCGAAGATGAGGTTAACATCAGGATGAGCGCAAGCACGGATCATATCAGCAGCCAGGTTAACTTCATCCAGCTCGATATCGGAAGGAGCAGTAATGTTGAGGATAACTCTTTCTGCACCATCGATGGAAGATTCCAGCAGTGGGGAGGAGATTGCTGCTTTTGCTGCGATCTCTGCTTTGTCCTTGCCGCTTGCACGACCAACGCCCATGTGAGCGGAGCCAGCACCACGCATAATCTGGCAAACGTCCTCGAAGTCGAGGTTGATAAGTCCAGGAGTGTAAATCAGGTCGGAGATGCTCTGTACACCGTGTTTGAGAACATTATCTGCCTCTACGAAAGCATTGAGCAGAGTAATCTTGGTCTCAGAAGCCAGACGCAGACGTTCATTCTGAATAACAACCAGAGCGTCAACATTTTCTTTGAGTGTTGCAATACCGCGCTCTGCCTGTTCCATTCTCTTTTTGCCTTCAAATTCAAATGGTTTGGTTACAATACCAACAGTCAGAATATTCATTTCTTTTGCGATCTGTGCAACAACAGGAGCAGCACCGGTTCCGGTTCCGCCGCCCATACCGGCAGCGATGAAGATCATCTGACAGCCTTTGATTGCAGCAGCAATTTCTTCGCGGCTTTCTTCCGCAGCTTTCTGGCCTCTCTCTGGAACGCCTCCTGCTCCACGACCTCTGGTCAGACGGTCGCCAATTACGATCTTCTGACTTGCTTTGGAATTTTTCAGTGCCTGTGCATCGGTGTTAATGGAGATGAAGTCCACACCCTGCATTCCGCCTTCGATCATGCGGTTAACAGCGTTACCGCCGCCGCCGCCGACACCAATGACTTTTATAGTCACTTCTACGCCATCATAATCGTTGTCGAGTTCAAAATTCGCCATCATCTTTCTTCGTTCCTCCTATACTTTATCTCCAGCATACAAGATGCAAGCTATCATCAAAATTCATCCTATACTTTCATATTCGGATTGAAATTTTATCAAGAACAATCTACTTAAATAAAATGTACATATATAACCTATCAGATTTTTGCAAATTTTTCAATAGATTCTTCGATAAAAAAGATAAATTCTAAAAATAGCAAATTCCTCTTTGCCGCTTCTGTGCTTTTTGACGAAATTTTTAATTCACAATCGGAGCACTGCTTGGCGAGTTGAATACGTTTCCGCCGGTTTGCGTGCTGCCCGATTGATTTTGGGACTGCGTCTGATCCTGAGCCTGTCCATTCCCTGTCTGCTGCGTCTGGCTGCCAGTTGATGGCTGTGCAGCAGAAGACTGGGTACCGGCAGTTTGTCCGCCAGTGTTTTGGACAACTCCATTAACCTCGTTAACCTGTGGGGAAGCTTTTGGAATATCCGTCTGAGTTTGTGCCTGTGGAGCTGTCTGTTGTTCATTCTCCTGAGTTTCTCCGGAGTCTTGCGTCTGTTCAGGCTGTGTGTCTGTTTGCTCTGCTGACTCCTGCTGACTCTGCTCTTCCGGCTGGGTCACTTCACCAGTTTGTTCCTGTGTTTGCTCCTGACCGGTTTGTTCCGTGGATTCTTCCCCTTCCTGTGTACTTGGAGTTAATGTCTGCATCGGTTCAGACTCTTCACCGCCCACGATATTATCGGTAACAGGCGGTTTCTCCACACCAAAGTCATGGTAGGCATCTTCATTCTTCACCTTATCAATGTCAATCGACATGGTGTGCAGTGCCGGAGGATTGCTGAAATCGAGTGTTCCCTCTTCTGGAACATTTTCAAACTCCTCGTCCCCGCTCTCCTTGCCGTCCAGTACACCTTTGATAAAATGAATTTTATAATCCATATCGATGTTGGTTCCCAGCTTCATCAGAAGCCTGTCCTCAATCATGACTTTGATGTTCAGCATATCGGTAACATCATAATAGGTGATGTCGTTAAAATCATTGTTCTTCAGTTCTTGCTGCACGGTCTGCAGCGCCTGAATCTGCGGAATCAAATCAGAATTCAGGTTGCTTGATTCCCGCACATAACTTCCGGTACTATATGTCTGTCCGGTAATTCCCACGATTTGTGGTATCCCTTCAGACAATGCCAGAACACCGGTTTCCAGAACCTTACCGGTAGTGGAAAGTATTGCAAAACCTTCGTCGGTATAAACTGCACCTAAAATTTCTTCCTCTTCAATCTCAACCTTTAATGTTGTTGGAAACTGTCGGCTGATTTTGACCGAACGGATATAAGGCAGTTTTCCGACCAACTTCTTTTCTGCGTTGGAAATGTTAATTTTAAACAGGCTCTCACCCTTCTCTGCGCCGATTTCATCCACAATCTGTGTCTCACTGTACACCGTACATCCGCTGATCTTGATCTTGTCCAGCTTAAAGAACACGGTATAGCACATGATAAAAGCGATTGCAAGACAAAATGCCGCAAGCAGGATATAATGCAGAAGGTACCGCCGCACCTTCCGAAAAATACGCCTTTTGGGCGAGCCGCGGGACTGCACTCCTGACATCGGGTGATCTCCTTTCCTGTTTATTTCTATATCCAAAAAACCGGATTCCGGCAGGCTGTCATCCTGCCGGAGGATTTCGTTGTTTTCTTTTCTATCGCTTATTCCTGACGGATGCAGGCACCCAGTTCATTTAAAGTCTGATCCAGATGCTCGTAACCACGAAGAACATGACGGATTTCTTCAATTACTGTTTTTCCTTCCACACCCAGCGCTGCCGTCACCAGTGCTGCGCCGCCTCGCAGATCGGTACAGCGTACCCTTGCGCTGTGAAGCCTCTCTACGCCGCGTACAACCGCCACTCTGCCTTCTGCCTTGATATCTGCGCCCATTCGGCACAGCTCCCAGGCATGCTTAAAGCGGTCCTGAAAGATATTTTCGATAAAGATGGTCGATCCTTTTGCAGTACAGGCAGCTGCCATAACTGGAGCCAGTGCATCGGTTGGAAATCCCGGGTAAGGCATGGTCGAGATGCTGCTGACTGCCTTTAAAGGCTTATCACATAAAACTGCAATTTTGTCTTTATCTACGGTCAGGCTGCATCCCATCTCTTCCAGCACCGGAAGCACTGCGCTCAGATGTTCGGGACAGACACCTCTCAGCAAAATTTCTCCCTTAGCCGCTGCACAGCAGCAAAGGTAGGTCACCGCTACAATTCGGTCTGGAATCACCCGATAGCAGCATCCGTGCAGTTTTTCTACTCCACAAATTGCGATGGTACCATCGGACAATATCCGTATTTTTGCTCCGCAGGCGTTTAAAAATCCGGCGAGGTCGGAAATCTCCGGTTCCCTTGCCGCATTACGGATTACCGTCTCTCCTTCTGCCAGCACTGCCGCAATCATGATATTTTCGGTAGCACCGACGCTGGGAAACGGCAAAGTAATCTCCGCTGCGTGCAGTTTATCGGGAACACTGCATTCCAGATAGCCCAAATCCTCTTTAATCTCCACCCCAAGTTTTCTCAGGGAGGATAGGTGCAGGTCGATCGGCCGGGGACCCAGCTCACAACCGCCGGGATAAGAAAGTTTTGCCTTTTTGCATCGTGCGATGATCGCTCCCAGAAAGACAATCGAGGAACGCATCTCTCGCATCAGCTTATCGGGAATATCCCAGGCAAAAGGTCCAACCGGTTTTACCGACAACACCTTTTGTCCGTTTGTGTCCGTTTCCCAAAGGGTCTTGCATCCCAGATGCTGCAAAATATTTTCTGCAGCATGAATATCGGATAAATCCGGACAATTTTGAATCTCACAGCCATCGCACAGTAATGAAGCCGCCAGGATAGGAAGTGCCGCATTTTTTGCGCCATGAACCCATACCTCGCCATTCAGCCTGTGCCGACCGTCCACTATGTACCGAGCAGTATCCATTTTCACGCATCCTTTCTGCATGGCGGCAGATATGTTCAGGCATGAGCGCTGCCGCGGTTTTTACTTTACAAAGTATCCTATGCACAGGACGCCAAATTGGTACCTTTCGGCTCTGGTTTATTCTTTTTATCAAAAATCAGGGGATGTTTTGCTGATTTTTCCTATTTTTTGCTGCGGTAGACCCGCATCAGTTCTTCATAAATTCGTTCGTTTGCATCGATCATGCTGAGCTTCTGTGCGTTCTGACCCAGCTCTCTGAGTTTCTGTGGCTGGGATACCAGTTCTTCTACTGCCTTGCACAGACTTTCTCCAGTCAGATTTTTTTCTTCAATCAGCACTGCTGCGTTATTATTGACCAACACCATTCCATTATGGTACTGATGATTCTCCGCAACATTTGGAGATGGAATCAGGATGGATGCTCTTCCTGCTGCTTCCAGCTCCGAAAGGGTGGAAGCTCCTGCACGGCAGATTACCAGATCTGCTGCGGCAAGACAGTCATCCATATCATTAATGTACTCACGGATATCGACATTGGGATTCTGTTCAAAGTTTGCTCCCTTTTCCCGCAGCATCTGCGGAAAATCCTCTACACCATATTTTCCAGTTGCGTGGATATGATGAATCTTTCCTTCAAACTCGCTCCCCTTTTTGGTGTGCCATGCCATCAGATCTGCCATCGCCTGATTCAAGCGGTGTGCTCCCTGGCTTCCGCCAAACGAAACGATACAGATTTTATCTCCGACCCCAAGTTTTTCTCTTGCTTTTTGTCGATCTGCATAGACAATCGACTCCCGCACCGGGTTACCGACTACAACTTCTTTGCATTTTGGGTCAAGATATTTTTTTGCTTCCGGCACAGCCAGAAGGATCTCATCAACATATCGGGACAAAAGCTTTGTGGTGACACCCGGGAAAGCGTTGGACTCATGGGAAACGGTCTTGATTCCCAGTTGAGCTGCCTTCCTTAAAATAGGACCGCTGACATATCCGCCGGTTCCGACCACCAGATCCGGTCCAAACGATTCAATCAGTTTTTTTGATCGTGCCGAAGCTGTAGTGAGATAGAAAACCGAAGAAATATTGTATTTGATATTAAACCAGGTCAGCTTTCGCTGAAACCCTTTAATGATAATCGGTGCAAAGTCAAATCCTGCCTGAGGTACCAGTTTTGCTTCCATTCCCTTGGGATTTCCTGCAAACAAAATCTGAACATCCGGCTGTTTTGCCTTGATGGTAGAAGCAATCGCAATTGCCGGATTGATATGTCCTCCCGTTCCACCGCAGGCAAACAATATTTTCATTTTTACCATTCCCTTCAGAATGTATTTTCGTATATTACTGCATCAGGTCACTCTTTTTCGTAATTGCCCTGCCGCGACACCGCAAGCAGGATTCCAAGCTCACCCAAAATCATACACAGCGAAGTTCCACCATAAGAAAACAGCGGCAAGCTGATACCGGTATTTGGGATGGTGTTGGTTACTACCGCGATATTAAGCATCGCCTGCATTCCAATCTGGGTGGTAATGCCAACTGCAATCAACGAGCCAAAACGATCCTTTGCGTGCAAAGCGATGGTATATCCGCGCCAAATCAGCAAGGCAAACAACAAAATGATGATGCACGCTCCGACAAATCCCAGCTCCTCGCAGACAACCGCAAATACGAAGTCGTTTTGAACCTCCGGCAGATACAGCTGTTTCTGTCTGGACTCTCCCAGACCAACCCCAAGCAGGCCTCCGGAGCCAATTGCCAGCAGTGACTGTCTGGTCTGATAAGAACCCCAGTCCATACTGGAAAATGGGTCCAACCAATAGCTAAGACGCACTAAAACGTGTGCAAAACGATCAGAGAAGAAGCCCCACATGGTAACAACCAGAGCAGCGATGCCGGCAAGTCCGGTAACACCAACCCCGATCAGGTGCTGGATCTTCGCTCCGCCGACAAACAGCATCGCTACTGTAATACCTGCCATCAGCAAGGTTGCAGACAGATGCGGCTGCATTACGACAACCACTGCAAGTCCGCCAAATAGTACCAGGTAGCGCAGTGTACCTTCCCATAAGCGTCCCATTTTATCCTGATCCTTGGTCATCAGATGGGCAAACAGGAAGATCAGTGCAAGCTTACCGATCTCTGATGGCTGAAAGCTTAAAGGACCGATATAAATAGAACGTCTTGCACCATTGTAGGCATCAAAGAGATAACATGCCATACACAGAACAATCGAAACAATATAAAGCGGCCATACAAACCTTCTCAGCCAGTGATAGTTTACAAAGGATGCCGCGATCATACCGGTAATACCGATCATCGACCAGACAATCTGTCTTCCGATAAAGTAAAAGCTGTTATCAAAGTCATAATATGCTCTGGCATAGCTTGCCGAAAACATCATGACCAGTCCAAAACCGAGCAGTGCCAGCGTCAAAAGCAAAAACGGAACATCAAAATCTCCCCAAATGTACAGCGGAGGTACCTTATTGCCAAGGGTATGTTTGTTGACAGTACTGCCTTTGCTTACCCTCTTTTTGACTGCAAGCCGTTCCGAACGGCTGCTGGCTGTCGGTCGGCTGTATTTTCTTTTCTGTCCAACCGCTCTGTTGCCCGGATAGGAAACGATATTATTCGTCCTGGTCTTGACCGTCCTTCTTCCCTCTGTTGTACGTCCTCTCTGCAAAGCGGGGTGATCCTGCCGTTTTTTCAATCATTTCGCCGCCTTTCTTTCCTATTTTATAAAAGCGAAAGAACTGCAATCAGGCAGCCCAACGCTGTCACAGCTGAAAATACCACTACAATTTTGACTTCACTCCATCCACACATCTCAAAATGATGATGAATCGGAGCCATCTTAAATACTCTTTTGCCGGTCAGCTTGACACTGCCAATCTGAATGATATCCGACATGGTTTCTACAACATATACGATACCGATGAACAACAGCAGAACCGGTTTGCGCAAACCAAATGCCAGCGCAACTACCATGCCGCCCAAAAACATCGATCCGGTATCACCCATAAACACCTTTGCCGGATGAAAATTCCAAACCAGGAAGCCCAGACAGCCGCCAGCAAGTGCTGCCGCCATCAGGTCCATCTGGGTGAAGCTCTGAATTGCTGCAATCAGCATAAAGCCCATCGCTGCAACCATCGTTACCGAAGCTGCCAGTCCGTCTACACCATCGGTAAGGTTTACTGCATTGACCGCACCGATGATGATAAACAGCATCAGCGGATAATAGAACCAGCCAATCGAAAACTCTCCGGCAAATGGAATCCACAGCAGATCATTTGGTGCAAAAATTCGCTCTGCAATCAGATAAATCACTGCAACAAGCAGCTGAGCTGCCGATTTCTGCCAAGCTTTTAAGCCCAGGTTTCTCTTTTTAACTACCTTAATATAGTCGTCCAGAAAACCGATCACGCCAAAACCCAGTGCCATCAAAAATCCGCCAACCAGATAAAAGGTTCCATGGCTGGAAGCATCCACCAGCCCCTGTGCGGAAAATGCAATGGTACACCAGCCTGCAGCACACGCTAAAATACTTCCGATGATAAACATGATACCACCCATTGTCGGGGTACCCTGTTTGGATTTGTGCCATGCCGGACCAATATCCAAAATGGTCTGACCATAATGGAGTTTGTGCAAAAATGGAATCAGCCACACTCCAATCACCGAGGAGAGTAAAAACGCCGCCACCAGCGTCACCAGTAAACCGATAAAATTCATTCTTCTGTCAATCCTTTCTTTTGAAAGTGCTCCTTAGAATCGTTCGTACAGACGGGAAAGCACTTCCTCCAGCTTCATTCCGCGGCTTGCCTTAAACCACAGAATATCTCCCTCTTCCACCAGAGAGAGCAGTTCTTTTGTCATTTCCTCTTTATCTGTAAAGTACAAGATTTCTTTGTCGCCCCGTCCGCTGCAGGCTTCTCTCGCTCCCTGTGCCGCAGCAATGGACTGCTCACCAAAGCAGAAAATAATATCAATATCTTCCTGCGCTGCACACTGTCCCGCTTCATAATGTGCCTGTTTGGAGTAATCACCCAGTTCCAGCATATCGCCCATTACCAGAATCTTTCTGCTTGGTTTATCTTTTGGACGTTTCATGGAACCAAAGGTGCGGATTGCTGCCTTCATCGAGTCCGGTCCTGCGTTGTAGCAGTCTTCCACAACACAGATTCCGTTTCTCTGTACGACCTTCTGGCGCATACCGGAAGGCTTGTAGCCGGTCAGAGCCTTGATGATTGTTTCCGGCTGCATGGAAAACTCTCTTCCTACTGCAAATGCAGCCAGTGCATTGAGCACATTGTGGCGTCCAAAGGTCGGGATAACTGCCGGATACTCTTTCCCTTCATAAACAATCGTAAAGCTTGTGTGTCTGCCTTCTTCCTGAATATCCTTTGCATGGACATCGCAGTCGCTGCGATCGATGCCGTAATAGATCTTTTTCATCTGTGGACAGTCAAGATCAGCCAGCATATCGTCGTCTTTGTTGAGAATCAGCGGAGAACCTTCCTTCATTCCTTCTATTATTTCCATCTTGGCTTTCAAAATACCTGCGCGGCTGCCAAGATATTCGATGTGCGCTACGCCGATGTTGGTAATAACCGCTGCATCCGGACGTGCACGTCTGGTCAGATCAGAAATTTCACCAAAACTGTTCATTCCCATCTCGATTACTGCCGCTTCGATGCTATTGTCCAGCTGGAACAAGGTTTTTGGTAATCCGACACGGTTATTAAAATTGCCCTGTGTCTTCAAGGTTTCATATTGTGCGGAGAGAACCTGTGCGATCATCTCTTTTGTGGTGGTCTTTCCGACACTGCCGGTTACACCCACCATTTTAAACTGGAACTGATTGCGGTAGTATCCTGCCAGATCCAAAAATCCCTGCTCGGTATCCTTGCAGACAATCAAATGCTCCGGTGAAATCTCACTGCAATATTCCTGAACACCCTTTTCATCCACCAGCGCATAAGCTGCCTTGTTGCGCAAAGCGGAATCCACATACTGGTGTCCATCAAACTTTTCTCCCCGCAGTGCGACAAAGAGACAACTTTCCTTGTCTTCGTCCTCTGGCTGTGGGCGGGAATCGGTTGAAATGGATGTAATCTTTGCATGATTGTTTAAAAAATATTCGGCTGTACAGCCTACTGCCTGTGCCACTTCACTCAATGTCATTGGCATCATTGCTGAAACCCTCCATTTTCTCTATCACATCGCTGCGATTGCTCTTGTCATTCGGCTCCCCACGATGTTATGCTCTGCACAACATCCGCCGCAGAGCTTCATTATACCACATTATGCCTTAAATGAAATCCTTTTTTTGTAAAAAACACACGAATACCCTAAAATTTAATTTTCTTTAAGCAGTTTGAAGAGATCCGCTGCTATTTTTTTCTCATCAAAAAAGATGGTTCGGTCCGAAAGCACCTGATACTCCTCATGCCCTTTTCCGCAAAGCAGGATGGTATCTCCCGCCCTGCTGGTATCAATCGCCCACAAAATTGCCTGATGGCGGTCTGGAATCACCCTCGCCCGCTTTCCAGCGTTTGCAAGTCCTGGCATCGCATCCGCAAAAATCTGCTCCAGCGGCTCTTCTCTTGGATTATCTGCTGTCATCACAACAAAATCCGAATGATCACAAACTGCTTTTGCCATCAATGGACGTTTGAAGCGGTCCCTTCTTCCCGGACATCCGAATACGGTAATCAGCCTTCCTTTGCAAAATTCTCTCATGGAACTCAATACCTTTTCCAGACTGTCTGGTGTATGGGCATAGTCGCGAAGTATCGTAATACCATTTTTGCTCACACAAACTTCGGTCCTGCCCGGAACACCTGGGCAGCTGCATACTGCCTGCACACTTTGTGAAAAGGAAAATCCACTGCACACAAGCATGCTGACCGCTGTCATCAGATTATCTACCGAAAACTTCCCGGGAAGCCCCAGTACTGCGTGTTCCCTTTGATCGTGATAAACAAGATCGCATTCACAGCGATCCGCAAAAAGGGAGATATTCTCCGCACAAAGTGCTAGTTTCTCAACCTGATCTTCCGTGTCTGACGAATATCCGATCAAAGAACAGGAATTTTCTGCTGTCAGTTCTTGAAACAAACGCTTTCCATAAGGATCAGAAAGATTGATTGTTGCTGCGTCTGTCTGAGAAAACAAAATTTTCTTTGCCTGATAATAGCTTTCGATATCTGGGTGATAGTCCAGATGTTCCGGTGTCAGATTGGTAAAGGCACCACAAGAAAAGTGACAGCCATACAGACGCTTTTGCTCGAGTGCGTGCGAGGAAGCTTCCATCACAACATGAGTGCATCCATGCTCCAGCATCTGAGCCAGCGTTTCATGTAATTCCCAGGCATCTGGTGTGGTATAGCGGGCAGGTATGGTAAAATCGGTTCCAACCTTGTTGCAGACTGTACCAATCAAACCCGCTTTGATCCCCATCTTTCCCAATGCGTGGTGAACAAGCCATGCACTGGTGGTCTTTCCATTGGTTCCTGTTACAGCAAGCAGTTTCAGCTTCTGGGCTGGATAGCCAAAGAATGCTGCACACAGCTGGCTGTATACCTGTCTTGTATCCGGAAACAATAATTGATTTGGTATTTTACAATCCTTTTGAGCAACAATCAATGCTGCTCCCCGCTGCAAAGCCTGTGCAACATGATTATGTCCGTCGCCCATCTGCCCGCGGATGCAGACAAATACACTTCCTTTTTTCACCTGTCGGGAATCGCAGGTGACCGAAGCCACCTCCTGCAAGGGGAGGTGGTTCTCCGGTTGAATCTGAGAAAACAATTCCCGTAAATTCATGCGCATCGTTCCTTTCCCGCTACGAAACCGGTTCTCCGGTAGTCTCACCGGAGGTCTGTTCTGCCGGTTGTTCTTCTTCCAGGCTGACTGTAATGATCGAGCCCGTTTCTGCGGTAGAACCTGCTGGTGGATCCTGGGTAATAACAATTTCTTCCTGACCTTCCGGAACCTCACCAACAATATTAATGTTAAATCCTGCGTTGGTAATCATCTGGTTTGCATCCGATACGCTGCGTCCAACAACATCCGGTACTGTTCCGATACTGTCTGCTTCGCTCTGATCGGTATACAGAATAACCGTTCCGCCGTACGGCAATGTCTTGCCCGGTTCTGGAATCTGTTTGAGAACGCTGGTTCCTTGACCAATAATTTCGGTCTTAAGTCCTGCATTTCGGATTTTACTCTGTGCCTCATGCGGTTTTTCACCCAGATAGGTCTGTACCGTTACGTCTTCCTGTTCTGCCTTTTCCTCGTCGGTAAAGCTTGGCTCATATCCCAGATATGGGAGGATATCTTCCAGCATCGCACCTACTACCGGAGCCGCAATCGTAGAAGACTGTGCATCGCCGACTACCGGCTCATCCAATGCAACCAGAATTGCGATCTTTGGATCGTCTGCCGGAGCAAATCCAAGGAAGGACAGTACGTTTCCGTACTGAACACCATTTTCGTCGAAGTTATCCAATTTTTCCGATGTACCGGTTTTACCACCGATGCGATAACCCGGAATCGCTGCATTTCGTCCGGTTGCGTCCGAACCGCCTGCTACAACCTGCTCACCCATGTAACAGATCTTTTCCGATGTTTCTTCCGAGATAACCTGACGTTTTACAGTAGGTTCTGTGGTTTCCACGATATTGTGGTCCGAATCGATGACCTGTCTTACAATATATGGCTGCATCAGATTTCCGCCGTTGAGTGCAGCGGACAGACCGGTAATCAGCTGGATCGTTGTTACCTTAAAGGTCTGACCAAATGCGCTGGAGCTAAGCTCTGCAATTCCCATGTTATCTGCGGTATAATGGATACCAGTTGCTTCACCAGGGAGGTCAATTCCAGTCAGGTCACCTAAACCAAAACGGTCAAAATAGGTAGTAAAGTTTTCTACGCCAGTCTGCTGACCAACTTCGATCATCGCCGGGTTACAGGAATGTTTGATGGCCTCTGCGAGGGTCTGAGATCCATGACCACCGGCAGTTCTCTTCCAGCAGTGGATTTTATTTCCTGCTACTTCTTTGTATCCAGCACAGAAGTATGTATTATCCATAGTGACGCTTCCGCTGTCCAGTGCAGCCGAAACGGTGATCAGCTTAAATACCGAACCTGGTTCATATGGGTCGGAGATAACTTTATTTCGCCACTGACGATTCTGTTCATCCAACAGCCACTCATCAAATTCGTCTTCGGTCAAACCACCATTTAATGCTCTAGCCCGCAGATTATCATAGAGGAGATCTTCGTCTGTAACATCTGCAACGGTCAGTTCTTTCTGCTCTGTTGTGGCGGTTGTGCCCTGCTGAACGGTTTGCTGAACCTGTTCCGTGTTTTCTCCCTGTGTTCCCTGATTGATCACTTCTCCGCTGTTTGCAGCCTGTGTATTTTCATCCGTCTGAGTATTTGTCTGAACTGTTGACGAAGTCCGTTTTTTTGCAATCTCCTTTTCCAGACGGATGACTGCCTGTTTATCGGTAAGCTGTCTTGGATTGTTCGGGTCAAAGTCCGGTTTGCTCGCCATTGCAAGAATCTCTCCGGTATCGACATCCATTACAATAGCGGTTGCTCTCTCTTTTACTTCATGCTCATTGACTGCGATTTCCAGATGTTTCTCTACAAAGTGCTGAACAACCTCATCGATGGTCAAAACCAAAGAATTACCATCCTGTGACTCATACAGTTTTTCGTACTGGAATGGCATTTCACCATTCTGTCCATTCTTTGCAGACACAATTCGTCCTTCGCTTCCAGTGAGCACCTTGTTATAATAGGATTCCAAGCCATAAGCACCGCGGTTATCGTAAGCATTTACAAAGCCTAATACCGACGCTGCCAGATCGTCAAACGGATAAACACGTTTTGTTCCCTGGCTGAGTGTGATGCAGTTGACATTATATTCTTTGATGAAGGCTTCTACCTCATCTGCTTTTTCTTTTTCTACTTTATATTGCAGTACTTGCCAATAGGAAGTTCTGTTTTCTGCTTTTTCACGAATGGTTTCTTCCGAAACGCCCAAAATTGCCGGAAGGCCATGTTCCGGATCACAAAGAACCTGGAGTTCTTTTTCTCTTTTTTCCTCACTGCTGCTGAGGTTTGCTGGTTCAAAAACAACGTCCCAAACCGTTTTGCTGGTCGCAAGGGTTTTCATATTGGTATCGTAAATCGAACCGCGATGTGGCTCAATAATGGTATCCTTCAGCTGCTGGTTGAGCGCCATCTGTTTATACTTATCTCCTTCGATAATCTGGAGATAAAACAATCGTCCCACAAGTATTATGGCACACACTACACTGAGCACAATCGCCACAATACCAATTTTCATTTTCATGACATTGTTTTTGGAAAAATTGGCCATTCCCGTTACCATCCTTATCACTATTGCCGTAAAAAATATTTCTTTGTGAAACAAAACAAGAGCTAAGATGTTCTGTCACTTCTTAACTCCTGTAAAGCCGCCACTGCTTTCCTTGTCTTAAGTTCAGGATCACAGTGTGTTATTCCATTGTATTTTCCCCGGGTGCAATATATTCCAGCACCTGGGAAAAGGTTGCCTTGATCTGCTCAAGGATGGAGGTTGTATGAGTTTCAACCGCATCCACACTGTCACCGTCAGAAAGACTTACATAGGTTACCTGATCTTCTCGAAGTTTGGACATCCCCATCTCTCTTGTTACGATTGTTTCAATATTATTCAGTGCCATCGTGCTTTCCAGCTCTGCAGTCAAGGTACGGTAGTCGGACTGAAGCAATTCCAGTTCCTGATTGCAATTGGTAATCTGCATGGTTACCTCGGTGATTGCCACCTGGCTTAAAATAATTCCCAGAACTCCCACGAAGAAAATTGCAATACAGGTTGCTGTTTTTGCAATCAGATATCTTGTTTTCTGTGCCTGTTGTTTTTTTACAACTTCCAGCTGTACCTTTGCTTTTGGCTTAACTTTGTGCTGTGTTTCAAACCGCTCAAAATCATAAGCCAGATTACTTTGTCTTGCCATGGGAGACCGACCACCTTTTTACTATATTATTAAAACAGGTTCTCTTGGTCTGCCTGGCAAATCAGTTTTACAAGTTAGTCTGCCAAACGTTCCAGAACCCGCAGCTTTGCGCTTCTGCTTCGGTTGTTTTGTTCTATTTCTTCCTGAGAAGGTTCAATTGGTTTTCTGGAAACCAATTTTGCCCGCGGTTTTTTTCCGCAGACACAAACCGGAAATTCCGGTGGACAGGTACATCCTACTGTATAGGATGCAAACATCTGTTTTACAATCCTGTCTTCCAGCGAATGGAAGGTAATAATGCAAAATCTTCCGCCCGGTTTGAGTCGTTCAAAACTTCCGTCGATACATTCCTTCAGATAATCCAGTTCGTGATTAACCTCGATTCGGATTGCCTGGAAGGTTTGTTTTGCCGGATGACCTTTTCCCCTTTTTGCTGCTGCTGGCAGAGCCTGTTTGATCAGATCCACCAGTTCAAAGGTCGTTTCCACCGGTTTTTCTTCCCGTGCCTGCACAATGGCTGATGCAATGCGGGGCGCAAATTTTTCTTCTCCATAATCCCGCAGAATGCGGATCAGGTCTTCTTTGGAGTAGGTGTTGACAACATCGTACGCGCTCAACCCATGCTGGCTCATACGCATGTCCAGTCTGGAATCGAAGTGATAGGAAAAGCCTCGTTCCGCAGTATCCAACTGTCGGGAAGAAACTCCCAGATCCAGCATAATGCCGTCCACCTTATCAATCTGCAGTTCATCGAGAATTTGAGGAATATCCTTAAAATCTCCACGAACCACCTGTGCTGCCGGATATGGCTTTAAGCGTTCGGTTGCTGTTTCGATTGCATCAGGGTCCTTGTCGATGGAAATTAGGCGTCCGCCCTGCTGCGGATCAAGCTTTTTGGCAATCTGGGTTGAATGTCCTGCACCTCCGGCAGTTCCATCCACATAAATACCATTTGGTTTGATATTTAACCCCTCGATCGTTTCCCAAAGCAGCACCGATACGTGCTGAAAGTCCATTCCATCGCCTCCCGAAAATTTTGTTTTGTCTATCAAAATCTATTAGAAATCCAGTTCATCCATCGTCTGTGCGATCATATCCGAAGTAACTTCTTCGCACATCCGGTTCCAGCGTTCCTGATCCCAGATCTCAGCGCGGTTGGAAGCACCCACAATCACCAGATCTTTCTGCAATCCGGCATAATCGCGCAGATTTTGCGGAATCAGGATTCTTCCCTGCTTGTCCGGCTGAACCTGAGTGGCACCTGCAAACAGAAAACGCTGCAGCGCCCTTGCTTTGGAAAGGGGAAGACTGTTGAGCTTTTCGGTCAGCTTGTTCCATTCCTCCTCAGAATAAACAAACAGACATTCATCTCCAAGCCCTTTTGAGAGAATAAAACTTTCACCAAGGTCTTCGCGCAGCTTTGCCGGAAAGTTTACCCTTCCTTTGGTATCCAGACTGTGCTGGTATTCCCCAATCAGCATTGCTTCACCACCCTGACCTTTTTGCTGGGAAAGGGCGGAAATTTTAACCGCAATTCCCTACTTTCCCCCACTTCTCTCCACTTTGTAATCATTATAACTTTGTTTACAAAAAAATGCAAGTATTTTTACTTCTTCGTATCAAATAATTTCACGACACAAAGCCCTAAAATTCCATATTTTTTGTATATTTTCCAATAATTCCCTCTCTTTTGGCACCACTGTCCCGGTCAATCGCCCCACTTTTTATATTACTCTGTGTAAATATCCTTTCATTTCCCATTCATTTTTCATAAAAAAAGGGCGCCGTCCCCACAGCGCCTTTTTTTCACATCTATTTTATATTTTTGACAGAACCATCCTATCAATCCTGCATCAAAGTCCAAAGCTCTTCGATTTCTTTTGCTGCCAGCATCTTTTCCTTGATATCAGGCTGCGAAAGTTTCTGTGCCACAGCCATCATCAGGCGGATATGGCTGTTATCATCGGTCGCAGCCAACATAAATACTACCGATACCGGATCATAGTTTGCATTTCCAAATTCCACAGGTTGTTTTAGTGTGAGCAAACTGATGCTGTTTTTACACACATCTTCCCCTGGCCGAGCATGGATGACCGCTACTCCGGAGGTCAAAACCATATAGGAACGCTCTTTCTCCAGCTTTTCCATCATTCTTGTCAGGTATTCTGAACGGATCGCTCCTTTGTCAATCAGTATTTGGGCTGCCTGTCTGGAAGCTTCTTCCCAGTTCTGCGCTGACACTGCACAGGCAATTGACTGTTTTTCCAGATATTCTGTTACCAAGTATTCCTTCATTCTGACCTTCCTTTCCTGCCGCGTCTTTTGGCTTAAATCTATCTTACAACTTTTCCCTGCCTTTTACAACAAAAATTCAAATTCCTTTTTATAAAATCAACAATATTTCTGTTTTTAGCAAGAGCTTTTTATTACTATTTCTTATACTATTTATAAAAGCAATCCATTTTAAATTTCCTATCAAAATTATCAATCATCGTTTGCTTGACTTTACCTGCTATTTTTTTTACTCTTATTTTGTCAGAAAATTTTGACTAAATAAATTCCGGCAGATTCCGGTCACAGCACCGGATGCCTTGTAAACAGAAAAGAGAGAATTTAAGTATGGAGATCAAAAAAGAACTGCCTGAAGTTTTTAACGATTTTGGAGAGATGCGCAAAAAATCTTTCCTCGCAGCTTACGAGATGAAACAGAAAAACATCCCATTTGTCGGCACATTCTGTACCTATTTCCCACAGGAACTTGCCATGGCAATGGGTGCCTGCGTTGTTGGTCTGTGCTCCACTTCGGATGAAACCATTCCGGAAGCAGAAAAAGACCTTCCACGAAATCTTTGTCCACTGATTAAATCCAGTTATGGTTTTGCAAAAACCGACAAATGCCCTTACTTCTATTTCTCCGACCTGATTGTTGGTGAAACCACCTGCGATGGCAAAAAGAAGATGTATGAATATCTGGGCCAGTTTAAACCGGTGTATACCATGGAACTTCCAAACTCCCAGAGCCCTGTTGCACTGGAACTGTGGACCAAAGAAGTCATCAAGCTGAAAGAAAAACTCGAATCTCATTTTGAAGTTACCATCACTGATGAGGCAGTTCGCGAACAGGTCAAGATTATGAACAATGTTCGCCGCGCACTGAAAGAATTCTATTCTCTGTGCAAAAACGAGCCGGTTCCAATGCTTGGTCAGGATATGTTCAAAATTCTGTACGGCTCTACCTATAAATTTGATAAAGCAAATCTCGCAGGAGAAATCCATGCTCTGACCGAAAAGATTCAGAAAGAATATGAAGAGAATCCAAACAAATATCCAAAGGCTCCTCGTATTCTGGTTACCGGCTGTCCAATCGGCGGTGGTGCAGAAAAATGCATCAAAGCAATTGAGGATAACGGCGGTCATGTTGTTGTATTTGAAAACTGCTCCGGTGCAAAATCCTGTGACCGTGAAGTTGATGAAAACAATCCGGACATCTACGCAGCAATCGCAGAACGTTACCTGAGCATCGGCTGTTCGGTTATGACTCCAAACCCAAATCGTCTGGAGCTGCTTGACCGCCTGATCGATGAATACAAGGTTGACGCTGTTGTTGAAGTTACCCTTCAGGCATGCCATACCTATAATGTTGAAACACTGGGTATCAAACGTTTTGTCAACGAGAAGAAAGGCATTCCTTATATGGCAGTTGAAACAGACTACTCCACTGCTGACATCGGCCAGCTCAATACCAGAATGGCTGCATTTATCGAAATGCTGTAAGGAGTATCGAAATTATGTTGACATTAGGAATCGATTCCGGTTCTACCACCACCAAAGGTGCATTGTTTGACGGTGAAAAGATCGTCCGCACTGCAATCCTTCCAACCTCTGCCAATCCAAAAGACAGCATCACCAAGCTGTATGACATTCTTTATAATCAGGATGTCGCCTACACCGTATCCACCGGATATGGTCGTGCACTGCTGGATCAGGCAGACAAACAGATTACAGAAATTACCTGCCATGCAAGAGGTGCAGCTTTCTTAAATCCAAGTATCCGCGCAATCGTGGATATTGGCGGCCAGGACTGCAAAGCTATCTTACTGGACAACGGACTTAACGTCGTTGACTTTATCATGAACGACAAATGCGCTGCTGGTACCGGTCGCTTTATTGAGGTGATGATGCGCATCCTGGAGGAAGATATTTCCAACATTGACCAATTCGTCGAAGGACATCAGCCAATGAACATCACCAGCATGTGTACCGTATTTGCAGAGAGTGAAATCGTCAGCCTTTTGGCAAAAGGCGCTGACAAAGGAGACATCGCACTTGGCATTATCAATTCGATCTGCCGACGCACCTCCTTCTTTGCACAGAAGCTGAATCTTTCGGGAGATATCTTTTTCAGCGGCGGCCTTGCAAAGTTCGAAATTTTCCGTTCCACTCTGGAGGGCTATCTGAAAATCCCGGTTCATACCTCTCCGCTTTCCCAGTATGCTGGTGCAATCGGTGCTGCCGTCATCGGTTATAACAAAGTAAATCGCACTCAAATCTAAATTACTGTATCAAAAAAGCTCCATCCTTTGATGGAGCTTTTTTATTGTACCAATTTTCTATACAAGTTCTGCTGTTACAGACGGATTATCCCGGGCCATCACGGTATCGTTACCCTTATCTGCTTCCAGAATAAAGCTTACCTGAATGTTTTCTCCCGCCGGAACATACCATTGATAGGCGCCGCCACGTTCCCACTGGGCAAAAGCGGTATCCATTGCATAATAAAAATCATTACCGTCCGCACTGCAAAAAGCGCTGCCGGGATAAAACGATCCGTCAATTGCAGACTGATTCTCGATGGTACAAACCATCAGATAGTAATCATACCTTGCAATATCCAGCGTCTCATCCGGAGGAGCAATCGCTTTAATGTTTTGCTCATCCAGTTTCTGCACACTGTCAATTGAGACAAGACAGATCTTGCTGTAATCAGCATATTTAAGCTGGCTGATTGTCTCAAAGGCTGTGGCAACACACATCAGCAGCAAAAAGAAGATAAAAATGAAATTTCCTACTTTTTTCATTTTGCTATGCCTCCTTTTGCAGCTTAACCTGAATACGGCTGTCTGCTTTTTCTACTCCGACAAATGGTATGGTACTGTTTTGCTGAATACAGAACGTTTGTTCTTCCTTCTGAATTTCTTCCGGCAGCAGGAAAATGATTCCCTTTAAACCTGCTTCTTCCTCATCATAACCAACAACGGGGGAAGCACCATATTGTTCGCAGACCTCCTCCTCAACAATCCAAGAATAGGTCGGGCGATAAACATGTCCGCCAGCTTTCAGATAAACGGTCTGACCGCTGTCATTGGTGAGAAATTCTCCATCGGTTTCCAGGTTTAGAAAGACCGCTGTCAGTCTCATATCATCCCAGAAAGTCTGATTTTGTGAAAGCTCTGCTATCCATTCTTCGGTCAGTTCCAATGACTGGCTATCCTCGACAGAAGCGACTATTCCGTTATCCAATTCAAAACTTTCCTGCATCTCGTACTCACGAATCGTGATCGAACCGATCTGCTCCATCACCCGCCTGCGGATTGGTTCCCGCAGAAGTTCACATCCCTGCTGTACCAGCATCAGGACAACACAGAAAATAGCAAGTCTGCTGAAAATAAATCCCAGACATCCGCCCTTTCCTTTGTTTTTTTCTAGCGAAGGAACATTTTGCTGTACTGGTCTGGATTTTGGTTTCCAGGAGATCTGTTTTTTCTGATCTTCCGGTTCTTCCTGTTCCTGCTGCTGCGGTTCCCGTCGATATTTTCCATGATCCTGATAGCTTTTTTCCTCTGCATAAGAGCCGTTTGGATCTGCCGTTTCTCTGTTGATCGGATTATAACTTCCGCACTTTGGACACAGTTCATCGATATCCGTATCGTACCGTTTGCCGCAGGATTGACACGTTATTTTCATGTTTGCCCTCCTTTTTTCACATTTTTATTTTGTTTTTCATATTATGGAAGGAAAAGAAATGAAACGAGGTGTTTCCCCTTGCCAAAAATCTATTTAAGCCCATCCACTCAGGACGGAAACCTTTATGTAAATGACAAAAATGAAGAGTACTGGATGAATCTCATTGCCGACGCAATGGAACCTTACCTTCTTGCAAGCGGCATTGAGTTTGTCCGCAACGATCCGCAAAAAACCGTTGTTGACTCCATCGCTCAGTCCAATCTATCCCATTATGGCATGCATGTTGCCATCCACTCCAATGCGTCTCCTGAGGAAATGGCAGGACTTTTGCAGGGCAGCGATATTTACTATCGTCCCGGCAGCAGCCAGAACGCTATTCTGAGTCAACGTTTTGCAAATATCGTTGCAGAGGAGCTCAAAAAAATTTATCCAAATCCTCAGCGAGTCAACGCCCGTCCTACCGACACTCTGGCCGAGGTACTGCAAACCAACTCCCCAGCGGTGCTGATTGAAGTTGCCTACCATGACAATCTCCAGGATGCCCAGTGGATCCAGCAGAACATACAGCCAATTGCGGAAAGTATCGTCCGCGCACTCACTACTTATTTTGGTATCCCGTTTGCAATGCCTCAGTCGGTACGAACCGGTATTGTCGAGACGGGAGGTGCAAATCTCAATATCCGCAGCATGCCTACCACCAACTCTACCATCGTGGCGCTGGCACCCAACGGCGCAGAGCTCACCATCTATTCCGAAAGTGAATCATCGGATGGAAAATGGTATGCCGTCCGCTATCGGAATGCAACCGGATATGTCTATGCACCTTATGTCCGCATTCTGGAATCGTAAGGAGGTATTTTCATGAAAATCTTCCAATGCGCAAACAACGCCTGTTCCGGCGGCGCTCCGATGGTTTTTCCTCAGAGTGCCCTGTCTGTCCAGGATATCTTGAATATGCAGGAGGCAAATCTTCTGGGAACGCTCCCATCCGGGCTGCTTCCCTGCAACAGTTCCTGCTATGGATGTCCTCTGTCCGCTTCCAATTCTTGCCAGAACGCTTCCAGCCTCTTTCCACTGACTGGCTCATGCTACACAAACGGTTCTTCTGGGGCAGAATCCAATTCCTCTGCTGCACAGCAAAGCTGTTCTCCCGGTATTTTTCCGCTCAGCAACTCTGCTGACAACTGTCCACCGGCTTCTGCTGTGCAAACACAAGCCACTATTCAGAACACTTCCTCCACCGATTGTACTCCCTGCTCTTCTGCCATGCCGCTTTCTATCGGGATTTTCCCTCTGATGGACTCTCCCACTAACTGTCCACCTGCTACGACACCCGCAGCACCACTTGGTACAGTGGCTGCTCCACCAGTCGTTCCCGCGCCGGTATCCAGAGCCGCCGCTCCTTCTCTGCCAGTACAAAATGCTGTACAGTTTCTGGTTAAAACACTTGCATCATCCAATCAGCCTATCCCTGCACAACCAGACGTTATTCGCGGCGAAGACATCTCACTGGAAGAAGAAAAGATTGTATTTGCTCCCGGTGCTTTGTATCTGGTCAGCTATCAGCTTGATGCTCAGCCCCAGAGCGGCAGCTTTGCAGAAATTTCTGCAGAAATTGACAACGAGCTGCATCCGGAATTTTCCAGCACACAGCATTTTCTCTCGGATCAGGAGCAATTCTATCATGCTTTTCTGCATCACCTGTTTTTGCTGGATACCACACAAAACGACTCTCCCGCTGCCTTAACCCTCACACTGCATACAGACAGCACCGCTCCAGTTCCTTTGAAAGGACACCTTCTGGCGTTCCGACTGTAATCATTTCTGTTACTATTCTTTTTTCTGGAAACCCGGAAGTTCCTGTTCGATCTTGCAGTTAAAATCGTTTTGTGCTCCGCAGTAAGGGCAGTCAACTAAAATGCTGTAAATCTGTTCGGTGACAAGTAAAATTCCTTTCACTGCTGCACTTTTTCCATCATCGTGCACAACTTGCAGATAGCTTTCCTGTTCCGGCTGATAATACCAAGTAAAGGTCTCTCCACACTTGTGACAACGGTGAGTATCTTTATACAAAGCCATAAAAATCCTTCCTTTCTTATCTTTTCCTATTATACCATCCTTTTTTACTCTCTTCCAGTAATTCCTCCTTCTTTTTTGTCATCTTTCCTGTTTTATGGTATAATCTGTGATAAGACAAACAGAATCATATTTTTTGAATGGAGGATTTTTTATGACGACTGTTCCCAAAATCGCGCTCACTCATGCCGGCAAATTCCATGCTGATGATGTTTTTTCCGCAGCACTGCTGCGTTTGATCTATCCTGATATTCAATTTCAGCGTGTATTTTCCGTTCCGGAAGATTTCGATGGCCTTGTCTTTGATATTGGTTGGGGAAAATTTGACCATCATCAGAGCGGTGCTCCTGTACGAGAGAATGGTGTTCCGTATGCTGCATTTGGGCTTTTGTGGAGAGAATACGGTTCCCAGCTTGTCGGTGAGGAAGCACAGCGCTTTGACGAACATTTCATCCAGCCGCTGGATCTTGAGGACAATACCGGATGCGGTCATCCGCTTGCGGCTGCAATTGCAGCCTTTAATCCATGCTGGGACTCTGACGAAAATCCTGATGATAATTTCCAGAAGGCTCTGGATGTTGCGTTTGCCATTCTCTCCCGCAAAATTGAGGAAGTAAACGGTATCCGCCGTGCAGGTGCATTGGTAAAGGAAGCTGTCTTAAAGATGCGGGATGACATCATTGTGCTAGATCGCTATGCCCCATGGAAACAGTTTGTGCTGGATTCTTCTGCTTTGTTTGTGGTTTCCCCATCCCAGCGCGGCGGATTCAGCGCACAGGGTGTTCCGGTAAGTGCGCAGGACAATACGCTCCGCCTTCCATTCCCTCAGGAATGGGCAGGAAAATCGGCTTCGGAGCTTCAGCAGATGACTGGAATCAAAACCCTACGTTTTTGCCACAACAACCGTTTTCTGATTTCCGCAGATACACAGGAAGACGCCATCGCGGCATGTTATCTTGCAAAAAAACTTTCTCACTAGTCTTTATTCCATCAAAAAAAGCATCGGAGTATTCCGATGCTTTTTTATTTAAAACAGATTTTCCAGGCGGTCTGCCAGGCTTTCCAGCTCCTCACGGTCAGGCTGTTTGTCCTCGCGTCCCCTCATGCGGGCCAGTGCATCCTTGGCAAGCTTTACAAGCTGCTGTGCCTCTTCATTTTCCAGAGTCTGCGCACGCATACTCAGACGCTTTAAGCGTTCCATCGCCAGAAACAACTCATGCTCTTTGCGCACTTCCTCAATCAGCTCTCCAAACACCCAGCTCTCATTATGCGGTGTAATAACCATCTTAACTGGGAGATCGATCTGCTCACGATTGAGCGCATTTAACAGCTGATCCAAGCGTTTTCCTGCGATTCCTCCCATTGCCATAGCCGGTGTCTGCGGAATCTGCTGCAGTTCTTGACGTTCACCGTCTTCCTTTCTGCGGTACTCAGCAAGTTCGCCGGTTGTAAAACAAAGCTCCTGCTGTGTTACCGCTTTCCATCTGATTCCCATCTGCTCTAAAATTTCGGGGAGTTTATCGCCATTTTTGATTTTCTCCTGCTGATACAGCAGTACGATTTCTGGTTTGGGTGCAATCTTCGCTTTCATCTTTCCTTCTCCTTTTCGTTTGCTCCCATTTTACCATATCTTTCCCCACTTTTCCAGAGCCTGTTTTGCGCAACGATTATGTTGCCTTGCTATCGACCTGGAAATGCTTGCTTTCCAAACCAGGATGGTCAATACGGCAGTCCACACTGATATTGATCGTCATCTGGTCGATGACCTTATCCCAATCCTGCTGGTTTTCTTTCCAATATTCCGGCTCATACTTCTTGATAAACTCTGAATATCGAAATACATCGCACTTTTCTTCCAGCAACACCTTATCAATGGTATGCTGTACTGTCTCTTTAATCTGCCCCGCTACTTCATTCTGGATTTCTTCTAGCTCTCCAATTTCGGTACCGCCGCCGCGGTCAAAGCTGACCTCATGCACACTTCCTTCTGACTGGATGGAAAGGTCGAGTACCGGCTTTCCTCGCTCCAACCTGACCTTTGCCTTCGTTTTGCTGTTATCCAGTTCCACCGAAGCGCGGGATGCTTTATCCTCGCCAAAATCAACGGTAATAATTGCCCTTGCCAATTCATCCGTTGCCCAAAGGACACCCTTTGCTTCTTCTATGGAAAGAGTGTCTTTAAGTTTCCCATCCCGAAATACCGCCATTCCCGAAATTTTCAGCTTCTTTTCTTCATTTTCTGAGCTGACGGTTTCAATCAATGGAAGATATGGTTCAGCACGATCACTTTGTAGACGGTTCATCACATCTTTCAGGGTTGGTCTTCCCAAAAGTCCATTTTTCTGTCCCTGCTGCACCATACTTTTTAACTGTGTTGGGGTGCTTCCTTCCCCAGACTGAGCACGAATCACTTCTTCTGCCTGTCCCTGAGCCATCACCACATACAGCTCCGGACTTACCTCATGATTGGAATTAAAAAAGTTGAGTACCCCTTCCAGTCCCTGTTCGGCGGCCTTTTCTCCCACTACCAGAAAACTGCTGTTGCCAAAAAAGACCTTGTTTCCATTGTAGTGACTCACCTGATCCACTGCCTCACTGATCGATCTTCCCTTCGTCTGAATGACAAGCGACTGAGATTCCGAGGTTTTCTCCCCCGATTGTGCCTGTGGAGAAAATTGCAGCATAGTCAATAGATACTCTTCTCCATCCATATCCACTCCCACCATTTTGATAATCGTTCTCTCTTTTAGCTCGGCTGCATTCATACACCCTGTCAGGCAAAGAGGGAGCAGGACAATCAGCAGAGCCAAAAATATTCCGCTTATTTTTCTCATGCTTTTTCCCCCTCTGAAAGCTGTTTTGGATTCTGATTTTTGTCCTGTCTCCAACGCAAAAATAAAAGCAAAAGGGGAAGCAGCACAAGCAACCCATACATCGGGATTCCACTTGCTAAAAACTGATAAATTCCCTGAAACAGTTTGATATAACGAACAGATACTGTAGAAATCAGCAGTACCAGAATTCCATTTACAGCCATCATCCATTTTCCCCATCGATATCCCATCAGCTCTCCCAGCATTCTGGTTGCAAGCAGCAGATATACCGCTGCCCGGACTAAACTGACTGCCACCCAGATGGCAACTACAATATAATCAAATCGATAGTAAACATTGGAGCCAGAAAGGATAAACAGGGTATAAATTGGAAAGTTTCTGGTCTCACCATAGCTTCCCAGAACTGTTACGGCAGCGAAGCTTACCAATACCAAAATAATGCTGACAATGCTGTGATAACGCAGGAAAACACCTTTTCCGGAAGGAGTACGCAGGTTGGAAAGCAGTAAGGCCAATGCAATCAGCTCGATATTTTGTGTAAAATAAAGGCTGGAGGAATAGAGCACCGTTCCAATTCCTTCATAAAGAGGAGAAATCAGATTGAGGGTATCCACAAATCGCCACAGCCCCAGGCCCACCAGAAGTGAGGACAGGATAGTTGCTGCTAAAAGAATCACTGACATCCTGCTGATGGCTTCCAAGCCTAAAAATACAAGGTAAAGGACAGACGCACAAAAAATGATGCCAACCCAAAAGGTGCTTGCCTGCGGATAAACTGCACTGGTCAAAAACAGCGTAAACTGCGCGACTGTTTCAGACGCAACCACAATACAAACCAGATAAAATGCTGCTGCACTAAACCTTCCCACTCCTGGGGAAAGCTGTTTTGCTACCTGCTGCAAATTCATTCCGGGATACTGCCGCAACAGAAAAAACAATGGAATCATCACCAGAAAGGTCAGGAAAAAACCAACGATAATCGAAAGGATCGCAACGCTTCCACCCACAGAATGGTGGGTGTTTGGCAAAAAGATCAGGATGATAAACATTCGCGACAAAATCAACAGCGCACTCAGCTGAGCTGCTTTAATTTGGGGAACGCGAATCTGTTCATTTGTCAGCATGATTTTTTATCCTCCTTATTTTCGTTCAGTCGGCTTCCCGGCAGATTCTGTACATGCAGACGCAGCTTTCCAAGCTTTTTCCAGCTGCTTCTCCAGAAGTTATCCCGTAAATCAGCTGTTGACCAGGGGCTGGTCGGTGCCATGATTGGAATTCCAAACGATTCCAGCGCACAAAGATTGCACAAAAGAAGCACAAACCCAACAGAAATTCCAAACAACCCCCAGGTTCCGCCCACAATGATGAACACAAACTTCAGTACTGCTGCTGGTTCGTATAAAGATGGCACTACAAAGGAGCTCAGTGCTGTCAGTGCAACCACCATCACCATGGAAGAACCGATAATGCCTGCCTGAACAGCGGCATCTCCAATGACCAACGCTCCGATAATGCTGACTGCATGTCCCACCGGACGCGGCAGGCGGAGTCCTGCTTCTCGCATAATCTCATAAATCAGGTGTATGATAAACGCTTCGGTCATCATGGAAAACGGCGTCTGCTGCTCAGAAGCAGCAATATTAAACAACAGGCTATCCGGCAGCATCTGCGGACTGAACACGGTAATCGCTACATATAACCCCGGCAGAAAGACCGAGAGGAAAAAGGCAAAATACTTGAGCAGCCTGATAAAAGAGCCATAATAAGGACGATAGGAGTAGTCGTCCATACTTTGAAAATGCTCGGAAAACAGATAAGGAACAATCAGTGCAAAAGGAGTTCCGTCCACCAGAATTCCGATTCTTCCCTCATTTATTTTCGCGCACAATGTATCCGGTCGTTCGGTCGTTCCCACAGAAGAAAAAGGTGATTTCGGATTGCCCTCCAGATAAGGGCTGAGATATCCCTGGCTGAGCACAATATCGGAGCTGAGATTGCTCAGTTTTTCCCTCACTGCCTGCACTAATTTAGGGTCGGCTGTATCGGTCAGGTAGACAAGGCAGATATCCGTCCTGCTTTTTTGTCCCACCGGATACATCTCAAATTTCAAGCTGGGAGAACGGATTCGGCGCCGTATCATGGTTTGATTGATTCGGACTGGTTCCACAAATCCTTCCCGTGAACCGGTAATGTTCATCTCGGTACTCGGCTCGGAAACAGAGCGAAAATTAAATCCCTGCATTCCGCAAGCTATTCCACGATCTACCCCGTCAATTAACAGAATAACAAATCCCGCCATCAAAAAGGTAAACAACTCATCATAGGTAAAAAACTCTTTCTGATCTCCGGAAAAAACGGTGTTTTTGCTCACCCAATGGGCTACTGCCTCGCCATCCGCATTTGGGATGGAAACTTCGCTGAGAGGGCGCACCATAATCTGGGTAAACATCTGAAGATTAATCATTCCCTCACACATCAAAATTCCAACTTTTACCCCGCTGACCTCGATTTGACGATCAAGCAGGTCGCTGGTATTTTGCGAAAAAGCACGGATTTTTACCATGTTTTCCATCAGGTCCTTTTGAAGCCGTACCTGTGCGTCCTTTCTGGAACCGACACCCTGCGGGATAGACGAATCAAACAATCCCCCCTGTTCCTGCGACTTTTTGTTGTTTTGAGAGGAAAACATTTCTTTCCAAATGTTGTTCATTGTTCCACTTCCTCATTTTACAAATTCTTTTCCCTCCTAGTATCTGCATAAAACATCCATTTTATACCGATACTATCTGCATGAAAATTTGAAAGGAAAGTGGTTTTATGCTCGTCTCCTTCTTAAGGACACTCATTTTGTACATTGTTGTCATCTTTGGAATGCGCATTATGGGAAAACGCCAGCTCGGCCAGTTACAGCCCTCTGAACTGGTCATCACTATCTTGATTTCCAACATTGCCACCCTGCCAATTGAAAACAGCGACGTTCCTCTGATTCTTGGCATTATTCCGATTTTAACCCTCATGTGCTTTGAGGTCATCCTGTCCGTTTTGACACTAAAGAGCATTCGTTTTCGTCGTCTGATCTGGGGAAACACCAAAATCCTGATTCAAGATGGAAAAATCAAACAGCAGGAACTTGCTGACCTTCGCTATTCGGTAGATGACCTGATGGAACAGCTTCGCACCAACGGCATCTTTGATCTGCGCGAAGTGGAGTTTGCCCTTACTGAAACGACCGGACAGCTTTCCATCTGCAAAAAGACCTCCTGCGAAACGCTCAATCCCAAAACAGCCGGCATCAAGGTAACCGAAACCCCTCCGCCTTCCATCGTCATCAGCGATCGAAAGGTGCTGTCTGAAGGTATGAAAAACTGTATGCTTTCTCAGAAAGAGTTGGATCGTATTCTGAAAAAAGAAGGATACAAGCCAGAGGAAGTTTTCCTGATGACCTGTACCCCACAAAAGGATTATTATATTGTTCCGCTGGAAAAGAAACACTAGCCGGGAGGTATTTTCTTGAAACGTCTTTATGCCACCATCGCCTTACTTTTGGGTATTCTTTCGCTTTCTCTGTTTGCTTTGTTCCAATGCAGGTACTACTGCACACAAACTGCTGAACAGGTTTCTCAAATTATTCAATATGCAGAAAATGGCCGCCTGGATCAGGCAGCCATTCTTGCTGAGCAGTTGAGTGAGTCATGGAGCAAAACAAAGAACTCCATGGTATGGTATATCCGGTACGAACCTCTGGAACGAATCAGTGACATCACTTCCCATTTGGAGTTTCTTGCCAGATACAATGATCTTCCACAGCTGATGGCACAGGCAAACCAATTGCTTACCTGTGTTCATGAGCTTTATGATAACGAGCTTCCTCTTCTTCGAAATCTTGTTTAAATCAGGAATTTATTTCAGGATGTTCTCGCTTTCTTTTTCTTCCAAAATTTTTCTCAGCTCATCCATAAATGAGTTAATATCCTGAAATTCCCGATAAACAGATGCAAAACGAACATATGCTACCTGATCGACCTGACGCAGCTGTTCCATTGCAAGCTCCCCGATTTTCTGGGAGCTCACTTCCCCTTCCAGAGAGTTTTTCAGCTTCTGTTCGATTTGATCGACCATCTGTTCCAGGCATTTGAGTGACACCGGCCTTTTTTCGCATGCCCGCAACAGCCCATTGAGCAGTTTATCGCGATTGAACGGTTCAATCGTATTGTCTTTTTTTACTACCATCAATGGTGTCGTTTCAACAATCTCATAGGTCGTAAACCGTTTTCCACAGCGCATACACTCTCTGCGCCGGCGGATTTTTTCATCCTCATCCGTCGGTCTTGAATCGATTACCTTACTTTCGGAATATTGACAGTATGGACATTTCATATCTCGGGATTCCTTTCCTTTAGGCGCCTTTTGGCGCCAGCATCTTCTATGATGTCGGACGGTTTGTCTGAGACAGGGGAGATTTCCCCTGTCTCGCTTGGAAATATTATACCATACTGCACACCGATTTGTACAATCTTTTCCAGAAGTTTTTTATTCTCTCAACCCAAAAGGCTCCCCGTAAATCGTTCCCAGAAAGTCTTCGATCACATCATCAAGGTGGCAAAGAGAAAGTTTTTCCCGATTGCACAATTCCACCAAGTGTTCCAAACAGGCTTTTTCGGTTGTAACATCCTTTCGCTGTTCGAGCTTATGACCTTTCCTGTAAGCGGCAATTCCATACGTTTTGATGGAAATTCCCTCTGTCATAAGCTCTGTTACGCTGTCTTCTATTCTATATTCGATTTCTTCTGGCTCCTGTTGATCCTTGCACCGCACGAAGTTATTTCTCACCAGCTCTCACCTCAAATATTTCTTGTTTTTTCAAGGACTGGAAACAGTATCTCAGAAGTATTCCGCTGACGTTATTCACATCACTGCCTGAAGCTATTATATCATTCCCTTTTAGAACATGCTTTTGCAATGATGCACAATTTCTGTCTGTCAAAAATCACTTGCTGTATACTTTAATGAAAAACCTTTGCTGTTTTTGGTCAAAATTAAATTTATCAGTCGAATATTGTCTACTTTTCAGTTTTTTTATTTAAAGTGTCGATATCAACTGTTCCAAATTGCGGTAGCCCAACAGAACTTCTTCTTCTTTTTCGTAGCTTTCGCGATATAGCTCCTGTAAAACAGTACCACAAAATCCACGCTCTTTCAATGCCTTTAACAGTTCCTCGAGTTTCATCTGACCCGATCCAACCGGCAGACAATCTTTGATTTCGTCGCTGTCACTGATGTGAACATGAACAATGCTGCTTCCCAGAAATCTTACATATTCCATCGGGTCCTGGCCAGAACGGATTGCCTGTTTAATATCCAGAACAAATTTCATTTGTGGATAATATTCTTTGAGCTTTACAAAATATTCAGGATCTTTTCCTCTGCACCGCACTACATTTTCATAGGCAATGCTGACACCATATTCCCGTTGTGCCAGAAGGTCCATCTGTTTAATCTGTTCAAAGCCCTTTTCCAACGGCATCTTGCTGTATGGGCTGTCTCCATGAAAGACCAGCAGCTGGGCTCCTAAAATTTGTGCTGCCCGAAAATAGTTCCGGTAGATCTCCAGTCCGTCCTCAAACCGTCCTGGATATTCCGAGAAAAAATAGAGCGATTCACTGCCGGAAGTAAAGGGATGAACCGACGCAACACGGGTTCCTGCCTGTTTGCAGATCTGTGCCAGTTTTTGAACATAATCTTCCTTTAATTCGCGCGGGGAATTAAAAAAGACTTCAATATTGGGAATATTCCATGCTGCCAGCTTTTGCACTGCATGGATTGTCTCTGTCGGAAAAAAACAGGCACTGGAAACTCCAACCTGAACCCTATCCTGCTGCATCCGATCATCTCCTTATCTTCACAAATTCATTCTATATGCTTTCTCTATGCCATCAGCTTTTTAACCAGCTGCGGCAGCTGGGAAGGTTTTTGGATCACATAGCACGCATCGTGTTCTTCCAGCTCCTCACGGGTACGAAAGCCCCATTCCACCCCGATTGTGGTGATTCCCGCATTCTTTCCGGTGTCCATATCAACACTGGAATCTCCGCAATAAAGACATTCTTCCGGTTTGACTCCCAGCTTTTCCAAAGCCAAAAACAGTCCGGTTGGGTCCGGCTTTACCGGAATTCCAGCACGGTTTCCTGCAATCAGCTCAAAACGTTCCCCAAAGAGGGTACGGCACAGCTTACCGGCAAACTCATCCGGTTTGTTGGAAAATACTGCCAGCTTTAATCCCATCTTAGAAAGCTCATCCAGCGCCTCTTCCATCCCCTCATAAGGTTTTGTGTTGCGCAGGTAGTTTTTATCATAATATGCTTTGAATGCTGCCTTGACCTGATCGGCAAGTTCTTTGGTATACTTTTCTTCTCCGATTGCGCGGCGCATCTGGGTGTCTACTCCATTGCCGACAATTTTACGGTACTCCTCTATTTTATGCGGCGGCAGATTAAAATCCGCAAGTGCCTGATTGGTACATTCTCCCAAATCGGTCAGTGTATCACAAATTGTTCCGTCCAAATCAAAAATGATTGCTTTTATCATATATATCCTTCTTTCCTTGACGGTCTTTTTTTATTTTAATCTTCCTTCCTCTCCTTGTCAAACATAGTTTTCTCTTGAACAATCTCTTTTTAGCGTCTATAATGATATTATTCTTTCGTTCACTGGAAATCTAAATTGACAGAACGCTTGTATCCTAAAGGAGGACTGTCATCATGAATGCACCACTTGCGGACCAGATGCGCCCGCAGACCATCGATGAAGTGGTTGGACAAAGCCATATTCTTTCCAAAAATGGAATTCTATACCGCATTGCTCAATCCGGTCATGCAACCAATCTGATTTTTTACGGTCCGCCTGGAACCGGCAAAACTACCGTCGCCCGCATCATTGCAAAGCAGGCTGGCAAAAAGCTGTATAAGCTCAACGGCACCACCGCCAGCACCGCTGACTTTAAGGAAATCATCTCTTCTCTGGATACCTTTGAAGGGATGAACGGTGTTGTTTTGTATCTGGATGAGATCCAGTATCTCAACAAAAAGCAGCAGCAAACCCTTCTGGAATTTCTGGAAAACGGACAGATTACCCTGATTGCTTCCACCACAGAAAATCCATATTTTTATATTTATAACGCTATCATTTCACGAAGCACCGTCTTTGAATTTAAGCCGGTCACTCCGGAAGAAATCGAAAAGGCTCTTGTCCGCGGTGTAAAGATTTTGGAATCTCAAGCTCAGGAACAGGGATTCTCCCTTACTGTTGAAGACCATGTTCTGCGCAGCATTGCTCTTTCCTGCGGCGGTGATGTCCGCAAATCCATCAATACACTGGAAGTAGCCTTTTTATCTGCACCGGTAACAGACGGTGTTAAATCCATCACTGCAGAGCAACTGCGAAGCATCTCCCAGCGGGCTGCCTTGCGCTATGACAAAAGCGATGATGTCCACTACGATCTTCTTTCCGCCCTGCAAAAATCTATCCGGGGCTCGGATGAAAATGCAGCACTGCATTATCTTGCACGCCTGCTGGAAGCAGGAGACCTCATCTCGCCCTGCCGCCGTCTGCTCGTGATTGCAAGTGAGGATGTCGGCATGGCATATCCAATGTGTGCCGTTATCGTCAAAGCCTGTGTGGACAGTGCATTGCAGCTGGGACTTCCTGAAGCGCGTATTCCGCTTGCTCAGGCGGTTGTCACCATGGCTACCGCACCGAAATCCAATTCCTCCTATATGGCGATCAATCAGGCCATTGCGGATGTCCGTGCCGGAAAAATCGGCGATTTCCCTCGTTGCCTGCAAAATAAGCATTTTGATGGTGCTGAAGTAGAAAACAAAGGTCAGTTTTACAAATACCCTCACGACTATCCTGACCATTATGTCCGTCAGCAATATTTGCCGGATATTTTGCAGGGAACAGTATATTATCATTTCGGTCAAAACAAAACCGAGGATGCTGCTCGCCGCTACCGGGAAACCCTGCTTTCCAATTTGGAAAAGCGCGAAAAAGGACAGATAAATTAATTATCAATCTTTATATTCTGGGAAAAACTGTTTAAAAAAACCTCCGTTTTTAAAACACGGAGGTTTTTTTATTACTGAATATCTTTTTTCTCCAAAAGTTTTGGTGCTGCCTTTGTAATAAAGAAAGCAACCACTACGGTCAATCCTATTTCTGGAACCAGGAAGAACAGGTTATAGATCAACGAATAAAGCACATACAGCGCTTTACCAGGGAACATGTCAACCAGAGTCTGTCCCCATGCATAGAATCCGTCCTGTGTAAAGAACCATTCGCCCCAGATACCAAAGAAGATCGCACCCGAAATAACGTGTGCAATATAACGGAACAGGCCAGCTACCAAAATACCACAAACTAATGAAATGGGTTTATTTTTAATCTTATTGCGGAAGATGCCGCCGAATCCCAGAACTGTGAAAGCTACTACATAATCCAGCAGGAAAATACCAAACGATGCAAGCAGCGGGCTTCCCGAGAAGAAACCGCCATTAAATACACCGTTTTCCACACCCAGTGCAGCTGCAGTAAAGGTTCCTTCTGCAATACCCTGAATTCCCTGAATCAGGCTGAACGCAAAGCAGGTGCACAATCCCCACTTGGTTCCGTAGCGGTAAGCAATCAAAATCACCGGCAGCATACAGCATGGGGTGATCGAGCCGCCAAACGGCAGTCGGAACAGTACGATAAAGGACAGGATGGTAGACAGGGCGATCATCAGTGCGCTTTCAGTCAGGCGCTTTGTTCGAAAAGATTGGGTCATAATATTTGCTCCTCTCAAAATAAAAAATGCCGCCCCGGATACATGGACGACAGAAAGCAAATCCTATGACAGATCCCTCCGCCGGCATTACCCGGATCAGGTTTAGGGTTAAAAGATCCATACATCTTTCTCTCAGCCGCAATTGGTGCAGCACCCCTTCTTTTATAAGCGAACCTAGTTTAGCAAAATTTTCCCCTTTTGTCAACTTAAACCGACCAAAATTTTCTGTCAAACTCCTTTTTCTGCCAGAAAAATTTCATTTTTTGAATTATTTTTGCAGGAAATCCGCAAAAATCCTGCGTTTTTCCTTGATTTTTGCAGGAATTACGGCTAAAATAAGAATTAGAAAGTATCCTGACTTTATTTTGCATCGAATATTGCATTTTGTATCTTGCCCTGTCTGTCAAAGGACAGGAGGAATAAAAATCACAAGGAGACTGCTGTGATGAATCTAGATTTCCTAAACCAAATTGAAGCCAGATTACCTGAGTTTTCCAAAGCTCAGAAACGAATCGCTCACTATATCCTTGAACATTATGAAAAAGCTGCTTTCATGACTGCTTCCAAATTGGGATCTACCGTTGGAGTCAGCGAATCGACCGTGGTCCGTTTTGCCTCCGAAGTCGGTTGTGACGGTTATCCTCAGCTGCAAAAGGGATTGCAGGAAATCATCCGCAATCGTCTGACCTCTGTGCAGAGAATGGAGATCACCAACGATCAGATTGGCAGAAACAACGTTGTTGCAAAGGTTCTGTCGATGGATATGGAACGCATCAAACACACCATGGAAGAACTGGATACCAAAAATTTTGATGAAGCAGTTCAGAAAATCATTCATTCCCGCCGCATCTATATCATCGGTGTGCGCAGTGCTGCTTCGCTGGCAGGATTTTTGCAGTTTTACTTTACTCATATCTTTGATAATGTCCATCTGATCAACACAACCAGCACCAGTGAAATGTTTGAACAGCTGTTCCGCATTTCTTCCGATGATGTCCTGATTCCAATCAGCTTCCCACGCTATTCTCAGCGCACCCTGAAAGCCGCCAAATATGCCCGCAATAAAGGTGCGGATGTCATTGCAATCACCGACTGTGCTGCTTCCCCTCTGGCATCGGTTGCCAATATCAGTCTGCTTGCTCGCAGCGACATGGCATCGTTTGTCGATTCCCTGGTAGCTCCACTGAGTGTGCTCAATGCTCTGGTGGTTGCAGTCGGACTGGAAAAACAGGACGAAATCAGCCAAACCTATGCACAGCTGGAACGCATCTGGGATGAATACAACGTCTACGAAAAAACGGAGGATGAATCTTTCCATGTCTGATAAACAATATGATACCCTGATTATCGGTGCAGGAGCTGCCGGCCTGATGGCTGGCATTCAGGCAGCCGGACGAGGCAAGCAGGTTTTGATTCTGGAAAAGATGGAGCGTCCCGGCAGAAAGCTCCTCATCACCGGAAAAGGTCGGTGCAACGTCACCAACTGTTGTACTGTTGAAGATTTTATGCTCAACGTTCTGAGCAACAAACGCTTTCTGTACAGCTCCCTCAATGCTCTCAATCCTTATGAAGTGATGGGATTTTTTGAAGATTGCGGTGTTGCTCTAAAGGTAGAACGCGGAGAACGCGTCTTTCCGGTTTCTGACCGTTCTGCTGATATTGTCGATGCACTGGTAAATAAGGCACAGCAATCCGGCTGCCGCATCACGAGAGCCTGCGTCAAGGAGCTGATTCTGGACACCAATTCAGAGGGAAAACTGTCTGTCTGCGGAGTGATTACCGAGGACGGTCAGACCATCCATGCTTCATCAGTTATCGTTGCGACCGGCGGAAAGAGCTACCCTGCAACTGGCTCCACCGGTGACGGATACCGACTGGCTCGTCAGGCAGGACACAAAGTTACTCCACTTCGTCCATCGCTGATCCCGCTTGTCTGCAAAGAAAAAATCTGTCGGGATATGATGGGACTTTCGCTGAAAAATGTCGTTTTAAAGGTTGTGGATACCCGCTCTGGTAAAGAAGTTTTCTCCGAGCTTGGCGAAATGCTGTTTACCCATTTTGGCGTATCCGGTCCTCTGGTGTTAAGTGCCAGCTGCCATATGCAGCCGGACAAAAACGGCTCACTGGAACATTACAAACTTTATATTGACTGGAAACCTGCTCTGAGCCATCAGCAGCTGGATGCCCGCATCCTGCGCGACTTTGAGCAGTTTATCAACAAAGACTTCATCAATTCACTGGGACTTCTGCTTCCGAAAAAGAGCATTCAAATTATTGCATCTTTGAGCGGAATTCCATTCGATACCAAAATCAACCAGATTACCAAAGCACAAAGAACCGCTCTGGTGGACATTATCAAGGCAATGCCGCTGACACCGACTGCTTTCCGACCAATTGAGGAAGCAATTGTCACCTCAGGCGGTGTTGATGTATCGCAGATCAATCCAAAAACTATGGAGTCAAAACTTGCATCCGGACTTTATTTTGCCGGTGAAGTTTTGGATGTGGACGGATATACCGGCGGTTTTAACCTGCAAATTGCTTTTTCTACCGGTTTTGCAGCAGGAACATACTGTTAAAAATAAACAGCATCAGCAGAAAATCTGCTGATGCTGTTTTTCAATCTAATTTTTAAAAGGTGGTAAGGTAATTGAACCTATCTTTTGGCAAACGAATACGGGTGCCGTTTTATTTTGTTTTATTGTTTGCATTTTGTTGGCTGGGAACATGGATTTGTTCTTGTTTCTTCTCCCTTTCCCTACGCACAATTCCGCAGTTGATTCTGCGGGGAGGAAGTTTTCTTTCTCTGCTTTGGCTTTTGTTTTCACTTTTGACAGCATGGGAACATCGCGTCCATGCCGCTGGAAAAACTCTGATTTTCTTCTTGAGGATTCTGTTAATTTTGTTTTCTCTCCTTGCCGGAACATTTTTAGCTCTTCTGGAAGCGTTTGCTTTTACTCCCGAACACGCCGTTGTAAAATACGAGATTCCAATGATTGCGCGGGTACACTCCTTTCTGGATGAAAGTGTATCCTATTACGAAGACAAGGGACCGCTCTTTTATGGAAAGGAGCTGGGGTATGAATATTATGGAAGCGGTGGAAATGACCCTATCTCTGATGGAAACTCTTCTCCCATAAGCTGGTATTTCTATGACCTTGACGGAAATTTACTGGATCATGGAGGCTCTTTTTAATACGAAAACTTTCCCTTCTTTATAGAATACACAAAACCACTTTTTAATTTTACTGCCTTTCTATTCATTTTCATATAATTATAAAAAACTCTTGTATTTTTTAGAGATTATGCTAAAATAAAAGCATATTTTCTATACAAATCATACAGGAGTGAAGATTATGAATTTTCCAATTGCTGTTTTATTACTTTGTGCCTTAATCGGCCTTGCTGATAAAATGATCGGGGGTCGATTTGGACTTGCTGAAGAATTTGACCGCGGCATGACCATGATGGGATCTCTTGCTGTCACCATGTCCGGTGTTTACTGTTTTTCTGTTATGTTGGGACGACTGCTCTCCACTGTACTGCAAGGAGTCAGCCTTCCACTGGACCCAACCATTCTGGTCAGTAGTGTCCTTGCTACTGATATGGGTGCTTATTCTATTGCAGATACCCTCTGCACCGATTACACACAAAAAATCTTTTCTGGTGTTCTGCTTTCCGCTACTCTGGGAACTACCATCTCTTTTTCTCTTCCAATTGCTTTGGGAAGTATTCCCTCCAAAGATTCCAAGAATCTGATGACCGGAATGGTGTACGGCATCATTGCTATTCCGGTTGTCCTGATTATCGGAAGCCTGCTTTCTGGCATGGCTCTGACTGCACTATTAAAAAGTCTTCTTCCTGTACTGTTAATCTGTGCTTTACTGGGTCTGTGTATCTTTTATGGCGGTGAGAAGGCAATTCGTGTATTTCAGCGCGTTGGAAAAGGCATCAATCTGTTGGCGATCTTTTTGTTCGTCCTGATTGTCCTTCAGGTTTTTCTTGCATCAGACCGCTTCACCCTTGTTGACCCCTCTCTGATTGGAGAGGTTTTGACCATCGTCTTTAAAATCTCGGTTATCGTATGCGGTTCATTCATTCTGTCCAATCTTATCTTAAAATATTTTATGCACCAGATTCTTTCCCTTGCTCGCAAAATCCATGTCAACGAATTTGCGATCATTGGACTGTTATTAAACCTTATCAACTCTGTATCTATGCTTTCTGTCTTTGGTAAGATGGATAAACGCGGACAGTTGATGAACGCTGCTTCTGCTGTCACCTCAGGATTTGTATTTGGTGGTCAGCTTGCTTTTGTTTCTTCTGTGGAAAGCAATGCGGTTCTTGCTTTTATTCTCTCCAAGATTGCCGGAGGAATTGTTGCAATGTTGATTGCAATTCTGCTCTCTCCACCTTATGACCCAGAAAACGTATATGAGGAAAACACCATTCTGGAAAGGAGCTAACATAACATGAAGCCACTTTACCCACTTACCTTTACAAAGGCAGATACTTCTCTTCCCTGCCAGATTGTCCTGCTGGAAGAATCCGAACTGCCACAAATTTTATCGTTTCAGGAATATCTGTGTTCCTGTGTGCAGGATAAAGATACTTTTGTTCCTCTTTCCGAAAAGGAATGGCGTTTTCTTCTTTCTCATGGCTTTACTTTTGCAGTAATGCCGGACAGTCATCCAGACCGCTTTGCTTACCTGTTGGGATGCTTGTATCCCTCTGATGAGGAAAATCTTGGCATTGACCTTGGCCTTCCTAAAGAAGAGCTGCCTTTTGTCGGTCATCTGGAAATTGCCATGGCAGATCCGGATTTTCGCGGATACAAGATGCACAGCCGGATGTGTCAGCTTGGAGTAGAACGATTTGCACAGGATGGAAAAACAAAGTATGTCTGCTCCACGGTATCTCCCAGAAACACCCCCAGCCTGAAAGCTTTGCAGTCCGCTGGTCTGGAGTGTATGATGGAAAAAGAAAAATATGGCGGAAAACTGCGCTGCATTATGCTAAAAAAAATAAAATAATATTTTTATTTTTCATGAAAGGATTCCTCATCTTCATTCGTATTGAGGTTGAAAGGATTCAATTTACAAACAAAACTGGAGGTATTCTTTATGAAAAAAATGATTTTTGCTGTTATGTTATCCGCTGCTCTTGTAACCTTTGGCGGCATTTCTGCGATTGCTGCACCTTCTTCCTGCATGAAAGGATGCAACCGCATCAATTTTGTGGACACAAATGGTGACGGTATCTGTGACAACCATGAAACCAACTGCAGTATTGGCTTTGTTGATGAAAATGGGGATGGTATCTGCGATCATCGTACCTCTCAGAAATGTTCTAACTTTGTTGACAATAACGGTGATGGCATCTGTGACAACCATGGAACCAACTGAGGTATTGGCTTTGTTGATGAAAACGGGGATGGTATCTGTGATCATCGTGCTTCTGCCAATACAACAGCTAAGCAGAACGGTATGGGCAGACGCGGCTGCCATAACAACATGAATGGACATGGCTGTCATCAGGCAAAATAAGCCAATTTTTTAAGGAGACGTGATTTTTATGCTCAGCGAGCAGCAGGTAAATCGTGCAATCGAACTTTATGCTGACATGATTAAAAAAATCTGCATGCTGCACTTAAAAAATCACGCTGATACCGAAGATATTTTTCAAACAGTGTTCTTAAAATATATGACCGCTTCCCCTGTTTTTGAAAATCAAGAACATGAAAAAGCATGGCTGATCCGAGTCACAATCAACGCCTGTCATGATCTGATCAGAAGCTTTTTTAGAAGCAAAACAGTCTCACTGGATGCTGTCTCGGAACAGCTTTCCGAGCTGTCCATTCCAGATCGGGATGTTCTGGAAGCGGTTCTCTCGCTGCCTGTACAATACAAGGATGTCGTCTATCTTTACTATTATGAAGGATATTCCGCAGTGGAAATCGCCGGTATCCTTCACAAAAAAGTAAACACAATCTACACTTTGCTGTCACGGGCAAAAGCTCTGCTGAAAAAAACGCTGGGAGGTGACGATTTTGAGTAACCGTATCCAACATGCTTTCGACCAAATCCATGCTGACGAACGTTTAAAGCACGACACCATGGCTGCTGTCAATCGTCGGGCATACCAGAATACCAAGAGGAAAAACTTCCTTTTCCGTCCGATTCCCGTTGTCTGCTCCCTGCTTATTGTGAGTATGATTGGTCTGGCGTCCTATTTTACCCCCATTTCTGCAATCAGTATTGACATCAATCCTTCCATTGAGCTAAAACTCAATGCCTATAACCGTGTGATCCAAACCACCGCTTACGGGCCTCAGGCAGAACAGGTCCTGTCCTCGCTTGATCTAATGAACCACACTTATACGGATGCGATCAGTCAGATGATGGAAAGCGATGAAATGGCGAAATATCTGACGAATGATACTGATGTTTCGGTCACTGTGCTTTCGCCTAACCAGCAAAAGTATGAAGAGATCACACAGGGTGTTTCCGGCTGCATGCACCAGAATGTTTCCTGCCACCAGGCAGACAGTGAATTGGTAAAGGCAGCTGAAGAGGCTAATCTCTCCTTTGGAAAGTACCGCGCCTACCTGCAATTACAGCAAACTCATCCCGAAATCACGATTGAGGAAGTTCGTCACATGAGTATGTACGAGATTCAGCAGCTGATTGATGGTGAAACGGATGTATCTTCTGGTCAACAGCAAAATCAGCAGGGAATGGGCCAGAACAACGATCACCACAATGGCCATCACCATGGACAGGAATAGCTATTTTATACAGCAAAAAGCCCAGCTCAAATGTGAGCTGGGCTTCATTTTTATTTTTCGGCTGTTTGTGGTTTTAAGCGCAGAACGGCACTGACCGGATAATGGTCGGATGGATACATTCCATCATAGCTGGTTGTTTCCACTGATGCCTTTACCACTTCAAAATCATCCGAAACAAAAATATAATCGATTGGCTTAAATTTTTGCTTGATCTTTCCGGTAAATCCGTGATAAGTATTGCCAATCAGCTGATCAAGAAAACCATAGATATCCTGAAGTTTTACATTCTGATATCCATGAAGATTTTCTCTCATTGTTCTTACTGCTTTACTGTTTGGCTTTGCATTAAAGTCTCCCATCACGATGGTCGGAAGAGGGTCGGTCTGATTAAAGCGGTGTATCTGCTCCAAAATCATCTTTGCGCCAAAGGTTCTCGCAAACGGGCTTACATGGTCAAAATGGGTGTTGAATACCCGCAGGCGTCTTCCACTCTTTTTGATCTTCACCTCGGCAACGGTGCAGATTCTTGGATAAACCGCAAAATAAGCTCGGCTTGGAACATCTGGATGCTTGGAGAGCCAGAATGTCGTACAGCTTGCCACTTCCACATCATTGTTTTTGATAATGATGTCGGAGTGTTCATCATTTCCTGGATCTTTTCCGCTCAAACGTCCCTTTCCAAAAATACTGTATCCGTCCAAAAGTGTTTTCAGGTCCTGACGCATTTTAGGCAAAAACTCCTGTACACCGATAATGGCAGCATCGGATTCTGCAATCATGCGGGCTGCCAGTTCTTTTCGGCTTTCCCAGCGGTTTTTGCGCTGTGGACCGAAATCCCGTCTGAGATTAAAGGAGACCACCTTAATTACATCTCCCTGGGATACTGATATAGCCATTGGCATCCTTCTCCTTTCTTAATCCCACAACCTTTGTCACCAAAGGTTAGATCAACGGTTTCCATTTTTATTATAGCACAGTTTGTAAAATAGGAAAACAGAAAATTCTGGAATAAAAAAATTCTTACAAAAAGTTTTCCTTTTTCTGCTGTTTCTTTTGATAAAACAAATCGGCATCCTTTTTTCTTTCATTATTCTATATTATTCAATCGGACCATAGCGATCTACAATTTCTTTAAACAAAGGAGACGCCACCATACCGCCATATTCTCCGCCCTCAATTAAAATTACTGCGGCATATTTCGGGTTTTGTGCCGGGAAAAATCCGGCAAACCATGCGTGTACAATTTCTTCTCCATTTTCATCATACATCCCAGTCTGGGCAGATGCTGTTTTTCCTCCAGCTCCGCCCTGCTGTGGCTTTGCCATTGTGGCACTTCCTTCCTCCACGACCCCGATCATATCCTGACGAAGAATGGAAGCAGTCTGTTCCGAAAAAATACGAACTGGAGCTGGCTGTTCTTTTTCCTCAATCGTCTTTCCATCCTGTGTACTTCCCAATACAAGCTTTGGTGTCACTGCCATTCCGCCATTTGCTACCGCGCTTACCATCGACGCCACCTGGATAGGTGTTGCAGTCAGTTTTCCCTGTCCAAAGGAAAAGTTTGCAAGTTCGTGCAGATTGTCCAGGTCACTTTCTGTTGGGAGTGTTCCTTCCTGCGATACAATTCCGGGAGCCAACTGTGTTTCCCTTCCAAATCCAATTGCCTTTGCCATACTTAAAATCGAGTCACCCCCTGTTTTTTGTCCCAGCTTAATAAAATACGGGTTGCAGGACTGTTCAATGGCTCTTTTCAAATTGGTTTGACGGTGTCCTGCACGATAATGACAGTAAAAAATTCTCCCCGCAACCGTTGTTCCTCCAACACAGTCCACTGAAAATTCCGGAGAGATTCCCTCTTCGAGTGCTGCCGCCGCTACGGTAAGTTTAAAGCTGGAACCAACACAGTATGGCAGCAGTGCCCTGTTAAGCAGTGGCTTTTTTGCATCTTCCAACGCCTCTTCCAGATGATATGGATCATATTGCGGAAAACTTGCACTGGCACGAATCTCTCCAGAAGACACATCCATCACCACGATTGCACCTTGGTCAATCTCTTCTTCCCCCACCTCTTCAACGATACTCTGCATTCTCTGGTCCAGGGTGAGCACCACACCCTCCTGCGGAAGACGTGCTGATCCCTGCACCTCAATCGGAGAACCATCCACTGCCTCTCCCAGAGCATTGACTGTACATCGTACCCGCACCTCTTCTCCTGCTGCACTCAGTTCCTCATCGTATGCCTGTTCAATTCCGCTTACTCCTTCCCCATCGCCATTTAAATAACCCAGCAGATGGACTGCAAGCTGCTTTTGCTGGTCATGCGGAAGCCTTGCTGTGGTAGTAAAGTTTTCGATATCCTGTGCATATACTTTATCTCCGTCTTCCAAATCCAGCACAAAGGGATTTCCCTGAGTGAGAGCGTCCAAAGCCTGTCTTCGCTGTTCTCCTTCAATCTGTCCTGCACATGCCTGTGCTGCCTCATCTGTCGGTAGCACTGCGATGAGATTATGCTTTTCTGTATCGGTCAATGGGTTTAAACTCCGATCATAGATTCTTCCCCTCGTTGTTGTGATATCCAGCGTATAGACACTTTGCATCTGGGCTGCCTGCTTTAATCCTCCATCCATGCTCAAAGAATAAAGGCGCACCATCAAAAGGCTTGCAACCCCTAATAAAATACAAAAAAGTCCCACAATTTTCCACTGCATGTTTCTGCTTTGTTCCATAAAAAACCTCCTCCATCTTGGACTGCTTTTATTATGGGCTGCATACTCTTTAACAATACCAATACAAATTTCCTTTCGTATCATATTTGTAAATTTGCTGGATACTTTTTTGTTTTAGCCTTTTCCTTTTCGATGTTTTATGATAAAATAAGATGCAGTTTTTTAAGATAACAGAAAGAAGGCCTTTCCCATGAATATAAAAATCATTCATACACCACTTTGGTATGGCTGTGATAATCCAGGAACCCATCTGGCTCCAAGAGAATTTTCCCGTCAGAATCTTCCTGCACTTGCTGAAAAGCACGGTCACAGCGTAAAACAAATTTCCATCATTCCAACTCTGTCAAAACCAGAGGATAAATTTGTACATCCAACCATGAAATATCTGCATGAAGTCACCGACTGCTGCAAACAGCTTGCAGATGCTGTTGATGCCGGACACCGCAGCCATTGCTTTCCACTGGTAATCGGCGGCGACCATGCACTGGGAATTGGTTCCATTGCCGGCACTGCCCGCACCATTTCTGCTAAAGATCTGAGCGTCATCTGGATTGATGCACACACCGATATCAATACCGATGAAACCTCTGAGTCACACAACATCCATGGAATGCCTTTAGCAGCCTGTCTGGGATTAGGCGACAAACGTTTGTTTGAAACCATGGATTCCCCTATTCCTTTCCTGCTGCCGGAAAATCTTTTCTACATCGGTTCCCGCAGTATTGATCCTGGAGAGGAAGAAATTTTAAAGAAATACAATATCCGCGCCATCCGCATGGAAGAAATCCGCCAGAAAGGAATTGAAGCCTGCTGTCAGGAACTTCTGGATGCTGTAAAAACCTCACATATCCACTTGAGCTTTGATGTTGACTTTATGGATGCTGCTGAGTTTACCGCAACCGGATTGCCGATTCCGGATGGACCAAGTATTGCTCAAACACATACCACATTAAAAACGCTTTTCTCTGACCCTCGTGTCTGCTCGGCTGACTTTGTGGAATACAGCCCTGTTCATGACCAGAATCGGGAAGGATTGGCTGTTTGTGTTTCCCTGCTGGAAGAAATCTTTTCTTCTTTAAAATAAACCGTAAAACAAAAAGAGGGGTATTTCCCCTCTTTTTTATTTTGTCCTATAAGCGTTCCGAACGGTAACCTAGTCCTGCCATCCCCTGATTTAACTGTTCAAAAGGAAGATAACTGCTGTCATATACTACCAGAACACTCTGTGTCTGAGGGTCAATCTCCATCGAATTGATTCCGTACAAGGAACCAAGCTGCGCTTTTACGGCTTTCAGATCAGGATTGTTGCTCATTGCAAAAAACTGCGAACTTTGATAAGCCACAAAATCACCTCCAGACATAGTATTCCCAAAAGAGAAGCGGAGTATCCTTTTTAAAGAGGATACTCCGCTTTTTTCCGATCAGAAAATCATTGTTTTAAAATTATTTTCTTTTCTCTTTGATTACTTTGTACAGCTGGATAATAACGGTTGGCATGAAGGCAAGCAGATAGATCGTGCCAATATTGCCAATAGTCAGATCCGCTACCATGAACAGGCCATGGAATGCAGGGATAAACAGGACTGCATTGAGCAGTACCAGACCTGCGATAAATGCCAGAATCGAATATTTATTGGAACTAAGACCGAGCTTGAAGATGGAAGCATCTGCACGGCAGTTAAATCCATGGAACAATCTTGCCAGAGTCAGGGTAGCAAATGCCATGGTGCTTGCCAGAGCAGCGCCGCCAGCAGAAAGGCCAATGTGGTATGCAGCCATAACAAAGACGCCGATGATTGCGCCCTGTACCAGCAGAGTCAGCATGAAGTCTTTGCTCATGATGGACTCTTTTGGATTTCTTGGTTTCTGATTGAGCAGGTCTTCACGAGGTGGTTCCATACCGATTGCAATTGCCGGCAGGGAGTCGGTCAAGAGGTTAATGAACAGCAGGTGTACCGGCTGGAATGGGATTGGCAGTGCAAACAGAGAGGTGTAGAGAACGCTCAGGATTGCGGACATGTTACCAGAAAGCAGGAACTTGATCGCATTCTTGATGTTTGCATATACATTACGTCCATTGGTTACAGCCTTAACGATGGTTGCAAAGTTATCGTCTGTCAGGATCATTGCAGCAGCATCTTTAGAAACTTCCGTACCTGTGATACCCATTGCAACACCGATATTTGCTTTTTTCAGTGCAGGAGCGTCGTTGACACCGTCACCGGTCATCGAAACGATCTTGCCTTTCTTCTGCCATGCGTCTACAATGCGGATCTTATGCTCTGGAGATACACGGGCATAAACCGAAACATGTTCCAGTTTCTCGCCCAGTTCTTCGTCGCTCATCTTGTCGAGTTCAACACCACTTAATGCAATGTCGCCGTCTTCAAAGATACCAATCTGTTTTGCAATTGCGGTCGCGGTCACTTTGTGGTCACCGGTAATCATAACGGTACGGATACCGCCGCGCTTTGCATCAGCAACAGCCTTTTTGGATTCTTCACGAGGTGGGTCGATCATCGAAATCAGACCAACAAAGGTATAGCCGTTTTCATCTTCCAGTGTAAGCTGTGGACATTCTTTTGCGTCTTTGTATTCCTTCATTGCAAATGCAAGGACACGCAGACCATTTTCGGAAAGATGGGTGTTGGTTTCCGAGATCTTTGCTTTATCTTCTTCTGTGATTGGGCGAGGACCATCTGCTGTCATGATGCTGACGCTGCGGGAAAGCAGAACGTCCATCGCACCTTTGGTGCAAAGGGTGTAAACACCATCCAGTTTGTGCATGGTACTCATCAGCTTACGATCCGAGTCAAATGCAATCTCTGCAAGACGAGGATGCTGTGCGCGGTAGGTTGTTTCTTCTACCCAGAAGTTATGAGCCAGATTGATCAGTGCAACCTCAGTTGGGTCACCGATCTCCTTACCATCTACCGAAGTGGAGTCATTTGCAAGAACTGCTGTCTTTAACAGCCAGCGATGTGCCTGATTTGCAAAATCGAGTTTTTCACCGTCAAACAGATTAAAATCAGCATAAACCTGCTTGGTGGTCATCTTGTTCTGAGTCAGAGTACCAGTTTTATCCGAACAGATAACCGATACAGAGCCCAAGCTTTCTACTGCGTTAAGTTCCTTGATAATTGCGTTTTCTCTTGCCATCTTCTGGGTACCCATTGCCAGAACGATGGTAACAATCGAACTGAGCGCTTCTGGAATTGCTGCAACTGCCAAAGCAACCGCGAACATCAGAGAATCCAGAATTGGCATCTGGCGGTACAGGCTCAAGCCGAATACAACGATACAGATACCGATAATTGCGATTGCCAGCTTCTGGCTGAAGTTATCCATGCTTTCCTGAAGCGGGGTCTTCTTCTGCTGCGTCTGGTTCATCAGGGTTGCGATCTTACCGATCTCGGTTTTCATACCGGTTGCAGTTACAACAACGCTTGCACGTCCATAGGTAACCAGAGAACCGGAGAATACCATGTTTTTCTGGTCGCCCAGCGCTACGTTTTCTGCATCGATTACATCACTGATTTTGTCGACGCCTTCCGACTCACCGGTCAGAGAGCTTTCATTTACCTGCAGCGAATAGTTTTCGATGATACGTCCATCTGCAACGACCAGGTCGCCGGCTTCCAGCATCAAAATATCGCCCGGAACAATTTCTTTGGATGGAACTTCGATTTTTCTTCCGTCACGCATTACCTTTGCGCTTGGAGAAGAAAGTGCTTTCAGGCTTTCCAGAGATTTTTCTGCTTTAAAATGCTGTACGGTACCCAGAATTGCATTCAGGGTAATAACTGCCACGATAACGATGGTGCTCTCCCCATTGCCGGAGATTGCCGAAATGATTGCTGCAATGATCAGAATAATAACCAGAAGGTCTTTAAACTGCTCCAAGAATACAACAATCGGACTTTTTTTCTTTTCTTCTGCCAGGGCGTTTTCTCCATAGGTCTGACGCTGTTTTTCAACCTGTGCCTGTGTCAAACCGTCCTTGGTTACGCCAAACTGTTCCAGCACCTGCTGGGCTGTACGGCGAAACATCTGTTCCATTTTTTAATTCCTCCTTCAATCAAAACGACGTTTGGTCGCTTGAAGACAAGCTCGGCAAATTTGATTGCATAAAAAAAAGACTTTTCAAGCAGGTTCCAATACAAGTATGTACGGAAACCACATGAAAAGTCTTGTTACCAATCAAATTGTTTGGCACATATCGCAGAAGATTTTGAAAAGCAAAATCAACGAGATTGTTGCGAATATGTCTCGAACTACTCCCTTTTAATATGGGTACTGTCTTCACTTTGTGATTAGTATATCGGTTCTTCCTCTTTTTGTCAAGAGGATATTTTTAATTTTTATAAAATTAAAATACTTGACTTTGGCATTTCCTGAAAGGTCTGCCAGCATAAAACAGCTGACAAACCTTTTCAAAACAAGCAAAAATCACGTTTTTATTTTACCAGAGTATATCCTGCACCAAGCCAGCCGGAACCGCCTTCTGCACCCATACCGCCGGAAAGATTATATGCACGGTAACCTTTTACGCGCAGTGCAGCTGTGGTCTGGGAAGCGGTCTGTCCGCTGTAGCACTGAAGGATAAGAGTTTTATCTGTTGGAAGGATGTCAAAGTTTTCTTCCATTCCTTTGCCATATGGGAGGTTAATAGCACCTTCAATGTGTCCTGCTGCATAGTCTTCTGCAGAACGCAGGTCAACAATACAGATATCTTCAGAACCTGCATCCATCAGCTCTTTTAACTGTTTTGGACTGATATTGTTCTTTGCATAATCTTTTTCTGCTGCCACTGCTTTATAGTAGTTTTCTACTGCAGTCTGAATATCAGCGTCTACAGCATAGGTTTCTTCACCAAAAGCAGCTGCTTCTGTGGTCATCAGCTCTTTTGCAGCTTCCTCACCGGAAATACCTTTGTCAAATCCACCGCTTACATTGATTGCCTGTTTTCCAGCCAGATGCAGCAGGAATACTGTCTGAGAAGCAGTCTGTCCGCTGTAGCAGTATACATAGACGGTGCGGTCATTTGGAATTTTCTCCAACGCTTCTGCAACATCAACACCGTATGGTACATTGATTGCACCCTTTACATGTCCTGCCGCATAGTCTTCTGCAGAACGGATGTCGAGAACAACTGCATCTTCCCCTTCTGCTACTGCATTCAGGAAATCAGCTGCAGAAACCTGATTTTTATTTTCCGGCAGATTTGCAAAATAACGGTCTACCTTTTCATTAAGGAATTGCTGTGTTGTATATTTTACAACGGCATATCCTGCGCCAAGCCAACCGGAACCATCCTTTGCTCCCATACCGCCAGAGAGATTGTATGCCTCAAATCCCATCATTCTTGCAATCGCAACGGTCTGAGAAGCAGTCTGTCCGCTGTAACACTGGAAAACAATTGGCTTGTCAGTTGGAAGTTTTGCCAGTACTTTTTCCATTCCTTTTCCAAATGGGATATTTCTGGTTGCTCCTGCAATATGAGATTTCAGGTAGTCATTTTCCGAACGAAGATCGACAAGGTAAATTTCATCATCCGCAATTGCCTGTTTTACCTGTTCTGCACTGAGGTTAAATTTACCGTTTTCAGCAGCAGCTTCATAGTATTCCTGAATTGCTTTTTTAATCTGTGCATCGACAGGGTAAGTTTTTTCTCCAAAATCAGCTGCTTCCTTTACTGTCAGTCCTGCAGCAGCTTCTTCTTTTGAAATTCCGGTGAATCCACCGCTTACATTATAGGCATTTTTTCCTGCAAGGTTTAACAGTGCAACGGTCTGGGAAGCGGTCTGTCCGCTGTAGCAGTATACCAATACTTCTACATCATCTGGGATTTTATCCAGTGCTTCTGCAATATCCACACCATATGGTACATTGATTGCACCCTGAATGTGTCCTGCTGCATAATCTTCTGCGGAACGGATATCCAGTACGCAGATATTTTCCTTGTTCTCTACCATTTTCAGAAAGTCTGCTGCGGACACAACATGCTTATCTTCTGGGAAGTTTGCAAAATATGCAGCGGCCTTTTCTTCTACAGAATCCTGGCTCTGCTCAACTGCAACATTTGTCTCCTGAACTGGCTGTACTGCATACACTGGCATCACACCAATGCTCATGGACAAGATCAGCGCTGCCACAATACATTTTGTGCGAGCTGCAATTGTTTTTGTTTTCATGGATAACTCCTGCCTTTCTAGCTCCTGGTTTCTTTCGAAACATCTTTACTTTGCATTCCTTAGAATAGCTCGTTTCTTCCAAAAAAACAAATTGAAAATAGTGATTTATTTTTATATTCTTAGTTATTTTTTATATAGTCTAACCATTTTATATATTTTTAAAATAAAAATCGTCAAAAATATTATTTGATTTTTACAGCAAAAAAGGAGGGAATATCCCTCCTTTTTTAAATTTGTTTTAAGATAAATACTGGAATCGGCGGATTGTTTGGACGATTTGCAAATTCTGTAATTAGGACAGTGTACTGTTTACTGTCAATCGTCCTAAAATACTCCATCAGCGCATCTTTTTCCTCAAAACCACTGTCACCGCCATAGTAAACACATAGGCTCATCAATCCGCCCTGTTTAAGCAGCTTGAGACCCTTTTCGATTGCAGGGATGCTGGTTGCTGGGGTTGTAAAGATATTATGGTTCCCGCCCGGAAGATAACCAAAATTAAAGGTAATACAGTCAACGGTATTTTCTTCTGCATACTGATCCATGTTGCTGTGGCTGTCCAAAAAGACCTCTACTCTGTCCTGATATCCTTTTTCCTGCAGCAGTGCTCGGGTAGAGTCGACCGCATCCTGTTGGATATCAAAGGCAATCACGCGGCCCTCTTCCCCGACCAATTCTGCCAGGAAAGCAGTGTCGTGTCCTCTGCCAGCGGTAGCATCAATACAGAAATCACCTTTTTTTACCTTTTCTTCAATGATCTTATGGGCAACTCCCAGGGTATTTAACTTCAAAGTGATACACGTTCCTTTCATTCTGTTGTCTTGCCGCAGTTTACATCCTGAATCATCTCGGAAACCGACAATGCAAGTTTTGTCGGCGTTTTGCTTGGAATTCCAAGATAGTATCCCTGCAGATAATCTGCACCAAGACAGATTGCCATCTGCAATTCTTCGCGGGTCTCAATTCCTTCTGCCACAACTTTGATGTTGTTTTTCTTTGCATAGGTAATGACATTTCCAACAATCATCTGACGGTTGGTATCCAAGTCGATATTACGAATCAGCTCACGGTCAATCTTGATATAATCCGGAGAGAGGCTCAGAAGCAGCTTTTCATTGTTATAGCTGCTGCCAAATCCATCCAGAGCGGTTTGTACATGGTATCTTTGCAGCCAGCTGCTTCCTTTTAAGCTGTTTTGAATATCTTCTTCTACCCGGTAGGTTGTCTCGATAACCATGTTGGAAATCAGATGGCCATATCGCTGTTCAAACTGGTATTTATCCCGATCCGAAAGCACCTGACTTGGAATGGAGTTTACAAAGATCTTGACATCTCCAATCGTTTCTCTGCTCTCTTCATAGCTCTGCATAACCTCAAACCAGGTCATCTTTTCAATCTGGTAGAGTTTAGACTGAACCCTTGCAACCGAAAGCAATTCCTTTGGTGTTTTGAGCATCTCTGTCTTTGGTCGGATAAATGCCTCGTAGCCAAATACAGAACCATCTTTTGCATTGACAATCGGCTGGAAATGATATTCTACCTTTCGTTCTTCCAGGAAGCGGTTCAATTCTTTTCCGCCTTCCAACAGATAGGAATCCCTCTCATACTGCTCCCTGTTAAATTCCAGGTATTTTCCTTTTGACGTATTTTTTACCTGATACATGGCAAAATCAGCATAACGCATCAGCGTACTATATTCCGTACTATCGATTGGATACCATGCCACACCACCGGAAGCACGGACGTTGACACGTTCTCCATCCGGCAGTTCCATCTTAAAGGTATTCATGTCAATGTACAACTGATCGAACTCTTTTCTGAGCTCGTCCTGAGTATCCGCGCCATACAGCAAAACGATAAATTCATCGCCGGACAATCTGGCTGTGATCTTCTTTTCCCATTTGATTCTTTTGAGTGATTCTGCCATATTTTTCAAATAGGTGTCACCCCAGTCGTGGCCATAGCTGTCGTTGATAAATTTGAGGTTATCCAAATCCAGCATCAGCAAAGCAGCAACCTTCATCACAGATGGATGTTTGAGTTTGTCTTCCATAATTTCGGAAAACGCTCTGCGGTTCATCAGGGTGGTCAGAATATCGTAATTTCGCTCATATTCCAGCTTGCGGCGTTCTTTCATTTCTTTGGTAACATCTGTGAAGACACCGATGATGCGGTCTTTTTCTTCCAGTAGTTTCATAGAAAGCCAGTAATCCAGCTGTTTATGACTTAAAGAATAAATTTTATATTCATCCTGCGTCATCTGTGATTCAATCGTATACCGTTCAGCCACCGCTTCTTTTATTTTTTCTGCGGGGATTCTCTGACAGGCTTCCGGAGGCATCTTCAAAATCTCGTTGATGCTTCCCATAAAATGAATCGTGTGACTATTTGTATCATATTCAAACGCTGCAATTCCAATATCCGCAATCGAGATGATTTTCTGCAGGCGGGAAGCTGATTCCGCTACATTATCGCTCAGGTACTCGATTGCTTCTGCCAGACGATCAATCTCTTCGATTCGGGTTCTTCCCAGTCGGATTGGCTGGTTGTAATTACCAACCGAAAGTCTTCCTGCAAGATCAGAAATTTGTCTGGTTGTGCTCTTGATTGCTGCCAGACTGCCCAATATTCCAATGATAACTGCACCCAAAACAGCTGACATCAAAAGATACTGTGTGGTCTTTACAAATTCCAGCAGATTTTCTTTTGGTAAAAATCCCATGATAACCCACTGAACGTTCGAGAAAGGACTGTCATCTTCATAAAGTTCCAGGCTTTCGTAGGTACAGTACCATTCCTGATCTAATTGGAGAGATCCGTTTTGCGTTAAGGAATAAATCTGATTAATTCCGTCCACGCTCTCAATGGAAAAAAGTTTTTCTTCAGAAAGAAATCCTTCTTCCTGTTTTTCGCTTTTTACCATGTTATAAAACTCTGACTGGTTATCCATTCGGCGCTGTGCCAGGACATAAATTCCGCTTTCCTTTTCATCCAACTCGCTGTATGGTAAAATCTCGCGGATTTGCTGTTCTGTTATTTTGATTCCAACGATACCGTATACCATATTGTTTTTGGAAATCAGCGGAATAGTATAAGAAAAAACGGTGTCCTCCTCATAAGGAGAATACCAGTATCCCAGATTGTAGGATCTCTTCATTGGGTCATTGTTTGCCGCACGTATCGGTTCATAATAATACCGATTATCCTCTCCGGCATGCAATGTCCACCTTTCCTTCCAGTTTTCTGATTTTTCCAAAGGTATATCTTCCATGATAATTTCCGGTCCGCACTCCAACTGAAGCTCTCCTTCTGGAGAACGAACAATAGAAATTCCCGCCAGTGTCTGGTCCTGATCTTCTTTTTCCAATGAATCAGATGTTCCAAGGATAATGAACATTCCACTAACTCTGTCATTGTACATTCCATTGGAAACCTGTGTTGTCAGTTCCTTGAGCACTTGCCGCGACAGAACCTTTTTATTTCGTTCTTCTGTGCTTGAATAGGACTCTCCGGAAGCATTGAGCTGAACCACCCGTTCCTGAATAATCTCATTTACTTCATAAGAAAGCTGCTGTACATCCTGTTTCCACAGCTGCATTTCATGTTCTAAAACACCTTTGCGTCGACTAATGGTTTCGTGCATGATGTTTCCTGCATTTTGCCTGAGTTGATCGACAATTCCGTTTTCTTTAAATACAAAAAAGGCGACAACCGAAATTTGCAGCAACAACACCAGTGACATGATCCTCAACATACTACTAAAAATTGTAGTACTTCTTTTTTGCTCTTTCTTATGCACCTGTAATCTCCTTAAATTTCACACTCATACTATCAATACGAAAAATACACTATACTTGGCATTTACCTGCATCACTATGTGCCTTATTATACCATAGAACCATTTCTAATGGCAAGAAATCCCAACTCTTTTTTGTTACCAATTCATCACATCATTTCGCTCTCACTTTGTCCTTACTTACCAATTTTTCAAAACCCCGCTCCTCATTTTACTTTTTTCCTCGTCCAGATTTGTCTTTTTTTCTTAAAACTTACCGCTTCTATTTATATATATTATATATTTATTTCTGTGAAGTCTATATTTTTTGTATTTGTTAAACAAATAACTTCATTGACAAATGTTCCTGAGGGACCTATAATCGAGGTAACAAGTAAATCAGTTCGGATGAAGAAACCGAGAGATGCTGCAAAGCAGTGCTAAACCCGCTTTGCAGAGCCAACGGGGAAAATACGCAAAAACTCTCTGGCAAAAGAATCGGTTTTGGACGAAACTCTGTAAAGCTGTTTTCAGCACCAAGTATGCAACCGCGGATATGTCTGACCAGGAAACGGTCTGCGGGAATCTTTCAGGGTCTTATGAGCAGAGGCGTGGGATTGGATCTTTCTTAAAAAAGACTTCCTATGCCCCTGCTTTCTTATACCCTTTTTTATCTTTTAAAAGGAGTGATCTTAAACTATGGAACGCAAAACCCCTTTATATGATTGTCATGTCGCACTGAATGGAAAAATTGTTCCTTTTGCAGGCTACCTTCTTCCAGTACAGTATCCAACCGGAGTTATTGCAGAACACATGGCAGTCAGACAGCATGCCGGTATGTTTGATGTTTCCCACATGGGTGAACTGGTCCTTTCTGGTAAGGATGCTCTCGACAACGTCCAGATGCTGTTGACTAACGATTTCCGCGACATGGAAGCTGGTCAGGTTCGTTACAGTCCAATGTGCAACGACAATGGCGGTGTAGTGGATGACCTGATTGTTTACTGTATTCGCAAAGATTGCTTCCTTTTGGTTGTCAATGCAGCCAACCATGAAAAGGATGCGGCATGGATTACCTCCCACCTTTCCGGTGACGTAAAATTTGACGATCTTTCCGATCAGATTGCACAGATCGCTCTTCAGGGTCCTGAATCTGAAACCATCCTCGCAAAACTTTGCAAAGCAGAGGAAATCCCGGCAAAATACTACACCTTCACCCAGGAAATGATGGTTGCAGGACACAAATGCTTGGTTTCCCGCACCGGATATACCGGAGAAGATGGTTTCGAGTTGTACTGCTCAAGTGAAGATGCCGTTTCACTCTGGAATACTGTACTGGAAGCTGGCAAAGAAAACGGACTGATTCCATGCGGACTGGGTGCAAGAGATACCCTTCGTCTGGAAGCCGGAATGCCGCTTTACGGTCATGAGATGAACGACGAAATCACTCCAAAACAGACCGGACTTGGTATCTTTGTCAAGATGGACAAAGAAGACTTTATCGGCAAGAAAGCAATGGAAGAGATGGGAACTCCAACGATCAAACGCTGTGGTCTGAAAATCACTGGTCGAGGCATTGCTCGTGAGAACTGCCCTGTTTATGTCGGAGAAAAACAGATCGGTCACACCACATCTGGCACCCATTGTCCATTCCTCGGTGGTGCTTATGCAATGGCTATTGTGGAAAAAGAGCCTGCTCCTCTTGGAAGCACTGTTGAGGTCGAAATTCGTGGAAAACGTGTTCCTGCCGAGGTAGTTAAAGTACAGTTTTACAAACGCTAAATCAAAAGTATAAAATCATTTCATACACCAATTATATTCTTTATTGATTTTAAGGAGGAATTTCTTATGACAAATCCAACCAATATTCTTTACGCTAAATCTCACGAATGGGTTCAGGACATGGGCGATGGCAGCTTCCGCATCGGTCTTACCGACTATGCACAGAAAGAACTTGGTGACCTCGTTTTTGTTAACCTTCCTCAGGAAGGCGATGAAGTGGAAGTTGGTTCTGCTTTCGGCGATGTAGAGTCTGTTAAGGCAGTTTCCGATGTATACAGCCCAGTCAGCGGTGTTGTCTGCGCAATCAATGAAGAACTGCTCGATCATCCAGAAAACATCAATCAGGACGCTTATGCTGCATGGATGATTCAGGTAAACGAAGTATCCGACAAAGAAGAACTGCTTTCTGCCGAAGAATATGAGAAATTTTTAAGCGAGGAGGAATAATATGGGCTCCTACGTTCCCTCCACTTTAAAAGAGCAGAAGGAGATGCTCGAATCGATCGGGCTTTCCTCCATCGATGAGCTGTTTGCCCACATTCCAGACGAGCTGAAACTGAAAAGCGAGCTGAACATTCCATCCGGTAAATCCGAGATGGAAGTCAGCCGCACCATGAAGGATATCGCTTCTCACAGCCACATCTTTGGCACCATCTTCCGCGGTGCCGGTGCTTACAGCCATTATATTCCTTCCATTGTAAAGAGCGTTGTCAGCAAAGAGGAGTTTGTCACCGCATACACACCATATCAGGCTGAAATCAGCCAGGGAATTTTGCAGTCTATCTTTGAATACCAGACCATGATCTGTGAGCTGACCGGCATGGATGTCTCCAATGCTTCGGTTTATGATGGCGCTACCGCTGCCGCAGAAGCGGTCAATATGTGCTGTGAACGCAGCCGTCAGGTTGTTTTCTGCTCCGAGGCTGCACATCCGGACACTATTTCGGTCATTAAAACTTATTGCTGGGCTGCCGGACATGAACTTGTCCTTGTTCCACATAAGGACGGCAAAACTGATTGGGACAGCATCGCTTCCCAGCTTGACAAAAAAACTTCCGCCTGTGTCTATGTCCAGAGTCCAAACTTCTTTGGTCAGCTGGAAGAAGTAGAAAAAGCTGCTGAGCTGATTCATTCGGTAGGCGGAAAGCTCATCTGCGGATGCAATCCAATTGCACTCGGTGCACTCAAAACTCCCGCCGAACAGGGTGCTGATATCGCTGTTGGAGAAGGTCAGCCTTTGGGTATGCCACTGTCCTTTGGCGGTCCATACCTTGGTTTTATGGCAGCAACCTCCGCTATGATGCGAAAACTCCCCGGCAGAATCGTTGGAGAAACCACCGACGTGGATGGAAAACGCGCTTTTGTCCTGACTTTGCAGGCAAGAGAACAACACATCCGCCGCGAAAAAGCTTCCAGTAACATCTGTTCTAATCAGGCGTTGTGCGCTATGACTGCCTCGGTTTATCTGGCAGCAATGGGACCAGAAGGACTGCGCCGTGCTGCCCTGATATGCTATCAAAATGCACACACTCTGGCAGAAAAACTCTGCTGTATCCCTGGCATCCAGTTAAAATACACTGGTACCTTCTTCCACGAATTTGTTACCGAACAGGCAGACAGCGACCGCATCCTGTCTGCTCTGGAAAAAGAAGGAATCCTTGGCGGATATCCTCTTGAGAACGGCGACATCCTCTGGTGCGCAACTGAAAAGAACACCACAGAGGAAATTGACAAGGTCGTTAATATCATCAGAAAGGAGCTTATGTAATGCAACTGTTATTTGAACGCAGCCATCCGGGCAGAGGATGCACCATCCTTCCAGCCTGCGATGACATCAATCTGGACGCTTCTCTTTGCAGGGCACAGGCTCCCCATCTTCCACAGCTGAGTGAAAACGAAATCAGCCGCCATTACACCGAGCTTGCAAAACAGACTCATGGTGTCAATGATGGTTTTTATCCGCTTGGCTCCTGCACCATGAAATATAACCCGAAGATCAATGAAGAAATTGCTTCTCTTCCGGGCTTTACCGAAATCCATCCACTTCAGCCGGAACATACCGCCCAAGGTTGTCTGGAAGTTTTGAGCCTTGCTGACAAATTATTTAGCGAAATTACCGGCATGGATGCTATGACCTTCCAGCCTGCAGCAGGTGCCCATGGTGAACTGACCGGTCTGATGCTGATTAAAGCTTACCATCAGGCAAACGGTGATCATGACCGTACCAAGATTCTGGTTCCAGACTCTGCACATGGCACCAACCCTGCTTCTGCTTCGATGGCAGGTTTTCAGGTAGTCAGCATTCCTTCCCTTCCAAACGGATGCGTTGACACCAAGGCTCTGCGTCAGGCTGCGGATGAACATACCGCAGGATTGATGCTGACCAATCCAAACACAGTCGGACTCTTTGACCAGAACATCTCCGAGATTACCTCCATCGTCCATCAAGCAGGCGGTCTTTGCTACTACGACGGCGCAAACCTCAACGCCATCATGGGAATCGTTCGTCCGGGTGATATGGGATTTGACGTTGTCCATCTGAACCTGCACAAGACCTTCTCCACCCCACACGGCGGCGGCGGTCCTGGTTCCGGTGCAGTTGGATGCAAAGAATTCTTAAAACCGTTCCTTCCATCCCCAACTGTCTGCAAGGATGAAAATGGCTATCACTTCTGCCGCAATAATCCACAGAGCATCGGTTCTGTCAAGGAATTCTATGGAAACTTCCTGGTTGTCGTTCGAGCTCTGACCTATGTCCTGACACTTGGAAAAGAAGGTATCCCAGAGGCTTCTTCTAACGCAGTATTAAACTGCAACTACATGATGAATCACCTCAAGGATCTTTATGACATGGCATTCGACACCGGATGTATGCACGAATTTGTCATGACACTGGAAAAACTTAAGAAGGAAAAGGATGTTTCTGCGATGGATGTTGCAAAAGCTCTGCTGGACAACGGAATCCATCCACCAACAATGTACTTCCCTCTTATCGTTCATGAAGCACTTATGGTAGAGCCGACCGAAACAGAACCTCGCGAGGTTCTCGACCACGCAATCGAAGTATTCCGCAGCATCTATCAGACTGCGATAGAACAGCCGGAATCCCTGCATGAAATGCCACTGCATACGCCGGTTCGTCGTCTGGACGAGGTTGGTGCTGCAAGAAATCCAAAGCTTCGTTTTTCCTTTGAATAAATTATTCATTTCAGGAGGTATCCTTAGATGATCGAAACGCTTTCTTATTATATCGGCAATTCCCTAAACCCTTATCTGAACCTTTCCATCGAAGAATACCTCCTGGATACGGTACAGCCCGGGCAGATGATTCTGTATCTGTGGCAGAACGAACGTACCGTTGTAATTGGCAAAAACCAAAATGCCTGGAAGGAATGCCGCTTTCAGGAACTGGAACAGGATGGCGGGCATCTTGCCCGCCGGCTTTCCGGTGGAGGTGCCGTATTCCACGATACAGGGAATCTCAACTTCACCTTTCTTGTTCCTACCAAAGATTATGACCTTTCCCGTCAGATGTCGGTCATTCTGGAGGCAGTGCGCAGTTTGGGAATTGACGCACAGAAATCTGGCCGCAACGACATCACCATTGATGGAAAAAAGTTTTCCGGCAACGCATTCTGCCAAAAAGGCGAAAACTCCTATCATCATGGCACTTTGATGCTTCATGTTGACACGCAGAAGGTCGCACATTACTTGAATGTATCAGAAAAAAAGCTGCGTTCCAAGGGTGTTTCTTCGGTCTCTTCCCGTGTATGCAACCTCTGTGATTTTGTTCCTTCCCTGACAACCAAAGAGATGCAACAAAAACTTCTGGAAGCTTTTGCAAAAGTTTACCACCTCTCCCCTCTCCCCATCCCGGAAACTGCGATCGACCACAAACGGGTCATGGCGCTGTACAACCAATATTCCTCCTGGGAATGGAAATTCGGGCGAAAAATTAAGTTTAGCTGGGAAGCAAATGAACGTTTTGACTGGGGAGAAATTCAGATGCAGCTTCACATCAACGAAGGAATCATTCAGGATGCTCTTCTGTATTCCGATGCTCTGGACGCTGACTGGATTGAGCTCTTATCACAAAAACTGATTGGCTGTCGGTTTGAACCGGAGTACATCTTCCTGAAATTGCAAAAACTTTCTTTTAACCAGACGCAAAACCAGATTCTTTCTGATATCTGCAGTCTGATGCATCAGCAAAATTCCTCTGATTCTCATTGATAACGGTATTCTCACGAAAGGTGGCTTTTTCATGAAACAATATCAGCTCATCGTAATCGGTGCAGGTCCTGGCGGCTATGAAGCAGCCATCCGCGCCGCACAGCTCGGTCTCTCCACCGCTTTAGTTGAACGCCGCCAGGTGGGCGGTACCTGTTTAAACCGTGGATGCATTCCTACCAAAGCAATGCTCCACTCCGCACAGCTTTATCGGGACGCTTCCCGATTCGACCTGTTTGGTCTTCACACAGAAAACACCACATTCAGCTGGTCTAAGGTTCACGACCGAAAACAGGAGGTCGTCGAAAAGCTTCGCACTGGAATTGAGCAGCTGATTCGTGCAAATAAAATAGATTTTTTTAACAATTCCGCTTCCATTTTGTCTGCTCATGATGTACAATTAGACCAGGGGGATGAAACGCACCTTTATGGAGAAAACATCCTGATTGCAACCGGCTCGGTTCCGGCACGTCCGCCGATCCCCGGACTTTCCCTTCCAAATGTCATCACCAGCGATGAACTGCTTGAGGATCCATCCTGTACTCAGCATTTGGAGCAGGAAATTCTGATTATTGGCGGAGGCGTCATTGGCGTGGAATTTGCCAGTGTTTTCTCCTCCTTTGGATGCAAAGTGACCATCGTGGAAGCAATGGAGCGAATTCTTCCAACGATGGATCGGGAAATTTCTCAGAGTTTAAGCATGACTCTCAAAAAACGCGGTGTCGAAATTTATACTGGCGCCATGGTGGAAAAGCTTGAACAGGAAAACGGCAAACTGATCTGCCACTTTACTCAGAAAGGAACAGCTCAGAGTGTCCCTGCAGCTCAGGTTCTTGTGGCAATCGGCAGACGCCCCAACACAGAAGGTTTGTTTGGGGAAGGATTCCAGTTAGAGATGGAGCGCGGCCGCATTGTAACAGACGAGCATTTTCGCACCAGTGTCGATTCGATCTATGCGATCGGCGACGTCACCGCAAAAATCCAGCTGGCTCATATGGCGAGTGCACAGGGAATTTGTGCAGCACACATCATTGCGGGAAAAGAGCCGCCAATCCAGCTGAATACAGTTCCCGGCTGTATTTACACCGACCCTGAGATTGCCTCGGTCGGCCTTACCGAAGAAGAAGCAAAACAACAGTCTATCCCGGTGAAAAAAGGAAAATTTATCACGACCGGCAACGGACGTTCGCTCATTGATGAGCAGGAACGTGGATTCATCAAGATCCTTGCACACAAGGATACCGATGTCATTTTGGGTGCCCAACTGATGTGCTCCCGCGCAACCGATCTGGTTTCCGAGTTCTCCACCGCGATTGTAAACGGCCTTACTGTTTCTCAGTTAGCTTCTGTCATCCGTCCTCATCCAACCTTCTGTGAAGCCATCACCGAAGCGGTCGAGGATGTTCATGGTATGGCAATCCATCTTGCTCCGAAAAAGCGTTAACTTTGTCCCCAAACTTTAAGGTGAGAGTCAGCTCTCATGTTGCTTAACCGGATGGACGGGAAGAGGGCATTTCCCCGTCAGGTTTTGTAGGTTTTTCCATCCATCCGGTCATTTTTTACCCAAATTTTAAGGAGGCTTATGGAATGGTAAACGAAATTATGAACTTCATCGCGCAGCACGATCCGGAAGTAGGCAAAGCTATCGAAGCGGAATATGCCCGCCAGAAAAGAAATATCGAACTGATTGCCTCTGAAAATATCGTTTCCGAAGCTGTTATGGCTGCAATGGGAACGGTTCTGACCAACAAATACGCGGAAGGTTTCCCTGGCAAACGCTACTACGGCGGATGCGAGTGCGTCGATGTTGTTGAAAATATTGCGATTGAACGTGCGAAAAAACTGTTCTCGGCAGAGCATGCCTGTGTTCAGCCACACTCCGGTGCAAGCGCAAACATCGCAGTTTATTTTGCTCTGTTAAAACCGGGAGATACCGTTCTGGGACTCAACCTCGCTCATGGCGGTCATCTGACCCACGGCAGCCCGGTCAATATCTCCGGTACATACTATAACTTTATCCCATATAGCCTGGACGACACAGAACGAATCAACTACGATAAAGTTCGTGAGCTCGCTCTGGAACACAAGCCAAAAATGATTGTTGCCGGCGCTTCGGCATATCCAAGAGAAATCCGCTTTGATAAATTTGCTGAGATTGCGCATGAAGTCGGCGCTTATCTCTTTGTCGATATGGCTCATATCGCTGGTCTGGTTGCAGCTGGCCTGCATCAGAACCCTGTTCTGTACGCTGATGTTGTCACCACCACCACACACAAGACACTGCGTGGTCCAAGAGGCGGCCTGATTCTCTGCAAAGAATCTCTTGCAAAACAGATCAACAAAGCTGTATTCCCTGGCACACAGGGCGGTCCTCTGGAACACATCATCGCTGCAAAAGCAGTATGCTTTGGTGAAGCACTGAAACCAGAATTCAAAGCTTACCAGGAACAGGTTGTAAAGAATGCACAGGCATTTGCAACTGCACTCACTAACGAAGGTTTCCGTCTGGTTTCCGGCGGTACAGACAACCATCTGATCCTGATCGACCTGCAGAACATGAACATCACCGGTAAGGAACTGGAAAAACGTCTGGATGAAGTATACATCACTGCAAACAAGAACGCGATTCCAAACGACCCACAGAGCCCATTCATCACAAGCGGCCTGCGTGTTGGTACTCCTGCTGTCACAACCAGAGGCTTCAAGGAAGAAGATATGGCTGCTGTTGCAAAATTCATTAAATGGGCAGCAACTGACTTTGAAGCAAAAGCAGATGAAATCCGTGCCGGTGTCACTGAGCTTTGCAGCAAATACCCAATCTACGAATAAACCATTGCTTGTCACGCAAAGAAGCCATCATCGTTTGATGCTGGCTTCTTTTTCTATACTTACCTCTAACAAAAACACCGGACACCCTATTCTGGATGTCCGGTGTTGGTCTCTTATGAGAATTCTAATTTGCAGCTTATAAACTAGTTATTTTCCACATTATCTGGATAAGCTTCTGTCCACGCTTCAAATCCACCTTCCAATGTATAGACTTTGGACATATCGTAACCCAAAGCAGACAGAACATTGGTAGTTGCCTGTGCATAGCTCTTGCCGGTATAGCAGATGACAACCAGAGTATCATCCAAATCGCGGGTTGCTACCTGCATGGTGGAAACTCCTGCATTAAAGTCACCACTCTTAGCAGCGTCCATATCAGCGCCAACTGCTCCTGGAATGTGGGAAGCGGTGTAATCCTCTGCCTTGCGAACATCCAGGAAGGTGTATCCTTCTTCACCCAGGTGTTTGGATGCATCCTCTACGCTCATGTACTGCATCTCAACATCCTGTTCCGGAGCTTTAATTTCAGCAGATACCTCTACATTTTCCGGCTGTGCCTGAGTCCATGCTTTAAATCCGCCTTCCAATGTGTAGACTTTGGACATATCATAGCCCAGAGCAGACAGAACATTGGTGGTCGCCTGCGCATAGCTCTTGCCGGTGTAGCAGATAACGACCAAGTTGTTGTCTACATCCTTTGTTGCCTGCTGCATGGTTGCAACACCAGCATCAAAGTCACCGTTCTTGGCAGCATCCATATCAGCACCAACTGCTCCCGGAACATGGGAAGTGTTATAGTCTTCTGCTTTACGGACATCCAGGAAGGTATAATCGTCGCTGTCGAGCACCTTTGTTGCATCCTCTACACTAATGTACTGCATCTCAACATCCTTTTCAGGAGCTTTGATTTCAGAAGATTCAGCAGAAGTTTCCTCTGTCTTTTCTTCCTCCTTGGTTTCTTCTGTAGCTGTCTGCTGAGTTGTCTGATCTGCAGAAGTCTGCTGATTCTGTGTGCATCCTGCCATCATACCAGCAACCATCATCGCGCACAGCAGCATTGCAAATACTCTTTTCATGATACATGTACCTCCATTGTTTTATTGACAAGGGATTGCACTGGGTTGCAGTGCTCCCCTTGATTTACACTTACAGCTTTACTTTTTTATTTCTATCTTTTGATGTGAATTTTTAAAACGGTGTACCGCTATTGTCCCTACAGCCAGAATAACAGCTATGATTCTCATCATCCATGTGATATTGTCCGGAAGAGTCGTTACATAAGGAGAACAACAGAAGCCGTATACCAATGTCACGGCAAATTCACCGGCAGCGATACCCAAAAACCATTGTTTCCATCGCAACCCTCCAAAGCCCATCAGATAACCTGCTATACCACCTGCACTTGGGAACAAAAACAGCAGAACAACACAGCCTATACTGCCCCAACGCTGCACAGCAGATTGCAAAGGTAAGCACAGACTCTTTCTGCAAAACAGTAGATTGGACAGAGCAAAACATATACTTGCACCAATCATATTGCCAAGCCATGCAACCATCATTCCGGGCACTGTTCCAAACACCATGGTATCTGCGATGGTGAGAATCGGTGTAATCCATGGAAGGAACATTTCCCGAAACACTGCCAATACCATCGCATAACCAAGCTGCCAACTTCCGACCGAACGCAGCGCACCTGCCAAGGTCTGCGGACTTTTCTGGGTGAACAGCATCACCTTTGCCAGAAATGCCGAACGCAGCTGTGGAAATATCACAACTGCTCCGGCTGCCAGCAACAGCACAACCCAAGCGGCCAGCTGTATCCGTATTTTTGTTTTGTTACTCAACATCCTGAACTGCGCACCAGCGGTAATAGGATTCATCGTAGTTGAGGCTGTTTTCAAAACCGCACATCTCAAGTACCATCTGCATGTAAGCAGAACGGATACCTGCAGTACAATAGGTTACAATTTTATCATCTTTGGAAAGACCTGCTTCTTCGAACATTGCGGTGATTTCCTCGTTGGATTTTAAAACATTATCATCATTAAACAGGTCAGTAAATCGGATATGGATTGCACCCGGCAGATGACCGCCAGCTTTTTCGCCATACAGAACTTCGCCGTTATATTCTTCGTCAGCACGTACATCCACAACCTTAACGCTGTCATAGGTTTCTACCAGAGCATCGGTATTGATGAGATGGGTCTCGTCCAGTTCAGAAACGGTCACTTCGGCAGGAGTAAATTCTGCTGCACCCTTCTGGGTTGGAACACCTGCTTCTTTCAGCGCAGAGAAACCGCGGTCTGCAATCTTTACATTCTCAAAACCGACAGCAAGCAGTTCCCAAGCGATACGTCCGTCATCGCCCCATCCATCCTTACCATCCGAGAAAAGGATGATCTCTTTATCCGGTGTGATACCCATCGAACTCAAGACCTCGCTGAGCTGATCGAGTGGCAGGATCGTTCCCCACATCTCATCGCCGGAAGCTCCTTGTGCACAGCGTGCAAGTGGCTGCCATGCAGTTGCAATTGCACCCTCGATGGTACCTTTTTTTGCAGCATCTGCGCCGCGGGCATCAATAAAGATGACATCTTCACTGCCAATTTTGCTCTTAATATACTCAGGATCTGCAATGTATGCTCCGGTAAAAGCAGCCTGTGTTTCCTCTTCCACTGGTTCCTCTTTTGCCTCCGACTCGGTCTGCTGAGTCTGAGCACTTTCCTCTCCTGATGTCGCCTCCTGCTTGGTGCATCCGGTCATCATACTGCCGACCATCAGTGCTGCCAACAACAACGCAAGAATCTTTTTCATAAGTACATCGTCCTTTCTTTTTGTTTTAAACAAATTCTTTGCTTAAAACATCTTTTTATTTTCAGTACCGATGTTCTTGACATCAGCACCTCTTTCCCTCTTTATTTTGTATGTACACAGGGTTCCTGTTTTAACAGGAGAAGTTCTTCTGCATCCACCCGAACCCCGCACATTTTTCCCACACCAGGCGGTTCCATAACCCTTGCTGTCAGTATACTGTCCTCTCTTTGCAGGGTAACAAGGCTGGATTCTCCCTGATAGCAAACCTTGGTCACCTTCCAATTGCCATCCTCACACAAATGGACCATTCCCGGCAGGATACGAACCACCCAATCACCATCTGCATAACCTGATACCGGCATTTGCAGTGCAGGATGATAGAAAACTCCGTTTCTTACCTGACCGGACAGGTAACTGCAACCTCCAAAATAATCGGAAACACGCTTGTTGATCGGACGGCGGTAGATTTTTTCCGGAACATCTACCTGCACAATCTGTCCATCAATCATCAGAGCAATGCGATCGGACATCGACAGCGCTTCTTCCCTGTCATGGGTCACCATCACAATCGTGGTTTGTGTGCGCTGATGCAGTTCCTGCACAAAGCTGCGCATCTGTTCCCGCAGCTGTTCGTCCAGACTGGAAAATGGTTCATCCAACAGCAGCAATCTCGGCTGCGCAGCAAGTGCTCTTGCCAGAGCCACCCGCTGCATCTGACCTCCGGAAAGCTCATTGATTTTCCTTTTTTGCATTCCCGGAAGCTTCACAATTTCCAGCAGCTCTCTGACCCGCTGCTCCCGCTGCGAACGAGAGATTCCTTTGAGTCTGAGCGAAAATTCAATATTACCCTCTACACTGAGGTTTGGAAACAGTCTCAGATCCTGAAATACAATCACTGCTCCCCGCTTTTCGGTAGGCATATTCAGCACCGAACTGCCCTCGATGCACACATCTCCCCCCTGCGCTTCTAACAGTCCCGCTACTGTTTTCAGCAAGGTGCTTTTTCCACAGCCAGACGGTCCCAGCAACGAAATCATCTCCCCTTTATAAACGGTGAGGTTAATTTTGTGCAGGATCTCTTTTTTGTGCATCGAGACGATCAGGTCCCGTATCTCCAGTTCGGGTACAAGTTGTTGCAGCTCCAAACGTTTTTCTCCCTTCTATTCCCTGTTCTGTTCCAGACAGGGATAAAATCTTTGTACGATTTTGCGAAACACCAAAAATACCAGCACCGTAATCAGCAAAAACAGAGTGGTATAACCTGCTGCAAGGGTGCGGTCACCGTTTTGCAGGTAGGGCACCATGATTACCGTAAAGGTTCTGACATTGCCCCCACCAATGAGCAGGGTAAGAAAATACTGACTAAATGAAGTGATATACGCCATTGCCAGTGCAGAAAAGATTGCCGGCATCAGCGCTGGCATACTTACACTCCAGAATGCTCGCAAGCTACCTGCACCCAGCACTCTTGCCTGTTCTTCCAGCTTTTTCCCAATCGCACGGGTGCTGTCGGTCATGATGCTGACCGTATACGGCAGGGCACAGATCACGTGCACCAGAATCACCCCCGGCACTGTATCGCTTAATCCCACCCGAATCAACAGCAGATGAATTCCCATACCAAAGACGGTAGTCGGTACAATAAGGGGCAGCATGGAAGCAAACAACAGCAGTTTTTGTCCCGGAAATTGGTAAAAAACAATAGCACGCGCAGTCATCAGTCCCACCACCACTGCAATCAATGCCGCTGTCGCCGAAAGCAGGATGCTGGAATGCAGAATCATCAGTGCCTGACTTCCCAGCACTTCGCGCAGACCACGCAAGGAAAAGACCTGCGGAACAAGCTCTGGCCACGCCCATCGTTCGGTAAAGCACCAGATCAGCAGTACAATAAGCGGAAGCAATACACCAAACATTGCAAGCCAGACGATTCCTTTGCAGCATAAAGACAATTTACTCTTCATCCGACTTTCCTCCCTGCAACCGGATCATCTTCTGCTGGAACAGGCAATAGTATAGCCATGCCATTCCTAAACTGATAAACAGTACGATGCTGTTCATTGCCATTGCCCGGGGCCTATTTTTCAAATCCGGTGAGATGTATTCCAGATAGGCCGCTACCGGCAACGCTTTTGGAGTGGTTGGACCGAGCAGAAACGGCAGTTCATAAGCACCGAAGGAAAATGCAAGCACAATCAAAAAGGCGTTTTTGATTGCCGGCATACACAGCGGCAATGTCACACGAAAAAATGCCTGTATCGGGGATGCTCCCAAATTTCGGGCAGCTTCCCCCAGATTTTCATTGACTGCTGCCATTAGGGTTACCACAAAAAAAGCAACAAACGGAATTTCCTTCCACAAATATGACAGGATAATCCCGACGCCTGCCTGGTCAAATAGTAAATCAGGAAAACTTTCCTGACCGCTGATCATTCCCAATGCATACAAAAGACGTGCAAGCAATCCGCTCTGCGAAAGCAGATTCATTGCAAACAGTGCTACCACCACGTGCGGCAGCATAATCGGCAGTTGCAGCATTCCAACCATCTTGTTGCGTCCTTTTGCTTTTCCACTCAGCACCAAGGCCGAACACAGCAGGACACCGCCTATCACTGCCAGCACCGAAGACACCACCGACAGGTATAAACTGTAACCAAGCGATCGCCAAAGTTCATCAGAGCAAAACAATTCCTGATAGTAGCGCAGCGTCGGTTCGGTCAAACCCAGTGGTGGCACAATACCAAAGCTCTGCACCAGTCCGCTGCAAAGTCCCAGCAAAAAAACTGCCAGCAGAAACAAAAACGGCAGCAATAACAAAAGCGGCACAAGGCGCTGTCTCTTCATTATTTGCCGACTACCTCCTCCTGCCAGAGCTCTTCAATGATTGGAACCAGCTTGACCGGCATTTCTGGCAGACGTTTTTCCAACAGTTCTTCCTGTGGGATGGTACCCGGACCCGGATCTACCGCGTCAAAGAGCGACTTTTCCTCATCGGAGAGTTTGTCGTTATCCAGCACCGGCAGAATTTTGAGTTGATCGTAGCGCGATGCCTGAATTTCAGGGCTCAGCAGTTCGTTGATTGCTACCAGTGCGCCTGCTTTATTGGAAGCATTCTGAGCAATTGCAACAAAGTTTGTATTGCCGATAGTTCCATTGTCAAATAGAAAGCTTCGGCTGGTCTGGCTGCACATTCCTTTTTCGATCGCAGTCGCAATCCAATACGACTCATAGCGCATATGTAACAACAGTTCTCCGTCCATATACATGGTTTCCTGCTGTGCTACCGTGGCAGGAAAACTCTTGCCTTGCTTCCACAAATAAGGATTTAGCTCCCGAAGATAAGCAAGTGCCGGTTCAATTGCTGCTTTTACGTTTTCCTTATCTGCCTCCATATCCACAAAGACTTCGGGATCAACAAACTCGTAAATGATATTGCGCACAAACGCACTTCCGGTAAAATCAGGAGGTGCCGGATAGGTCACCTGTCCCGGATATTTTTTGACAAACTCGAGCAACTCCTGCGCGTTGGAAGGGGTCTCCGGTGTCTTTTCCTTGTCGTTAATCAGCACCAGCTGAGCCTTTCCATAAGGAGCTTCATACCCTTCAATCGGATAAGCAAAATCGTAGCAGGTATCGCTGGAGGTTTCATCTACATAATTTTTAAAGTTTGGCAGTGCCTGGGTAAACGGACCATACAGGAGATTATTTTCCTTCGCGGAGAAGAAATTCTCGCCGTTAATCCAGATCATGTCAATGCTGCCGTCCCTCTTTCCTGCCTGAACCTCCGAGGAAAGCTTATTGAGGATCTGGTCAATGTCCATCGGCACACGGTCAATGGTGATATCATATTTTTCCTTCATCTGCGGTGCGAAAACTGTATCAATCCAATTGTTGATCAGTTCGTCGCCTCCCCATCCATAAAAGCTGACGGTACTGCCCTTTGCCTGTTCGACCAAATCTTCAAAGCTGGTCTGACTTAAATCCAATTCTGCCTGTTCTTCCTTTGCTTGGCAGCCGCTGGCTCCCAGACAGATCAGCAGACTTAAAAGCAGTGCTGTCCCTTTCCTGATGATTGAGTTTCGTTTCATCGATTAAAACCCTTTCTTTTGATCTATAAATTTGTTTACAGCAGTTTGTATTTTGCTCGATTAAAAAGTGATCTCACACCTTTCGGCGGCTGTTCCTCTGCTTGAAGCAGCTCTACCAGCAGGTGACGCACTTCCTGACAGCCTGCACGGGAAAAATTTCCTGCACAGGAAGCACAATAAGTATAAGTTTTTGAAAGTTTCTGCTCTTTCATTTTCTGTCCAAATCCTGTGGAAATCTCCGGTTCATATGCTGCAGCACAGCCACCCAGCCCACAGCACTGGATTCCCTTGATTTCTTCAATCTGCCCTTGCAGCAGCGGTACAAAACTCTCAAACATCTCGCGGCTGTGCCGATCCGGACAAGGCAGATAGAGCGGGAAAAACTCCTTTCTCAGCGGCCGTACCAAATTAAGTTCTAGTAACTTCTGATAGATGCTAACTACCGGAATGTCGAAGTGTTCCTTTAAAAAAGCGTAGCAGTTTGGGCAGAGCACCACAAGCTCGGTCACTCCTGCCTGATGCAGTCGTTTGGAAAGTCCATCACAGATGGCTTTGCTCTCCTTTTCCATTCCCAACTCAAAAATAGGCTTGCCACAGCAGTCCATCACAACTCCCATACCGGCACGCTCTTTAAGCAAATCGATGAGCTTTTGGGTCGTTTTCGGATAAAAGGATGGAAAATTGCACCCCGGAAACAACACAGAGCCAGAGGTGCTATGCCGATAGTTGCGGAACAGATAGTTTTTCTTTTCCATCACCAGCATCTTCTGTCTCTTTATTTCAGGAACTTTGCTGAAAACACCGTTTTGTTCTTCCACCTTTTTGCAGCGCATCTTTAGCGCAATCTCTCTGCCATCAATCCCTTTTGGACAGCAGGCAGTACATTCCCCACACAAAAAGCAGTGATAAGCAAGTTCAGGATGTTGAGAAAACCCTTCCAAATCCAGCTGATATTTTTTTAAAAAGTCACAGTGACGGGTACAGTTTCCACAATGGATACAGTCCATCCTGTTTGCTCCTTTCTTCTAGCGAATGTCTCGATACTGCCGCGCAATCTCCTGTGCGGAAACTCCTTTGCGGAACCGATGCTGCAAAACCTGCATTTTCCACATGGTGCGCAGCATTCCGCCTTGCTCAAATCTTCGCGCCGAGGTTACCAGATATCCTCTGGTCTGCCCCAGCGGATACTTTCCTTTTAAGTCTATCGAAAGCTTGTAATCTTCCATAATCGGCAGATCTGCAAAACCGCCAATCTGCTCAAACAATTCACGTGTTAAAAAGATGCCTTGATCTCCAAATGCTATTTTACGCAGTCGGACACGCAGATTAGAACAAAAGGAACAGCAGCGCATCCATGGATGGCGACTGTCAAATCGGATGCGAAAACATCCAAAGGAATAACCTCTGCTTAATACTTCCTCCACCTGTGCGCACAGATCCTGCGGAATCAGGCTGTCGCAATGCAGAAAAAGAAAGACTTCTCCGCTGGCATGATGGGCGCCCTCATTCATCTGTCGTGCCCGTCCTTTCGGAGCGTGTATAAGCGGATAATGCGCTGCGATCTTTTCCGTAGTCCCATCAGTGCTGCCACCATCTGCAAAGATTGCTTCCCAGTCCCCGGGCAGTCCTTTTAACTGATTTAAAAATCCGTCAATCTTCTGTACTTCGTTGAGTACCGGAACAATCAACGATATTTTTGCCATCCTGTTTCCTCCATCACGCAAAATAACTGTTCCAGATCCAGTTTAGAAAATCCTCTGTCATATAATCTTGGATTTTCTGGTAGGTGGCCTGATTCTGAATCGGTCGATTCGGGTCTTGGTACTCCACCCAAGCCATCGCACACCAGGTCACTCCTCGCAGACAGGTCATCGTCTCATACCGATCAGTCCGATACTGAAGTTCTTCATACTCCACAGTATTTTTGCAGCAGCTTTGATACTGCTTTACAAAATCGTATTTCTGCTCTTTGGTCAGCAGAACATCTGTTTTCCAATAGGTCGTGGTCGGTGCCAGAAAATGCCCCAAATCCTGTGCAGCTTCCCCGATCAATGGTTTTTCCCAGTCAATGAGATAGTTATTTTTCCCTTCACCGTTAATTAGAAAATTTCCGGAATTTAGTTCTGTATTGATGATGCATCGGGACATCTGTTGTTCCTTTTTGCCGTGCTTCTTTGCTGCATCCAGTAAGTGACAGAGCATTTCCTTTGTTTTTTTCTCACCCTTATCCGACTGCAGGTAAATCTCTGCCATCTGCTGGCACTCGTCCAGCATTGCGTCCAACGGATCATCCGGACAAAGCAAACGACAATTCTCTGGGACACTGACCGAATGAATCTGTGCCAGACATTCTGCTGCAAGTTTAAGATCTGTATGATAGTCAAGTGCTCGCCCCGGCAGATATTCCATCACCAGAAGATGATTTTCACTGTCCAGATAATAAGGCTTTGGCGTTCTTGTACTGTTTTCAAGCAGTTTTAAGGCGTAATATTCATATCCGATCTGATCCGGAAGATGCATCTGACTTCCGGTATTGATTCGCAATACCAACTTCTGCCCATTTACCGGATGGGTAAACAGGTAGTTGATGTTATACTCTCCCTGTCCCAGCATGGAAAATTCCATGGATTTTCCTGACGGGATAGCCAATCCTTCCCGAAATCTTTTTGACGCTGCATACTGTTCGATTTGCTGTATGGTAAAACTCATGCTGTTTCCTTTCTATTTTATATCCATCCAAGTTCCCGCAAAAAGCGGCGGCTATGGGGACAAATTTCCTCCGGCTGCATGCTTAACTTATCTGCAAAATTACGAAGATCTTCCGGTTGGTCGATATCCTCCATCGTAGCAACTGTGCCCAGACGCAAACCTGCTTTTCGGGCAGCTGCCACTGTGTTTTCAAAGACACTGCTTCCACCGTAAGACTGCCCGCTGAAAATCTCCGGACAGGGCTTTGTGCTTCCTACTAAATAATACCCTCCATCAACCGTTGGTCCAAGCACCAGTGAGGTTTCTTCTAAAACTCGCATTGCCTGTGCAATGATCTCCCGATTAATCAATGGCAAATCCGCACCGATCAGCACACAGCGGTCATAGCCCATTTTAAAGGTATCGGTAATTGCCCTGTCCATTTTTTCGCCAAGTGTTTTTCCCTGCTGCAAAAAGAAATCTTTCTGCTGCGGCAACAGCTCTTGTAAAACAGACAGCGGCCCTTCCTCCCCATAAAACACCAGCAGATCCCACTGCAGTGGTGATAAACAGGATGACGCAACATCCTGCAAAAAAGCACTATGTGCCTGGGCACACTGTTCCGGTGTCAGTGCCGTTTGCAGTCTTGTTTTGGTTTTACCTGCAATGGGAATTCTCGTAAACAAAATCAATGCCTGTTTCACCGACAAGCCTTCCTTTCTATTGCTTTTCCTCCATGTCTTTTGACATCTCTCTTGATATCTCTTTTGGCATCTCTTCGGACAGGTAGCGCTTCTTAAGCAGATACCCTGCCCCCATCACCAGCAAGCAGAGCACTCCCGCCACTGCAAAATACCAGACACGTCCCTCTGTCGCCGTCAATCCAGCAGCTCCAATGGTAAAAAAGGAAACCCCCGGAAACATAAAAACAAAGGTATATATGGTATATTTCCAAAAACTGATATCGGTTATGCCGTAGGCAAAATTTTGCAGATTATATGGAAACAACGGAACCAGCCGTGTAATCATCAGCACCACTAGCTCACTTTTGGGATTCGAATCAAAAAGTAATTTTTTGAGATATCGGTTTTTCTGTGCGATGGGCTTGATGGAATCTTTGAGGAAAAAACGTCCTGTCAAAAAAGCTGCCGATGCTCCCAAGGTGGTCGCAACTAGGCAATTCAAGATGCCCAGCCATGGACCAAACAGGATACCCGCAAACAAGGCAAAAGTGGCCCCTGGCAGTGCAAGCACCACGCAGCCGACCACTGTCACTACCAGATAGATGAGCATCGCCTGCCACAGGTTTTGCTGCACCATTTCTTTGAGAAAACCTAAGTTATCCAGATTTCCCAGATATCCGGACCATCCAAAACGGTGATCCAGAATCAGGATCACCGCTACAAGTAAGATAAATACGATTAATTTTATTTTCTTCATTCTAAAACGCCTATTTTACAGTATTGCTCTTTTCAGACTTCGTTTTCTGTCTTGCCTGATAAATCTGTCGCAGCATCACAACCAGTACAGATAATGCAAACAGAATCAGCAAACCTGTTACAAACAGCTTTGCACCACCGGTCAGCATTCCGCCAACATAGGAATAAACGATTGTTGCAGGCAGCTGACCAATACCGGTTGCGATAAAGAACGGCCAAAACTTCATTGAGGTAAGACCCGCCGCATAGCTGACAATATCAAAGGACATAAACGGCAGCAGTCGAGCGATCAGGATGCTTTGTTTTCCATATTTTTCAAAAAAGACATCAATCTGCTCCAGTCCGGTCTTACTGGTAATCTTTTCCACTACCTCTCTTCCCAGCACTTTGGCAAGCCAGAAACATAAAGCAGCGCCTGCCATCGCACTGCTCCAGGATAGAATCGCTCCCTGCCACCATCCAAACAGATTTGCATTTGCAAAGGTAATCAAAAAAGCTGGCAGTGGTGCCATCAATGATTGGAAAATCATCAGCAACGCCGAAACCGCCATTGCATATGGTCCGTAGGATTCCACAAAGTCTTTGACTACCGCAAAGTCACCAGTTGCAAACATGCTGAAAATCTGATCCAACGTTGTTTTCACTGGTTCGACTAAAAAGTAGCTGGCGATTGCCGCAGCAATGAGCACCAACACGATTATCTGCTGAATTCTTTTTGTTTTTTTCATGGTTATTACACCCTCTTCTACAATTTCATCTTTCCTTCACCTTATATTGACATACTTCAATGTGAATATCAAATTGTTATTTTCTATTCGAACTCAATAATAGATTTATATTTTTTATAATATTTGCACTTGACAAAATATGACTTTTTTTATTTTTATCTATTCTATTTATTTAAGAAAATATGTTTTAGCATTTCAAATATTTTCTCTTACAATTTTCATAAATAGAAAAGCTACATCTTTTTCTATTAAAATATTTAATGAAAGAAAAATATTTTAATTATTCTCAAAACTTTAATTACCCTGTTTTCCCTTTCTTACTCTTCTTTGACCAGTTATTTTATTTTTAAGTTTTATTTGTTTTTTAATAAAAATATTTTTTATAAAGATTTATAGCATCTTTTCTATCTTTGTATTTTATTTCCTATTATTTTTTTCTATTTGACACAAAGTGCTATTTTTATTATCTATTTGAGAAGCATAATCAATAATGATAAGATATGGACGAAATTAAAGTAAGGAGGCTTTTTATGAAGCGCAAAATTCTCAGCCTGCTGCTGTGTGCTGCCATGGTCACCACCATTTTAGGCGGATGTGCAGCCGGCAATCAGACAACCTCTTCTGAGGAAAGTACCAACACCACACAATCAACACAAACCGAAGATTCCGCTCCGGAATCGGAAGAAATTACTGTCAAAACAGCAACTACTGATGACGTAAAGGCTGCTTTGGAGGATGAAAACTCGATCGTTCTGGATGCCCGTATCAGCGATGCCTATAATGGTTGGCAGATTGACGGTGCTGCCCGCGGCGGCCACATCAAGGGAGCAGAAAGTTTCTCCGCAGACTGGCTAACCTGTGATTACGATGAGGAAGGTAATCTGGAAGGCGAAAGCCGAGAAGAAGTTCTGAACGGATACCTCGAAAACAAAAAACTGACCGAGGACAAAAACGTTATTATTTATGATACCAACGGAACCGATGCAGCTGCTGTTGCAGACTATCTGATCTCCAAAGGTATCAAAAATGTCTCCACCTATGATGCAAATGAGTGGATTAACGACGACACCCTTGAAATGGAATCCTATCCAAATTATGATCTGCTGCTTCCAGCCAGCTTGGTTCACGAAATCGTCAATGGTAATGTTCCGGAGGGCTTCACCGATGCTGAACGAATTGTCGTTGTAGATGTTCGTTGGGGCGACAATGAAGCTTCGGGCTATCTGGATGGTCACGTTCCTACTTCCGTTCACATCAATACCGACTCTTTTGAACCTCCAAAAGTTTATGTGGACGGCATTGAGGAGTGGCGTCTTGCAGACGATGAAACCCTTGTTCAGTTGTTGCTGGATAATGGTATTACTGCAAATGACTGCGTCATCGCAACTGGTCCGGAACCTCTGGCAGCTTCCCGATTTGCTGTTATCTGTCAGTATCTCGGTGTCAAGGATGTCCGCGTAATGAACGGCGGCCTTACCACTTGGAATTATGCAGGATATGATCTGGAGACACAGGCAAATGAACCACAAAAAGAAACTGATTTTGGCATTTCCGCTCCTGCAAACCCTGATTTGATTGATACAATCGATGAAGTAAAACAGCTGCTTACACAGGATAACTTCACCTTGGTCGACAACCGTACTTGGGAAGAATTTATCGGTGAAAGCACCGGTTACAGCTATCACAGCATTGCTGGACGTATTGAAGGTGCTGTCTTCGGTTATGCCGGCAAAAACAACTCCAGCTCGATGTCCTACTATCGCAACTTGGATAAGACCATGAGAAGCGCTGATGAAATCTTGGCTATGTGGGACGAATGCGGCATTGATACCAACAATCACCTTTCCTTCATGTGCGGAAGCGGCTGGCGTGCTGCTGAAGTTCTGTGGGATGCACAGGTCATGGGCTTGACCGATGTTTCCCTGTACAGCGATGGATGGATTGCATGGAGCAATGAAGGAAATCCATATATTACCGGTGATCCGGCACAGAAGTAACTCATGATGAAAACAAAAAAATTACGCCAAGCCGTTTACCTGCTGTTTTGTCTGATACAGATTGCTTTGTTGGGTGCTGTCTATATTCTTCAGACTCTTACCACCAAAAAAGCTGGTGTTAACCATCATCTTCGATTTACTCGAACCTACTGGATGCACAACTATCTGACACCACAGAATACGCTGATTTTTTCCATCATTCTGGTTTTGATTGCTGCCGTCATCTTTGTTGCATTATTCCGCCTTTGGAACAAAACCGGAATCTATGCCAAAATCGCTTTTATTCTCTCTCTGCTGTGGATCGCTGCTCTGCTGCTTTCCCTGCATTTAGAGATTGTATCTGCCCTTTTGGTATATCCTTACCTGCTCCTTGCAGAAACAATCGCATTGCTTCTGAGCTGTATAAATATCGTGCTGGGGTACACAGCACACAAACAAAAACGGTAAACGAATCCATAAAAAAACAACACCCCGAACGTCTTGATCCGTTCGGGGTGTTTCGTTATTGGTTATAAGTACAATATAATATATCCTGCCATCACAAAGGAAGCTACGGTAAACAGCATCATGCCCGGATTAATTAACGCTGCATCCAGCGCTCCTTCCACAAGCTCCGGTTTATTTCTAACACGGAAATATCGCTTTCTCCAAATAATCCAGATTGCATATCCGGAGCTAACCAGATAGAGTATCGATAATCCTACCATGATTGCCGGAACATCTTCTCCCAAAAGCGGCAGAATACCGCCAACAAAGTTGACAATCGCATGCAGAAAGATACTGTACCAGATCGAACCTGTACGCAGATAAACCCAGCCAAATACAAGTCCCACTGCAAAAGCATAAGGCTACTGAATCACATTTCCATGCATCAGCATAAACAAGGATGCGCTGGTAAAAAGAAATGCTTTTTCTCCATAACATCCGACTGCACGAAAAATGCATTTACGGAACAAAAGCTCCTCTCCAATTGGTGCAGAAATGACTGTAAGCAAAAATGCCTGCGGAATGGAATAGGAAGTCAGGCTCTGCTCCACGATATTGCCAGCCTGAGAACCTTTCACAAGAGAAATCAGGTAGTTCAGATAGGTTCCTACAATATTAAACAAAAACAAAAGTCCGATGCTTAAAATCAGATAATGCACAAACTCTCCTGCTGAAAGCCTGTATTTTCTTTGTGGCCTTACCTCCTGTGGCTTTGGCGCTTTCGCCGAATTCATAATCAAAACGGCAACTGGAAGCGCTATGCCATACTGGATTACCTCATTGAGGATTAGGTTAAACCAGGTTTCAGAAAGTAGTTCAGGCCAGAACTGCTTGACAAGCAGCAAAAATGGCAGCGACATAAACTGATAGATTGCCATATAGGCAAGCATTGACCATCCCAGACGATTATACGACTTTCTGATTTCCCTGATTCCCAATCTCTTTCTTCCTTTCTGTCAAAACAATTTATTTCCAGCGAAACGGCAGCAGGTCATCCAAAGTGACAACGCGATCGCTGAGCTTTACCTGTGCCAGATGATTGTCATCGTGCAGCTGGCACAAAAATTCCCGACATCGTCCGCAAGGTGAAATAACCTCAAAGCTTCCATCTTCCTTTTTATGCACTGCAATCACGCCCAAAATCCGGTTTTCTCCAGCAGTTATCATTGCTGCGGCTGCAGCATGCTCTGCACAAAATCCCATTGAGCAAGGAGTATCAATACAAACACCGGTATAGATGTTTCCCTGCTCGGTAACAATCGCTGCTCCAACCGATGCTGCAAACGAACTTTGAGATAATTCCCTTGGATTACAGACCGACTCTGCCTTTGCAATCATCTTTTCCCAGTCGATCATGCCGTTTCTACCTCCCTTAATTTCGAAACGATGCTCTTGTGTTTCCATTTTCCGCTTGCATAGTAGATACCGGAAATCAACAGGCCAAGTACCCAGCCTACTGCATAGGAATAATAGATGTCTTCCTTATCAAACCATGCTGCAATCAGATAAGCAGCAGGCAGTCTTGCCAGCCACAAGCTGATAAAGGAGGAGATCATTGGAATCATCATATCTCCGGCACCTCTTAAAACAGAGTTGAACATGAAGCTGATTGCAAGCAAAGAATAAAACGGCAAAACACCGTGCAGATAAGCGACACCGGCATCGATTACTTCCGGGTTATGGCTGAACATTTGCATCATAAATGCACTGGTTGGATAAAGCAGTGCACCTATAACAACACAGCATCCGATCGACAAAATCATGGATGCGCGAACGCCTTCCTTAACACGGTGCTGGTTGCCCGCTCCGATATTCTGACCAGTATAGGTGGTCAGTGCGTTGGACAAGCTCTGTACCGGCAGGAATGCGAAGGTATCGATCTTGTTTGCACCGTTAAATCCTGCCATAAAGTTGGAACCATAGCTGTTAACCAGAGACTGCATGAACATGATACCGATGGAAAACAGTGCCTGCTGGATACCGGATGGAATACCCAGCTTCATTGCCTGCACAAACAGGTTTTTCTGGAAATAGAATTTTTGTGGCTTGATCTTGATAAAATCATAACGGCGGTTAATATAGAACACACCAAACAGCCAAGATGCAATCTGTGCAATGATGGTTGCAAGTGCTACACCCGCTACACCCAGTTTAATCGGAATAGTAAATACCAGGTCAAGGATAATATTGATTACCGTTGCAATCATCAAAAACAACAGCGAAGTGCGGCTGTCACCTAAACCCTGCAAAATACCGGAGTTGATGTTAAATCCAAGGTTACCGATGATACCGATAAAAATAATAATCATATAGGTCTTTGCCATTGCAAGGGTTCCATCATCCGGAACCTGCATCAAGCGAAGAAGCGGCTCACTCAAAAAGATACCGATCAGAGAAAGTGGAATAATACCGATAATCAGCGCTGTATAGATGGTATTAACCGTCTGATTTACCTTTTCCAGATCTCTTGCTCCGTAAAACTGCGCAATCATGATGGTTGCACCGGTACCAATTCCCATAAACAAAGAGCTGAGCATGAAAATAACAGGAAATCCTGTACCTACCGCAGCCAGTGCCTGATCTCCGATTACATTTCCGACAACAATGCTGTCCACCATATTGTACAGCTGCTGAAAGACATTTCCCAAAAGGAGCGGCAGCGTAAAACTGATAATCAGTCGATACGCATTACCTTCGGTCATATCAATCGACGTTGTCTTTTTTCCTTTTGCCATTTTTCTTCCTCCTTTTTACTCTCTCCTGTCAAATTTACCCCTCATCATAATTGAGGTGAATAAAAATAGATGGACAGCCGTCCATCATCTTTATAAAATCATTATATGTGAAATACCATGAAAACACAAGCAAAATTCTGATTTTTCTGTCCTTTTCACCCAAAGTTTTCATTTTGTGTATTACGGCTATTTTTAATTTTATTTTTTCTCAATTTTTTATTGACTTTTTACTAGAAAGGGATTATAATAAAGTTACTCAAAAACAAAGATGTTTTTGACACCTTTTTTAGAAATCTTCTGACCGGTAACGCCGGTCGTCCTCTATTTTTTATTACACAGCCGAAAGGGGAAGTCCGTTGGACTTCCCCTTTCGGTTTTTTCGTTTTTCTGCTTCTTTAATTGTTTTTTTAATATCATCGTGCTATAATAAAAAGATATTGTATGAAAATATTTTTATTTGCTTTTTATAAGGTTCCGCTCAGCCAGCAGGAAGTACTCTTTCCGGCGAAGGAATCTCTTCTGACAGGGCAAGGAGGCTCTTATGGAATACGAAAAAGAATTTCTGGTTGAACAGCAGTATCTGGAAAAGACCTGCTCCTTTATAAAAGAAAACCTGACTCGGGAAGAAGCAGATTGTTCCGATGAAAAAGATCAGATCATCTCTGCGCGCAAGGAAATGTGGGAAAATGTATCTTTCCGCGGTGGTTTTGACAATGTCGTGGAGGCTCATCAGGCACTTGAATCGATTCAGGCACAATCTGCACGGTATGATGCTGCGCACAAGCGCATCGATCATTACCGTCAGGCATTGGACTGTCCTTATTTTGCACGGATTGACTTCACTGAAAATGGATATGAATCCTATCCTGCCGAAAAAATCTACATCGGCTTGTCCAACATTCAAGATGAGGAAAGCTATGAGACCTATGTTTATGACTGGCGCACTCCGATTGCAAGCTTATTTTATCGTTACGAACCAGGAAAGGTAGAATATCAGGCTCCTTCTGGTACAATCCATGGAACGGTTTCGCTCAAACGTCAGTACGAAATCAAAAACAGCACCCTCAACTACTTTTTTGATTCTGACGTCAACATCATGGACAACATGCTGCGTGAAGCACTCTCTCACAATGCTTCCCCACAAATGAAGTCCATCGTAGAAACCATTCAGCGCCAGCAGGATATGATCATCCGCGACACCTTAAATGAGCTGGTATTTGTTCAGGGTGTTGCTGGCAGCGGCAAAACTTCGGTTGCTCTGCACCGTGTTGCCTTTCTCCTTTACGAAGGCGTCACCCAAAAACTGTATGCTAACAACATCGTCATCATCTCTCCGAATAATCTGTTTGGAAGTTACATTTCCAACGTCCTGCCGGAGCTGGGCGAAGAAAACATCGCGAGCCTTACCTTTGAGGCACTGTTCTCCAAAGCGTGCAGCACTGATTTTCGCCTGATTCCGCGCAGCCAGCTACTGGAACAGATGGTTTGTGCCAACACCAAAAAAGAGAGAGAACTGTTGCATGAATCGGTAGAATTTTTCTCTTCCGAAACTTTTGCGCAGATTCTTGAGCGATATATCTCCTACTATATCCGCCGCATGATTCCATATACGGACCTGTACTACAATGGAAAGCTGCTGGAAACGCGTGAAGAGATGAGCGCTTTTGTACAAAAAGCCTGCCGCCGCGCACCGCTGGACGGCGCACTGAAGCTGCTGGAGAAACGTCTCTGGACCCAGATTCACAAAGTCCGCCGGGAAGAGCGCCTTAAAAAATTGCAGAATTTTTCTGGAACCTTTATCCAGCACCTTTACGATAAAAAGCAGTTTGGTCGTTTGCTCTCCATCAAAGAGTGTACCCGTATCAAGCATCAAATCAAAAAATTCACCACCCTCGACAGTATGGAGCTGTTTCAAAAGCTCCTTTGCGACCGTGACCTTTTCTTTCGCATGGCAAAAGGACTTTCTCTTCCAGAGCAAATGGATGAAATCCTCTTCCTTGCACAACAACGTATCACTGATCCTTCCCCTTACCTTTCCTATCAGGATGCAATGCCGCTGTTTTATCTACATCTGGGTTTGTTTGGCACCGATCTTTATTCGGATATCCGACAGGTCGTTGTGGACGAGGCACAGGACTACTATCCGATACATTTTCACATCCTCAAAAAACTGTTCCCTTCTGCCCGCTACACCATCATGGGCGACTACAATCAGACCATTGAAAAATTGGAAGGTCCTCAGTTCTATCGCGACACTGCCAAAATTCTGGATAAGAAGACTTCCTGCCTGATTACCTTAAACAAGGGATTCCGCTGTTCTTATGAAATCAACGAATTTTCCCGTCGATTCCTGCATGATTGTACCGATATGGAAAGCTTCGACCGCCACGAACAGCCGCCGCTTCTCGAACAGTGTGACGACCGAAACAAAATGGCACAGCGCATCATCGAGCTGACCAGAGAATACCTCGGAGAAGGATTTGCTTCCATCGGCATTATCTGCAAGAGCCAGAAACAGGCAAATCAGCTGCACGCCCTGCTCAAAGACCAGATTCCGGTTCATCTGATGGATATTAATCAAAAAGAGATCTTTTCCGGTGTTATGCTGATGCCAGTATACATGGCAAAAGGATTGGAATTCGACGCTGCCATTCTTTGTGATGTTGATGATAAAAACTATCGCAACGATTTTGACCGTCAGCTCCTGTATGTTTCCTGTACCCGTGCTCTGCATCGTCTGGCAATTCTGTATACCGACAAGCCGAGCAAATATTTGAAAGCAGAGGAGATTAAATAGTGAAATTATCGGACACTAAAATCTTATCTATTGTATCCCATCACATTTCTTTAGATACTTGGAGTAAATACTCTGCGGATGAGCGTATTCAAATTATTCTTTCCTTGCTATCTGATTTAAAGAAATCATACCAGCTTTCTACAGAAATCTCTTTTGATATGCCATCTGGATATGAAACTGCCTGTGGACTTTACGACCACACAATCAGTTGTCTGTTCCTCAATAAAAAGTTCCTGGAAGAACCTTCTTCCACAGAAGCTCTGTATTACTTTTTTCATGAATTTCGTCATGTGCTTCAATATGAGCGAAGTGATCTGTTTTCACCTGAACTCATCAAAAGTCTCCCTTATATTATTCAATACGATGGGAACTGCTTTAAGCTGGTGGATAACAACTGGTATCATGTAAAACTATCTGGAGAAGAAGCATATTTTACTGACTTATATCTTTCTTTGCCGTATGAAGCTGATGCAAACAAATTTGCATTTTCATGCTTAACTTCCTGTTCTTCTGATTTAAAGATAACAGAAGAAGTAAAACATCTTTATAATTTTTGGTGTCCCAAATACAACACTATTTCCAAAGAAAGAATTTCCTCTGAACTGAGTAGAGTGTTTGCAGAAATTGACAAAGAAATTGAATCTATTAAAAAAGGCTGCCATTAACTGGCAGCCTTTTTTCTTATTTTAATGCAGACAAAGCACGTTTGCCGATATCACGGCGGCTGAAGCAATCCTCAAAGGAAATTGCATCTACATTTTCATACGCCTTGTCGAGCGCAGCCTGAAGGCTGTCTGCTCTTGCGGTAACACCCAATACGCGTCCGCCGTTATTGTAGTAAACACCATCACTTAGCTTGGTACCGGAATGATAGATGCTCACGCCATCTCTCTGACCCTGTGCATCCAGTCCGCTGATTGGCAGACCCTTGCGGTAGGATTTTGGATAGCCGCCGCTTGCGATGATGACGCAGGCAGCCTTCTCATCCGAGAAGTGAACCATATCCTCGGTCAGTGTTCCGTTATATACTGCTTCCATAATTTCAACCAGGTCGCTGTCCAGCAGTTCCAGTACAACCTGAGTTTCCGGATCGCCAAAACGGCTGTTGTATTCAATGACATATGGGCCTTTTGGTGTCAGCATCAAACCAAAGTACAAACAACCTTTAAATGGTCTTCCCAGTTTCTGCATTGCTGCAACGGTTGGTTTGAAGATCTTGTCCATACATTCCTGTGCAACTTCTTTGGTATAGAATGGATTTGGTGCAACTGTACCCATTCCGCCGGTATTAAGACCCTTGTCGCCGTCCAGAGCGCGTTTGTGGTCCATCGAAGAAACCATCGGAACAACAGTTTTTCCATCCACAAATGCCAGAACAGAAACTTCCGGTCCGGTCAGGAATTCTTCCACAACAACATGGTTGCCGCTGGTACCGAATACCTTTTCTTCCATGATCTCGTGCAGACCTTCTTTTGCTTCCTCATGGTTTGCAGCGATAATAACGCCCTTGCCCAGTGCCAGACCGTCTGCCTTGATAACTACCGGGTACTCATTCTTTTCCTCAATATAGGAAAGTGCCTTCGCCGGGTCATCAAATACTTCATAAGAAGCAGTTGGGATATTAAATTCCTTCATCAGGTTTTTGGAGAAAACCTTGCTTGCCTCGATCTGTGCAGCATCTTTGGTTGGACCAAAGGTCATAATACCTTCTTTGTTGAGTGCATCAACCATGCCTGCTGCAAGCGGGTCATCCGGTGCAACAACAACCAGATCGATCGCATTTTCTTTGGAGAAGTTTACAACTCCCTCAATGTCCATCGCTTTGATGTCCACACACTGTGCATCAGCGCTGATACCGCCGTTACCTGGACAGCAATAGATTTTTTCTGCTTTTGGGCTTTGTTTTAATTTGCGGATAATTGCGTGTTCTCTGCCGCCGGAGCCTACTACCAGAATTTTCATAGCAATCTTCCTTCCCTGTCAGATAGTTTCAAAAGAGGGGAAGGAAATCTTCCTTCCCCTTGATTGGTTTCGATTAATGATGGAACAGACGGATGCCGGTGAATGCCAGAACCATGTTGTATTTATCGCAGGTTTCGATAACGTTGTCGTCACGGATCGAGCCGCCTGGTTCTGCAATGTACTGTACACCGGTGCGGTGTGCTCTTTCGATATTGTCACCGAATGGGAAGAACGCATCCGAACCCAGAGAAACACCGGTCAGAGTATCCAGCCATGCACGTTTTTCTTCTCTGGTCAGAGGTTCTGGTTTTTCGGTGAAGAAGTTTTCCCAGATACCGTCAGCCAGAACGTCCATATAATCATCAGAGATATAAACGTCGATGGTGTTGTCACGGTCAGCTCTGCGGATATCTTTCTTGAATGGCAGGTTCATTACCTTTTCATGCTGACGCAGGTACCAGATATCAGCCTTGTTGCCAGCCAGTCTGGTGCAGTGAATTCTGGACTGCTGACCAGCACCGATACCAATTGCCTGACCATCCTTAACATAGCATACCGAGTTGGACTGGGTATATTTAAGAGCAATGAGGGAAATGAGCAGGTCGATCTTTGCGTTTTCTGGCAGTTCTTTGTTCTGGGAAACGATATTGTTGAACAGCTCTTTGTCGATCTTCAGGTTGTTTCTTCCCTGTTCAAAGGTAACACCGAATACATCTTTGTGTTCGATTTCCTGTGGAACATAGGAAGGATCGATCTCGATTACATTGTAGCTGCCTTTACGTTTCTCCTTGAGGATTGCCAGAGCTTCTTCGGTATAACCTGGAGCGATGACGCCGTCGGAAACTTCACGTTTGATGATTCTTGCAGTGCATTCATCACAAACATCGGACAGTGCGATAAAGTCACCGTAGGAGGACATTCTGTCTGCGCCTCTTGCTCTTGCATAAGCGCTTGCAATTGGAGAAAGCTCACCCAGATCGTCTACAAAGTAGATTTTCTTCATGGTGTCATCAAGCGGCAGACCAACTGCTGCGCCTGCTGGGGAAACGTGTTTGAAGGAAGCTGCTGCCGGAAGTCCGGTTGCTTCTTTGAGTTCTTTTACCAGCTGCCAGCTGTTGAATGCGTCCAGGAAGTTAATATAGCCTGGTTTACCGTTGAGAACCTTGATTGGAAGTTCGCTTCCATCTTTCATAAAGATTCTGGACGGTTTCTGATTTGGGTTACATCCATATTTTAAAGCCAGTTCGTTTGCCATAAAAAATCCATCCTTTCCTTAAAACAAGTTCTGTTTTCCGATCGACTATTTGTTCTTGTTGATGATTCTGGTTTCGATTTCGCCGCTTTCAACATCAATAAAGCGGGTAAAGAGAGAAACCTTGTTGTCTGCATTGAGGTTCTCCCAGATTTCGCTGGTGAACGCATCGATATCGCCGGAGATTACAACTGGAGTTGGCTCTCCTTCGTAGGATGGGATCGGGCTGCCATCACATTTGTATGTATGGATAAAGTGACCTTCTCCTGCTTTTGGATCGGTGTATTCAAAGAAGTATCTGCGTGTGCTGGAAGAATCATTGTTGTTGCTCTTGAGAATCGAGAGTTTGTAATCAAAGCCTTCTACCAGACCGGAGATACGAGGAGTAAAGTTTGGTGCATCCGGTTCAAAGGTTCTGGTGCGCAGTGCTTCTTCGAAAGATTTGCCCTCTTTGAGGAAATCATAGATGGTATCAGTCTGGTCACCGTTTGTTACAACAGTCTGTTTGCCGAGAACTCTGACTGGAGCATAAATGATGAGGGATGGGTCTTCCAGTTTTGCAGGATCAAATGCCTCAGTGCGGATACCGCCTTCCTGTTCTACAAAAACACGGTTGCGGCTATTTTCACTTCTGCCCATGATGAAATAAGCAATAACTGCTTTTTTGCCATCCTCGCTTCTGCCCAGAACGATTCCTCTGCCAGGATAGGTGTTGCCGCGCAGTTCTTCTGCCAGATTTACGTATTTCATAAGAGATTCCTCCACCCAAAATTGTTTATTTGTTGTCTTTTTCCTTCTGAATTTCTTCACAGAGCATTGCAGTCGCTTTTGGTAAAAGCTCCCACTCTGCCTGCTCCATAACCCTTCTCTGCAAGGTTTCCGGTGTATCGTCCGGTTCGATGTAAACTGCTTTTTGCAGAATGATGCTGCCGCCGTCGGTCACTTCATTGACAAAATGTACCGTTGCACCAGTTACCTTGACACCATACTCCAGCGCAGCTTCATGTACCTTGAGTCCATAAAAACCGTTTCCGCAGAAGGATGGAATCAGAGACGGATGAATGTTGATGATGCGGTTTGGATAAGCGTCGATCACTTCTTTACCCAGAATACTTAAAAATCCTGCCAGCACCACCAGCTCAATGCCGTGGCTTTTCAGTTCAGAAACAAGCTTTTTATCAAAGTTTTCTGCACTGCCGCACTCTTTTCGGCTGATCACCATCGACTCGATACCGGCTTTTTCTGCCCGCTCCAGGGCATAGACGCCTGCCCGGGAACTGATGACCAGGCTGATCTGTCCACATCCAAGCTCTCCTGCCTGCTGACGGTCAATCAGTGCCTGAAGGTTTGTTCCGCCGCCGGAAACCAACACTGCTATTTTAACCATAAAAGCTGCCCCTTTTGTTTTAAAATGAAAAGCAGACGCAGCACATAATTTATGACGCGTCTGCTTTTTGATCCAATCAAGTCAGATTAAAGGATTTCGATGTTTTTCTCTCCTGCCTGAACTTCGCCGATGATGTAAGCATCTTCTCCTGCTGCCTTGAGAACTTCCAGTGCTTTGTCAGCTTCTTCTTTGGAAACGATTGCGATCATGCCGACACCCATGTTAAAGGTGTTGAACATATCACGTTCTGGAATTTCGCCGACTCTCTGGATTTCCTCAAAGATTGGCAGTACACGAACTTTGCTGCGGTCGATCACTGCTTTTGTTCTGCTGTTGAGTGCTCGCGGAATGTTTTCATAGAATCCGCCGCCGGTTACATGGACGATGGATTTTACCTTAACTTCATCGATGAGCTTGAGCATTGGTTTTACATACAGCTTGGTTGGGGTAAGCAGGGTTTCGCCCAGAGTGGAACCATTAAACTCTTTGAAGATGTTTCTTGGTGTGTTCTCCAGATCAAATACCTTTCTTACCAGAGAGAAACCGTTGGAATGTACACCGGAGGATGGAAGCGCGATCAGAACATCGCCAACCTCAACATTTTCCGGATCAATCATCTTGTCCTTATCCACTACACCAACGCTGAATCCAGCAACGTCATATTCGTCAACTGGGTAAAAGCCTGGCATTTCTGCGGTTTCGCCGCCAACCAGAGCACATCCGGTTTCAACACAGCCGTCTGCAACACCTTTTACGATGTCTGCAACCTTTTCCGGGATGTTTTTGCCCAGTGCGATATAATCAAGGAAGATAAGTGGTTTTGCTCCGCAGCAGATGATGTCGTTTACACACATTGCTACACAGTCGATACCAACGGTATCATGCTTGTCGAGCATAAATGCCAGCTTCAGTTTTGTGCCAACACCGTCTGTACCGGAAACCAGAACCGGTTTGGTGATACCGGTCAGATCCAGCTCAAAGGCGCCGCCGAATCCACCGATTCCGGTCATCATGCCTGCTGTCATCGTTCTGGCAACGTGTGCCTTCATCAATTCAACTGCTTTGTATCCGGCTGTTACGTCTACGCCGGCTGCCTTATAGCTTTCGCTGAAACTCTCGCTCATATCGTCTAAATCCTTTCCTGTTAATCCACTCTGCTTTTATTTGTTGCAGAGCTTCTGAGAAAATTTGTCACATGGTTTTTCTTCCGGAACATCGATTGGATATTTTCCGGTGAAGCAGCCCATACAGAACTCACATCCTGTTGTGGTGCGTGCAATCTGTGCGCAGTGTTCAATGCTCAGGTAACCCAGAGTATCTACGTCGAGTGTACGACGGATTTCTTCCATGGACATACGGCAGGCAATCAGTTTATCTTTGCTGTCGATGTCAGTACCGAAGTAGCATGGGTTGATGAATGGAGGGGAAGAAATACGGAGATGTACTTCTGTTGCTCCGGCATCGCGCAGCATCTTGGTAATCTGGATGCTGGTGGTACCTCTTACGATAGAGTCATCGACCAGAACAACACGTTTACCTTTTACTGCTGCTTCGAGAACATTAAGTTTGATGTGAACTGCACGTTCTCTTTCCTTCTGAGTCGGCAGGATGAAGGTACGGCCAATATAACGGTTTTTAATAAAGCCGATTCCGTATGGAATACCGGACTCTTCCGCATAGCCGAGCGCTGCATCCAGACCGGAGTCCGGAGAGCCGATAACGATATCTGCCTCTACCGGATGTTCCTGTGCAAGGAATGCACCTGCACGTTTTCTTGCCATATGAACGCTTTCGCCTTCGATCACCGAATCCGGACGAGCAGTGTATACATATTCAAATACACACAGACCGCTCTTCTGTCCACAGTGGCTTTCGAGGCTACGAACACCGCTTCTGTCAACAACAATGATTTCGCCCGGACGAACATCTCGTACAAACTTTGCACCGATGCTGTCGAATGCACAGCTTTCCGAAGCAAAAACAATCTCGCCGCCCATTTTACCCATTGCAAGCGGTCTGATACCCTGTGGGTCTCTGACTGCCATCAGTTTTTGTGGGGACATAACAACCATCGAATAAGCTCCTTTGAGCTTGTCCATTGCTTTTTCGATTGCTTCCTCAATGGAATTTGTGTGCAGACGCTCATTGATGATAACATGGGAAATAATCTCTGCATCCGAATTGGAATGGAAGATTGCGCCTTTGAGCTCCAGCTCTTCTTTCAGTTCCAGCGCATTTACCAGAGCACCGTTAAAAGCCAGTGCCATGCTTCCTTTGATATGGCGAACAACCAGTGGCTGTGCATCTGCACGCTCCGGATTGCTTGCGCCGTACAGAACATGACCTACTGCCATTCTGCCGCTGCCCAGATCGTTCAGCACACGCTGATTAAAGGTATCCGGTACAAGACCCAGATCACGGTAAGATCTGATGATACCATCATCGTTGACAGCAATACCACAGCTCTGCTGACCTCTGTGCTGAAGAGCATAAAGTGCCATATAGGTGTCTCCGACAACACTGGTTGTGCTTTCCGGAGAGTATACACCAAAAACGCCACACTCTTCATGAATCTGATCAAACATCAAAAAGTCCCCTTTCCAATTCATACAAATCAATTCTGTTTTTCTAAGTTAAAAACAGTTTTGACCTCTCTGTTTTTATTACACATCCGGCTTCAAACTTTTTTTGAAGCCGGTTTAAAACAAACTCTGTTAACCTTAATTATTCGCCAAGAAGTCTCTTGAGAATTTCATGGTATCCAGCATCAACGTTGTCCATGTCTCTTCTGAAACGGTCTTTGTCCAGTTTTTCATGGGTGGTTGCATCCCAGAAGCGGCAGGTATCTGGAGAGATTTCGTCAGCCAGAACGATGGTACCGTCAGACAGTTTACCAAACTCAAGTTTGAAGTCTACCAGATCAACGTTAACTTCTTTGAAGTACTCTTTGAGGATCTCGTTGATCTTGAGTGCATAATTTGCGATCTGATCCAGTTCTTCTCTGGTGCACAGTTCCATTGCCAGTGCATGGTAATCGTTGATCAGTGGGTCGCCCAGATCATCGTTTTTGTAGCTGTATTCCAGAACGGTTACAGGCAGTACTTTTCCCTCTTCGATGCCCAGACGTTTGGACATGGAGCCTGCTGCGATGTTACGGATGATAACTTCCAGTGGAACAATTTTTACTTTTTTAACAACAGTTTCACGGTCGGACAGCTGTTCTACAAAGTGAGTTGGGATGCCTTTGCTTTCCAGCATTTTCATCAGATGGTTGGTAACGCGGTTGTTGATTGCGCCCTTACCAAGGATGGTACCTTTTTTCAGTCCGTTAAAAGCAGTTGCATCATCTTTGTAATCAACGATGTACAGCTCTGGATCTTCTGTGGTATAAACTTTCTTTGCTTTTCCTTCGTAGAGCATTTCACACTTTTTCATTGTAATTACCTCCATAGCTTCTCTTGCCGTTATGTTGTTTGTCCGGCTTCTCTATTCAAATTAAATTTGAGACTTTGTTAGCAGCCCAGTTCTTCCTGAAGTTTCTTATCTTTTTCCATGACGGATTTTTCCATTTTTTCTTTCATGGAAACCAGTTCCTGTGCCAGACGCTCATCGCTCAGTGCCAGCATCTGAACTGCCAGAATCGCTGCATTTTCTGCACCGTTGATTGCAACGGTAGCAACCGGGATACCGGATGGCATCTGTACTGTTGCAAGCAGAGCATCCAGTCCATCCAGAGTGGAGGACTTAATCGGAATACCGATTACTGGCAGAGTGGTGTGTGCTGCAAGCACGCCTCCCAGATGAGCTGCCTTTCCTGCTGCTGCAATAATAACACCAAAGCCATTTGCCTTTGCATTTGCTGCAAATTCACTTGCCTGTGCAGGGGTGCGGTGTGCGCTCATAACATGAGCTTCTACCTCTACACCAAAAGATTTGAGCTTATCGATTGCTGGTTTTACGGTTGGAAGGTCGCTGTCGCTTCCCATGATAACCGCAACTTTTTTTGCAGTATCGTTTGCCATTTTCTTTTCCTCCTGTTCCAATTGGAGAATTTTGTACACAAAACAGCTCCAATTAAAAAATGCTGCGACAATTCCTGCCACAGCATACACTTTACCTGTATTTTAGTCTTGTTGTCTGTAAAAATCCTGCACCTGTTGTGCAAAAAGCGCACACGATCCCCTGTCGCAGCTCAGAAGTGCACTGCTGGCTACACTTATTCCAGTTGCAATGCTGCCAACGAAAAATAGTGTCGTTTTTCACAGTTCCTTCCTCCATTCTGTCCTTACAGGGGTGTTGGATTTTACATCAATTTGATATTCTTATTTTATCTGAATCCCGTCTAAAATGCAAGTGTCCTGCAACAGCACTTGTAAAAATCGTACAGGTATTTTAATTTTTCATTTGTTTTCCGTGGATATTTGTTCATATTATCCATGTTCTGACAAAATATTTTTCTCTTCTGCTGTGTTTGCTGCCTTTCCTTTTCTTCGTACAAAAAACTCTCTGCAATTTTCTTTTGTTTTTCTTTCGTTTTGTTAAAAAAATAAGTGCCTGAAAACAGGCACTTATTTTTAAGATAAAAACTATTTGGTTTCTTCTGTCTTTTTGTCTGTAACAATCTCTTTTACCGATGCTGCAAGACCAGCGAGAGACTGCATGTCGCTTGGGATAATCAGTTTGGTGGACTGACCATCTGCAACTTTTGCAAGGGCTTCGAAGCTCTTGAGGGTGAGCACCTTGTCGGTCGGTGCTGCTTCGTTTAACATCTTCAAGCTGTCTGCATAAGCCTGCTGAACTTTGAGGATAGCGGTAGCTTCACCGTCTGCTTCGCGGATTTTTGCTTCACGCACTGCGTCTGCTTTGAGGATTGCAGATTGTTTTTCTGCCTCGGCTTTCAGGATTGCTGCTTCTTTTTCACCTTCTGCAATCAGAACCTGGCTGCGTTTCTGACCTTCTGCACGAAGGATAGATTCACGGCGCTGACGTTCTGCCTTCATCTGTTTTTCCATTGCGTCCTGAATTTCTGCAGGAGGCAGGATGTTTTTCAGCTCAACACGGTTTACCTTGATGCCCCATTTATCGGTAGCCGTATCCAGTGTTGTGGTAATCTTGGTGTTGATCACATCACGGGAGGTCAAGGTGTGGTCCAGTTCCAGTTCACCGATGATGTTACGCAGGGTGGTTGCGGTCAGATTCTCGATTGCGGAAATGGGACGTTCTACACCATAGGTGAACAGTTTTGCGTCGGTAATCTGATAGAATACAACGCTGTCGATCTGCATGGTTACGTTATCTCTGGTAATAACTGGCTGTGGTTTAAAATCAACAACCTGCTCTTTTAAGGAAACTTTTTTTGCGATATGGTCTAAAAACGGAACCTTGAAATGCAAACCGTTTTCCCATGTCTGATAATAGGAACCCAGACGTTCTACAACAAATACCATCGACTGAGGAACAATTTTGATACAGGAAACAAGCAAAACCAAGATAGCGATGATCAAAATAGCGATAATAATGATTGCTGTCATAAAATTTCCACCTTTCAAAATATCATTTTATAATTTTGTTTTTGTTACAGCTTTTGAACATAAACAGTAACGCCTTCGATGCGGACAATGGAGACTTCTTCTCCAACTTCAAAACTCTCTCCCCTGTTTTGTGCTGCGGCAGCCCAGTCAAGATTATCCACCATTACTCTACCCTTCTGATCAGGTGTAATTGGATGGATCACCTTTGCGGTCTGACCCACAATACGGTCTGCATTGGTCTTCTGTTTCGGCGCAGACTGCAATTTTTTTACAAGAGGACGGCTTGCCATAAGACTGAGAGCTGAAACTGCAATAAACACCACAATCTGTGCAGTGCCCGAAAGTTCAAACAGAGAAACAATCAGTGCTGCGGCAGCTCCTAATGCAAACCATATCGCCACCAGCTGATAGGTGGCAACTTCCAGCACAATCAGCAAAATCACGAGGATTAGCCATAGAATCGGTGCAGCAGATAGCATAAAACTACTCATTCTTTTCAACTCCTTTTCTGATAGGAACAACAAATTTTGAAAGCTTCCAGTAATAAATTTTGTGTCGTTCTCTATGGATTTATCATATCACAAACTGCTTTGCGAAACAATATCCGCCCTTTGTCAAAAAAGTCTTTTTTTGACAAAGGCGTTCGATTTTCTATCTATAGTCTATTCCGCTCGCTCCCGATTTCTTCCGATTGCTCGTTTTCTCTTCCTTTTGCTCTTACTTCACAAAAAAAGAGCAGGTATTCCTCCTGCTCTTTTTTCTATCGTTTTGTCTGATATTGATCCTGCGCAATGTGGTAAACAATTTCTGTGCGTTCATCATGGCAGACAAACAGTACCTTCTCGATGGTATCGTTCTTTTTTAAAAACTCCATAATCTCCGACACTGCGATTTCGGCCGCTCTATTGACCGGAAAATGATAAGCGCCCGTGCTGATGGACGGAAATGCTATTGTTTTTATGTTATGTTCTGCCGCAAGATTTAAACAATTGCGGTAACAGCTGCGCAGCAGCTCTTCCTCGTTTGCCTGGCCGCCCTGCCAGATTGGACCGACCGTATGAATCACATATTTTGCCGGCAGCTGATATCCACCGGTTATCTTTGCTTCTCCGGTCGGGCAGCCATTCAGCTTGCGGCACTCCTCCAAAAGCTGTGGACCTGCTGCACGATGAATAGCACCATCAACACCCCCGCCTCCCAGCAGAGTATTGTTTGCCGCATTGACGATTGCTTCAGTAGCAACAGTCGTAATATCTCCTGTCACAATTTCAAATCGACTCATCTTTCAATCCCCTTTGGAATGAACTCTATCTGTTTCCTGTACTATTATAAACGTTCTTCTTTCGTTTTGCAACCGTTGCTTAGGAAAAACCACAAGAAATTGTGTCTTATCCTGTCTTATGCACAAGATTTTGTTATTGTACATTTCGACATCATCTGACAGAAAACCCGGATATTCCATCCAATCCAATCTTTTTAGAAGCACAAAAAAAGATGGCTGGACAATCCAGCCATCTTTTTTTATTTTTATAAAGATTATTAGCAGGTAGCTCCACCAACCAGATGGAGTTTTGCTCCGATAATCTGATCTTTTCTTTCCAGCAGTTCGTTGCCCAGAAGCTGTGCCTGAACATTTTCAAAGCCCAGACGCTCGATAGTATCAGAGAAACGTTCTCCGGTTTCACCCTGTTCTCTGAACAGCAGGATTGCTTTTTCGATGATCTGCATTACTTCTTCTTCCGAAGTGAATACAGGGTCCAGCGGTCTGCCGTGTGCATATTTCTTGCCCCAACGTCCGCCGATATATACGCGGTAGCCATACTGTCCATCCGGCATTGCCTTGAATGGGCAGGTATTGATGCAGCGTCCGCAGTTGTTGCAGATATCCTTATTGATGGTCAGAACACCATCCACTACTTTTGCAGCTTTTACAGGACATGCGTTTTCAACCTGACAAACTTTGCATCCACGGCACAGATCTGCTTTAAAGCCTGGGATTCTCTGTCCAACGATACCCAGGTCGTTGAGGTTTGGTTTTACGCAGTTGTTTGGACAGCCGCCAACTGCGATCTTGAATTTATGAGGCAGTTTGACATCTGCATAGCCTTTGAAGAATCTGTCGTGGATCTTGTTGGACAGATCGAAGGTGTCTGCCAGACCATACTGACAGGTGGTACCCTTACAGGAAACAACCGGACGAACTTTGGAGCCAGTACCGCCGGTCTCCAGACCGTACTCTTCTACAAATGCACGCAGATCATCGATCTTGTCATAAGGTACACCCTGAATTTCGATAGTCAGACGGGAGGTCATTGCAATTTCGCCGTTACCAAAGCGCTGTGCAGCTTCGGTGATGCACTGGCTTTCTTCTGCAGTGATCTTACCGTTGCGGGTGATGATACGAGCATTGAAATTATCGGTTCCTTTATTATGCAAAAAGCCCCATGCTTTTACTCTCTTGATATCCTCTGCACTTACAGTAACCTGTCCGCTCTGTTTTGGCATAACATTGACTGCCAGGCCGCCTTCGAGAACCTTTGTATTGGTATAGCCAAAGAAGCGCAGACGGTTCTGCAGAAGGTATGCACGTTTACCCTTGTTGCAGATCAGCAGCAGTTTTTCCTCTTTGCCCAGTCCTTTTACTTCGCCGGTAACGGTGTTAAGATCAACATATGGTGCACCGGAAATGCTTGGCATCAGAGCAGCGTCTACAATACGGTAGCCCTCTGCCTTGCCCTGCATGAATTCTGCCGGTGTCATGCTGTCCATCTTGCCTTCCAGTTTATTCTTCAGCACGTTGATTGCAGTTACAAATGGATGGATTGCAGTAGAAAATGGAGGTGCATAAGCCATATCCATGTTCTGCAGCTGGTCGATGGTTGCACCCATAGTCAGAGCAACAACACCGACATCGGTAACCTTGTCGACAGCACCGGAGCCCAGTACCTGAACACCCAGCAGTTTGCGGCTGTTCTTATCTGCAATCAGCTTGATGATAAACATACCTGCACCTGGATAATAGTGTGCTTTGTCATCTGTTGCAATCACAACCGAGATCACATCATAGCCAGCTTTGTTTGCAGCTTCTTCGCTCAGACCGGTGCGGCCGCCGTTGAGTTCTGGCAGTTTTACAACAGCGGTACCCAGAACGCCCGGATAGCTGCTGTCTTCTCCACACATTGCCTCTGCCAGAGTTCTGCCTTCCATATTTGCGGAGGAACCCATTGGAGACCATGCACGCTCGCCGGTCAGACGGTTGGTTACGCAGACACAGTCACCTGCCGCATATACGCGTTTGGCAGATTGGTTTTCATCTGGCTGTCTACCAGAATGGTTCCGTTTGGCATCATTTCCAGACCAGTATCTTTTAAGAATGCAGTATTTGGACGGATGCCCAGAGACATAACAACAACATCAGCTTTGAGTTCTCCATCCGGAATTTTTACGCCTGCTGCTTTGGAATCGCCGAGAACAGCTTCCAGACGGGTGTTAAGCAGAACTTTGATGCCTTTTTTCTCCAGATGACGTTTTGCGTAATCTGCCATCTCTTTATCAAATCCAGGCATAATCTGATCTGCCATATCAATTACGGTAACGCTCAAACCTTTTGCAGCCAGGTTTTCTGCTGCTTCCAGACCGATAAAGCCGCCGCCTGCGACTACTGCACGTTTTGCTCCGGTACGCTCAACATAGTCTCTGAGCTCGATTGCGTCATCCGGGGTGCGCATGGTGAATACGCCTGGCAGAGATACGCCCTGAAGCGGAGGAACGATCGAAGAAGCACCGCATGCGATGACACATTCATCATAAGAATAGGTTTCTTCCATGCCGGTACGCAGATTTTTTGCAGCCAGCTGTTTTGCGGATGCATCCAGAGAGGTAACTTCTCTTTCTACCAGAACCTTTGCACCGGTCAGCTCGGTAAATTTAGCCGGTGTATTGACAATCAGCTGTTCTTTTTCTGGAATCAGTCCACCAACATAATATGGCAGGCCACAGCCAGCATAGGAAATGTCCTTTCCCTTGGTGAGGATGGTAACATCCGCTGCCGGATTCATGCGTTTTAATTTGGCTGCTGCTTTGGTTCCCGCAGCAACGCCCCCGATAATCAGTACTTTCATGGGATGCCTCTCTTTCTTTTCTGTTCAAGTTTTGATTCCCCGGATCTATTTTCTGTGATCCCCTTTACACATACAATTTTATTATACTCCGTTTTTAATCATAAAGATAGTATTTGCATCCCGATTTATCCATAATAATTTATTATGCTACTCTATGTAAATCCTTATGATAAAAGCAGTCCCATCCCGGAGAATAAGACTGGAAAAATTGTGCTGAATATGCTACACTGACCTTGACATCCACATCGCCCACTGCCTGAAAGGAGACAGCCATGATCTCTCTACATGAAATTACCCCTGAGCTGATGCATCAATACTACCGCCAGTTTGAATCCGATCCCGATCTTTTCATGGACATGAGCCAGTACACCCCATATCAATATGACCCGGAAAAGGTTGATGCACGCTACCATGCAAAAAAAGCTTCCACTGACCGCAGGGATTTTTTCATCATGCGCTGTGGCAAGCCAGTTGGAGAAGTCATTCTCAAACATATCAACCTTGAAAATGGGGAGTGTGAACTATCGATTCATCTGCAAAATAATTCTGTCAAAAACCAAGGTATCGGTACACGAGCCGAACAGCTGTTGCTCGACTATGCTTTCCGGGAGCTGAAGATGCGCGTAGTGTTTGCCGATGCTGTCCACAAAAATACGCGCAGCCAGCACGTGCTGGAGAAGGTGGGCTTTGAGTTTGTTGGAGAAGACAGTCTCTTCAAACATTACATAATCACTCAGGAGAGATACCGGGAGTTCTACAATAACCTCTAAACTGTAATCCGTCAAAACAAGAGATGGGGCATCTTTTTTAAGGATGCCCCATCTCTTATTCTTCCACATACTGCCGATACAGCTTTGCAAAGCGCTCATCTTCCCACAAAAAGCGCCCTTCTTCTCCGGAATCCCTGATTTCCCGAAGGATGGATTTTGCAAGCATATTCCCTAAACTGGAATCCTGTTCTTTTTGCGGAAGATCTTGATAAAGCGTTGTTTTTTTCGGTTCCCACTTTTCCTGTAAAGCAGACAGCATTTGGGTGAGCAGCGCAAATGCCCGCTCTTTGTCCTTTTTTGCCATGACAATCTGAAAGTAGGTGCTGTATTTTCCATAATGCGTCAGCTCAAAAACATCTGCACTGGCTGATGCAATGTCTGCCAACCGCTCTGCTTGCTGGATGTTTTCTTCTTTTAATGCAATATCAATCAAAGACAGCAGGATAGACTGCACTTCCGTAATCTCGGAAAAGAGCTTTCGTTCCAGTGCTTCCTTTGCTTTGGGGTAATTTTTCTGTGCCGTATCCAGCTGAGCTTGGAGATAGACCTTGTCCAGAGGGCGCTCGTTTTCTATCTCATCAAGAAGCTGTTGTGCCTGCTGATAATTCTGCTGTGTGATATAGCGGGAAACTAACATCCTTCTGGTTGTATTGTGAACCGCTGTGTCCTCACTGTCTAACAAACGATGATACAGTGCATCAATCTGCTGCTGATAGTTTTCCTTTTCCTCCACCCGGAAGAAGATCAGTCCGCCTTCCAGCACACTTGCTATCATGCAGATCAGTTTGTCACAGTTTGGATACTCCTGTATTTTCTCCATTGCCTGCGCAAACCCACATGCAAATCCTTGCTGGTGCATCGTTTCATAAACCTGATTGGCAAAGGCAGCAATCTCCTGCTCACTTAAGTTTTCCTGAAAGCACATCAGGGTGTTCAAATCCACCCGCAGCAGCCTTGCCAACGCTGGAATCAATGTGATGTCGGGGTAACTGCTTCCGCTCTCCCACTTATTGACCGCCGGTGTAGATACCCCCAGATATCCCGCTACCTGCTCCTGTGTCAATCCCCGTTCCTTTCGGTATTTGCGGATCACTTCGTTCATCTTCATGTTAATCCCTCCTGTTTATATTTTCTGCTTTCAGTATAACAGGAGGACTGTTCCTGTACAATCGAGTCGTTGTTAAGAAAATCCGCAGAAAATTAACCAGCAGTTAAGCCTTTTATCAAAGTTTTCTTTCCAGTACGGGAGCAGAAAGTTTCTCCCGAATCACCTTGATATCTTCGCTGTCCGGTTCCCAATCCAGTGAGATTCTGACAAGGAATCGATCCCAGCAAATAAGATATTCATTGAGCGGTGTTTTTTCCGCTCCAGCAACCGCATATTTCCGATAGACTCGGTCTGCCTGCCATCGTTCATCCTCAATTGGAAAAAATTCCTCATCTTCGACCCACCAATCATCCTGTTGCAAACCGTTCAGACAAAGATCATACAGAACCGGCAGCCTTACCTCCACAATCTGATAATAAAGTTCCGGAGCATTGGTTTCTCCCCGTTCTCTCTGCGCCGCTGCATAACACTTTGCAAGGATACTCTCGTCCTTTCTGGTCCACTTATAGCTGTAAACGGTTTCTTCCATTTCTTTCATATCTTCCACCCGCAGCGGGATTTGATCATCATAAACTTCCCATTCGATTCCATCTTTGGAAAGGTAGATATCAACCGGCTGAGGGTCCAATTTTTCTTTCCAAACACTTTTCTCCCAGCCCAACTCCCAAGAAAGGATTCCTGCTGCACAAACCACACTAACTGCGACCATGACAAGTGTGGAAAGCGACTGATTTACTTTTCTCTTTTTCATCCAGACTCTCAGCCAGCTGCATATAGCAACCATAAAAAGAAACAGGCCTATACGGACCATAACATAGATGCGATCTGATAAAGGATAAATCGTTACAAACGCAAGCACTACTGCGAAAAAAGAGAGCAGAATCAATCCTTTTGTCACCCAATGATTCCATCGAGTAAGTGTCACACACCTGCCGCCTGACCGGACAGATGCTTTGCTCGCACGATACCAGTTCCAATACCCCAAGATGGTCCACAGCAAATATACCAGAAAAGCCACTGTGAAGACGGTTCCCCAAAAAATTGAGGAAATCGTCAATGCGGACAGTGGGGTTTTGATTAGGTTTACCCCAGAAGAAAAGGACAGTACACTCATAATCAAAAGCAGGAATAGATTCGTTTTCAAATATTGCTGTCTCATGCAGAGATGGATGTTATCGAGTTTTGCCGCTTCATCCGTTTCGATTGGAATGGGATTTTCCTGCTCGCTGTAGAAAATCTGCATCTGCATCCACTCAGCGCACAGCCTCCAGCCTGCCTGCTCGCAGGATTCCAGAAAGATCTCCTGATTTTCGGTGTGCTGCATATTTTCATCCGAGGCTTCCCAGAAATAAGTCACCGCAAATTTGAGCTTCTGCGGCTGGATTTTGCGATATTTCCAGAATCCATTCCAAATTTTCTCCAGCATCCAGCCTTTCTGCGCCATCTTCTCCAGATGAATCGTAATGTTGTCATAATCGTAAAAGCTGAATCCTTCCATCCGATATCTTACCTTCATACTCCTTCCTCCTCCCGCATGAACTGCTCATAATCCTGCATCTGCTTTTGCAGCCGCTGATATTCTTCTTTGAGCATCGCCTTACCCTCGTAGGTAATGATATAATTCCGCTTCCTGCCCTCTGCCCGGGTTTGCCGGATTGCTCCCACTTCCTCAAAGCTTTCCAACAGGTTATACAGCGTACCTGGCCCGATCATTACCCTGCCCTTGGTCATTTCCCGTACCTTTTCCATGATATCGGTTCCACAGCACTCTTCCCGCAGGCAGAGCAGAATATAAAACATCTGTTCGGTCAGTATCTGAAATTTTTCTCTCGGCATCCAGGTCACCTCTTTTCTATTAATCTCAAGTTATATCGAATATCGATATTTCTACTTTGATTATAATATCGATATTCGATATTGTCAATGTAAAGAAATGCACACCCAGTAAAGGTGTGCATTTTTCTAATATCTGTTGTAGGCTGTCGTTTCATTAAAATAATCTTTCAGTTTTTCCAACGCTTTTTTCTCGATGCGGGACACATAGGAACGGGAAATATCCAGCTTTTTAGCCACCTCACGCTGCGGCAGAGGACGGACATTGTATAATCCATACCGATAGGTTAGTATTTTCTGCTCCCTTGGTTCCAGATTCTGTTCGATAAAGTGATAGAGCTTCTGTGACTGGATGCTCAGGTCAATGCTGTCCAGGATGTTTTCATCGTCCTGCACAATATCCATCAGAGTGATGGAATTTCCATCCTTATCAATATCAATCGGGTCGCTAATGGAGATGTCCTGCATACTCTTTCTCTTCTGCCGAAAGTGCATGAGGATCTCATTTTCAATACATCTGCTTGCATAGGTCGCAAACTTGGTTCCCTTGCTGCTGTTAAAGCTGTTTGCTGCTTTAATGAGTCCTATTGTGCCAATCGAAATCAAATCCTCCTGATCCCGATAGCTGGCGTAATATTTCTTGATGATGTGGGCAACCAAGCGCAGATTGTGTTCAATCAGCTTGTTTTTTGCCTGCTCATCCCCTTCCTGTATGCGCTCCAGACACTCTTCTTCCTCTTCCTTAGACAGGGGCTTTGGAAAAGATCCGCTGCCGGTCACGTGAAGCGCCAGATAAATCATGTTGCACAGTGCCACCAATACCATTGCTGAATACATCGTTTCATTCCTCCAGATTTCTCCCAATATTTGATGCACAAGGCATGTTAATGTTATAATATGCCCTATTTGCACAGATTTTGTTTGTCCATTTTTTAATAGGAAGAAATCATAGAATTGCAAGCGATTCTTTTTACTCCGATTTAAGAAAACTCCTGTCAAGGTTTACAGCAGTTTCAAATAAAAACAATATCTTAAAGAGATTGGGTCCACCCAACTGAGAGATGATTACTTTTGCAGCAGCCGCATTTGGATGGGCAATCTTAACCGGATACTCCAGTTTTTTTGAATATGTCCACATGATCTCTTCCTCCTATCTCTGTGATGGATTTTCTGCCGCACTTTGGTTGTGTTCAAGATCCCACGGCCACGGATCATCCACCCAGTTCCATCTGGTGTCTCCCTCCATTACGGTCGGTTCCAATGCACCAAATTGTTTTACATATTCTGCTTTTGCCTGATCTAAAAGCTGCTGATGCTTGCTGTAATATTTTAAAGCCTGTTGGTCATCCGGATGGCTATCCAGAAAGAGTCCGGCTTCAATCAGGGCAAATTCGCACATCTGAATTCGTTTCATCAGTACCTGACGGATGTTACTTTGCTGCATGTTTGCCTGCATTCAAAACCGCCTCCTCTCCGATAAATGGTTTGTCAAGCTGAGAAAAAATGGTTCCCCGCTCTAATCCCAAACCTGCTTCGTATAAATCTTCCCATTCCTGCCGCGGCACATAGGCCATTGCCAGGGAAATCGGCTGACTGGTAAACACCGCGCATCCGCTGGTGTTCTCTTTATCCTCTCGCTGAAACAGCATGGTCTGATCGCTCCTTTTCTGGGTTTTGTTATTGTGCAGACTTTGGTCTACATCAACAAACTATGCCCGCAAAATCCCCATGGTTCCTCTCTTTCCGAGACTATCACTGCCTGTCTTCTCAAGCGAAGTGCTTCTTTTTTAAAAAACAATCTGCCAACTGCTGCAATTTATCTATTATCAAAACATCCTTTTTTCTTTCCCCAGTGTTCTTCCTTCCGTTCCTTACCGATTAAGGGCAAATACATTTTTTTGAAAGTCAATGATCCCCTCCTTTTTTAACTTACCAAGCTCCACCGTCATAGCGCTTCGGTCGACCGAAAGATAATCTGCCAGTTGCTGACGGTTAAATGGAATCTCAAACTGCTGTTTTCCCAAACGAATGGCCTGTCGGGACAAAAAGGTCAGCAGCTTTTCTCTGGTTGTTTTTTGAGAAAGGATGTCCACTTTGACGTTCATCTGGTAATTTTTTTTCGCACAAATCTCCAGAAGATTCCGAATCAGTCGATTGTGAAACTGACAGGAAGAAGAACAGGTTGTCAGGACACGATTTACCTGTAAAAACAAGATCTCACTTGCTTCTTCCGCGATGACCTGCACATCCGAGGCTTGGTTAAGACAGGCAAAGGTCTCACCAAACACATCCATTTCCCCTAGAAGAGCCACAATGGAACGATTTCCCCAGTAATCATTGCGCTGGACCGTCACTGTTCCGGAAAAAATAATTCCGATCTCCTCAATTTTCTCCCCTTCCTGAAAGATGGTCTCACCTTTCTCATATTTTTTTATCTTTGCCTGAAGGCAATTTAAAATAAGCGAAATCTCCTGTTCATTAAGTCCCTGCATCAGGGCAATCTTTGTAAGATTTTTGTTTTCCATTTTTCATTTCCCTTCTTTTTATTTTGTTGGAAAAACAACAGCTTTTTTCTTTATATTATAGTATCCTAGTGTTAACAAATCTATCCTCAACTGTAATTGAGTCTATAAGGAGAAAGAAAAGTATGATTCGAAAGATTGTTTCTATTAACGAAGAACGCTGCAATGGTTGTGGTCTGTGCGCAAAAGCCTGTCACGAAGGTGCCATTGCCATGATAAATGGAAAAGCTAAACTTATCCGCGATGATTACTGTGATGGTCTTGGCGACTGCCTGCCGGCATGTCCAATGGATGCGATCCGCATTATTGAAAGAGAGGCCGCTGCTTATGATGAAGAGGCTGTCAAGGCAAGACAGGGCGAAAAATCAAAATCAGCTGCTTCTCCCTGCGGCGGTCATTCCTGCCCCAGTTCCCGCGCCAAAACCTTTGTTCGCCCGACCCCAGTCAATGCCGCTGACTCCTTCTCTCAGCCAATGCAGAGCCAGCTTTCGCAGTGGCCAGTACAGATTCGTCTGGTTGCTCCCAATGCACCATACTTTGAAAATGCACATCTGTTGATTGCGGCGGACTGCACCCCATTTGCCTATGCCGATTTTCACAACCGCTTTATCAAAAATCGCATTACACTGGTTGGTTGTCCAAAACTTGACCCGGTTGATTACTCGGAAAAACTGACCGCTATCTTGAAAAATCACAATATTAAAAGCGTTACCCTTGTGAGAATGGAAGTCCCTTGCTGCGGCGGATTGGAACAAGCTCTAAAAAAAGCACTGACCGACTGCGGAAAACTGATTCCATGGCAGGTTCATGTCATTTCGACCGATGGCAGACTTCTGGATTAGTCCATCTTCGGTATTATTTTACCGCTTCTGCACCTGAAAACGGCAGAGGCGGTTTTTCTTTGTCGAAAAGCCTGATAGATTTCACAAAAAGTTTTTTTCTTTTGCCAGAATCTGTGTTATAATACATCCGTATAAAATCCATGTTACTTTATGAGGTGAAAGAATGCCTGTTCTTAATATCATGTTAATCTTACTGATTGTATTTGTTGTGATTCTGCTGCTGATTCTTTCTGTCAGACGGCATATTGCCATCAAACTTGCGCTGGAAGCAATTGCTCCAAGAGACATCAGCTACGGTGCGGTCCTCAGCCAGGAAATCACCCGCAACCATATTGACCGTTCTCTGATGGACTTAAAATACGATAAGCTCTTTTTAAAGAATGCCCGCGGTCAGGAACTGATTGCCCGTCTGTATCTTGCCTCAGCTCAGACTGACCATTACATTCTGTTTTTGCATGGCTACAACTATCCTTGGGTCGGTGCGCTCAAATATCTGCCGATGCTGCTCGAACGAGGATTCAATGTCCTTGTACCTGACCAGCAGGCACAGGGAGAAAGTCAGGGCGATTTTATCACCTTTGGTGCATTGGAAAGTGACGATGCATTGGAGTGGCTGACACAGATTACCCGCCACGCACGACTCAACGGCTTTGAGCGGGCACGTACCGGTATCATGGGGGAATCCATGGGTGCGGTCACTGCGCTGCTTGCCATGGAAAAAGCAAATTCTCCATCAGTGCCGCTGGAAAACAAACCATTGTTCTGTATCGCTGACTGTCCTTTCTCTGATTGGGACAGCATGATGACCCTTCAGTTTCAAAAGAGAAGTTCTCTGAGTCCAAAACTTCTGCTCCCGCTGGTCAAGCTGATTATCAAAACTAAAACAGGCGTGGACATGAGCAGTATCTCTGCGGTGCAGGCTGCCAAAAACATCCGGGTTCCTGTCCTCCTGTTCCATGGCACAAAAGATCCGCTGGTCCCCTGCTCGATGAGTAAGGAAATTGCCAAGGCAAACCCGAACATCACCTTTTGTCCGGTAGAAGGTGCAAAACACATGAACTGCTACACTACAAATCCGCAGGAATACTGCCGCCAGATTGACCAACTACTTACAAAAGTTCCATTTGAAAATCAAGCTGCGGAAGAAATCGCAGTCTATCTGTAAAAACATAAAAAACCTCCACTTTTCCGTGGAGGTTTTCTTTTTTCCATTTTTTGATTAGCCGTACAACGGGATAAACATTGCATACGGTGCTGTAAAAATCGCCAAAGCAAGACAAAGTTTGTGAATCTGCTCACCAGAAAGCTCATCCTGCAATTTTTGAAAGGAAAAGCGTTTATTCAAGAAGAAAATCAGTACTCCCGCAAGCAACACTCCTGGAATGGCGATTATCGTTGTTGCCGGGAATAAAATCAGATTAAACGGCAGTTTCAGCCAATCCGAAACAAGCATCAGAACAAAGATGAGTGCTGCACCTATAAAGTCGCTGAGAAAGCCAATCAGCCAAATCCGAACAATGCTTTTTTTCCAAAGGTATAGCCGGTTTTCCAGATGAAGAGCATACATTGCCAAAAGCAGCACCACGCTGTCGATCACAAAATTTGCCGGCAGCAGAATCAACCACAAAACACTCGGCCAGATAAAAAACATCCAGATTGGAAACAGCAGATTATAAAGCCGTATTTCTTTTTTTCTCATGCTTCTCCCTCCCCTAAAATTTGCCCTTTTTCTTTTATTCTATCATACAAATTCTACTTTGACCATTCTTTTCAGAGATTACGTCTATCCTTTCACAATGGATTGAAAAAACATACAGAATCGTGTATGATAGAAAGGAATGTAAAAAGTATGTGAGGAGTGTGTTATCATGCTGAAATCGTTTGCCCGCTACTACAAACCGCACTGGAAGCTGTTTGTACTGGACATGGTATGCGCGCTGATTGCGGCCAGCTGCGACCTGATGTACCCTGTCATTTCCCGAAACATCATCAACACCTACATTCCGGACAAAAATCTCCAGTTGATTTTTTCCTGGTGTGCAGCGCTTCTGGTCATCTATATCATCCAGACCATTATGCAGTATATCATGCAGTATCAGGGTCATGTTGTGGGTGTTCGCATGCAGGCAGACATGCGCCGCGACGTCTTCACCCATCTGCAAAGACTTCCATTCTCCTACTTTGATGAACACAAAACCGGTGTCATCATGTCCCGAATCGTCAACGACCTGATGGATATTTCCGAGTTTGCTCACCATGGTCCGGAAGACCTGTTTATCTCAGCAGTAACCATCATTGGCTCCTTCATTATCCTGTGTACTGTCAACGTTCCACTGACATTGCTTACCTTTATCATGATTCCGTTTTTGGTTTTATTCATCGTGAAAAAGCGCACTGCAATGACCGTTGCTTTCCGCAAAAACCGAATCGAAATTGCGGAAGTAAACGCAAGTCTGGAAAACTCGATTGCCGGCGTGCGTGTTGCCCGCGCTTTTACCGGAGAAGCAGAAGAACAGAAAAAGTTTAATGAAAACAACCAGCGCTACGTTGCAGTTCGTGAAAAAGCCTACCGCGTTATGGCAGAGTTTTTCTCTGGTACCAACTTCCTGACTGCCATGATGAATGTTATCATTCTGGCTGGCGGCGGATACTGCGTTTATGCCGGTGTCATCACTGTCGGCGATATGGTTGCTTACATGCTGTTTATCAACATGTTCGTGACCCCAATTAAGAAGCTGATCCAGTTTGTCGAAATGTTCCAGAACGCCATCACCGGCTATGTTCGCTTTGAAGAACTGATGAACGTACAGCCGGAAAAAGAAGATGAGCATGCGCAGGAACTGACCGATGTTAAGGGCGAGATCACCTTTGACAATGTTACCTTCCAGTATGATGAAGGCAAAGAGGTACTTTCTAACATCTCGCTCACCTTCCCGCAGGGCAAGATGGTTGCTATTGTCGGCCCTTCCGGCGGCGGTAAAACGACTCTCTGCCACCTGATTCCTCGTTTCTATGAGATTTCCAGCGGAAGCATCTCGGTAGATGGTCACGACATCCGCACCGTCACCCGTTCTTCCCTTCGCCAGAAAATCGGTATTGTTCAGCAGGATGTCTTCCTCTTTACCGGAACCATCTTTGACAATATCGCCTACGGCAAGCTGGGTGCTTCCCGTGAAGAAGTCATTGAAGCTGCTAAAAAAGCAAACATCCACGATTACATTATGAGCCTTCCAGAAGGCTATGAAACCTTTGTCGGTGAGCGCGGTGTCAAACTTTCGGGTGGTCAGAAACAGCGTATCTCGATTGCACGTGTCTTCTTAAAGAATCCTCCAATCCTTGTTCTGGATGAAGCGACCTCCGCTCTAGACAATGTGACCGAAAACTACATTCAGGATTCGCTGGACGAACTGTGTAAGAACCGTACCACTATCGTGGTTGCACACAGACTTTCCACCATCAAGCATGCAGATGAAATCATCGTTATGGACCGTGATGGCATTCAGGAACGCGGCACTCATGCTCAGCTGCTGGAAAAAGAAAACGGTATTTACAAGGAACTGTACGAAGCACAGTTTGCAAGAATCTAACTGTAAAAAAGGGAGGGATACTTATCATAAAAAAGATCCTGTTATTTTGCAAAACTAATCCGGTTTTCAAAACGATACTTTTCTGCATTTCCCTTCTTTTCCCTCTTTTGTGCTACCTGTTTCTTACCGGTACCCCAATCGATCCATTTCATTTTGTGTGGGTCGCATTCTACGGTTCCTTGTTTGTCTGCCTGTCCTTTCGATCAATCTGGCTAAAGTTACTGATCTGCGGTATCAACCTGTTAACTGTTTCCGGTTTTACCTTTATTGCGCTGATGGGCGGCACTGACATCATTCTTGCAGTTATCTGGAATGCCCTTGTTCCCTTTTTACCAAACCCTTGGTATTAGACACTAAAAAAGATTGCCCTTCCTTTCCTGATGTTTTGAGGAAGGGCAATTGTTTTATCTTTCAACTTTATCTTTCAGGAGGAAATCACATGACCGAACGGGAAAAAATGCTGGCAGGAGAGCTATACGACTGCGGCGACAAAGAACTTTTGACCCAGTGGCACAAAGCAAAAAATCTGACCCGAGATTACAACAATACCGATTCTGAAAATCTAGCAGAAAAAGACCGCATCCTCAGCGAACTGCTCGGCGGGCGAGGCAAAAATTTGTGGATCACAGCTCCTTTTTATGTTGACTACGGAAACAACATTTACTTTGGAAACAACTGCGAGGTCAACATGAATTGCACCTTTCTGGACGACAACAAAATTGTGATCGGCAATAATGCCCTGATTGCACCAAATGTCCAGATTTACACTGCCTTCCACCCCACAAACGCCAGAGAACGCTTTGGGGAGCCTAAGCCAGATGGTTCCTTTGAATTCTGCAAAACCAGAACTGCCCCGGTTATCATTGGGGACAATGTATGGATTGGCGGAGGAGCTATTATTATGCCGGGCGTCACCATCGGGGACAACGTGGTTATCGGCGCAGGAAGTGTCGTTACCAAAGATATTCCAAGCAATGTGATCGCTTACGGCAATCCCTGCCGCATTGCAAGAAAAAACGACTAGGCTTCGCTACAAATTTTGAACATCCTCTTTTCCCACAAGACTTGAGAACAGAGGGTGTTTTATTTTTGAATATCTTTTTTGAAATAAAAATTAATCTTTTGTTCAGACAAACTGATTTCCAGAATCGCGTGAATAAGAATATCGTATATCTTTTATTCTAGAATAAATCGGCAGCACACTGCTCCAACTTTTTTCTTTTTTGACTGTTTTTTCTCGCTTGCTTTAACATTATCACACCTAGAACAGCAAGAAACATTGGCAAAATAATAAGTGCATGATCTTTTTTTACTGCTGGGATTGCTGTAAAAAACATAAAGAAAAAACATACTCCTGACAGAACATAAAATATTTGTTCCATTTTCCTGTATTGTTGTTTCTTGGATTCTGCATCACTGTATAGCTCAAAAACACCCTTATCCGATAATTTTCTTAAAACTACCCAAAATAATCTTTGCTGTACTATCTCTATATCTCCTTCTTCCTTTAAAAAAGTCAGGTACTCCTCTTTTTCTTGTTCATCCTCCGGCAGAATATCAATTCGATATGTATACTGTCTTTTATCAGAATGCTCAAAGATATAGATTCCCAAACAGTTTTTTTTCATATTCCATCCTTTATCTGCCATCTCGTTGAGCCACTGCTCTTCTTTATCTTTATCAAAATAAAACTTCCATCTTACCAGTTTTTCTTTCATTCTGCTTCCTCCTCCCGCATCAGATGACTGTTATTTAACATCTCGGTTAATCGATCACACTCTGCAAAAAAAGCCCTTCGTCCTTCTTCGGTAATTAAATATTCTTTTTTCTTCCTCGAATCATTCTGCTGACTGTAAAGGGAGATCCATCCCCGTTCCTCCAGCATCTTTAACGCTCCATATAATGTTCCTGCCCCAAGTACCAACCTTCCATTGGTCAGTTCCTGTACTTCCTGTATAATGCCATATCCATGCTTTGGCTGACGCAGTGCAAGCAGTACATAAAACAGCGCGTCGGTCAATGGCTGCATTCGTTCCATTTTATCGCCTCCTGATATATCGTTTTACGATATATTTTAGTTATAATATATCATCTGTCGAGTGGTTTGTCAATCAGATTTTATAAGTTATCCTAAGCTAACACATTTTTATTAATATTGATTGACATATTAGTTAGTCTGTGCTAAACTTACACCAGCAAGAAAAGTTAGCATTAGCTAATTATATGAAATGAAGTGAGGGAGGAATTATGATGCCATTAACTTTTGCATCTGTTGGTCAAACTGCTGTAATTCAAAGGATCACCGGAAAAGATGATGTCCGTCAGCATCTGGCAGAGCTTGGCTTTGTCGCTGGAGAAAAAGTCACCATTATTTCATCCAATGGCGGCAACCTCATTTTGAACATTAAAGGCAGCCGAATTGCTCTGGATGCCTCGATGGCACAGAGAGTTATGTTGTAAGAATCATACTGCATCCCCAATATCAGAATGGATGAGTGTGTAATATAATCAGGAGGGATTGTGATGAAAACATTAAAGGATGTGAAACCCGGCCAGACGGTTACGATCGTCAAGCTGCATGGAGAAGGTGCTGTTAAGCGCCGCATCATGGATATGGGATTGACCAAAGGAACCGAGGTCTTTGTCAGAAAGGTTGCTCCTCTGGGAGACCCAATCGAAGTGAATGTCCGCAGCTACGAACTTTCTTTGCGAAAAGCTGACTGCGAGCAGATTGAAGTGACAGCATAATTTTTTGAATGTAAGTTAGCAATTGCTAATCAAGCAATAACTGCAATGAAGAAAAGAGGATGGACCATGGAGTACAAAATTGCATTAGCAGGAAATCCAAACTGCGGAAAAACAACCATGTTTAATGACCTGACCGGAAGCAGCCAGTACGTCGGCAACTGGCCAGGTGTTACAGTAGAAAAAAAAGAAGGAAAGCTCAAAGCAAACAAACAGGCAATCATTCAGGATTTACCAGGCATCTACTCCCTTTCCCCATACACATTGGAGGAAGTTGTCAGCAGAAACTATTTGGTCACCCAGCATCCTGACGCAATGATCAACATTGTGGATGCTTCCAATCTGGAACGAAATCTTTATCTGACCACCCAGCTGCTGGAAATTGGAGTGCCAATGGTGATTGCGCTGAACATGATGGATCTTGTCCGCAAAAATGGAGATAAGATTGACGTTGCAAAGCTTTCACAGGCTCTTGGCTGTCAGATTATCGAGACCAGTGCTCTGAAAGGAGAAGGAAGCGCTGAGGTTGCAAAAGCAGCGCTGACCCTTGCTCAGAGAAAATCGCTTGCACCAAAACCGCTTTCCTTCGACCCAAAACTGGAAGAAACTCTTGCAATGATTCAAAAACAGATTGCCGGAAACTGTGATCCAAACAATCTTCGCTGGTTTGCAATCAAGCTTTTTGAACGCGATGAAAAAGCAATGGAACAGCTCAATCTTTCCGCAGCTGTACTGGATCAGATCGAAGCGCTGCGTCAGGAAGCCGAGCGTGAATTTGATGACGATGCAGAAAGCATCATCACTCATGAGCGCTATCAGGCAATTTCCCGCATTCTCAAAACCTGCTATCAGAAACAGCAGACAAAACAGAGACTTACCACCAGCGATAAAATCGATAAGATTGTTACAAACCGCATTCTTGCGCTTCCTATCTTTGCGCTGGTCATGTTTGTAGTTTACTATCTTTCCATCTCCACTGTGGGAACGATGATGACCGACTGGGTCAATGATGTTCTGTTTACCGAAATAATTCCTCCAGCAGTGGAAGGATGGCTCACCGCTGCCAATACCGCTCCATGGCTCCAGTCTCTGGTTCTGGATGGCATCATCGCCGGTGTCGGTGCTGTACTTGGCTTCCTGCCTCAGATGATGGTTCTCTTCCTGCTGCTCGCACTTTTGGAAGACTGCGGTTACATGGCACGTATTGCCTTTATCATGGACCGTGTTTTTCGTCGTTTTGGTCTGTCGGGTAAATCCTTTATCCCAATGCTGGTCGGTCTGGGCTGCGGCGTTCCTGCTGTTCAGGCAAGCCGTACCATTGAAAATGACCGCGACCGCAAGATGACCATTATGACAACCACCTTTATCCCATGTTCTGCAAAACTTCCTATCATCGGTCTGATTTCCGGCGCATTGTTCCATGGTTCTGGCTGGGTTGCAACTTCCGCTTACTTTGTCGGTATTGCTGCAATCATTGTTTCCGGCATCATCTTAAAGAAAACGAAACTCTTTGCCGGTGACCCTGCTCCATTTGTTATGGAACTTCCAGCTTACCATATTCCAAGCGTAAAAGGCGTTCTGATCCACATGTGGGATCGTTCCAAAGCCTTTGTCCGTAAGGCAGGTACCATTATTTTCCTGTCTTCCGCACTCATTTGGTTCCTTTCCAACTTTAACTTCAGTTTGCAGATGGTCGAAACTCCAGATTCCATTCTGGCTTCTATCGGCCGCGTAATTGCACCAATCTTTGCTCCTCTTGGATGGGGACACTGGGAAGCCGCAGTCGGCAGCTTTGCTGGTCTGGTGGCAAAAGAAAACCTGGTAAGCGTTATGGCAATCCTTTATGGCTTTGCTGAGGTAGCAGAAAACGGCGATGAGATGTGGTCGGTATTTGCACAGAACTTCACCATGATTTCTGCATACTCCTTCCTTGTCTTTAACCTGCTGTGCGCTCCTTGCTTTGCTGCAATCGGTGCAATCCGTCGTGAGATGGGAAGCGGCAAATGGACCTGGATTGCAATTGGCTATCAGTGTCTCTTTGCTTACGTTGTATCCTTGATTATCTACCAGATTGGCAACCTTCTGCTGGGGGGTACCTTCGGACTTGGAACGGTTGTTGGCATTATCCTTCTGGCTGCCATGGTTTATCTGATGGTTCGTCCAAACCCGGAAGAACGCACCAGAAAACTGAAAGTTGCCAAGACTGCTGCTTAAATTTTAATTCTCTGAAAGGAGCCTGATCGACATGAAACTGACCTCCGGCAAATTGCGCTACCTGCTGACAATCGCAGCTTTGGAACGAGCTTCCGAGTTAAAAATTTCTTCCCGCGTACGCTGCATCGATATTGCCGTACAGTTGGGAATTTCCAGAGCTTCGGTCTGCAAAATGCTTTCTTCCCTTTGCAAAGAAGGGCTGATCGAACAGGCTCCGGACAAATCGCTGCACATCACTCCATTTGGACACGAATTAGCTCAGCAGTATGAAGAGCAGTATCATCAATTATGTCCTGTTTTTCAAAGCCTTGGACTAAGTGAATTTGATGCTCAGGAATGTGCAATGGCACTGCTCTCTCAACTTCCAGAACAAACCCTGAAAAACGTTTGTTCCTGCCTTTCCTCAGAAAACCTTGCTCAATTGTTTCACCATTTTTCTCAGATGTCCGCATAAATGCTGACATACAAAAGATTCTCCAACTCTCTTTTTTACAAAACAAAAACGGACGCTTCTATTGTGCGTCCGTTTTTGTTTTATATTTTTTTGACACTTTATTTCTGTCTGTTTTTTCGGTTTACGTCAAACTCCGGATTAAATGCATAAAAGTTTTTGCTGTCCAGCTGCTCCTGCGCAATTCGAAGCATCTCACCAAACCGCTGGAAATGTACAATTTCTCTTGCACGCAAAAACTTGATTGGTTCCCTGACATCCGGATCATCCACCAGTCGCAAGATATTGTCGTAGGTGACACGCGCTTTCTGCTCTGCTGCAAGGTCTTCTACCAAGTCACAAATAATATCTCCGGTCGACTGAAGGGTGGATGCGGAAAAAGGAACACCGGATGCAGCCTGCGGATAGATGCCGGTTGTGTGATCGACAAAGTAAGCTTCCATTCCGCCTTCCTTGATTTCTTCCACACTCAATCCTTTGGTCAACTGGTACAGGATTGCGCTGACCAGTTCAATATGTGCCAGCTCTTCTGTACCAATATCGGTCAGCCCTGCTTTGATCTGTCCCCATGGAGCAGTGTAACGCTGGCTTAAGTATCGTGTCGCTGCACCAAGCTCTCCATCTGGACCACCCAATTGCAATAAGATATGAAAAGAATGGGCGCCTTTTTTTATCAGAAAGGCGCCCATTTTATTAATCTGTAGGACTCATTTTGTCCTTTAGCACAGTTACCCTGTCTTTTACTGGAAGCTCCCGCAAATCCTCCATCAACTTGGTTACTGTACCATTGCCGCCGAGATTATGATACTCGGTGTACATTTTCTCGGCAGCCTCCAAACCGTGCAGAGTGATCCAGCCACGCTCGGTGTAATGATAATATGCCTGCACCACCCGATCACGCAGCAGTGCCTGAATTCCAAACTCAATTGCCTTTTGCCGACAGTCTTCCTGTTTTTGTCGATTCCACATCATCTTGACGATAAAACTCAGTCCGGTCAAAATTCCCGAAAACAACGCTTCCAGCCAATATTTTGCCAGCCATTCCACCATTTTATACCGCCTCTTTTGTTCTGTGCTTTGTATCCAGCCCCAAGTCTTTCCAGGCATTCTCGATGGCAATTCGAACAGTATCCATATCAATCTTGATTCCATGTTTTTGGCATTGCGATTCAATATAGCTGCTCACCCATTCGAGCTTTTCTTCTCCTTTTCCCTGTGCATCAAAAATAATCTCCGCTGCCTGCACACCTGCCAGTGCATAATTCTTTACTGTTTCCCACTGAACATTGGTAAGCTTTGTACGAATAAGCGGCACAATCACACTTGTTACCAGCACCGAAAGCAGTCCGATCAGCGCGGCAACAATCTGGGTAATATCAATATCCTGCATATTTTCCTTCCTTTCTTTTTGTCATCTTTTATACTGTTTTTACTGTTCCTGCAAAACCCTTTTTCTTCAGGTCATCACAGGTGATCTGCGCTTTTTTCTCTGTGTCAAAACGACCTACACAAACACGATCTATTTCCTTTACACTGTAAACAAACGCATAGTATCCTTTGTCTGCAAGTTTGCTGCACAGTCCTTCTGCTAAATCATGTGCTTTGGAAAAGGTTTTCACTTCTACCGTATAGGGCAGATATTTTGCCATATCGTCCACCTCCTCTTCTATCTTGCTGTAATCAATGAAAGGACACTCCATCCAGTGGGTCCAGGCTGTTGCACCTCTTCCTCGCAGTGGGGTTTTGACTGCGCCGCGATTTCCGGCACACTCAATTACCCATCCATTTCCAATATAGACCCCAACATGTCCCTGCATATAAACACAGATTCCTGCGCGCTCTGGGATGGTGTCGATTGTCCCTTTTCGGGTAGCAGCATCGTACATCATTCCGGTATTATAGTCGAGATCCGCTCGGTAGATCGGCTTGTTTTCTTTGTCAGACCACATACAGTAACCTTTAATTAGCCCCACACAGTCACATGCTGTCTGTCCAAGGTGTTTTTTGTGGATCTCTTTGTTTGCTCCTCCATTATAAAGCGGGTACTGTTTGGCTTTTGTTTCCAAAAGACTCTCGGTCAGTTTGTTGCCAAAGGTTCCCCAGACATACCACCATTTTTCATTGAATGCTTTTTGAGCGTGTTTGATAAGTCCCTCTGGCGTTTTTCCTGTTACAATCGGCATTTTACCATTCTCCTTTCTTCACTTTATTTACTGACAGTTACACAAACAGATACGTTTCGACAAAAATTATCTCCCCCTTTATAAAGTATGTCATCTCAAATCTTCCTGTTCTTGTGATTTGTCCACATCTTTACTCCCTCCTATCTTACTTTCATCTCTCTGCTGTCAAAACAGCCTGTCCTCCCTTCATCCATACCCAAAAACAAAAGGAAAGTTGCATTAAAAAATACAACTTTCCTTCTGTTTCATAAAATTTTTTATCTCGTCTTACCCAAAAACTTTTCTTATTCTAAATCCGGTCAAAAAAGTGTTTCATTCTCACTCTTCTTTTCTCCTTCTAAATGTTGTGTGCCGATATAATCGGACATCACTCTCCCTGCACGCTCCATCATCTCCTGAACCATTTTTTCCCATTCCTCTGCTAAAATATGGTGTTCTTCCTGTATCTTATTTCCCTGGACATATAAAACCGTGCTCACCGGCAATACCGTTTCATCATTTAGACGGATAAAACTTGTTGCACTGAAATTTTTTCCCGACACGACGCACACCTCCCATTCATCCTATGCTTTCCGCTCTGTTTTTTATGATACTATCCTTCTTTTTGGGGATAACAGCTGCATATCCTTTCTTAAAAAGGAGGGTTATGTATGAAAATTGCTGCTGCTTACATCCGTGTTTCCACCGATGACCAGCTGGAATATTCCCCTGACAGCCAGCTTGTACAGATTCACCGCTACGCTAAAACAAACGGCTTTACCCTGCCAGAGGAATACATCTTTATAGAAGAAGAGGGGCGTTCCGGCCGATACAGCGTAAAACGTCCTGAGTTTTTGCGAATGATTTCCACCGCAAAAAAGAAGCCCAAACCTTTTGATGCAATTCTGGTTTGGAAGTATTCCCGTTTTGCCCGCAGCCGTCAGGACAGCATCATTTACAAGTCTATGCTGCGCAAGGAACTGGGAATCGAGGTCATCTCAATCAGCGAAAATCTGGGTGATGACAAGATGTCCATTATCACCGAGGCGATCATTGAGGCGATGGACGAATTTTACAGCGTAAACCTTGCCGAAGAAGTGACCCGCGGTATGGCGGAAAAAGCCCGCCGGGGCCAGCCCCTGACCTACGCTCCCTTTGGCTATCGCATCGAGAACAAACGCTATTTTCCTGATCCAGACACTGCCTTGCTGGTACAGATGATCTATTCCGATTTTCTGTCCGGCATGGGCTATCGGGAAATTGCGCAAAAGCTTGACCAAATGGATGTTCGCACCCGATTTGGCAATCGGATGGAAAGCCGAAATATCGAATATATCTTAAAAAATCCTGTGTATATCGGGAAAATCCACTGGAATCCGGGTACAAAGATGCAACGTAGTGTCTTGCCAAACTCCGCTATTCTTTCCGATGGTGAGCATCCCGCTTTGGTAAGCCTTGATGACTGGAATGCTGTTCAGAAACGAATCAAAGAGTTAAAAACACTCTATCAAAAAAAGGCAAAATCCGCCGTCATCCCCGAACATGAATTTGCCCTTCGGGGACTGGTGCGGTGCAGCAGCTGCGGCTCGACTCTGGTAAACAGCGGCAATAGCTCTCTTCAATGCAATGCCTATGCCCGTGGCCGGTGCAGCGTATCCCATGCAATCAACCGGGAACATCTGACCCAGTTGGTTCTTTCCACCATACAGACCGACTTTGCAGAAAGCCGCTTTCAACTGAATCTGCCAAAATCTGCTCCAAGTATTGACCCTTTTACCCTTCTGCAAAACCAGTTGGAACGGGAACAGATGAAATTAAAACGGATTCAGCAAGCCTACGAAGCAGGTGTTGATACTCTGAAAGAGTATTCCCGAAGCAAGGAAAAACGAACCGCCTGTATTCGTCAGCTGCAAGAACAACTGGAAAAACTGTGTCTCTCTTCCAACCCCAGCTTAGATGACAACCGCCATTATGTCAGCAATCAGTCTCTTTCCCTTCTTGCCTTTTTAAAAGACCCGAACAACTCAGAAAAGGAGAAAAACATCCTGCTGCGTTCATTGATTGAAAAAGTCGTGTTTGATCGTCAGAAAAACAGCATCGAAATATCCTACTATTTGTAATTTTAACGCATTTATTTTCTTGTTGTATTTTTATTTTTCTCTGTTGATCCCTTTTCTCTTATAATACATACTCTCCAATAAACAAAAACTGCCGCAAAGACAAAAATTAAAGTCTTTGCGGCAGTTTGTTTACTGCAAATATTTCCTGCACAGATTTAAAATTCCATCCAGAGTTCGAAACTCATTTCGGTCTACCTGGGTTGGCTGAATGGAGATGCCGATATCCTCCAGTCCATCCAACAGGGAGATAAACCCCAGACTATCCAGCAACTCACTGTCCAGCAGATCGACCCCATCTTCCAGCGCCTGTTCACTGCCGCAGGCTTCCACCAGTAAACTTTTTACTGCCTGTTCCAACTGCATATCATTCATTCCTGCAACATCCTCTCCAGTGCATGAAAGTCACATTTCCCCCGCTCGTTCATCGGCATTTTTTCTACTGCAATCCATCTTTTTGGCAGCATATAGGAAGGTAAAGCAGAAAGCAGTCGCTGTTTGCATTCACTTAGCGGCAGTCCTTTCCCGTTCCACTCGACAATCGCTGCAAGTCCCCGCACTTCTCCTGCTTTTTGAATCGGCAGTACCACCGCAGCATTTACTTCTTTCCAACACAAAAGCGCCGCTTCGATCTCTCCGGGTTCAATCCGGTATCCTTTATATTTGATTTGCCGGTCGATTCTTCCAAGATACCAGAGCAATCCATCCCGAATCATCCCTTTGTCTCCGGTACAGTAAAGCCTTTCTCCTGCAAAGCTTCCAAATCCGCCTTGAAAAGCTCCAACATAACCGTTGCCGACACTCTTTCCGACAATGGCAATCTCTCCCGGAGTCCCCTCCGGCAACGGCACTTTATCTTCATCCAATATGAGCAATTTTGACGCTGCGCTCTTTACCTCTCCAACTGGAAGTGTGCCCGATCTTTCCTGCACTTCTACCGCACAAACAGCGCAGGCTGCCTCGGTAGGACCATAAGCATTGATAATGCTAAGTTTCGGAAATCGTTCATGCAGCGTTTCCACAGTGCGGGAGGGAAGTGCTTCTCCACAAAGAAAGATGGCCTTTAGCTGCGGCATCAGCTGCTGACTGAAGATCTCATCGCACAAACACAAGCGTATAAAAGACGGCGTGCAGGTCAAACGTACTGCACTGCTTTCCTGCAAAGTGCGGTATAACACCGTCAGATCCTGCTGTTCTTCCCGTTTCAGTGCCCAAACAGTCGCACCTGCGGCAAAACAAGGCCAAAGATCCGCTACCGAAAGATCAAAGGAAAACTGCGACTGATTGACCGTTATTCCTTGACCACATTTTGCAATAGCTGGTATGGACAACATCCATTCAACAAAATTTTCCAGTGCAGCAAGAGAAATTCGTACGCCTTTGGGCATTCCGGTACTTCCCGAAGTAAACAGCCAATAGGCATCCCGTAAAGGGTTATCCGGCAAACTAATTTCTCCTGATTCATGATATTCACTGTATCTCTCTCCCAGAAAAATGGCACCCAGTTTTTCTGCTGCCGGATACTCCCCGCAGGTGAGGATTGTCTTTGCCCCAGACTGCTGATAGATTTGCTCGATTCGCTTTATCGCCTGCCCGGGATCTACGGGAAGATATGGTCTTGCTGCCATAAGGCAAGCCAACAAGGAAATCGGCATTCCGATTTCCTTCTCTCCGAATATCATGACTGGACCGCTTTCCTTCTTTAACCACACCGACAAAGCCGCTGCCCTTTCCCAAAGCTGCCGATAACTTAATTTTTCCTCTTGATTTTGGTAAGCTATCCGGTCTGGATGTTCTTTTGCATGTGCTGCTATTGCTTCTAAGAGCATTCTTTTTCCCCTCGATTTCAAACCTAATCCTGACGGATTTGTTCTGGTGGGATAAGCTTTGGATCATACATAACGCGGGAATGGTTATCCAGCACCAGTTCCTTTGCTACTTCCTGTCCGCTCTCCCGATCAATCACCCTGCGGTACACCTTGCTAATTCGATACCAGCCATCTGCTTCTTTGCGATAATGGTTATCTTCCTCCACAATCCGATAGCGGTATAGAAATGGTTTTGTGGTCCGCAGTTCTCCGCACAAATCAGTATCGCTCAACCAGAACAGCAGCTGTACCGGCTGATCTGTCGTATTTTTAAACTGATAGTCGATATTTTTATAAAAGACAGAAGTCCCTGTTCCAAAGGGAACAGTCCTGCGCTCATCTGGAAACAGTGCATCAGAGTGATGATGCAGTTCGGTCACTGTCATCGGACTGTTGAGCACCAGCCAGTGTACCATATTGGCAAGCTGACACAGCCCTCCTGCAATTCCTGCTTTCATCTGGCTTCCTGCAATTACCAGCCCCTGAGTATATCCTTCTTTCTCGGTTGGATGTCCCACCAACCCCCAAAAGGAAAAGGTCTGTCCCGGCTCAATGATAATTCCGTTTAATTTGGCCGCTGCAATCTGAAGGTTAACCTTTTTCCCTTCCTGCAACTGCATCTCCACTCCATGCAGATGGCGCATCAGCAAGGAAGTATGCCCTTTTACCAGACAAGGCAGCGGCGTTGGGTCCAAATGTTTTGCATAATGCTCCCCACTCAGGCAGGTTTTCAGATCACGCAGGAGATATTCCTTGCGCAAAGAAATCCAGTATCCCACCGGACCTCTTTGACAGAGCAGTTTTCGAGGACTCATCTGCTCTCCCCCTCTCCATCTGTCAAAACCATTTTTCAAATGAATCAAATGGTTTCGTATGATAGATTTATTATAGCATACTCCTTCTTTATTTTCCAGACATTTGTGGAAAATAAAGGATTTTCCCCAAAAATAATATTTTTCCAAAAGAAAAAGCGCAGCCTTCACTGCGCTTACAATTAAAAGATTCCTCTGCCTTTCATCATGCCCAAAATAACACAAACTACAATCGCAACCCCACAAGCTGCAATCAAATAATCGATATACTTGACCGGAACATTCCGAAAATTATCATAAAATCTCTCTTTGGCATTACTGGACTGCATCTGACTTTCTTTTTCTTTTAGCTGCTCTTCTCTCTTTTGCAGAGCTTCTTCTCTCTCCCGCAAAAGTTCCTCTTTTTTTGCCAGATCCTCTTCCCGGTTGTCCATCCATAAACCTCCCTTCCAAAAAGAAAACACGGGAAATTCCGCCAATCTTCTGATGTCAGAATTCCCCGTATTTTTCCTATGCTATCTCATTACACACTGATAAAACAGACAGCACAAAGCTTTGTATTTTCCAAGCTGATATTATTTCTTAGCAAGGTATTTACGAAGGTCGAGTGCAACTGCAACGATGATAACGAGACCCTGTACGATGAAGGTGTAAGCTGGGTCTACACCGAGGAACTGCAGACAAATCTTCAAAGTTTCAAATACCAGTACGCCGACCAGTACGCCGCTGACACGACCAACACCACCGTTGGTGGATACGCCGCCGATAGTACAAGCTGCGATAGCTTCCAGCTCATAACCAAAACCGGTTGCTGTAGAAGCACCACCTGCTTTTGCACCCAGCAGGAAGCCGCCCAGAGCGTACATAACAGCAGCCAGAACATAGATTCGAATCAGAGTTGCAGATACATTGACACCGGCAACCTGTGCAGCACTTTCGTTGCCGCCGATTGCGTACATATATTTACCATGGCGGGTCTTGTTGTAAAGGAACCACATGAAGATACCTACTGCCAGTGCAATCAGTGCCAGATATGGGATGACAAAGAAAGAACCGTTTGCAACGTTGGTGTAGCTCTGTTTATAACCACCCATTGGCTGGTTGTTTGTGATAACGCTGCACAGACCATAAACGATTGTCTGCATACCCAGGGTAGCGATGAATGGTGGAACCTTCAGGAAAGCGATAACACAACCACTGATTGCACCAAAAATAGCACAGATCAGCAATACAATAATCAGACCGCCGATAACCGGGATATCTGGAAGCCATGGAAGCATACGAGCACTGTAGTCTACGCTCTGCAGAAGCATTGCAGAAAGACATGCAGACAAACCTACCATACGTCCAGCGGACAGGTCGGTACCTTTAGTGATCAGACATCCGGATACACCACAGGCAATGATGAAACGTGGGGAAACGTTTACAACCAGGTTTCTAAAGTTGTTGACACTAAAGAAGTTATCGGTGCTGATACCAACAACCAGTGCCAGAAGTACGATCAAAATAATGATCGCGTTATTGGACAAAAAGTTTTTTACACTTTTTGATGTAATTGGACTACCTTTCACTTGCGCTTGTACCATGAATTATTTCCTCCTTATTCAAACTGTGTAGCCAGTTCCATGATATTCTCCTGGTTTGCTTTATCTCCATCGATAAATCCGGTAACTCGACCGTCACACATAACCATGATGCGGTCAGACATACCGATCAGTTCGCCCATTTCGGAAGAAATCATGATAATAGACTTACCCTGTCGTGCAAGTTCTTCAATAATACAGTAAATTTCATATTTTGCGCCGACGTCGATACCGCGGGTTGGTTCATCCAGAATAAAGACATCCGGATCGTTTGCCAGCCAACGGCTGATCAGAACTTTCTGCTGGTTACCACCCGACAGAGACTGAATCAGTGTCTTGGAAGATGGTGTTTTGATCGAAAGTTTTGCTACATTATCCTGTACCAGTTTTTCGATCTTTTTATCATCCAGCATAATGCCGCCGACCAGATATTTGTTCAGCGAAGCGATGGAAACGTTATCTGCAATCGACAGAACACCCAGAATACCGGTTGCGCGGCGGTCTTCTGTCAGCATCGCAATTCCTTTTTTAATCGCATCCGCAGGCTGATTGATGGTCAATTCTTTTCCTGCATAGCGGATATGACCCTTGGAGTGGCAGCGCAGGCCAAACAGACCTTCCATCAATTCGGTACGCTGTGCACCAACCAGACCAGCTACACCCAGAATCTCACCCTTGCGCACATTGAAGCTGACATTGCGGAAGCTCTTTGGATTGATCGAAGTGAAATCCTCAACTTCAAATACAACATCACCCGGAACATTGTGACGCTCTGGATAAAGATTTGTCAGCTCACGACCAACCATCTTGGTGATGATGGTGTCAATGTCCAGATCTTTCGCTGCCCAGGTTCCGATATACTGACCATCTCGCATGATGGTAACTTCGTCGGAAATTCTCAAAATCTCATCCATCTTGTGGCTGATGTATACAATTGCAACGCCTTTGCTGCGCAGTTCGTTTACGATTGTAAACAGAGCCTCTACCTCAGCCGCAGTCAACGAAGAGGTTGGCTCATCCAGAATCAGTACCTTACAGTCAGCGGATACTGCTTTTGCAATCTCAACCAGCTGCATCTGGGATACACTCAAAGTTCCCAGTTTTGCCTTAGGATCAAAATCCAGATGAACTTCCTTTAAAACTCTTGCTGCATCCTCGTACATCTTTTTATGGTCAATCGTTTTGATTGGTCCATAAGATTTTACCGGATAGCGGCCAACATAAATGTTTTCACCGATGCTGCGCTCTGGAATTGGCTGCAATTCCTGATGCACCATGGCGATACCTTTGTGCAGTGCATCCAGAGGGTTCAAAATCTTGATCTTTTCTCCCTCATAGTAGATCTCGCCTTCATCCATGTGGTAAATACCAAACATACATTTCATCAAGGTAGATTTACCTGCACCATTTTCTCCCATCAGTGCGTGTACCGTGCCCGGACGCAGTCTTAACTGTGCATGGTCCAATGCCTTAACACCCGGAAAGGTTTTGACGACACCACGCATTTCCAAACGATATTCAGACAACTCACTTGCCTCCCTCTGCGTCTAAATGCCGTCAGTTGATTTCAGAAACAAGCCAAAACTTGGTTTCCTGCTTCTGAAATCAGCTGACGCAAATAGTTTTTCCTGCCAGAAAACTGGCCTTTAAATTGCTGATTTTCAGCTTATTGGTTTTCACAACATTAAGAAAGGTGCGTGTGCGTCCTGCGCACACGCACCCCGAAATTCTTAACTATTGTGCCGTTACCAATTATTTGATAAATTCGCTTGCATTGTCTGGAGTTACTTTGACATAGTCAACGTAAACAGACTGTTCGCCTTCAGCATATGTTTTGCCGCCCAGCAGTTCTTCCATGCATGCTACTGCCTGTGTTGCCTGGCTCTGTGCGTCGTTGAGTACAGTACCGGTCAGGTTGCCGTTAACAACTTCGTTGAGAGCTGCATCCAGAGCATCAACACCTACCAGGTAGATGTCTTCGTTTACAGTGCGGCCAGCAGCCTGGATAGCCTGCAGAGCACCGATTGCCATATCGTCGTTGTTGCAGAATACAACTTCGATCTGATCACCGAATTTTGCAAGGTCGTTCTGTGCGATTTCCTGACCTTTGTTACGGTCCCAGTCACCACGCTGGAGGTCGAGCTGTTCAACTTCCATACCAGCATCGGTCAGAGCTTTTACAGAGTATTCTGTACGCAGCTGAGCGTCGATGTTTTCAGGGTCGCCCTGGATCATAATGTAGGAAACTTTACCGTCGCCGTTGATATCACCTTTGTTTTCGGTTTCCAGAATGATTTCGCCCTGGAAGGTACCGGACTGAGCTGCGTCACAGCCAACATAAACGAGTTTGTCGTATGCTGCCATCTGTTCAGCGGTAGGCTCACGGTTGATCAGTACGGTTGGGATGTTTGCCTGTTTAACAGCTGCGATGATAGTGTCAGCAGCAGATGTCATAACTGGGTTGATGATCAGTGCGTCAACGCCCTGAGTAATGAAGGTGTTAACCTGCTCGGTCTGTTTTGCCTGGTCGTTGTTGCCGTCTACAACGGATACTTCATAGCCTTTTTCTTCCAGGATTGCCTGAAGAGCGTTACGGTATGTAGTCATGAAAGCGTCGTCGAATTTGTAAATACATACGCCGACTTTACCGCCAGCTGGAACTTCTGCAGCAACTTCTTCAGCAGTTTCTTCTGCTTTTTCAGCAGGAGCCTCTTCTTTGGTTTCCTCTGTGGTTGCTGTGTTTTCTTCTGTTGGTGCTGCAGTTTCACTGCCACCGCAAGCAGCCATGGATAATACCATACAGCCAGCCAGAATCAGCGCAAGAATCTTTTTCATGGAAAATCTCTCCTTTGTTTTGTTGCAGAAAACATTTTGGATTCATCATTGCGATGTGAATCCATCACTTTTTGTTATCTGCAAAATAATTTCTACAGGATTTCTTTCCTGTAGTTGTTGTGAATATGATATCAGTTTTTTGGATAAAAGTCAATAAAACAAGTTATTTTAAAGCATTTTTTTATTGGTTTTTACAAAAATTGTGTGCTTTCACAAAAAACTCAAAAAACTTTGTGGCTTTTACCAATTGAATTTCTTAAATCTTTTATAGTTAAAATTTAATCAAAGATCACCTTTTGTTAAAAATCATCCTGTTATTTTTTGTGTTTTTGCACATTTGTTCGTCTAAAAGGGAGATCCATCCCACGTTTCAAAAATTACTGCTCCTTATGTGGTGCTGTCCCGCTAGAAAATCGTTCTGAAGTTAACTCTGTAAGTACATAAGTTCTCAACAAGCATGAAAACTTTTGAAGGAAAGTATTTCTTTTAATAAAGAAGTATCTTTCCTTATCAGATTTCGCAGGGATTTTCTGGAGACTGATTTATCCTGATTTGTAGTCGTGCAGGGAACCACAGAACTTGGCATGAGTCTTAATTGATACCAAAGATAAATCGAAACAAACATTGGAAACTAATCTGCTTAAACTAAACTTACCACAATGTGTTAACTATAAAATTAAGATTCAAAAGATTCTATTATCGAGGTAATTTAAGACTGCCTCGACTTTTTTATTCACTTTAGCCTGATAACATGATAACATATTGCTTAAAAAATTACGTTATCTTTGTGAAAAATCACCGTCATTTTATACAGATAAACATACCCTAGTTTAAAAAATACAGAAAATTTATAGAGAAAAACCATGTTTTTGTTTGACACTACCTGATCCATCTGTTATCTTGAATATAAAGAGGAAATATTTTTCCACATTGAATCGATTTTATTTTTTAAGAAAAGGTGAGTGTCAAAATGATTATGAATCCATCTATCATCAAAGATGTTGTCATCGACGGTCACAGTCTGACAATCGAGTCATTTGTTGCAGTTGCACGATTTGGCGCAAAAGTCAGTGTTGCCAAAGAAGCTCTGGATGCAATGCAGAAATCCCGTGATCTTGCCGAAAAAATTGCTTCCGAAAAACGTGTTGCATATGGCATCACCACAGGTTTTGGCGATTTTGCCCGCGTTGCTGTTCCAGAAGAGATGTCCAACACTCTTTCCACTAATCTAATTCTGAGCCACTGCACCGCTACCGGCGATCCTTATTCCGAAGAAGTTGTCCGCGGCATGCTGCTTCTGCGTGCAAACGCTCTGTGTGGCGGCGTATCCGGCGTTCGCCCTGTACTGGTTACCATGATGGCAGAAATGCTCAATAAAGGCGTTCATCCAGTTGTTCCACAGAAGGGTTCTCTGGGTGCTTCCGGCGACCTCGCTCCGCTGGCACACATGTCCCTGCCGCTGCTTGGTAAGGGCAGAGCGGTTTATCAGGGTGTTGAGATGGACGGCGGCGAAGCAATGGAAAAAGCTGGCATCAAAACACTGGATACACTGGTTTGCAAGGAAGGTCTGGGATTGACAAACGGAACCTGCGCTATGACATCCGTAGGTACCCTTTCCCTGTATGATACTATCTGTGCTGCACAGCTTGCTGACCTGATCGGCTCCATGACTATGGAGGGCTTAACCGGTCTGCTTAATGCATTTGACGAACGTGTTCATGCTGTTCGCGGCCACAAAGGACAGATGATGGTTGCTAAAAACTTCCGTCTGCTGACCGAAGGCTCCGAAATTCTGAAAAACTGCCAGTCCGATCGCGTACAGGATGCTTATTCCCTGCGCTGCATTCCACAGGTACATGGTGCAATCCGCGATGCAATCGAATATGTAAAAGAAAAAGTATCCATCGAGCTCAATGCCGTTACCGACAACCCGCTTGTTTTCCTGGACGATGAAAATGTTATCTCCGGTGGAAACTTCCATGGCGAACCGATGGCTCTCGCATTCGACTTTTTGGGTATCGCCTGCTCGGAGATTGCAGACATTTCCGAACGCCGCACCGAGCGCATGGTCAATGCCGCACTTTCTAACGGTCTGACTCCATTCCTCACCACCGAGGGCGGTGTTAACTCCGGTTATATGATCGTTCAGTATTCCGCAGCTTCGATGGTTTCGGAAAACAAGGTATTGGCTCATCCTGCATCGGTAGACTCCATCCCATCTTCCGCAAACCAGGAGGATATGGTTTCGATGGGAACCACCGCTGCAAGAAAGTCCGGCTGGATTGTACAGAATACACTCTCTGTACTGGCTGACGAGCTGCTGACCGCATGTCAGGCAATCGACATCCGCCGCAGACTGAACACCCACGGACAGGGCATTTCCCCAGTTCATCAGAAGGTTTATGACCGTGTCCGCAAAGATGTTGCTTTCTATGAAACCGACCGCGAACTGTGGCAGGATATCAAGGCATGTGAAAAACTGGTTCGCAGCGGTGAACTACTCGACATTGTAAGAGAAACTGTTGCTGATTTCGAATAACCAGGCTGAGCCTGGACCCTGTTTCGCGCTTTGGTTTCGTGTGAAATTGCAGTTTCAGCACACGGCAATCGCTCGCGTTAACACACTCGCTCATTCGATGAAAACAAAAGTTTTCGTCCACCTTTTTCAAAAGGTGGTGGTGTCCAGAGGCAACGCCTTTGGTCGCTCACCGCAGTGAGCGAAACTCTTTATCGTCAGGCGCTCATTGGGAGAGCTCGAGAACCTTTTTGCAAGAGAAAAGGTTCTCGAAAACCGATTGCGAGCAGTGAGCAAACTCAAAAATTATCCAGTGGATGATTTTTGACGGCTGGAATCAGCTCCGTTTTCCATCTGCACCGTTGCGTGCAGATGCGCACTGACGTGCGGCAGCCCCGAACAGAGATAGTGCCACTATTGATTTATATTTTGTTGTTTTGTGTCACAGGGGCGTTGCCCCCGTACCTCCATGAGCTTTTTGAAAAAAGCTCAACCAAAAACTTTATTTATTACATACAATTCCTTTTATTTAATACCATTTCATTTCATAAAAACAGGAGGTTTTATTATGGACTACAATCCACAGGACGCTATGATTATCAAGCTCGACTATGAACTTCCCGAATATCCAACATTCGTTGAGGGTATTCGCCGCGCTCCAAGACGAGAATCTCATCTGACCGAGTCCGATAAGGCACTCGCAATCAAAAACGCTTTGCGCTATATCCATCCTGACCACCATGAACAGATGGCAATGGAATTTGCAAAAGAGCTGGATGAGCATGGCCGCATCTACGGCTACCGTTTCCGCCCACAGGGTGAACTGCACGGCAAGCCAATCGACCAGTATAAAGGTAACTGCATCGAAGGCAAAGCTTTCCAGGTTATGATCGACAACAACCTCGACTTTGATGTTGCGCTTTATCCATACGAACTGACCACCTATGGTGAAACCGGTCAGGTTTGCCAGAACTGGATGCAATACCGCCTGATTAAAAAATATCTGGAAGTTCTGACCGATGATCAGACCCTCGTTATTGAATCCGGTCATCCACTTGGTCTGTTTAAATCCCACAAGACTTCTCCTCGTGTCATCATCACAAACGGTCTGATGATCGGTATGTTCGATAATCAGCAGGCATTCAACCGTGCTGCTGCTCTGGGCGTTGCAAACTATGGTCAGATGACCGCCGGCGGCTGGATGTACATCGGTCCACAGGGTATCGTACATGGTACCTTCAACACCTTGCTCAATGCTGGTCGTTTGGTTCTAGGCGTTCCGAAGGAAGGCAACCTCGCAGGCAAACTGTACGTTACCTCCGGTTTGGGCGGCATGTCCGGTGCACAGGGTAAAGCTGCTGATATTGCTGGCGCTGCTTCGATCATTGCTGAGGTTGACATTTCCCGTATCATGACCCGTTATACACAGGGCTGGGTAGATAAATACACCGACAGTCTGGAAGAAGCACTGAATTGGGCACTGGAAGCACAGAAAGCGAAAGAGCCTTGTGCGATCGCTTACCACGGCAACGTTGTTGACCTGCTGGAATTCCTACTGGAGAAAAACATCCACGTTGACCTGCTCTCCGACCAGACTTCCTGCCATGTACCATACGACGGCGGTTACTGCCCACAGGGTCTGACCTTTGAACAGCGTACCGAAATGCTGGACAAAGACCCAGAAGGCTTCAAGGAACTTGTAAACAAAACTCTGCGCCATCACTATGAGCTGATCTGCAAGATGCATGAACAGGGAACCTACTTCTTTGACTACGGCAACAGCTTCCTGAAAGCAGTTTATGATGCTGGTGTTCCAGAAATCTGCAAGAACGGCCACGACGAAGTAGACGGCTTCATCTTCCCATCCTATGTTGAAGACATCCTCGGCCCATGCCTGTTCGACTACGGCTATGGTCCATTCCGTTGGTGCTGCCTGTCCGGTAAACCGGAAGACCTCGATGCAACTGATGCTGCTGCAATGGAATGCATCGATCCAAACGCACGTTATCAGGACCGCGACAACTGGATCTGGGTTCGCGATGCTAAGAAGAACAAACTGGTTGTTGGTACCCAGTGCCGTATCCTGTATCAGGACGCTTACGGCAGAACCAAGATCGCGCTCAAATTCAACGAAATGGTTCGTCAGGGCAAGATCGGTCCGGTTATGCTCGGTCGTGACCACCATGATACTTCCGGTACAGACTCCACCTTCCGTGAAACCTCCAACATCAAGGATGGTTCCAACATTATGGCAGATATGGCAGTTCAGTGCTTTGCAGGAAACTGCGCACGCGGCATGAGCCTGGTTGCTTTGCACAACGGCGGCGGTACCGGTATCGGTAAAGCGATCAACGGCGGCTTCGGTATGGTTCTGGATGGTTCCGCACGCGTGGATGAGATCCTGAAAGTTTCGATGATCTGGGACGTTATGAGCGGTGTTGCACGTCGTTCCTGGGCTAGAAACGAGCACTCGATTGAAACCTGTGTTGAATTTAACCAGTCCCATCCAGGTCAGTATCATGTTACCCTGCCTTACATTGCAGATGATGAAATCGTTGCAAAGGCTGTTAAGACCATGACCGGTCATCACGAAGCAAAATAGCAGGCGAAAACAAAAGTTTTCGTCCACCTTTTGAAAAAGGTGGCGGATTCTAAAGGCAGAGCCTTTAGTCGCTCACCGCAGTGAGCGAAACTCTTTATCCGTGAAAGCGCATTTTCGGGGGTTTGGACCCCTTTTGCAAGTGAAAAGGGGTCCAAGAACCGATTTCGATTACAAACCGTCCTCAAAAATTATCCTGTGGATGATTTTTGACAGTACCAGTTTAAATCTGGTACTTGCTGAGCCTGGTTGCTGTTCGCCTACGGCGCAAAGACGGGCGGTAGGTGCTTCCCATCTGCACAAGTGTGTGCAGATGCGCACTGACGTGCGGCAACCCCAAACAGGGACTAATACCTTTATTGATTTTTATATTTTTGTACGGTGTCACAGGGGTTTCACCCCCGTACCCCCATGAGCTTTTTGAAAAAAGCTCAACCAAAAACTTTTTCATTTTGAAGTTTTTATTTTCCATAAAGGAGTCTGATTACTATGGCAAGAATTATTGAATGCGTACCAAACTGTTCTGAAGGCAGAAATAAAGAAGTAATCGAATATATCGCTGATGCTGTCCGCAGTGTTCCGGGCGTTGCACTGATGGACTACTCCTCTGATGAAAACCATAACCGCAGCGTGTTCACCATCGTTGGTGACCCTGACCAGATGGCAGAGGCTGCTTTCCGCTTTGCAAAAGCTTGTGTTGAAAAGATCGATATGACCAAACATCACGGTGAACATCCTCGTATGGGCGCAGTTGACGTTATCCCATTCACTCCAGTTAAGGATGTTCCAATGGAAGAATGTATCGAAATTTCCAAAAAAGTAGGTCAGAGAATCTGGGAAGAACTGGGTATGCCGGTTACTCTGTACGAAGAATCCGCTACTGCTCCACACAGAAGAAACCTCGCTGCAATCCGCAAAGGTCAGTTTGAAGCAATGCCGGAAAAACTCAAAGACCCACAGTGGTACCCAGACTACGGCAACCATGAAATCCATCCAACTGCTGGTATCGTTGCAGTCGGCGCACGCTTCCCACTGGTTGCTTTCAACATCAACCTCTCTACCTCCGATGTTGAGATTGCTAACAAGATTGCAAAAACCATCCGTGAATCCTCCGGTGGTATGCGCTGGGTAAAATCCATCGGTGTTATGCTGGAAGAAAGAAACACCGCTCAGGTTTCTATCAATATGACCAACTACACCAAGACTCCAATCTACCGCGTTTATGAAACTGTTCGTTTCGAAGCTGCAAGATACGGCGTACATATCATCGGTTCCGAGCTGATCGGTATTGTTCCAATGGATGCTCTGGTTGAAACCGCTGAATACTATCTGAAGCTGGAAAACTTCGACAAAGACAATCAGGTTATGGAGAAACACCTCCTGTAATTTTAAAAAAGGAGGATCTACCATGAAACCTTCCCTGTTGATTTATAATATCGGTATGCTCGCCACCGCCTGCGGCAATTCTGCCCATGGCGGCAAGGCACAGGGCGAAATCCAGATCATCGAAAACGCTTATGTTGCTGTAGAAGAGAACAAAATCGTTGCTGTCGGAGAGGGTGAAGTTCCTGCTGATCTGCGCTGTGACGGCTGCAAAACTATCGATGCGAACAATAAACTGGTCACAGCAGGCCTTGTAGACGCGCACACTCACCTTGTCTTTGGCGGTTGGCGTGAACACGAGCTTGCATTAAAGCTGCATGGCGTGCCTTATCTGGACATTCTGGCGCAGGGCGGCGGCATTCTTTCCACCGTTTGCAGCACCAGAAAAGCAACCGAGGATGAACTGTTTGACAAAACAGCTAAAGCCCTTGACACCATGCTTTCTTTGGGAACCACAACCTGTGAAGCAAAGAGCGGTTATGGTCTGGACTTTGAAAATGAATTAAAACAGCTAAACGTTGTAAAACGCTTGCAGGAAAGCCAGCCAGTCGAACTTGTTTCCACCTTTATGGCAGCTCATGCACTTCCAGAAGAGTATAAGGATGACCGTGAGGGTTATCTCTCCCTCATCATCGACAAGATGCTTCCTTATGTCGCAGAGCATAAACTGGCTGATTTCTGCGATGTGTTCTGTGAAACCGGTGTATTCACCGCCGAAGAATCCCGCCGCATCCTCACTGCTGCTCAAAAACATGGACTGGGAGCTAAAATCCATGCGGACGAAATCGACCCAATCGGCGGCTCAGTTCTTGCCGGAGAGATCGGTGCAGTTTCTGCCGAACACCTGATTGTATGCCCGGATGAGGGAATCGCATCGATGGCAAAGGGCGGCACAATTGCCTGTCTGCTGCCGGCAACCTCCTTCTATCTGGGTGCAACCTTTGCTCCTGCCAGAAAGATGGTAGAAGCAGGTGTTCCAGTCGCAGTTGCAAGCGACTTTAACCCGGGCTCGACCCCGAACCTTTCCTTACAGCTTGCAATGAACATTGCCTGCTATCGTTACCGACTGACCCCAGAAGAAGTTCTGACTGCTGCCACCTTAAACGCTGCTGCAGCTATCGGCAAAGCTGACCAGATCGGCACTGTCGAGGTCGGAAAGCAGGCTGATCTGCTGATCTGGGATGCAGACAATTTGAACTTTATCTTCTACCGTTACGGAAACAATCTGGTTCAGACTGTAATTAAAAATGGTAAGGTTGTAAAATAAAAGTTTTACTCAATTTTTTTCAAAAAGCAGGCTGAGCCTGCACCCTGTTCGCCTACGGCGCAAAGACGGGTAGTGAGAGGACAAAAACAGAAGTTTTCGTCCACCTTTTTCAAAAGGTGGCGGATTCTAAAGGCAGAGCCTTTAGTCGCTCACCGCAGTGAGCGAAACACTCCAAAATAAAATAATAAAAATATCAAAAACGATAGAGGCTGGATTCTATTTTGGTGCTGCGGTACGGCAGTACCCTGCCTGTGTAAATACAGGCAGCTGTCTGTTCTGGCTTTCGCGACACATCGCTGTACGCTAGGCACACTTGCCGTGTGCCACGCACTGACGTGCGGCAGCCCCAAACAGGGACTGTGCCCCTATCGATTTTTATATTTTTTGTGAAGTGTCACAGGGGCGTTGCCCCCGCACCCCCATGAGCTTTTTGAAGAAAAGCAAGTTAGAAAACAAGTTTTCAACTACCAAAAACTTTTTTATGACCTCCTATCTTTTGAAAGGATGATTTTCCGATGAAACTGACCGAAATGAAAGTTAATGAATTTATCTCTGTCCTTGCTTCGGATGCACCTGCTCCGGGCGGCGGCTCTGCTTCTGCTCTGGCTGGCGCAATGGGCGTTGGTCTTTCCAAAATGGTTGCTGCTCTCACTCTGGGCAAACCAAAATACGCTGAATATGAAGAAAAGGTTCAGCAGATCTTCGATCGCGCTGATAAACTCACCAAAGAGCTGGTAAACGGCATCGACCGCGATACCGAAGCTTTTGATGGTGTATCTGCTGTTTTTGCAATGCCAAAATCCACTGACGAGGAAAAAGCTGCCCGCAAGGAAGCAATGCAGAAAGCACTCAAGGAAGCTACTCTGGTTCCATACTCCATTATGGAGCTGTGTCTGGAATCGCTCACTGTAGTTGAAATGGGCTTAGGCTGCACTAACACCAACGCTGCAAGCGATCTGGGTGTTGCATCCCTCAACCTCAAATCCGCTGTACAGGGCGCATGGCTCAATGTTCTGATCAATCTCGGCGGCATCCGCGACGAGGCATTCGTAAATGAATACCGCACCAAAGGCGAGGAAATCCTCCAGAAGGCTCTTCCTCTGGCAGACAAAATCTACAACGAGATTCTGCAGAGCCTCTAAGTTAATCCACATAAAACCAAACAGAGCTTTTCTTTCGGGAAAGGCTCTGTTTTTTTATGCTCATATCACTTCGACCGAATGCTTCATTTCCCGCCAGAATTTTGGAGAATTCTAAATTTCTTTTCTTCTGCACGCGGGAAATTGCCAATCCTGCCATATCCTGCCCTTTGCTGTCTGCAATATTTCCCGAGAACAAACGACAAATACCAATCTTCTTATTTTGTAAAGCATGTATCTATGATTTATCACATTGTTTCACCCTGCAACAACTACTATAACTCCTGTTTTATTATTATTTTCTGTTGTTTTATTTCCTTTTCTTTTATTTTCTTTACTTTACTTTTCTTTGTGGTATTATTTTAAAAGATATGCCGGTTTCTTATTCTTTAATTCCCATTTCTTTTTTGAAAACTGCCATTTTTCTTTTCTTGCAAATCAGGCAGGGATATGATATATTTCCATTATCAGGTATCAATGAGGTGATTGATTTTGAACTCATCAACCATTGCTGCGTTGCTCATTTTTTTCATGATCATTCTGCCTCTGCTTCATCGGAGAAAGATGCTCATGTTTCAGCAGCAGATTCGATTCACTGGGTCAAAGGAGCGATTACAAATGATGGAACTTGCCAAACGTTTTCTTGGAAAAAACTGCATTATCTATTACTTTGATTCTCAGGCACGCGGCGTGATCACCCAAGTGGATGACGATGCGATCCTGCTCCAGACAAAACGCGGCGAAGAATTGTTAAACTTAAATTTCATTACCCGAATTATGGAATATCCGTCTAAAAAATAATATAAAAAAGGCTGTCAGTTTCATACTGACAGCCTTTTGTTTTGACTATTTTACTCTTGTTCTTCCTGAGATTTTACCGGAGCATTTAAAATTTCCATAAACTCTTCGCCGGTAATGGTTTCCTTTTCCAGCAGATAAGAAGCTAGCTCATGAAGTTTTGGCATGTTTTGCAGCAAGATTTCTTTTGCATGATCATGACACTGTGCAATCAGGGTGCAAACCTCCTGATCGATTTTTGCAGCGGTCTCTTCTGAGCAGGCAAGCGATGCATCCCCACCCAGATACTGATTGTTCACTGTTTCCAATGCCATCATACCGAAATTATCACTCATACCAAGACGGGTAACCATCGCGCGGGCAAGCTTGGTTGCCTGTTCGATATCGTTGGATGCACCCGAGGTGATGGAACCGAAGATAACCTCTTCTGCCACCCTTCCGCCGGTATAGGTTGTGATTTTATCAATCGCTTCCTCCTTGCTCATCAGCAAGGTATCCTCTTCCTCTACCTGCATGGTGTAGCCCAGTGCACCGGAAGTTCTTGGTACAATGGTGATTTTGTGCACCGGAGCAGAATGTTTCTGCATTGCAGCCACCAGCGCATGTCCGATTTCATGGTATGCCACAATCTTTTTATCCTTCTCTGATACCACAGCACTTTTTCTCTGGTAACCTGCGATAACTGTTTCCACTGCTTCTTCCAGGTCACCCTGTTCAACCTGTGTACGGTTATTTCGTACCGCACGCAGTGCAGCTTCGTTGACGATATTAGCAAGTTCTGCACCGGAAGCACCTGCAGTTGCTCTTGCGATAACAGAATAGTCAATATTTGGAGCCATCTGTTTATCTTTTGCATGAACCCTCAAAATGGCCTCTCTGCCTGCAAGGTCAGGTAATTCAACCGGGATTCTTCGGTCAAATCTTCCTGGACGGAGCAACGCCTTATCCAGAGTTTCCGGACGGTTGGTAGCTGCCAGAATCACAACACCTTTTTTACCATCAAAGCCGTCCATCTCGGTCAGCAGCTGGTTCAAGGTCTGTTCGCGTTCATCGTTTCCGCCCATTACACCACTGTCACGTTTTTTACCGATTGTATCGATCTCATCGATAAACACGATACATGGTGCCTTTTCCTGTGCCTGGCGGAACAGATCTCTGACCCTTGCCGCACCGGCACCAACAAACATCTCTACAAATTCCGAACCAGAAATAGAAAAGAATGGTACGCTCGCTTCACCGGCAACTGCTTTTGCAAGCAAGGTTTTACCGGTTCCTGGAGGGCCTACCAGCAGTGCACCTTTTGGCATCTGTGCGCCAATTGCCTCATATTTCTTCGGATTGTGCAGAAAGTCAACAATTTCTCCCAGTGCTTCTTTCGCTTCATCCTCACCGGCAACGTCGGCAAAGGTTTTGCCAGTTTGTGCTTCCACATAGACCTTTGCATTGCTCTTGCCAAAGGTCATGGCATTTCCTCCGCCCATTTTCTTTTGCAAGGTTCTGGAAAGCAGCTGCCCTACTCCAACAAACAGCAGAATCGGGAAGCCGACACTGATCAGCAGATACAGCAGCGGCGACATTGGCTCCTGGATTTCCTTGCCATAGATGACGTCCGCAGCTTCCAGTTTGTCCACCAGATTCGGGTCACCCATGTTTCCGGTAACATAGATATTCCAGTCTTCCTGGTCTTTCAGAATGTACTCAATTTTCTGATCCTGAACCTCTACCTGCTGAATTTGACCTTCATTGAGCTGATTCATGAAGGTACTGTAATCGACCTCACGCTCGGTGCGGCGAAACAGACTTGGGAACAAGAAAGTATTGAGCAGCATAAAAACCAGCAGCGCAATGACGTAATAATAAATCATCGGCTTTTTTGTTTTTGGATTTTTTATATCGTTCATATGTCATCCCACTCCTTTTCTCCAAAACATTTTTTATGTATAAATGTATCATAGTGCAAAATTTCACTAAAATCAATCATTCTACCCTTTTCTTTACAAAAAGTTCGTTTCATACATAATTTATATTATTACTGACATTTATAAAATCATACACAAAAAGCCCGGAAAACAAGTTTCCGAGCTTTTTGCTTCTGGGAATCCTTCCCAACCCTATCTGGCGATGCGATTAGTCGCAGCAGCAGTTGCAGTTACAGCTGCAGCCACAGTTGTTGTTGCAACCGCAGCTATTGCCGCCGCAGCTGTTGTTGGAAGAGCTGCCATTGCAGCCACATCCACAGCCATTGCAGTTAAAGCTGCAGCCGCCACAGCAGAAGATCAGGATGAGAATCAGAATCCACCAGTTATTGTTACCGTACATAAATAAGTACCTCCTAATGATTGATTTCAGACTATACTATGAAGAACGGTGAAAAACGGTTACTGACTTTTTTGGAAGATGCAAAACATTTTTTAACCTGTTTTCGGAATAAATCGCCGGTCAAATCCAATATTCTGCTATGTCAGGACAGCGCTCGTGATGTATTTTTCCTGTCATCCTTCTCAAAAGCGTTTTGCAAACGTTTTTTCCGCTGTTCATTAACAGTATAAGCATCCGCCACAAAAAGTGTGATTCTATTCTGAAACAAAATTTCAAAGGATGGTGACCTTATGTTTCGATTCCGCGGATTTACCCCCCGCGCCAATGATGCAGTCAACCTTGCGCTCTCGCAGGCGTGTCTGCTGGGACATACCTATATCGGAAGTGAACATCTTCTCCTCGGTCTGCTGCTGGAAGACAGCGGCGCCGCCTATCATTGTCTGACACAAAATGGAGTGGAGCCAGAAGCGGTGCTTGACCTGCTGATCAAAACGGTGGGGCGGGGCATCCAGTCCAAGCTCTCTCCTTCCGATATGACCCCGAGATGCCGCCGTATTCTGGAACAGAGCATTCTGGAAAGCCGAAAAAACAACTGCGAAACGGTCGGCAGTGAACATATCCTGATGTCCCTGCTTCGGGAAAAGGATTGCTACGCCGTCCGTTTTCTTGCCCAGCTGGGTGCAGATCCTATCATTCTTTATCGCCAGCTTTGTCAGGCAATGGATTTTTCTGGCGACCTCTCCAGCACCCTTCCCCTGGGACAGTCAGAAGGAAGCCAGAGCTTTTCCAGAAAAAAAGAATCTTATCACACCGTCCTGCTGGATAAATTCGGTCGCGACTTGACCGAAAAAGCCAAAAACAAACTGCTCGACCCTGTCATCGGGCGGGAAAACGAAATCGAACGGGTAGTTCGAATTCTGTCCCGCCGAAGCAAAAACAATCCCTGCCTAATTGGGGAGGCTGGTGTTGGAAAGACCGCTATTGCCGAAGGGCTTGCCCAGCGCATCGCACAGGGAAAGGTTCCGCAGGTCTTACAGAACAAGCGGCTGATTGCGCTGGACCTTGTCTCGATGGTGGCAGGGACAAAATACCGCGGCGAATTTGAAGAACGGGTTAAAAATCTGATGGATGAGGCTGCCAAGGCAAAGGATGTTATCCTGTTTATCGATGAAATCCACAACATCATCGGTGCAGGCGCCGCCGAAGGCTCGATTGATGCCGCCAATATCTTAAAACCCCAGCTTTCCCGCGGAGAAATCCAGCTGATGGGCGCAACCACCATTGCAGAATACCGCCGCTATATCGAAAAGGATTCTGCACTGGAGCGCAGATTTCAAAGTGTTCTGGTCGAAGAACCCAGCGAAGAGCAGGCAATCCAGATTCTGCGCGGCATTCTTCCCCGCTATGAACAGCATCACGGCGTACACATCACAGAAGAAGCAATCGGAGCAGCTGTACGTCTTTCCCGCCGCTACTTAAGCGAACGCTTTCTTCCGGACAAAGCCATCGACCTGATGGATGAAGCCTCCGCCAAGGTCGCCCAGCAGGACTGCTGCAAGCCAAACAGCGACTACCGCCGGCTGGATGAAACCTATCTCGACTTAAAAGAAAAAAAGGAGGCGGCAATCCTCCGTCAAGATTTTGAACAGGCTGCCATCCTGCGTGATCAGGAGTCTCAGGCTCTGGAAAAACTGACGCTATTTTCTGAGCAGCTCCAGCGCCGACAAAGCTGCAAAAAGCGCCCTGTCACCGCTTCAGATATTGCCCAGATCGTTTCGGAAAGCACCGGCATCGAAGTCTCCTCCCTGATGTCTCGCCTGCTTCCCAAATCAGACCAGTCCCGTCGGCTGCTTTCTCTGGAAGAAAATCTTTCCAAACGGGTCATTGGACAGCCGGAAGCAGTCAGCGCGGTCTCCCGTGCAATCCGCCGTTCCCGCGTAGGGCTAAACGACCCGCACCGTCCTGCCGCGTCCTTCCTCTTTCTGGGTCCAACCGGCGTAGGAAAAACCGAGCTGTGCAAAGCCCTTGCCGAGGAACTGTTTGGCTCGGATGAATGTATGATCCGGCTGGATATGTCCGAGTATATGGAAAAGCACTCGGTGTCCCGCATGATCGGCTCGCCACCCGGATATATCGGCTTTGAGGAAGGCGGCCAGCTCACCGATCGTATCCGCCGCAAGCCATACTCGGTCGTGCTGCTGGATGAAGTGGAAAAGGCACATCCGGATGTACTCAATCTCCTGCTGCAAATTTTGGAAGAAGGCAGCCTCAAAGACTCGCAGGGACGGCGTGCAAGCTTTCAAAATGCTGTCATCATCATGACCTCAAACCTTGGTGCGCGTTACTTCTTCGAAAAAGGCCCATTAGGATTTGAGCTGCATCAATCGGAAGATCGTTCCCGACTTTCCTCCAAGACCTCATCTTATGTTATGGAAGAACTGCGGCACCATTTCTCTCCTGAATTTTTAAACCGTATTGATGAGACCATCCTGTTCTATAAACTGGGAGAAAATGAGCTCGACCAGATCTGCCAGAATCTTCTTAATCAGCTTTCTCAGCGCATCGGAGCGCTGGATGTTTCTCTTGAGTGTACTCCTGCTGCCAGAAAACAGCTGTGCGCCAAGGGATACAGCCCGCAGTACGGAGCAAGACCGCTGCGCCGCGCTGTCCAGAAGATGATTGAAGACCCTGCTGCCGAGATGATTTTAAGTGGAAAACTTCTGCCAGACAGCACCCTCGTCTGCGACTTTTCTCCGGACGAACAGGAAATCCATCTGGCATGCAAATAAGGGTAGAAAAAAAGCCGGTTTTTCCCGGCTTTTTTGATTCTTATATATCCACCGCATCGGCATCCACCTGCTGCCAGGATTCAAGATCCTGGTGCAGGTCTTTTTTCTCCACAAAGATGTCTTCCTTGCCGACAAAGTCAGCCGGCTTTTCATAAGGAACCGTGACCAGATGAGGATATGGAAATCCAACTCCGTTTGCATCAAACATCTCTTTGATGGCAAGGCGCATTCCGCGCTCCACTTCCCACTGCTTCATCGGCTTTACCTTGCAGATAATTCCGATATCGACACTGGATTCTCCCAGATTGATAATTCCCTGTACAAAAGGAGGTTCCTCAATGAGCTCTGCATATTCCTGCGCATACTTGTTGACTGCTCGTTCCAAAAGCTCTATGACCTTGCGGGTATCCGACTCATAGGCAGTGGAAACGGTAATAGAGGCCACCGAAGTTCCCTTGTTATAGTTGATGACACGGGTGATGGTTCCGTTTGGAATGATGATCTGGTCACCCTTGGCCGAGCGAAGATAGGTCACTCGCATGGCAGTCGCTTCTACGGTTCCCTCAACATCGTCGATCTTGATATAATCCCCGACAGAAAACTGATTTTCAAAAATCATGAACATTCCCGATACCACGTCACGAACCAGGTTCTGGGCACCAAAACCGATTGCCAAGCTTCCGATTCCCGCAGTGACCAAAAGGTTATTGAGCGGTTTTCCCATTCCCAGGATGCTCAGCACGATCAGAAAAACAAAGAAGTAGATGGCATAACGGGCAACACTTCGGAACAGGGTCATCAGCGTTCGGGTTCGCTTTGCCACCGGTGTATTATTTTGATATTTTTCATTCTGCATGACCTTCGTTGTCACCGATGACACGATTTTCAGCGCAAGTCTTGCAAGCAGAATAATAATCAGAATGGAAAAAAGTGCCCACAGAATATTTCCCCGGTTTTTCAGGATCTTTTCAATCAGCCCATACAGATTCTGTTTAAATTGACCGCTGACTGTAACGACCTCTTCCACCAGATCGGTCTGTGCGACTTCAAGCAATGCTGTTATCATTCATTCTCTCCTTATATCTTCAAAATGTCCAGCATTCTGCTGTCGATTTCCCACATATTATTGTCACTGTGCTGTTTTAAAAACAGCTGAAGCAGGCGCTGCGTGCACACTAACATCGGCTGGCGCGCGAACTCTCTCGGGTAGGTCGCCTGCAGTCGAAACAGAAAATCCCGATCTAGTGTGCGGTAGTCCTTAAACTGATGCTGTTCCTTTTTTTCGTAGTAACACTCTAACCGCACCAGTTTATCGCGGACAAACTCCATACGGGAAAGAACATACAGAAAGTTTTCCCGCTGGATCTCAAACAAAATTCCCCGCAAAGCATAGATAATCTCAAACTCCCACTCAAGCAGGGTATCGCGGAAGGTCTGCTGGTCCATCCCCTCCAGCTGGGAGTTGTGCATCCGGTTTAAAACCTTTCCGGTCTTATCCGTCAAAATCTTCCACTGCGCCGAACGCACCTGCAGCGCCTCGGTAGGAAGAAGCACGACATCAAACTCAAGGCCGTTGCGCAGAAAAACATACAGAAACATTCCCTGCGGAAGTTCTTTCTGCCGGATATAAAGCGCATCGTTAAACAATTTATCCAGTCTGACCCGAAGCATCGGAACCTGTTCGGGAAGAAAGGTCGATAAAATCAGATCAATGTCCGAATATTCATCCGGAAATTTTTCCACACCCGAACCGACCTGTACAATCCCCTCGATTTCGGGGTAGGTGGAAATCACCGTTGCCGCCTGAATCAACAGCTTTGCCCGCTCTTTTTCGGTATACATAAACTCACCCCATAATCTTGCTCTGAATCCGAACATCCCGTCCAATAAACTCAAACTGTGTATAGCCGCCAAACAGTCTGGATGCCAGTCGGTCCGTATATCGCTTGCTGATATCCGGGAAGGAAAGATTGGTACTGATGATGGTCGGTCTTCCCTCCAGGAGTCTGGTGTTGATGATATTATAAATCATTGAGGTTACAAACTGGCTTAAGAACTCGGTTCCAAGGTCGTCCAGAATCAACAGATCACATTCCAGCACCAGTGACAGATAGCTTTGTTCCTCTTCCTGATTGGAATAGGAAAATTTCTCCTTTTCCAGCCTTGCCAGCAGATTCTGTGCCGAACCGTAGATGACACCATATCCCTTATTGATAACCTCGCCGGCAATCGCCAGCGAAAGATGGGTCTTGCCAAGTCCGGTGTTGCCCAAAAACAGAAGGCTTGGGGACGCAGTGACGTGATGACCGATTCTTTTTTGGGTATCCGCTGAAAAATTCTGTGCATACTCCATGCAGAACTTTTTGATCTGGCTCATCCTCTGATACGGAATCACACCATTTGCCAGAGGGTTCGGGCTGTAATAGTCCAGTGAAAAGTTTTCAAAGCGGCAGTCCTGCGGGCGCGTTGCTCCCAGAAAATCAAATGCCGCTTCCCGCAGCAGAGCAAGAAAACACTCACATTTTTTTGAGCCGACATAGCCGCTGTCCTTACATATCTTGCAGGTATGCCCATCATCTCGATATACCTCCAGCAATCCCGCCGCTGCAAGCAGATCATCCCGCTGCTTTTGCAGTCCAAGGCTCTGCTGCTTTAATCGTTCGATGATGGTTTCCACTTGATCTGGTGAACCTGCCACTGCCTGAATAGTCTTCATTCCAATCTGGGCAAGCTCCTTATCATATTTTTCTATCTGAGGCAGAAGTGCGTAGATCTCCCGCCGGTGCATCAGCGTCTGTTCGTTTGCCTGCTGGCGCCGTGCTGACAGCACCGCTGACGCCTGCTGATAAATTTCCCTTGGGTAACCCATACACTTCCTCCTTTTAATCTAAAACACAACTCTCAAACTCTCACTATTTGGATACTTTGCGCAGCTTTAATGAAACTCCCTGGCTTTCTGCCGCCTGCTTGAGAAGCCGCGACGCGGCAGCTGCCTTTTCCCGCAGCGGCTGTTTTAAAATCTGCTCATCCTGCAGCTGGCAAATCATGTCCTCCAGTCTGCTTTCTTCCAGAAGATTTACCGCAGTGGAGTATAAGGTCTTTTTTCGTCCGTCATTAAATTGTTCGAGCAAAAAGTGCAGAATCTGCTCTTTTCGCTTCTGCTCATCACAATACGCTTTTATGCCGATGATTCTTGCTTTCTCAATATCTTTTTTCTGATTTTGATGGGTAATAAATGAGTCTGCTTCATCAATATTTTGATATTTAGAACAGGGGTATTCTTTGCACAAAAAGCAGTATTCCACCTTATCGTGTTCTAAGCTGCACCGCGCAATCGCACAGGACTGGTTCCCCTCTCCCTGTCCGCATCCAGGGCAGTATTTGCCCAGGTACATCGGACACAGCGCACAGTTTAAACCGCACAGAGAAAACCAGCGGTCGTTTCTTTCAAAGCCCTTCATCTTCTATCAAAGACCTTTCTGTCCTTCCATACTCAAAAATATTATTCCGGCTTTACCCCACCGTACGTAATAAACTGCTGGATCTGGTCAAAATCAATAGAAGATGCCTCTGTTTTTGCCATTGCCTTAGCGCTCTGACGTTCGTTGACTGCATCCTTTGGATTGGTGATTCCCTTTTCGTGCCAGCTTGTCAGAATCTTGTTAGTGTAAGGAAATGAAACCTTTCCAATCTGGTCGATGGTGCGCTCATAGGCAAGTTTAACCATCGAGATATCAAAATGATATTCCATAAACCAGGTGTCGATATATTTCTGTTCCTGTTTTGTTAGGCTCCTGTCGTGAATACCAAATGCTGCCCGCACCTGTCCCTGTGCGCTGTCCTGCTGCTGGCGGCGGGTCAGATATTCCTCTGCCTGCTCATAAGTATAGATCTGTTCGGACATCATATCAGTAAGCAGCTTTGACAGTGCACGCACATTTCCTCTGTTTTGTGAACAGCAGTGAGCGGTTGCAAGCAGGATATATTCCGGCGGCAGACCAGCGTAGGTATAAAATGACACCACTGTTTCAATCTCGCTTCGGGTGAGCACCTTGCCCATCTGAACCTGTACAGCATCCACAAGCTGCTGAATGCTGTTATCATCCTTTGCCAATGTGTGGATCTCATCGATCGCCATGGTCTTTTTCTGTGCGCGAAGTCCCATCGATACCCGCGCATTTTGTTCCTTTGCCGCTACGGAAACTGGCTGCTGCAACACAGGAGAAGATGTCTGTCGGGATGTCGGCTGTGGTGCAGTGTACGCAGTCGTTTGCTGCACCGCTTGCGCGGAGGAATCTCTGTTTAAAATTCCTTCTCCTGCCCAGAAATCCAGAGCCTCCAGCACCTGAGAAACATCCAGAAGCAGCCTGTCTGCCAGATACTGCGGCTGAATCGTTTTCATCTGTGCCTGATGTTGCATCAGATACAACAGTACCCTCAGTGCCTGTCCGGAAGCGATGCACAAAGTCTGCTCCGAAAGTGTCGGAAGAGCAAACACCGATGAAAAGCTCGAATAATTGATGCTGTAGTTCATAAACCCGAATCCCTGCCCTTTTTGATCATAACTTGTTTTTTTATTATACCAAAAAAACATGCTCTTGTTAAGCACCCGCCAAACTCTCTTGCAAAAATTCCTGTTTTTGCCACTTAGGGCAAAATGAAATGGATGATAGACAGAAATCCTCAACAGGTATATAATAAACACATGGTTTTTGTATTTCCTGTATCTTTTATATAAAGGAGTGACTGTTTTATGATCGGCGATCTGCACTGTCACAGTAAACTTTCCGATGGCTCCACCAGCCTGGAAGATATTGTTTTTTATGCCAAACGGGCAGGACTGGACGTTCTTGCCCTGACCGACCATGACACCATGTCCGGTATCTCCCGAACCGAGATTCTGGGCAAACGCTACGGAATCACCATCCTTCCTGGTGTGGAAATTTCCACCTACGATGAACAAACCGGACGCAGAGTCCATATTCTGTGTTATCTTCCGCAAAAGCCGGACCGTCTGGCAGGTCTGCTTGCCCGCACGCTGGAAGAACGCCGTCGTTCTGGAGAACAGATGATCGAACAGGTAACCCGCTATTTCCCGGTAACCCCGGAACATATCCTGCGGTATGCTGCGGCAAGCAACTCGATTTATAAGGTACACATCATGCAGGCTCTTCTGGATCTGGGGTATGACACCGCTATCTATGGTCCTTTGTATCAGGAACTCTTTTCAGATAAGGGCGGAAAATGTCTGGTTAAAACCGTTTACCCAAAGCTTGATGAGGTTTTGGAGACAGTTCGAAGTGCCAACGGTGTCGCTGTTTTTGCGCATCCAAGCGTTTACCGTTCGATGGATCTGGTAAAGCATCTGGCACCTTCTGGACTGATCGATGGAATCGAAGTATATCATCCGCGCAACACCCCAGAAGACCAGCAGGTTCTCCTGAAGCTGTGTGAGGAAAACAACCTAATTGTTACCGGAGGAACTGATTTTCATGGAAGCTATGCTTCCCGAAAGGCAAATCCGCTGGGAACATGTGTCACAGATGAAGACAACCTGAAAAAGATCTTCCGCCGCGCAAAAGAACTTGAAGAAAGGTGATGAATCTGTTAAAATAGATTCGTTAACATATCTTTTTGCGAAGGGATGATAGACATGTCTTTTGAGTACCATACCGAAGGAACCTGTGCCCGCAACATTATTTTGGAAATGGACGGCGACATCATCAAAAATGTACAGTTCATCGGCGGATGCAACGGAAATCTGAAAGGAATCAGCGCTCTGATTCGCGGACAGAAAGCACAGGACGTCATTGAACGCGTTAAAGGCATTCAGTGCGGACCAAAATCCACATCCTGTCCAGATCAGCTGGCTCATGCACTGGAGGCATATCTCAGCCAGAGATAATCTGACAAAAATCCTGCTTTCACACAAAGCAGAGTTGGGACAAACCCCCAACAGGAGGAAAGGAGTTCTGACATGACACCATTTGTTTTTAGCCAACCGCAGATCGTTTGGACGCTTTGCGTCTTTACTGCATGCAGTTTTCTTTTTCTGCTCAGTGCGTTCTGGTTGTGTCGCAAACAGCCTGCCAGACTCCTTGATTCTCTTTGTCTCTGCCAGCAGACTGCCTGCGACGAGGAAGGGGTTCGTCTGGCCTTTGGCAAATCCAGCTCTGCAAACCTTGACCCTTCGGAAGAAGAAATCGACCGTTATTTTAAGCACAAACAGTCGCACAACATTGAACACGCGCGGCATCTCGGCTCCCTTTTGGGAGAAGATATCCTCTCCTTCCGTCCGGAGCTGGAATACTCTTATCTTACTTCCTGGGAATTAAATCATGTCCGGATGCTGTACCTGTTTGTCACCGAGGACTGTGTCCGCCATTTTATCAAGGATTCCATCCTTCTCAATCTGGTTCTGGCACAGATTAACGATATCCTCTCTCTGCGTCTTCCTGATTTTTATAACTATGGAAATTTCTCGCAGTATCGTTCCTACACTGTCTACAAGATGTGTCTGGACGAAAACCGCCATTCCTTCCCGGAAGAAAAAGCGGTGCAGATCGGTCGATGCTGGGCAAAAATGATTGGCAAACCGGATGACGAGCATCTTTCTTTGATTGGAAGCAAATTCTACCTCATGATGAAAAGCAGATGTGAACAGCGTCTACTCAACACCTCATTCACCTGTATTTAATGAAAACCTATCGGCAATTTCCCTTGTTGGAAATTGCCTTTTTCTTTTGGAAAGGAGTTTTATCATGCTGTATCCTATTGGCAGCCATTCCCCATCTCTGCACCCTTCCTGCAAGATAGCACCTACTGCGGTCATTGCCGGGGCGGTCTCTCTTTCATCTGATGTCAGTGTCTGGCATCACGCTGTGTTGCGTGCAGACAAAGACCAAATCCAGATTGGTGCAGGAAGCAACGTTCAGGACAACTGCACCATCCATGTTGATGCCGGATTCCCCTGTATTGTTGGCGAAGGGATCACAATTGGACATGGTGCGATCCTGCATGGATGCACCATCGGCAACCACTGTACCATCGGCATGGGCTCCATTATCCTCAACGGTGCTATCATTGGGGATAATTGCATTGTAGGAGCTGGAGCGCTCATCACACAAAATATGGTCATCCCTGACGGTTCGATGGTATTTGGTTCCCCGGCAAAGGTTAGACGACCGCTTACCGAAGAGGAAATTGCTCACATTCGACACAGTGCTGCCGAATATATCGAGTCTGCCAGAGAACAGCTGTAGCCATTCCTGTTTTTCGCTCCCCATTTTATACAGCATCTTTTGTTCCGCTCACTTTCTGAACGTTTCGGACTGCCCCCGTTCAGCGGGCTGCACGCTTAGCGGGCATCCTGCCCGCCCAAAAGCTTATCAGAAGCCCGGCTTTTCCTTAACATTTGCCAGAAGTTCTTTTTGTTCTGGATGCTCTGCAAACCAGCTTTGTGCGCCCCGGCATTCCAGCAGCAGCTTTATCTGTCTGCGGTATAATTCCCCACATAGACTTTGCCAGATCTCATTCTTTTTTTCCTCTGTGGTTTCTTTTTCAAAGCGAAAATCGGTCAGGCGATAAATTCCCTTCTTGTGGAAGAGAAGCAAAAAACTGCCGATCTTCTCTTCTTCATAAAACGACAGCGTCAACCGTCCTCTCTGATTTTCTTCCCTGCAATCCGGCATTTTTCTTCTCCTTCCTGTTTTCCTGTCCTTTTTTATATGATACCTCATTATACCATATTTCTTTGTCGAATCAACAAAGAGTGTTTGGTTAAATGAGCTTTATCAGTCCCAGCACAATCAAAAGAGCCCCTGCCACCCAGCTAATGTCCTGTTCGTGCTTTCTGGAAAAGCGGATTCCCGTTCGACAGCCCAGATGAACGGCAAAAAGATTGATAAACATTGCAATCAAAAAAATCAACCAGTGACTGACATCCAGAATTCCGGCACCCACACCGGCTGCCAGACCATCCACGCTGAGCGCTGCTGCAAGGCTGATTGCCTCCGGTACAGACAGTGACTGAGAACGGTTAAAGTCCGCCTGAGCAGAATCGACGCAGACCTGCAAAAAGATTTTGAGATTTTTCCGGTAAAAAACCATTCCTTCTTTGTTCTCACAGCATCGCCGGAGCAGTTCCTTGATGACGCCGTCAAACAGACGTACACTTCCCATCATGACTAGAATTATACAGCCAATAACAGCCCCTGTACGCGGTGAAATCCAGTTTCCAATCCATCCACCCAACGAGATTGCAAGCCATAAACTTGCAGAACAGGTCAGACTGATAGCTAATACAGACCGAAACGGCACCATGATTTTCTGGGTCCCCAGCGCAACCCCCGCGGTAAAGGTATCCAGACTGAGCGCCAACACCAGAAAAAACGCCTGGAAAATGGAAAAAAGCAAACAATCATCCCCTTAAAAACAGTTCTGTATCCATTGTATGAGGCTCAAAAATATCTGGTGAAAACATCAATCTACAAAATTCCATCTTTTTCTAAAAAAATGCTTGACTTTTTCATTCCGCTTTGCTATAATATAAAAGCACTCGCGAGTTGAGTGTACGCAGCGAATAACATCTATGGAAAGATGGCTGAGCTGGTCTAAGGCGCACGACTGGAAATCGTGTGTGCCCTATAAAGGCACCGAGGGTTCGAATCCCTCTCTTTCCGCCAAAAAAGAGTCTTCACTTTTGTGGAGACTCTTTTTTTATATGAAATGGGAAGGGATTCGATTGAGCCGACATAAAAATTTTTAATTTTTATGGAAAAACAGTCCGGTGGACTGTTTTTAGGCGAGGGGTAACGGAGTGAATCCCTCTCTTTCCGCCAAAAAGAAGTTCCAAAATGGAACTTCTTTTTTTGTTTTAATGAAAAAATTTGATTGATTCGACATAAAAATCTTTCGAAAAACACTTACAGTTTATGGGTACACCGTAGTGCGTCCGCACACTAATATGCGGACGCAGCAGAAAGCTTCAAAAGCCCCTATCGTTTCTATTTTGAAGTGCCACAGGAGCGTTGTTCCCATATTCCCACAATCTTTCATTTTTTCTTATACATATAAAATCAAAAGGCAGCTTGTTTCCAAGCTGCCTTTTTTGCATAATTTAAGAATATAACGACTGACCATCCGGCATTTGTTCTCGTTTGCGCAGAATCTTTCCGATCATAGAAAGAAAGATAATGCTGCTGAAAATGCCGCAGAAAATGTCGACAACCGGCTCCGCATAGAATGCTGCACTTGCTCCCCAGAAAACTGGGAACAAAAGGGTCAGCACCAGGAACAACACTTTTCGGAATACCGAAAGAGAAACCGAAATCTTAACAATTCCCAAGGCGGTAAGTCCGTCCACAAAAGCATATTGGAACGCAAGCGGAATAACGCCAAAGGTAAATACCTTGATTGCCCAAACCGACAGATCGATGTAGGCTGGGTCCTGGGTAAACAGCATAACGAACACGCCCGATATTGTCTGGGAAATGATAAACATAATAAGACAGAATAAAAATGCAATCTTGACGATCTGCTTTTCCCCTTTTTTGATGCGGTCAATATTTTTTGCACCATAGTTAAAGCTCAAGATCGGCTGCGTTCCGCTGGTGATACCGCCGAGCGGGAGGGTTACAATCTGCATATAGCTCTGTACGATCGTTGCACAGGCAATCAGCATGTCGCCCTGTGCCCCACCGTATTTCTGTAAAACGGTGTTGAGTGCAATAATCAGTACACTGTCTCCGGCAATGATAATAAATGGACAGAAGCCAAACGAGAGGACACGGAGCATAATTCGGGAAGAATATCCCTTGAAGCTGATGCGGACATGTGCTCTGTCGCTAAACAAAAACCAGAGAACAAACATACAGGAACAAGCCTGAGAGATAACGGTTGCAATCGCCGCACCTTTAACACCCATTCCAAAAACAAAGATGAAAACAGGGTCCAAAATAATGTTCATAATCGCACCGATAATGGTGGTCAACATCGCTTCATTTGCAAAACCCTGACAGGTGATGAACTGATTAAGTCCCGCCGTCAAAATCGCAAAAACAGTTCCCGCAACATAAAAGGTAAGATAACTGTTCGCATATGGGAAGGTCTGTTCACTGGCACCAAAAAACATCAGCATCGGTTCGCGAAAAGCAATTGCCAATGCAGTAAGGATTCCGGACAATACCAGAAGCATTACAAAACAGTTTGCCAGGATATTTTCCGCACCTTCCTGATCCTCTTCACCCATGCGCATTGCCAGAAGCGGTGCTCCGCCGATTCCGACCAAAAATGCAAAGGAGGAAATCAGCGTTACAATCGGCCCGCAGACTCCTGCTCCCGCCAGAGCAATTTCTCCGACATCCTTGATGTTTCCGATGTACATTCGGTCAACGATACTGTAAAGGACGTTGACAAACTGTGCAAGCATCGACGGAATTGCAAGTCTTTTTACAAGCTGTTTGATATCATCTTTTCCAAGATCATTTTGTTTTCGAACCATTCTTCTCCTCCTTTAACGGGACAAATATTTTCACGATTTCATCATGACGACATTTTGTCCGCTCTCTTACCGCATATAGTTTACATGAATCGGTATTTGAATGTCAACTATTTTTCCAGAGTAAAAATGAAGCTTGTAAAGATTTATTAACATTTGAGTAAAAACTATTTTTACATTACAATAATTCTGTTGAAATAGGTGGAAATACGAAAAAAAAGCAGCAGTTTTTAACTGCTGCTTTTTCCTCTGATTCTATTGATTTTCTGTTATTATGCCATGCGATGGGATTTGTCTGCGCAAGCTCTCATTGCTTCGATGATTGCACTGCGGAAACCTTTTTCTTCCAGTACACGCACTGCTTCAATGGTAGTTCCTGCTGGAGAACAAACTGCATCTTTTAACTCTGCTGGATGTTTTCCTGTTTCCAGAACCATCTTTGCAGCACCCACAACAGCCTGTGCTGCAAACTGATATGCTTTTGCTCTTGGCATACCGTCCATAACAGCAGCATCTGCCATAGCCTCAATCATGATATAAACATAAGCTGGTGCACTGCCCGAAGCAGAAACAACCGCATCCATCATGTATTCCTTTACAACCTCTACACGTCCGCAGCTTGCCAGCAGTTTTTTGATCCATTCCAGCTCATCTGCTGTAATGTTCTTGTTTGGGCAGACAGCAGTCATACCTTCTCCAATCAGTGCTGGAGTATTTGGCATTGCACGGATGATTTTCTGACCTTTTGCAAACAGTCCTGCCAGCTTATCCAGAGAAAATCCAGGAGCAATGGTCAGAACGATGGTATCTTTCGAGATGATTGGGCGGATTTCTTCAATAACCTCTACATAAAACTGTGGTTTTACCGACAGAACAATAATTTCACTTTCGGTTGCCAGTTTTTTGTTATCATCGGTTACTTCAATCTCAAATTTCTGTGCAACATTTTTTCTTGCAGCCTCAAAAATTTCTGCGCCCATGATTTCTTCTTTTTTCAGCAGACCAGACGAGATAATTCCGCCGATAATTGCTCCTGCCATATTGCCGCATCCAATAAATCCAATTTTCTTCATCGTAAATTCCTCCATCTTCTACTCTCTTCACAATATTTTATGGCTTGATTGCCTTTGTTGCATAAAAAGTTGGCACATTCTTCTCATGCAAAAATCCAGTACCATTGGTATCCTGATAGATTCCCTTCAGGATAAATCCTGCTTCCAGCTGTCCTCCGATCTGTTCCTCAATCGTATGGGAAAACTGAAAACCATCATCATGCTTGACACAGTCCTCATACTGTTCCTGATTCTGTAGCGGATCAAATGGAAGCGAATAATGAATGGTTGTTTCATCCTCTCCGGTAAACAGATAATTGAAACCATTGTCAAAACCTGCCAGCAGAATGCCGCCTTTTTTCAGAACACGGAAACATTCCTTCCAAATTGGTTTGACATCCTTTACATAACAATTAGAGACCGGATGAAAAATCAAATCGAAGCTCCCGTCATCAAAAGGGAGTGGTTTTGTCATATCTGCCTGAACCAGTTGGATTTCATAGCCTTCCCTTGCAGCAACCATCTCTTCTTTTTTCAGCTGCTCTTTGGAATAATCCAATACCGTACATTCTGCACCCAGCGCCGTAAAAATTGGCATCTGCTGTCCTCCGCCGCTGGCAAGGCCAAGAATCTTCGCTCCCTGCATGGTACAAAACCACTCTTTTGGAACCGGCTTTGTTGGTGTCAGTAAGACTGACCAATTTCCCTGTTTGGTTTTCTCCCAGGTTTCATGGTCGATCTCCTTCCCCCATTCCCATCCATCGCGAACCCACTGATCAATGGTGCGGGCATTATGTTCTGTATAGTTTTGAGATATCATTTCTTCTGTCCTACAAAATACTTTTTCATGAATTCTATAATTAATATTTTAAAATTCATTTCCAAGAAATATTTTTCTTATATATTCACTCCGAAATGATACTTTTCTTTAATTCTCATTATACTATATATTCTGCTTTCAGGGCAACAGAAAACTTGTGAAATATTAAACAAAAATAAGCGGTGGAAAACCACCGCTTTGACATATATTTGACAGATACTAATTTTTTTGTAATTTACAAAAGAAAAACCCCACCACATTGTGATGGGGTTTTGGTGACCTATCGGAGACTCGAACTCCGGACACCCTGATTAAAAGTCAGGTGCTCTACCGACTGAGCTAATAAGTCTGGTGGGAACTACAGGGCTCGAACCTGTGACCCTCTGCTTGTAAGGCAGATGCTCTCCCAGCTGAGCTAAGCTCCCGAAGCTGGTTTGCTGTCTGTCGTGACAACGTTTTATATTATATCCTATGTTTTTTGTTTTGTCAACACCTTTTTTCAAAAAATTATAATTTTTTTGAAAAAAATAGGGTTCCGAAATCGGAACCCTATTTTGAATCGTCATAGCGATTATTTTGCTTTGTAGCTAGCGGTTGCCAGAGTTGGGTATTTCTGTGTAGAATCTTTTACACGTTTGTCGTTCTTAACGGTTCCGGTCAGGAAGTAATCGTAGATCAGAACGCTCTTGCTGTTGCCGCCTTTGGTCTGTGGGTCATCCCAGTCGGTGTCAACCTGATACCATTTGCCGTCATCCATCTGAACATAGTTCCAAGCATGGGTACCTTTTTCGCCGAGGTTGTTTGTAGCATTACCAACAACGATCAGACATGGGATACCTTTCTGGTCACAAGCATATTTGAATGCTTTTGCGTAACCATCGCAAACAGCTTTACCCTCAACCAGTGGGCCTACTGCCTGATGCTGATTGTGAGTTGCTTTATCTGGGTTAGCTGGGTACTGAGTACCGTTAACGATTGCATCATGGATTGCTTTTACCTGAGCATATCTTGTGGAACCAGTCATTTTTGCAACTGCGTTGTTCATCTTTGTTGTGGTGTTTTTGATTGCAGTTGTGTTGAGCTTGGAAGCTTTTTCACCGGTTTTGTCAGGTGTACCATAAGCGGTAGTTGGACGTGGGTAGAAGGTCAGGGTGTTGTGGTCATCGCTGATTACGATGTTCTGTCTGGTTGGATCCAGCCAGAAGATTTCTGGATGTTCGTCAAAAATCATCTGTACGGAAGTCTGGAATGCGTTATAAACCTGAGCTTCAGTATAACCTTTAATGCTTACAGTAATTTTATTTTTGTTTGCACGCAGACCACTTACAAAAGCATCATGCATTGCAAGAGCAAGTTTGTTGCCTGCAAGCTGAGTTTTGCAAAAATCATATCCTTTAGAGGATGTGGTAGTTTTGCTGGTTGTTGTTGTGGTGGTAGTAGTGCTGGTAGTTTTTTCACTTGTGGTCTTGCTTGTAGTCTTGCCCAGTGCAGCAGAGCTGGTAACAGCCATGCTCAGTACCATTGTCATGGCAAGAACTGCAGAAAGGATCTTCTTAAACATTTTTTCTCCTCCTAAAACAAAGTCTGCCTGTTTTCCGTTTCCGAAAACTTTAAGCTGACTTCATTATACAACATTCCTTGTCCAGAGTAAAGAAAAATTTTGTAAAAATTTTTATTTTTGTCTGAAATTTTCCAGATTATCCTGCATTTCTTTCCAGATGCTCCAGGAATAGTAATAGATGAGAATGCTTACCAAAATCATGCTGACGATCAGCACAATAACACAAGCAAGATCCGGCAAAAAGACAGCCGATATTAGGCCAATCAATCCTGCTGTAATGTAGGCATATCCGGCAAAACGCTGCGTGTGCATCCAGACATTCTCGTCCGAAAGAGCATAACGGGTGCGAAATCCGTGTTTCCTCTTAAACCTATATTCCCACGAAACCTTTGGCAGATAGTTTCCGGTCACAATAATCACAAGAGACATCAGACCGCAAACCACCCTTCCAAAGGAAAGATCCAGAATATTGATCTGCGGATTGACCGTCATGTACAAGATCATCGGCTGAATTATATTAAAGATTGCCAGAGTCAAAAGCCCTCCTGCCTTAATTCCTTTAGGTTGTCTGCCAAAAGAATCTTTGAGCAGCAGACTCCCCACCAAAATAACGATCGCAGCTGGAATCAGCAGTTCATATCGACTTCCATATCGGTCAGGTGTTCCGCTTACTCCCCAATGTACCGCTATGGTATCCGGCAATGACGGCAGCAAAATGAGAACCTCCAGCAACGGAATCAACATCAGCAGTACAACCGCTACTCTCCAAAATCGGATATTCCGAACTGTCCTTTCGTTTGTCTGTTTCATCATAATCCCTCTCTTCCAGACACAGCATTCCTTTTTGATTATGGATTTTCCTTTTCATCATTCTTTTCATCCTGATGGGAAAACTGTGCAATCCACATCATGATTTCTTCAAATACACTGGTGTTTAATTGATAATAAATGTAGTTTTTCTTTTTTTCTTCCAAAATCAGTTCCGCTTTCTTTAACTGGGACAGATGATAGGAAACCGTCGCACCTGTCATATCAAAATGTGCCCCAATTTCTCCCGCGGACATTTTGCCTTTTCTCAAAAGCAGCAGAATCTCTCTCCTTACCGGATCAGAAAGAGCTTTGAACGTTTCTGCCAGTCCCACAATACTCACTCCTTTTAAAAGGTATTTAGAAAATTTTCTAAATAGATTATAGCACCTTAAAATAGAAAAAGCAACAGCTATTTAGAAATATTTCTAAATAGCTGTTGCCTCTCATCAGATTCTTTTCTCAGCTCATCTTGATTTCCAGATAAGCCTTTACAATCTGCATACATTTTTCCCAGCCAAGTGTTGCACTGTCCAGACACAGGTCATAGTTATCTGCATCCTTCCAGTCACGTCCGGTAAAATAGCGGTAATAATCACCGCGGCGTTTGTCAACCTTGCGTACAAACTTTTCTGCTTCTGCCTGATCCAGATTTCGGATCTCCATTGTTGTTTTAACGCAGTTTTCAAACGGCGCATGTACATAGACTTTCAGCACATTTGGCCGATCCTTCAGCACGAAGTCTGCACATCTTCCGATGATGACGCAGGACTCTTTGTCTGCCAGCATCTTGATAATCTTCGCCTGATAGTTAAAAAGATTTTCTTCCGAAACAAAGTTTTTGCTTCCTGGCGGAATCAATTCATCGGTATAAACGCTTCTGGATGGCTTGAAGAAAATTGGACGTTTGAGCTGCTCATCCGATTTTGCAAAGAGCTGTTCATTGATGCCGCTGTCGTCCGAAGCCATTCGCAGAATCTCCATATCATAGCATGGGATTCCCAGATGGTCTGCCAGCATCTTTCCAATCGTCTTTCCGCCGCTTCCATATTCCCGGGCAATCGTAATTACATAGTTATCCATGCAATCCCGTCCTTTCATGTTATCACTCTAAAGCGCTAAATTGCACTTTCCGTTATTATAGAACGAATTGTGCATAATATCAAGGTTAAATTGCAAAGATTTTTTCTCTACCCGGATACAGATAGCAAAGCTTTCCATCCTCGGTAAAAGCAACGGTTTCCTCTGCGCAGAAACGAACCAGCTGATTGTCCCACTCCGCTACCGTACTTTCGGTATTAAGTTCCAGTGCATAACAGGTATTGTAGTGCAGAGGGAAATCCCCATAAGCACCGGTACCTTCCTGTTTGTCCCACAGACCTACCACTGTACCGGCACTGTGACCATAAAAACCGATTGGATGACAATACAGCATTGCGCGGATTCCTTCCTGTTTTGCCCGTTCCAGGCTGGATTTCAGGATTTCATTTCCAGTCCTGCCTGCAATATGTTCCTGTGCAACGATGTCCTGAAAACGGTTGGTAACTTCCAAACCCTTCTTCAAATAATCCGGAACCTCTGTTTCATCTTCTCTTAAAACATATCCCAAGCGCTGGCTGTCCGAGCAAAGCCCAAAGTATGTAATTCCTACATCATAATGCAACAGGTCCCCATGTTGGATAATGTCCCCGCAGCTGCCAACGCCAGGCATTCCTTTGCGCTGGATATCAACATGCGGGCTGAACCAGAAGGTCAGTCCGAGACGATTGATCTCCTGTGCAATCCACTCCTCCACCTCGGTCGTGGTGGTCACTCCAGGGGTAATGACTTTGCGTGAAAATGCCTCTTCACAGATATTCATGGCAAGCGCATAAACAGTGCGGTAACGGGAAAGTTCCTCCTCCGTTCTGGCTTCGATCCATCGGGTCGCCAACGGATAAGCACTGCACAGCTTTTCCCGATCCGCTTCTTCCAGCGCTTCATAAAGCTGATCATACAGCTCTTTGGATAGTCCATCACAGATACCGGAAAGTTTTGACGTGTTCACCGCAATTTTTGCTGGATTTTGTTCCCGGATAAATGCTGCCAGCTCCTTTAACTGATCCTTGCTGGCATCGGTATAGCCCTGTGTATAGATTTTTGCCAGACGTTCATCTGGTCGTCCAAAGTTATATGCTCCAAAGCCATCTTTTCCGTTGACAAAAACAAGGCAGGACAACCTTCTCGCTGTCAGGCACAGAGAAGGGATCATGGTACGAAATACTGGGTCTTCGTTATATTCCCGGCACAAAATTACCCACAGATCAATGCCACACTCTTCCATCAGCTTTGGCAGCAGATGATGAATTCTATACCGCAGGGAATTGTCGATGATCTCATACTGTTTTTTTAAGGAAACGGTCTCTCTCATATTGTAGATACACCCCTCTTTTTTATTTTGTTATGTTCAGTATACCACAACATCTTTACCTTTTAAATTGTTTTTTTAGTGAATTTATCCTGATTGATTCTTTTTATTTTCTTTACAAATTGTTCTATTTTTTTCTGAAATATTTTACACCCGTCCTGCGTTATATGATTGAACACGCAAAAACATGTGCAATAACAAAGGAGAATGAATATGAAAACAATTGGCAACCTGATCTGGTTTTTGTTTGGCGGACTTTGGATGGGACTGGGATGGACTCTGGTAGGACTTGTCTGGTGCATCAGCATTATCGGAATTCCGGTTGGCATACAATGTTTTAAATTTGCAAGACTTGCCTTCTTTCCATTTGGAAAGGTGATTGTCTACGGCGGAGGAGCACCTTCCCTTCTGTGCAACATTCTGTGGCTGATTTTCGGTGGATTTGCCCTTGCTATTTCTGCTGTTATCCACGGACTGATTTTCTGTATCACCATCGTGGGAATCCCATTTGGAATGCAGTGCTTTAAATTTGCAAGGTTAGCTTTAACTCCGTTTGGCTCGGATGTTGCTGTCTGCGCATAATTTGGGGTCACAGATTTTTATATTGTCTTTTTCTGATTGCAGCTTTTTTAGAGCCTTGCGCATATTTTCAGTAAAGAGATCCTGTTTTTACCTTATTTTTAAGGAGGAACCATCATGAAAAAAACAATGAAAAAGATACTGGTCGCACTTCTTGTCTGCTCGATTCTGATGATGTCCGGTTGTACATCCAGAACAGAATCTGAATCCGATCCACGTCCTGCCACAGAAGAATCTTCTGATACACAGGCAGAGAACGAGGAAGTGATTGAGGAGGAAGAACCACAATCCTCCGAAAATGAAACCAACGACGAAGACCAGCAGCCATCCGGCTCAGAAACCTCTGAAAATCCGGATGAAAACTCTGCCAGCACACAAAGTGCCGATGCAGATAGCTTCCTGTACGAAAACAGCGAACTCGGATTTTCTGTACAGCTGCCTTCCTGCATCGAGAAAAATGCAGAATTCACCACCGATACCCGAGATGATAACGGAGAAACTGTCAACATCGTCTCTGTTACCTATCAGGGTGAAAGCGGTCAGGCTAATATCCTGACACTGGAAGAGATGAGCAGCCAGTCATGGGAAAACATGCAGAAGCAAAACGGTCCAATTCCGGTCGAACTGGGAAGCTCCGAAAACGGACGCGTCGTTGTCATGTATCCGCTCCAGTCCAATCCATTTGAACCAGGTACTTCGGATGCAGATGTCATCGATCAGTTCACCAAGGAAAAGGCAGTCATCAGCGAAAGTTTCACATTTTTAGAAAAATAACCAGGAATACAAAAGGGGATAGATGTGCAGTCTATCCCCTTTTGTTAGTTGCTTCCTAAAATTTTGATCAATACCTGATAAGTATACCCGTATGCGCTGATTGGATAATTCTTCTGATTAGCTGTATTGGAGCAAACAAGATAATCGATTACGTTCCCATCCTCATCGGTCACAACGTCCGTAATCATGACGGCATGATAAAGTTCTTCCTCTCCATATCCGACAATCAAAACATCTCCAACTTCACCTGTATCATAGGAAGCATCCACAATCGCTGCAAGACCGCTTCCCTCATTTTCCCGGGCATAGTTTAAAAATTCGTCGACACCGGACCAGGAAGCGGAACGCCCCTGCATGTTTGGCAGATTGTTCGGCGTATCTCCGTACCATTTCCAGACAGATTCTCCCTGAGTATCCATCGGGATTCCTCCAGCAAGCAGACACTGGGATACAAAGTTCTGGCAATTTCCTCCATTCATCGAATAGTCTGCCCATTCTTCATTTCGGTCCAGTGCCCATGTCTGTGCATATTCTATTGCAGCCTGACGATCATACGAAATCTTGACCGCTGTTTCTTCTTTGTCAGCACCCGCCTGATCTCTGTGCTGGATATTTTGCTCCAGCAGCGCTTTTTTCTCTTCTATTCCCTCCGAGATATTGGCTAAGACCGTCTCCTGCGAAAGCTCACCATTCATATACTGGCGGTGGTCCCCTGTCACAGTCCAGTACAGGCGGTCATTATAATTGACATGGCGGTAAATTTTCCATCCATCATCCGTCTTGCGGAAGCGAAAAATATGGATGATATCCGTCGTAATCGAATCCACCTGCTCAAACTGGGCAAAATTTTGCGTACTGTCTTCCGAAAGCCGCACCGTAATATCCCCATTTTCCTCTTCTTCCATCTCTTCGACTGAAAAGACAGATTGATATCCTGTCAAACTCAAATCTGACTTTTGACTTGAGCGAACCAAAAGCTGATAGCCCAAAATTTTGGTTTCCAGTTTTATCTGTGCCTGCTCGCCGCTTACAAAGATGTCGGGCAGCTGCTCCACTTCTTCTTTTGCAAGGGAATCATAATACCACTTCATATAGAGATTAATCAGCTCTTTTTGTTCCTCCTGCAAATCTCCTGTATCTGCAAAGGTCAGTGTACCCTCAAATTCTTCGGTTATCAACGGCTCATCCTGCAATTGCAGCGACACTTCCTGTGTCTCTTGCTGCAAGGTAGTATCCTCTTTTGCTTGTGTCTGCTGGATATCGGAATGACACCCGCTCAGCAGAAAAATCGTGCATAAAACGGCTGTTATTCTTTTCAATTGGTTGTCCATCTGATCACCTCTTTACTTTAATTTCATCTTATTCCATGGAGTAAACTCCAGGTCAAGATGGATTTTTATAAACTTTTTATGAATGATTTTTCATCCTTATTATATCAGGAGAAGCTGAAACCACTCTGAAATGCAAAAGAAAAAGGAACGCAAATGCGTTCCTTTTTATTCTGATTCTGTTTGGATATCAAAAAAATTTTCTGTTCTCTCAAATGGAGACTTTTTCCCAGGAGGAGTAAAATCAATCCCCGCTGCCTTTGCCTGACTGTGCTGATAGCGTCTTGCAATGCGGTAGCATTTTCCGTCTTTTACCAGCCGTGCACCAGTTTGCATGAAATGAAACGGCACCTGCTTTTCCACACACTGCCGGCGCAGGTCCAGCACCCAGTCATAGTGGCATGGACGAGCTTCCTCACCGGATTCACCTGCTGCCACCACCTCTTCCACCCAATCTCCCAGATAGGGAGAAAGATCGATTGGTCCAAGCAAAGGAGAACAGATAATACTTTTATGCCGGATGGGAGCTTTTTGATAAACCGGCAGCCGGATTTGTGCCTGCCGCTGATTTTCTACCGTACAGCAGATATGTACATTGGAATATCCCTCTCCCCAATCAGGCGGCAAACATTGCTGCAGTCGGGTAATCCTCTTGGTAATCATCAGGAAAAACAGATCCTGACGCCAGCGCATCATCTCCCAGGCACGTTCCCGCCAAGGGTCCGCATCCTCCAAAAAGAAGTCGGAGCTAAAACAGGTATAAACGATGCTGCCCGGTGAAATCACATAGCTTCGATCCCGTTTTCGGCGCATGGGCAGGTCAAAGTCCTTGTTTAAAAAAATCTGTGCCGCATTTTTTCCATGTGCCTGATCAATCCAGTACACATAGCAATTCTGGCAGCCTTCGCTGTATTTTCGGCACCCATGCCACGGATTCCAGTTTGCCATCAAAATACTCCTTTTTTAAAAGAACAGCAGTGTTCCCACAAGCAAAATTAAGATAGCCCAAATCAAAATAATCGGCAGCATATAATACCAGTGCTTTTTCATGCCCTGTTGGTACATCTGCCTTGCCTGCTCCCTGCATCGCTCGAATGTTTCATCTGGGATTAGCTTTAATGTCAGCGCCACCAGAAGGGGCAGCAAAATCAGGTCATCCAGATAGCCAATGACCGGAATAAAATCCGGAATCAGGTCAATGGGCGAAAGCGCATAAATGACCGCTGTTCCCGCCAATATTTTGGCCAAAAATGAGGTATCCTTTTCCTTCATAGCAAGACATAAAGCCGGGATGTCTTCTGCAAGCTGTCTTAATTTTTCCTTTTGTTCCATCAAAAGCTCCCCTCCATCAGCGCAGAGAAAGGACCATGCAATCGGCATCGATCCATTTGTCATTGATCTTCAAAAATCCCGGGAAGGTTCCGTACTTTTGGAAACCAAATTTCTCATACAGGTGGATGGCAGCTGCATTATCACTGCGGACTTCAAGCGAGATAAGTTCCACCTTCGCCTGATTTTTTGCAAAGTCAATTAACCGCTGCATCAGCATAGTTGCAATTCCTTGTCCCCACATGGATTTTTCCACCGATATTCCGATTTCCCCGCGGTGAGATAGCCGCGGCTTTTGAGAGGCTGCAAAGTTTGCTGTACCGACAATTTTTCCATCAGCTTTGGCAACCAGAAAAATTTCTTTCTGAGAATCATATAAGCCTTTGAGGAAGTCCGCTTCCTGCTCCACACTGGCTCCGACTCCTTCTGCACCATAGGTCAGGTTATCGGTCTGTGCCCCGATTGTCTTTGTAAATTCCAGAAGTTCTGCCGCATCTTCCGGACGCGCCCGCTCAACGATAACATGATTGATGATAGCATGGTTTTGATTGTCCATCCCTTTTTGTCGCCTCCCCGATGTTTTTTGTATCATATCACCCTTAAAAGCGGCTGTCAATCCTCCCGCATCTGACCTTTGATCCGTTCCAGCGCACTCTTTTCCAAACGTGACACCTGTGCCTGAGAAATACCGATCTCCTGTGCCACTTCGGTCTGGGTTCTTCCTGCCAAAAAGCGCAAGGTCAGAATCTTCTTTTCCCTCTCTCCCAGAGAGCGGATGGCATCGCGCAGACTGATTTCTTCCAGCCAATCCCTATCGTCATTGGAATCTCCCACCTGATCCATCACAAAAATGGTATCTCCCCCATCTGAATAGACCGGCTCATATAAAGAAACAGGGTCTACCACCGATTCCAGCGCCAGTACGACCTCTTCTTTTTTGCACTCAAGTTTTTTTGCAATCTCCTCGATGGTCGGTTCTCTGCCAAACTCGTGGATAAAGTTTTCCTTTGCCTGCATCGCCCGATAAGCCATATCCCGCATCGAACGACTGACGCGGATTGCATTGTTATCCCGCAAAAAGCGGCGGATTTCTCCCACAATCATCGGTACGCCATAGGTGGAAAACCGAACATCCAGCTCCGGATTAAAATTGTCGATTGCCTTCATCAGACCGATGCAACCGACCTGAAACAGGTCATCAGGATTTTCGCCGCGGTTGGAAAATTTCTGCACCACACTGAGCACCAGCCGCAGGTTGCCGGAAATCAATTCTTCCCTTGCCTGTTTGTCCCCCTGACGGCTTTTTTTGAGAAGTTCAATCTTTTCTTTTTCTTTCAAGACCGGCAGTTTTGAGGTATTGACGCCGCAGATTTCCACTTTATTGCAGTACACATATCCACTTCCCATCTATTTTTCTAAGACTAGTCTGGGAAGCTTTTTGTAGTTTATACCTGTAAAAAATTGGAGTGCATCGCTATCTATCCGTTCACATTTTATAAAATCATTACCTTCTTCTGTCCAGTATTTTACATAGAATTTCGTTGTATTTTGCTTCGTAAAGATTTATACTAGAATTATGAGCAATCAAACGTTTTATGCGTTTTTCAGAAACAGGAGGTAATGTTATGAAAATAGGAATGCTGACAAGCGGAGGCGACTGCCAGGGACTGAACTCTGCGCTGCGCGGTGTTGCCAAATCGCTTTATTTCCGCTTTGGAAAAGATGTTGAAATCTATGGCATTCGCGATGGTTATCGCGGTCTGATCGAGGGTGACCTGAAAAAAATGTCCCCTTCCGATTTTTCTGGAATCCTGACACTGGGCGGAACCATCTTGGGAACTTCCCGTCAGTCCTTTAAAACAATGTGCACCCCAATGGAAGAATATAATGGTAAAACCAAGCTGGACAAAATGCTGGAAACCTATAAAAAGTACAAGCTGGATGCGTTGGTTATTCTGGGTGGAAACGGCACCCACAAAACAGCCAATCTCCTTGCACAAAACGGAGTCAACGTTGTCAGCCTTCCAAAAACCATCGACAACGACCTGTGGGGAACTGACATGACCTTTGGCTTCCAGAGCGCTGTTGATATTGCAACCAATGTCATCGACTGTATCCATTCCACCGCATCCTCTCATGGTCGTGTCTTTATCGTTGAGGTAATGGGTCACAAGGTTGGCTGGCTGACCCTTTATGCCGGCATCTCCGGCGGTGCGGATGTAATATTGATTCCTGAGATTCCATACGATGTAGATAAGGTCTGTGATGTTTTGAAGGCACGTAAGAAAAACGGAAAGCCGTTCTCCATCCTTGCTGTTGCAGAAGGAGCACTTTCGAAGGAAGAGGCAAAACTTTCCAAGAAAGAGTTTAAAGCTGCCCGCGCCAGCATGAAAGAGCCTTCCATCTCCTACCGCTTAGCTAACGAAATTGCTGAGCGCACCGGACAGGAAATCCGCGTCACCCTTCCAGGACATTTCCAGCGCGGCGGCTCTCCATGTGCTTATGACCGCATGCTGACCACCCGCTTTGGAACTGCTGCCGCTGACCTGATTGCAAACAAACAGTTTGGTTACATGGTTGCATTGCGCGACAACAAGGTAGTTCCAGTACCGCTGAGTGAGGTTGCCGGCAAGCTCAAGACTGTTTCCCCTGACTGCGAAGAGGTTTTGTCCGCAAAAGCAATGGGAATTTCGATGGGCATCTAATCATCCCATTATGGCAGAGCATGATTTTACATGCTCTGCTTTTCTTTTTCCTCTTGACAAATACAGCTTTTTTATTTAAAATGAACATTGTTCAGATTGGAGGAATCAGGATGAATACCGTTGTCACATCCAAAGAAATCATTTTGGAGGCAAGCAAAAAGCTCATTCGGGAAGAAGGATTAAATTCGATCAATATTCGCTCGGTTGCTTCTGCCTGTGGGGTATCGGTGGGCTCGATCTACAACTATTTTGATTCCAAATCAGAACTGGTCGCCGCTACGGTCGAAAGTATCTGGAGCGAGATTTTCCACAATTCCGGTCGGCCGTTCGTGTGCTGCTCTTTTGTGGAATATATCGAGTGGCTGTTCGAAAATCTCAAAAAGGGCTATCAAAAGTATCCTGGATTTTTTGCGCTGCATTCGATGAACTTTTCTCAGGAAGAAAAGCCAAGAGGTCAGCAGCTGATGCAAAATTCCTGGCAGGCAATCCTGCAAAATATGCTGCTTGTTCTGCAAAAGGATGTTCTGGTAAAACCAGATGCCTTTGATATAAGCTTTTCTCCCGAGAAGTTTGTGGATTTCATTTTTTCTCATTTAATTGCTGCACTAGTGCGCGGTGATTTTGACAGTTCCACCCTTGTGGAGATGATTCGACGCAGCATTTATCTTTCCTAAAAATCATCCCGAAAATGGGATGATTTTTCTAGAACTTAAAATGAACAATGTTCAGAAAAGGAGTGATTTCATGAAAGTATCCAAAAGGGTTTTGCTGTTCCTAGCAGGAATCGTCTGGACAGCGGCTGGATTTAACGTGCTTCGAATTGGGGTACTTGCCTATCCGCCCTATCTGTCGATACTCAATTTTCTGTTATCTCTGGTAGTGTTTGCACTTTTTTGGCAGTTTGTCTTTGGAAAGCTGGTCAAAAAACACACAGCCAGAATCCTCAGTTATCCTGACATTCCCCACTTTTTCCTAAAATTCTTTGACCGAAAAGCCTTCTTTATCATGGCTTTTATGATTGGCGGTGGGATTGCCCTTCGTCTGTCCGGCATTGCTCCGGAACAGTTTATCGCTGTCTTTTATTCTGGTCTTGGGTCGTCCCTGTTTCTGGCAGGTATTTTGTTTTGGTTTAACTGTCAAAACTACCATACTCTCCTGAAAGCACAACAGGAAAAATCCAACTCTTAAATCAGAAAGGATGAATTTTATGCAGGCAATTGCAGAAACCGTATTTGACATTATCTATTTGACTCTGGTCATCACTGTTGGTATCCAGATGATTTTAAAAAGTCATGGAAACAAACAGTATAAATTGTTCGGCATCATGGCAGTAACTTTGGGAGCTGGTGACGCCTTCCACCTGATTCCGCGTGCACTGGCACTTTGCACCACCGGTCTGGATTCCTTTACTGCGGCTTTGGGAATCGGAAAATGGATCACCTCCATCACTATGACCATCTTTTATGTCCTGCTGTATTATGTATGGCGAATTCGATATAAGATTCAGGGCAACAACACTATCACCTGGATTGTTTACCTGCTTGCTGCTGCAAGAATCGTGCTGTGCATGTTCCCACAAAATGCATGGACACAGGCAGACGCTCCGCTTTCCTGGGGCATTTATCGCAATATTCCGTTTGCCCTGTTGGGACTGCTCATCATCATTTTGTTTTACCGAAGCGCAAAGCAGAGCAAAGACCGCGCTTTTGCCTGGATGTGGCTTTCCATTGTACTCAGTTTTGGATTCTACATCCCTGTGGTACTCTGGGCAGACAGCATCCCATTAATTGGTATGCTGATGATTCCAAAAACCTGTGCCTATGTCTGGGCTGTTTTGATGGGATATTTCGATATGCGCCGTCGTAATCGAAAAGTCACCTCCCTCTAATCTCAAAATCCTGTTAAAATTCCATACAACTGCAACAATAGGAAGACTTGTCTGTTCAAGTCTTCCTATTGTTTTACAGCACTTTTTCCATCAGTGCAACAGTATAGTCACCCTGATCTTTTTCTTCTCCGGTTAAAACAAATCCATTCTTTTTCCAGAAATGCTCGCTCTGCGGATTGGTTTTGACATAGGCAAGTCTTGCTGTCGAGAAGCCTTCCTGTTTGAGGTGTTTGAGCAGCTGACAGATGATTTTGCTTCCTGTCTGCTTTCCCTGCTCCTCCTTTGCAACCATGAACAGACCAATAAACGCTGTATGTGCGTTGGGATAGGCAGCAATCAAGTCCAGCACCGCAATCAATTTTTCTTTTTCCCAGAAACCAACAAAAAACTTATCCTGTTTTTGCTTTCCCGGGGGAAGAACGATCAGATCCTCCTCGGTGTTTTCCAGTGTCGGCTGTGTCTTCATATGTTCAAAATACAATGGATTTCCCTGATAAAGCTGATAGATTTTAGGAACATCCTTCTTACTTAATAAGCTGACCCGATAATCAGAAGACAGGTGTTCTACTTGCACACAAAACCCTCCCTTTTTTCTTTATTATCATGATAGGGATTTTAAACCGTACTGTCAATCCGCCTTTATAAAAACAATTGCCTTTTATGCGCGTACAGTGTTATAATTTTTAAAAAAGCAAAGGAGATTTTTTATGAAAGACCTTGATTCTCTCGACCTGTTTTCCTATCAATGCGGCGTTATTGATGCCTTTAACGAAGTGGTAAAAGCCGGCGTAAAGCGGATTGCTCTAAGTCATCCTGTCAGTACACGAGAAGAGGCTTTGGGCCTTGTTCCATTTTCCGAAAAAATCTGCGCACAATACGGAAACCATTTTTACTTTGATGAAAGCCCGCTGCTCACCGACCTGTTTCCAATTTCCCTCAATAAAGGAAAATTCAATATCATCTATTACCGGAAAGAGGAGGATATTCAGCTTTATCTTTCGCTGAAAGAGAAGAAAAAGCAGCTCATCGAATCCGGCAATTATCATGGACAGGCACGAAAGGAAATCGCTGTGACGTTCGGACAGCTCCTCTCCTATTCTGACGAAGCAATCGAACGTTATCTTGCCGAAAACAAAGAAAAGGAAATTGTCTGATCTTTTCCCTTTTCAAACAGATTTCTCAATTTTTACCCGTCTTTTTGTGTGATTTTGCGCTTGTCTTTTTTCCAAAAATCCGATATGATAAGGTCAGGGACAAAATGTATCCCTTTTTGACACTGACGATCTAAAAGGAGGTTTGATGATGGATATCGTTCTGACACGAATTTTGGAATGTATGGGAAATAAGTACGGCTCCGGCAAAGATCTTGCCGATTTTCTTGGGATTTCCGGTAACGTCATCACCAACTGGAAGAATGGTTCTAACCATTCCTATTTAAAACACCTGAAAAAAATCGCTGAATTTTACAACGTTTCGGAGGATTATCTTCTTGGAAAGACCGACCGCAAACACCGTCTGCCGGCACCGGAAGATATCGAGGATTTTCTCTCTGATCCGGATCTTGTCATGTTTGCGCGCCACACCCAGAAAATTCCGGAGGAGGACCGCAAACGCATCTTAAAAAATTTCAGCGACACCATTGACATCTATCTCAAAGCAATGGGAATTGAAAACAGCGATTCCTCAAAATAACGTTTGTTTTGCAAAATCACACAAAAACTTTTGATTGAGAATTGAGAAAGCAAGGGATTTTTTTGCTAAATTTTGCCCGCCCCCAGCAGCTTGCCATCAAGCTTCTGCTGCGCCAGAACATCACTTCCATCCGGACGGACCCGTTTCATCTTAATTGCAACGGCACCATTCTGGTCGATTCCATCCAGCACTATGCCAGCTGCGTTGGATTGTCGCCGGAAGATTTCATGTCGGAATCCGCCAAGGACTGCGTTGTTCTGCAAAAAGGGCCGCTCTATCTCATCCTTTACAACAATTTTATCCTTTGCTCTGCCCGAAAACGATGGTCGGTCGCCCATGAAATCGGTCATATCTGCTGTCGACACACCAGCGATGGACCTGCAGAAGAAGCGCAGGCAAACGCCTTTGCTGCCAGTCTCCTGGTCCCTTCGATCGTAGCGGAGGAACTGGTGCGCCGCAAGGTCGTGCGTTCTCCAAAAGATCTTTGTGGGATATTCGGAATTTCGGTTCAGGCAGCAGAGCTTCGCTATCAGGAACTGTTTTGTCACCCCAAAACAGCACTGGAACAGGAGCTGCTTGACCGCTATCTTCCGGTAATTGAGGAAGAAATTCATGGCCCCATGATCTCGATCCCTCACCGCCCCACCTTTGAGCATGCCCCCGTTATTTTATAGGCAACAAAAATCCCGAAAGCAGGAAAAACTGCTCTCGGGATTTTTTTACAGAATAATGCAGATCAGCCCATTGCACCCTTCGTTGATAATGCGTTCGATGGTCTCCTGCATCCGGATTCTTGCATCGGCGGGCATACGGTAAAGCTTGTTGTGCAAACCTTCGTTGACCAGCTCATGCAACGATTTTCCGAAAATGTTGCTGCCCCAGATCTTCTGCGGGTCATCCTCGAATTCCTGAAGCAGGCTCATAACCAGCTCCTCGGACTGTTTTTCGCTTCCCACAATCGGGCTTACCTCTGTGGTGATGTCCGCGCGCATCATGTGGATGGACGGTGCAGAGGCTTTCAGCCTTACGCCATATCTTCCGCCCTGTTTTACAATCTGAGGCTCTTCCAGGCTCAGTTCTTCCAGCGAAGGCATCACGATACCATATCCGGTCGCTGCGACCTCCTCCAAAGCGCCTTTGACTTTATCATATTCCTTTTTGATGCGGGCAAGGTTACAAAGACAAGGCAGTAAGCCTTCTTCTCCGCCGATTTCCAGTCCGGTAGCTTCCCCAAGGATATCGTAAAAGAGGTTTGGTTGAACGGTGATGGAAAGCATGACCTTTCCATGCCCTAAATCCATTCCAGTTACCTGCGCCTGTGAAATATACTCGCAGTTTTTGATTTCTCCTAGTTTCTCTGCTACATGATTGATTCGGTGAATCTCACCGCAGGAATTACAGATTGCCTGATACAGAGCATCTTTAAGCCAATGTCCCTGTGCAAGTGAAAGAATCCAGCGTGGAATGTTCACCTTGATTTCCTTAATTGGGAATTCCATCAGCACACTGGACAGAATATGGCGGATATCCGTTTCGGTCAGGTCCAGACAGTTCACTGCAAGAACTGGAACGCCATATTTTTCCTGCATCTGTTCTGCCAATTCTCTAGATTGAGCGGTGTTTGGATTTGCGCAGTTAAGCAATACTGCAAATGGTTTTTCCAGTTCCTGAAGTTCCCGGATTACCCTTTCTTCTGCTTCCTCATACTCTTCCCTTGGGATGTCGCTGATTGAGCCATCCGAAGTGACCACCAGTCCAATGGTGGAATGTTCCTGGATGACCTTCTGTGTCCCGATTTCAGCTGCCATGTTAAATGGAATTTCCTGATCAAACCACGGTGTCATGACCATGCGCGGCTGTTCATTTTCCACATAGCCCAGCGAACTTGGAACAATATATCCCACACAGTCTATCATGCGGATATTGAGCTTTGCATTGTTGTCCAGCGTAATCCGAACTGCTTCCTCCGGGATAAATTTAGGCTCCGTGGTCATGATGGTCTTTCCTGCTGCGGACTGCGGAAGCTCATCGATTGCTCTTTCCCGGAAAAACTCACTTTCGATATTTGGGATTACGAGGTTTTCCATGAATTTTTTGATAAAGGTCGATTTTCCGGTCCGTACCGGTCCGACCACTCCGATATAAATATCACCGCCCGTTCGGTTGGCGATGTCACTGTAAATATTACGGCTATCCATCTGCTGTCTCTCCTCCTTTTATTCTCTTCACCGATTGGTTTCGGCTCTTTTTTAGTGGGACAAAATCGGAATCAAAAGCATCTCCCGTTTTGAAATACTTCCACTTTCACCCAGTTCCACCTGACTGTTTGACTCCATTACCGACTGCATTGCAGTATGATAGCGTTTGGCAATCTCCCACAGATTTTCTCCTGCATCCGCATAATAGATGGTGAGGGAACAATCATCCTCCCGTTCAACGGGCTTGGTCTGGTCTACCTCAATATCACCCATCACGCAGCATCGTTTTAATCCTGCAAGACAGCCATGCACCATAACCTCGCAGCGTACCTGAAGATTTTCTCCATTCCGGTTGTAGTCAAAACTCTGTACCGATACCTGCGGGAAGAAAATCAGTTTCATCTGCTCCTGCAGATCATGCAGTGGAATCTTGATCTCCATATCTTCGGTTTTATCATAAAACTGGACTGCTCCCTCCTGATCCAGCGCCAGCAGACACAGATTCAGTTTCACCGCAACAACCACCGTTTTTTCCTGTGTTTCGTCGCTTTCTTCCTGTCGAATCGATGTTCCTTCTACACTTCCCCATCCGCTGATGATGTTCTCAATACCATCCGGCAGCTCGATTTCTCCCTTATACATTGATCTTTGTTCTACTGCATCCAGCATGCTCAAGAAGTTGGCTGCCTGTGTTTTTCCTTCACAGGCATATCTGGTAGAATAGCAGTCATCTGCAAGACATACCTGTGTCTTTCTGCAGACCTGAGCATTCATGACCACCTGTGCTCTCAGCTGGAATAACGTATTTTCTCCATCCTGGTCTGCGATTGGAGAGAGCTCATACTCACAAACCGAATACCCTGCCAGACAGTTGCAGCTGTCATCCGCTCCGGGCGCATCGATTACCCCGCTGATGGGAAGACTGTACTCCATCTGTTCCACATTGTTTCTGCCGTTTTCTGACTGGTTGGGTGTGTACAGAATCTGGATATTCAGCTGACCTTTCGTAATGATCTTTCCTGAAATCAGCTTACAGTCGTTCATCACTGCACAGACACGTGAAGAAATCAGGTTTCTGACCGCAGGTTTTCCGCTTGCAAGTTCCAGTTCCTCGTTAACCTCCATGATATCTCTGCTCTGGGTGACAAAGCTGTTTTGTTCCAATGTTTTTTTGCGCAGCTGGATTCCCATTGGATTTTCTGTATCATCCACTGCATCGGTAACCGCCTGCATCTGCATACAGCTCACTGCACAGATCTTATAGCTCAGTGATGCCCGCAGCTCCATTCTGCGCTTGCTGACAGCGCGGCAGTTGCAGTAGCAAGAATCCTTCATCAGAAAGACAAGCACCTGATCTGCTTCCTGCTTTAAATCCAGCTTTTTGGTATAGGGAATCTTATAGTCGATGCTTCGCATCCGCAGTTCCCCGCCGGACGATGTGCCGGAGCCGTCTTCTCCCAGATACAGAATATGAACACTGCACACTCCTTCCAGACAAAGCTGTCTTCCCTGCGTATGGGTTGATTTTACACAGGAATCCAAAGAACATTTGAGAATTTTCACAATATCAGGGCAATAATCCGGCAACATAATGTCAGCTTCTAGCGGTACCTCTGCCATCGAATCGAACACCGTTTCATTTACGCCGACTGCCTGCCTCGTTGCATTACATTCCATAATCATAACCTCTCTTTCTTTTTGTGTGCACCTTTTTCTCTACCCAATGTTATGAATGTTTTGTCCCTAATATGCAGACGATTGCAAGCTTTCCCCTGATATGTTATACTTATTTTCAAATACTGAAAGTGAGGAATTCCCATGAAAAACCCTAAAATCATGATTGACTGCGCTCTTGGAACGCTGACAGCCTTTTTTGCTTTCCCCATCATTATGCTGGCCGTTCCATCCGTTACCTTTTTATCTTTGACCCTGCTCTTTATCTTTCCGGTACTGAGTTTTATCTGCGGCATTCTCTGCGGCAAAGAAAACGGTTTCCAGATTTATTATCCGCTTTTGGTCGGCATCTTTTTTCTGCCAACCGTCTTTTTATTCTACGATACCAGTGTCTGGCCAATGATGATGTTTTATATGGTAATCGCTCTGGCAGGCGTTGCAATTGGTCATTTTATCAATGTCCGCTCGTCTGGCAAGCGTCCAAATGGAAGATTAAAATAAAAAAAGCCTGATAAGAGATCAAAAAGATTTCTTATCAGGCTTTTTTTATTTTTTAAAGAAATTACTCTGAAGCGCTTGATTTTTGATGATTGACAGACATCTTCACTACTGATATTCGGACACACGTGTCGTCAAAGTGTCGTCAAAAGTTTTTCTATATTTAAAAATAAAACCCCAGCAAACCGCATGATTAAGCGATTTATTGAGGTTTCAGATTTGGCTGGGCTGGCGGGATTCGAACCCACGGGATGCAGGAGTCAAAGTCCTGTGCCTTACCGCTTGGCGACAGCCCAATATTCAGGTTAGATATAGAAAAAAGGCTTTTAAATAAAAGCCTTTTTTCATGGGGTGGGTAGTGAGAGTTGAACTCACGACCTCCAGAGCCACAATCTGGCGCCCTAACCAACTAGGCCATACCCACCATATGGCGCGCCAAGAGAGACTCGAACTCCCGACCTACTGCTTAGAAGGCAGTTGCTCTATCCAGCTGAGCTATTGGCGCATTTTATGGAGCGGGTGATGGGAATCGAACCCACGCGACCAGCTTGGAAGGCTGGGATTCTACCATTGAACTACACCCGCATTTATCTTTGTTATCTCTGCTCGGCATCGCCGTCACTCGACAACGTAGATTATTATACATGATGATGTTTTATTTGTCAAGCATTTTTCCAATATTTTTTTAAAAATATTTTTCCTTCCAAAAAGACTTCCATTTCCACCCTGTCTTGCCTATCCGTTATACAGGAAATACGCCATTCTTCATCCGGCACGCAAAAGCTGAAGGCACTGCACCCTGTATCGCTGCATCGGATGTCTCCGTTTTCTTCTATCCAAAATTCCACTGCCGGCATCTTTGCAAGCCCCAGTCCGGTCCATTTGGCATAACTTTCCCGCAAGGTCCATATCCGTGCAAATCCGCTATCCTCATGTTCCCGCACCCAGTCTTGCTCCTGTTGTGAAAACATTCTCTTTGCAACCTTCCAGCTTTCCCGCAATGCGTCCTCAATATCCACGCCGACTTCCCCTTCGTATATCGCTGCTACCGCTACTGCTTTTTTTGTCTTGCTGGTGTGACTGATCGAAACGCCGATATGACTTCCCTCAAAAAACGGTTTTCCATTAGAATGTTTTTTGAGCATCACGCCTGACCGTTCCAATTTTTCCCTGGTTTCTCCTGTAAAGGAGCACAAAGCTTCCCAGGCAGCCTGTCTTCCCAATTCGCTCAGTGTGGCATCCTGCCTGTCTGTTTTAAGCCATATAACAACTCGTTTCATTTTGCTTCTTCCCCTCTTTTCCTAAAAATGCCCTGTTTCGACGTTTACAGACAATTTCAGTTATGATACAATAAGAATTGATATTATCTGGAAAGGTGGAATCCTAATGAGGATGAAAAAAATCTTATTGACTGCGCTGCTTGCCTGTCTGGTACTTCTTGGCGGATGTTCCCGTCCTGCTTCGGATCATCCTGATGACAATGAGGATCCATCTCCTGTAACAGAAAATCAGGAAGAGGAATCTTCTGAAACTCCTCAGGAAGAAACCGATGATTCTCCATCTGATGAAACTTCTTCGGAAGAAAATGAAGAAGATCAGAAAGAGGAAAACGAGGACGAAGAATCCAAGGAAGAATCGTCCGACTCCGAAAATCCGGAAGACAATTCCTCTCAGGGATGCTACAAAATTTTTGACAGCGGATTTGAGATCACCGTTGAGGACCCATTCGTTGTTTATTATGATCCTCTCTCCAACAATATGACCGTCACCATCCCGGATGACCCATCCAGCCGCGGATATATCTTCTATGATACCTCCGAACAGAGTATGACCCAGCTGGAAACCACCGTAAAATCGCTGGAATCCGCAAGTGAAGCCGACCCTACCATCACCAACATGACAAAGGATGTTGATGAACAGGAAAACGGTATGTTCTCGATGACCTTCACCTATTCTGCTGGCGCTAACGAGGGCAGCGCTGCCGGATTCTATTTTATCCACTATCAGACAACCGAAAATGGCGTCATCAACGTAAACCTGTTTACAACCCGCTCCAGCAACTCCGAAAAGATTCTGGAATTGATCGATTCGATTCAGCCTGCCACCGAAAATGCTGTGGAATATTCCGAATAAAGACGCTTTTCTGCGACAACTTTCTCCGGTCCTTTCTGTTATACTATCATAACAGAAGGGACTTTTCTTTGTGTCTAAGGTTAAAATTGTGTTTTTCAGGAGGGGTTACTGATGAAATCCGCACTTACTTTATTGATGATCGTTTCTGTTCTGTCCGCTTTTTCACCAAAACCAGTACAGGCCACACCCAAAGAATCGCTGTCTTTGCCGCAGCAAACCATGCCGAAAGAGGAGGAAGATTCATTTTATACTCCCTTTTCCGGTGTGCTGACCTGCTTTCTGGCTGATTAACCTCTGATTGCGAAAAACTCCGCATGAAAAAATCATGCGGAGCTTTTTTTATTTCTCATTTTCCACTTCTGCGAGCAGAGTTTCCATATAAGTCTGGAAATGATAGAAGATTACATCCGGATCTTTTAATTCTGGACGCCATCTCTTTAACCATTCCAGTGTCAGATAGCCATCATAGCCCATACGATAGAGTTCGCGCACTGCATCAAATACCGGCAGATCTCCCAAGCCCATCATACGGTATTCGGTTTCTCCGTTTTCGGTAACAACCGAATCCTTCACGTGAACGTAACGGATCTCTTTTCCCAGATTTGCCACGGTCTGTTTTGGTGTCTCCTTGCAGTGACGGTATGGATGCTGGATATCCCAAAGAACGCCGCGGGTTTCTTCATCTGCACCGGCAATAAACTGCGCCATTTTGACCGAGTCAGAGAGCAGTCCGCAGGTTTCAATCAATACTCGAACCTTTTTATCTCTTGCGTAGTGACACAGCTCCTGATAACGTACCTTTGCTGTTTCCAAATCTGCCTGGATTGGCTGTGGGTTCAAGGTCAGCAGAACACGAACAAATGGGATTTCATTTTTTGCGGCAAAGTCAATCTGATCTTTTGCCTGCTGCATCTGAAGCTCGCCCTTTTCACTTCCCGGTTTTTCTCCCAGAGTAACCGAAGAAGCGATCATCGGAATCTCAATACCGGACTGGTTGAGCTGGCGACGGGTTTCTTCCAGATGTTCTTCATCAAAAATTGTTATCTTCATCGGGTCGATCTCGTTGGCGACGCCACGAATCTCGATACCGTCAATCCCCATATCCTTTGCAGTCCCTAGAATTTCTGCCCAGTCCCACTGAGGACAGCCTAATGTCGAAAAACCTAACTTCATCGTCAAAGATCATTCCCTTCCTGCATTTTCTTACACAGTTTCTGCTAATTTTCATTCGCACTTTATTGTATCACATATCATTTCTAATTTCAATCGTTGCCGCAGTCGCTTTTACAAAAAAAGAAAGGAAAGTCTGAGACTTTCCTTAAATAAACCCTATTCTGTACTCTTTTTCTTGATGACCTTCCGGTCAGAGCTCTTCTGGCTCAGGACCTCGACACCCTCGTCTTCCTCTTCTTCCGGTTCTTCTTCCGGTTGTGTTGTTTCCGGCTGCTCAACTGCAACATACAGCAAAATGGTATCGCTGCTGTTTTTGCTCAGCTGTGTCCCTGCCGGAGGATCGGTGCGGAAAATCTGTCCTGGTTCCACCGAAGTGTTATTTCCCTGAACAACCATCCACTGTTTTCCCATCCCTGACAGGATCTGGATTGCCTCTTCCAGTGTCTTTCCGGAAAGCTCAGGAAGCGGTTCATTTTCCGGTCCCTTGCTGACATGCAGTGTTATCGTCGTTTTACGGCTGATTGCAGTCGAGGAAGAAAGCGACTGGTCGCAGATGGTTCCCGCTGCAAAGTTATCGTTATATTCTTCCACCGTTTCAAAATAATACCACTGCTCATACTTGGTATTATTTAAAACATCGGAGGCTTTTTTCCCTACAAAATTTTCGACCTTATGAGACACTTCTTCCGGTTGTGTCTGTTCTTCCTGCGGAGTGTCATTCTGATCCTCTTCCCCTTCCAGGGAATAGTCCCGGGAAAGTGCTTCCCAGGTGCTGTTAAAATATCGATACATCTTTGGCACACCCACAACCAGAACCAGCAATGTCGCAGCCATCGTAATCAACAGGTAGACACTTCCTGCCTTTACACGGGAAGCCTTATCCTCTTCTGCCTGCGGCAGATGCACTGTGTTGTGGTTTGATGTATCTTCCACCCGAAACACTGCTGTGTTAGAAGAGACTGTTTCCAGAAGCTTTTCTAAAAGGCCGTCCACACTTTCATAGCGGCGGGTTCGGTCCGGCTGCATTGCTGTTTCCAGAGCCTCAGAAACATTCTCCGGGATGTCTGCATCCAGCTCAATTGCAGGAGTCAAAGGTTCTTGCTTTTTCATTCCGGATGCATCCAGCATGCTGCCCGCGTCCGGAGGAACCTTACCTGTCAGGACACGGTAGGTGACCGCAGCAATGGAATAAACGTCGGTCCAGCTTCCCTGCCAGCTTTCCAGATGATACTGTTCCGGAGCGGAGTAGCCTGAGAACAGCTCTGAATCCAGCTCTCCCTGTGCGGTACGGATCTCGGAAAGGGAAAAGCCGCTCAGATACGGGTTCAAATTTTGATCCAGAAAGATATTCTGCGGGCTGAGTCCCTGATGGGTGATTCCTCTCTTATGAAGATGAGATAGAGCGTTATAAAGCGGCATCAGATAACGTTTTGCCCGGCACCAGCTTTCCTTTCCGCCCTGCTGCTGCAGATGTTCTTCCAGTGTTTGCAGCCCCAAATATTCGCTCACCACATAGACGGTGGCGTTCTGCTCAAAAATCTGGATGATCGGGATGAGGCATGGATTTTCCTTTTCTCCCGCCAGTGTCTGATACAAATCCATAAAGGAAGCCCGAAAATATTTAAACTGCGTCTGGCAGTTTGGCAGCGGTTCAACGGTACAGCCGTCTTCGCACCGTCTTGCCATACGAAACGGAAAAAACTCCTGAATCCGAACTGTATCCCCAATCACGCAATCCTGCGCCTGATAGGTGATACTCTGCCCGTTATGTGAAATTTCTTCAACGATACGATATTCCCCTACGCGGCTGCCTTTTGCAAGAGGAGCCCAATCCTGAGAACAGGAGACCTGCTGACTTATTTTGTTTTCTTTGTCCAATACTGTTCTCACCTCCAGACTCCTATTAATGTAGTATCACTATAACAGCATTGCGTCCACTTGTCAAGTCATCCTTTAAAATTCCCGATGAAAAAGCGGATTTTTAAGTTTTCGCAAACAACTTTCCTCTTTTTAAAGCCCATCATTGTGCACTTTTTAAAGCGAAATCCCTATTTGTAAATTTTTACTCAATATTATTTTACTACTAATCTCTCCTCTTTGTAAAGATGGTCTTCCAGGCAGATTTTGCAAAGTGTCACCTTTTTTGCCTGTGTTGATTTCAGAACCGATTCCAAAATCAAAAGCTGACAAAACACCTTCTGTGGGAAAATACCGCTTGCCTGTTCTAAAACCGGCATCCAGTGCAGAGATGGATTTCGCAAAAAACGCAGGATACTGCCCAGCTGTTCCTGTTCTAACACTACACCCTCTTTGTTTTTGTCCATGCTGCCGGAAAGCAGCAAAACAAATCGATGCAGTCCATCCATTCCCGCTACCCTGATTTGAGATACTCCACCGCGATGCAGTGTCGGGATAGAAGAAAAAATATCCCTGATTTCTCTTCTTAATTCTTCTTCCTCCATTCTGTTTGGAATGATTCCGGAATATCTCTGGGCAACACTTCTCCATCCGATAGGAAAGCTTTGCTCTGTCCCTTCCTGTGCGTCCATCATAAAAATCTGTGTACTCAAATCCGAACTAAATACTCCAACGGTATCATCTTTTTGCGATGTTTGCATCATACCAGACTTCGCTGCCTGTGCCTGACGAATTCCAGAAACAGTTTGTACTGGCATTCCCAGACTCTGTTCCAGTTCCCTTCTGAAATCATCCGGCTGATATCGAAGCAGTCCATATCCCACACAAACTGTCTGATCGCACAGCAGCTTCTGTGATAATTCCATCATTTTGCCCGCTTCCATCAGCAGTTTCTCCCGATCAACCTGATCACGTTTTCCCAAAAAGTCTTCCTGTGTTTCTTTTCGGTACAGGCAAAAAGACTTTCCCTCTCCATCCTGTTCCATCACCGACAGCACCATTTTGTCCGTATATATCCCAATTCTTGCTACTCTGGTTTCCTGTGTCATGTCATTTCCTCCTGATTCATCAATTCATTCCTAGTCTTTCCAGCCTGCCGCATTTTAATCAAAATGTGTCCTCTTTCCTGTTTTCAATCCTTTCTTCCTGTGGTATCATTTTAATACAGGACGATTTCTGATCCCAAACGGATTATCGATAAAGGAGCGAATGAAAGATGAAGGTCCTTTTGACCGCACTCAATTCCAAATATATCCACACGAACCTTGCTGTGCGCTATCTGCATGAATTTTCGCTACAGCGCGGCTATCCCTGCCAGATCTGCGAATACACCATCAACCAGCATCTGCCCGACATCCTCGACGAAATTTATCGCCAGTCTCCGGATGTTCTGATGCTTTCCTGTTACATCTGGAACATCGAGATGATGCTCGACCTTGCGGAAGAGTACCGTCGTATCTGCCCTGATGTTACCATCATTGCCGGCGGACCGGAAGTCAGCTATCAAAGCCAGCAGATCTTAGAAGAAAATCCGGCACTCGACGGCATTCTGCGCGGAGAAGGGGAACAGTCCTTTTTGGAATTCCAACAATACCTTGCAAAAGAACGCCCGATCGAGGAGGTATCCTCTCTGGTGTGGCGGGATGAATCCGGCACCATCCACACAAACCCGGAAGCACAGCTGCTTGACATGGCATTGCTTCCTTTCCCTTATCCGGATTTGGAGTCTCTGTCCGACAAGATTCTTTACTTTGAATCTATCCGCGGCTGTCCGTTCCGCTGCAGTTACTGTCTCTCCTCGGTTGCCGGAAGGGTTCGCTACATGCCGCTTCCGATGGTATTCGAGCGGCTGCAAAAGTTTCTGGATACAAGGGTACGTCAGGTCAAATTTGTAGACCGAACCTTTAACTGTTCCAAAGAATATTCCATGGCAATCTGGAAGTATCTTTCTGAACATGACAACGGCATCACCAACTTCCATTTTGAACTGACTGCTCACCTGATTGACGACGAGATGATCGAATTTCTCAAGACGGTTCGCCGCGGATTGTTCCAGTTTGAAATTGGCGTACAGTCGACTAATCCAGACACCATTCGGGAAATCCGCCGCACCACCGACACCGAGCGCCTGCTCTCAGTCTGCCGCAAGCTGGATGAAGCCAAAAATATCCATCTGCATCTGGACTTGATTGCTGGTCTTCCATACGAAAACCTGGAAAGCTTTGGCAACAGCTTTGATACTGTCATGCAGATTCGCCCACAGCAGATGCAGCTGGGCTTTTTAAAGGTGCTCAAAGGTTCCTATATGGCACAGGCTGCCGGAGAATATGGCCTTGTATACAGCAAAAAGGCGCCTTTTCAGGTCATCCGAACCAACTGGATTTCCTATGATGATCTGATGCTGCTTAAAGATATGGAAACGGTTGTGGAGGACTACTACAACAGCGGGCTGTTCTCCCATCAGATCGGCTGGATGCTCGACCAGGAGCAGTCTGTTTTCTCCTTTTTCCTCAATTTTGGAAAATGGAAGGTTGCAAATGGTCTGCGTCTGATTCCACAAAGCTTTGAGGATCGCTGCACTACCTTAAAAAACTACTATCTTTCCTGCCATCCGGACAGAGCTTCCCAGCTTCCTCTGCTGCACGACCTGTGCCTGTTTGACCTGTGTCTGCACACCAAACCGAAGAAACTGCCTGATTGGGTATCCACCGAGCAAAATCTTGTATATAAGGATCAGATTCGCGATTTTTACCGCAATGAATCCTTGATGGCACAGCTTTTCCCTGCCCGCCAAAACCATGACTCCAAGCAGCTGGCAAAAGAATCCCACCTCCAGATTCTTTCGTTTGACCCGATCACCTTACAAAATCGACCAATTGCGTTTCTTTTCGATTACTCCCAGCGTGACCTTCTGGGCAATGCCCGCTTTTTGGATGTAAGTTCTTACATTTTCTAAAAATAAATTCGTAGAAACTGTTTGTATTTTTATGAAAAATATGGTATTATTGTTGTGAATCCAATTCTTATTCCCAGCAGATTTAACGATGCTTAACTGCATCTTGCTTGAAATATCACACAAAACCCAGCATAATACCAAAGGAGAACACAGAAATCCTGATGGGGATTTTGCGCGATCTTCTATTGATTTTTTCAATAGACAACGTGGAATCTATTTAAAAAACATGTTACAATACCATTGATAAGTGGTTATTGTTTTGTATGAATTGTTATGACTTAGGAGGAACGCAACCGTGAACAGTACCGGTTTTTCCAAAGGCGATATCTTGGTTCCTGATGTAGAGGACTTCACCGCTTGGAGTGTCATTGCCTGCGACCAGTATACTTCTCAGCCGCAGTATTGGCATGAGGTAGAAACTCTTGTCAAAACAAAACCCTCTACCCTGAATATGATTGTGCCTGAAATTAATCTCAACAGCGAAGATCTCGATCAGCACATTGCAGCTGTCAATCGTGCAATGCGCACCTATCTGCGCCGGCATATTTTCCACGAGGTCCACGACTATATCTATACCCGCCGTACCTTGAGCAACGGCAAGGTTCGTCATGGTCTGATTGGTGTGGTCGATCTGGAACAGTATGAATTTCATCCTGGTTCCAAAACCACCGTACGCGCTACCGAAGGTGTCATTCACAACCGTATCGAGCCAAGGCTGACCATCCGGGAAGTTGCCCCTCTGGAAGTCTCACACAGCATGTTGCTGATTGATGACCGTCAAAATACTGTCTTTTCCTTCCTGGAGCAGGAGCTGGATCAGATGCAGCCGCTTTATTCCTTCCAGCTGATGAAGGACAGCGGCAACATCAGCGGCTATCTGGTAACTCCGGAGCAGTCTGAGCGCATCGATCAGGCACTGACTGCTTTGGCTTCGATGGAAGAGATGGAGAAAAAGTACGGCATTACCGACAAAGGCATCTTTGTTTATGCAGTGGGCGACGGCAACAACTCGCTTGCTACCGCAAAACTGCACTATGATAATCTCAAACGCACCCTGTCCGAGCAGAAGCTGCAAAATCATCCTGCCCGCTACACACTGGCAGAAATCGTCAACATCCATGACGATTCCTTTGATTTTGAGCCGATCAACCGTGTCGTGTTCGGTGTGGACACCCTCAATTTTCTCCAGCATCTGGGAAGGGTTCACAACATCTCCTTCACTCCACAGGAGGGACAGCAATACTTTGATTGCGTAATCGGGGAAGAAACCCGCCGCATCTGGATTGCGGACCCATCCTCCAACGTGGTGACCGGAACGGTACAGAACTTCATCGACCACTATATTCAGGAGTTTTCCGGCAAGGTCGATTATGTCCACGGCGAAAACATCGTTCGCCAGCTGGCAGCTCAGGTGGACAATGTGGGCATCCTGTTCCCATCCATTCCAAAGGAATCGCTGTTTGAGACCATCCTCATCGATGGCATCCTGCCGCGCAAGACCTTCTCGATGGGTCAGGCAATGGACAAACGCTTCTATCTGGAATGTAGAAAAATTAAACCATAAAAAGACGCGCATCGGTTTTCCGGTGCGCTTTTTTCATACAGAAATTTCTATTCAGATTATCAATAGGAGGAGCGACTGCGGCTTCTTGTTATCTTTGCCCATTCGTGATAAAATAAAAACAATCAGAGAAGTAAAAAAGGAGGTTTCTGTATGGAATATGAAGGTCAAATTTGCCGTCCGCCAATGGAAAAATCGTCATTTATGCTCCCCGTTGCGGTAGGATGTTCCTATAATCGATGCACATTCTGCACCCTGTTTAAACATTTGAGCTATCGACAGCTGCCGCTGGAGCAGGTCGAAGCCGAAATCAAGCGTGTTCATCAAGCCGGTGGAAATCCTAAACAGATATTCCTCGGAGATGGCAACGCATTCGGCCTCGAAACCTCTCACCTTTTATCCATCCTCTCGCTGATTCACCGCTATTTTCCGGGCTGCGAGATGGTCAACATGGATGCCACTGTCACCAACATCCACAACAAGTCGGACGAAGAATTAAAGCTATTATACCGTGAAGGCGTTCGCCGGCTATACTTAGGTATCGAAAGCGGCTTAGACGATGTTCTTGCCTCTACCAAAAAGGACCACACGCTGGAACAGGCATACCGGGAAATTGAGCGAATGCAGAATGCGGGGCTTATTTTCAACGCGCACATCATGACCGGCATTGCCGGAAAAGGCCGCGGTATCGAGAACGCGGAAAAGACCGCAGAATTTTTTAACCGAACCCATCCGGAGCGAATCACAAACTTTTCGTTATTCTTACACAAGCGTGCTCCTCTATACAAAGATTTTGAAGCGGGACGCTTTACCCCGGCAAGCGAGGTTGACAATCTGATTGAAGACCGTCATCTAATCGAGTTACTGGATGTACCGGGACTTATTTATGATGGTTTCCACGATTTTCTAGAGCTTCGCATCCGCGGAACCCTACCGGATGACAAAGAAAAAATGCTTACCCGAATTGACCAGAAGTTGAAAGAAGAGGAAGGTCAGCCAGAAAAATTTGCAATTGTTTCCTAACGTAAAAAGGTGAGTGCCAAAAGCACCCACCTTTTTTATTTCAGCTAACGAAGAAGGTTTGATTTTCGTTTTCGGAGCAGCACTGCGAGACGAAGTCCATCATTTCCTCCGGTGTCGGGATTTGTCCCTTACAGGGAACCTGTTTTTGGAACCATTTAGTTTCTTCATCCTTTGGGTTTTCATACGCCTGGCGGATTGCCTGTGCCATATCTTCCCTCACCTGTTGAGGGGTCACACCATTTTGTTTTGCCAATTTTTCATAGATTGCCTGATAGTCGATTTTCATGCTCTTTTTCCTCTCTTTTATCTAACATTTTCTGATTCCTATTATAAACTCTAACATCTGAAAAATAGACGATTAAATTCTCTATTTTCATAAAAACTAATATTATAATCGTCTGTTTTTTCTTCTGATGAGGTTTATTATATTTATTAGAAATTTACGTAACAGGGAGTGGCAGACATCGACGAGCGATTTATTGGCGACAGAATAACTCAACTTCGTGAGTTAAAAAATATCTCTGAAAGAAAAATGAGTTTAGATTTAGGACACAGTGCCAGTTACATTCATAGCATTGCTTGTGGAAAAGCACTTCCTTCTATGAGCGAGTTTTTATATATATGTGAATATCTCGGTGTTACTCCTCAAGAATTTTTTGACGAAGATTGTGAAAATACTACACCACAGCAAAAAGCAATTAATTATATTCGTTGTATGTATGATGAAGATGCCAGCCTTTTTTTAAAACTATTCGAACGTATGAAATAAGAGCTTCCGAATAAAAACGGAAGCTCTTTCTTTTTGCTTTTTACTTTCTGCCTCAAACCTAATTTCTGAAAGCTTTTTTATTTTGTGGAGCTACGCGCTCCACACCGCGGTAACTTTCTTATGTGAAGAAAGTTACCAAAGACACACAAGGAACCTCTTGGTTCCTTGACCTCCGACAGAAAGGGGGCATTGCCCCCTCTCGACTCCCCCAGTGATACATCAAAGCTTTGTGATAAACGGAGGGGGAACGTCACGAAGTAACTGTGGGGGAAACTTCCCCCCGAGGTGATTTCAAAGAGGACACTTCCTCTTTGATACGTCTTTGCATCCTTTCTTCGTAAAAAGAAAGGATGTGCGGGCGTGGGGTGCATAACCCCACATAACAAACTACCCTCTTTTGTGGGTTTGTGCCGCCCACACGGTCACATTCCCCCTTTGTAAAAAAAGGGTCTGGAACCTCTGTTCCAAACCCGTTTTGATATAGGGATACTTCCCCGCAATATTATCTGATTTCGTAATCTCCGTCACAGTTTGCAATAACGGTGCTGTTGTAGAATGCTTCCATACCGGAAATCATGTAGTCCAGATCCAGTACACCGGCAGTCTCGTAGCTGGAATGCATTGCCAGCTGTGGCAGACCGATGTCAACGGTGTTCAGCGATACATGAGAGTTGGAAATGTTGCCCAGTGTGGAACCGCCTGCAATGTCCGAACGGTTTACAAAGTTCTGTACCGGAACCTGATGCTCTTTGCACATGCTCTGGAATAATGCAGAAGAAACCGCATCGGTGGTGTATTTCTGGTTTGCATTGTGTTTGATAACAATACCTTCGTTCAGGAATACCAGATTGGTTGGGTCGGTAACTGCTGGATGGTTTGGATGCAGTGCATGCGCATTGTCAGCAGAAAGCATAAAGCTGGATGCAACTGCAGTGTAGTAATCCTCTTCGCTTCTGCCCAGATTCTGGTTGATGCGGCGCAGTACATCATACATAAAGGTGGAATTTGCACCCTGTTTTGTGCTGCTGCCAACCTCTTCGTTGTCGAAGATTGCACATACGGATACGCTTTCTTTGCTGCCGCCCTTGATGAATGCTTTCATCGAAGAGAATGCACATTCCAGGTCATCCAGTTTTGCACAGGACATGTACTCGTTGTGTCCGCCCCATACAACTGGTTTTGTGCGGTTGTACAGGAACAGATCGCTTGCAATAACGTCCTCTTCTTTTACGCCGCAAGCCTCTGCAACCAGCTTGTCAAAGGTGTCTTTGGAAGCTGCATCACCAAACAGCGGCAGAAGGTTTGTCTGTGGGTTGTATTTCATGCCATCATTTGCAGTGCGGTCCATATGGATTGCCAGGTTTGGAATTACCAGCAGATCGCGGTCAATGTTGACCAGACGGGTCTGTACACCTTTTTCAGTTTTTACCATAACGCGGCCTGCAACGGACAGCGGACGGTCAAACCATGTGGAATAGATCATGCCGCCGTAACGCTCGGTATTGAGCTGAACGTATTTGCCTTTGACAGACTGCTCCGGATTGTCTTTAATTTTGAATGTTGGGGAATCACTGTGGCTTGCCACAATGTGGAAAGATTTGAAATCTTTGGTAGGAACCTTGAATGCGATAACAGAAGAAAGGTTGCGGGTTACAAAATATTTTCCGCCCTCTTTGATCTCCCATTTTTTGTTTTCGCAAAGTTCCTCAAAACCTTCTTTTTTCAGTTCTGCCTTCACGTTATCAATAACATGGAAGCAGCTTGGGGAATTCTCGATAAAATCAAATAATTCGTGAACAGTTTCTAAAGCCATAACAGACATCCTTTCCCTTTGTATTTTCATATTCTGAACAAAACTATGCTTTTAAGGGACGCTTGCCCCGTTAAAAATTGACAGCTTAGAGCCAACTTCATTATAAAAGTTTTGTCACCCGATGTCAACCGCTGCTTCATGATCCTTCCTGATTTTCCCATCAGAATATCTTTTTGCAATACGAGCAGAGCCGCACCATTTCTGGTGCGGCTCTGACTCACAGGATGGACTTTTCTATTCTTAAATTAACTGGTTAGCGTTTCTTTTTGCCCAGAACAACTGCTGCTGCACCAGAAAGGATTGCTGCACCTGCTGCCAGGGAAACAAAATCTTCTGCACCGGTATCTGGGTTTACCTTGTTGCTCTCGCTGGAAGTACCGGACTGATAGTCATTGCTTTCCGAAACATTGCCGGATGGGCGCTCAGTTGGTCTTTCGTTTGGGATGTGACTTTCATCCTGATCTGCTTCAGGTTTGGACTCTGGCTTTGTTTCCGGCTGGGATACGAAGCTCTCATCTACGATGGTTCCGTCTGCGATTTCCTTATCGGTCAGCACAAATCTGCCCAGATTCTTGGTCTCGAAGGATACAGTCTCCTCATCGCTGTTGATGGTTGCATCGATTCTCTCCAGCTTGCCTCTGAGGTAACGGTAAACATAGAAGTTTCCGCCGAAATCTTCCATCTCATCCGAAACATCGATGGTCATAGTGCCGGTAAAGTCAAATGCCGGGCCACCTGGGAAGGAAACATATTTGAAGTTCTGATCCTCAAACTTGGAAGAGATCTCTTTGATTGCACGCTCATTGTACAGCATGTTTACGCCTTCCTGACCGGATACACGCACTTCATATCTCCACATTCCGTTTGTGAAGGTCACTTTGTCACCATCTGCATACTCGTCGATCGTTGCAAACTGCTCGGTTGTGATAACCGGTGTTGCTGGTTCCACAAAGATGTACTCGCCATCTTTTGCAGCTTCCAGTGCTTCCTCGCTGATTGTTGGGTAACCAACGGTCAGTTCAGCTTCTGCACTGCCTACAACCTGACCATTCGAGCGTTTTACTGCTTTTACAGCGCCCTCTACTTCGGTCTGTTTGGTTGGCCATCCAGCTTCTGTGGTCACTTCCAGCTGGTAAACATCGTCTTCTTCCTCTACCTTGAAGGATGCTACCGCGTTTTTACCATTCTTCATCTCGGTACGGATTCTTACGTTTTCCAGATGTTCATCGGTCAGCGGAACTACCTTACCGTCTTCCTCGATGTACAGAGGATAAGTATAGGTCTCTCCTGGAAGAAGAAGCTCACTGAAAGTTTCCTCACCGAAGGAAAGTTTGAGCTTTTCGTCCGATGTCACGTTGATTGCGTCTGCCTGCTGTGCAAATGCGTTGACGCTCATGCTGGACAGAGCACATACTGCTAAAAACATGGATACAAATTTTTTCATTTTTGAGTTGCCTCCTGAGAATTTTAATTTTTACGTTTGTCTTTTCGTTAGGTCCTGAGGCTATTATAGTGGGCGGCAAGCTCTTTTTCAAGCGGATGTTTCTTCCAGTTTTTCATTGATTTTTATATATTTTGATTATATTTGTCTTATTATTAACCTATTTATTGTTCATTTTATTAATATTCTAAAAACTGCCGTTCTTTTCTCCAAACATCTGGCAGAATCCTTTCTCCGCTTTTTCCAAAACTGGCAGTCTTCTTTCTTTGACGGAGGAAATTGCCAGAAGCATAAAGAACAAAACTTCTCACCCCTCCCCTGTTAAAAAAATCCCCAAGGCAAAAATCAGATAAAACATCAAAAAAGTACTGTAATCTTTTCAGAAATTCCTGTCCATCTCAAAAACGGCAATCAGTATATGCAGAGCGGCTGTATTTTGTCCTGATTTTTCTGAACATTTTTCTGTATCTGCCATAGGATAGTATGGACAGAAAAATTTTATGGGGATGATTAACCGGAGAATTTTCCGGTTACAATAAAGACGAAGTCAAATGAAACAAAACGTCGGAGCGTGATATTGTGAAACGAGGAGACATTTATTATGCGGATCTCAGTCCGGTAGTTGGTTCAGAGCAGGGCGGCGTGCGTCCAGTACTTATTGTACAGAACGATGTTGGCAATCGGTACAGCCCTACTGTGATCGCGGCGGCTATCACAAGCCAGAAAGAGAAGTCCAAGCTTCCCACCCATATTGAGCTGGACTCCAAAAACTGTGGCCTTTCCAAAGATTCCGTCGTACTGCTCGAACAGATCCGCACCATCGACAAACGCAGACTGCGGGAAAAAATGGGCAGCCTGGATGCAAATTCCATGTCCCAGGTAAACCACGCCCTGTCCATCAGCTTTGGTCTCGGACAAAACCGCTGAGCTGCCATAACGCAAAAAATAAAGCCTTCGGTCCGCAACAGACCGAAGGCTCATTTTACAGGGTTCCCTGTTATTATTTCATTTCTTCCACCGACTTGCTAACGGTATGTACAATCGGTGTCCACTGTACATTTTTAAACAACGCTACAATCGAAATCGGAATGTAGGTAAAAATAAAGATCGGGAAGGTAAAGGTATAGAAAATTTTCTTTGCTGTGGAGGCTTTGATCTGGTGCCATTCTGTAATGGTAGTCAAAGCACCCATTGCAAACAGGACGATATAGAAGTTTACAAAAGAGAACAAAATCGCCTTGGATGCCACCGCAACTGCATCACCCAAATAATGTGGCTGAATGATTGCAATGATCAAGAATATGATGTTCAAAATCAGACAGCCCAGAGATACCAGGGTTGCTGGTGCAATGGTCATGAACATATCATAGCAGGAAAATGGATGACGCTTATCTTTGACCAGTTTGGAAATCAAAGAAGTTCCATATTTCCAGATAACCTGATAAAATCCTTTGGACCAACGCAGACGCTGTGTCCAGGACTGACGGAAGGTTGTTGGCTGTTCATCGTACAAAATTGCTTTGCCGCAATAACCGATACGTTCTCCCTCGATTGCGTTGACAATCGAAAATTCGATATCCTCGGTCAGCAGGTGGAATTTCCAGCCGCCGTATTTCTGAACAACTTTACTGCTGAGCAGGAAGCCTGTTCCCGAAATCGCACAGTTTGTTCCCAGCATCATGCGGGCATTGTTGAGGTACTTTGCTTCTCTCAAAAACCACAGGGAGTAACCGGCAGTAATCCAGTTGGTACTGAAGTTTTTGGAGTTGCGGTAACTGGTGATAATCTGATATCCCTGACTGAACACCACGTTCATCTCGTCGATGTAGTGGGAATCAAGCAGATTATCCGCATCAAAAATCAGATAAGCATCATGGTAATTTGCGCCATAATCCTGCGCAATGTGGCGGAACGCAAAATCCAGAGCATAGCCTTTTCCAACCTGCTCCTTGTTAAAGCGTTCGTACACCACTGCACCCAATTGCCGTGCAATCTGTGCTGTGTTGTCTGTACAGTTATCCGCCACCACAAAAATATCGATCAGCTTTGACGGATAAGTTTGATTTTGTATACTGCGAATCAAATTTCCGATGACCATGCTTTCGTTTCTTGCTGCGATAACAACACCGTAACGATGAAACGGACACAGTGTATGCTGCCGCTCCTTGTGCTTTTTAAAAAGTACAACCGCGACATAAATAAACTGGTACAGATAGAATATCGTCAAAGTAATGAACACAATAAGGTTGATTTTTAAAATACAATCTTCCATCACAATAACTCTCCATATCTTTTTACAAAATATTCATACATATACGTTTATAGAGTATAGCATGGATATTTTAAAAAACAATAGAGAATTTTTAAAATCATTTACATTTCACTCACATTTCGGCTTTTTAGGAAAAATTATCAGCATTTCGACAAACAGAAATATAAAATTCCTACAATCACCGAAGTCTTTTTTCGTCACTTTTCTTTTTTCTGATGAAGTGTTTTTGACAGAAAAACAAATTTTGCTTTGATCCGTGGATATAATCTCATCATATGAAACAGTCTGACCAGAGACGATACAACCAGTACGCCAATCGCCAAAGCACCTGCAATTGCAAAAGTGTGAATACCTGTTTCAATAAACTGGGAAGTCTCTCCGGATACACAGTATTCCATGGTGTAGTAGATACCGCCTCCCGGTACCAGCGGAAGAATTCCTATCGTTAAAAATCCTGTAACGGGAGCTTTAAACACCCTCGCCATTACCTCTGCATAGGCAGAAACAATAATGGTAGAAATCAAATATTGTGCAAGGTCATTTCCCAGAGGAGCACACGCAACATAGAACACCCAGCTGAGCATTCCTCCCGTTGCTGCCGCGATCATATGGGACAGCTTGTGAAATTTGAAGATAAAACAAAAAGAAAAGCAGGCAAGGAAGGTATAGATAAATACCGGTATATTTTCAATCATCATCTTTCCCTCCTTTTGCTAAATACCCGGGAAGAAGAACCGCAGCGTAGAGATTGCGATACCGGCTCCCAGTGCGATGCCGGCTGCTACCATCAAAGATTCCACCAGCTTGATGATACCTGCAATCAGGTCGCCTCCCAAGATATCACGCATCACGTTGGTAATGGCAATTCCCGGCACCAGATTCATCAGGGTACCAATAATCATTTTATCATAGTGGATGGTCCATCCCAAAGCAGTTGTCCAAAGGGAAAATCCTGCCACCAGTGCGCTTCCTAAAATGTTCTGGAAAAAGCTGTTGGTGTGAAAACGTCCCAGCATGGACAGAAGCAGAAAAAGCATGATTCCAATAAAGAACGAAACAAAGGAATCGCGGAATGCTCCTCCATAAAATAATGTAAAGGATGCCGAAATGGAAGCTGTAAAAAACATATTGGTCCAGAAGCAATAGTCCTTCTTTCCCATGATCTCATCCAGCGAAGTTCGGATGGTTTCTAAATCCGGTTTTTCTGAGCAGATATGCCGGCACAGATTGTTCAGCCGATCAATCCGGTCAAAATCAAGTGCAGAACCGTGGATTCGCTTTAAGCGGGTCAGGGCATGTCCGTTTTCATCATTGATTGTTACAATAATACAGGAGGGGATTGAAAACACTTCCGCCTCCGGAAAACCATACGCAGCCAGCATTCTTCGAATCGATTCTTCCACACGATAAATCTCTGCTCCGCTTTTTAGCAGCTTCCAGCCGATCTCTGTCGTTATTTCCAACAGCTGGTCATTGTTCATCATCCCATCTCCTCTACATCCAAACCAGTATACTTTTTCTATAAAACTGACCCGGAAATCTCTTCTTCCAGATCCAGAAAATAACTTCAAGCGAATGTATTATAACATAATCACATTTTCTTTCCCATCATTTTTTTGAAAAAAAGAGATTTCTCTGAAAATTTCCCTAAAATAGAAAAACATTTTTCCGATAAATTGCATATTTGCACAAGAAAACGAAAGTTATCTTTCCGACCATTTTCTTTTGAATAAAAAAATGCTATAATAGGTGCGCTGTGTTGACAGATATTTCCACTAAACTTATTTCCAGATGTCAGGAGAATTATTTTGAATAAATATCGGAATCTTATATCCAATACTTTTATCTTTGCAATCGGCACTTTCAGTTCAAAGGTGCTGGTCTTTTTATTGATGCCGCTTTACACCAAAGTGCTTTCCGAAGCCCAGTACGGAACGGTCGACCTGATGGTGCAGGTCGGCAATTTCCTGCTTCCATTAGTTTCATGCGGTATTGTAAACGGAATCATCCGCTTTGGACTGGACAAGTATTATAAGAAACGTGATGTATTCACGACCGGTTTCCTGACCATTCTGTTTGGCTTTATAATCCTGCTGATTCTGGAACCGATCCTGGTTCATGTTCCATATCTCAACGAAAACACCATGATGATCTATGTTTTCGTGCTGATGTCCTCAATGCGCTCCCTCTGTTCCCAGTTTGTCCGCGCTAAAGGCTATGTTAAACTGTATGCAATTGATGGTCTGCTTTCCACCGCGACAACCATCTTTTTTAACGTGCTGTATCTGGTTGTTCTGAAATGGGGAATCAATGGATACATGCTTGCCATGATCTCGGCTGACACCCTGTCCACCCTGTTTTTGTTCTATGTCGCTGGTCTGCGCCGGTATTTGCATATCCGGGGACTGAATCTGTCCACCAGCCGGGAAATGCTGCGTTATTCCATTCCGATGATTCCAAACTCCATCTTCTGGTGGGTCAACAATATGGCAAGCCGCTATATGATCGCCTACTTTATGGGAGAAGAATACAACGGTCTGTTTGCAGTTGCCTATAAAATTCCAACCATCATCGTACTGATGTCCAACATCTTTATGGATGCCTGGCAGATGTCTGCGGTCAGCGATTCACCGGACAAGCGCGCTTCCTTCTTTACCCGCGTTTTCCTGTTCTATCAATCTCTGATCTGCACTGCCGCTTCCGGATTGATCCTGTTCTCCAAGGTAATCACCATGATTCTGGTTTCGGATTCCTTCTATGAGTCCTGGAAATACATTCCGCTTCTGCTCCTCTCCACTATCTTTTCCTGTATGTCCACCTTCCTGGGCAGCGTCTACATGGTGGAAAAGAAGAGTATGCTAAACTTTATTACAACCGGTATCGGTGCCGTTATCAATGTCGTTTTAAACTTCCTCTTTATCCCGATATTCGGTGTAAACGGTGCAGCCTTCGCAACCTTCCTGAGCTACTTTGTCGTTTTTGTTCTGCGCGTCATCGATACCAGACGATTTATCCCGATGCACTTCCATCCAATGCGCCTGACCTTCAACACACTTGTCCTGTTGGCACAGGCCTTCATTATGATCTTTGAAGTAAAAGGATGGATCTTCTTCGAGCTGATCCTCACTGTATTGATGGTAGTTGCCAACATGAGCGCCCTTTTAGCTACAGTGGCCCAGCTTCTGCTCAAGCGCCGCCCTCATCCACAACATCATGAAGAGTAAAAAAACAAGCCTCACCGCTGGAACTTATCCAGTAGTGAGGCCTTTTTGCAACATAAATTACCTGTGAGTTTTAAATAAAATATTCCGACCATTTCATGGTCTATCATTCCATGGTCTATCACCGGGTTTTGTTTAGCGGTGATATTCGTTTACTGTCTGCTTAATCTGAGCAAGTTCTTCTTCGCTTACATTCTCTCTGGAGATGAAGGAAAGGATGAAATCCTTGGAAGAACCGGCAAAAATACGATTGCACAGGTTTTCCAGCTCAGACTGCTGAACCTGCTGTTTGGTAACCAATGGGGTTACGATAAAACCTGGTTCCTGTCTTTCCAGAGCCCCTCTCAGAGTCAATCTTTTAATGACAGTATAAGTTGTATTTTTCTTCCAGTGAAATGCATCCTGAGAATATGCTGCCAGAGCAGATGCGGAAATTGGTGCATGCTCCCAGATATACTCCATTAACGGATATTCGGCTTCGGAAATTTTTACACAGTTCATTTCAACACAACCTTTCTTAAGGAAAATGAAATTGCTCTTTTCACTGTTTTAAGCCTATCATCTTAGTGAGCGTCTGTCAATCAGAAAAGAAAAAACGTTTAGAAATGTTTACAAATAATGCAAAATTTCCTGTTCTTTTTTCGTCATCTTCTCGTCACATCCGGACAAAATCAGCATTATTGGCTTATTTTTTCCACAATCAGCCCAAATATCCGTCTATTTTTTATTTTGACTTATTTTACTTTTGCAAACATCTGAACCATATAATATTTGCCGTTTTTGTCTTTTACACGACCAAAACCAACGCTGTTAAAGTTTTTACCCAGAATGTTTGCTTTGTGGCCTTCGGAGTCCATCCAGGATTCCATTGCTCCTTTTACAGAGGTCTGTTTTTCATGGATGTTTTCGCCCCAGTAGCTATATTTTACCCCTGCTTCATCCAATGCAGTGGTCAGTTCTTTTCCGTTTGGACGGGTATGAGAATAGCTTTTCAGGCATTCTTCTGCACGTACCTGAGCAGCTTCACACATTTTTTCATCCAGTTTCAGCGCAGAAAGTCCTGCTTTTTTGCGCTCTGCATTTACCAGAGTCAGCATTTCTTCTTTCCAGTCGGTCTCTTTTTCATCTGTGGTTGTTTTGCTGGATGCAGTTTTCTTCTTTACCACTTTCTTCTTTGTTTCCTGCTGCTCCTGCTGTGTTTTTGCTACAGTATCTGTTTTTCCCAGAGCTGCAAACGCAGTTGTGGAAAAAGAAGATGCGATCATCAGTGCTGCCAAAAAGCTTACCATTACTTTCTTACCCATAATAACCTCCACATATTCATAAAATGTTTTCTATTTGTTGGTTTTACTGTTTCTTTCTAAGCGTAGAATAAACTTAAACCTTACTAAAGTATACCACTCTTTTCTCATGATAACAATATGTTCTAATCATACATTACGCGGTTTTTATTTCCATTTAACAGGAGGGTGCTTATGTCCAGTCAAAATATTAATTTAAAGAACTTTTCTTCCCCTGATTCTCCATTAAGTGGTGAGGAGAAAAAGGAAAAAATCAAGACGCTTCGCGCAAAATTGGGAGAATTGCAGCTGAAAATTCAGGAGCAAAAGCTTCCTGTTCTGGTTTTGGTAGAAGGTTGGGGAGCTTCCGGTAAAGGCAGCCGAATTTCTTCGATGATTCGGGAGTTGGACCCTAGGTTTTTTAGGGTCATCTCTGTTTCTTCCCCCAGCGAAGAGGAACTTGCCAAACCGTTTTTATACCGCCACATGAAAAACATTCCGGAAAATGGAAAATTTATCTTCCTGGACTCCGGATGGATGGATGAAACGATTCGGGATTTCCAAGCTGGACGCATCTGTGTCCAGCAATATCTGGATCGACTGGAAGAAATTAAAATCTTTGAACGTCAGCTTTGCGATAACGGATATCTTTTAGTAAAGCTGTTTTTGCATATCGATAAAAAAGAGCAGCAGGAGCGCCTGGAGCATCTTCGAAAAAATGCAGACACCAGCTGGCGGGTCAGCGAGCATGATTTCTGGCAGAATCATCATTATTCCACCTGTCTGGAAGATTTTCAGTCCTTCATGGAACAAACAAACCTTCCGTTTGCCCCGTGGCATGTCATCGACTCGACCCATCGCAAACAGTCCGAAATTGATTGTCTGGAAATCCTCTGTTCCTCCATCGAACAGGCTTTGATGGAAAAAGAAGCCGGCATTCTGCCAATCAGCCAGACTGACCCACAATACGACCCTAAGCTTAAAACCTTCCCTCTCGTCACAATGCCGCTGCTTGCTGACATTCCGCTTGATCAGGAAATGAGCCGGGAAGAATACAAAAAACAGCTGAAATTCTATCAGAAAAAGCTTGCGAAGCTGCATGACCAGATCTACCGTTGGAAGATTCCGGTAATCCTTGCCTATGAAGGTTGGGACGCCGCTGGAAAAGGCGGCAACATCAAACGCATTACCGGCGCTTTGGACCCGCGCGGTTATCAGGTAATCCCGGTGGCTGCTCCAAAGCCGTATGAGCTTGCCCGCCACTATCTGTGGCGATTCTGGCAGAATCTGCCCAAACGTGGACACATCGTCCTGTTTGACCGCACCTGGTATGGAAGGGTGATGGTAGAGCGTCTGGAAGGCTTCTGCAAGGAAAATGACTGGCAGCGCGCATACACCGAAATCAATGAATTTGAAAAGCAGCTCACCGATTGGGGTGCTGTCATCCTGAAATTCTGGGTTCAGATCGACAAGGATACACAGCTTGCTCGTTTTCAGGAACGTCAGCAGAATCCAGACAAGCAGTGGAAGATTACCGATGAAGATTGGCGCAACCGTGAAAAGTGGGATCAGTACGAAGTTGCTGTCAATGAAATGCTGCAAAAGACCAGCACAACCTATGCTCCATGGCATATCATTGAATCAAATTGCAAGTATTATGCCCGCATCAAAACACTGCGCCTCTTGACCGAAACACTGGAAGCCGCTTTGGAACAGGCTGCAAAACATTCCAAACATTCACACAAAGAAAGATAAAGAAAAAAGTGTCGGGATATTTCCGGCACTTTTTGTTCATCTCATATCTTTTTCCTCTGCCAAAGGATGATACAGCCAGCAGGAGGCAGTGTGTCCATCCTCAAATTCAAAAACTGGCGGTTCGTGCAGGGTACAGATCCGAATACATCGACTGCATCTGTTATGAAAGCTGCATCCTTTTGGCAGGTCTATCCATTGAAACGGTTTTTCTTCCATGCTTCCTGTTCGGTTCGGCATCTCTTCTTTTCCACTGATCAGCATCTGGGTATACGGATGACGCGGGTGAAGAAACACATTTTCCCGGTCTCCTGCTTCTACTACCTTGCCTGCATGCATCACTAAGATTTTTGAGGCCATCTCAAAAGCAGAAAGGATATGGTTGGTAATCAGAATCACCGCCATTTTCCGCTCCCGCTGCAAATTTTTCAGCAGTTCGTTCATCTGCTTGGTATCCACATCTGCCGCCTCATCCACAATCAGAAGCTTTGGTTTGCAAATTAATGCAAAGGCAATCATCAGCCGCTGACGCATTGTTCCCGAAAAATCGCGAGGGTATTGTTTCAGGCGCTTTGCTGGGAAATCAACTCCCACCAGTTTAAACAGATTCTGTGCCTCAATGCAGCTTTCCCGTTTGGGTTTTCTTGTCTGTGCCATGATTCGCTCGACGAGCTGGCGGCCTACCGGCAAATCAGGATTGAGCGATAAAAACAGCTCCCGGGAAATCAGGCCACACTCTTTTTCCCTCAACGCCTGCCACTGCTGCGGTGTGTAGGATAAAATATTCTTTCCATTAAACCAGATTTCACTTTGCTGTTTGATCTCACCGGAGGGTTTCTGAATCAGCCCCAGAATACTTTTTGCCGCAACAGATTTTCCACATCCTGCATCCCCGACAATCGCAATAGTCTCACCAAAGTCTACAGTAAAGGAAATCCCTCGGACTGACTGAATTTCTCCTTCATAGCTATGATAAGATACCTTCAGATTTTTGACTTCCAACAGACTTTCCATTCCTGCATCCCCGATCCCAAGTAATGTGATTGTATTTGCAATAAAACACTCACATATTTTTTGTCACAATGTAATTTTAGCCATCTTTTTTTGTCAAATCAAATTCAAAAAATAAATCAATTGTTTTTTTCTATAGATAAAATCTTTCTCTTTTGTGCTGATTTACTATTTTTAGTCCTTTCTTTTTGTTCTATTATTCTACTTTTATCCCCTTTTTCTCTCTTTTTTCTCTTGTTACACAATACAGAAAATCAATAGATTCTGCATAAAAAAACAGGAGCTGCCTTGTTTACAGCTCCTGTTTTTCATTTCCCCGGAAATTTTATTTTTCTTCTATTGTTTTGAGCAAAGAGAAAATCAGCTTACGGGTATGCTCAAGGTCCTCTTTTGCAATCATTGCCGAGATGGAATATGGATAACGGCAAGGCATACCGAGAGCCAGAACTGGAACACCCTGACAGGAGGTCTGTACCGAGCGGCTTTCTGTCTTAGCAGTATTGCGCTCCATCTTCTGACAAACAAGGCTATTTTCTTCTACTGTTTGTATACATTTATTGTACAAATCCAGATCGTAGTATGCCATTTGTTCGCTCAGCGAAACAACGGGGCCTTTTTTGAGGCAGCAGGAAGATTTTCCGCCGCGCACATCATCTGCCTGTACACTGTGGAGAACCAATGCAGCATCTGGCTTTAATGCAAATACAGCATTTGCTGCACCCGAAGTCATGGTCAGTGCACTGGTTGTAAATACGACATCCACATCATATTCCCAGTCTTCGCACAACATCTGAGCAAGCATTGCACAAACGCAGCGTGTTTCCATTGCCTTTCCGGTCAGATAGCCGTCTCCAAACTCTGCAACGCCTTCTCCTGCAAAGGTAATCTGTGCACCGAGAGAAACTGCTGATTCTGCACTCTGTTTGCTGGATGCACCAATATCGATCAGCAATTCAGACAGCGGCATTGGCTTGTCCTGTTCCTCTTTGGTCTGGAGATGAATCGGCTTTGTTCCGATGACGCCGATTGTTTTGCTGTCAATGCGGACAGCTTTGCCCAGTACAACACGGCTGTCGATATCACCGACATTAGCAAAGGAAAGAAGTCCATCTTCCCGGATACCGGTCAGCATAAAACCAGCTTCATCCATGTGAGCGGTGATCATAACTTTTTTCTTTGCCTGTTTGTTTCCCTTTTTGTGGCAGATAAGATTTCCCCTTGCGTCCACTTTCCAGTCACAGTGTCCGTCAATCACCTGAATAATCTGCTCTCTTACCTGCTCTTCCCTTCCGGAAATGCCGTCTGCCATACAAAGTTTTTCAATCAAGGTAGTTGTATTCATTATCTGCATCCCCCTTCCGGACGAACTTTCTGAGCAACATAAGCTGCTGCAAGTTTTGCGGTATTTTCCATATCTGCCGCGTTGATAACCTCAACCGGTGTATGCATATAACGCAGTGGGATACAGGTACATGCGCCCTTCGCGCCAGCTCCGGCAAGGATAATACCGTCAGCATCCGTACCGGTGCGATAGCCAGCATATACTTTTACCTGGTGGGTAATTCCCTGCTCTGTTCCGACCTGTGCCATATCTTCCGAGACCTCACGGCTCAGAATCGGGTTATGTCCTACCATTGGTCCATCACCCAGCTTGCCGCCCTGATGGGTCTGAAGCTCCGGTGTGAGCGCGAAGCTGACATCTACCGAGATACAGTGGGTGATTGGCTGCAGAGCGTTTGCGCCGGTCGCAGCGCCCATACCACCAACTTCTTCCATAACGCTCAGCAGCAGGGTAATCGAACAGTCGGTATCCATATCCTTGAGCATTCTTGCTGCAGTGATCATCGCTGCACATCCACAGCGGTCATCCAGCGCTTTGCTGGACACATTGCCTTCCAGAAGGTGTTTAAAGCTTCCGATATAGGAAATGCGGGTTCCGATTGGGAATTCTTTCTCCGCCTGCTCCCGGCTTACACCTGCGTCAACATAAAGCTGTTCCAAGGTCGGGTTCTTTGCCGGATTCTGCTCTTCCGAAGCAACGATACCGCGGCGATCCCCATTCTTTCCGTGAATGATGACCGTAGATGCTGTTGCAACTCTGCGGTCAATACCGCCGCAACGGGTAACTTTCAAAAATCCTCTGTCGTCAATATCACATACCATCAAACCGATCTCGTCCATGTGCGCTTCCAGCACAACATGCGGTTTGTCAGGTGATTCCTGTTTTACGGTGCAGATCAGGCTGCCAAGCGGTGTACGGCGCACCGGACCGATATCCTTTATTTCATCTTCCAGAAGGTTAGCGATTGGTTTTTCATAACCTGCAACGCCGCAATTCTGGGTGAGCTTTTCCAACAAATGAAGTATTTCCATCCTTCATCTTCCTTTCTTCGCTGTTTCTTCTTAACTTTAAAGAAGACAACGATCTGATTTGATGATCTTTATCATCTCTTTTATGTTGTATCGAAAAAACGCCTGCTTGTCAAGGGTTTTGTTAAAAATTTCACGTAAAAAACAGAGCCGCTTTCCTTCTGGAAAGCAGCTCTGCCAAACATTATTCTTCTTTCATATCTGCAAACTGGCTCTGATACAGTTCTGCATAGAATCCGCCTTTTGCAAGCAGTTCTTCGTGGTTTCCGGTTTCGACGATATCGCCGTCCTTCATAACCAGAATAACATCTGCATCGCGAATGGTGGACAGACGGTGTGCGATAATGAAGCTGGTTCTTCCTTCGGTCAGCTTATCCATTGCACGCTGAATCATAATTTCCGTTCTGGTATCAACGCTGGAGGTTGCTTCGTCCAGAATCAGGATCTTTGGATTAGAAAGGATGGTTCTGGCAATGGTAAGAAGCTGTTTCTGACCCTGGCTGACGTTGCTTGCTTCCTCATTGAGGATAGTGTCATAACCCTGCGGCAGGGTACGAACAAAGTGGTCAACCTGAGCTGCTTTTGCCGCTTCAATTACCTCTTCATCGGTAGCATCCAGACGGCCAAAACGAATGTTCTCCCGGATGGTGTCATTGTACAGCCAGGTATCCTGCAGTACCATACCAAAGGAGTCACGCAAGTTTTTGCGGCTGAACTGCTTAACATCATATCCATTGAGCAGAACAGCACCACTGCTGACATCGTAAAAACGCATCAGCAATTTTACCATTGTGGTCTTGCCGGCACCGGTCGGACCAACGATTGCCACCTTGGTTCCCGGCTTGATGATAGCGGAGAAGTCATTGATAATGGTTTTTTCCGGCACATAGCCAAAGTGAACATGTGCAAAATAAACCGAACCGTCGATTGCTTCGGATGGGAGCGAATCTTTTGGATCTGCCGGTTCTTCTTCCTCTTCCAGGAATGCAAATACACGTTCCGCTGCTGCCGCTGTCTGCTGCAGGACGTTGGAAATGTTTGCAATCTGGGTGATTGGCTGGGTAAACTGACGAACATACTGGGTAAATGCCTGAATGTCGCCGACAGTGATGGAGCCGTTCAGGCTCAAAAATCCGCCCAGCACACAGATGCCAACATAGCCCAGGTTGCTGACAAAGTTCATCAGAGGCATCATCATACCGGAAAGAAACTGGCTCTTCCATGCTGCATGATACAGATTTTCATTTAAGGTTTTGAAGGTAGCAATACTTTCTTCCTGACCGTTAAAAGCGTTGACAACGACATGACCGCCGTACATCTCTTCTACATGACCGTTTACATGACCCAGATATTCCTGTTGTTTCCGGAAGAAAGGCTGGCTGTTCTTGACAACAATGCTGACGATCACAACGCTCAGCGGCAAAATACACAGTGCGATCAAGGTCATAACCGGGCTGATGGAAAGCATCATGCACAGTACGCCGATCATCATGGTAATATTAGTCACGATCTGCGAAAGGCTCTGGTTGAGTGTCTGGGTGATGGTATCGACATCGTTGGTGATACGGCTGAGCACTTCGCCGTGCGGAACACGGTCAAAGTAAGCAAGCGGCATCCGATCGATCTTTTCGCTGATGTCCTTTCTCATCGAATAACTCAGCTTGGTTGCCACACCGGACATAATCCATCCCTGTACATAAGAAAGCAGCGCACTGATTACATACAGGCAAGCAAGGAAAATCAAAATCTGAGCGATTGCATGAAAGTCGATGCTTCCGGTTCCGGTCAGCATTGCAATCAAACCTTCAAACAGTTTGGTTGTTGCCTGACCCAAAATCTTTGGTCCAAAGATGGAAAAGATGGTGCTGGCTGCTGCACAGACAAGCACCAGGATAATGCTTGGAAGGAACTTTTTCAGATAGGTAAGCAGTTTTCCCATCGTTCCCTTGAAGTCCTTGGCTTTTTCGCCAGGCATCATTCCATGAGGTCCACGACCTCCTACTCTTGGTCCTGCCATTATGCCAATTCCTCCTTTGAAAGCTGGCTCTGTGCGATTTCTCGATAGGTTTCACAATTTTCCAGCAGCTCTTTATGTGTTCCGATACCGACAACCTTACCTTCATCCAGAACAACAATCTGTTCTGCCTGCATGATGGTGGAAACACGCTGTGCAACAATAAAGACGGTCGAGTTTTCGGTATATCCTTTCAGCGCTTTTCTCAATTTCGCATCGGTCTTAAAGTCCAGTGCGGAGAAGGTATCGTCAAAGATATAGATTGGTGCTTTCTTAACCAGCGCTCTTGCGATGGAAAGTCTCTGGCGCTGACCGCCCGATACGTTGGTACCACCCTGGCTGATCTCAGTATCAAATCCGTTTTCCAGCGCACTGATAAACTCTGTTGCCTGTGCAACCTCTGCGCTTTCCTGCAGTGTCTGGTCGGAAGCTTCTGCATCACCGTATCGCAAGTTTGTTGCAATGGTGCCGCTGAAGAGCAGACCCTTCTGTGGTACATAACCAATTTTTTCTCTCAGCTCATGCTGACTCAAATCGCGGACATCCACACCATCAATGGTGATGCTGCCCTGTGTTACATCATAAAAACGAGGAATCAGGTTAATAAGGGTGGATTTACCTGAACCAGTACTTCCGATAAAAGCAGTTGTTTCACCCGGTTTTGCTGTAAAGCTGATATTTTCCAAAACATCTGCGTCCGCACCATCATAACGGAAGGAAACGTTCTTAAACTCAACAACACCTTTCACTTTTTGGCCAAGGTGTTTTTCTGTTCCCTTTTCCGGATCTGCAACCTTGTTTTCGGTGGTCAGGATCTCACTGATACGGTCAGCAGATACCGATGCTCTTGGCACCATAATAAACATCATGCTGATGAACAGGAAGCTCATGATAACATGCATTGCATACTGAATGAATGCCATCATATCGCCAACCTGAAGATTGCTCTGTGCGATCTGTTTGCCGCCAAACCAAACGATAAGCAGCGAGATACCGTTCATAACAAACATCATGGCTGGCATCATAGTAGCCATTGCACGGTTTACAAACAGGGTATTCTTGGTCAAATCTTTGTTTGCTTTGTCAAAGCGTTCCTGCATAAAGTTCTGATTTGCAAACGCGCGCACAACCATGATACCGGAAAGTTCTTCACGGCTGACAAGGTTTAACTTATCAATCAAAGTCTGCATCTTTTTAAATCTTGGAAGTGCAACACTGAAAAGTGTCATAATCAGGCCCAGCATTACAATCAAAGCCAGAGCCAGCACCCATGCAAGGCTTACACAGGTGGAAAGTCCCATCACGATACCGCCGATACCCATGATTGGAGCAAAGCACATCATTCTAAATCCCATACTCAAGAAGTTCTGAATCTGAGTAATATCGTTAGTGGAACGGGTAATCAAGCTTGCAGTGGAGAACTGATCCATCTCACTGTTATTAAAATAGGTAACCTTTGCAAAAACATCGCGGCGAAGATCTCTGCCGACGCCAGCACCCAGACGGGCAAGACAGAAACCTGCACCGATTGCGCATCCGGTCAGAAGGATGGTCAATCCCAGCATTTTCAGTCCATCTTTAATAATGTAGTTTGTCTGGATGGCATCTGTATCTGCTCCCAATTGCTGATAGAAGCTCTTAACCATAACCGGACCGGTCTGGGAAATCATGCTTTCCGGTGTAACTGCAGCTTCTGCAATGGCATCTTCAATCATCTGCATTCCTTCCGGCTGCTGCATCATGGTTGCCAGATTGGACATTACCTGCTGCATATCGCCGCTGCCTTCCTGCTGAGCATTCATCTCTTCAATGAGGCTCACCAGCGCATAGGATGCGCGGGAAAATGCTCCATCAATTCCTTCAGCCGGCTGCTCAATCAAAACGTAATCTCCAGATTTGAGGTTTGGATAGGTCTTTTGAAGTTCGGAAAGCTCCTCTCCTTCCTCCAGTTCTCTGTAAGCTCCATTAACGGTTTCGCGATCCTCTTCAGACATAAAGATTTGCATCATTGCCATGCTCTGCTGGTCAATTGCCTCCGGTGCAGACTGGGTAATGCCGCCCTGCTGCAAACCGACATTAACGATATCGCTCATGTAGTTTGGCAGTGTCAGTTCCAGCATTGCCTGCCCGAACAGGAGCACTACTGCTGCCAGCAACAGCGCGATATACGGTTTTAAATATCGCTTGAGTTTCAGCATTGTTTGATTTCCTCCTACTCATCTATTGTTTTATCTCGCTCTTTCCGATTTTTGTTTTCTGTTCCCACAGTCTCCGGAAAGAAAAAGGCGGTTGTTATTTTGTGTCTTGGTCAACCGACTGTTCCATAATTTCAGCCAGTTTGTCTAGTACACGGAACATGGTCTCGGTATCCTCCTGGCCCAGCTGATTCATGATCGTATCCAGTCGTTTTACCATGCCCTGACAGGCACGTTCCATTAAATCAACACCGGATTCGGTCAATCTGATCCAGGTCGTGCGCTTATCCTTTTCATCCGGTATGCGCTGAACATAGCCCATCTGTTCGAGTTTGCTGATTCGCTGGCTGACTGCCGGCATACTCTGTCCCATGACAGCGGCAAGCTCGGAAAGGGTCATCGGTTCAAATGGGTCCCGGTCGGTTTCCTTCATCGGGTCCGTTCCCCCATGACGGAGGGTAAGCAGAGTTCCCATCTGGGATTTGCTGATCTGCGATGGCGCCAGACTTCCCCATGCTTTTCGCATGCGGTCCATCGCTTTAAACATCCGCATTGCGCGGTTATGTTCCTGCATTCTTTTCTCCTTTCCGACAAATTATTTAACTTCCATAATTATGATAGTTAATTATCATACCTAAGTATTCTATTCTTCTTTCCTCTTATTGTCAATACCGCTAAAAAGAGTTCATATTTTTTTAACATGATGCTGTTTTTTCAAAGGAAAATAAAAAAGTGCCCAAAAAGCTGTCAGCCTTTCGAGCACTTTTTCAAAATTATCCGGCAAACGACGGAACCTCTTCCATTTGTTTTTCACTATAATATTTTGCCTGGGATTCCCACATTTTATAATACAATCCTTTTTTCTTCATCAAGGACTCGTGGCTTCCCATTTCCCGCACGGTACCGTTGTCAAACACTGCGATGTTATCGCAGAATCGGCAGCTGGACATCCTGTGTGAGATGTAAATCGCAGTTTTATCCGAAACCAGTGTGTCAAATTTGGAATAAATCTCATATTCACTGATCGGGTCAAGAGCAGAAGTTGGCTCATCCAGAATAATCACCGGAGCATCCTTGTAAAGAGCTCTTGCAATCGCAATTTTCTGTGCCTCACCGCCGGAAATTTCAACGCCGTCATCCCCTGCCTGATACAGTACGGTCTGCAATCCCTCTTTCATCCTGCGGACACGGTCTCCAATTCCTGCTTTATCAAGACTGTCCCAGACACGCTCTTCCTCATAGTCAACGCTTGCCGCTACGTTCTGACCCAGCTCAAAGGAAAACAGCTTAAAATCCTGAAACACCACGGAAAACAGGCTTTGATATTCCTGATAATCGTACTTTTTAATGTCGATGCCATTGAGCAGGATCTGTCCTTCGGTCGGGTCGTACAAGCGGCACAGCAGCTTAATGAAGGTCGTTTTTCCAGCACCATTTTTTCCCACCAGTGCAAGCTTGCTGCCTACTTTGAATTTAAAAGAAACGTGGTCAAGAATCTTTTTCTCTGTTCCCGGGTAAGCAAAGGAAACATCCCGAAACTCCAGTTCATATTCATTGTCGTCCCGCTTTTCTACCGGAAGCTGTCCCTCATACTTTTTGTTCTCGATGGAAAAGAAGTCGATCTCACACTTTGAATAGTTAGCACAGATATTCATCTCGGTCAGATCGGTCATCAGAGAGGTGAAGGATTCATAAAAGCTGCTCAGCGCACCGACATACTGCAAAATGCTGCCGACTGTAATGGCACCAAACAGTGCTTTCATGCCTACCAGAATATAAAACAATGGTACTGCAATCTGGCTGATGATAATGATATTTCCGCCAATTCTTTCCTCCAGCTTTGCCTGTCTGGAAAGAAAGGCGCTGCATCCCTTTCCGACTTCTTGAAATCCTTTATAAAGTAAATCGGACATGTGATACGAACGAATATCTTTTCCGTTTTGATACTTGCTGATGAGAAAATGATAATACCGAAACTTTCTGGTAAAATCCAGAGAGTATTCCCAGTATTCCTTTACTTTTCTCTCTTTTTTCTTAAAGAATATCAGGGAAAAATAAATGGAAGCAGTCAGGACAGCCAGTACCAGAACCGAAGAAACTGGAGAGGTAAACAGGTAGGCGACCATTCCTTTTCCCTGCACCGTTCTGGTAAAGAAAAATGGCAGCATCAAGCCAAATGAATAAACAATTGAGAAAAAGCTCTTGACCGTTCTTCCGACATCCTCGCAAAAGCCGGGTATTCCACCGTACATGTTTCTGGTTTCATCGTGCATGCGGATCATGTCCCGGGTCTCGGTTTCTTCCAGACGCTCATAGTCAAGCTGCAGTGCACGCTCCGAAAACTTCTTCTGCGAGATGCACCAGACATCCAGATAGCTTTTCCGCAGCCAGTCCAACAAAGCAATCAGCAGTGCCGTTATCAAATTTAAGCTGACCATCCAGCAGACAATCTTCATCACCGATGCTACACTTTCACCTGCAATCAGTCCATCCAAAATCAGCGCCGAACAAACGATATTGATGAATGGCTTGAGCGCTTCCAGCATGTTTTTTCCAATCTCTGCTGGAAGGATTCCACGATGAAAGGAATGAACCAGTTTCATCAGTGCAACTGCTTCCGGACTAACAATCTTTTGCCACAATGGATTTGCTGTTTTATTCTTCATCTGGTTTCGCCCCCAGTTTCTTTTGATAATAATATGCCTGATAGGCAAACATTTTTGCGTACTGTCCACCCTGCTGCATCAGCTGCTGGTGGGTTCCCTCCTCCACAATCTTTCCATTTTCCAGATAGAACACCCTGTCACAGAATTGTGTGCTGGAAAGACGATGAGAGATAAACACAGAGGTCTTTTCTTTGGTCAGTTCATGGTATTTCTGGTACATATCTGCCTCTGCCAGAGGGTCCAGTGCAGCAGTCGGTTCATCCAGCACCATGACCGGAGCATCCTTATACAGAGCGCGTGCAAGCATCATCTTTTGAATCTCACCGCCGGAAAGGGCCACACCGTCAGCATACAGATCCTTGGAATAAGGGGTCTTTTCCTTTTTGGGCAAAGACTCGATCTTTTCCCAGAGTCCCGCACGCTTCAGACAATCCTTCACCCTCTGATGATCTATTTTTTCTTCGTCGCAGCAGGCAATATTCTGTTCTATGGAAAATGCCATCAAAAACGGATCCTGAAATACCGTTCCGATCAGCTCAAAATATTCATCGCTGGAAAAGGACTGGATATTTCTTCCGCCCAGCAAAATTTCTCCGCTGCTTGGCTGATATAATCCGGTCAGGAGCTTGACCAGCGTTGTTTTGCCTGCACCATTTTGTCCAACCAGCGCAATCTTTTCCCCGGGTCTGATGGTAAGATTTAAGTGTTCCAGCACCGGTTTTTCTGTTTGAGGATAGGTAAAGGAAACATCTTTAAATTCAATGGACAGTGGGTAAGAAAGCGGAGCACCTGTACCGCTTTTCTCCCGCTTTCCGTCTTCCATCTCCATATAGTTTCTCAGGTATCCCAGCTGCAAACTTGCCTTTCTCAGATAACCGTAGTTCTCCACCAGTCCTGTAAGCCAGGTGGTAAATCCGGCGATCATTCCTACATAGAAGGTAAATTCCGCCACACTGAGCGTATGATCGAGTACCTGTCCAATCAAAATCCCATAGGCAAGCAGGTCACGAACAACCAAAAAGAGGTTGTTGGAAATATCCATCAGCTTCATCCTGCCCCAGATGTTTGCGCTGAGCTTTTTGATTTTCTGGTTTAACTGCTCAAAACGCTGTGGGAACCAGTTTTCAATTCCATACAGGCGGATATCTTTCGCGTTTTCCAGCGCAGAACAGTACTCCCCCAGATAATAGGTTGCCTGATGATATTCTCCCTCTTCTTTCCTTGTCTTTTGCTGATAGCGATAGGAAATTCGCTCAAAAATCAGACAGGAAACAGTCATGGCAAACAGCACCAGAAGGATTTTCCAGTCGATGGTAGAAAGGATTCCTGCATACATAATTAAGCCAATCAAATGGAAGAAAAACAAGGGGGCTTTTCTGAAAATCTGTTCGATTCCCCAGTTATTTCCATTTAAAGCAGAAAATGCGTTTTGAAAATCAATCTGTTTCTGGTGTGGTTCAACGTTGTGGTATCCAGTCCGCATGACCTTATCATAAAACTCCAGAATCATCGTTTGAAATCGAAAAGAGGTGATATATTGTTCCGTTTCCCGATTGGAGTAATTTAACATCCATTTTCCACCAGCGGTCACAACCCCCAGAATGGCAAGCATCAGCAAAAATCGCCGGATGCTTCCCTGCTCGATCATTGCCACTACCAGAGCCGGAAGCACATTGTTGATAACCGGCAGAAGAACAGACAACACAATGCTGAGTATCGTAAACACAATCATCATCGGATAAACTTTTGCTACCCTGCGATAAGCATAGATCATATTCTGCCACATATTGTATTGTTTATTTTGTGAAGTGGTTTGCTGTTTTGCTTTCATTCTTTCCCCTTCCTTTCTCTGCCTTTATCCTAGCATAAAATTGCGTACAAAACACAATTCGTGCACGAATGGTCGTTTTTCGTGCACGAATTGCATGGTTGTATCCGGACAGGGGTTACAGCGGCAGCATGATCTCGGTTGCAAAGACGCCCGGTTCATTTTTGCGGTTAATAAATCCCCCGTACTTTTCTACGGTATTATTAATTCGCTTGAGTCCATGTCCATGATTGCCGCGTTTGGTTGTGATATATTCGTCATCGAGCTTCCGCACCAGCTCATTGGTGGCATTGGTCACCGAAATATATAACTGTTTGCGGAACACTCCGATATACAGCCGCAGGAATCGATCCTTCACCGGCAGTTTTTCGCAGGCTTCCACCGCATTGTCGATCAGATTTCCAATCAGGACACACAGGTCGATGTCACTGACTGTGAGTTTCTGCGGAACAGTCGCTTTAAAGTTAAGGGAAATTTCCCTTTTCTCTGCATAAGAAAGTTTAGAGTTGAGGATTGCATCCAGCGATACATTGCCGCTTTCCACCATCTGGCGGATATCGTCCAGATCTTCCTCCAGCCTTCCCAGATATTCTGTCGCAAGCTCATACTGCCCCATCCCGAGCTGGGCTTTGAGTGCCTGAATATGGTTGTGGTAATCGTGCCGCCATCCCCGCATAGTAAGGTAAAGGTTCTGCACCTCCTCTACCTGCTTTTTGACTACCTGATTCTGGTATTCCATCATACTTTCCTCATAGCTTCTGCGCAAAAAGCGCTGGTTGTTTTCTGCAAGGAAAAATACCAAAGTCATCATCAGTCCCAGCTGTGGTACAAGCTGAGGCGAAAGCAGTCCAAGTCCACAAAATCCAAGTTCCACCAGATAAAACAGGCACAAAAATATCCACGATACCTTTTGATTTCCCAGATGGAGCATGGCAAAACCCACCCCTGCAAGGAGCAGAATAGACCAGGTGGTGAAATGGAAAAAGAACAGCACACCGCTTGCCAAAACTGGAAGCAGCAAAATCGCTCCCCATTTGATTCCCCTTTGTTTGATTAAGCAAACTGCAAGATAAACGCTCACCAAAACAAGACAGAGAAGGTTTAAGATTGTCCAGATCACAAAATCGCCTCCCGATAAAAACGAATAAACTCCTCGTTGAGCTTTTTGTAGGCTCCTCTGGATACCGGAATTGTTTCCCCGTTATCCAGGCTGCATTCTGTTTTCGTAATCCGAACCACGTGTGAAAGGTTTACAAAAAAGCTGCGGTGGCTCTGCACAAAGCTGTCGTCCAGCCTTTCACCCACTGTTGCCAAAGTTCCTTTTTGTTCCAGATTTCCCCGCATCGTATGAAAGTTTAAATAGTGCCCCTGAGATTCAACTGCTAAAATATCCTCAAGATATATCTTTTCCTTTTCTCCGCCCACTTCCAGAATCAGATACTTTCGGTTGTTCTGAGAAGCCTTGGCAGTAAGTTCCAAAAGTTCCGACAACTTCTCCTGCTGCAAAGGCTTCATCAAATAGCGCACCGCCTGCACCTCATATCCTTCAAAGACATGGTCTCCAACTGCTGTCAAAAAGGCGATCATTACATGGTTGTCCCGCTCTCGGATTTTTCTTGCCAGTTCTACACCATCCATTTTTCCCATCTGGATGTCGAGCAGGATCAAATCAAACGAAAAATTCTGTTCATTTTCAAACAGCATCTGTTCCGCGCTGTCATAATGAAAAACCTCGCACAAAACTCCTTTTTCCCCGGACCACTTCTGAATCATATTCTCCACTACTGCATGAAAACTTTTTTCATCATCACAAAAACAAATCCGCATCGTGATTTCCTTTCTTTGCTGGTATGTTATCTTAACAATCCGCACCTTCTGTTTTTAAAATCAGGCGAATAAACTTGTATTCTCCCACCTGATATTCTTTTTCATCTTCTAGCTGGTACCCAATTTGCAGATAGTCCTCTTTCACAATCAGGTCACTCTGACGAATCGCCGGGTTATCCTGCGGACATTCTGCAAAACCATTGATCCAGAGGACTCCATTCTTAGTCAGATGCTTTTTTAACTGCATTGCTGTCTTAGAAAGCAATCGATAGTGATTACACACAATCATATCAAATTTTCCCAAGGAATCAAAATTTTCCTCACAGCACAAATCCATCTGCTGTGTATATACAGTAAGTCTTTCCTTCTCTGCAAACCTTTTCAGCCGATTGAGCGCAGCTTCACTAAAGTCGACCGCCGTTACCTCAAATCCATTTCCTGCAAGAAAGAGTGCGTTTCTTCCATCTCCGCAGGCAAGATCCAATACAGAACCTTTTTCCCTAAAAAAGGCAGCATCTTCAATTAAAAGTGCTTCCGGCGGCAGCTGAGAGTCTGACCTTGACAAAAATTTTTGCTCCCAAAAGTTTCGATTTCCCATATACTCCATTGTCTTTCCCTCCATTTATACTTTTTCATTTTACTACAGCTTCTCTCTCCCTGCAATTTCCCTACCGTAATTTCTAAAAAATGTTCTTGCCTTTTTGGAAAATATATAGTATAATACAAAAGCATGATTTAATAATACCGCTCATTCGTGTGGCAGGGCTGTACCGTCAGGCGAAACGTGTTTTTTATCATGCGGAAATGTTGGTCCTGTGCGACAGGGTTCCATGAACCATGTCAGGCGGGGAACCGAGCAGCATTAAGTGGCAACTTCTGTGCGCCGCAGGTAACCTGCATTTCCGTGTGATCAAGGACATGTTTTCAGCTTTGGTGCGTCCTGCTTTTTTCGAATAATCGATTATTGGGGGCAGAAAGGATGTATCAGGCACTATACAGAAAATACCGGCCAAAAAACTTTGATGACGTTGTTGGTCAGGAACATATTACTGTGACTCTGAAGCAGGAAATTTCCAGCGGCAGGGTTGGACATGCCTATCTGTTCACCGGTTCACGCGGAACCGGCAAAACAACCTGCTCCAAAATCATTGCCAAAGCAGTAAACTGCCCGAATCAGCAGGACGGCAATCCCTGCGGTGTCTGCGACATCTGCAAAGGGATCGACGACGGCTCCATTCTGGATGTCACCGAAATCGACGCTGCCAGCAACAACGGTGTGGACAACATCCGTCAGCTGCGCGAAGAAGCAAACTTTACTCCTGCTGTTACCAAATACCGCGTCTATATCATCGACGAAACCCACATGCTCAGTGTTGGTGCTTTCAATGCACTGCTTAAAATCATGGAGGAACCACCCGAGCATGTTATCTTTATTCTCGCAACCACCGAAGTTCACAAAATTCCGGCAACCATCCTTTCCCGCTGCCAGCGATTTGATTTTCGCCGCATTGACCCTAAGGTCATCGCCGAAAGGGTCAAATATGTCTGCCAGCAGGAAAACATCCTGATTGATGAGGATGCCGCTTCCCTGATTGCCCGTCTTGCCGAAGGCGGCATGCGTGATGCGCTTTCCCTTTTGGATGTCTGCCGCAGCAATGCCAGAAATCCGGAAAATCAGCAGGAACACATCACCGCAGAGCATGTTCGTTCCAGTGCGGGACTTGCCATGTCTGACTGTTTGTTCTCAATTGCGGATGCTGTATTAAAACAGGATGTTCCGGCGATATTAAAAGAGATTGACACCATGTTTTTAAACTCGATTGACTTTGAAAAGATGTGTGTACAGCTGATCTCCCATTATCGTGGACTGATGATGGCAAAGGCATTAAAATCCCCTGCTGATTTTGTACCGGGACTGTCACAGGACATTCAGGCGCTGACCGAACAGGCTTCCCGCTACTCGATGGGACAGATTCTCTACTCGCTGACCGTTTTGCAGGATACTCTTTCCCGTATGAGCAAGACCTCACAGACAAGAACCGAGCTGGAGATGGCAGTCATCAAGCTGTCCAATCCTTCCCTTGATCGTTCGGTCGATGCCATTCTTGCTAGGCTTAGCAAACTGGAAAATCAACTGAAAAGCGGTATGGTTTCCATCGCTTCTTCTGCTGCACAAACCGCTCAGGTATCGGTAGAGAAGCCTTCTGCAGACACAGTAAATCAAACCGCACAGCCAGTGGCTGCTCCAGGAGTTACTTCAACAGCTCCTTCCGCGGACATTCAGCCTCTCCCCTCTCCATCCAAAAAAGAGGTAAGCATCTTTGAGGAGTGGCCTCAGGTGCTGGATGCTCTGCGGCATACCAATAATGCCCTGCACGGTGCTTTAATCAACACCACTGCTTACCGATATCAGGAAATCATTCTGATTGACTGCGACAATCCATTATTTTTGGAAATGATCCGTACCAATGAGTACGCGAAAAAATCCATTCATCAGGCTTTGATTGCAGGCAGCGGCAGAGACTGGCGCATCGGTCCGTTTAAGAAGGATCAGTATGAAGCAAAAAAGGATGATCCTCTGGAGGACATCCTGTCTACCGCACAGAATCTTGGGGTGGATATTTCGATTGAAAATTAATTTGTTATCAAAAACAGCTTTTCTGTTTTTGGAAAATAGAATCCAAAATTTAAGCAATCTTAATTTGAGGTACGCTTAAAACAAAATAGGAGGAACAAAAAATGAAAGCTAGACTTCCAAAAGGTATGGGCGGCGGTCCACAGAATATGCAGTCCATGATCAAACAGGCTCAGAAGATGCAGGAAGAGATGGAAAGAACTCAGGAAGAGCTCAATGAAAAAGAGTACACCACTTCTGCAGGCGGCGGTATGGTAGAATGCACCATCAACGGCAAGAAAGAAATTGTTTCCCTCAACATCAAAAAGGAAGCAGTTGATCCGGAAGATGTTGAAATTCTGCAGGACATGATCATCGGTGCTGTAAACGAAGCAATCCGCAAAGTGGAAGAAATCCACACCACCGAGATGGAAAAGATCACAAACGGTCTTTCCCTGCCAGGTATTTTTTAATCGATGAAGTATGATGTAATGCCGCTGACCCGCCTGATTGAACAGTTTGCCCGCCTGCCGGGCATTGGCAGAAAGACGGCCCAGCGGCTTGCCTTTTATGTATTAAATCTCCCGCACGACAAGGCAAAGGAATTTGCCGACACCATCCTGGAAGCACACGAAAAGATTAAGCCATGCTCGGTCTGCCAGAATCTGACCGACCGTGAGGTCTGCCAGATCTGTTCTGATCCGGCTCGTGACCACAGCATGATCTGTGTGGTGGAAGGTCCCCGCGATGTAATGGCTATCGAAAAAACACGTGAATATCAGGGACTGTATCATGTGCTTCATGGTCTGATCTCCCCGATGAACCAGAAAGGTCCGGATGATCTGACTATTCGCCAGCTCCTTGCCCGTATTCAGCAGGGCGGTGTTCAGGAGGTTATCATGGCCACCAACCCGACCGTGGAGGGAGAAACAACCGCAATGTATATTGCTCGCCTGTTAAAGCCTTTGGGTGTAAAGGTTACACGACTGGCTTCTGGTATTCCGATGGGTGGCAATCTGGAGTATGCCGATGAAGTTACCCTGTTCCGGGCTCTGGAAGGTCGTCAGGAATTATAAGCAAGAGGTATCTGTGAAAACAGATGCCTCTTTTTTTATACCATACAATGTATTAAAATCCATTTATAAATTTGCATATTCTATTCTTTTCTCTCTGCTTATTTTGCATATTTTATCAGTAATTATGCATAAATTATAGAAAATAATGAAAAAGTTAGGTTTCTTTATGCATTTTTTCACTTTACTTTTTTGAAATAAAATGTATAATAATAACATACTTTTTAATAAAAATACATCGATCTTCCGAGATCGAACTTCTGAGGAGGACATAACAATGAAAAACATGAAAAAAGTAATCAGCGCACTTCTTTGTGCAGCACTGGCAGCAGCTACTATGACCGGATGTGGTTCTTCCCAGAGCCGACTCGATAAAATCAAAGAATCCGGCAAACTGGTACTGGCAACCAGCCCGGACTTTGCTCCACTGGAATTTGAAAACATCAGCAGCGGTGAAACAGAATATGTTGGCTGTGACATCGAGCTTGCAAAATATATCGCTGAAAAACTTGGCGTAGAGCTGGAAATTCAGGCAATGGACTTCAGTGCTGTTCAGGCAGCAATCACTTCCGGTCAGGCAGACATCGCAATCGCAGGATTTGCTAAAACTCCAGAACGTGAGGAAAGCATGGGACTGACCACTCCATTTGGTATGGATGATGAGGACAACGGTCAGGGCCTTCTGGTTCCTGCAGACAAAGCAAGTGAATACACCTCTGCAGAAGACTTCTCCGGCAAAACAGTTGGTGCTCAGAACGGTTCTCTGCAGCAGAATCTGGTAACTTCCCAGCTTCCTGAGGATGTAAACGTTGAGCCAATCGGCAGCCTGAACGACGGCGTACTGATGCTCCAGACCGGCAAAATCGATGCACTGGCTTCGGACGGCAGCAACGCAAAACTCCTGATGGAAAACTATGATGACATCGCACTGTGTGACTTCATGTTCGAGTGGGAAAGCGAAGGCAACGTAGCTGCTGTTAAGAAAGGCGAAGACGAACTGCTGGAAGCTGTAAACGAGATCATCGAAGAAGTTAACGAACAGGGCCTGTACCTGGAATGGAAAGCTGAAGCAACCGAGCTTGCAAAATCTCTCGGCATCGAAGTAAACGAATAAGTGTTTTTACTGGGAGGAAATCACCTTGGATATTATTAATAACATAGGCCGACTGCTGGAAAAGTACTGGAACCTTTTCCTGGTCGGCACCGGAAACACCCTCTTGCTCAGTGCAATCACTGTTTTTCTTGGTATCATTATCGGTTCCCTGCTTGCTCTGATGAGAATCAGCAAGCTGAAAGTTGGAAACTGCAGACCACTTAATCTGATTGCCACCATTTATGTTGAAATCATCCGTGGAACACCACTTTTGCTGCAGTTATATTTCTTCTATTTCCTGCTGCCGATGATGATTCCATCATTCTCTATCGACAAAACCTTTTCTATCCTGCTTGCGCTGTGTTTAAACTCTGGTGCATATGTTGCCGAAATCATTCGTGCCGGCATCAGTGCGGTGGATAAAGGTCAAACCGAAGCTGCACGTTCTCTGGGTCTTAACTACCGTCAGACCATGATGAAGGTTATTTTCCCACAGGCAATCAAAAACATTCTTCCTGCACTGTGCAACGAGTTTGTATCGGTTATCAAGGAAACTTCCCTGGCATCCACCTTCTTTGTTGGTGACCTGATGACCCAGTACAAGACCATCAACGGCGCTACCTATCTCTCGATTGAGCCTCTGATCATCATTGGCGTTATCTACTTCGTACTGACCTTTACTCTTTCGAAAGCAATTGCTGTTCTGGAAAGGAGATTAAAAACAAGTGACTAATCCAAATTACCTCATTGAGGTTTCTGATTTACATAAAAGTTTTGGTGAACTCAAGGTTCTCAAGGGTGTCAGCGAACATATCTCCAAAGGAGAAGTTGTTTCCATCATCGGACCATCCGGCGGCGGCAAGAGTACCTTCCTTCGCTGCTTGAATCTCCTGGAAATTCCTGATAGCGGTAAAATCCTTTTTGAAGGTGAAGACATCACTGCAAAAGGCGTCAACATCGACCTCCATCGTCAGAAGATGGGCATGGTGTTCCAGCACTTCAATGTTTTCCCACACATGACCGTGGGAGAAAACATCACAATGGCTCCTGTTCTGCTGGGAAAGAAAAAACAGAACGAAGCTGTCGAGATGGCAAAAGAACTGTTAAATAAAGTTGGTCTTTCCAGCAAGTATGATGAATACCCACAGCGCCTTTCCGGTGGTCAGAAACAGCGTCTTGCCATTGTTCGTGCATTGGCAATGGAACCGGACGTAATGCTGTTTGACGAACCAACTTCCGCACTTGACCCTGAGATGGTTGGTGAAGTTTTAAACGTTATCAAAAGCCTTGTAAAAGATGGTATGACCACCGTAATCGTAACACATGAAATGGGCTTTGCAAGAGAAGTTTCTGACCGTGTATTCTTTATGGATGACGGTATTCTGGCTGAAAAAGGTTCTCCGGACGAAATCTTCTCCCATCCACAAAATCCAAGAACCAAGGAATTCTTGAGCAAGGTTCTGTACTAGGGGGTTTTCCAAATGGACAACAAAAAATATCTGGATGTCATCGATCAAAATGCTTCCCTGTTTACCGATGTTTCCGATAAAATCTGGGAATATGCCGAACTTTCCCTGATGGAATTTCAGTCGGCAGAACTCTATTGTAAAGTATTAAAGGATGCCGGATTCAAAGTAGAAACACCGGTTGCCGGCATCAAGACTGCTTTTAAAGCAATCTACGGCAGCGGTAAGCCAGTTATCGGAATTCTGGCTGAATATGATGCTCTGTCCGGTCTTTCTCAGATCGGCGGAGCTACCGAGCGCAAGGAACTGGTTCCAAACGGCTGTGGTCATGGCTGCGGTCACAATATGCTGGGTGCAGGCGCTATGGCAGCTGCTTTCGCTGTCAAAAAATATCTGGAAGACGGCCATTCCGGAACCGTTATCTTCTATGGTTGTCCTGGTGAAGAAGGCGGCGCAGCCAAAGCATTTATGGCACGTGACCGCATCTGGAAAGAACTGGACGCTGCTCTGACCTGGCATCCAAGCAGTGTTAATCAGGTTACTTCGGGAACCTGCAACACCTGTATCCAGGTAGAATATAAATTTACCGGCGTAGCTTCCCATGCATCCGGTGCACCGGAACTGGGACGTTCAGCACTGGACGCTGTGGAACTGATGAATGTTGGTGTACAGTTCCTGCGTGAACACATGCCGGACAGTGCAAGAATCCATTACGCTATCACTGATGCAGGCGGCAACTCTCCAAACGTAGTTCAGCCACACGCTCAGGTATTGTACATGGTTCGTTCCCAGCTTGCAAAAGACGCACTAGCACTGGAAAAACGGGTGGACAAAATTGCAGAAGGCGCTGCCCTGATGACAGAAACCAGCGTAAAGAAACGCTTTATTGATGGATGTTCCAACACCGTTCCAAACATGGTTCTGGAAACTCTGCTCTGGAAAAACTTCAATGAAGTTGGTGTTCCTACCTATACTAAAGAGGAAGAAGAATATGCAAAAGCAATTATCTCCTCTTATGAAATGACAAACGACGACCTCCCTGGCGACGCTTGCGACGAAAGCGAAGAGATCGCTGCATGGGTCGACAAGGTAAGCCAGCATGCAACCATTCCGCTCAACAACTTCCTGATCCCATACCACTTCAGCACCCGTCAGAGAATGGGTTCCACCGATGTTGGTGATGTCAGCTGGTTGGTCCCAACCGCACAGATCAATGTTGTTACCTTCCCTTCCAAAGCACCTGGTCACAGCTGGCAGAATGTCTCCTGTGGAAAGACCTCCATCGGTCACAAGGGTCTGCTTACTGCTGGAAAGGTACTGGCTGCAACAGCAATTGAGCTGTTTGAGAATCCTCGTTACCTGGAACAGGCAAAAGAGGAATTTGAAAAACGTGCAGCAGGCGGTTATTATTGTCCTGTTCCGGATGACGCTGTTCCAACCGTTGTCGGCGGAAAAATGGACTAATTTCTTTGATTCTTTCGTACATTACTTTATACTCTCTTATTTTACTCTCCTTTATGTAAAACCCCCGACAGATAATCGGGGGTTTTCTTATATTTAGTATTCCTGCAAGTATGTATGAGAAAAACAAGTCTGATACTGTCAGCAGAAAAATTTCTGTTTCCATCAAAAATCTATAAACTCCCTTTGCAAACAGCCCTTTTACAAAGCTGATACTCCGCTTTCAAAACTAAAAACGATAACTTCTCTACCCTCCCCATCATCCACCTTTTTCCGTTTTGCCGCATAAGATAGATTGAACCATTTGGTTTAATACCATTAGGAGGAAATCTTATGGGCATCATTAGTTCCAATAAAAAAATTAACGTTGATACCATGAAGTGTGACGGAACCGCCAGAGTTTCTCTTGCTATCACCGCCGCACCTGATATTTTAGAAAATCCCGCCGACATCGTTCTGGTGCTGGATCGTTCCGGCAGCATGAGCGGAACTCCGCTTGCCAGCATGAAGGAAGGCGCCAAAACCTTCATCGATATCATTGATGAAGCAACTGATGGGAACAAGGATGGACAGATCGGCTCTGGCAGCCGCATCGGTATTGTCAGCTTTTCGGACACCGCTACGGTCAATGCACCGCTTATCACATCGGTCGCTGACCTGAAATCCGCTGTAGACAGTCTGGTTGCCGGCGGCTCCACCAACCATGCTGATGCCTTTTTCCAGGCATCCCAGCTCTTCACCATCCCCTCTTCCAGCCAGAAGGTTATCGTCATGTTCACCGACGGTAAAACCACCTCTGGTTCCCCTCCGCTGCCGGTCGCAGAGGCTGCAAAAGCTTCCGGCATCGTTATCTACTGCATCGGCCTGATTGGTTCGGACGGCATCGATGTCAGTGTCCTGAATGCCTGGGCAAGTGACCCCGACGCCACCCACGTCGCTGTTACACCTGATGCGGCAGATCTGGAAGAACTGTTTGCCGAACTTGCTGCCAATATCAGCAAAACCGGTGCTACCAACATTCGTATTGACGAAGTGCTCAACAGTGATTTTTCCATCACCGATATCGGCCAGCCAAACAAAGGTACCGTTTCGATGAGTGACCCCCAAACCATCATCTGGACCATTCCGGAACTGGGTGTCTCCACAACCGAAAGTGCGCTGCTGGATTTTGGTATTCGCCACATCACCAATACTGCCGGATTAAAGAAGGTAAATCAGTCCATCACCTATACTGACAATGAAGGCAACGTCGTCATCTTCCCGGACCCTTCTGTCATGGTCGACTGTGATATCGTGATCTATCCGGAAGAATGTCCCGAACCGGTTGACCTCTCAGTAGACAACTGCCGTGACGCTTCCATTGTTGACCTTGGGGAAACCTATATGGAATCTCTGGGACGAATCGTTGAAGTAAGCGCGACCATCAAAAATATCTGTCCCGGCAAACGTGTCGCGGCTGCCATCATCCTGACCGAAACAGATGAGGAAGGCATGGAATATCAGCGCGGCATGAAAACCTTTACAATTCCATCTCATGATGGACCGGGATGTCGGGATGTTCAGCTCAAATGTATCAAATTTGTGCTGCCAGAAGATCTCAATCCCGATGAACACCCAGAAGGAAGTATCTGTACCAAGCGAAACCTCAAGGCAAGAGTGATTGCAAATCAGCTCGATACCGATTATCGCTGCTGCGAATCTGTTGTTACTTTATAAGAACAAAAGCCGGAAACACAAATTGTGTTTCCGGCTTTTTTCAAATTCTGTTATCTTGCAAACAGCTCTCTTGCCTTTTTCATATTCTCACGAACTTTTACTCCAAACGGGCAATTTGGCTCACATCTTCCGCACATCAGGCAATCTGCTGCTGTCGCATTCAACGACCAGTAGTGCTGCATCACCGTTTCCGGTACCTCCGGCTGGCTGCTTGCCAGATCCAAAAACTTCGTAACTGCTGCGATGTCAATGTGTGCCGGACAAGGCTGGCAGTGATTGCAGTACATGCATCTTCCTGTCATGTTAATCTGATTTCCCGAAGCAAAAATGTGGGCATAGCTGCGTTCCTGTTCGCTGAGCTGGTCATAGCAAACTGCCTGCAGAACTTCTTCGACACTGTGGCAGCCTACAATTACACACTTCACTCCGTTTCGGTCCAGTGCATACTGAATACACTGCGGAACGGTCATTGCCACACCAAACGGGGAGGCTTCTGCACTCAGCAGTGTGCCTGCAGCCAGAGGCTTCATTACTGTGATTGCCACTCCAGCAGACTCACAGTAAGAATAAAGCTCCTGTCTTGCTTCATCCACAACCCAGCCGTTTTCACCCATACCTTTAAAATCCATCAGATCATTGATGTCGGTCTCCGGGCTTTCCAGGTCATAGGCAGGATTGATACTGAACATCAGCACATCAATCAACCCTGTCTCTGCTGCTTTTTTAGCAATATGCGGGTTGTGGGAACTCATTCCAAGATAACGGACAATACCTTTCTCCTTAAGTTCCTTTGCATATTCTATAATTTCCCCGCCAAACACAGTCTGGAAATCTTCTTCGCTGTCCACATAGTGAATCATTCCAACATCGATATAGTCTGTCTGCAATCTGTGCAGCAGATCCTCAAAGGAGCGTTTGGTTTTTTCAATATCACGGGTTCGGGTGTACTGCTCATCTTCATAAACGGTACAAAGATGACCCTGTATCAAAAATTTCTCTCTTCTGCCTTTGAGAGCTGCTCCCAGATGATCGCGGGTTGGAGCCTGCGGCATAAAGATGTCGATATAGTTGACACCGTTTTGCTCCGCCGCATCTACGATACGGATGCTCTCCTCTTCGCTTAATCCATTAAACCATTCTCCTCCCAGACCAACTTCACTTACTTTCAGTCCGGTTCTTCCCAGTGTTCTGTATTTCATTTTTACCGCCTGTTCCTGCCGTTAAAAATCGGCATATATTTTATAACATATTTTAATCCAGGGCATGCAGCCAATCTGCCTTCTTGTAATACCACAAAAATGCCAGAGAGCTTAAGCCCCATGTCAATGGATAAACCCAGTAAAGCATCTGGATGCTGTGTGTCAGCGGCACTGTTATCATCAAAAATGCTACCCTGACGACACACCAGAAAATCATCATAACCATCATAGGGACAACTGCCTTTCCTGCTCCTCTTAAAATAGCAGATACCGCATGAGAATAAGCAAGCAGGAAGAAAAACAGTGCCGATGTCCGGGCTTTCTCCACACCGATTTCCACCACTGCCGGGTTCGAATCGAAAGCAGCGATCAGCTGTGGTGCAAAAATGAATACCACAACACCGATCAGCTCCGCCAGCAGTGCTGTCATGAAAATCCCAAACCTTGCGCCCTGTTTTGCGCGCTCATGCTGTTTTGCACCCAGATTCTGGCTGATAAAGGTGGTCATTGCCATCGTGAAACTGGTAATCGGCAAAAAGCCAAACCCTTCAATCTTGGAAAAGGCTCCGACACCTGCCATCGCCATCTCGCCAAACGAGTTGATGTTGGACTGTACCACTACATTGGCAAGTGCGATAATTGAGTTCTGTATACCAGAAGGCAGACCAAATCGAACAATCTGTTTGAGCATTTCCCAGTTAAAACGGATTTTTCGCAGGTAAAGTTTCTCACATCCCTTATTTTTCATCAGACGGAACATGCACAAAAATGCACTGAGGAACTGGGAGATAATGGTAGCCAGTGCAGCTCCTCCTACTCCTGCATGAAAAACAGCGATAAACAAAATATCCAGCACAACATTGACAATAGAAGAAGCAATCAGATAATAAAGCGGATGCTTGCTGTCTCCCATTGCCTGCAGCGTTCCAACAAAAATATTGTACATAACTGACCCTAAAGAACCCATAAAATAGATTTGCAGATAGGTCAGCGATTCATCCATAACTGCATCCGGTGTTCCCATCCACACCAGAATCTGTGGTGAAAGAAGAACTCCCACCAAAGTCATCAGCACACCTGCAACCAGACCAAAAGCTGCGGTGGTGTGAATTGCAATTTGTACGTTCTCATCATCCCTTGCACCAAAATATCGGGAAATGACAACGCCGGCTCCAATGGCGATACCACTTAAAAAACCGATCAGCAAGAAGATCAAACTTCCCGAAGAACTGACTGCTGCCAGAGCGTTGCTGCCCAAAAAGTTTCCCACAATCAAAGAGTCTGCGGTGTTGTACATCTGCTGAAACAGATTTCCCAAAAAGATCGGTAATGCAAAAAAAGTGATTTTTTTCCAAATCGATCCTTCGGTCATTCGTTGCTGTGTTGCTTCCATTTACCTCTTCCTCTCATCCTTGATATTTACAAAGTCTTAAAAAACGATTATACTGTTATTATATTCTTTTTACTCAATCTAAACAAGAACGCACTTTTTTTGTAGTTAGTGAAATTGATTTCACCATGGAGGGATTATGGATAAAATACAGGTAACCTGCGAGATGGAAGTAACCTTAAAAATGATCGGCGGTAAATGCAAGCCTTTGATTCTGGACTGTCTGATTCGTGACGGAACCAAACGATTCAGTGAATTGATGAGACAGATTACACAGGTTTCCCAGCGCACCCTGACGAATCAGCTTAGGGAGCTGGAAAACGATGGTCTGATCGAACGAAGAGTATTTGCCGAAGTGCCTCCCAAGGTCGAATATTCCATCACTCCTAAGGGACGTTCCCTTTCTCCTATTCTGGAACTAATGTGCGACTGGGGAGCAGAAAACATTGATGACCGCTTTGAGATGACCAATCCGCAATGTTCTTCCCATGAAAAATAATGCAGCAAAAAGGAGCAGTCTTTGACTGCTCCTTTTTTATCTTGTAACTATTCTTTTGTCTGCTTTAAATATTCCAGAATCTCAGCAGCATTGGTATCCGGTTTTACCTTTGGCATCACCTTTTCAATCATACCTTGCTCATCAATCAGGTAGGTGGTGCGCACAACGCCCATGCTTACCTTGCCATACAGCTTTTTCTCCTGCCATACTCCATAAGCCTCAATTGCCTGAAGCTCCGGGTCAGACAGCAGAATGAACGGAAGATTCTGTTTCTGCACAAACTTTTGGTGGGATGCAACCGAATCCTTGCTGATTCCGATAACAACAGCTCCAGCTTCCTCCAGCTCTGCATTGGCTGCTGCAAAAGCGCATGCCTGACGGGTGCAGCCCGGTGTATTATCCTTTGGATAAAAATATAAAATTACCTTTTTCCCAAAAAAGTCAGACAGACTCACCATCTCTCCGTTTTGATTTGGTAAGGTAAAATCAGGTGCTTTGGTGTTTGGTTCCAGCATAATAAATACCCCTTTCTATCTCATGTTTATTTTACTTTTAAAAAAACATAGTTTGTACTATCCGAATATTTTTCGGAAAAACAATATCCTATTCGGGAGAATTCACGCAGTTTTTCTGGCTGTTCGATCTGGTTTTCTGCCATAAAACGCACCATCTCTCCCCGTGCCATCTTGCACAGTGTTCCTTTTTCTATCACCTTTTCGTCAATCTCTTCCCCAAAAGTACAGGTAATCATACGGATTCCCTCTTTCAGATAACGGCTGACACATCGGCTATATTCCTGAGAAGCAAGATTGATGATGGTATCTGTCTGAGAAAACAGCTCATTTGCAATGCTGTCCCCCCAAAAATCATAAAGATCCCGACTTTCCTGTACCGCAAGCTTTGCCTGCATCTCCAGACGATAGGGAGAAACCCCATCCATCGGACGCACTACTCCATAAAATCCGGACAAAATGCGCAGATGGTTTTGAATGTACAAAAGCTCCTGATCATTAAACACCGCAGGTGCCATATGCTGGTACTGAATTCCATCATAGGCTAAGATTGCTGGAGTCAGCACGCCCTCAAGCTTGATCTTCCAAAGCTGCTCAAAGCTTGTCTGTGCCAGTTTGTCACTGCACTTCCAAAGTTTTTTCAGTTCCGGAAGATCCTTGTTTTGCAGCTCCTGCAAAAGGATCTTTGTCTTTGATAAAAACACCGGCAATCCCTGTTGGGGCAGGCTGTCGGTATCCACATTCATTTTCTTAGCAGGAGAAATAATAATCCTCATAACTTTCCTCCTTATGTTTTTTCCTATTGTAGCATATTTTTAAAGAAACAGCTACTGCAACAACATCTTTCCTTTCGTCTTAAATTGAAATGATTTTATCTATCTTCTTTTTCCCTTTTATCAGTAAAATCTATACAGATTGACTTTTCCCATGGATATTCTATAATTTTTATCAATAGCTTTTCTGGAGGGATTTTATGCAAGTAAAAGCAACCTGTGGTATCTGTCAGGGAAACTGTAAAGTTGTTCTGACAGTAGAAGATGGAAAAATCGTAAAAGTAGAACCTGACCGCGAATCGCCTCGCGGGAGAGCGTGTTTTCGCGGGGTTCACGCGCCGGATATCCTGTACGGAGAACAGAGGCTGAAAAAGCCGCTTATCCGTGTAGGCGAAAAAGGAGAAGGAAAATTCCGTGAGGCAAGCTGGGAAGAGGCGCTGGACTTTGCTGCTCAAAAACTCAAGGCAGTACAGCAGACCTACGGTGCCCGGGCACTTGCCTCCTACTTCGGACGCGGTGTTTTGCGGCTTCCGGTCACCCGTATGGGTACTTCTGCCAAGACCCCATTCTTTGCTCACCTTGGCTCCCCAAATGATATGTGTACCGCTTCCATCTGCAACATCGCTTCCAGCACAGTTACCCCAATCACTGTTCTTGGCATGTACACCTATCAGATGGTGCAGGATGTGGAACACAGCGATTATATCATTGCCTGGGGAAAGAACTCCTTTACCGATGACGGACCTCAGCTCATGCTCCAGCGCATCAAGGCTGCACAGAAGCGAGGAGCAAAACTGATTGTCATCGATCCCCGCCGCACTGGACTGGGCGAAATTGCCGACCAGTGGATTCCCATTACACCTGGCTCAGATGGTGCCCTCGCTCTGGCAATGCTCAAACTGATTGTGGAAAGCGGCAGATACGACCACGACTTTGTCAGAGATTATACCCGCGGCTTTGACCCATTTGCAGAGTATTTAAGCTCTCTGTCTCTTGAGCAACTGTCTGATTGGTGCGGCATCCCGACAAAACAGATTGCAGAACTGACCGACCTGTTCTGTTCCACTCAGAAAATTTCTCTGGTTTCCTATACCGGTTTGGAATATCAGCTCAGCGCCATTCAAAACAGCCGCGCTATCTTTATTCTCTGGGCAATCACTGGAAAACTGGATGTCAAGGGCGGCATCTATCTCAACGCTGAAAAGCTACCGACCTTCCAGCTCAAGGATATTCCAGAAGATAACCCTGCCATCGGGGTAAAGGAATTTCCAATGTTCTATCGCTTTATGGGTGCAGGACAGTTTTCCTGTTTTCCTAAAGCAGTTTTACAGGATGATCCTTATCCGGTCCGCAGCCTGCTGTTAATCGGTGGTTCTCCAATTCTAAGCTATCCTGACAGCAACACCTGGCGGGAAGCTTACAAAAAGCTCGATTGTCTGATCGTTCTGGAACGCAACCTGACCGAGGACTGCCGCTATGCTGATGTTGTCTTCCCTTCCTGTACTATGTACGAATGTCCGATGCTGGTGTCCACGCCAAACGGTCCACAAATCCAGCAGCCGGTTATCGCTCCTGTTGGAGAAGCGCGCAACGATGTTCTGACCCTTTCCGCTTTGGCTAAACGCCTGGGATTTGGGGAAGAATATCCGCAGACTGAAGAGGAATTTTGCAGCTGGCTGCAGCAGGGTACGATTCCTACTACGGTCCATCTTGGCAGTAAAATCAAAAAGGAAAGAAAGTATGAAAAATACAAAACCGGTGACCTGCGTGCTGACGGTCAGCCCGGTTTCCCAACGCCATCCGGAAAACTGGAAATCTGTTCGGTTTATTTGGAACAAAACGGATACAGTCCTTACCCGGTATACTCGGACATTCGCAGCATCCCACAACTAAACCGTCCTGACCTTCCATTTACCCTGACCAGCGGCGCGCGCAGCAACTTCAGAATGGGTGTAATCGGTGCAAACCATCCTTTTGTTGCAGCAGTGGAACCTTATCCGCTGATGGACATCAGCCCGGAAGATGCCAAGGAACTGGGAATCCAAGACGGCGAAATGGCACTGGTAACCACCCCATTCGGCTCTGGAAAATATAAGGCAAAAATCTGCGGTATGGCACGTCACGCCATCCATATTCCACATGGCGGCGGCAGTTCTTATATGACAAAGCCATGGAAAGAAGGCAACGTCAATGATCTGTGCAGTCTGGAATACCACGACCCAATCACCGGCTTTCTCACCATCAAATCGGTTCCTTGCCGCGTGGAAAAAATCCAAGATAAAACGAATCTGTAAGGAGAAATCATGTCCATTTTAACGCAGCAATGTTCCGCGGTAATTCTTGCCGGTGGACAATCCAAACGAATGGGAAGCTGCAAGGCTTTGCTGGAAGTGGATGGTCAATCCATCCTTTCGAGATTATGTCGGGAGCTTTCACGTTTTGAGCCAATCTTTCTTTCGATTAATCAGCCACTTCCCACTTTGTTTCCTTCTTTTGAGCTGGTACAGGATATTTTTGACGATTGCGGTCCTCTGGCAGGAATCCATGCTGCACTAAGCAAAACCCAAAAAGAGGCTTTGTTCTGCGTTTCCTGCGATCTTCCATGTTTCTCGTCTGAGCTTATCTCTTTTCTAACAGAGCAGCTCTGTGAGCAGATAGATGTGCTGATCTGTCAGGATCACACTGGAAAAATTCATCCTCTGTGCGGAATTTATCGAAAACGGATTTTGCCGCAGCTTGAGCAGTCACTTTGCAGCCATCAGTATAAGGTGATGGATTTTGTACAAAAAACAAATTATGCTGTTGCCAAGCTTCCGGAAGACTTTTCCGATAACATTCTCTTTAACATGAACACGCCGGAAGATTATCGTCTGGCAAAAAAACTTTCCTCGCAAAAGTAAAACATAAAAGGCAGGTGAATTTCACCTGCCTTTCTCTTATGCTGTTTGGGTTTCTTCTTCGGTATAATACTGCGCCTGTGCGTTCCACAGTTCATAGTACTTGCCGGATTCATCCGCTACCAGACTTTCGTGTGTACCCTGCTGGACCACGCTTCCATTATGAAATACCGCAATCTCATCGCAGAACTTACAGGAGGAAAGACGATGGCTGATATAGATTGCGGTCTTGTCGCCGACAATCTCGTTAAATTTACTGTAAATCTCTGCCTCCGCAATCGGGTCGAGGGCAGCAGTCGGTTCATCCAGAATGATAAATGGAGCATCCTTGTAAAGTGCTCTGGCAATCGCAATCTTCTGTGCTTCGCCGCCAGAAACTTCAACGCCATCTTTTTCCAGATCTTTGTATAGATAAGTTTCCAGGCCCTTTGGCATCCGTTCCATGCGGTCTGCAAATCCGGCGTTTTTTAGCGACAACGTTACCGCTTCCCTGTCGTACTGTTTGCTTCCCGCCACATTTTCGCCAAGGGTCAGTGCCATCAGTTTAAAATCCTGGAATACAACGGAAAAGATGTTGATATAATCCTCATACTTATATTTTCGGATATCAATGCCGTTGAGCAAAATCTTTCCTTCGGTCGGATCATACAGGCGGCAAAGGAGTTTGATAAAGGTGGTTTTACCAGAACCGTTCATGCCTACGACAGCAAGGCGTTCCCCTACTTTAAATTTCATGCTGACGTGGCGCAGTGCCCAGATTTCGGTACCAGGATACTGGAAGGATACATCCTGAAATTCCACTTCATACTGGCGATCGGAGCGTTTTTCGGTGGTCAGGCTGCCTTGGTACATCTTATTCGGAATATCCAGAAACTCAAAGGCGGTTTTCAAGAATTCCGAGTTTGCCTGCATGGTTCCAAATTGTTCAAGCAGGTCGGAGATTCCCAGAAACAGGCTGCTGATTGCACCCACATACTGTGTAACCGAACCGACACCAAATGCACCTGCCCAGGCTTTCAGGCAGACAAACAGGTAAACTACGCCGGTCAAAACAACTGAGATTGCCCGAGAGGTTGCCATCCACAAGCCCATCGGTCCACGTGCTGCTTTTGAGATTGCAGAAGCTTTAGAAAAACTAATATTTTGCTCCAAATATTTTTCACAGACATTTTCCTGTTGTTGATAGATACGCAGATCTGGTTCGCGTTTTCTGTCTTCTCCTAAAAAGCTGTAAAAATTAAACAAACGATTTCCAAATCTTGCTTCTGAAGCATATCTATTCCAGTACGCATCACTCTTATTGGCACATATTGGGGAAAGAAAAGCAATGCCCAGCATGAATACAATCATCAACAAAGCACAAAGAGGATGATTGAGCAGGGTCAGTGCTCCACTGCCAGCAGGAACTGGCAGAACAAACAGGCTGACCGAAAGAGCAATACCGCCGAAAATCCGAAGTGTCGCCAGCACCATCTTCTGAAAAATGTCGGTACTCTTATAAAATCCCCAGGCGGCCCAATTTTCATTTTGCTTTACTTGAGAGTAGAGTTCATAAACATACTGACGATCGATATCTGCATAATCCAGCTTCATCATCTTTTCCATCCAGATTCGGTCGTATTTTCTTCTCATACTGTCTGTTTCGCAGTTAAACCAACGGTTAAGCATACCAGTACAGAGGGCAAGCAGAGCTGCGGATACAAGCTGAATCAAAACCAATTGGAATAAACGTTCCGGGTTTTTACTTCCCGCCAGTTCATTGATGATCTGCGCGGAAAGCCAGATCGTAACATAAGGACTCAGTGCTTTGAATACCGAATATGATGTACAGGAAACAAAGAATTTCGGACAAAGCTTCCACCATATTTTCCATGTGCGCAGATTTCTTTCCCATGCCAGACGAAAATGATTATTTTTCATCTTGATGCTGCTCATCATGATGACCCCCTTCTTTGTAATACTGGCTCTGTACCTCAAACAGGTTTGCATATCCTCCGCCCAGTTTCAGCAACTGGTCATGGGTTCCTTCTTCTGCAATTTTACCGTGTTCCATAAACAGAATGCGGTCACAGAATCGAGTAGATGACAGACGGTGGGAGATAAACAATGAGGTTCTTCCGTGAGTCATTTCACTGTATTTCATGTAAATGTCATTTTCTGCAATTGGGTCGAGCGCTGCGGTTGGTTCATCCAGCACCAGCAACGGTGCATCTTTGTACAGTGCTCTTGCCAGCATCAGGCGCTGAGTCTGACCGCCGGACAGTTCCACGCCATCCTCGAACACTCTGCGTCCGATCTTGGTATCCAGTTGTTTTGGCAGAGAACGTACCTTTTCGGTCAATCCTGCCTCTTCCAAACAGCTCCACACTTTCGGGATATCGATATCTTCTACTCGCTGAGCAACGTTTTCGGCAACACTTGCCTCCAAAACGGAAAAATCCTGAAAAACTGCTTCAAACAGTTTATAGTAGTCACGGCGGTTATATTTGCGGATGTTTTCTCCGTTGAGCAGCACCCTTCCCTGAGTCGGGTCCAAAAATCCACAGACCAGTTTTACTAGAGTGGTTTTGCCGGCTCCATTTAAACCAACAATCGCGAGTTTCTCTCCTGGATGAATGGTTAAATTAATATGAGAAATGGTATCCTTTTCTGCTTTTGGATAACGGAAGGATACATCTTCCAGCTTGATCTCATATTCTTTATCAAGATCCTTTGCAAGAGGCTCTCCGTCCTCAAATCGGAACTGTTCCGGCCACTCCAACAGCTCTCTTACTGTGGATAGATCCAGACTCTGCTTGTGCAGGATAGAAAACTGATCGAGAATTCCGGTTACCCACTGGGTAAAACCGCTGACCGCATTAAAGTAGAGCAAAAACTGCGATACCGGCAGTCCCTGATTGAGGGTTAATCCAATTAAATAGGCATAGGCAATTCCATTTCGTACAAACGCCAGCATCAGATCAATCACATTGGTCCAGAGATAAATTTTTTCTCTTTTTTCCAAAAACGCCCGATACAGAGAGTATGCGCTGTTCCAGACATCTTCCACCCAGGTTCGCAGGCCAAAAATACGGATATCTTTTGCAAAGGCCCGATCGACCGATGTGTGATATGCATAATTCATCTTTTTGTTATACTGGATTTCTTCTTCGCGATGGCGGTATCCCCACTCATTGATGCGTTTGTTGACAAAATATCCTATGATTGTTGTTGCCAGCACCACAAGGATAAGTCCCGGATTTAAATTAGATAACAGAGCCAGATAAACCACAAATCCCAGAACATTGGTCAGGATATCAGTCCATGTTGTCCAGATAGCTTCGGTCGCTTCTCCATTACTGGAACAGGCACGCATCGCTTTGTCCTCCATCTGGAGAAAATCGGTATCCAGTATATTCGAGAAGGAGGTTTGCGCATCCTTTCTGGAAATCATCATCATAAACTTTGTTCGAAGACCTACCCTGCCAAACAAGGTATTTGCTGTCAGATATGCTTTCATTCCCGACAGAACCATCAGAACCACACTGAATCCCAGAATGCTTGTAACCAGCTGTCCCAGCGGTGCCTGCGTTTCCACCTTTTGCAGAATCATCGGTGCAATCAGCAGCTCTGTGATGGTCACACCTGCTGTTGCCATCGCAAGCGCGATACACAAACAGATAACACTCTTGTCATACTTCCAGGCAATCCCCAGCATAAAACCGGTATTCTGCCACATATTGTACTTTGATTTTTTGATCTCTTTTGTTTCTTTCAATCTTCTCACCTCTGACTGTAGTCTAACACAAAAATTCGCCCCCGGTTCATTTCGGGGACGAATCGTTCAAATTGGGTGACGAATTGCAAAAATCACTCCTGCGGGATCAATATTTCGGTGGTAAAAGCGCCGTCTTCGCTGTTACGGCTGAGATATCCGTCCAGGCGTTCCACAATATTGTCGATACGCACCAAGCCAAAACCATGACCTTCTCCCTTTGTGGTATGAAATCCCTTTCCCACCTTCTGGAGCTTTTTGGTAGCGGTAAAGTTGGTAAATGAAATATAAAGCTGGGTGTTTTTCATATCCATATAGACACGGATCATCCGCTCCTCTTCCGGAAGCGCAAGACTTGCTTCGATGGCATTGTCAAAAAGATTACCAATGATGCAGCACAGGTCAATTTCAGACATCTTGAGTTTGACTGGAATGTGCGCATCTACATGAACATTGATATCCTTTGCACGTGCCAGAGAAATCTTGCTGTTTAATATCGCATCTGCCATTGCGTTTCCTGTCTTTACCACCAGATCTAGTGTATTAAGATCATGATCCAGCTCATCCAGGTACTGTTTGAGCCCCTGCAAATCATCGTTTGCCGCCAGAATTTTCATCGTCTGGATATGGTTGCGGTAATCGTGCCGCCAGCCACGCATCTGCCGGTACATGTTTTCCACTTCCCGATAATGCGTTTCGATCAGTTCCCGCTGGTAGACAGCAATTCGTTTGTCGATCTGTTTTGAAAAAAAGGACATGCTGATTCTCCTTTACGCATACGCAATAATAGCGCGGTTAAGCGGTTCATAAGCTCCCCTTGGAAGCGGGAGAACTGTTCCATCGGAAAGACGGACCTCCGTTTTGGTTACCCTCTGGATATACTTTAAATTTAAAATCATCGCCCTGCCCACCCGGCAAAAGCGCTGATCCAGTTCCTTTTCAAATTCTCCCAGTGGACGTTTTACGGTATAATCTTCCTTTGCGTGAACGGTCACATAGTTTTGCCTTACGTCCAGATAACGAATATCATAAAAGGGAATTCGCACCATCTCACCGGACAGTTCCAGATTCAGACAACGTTCCTGCTGTTTTCTTTTATCCAGTGCGCGGTCAAGCACTGTAAACAGTTTCTCCCGGTTAACCGGTTTCATCAGATAGTGCAGTGCCGCTACCTCATACCCTTCCGCAATATAATCAGAATAACCGGTAATAAAGATAATCTGTACTGCTTCGTTATCTTTCCGCACCTGCTTTGCCATGGTCACACCATCCATCTGCCCCATCTCGATATCCAGCAACAGAATGTCATATTCCTTATTTTCTTCATATTTAAACAGGAAACTTTCCGCGGAAGGAAAGCGTCTTGCCAAAATTTCGATCTGCCGATCCTGAGCCCACTGTGTCAGGATCTCTTGTACGAAGGCAGCATCCTTGTCACTGTCATCGCATATTGCAATCTGATAAGCCACCAGCTCACCTCATCCTCTGCAAAATAAAAGCAGCGGTCATCTTTTATAAAACTTCCACTGCTTTCTTTGATTATTATATCGCGCTACAAATTCTTTTTCAATAGACCAAAGTTTGTAACAACAAAACAGGAGTATCTTTGAAAGGACACTCCTGTTTTATCTTATTTCTAAATATTTATTTTATATTTTCTAACATTTGGAAAGCCTGGATGCGGCACAATTTCTTGCAAAATACCGTTATTTTTTTCGATCACATGGGCAGAAGCCAGATTTGGTTCATTACAGGTAACGAGTACGCTTTTCCATCCCAATTTTTTTGTTTTTTGAAGGGTCAGCTTCAAAATTTCAGTCGCATATCCCTTTTCTCTCTCGGATGGGCGAACACTATACCCGATTTGTCCTGCATAATGTAGAATAAACTCATTATTTTGCAGTCTAATATCTGAAATCCCAACCATTCTACCCTTCTCATTCAATGCCAGAAAAACAAGTTCCTCCACCTTTCCATAATGGGGAATATACTCTTTTCGAAGCCATCTCGCGTAGTCTTCCGCCTGCTCTAATCCAACTCCTCCACTGATTCGTTCTCCCCGGCTACAAAACTCTTCTCGAAAATCCATGACATTGGACTTATCTGCCAAACCTGGCAAAATCAATCTGAGCATCCTTCTCTCCTTCTTTACAGCTCCTTATTGTTATTGTCTCCCGGTGTTGTTACGATCACCTTTTCCGGTGTGATTACCAAAGCTCCCTTTGCTGTCGCTGCACCATGAAACATGTCCTCTACCATCGTCTTAAATTTTTCTACAATATCTCCCTGTTCCAAATATTCTGCCTTACCCTTGATTTGGTATCCTTCAAGCGTCATTCCATTACTTACCGATACTGCAATATTTTCATTTTTTCGAATATTCTGAAGAGTTGTTTTCAGAAAAACATCACCAACAATAAGCTTTCCATCTTCTGTCACATCTTTAAACGCAACAGGAATGACATTCGGTATATCCCCATCACAAGTTCCTAAATACCAAAGCTGTTCTTTTAATAAATTTACCACATTTTCGTTTAACATATTCTGTTCCTCCATTTCAATATTTTGTACTCTCATCTTCTGAGGTTATTTTTATCATAAGAGATTGAACAGCCCAGGTAAATACAGAAAGAAGTTTATAAGTTACTAATAAATTTCATAGTAACTTGTAAAGAGAAAGCATTCTCTCTATAATAAAATCAATATAAAACAAATTGGAAAGGAACTTTTATATGTATCAACCCAAATTGGAAAAAGATATTCGGTGTCCGTTGGAATATGGACTGGAAATATTTGGTGGTAAATGGAATTCGCGCATTATCTGCGTTCTTGCCGAGAAGAAGTCCCTACGTTACAGTCAGCTTCGAATAGAGATGGTCAACATTTCTGATGCTGTTCTGGCATCCACATTAAAAATATTATTAAAAAATGATATTGTAAAACGCACCTCTTTTGATGAAATTCCACCCCATGTGGAATATTCCCTGACGGAAAAAGGGTTATCCGTCGTTCCTATTTTACAAAGCATTTGCCGTTGGGCTGGTGCTTATCATCGAGAAGAAAATGAAAATACCCTAATGCAGTGTCAGAAATGCGATTATCGTTCCTTGCATTAACCGCTATCCTTGCAAAAAAGCATAGACTATCTTGCATGTATTTTTATCCCCTAATTTGAGCTGCTTTCCACAATCTGATGACCTGCTCTGCGGTCAATGCCAAATTCTCTTTTGCAGTCTCTTTTTCCATCGCTTTTTCCAGTGTAATGCATTCTCTGACAATCGGAAAGAATGCATCTATCCCACAGGTATTGCCGTTTCCTGCTTCTTTTGTCACACTCCCCGCCAAGGCAACAACCGGCTTATGGTATTTCTTTGCCAGGTTTGCCACTCCAATCGGGACCTTCCCCATCAAGCTTTGTCCATCTAATCTTCCTTCTCCGGTGATGATAAGGTCACTGCTTTTAAAAAGTTCTTCTATATTAAGTTCATCCATTACGATCTGAATTCCCGGTTCCAATGTTGCACTTAAAAATGTTCTAAAAGCAAACCCCATACCACCTGCCGCGCCTGAACCCGGTGCTGTTTCGTCTGCATCAGGGATTTTATTCTTTGCAAGGTTAGCATACTGTTTTAAAAATTGATCCATTTGCGCAATTTCCCGTTGATCTGCACCTTTTTGCGGCCCGTAAATGACACTGCATCCATTTTCCCCACACAGAGGATTGCTTACATCACAGGCTACACGAAATCTGCATTCTTTGAGTTTGGGCAATTGGTTTTGCAGCTGAATTTCTGAAAGAAATTCCAGCCCCTTTGCTCCCATGGGAATTTCGTTTCCCTGACCATCCAGAAACTCAAAACCCAAAGCCTCAAGCATTCCAACACCGCCGTCATTGGTGGCACTTCCGCCAATTCCAACAATAAAATTGCGGCAGCCAAGTTTGATTGCATCCGCAATCATCTCACCCACACCTCGAGTTGTTGTGTTCATCGGATTTCTTTTGGACTCTGGAAGCAGAGGAAGTCCTGCTGCCTGTGCCATTTCAATCACTGCTGTCTGAGCATCTATCAACCCATACAGACAACTTATCGTTTCTCCCAGCGGCCCGCTTACCTGCAGGGTACGATAGCTCCCCTGTTTAGCCAGCACCAGTGCTTCCATTGTGCCCTCTCCGCCGTCAGCAATTGGCAGTACCTCGACCTGTGCATCCGGATCAGCCTTCAGGATTCCCTTTTTTACTGCATGTCCTGCTTCCAGAGAAGAAATACTTCCTTTAAAGGAATCCATCACTACTGCGATCTTCACACCGTTTCCCCCATTTCCTGATTAAAACTTTTTTATTGCACACTCTTTCTATCAAACAATATATCATACCATTCTTTCCAATACAAGAAAGCCTCCATAGTCATTTCACATACTATGGAGGCTTTTACTTTTGCTATCAAACAAATATCTTATTTTAATCTGCAAACTTTTCTGCGTAGTGGCAAGCCACAAAATGATCGCTTTCCAGTTCACGCAGTTCTGGACGCTGTGTTTTGCATTGTTCGGTCGCATAAGGACAACGCGGTGCAAAACGACAGCCTTGCGGCACATCCATCGGGCTTGGCAATTCTCCCTGCAGTTTGATACGCTTTCTTGTCTTTGCTGCACGTGGGTCTGCAATCGGGATTGCGGAAAGAAGTGCCTGTGTATATGGATGTAACGGACGATCATATAGATTGTCACTCTTTGCCACTTCTACCAGATTTCCCAGATACATAACACCGATTCTGGTGCTGATGTAGCGTACCATCGACAGGTCGTGTGCAGCAAACAGGTAGGTCAAGCCCATTTCATGCTGCAAATCTTCCAACATGTTAACCACCTGTGCCTGAATGGAAACGTCCAAGGCAGCAATCGGCTCATCACACATAACAAATTCCGGATTCACACTCAAAGCTCGAGCAATTCCAATTCGCTGACGCTGGCCGCCGGAAAATTCATATGGAAATTTCAGCATATCATCCGGCTTCATGCCAACCTTATTAAGCAGATATTCAATTCGTTCCTTTCGCTCTCCTGCACCCATCCCAATTTGTGCAAGAGGCTCACTCAAAATTTCTTCCACATTCCAGAATGGATTCAGCGCAGAATACGGGTCCTGAAAGATAATCTGCATCTTGTTGCGGAATTCCTTCATTTCAGATGGTTTGGCATTGGTGATATCCTTTCCCTGATAGGAAAGTTTTCCGCCGGTTACATCATACATTCTGATCAGTGTTCTGCCTAAGGTAGATTTTCCACAACCGGATTCTCCAACCAGACCAAATGTTTCCCCTTTCATAATATCCAGAGTAACACCATCCACTGCCTTCAGATACTTTGTTTTACCACCTAAAAATCCCTTGACCGGAAAGTATTTTTTCAGGTCTTGGGCCGATATCAATACTTGCTGGCTCATTACCTTGTTTCCTCCCCTTCCTGTTCACACAAAAAGCACATTGCCCGATGTGTCTGGCTAAAGTTCTGATATTCAGGCATCTGTTCAAAGCATTTTGGCTGAGCAAATTCACAGCGTTCTGCAAACGGACAGCCTTTTGGAGGGTTAATCAAGGACGGCGGCAAACCTTCAATCGACTTTAACCGCTCTCCTTCTTTCAGATCAAGCGACGGGATTGCACGGAGCAACGCTTTGGTATAAGGATGCTTTGGTTCATAGAAAATTTCATCTGTTGTTCCGCATTCCATAATCAGACCGCCGTACATGATCGCGATCTTGGTGCAGACATTTGCTACAACGCCCATATCATGGGTAATCAAAACAATCGACGTATTGTACTGCTCCTCAAGTTCTTTCAGGAGATCCAGAATTTGTGCCTGAATCGTCACATCCAGCGCTGTAGTTGGCTCGTCTGCGATCAGAAGTTCTGGTTCACATGCCAACGCCATTGCAATCAGAACTCTCTGACGCATACCACCAGAAAACTCGTGCGGATACTGATTCATTCTGGTTTCTGGCATTGGGATTCCAACACGTCGCAGCATCTCAATTGCTTTAGTTTTTGCTTCTGTCTTACTGCAGCTGCTGTGACGCATGATTACTTCTTCCAGATGAGCTCCAATCTTCTTTAAAGGATTTAATGCGGTCATCGGGTCCTGGAAAATCATCGTCATCTCTTTGCCGCGCATTTTACGGTACTCTTCTTCGTTTAACGAAAGCAGGTCTTTATCCTGAAACCGCAGGACATCCGCACTCGTTTTTGCATTTTCCGGCAGGATTCCAAGAATTGCCTTCATGGTAACGCTCTTTCCGCTTCCGGATTCTCCAACCAGACCAACAATTTCTCCCTTATTTACCTCAAAGCTGACGCCACGGACTGCCTGAACTTCCTGACCACGGCTACTGAATACAGTTTTTAAATTTTCCACCTGCAAAATTGTACTATTATTCACTCTTCTCACCTGCCGTAATCTTTGGTTCTACAAATACACGCAGAACGTCTCCAAGTTTATTAAACGAATATACTGTCAAAATAATCAGGATGCCTGGCAAGATCGCCATATAAGGTGCTTTTTGCAGGTACTGCTGCGAACTTTGCAGCAGGCTTCCCCAGCTGGACATTGGCTGCTGAACACCCAATCCCAAAAAGCTCAGCGAACTTTCGGTCATAATTGCGCTTGCAATAATTGCTGTTGCTGCTGTAATGATGGTTGGGAACACTGCCGGAAGAACATGTTTTATCATAATGGAAAAAGGATTAACCCCAATAAATTTTGCGTACTGAACATACTCTCTTTCTTTGGATGAAAGCACTTCCGACCGCACCAGTCTTGCAATCTCCATCCAACTGAACAAACCAATTACAATAACGATGGAAAACAGTCCCTTTTTAAACAACAGTCCAACAACGGTTACCATGATAATCCACGGAATGGAGGAAAAAATGTCAACCAGTCGCATCAGGATATTGTCGACCAAACCGCCAAAATAACCCGCTGTCATGCCAATGCTGACACCAAGGAAAATTGAAGTAAGCATTGCCAATACACCAACCAGCAGCGATACTCTGCCGCCATACAGTACACGTGCAAGATAATCCCTGCCCATTTCATCGGTACCAAACCAATGTGCAGCAGAAGGGCCCTGAAGTTTATTGGTTACATCGATTGCATCCGGGTCCACATTGACAAACACGATAAAGATGCTGATTAAAATAATAACCAGCAGATACGTTGCCGCAAAAATTGCCTGTTTGTTGTGTCTGAGTTCATAGAGGACGTTTTCCAAACGTCTGTTTTTCTTCTTCATGGTTTGAGTCCTCCCTTATTTCATCGACTTGATTCGTGGGTCTGTCAGGCAGTATAAAATATCGGATAACAGATTGCCCAGGATAACCAATGTACCGGATAAAACCAGAATGTTCATAACGATTGGATAATCCAAAGACTGGATTGCCTTAACAAAGTAAGGACCGATTCCCGGCCAGGAGAAGATAGTTTCGGTAATAACAGCACCGGTTACCAGCATCGGCAACGCCATACCCAGCTTGGTAATCAGCGGGAGCAGTACGTTTTTGCTGACGTGCTTAAACAAAATCTCTGCTTTCTTAGCTCCGAATGCCTGCTGAACCAAAACATAGTCCTCTTTGAGCTGTCCAATGGTGGAACCACGAACATATCTTGTCAGGTCCGGCAAAAATCCGATGGTCAAAACGATATATGGCATAATAAAATGCTGGATAAAATCAGCAAAAGAATCTTCCATACCAATGGTGTGCATTCCCATCAACGGAAGCAGCTTCCATTTATAACCCAGCAAGTACATCAAAATCATTGCAAACCAGAAGGTTGGTGTTGCAATACCAATCGAGCAAAATCCATCAATCAGTTTGTCCTGCCAACGATTTTTGTGGCTTCCTGCAACCAATCCCAGCACAATTGCCAGAAGAAATGCTGTAATGTAGGAAGGAAGAACCAGAGAAATTGTGGCCGGAATCCGGATAATCAGGTCATATTTAATACTGGTGTGGGAAACCAGAGAATAACCCATATCCCCTTGCAGCAGATTCAGAAGCCATTTTCCGTACTGTACCACAACCGGATCATTCAGCCCGTATTCTTCTTTTCGATATTCAATTTCTTCCTGTGTCATATCCGGTGTAATAATGGAATCCACCGCATCGTATGGAGCCAGATTAATTAAAGTAAAGCAGATCACCGTGATCACAAAGAGAAGCGGGATTGCCTGCAAAATCCGTTTCCCTATATACTTGAGCATATCTTTTCCTCCCAGATTTTGATCATAAAAAAAGGATTGCTGTGACTGATGCACGGCAATCCCTTTTTATCCAATATTATTCCATCGTCAGCTTAGACAGATCACTAAAGGTATAAATTGGAACCAGTTTTGCCTCGTCGATTCCACCTACATTCGATGTAGTAACCAGGGTTCTCAGGTTAGTTCCCAGAGGATAGAAGATTGCATCCTCCATAACTGCCTGCTGTGCCTGTGTATAAATTTCCTGGCGTTCGGTTTCATCCAGTGTAGCATTACCCTTTACAAACAATTCATTGACTGTTGCATTGTCGTAATTCATCATGTTCATCATGCCTTCCTGATCCGATACAAACAGGGAAGCATAAGCATAAGGGTCAATACCCATAACATATCCGCCAATCATAATGTCGTATGGGCTGTTTTCTCTTTCCAGAACAACATCCATGAATGCTGCCTGCTCTACACCCTCGATCTGAGCATTGATTCCGATTTCCTTCAGCTCAGCCTGAATTGCCAGTGCCATTTTTTCTTCTGTTGCATTGGTTCTTACATAGGTAATGGTCAACTCTTTTGGACCGTTTGCAGTCAGCTCTTTTGCTTCTTCAATGTTCTGCTCATATTTTTCCAGATCTTCGGTGTAATACTTATTACCTTTTGGCAGGAAAGAATATCCCAGTACAAAGAATTCAGGATCTGTGTAAGCAGCGGTCATGATCTCTTCACGATCCAGCGCTTTCAGGATACCTTTACGGTAATTGATATCCTGCATATTTTCCGAAGCTGTGTTCAGACGGATGTAAGCAACACGGCCTTCGCTGTAGTTGTTGATGTTGTAATTTTCGTTATCTTCAAAAGGACCAATGGTGTCTGGAAGACCAATCCACGCATTGATATCGCCATTCTGGAGAGCCAGAGATGCAGTATCTGCTTTTTCAATGATCTTGAAGACAACATTCTCTGTTTTTGCCTCACCCAGAGCATAGTTTGGATTCTTGGTAAAATACAGATGCTGTCCAGCCTGGTATTCTTTCAAAGTATATGGTCCGCTGCAAACGATTTCATCCTGAAGCAGGTTGATGTCAAAAGTACCCTTGCTTTCAAAAACATGTTTTGGGAGAACAAAGTTTTCCGAAGTCAGCAGTTCCATTGCATTTGCACTTACTTCTGGGAGTGTAATAACAACAGTCAGATCGTCTGGATTTTCAAATGTAATCGGTGCTCCGTTTACATAGAAGGTCTGCATTGCCTCATTTTCAGCATTGTAGCTGTAAACAACATCCTCTGCTGTCAGTGGTTCGCCATCGCTCCATTTGAGGTTTTCCTTAATTTTAACAGTATAAACCAGACCATCTTCGGATGTTTCAATGCTGTCTGCAATAACATAATCAATGCTGCCATCGGTGTTCATTCTTGCCAGAGGTGCAAAGAGCATGTTGTTTGTCATCAATCCATAACGGTCTGTGGAGGTAAATGGATTGAGTGTATTTCCGGTATCTGCTTCAATCGCAATTGTGAATGTATTGGAAGCTGTTGTTTTTTCACCCTCGCTGCTTTCTTCTGTTGCTGCAGTGGTGGTTTCTGTTCCGGATGCTGCTGCCTGCGATTTTGCAAGTTCTTCTGAATCCACATTACCGCAGCCGGTCATCATGGAAACAGCCATTGCACAGCACAACAGGATACTGAGCAGTCTCTTTTTCATAAATAGATCCCCCTAAAAATTTAAGCATAACAACCCCTGATAACCTCTGGCCAATGAGGAAACTGGGCAACTTGATTCCTGCAGGAAATTTCCACTTACTGTAACAATATAACTAAAATTATTTTTAAAATCAATAAATATAAAAATTATCAATTAATGCCAAATTTCGATAGGATTTATCTATATGTTATATTTTTCTGTTTTAAAATGTACTATATCTACAAAGTATTACAGGTTTTCTTTCATTTTATTGCTAAAAATAGAAAATATACATTTTTTTACAAGAATTCCGTCATTGTTATTTTTACAACAATTTAAACAAACTTCACGCATTTTTCAGAATGTTTTTTTGATTATGCATAAAAAAACAGACAGGATATTTCCTGCCTGTTTTTTTCATTATTCAATCGATTTGAGCGACTCTGCCATGTTGATTTTTTCGAGTTTTCCAAACATGACAAGGTTTACAATACATGCAAAGACAAAGGTCAGTGCAATACTGTAAAGATAGCTCTGTGGTCGAATCACCTGTGCAAAACTTACCATATCAATATTGATCTGTTCCATAACAAACCAGTGCAGCCACTTACCCAGCAAAAGGCCTGCTCCTCCTCCGATTGCTGTCAGGAATATATTCTCCCTGAATACATAAGATGCCGTTTCAGTCGGATAAAATCCCAGCACCTTGATGGTTGCAATCTCACGGATACGCTCGGTAATGTTGATATTTGTCAGGTTGTAAAGAACGATAAATGCCAAAGAACCTGCACAGATAATAATTAGCAGCACGATATAGTCAAGGCTTGACATCATACTGTTAAATTTATCCAGAGTGTCTGCATTGACGGTAACGCTGCTGACTGCGTCAAAGTTCATCAGACGAGCGAGCAGTACATGTTCATCCGCTACTCCCTGAGTATTGATATAGATGCTGCGGTATTCTACCTCTTCCCCTGTCTGAGCTTCCCAGCTTTCTGCTGTCAGATACAGATAGTTGTAAACAAAGTTTTCACTCAAACCGGTTACCCGCAGGGATAATTCGTGTCCGTCTTCATCGCTCAGCGAAATTACATCGTTGATTTCAATTCCATTTCGACGGGCAAATTCACGATTGAGTACCGCCTGACCTTCCTCTGGATATGCAATTGGTGTGCCATCTTCTGTATGAAGGTTCCAATAATCAGAAATCTGAGAGACATTCTCCGGCATGACCAAAGTGATGGATTTTGTCGTTCCATCTTCCAGCTGAACATCCATCGAACGTTCTGCCGCCCGGGTATATCCTTGGGTTTCTTCCCGCAGATAGTCTTCCACTTCTTCCCACTCACTTTGCGTGTAGTCTTCATTCATCAAAACGCTCATACCATAGGTCTGGATTTCACCAAACTGTTGTCCCGCTACATCAGCAATTGAGTCCTTGACACCAAATCCTGTTACCAGCAATGCTGTACAACCACTGATACCAACGACCATCATAAAGAAACGCTTTTTGTAGCGAAGGACATTTCGGATCGAAACCTTTACTAGGAAAGATAGCTGATTCCACAAAATCGGAATGTATTCCAGAAGGATTCGTTTTCCTGCCTTTGGTGCTTTTGGACGCATCAGCTGTGCCGGAACACTTGCCAGCTCATATCGACAGCTGAAATAGGTGGTACCCATGGAACAAAGCATCGATGCCGCCATCGAAATCAGTGCAAGTTTTTTGTCAAATACAAACAGGATATCTCCCATTGTGTACATAATCGCATAGGACTGCCAGATAACAAATGGGAAAATAATGGAGCCGCCAAAAAATCCGAGCAGACATCCCAGTCCTGCAGCACTTCCGGAATAAAAGAGGTATTTTCCCATGATGACCCCTTCGCTGTAACCCAGCGCTTTGAGTACACCAATTTGGGTTCGCTGTTCCTCTACCATTCGGTTCATGGTCGTGATGCAGACCAGAGCCGCTACCAGGAAAAAGAAGATTGGGAAAACATTTGCAATACCGTTTACAATCGCGGAGTCGTTATCAAAACTTGCATAACCAATATTGGTGTTGCGATCCAGAACATAAACATCCGGCTCTTCCATCTCATCCAGGTCATCCTGTGCATCATCCAATTCTTCCTGCGCATCCTCTGTACTGGTATTAAGATCGGCAATACCCTGCTGATATTCCTGATATCCTGCATCATACTCCCGCTGCGCCTGATCTACCTGCATACTGGAATCGGTCAGCTGTGCCTGCTGATCGTTTAATTCCTGCCTGCTCTGTTCAATCTGTGCCAGACCAGCTTCAATCTCATTTAGTCCCGATTCAATCTCCAGAAGGCTGGCTTTTAGTTCCTGCTCCTGCGCTAAGACCTGTGCATAAGAAGAAGCATCATACTGTGCCTGGTTTTTTAAAGCTGCAACCTGATCCAGTCCAGAAAGCACTTCCTGCTTCTTTAAAATCAGATCTGTTTTTTGGGAAAGAAGATCCTGTTCCTGAAGATTGAGCTGGTTTCTTCCGTTATCCAGTTCGATTTGTCCGCTTTGAATCTGGGCTCTGCTGCTTTGAATCTCCGTTTTTGCACTGTCAAGCTCTGTTTTGGAGTCGTACAGCTGACCTTCTCCCTGTCTTACCTCTTCTGCAAGCTGTTCCTTAGCATTTACCAGCTGCTGTTCTCCTTCTGATTTGAGCCGGTCATATCGCTCATCCGCTTTCTGCTGTGCAAACTCTTCCAGCCAATCCTCCATCGAGTCAATAGCATCATCATATTCATCCGTATAAATCTGAGCATCTCCTGTATTGATCCGGACAAAGATCTCCGTATCATAGTCACAGTCAAATGCCTCACGCTCAATCAGCATGAATCCCTGGATAGTACCATTTCCAAGCGAAGTAGTTCCTCGCTCATAGTTTGCATAGTATGGAGAGTTGACCGTTCCAACAATCCGGAAGCTTTTCTGCTCAAACATCTCATCGGTATCTTCATCATTTTCTTCCGATAAGGTCAGAATGGTGCCAATCGACTCTTCCCCAAAAGCCTGCGCATCCACGACACATTCCGTCGGCGACTGCGGCATTCTGCCATGAACCAGTACCGGCGTATTCTGATTATCCAGCAAACTGTGTACCTTCAGAACGTTCTGCGATCCCTGTTCATCCATAATAAGGGCATCGGTAGAGATTGCCCCCTGTGCGTCCAAAATCCGTTCTCCTCTGGAAAGTTCCCTTGCTGCATCCGTATCAAAACCGATGGTGGACAACAGGCGCACATCATAAAAATTGGTATCATCAAAATATTGCTGGGCACTTTTTACCATTGCACTTCGGGTAACTTTCAGTCCCGAAAACAAACCGACACCCAGCGCGACAATTGCCAAAATCGCAATATAACGGCCCAAACTTTGCCGTATCTCGCGCAGGGTGGTCTTTGTCATTGAAGACCCCATTCGATCCCCCTCTTTTGCTCAGCAGATTCTACCATTCGATCTGCTCAACCGGTATAATGTGTGAATTCATTTCTTCGCTTACGACCGTACCGCTCTTGACGGTAATGATGCGGTCTGCCATCGCAGTAATCGCTTGGTTGTGCGTAATAACAATAACGGTCACACCGCTTTGGCGGCAGGTATCCTGTAATAGTTTCAGTACCGCCTTACCGGTATTATAGTCAAGCGCACCGGTAGGCTCGTCGCAGAGCAAAAGCTTTGGATTTTTGGCAAGTGCCCTTGCAATCGCAACCCTCTGCTGCTCACCGCCGGAAAGCTGCGCCGGAAAGTTTCCCATCCTGTCCTTAAGCCCTACTGCTTCCAAAACCTGAGCTGCCGGCAAAGGATTTTTACAGATCTGCGCTGCCAGTTCCACATTTTCTAACGCAGTCAGATTCTGCACCAGATTGTAAAACTGGAACACAAACCCAATATCATAACGGCGATATTCGGTCAGCTGGCGTTTATTGTATGCCGAGATCTCCTTTCCATCCAGAAAAACAGAGCCTTCACTTAAACTGTCCATGCCTCCCAGAATATTGAGAATGGTCGTTTTTCCGGCACCGGAAGCGCCTACTACAACGCAGAATTCGCCCTTCTCCACCTGAAAATTAACATCGCGCAGCGCGTCAATGCTGATTTCACCGGTGTGATAAGTCTTTTTCACATTATGAAATTCCACAAACGCCATTTCGCTCTCTCCCACTTTTCTTATTCATTCCACACACATTTTATACTGTGCATGACAAAAATCATTTTTCTTTATTATAGCACCCAACGAAAGATGCGGCAACCGGAAAACTGGTTTTTCGACCCCCTTTTATAACAAAAGAAGGGTGAAACCACCCTTCTTGTTTGCTGCTATAACATTTCTTTGATTCGGTTATCTTCTAACCAGTCCGCAAGACTGTTTACATGATGTCCTTCAAATCCAGTTGTTTCCTTTGCACAGTACATGCTGTCCAGAACCGCTTCTTCTGCACATTCTGCAATAGCGCGGAATGCAAGATCAATCTTTCCTTCCGGAATTACCTCTCTGGTCTGAACCGACTGCTCGTCAAAGCGGATTCTGTTCGCTGTGGAAAATCCAATCATGATTTCCCCGCTTCCATGTCCGACAAAACTTCCCAATCTTGCCAGACCTACGCTGGCACGTTTGAGGATTCGATGCAGCTGACGCTCGCTGACCGGCAGGTCAGTCGCTGCAATCATGAGAATGCTTCCCTTATCCGATTCGCCTTTCGGAGCATCTGCAAGTTCTGCAATCTTCTTTCCGATGTTGCATCCATGTACCGTAAGGTCTGCCAGTCTGCCATGATTTGACTGTACCAAAAATCCGATGGTGTACTGCTTTCCATCAATCTCGATCACACGAGAAGCTGAACCGATTCCGCCCTTTAATCCATGACAGATGGTTCCTTTTCCGGCACCGACATCCCCCATGGCAAAATCTTCGCTTGCAGACTCAATTGCCTCAAAAACATGCTCCTGTTTTACCGCCCGTTTGCAGATATTGTTCAGGTGGCTGTCGTTACACTCTCCAACAATCGGGTTGATGCTCTTCATGGTTACACCATCCCGCTCACACCGCTGAACCATATATTCCACCAAACCATCATGGACCAGACCGACGTTCAGGGTATTGGTCAAAGCAATCGGCGTTTCCAGTGTTCCCAGTTCTTCAATCTGGACCAGGCCCGCCGTTTTGCCAAAACCATTCCAGACAAAGCTGGATGCCAGCATCTTGTTAGCGAAGATATTATCCTCGCACGGCATAATAACGGTCACACCGGTTTTGTGCTCTTCGTTGTCAATGGTACAATGTCCCACACGCACCCCTTTGACATCGGTGATCTTGTTAAGCTTTCCGGTTGGAAGCTCTCCTACGATAACGCCATAGTCCCTAATTCTTTTCTGCGACATGTTGACCCCTTCTTTTCTGTCAAATTTCCTGCATTATCTATGCTCTGGCACTGGAGGAAAGGCTTTGGGAACGGGATGATTCCTTTTCCTGTCCCGCAGTGTCCTTTTTCTGTATCTGGGTTTTGTTCTGTTCAAAATAAGAATGTTCCGCCAGAACTCCCGGAGCGCTGTTATCTTCGACTACATAGTCCTTTGCATAATCCTGACCTGCCAGGAAATAAGGAGAATCGCTGGCACGATTATTGGTATCGTCCCAAGTCACATCGACCTGATAGTACTCTCCATCCAGCCAGACATAATTCCATGCGTGCGGCTCGCGGTAGTATCCTGTCACAATCCAGCATGGAATCTGTGCTTTATCACAGAGCATTTTAAACGCATAAGCATATCCCTGACAAACCGATTTTCCCTCTATCAGTGCTCCATAGGCATGAAAAGCTGTCGGGTAATGATCTGAATCGCTTTTGGCTGCCTGCATGTCATACTCGTTCTTTGCCCGCAGGGTCTCCTGAAAATATTGGAGAAGCTCTACTGTATTGCTGGTCTTTTCTTTTCCCTGTGCTACAATACGATCTACCTCGTCCAAAAGCTCCTGCTTTTGCTTGCTGCTGAGATTTAAATAGCCAAACTCAAATACAACCCGGTTATAGCCGTTTTGATCGTAGTAATACATGAAATCGGTGTGGTTATCCAGAAAACTTTCCGGATAGTCCCGACGCACCTGATAAACTGCCTGACGGCACAGTTCGATGAAGGTATCCTTATCTTTGATTGGTGTCTTAAAGGTATAGTCCAGTGTCTTTTTTCCTTCGCTGACCGCCTGACTGACCGCCCGGTACAACTGCATTTCCTGCTCGTCTGTCCCGTACATCTGATTGACCACGCCGTCCTGCGCGATTGGCTGTACCCTGACAGCATAGCATGGTACAGAAAGCAGCGATGCTGCAATCAAAACAGCACATCCTGCTGTTTTTAATCTTTTGTTTGCACTTTTTTTCTGCATGAAAACATCCTTCCCTATCCGGCAACGAAATCCTGAGCCTTTTTCCTGTGCTGTCTGCCCAATCACCTGTCCCCACTTTTGCCGGATATTGTCAGTATAACATGATTTTGCCACAGATTCCAGAGAGAACCAGCCAATTTACAGAAATTTACGCTGCTGTAAAAATTTACCTTTTAACGATAAAAAAGAAAGAGACATCCCCCATCGGAATGCCTCTTTCTTCTTATCAAAAACAATTATCGTTCGATTGCTGCATCACTGATTGAAACAATGCCATGCAGATCGCTTTCTTTGCCGCTGCCCAGCATTTTATATACGCCTTCCAGCATCTTTTCCTTATCATAAGGCAGTGTACCGGTAATCATGACCGGATTCGTGACATGGCTTGTGGAAAATCCTGTCGGTGTGGTCAGCTCCAGTGCTTCCAGCAGATAAGCCAGTTCTTCAATGCGCTCTCTGCCGCTTGCCTGCACAAAACTTCCGTCCTTGCACCACTTTTCCAGTTCCGTATCCGGAAAAACCGTCAGATTCATCATGATGATGTTGGCAGAACGAACCTGATTGAGCATTTTTGCGCTCTCCACTGCATTTTCCTTTGCACAGCCGGTTCCACCCAGACCATAAATCAGAATCGAATTAAATGGGATCTGTGCTTCATTAAGCTTTTTAAGCTGCTCCACTGCCTCGGCAGCCGTATGTCCCTTTTTCATCTGCTTTAAAATGCGGTCGCTTCCGCTTTCCAAACCGATATATAAAAATCCCAGTCCCAGACGATGCAGTTCTTTGAGCTGTTCCACCGTCTTATCACGCAGATTTTTAATCGAAGCGTACATCGACACACACGCACAGTATGGCAGATATTTTTTAATCTGTGTCAAAATCTCCTTCATCTGCTCAAAAGGCAGACAGAGTGGTTCTCCTCCGACCAGAAAAACACGCTCGGTGTAAGGATTGTAGCCGGAAGCATCCTTTAAATCTGCAATAATCTGCTTAAGTGGAATAACTTCAAAATCGACTGTCTTATACATGTTGCAGAAAGCGCACTGATTATACGAACATCCGCAGGTAACCTGCAAAAGGAGAGAATGCCGCTCAAAAGGTGGATAGTAGATAATCTGATCATACCGCATAGACAAGACCTCTTTTCGCTTTTTCTTTCAGTATAATCCTTTTTCTGCCTTTTGCAAAGTGGTTACTGATTTTTTGCGTCAAGATACTCTTTTGAAGCTCCTACCATTTCGTCCCAGCATGCTTCCATCTGGCGTACCAGAGTAAACTGGGTGCGTGCACGATCCAGATTCTGATGGGTGCGGCTGATTTTAAAGTAGTGGTCCCCATCCAGATAATCGGTCAGAAAACGCATACCACACTCCAATGTCATCAGTTTTGCACCCCATGGCAGGGTCATGATTTCCTTCTCGGTCAGGATTGGACCTGCTTCCTGCAAAAATCCCTTGACACAAACCTTGTATAAATCCAGCAGGAAGTGAACTTTGCTCTGATCCTCTTCATCTTCCTTACAGTCGTTTGCTCCAAAACGAACGGTGTCTCCAAAATCATTTGCAGCAAGTCCTGGCATAACGGTATCCAGGTCAATTACGCAAAGACCTTTCATGGTGGTTTCATCCAGCAGAACATTGTTGAGCTTAGTATCGTTATGAGTTACTCTCAGAGGAAGCTGACCACTCTTCTGCAGGTTTACCATATAGGAACAGTCTTCTTTTCTCTGGCGCAAAAACTCGATTTCCTGCTGTACCAAAGCCACTCTTCTCATTTTATCCTCTGCAACTGCCTGTTCAAAGTTGCGATAACGGTTTTCAGTATCATGAAACTGAGGAATAGTTTCGCTTAATTTCTCTGCTGGGAAGCTGGTAAGTAGATACTGGAATTTTCCAAATGCAGCAGCACACTCAAACAGGTCCTGTTCATTTCTTGCTTTTTGCAGGCAGACACTGTGCTCGATGTAGGACAGCATTCTCCAGCAATTTCCCTGATCATCTCTTGTATAGCGTGCCCCATCGTCGCAGCGGACAACGCTCATTGCTTCTCTGTCAGCGTCTTTGCCCTCTTCCAGTGTTTTTTCACGCAGGAAGGAGGTTACCTCATCGATATTGCTCATCAAACCATCCACATCGCGGAAGGTATTGGTATTGATGCGCTGCAAGATATACTGCTTTTCCTTGGTTGTCACAAGGAAGGTATCGTTGATATGTCCGCTTCCGTACGGAATGAACTCCACTACTTCACCGATTTTTTTCCAGGACTTCAGTGCCTGCTCAATGATTTCTTTCTCCATCTGTCGTTCCCTTTCTGCCTTTTCCCGCTTATTCCTGCCAGAGTGGCTGTGGATATAAGCCTTCCTTAGTCATCTGTTCAAATGCCTTTACAACCGTTTCCTTATCTTCCTGATAGGTAACACCGTACCAACGGTCACTGCTCTTTAACACATGAACCTTTGCTCCATCCTTTTCGATCATGCGACTGACGATGGATGGCAGGAAATATTCTGCTTTCATCGGATTTTCTTTGAGTGCCTTTTCCAGGAAAAGTGGGAAACCTTCCTTAGCCTGCTTTAAGACGCTCTGTGGGAATCCCCAGAAGTTCATCGATACCGGAACCTGAGGGTCCAGCGCGGTAAAGGTCTTTCCTTCATCCTCGCTGTATCCGATTCCATCCTTACCCGATTCAATCCAGGTCCGCTCGGTGACTGTCTTGAGATATCCGTCTTCGCTTACCTCACAGATACCACGGGAAACATGTCCGTTTTCGGTAACAGTACTGCACAGAGGATAAGCTACCATTGCGCAGCTTTCCCCATCCTTGCTCAGAAGATCAAACAGAAGCTGATAGCCTTTTGGACCATAGTAGTCATCTGCATTGATGACAGCAAACGGTGCATCAATGACATCAGCCGCACAAAGAACCGCATGTCCGGTTCCCCACGGCTTTGTTCTTCCTTCCGGCAAAGAAAATCCTTCCGGGAGTTTATCCAAAGACTGGAACGCGTATTTTACCTCGATATGTTTGCGCAGATGTTTTCCAACTGCTTCTTCAAATTCCTGTTCCATTTCTGGTTTGATTACAAAAACAACCGTTTCAAAGCCTGCACGCTTTGCATCATATACCGAATAATCCAGAATCTTTTCTCCATTTTTTCCCATTGGATCGATCTGTTTTAATCCGCCGTAACGGCTTCCCATTCCCGCTGCAAGAACAACCAAAACTGGTTTATTCATCCTAAAAACCCCCTGTATGAGTTTGATAAAAAATTCACTTTTCCCAGTATAGCCGTTTCTCCGCGTTTTGTCTATATCATCCCGGTTGTTTTGCAAACTATTTTGGAAAAATCCTCTAAAAAACCTCCCCCTTTTGATTGAGGAGGAGGTTTAAGCAAGATATCTTTGTGGATTATTTCCCAAATTTCTGATCGTTTTTCAGTTGGAGCTTCAAGTTGTCCGCAATCATTGCGATAAATTCAGAGTTGGTCGGTTTTCCACGGCTGTTGCGGATGGTATAACCAAAATAGGAGTTAAGCACATCTACATCACCGCGATCCCATGCAACTTCAATAGCATGACGGATTGCTCGCTCTACGCGGCTGGAAGTGGTATTGTTCATCTTTGCAATGGTCGGATACAGAAGCTTGGTTACAGAGTTAATCATGTTGTGATCTTTAACTGCCAGAACAATGCCATCTCGTAAGTAATGATATCCTTTAATATGGGCAGGTACACCGATCTGATGGATGATCTCGGTAACCATCACTTCCAGATTTGGACGGTTTGTTGGTATCATTGGTGTTTCGGCTTTCTCTGCCCCATTTCTTCCGGTCAGCTGAAAGATTCTCTCTGCTACCAACTGTGGATCGATCGGCTTTAAGAAACAATAAGCAACACCTGAATTTACCAATTCCCGTTCCAGCATCACATTGTTATAATTTAAAATTACCATAAAAATCGGCATGCGCATTCCCGATTCTTTCACCTGATTGATCACGCCGATTGCATCATAATATGGCATAAACACATCCATCAATACCAGATCCGGCTGATAGTCACGAATCATCTGAAGCATCAGCTGTCCATCTCTTGGTGCAATGGTTGTTTCAAAGCCGGAAGAACGAAGAGTTGCCGTACATCTCGCACAAAATTCTTTATCATCGTCAGAAATTAAGATTTTCAATTTAGATTCCATAAACTTTTCCTCCTCAATATTATTTTCCAACATTTACCAATAATTGGAAATTTCTGGAAATAGATTATCATATTTTCTGACCCTTTGCAAGAGTATCCGGTGGATTCTTTGCCAGAATCTCATGATTTTTTAAAGTTTTTTGATTTCTAATTAAATCTTATTCAAAAACAATGTCGATTTCTGTCAAAAACTGTCTTTTGCACAATATTTTTTCTGTTTTCGGGTTGGTACTTTTTCTTGCAACTTCCAGAAAATTCTTTGGTGATGTAATTTTTTCTGTTTGCTTTAAAACTGATCTTACAAAAGAGATCAGTTATTTTTAGGTATAAAAAAAAGACCGATTCCAATCGGAATCGGTCTTTGGAGGCGACACCCAGATTTGAACTGGGGAATAAAGGTTTTGCAGACCTCTGCCTTACCACTTGGCTATGTCGCCATATGGAGCGGGTTACGAGGCTCGAACTCGCTACCTCCACCTTGGCAAGGTGGCGCTCTACCAGATGAGCTAAACCCGCAAATGGTGCCTTCGGTCGGAATCGAACCAACGACACGAGGATTTTCAGTCCTCTGCTCTACCAACTGAGCTACAAAGGCATAACCTAAAATAGGCTGGCGACCTGGATGGGGTTCGAACCCACGACCTCTAGCGTGACAGGCTAGCGTTCTAACCAACTGAACTACCAGGCCATATGGTGGGAACTACAGGGCTCGAACCTGTGACCCTCTGCTTGTAAGGCAGATGCTCTCCCAGCTGAGCTAAGCTCCCACATTTTTCGTTATCAGCCCTTCGGCGTTTCGTTCGCCGTTGTTGTCCTGACAACGTAGATTATTATACTATGAGATTTCGAAAATGTCAACACTTTTTTGAAAAAAATTTCCATTTTTTAAAAAAGTCTTGTTTTTCGCTTAACTAAGCCATTTTATGCCGGTTTTTCAAGGATTAAAACAGATATTTCAGAAAAAATTTGCTGCTGTCATCGTTTTTATTTTGTTTTTTATCGTTTACATTTTCATTCTATGCTGCCATTTCTCAAATGTTTCCTGATATAAAAAATTTTTTAAAAAAGACCTCCGGATCTTCCCGGAGGTCTTTTTTTTACTTATTCTGAATTGCTTTGATCAGATTACGGATATCGTTCTGGGTAAAGTTATATTTTTTATCGCAGAACTGGCAGCCCACTTCGATTGTTTTCTCTTCTTTCTCAATCTCTTTTAACTCTGCCTGTCCCAAACTGATCAGGGCACGTTCTACCCTTGCTCTGGAGCAATCGCAGACATAACCCATCTCATATTCGTCAATCACGTTTGGCTCAAAGCCGTCCAAAGCTGCAAACGCGATCTGCTGCGGAGTCATTCCCTGGCTGATCATTGAGGAAACTGGCGGAAGTTTTTTGATATTTTCTTCCACATGGCTGATAATTTCCTCATCCGCACCTGGAAGCAGCTGGAGCAGATAGCCGCCTGCTGCCGAAACGGTCAGATCAGGGTTAACCAGAACGCCCAGACCACAAACTGTTGGGATCTGTTCGCTGGTTGCATAGTAATTGGTGATATCCTCAGCAATCTCTCCAGAAACAATTGGAACCTGACCGACGTATGGTTCCTTCATGCCCATATCTTTGATGACATATAAAAAGCCATCCTCTCCGACTGCACCCGAAACATCCAGCTTGCCGGATGGCTTGAGCGGAATTTCTACAATCGGATTGCCAACATAACCCTTTACATTGCCGCTTCCGTCCGAAACAGCGATCAGCATACCAACTGGTCCATTTCCTTCCACACGCAGAGTCACCGAATCGTTGGCGCTCTTGAGCATGGTGCCCATAATGGATGCTGCTGTCAGCAGTCTGCCCTCCGCTGCAGTGACTACCGCCGAGGTCTTATGGATCTGCTCCATACGTGCAACCGCATCAGTGCTGTCCACCGCACAGCACATTACCATGCCGTCTCTCGAAATTGTCCTTACAATCTTTCCCATTTTTGTTCCTCGTTTATCTTATTTTTTCTGTACTGGTTTTTGTGCTACATAGATGATACGCTGGGTATCTTCCTGCACCGGATCAAAGCTGTCTTCTGCATACACTGCCACCAGATTTAATCCGCTTTTCTGAATAAATTCGCGAACCTGTTCATCTGTATAAGCTCGCTCGCAAAAGCTCTCACTGGTGCGGGTATAGGTGTCGGTGCTCTCATCGTACTCAAAAAAATCCAGGTCCATCTGAACCTGAAAATTTTCTTCCTGATAGCTGTTCTGCCAAACACAGTAAACCTCGTCCCTGTCAAAGACAAAAACATTGTTGCCCAGCACTTCTCTGTGCTTATAGACGCTGTTTACATCAAAAACAAACACGGCGCCCGGATTCAAGAACAGGCTTACCCTGTCAAAAATCTTCTGCACCGTTTTTTCATCGGTTACATGGTTGATGCTGTCCAGTGCGCACACCGCTGCATCAATCGTACCATACATGTCCAGTTCCTCCATCGGCTGACAAAGGAACAAAATCTTTTCGATATGCGGATCGGATGGTTCTTCGCGCTCAAAATTTTCTCCGTACAGAGCGCAGGCCTTTTTCTGCATCGCTTCTGAAAGCATCTGAGCAGAGGCATCAGTGCCCACCACATCATAACCAAGCTTTGCAAGCTCGATGGACAGCGTTCCGGTACCACATGCCAGATCCAACAGAATCGACGCATCCGGATTATATTTTTTAATCACGCTGTCAAAATAGGCTGCCCGCCTTGGATAGTCTACATTTCCGGTCAGACCATCATAAAAGTTTGCAAAGGTATTATAACTCATGATCCTTCTCTAACCTTTCAAAGACGATACGGTAACCATCGCAGCCGTAGTTGAGTGAACGATTGACACGACTGATCGTTGCTGTGCTGGCTCCAGTTTCCGCTACAATATCACTGTATACTCTGTGCTCATCGAGCATCTTTGCCACCAAAAGACGCTGGGACAGCGCTCTGAGCTCCGGAACAGTACACAGATCTTCAAAGAATTGATAGCACTCTTCCATTGTTTCCAGCTTTAAAATTGCCTGGAACAGAAACTCCACATTGAGTTCTTTTAGTTTAGAATTCATTTCCATGTCCTCCTGCCCTTTATGTCAACACCAATTTTAGCATTTTATGATACTAAAGTAAAGAACAAAGAATAACATTTTACAGAACATAAAAAATTATTATCCAGTTAGCTCTAGAAAGTGCTTTCTTTTTGTACAAACAGCACCAAAAGTCGCTGGAAGTTAAAAATGATCTGTAAAATCTCAAAGCCATGACAGGAAAACTCCTGTCATGGCAAAGATGAAAACTATAAATCGTTTGAAACAAGGTCTTCCATCGTTTCTCTCTTGACGATCACTCTGGAAGCATGGTCTTTAACCATTACCACTGCTGGACGGCAAAGACGGTTATAATTGGACGCCATCGAATAGTTGTAAGCACCGGTAGAAAGAACTGCGACAAGATCACCGCTCTCTACCTGCTGAATCGGCATATTCTCGCCCAGCAGGTCACCGCTTTCGCAGCATTTTCCAGCCAGAGTTACCTTCATGGTCTTTGGCTGATCTGCTTTGTTTGCCACAACTGCCTCATATTCCGACTGGTACAGCGCATAGCGTGGGTTATCGGTCATACCACCATCCACTGCAACATAGGTGCGGATATTTGGGATTTCCTTGATGGAACCAACGGTATACAGAGTAATACCGGAAGAACCAACAATGGAACGTCCCGGCTCCAGCATCATAAATGGCTGTGGAAAGGAAAGGCGTTCACAGGTTTCTTTTACTACAACCGATACCTTTTCCATATAGCTGTCATAGCGCAGTGCAGCATCCTTTTCGGTGTAACAGATACCAAAGCCGCCGCCAAGATCCAGCTCTTCAATGGTATATCCGGTCTCTTCTCTGACCTGTGCCATAAACTCGATCATTCTCTGAGCTGCAAGCTCAAATGGTTCCAGCTCAAAAATCTGGGAACCAATGTGGCAGTGTACCCCTTTGAGCACAACATTCTGGAGTGTCAGTGCCTTTTTCACGATCTCCATCGCTTCACCTGTTTCCAGTGCCACACCAAACTTGCTGTCAATCTGACCGGTGCGCACAAAATCATGGGTATGCGCATCTACGCCAGGCTTGATGCGAAATGCAATCGAAACTTTCTTGCCAAGCTCATCTGCAAAACGATCCAGTCTCATCAGCTCATATTCGTTGTCCACAATGATCAGACCGACACCTTCCCGCAGTGCATAGCAAAGCTCGTGATCGGTTTTATTGTTTCCATGAAAGCAGATTCTTTCTGCCGGGAAACCCGCTGCCAGTGCAGTGTACAGTTCTCCTTCTGATACAACATCCAGACCCATCTGTTCGCTGTCCATAATACGGCAAATTTCCTTGCAGCAAAATGCTTTGCTTGCATAGCAAACTCTGCCTCTTCCGCCATAGAAGCGGTCGATGGAATCACGATAGCTTCTGCATGCTGCACGAACTCCTGATTCATCCAGGACATACAACGGTGTGCCATATTCCTTTGCAAGCTCAACGGTATCGCATCCACCGATGGTGAGATGTCCCTGTCCGTTTACCTTTAAACAATCTGACTGTTTCATACACAGTTTCCTTTCCACAATCCTCTACTAAACAGGAAGCTTCCTGTTTTGCCTATCCACAGACTGCCTCTGCCATAGGCATATTAACACAATTCATCCTCTTGCTGCTGGTTTTCTTCTTCCAGCTCGTCATTTGCAAGCGCATCGTTTGCAATCTCATCGATGATTTCCCTGATTTCCTCCACGCCATCTCCCTTGATTGCTGAAAATGGAATCATGTGGATCTGGTCAGCAAACGGGATCTCGCTCTGCAGTGCCTGCAGGCGTTCGTCCTGCTGCTTTTTGGAGAGCTTATCCTTTTTGGTCAGGATGATGACAAATGGAAGCTCATTCTCAATCAGGAAGTTAATCATCATCAGGTCATCCTTGGTCGGCGAGTGACGCATGTCCACCAGCTGGAAAACCAGGCCGATTCTGCGATCACTGTTAAAGTAAGTTTCAATCAGATCAGACCAACGCTGTTTTTCTCCGTGGGAAACCTTTGCATATCCATAGCCCGGAAGGTCTGCAAAGCGGACATTTTCCAGTTTAAAAAAGTTGATGGTTGCGGTTTTTCCCGGAACTGCGCTGACGCGTGCCAGCGCTTTTCGGTTAAAGATTTTGTTGATCAGACTGGATTTGCCGACGTTGGAACGGCCGGCAAAAGCAATCTCGACAAGGTCCGACTTGGTCAGCTGACTTGCCTTACCAAAAGATGTTTCAAAGACTACGTTATGATAATTCATGCGTGCCTTTTCCTTTCTGTATGTAACGCTGCTGTTGCAGCCGCTGTTTTTATGCGTTCAGACACGGATGTTCTGCAACAACCGCCTTTTCCACCAGTGCAGCGCTTTCCTGCTGTGGATTTTTTTCTTCCAGGCACTGTGCAGGCAGTGGAATCAGTGCAGTCTCCAGTACAGTGCTGATTTCTTTTGCTGTCACAAAGCGGATGTTTTCCTTAACAACAGGGTCTACTTCATATAAGTCCGGCTCATTTGCCTTTGGAATAATTACTGTCTTGATACCGTTGCGGTAAGCTGCCATAGTTTTTTCCTTCAGTCCGCCAATCGGAAGAACTCTTCCGCGCAGGGTGATCTCGCCGGTCATAGCGACATCATGGCGTACCGGAATCTGTCCCAACGCCGATACCAGTGCTGTGGTAATAGTAACACCGGCAGAAGGTCCATCCTTTGGAACGGCTCCTTCCGGGAAGTGGATATGGATATCCTTGTTCTTGTAAAAATCCTTGTCGATTCCGTACTGGTCGCACAGGGAACGAACACAGGTAATCGCAGCTTTGGCTGATTCTTTCATGACATCGCCCAGCGAACCGGTCAGTTCCAGTTTGCCGTTTCCATCCACAACTGCAACTTCTGCCTGCAAAATCTCACCGCCGACTGCGGTCCATGCCAGTCCGTTGACAACACCAACCAGATTTTCCTTCTGAAGATCGTCGTCTTTAAACTTCTGTGGACCGAGCATCGATTCGAGCATCTTGCTGCTGATATGACAGCTCTTTTTCTCGCCTGCCACAATCATTTTTGCACTCTTACGGCAGATAGATGCAATCTCTCGCTCGAGGGTACGTACGCCTGCTTCCCGCACATAGTGGTCGATCAGGTTGTACAGCGCTTCATCGTTAAAACGGCAGGTTCGTCCGTTTAATCCATGACGTTTTACCTGTTTTGGAACCAGATAACGCTTTGCAATCTGGAATTTTTCCTCTCTGGTATAGCTGGAGAGGTTGATGATTTCCATACGATCATACAAAGGCTCCGGAATACCGGAAGGATCGTTTGCAGTTGCAAGAAACAGCACGTTGCTCAAATCCATCGGCACTTCCAGATAGTGGTCGCGGAAAGCAAAGTTCTGTTCGGAGTCCAGTACCTCAAGCAGTGCAGAGGATGGATCTCCTTTGTAGTCACTGCCCAGTTTATCGATCTCATCGAGCAGCATCAGCGGATTCATGCTTCCTGCCTGCTTGATAGCAGAGACGATTCTTCCCGGCATTGCACCGATATAGGTCTTGCGGTGACCACGGATATCTGCCTCATCGCGCACACCACCCAAGCTCATGCGGACATATTTTCTTCCCATTGCCGCTGCAATCGACTTTGCAATGGATGTTTTTCCGACACCTGGAGGGCCAACCAGACAGATGATCTGTCCCTTAATATTTGGCTCAAGCTTTCTTACTGCAAGGATTTCCAGGATTCTTTCCTTAACCTTCTGCAAGCCATAATGGTCTGCATCCAGACGTTCCTTTGCCGCATTGACATCCAGCTTGTCCTCGGTCATGACATTCCATGGCAGAGAAAAATAGGTGTCCAGATAGTTTCGGGAAACCATCGCTTCCTGGCTATTGAACATCATCTTAGAAAGCTTGTTGATCTCCTCACTGATCTTTTTCTCGGTTTCCTCATCCGGATGAATCTCTTTTAATTTTTCACGGTATTTATCGATCTCGCGATCGCCCTCATCGTCATCGCCCAGTTCCGCATGGATTGCCTTGAGCTGCTCTCTGAGGTAATACTCCTTCTGATTGCGGTCAATCTGATCCTTTACCCGTTCTGCAATGCTGCGCTCGATGGAGAGAATCTCATTTTCTTTGCGCAGCAGGGTGGACAGGATTTCCAGACGTTTGCGGATGCTGGACTCTTCCAGAATGGTCTGCTTGTCTTCCAGCGAGAATCCCAGATTCTGGGTCAGATACTCGCTGACATAAACCGGATCTTCCGAACCGATAATATTGACAATCAGATCCTTCGGCATTTTGGGTGCATAGTAGCAGTATTCTTCAAACAGATCCTTCACAATGCGCATATAAGCATCGATGGTCATCTGTTTGGATTCCTGCACCGGCTCCATCGGCATTTCTTCGCACATTACCTCATAAAACGGATCATCGGTAATCAGCTCGCACATACGAGCACGATAAACACCTTCCACCACCACACGGACAACCTCGCCCTGCGCTTTCAGAATCTGTTTTACCTTTGCCACTACACCGACGGTGTACAGATCTTCTTTTTTCGGATGCTCGATCCGGCTGTTTTTCTGTGTTACCAGAAAGATTTTCTGGTTGCCCTGCATCGCTTTGTTGAGTGCAAGGATGGATTTCTGGCGTGCCACATCAAAGTGGAGCACCATTTTTGGAAACATGACCAGACCACGGATCGCGATCGCTGGCAGGCGCAGGGTCTGCACTTCGGTCACTTGAATCTGTTCTTGGGTCATTCTTATCACCTTTCTTCTTCAGAGGAAAGACTTTCTCCCAAAAGGGCTTTTCTCTTTCTATCTATCTGCAAATCATAAACTTATCTGTTACGGACGCACCGCCCTTACGGCTTGTCCGCATATCTTTTTTGAAACCTTATCTTTTTATTATATAGCAAAGGAACGTCTGTGTAAAGCAGCAGACGTTCCTTTTGCATAGAAAACAAGTTTTATTAAGCAAATGTCTTGTGACCTTTGGAAGCTTTTTCCTTTTCGTGAGAAACCGGAATCATCATGCGGACCGGCTTCTTAAATGGGTCATGTTCATAATCGAAGGAAGTTTTGTCCTCGATTCCCTGTTTGGTCACAACGATTCGGGTAATGGTCGGGTCAGATGGAGAATCAAACATCAGTCCATCCAGCACTTCTTCCATAATCGCTCTCAGACCACGCGCACCGGTCTTTCTCTCGATTGCTCTTTCCGCAATCAGTTCCAGAGCATCCGGTTCAAAGTCAAGCTGTACTCCTTCCAGTTCAAACAGCTTCTTGTACTGTTTAACCAGAGAGTTCTTTGGCTCGGTCAGGATTCTAACCAGAGTTTCTCTGTCCAGACCAGTCAGGGTTGCAATGATTGGCAGACGACCAACCAGCTCCGGAATCAGGCCAAATTTTACAAGGTCCTGAGGGGTGATCTGAGCAAGCAGAACATCCTGCTCTACCAGTTTTTTATCCTGAATCTGTGCACCGAAGCCCAGAGAAGATTTTGCAACACGGCTTTCGATTGCCTTCTGGATTCCGTCAAACGCACCGCCGCAGATAAAGAGGATCTTGGAGGTATCGATCTGCAAAAATTCCTGATTTGGATGCTTTCTGCCTCCATTTGGTGGAACATTTGCAACGGTTCCCTCGATGATTTTCAGCAGAGCCTGCTGTACGCCTTCACCGCTGACATCTCGTGTAATCGAGGTGTTTTCCGATTTTCTGCCGATCTTATCGATCTCATCAATGTAGATGATACCGGTCTGTGCACGTTCGATATCCCAATCTGCTGCCTGAATCAGTCGCAGGAGGATATTTTCGACGTCCTCACCAACATAACCTGCTTCGGTCAGAGTGGTCGCGTCTGCGATTGCAAACGGAACGTTCATGGTCTTAGCCAGCGTCTGTGCGAGCATTGTTTTACCAACACCGGTTGGTCCAACCAAAAGAACATTGCTCTTGGTGATTTCTACGCTGTCGTCATTATCTTTTAAGAATATTCTCTTGTAGTGGTTGTAGATTGCCACGCTCAAAGCTCTTTTTGCGCGGTCCTGTCCGATTACATATTCGTCCAGTACCTTTTTGATATCCTGTGGCTTTGGCATTGGAACGGTATCTGTTGCTGCTTCTTTTTTCTGTTTTGGCTCTGTGCTGCGGGATTTTTCCCCGTCCAGCACTTCCTGACACAGCTCGATGCACTCATTACAGATACATACGCCCGGACCGGCAATCATACGCTCTACCTCGTCCTGATATTTTCCGCAGAACGAGCATCTTAATATCTTGTCATCATTCCTTGGCATTGCCGCAACACCGATCCTTATCGTTTATCAATAATTTTGTCGATCAATCCATATTCCAGCGCCTGCTGTGCTGTCATAAAGTTGTCTCGTTCTGTATCGCGTTCAATTACTTCCAGTGGCTGTCCAGTTGCTTCCGAAAGCATTTTGTTCAGTCTCTTCTTGGTATCCAGAATCCATTCAGTGTGGATGCGCATATCAGTTGCCTGACCCTGTGCACCGCCAGATGGCTGATGAATCATGATGGTGGAGTTTGGCAGGGCAAGACGTTTGCCTTTGGTTCCTGCAGAAAGCAGGAATGCGCCCATCGATGCAGCCATACCCATGCAGATAGTGGAAACATCGCACTTGATGTACTGGATGGTATCATAAATTGCCAGACCAGCAGTTACCGAACCGCCTGGGCTGTTGATATAAAGGCTGATTTCCTTATCTGGGTCCTGGCCTTCCAGGTATAACAGCTGTGCAACAACCAGACTTGCTGTCGCGTCGTTTACTTCATCACACAACATGATGATTCGATCGTTGAGCAGTCGGGAAAAAATATCATAAGAACGCTCTCCACGGTTGGTCTGCTCTACTACATATGGTACTAATGCCATTTGACAAAACCTCCCTTTCTCTGTCAAAAACAAAATATCGTGATCCTTTGACTCAAAACCAATTTTACAGATTTTGGTCCAAAAGTAAAGTCAACTAGAGCTTTGCCGATTTCTTCTCCGTCTAATCGAAGTTTTTCATAAAAAATGCGACCGGCGTTTTCTGCCGGCCGCAAACGGCTGTTCTTTATCGTTTCTCATTATACACGATACTGTGAGACAGTTGTTGTATATTTTATGAACGATTTTTAAAAATCAGACCCGTTTCGGATAATTCATCCGATTATTGTCGAAAAATTATTCTTCGTCAGCTGCTTCTTCAGCGGTTTCGCCTTCTGCTTTTTTCTTGGATTTAGAAGCTGTCTTCTTTACCTTTTTCTCGGTAACTTCAGCAGATTCTTTTACCAGGTCGATTGCTTTGTTAACAGTAACGTCTTTTGCAATCTCTTTTTCTGGCAGGATGCCTTTTACTTTCTGAGCATCGATACCGTAGTTCTTAGCGATCTTCTCGTACTCAGCTTCGATATCTTCAGCAGTAGCTGTCAGGTTTTCAACTTCTGCGATCTTCTCCAGAGCCAGTCTGATCTTAACCTGTCTTTCAGCGGATTCTTTGAAGGTTTCGCGGAATGCTTTCATGTCAGAACCGGTGTAGTGCAGGTACAGGTCGAGGTTCATACCCTGGGACTGCAGACGGTAGCTGAAATCGTTAACCATCTCGTTGATCTTGTTTTCGAACATGCACTGTGGAATTTCGCCTTCCATGTTCTCGATTACGGTGGAGATCAGGCTGTTTTCCATGTCAACCTGTGCTTTATTGTCAGCTTCTTTCTGAAGTCTTTCTTTTACGTCTTTCTTCAGTTCAGCCAGAGTATCGAACTCGCTTACGTCTTTAGCGAACTCATCGTCCAGAGCTGGCAGTTCTTTTTCCTGAACAGCGTTTACTTTTACTTTGAATACAACTGGCTGGCCTTTGAGGTCTTCTGCATGGTAATCTTCTGGGAAGGTTACATTTACATCGAACTCATCGCCTGCTGCATGGCCAACAACCTGTTCTTCAAAGCCAGGGATGAACTGACCGGAACCGAGAACCAGTGGGAAGTTTTCGCCTTTGCCGCCTTCGAAAGCAACGCCTTCTTTGAAGCCTTCAAAGTTGATCAGAGCGGTATCGCCGTTCTTAGCAGCTCTTTCTACGTTGGTCAGACGAGAGTTTCTTTCTCTCATGCGGTCGAGCTCAGCATTTACGTCAGCAGCCATGATGGTTTCAACAGTTTTTTCTGCTTTGATGCCTTTATAGTTTTTAACAGTAACTTCTGGTTTTACAGTAACGGTAGCTTTGAAGCTGAAGCCTTTGCCCTGTTCTACCTGCAGGTCAGAAACGTTTGCACGGTCAACTGGCTCGATGTTTGCTTCTTCTACTGCTGCTTCGTATGCAGATGGGTATACCATGTTGATTGCATCGTCATAGAAGAATTCTTTACCGTACATTTTTTCGATCATTGCCTTTGGAGCTTTACCTTTACGGAAGCCTGGCAGTGCAATCGATTTTACTTTCTTTTTATACGCTTTGTTCAGCGCATCCTGGAACTGTTCCTCGCTAACGCTTACTACCAGTTCTACTGTGTTGTTCTCAAGTTTGTTTACAGAAGTCAAACTCATTTTATATACATTCCTTTCTTTTTCTGTGCCGAATCCGAATCAAGCTGTCTTAAATGAACATCGCCGACTGCAAGGGTCCCTCCTATACCGAGGCTGCCAAGCAGCTTGGGACCCAGGCGATGCTATTCACACACTCCCTGGTCATCCTTTCATCGGAACAGACCCATCTTCAAAAAAGAACGGCACAATTTTATTCTTGTCAAAGAATCTTCTTTGCAGAATGATCCAAACAATTATAGCATATTCTTTTTAGAAATTCCACCTATTAAAGGGAATTATTTGCGATTTATCCAATCTTTTTCGGGCAAAATCCAAGAAAATCTGCCGAAACCATCTCCATTTGGACCCCATCCCACTCTCCGCGGAAAGCGTGACGGCATCCCTGTGCATGGATATGACCATAATAGCAGCGTTTTACCGAAAATTCCTTCATCACTTCCAGAAATTCCGGAATGCTGTCCTCCATAAAGATCGGCGGATAATGGAGGAACAAAACCTTTTCCTGATCGCTGAAACGCTGTGAGTCCTGCAAGGAAGCTCTGATGCGGCCGGCTTCACGGGAGATGATCTTTTTGTCGTGCGCCTGTCCCTGCTCAAACATCCAGCCTCGGGAACCGCAGATGCTGATCCTCTCGGCACTGATACTGTTATTGTGCAGGATGGTCAGGGTGGAAAATCCGTTTTGTTCCAGAAAAGCATCCATCTTCGCCTTGGTGGTCCACCAGTAATCGTGGTTGCCCTTCATCAGGATTTTCTTTCCCGGAAGATCATCCAGAAAAGCAAAGTCTGCCCGGGCTTCTTCGAGACTCATGCCCCAGGACACATCGCCCGGAATCACAACGGTATCTTCCTTGTTTATAATCGCCCGCCAGTTTTCTTCCAGACGCTGCATATAGTTTTTCCAGCCGCCAAAAATGTCCATCGGCTTGTTGACCGACAAGGACAGGTGGGTATCTCCGATCACAAAAAGCGACATGTATCAGTTCCTTTCCAAAGTGTCAAAGATTGGGGACATAAACTTTTGCGGACCTTCCAGATAAATCTTCTCCAACTCATCGAGGTGGCTGATCAGATACAGCTTTCCGGCAATTGCTGCAAACTTATCCCAATATCGTCCAGTTTGAGCCCGATACAGCCACTCTTCCTGCTGTGATTCGTCTTCACAGGTAAGTGCCTGATGCAATTGTGCAAGGGCAGGCTCATAATGTTCCTGTATCCACATTGATGCATCGAAGGAAGCGATTTCTTTGCCGCAGGCAAGCAGATGTGCAAATCCCTCATCAAAGCACAGAAAACGAAGCTGTTCCTGATAGGAAGCCGTTTCTTTCAGCTGCCATTTTTTATGGAGCATGGCATGTGCTGTTTCATGGGTCATCATCTGTTGCGCAAATCCTTGTGGGTCCTTATAGCTCAAAAAGCGCCCCATATCAAACACAATGATCTTGCTGTCGTTTCGTTCGATTACCATTGCGTCATAAGGAGCCGGAACACCGACTGTCAGCATAACTTCACAATCTGCCAGTTCTTTTTCAAAATCAGGAAACAGCTGTCGATAAAATTTTTCATTATCTGGTTTAAAATGAGCCAACATGTCAGAAATTTTATCTGTGAGCTTTTTAACCTCTTCCTGTTTGTCGTTAAGATCTGACAGGTCGAACAGATACTCGCCCTGTTGGATTTCAGAGAAAATCCACTCTCTGGAAATATCCTTTCCTTCCAAAAATTCATCAACGATTTTCCGATTCACTAACATGAATACCCTCCTAGTAACTGATGGTATTCTCTGTCCTTTTCTGCTGGGATACCACACGGTATTTTACCTTGCGGGATTTAAAGCGGAATAAGGTTTCTTCCTCTGAAAAACGATTGAACATAAAAATGCGGTCGCTGGCTGCATCCAGGCTTTTTCCCAGATTTGCCGGGTCCAGTCCCATTTCTTTAAAATAATCCTTATTTCTCATCATCTGACATTTTCCTCAAAGAAATGCAGCGCATTCTCAAACATGATTTTGTCTACAATGCGGCGGCTGATTCCGTTTTCCAGCATATACTCTCCAAACGATGCAAATTTTGCCGGATTGTCCATCTGGCTTTCGATACCGCCGTCAAAGTCACTGCCGCAGGCAATGACATCTTCGCCGCCCAGCTCCAGCATACGGTATACATGGCAGAACAGCTCTGCTTTGGAATCTTTCATTTCATTGTCGGACACGAAATTATGTAACAGGTTCAAACCAACCAGACCCTTGTGCTCCACAATGTACTGGAACATTTCTTCGGTGAGGTTTCTCTTGTGGGAGCAGATGGAGCGTAGATTGGAGTGGGTTGCGATAATCGGCTTGGTTGCGATACCGCCCATCAGCTGTTCCATGCCCTTATCATTGAGGTGGGAAACATCCACGATGATGTTCTGTCTTTCCATCTCTTTGACAACCTCTCTGCCAAAATCGGTAAAGCCCATCTCCGGATTTTTGTGACCGGAAGCAAGCTCGTTTTCTCCATTCCAGGTAAGAGTCATCATCTTGACGCCGTCTTTTGCAAGCTTTTCAACATTTTCCAGCTTGCCGTCCAGCACTGCTGCACCTTCTACCGAAAGGATTGCAGCACACTTTTTCTTTGCGGTGATTGTTTCGATGTCAGAAGGAGTGTTAACCATCTCTACGATACCATGGTGCTCTTTGAGCATCTTGTGAAAATAAGCGCGAACTCTCTCATAATATTCCACAGCATCTGCTCCTCTTTTGCTGTCCGGAATAAAGATTGCAAAAGTCTGGCACCATTTCTCAATCTCTGGAAGATATTTTAAGCTCAGCTGTGTTTTATCTGTGAGCATATTCTCTCCCAGTTCTTCCATTCTTTCAATTGTGTCACAATGCAGGTCAAACAATTTCATCTTACTCATTCCTCCCTACTTAATATTCAATGTCACAAAGTGAAAAAGCATTTTCATAATAATCAACCGATGTGACCATTCCATTCTCTGTTGTCACACACGCGACATCAAATCTCGGCTGAAACCGTTCATAGCCTTCTTGGGTCATCAGAAAATTCTGTGCTCCCGTAAAGATCCTTCTTCGTTTTTGTGGTGTCAGTGCATCCATGGCAGAAAGCCACGAATCCTTTTTGCGGGTCTTTACTTCCACAAAAGCCAGAACATCTCCATCACAGGCTATAATATCGACTTCTTCCCTGCCGCCGCACTTTGCGTGATAATTATGGTCAACTATAGTATATCCCTTCTTTAAGAGATATTCAATCACTGCTTGTTCTCCAAGTTGACCGGTTGATCTTTTTGTTTTTTTGTTATCCATTTAAAATCTTCTTTAAAAAGCTGCGGCGATGAACCGGACTGATTCCATATTCTGAAATTCGTTCGTAGTGCAGCTTGGTTGGATAGCCCTTGTGTTGTTTAAAAGCATACTGAGGATAAATCTCATCCAGCTTTACAAGCTCCCGATCCCTTGTCACCTTTGCCAGAATAGATGCTGCTGCAATGGAAGCAGAGTTTGCGTCCCCCTTGATTACGGTTCGGGTGTTGTCCATGATTTTAGGGTCTTGGTTTCCATCCACCAGAAGAATATCCGGCTGGAGCTTAAAATTTTCCTTTAGGTTTTCCACCGCGCGTCCCATTGCCAGAAAGGTAGCCTGCAAAATATTGTGTTCATCAATTTCCTGTGCACTTGCTTCACCAATTCCGTATGCCAGTGCATATTGCTTGATTGGTTCAAACAAGGCTTCTCTCTTCTTTTCTGAAAGCTTTTTGGAATCATTTAATCCGGCAAGAAGCGGACATTTTTCCAGCAGGTCTTCCTTTGGCGGCAGAATAACTGCCGCTGCCACCACTGATCCTGCCAGAGGACCTCTTCCGGCTTCGTCCACTCCGCATACCGTCAAAAAGCCTTCCTCGCGCACCTGCTGGTCAAACAAAAATAAATCCGGCTTTTCTGTCATTTTGACTCCTCCTGTTTGATAAACCGCCTTTGACGAAAGCGCACCGAAACAAGCCACAGCACTCCCGCAATCAGTCCAATTTGAACCAAAAGATCCATAAATCCAAACGGAACCAGAAAACTTCCCGCAATACACAATGCTGTAAACAAAAAGAAAAGATAGGCAATCGTGTATTCCCGCACTAGAAAACGCCGGCATGCAGTCTGATCTTCCGATTGTTCCACAACCGATTTCACATAATCCGGCAGTGGCTCTTTGTACAGCCTGATAATTTCGCGTACAGACATGATCGCTGCAACTGCAGCGATCAGAAAGGCGGTCAATGCTGCTGTTTGTGTTGCTTGCATCTGTTTCTCCTTTACAGCTGCTGGGAGGAATCCTGTACTGCAGTGTGAGGACGCTCCAGCGAAATGCGTCCGATTTTACCGGAACGGAACTCATCCAAAACGGTAATAGCAGCACGTTCTGTATTAACTACACCGCCCGACATCATCATACCGCGTTTTTTGCCGACCAACTCCAGCAAATCATAAGGCTCCAAACCTTCCGAGTCATTCGGTGTCACCTTAAAGCGTTCCTCCAGAAGTTTTGGATAGCGGTTGCGAAGCAGGTCCAAAAAGCGCATTGCAACCCATTCCAGATCATAAACGTCATCCTTGATTGCTCCGGTATAAGCCAGACGTTCTCCAACCTGCTTATCATCAAATTTTGGCCACAGAACACCTGGCATGTCCAGAAGTTCGATGCCGCTTTCCAGACGAACCCACTGTTTTCCACGGGTAACGCCCGGTCTGTCCTCTACCTTTACCCGCTTGCTTCCTGCAAGACGGTTAATCAGGGAGGATTTTCCAACGTTTGGAACACCTACGATCATCATGCGGATCGGACGGCTTTCCATTCCCTTTGCTTTTCTTTTTGCCAGAAGGTCAGACAAGGTATCCCTTACTGCAGGTACCAGTTCCTTTAACCCTCTGCCCGAACGGCAATCGAGTGCCAGAGTCCGCACTCCATGGCTTTTATAATATTCCTGCCATTCTTTGGTAACGGCAGGGTCTGCGATGTCTGCCTTGTTAAAGACAACCAGACGTGGTTTATCACCGATAATTTTTTCGATTTCCGGATTGCGGCTGCTTTTTGGAATTCTGGCATCGCGCAGTTCTACCACGATATCAACCAGTCCCAGGCTTTCCTTCATCACGCGGCGGGTCTTTGCCATGTGTCCCGGGAACCACTGAATACTCGGCGTTTGGGTCAGATATTCCTGCTCCTCTTCCATTTCCGGAGCTGTCTGCTGTTCTTTCTGCATAGTTCCTCCTGTTTTGACTACAAAATATAGTTTCAAAAGTTCCTGATAAACAATCAGGGCAAAATCTTCATTCTGCCCTGACTACTCTTTTTATTCTTCTGCGGAAACAATATTGAGTCTTCCGGTATCGCCGATTTTTCCAAAGCGGTCAAACGGGAAGAAACGGAATAAAGTTCTTCCTACAATATATTCTTCCTTGACGGTGCCAATGGTGGTGGAGCGGCTGTCACGGGAACCATTTCGGTTATCACCCATGACAAAGATCTCTCCTTCCGGTACGGTCAGAGGGAATTCTGTTCCTTCATCCAGATAGGTCGGTTCCAGAATATATGGCTCGGAAAGCTTTTCTCCGTCCACATAAACTTCACCGGCTTCAAAATCGATGTCTACCGTCTGTCCCTCGGTCGCAATAATTCGTTTGATCAGAGTGCGGCCCTCTTCTTTGTCCGCCTCTCCGCACAAAACAACGATATCTCCTGCTTTCGGTTCATAAAACAGATTGGAAATCACCAGGCGTTCCTGATCTTCCAAGGTTGGAAGCATCGAGGTTCCGTCTACTGTTGCCGGACGGGCAATGAAAGTAAAAATCAGCAGCATCACAGCAAAAACCAGCGTCAGGGATTCGGCATACTCCAAAATTTCCTTCACTCTGTTTTTCTGTTTGCTATCTTTTTCCCCCATGTTGTATTCTGGGGATAATTCCCCAGAAAATTCCGGCTGTGCAGGGATATTTTTTTTGTTTTGGTTCTCCATCCGGTGTCCTCCTCTATCTGATCTGCCTTGTGGATATTCCCTCAGGCAGTAGTATTATCATCATAAACAAAAGAAAAACGTAATAACGCTTTCTTTCCGAATAAAAAACAAAAAGGGACAGAAGAAACTGTCCCTTTTTTGCGCGAACTTAGCGAATCTGTTCTTTAACTTTTGCAGCTTTGCCGACACGGTCACGCAGGTAGTACAGTTTGCTTCTGCGAACTTTACCGTTTCTGGTAACAACAACTTCAGCAACGTTAGGAGAGTGCATTGGGAATACTCTTTCTACGCCGCAGCCGTGGGAAATACGACGAACGGTGAAGGTGGAGTTGATTCCGCCTTTTTTGATACCGATAACAGTACCTTCGAAAGCCTGAAGTCTTTCTTTGTCGCCCTCTTTGATTTTAACCTGTACTCGTACAGTGTCACCTACTTCGAAAGATGGCAGTTCGTTTTTCATGCAAGACTGGGAAATTTTCTGTAATGCGTCCATTGATCTTTTCCTCCTTAAATTTTCAGATATTCATGCTGGCTTGTTGCTCTGTTGCAGAGGAATATCCACTTTGAATGTCGCAATCTTTTCAAACCTTAACAGTTTTCATATTGCAGATTGTGCATCAACACTCATCTTGAATAAGAAGCAAAGCCCCTTTTCCAGACGGAAACTGTTGCATACCCGAGTATTATATCATGACTTATCCGCGATTGCAAGATTTTTTTCTTACAACGCCGCTTATTCCGCCATTTTCCCCGGTTTGCACAATCCAAAATCCACCTATCTTCCTGCTTTTGTGGTCTTAGCAGAAAGATTTGAGTTCCTTATTATAGACCATCAGACGTTTGAGCGACTGAACACGAAGTTCAAATGGTGCGTTATCCAGCAGAAGTGTTGGATTGATGTTGAGCTCGATGCCGGTTGCAAAGCGCATCATAGCAGTCAGGACACCATCTTTTTCTTCCATCGAAAGGAGGGAGAAATGCGGCTTGAGGTCGATCTCCTTTTCGCCCTTCTTGGTCTTCTTGATTACCTTGATTTCATCCTGATTAAAGAAGTTTTCCAGCTTTTCTTTTAAGCCGTCCTGTGCGTCAAAGCAGATTTCATAATCTGCCCAAGCAATTTCCTTCTGGTCCATCTTCTGTTCACCGGCAGCGAACACCTGAATGTCCGGCGGCAGGCAGGCATTGACCTTCTGTGCAATGGTGTCAAAATCAACCTTCTGTGTCATCTTGAGGTCAACGCACTCATAAACACTCTCACAGCCCAGCGAAAGCGGCAGCGGGAAGGTCAGGTACATGTGTGGGTTAAATCCACCGGTATACCAAACTGGAAGTCCCGAACGCTTTAATGCACGGCTCATACAGCGGTTCATATCCAGATGGGAGATATATTTTGCACGGTCAAGCTTAGTAAAGAACAATCTGACCTTCTGTGGCTGCTCCAGCAGCAGTGCCGGGTCAACCTTTGGCCGCGGCGGTTCGATTGGAAGGACTTCCCTTTCATAAACCACTTTATCGCTGCAGCATTCACCCTGAATCAGCTGGCTTGCACCGCAGCCCGAACATTTTTCACGGCACTGTGGGGTAGTAACGTTTTCTCTCGCCAGCTTGTTTTCCCGAATCAGGAAGTTTTTGCTGACGCAGAAATCCAGGTGATCCCAAGGCATTACTTCATCATACTCTCTGCGGCGATTTGCATAGAAAGCAGGATCAATCTGAAGTTCTGCCATTGCATCATACCATCTCTGCGGATCAAAGTACTCATACCATCCATCCAGACGGCTTCCTTTTTTCCAGACAGCTTCAATCACATCACCCAGACGGCGGTCACCTTTTGCCAGCACCGCTTCGATAAAGCTGACATCCGCATCATGATAGCTGACGCTGATCTTTTTGGATTTTACGCTTGCAAGCAGGTGTTTCTGCTTTTCTCTCAGCAGTTCCATGCTGTCCTGTGCCTCAAACTCGAATGGAGTGAACGGCTTTGGAACAAAGCATGCACAGGAAATGGAAACGCTTACTGCCCTGCCCTTTGGACGGGTCGGCAGGCTGTAATACAGATCGACTACTTTCTGTGCAAGGTTTGCGATTCCCTCGATATCTTCCATGGTTTCGGTCGGCAGACCCATCATGAAATAAAGTTTTACCGAGGTATAGCCGCCCTCAAATGCGGTACGGCAGGTATTCATCAGTTCTTCTTCGGTTACATTTTTATTGATAACATCGCGCAGGCGCTGGGTTCCAGCTTCCGGCGCAAAGGTAAGGCCGCTCTTTTTCAGTCTGGATACTTTCTCCATCAGCTCTTTGGAGAAGTTATCCACACGAAGGCTCGGCAGAGAAAGGCTGACCTTTTCATCAGTTGTCCAGTTGAGCAGATCGTCCAGCAGTGGTTCAATTTCCTTATAGTCACTGGTGGAAAGAGATGTCAGCGACAGCTCCTCATAACCGCTGGTGTCGCACAGACCGTGTGCATCCTTGTTGAGGGTGTCATAGTGCTTATCGCGCAGCGGGCGATAGATAAATCCTGCCTGACAGAAACGGCATCCACGCAGACATCCGCGCTGTACTTCCAGCATTGCGCGGTCATGAACGATGTTGATAAACGGAACAACAAATTTATCTGGATAAAACACCTTGTCCAGATCTGCAATAATGCGCTTTTTCACCTTTACCGGTGCAGTTTCACAGTTCGGGGTAACTGCTTTGATGGTGTTGTCCTCATTGTAGGAAACATCATACAGACTTGGAACATAGACACCACCGATCTTTGCAGCTTCCTTTAAGTACTGCTGTTTGCTCCAACCTTCTTTTTTTGCCTGCATATACAGATCGGTGATTTCGATGTTGACCTCTTCGCCTTCACCGATGATAAACAGATCGATAAAATCAGCAATTGGTTCCGGGTTGCACGCACATGGACCGCCTGCCGCTACGATTGGGGACAGGCCGGTTCTGTCCTTTGCACGAACCGGCAGTCCTGCCAGATCAAGCATGTTGAGGATTGCAGTATAGCTCATCTCGTACTGCAAGGTAAACAGCACAAAATCAAAATCTTTGATTGGGTCCAGACTTTCCAGACCATAAAGCGGAATATTTTTTTCACGCATCAGCTGTTCCATATCTGCATCCGGTGCAAACACACGCTCACACCACCAGTTTTCCCGCAGGTTGTACAGCGAATACAAAATCTTCATGCCAAGATGGGACATTCCCACCTCATATTTATCCGGGAAGCAAAAAGCCAGACGACAATCAACCTTGCTCTTGTCCTTCATCACGCTGTTGAGTTCTCCGCCGATATACTGTGCAGGTTTTTGTACATCCAGCAAAATCTGCTCAAGCTGTTCTCGTTTCATCTAGGATCCTCCAAAATCTTAAAACTCTCGTTGTTTTCGGCTTATTCATCTTTTTAGTTTACATGATTTCTCCTAAAAAATCAACGTCCATCGCAGGCTTGTCCCTCCCAATAAATCTTGTAAAAATGCCCAAAATTTTGTAGAATAAAATTAAGGCAAGACCCCTTTACAGAAAGGAATGAGACTCATGGCAACATTTTTGCAGACTGACAGGCTGATTCTTCGAAATCTGTCCCCAGATGATTTAGATACCCTTTATCTGTATCGGAACAATGCTGACTGTGCACGATATCAGCACTGGGAAAACACTTCCAGAGAGTATCTCAAAGATTTTATTCAAAAGTTTCATCAGTCTGTTTTTCTTTCCAAAGAGCCAGAACAGCACTACGCCATCTGCCTGACAGACAACCAGCTCATCGGGGATCTTTCCTGTTTCTATAATAAGCATGACCCCTGTTTTACACTGGGCTATACCATATCCTATCAATTTCAGCGTCAGGGATATGCTTTCGAGATACTGAACAAGGTACTTTGTGCCATCGAAGAACAATATTCAGGAATGGATATTGTCGGATTGGTGGAAAAGGAAAACATCCCCAGTATTTCCCTCTTAAAAAAACTTGGATTTATAGAAGAAGGCTACTCGGACAAAATAAATTCCTATATCTTTGTGAAAAAGACCATTCCTTTTCAGAAGAACACTTAATAAAACAACACATTTCCAAAATCATTTTTGTTGTATCCCTCCTCTGTTTTGTTTTCACAGTTACACTGGGAATCCATGAGATTTTAGGCGGGATATTGTTTAATCTCAATCAACCCGAAACTTATGTGATGCTTTTCCTGTGCCTTTTTGGTTTCATTCTGCTCGCCCTTTACCGCATCATCGACCTGATGGAATCCAAATGAAATTTTCTGTTTGTAAGAAAAAATGCTTTCTTTCTTGCAAACAACTTCCAAATCAGGTATAATAAACCATAAAGGCGGTGAATACAAATCATGATTGACAGAGAACTGATGGACGCGATCAGCCAGCTTCTGGATGTCAAGCTGACAAACGAACTTGGCCCGATCAAATATGAGATCAAATCAATCAAGGATGAAGTGCGCGAAATCAAGGATGAAGTGCGCGAGATGAAAGCGGAGGTTAAAACCGGACGCGAAGACATCAAAGGACTGGCACAAACTCTGGATGCTGTAGAAAAGCGCCTGAAAAAGGTGGAGAGTATTCAGGAAAACGATATTCAGCAGGAAATGCGTCAACTGTTTGACGGACAGAGAAATACTTTGGAAAAATTCCAGAGTGTCAACGAAATCAACGACCGCGTAAAAGATATTCAAGGCGCTGTCGATGTGCTCAAAGTCCTGACTGTAAAGAAAGTTTAATACTGCTAGATAAAAAAGGCTGTAAGAAATTCTTACAGCCTTTTTCCTTTTCTGATTTTTCCTTTGATTCCTGACTCTTTCTGAAACAGTGAAACCGAAATGCCAAACAACAAAAATAAAAGTGTGAGGTTTTGCTTCATAAAAAATGAGATTCCAGCTAAAGTGAAAATCAGAACAAAACTGGTTGTTTCTAATATGCTACTCCATCTTTGTGCCTTTTCTAAAGAAAACAGCTGCTGGATCAGACAAAAAATTGCCTGACCTCCATCCAGCGTGGGCAGAGGACACAGCTCGAACAATCCCAAAGCACAGTTAACCGCAGAAAAATGAAACTTTCCCATTCCTGCAAGCAAAACTGCCAAACAAAGGTTTGTAAGAGGACCAGATAGATGAATCATCAGCTCTGACCGGATTGATCCTTCCTCTCCCCGCTCCAGGTCAATTCCAAATGGCGTCAACCGGATTCTCTGGATTTTTACCCCCAAGAGTGTCATAGCTGCTATATGCCCCAGCTCATGCAGCAAAACTGCCGCTACACACATGCTCCCCAGATTTCCCTGATCAAAAAGCAAAAATAAGCTTAATCCCAAAAAGAACCAGAAGCTCATTTCAATTTTCGGAAAACATCTATGCCTCATATTCTTCCACCTCAAGGGAGAGCAGTGGATCTGCTTTTAGTCCCTCTATTACCACTTCAAAATGGAGATGTGGTCCGGTCGAAATTCCTGTGCTGCCAACCAGCGCTATTCGATCTCCCCTTGCCAGTTGTTCCCCTTGCGAAGCGAGAATTTTGCTGCAATGATTATAGGTGGTTTTCAGCCGATCTGAATGACGCAGTACCACAAAATTTCCATAGCTTTCGGAATATCCGGTTTCTTCCACCACTCCCGGCAGAGCCGCCAAGATCGGAGTATCCATCGCAGCTGCAATGTCGACCCCCTTATGGAAGTCGTCCTGATGGCTGACCGGATGTTCTCTCCATCCAAACATCGAGGTCACCAGTCCGCTGACCGGAGAAATCATCTGCGCTGTCAGCTGATAGGGCGCAAGTGTCGTTCCTTCTGCTGCTTTTCTCAAGTCAGAAGAAGGAAATTCCCCTCCTGCTCCGCTCTCTCCGACCACAGGAGGCAGGTCTTCCTGCGGCAGTTTTTCCGGCGGAACAATCTGTTCGGATAAAAAATCTTTTAGTTTTTCCAGTATTTCGGAAGCTCCTCCCGAAAAGAAATGACTTACCGATTCCCAAGCCATATTGCAATACTGCTTTGGCTTTTTAAAAAGCCCTTCCCATTCCACCAAAGTTTCTGCCTGCTCCCCACAAAGCAAGGCTGCAGATTCCTGTGCTGCTGCCTTATTTTCTCCTCCCATCTGAACTGCACAGAAGAAAACCGCTAACGTTACCAGACAGACACTGATCTGAAAACACAACATTGAGAAAAAGCGGTCATCTTTTTCTATTTTTTTCTTTTTGTCACGTGATGAATAGCCCATTTTGCTTTCCCTCCCCTTTCTTTTATCCTATTCTTTCTTTGGTTTGGATATGTCGACTGTCTTTCAAAAATCAGAAAGGAAAATTATTTATTTTAAACAATAAATACGTCTAAACCATGAAAATTATTCTTCATTATTTACATTTTATATCCTGTTGTGCTATGATACAGTTGGTTTTTTCATGATAAAACAATTATCCATCATTCTTTTATGAGAAGGAGGAGTTTCTTTTATGATAACAGCGATTACAGGCGGAAAGGTCATCACCGTAACCGGACAGACCTATGAAAAAGCAACCGTTCTGACCGAAGATGGAAAAATCAAGGCAATCGGTACCGATCTTACAATTCCAGAAGGCGCACAGGTCATTGACGCTTCAGGATGCTGGGTCACCCCGGGATTGATTGACTGTCATACCCACATCTGCAACTTTAACGAACCAGGTACACTGCCCGGCATGTACGATGGCAACGAGATGAGCGGTCCAATCCAGGCACAGGTACGTGCAATGGATGCCGTTTATCCAGACGACTATGCTATCGTTCCGGTTCGCGAGGCTGGATTTACCACCATTTATTCCACCCCGGGCTCTGGCAACGTGATCGGTGGTACCGGCATCTCACTCAAACTGCGCGGCCATACTCCACAAGAAATGGCAATCAAAGGCAGCGAGCAGATGAAATTTGCCTTTGGCGAAAATCCAAAACGCAACTATGGAAACCGTAAACAGATGCCAATGACCCGTATGGGAATCGCCGCTATTCTGCGCGAAACCCTGTACAACGCAAAAATCTATTCCGATGCTCTTCTTGCAGCAAAAGATGATCCTTCCAAAGCACCAAAACCAGACTTTAAACTGGATGCTCTTGTCCCTGTTGTACGCGGACAGATGCGCTGCCGCATCCATGCACACCGCTCGGACGATATTCTGACTGCCATCAGCATCGCAGAAGAATATAACCTTGACTATGTCATCGAGCACTGCACCGAAGGCTTCAAAATCAAGGACGTTTTAAACGAAAAACACGTAAAATGTGTTGTTGGTCCTCATCTGACCTCTCCAAGCAAACTGGAAATCCACAACCGCACCATGGATAATCCTGGTATTTTGAGCAAGGAAGAAAACATCACTCTTTGTCTGACCGCTGACACCGGTTCTCAGACCTCTGTTCTGCCAATGACAATCGGCTTCTTTATCCGCCGCGGACTTTCCTTTGAGGATGCAATCAAAGGTGTCACCATCAATGCTGCCAAAGTATTGCAGCTGGATGACCGCATCGGTTCCCTGGAAGCAGGCAAAGATGCAGATATTGCTGTATTTGACGGTAACCCATTTGACAGCATGAGTCTGTGCCGTCTGGTTATGATCGATGGCGAGATCTACAAAAACACCCTGTAAGGAAAGGAGCGAGCAAAGATGATTGCTATTAAAAACGGAAAAGTTGTTACTGTTACCGATAAAACTTTTGAACACGGCACTGTCCTGATCGAGGATGGAAAAATTCTGGCTGTCGGTGAAAATATCGAGATTCCTTCCGATGCACAGGTGATCGATGCTTCTGGCTGCTGGGTTACTCCGGGACTGATCGACTGCCATACTCATATTTCCAACTTCAATGAACCGAGTACCAATCCATCTATCCCACTGGACGGCAACGAAATGAGCAGTCCAATCACCCCTCAGGTACGTGCCATGGATGCAGTTAACCCACACGATTATGCTATCAGCAAGGTAAGGGATGCCGGATTTACTACTGTCTGCATTCTGCCAGGTTCTGCTAACGTCATCGGTGGCACCGGCATTGTCATCAAACTTCGTGATGCACAGACCGCCGAAGAAATGATTCTTCCGGGAACCGAGCAGATGAAATTTGCAATGGGTGAAAATCCAAAGCGCTGCTATGGTACCGACCGCAAATATCCAATGACTCGTATGGGATTGGCTTCGCTGATGCGCGAAACATTGTTTAAAGCAAAGGTTTATTCTGATCGCCTGAAAGCTGCTGAGCTGGACCCTTCCAAAGCTCCAGAACCAGACTTCCAGCTTCAGGCACTGGTTCCGGTTGTTCGTGGTGAGATGCGCTGCCGCATCCATGCGCACCGCTCGGACGATATCATGACCGCTATCCGCGTTGCAGAGGAATTCCATCTGGACTACACCATCGAACACTGTACCGAGGGCTATATGATCACCGATGCACTCAAGGCAAGAAATGTTCGCTGCACCATCGGTCCGTATCTCTGGCATCCATCCAAGCAGGAAATTTGGAACATGAAACTGGAAAATCCTGGCATCCTGTCTGAAGCTGGTCTAACCATTTCCCTGACTGCTGATACTGGCTCCCAAACCGCCATTCTCCCTGCAACCATCGGTATGCTGATGCGTCACGGATTGAGCGAACAGGCAGCTTTTGAAGGTATTACCATCAATCCTGCCAAAACACTCAAGCTTGATCACCGCGTTGGTTCTCTGGAAGTTGGAAAAGATGCGGATATTGCAATTTTTGACGGTCACCCGTTCAGCAGCTTAAGTCTCTGCCGCATGACCATCATTGATGGAAAAATCGTACACAATACACTGTAAATTTTTTGCGGGAATTGTTATAACACAATTCCCGCTTTTTCTTTAAATGTTAACAAATTCCCTACTTGACAATTTGTCTAAAACACAGTACACTATTTAGGAACCTAAGTAATGAAAGGGGGCATACAGATGCAAACCTCTCCTTCCGCCGGTCGTTATCTTGGCCAGCTTTCCAACAAAATCCGCCGCAGAATGGATACTTTTAATTTTAACGGTGAATTTAGTGGTGCTCAGGGAAAAATTCTTCACTTTATACTCGCACAATCCGAAGATGTTTTTCAGCGGGATATTGAAGAAGCATTTTCTTTGCGTCCTCCAACAGCCAGCGAAATTTTGAAAAAAATGGAGCAAAATGGTTTGATTTCCCGCCAACCAGTCAGCTATGATGCACGCCTAAAAAAAATCGTTCTGTTGCCCAAAGCACTCCAGTACAAAAATCGGGTAACCCATGACCTTGCCTGCTTTGAAGAGGAATTGACACACGGCATTTCACCTGAAGATATGAAAGTTTTCTATCGCGTTGTGGAACAAATGCTGAATAATTTGTCCTGATAATGGACAAATTTGCCTAATAACTTAGGAAGCTAATTAGGTTTCTAATTAGAATTTTAAATATAATAAAATAATATCATCAAATGCCAATTGGGAATCTGAGAATTTTGCAGATTGTGTTTTTCTAATACTTAGGTTCCTAAAATAGAGGAGGTTTTTTCATGATAAAAAAACTGTTAAGGTCGGTACGAGAATATAAAACGGCTTCTCTGCTGACCCCGATTTTTGTAACCCTTGAGGTTATCATGGAGGTATTGATTCCATTCTTTATGTCCAGGATTATTGACATGGGACTGGAGCAAAACAATCTCTCCTATACCGTACGCCTTGGTGTTATCCTGATTATTACCGCTATCGCCTCGCTGTGCTTCGGTGCACTTTCCGGAAAATATGCAGCGACAGCTTCGGCAGGATTTGCCAAGAATCTCCGTCACGACATGTTTCATCATGTTCAGGACTTTTCATTTTCCAACATTGATAAGTTCTCCCCTGCCAGCCTGGTTACACGACTGACCACCGATGTCACCAACGTTCAAAACGCTTATCAGATGGTCATTCGTGTCCTCATTCGCGGACCACTGATGCTGGTTTTCGCCCTGATCATGGCAATGGGCATCAACATGAAACTGTCGATGGTATTTTTCTTTGCGATCCCATTTTTGGGAATTGGACTGTTCTTCATTGCTATTAAAGCTCACCCTTACTTTGAAAGGGTATTTCGCACCTATGATGAATTAAACAATACCGTTCAGGAAAACCTGAGTGCAATCCGTGTTGTAAAAGCCTATGTCCGAGAAGATTTTGAGGATAAAAAATTCTACAACATTTCAGACAAAGTATATCATCAATTCCGCACAGCAGAAAAAATTATCGCACTCAATGCTCCTTTGATGCAGTTTACCATGTATACTGCAATTCTGCTGATCTCCTGGATGGCTGCCAAGATGATTGTGGGCAGCACCATGACAACCGGTCAGTTAATGAGCATGATCGTTTATGCCACCCAGATTCTTTCCAGCTTGATGATGCTCTCGATGGTATTTGTTATGATCATCATGGCAGAAAGCTCCGCAAACCGAATCGTCGAAGTTCTGGATGAAGAAAGCGATTTAAAAAACCCTGCACATCCGCTCAACAGTGTTGCGGACGGCTCTATCGACTTCGATAATGTAAGCTTCAGCTACGTAAATGATCCGGACAAATCTGCACTGAAAGATATTAACATCCATATCCATTCTGGTGAGACCATCGGCATCATCGGCGGAACTGGAAGCGCTAAAACCACACTGGTTCAGATGATTCCGCGTCTGTACGACACCACAACCGGTCAGGTTCGTGTCGGCGGCAAGGATGTTCGCGATTACGACATTGAAAGCCTGCGTGATCAGGTTTCGGTAGTTCTTCAGAAAAACGTTTTGTTCTCCGGCACCATCAAAGAAAACCTTCGCTGGGGTAATCCGAATGCTTCGGATGAAGAACTGGTTGCAGCCTGCAAGCTTGCTCAGGCAGACGAATTTGTACGCAGCTTCCCGGATGGATATGACACCTATATTGAACAGGGCGGAACCAACGTCTCCGGTGGTCAGAAACAACGTCTCTGTATCGCCCGCGCACTGTTAAAGAAACCAAAAATTCTGATTCTGGATGACTCCACCAGTGCCGTTGATACCAAGACAGATGCTTTGATTCGAAAAGCATTCCGTGAAGAAATTCCGGATACCACTAAGATCATCATCGCGCAGCGTATTTCTTCCATCGAGGACGCTGACCGAGTTATCGTTCTGGATGACGGCCACATCGATGCGTTTGATACCCCACAGCAGCTGCTGAAAACCAACAAAATCTACCAGGAAGTTTACCAGTCGCAGGTTAAGGGGGCAAAAGAAGAATGAGAAACGAAAAACCAAATAAACCAAACTACGGAAAAACAGCGCTTCGCCTGATGAAATATGTGGCAAGCACCTTTAAATTGCAGTTTTTGATCGTTGTAATCGCCATTATTATCAGTGCGATTGCCGGTATGGCAGGTCCTTTGTTCCTGCTGTTCTTGATCGATGACTTTATCACACCAATGATTGGTCAGCAGAATCCTGACTTTACTTCACTTGGATATGCTGTTGCTATTTTTGCAGTTATCTACTATGTTGGTGTTCTCTGCACCTATATCTATAACCGACTGATGGTTAATATCGGTCAGGGCGTGCTCAAACGTGTCCGTGACGAGATGTTTGTTCACATGCAGACTCTTCCAATCCGCTTTTTTGACACTCACCCTCATGGTGAAGTTATGAGTTTGTACACCAACGATACCGATACCCTGCGTCAGATGATCAACCAGAGCATCCCGCAGACCTTTGCAGCACTGATCTCTGTCATTACTGTATTCATCGTCATGCTGACTCTGAGTGTCCACCTGACACTGATTACCATTTTGATGGTGCTGGTCATGCTCGTTCTTACCAAAAAAATTGGCGGCAAGAGCGGAAAATACTTTATTGCCCAGCAGAATGACCTCAGTACTGTCAACGGTTACATTGAAGAAATGCTCAGCGGTCAGAAGGTCATCAAGGTATTCTGCCATGAGCAGCAGACCAAAGACGGGTTTGACGTATTAAACGAAAAACTCTGTGAAAGCGCAACCGGCGCAAACAAATACGCAAACATCATGATGCCGATTATGGGCAACCTTGGCAACCTGCACTACGTTCTAACCGCTTTGATCGGAAGTCTTCTTGCCATTACCGGTATTGCGCCGCTGACACTGGGAACCATCGCAACCTTCCTGCAGATGACCCGAAGCTTCAACCAGCCATTCAGCCAGATCTCCCAGCAGTTTAACTCGATTGTTATGGCGCTTGCCGGCGCGGAACGTATCTTCCGCTTAATCGATGAGGAACCGGAAAAGGACGACGGCTATGTTACCCTTGTCAATGCCGCATTTGACCATGACGGCAACCTTTATGAATGCAAAGAACGTACCGGAACCTGGGCATGGAAACATCCACATCATGATGGCACCCTCACCTACACCCAGTTAAAAGGTGACGTTCGTTTCTACGATATGAGCTTTGGTTACGACGAAAACAAAATGGTTCTGCATGACCTTACACTGTACGCAAAACCAGGTCAGAAGATCGCTTTCGTTGGTTCAACTGGTGCAGGTAAAACAACCATCACCAACCTGATCAACCGATTCTACGACGTTCAGGATGGCAAAATCCGCTACGATGGAATCAACATCAACAAGATCAAAAAAGCGGACCTGCGCCGAAGCCTCGGCATCGTTTTGCAGGATACTCACCTGTTTACCGGAACTATCATGGAAAATATCCGCTATGGTAATCTGGATGCAACCGACGAAGAGGTTTATGCGGCTGCAAAACTGGCAAATGCTGACCAGTTTATCAGACGTCTCCCGGATGGCTACAACACCGTTATCACCGGAGATGGCGGAGAACTTTCACAAGGTCAGTGCCAGTTGCTTTCCATCACAAGAGCCGCTGTTGCCGATCCTCCGGTACTCATTCTGGACGAAGCTACTTCCAGCATTGATACCCGTACCGAAGCAATCGTTCAGCGCGGTATGGATGCATTGATGTACGGACGTACCGTATTTGTCATTGCACACCGTCTGTCCACCATCCGAAATTCCAACGCAATCATGGTTCTGGAGCACGGACGCATTATCGAACGAGGCGACCACGAAGAACTGCTCGCCAAAAAAGGCACCTATTATCAGCTTTATACCGGTGCTCTCGAACTTTCCTAATGATATCCGAACAAAGAAAAAGGACTCCATACGGAGTCCTTTTTCTTTATCTTATTATATTATTCGTGAATCAATGGAAGCGGTGCCAGGAAGATGATATCATCACGTTTTGATGCATCACCCTCTGCCAGAACTGCTGCTTTGCCTGCTACAATGCCGCCGGCTTTTTCGGTCAGCTTTTCCAGTGCACGCAGAGACTCGCCTGTGCTGATAACGTCGTCAACCAGCAGTACACGTTTTCCCTTCAGGTACTCCATATCCTCGCCGGAAAGATAGAGCTTCTGCAAACCTGCAGTTGTGATCGACTGAACGTCAACCTCAACGGCATTTTTCATATACAGCTTCTTGCTCTTTCTTGCCAGGATATAGCGTTTTCCGCTCTGACGGGACATCTCATAGGCAAGCGGAATACCCTTTGACTCCGCTGTCAGAAGAACATCATGTTCCGGCAGTTTCTTTAACAGCTCAGTTGCACAGGCAATGGTCAGTTCTACATCAGAGAACATAACAAATCCTGCAATCGACACACCATTTCCCAGCGGACAAACCGGAAGGTCACGCTCCAGTCCCGCTACCTGCAAACGATAAGTATCCATCTGTGTCATCCTTTCTTTTTTGGCAGTTATCTGTGTTAAAACTTATACCTGCCAGTTGAGTTCTTTTCCGCCCAGTACATGGAAATGGATGTGTGGTACGGTCTGACCTGCATCTGCTCCGCAGTTGGAAATCACACGATAACCGTTTGTGAGTCCTGCTTCTTTTGCGATCTCACCGATTTTCTGGAAAATGTAGGCAATCACTGCGCTGTTTTCCTCATTGACCATGTCAACGCTCTGGATGTGTTCTTTTGGGATTACCAGAAAATGTACCGGAGCAATTGGGGAAATGTCATAGAATGCGAGGATCTTATCGTCCTCGTACAGTTTTTTGGATGGGATCTCTCCCGCTGCAATTTTGCAGAATAAACAATCGGACATCAAAATACCTCCCTTGATTTTTTATTGAAAAGATGAAAATAGCCGCCCCTGCCGGCTGGTCACAGTCGACAGGGGGAACTTATTTACTCTCTTATTTTAACATTCCTTCGAGCATACCTGCAACACCGGACAGAACTTCTTCTGCTTTGCTCAGATCTGCTACACCGCCCATTGCGCTGTCAGGACGGCCGCCGCCTTTTCCTCCCAGCTGTGCAGTGATCTCTTTAATGAGCTTACCTGCATGAGCGCCTGCTTTAACTGCATCAGCGCCGCAGACTGCCAGTACGCTTGCTTTACCTTCGTTGGATGCTGCAAAAACAGCTACTACGTCTGGAGCATCTGCTTTCACCTGATCACCCAGAGTTCTCAGGCTGTCAGAAGCAGTATCCTTGAGGACTGCATGGATGTATCTGATACCTTTTACGGTAACGGTGTTTTCAAACAGCTCTTTGATCTTGCCATTTGCAAGCTGTGCCTGCAGGGACTCGATCTCTCTTGCCTGAGCTTTGAGCTCTTTTGCAACGGACTGTGCTTTTGCAACGACCTCTGCCTGACCTGCTGCTTTAAATTCGGAAGCAACTGCACCAATTACACTTTCTGCGTTGTCCAGCAGTTCCAGTACGCCCATACCGGTAGCAGCTTCGATACGTCTTACGCCAGCTGCAACCGAGGACTCGGAGATAATCTTGAATACACCGATCTCAGCAGTGTCATGAACATGAGTACCACCGCAGAACTCAACCGAGTCACCCATGGTGCAGACTCTTACGATATCTCCGTATTTTTCACCGAACAGAGCCATTGCGCCCTTATCTTTTGCCTGTGCAATTGGAAGTTCTTCCACAACAACTGGATGACCTTCGAGGATCATCTTGTTGACCAGAGCCTGTGTCTTTGCAATCTCCTCAGCAGTCATAGCAGAGAAATGGCTGAAGTCGAAACGGCAGCGATGCTCATCGTAGTAAGAACCTGCCTGATGAACGTGGGTACCCAGTACCTGACGCAGAGCCAGCTGGAGCAGATGACATACCGAGTGGTTGGACATGATGCGGCGACGGCGCTGTGCATCTACCTGTGCAGTAACAGTGTCAGCGGTATTGAAGCTGCCCTTTGTTACAGTACCGATATGCATGAAGTGACCTTCGTGGTCTTTCTTGGTATCCTCAACGGTGAATACATTGTCGCCGTTTACAATCACGCCGGTATCTCCAACCTGACCACCGGATTCGCCGTAGAAGGAGGTCTTGTTGAGAATCAGAGTTGCACCCTGACCTTCTTCAACGCTGTCTGCGATGTTGCCGTCACGGACAATTGCCAGAACGGAAGCTTCCTGAGTCAGAGTCTGATAGCCGGTAAATTCGGTTGCATCCAGAGCAGTCAGGTCGATGGAATCGGTGCTCCATCCGCTGACATCTTTTCTTGCTTCTCTTGCACGAACACGCTGTTCATTCATCAGACGGGTGAACTCTTCTTCATCGATGGTGATGTTCTGTTCGCCCAGAATTTCGCGGGTCAGATCGATTGGGAAGCCGAAGGTATCGTACAGACGGAATGCATCCTCACCGGAGAGAACGCCGCCCTTACCATCAAAGGAAGCAATCAGCTGCTGGAGCTGTTCCATGCCCTGGTCGATGGTCTTCTGGAAACGTTCTTCCTCTGCTTTGATAACCTTTACGATGTAATCTTCGTTTTCACGCAGTTCCGGATATGCACCTTCGTTTTCCTGGATAACAGTTCTTGCTACTTCATGCAGGAAGGTGCCCTCGATACCGAGCAGTCTGCCATGACGTGCAGCACGGCGGAGCAGTCTTCTCAGAACGTATCCTCTGCCTTCGTTGGAAGGAAGAACACCATCGCCGATCATGAAGGTGGTAGAACGGATGTGGTCGGTGATAACACGCAGGGAAATATCTGCTTTTGGATCTTTCTTATAAGTAACATTTGCAATGCGGCAGATGTGCTGCATAATATTCTGTACTGTATCTACCTCGAACAGGTTGCCGACATTCTGCATAACGCAAGCCAGACGTTCCAGACCCATACCGGTATCGATGTTTGGTTTTGGCATACGTTCATAATGACCGTTGCCATCCGAGTCAAACTGGGAGAATACCAGGTTCCAGATTTCCATGAAACGGTCGCAGTCGCAGCCAACCTTACATTCCGGTCTGCCGCAGCCAACGCCTTCGCCGCGGTCGAAGTAGATCTCCGAACAAGGACCGCAAGGACCGGAACCATGTTCCCAGAAGTTATCCTCTTTGCCGAAACGAACGATACGTTCTGGAGGAATACCAACCTTTTCAGTCCAGATCTGTGCTGCTTCATCGTCCTCTTCATAAACAGAGATCCACAGTTTGTCTGCCGGAATTTCCAGAACCTGAGTCAAAAATTCCCATGCCCATGCAGTTGCTTCTACTTTGAAGTAATCGCCGAACGAGAAGTTGCCCAGCATCTCAAAGTAGGTGCCGTGACGGTCATCATGGCCAACGCTGTCGATATCCGGAGTACGGATACATTTCTGGCAGGTGGTAACACGATGGTTCGGAGGAGTCTCCAGACCCAGGAAGTATTTTTTCAGTGGAGCCATACCGGAGTTAATCAGCAGAAGGCTCTTGTCGTTCTTTGGAACAAGAGATGCACTTGGCATACGGGTATGACCTTTGCTCTCGAAGAAGGATAAGAACTGTTCGCGCAGTTCGTTAAGTCCTGTCCATTTCATCAGTTTCATTTCTCCTTTAACTTTTAACTTTAAACAGATTCCGCAAGGCAGAGTGGAAATAACACTGGATTTTACCCCCAGAAAAACATAAAACCCCCGTCCCAATTGGGACGAGGGTTCAAAACTCCCGTGGTACCACCCAAATTGCAGAAGGATATAAATATCCCCTGCCTCTTTGTCTTTCCGTTAACGCCGGAATCACGTGCAGCTCCTCGCCGCCGGCTCCAAGATGGCACTCCTGCTTTGATCGGCAAAACCTTTCAGCCTGTGGGTTTCTCTCTGTCAGCCGTTTTGGGTCAGGATTCTTCTTTTCTCCGCCTTTTTCCGTTTCAAATTATATCCTTCCCCCAGCTTCTTGTCAAGAGCAGCGCCTAATTTTCCCTGATAGAATAAGCCCACTCAAGCAAGGCAAACCTCGGCTCATACTGCGGACGGGATTTTAACACCCGAAGTTCTTCATCGGAAAATCCCAAATCATCCAGCGGTTCCCCAAACGCTACCGGCAAACACATCTGTGGAAAAAGCACACACCACCAGTTGTGCCCCTTTCCTTCTCCAATAGTAAATCGTACTGCATGATATTCCCCTGCCGGCATGGTAAATCCTTCGTATTCTCTGGTGTCAAAATACATTTTGGTCACACAAGCAGTCACTTTTTGTTCGCTTCCATTTTTCAAAAGCTCATCCTGGGCAGCAGCTACCAGCTTGTCCAGCATCTGTTCTGCCTGAGCACTTACCGACTCCAGATCCTCACAGCCAGAACCAAGCCCCAGCTGATGTGCTTCCTGCAAAATGCGGTCCCGCACCTTTAATTTTAGCTGCTGATCTTCTTGGGTATCAGAATTTGCAAGGATATGTAAGCGCAAAACACCATCGTAAAGTTCCCTGCATCCCTTTGCAAAGACAACCTGATCTGCAAGCGTCACTGCCAGTAAAATTGCCAGAAAAACTGCTGCAAACACCGCAAAAAAGTTTTTCTCCAGCACGTCTGACATCTTATAAATAAACCTTAAGTTTTGTTCTGTTTTTCTCATCGAAATCCCTCCGTCATCTTGTTGATATCAAAAGTCTTGCCGCCTAAAAAAGCTTTATACAAAAAGGGATTTTTAATTTATTAAAAAAATCTATCCCTGCCTTTGACAAAATGGGGGACAAAGGAGAAAAATGATGCTATAATATCAGTAAACTTTTCTATATAAATGTTTTCAGAAACGAACATAAAATCATATCACCATCATAAGGAGGAAAACATATGTACGTAAACCTTTTTGACAGCCATGTCCATTCCGATAACTCCCATGATGGGGAGCATTCCATCACCTTTTTGTGTGAAAATGCACAGCAAAAAGATTTGATGGGACTTTGCATCACCGACCACTATGAGATGGAACTAAACGAAGCTCAGGCCGACATCTGCCTGAGAAATTCCTTTATCGAAACAGGAAAATCCCGCCAGGCGTTTGATAACCGTCTGCTTGTCATGAGCGGCATTGAACTGGGGCAGGCAACCAGAAATTTCCAGAAAGCGGATCGTCTTTTAAACCGCTATCGCTTTGACTTTGTCATCGGTTCTCTGCACTGCATCCGCGATATGGACGACTTTGCCTACATTGATTTTTCCGGTCTCAATGTTGAGCTGATCCTTCAGCGTTATTTTGAGGAAATGCTGGAACTTTGCCAGTGGGGCGGATTTGACACTCTTGCCCATATGACCTATCCCCTGCGCTACATCATCGGAAAATATCAGATTCCGGTAGATATGAAGCCTTATGAAGAGGTTATCCGCGAAATCTTAAAAACACTTGCAGATAAAAACCTTGCGCTGGAAATCAACACAGCTGGACTTCGCCGTGAAATTGGACAAACCTCCCCTACTCTGGAATATGTAAAACTCTTCCGGGAACTGGGCGGAGAACTGCTTACCTTCGGTTCGGATGCACACCGCGCTCAGGATCTTGGCGCTGGACTGGATGTCGCAATCGACATGGCAAAAGAAGCCGGCTTCTCTCACTTTGCCTTTTATAAAAAGAGAGAACCTCGTATGCTGCGCTTAATGTAACGAGGAGTATCTGCCATGCAAAATCAAATGAAATCTTCCACCTTTTCCTTTCCGCCGATTGCCATGGTGAAAGCCTCTTCCTATGAAGAAGCTTTGATTGCACAGGCAGTAGAGCGCCTTTTTTCAGAACTTTCTATCAGTTCTGCGCTCTTTGAAGGGAAAAAGGTTCTGATCAAACCAAATCTTCTGATGCGCCGCCGTCCAGAAGAAGCGACCACGACCCATCCTCAGGTTATTCTCTCGATCATCGAATGGATAAAACGTGCTGGAGCTGCTGAAATCGTGCTGGCTGACTCTCCAGGCGGATTATATACCCCTTCCCAGCTGCGCTCCATCTATTCGGCGTGTGGGATGGAGGATGTTGCCAAAAAAAGCGGCTGCGTCTTAAATCTGGAAACCGGCAGCGGCACTGTTCCTTCTAAAAACCCAAAACTCTGTCAGGAGTTTAACCTCATTGACCCCGTTCGGAAGGCTGATGTCATTGTTTCGGTAGGAAAATTGAAAACTCACTGTATGACCGGACTTTCCGGTGGAGTAAAAAATCTGTTTGGATGTATTCCCGGACTGCAAAAGCCACAGCTTCACTACCGCTACCAGAACAAACGGGAATTTTGCTCAATGCTTGTTGACCTTGCTCAGACTGTCGCACCAGTTCTGACCGTCATGGATGCAGTTGAGTCGATGGAGGGAAATGGCCCTTCTGGCGGTTCGGTACGAAAAAACGGATTTCTGATTGCTTCTCAAAACCCATTCTGTTTAGACCGCTTTCTGTGTGACCTGATCGCGATGACCCCACAGCAGGTACCTACGGTCGCAGAATCCATCCAACGTGGACTTTGTCCGGATAAAAGCGAGGATCTCTTGATCTTAAATCCAGATGCACTTCCAACCTTACTGCGTGATTATCGACATCCGCAGTCCAAAACCATCGACTTTTCTGGCAATGTGCCTTCCTTTTTACAGCCGGCTGTCCGCTGGACTGCGCGTCATCTGCTTTCTCCAAAACCGATTATCGACATACAAAAATGCATCGGATGCGGAAAATGCGCCGAAAGCTGTCCGCCGCACACCATCCAGATTCAAAACCGCAAGGCGCAGATTCAGTACAAAAACTGCATCCGCTGCTATTGCTGCCACGAAATGTGCCCTGTGAAGGCAATCCACATCAAGGGGCGTTCCTAATCTTTTCCGGAGGTCTTTCCGATGAAACAAATTACAATCGATGCTCCCTGCAAAATTAACCTCTCTCTTGATATTGTAAGACGGCTGGAAAACGGCTATCATGAGATGGATATGGTGATGCAGTCCGTCAGCCTGTACGATACCCTGACCCTTTCTTTGCAGGAAGGAAGCGGCCAGATCCGCATGACCTGTTCTTTGGAAAACAAAAATGCTTCTCTTGCCTGTGATGACTCCAACATTGTCATCCGCTGTGCAAAGGCTTTTCTCAATGCAAATGATTTAAGTCTTTCCGGTCAGGATCTGATAATTCATCTGATCAAGCGAATCCCTATGATGGCAGGACTTGGCGGCGGAAGTGCTGACGGTGCAGCGGTTCTCTCCGCGCTCAACCGCCTGTTTGAAACTCATCTTTCCTGCGAACAGCTGGAACAGATCGGTGTAAAAATTGGTGCGGATATTCCTTTCTGTCTGCGGGGTGGAACACTCCGCGCCAGAGGAATCGGGGAGCTCTTTTCCCCATTGCCCGCCATGCCAGACTGTTCTATTGTCATCATAAAACCTGATTTTGGCATCAGTACAAAAAATGCTTTTTCCCGCTGCGACAGCGCCCCCTACCGGCATGCTGACGTTGAAAAAATGATCGCTGCCCTCTCTTCCGGCAACCTTCTTTCCATCGCAGGTGCTCTGGAGAATGTATTCGAGGTGCTCTGCTCAGAGGAAGAATCGGCCGCTTTATCAAAAGCCCGCAGCCTTCTTCTGGAAAGCGGTGCAGATGGTGCTTTGCTCAGCGGCAGTGGCAGTGCACTGTTTGGAATCTTTTCCGATTCCTCCCGGGCAAAAATGTGTTGTCAAACGCTTTTAGCCGAGATGGAAAAAGGCAATGCTCCTTTGGAAGGAGTTTTTCTCTGCCACCCAGTCTCATCTGGTGCATTCTAAAGCCAATACATTCTAAAATGTGTAATAAAATTCTTTAGAAAGGGTGTTTGTTTATGAACTCTGTCATTCGACTGTGCTGCTGCATCAATCGCGTCAGCAGTACAAACCCTGCTTTCTGCGGTGAATCCATTCAGGATCTTCTGGAAGAAAACAGCTCCTTCCGCGCAGACATCACCTTGTTCCCTCGTCTGGCACTCTGTCCGCCTTCTTCCGGCGCTATGCTCAAAAGCGCTGCCATTTCTCACCTGTGTGAGGAATCACTGGATCAGCTTCGCCTTTCCTCTGCACAAAACGGCGGCTGTATCATCGTCGGTCTGGTAAAATCTTTTTACGGAAAACTCACCGATGTGATTGCTGTCATCCAAAACGGGGAAGTTCTGGGATTTTTGCCAGCTTGTGGATTTAACAGTCCCAACACTATCAGCTCCTCAGAGGGATGGTATCCGGCAGACTCTGCGTCCTCTCTGCTTTCCTGGGACACTTTATTCTGTTGTGGAGACTTAAAATTCTGCATCTGCCCATGCCCGGTAAAGGATCTCCCACTCCATCTTCCAAGACTTGCTAAAACCGGCTGCCATGCTGTTTTGGTTCCATATTATGAACCTGCTACTGCAGAATCTGCAAAACGGGACAGCGAGCTTGTCCGCTGCCTTTCCGAAACATTCGGCATTGCCATTGCTTTTGTCTGCGGTGGTCAGGGAGATACCTCTCATCCAAATGCATTTCAGGGACACGCTGCCGTTTATGAATCCGGAAATATGCTGTCTGACCACACCGGCCAAAGTATTGGAAACAATACCTATGCACTGGAAAGTTTCTCCTTCTGCCGTGATCTGGACTGCGATATTCTCAACGCATGCCAGCGTTTTCCGTCGGCACAGCAGCCTGATATTATCATCACCGAAAATACTGGCAAAAAGGGATTGCTGCGGGAAGTTCACAATGATCCGTTCCTTCCTATGCAACAGCAGGAAGCCGAACAATACCTTTCCACTTTGTTCCAGCTTCAGGTGGAAAGTCTGGTCTCCCGCGTCACCAACACCGGTCTGCATCGTCTGGTTCTGGGTGTTTCGGGCGGTTTGGACTCTACCCTTGCACTGCTTGTCTGCCATCAGGCATTAAAACAGCTGGAGCTGCCTTCCCAGAATCTGATTGCCATTACCATGCCGGGATTTGGCACCAGTGACCGCACCTATTACAATGCACTCAGCCTGATTTCTGCACTCGGTGCCGAAAATCGGGATATTTCCATCAAAGCATCGGTTCTCCAGCACTTCGAGGACATCGGTCATGATCCTTCTCTGCGGGATGTCACCTATGAAAATGCACAGGCCCGTGAACGCACACAGATTCTGTTTGATGTCGCAAACAGCTGCCGCGGTCTGGTAGTCGGAACTGGAGATATGTCCGAAGATGCACTCGGCTGGTGTACCTTTGGCGGCGATCATCTCGCAAGCTATAACGTCAATGTCTGCCTGACCAAAACTATGATCCGCAAGATGGTAACCTATCTTTGCAGCCGGTTTGATGATCAGGTCAGCAGCATCCTGCATGATATTGTCGATACCCCAGTCAGCCCGGAACTTCTGCCTCCGGACGAAAGCGGAAAGATTCAGCAGAAAACCGAGGATATTCTTGGCAGTTATACCCTGCATGACTTTTTCCTGTACTATCTGCTCAAGTATAACTTCCCGCCAAAGAAGCTTTACTATTATGCTTGTCTTGCCTTTTCGGAGGAATTTTCTGCAAGCTATATTCTTGAGAAGCTCAAAGTATTTCTAAACCGATTCTGCTCCGGACAGTTTAAACGAAGCTGCTCTCCGGACAGCGCAGATATCACCGATGTCTGTCTCTCCCGCTATCCGATTCCATCTGACTGTTCGGCACAGGCACTGTTGTCCGATCTTTCCGATATCCGATAGGATACCTGACTGTATACAAAAGCCGCTGTTTTTCACAGCGGCTTTTTGATATTTTTCTTTTAAGGTTTACAAAACTTCCTTTCTTGGGGTATAATTCATGTATCAGACTGCATGCTGCAATTTACCATGCAGGATATATTCATTTTTGTAAAACAGAAGGAGGAAGATGCATTGCCTCTTTTTCAGGTTTGGGCATTGATTCGCAAAATACTGCTGTCAACTGCTCTGCTTTTCATTCTGCTTTCTCTTGGCGGATGTTCCCGCCTGCAAACCTCAATCGAAGATCTGATGAGCCCACCTGTTCTGACGCAGGAACAGGCAGAAATCCGGGATGCGCTTTCTGCGGTATCCGGAGAAAACGACATCAAGTATAAATATCCGCAAAACGGACAATACCGTTCTTCCTTTATCTTTTATGATATCGATTCAGACGGCTCAGAAGAAGCTCTTGTCTTTTATCAAAGTGCTTCCAAAGGAGATTCCACCTGGATTAATATTCTGGATCGTTCCGAGGAAGGAAAGTGGATCTCTGTCTGCGAAACTCCTGCTCCGGACACCACCGCAAATATCGACTTTGTCTCGTTTGAGCATCTGCTCGATTCCGATTCTGTCAGTCTGATAATCGGATGGGAGGACTCCAGAAACAGCAAAACGGTGCTTGCGTACAGCTATACCGGCCAGCGTCTGCTTCCTATCTTTGAGCGGGAATACAGCGAGATTGCCATTACCGATCTGGATTCCAACGGCTCAACCGACCTAGTTTTGTTTACCCAGCAGGCACAATCCACATTGGTATTTCTTGCCTGCCGCACTGACAGTGGTTTTGAAACGGTTGACTCCTACACACTTTCCCGCGGAATTGTCAGCTTTGACAGCATCCAGCAGGGAAAAACACTCAGCGGCAGCAATGCGCTGTTTTTGGACAGCACGATCGATCTTTATGAAACACCGTTTCAGGTCACCGACGTCATCTCCGCTAAACCAATCGAAGGAAGTTCCCCTGTCCTGGTAAACCTTCTGGACAATGAAACGGTCTCTCTTTCCCAAAACACTCTGCGTCCTGCACAGAATCTTTTCTGTCGGGATATCGACGAAGACGGCATGATCGAGATTCCTACCGTTTCCCCACTTCCCGGTTATGAGAGCGTTCTGGATGAGAACTCTGTATTCATGATCACCTATAATCTGGTTTCCTCAAACTTTCAGTTTGTACCGCGTTTAAGCGGTGTTATCAACCCACAGCACCGCTATATGATTGCCTTCCCGGAACGCTGGCTGAATACCGTTACCGTTTCTGTCCAACCGGAAAACGGAGAATGGACCTTCTTTGCCTATACCGGAGATCTTCAGGACACCTCTACTCCTTTACTGAAGATCCGTGTTTATTCAGCAAAAGACTATCATGATAAATTTGACAGCGACTATTTCCAGCTGATTGGACAGAAGGGATTGTTTGAATATTATGCTTACATTCCTTCTTCCCAAAGTGAACTTGCTATTACCAAACAGGAACTGACCGAGGAAATGTTCTTCTTCCTCGACTAATCACCCCTCCTGATACAAAATTTACCTGAAAGGATGATTTTTGTGAAACGAATTCTGGTAGCGGAAGACGAAGATGTTATCCGCGACTTTGTTGTAATCAATCTGCGCCGAAACGGATATGAAGTTGTTGATGTTCCAAACGGAGATGAAGCCATCCGCGTATTTGATGAAAATAACGGCGATTTTGATATCTGCCTTTTGGACATCATGATGCCTGGAAAGGATGGATTTACTGTCTGCAAGGAGATCCGCAAACGCTCCTCCACCGTCGGCATCATTATGCTGTCTGCAAAAAGCCAGGAAATGGATAAGGTCGGTGCATTGATGTTCGGTGCTGACGATTATGTTACCAAACCATTTGGTCCTGCAGAACTGATTGCCCGCGTCGATGCACTGCACCGCCGCGTCAACATGGTTTCTGCAAAACCAATTGAAGACCCAAATGAGATTCGTTCCGGTCCGTTTGTTTTAAATGAGCGCAGCCGAACCTTGACCAAGAACGGTCAAAACATTGATCTGACACAGGTTGAATTCCAGATCATGGAATGCTTCCTAAAGAATCCAAATGTTGCTTTGGAGCGAAATACCGTTTTGTCCAAAGTATGGGGAGAAAACTATTTTGGCGACGTTAAAATAGTCGACGTTAACATTCGCCGCCTGCGCATGAAAATTGAGGACGAACCTTCCAATCCAAAATACCTGACCACCGTCTGGGGATATGGATATAAATGGAGCGTCAACGAATAACCCTGTAATCGAATCTATCAAACGGGAGGTATTGAGTTGCCTACCAAAAAGCTCACCAAGCGCTGGCTGTACAACAACTTTCTGGTCATTTTGATTTTTCTGTCAGCGCTTATCATCGCATTTTCTCTTGCGATCCGAAATTATTATTACAACAGCGTCCTCAGTGTGGTCAAAAACACCGCCGCAGTACAAAACGCCAGTCTGATCAACTACTCGGAAGATAATACGGTCGATTTTTCGGTTGCTGCCCGAAAGATGGTAGAAGACTTTGAGGACAAAGACCTGATGGAACTGATGGCAATTGATAAAAGTGGAACTGTCATCATCACTTCCAGCGGTTTTTCCCCTTCTTCTGATACGCAGATGCCGGACTATATTGCTGCTCTGACAAGCCCAACCCGGGACGCCTCCTCTTATGACACCATCAACGGTGAAAGCGTCCTGTGCTATACCTTGCTTGCACCTGCTGTCAACGATTCCAATCTTTCTGCCCTGCGATATGTTGTATCCCTCACCGCAGTCAAGCGGCAGATTTACATCTTGATTGCAGCCGCCGGTGTTGTCGGCGCTGCCATCATCTTCTTTGTCATCTTGTCTAGCTCCTACTTTATCAATTCAATCATCAATCCAATTGACGAAGTACGAAAAATCGCCCTGCAAATCTCCAAAGGAGATTTTTCCGCTCATCTAAAAAGTACGACCGATGATGAGATTGGAGAATTGTGCGATGCCATCAACGCCATGGCAGTAGAACTTCAGGAAAATGAAAAGATGAAAAATGACTTCATCTCTTCTGTTTCCCATGAACTACGTACCCCTCTGACTGCAATCAAAGGTTGGGCAGAAACGCTGATGGATGACTCGGTTGACCGCGAAACCACCAAAAAAGGAATCGGTGTTATTATCAAAGAAAGCGAACGCCTTTCTGGCATGGTGGAGGAACTGCTGGACTTTAGCCGTCTGCAAAGCGGACGTCTCAAATTAAATCCAACCAAGCTGGATCTGGTCGCAGAGCTCAGCGACGCCGTTCTGATGTTTACCGAACGTGCCCGTCAGGAAAACATCCAGTTAAACTATGATGAGCCAATGGATATTTTGCCTATCATGGGAGATGCAAACCGCCTGCGTCAGGTATTTGTCAACATCTTGGACAACGCCTTGAAGTACTCCGATGCCGGTGACAGCATTACTGTGTTGGTTCAGGTAGCGGACAACAAAGCCACTATCCTCATTCAGGATACCGGTATCGGCATTGCACCGGAAGACCTGCCGAAGATCAAGACCCGCTTTTACAAGGCAAACGCAACACGTCGTGGTTCCGGAATCGGACTTGCTGTCGCAGACGAGATCGTCTCAATGCATAACGGAACACTTACTCTTGACAGCAAGGAAGGCGTTGGCACTACAGTCAGCATCACGTTGCCGCTGACTGTCTGATGCACAAAATACTCTTTTTTCATTAAAAAACCGCGAGCGATCACATCGCCCGCGGTTTTTCGTCAACTTTGAATGATTCCAAAAATCTATTCATAAAATACACTTTATTTTTTCAGTACCGGATGGTACAATAATAGTTGTTGCCAAAGAAAATTTTCGTATTGGCTCTTGACTATTCATGATCCCGGAATCCCAGCTTTGTCTCGGAGTTCTGAATCAGGTTGAGCAGTGCCTGCGACTGCTTTGGATAATTCTGCATCAGATATTCTGTGGTGATTTTCAGCTCACTGATGTTCTTGATCTTATCGTTTCCTTTGTCGCTGCCCTGTGCCATCTGCTGTGCTTTTGCTTCACTGACCATCATAGCTGCATTGCAGTAACCTCCGACAAGCTCCTGTGGAATGGAAAACATGGTGTTTTCATTCTTCGGATTTGCCGAATACAGAATTCGGAAGGAACGGTAAACTGCCATCATGAGATAGTTGGAAATTTCTGCATTCAACTGTTTGGATTCACTCTTTCCAATCAGATCATAAACGATGCTCAAGGAATTGGAAATCAGCTTTTTATTTAAAATCGGCATAATATTGCCTTTAAATACAACATCCTTTGCACTGTCCGCTTCCGGAATATCCTCTACGGTCAGCTGGCGTCCATTTCTCTCCGGAGAAACACCCAGCAGATAGTCGCAGGAAACTCCATAAAAGCGTGCACATTTTACAAGGAAATCCAGGCCGCACTCTCGAATTCCTTTTTCATAATGGGACAGCAGTGCCTGCGAAATACCAAATTCCGCCGCCGCCTGTTTCTGGCTGATCCCTTTCTCTTTCCTCAAAAGCGTAATAAGCCGTGGGAAATCGGCATTCATACGCACATCCCCCTTACTTTTGCGTGATAGGCCGTCGAATCATGCCGACACCTCTTGTCTACGTATCGTAAATTATATTACACCCAAAACCCTTTGTAAAGTGCTTTTGGGAAGAAAAAAAAGATTTTGGTCGAAAAAGCAAAATCAGCCCCAAAATCTCTACATTTTCGTTTGTAATTTTTTCAAAAAGACACTTTTTAAGAAAGGACGTTTTTTATGCTGACCTATAAAATTCATCTGTTCCGCCACGGGATCACCCGCGCAAATCTGGAAGGAAAATATGTGGGACTTACCGATTATCCGCTTTGCCAGGAAGGAATCGATGCCCTGAAAGAATATGTAAAGGGAAAAGACTATCCTGCCATTGAAAAAATTTACACCTCTCCGCTTCGCCGCTGCCGCGAAACAGCCAAAATCCTCTATCCTGGCTACAAAACATTTGATGTTCCGCAGCTGATGGAAATGGATTTTGGTTTATATGAAGGGAAAACTTTAGATGAACTTCAAAATGACGAAACCTTTATTGCGTGGAGCCGTGACAGCATGCACAATGCACCACCGGAAGGTGAAGATGGACTTACCTTTATCCGCCGTGTTATCAAAGGTCTGGACGACGTGTTCAAGGACATGATGGCAAATGATGTCCACAACGCTGCTCTGGTCATCCCTGGCGGCATGATCATGTCGATGCTTGCTCTGATGGGATTTCCTCGCCATCCAATGGGAGAATGGGAATGTGACGCCGGTGCAGGCTATACCATCGTTATGACCCCTGAGCTGTGGAGTAGAGACAAAGTCTTTGAAGTTCTCAATGCAATCCCGATGAAACCGGAAGACTGGGAAGATCATTGGAGCACCAAGAAATATTATGAGGATGGCGAAGAGATGTTCTTTGAATAAAAAGAATCTCTCTCCTTCCCAATCCACAAAGGAGATCTTTCAATATGACTTTGAGAAAACAAGTAAAATATAATGCTAAGCGCTGCTTGTGCAACAGCTGGGGAAAAGCGGTAGCAATCTCTCTGATGGGAGTAGCGATCTATCTGCTGTTTGCAATCATTGAAATGACTGCAAACCTCCTGTTAACCCTGCCAGCTCAGACTTCCTACCTGATTCCAGGAATCTCAGACTCCTGGCTTCTCTCTTTCGCAATCAGCGTGGTAATGGCAATCGGTTCCTTTCTGCTGCTGGTTCCATTAAATCTGGGCATCACCTCATGGTACTATTCCCTTTCTGATGGCATCTCGGAAGATATCCTCAACATCTTCTGTTTTTTTGCAAACCGCAGGATGTTCTTCCGTTCCCTCTACCTCACATTGAATATAGGGGTTCGTATGCTGCTTACCTCTTTGCTTTATTTGATTGTTCCTGGTGCAGGCATCGGATTTTCCATCTGGCTTTTGTCAACTGCACCTTTTGCAGGAGCAATCTTTGCCGGCAGCCTTGCCCTCACTTTTTCGGCGATGCTGTTTCTTTTGATGCTGGGATTTTTGCTGGTGCGTCTGCAAAAATATTTTCTTGCCCGCTACTACCTGCTGGACACCACCACAACGGTACACAAAGCAATCCGAAATTCCATCCACGCAACAAAATCCGTTCGGGATGAAATTTTTCTGTTTAAACTTTCCTTCCTTGGTTGGGGAATCGCTTCTCTGATTCTGCTTCCAATTTTGTATACTTCGGCTTATTACTCTATGAGCGCCATGTTGTACGCGCGTTTCCTGATGGAACAGGACAAACGCTCCAACAGTATCGTTCTGGTCGGTGATGTCAACTCCGATGATGGGATCGAAGAAGGAAGTACAGCTGCCGAAGATTTATCCCAGACAAAACCATTTGAAAGCTGCTCTCCTTCTCCTGCTGCTAATTCTGATGTTTCGGTAGAAGAACCCACCATTTCAGTTTCCCTCAACCAGGAACCAGGTGAAAAAGAATGATAATTCGCAAACTGGTGCCTGACGATTTCGAGCAGGTAGACAGATTGATGCAGCAGGTACATCAAATCCATCTGCAAGCCTGTCCAGACCTGTTCATTCCGTTGACACATCCTCTCCCTCAAAAAACATATCAGGAAATGATCTCCTCTGATCAGGCAATCTGCCTTGCTGCTGAATGCTGTGAAGATACCGAACAGAAGAGCCAGATCATCGGTATCTGCTTTGTGAGCATGCGCAATCACTGCTGTATGGTCGACAGCTTGACCGCCTATATGGAAGACCTGTGTGTGGATGAGCATTACCGCCACCTGGGCGTTGGACGTCAACTCTTTGAACAGGCGGAAAAACTTGCAAAAGAAAAAGGCGCTTCCCGCCTTGATCTGATGGTGTGGGATTTTAACCATAGTACCATAGACTTCTATCGTGCAATGGGTATGACCCCACAGCGATATATCTTCGAAAAAAATCTATGATCCATCTTCCCTTTGGAAATCAGTTCGTTTGATTCTGTTTTCTAAAGGGAACTTTTTTGCAAAAAGACAGATTAAAAGACCAATCTTTGTGGAAAAGGTACTATATTTATTCATAAATTCATGCTATACTGTTTTTGTCAAAAATAGTCATATCCCAAAATTCAGATAAAGGAGCTTACTTTTCTATGTCAAACCCAGAAAAGAAAAAAACAATCAAAACTTCTATTGGCGGTCAGGCCGTCATCGAAGGTGTCATGATGCGCGGCCCAAAGGTAACCGCTCTTTCGGTACGCATGCCTGATCAGTCCATTTCCACCGAAGAATGGGCTACACCAGATGGAAACAAATGGTATAAAAAGACACCGTTTATCCGCGGCATCTTTAATTTTATCGAATCCATGACCTGTGGTTACCAGAGCCTGATGAAAGCGGCAGAAAAAGCTGGTCTGGACGATGATGAAGAGCCTTCTAAATTCGAACAAAAACTGCGTGATATGCTCGGCGACAAGTTTATGCCGTTTTTGGAAGGATGCATCCTGCTATTCTCTTTGGTAATGGCTCTCTTCTTCTTTGCATTTCTTCCAACTACCATTGTCAATCTGTTAAATGGTGTTATCACCCATCCTCTGGCTCTCTCTGCGCTGGAAGGTTTAACCAAGATTGCAATCCTCATCGTTTACCTTGCAGCAATCTCCAATATGAGCGATATAAAACGCGTATTTATGTATCATGGTGCAGAACACAAGACCATCTTCTGCTATGAACACGGAGAAGAACTCACCGTAGAAAATGTCCGCAAATATAAAAGATTTCATCCACGCTGCGGCACCAGCTTTCTGGTCATTGTTCTGCTGCTTTCTATTCTGGTTTCTTCGCTGATCTCCTGGGATAATCTCTGGGTGCGCGTTGGACTCAAGGTTTTGTGCCTGCCTGTCATCATGTCCTTATCTTATGAGTGCATTAAATTTGCCGGACGTCACGACAATCTGTTCACCCGCATTCTGTCTGCTCCTGGTCTTTGGACACAGCGTCTGACAACCAAGGAACCAGATGACAGCATGATTGAAGTTGCAATCGCCTCGATGAAACGGGTAATCCCAGAAAATCCTGACGAAGCTTTGTTTTAAAAAATATACATTTTGTATTTTTGTCTTTTTATATCCTGTTTTGGATATTTTAGGAGGATTCCATGACCTATCGGGAACTTTTTTCCAAAACCTGTCAACAGGGAATTGCACCGCATGAAGTTCGGCTCTTGCTGGAACATCTGTTTTCCTTTTCCCAAACCAGCCTTTTAATTCACTTTGATGATTCGTGCGACAGCTCCAAGCTGGAGCTCTTTGAAGAGATGGTGTCAAAGCGTAAGACAGGTTATCCATTACAATATCTTTTGGGAGAATGGGAGTTTTTTGGTCTGCCGTTCTATGTTGGGGAAGGCGTTTTGATTCCCCGTGCTGATACAGAAATTCTGGTCGAAACTGCACTGGAACTTTGTGACGGCATGTTTTCTCCCAAAATCTGTGATCTGTGCTCCGGTTCCGGCTGCATCCCGATTGCCATGAGCAAAAATCTTCCGGAAGAAAGCTCTCTTACCGCAGTGGAGCTTTCGGATGATGCTTTTTACTATCTGAAGAAAAATAAGGAACGTCACCAGTGCGATAATCTGAAACTGATTCAGGCAGATGTCTTAACCTGGCAGCCAGAAGAAACGTTCCATCTGATTACTGCAAATCCCCCTTATATCAGCAAAGAGGAAATGCAGACATTGCAGCCGGAGGTTCTGGCAGAACCTAAAATGGCTTTGCAGGCAGAAGAAAACGGACTGTATTTTTACCGTATCCTCTCTGACCGATACCGTTCCTTTTTAAAGAAAAATGGATGGCTTGTCTTTGAGATCGGTTATCTTCAGGGAAATGCGGTGTCCCAACTTTTATTGGACAATGGATTTACCGATGTCCGCGTGATTCCAGATTATAACGGAAATGACCGGGTTGTAATCGGCCAGCTCAAAAGCAACTAATTGTTATTTATAATAAAAATATAACTTTAAGGAGAAAATATGAAGCAGCCAAAATATAAAGCAGTGGTCTATGATGTAGACGGCACTGCTGTTGATTCCCGATACAACATTGACGCACTCCAGGAAACCTGCATCGAATTGCTCGGTCGGGAAGCTACCGACGAGGAACTGAAAATCACTTACGGCATGACTGCTAAAAATGCTATTTTGTATCTTGGCGGTACCGAAGATCAGGTGGAACCGTTTGAAAAACGATGGATTGAAAAGATCATGAAGATGTGCCAGAACGCTTCTCTTTTTGACGGTATCTACGATGGCATGTGCCAGATGAAGGATGCCGGCATCCTTCTTGGCATCAATACTTCCCGCAATCGCAATGAACTGGGTGACCTGCACGAATATATCAAGGAACCGTTTCTGGAGCTCTGCTCTTTGATCGTCACCTGTGACAAAGTAGCCAATCCAAAACCTGCACCTGATTCCCTTCTGTATTTCCTGCGTGAGACCGGTCTCAAACCGTCTGAGGTGCTTTTTGTCGGTGACAGTGAATTCGATGCCGGATGCGCTAAAAATGCCGGTTGTGACTTTGCACTGGCTACCTGGGGATGCTTCTATCCTGACAAAATTGATGCAACCTACAAACCGCTCCATCCGGATGAGCTGTTATCCATTGTTGGTATCTGTTAATCAAAACTCCCTGTATTCTAAGCAGGGAGTTTTCTTTTTTCTAAATTTATTTTTGGAGCATGCAATAAAATAGCTCCCTTAGAAGTTATTTAGATAGAAAGGGCAAAACACTTCTAAAAAACTTTTGGAAAAAATTTTTTAAGGATGCAATAAAACGCCTTCCTCGAAAGTTATCTAAATAGAAAGGGCAAAAACCTTCTCAAAAACTTTTGGAAAAAATTTTTTAAGGATGCAATAAAACGCCTTCCTCGAAAGTTATCTAAATAGAAAGGGCAAAAACCTTCTCAAAAACTTTTGGAAAAAATTTTTTAAGGATGCAATAAAACAGCTTCCCCGAAAGTTATTTAGATAGAAAGGGCAAAACCTTCCAAAAACTTTCAGGAAAAAATTTTTTAAGGGTGCAATAAAACACTTCCCTCGAAAGTTATTAAAACAAAGAACGTTTTCAAAGTACTTTAAAAACAAACCAACAAACTGATACACCCACAATCATACAGAAAGGATGTACCTTATGAAAAAATTTACTAATCACCTTACCGCTCTCACACTCGCTGGCTTGATGGTTCTCACAACCGCTTCCGTTGGTGCTGCTTCCGTTTATCGCAGCGTTACTGCAAAACAGAATACAACTGCAACCGTAAAGGTAAACGGTGTAAACCTTACCCTGAAAGAGGACGATGATACCCTTTATCCTCTTACCTATGATGGCGTCACCTATCTTCCTGCAAAACAGCTTGCAGATGCCCTGGGATACAATGCCTCGGTAAATGATGGTTCTGTCACGATCACTTCTAAAACCACCTCGACCACAACTTCTTCCAGCGGTGATATTGGCGCTGAAAAAGCAAAACAAATTGCTTTGGAACATGCTGGACTGAGTGCATCCAAAGTTTCCTTTATCAAAACCGAAGCAGATTATGATGATGGAAGAAAAGTTTATGACATCGAGTTTTATTCCGGCAACAAAGAATACGACTACGAAATCCTTGCTTCCAATGGCACCATCGTTTCTGTGGACTATGATGTAGAAAACTACTCCATCCCTTCTACTACTACAAGCAATAACTATATCGGTGTAGAGGCTGCAAAACAGGCTGCATTAAAACATTCTGGTCTTTCTGAATCTCAGGTAAGCTTTAAAAAAGCGAAACTGGATTATGATGACGGCCGAGCAGAATATGAACTGGAGTTTAGACATAACTTCCAGGAATACGAATATACTATCGACGCTGTCAGCGGCACCATTCTTGACTTTGAAAGAGACTAATTTTATTGCAATTCTTTCTCTCTCCTGCTATACTTAAAACAATCGGGAAATCCCGCCTGAACACACTCTCATTTCAAAAGCGTGATCTCCCTCTTCAGAAACAATAACAGAGAGGTTCAGGCAGTCCGGGTACTGTCTGAACCTTTTTAATTCCCCATTTTGGACAGGGAGGGAAAACCTATGCTTATCACCATGATGCTGGCAGAACGGCAATTTAAACCTCTGCGTCCTGTTATCGACTCACAGGATCTGGAAGAAAATCTTGCCCAGATTGCTTTGGGAAGCCAGCAGGCATTTGAAAATCTCTATCGAGCCACTGACAGCTCGATCTACGGCTATGCTTTATCTCTGACCCGAAATCATCATGAAGCACAGGATATCATGATGGAAACCTATTTAAAAATCCGCTGTGCTGCGCATCTGTACATTCCACAGGGAAAACCAATGGCGTGGATTTTGACTATTACAAAAAATATTGCACGCACCAGAATGCGCTCTGCTGGACGACAGATTCCTTTGGAAGAGGTAGAGCAGGTATCACTTCCATTTGACCGCGATACCGAAGAAGCCGTTACACTGCAACAGGCAATGCTGAATCTGAATGAACAGGAACGACAGATTCTGATGCTGCATGCTGTAACCGGACTCAAACACCGCGAGATTGCAGAGATTATGGGAATTCCTTTGGCAACGGTACTTTCCAAATACGCCCGTTCCCTAAAAAAATTAAAACATATTCTTCAGGAAACGGAGGTGTAACCACTATGAATGAACAGAAAAAACACGATAAACTGACCAATGAAGAAGTGGAATACCGAATCGCCAAGGCTGTTGTAAAAAATGTTCCTGATCTTTACGAAGAGGCTGCTAATACTCCCGTTACCCCACTTGCTATGGTGGATGACATCCTTCCTCGGCAGTATCCCAGACAAAAACGTGTCTTACCTCGCCTGGCAGCTGCCTGTCTGCTACTGGTACTGTTTGGCGGTTCCTTTTTTGCTTATACCTGGTTTTCCGTGAAAGCCATCCTCTCCATCGAGGTTAACCCTTCTGTTGCACTTTCCATCAATCGCTATGAACGTGTCATTGATGCTCGTGCCATGAACAGCGATGGGGACGATCTGTTGGATGAACTTTCCCTGAAAGGATTAAAACTGGAAACTGCCATGGATGCTTTGATGGGTGCGATGAATCGCAAAGGCTATCTTCAGGACGGCGGTAACATCCACCTGTTTGTGGATGGAAAGGATGAAAACTTCAATCAGGAACTTTACGAAGAAGTGGACGAAATGCTTGCCCATCTTGCTCCAAACATGGTAACCGATAATGTAACAGAGGAATCTTCCGATTCATCTGCGACAATTTTATCGGAGGATGAGGTAAAACAAATTGCCCTGCAGCATGCTTCTCTTTCCGCTTCTCAGGTTACCTTCCATAACCTTTCTTTGGATTCTGACGACCAGCAGAAAGTTTACCACCTTGCCTTTTATACCGATTCAGAAGAATATGAATATACTATCGATGCCATCAGCGGAGAAATTCTTTCCTATGACCATGATATCGAAAACTTTTCTTTACCTTCTTCTGCCACTCAAACAGAGGCATCTACATCAGAATCTCTTCCTCAGCAAAAGCCGGAGTCTAATTCAAACACTTCCAGCCAAACACAAATCAGCTTGGATCAGGCAAAACAAATTGCATTGCAAAAAGCCGGTTTGGAAGACAGTCAGGTTATGTGGGAGAAAGCGGAAAAGGATGAGGACGATGGCAAGATCCTTTATGAGCTGGAATTTTCTTATAATCACACCGAATTTAACTGTGAAGTTGATCTGTTCGGCAATGTCCTGAAATTTGAACAGGAAACAGATGATTAAAATACCACAAAAAAACACAGGAGCTTTGCTCCTGTGTTTTTTATTAGTTTAAATATAAGTCTACCCTGGTTTTTAAGGAATCCAGTGTCACGGTTGTGGTCAGATTATAATTTACCCTATCTGCTACACCATAACCCTCAATGACATTGACTTTAGAAGCCGACACCGTTTCTCCATCTACTTGCGGTAAAAATTCTCCTGCTTCCACCTGTTCTTTGGTAAACCACACACTGGTTACCAATGTATAGCTGTTGCCAGGAGACTGGTAGAAATCAAACAACTCACCCTGATGAATTACCTTCCGCACTTCCTGTGGATTGGAGATGTCTTCCAGACTATACAGTTTGATACAGACGGTTCCCCCTTCCGTATCTTCTTCTATCACAGCCATGCTCTTCTCTGATGCAAGCACTTTTGCACCGGCTGTAACCTGCATGGATGCAGCTTCCTCTCCATTTGTCTTCTGCAGGGTGATAACACCACTGGTTGGATCATAGGAGACACTGCCTGTTTTCAGTTCAAATTTCTGCAGCTGACTTTGTTTTGCATCCTTTACCGCTCCCTGAAGTAAGTTTTTTTCAGGCTGAGCAGCTTGTGTCTGTGCTGTAGCTGGCAATTCTTCTTCCGGTTCTTCCTGCTGCTTTGCACTCATAGAATCCAGAATCTTCTGTTGAAGCTCTGTCACCTCTGGAGACTGCTGTACAGCGTCGTTGGACTGCGGTACTTCTTCCATGGCTACTCTTGGCTGAATCGACGCAGTCTGTGGCTGTGCTTCTGTCTGCTGCTCGTTTTCCGATGGCTGTTCTGCCGGTGCTTCCGATGCCAACTGCGGCACTGCCTCTGCTTCTGCCACCTGTTCCGATTCCTGCTGAGTTTCTTCTACCTCATCTGTCGTCGGCTGTGCTGAAAATGTCTGTGCTTTCGCTTTTGGTTCTTCTGCTGCAGATTCTTCAGTTGCTGCAGCATTTTCCTGAACTTCTGCTTGTTCTTCCGGAATAGCGGCTTCCTCTACAACCGATTCTTTCTGCGGTGCTGCTGCAGTATCCTGCATCAGATTTTCTGCCTGCTGCATGGGAGTTTTTATCTTCCAGTAAGCTGCCGATAAGCCCACTACCAGCACCAGTGTGCAGGCAATGGCCCATCTGCGGCGAGCTGCCTGGCGGGATGTACGGCGCTGCTTTGGAAATTCCAAAACTTCTCCCATCTTCTTTTCATCAGACGAATCTGTTTTTGTATCAGAAACATTTTGTGTCTCTTCAATCTGTTTTAATTGTTCTTCCACTGCGGACGGTTCTACGGTTACCTGATGGTCACCTTCTCCGGAACAAATTTTATTCCAGATATTTTCCGCGCTCAAACTCTCGGGAAGCGGTGGGCAGGAAAACGACGAAAAGGATTTTCTAAAAAATTCTTCTTCGTTTCCAAGCTGCATCTGCTCTTCCTTCGACAGACTGCTTTCTTCCCAAAGATCACTCTTTTTCTCTGTCAACTCTGCTTCCCTCCTTCCAAATATTTTCTCATCTTTTTAAAAGCCCGAAACAGTTTGGAACTTACCGTTCCCTGCGGGCTGCCTACAATCCCTGCAATCTCTCTTGCAGTATATCCTTCTACGGCTGACAAAACGACAATCTGCCGCTCTTCCTCACTCAAATCCTGTAAAGCGCGCAGCAAATCGGTCCTTTGCAGCACCGTTTCGGAAAACTCACTCTGCTCACCTGGAAGCTGGAGCATCTCATCAATGTCCATCTCATTTCTGGCCCGAACATAATCCCGGATCTTTCGGTTGCATCTTGCCGACAAAATCCGGTAAATCCACGGCATAAATGCCTGTGGATCGCGCAGGCCGGAAAGTCCTCGGTACGCTTCGATAAACGTTTCCGAGACCACGTCTTCCGCATCATGACTGTTTCCGAGGGTGTATAATGCTGTCCGGTATAACGAAGGCGCTACTGCCTGATAAAGCTTGGTAAAGCCTTCCTGGCCTCCCTTCTGGGCTTCCAGCACCAAAGCTGTGTCTAATTTCACCTCTACACCACCCATCATAATTTTAGTGTCACATCATCTGCAGTTTATTGCATCTGTTTCATAATTTTTTCTCTTGATGGGATATTCTCCTTCTACGATTCCACATTTTCGCAGATCGCTGGAATATCTCTCTCCCAAAAACAGCGCTGTTCTTTCATCTGAAACATCAAACGCCAATTGTAGAACCATTATAATATATTCTTTTTTAAAAAACAACCGCGATTTTTTGACCCTATCTCCCCAAATATCAAAAAATTTCTGGAATTTAAGCGATTTTGAAACTTTTTTTAATCTCTATTTTGCCAAAAGCAAAAAAAGACGCCCTTTCATACAGAAAAAGCGTCTTTGGGTTTGGATTATTCTCCTTTTCGTTTCAGGATTTCTTCCTTCATGCGTTCAAACACAGACTCATATCGGGTAGACCGCATATTTGGAAATGCCTTGAGCAGACGGCGACGGAAGAAACGGTTTTTGCCGGATGCTTCGTGAATACGAGCTTCCAGACGTTCCCAAATTTCTCTCTGTTCCGGCGACAGTTTTGCCAGCAGTTCTTTTCTTCTCTCTGCTTTGCGCTCGCTTCGCTCGTTTCTGCGTTCTTCCAAAAATTCCCGCAGTTCCATCTTTCCAAGCTCCAGATCCAATTTTCGCTGATCCATCTTCTGCTGCAGTTCCTGATGGTTCTGCCGCAGATATTCTGCAGTCTCCAGCTTGGTCTGTTCCACCAGCTGCTGGATCTGCTTGAGCGTTCCATTCAGCTCCAGGATGGTGCGTACGGTCACGGTACAGTCCGCGGTCAGAATTACCGCAAATGCTGCCGTAAAGGTGATACACAGCCAGTCAGGCAGCGAAGCGATCATTCCCTGTACCACTGGATCAATTACCCTCGCAGCAATGACTGAGAGCACACCAAACATCAGCGAGTTTCTCAGGCAAACCCTGCCGTGAATGTTAAAGCGATAGGTAGAATAATCCCACCACTTGGTTGCAAACAGTTTTTCCAGCAAGAATCCTGTAATATATTCGATCACACTGGTAACCAGCACGCCGCTCAAATACAATACCAAAAGATTTTCCCGTACCGGACGCAGGAAAAACAGCACTGCCATTGCGCCAAATCCATATACCGGACACAGCGGTCCATTCAGAAAGCCGCGGTTTACAAACTTTCTTTGCCCGATGGAGCAGTATACCGTCTCACATACCCACCCCAAAAAGCTGTAAGTCAAAAATGCCAAAAACAGCTGCAAAACAATAACCTCCTGCCTAAAATACATTGCCGGCGCTGCATCAAAACACCGCCGGCAATATTTTTATTATGTTAACCGTTCTGTGCAGCCAGTTCCAATTGTTCCTCGCTGCTCTTATTTCCAACTGTGCTCGCTGCAAAACCTGCATGAACCTGCGAATGAGAATCTTTATTGACATCCTGTACCTGTTTTAAGGTGCTGTCTTGCTGGCGATTCGAGGTATTGCCCGAAGCCATATTCTGCTGGGACGCCATCAGTCTTGCATTTGCCAGCATCAGTTTAATTCGATTCTGCTGGTTCACCTTGGAAGCACTGGAGTCATAGTCTACCGCTACAATATTGGCCTGTGGGTTCTTCTCCTTGATGACGCGCATAACACCCTTTCCGCAAATATGGTTTGGCAGACATCCAAATGGCTGAGTGCAGACAATATTGTTGACGTGATAATGCTGAATCAGCTCAACCATCTCTGCGGTCAGCAGCCATCCTTCGCCCATTTTAACGCCTTTTCCAATATATCCTTTGGTGGATTCGATCGTGCTTTCAAAATGACATGGCGGTTGGAAATCGCTGTTTTGCTCAATCAGATGAATCATGTCGCTCTTTCTGCCGCGCAGGAAATGGTTTACCTTGCGCATCACTGCCGCTTTGACTGCGTTGATGCCATACAAATCATGGTCAAACTCAACGTTGTGTGTACAGTAAAGCAAAAAGTCAAACAGTCCCGGACAAACAACTTCGCATCCTTCCGAGAGAAGAAATTCCTCCAGATTGTTGTTTCCCAGCGGAGAATATTTTACATAAATCTCGCCGACAATACCGACCTTGATCTTCTCCTCTTTTCTGCGATTTACCTGATTGAATCTCTTGATAATCTTTACCATCAGCGCAGAAACTTCTTTCCATCGAAGCAATTTCTTGCAGAAAAGCTGCTCAGCCATCTCTACACTGTCATCTACAGCCTTCTGGCTCTCTCCAGAGACGTTTTCGTATGGTATGCACTGATTATACAGTGTCATGATCAAATCGCCACACAGAACGCCATAGACCGCTTGCAGAAGCATGGTGACTGGAAGAGAGAATCCTCCCGACTGTTCACTTTTCAAAAAGCTTGCTGAGATAACCGGAATTTCACCGTAACCACATTTGTTTAGTGCCTTGCGCAGAAGGTGGATATAGTTGGATGCACGGCATCCACCACCAGTCTGGGTAATCAGCAGAGCCACCTTGTCCAGCGGGAGGTCACAGTGTTCCAGAGCATCAATCATCTGTCCAATAACCAGCTGTGCTGGATAACAGGTATCATTGTGGACATTTTTTAGTCCCTGATCGATGACTCCCTGTCCAAAATTATCCAGAACTTTAATTTTGTATCCATAATTTTCCAGAACATTTCCCAAAATTTTAAAGTGAATCGGCAGCATGGTTGGAATCAGGATTGTATGTGTCTGCTTCATCTCTTTGGTAAATGTTACTTTCTTCATGGGTTCCATCTAAAAACATACCCTCCTCGTTTCAATGTAATAGGAGCGCCCTGTTGCGGCGCAGCCTCACCCTACTGTTTCTTTTTCTGTGCATCGCGTTCCCGAACTGCACCTACCAGCGAACGCAGACGAATCTTAACCGCACCAAGGTTATTGATTTCGTCAATTTTCAGCTGGGTATACAGGCGGTCGCCCCGTGCCAGAATCTCCGATACCTCATCGGTAGTAATCGCATCAATACCGCATCCAAACGATACCAGCTGCACCAGTTCGCAGTCGTCATGTTCGGTGACATATTTTGCGGCATTGTAAAGCCTTGCATGGTAGGTCCACTGATTCAGTACGTTCGGACGCACCGGTTCCACCAGATCGGATACACAATCTTCACTGACTACAACCAGTCCCAGCGAGGTGATCAACTGGTTGATACCGTGGTTGATCTCCGGATCAACGTGGTACGGTCTGCCGCAGAGAATGATGGTCTTAAGCCCATGCTCTCTTGCAAATTCCAGAGCTTCTTTTCCCTTTTCCTTAATTTCCATACGCTGTGCGTGATATCTGTTATAGGCATTTTCCGAAGCCTGTTTTACTTCTTTGAGGGTCAGATCCGGATAGTAATCTCTCAATGCTTCCCAAACTTTTTTCGGGAATGTTTTTTGTGCCGAGAGGTTCAGATACGGATAGAGATAACGCACCGATTTGAGCTTCTCAACATTCGAAGCAAGAAGCTCCGGATAATAAGCAACAACTGGACAGTTAAAGTGGTTGTCGCCCTTCTGTTCATCAAAATTATAGCTCATGCATGGATAGAAGATGGTATCAACACCCTGATCCAGCAGATTTTCAATATGTCCATGCATCAATTTTGCCGGGTAGCATGCTGTATCAGATGGAACCGAATACTGACCTTTTGCATACAGCGCCCTGGAAGACAGGTCAGAAATCACCACGTTCATCTGCAAGCTGTGGAAAAATTCCACCCAGAAGAACAGATTTTCGTACATGTTCAGTCCCAGCGGAAGTCCGACAGTGCCGCGGCGCATCGGTTTTTCTTCCCGCAGCCGGCGGCAGTCCTCGCTTAAATTGCGGATCTGATCCAGTTTAAAGCGGTACAGGTCAGGCAGCTGCTTTTCTTTGCCCAAACCCAGCGGTTTTTCGCAGCGGTTACCGGAAATGTATCGCTCCCCACCTGCAAAGGTATTGATGGTCAGGTTACAGTGATTGGTGCATCCCTGGCAGACAATCGGTTTGGATTCATGTACAAAGTTTTCCAGTTCTTTTGCAGAAAGCATGGAAGAAAGTTTTTCTTCCCCACTTGCTTTATAGATTCCTCTGCCGTAGATAGCTGCACCATATGCGCCCATCAGTCCTGCAATATCCGGACGGGTGACATTATGTCCGATTTCCTGCTCAAAGCTGCGCAAAACAGCATCGTTCAAGAAGGTTCCGCCCTGTACAACGATGTGTTCTCCCAGTTCATCCGAACTTCTTGCACGAATTACTTTGTAGAGTACATTTTTGACAACACTCATGGAAAGTCCTGCGGAGATATCTTCTACGCTTGCGCCATCCTTCTGAGCCTGTTTTACCGACGAGTTCATAAATACCGTGCATCGGGAACCCAGGTCAACCGGATATTTGGAGAATAATCCCAGTCTTGCAAACTCTTCTGCAGTGTATCCCATCGATTTTGCAAAGGTTTCGATAAAGGAGCCGCAGCCAGAAGAGCAAGCCTCGTTGAGCATGATCGAATCGATCGCGTCGTTTTTAATCTTAAAACATTTGATATCCTGTCCGCCAATATCCAGAATAAATTCCACTTTTGGGTCAAAGTGCTGCGCTGCTTTAAAATGAGCGATGGTCTCAACGATACCATCATCCAGATGAAATGCATGCTGAATCAGTTCTTCCCCGTATCCGGTAGCTACCGCATAACGGATCTTTACTCGATCCCCGCAGGCTTCATAGATTTTTTGCAGCTGCTGGCGAACAATTCCAACCGGATTTCCCTGGCTGGAGCTGTAATAACGATAGAGCGTCTCAAAAGAGTCACTCATCAGAACAAGTTTTGTGGTGGTGGAACCACAGTCGATTCCAAGATAAGCATCACCGCTGTAATCTGCAATATCCTTCCACGGAACATTTGCTTTGCTGTGACGGTTGACAAACTCGTCGTGCTCCTGTTCGTTTGCAAACAGCGGCTTGAGGTAATGGGTGGATTTTGAGCGCGAGGACGCATTCTGCAAAATGTCAGTAAATTCCTCATAGCTGTATTCCCGATCCAGACCTCTGGTAAAAATAGCGGTTCCGATTGCAACCGAATACTGTGCCCAGGATGGGAAAACCGCGTTTTTCTTCGAAAGTTTCAAGGTCTCGGCAAAGCGCTCCTGCAGACCTTTAAAGAAAAACAGAGGACCGCCCAGGAACAAAACCTTGCCCTCAATCTTTCTTCCCTGGCTCAAACCGGTTACGGTCTGATCGACAACCGCCTGGAAAATACTTGCCGATACGTCTTCTTTTCTTGCGCCCTGATTCAGCAAAGGCTGAATATCCGTCTTTGCAAAAACACCGCAGCGAGACGCGATCGGGTAGATTCTCTCATGTTTTAAGCTCAGCTCATCCATCTCTTCTGGAGTGATACTCAGCAAGGTTGCCATCTGGTCGATAAATGCTCCGGTACCGCCTGCACAGCTTCCGTTCATTCTTTCTTCCAGACCGCCGCTTAAAAAGATGATCTTTGCATCTTCTCCGCCCAGCTCGATTACGGCATCGGTGTCTGGTTCGTATTCCATTACGGTCTTGTAGGTGGCAAAAACTTCCTGCACAAAATCAATTCCTGCATCTTCAGCAAGACCCAATCCTGCTGAACCGGAAATTGCTGCACGGAATTTGTCGCCCTTTAAAAACTGTTTTGCACCTTCCAGTGCCTGAAGCGTCGCCTGACGCACCTGGGAAAGATGGCGTTGATAGATACGGTAGAGGATCTTCTCCCCTTCCATGACCACCAGCTTTACCGTTGTTGATCCAATGTCAATTCCTATGTTTTTCACGAATATTCTCTCCTGCTACATTCCCAATAAAATCCATACAACTTTTTTGTGCTGCCTATCCGTTTTCTCCAGATTAACACCCTCATATCGTTTCTGTAAAGGTGTCATTTTTCGGCAAACTTTTCCTATTTATTAGGGCACTTTTATTTCAATGCACACCATATTATAAAGCGAACTTAAAAAAGTGTCAATTATCACAAGAAATAAATTAACATTCTATTCAGAATTACTTCTTTCGACCGAAGTATTTATTGTTCTTTGCTATCTTTTTGACAATTTTATATAGAAAATGTCGATATTTCACTTTTGTGCGCAAAAGTACTTGACAGATATGCAAATCAGGCGTATATTTTTAACATCGTTATTCCAGCACGATCCCAATAAGCTGGATCAGGAGGACTTTATTTATGAATCGCATTTCTATGGTATCGTTTTATTTTGCATATTTTTTCAGCTTTGGCTTTTTTAGCACAGAGCGATTTTGTCATGCAAAATTAAATATCGATGCCAAAAGAAAGGCTGTGGCGGCAGCATAATCAAATTTCTGCCCGCAAAAGATTTTCCTGAAAAATATTCTGGTTCAAAATCTGCCGATGCTTTTGACAAAAAGCATCGGCTTTTTTTATCCCAAAACAAGAAAGGATTTGTTATTATGATTATTATTCTCAAAAAAGGAACTTCTCCAGATAAAGTAAACGAAATGATCAACCACTTCGAAAATATGAATTTCCAAGTACAGGAAGTTCGCGGCGTACACGAAACTATCCTCGGATTAATCGGTGATACTTCCAGTCTGGACACCGATGACATCAAATCCATGGATACCGTTGCAGAAGTAAAACGTATTCAGGAACCATACAAAAACGCAAACCGCAAATTCCATCCGGATGATACCATCGTTGATGTATGCGGAAGAAAAATCGGCGGAGGACATTTCCAGGTTATCGCTGGTCCATGCTCGGTTGAAAGCCGTGAGCAGATGATTTCTGTTGCAAATTCTGTTAAAGCTTCGGGCGCCGGATTGATGCGCGGCGGTGCATTCAAACCACGTACCTCCCCATACTCTTTCCAGGGTCTGCGTGCAGAAGGCATCGAGTACCTGTTGGAGGCAAAAAAAGCTTCCGGACTTCCGATTGTTACCGAGATCATGAGTGCTGCTCATCTTCCACTGTTTGAGGATGTCGACGTCATCCAGGTTGGTGCAAGAAATATGCAGAACTTCGAACTGCTCAAGGAACTTGGCAAAGTGAATAAACCAATTCTTCTCAAACGTGGTCTTGCTAACACCATCGAAGAACTGCTGATGAGCGCTGAATACATCATGGCTGGCGGAAACAAAAACGTTATCCTCTGCGAGCGCGGAATCCGCACCTTCGAAACTGCTACCAGAAACACACTGGATATCTCGGCAATTCCGATCATCAAAAAACAGTCCCATCTGCCGGTTATCATCGACCCAAGCCATGCTGCTGGTATCCGCTGGATGGTTCAGCCACTTTCGATGGCAGCTATCGCAGTTGGTGCAGACGGTCTGATTATCGAGGTACACAACAATCCTGAAAAGGCACTCTGTGATGGCGCTCAGTCACTGACCCCAGAACAGTTCGATCAGGTTATGAATGATGTTAAACGTACCGTTACATTCTTCGGCAAAACGATGGACTAATTGTCTTTGATACAAATACAGATTTTAAAATTTCTTTGAGACCCTGATCATTTTCACTGTACGTGTACTAAACACAGATTGTTTTGAACTTCCAGTTTAGAAAGGAGTTTTTCTGTTGAAAAGCGTCACTGTCAACACCAGCACCCCTTATGATGTGCTGATTGAAAAGGGATGTCTTTCCCGCTGCGGAGAATTTGCTGCAAAGCTTTTTGTCCCTCAAAAATCCACTGCCGCCATCATTACTGATGACCGCGTCAGCTCCCTTTATCTGAAAACGGTTTCTGATTCCTTCCAAAAAGCGGGATTTTCGATTTGCTCCTTTGTTTTCCCAAACGGGGAGGACTCAAAATCCCATGACACCCTGTTACAGGTATATGATTTTCTGATTCAAAATAATATCACCCGCACCGATTTCATCGTCGCGTTAGGCGGCGGTGTTGTCGGTGACCTGGCAGGATTTGCTGCTGCAACCTATCTGCGCGGTATCCGCTTTATGCAGATTCCAACCACCTTTTTGGCTGCAATTGATTCTTCTGTTGGTGGAAAAACTGCCGTCAACATTCCTGCCGGAAAAAATCTCATTGGTGCCTTTCACCAGCCGTCTCTGGTCGTATGCGATCCGGACACCTTCCAGACTTTGGAACCACAGACCTTTGCAGATGGCTGTGCTGAAATGATTAAGTACGCCATGATCTGGAGCGAAGATTTCTTAAAGCTTCTGGAAAGCTGCGATATTAACGAACAAATTGAAGAAATTGTAGCCTACTGTGTTGACATCAAGCGACAGGTTGTCGAGCAGGACGAACTGGATTCTTCTATCCGTATGATTTTAAACTACGGTCATACATTGGGACACGCAATCGAAAAGGTGACCAATCACACTGTCACCCATGGTCATGGTGTTGCTATGGGAATGGTGCTGATTACCCGCCTTGGTATGAAACTCGGTCTCTGTGACAAGGCGCTTCTGGAGCGCTTGTGCTGTATTCTCAAGCAGTACCACCTCCCCTGCGAATACAACGGAAACCTTGCAGAGCTTGTCGAAAGCTGCATGCACGACAAAAAACGTTCCGGCAATACCATTCGCCTGATTCTGGTTTCCACCGCCGGCAAGGCCGAGATTGTACCAATGGAAACACAAAAGCTTGTCAACCTGCTCAAGGAGGAACTTCCATGTTAAGCTATTCTGTTCACGGTTCCCTCTCTGGAAGTGTCAACGCACCGGTATCCAAATCAGACCTGCACCGTCTGATCATCGCGTGTTCTTTATCCGGCAGTGATACCGAGATTTGCCGCTGTACCCTTTCGGAAGATATCAAGGCAACTGCCCGCGTTATGGAAGCGATTGGAGCCTCCATCCACTTTGAAGAAAATCGAATTTTAGTGGAAGGCATAAAGTTACAGCCTGATACAAACGTTCTGTGTGACTGTTCTGAATCCGGTTCCACCCTTCGTTTTCTGGTTCCGGTTCTGGCGGCTCTGGGACAAAATGCAACCTTTACCGGTCATGGAAGACTTGCCAAACGCCCGATGGAACCTCTTCTTTCTGAACTTTCCGCTCATGGAGTCGAGATTCACACACCGGATAACAGAGACACTCTCCCTCTCTCGATCAGTGGAAAGCTTGTCGGTGGAGACTTCACCTTTTCCGGAGATATCAGCTCGCAGTATATCACTGGACTGATGTTTGCCCTTCCGCTTCTGGCACAGGACAGCCGCATTATCCTTACCTCCCCTTTGCAGTCCAAGGGTTATGTTGACATGACGCTGAGTGTTCTGGAACGCTTTGGCATTAAAATTACCCCCGTTCAAAATGGCTGGGAAATTGCTGGCAAACAGAAGTATCGGACACCTGGAATCCTGACTGCACAGGGCGACTGGAGCAATGCTGCCTTCTGGCTGTGCGCCGGCTCCATCTGTCAGGGAGCAAATATTATGGTCAACGGCATCGACTATCATCATTCTTTACAGGGTGATAAGGCTGTCTGTGATGTTCTAACACAGATGGGAGCAAACCTTTCCATCGGCTCTGAACAGGTTGAGGCAAATCATGCTCCGCTTCACGCCGTCACGATTGATGGCTCTCAAATTCCTGACATCATCCCGATTTTATCGGTTGTAGCTGCTGTCAGTCAGGGAGAGACCCACATCGTCAATGCCGGACGACTGCGCATCAAAGAAAGTGACCGTCTTCACGCCATGTATGAGTGTCTGACTCAAATCGGCGCTGACGTCACCGAACTTGCTGATGGCTTGATTATCCGCGGAAAATCACAGCTTTCCGGTGGAACAGTCGATTCGTTTAACGATCACCGAATTGCCATGTCTATGGCGGTGGCATCTTTGGTCTGCAAAGAGCCGGTTATTATTCGTGATCCGATGTGCGTTACAAAATCTTATCCTGACTTTTATGAAGACTTCAAAGCATTAGGAGGTAGTGTCCATGTCGTCGACCTGGGGTGATCACATCAAAATATCCATCTTTGGGGAGAGCCATTCCAAAGGAATCGGCATTGTTATCGACGGCGTTCCTGCCGGAACGGTGATTGATTTTTCCTCTCTCCTGCTTTTCATGGCCAGAAGAAGTTCAAAAGGCGGAAAGCTGGATACTCCCCGTCTGGAAAAGGATTTCCCTCAAATTCAGAGTGGGGTGCTCAGTGACCCGAAAGACCCTAATCGCCTGATTGCCTGTGGAACTCCAATCTGTGCTTTAATTGAAAACACTAATACCCAATCCAAAGACTACGACCAGCTCCGTTCGGTGGCAAGACCAGGCCATGCCGATTACACCGGTTTTGTCCGTTACCATGGCTTTAATGATATTCGGGGCGGAGGACATTTTTCCGGACGTCTCACCGCACCTCTCTGTTTTGCTGGAAGCATCGCAAAACAGTATCTGCGCTCTCTTGGCATCGAAGTTGGAGCACACATCGCTTCTATTGGCTCTGTCCAGGATCGTCCTCTCGATCCGGTTTTGGTAGACCGCGAAACACTGCTTTCCGTTCAGGAAAAGTTCTTTCCTGTTCTGGACGATTCTGCCGGAGAACAGATGCAGGATCTGATTGCACAGACAAGGGATCAGCTTGATTCGGTAGGCGGTGTAATCGAATGTGCTGCTTGCGGACTTCCTGCCGGCATCGGTGACCCTATGTTTGACTGTGTGGAAAGCAAGATTGCTTCACTCATCTTTGGTATTCCTGCAGTAAAAGGACTTTCTTTTGGACTGGGATTTGATTTTGCTTCCAAAACTGGCAGTGAGGCAAATGACCCGTTTACCATGGAAAATGGTGCTGTAAAGACAACCAGCAACCATAATGGCGGCATTTTGGGCGGTATTACCAATGGGATGCCATTAGTATTCCGCACTGTAATCAAGCCGACACCTTCCATCTCCCAAAAGCAAAAAACAGTAAATTTCAAAACAGGCGAAAATGTGGAGCTTTCCATTACAGGACGTCATGATCCGTGCATTGTGCGTCGTGCTGTTCCCTGCATCGAATCTGCTGCTGCACTTGCATTGATGGATCTGATTCTCGGCTGTGATCGTTCTATTTTGGAGGGAAAATAATGAAACCAATTGAAGCGATTATCCGAAGCGCAGAACAAAATCCTTCCTCCCCTGCACAGGCTGCCTGTCAGGGCGTTGCTGGTGCCTTCTCTCATCGCGCCTGTCTGGAGGTATTTGACCAACCAGACATCCAGTTCTATCCACAGTTTGAAGATGTCTTTCGCGCGGTAAGCCTTGGAGAGCGCCGCTACGGTATTATTCCTATCGAAAATACCCTGGCTGGCTCTGTCACCGATAACTATGACCTGATGCTTCAGTATCGTCTGTACATTGTCGGAACCGTAAAGGTAAAGATTGAACATTCCCTGCTGGTCCTGCCCGGAACCAAATTGTCAGACATCAAGCAGGTTTATTCTCATGAACAGGCTCTGCACCAGTGTTCCGACTTTTTAAAAGCCCATCCTTCCATTGCATCACATCCTTTTTCCAACACCGCTGCCTCGGCAAAATTTGTTGCGGAGCAAAACGATCCTTCTATTGCTGCAATCGGCTCGTTGGAATGTGCTAGAATGTATGGACTGGAGGTTCTTGCTCAAAGCATCCAGAACCGACGCGATAATTTCACACGATTTGTGGTGCTCGCCAGAGATCCTGTCACCCATCCCGGATGCAACCGCATCAGTCTGGTTGTCCGGGTCAAACATCAGGCAGGTGCCCTCTATCGTGCGCTCTCCCGCTTTGCTGATCAGGAAATTAACCTCTTAAAACTTGAGTCCCGCCCAATCCCGGACAGCCCTTTTGAGTTCTTGTTCTACTGGGATTTCGAGGGAAATATGGCACAGAAAAACGTTATCACTGCTTTGGAAAATCTTAAGCAGGACATCGAGTATCTAAAATTTCTCGGAAATTATCCGGAACAGTAACAGAACAAAATTTCTTAAAAACCCCAGCATATCGACGATTATTTTTAGTGGTTTCTAACAACTTCCAGTGGATTTATTATAGAAAATAGAATAAAATCACCCGAATTGGTTGAAAAATTAGCGCAATTGCGGTATGATAGAAGTGTGTTATGAAGTATCGCAAACCAGAAAGTCTTTGTTGACTAATCAAGCCCTTGACCCATTGTGGTGAGGGGGAAGCGGAGGTATCATATATGCACGAACCAACGATCTCTTTTTCGCTGCATGATGACAAGGAAAAGGAAATCAAAAAAACTCTGACCATCATTTACGATGCACTCAGACAAAAAGGATACAACCCGATCAATCAGATCGTCGGCTATATTCTTTCGGAAGACCCGACCTATATCACCACCTACAACAATGCCCGCAGCCTGATTCGGCGAATCGACCGGGATGAACTTTTGCAGATTCTGGTAAAATCCTATCTGGGAGAATAATTCTGCCAGGATCATCTTGGAAGCTGGGACTTTAATTTTTTGCAAAAAGAAGGTGCGGATGGCCAAAAAGGGGGCTATCCGCTTTTTTTGTCAAAAGAGGTTCCAAAACTGATTATACTGGAAGGGAGTTTTTATTATGCCACAGGAATTTTTGATGTATAAGGGAAGACCCCTTGTCCGCAGTGGAGAAACTTTATATTACGGAAGCATGGGAGACAAGTGCGTTGCACATCTCCAGATTAAAAGCCAGACTCCGGCTCACGGAATGAATATGGCAAACAAGGTTGTTGTCCAGCTGATTCTGACCGATGAAACCCTGCCGCTTAAGGAGCGCATCCTAAATAAGGCAGAACGTGATGGATTGTACGAAGCTCTGTCCATCGCCAATATCTGGATCGACCGCTACAATAAAAAAGAACAGACGAAACAGTAACAAAAAGCTCAGTCCAAGTAAAAACTTAGACTGAGCTTTTTCTTTATCATCATAAGTTTACAGCATCTCAATAAAAGCAGCACAACGGGTATTGAGCTGTCCTACATCCGAAGATGAGTAATCTGTCTCTACACACATATATGGCAAACCTTTGGAAGTAACAAACTGTTTGATCTGGTATGCCTCCACATTATATGTATGACATGCCTGCAAAATAACCTCAACGACTGCGTCGATTTTATATTCTTCCAGCAGACGTCCCATCAGTTTCAGACGATTTTCGTTTGGTGTCATACAGGAACATCCAATATTCAAATAGCGATCTGCGATTGCCTGGTAGATATCTTCTGCATTTTCATCCACCAGTTCGTCCACCGATTTTGCGCCGCCGCAATTTTCAAAGCAAACAACATTTCCGCCGTTTGCTTCAATACTCTTTACAACCTTCATTGCGTTTCCGCCAATCGGACAACCGGTAACCAGAATACGAGGACGTTTTGGAATAGGACGATTTCCTTCGTCGTATTCTTTCTGGATGCGTTCTGTGAGGGCATTTACCTCATCGATCGCTTTCTTTCGCTCAAATTTAAAGCTGGAGCCGTACAGAACACTGTACAGATCCGCCCCTGCCATCGGTGGTGGGTCCAGTTTCATCAGCTCATAGAAATGACGCAGTGCCAGACGATTTTGGTTAGAAAGTTTTACCTGTTCCCGAAGCTTTTCCTCTGTGATGGTTACACCGAATTTTTCTTCCAGTTTCTCTTTCAGTGCAACAATCTCTTCCCTCCAGAGTTTTCTTCCCATCGGAGACTGGCGGTTTGGAAGCTCCATGATATAGGTATCCTTGATTTTTCCAAGCATTTCATACATTTTCTTTTTTCCGTCACAGGTTGTCTCCCCTATAATCAGATCAGAAAAATAGAAGAATGGACATTTCTGTGTCTTAGCAAATCCGTAGCTGGATTTGATTAATGGACAAAGATTTCGTGGAAGGTCCTGTTCTGCCTCTGCAATCGTTTCATCCGAAAAAGAACATAATCCTACTGGAATTGCTCCGGATGCCATGATCACCTCGGTTGGAGTGTAGGTGCAAAAAGTACCGACAAACGGGATGTTTTTCTGTTTGGTCTCATACGCGTGCAGAAAAGAATTGCGGCGCTGTTCACTGAACTCTTCAAAAATAGCCGGAAGGGTCTTAATAACTTCCATCAAAATAACCTCCATTTCATATATCCTTTAGGATGAATCGACCTAATAAAGATGGCACGCTACATAATGCTTTGGTGCAATCTCATGCAGTACAGGAGTTTCCTGCGAACATTTTGCGCTTGCATAAGGACATCTTCCCTTAAAGCGGCATCCAGGAGCAGGATTGATCGGGCTTGGAACGTCTCCACTGAGCATAATGCGCTGTCTTTCGTGTTCTACCTTTGGGTCCGGAATCGGAATTGCAGAAAGCAACGCTTTGGTATATGGATGTGCGGGATTAGTATAAAGTTCTTCTGAAGTGGTCATCTCTACCATAGTACCGAGATACATAACCCCTACACGGTCAGAAATATGCTTTACCATCGAAAGGTCATGCGCGATAAAAAGATAGGTCAAACCTCTTTCCTGCTGCAGGCGGATCAAGAGGTTGATGATCTGTGCCTGAATGGAAACATCCAGTGCAGAGATCGGTTCATCGCAGAGAATGAATTCCGGATCAAGTGCCAGTGCCCTTGCAATGCCGATTCTCTGACGCTGTCCACCGGAAAATTCATGGACATATCTGCTTGCATGTTCCCGATTCAGTCCAACCTGATCCAGAAGCTCAAACACTCGGTCCTGAATTTCTGCGTTGCTCGAATACATCTTGTGGATACGCATTCCTTCTCCGACAATCTGGTTTACCTTTAAGCGCGGGTCCAAAGATGCATAGGGGTCCTGAAAGATCATCTGCACTTCTTTGGTAAATGCCTTTCGTTCATTTCCCTTCATCGCATGAACATCTTTTCCCTTGTACAACACTGTTCCATCCGTTTTATCATATAAACCGATTACGGTACGTCCGCAGGTTGTCTTTCCACAGCCGGATTCTCCTACAATTCCTAATGTTTCTCCGCGCTTCATTTCAAAAGAAACATCATCCACTGCTTTTAAAACAGCATGTTTTCCCATCGGGAAATATTTTTTCAGATGCTCTACTTTCAGCACTACTTCACTGTCTTTTACTCCTGGCATTCCTGTCCACCTCCTGCAACAAATGGTAAGTTTTCCTTCCTACATTGTGGATGATGCAGCCAGCAGCTTGCTTCATGTCCATCCTCAAAATGATAGGTGGGCGGTGGTGTTGTCTGACAAATCTTCATGGTATGCGGACAACGTTCTGCAAAAGGACATCCTACAGGAGGTGTGATCAAATCAGGCGGCATTCCTTCAATGGAAACAAGCTGCTGCTTGTTCTGTAAATCTAGGCGCGGAACTGCTTTCAGCAATGCCCAGGTATATGGATGCTTTGGTCGATAGAAAATGTCCTCACTGCTTCCCTGTTCCACTACCTTACCGGAATACATGACAACAATTCTGTGTGCAATATCTGCGACGACCCCTAAGTCATGGGTAATCAGGATAACCGATGTTCCAAGCTTTTGCTGAAGCTGCTTAATCAGATCGATGATCTGTGCCTGAATGGTTACATCCAGCGCTGTGGTCGGCTCATCCGCAATCAGCAGTTTTGGATTGCAGGCAAGTGCAATCGCAATCATGACCCTCTGACGCATGCCTCCGGAAAGCTCATGCGGATACTGCTTGATTCTGGCAGCCGGCTCTGGAATTCCTACCAGTTCCAGCAGGCGGATTGCCTCTTTTTTCGCTTCCAATTTTGTAACGTTTTTATGATTGGTGATATTTTCAATAATCTGATTTCCGATGTTCATGGTAGGATTTAACGAAGTCAAAGCATCCTGAAAAATCATGGAGCACTCTGCACCGCGGTATTTCTCCCACTGTTTTTCCTGAAAAGAAAGCAGGTCCTGATTTTCAAAATAGATATGACTTCCCTCTTTGATCTCTCCCGGAGGGCACTGAATCAGACCCATAATCGCTTTGGAAGTAACCGATTTTCCGCAGCCGGATTCTCCTACAACAGCGACTGTCTCTCCTTTATTCACTTCGAAGCTGACTCCGCGCACCGACTGAACTTCGCCTGCATAGCTATGATAGGAAACCCGAAGATTTTCTACCTTCAATAACTGTTCCATCAAGTCAACCTCCTTTACTTAATCATTTTCGGCTCCAGCGCATTGCGCAGGACATCGCCGATAATATTAAAACTAAGTACTGTAAATAAAATCAAAAGACCGGGAAAAACTGCCATGCTCGGACGATCCAGAATATATTTCTGTGCAAGCTGAAGCATACTTCCCCAGGAAGACTGCGGAAGCTGAACACCCAATCCCAAAAAGCTTAAGGATGACTCTGTCAAAATTGCGCCCGCAACACCAAGGCTTCCCGCTACAATAATGGATGCGCTCATATTTGGGATAATGTGTTTAAAAATAATCTCGGTGTGGCTTGCTCCCATGCTTTTTGCCGCAAGCACAAAGTCTTTCTGCTTCAAAGACATTGTTTCTGCACGGGTAATACGGGCAACGGATGCCCAGCTGAACAAGCTTAAAACCGCAATCAGTGTTACCATGCCTGGAGAAAACAGGGTGTTGAGCACAACCATCAGCAAAAAGCTTGGCAATGCAAGGAAAATGTCGGTAAATCGCATCAGAACCATATCGAGTTTTCCACCCTTATATCCGCTGAATGTTCCAATCAGAGTACCAATAATCGTGGTACAGATCATGGATGCCAGACCCACAGTCAGCGAAACACGTCCTCCGTAGAGAGCTCTTGTAAAATAATCCCTGCCAAAATCGTCGGTGCCAAACCAATGTTCTTTGGATGGAGGCAAAAGCTTCTGGGTTGCATCGATTGCATCCGGATCATAAGGGGACAAAGGTGCCAACAAAGAAGCAATTGCAATAATAATCAGGATAATCAGACAAACCAGTGCAACCTTGTTTTCTTTAAAGCTACGGCAGATATCATACCACAGTCCTCGGTCGTAACTTGTACCTGCTGGCTGTTTTTCTTTTACAACGTCTTCAAATGCGTCATCTGGAAGAACATTGCTTGTGTTTATCTTGATTGCTTTATCTTCCATGTGCTTCACCCATTCCTTGTTTAATTCTTGGATCTGCAAATGCATACAAAATGTCTGCCAGGAAGTTGCCCAAAACCAGAATCGTTCCCGACAGCATTGTATAAGCCATAATCATTGGATAGTCACGGGACTGAATTGCGGACATTCCCAGTGTTCCAAGTCCTGGCCAGCCAAAGATAGATTCGATAATAAAAGAACCAACTACCAGCGATGCAAGACGCATTCCTATCAGTGTGATGATCGGGAGCAGACAGTTTTTTAAGACATGACGGAACAAAATCTTTCCTTTGCTGGTTCCCTTGGATTTTGCGGTCAACACATACTCTTCTTCCAGCTGACCGATTGTATTGGAACGAATATATCGGGTAAATGTTGCAAGGTTTCCAATACAGAGGGTAAAGGCAGGCATAATCAGATGTTTGATGGTATCCCACGCGCTATCCACACCGATTGTATGCATACCCGAGGATGGCAGCAAACGCAGTTTCAGGGAAAATACGATAATCATGACCATCGCAAGCCAGAAGGAAGGAATCGATACCCCGATATAGGCAATCAGATTGATAATCCGGTCAATAATCGTATTTTTCTTTAGTCCTGCTATTAGCCCTAGAGGAATAGATATAACCAAGGAAAGAGCCAATGATACACTCATCAAAAGGATTGTTGCTGGAAGCTTTTCCGCAAACTGTTCTGCTACCGGACGTTTGTTGGAAAGTGAAACACCAAAATCTCCCTGCAGCACGCCTTTAAACCACTCAACATAGCGTTCTCCCATGCTTCGGTCAAGCCCTAATTTTTCAATGGTGGCCTGTTTCTCCTCTTCGGTCATTGTAGGAGAAATATACATGGAAGAAATATCACCTGGGGCAAGTTCGATAACCCCAAATGAGAAGAAAGAGATCAGAATCAGAACAATGACTGATTCTACCACTCTCTTCAGACAAAATTTTTTCATTTCAAATTCCCCCGCATTTCTGCTTAAAATCCCATCATCTTTACATTGTAAATAAGCCTCCCCTGAATGGAGAGGCCTTTTACTAACTTTTTCTTTATTACGCTACATCAATCAATGTCCAATCTTCAAATGGTACCATGGAGTTGATGGTATCCAGTCCGGTTACACCTTTCTGAGTGACCCAAACATAGTTTGGACAGGAAATTGGGTAGATGGTAAAGTCGTCCTGAATCAGCTGCTGGAATTCTAAGAATTTCTGTTCGCGCAGTTCTTCATTTGGTTCTGCGATTGCCGCATTGATCATATCAATTGTTTCCTGGCTGCAGTTAGTTACCTGTGGATTTGTAGCATACATTACGATCTGAGTCGATGGGTCACCCTGTAAGGAATCCCAACCATTGGTTCCCAGATCCCATTCAGTCGATGCATCACCGCTTGTCCACTGGAAGAACATTGAGAAGAAGGATGGGGAATCCATAGCCTGAAGCTCTACATTGATGCCTGCTGCTTTCAGCTGCTGCTGAATAACAATTGCTACTTCCGGCATACCAACTCGCTGATTGTTGTAGATATATTTCAGGGTTACCTGATCCAGACCGCTCTCTTTTGCCAGTTCTTTTGCTTTTTCCAAATCGTATGGGTAGTTTTCCATCTCTTTTGCAAAATAGAGGTTCTGATCGCAGAATACGGTCTTACCCGGCTGGCTCATAATATCCGAACCATAAACAGTATCCATGATCTCATCCAGATTGATTGCATAGAAAATAGCTTCTCTTGCTTCTTTAGATGTAATTTTGCTGCTCACTGGGTTGCAGGTGAAATAGTTTACACGACACTCTGGTGTATCATAGATTTCGTAGTTTTCATCTGCAGAGTATTTCTCATATTTTTCTTTGCTGGAAATTCTCAGACAGGAAACTTCTCCGCTCTGGAATGCAACTTCTTTTGCAGAACTATCCGGGATAATCTTCATGATCAGTTCATCGATTTTTGCTTCGCCACGGTAATAATCGGTATTCTTTTCGTAAATAATATTTTCGCCTTTGTTCCATTCTTTGAGTTTGAATGGACCGTTTCCGATTCCCTGCATTGCAGCGTCCGAAGTCTCAACAGTGGTAACATCCCCATTAAACACATGTTCTGGGTAGATGCAGAGTCTTCCAAGGGTGGTAACAAATTTACTCAGGTAAGATGGAAGTGTGATGTTGACATTGTAGTCATCCACTTTTTCATAAACAACATCTTCACCATTGATTTTGGTATAGGTTGTGCTGGTTTTGGTTGCACCCTCTGTAAAATATTTTAAAGTAAACAGAAGGTCATCTACGGTAACTGGCTCTCCATCATGCCATTTTGCATTTTCGTTAAAATGCAGTTTGATGTTTAAGCCGTCATCCGACACTTCCAGTTTATCGACCAGATAATATCTGGTTTCAGCATTGTTGATGATATAAAGCGGATCATAAAGTGGTTTGTACATAACAGCAACAGAATCCGAACCACCAGAAGATGGAAGCAGATTGGAAACATCCTGGTCTGCCGGATAAACAAAAACCTTTTTGTCATCAGAAGAAGTTTCCTCCTGGGTTGTTTCTTCCGTTGTCTGTCCTCCCTCTGCCGTTGTTGTTTCAGTGGAACCACTGCCGCAGCCTGTCAGCGCAAAGCTTGCAAGCATCGCTGCTGTCAGAAGCAAACTGATCAGTTTTTTCATGATTGACCCTCCTAAATACTTTTCCAAAAGAGACAATTTATGACTCTTTTAACACATCGTTTACATTTTAGCGAAATAAAAAATTCACTTCAATTTGCAAAATATCCAAAAGGCCCTTATATGAATTTTTTCAATTGACTACCGTTTGCTTATTTACAATTTTTATTTATTTCTGCCATTTTGAATCAAATATGATGTTTTTTTAACAATCAATATAGATTTTTTTAATAGTATCCTTTTTTATTCTCTTTGATTCATTTCATTTATACACACAGTGTTCATTTTACATGTGTTTTAATAAGCATACTGCACAAGAAGATTTTTCTAATAAAAATCAACGTTTTTTATTTTCTTCCTCGAAAAAGAATATTTTTTGCATAAAAAAACACCCAAACCATCTTTCTTCTGATAGAAATACGGTTGGGTGTATTTGTTATTTCTCAATCCAGCTTAATGCCAACAGTCCTCTTCCTAGGTGATGGCTGAGCACCGGACCAAAATCATTTTTTTCAATGAATACTCCTGGAAACTTTTCTTTTAATTCCTGTTCCAGCATAGGCAAAGAAGCACTCTGCTGCGGAACATTCAGAGCAATTCGTTCCGGAGTATGTTTGATTTCCTGCATCATCTTACGGATCTGTTCCATACGGCCTCTGACTGTTCCCAGTGAGACAACGGCACCATCCTGACAACGAAGCAATGGACGAATATTCAAAATCGTGCTGACCGATTGACGCACAATGCCAATTCTTCCGCTCTTACGCAAGGCATCCATACTGTCCAAAGAAAATACCACACTGATTTTCTTTCTGCATTCCTCCACCTGCTGTGCCAGCTGATGAAGTGTCAGCTTTTGTCCAATCATTTTAATTGCTTCCTCACACAGAAGCAGCATGCCGCCAGCTGTGGACAGAGAATCCACTACAATGACCTTTTCCTGTCCCTGTGGGAAAGCAGAATTGATCTGTGCCGCTGCAGCAAAAGCATTACGATAGGTTCCGCTCAAACGGGAAGAAATAACAATACACAGTACCTCATCTCCGCGTCGAATGCTCTCTGAAAAACAGGAAACAAAGCTTTCAAACGACACTTGGCTGGTCAAAAAGTTTTTCGATTGCAGCAGTGCCTCAAAACTTCCATTACAGTCGGTGTAAGTTTCCAGGTAGCGCTGACCGTCCACCATATATCCCATCGGCAGCACCTGAAGTCCCAATTTTGCAGCCTGTGCTCTGGTCACATTGACCGTGCTGTCTGTTACTATGCGGATCATTCCTCAATCGCCCCCATTCTGCGAAATCTTTGATAACGACGCTCTGTCAACTCCTGAGGAGACAGGCGTTTTCCCTGTGTCAGTGCGCTGTACAGGTCTTTTTTCAGGCGAAGGTAAAGCTTATCAAATCCTTCTTTCGGGTCTTTTGGCTCACGAATTGCGCGCTCTACCACTTTTAAATTGAGCAGTTCTTCTGCAGTCAGCTTCAAACACTGTGCTGCTTCTTTGGTTTTGCTTGCATCCTTCCACAGGATACTTGCACATCCTTCCGGTGAAATTACCGAATAAACTGCGTTCTCCAGCATCCACACCTCATCCGATACTGCAAGCCCCAAAGCACCGCCGCTTCCGCCTTCTCCCACCAGAATGGAGATAATCGGTACCTTCAGTGTCATCATTTCCATCAGATTTTCCGCAATGGCCTGCGCCTGTCCGCGCTCCTCTGCACCGATACCACAATATGCACCCGCTGTATCCACAAAACAGATAACCGGACGGTTAAATTTTTCAGCAAGCTTCATCTGTCTCAGAGCTTTTCGATAGCCTTCCGGATGTGCGGAGCCAAAATTTCGTTTGATTTTATCCTTGGTATCCTTTCCGCGGTCAATCGCAATCGCAGTGACCGGCATATCATACAGCCAACCCACTCCGGCAACAATTGCCTGATCGTCGGCAAAGCGGCGGTCGCCATGAAATTCTAAAAATCCTTCCAGAATATTCTGGATAAAGTCATTTCCACTCGGGCGGCCTTTTGCTCTTGCCGCCGCTACCCTTTTATAAGCTTCCATCCGCACTTGCCTCCTCTCGTTCTTCTTTGTGCACAAACGGTGTGTGCAGTGCCAGAATCTTTGTCAGATATTCTTTCTGCTGCGGACGCTCTACGATTGCATCCACAAAGCCTTTTTCCTGTAAAAATTCCGCCCTCTGGAACCCTTCTGGCAGCTTTTGACGGATTGTTTGTTCGATAACTCGCGGACCAGCAAAGCCAATCAATGCGCCTGGTTCTGCAAGGATAATATCCCCCTCCATCGCAAAGCTTGCCGATACACCGCCTGTTGTTGGATCGGTCAGGAAAGTTACATACAGGTTTCCTGCATCACTGTGTCGTTTGACCGCACCGCTGGTTTTTGCCATCTGCATCAATGACAGGATACCTTCCTGCATCCGGGCGCCACCGGAAACGGTGTAGCCGATAACCGGAAGGGAATGTTTGGTCGCATATTCAAACAATCTCGTGATCTTTTCGCCGACCACCGAACCCATACTGCCCATCATAAATCCGGACTCCATTACAAACAAACAGCAAGGATAAGAACCGATGGTACAGCTTCCGCAGACAACACCCTCTGTTTCACGGCTGTTTAAGACTGCGTGCTTTAATTTATTTTCATAACCTGGAAAATCCAGTACATTGACCGAGTGCATATCGCGATCATGCTCAACAAAGCTTTTGTCATCTGCAATCATGCTGATACGCTGACGGGCGTTCATCCGAAACAGATGGCCGCATTTTGGACAGGTGCTGTACTCCTCGGCTAAGTCACTGACAAACAGGATATTTTTGCATTTCGGACAGGACAAGCACAGTTCATCCGGAACTGACGGATGACTTTCTTTGGTGCTGCGTCCTGGATTTTCCAAATCATTTTTCGGTTTCTGAAACAGTTTTTTCGAAAGCATGGACACCCTCTCTTTCTGAAGCGGGAACGTCCCGCGTTTCCATTATGCAAAGAAAACCGGTAATCTTACCGGCTTCTCTTTGCCATAAAATCGGTATAATAATCTCCAGACTTAAATTCCGGATCATTTAACAGCTCCATGTGCAGCTCACTGTTGTGATCGACACCTTCAATGACCAGCTCGCAAAGTGCTGCCTGAATCTTACGGATTGCTTCTTCCCTTGTCTTTGCAAAAACAATCAGTTTTCCGATCATCGAATCATAGTACGGCGGAACAAAATAATCCTGATACAATGCTGTATCAAAACGTACCCATGGTCCCCCTGGAACATGGAGCAGGGTAACTCTGCCGCAGCTTGGACGGAAATTCAGTTCTGGATTTTCTGCATTGATGCGGCACTCGATTGCATGACCGTTTAAGTGAACATTTTTCTGAGAGAATTCCAGCTTCTGCCCTGCCGCAATACGAATCTGCCATTTTACCAGATCGTATCCGGTCACCATCTCAGTAACGGTATGCTCTACCTGCAGACGGGTATTCATTTCCATAAAGTAGAAGTTTCCATCCCGATCAAACAAAAATTCAACCGTTCCTGCATTCCGGTAGTTAACCGCCTTTGCCGCTTTGGTCGCAACCTCGATCATTTTTTCTCTGGTTTTCTGGTCAATTGCAGAGGATGGACATTCCTCAATCAGCTTCTGGTTCTTGCGCTGGATCGAACATTCCCTTTCTCCCAAGCATACCACATTTCCAAAGTTATCACAAAGGATCTGCATCTCGATATGTTTTGCCGGATACAGATACTTTTCCATATAAACGCCGCCGTCTCCAAAGGCACTTAAAGCCTCTCTGGAAGCGTTTTGATAAGCTGCTTCCAGCTCAGATGCTTCCTTGACCAGACGGATACCGCGTCCACCACCGCCGGCTCTAGCCTTGATCAACAGCGGAAAACCGATTTTCTCAGCCTGTGCTTTGGCTTCTTCCACGTCTGCAACCGCATCACAGCCCGGAATAACCGGAACGCCAGCAGCACGCATGGTTTTTCTTGCCTCGTCCTTATCGCCGGTCTTTGCAATGGTTTCCGACTTTGGTCCGATAAAGGTTATGTTGCACTCTTCGCACAGTGCTGCAAAACGGGCATTCTCGGAAAGCAGTCCGTAGCCCGGATGGATTGCCTGTGCACCCGAACAGATTGCTGCTGAAATAATCGCTGCCATATTGAGGTAGCTTTCCCCAACCGGTGCAGGTCCAATACAGTAGCTTTCATCTGCAAGGCTGACATGAAGTGCTTCCCTGTCTGCCTCGGAAAAAACTGCAACGGTGGAGATACCCATTTCCTTGCAGGCGCGGATAATACGGACCGCGATCTCGCCGCGGTTTGCAATCAGAATTTTTGAAAACATAAATGCGTTTCCTCCATTCTGCAATAATTAATCTTTGATGCAGGCAAAGGAGAATTCGCCGGAGACACAGAGTTTTCCGCCGACATATCCTTTTCCCTGTGCAAAATAAAATGGTTCCCGAACTTTTAACAGCTTGCACTCAATTTCCAGTTTATCTCCCGGGAGAACCTTGTTTCTGAATTTTACCTTGTCAAGGCTGGTGAAATATGGGGTGATTTTTCCTGCATTTTCCGATTTGCTTGCAAGCAGTACGCAGCAGGTCTGTGCCATCATCTCGCACAGTACAACACCCGGAACCACCGGATTTCCCGGAAAGTGACCTTTCAAAAACCACTCCTCGCCGGTGATGGTATAGGAGCCGCGGCACTTGGTTGGCTGACCCTGTTCATCTTTTTCATCCTCACAAAGCTCTGCTTCATCTACCAGCAGCATATTGTCTCTGTGCGGAAGGATTTTCTTGATTTCTTCCTGTGTCATTGTGTTTGCTCTCCTTCCGTTAAAAGATCTTAAACAGTGTCTGGGAATACTCAACAACCTGACCGCTCTGAACACAGATGTCCACGATTTCGCCGTCCTGTTCTGCGGTAATCTCATTCATCAGCTTCATTGCCTCGATAATGCACAGCACATCACCCTTTTTTACCTTGGAGCCAACCTGTACATAAGGCTGTGCATCCGGAGAAGGTGCAGCATAGAAGACACCGACCATCGGGGATTTGACCTCAGTGATATGGTTAAAGTCAATGGTTGTACCTACTGCCTGTGCTTCTACAGCAGCTGGTTCAGCGGTTGGAGCAGATACTTCTGGTACTGGTGCTGCTACCGGAGCCTGAACTGCTACTGGTTGGACAGCAGGTGCAGGAGCAGCAGTGTTTCGTTCCATCGAAATATCCAGTGCACCTTCGGTCAGATGCAGGGAGGTGATCCCTGTTTCCTGCATGATCTTTGCAAGTTCCTTAATATCCTGAATGTTCATCGACTGCTTCCCCCTAGTCTTTCAGTTTGCTGAATGCGATGCATCCATTATGACCGCCAAATCCCAGAGAATCGGAAATTGCAAGTGTTACATCCGCTTTCACTGCCTGGTTTGGTACATAGTTTAAATCACAGTCTTCATCTGGCTGTTCATAGTGAATTGTTGGTGCAATAATTCCGGTTTTAAGTGTCATAACCGAAGCGATTGCCTCTACTGCACCTGCTGCACCCAGCATATGTCCTGTCATCGACTTGGTAGAGCTGATATAAGCTTTTCTTGCAGCTTCTTCACCCAGTCCCAGTTTGATTGCCAGTGTCTCGGATTTATCATTTAATGGGGTGCTGGTGCCGTGTGCGTTGATATAGATGGTTTCTTTTTCAAGATCCTCAATGCCTGCTTCCTGCAAAGCCAGTTTAAATGCTCTGGATGCACCCTTTGCTTCTGGATGCGGTGCAGTAATGTGGTGAGCATCGCAGGTATTTCCATATCCCACCATTTCGGCATAGATGTGCGCGCCTCTTGCTTTTGCATGTTCGTATTCTTCCAGCACCAGGATGCCGGCACCTTCACCCATAACAAATCCGCTTCTGCGTTTGTCAAATGGTGTGCAGGCAGATTCCGGATCTTCGCAGGTAGTCAGAGCTTTGCAGTTTGCAAAACCTGCGATAGCAACCTCATTGATTGCAGCTTCTGCACCGCCGGAGATGATGGCATCAGCATATCCATGACAGATTGCATGGAAGGCTTCTCCGATTGCATGGGTGGAAGTTGCACATGCGGTAACGACTGGAAGATTTGGTCCCTGTGCATCAAAACGGATTGCGATGCTGCCGCTTGCGATGTTGCCAATCATCATCGGAACCAGGAATGGAGAAATATGTTTCGGACCGCTTTGTGCAAATTTATTGCACTGTTCTGTAATGGTGTTAATACCACCGGTACCCGAACCAACATAAACGCCCAGACGTTCTGCATCGATATTTTCGCCGGATTTAAGTCCTGCATCTTCCATCGCCTGAACTGCTGCTGCCAGCGCATACTGAGCAAACAGATCTGTTTTTCTTACCTGAGATTTTTCAATATATTTAGTTGGCTCAAAGTCCTTAACTTCTGCCGCTACCTTTACCTTCTGTTCGGTGGTATCAAAACGGGTGATCATGCCAACACCGTTTTTTCCTTCTGTCAAATTGTTCCAGAAGCTTTCCAAATCGTTTCCAACCGGCGAAATAACGCCCATACCGGTTACTACTACTCGTCTCATCTATGTCCCTCCTGTGTGGACTATCGTTTTCTTACATACTCAATCCGCCGTCAATGCACAACACCTGACCGGTGATATAACCGGACTCTTCCCCTGCAAGGAAGGATACAGCTGCTGCAACATCGTCGACGAGCCCCATTTTCTTCATTGGAATCTGTTCCTGAACCGCTGCCTTTACCTTATCGGACAAAACCGCGGTCATGTCGGTCTGGATAAATCCCGGAGCAATTGCGTTGCAGGTAATTCCTCTGCCTGCAAGCTCCTTGGCAACCGACTTGGTCATGCCGATCAATCCTGCTTTTGCAGCGGCATAATTTGCCTGACCGGCATTTCCCATCACGCCCGAAATGGAACTGATGTTGATAATACGTCCCTTTCTGCGCTTCATAAAAGCGTGATAGGTATTCTTAATCATATAAAACGCACCATTTAAATTGGTGTCGATAACCTTCTGAAAATCTTCTTCCTTCATCGAAAGGACCAGAGCATCCCTTGTGATTCCTGCATTGTTGACCAGAATGTCAATGCTGCCAAAGGTATCCATCACCTGTTTGACTATATCCTTACACTGCTGTGGATCGGACACATCGCAGCAGATAGCCAAACTTTTTGCACCGTTTTCTTCAATCATGCGGCAGGTTTCCTCTGCAGCTTCCTTGTTTCCAGCATAGATAACCGCAACATCGCATCCATCCTTTGCAAGTCTGACTGCAATCGCTCTGCCAATTCCTCTGGAAGCTCCGGTGACCAGAGCTGTTTTTCTTTCTCCCATCTTCTATTCCTCCGATGTTTCCTTTCCCAAAGCACGAAGTGTTTCTTCCAGGGTCTCTTTATTTTCCACGCGGCAGACAGTAACATCCTTATTGATCTTCTTGACCAGTCCGCTGAGTGTTTTTCCCGGTCCTACCTCGATAAAGGTGGTAAAGCCTTCCTCCACCATATTTCGGATGGTTTTTTCCCAGAGAACCGGATGGGTTACCTGAGAAGTAAGGATTTCCTCACACTCATGCTGATCCTGTGGATAACATTCCGCTGTGATATTGGCATAGATCGGGAGCTTTGGAACGTTCAGATGATAATTACCGATTTCATGATGAAGTTCCTGCTGTGCACTGTCCATAAATGGAGAATGGAATCCTCCGCTCACTGCAAGTGGAACGGCTTTTCCCTTATATTCCTTAACCCTGTTGCAGAACGCTTCCAGTTCCGGTTTTCCGCAGGCAGCAACCAGCTGACCAGGGCAGTTATAGTTGACCGGATAAACCCTTACAAACTCCTGACAGATTTTTTCCACTGTTTCGTTGTCAAGCTTCAATACTGCTGCCATTCCTGCTGGATTTTTCTGTGCTGCATAATCCATTGCCTTTGCTCTGCGGCAAACAAAAGAAAAACCATCTTCCTCCGAAAAAGCTCCTGCAAAAGTCAACGCAGCTACCTCTCCCAGAGAAAATCCTGCAACTGCGTCTGCGTGAACTCCTGCTTCTTCCAAAGCTCTTGCGGCTGCAAGATCCACACAGTAAACGCACGGCTGTGTATTAATGGTCTGGGAAAGTTCCTCAACCGGCGCTGTAAAGCACTGCTCAGAGGTGTTTTCCCGTACCTTATCAGCTGCTTCAAATACCTTGGCAGCCGCCTTGGAGCACTCACAGAGATCTTTTCCCATTCCGGTATACTGTGCGCCCTGTCCTGCAAATAAAAATGCCGTTTTACCCATTGTTTTTCTTTTCCTCCTATTTGCAGAAACGGTTCGCCTGATTCAAAATTTCTTCTGCCTGTGCAAACATTTCTTCAATCATTTCCTGTGCGGTCTGTTCTTTATGTACCATTGCTGCGCACTGACCTGCCATGAAGCTTCCGTTTTTCTCGTCGCCTTCCTTAGCAGCCTTGCGCAGAGCACCTGCACCCATCTTTTCCAGTTCCTCGTCGCTGATATTGGAATTGTATTCCTGTTTAAACAGTTCACGGGTAAACTGGTTTTTCAGACAACGTACCGGATGACCCAGACGTTTTCCAGTTGCGATTGTATCGATATCCTTCGCTTTCAAAATCTTGTTTTTATAATTTTGATGTACGGTACATTCCTTTGCAACCAAAAAGCGTGTTCCGCACTGTACGCCACAGGCACCCAGCATCAATGCTGCTGCAATTCCTCTACCGTCTGCAATACCGCCTGCTGCAAGAACTGGAATCTTAACTGCGTCGCAAACCTGTGGAACCAGGGTCATAGTGGTCAGTTCGCCGATATGTCCGCCGGATTCTCCGCCCTCTGCAACAACTGCAGTAGCACCGCTTCTTTCTACCAATCTTGCCATTGCTGTGGATGCAACGACCGGAATCACCTTAATGCCTGCTTCTACCCATTTCTTCATATATTTTCCAGGGTTACCTGCTCCAGTAACAACAACCGGAACTTTTTCCTCAACAACAAGGTCAGATACCTCGTCAGCAAATGGGCTCATCAGCATGATGTTGACACCAAATGGTTTATCTGTCATGGTTCTTACCTTGTGGATTTCCTCGCGGAGCCAGTCTGCATTTGCATTCATTGCTGCAATGATTCCCAGTCCGCCAGCATTGCTGACTGCTGCTGCCAGAGATGCGTCAGCAATCCATGCCATGCCTCCCTGAAAAATCGGGTATTTGATATTTAAAAGTTCGCAAAGTTCTGTTTTGATCATCGTTCATCGTTTCCTTTCTCATATTCTAGGCTGTGCAAAAGCCAGACGGCGAAGATGTATTTTCTTCCGTTTCGCTTCTGTACAGCCTGTAGTTCGGGTTCCCGATTGTTTTCGGGAACCCGGATTGGCAAAACTATTTTGTCTGTTCTTCGATTGCTTTTGCGATATCACCAACAGTTTTGATGTCTTCGCTCATTTCCATCTGAATGCCGAACTCATCTTCAAAGGTCATCATCAGATCAACGGTATCCAAGCTGTCCAGTTCCAGTTCTTCCAGAGTGGAATCTTCGTGAATTTCGTTTGCATCACATTCTTTGTATTCTGCCAGAATATCGATTACTTTCTCCAGTACCATAAATTGTTTCCTCCTGATTTTAAAAAGAAAAATTATTTTATATTTATCCTTGAGCGGATAATTACCATCTTAACACGCAGGCTCCGGTAGTAAGACCTGCACCAAATGCGGTCAGTACCAGAAGATCGCCTGCTTTAAACTTGCCTTCGGTATTTGCTCTGTCCAAAACAATCGGAATACTTGCAGCTGAGGTATTTCCCAGATTTTCAATGCCGGTCAAGCATTTTTCTCCAGAAACCTTTAACTTGTGAGCTGCAGCTTCTATGATTCTCAGATTTGCCTGATGCGGTACAATCCAGTCAACATCTTCCACCTTCACACCAGCCTGATCACATACAATCTGAACATCCCGATACATTGATGAAACTGCAAATTTGTATACTTCTTTTCCGTTCATGGAAAGATAGCTCTGATTTTTTGGAAGCTTGTCAAACGGACTGTCTCCACCCACATGCGGGATATTGAGTACATCAACATTTCCATTTGCTGTCAGTTGAATGGCCATCAGGTTTTCTCCCTCGCCCAAAACAACTGCTCCTGCTCCGTCGCCAAACAGTACACAGGTGGAACGATCGCTCCAGTCCATCATTCTGGTCATACAGTCTCCTGCAAGTACCAGAACTTTTTTTACTTTCTTTCTTGCAAAATATCCTGCTGCCACATCCAGTGCATAGATAAATCCCGTACATGCTGCACTGATATCCATTGCCGGACAGCTCGCACCGATTTCTTTCTGGATAACACACGCCTGAGATGGTGTGATATAATCTCCGCGGATGGTTGCACACAAAATCAAATCCAGTTCCTGTGCTGTGATTCCTGCCCGTTCCAGCGCCTGATCGGCAGCCTGTGTCAGCAAATCGGTCAGCGTTTCATCGGTGCAGACGGCTCTTTCCCGAATTCCGGTTCTCTGGCTGATCCACTCATCGCTGGTATCCAGAAAGGTCGAAAGATCGTCATTGGTCTTGCGGCATTTTGGAAGCGCACTTGCGGTTGAAAGTATTTTAAACATGCTATCGCCTCGTTTCGTTGTTGTTATCGGTCCAAAGGTTCGCCCAGCTGCTCTTTTAAAAACTGATCCAACTTCATGATTCCTTTATACAGAGCCTGCTGTTCCTCTTCGCTCATGTCCCGAATAATGCTGCGCACCATCGACTCATGAAAGTACCGATGAACCGAGTCGATCTTCTTCCCCATACGGGTCAAAGAAACATAGACGATGCGGGCATCCTCTTCGCTTCGGATTTTTTCCACATATCCCTTTTTCATCAGCTTGTTGATTCCCACTGTAACCGATGGCAGGGTGATTCCCAGATCCTCCGCAATTTCCGAAATGGTTCTCTGTTTGTTTTTTCCTTTCCCCACTGATTCGATCAGGTGCATCTCATTGATGGTCAGATCAATTTTATCCGAACGCTTTAAAATTGTCTCTTCCACCTTTAAAATGGAACGGTAGGTATCTACAATCACAGCATTAAGCTGCTCTTCAAACGGTTTCATGTCAGTTTTCCTTTCAGACTGATTTGCTTTATAAAAAGTAACATTTGTTATTTTTAATTAGATTGACAAACTAATTATAAGCATGGATTTCCCTCTTGTCAAGAAAAATTTGTCGAGATTGATTCTAAACAGCATCAAAAAAGGTGCAGTTGATTACTGCACCTTTTTTCTTATCGGATAAAATTTGTCTTTTGAGCTGGTTCTTTTTCCGGGAAAGAAACCCCATTTTCGCGGCCCAGTTCAATACATTTTAACAGCCATGCCATATTATTTCCCAATGTGCGCATGATCTGCAATCCTTCCTTGTCCTGGCGTACCTCATCCGGTGTGTTGCCATGAACCATATTCCAATAACGAGAGGAAACTACTGGCATACCGGAGATGGTAAAGTACTTGTTCAGCTGGTCAAGAGATGCTGTGGAACCTGCTCTACGGCAGCTTACTACAGCAGCTCCAGGCTTTCCTTCAAAAATCGCGGATTTCCCGTAGAAGGTACGATCCAAAAAGGCGCTGATCTGACCGGATGCATTTGCATAATAAACCGGTGAACCAAAAATAAAGCCATCTGCCCGTTTTGCCTTTTCCACAAACTCGTTGACACCATCGTCAAACACACATTTTCCTGTTTTGAGACAAGATCCGCAAGCAATACATCCCGCAATCGGTTTTGTTCCAATGTGGAATATCTCGGTTTCAATACCGTTCTTTTCCAAAGCTCCTGCTACTTCACAAAGTGCGGTATAGGTGCATCCCTGTGCGTGAGGACTTCCGTTTAACAACAGTACTTTCATTCCAAATTCCTTCTTTCCCTGTTTTCTTTGGTTTTTATGAAACAGTACAGTTTATTGTGTTTCAGATTTATTATACCTGTTTTTTGTAAATTTGTCATGAAAAAATGAAAGTATCTTACTGCATTTGCCAATTAGCTAAGACATATATTTTGTTCTGCCCATCAGCTGCACTGATTTTTTCTTCTTGTTTCAGAAAGAAAAAATCCGGTTTAGACTGAATCTAAACCGGATTGTCTGATTTAAAAATGTTTTTAATACTCTGTTAGAAGCTGTGCGTGATTAGAAGCTCAGAGCAAAGGATTTACCAAATTCTTTTGCGTTTTCCAGATCTTCTTCGCTTGGAACAAAGGTAACTTTGAAACCATCTTCAAAAACATTCATCTTAAGACCCAGCAGTCTTGTCTGAATGTTTCCAACAGCTTCACCAGTCCATCCAAAGGAACCGAATACCAACGCTGGTTTCTTTGCAGCGTTGATTGCATCGATGCCTGCCAGCAGATTCCATACCGGTGGAACTGCATCACGGTTGAGTGTTGGGCTTCCTACTGCGAATGCATCACATTCGTTGATGAGTGCATGCAGCTTGTCCATATCGTGCTCGATAATATCATAGGTTACACACTCTGCATTTGGTTTTGCTTCCAGAATACCTTCTCGGATTTTTTCAGCCAGTTTTGCGGTATTTCCATAAGCGGAGGTATAGAATACAGGAATTACTGGAACTTCATGGACTACTGGTGCAGACCATGCTTCGTAGTTTGCAATAACCTCATCCATTCTGCCTGCTTTGGTCAGAACTGGACCATGGCTGGTGCAGATAAACTCCGGCTGTACCGGCAGAGCTTTGATCTTTTCCAGACCTTTGCGTACAAAGGAAGCAAATGGACCAAAGATTGCTCCGTAATACAGTTTGAGTGCTGCATCATATGCCTTTGGATATGCGATATTGGTATCAAAGGTATATGGTTCACAGTAATGACAACCCAGGAAGTCACAGGTAAACAGGGTCTTTGCATCCTCTACCCAGGTAAACATCGAATCTGGCCAATGCAGGTTTGGTGCAAAGAAGAAGGTCAAAACTCTTCCACCCAGATCCAGTGTTTCTCCATCTTTTACTTTCTGAACATCCAGATCACAGCGATTGGTGATGTTTTTCAGATACAGACTTCCTGCCTGAGAAGCAATGATTTTTGCTTTCGGCATCAGTTCCAAAAGTTTTGCCATCGAACCGGAGTGGTCTGGCTCATTATGATTCATGATGATGTAATCGATTTCTTCCAGAGGGCAAACCTCTTTGATATTTTCAAGGTACTGATGGAAAAATCCTTCATGACAGGTTTCGATCAGTGCGGTCTTTTCACTGCCCTTTACAACATAGGAATTGTATGTTGTACCGGAGTCAGTTTTCATTACAATATCAAACACCCTCATATTTGGGTTCTGGATTCCAACGGAATAAATTCCTTCTGTGATTTTAACAGCGGACATTTCACATCTTCCTTTCTAAATTTCTTTTCCTCATAATATTGTACCAAACAGGTATATCATTGTAAAGATACAAAACTGACAAATAAATATCAGTTTATAACGTTTTTCTGCGTCAATGCGTCGAGAAATTATCCTTTGAGCAGTACTTTTTTCAGATACTTTCCGGTATAAGAGCCTTCGCATTCCGCAACCTGTTCCGGTGTACCGGTCGCGATGATTTCGCCGCCCCTGTCACCGCCTTCCGGTCCCAGATCTATGATATAATCGGCAGTTTTGATGACATCCAGATTATGCTCAATGACTACCACTGTATTTCCGCTGTCCACCAATGTCTGGAGCACTTCAATCAGCTTGTGGACATCTGCTGCATGCAGTCCGGTTGTTGGCTCATCCAGAATGTAGATGGTTCGTCCGGTCGCACGTTTGGAAAGTTCGGTTGCAAGCTTTACTCTCTGTGCCTCACCACCGGAAAGAGTTGTTGCAGACTGTCCCAGCTTTACATAGCCAAGTCCAACATCGCACAGGGTCTTCATCTTGCGTGCGATCTTCGGGATATTTTCGAAGAAAAGATATGCTTCCTCCGCTGTCATCTCCAAAACATCGCTGATATTTTTTCCCTTATACTTTACTTCCAGTGTCTCACGGTTATAACGTTTTCCCTTGCAGACCTCACACGGAACATAGATGTCCGGCAAAAAGTGCATCTCGATCTGAAGGATTCCGTCGCCCTCACAGGCTTCACAACGTCCGCCCTTCACATTAAAGGAAAATCTTCCGCTGTCATATCCTCTTGTTTTTGCTTCATTTGTCTGTGCAAACAACTGACGAATATCGGTAAATACACCGGTATAGGTTGCAGGGTTGGAACGCGGGGTACGTCCAATTGGGCTCTGGCTGATTTCAATTACCTTATCCAGCTCTTCCAATCCCACAATCTCCTTGTGCTTTCCCGGACGCTCTCTTGCCTGATTTAACGCTGCTGCAAGACCTTTATAGAGGATTTCGTTGATTAGCGACGATTTTCCCGAACCGGAAACGCCGGTAACTGCGGTAAAGGTTCCCAGCGGAATGGAAACGTTTACATTTTTAAGGTTATTCTGAGCTGCTCCCTTGATGGTCAGTTTCTTTCCATTGCCTTCTCTGCGTTTTTCTGGAATTGGAATTTTCTTTCTGCCGCTCAGATACTGACCGGTAATCGAACGTTCGCAAGCCATGATTTCATAGACTGGACCGGCACAAACAACTTCACCGCCGTGTACACCTGCGCCCGGACCGATGTCCACAATGTAGTCTGAAGCAAACATTGTATCCTCATCATGCTCTACCACAATGACGGTATTACCCAAGTCGCGCAGATGACGCAGGGTGTCGATCAACTTGTCATTGTCCCGCTGATGCAAACCGATGCTCGGTTCATCCAGAATATACAGAACTCCCATGAGGGAAGAACCGATCTGGGTTGCAAGGCGGATACGCTGACTTTCTCCGCCCGACAAAGTTGCCGATGCTCTGGAGAGGGTCAGATAATCCAAACCAACATTTTTTAAAAATTCTAAGCGGGAACGAATCTCCTTGATGACCTGATGGGAGATCATCTCCTCTTTTTCGGTCAACTGAAGGTTATTGAAAAAGTCGATCATTGCCGCTACCGACAGTCGGCAAAGCTGGCTGATATTCATTCCACCGATCAGAACGGACAGGCTCTCCTTTTTCAGTCGGTCGCCATGACACTGCGGACAATCCACCGAGTTCATCCAGTTAGTAATTTCTTCCCTCATCCAGTTGGAAGAAGTCTCCCTGAAACGACGTTCGAGGTTGTTTGCCACTCCCTCAAACTCAGTATAATAGGTGGATTTTACATCCTCGGTATCGCGCACCATCTTGATCTTTTCGCCTTTGGTTCCGTACAAAAGGATGTCCACAATCTCTTTTGGCAGGTCTTTTACCGGAGTGTCCAAAGAGAAATGATAGTGGTCTGCAAGGCTCTGGAAATACAGCTGGGAGATTCCCCCTTCTGCATAGTACCATCCGCTTGCCTTAATTGCGCCTTCCCGAATGGACTTGCTTTTATCCGGGATAACCAAGTCAGGGTCGATGCTCATAAAGGTACCTAAGCCAGTACATTTTTCACAGGCACCGAATGGATTGTTAAACGAAAACATACGAGGGTTTAATTCCTCAATACTGATGTTATGTTCCGGACAGGCATAATTTTGTGAGAACATCATCTCTTCCCCGTCCACAACATCCACAACAACCAAGCCGCCGGTCAGCCCAATTGCTGTTTCCAGTGAGTCGGTCAGTCTGGACTGAATATCATCGCGCACAACCAAACGATCCACCACTATTTCAATGTTGTGCTTTTTATTTTTGTCCAGCGTAATCTCTTCCGAAAGGTCGTACAGGTTTCCATCCACCCGAACACGAACATATCCAGATTTTTTAGCCCGTTCAAACTCTTTTTGGTGCATTCCCTTTTTGCCGCGGACAATTGGTGCCAGAATCTGGATTTTGCTTCGTTCCGGCAGCTCCATCACCTTGTCCACCATCTGGTCAACTGTCTGCTGACGGATTTCTCTGCCGCAGACCGGACAGTGCGGAATACCAATTCGTGCATACAAAAGACGCAGATAGTCATAAATTTCGGTTACCGTTCCAACAGTGGAACGAGGGTTTTTGGATGTTGTTTTCTGGTCGATTGAAATTGCCGGAGAAAGTCCACTGATCTCATCGACATCCGGTTTTTCCATCATGCCCAAAAACTGACGCGCATAGGAAGAAAGGCTCTCCATATAACGCCGCTGACCATCCGCATAGATGGTATCAAAAGCAAGGGAAGATTTTCCTGAACCAGAAAGTCCGGTAAAGACAATCAGCTTGTCTCTTGGAATTTCCAGATCGATATTTTTCAGGTTGTGTTCCCTTGCACCATGAATCGTGATTTTATCGTTCATTCTGTCCTCCCAAATATCGTTTTTCTTCTATCTGCACAAAGTCTCTGCTGTGTTTCTTCCCAAAGAATCTCCCTGCACCATAAAAACAATGCTTCCAAGGCTTCCTCCTGTTTGCAGGATATTCCTTCCCGCATCTTAATTCCAATCTGCAAAACTATTTGATCCAGACCACTCAGACAGGTCAAAAGTTCTGTTCTGTCCTGAAGATATTCTCCTGTGTTCAGCCAATGACGGTTTTGCAGCAGATAAAATGTCCCTTTATATAAAAATGGAAGTATCTCTTGCAGGGTGTCTGGTGCATGAATATAGCGATGGCAAAGCTCATGATATAAATTGCCTGCTCCAGTTTTCAGGTAATCCTGCACATCCTGTCTGGAGTATGCAGGCACCAGTTGGGAAAGTGTTCCATAATAATCTTTTGTTTCGTGCAAAAGCTGGCAGATTTCAAAACGGTTCCAGTTTTTCATCTCTTTTCTTCCGCAGATAAATCCACAGCTTTTGTTAAAGTTTCCCACACGTTTTAAAATCTCGCGGTATTCTGCCATTCTTTCGACAGTAAACTCTTCCAGAATGACCATAACATCAATATCGCTGCTCTCCCTTGCTTCTCCTCTGCGAAAGCTCCCCTGTAATCCAAGGTACACCAGCTCATCTCCAAAGGTATTGAGCAGTTCCTGTTTTATTTTCTGCATATAGACTTCGATATCAAAACCTTCCATTTTTTCACCTGCTTTCTGCCCTTTTATTTTCTGCTTCGTTTTCCGCTTTTATTTTTTTCGTCCGCTTCCTTCATAATCTTCAGGTTTGGATTTGCAGTATATTGCTCCTTGAGCTTTTTGATCTTATCCCGCAGGTAAGCAGCATGTTCAAATTCCAGAATCTGTGCCGCGCTCTTCATTTCGGCAGTCAGCTTTTCAATGGTAGCCCTCAGTTCCGTCTGGGTCATGCGCTTCTTACCTTTACCCAGCTTATCGGTATGCTCACGGGTGGAAATTTCCAGGATTTCCCGTACATCCTTCTTAATGGTCTGCGGAACAATTCCATGCTCCTCATTATATTTTAACTGAACCTCACGACGGCGGTAGGTCTCGCTGATTGCCCGTTCCATCGAGTCGGTCACCGAGTCCGCATACATGATAACCTTACCGTTTGCGTTTCTCGCTGCTCGGCCGATAGTCTGAATCAGCGAAGTTTCACTTCTCAGGAAACCTTCCTTGTCTGCATCCAGAATCGCCACCAGCGAAACTTCCGGAATATCCAGACCTTCACGCAGCAGGTTAATGCCGACCAGGACATCAAACTCACCCAGACGAAGATCACGGATAATTTCCATTCGCTCGATCGTGTCGATATCATGGTGCATGTACCGCACCTTGACCCCCATGTTTTCAAAATATCCGGTCAGATCCTCCGCCATCTTTTTGGTCAGGGTAGTTACCAGCACGCGCTCACCCTTTTCCACGCGGGTATTGATTTCGGACAGCAGATCATCAATCTGTCCGTCAACCGGACGAACATCGATTTCCGGATCAACCAATCCGGTCGGTCGGATGACCTGTTCCACAATACGTTTGCTCTTTTCCTTCTCGAAAGGTCCCGGAGTCGCACTGACAAAAATCACCTGATTGAGTTTGCTGTAAAACTCATCAAAGGTAAGCGGGCGATTATCAAAGGCAGACGGCAGGCGGAATCCATAATCCACCAGATTCTTCTTTCTTGCCTGATCCCCCGCATGCATTCCGCGAACCTGCGGCAGGGTAACATGGGACTCATCCACGAACAACAGAAAATCATCCGGAAAATAGTCAAGCAAGGTATAAGGACAGCTGCCCGGAGCCCTGCCTGAAAGAACACGGGAATAGTTTTCGATTCCCTTACAGAAACCGATCTCAGTCAGCATCTCCATGTCGTAGTTTGTACGCTCCATGATGCGCTGTGCTTCAATGAGCTTGTCGTTTGCCTTAAAGTAAGCAATCCTTTCTTCCATCTCGTCCCGAATCTCGGTCAGTGCCTTCTGCATCTTATCTCTTGGAACGATATAGTGAGATGCCGGATAGATTGCAACATGGGAAACCACGTTTTTTACCTCGCCGGTGACCACATTGATTTCTGAAATACGGTCGATCTCATCACCGAAAAACTCAACGCGGATTGCTGTTTCACTTCCATAGGATGGAAAAATCTCCACTACATCCCCGCGCACACGGAATTTGTTTCGGATGAAATTGACATCATTGCGCTCATACTGCAGTTCGACCAGCTTTTTGGTCAGTTCATCGCGCTCCTTCTGCATTCCGGTACGCAGCGAGATTACCATGTTGCGGTAATCGATTGGGTCACCCAGCGAATAGATGCAGGAAACACTGGCAACGATGATGACATCCCTGCGTTCGGACAGTGCCGAAGTTGCCGAATGTCTGAGCTTCTCGATCTCATCATTGATTGCACTGTCCTTTTCTATATAGGTATCAGTATTTGCGATATAGGCCTCCGGCTGATAATAGTCGTAGTAGGAGACGAAGTATTCCACCGCATTATTGGGAAAAAACGCCTTAAATTCCGAACAAAGCTGTGCTGCCAGCGTCTTGTTGTGTGCCAGAACCAAAGTTGGACGATTTACTTCTTTGATAATATTGGCCATGGTAAAAGTTTTACCCGAACCAGTAACACCCAGCAGCGTCTGTTCCTTGTCTCCATGAAGAACACCCTCTGCCAACTGCTGGATTGCCTGCGGCTGGTCTCCAGTCGGCTGATAGGCCGATACCAGCTCAAATCCTTTTTCTTCCTGCATTTTCTTCCCTTCTTTCCCGTTTTTATTTTCGTGATTTCTTCTCTTATCTCCTATGATTTTAGCACTACGCAAACGTGAAGTCAATCGATATTTTCACTTTGCAAACAAAAGCAGTTCTCTTACCAAATCTCTTTTTTATTGTAGACTTTTTCTGTGCTATTTAAGCAAAAAAGGCAGCCAAAAGCTGCCTTTTTCACAATATCAATCAAATTAAAAATGGACGATTAATAAACTCTCCAGTAACGAACACCGTCGCGGTAGGAATAGTAATGATAGTCGTCATAGTAGTCACCCAGATAGATGGTATCGGTTTCATATCCATCCTTGGAGATGGTCAGTTTATCATCCCAGTAACGGTTTGGACCTACATCAAAGGTATTGGTTCCTTTGGTTGTGGTACCAATCTTTTCTCCGTTCCAGCGTACTGTTGCACCAGAAACATCACAGTAAAAACGAACACTGCTTCCACGGTCATATACATTGCTGACGCCAAGATCCGAATCGCTTCTTCTGTAATATCTGCCGTCATAATAGTAGTAACGGTCATAATCATAATTAGAGGAAACACTTTCAATCTTTGGTGGCTCTACGTAAGATTTTACCCGATGGCTGAGCAGACCTTTTACGCTGTTTTTATTTTTTGCATAAACAACTTCCACATCGCTGCCGCTGTTAGCTGTCAATTTTGCACCGCTCGAGCTCAGATATGCTCTGCTGATTTCTCCATCTACTTTAATCTGGGCATTGCCATCCGAATAAAGTTCTTTGATATCAGCATCTTCATCCAGCTGAATGGTGTAATCTTTATCCAGTGTCTGGCTGATGTTGAGGTAATCGATGTCGCCGGAAATGCTGACGTCTTTCTGTTCACCAAGCGTTACCTTTTTGCCGCCCTCATCCTCTGTGCGGAAAGACAGTGCGATACCGCCATCATTGCTCTTACTCAAAGAAAGCTTCGAGTCCTCCAGCTGATAGGTTGCCTTTGTTTCCCCATTGTTCACGGTCAGCAGATCATCATCAACCGAAACGCTGTATTTTGCTTCTGCTGCAAAAGCGGTTACGCTCATTGACAGAATCATTGCTGCTGTGAGTAACATAGTCATCGTTTTTTTCATCATCGTTCTCCTCCTTTTTCTCCGTAAAGCGGAGTTTTTGCCTCTTTGGGCTTTATCCTTAAGCTAAAACAGCTTATGGTCTTTCATGGAATAATACTCTCCATCTGTTATAACGAAATGATCGTGCAGCTTTACTCCAATATCCTTTAAAAAATCCTGCGCGCGTCTCGTCATGGTAATGTCTTCTCTGGATGGCAGCACCAAACCACTGGGATGGTTGTGTGCCAGAATGATGTCGTGTGTGTTTTTCTTCATGCATAGCCGTGCCACCTCACGCAGGGTGGTTGTGACGCTGTCACCGACCCCGCTCCCAAGCTCATCACAGTACAAAACCCGTCGGTCGGGTGTCATACACAGAATAATCAAAGTCTCCTTTGTGCGTCCTCTGAAACGGGCACTCAGGTAACTTCCTGCCTTTGCCGAGGTGTTTAGGATCACCTTTTCCGGTTTCTCTCCCTGCTTTCTCTGCCAGTGGTTTACTGCCGAAAACAGACACAGAAAGGAAGCGACCGCTTCTCCTACCCCTGGGACCTGTATCAGTTCATCTTTGGAAGCATCCAGCACTTCTGCAAGGTTTCCAAAATGATTGATCAGTTCGTGTGCTAGAGGATTGGTGTCGCGGCGTGGAATTACCTGAAACAGGATAAGCTCCAGAATCTCGTGCTCGCTGAATCCATCCAGCCCTACCTGATCAAACCGCTGTCTTAATCGTTTGCGATGTCCCTCATGGATATTTTTGTTTTCCTGCTGCATGATAGCACATCGTTCCTTTCCTTTTTGTCAGAATCTGTTCTGACATGCCTTCATTCCTTGCAAAATTTTATCGGTATGTTATAATCAAATCATTCCAAAACACCAAGCCGCTCTTGATGCAGAAAGGTATGTTCTATGAAATCGTTTACCATCAATCAAAATGATGCGGGACAGCGGATCAGCAAGTTTGTCGAAAAAACAGTTCCTGCTCTCCCTAACAATCTGTTATATAAATATTTCCGATTAAAACGGATTAAGCTCAATAAAAAACGCTGTCAGCCTCAGGACAAGCTTCAGGCTGGAGACCTTGTAGAATTGTATATCAACGACGAATTCTTCGGAGAAGGCCGCCAGGACCTTGCATTTTTAAAGGTGCCCAGCTCACTCAATATCATCTATGAAGATGAAAATATCATGCTGGTGGATAAAAAGCCCGGTCTGGTCGTCCATGAGGATGATAACAACACCCCCGATACCCTGATCAACCGCATCCTCCACTATCTCTATGAGAAAGGAGAGTACGATCCTGAACAGGAAAACAGCTTCGTTCCCGCTTTGTGCAACCGCATTGACCGCAATACCGGCGGCATTGTAATCGCTGCCAAAAACGCTCAGTCCCTGCGCATCCTCAACCAGAAGGTCAAAGATCGGGAGCTTGTGAAACTTTACCTCTGTCTGGTACACGGCGTTCCAGAACCAAAATCTGCAACCTTAAAAGATTTTCTGCTCAAAGACAGCAGTCGCAATCAGGTCCGAATCTATCGGAATCAGGTACCGGGCAGCAAAACCATCATTACCCGCTACAAAACACTGGAAACCAACGGAAAGCTCAGCCTTTTGGAAGTGGATCTCAAAACAGGCAGAACTCATCAGATCCGCGCTCACATGGCTTTCTACGGACATCCTCTGGTTGGCGATACTAAATACGGAACCAATGCCCAAAACAAAGGTCTTGGCTATTCCTATCAGGCTTTGTACGCTTACAAACTGCGTTTTGCTTTCCAGACTGACGGCGGAATCCTCTCTTATCTGGATGGTCGGGAATTCTGCGTAGAAAATGTTCCGTTTGCAAAAGAAATTGCAAAACGATAAAATAAATTCTACTCTTATAAGATAACGGGAAATCGCACATAATGCAATAGTTTTTATAAAAATTAGTGTGATTTCCCTGTTTTTTTGTTTATTTTTTGTGATATTGCCAAAACACCTTACAAGATCAGTACAAAAGTTCCGGCTGTAATCAGTAGACCTCCCACAATCGATTGCCAGGTAAGCTGCTCTTTTAGTACAACAAATGCCAGCACCATGCTGATTACCACACTGGACTTGTCAATCGGTACGACCCTGCTTGCATCCCCCATCTGCAGCGCCCGGTAATAAAATAGCCAGGACAGTCCAGTTGCAATTCCGGATAAAACCAGAAACAGCCAGGAGCGCGCTCCAATGTTGGAAATCTGTTTCTGTACACCGGTCATAAAAACCAATCCCCAAGCCATTACCAGAACAACCACCGTTCTGATCGCAGTTGCAAGGTTGGAATCCACTCCATTAATTCCGATTTTTGCCAGAATAGAGGTCAATGCCGCAAACAATGCCGACAGCAGCGCATAAACGACCCAGAGAGAACCTGTTGTTTGGTTCATAATCATTCCTCCTCATAACAAATGTTGAAAACGCTCCCTGACCGGGAGCGTTTTTATCTTGTTTTCTCTATTAGATTAGACAAAAGAAAGAATATCCAGATGTGTGCCGGATAAAAGAAATAAAAGAATTTTCCGTTTCCTTTTCCCTTCCTGCCATTATACAAAAGCATCAGCGGCAAGGAACCAATCATCATCCACTGATAAAAATACTGCACCATATAATTGAGCTGCCCATAGGAAAGCGAACGACTGAAAGAAGAATACAGCTGCAATGCGCAATAGATGATATACCCAATACAGAGACGTTTGGAAGAGTTCATGCAAAAATAAAGAATCAATCCCAACAGTACAACATCGATGCTCCCTTCACAGAAAGCAATGTTCGGGATCAGTCCATTGATAAATCGTGCCCACTGTTTTCCCTGTCCTAATGTCAGATTGCTCATCACAATCACCAGAACCTGAACTGCTGCAAAGATCCCCAGTGCTGCTTCCGGACGCTTGAGACGGTCGGTCCGTTGATAATTATCATCAAAGCTTTCAAAAATCCAAATTAGAACTGCGATAACCACCATCGTGGAGAGAATGTTATTGCTGACCGCAACCGGGGCATTGGGATAAAGCAGCGTCAGCAAAAGATTTCCACTCCCCATCACCGCCGAACCAATCCACAGCCGCTTGATATATCTTGTCCGACTTCGGGTCTTACGCATTCCAACTGCAAGGCAGAACAAAAACAGCGGTGCTGACATTCTGCCCAGATAACGAAACCACAACGGAATCTGTCCGGGGAAAAATTCTCCCAGATGATCCAAAACCATCAAAACAAGTGCAGTCCATTTTAATGCAGAGGTACTCATGATAACCTCCTTTCAAAAAGAAAACAGCTTTTCCCAAATCCAAAGATTAATGGGAAAGCTGTACTTTTTTAGTCTTCTTTTTGTACCTGAATCTGTTTTGATTTGCTGGTTGCGTTGCGCAGTGCCTGACGGGTATCCCGAACATTTTTCAGAGAAGTGCTCAGGTTTTCCTCTGTCTGTTTTAAGATCGAATCAGAGAACTCGTGAGATGCACGGCGGATTTCCTTTGCAGCCATCTGTGCCTGAGCGATGATGTCAGCTGCTTTTTCCTGTGCCTGTTTGACAATCTCTTCCTGAGCAATCAGCATTCTGGCACGCTCTTCTGCTTTGCGCAGAGTGGTTTCTGCCTGACGCTCTGCGGTTTTGATAATATCGTTGCGGTCTGCAACAATCATCTTTGCCTGTTTAATTTCACCTGGGAGATTCAGACGGATATCTTCCACGCACTCTTTTACCTTCTGTGCGTCAACCACGCAGCGTCCTCCCGAAAAAGGAAGGCTCCATGCTTCTTCCAACATGTCGTCGATCATATTCAAAATTTCATCAATATTCATCGTACATTCCTCCTGTTCCTGCTTTTGCTATTGCCGGGTTTTGTCCAGACGGTGAACAATACGGTCATGTACTTCTTCCGGAACAAACTGATGAATGTCTCCTCCAAAAGAAGCGATCTGTTTGACCACGTTTGAGCTGAGGTACTGATTTTCTGCACTGGTGGTCAGGAAAACGGTTTCTACTTTATTATACAACTCTTTGTTGATTAATGCCATCTGAAACTCGTATTCAAAGTCGGAAACTGCACGCAGTCCTTTAACAATCGCACAGGCACCTGCATCCCTGACATAATCTACAAGCAGTCCATCATAACTGTCCACTTCCACACCGTCAATTCCCTGAATAGAATCCCGAATCAATTCCACACGTTCCTGTACCGAGAAACAAGGATTTTTCAGTGCATTGATTACAACTAGAACGATAACCTTATCAAACAGAGTCTGCGCACGACGGATAATATCCATGTGTCCCTTGGTGATTGGATCAAAGCTTCCCGGGACTACTGCAATTCTTTCCTGCTGCATTTGATTATTCTTCCTCCTGCTCCTCACGCTCACGATATACTGTGATCTTCGCTTTGCCGTACAGATAGGTCTTGTGGCGCACAAAGTTTCCTGCTTCTTCTGGAAGCTGTTCGTTGCGCTCGGTTTCGCACACAATAATACCGGACTCTGCCATTTTGGATACCAGAATCGGCAGCACTTCATCGATCATCTGTTTCTGATATGGCGGATCAAGAAAGACAATATCAAACTTCTGGGATGCTCCCTGCAAAAAGGATTTTGCATCCATCTGAGCTACTCTTGCCTGTTCCATCAATCCACAGTGCTTGAGGTTTGCCTTGATTACTTCGATTGCTTTGTTGGAGGTATCGGTAAAGATCGCAGTCTTTGCGCCGCGGCTGAGTGCTTCAATACCCATCTGTCCGGAACCTGCAAACAGGTCGACAAATACAGCTCCCTCTACATAATTCTGAATAATATTAAATACCGCCTGCTTTGTCATATCGGAAGATGGTCTGGTATCCAGCCCCTGTGGTGCTTCCAGATTTCTTCCTCTTGCAAGACCTGTGGTAACTCTCATATCATTTCCCTTTCTATGGACAAGTTTTTATATTTTTGATTTCGAAAGATGTCCTTGTTGGATTCCTCTTTATTATGTTCACTTTTCCTGTATTTGTCAATGCTAAAACTGTGCTTTGTCAATTTTTCCGGACAAACTTTCCTGCTTCTTAATTTTCCGTTTCTTCCCCGCACGCTTCATTTGTTTTTTCATGCAGATAACGATAAAGATTGCAGGCGGTCAGATGGGTCATGCCTGGTGTCTCCTCCAGCTGTTCTAAAGTAGCAGCCTCCATCGCTTTAAGCGTCCTAAAACGCAGGAAAAGATTTTTTGCCCTCTTTTCGCCGATTCCCTCTACTGAACGCAGCACCGAATCCATTGCGCGGCTTGCATGCTTCTGACGGGAATAAGTGATGGAGAAACGGTGTACCTCATCCTGAATACTGGTCAGCAGATCAAACGCTGAGCGGAAGGAAGAAACAGACAGTTCTCCATCCTCTGTGGCGATGGTTCTGGTGCGGTGTCTGTCATCCTTTGCCATACCAAACACCGGAATGGAAAATCCCATCTGCTGTACAATCGGCTTGACTGCCGCTACATGTCCCCGACCACCATCAAGCAAAATCAGATCCGGCAGATGACCAAAGCCAACTCCTTCTTCCTTGTGTTGGGAATAGCGTTCCAGACGTCGGATAATGACCTCCCGCATCGAAGCATAGTCGTCCGGCTTTCCCTGTACCGAACGCACCGAAAACTTGCGGTATGCTCCCTTGAGCGGGCGTCCTCCCTCAAACACTACCATACCGGCTACAATGGTCTCGCTGCCGATATTGGAGATATCGTATGCCTCAATATAGTTTGGAACCTTCTGCAGCCCTAAAAGCCTTGCAAGCTCGTCCAATGCAGAAATTTCCCGACTGGTGCGGCGGGTCTGTTCGGCAATCTGCTGGCTGGCATTTTCCTTTGCCATAGAAAGCAGCTTCATCTGGTCTCCCTTCTGTGGGATTAACAGTTGAACGCTTCTGCCTGCCTTTTTGGAGAGATATTCTTCCAGTTCCTGCTGACAGCTTGGCTGTCCATCCAAAACCACCGATTTTGGAACACTGCCCTTCATATCATAATATCGGAGCACAAACTGGGTACGCATCTCCTGCAGCACCTTTTCCGCAGCCTGATTTTTCTTTTGCTCATCCGCCGAAAAGAGTGCTTCTTCGGAAAATTCTCCCATTTCGTCGAGCATAAAATATTCCTTATCCACCAGACGATAATCCCGAAACTGCAAAACAACGGCACAGCATTTGATCGAAGACTGCACCAGAGCGATGACATCCTCCTCTTCATAGCGGATGGACACCACTTTCTGGTTCTCCTGAAGTCCCTGAATGGCTCGGATACGGTCCCGATAGCGGGCAGCTTTTTCAAACTGGAGATTTTCCGATGCCTGTATCATCTTTTCTGTCAGCACCTTTTGAATCTGGGTGCTGGAACCTTTGAGAAAGCTCACCGCTTCTTCAAGTGCCTCCGCATATTCCTCCGGGCTGATCTTTCCGCTGCACGGAGCCATACACTGTTTGATGTGGTAATTTAAGCAGGGACGCTGTTTTCCGATCTCCTGCGGAAAATTACGGTTGCAGGTTGGCAGAAGGAAGACCTTGTTTACCTCATCCACCGTCTGCTTGACCACATATCCGGAAAGATAGGGGCCAAGGTACCTCGCACCATCCTTAAGCGGCTGGTGGCTTGCTGTGATTTTGCCATATTCCCCGCCGCCGATCCGGATATAATGGTACCCTTTGTCATCTTTTAAGAGGATATTGTATTTTGGGGAATGCTGCTTGATGAAGCTGCATTCCAAAACAAGTGCTTCAAACTCACTGGAGGTCACAATATATTCAAAATCCCAAACATTCTCTACCATGCGGTAGACCTTGGGTGTATGTTTGTCCACACTGCGGAAATAGCTGCTGACACGGTTTTTCAGCGCCTTCGCCTTACCGATATAGATGATCTGCCCCTTTTTATCCTTCATAATGTAAATTCCTGGCTGAAACGGCAGTTTTTTTACCTTATCCCTGAGGTAATCCAATCTGGGATTGTCCACAATCTTTCCTCCTTTCCACTATGTCAAAAAAGGTGTATCAGCCAAAATGGCCGATACACCTTTTCGGTTCCTATACGACTGATTCGTCGCCGAAGCTTTTGGCAGCTTACTGTGGATTATTCAGCAAAACCGGATTCTACCAGTTCTACCAGACTTTCAACAGCTTCCTTCTCATCTGCACCGTCAGCGATGATGCGGATGGTGGTGCCACCAACGATACCCAAGGAAAGAACGCCCAGAAGGCTCTTAGCGTTTACTCTGCGGTCTTCTTTCTCAACCCAGATAGAAGCTTTGTATTCATTTGCTTTCTGGATGAAGAATGTTGCTGGACGAGCATGAAGACCTACCTGGTTCTGTACCACTACTTCTTTAACAAACATTTCAGTTACTCCCCTATTCTAAGATGTTTAAAGTATTGTTATCAACGCAGTTCCAGAAATCTCACCGAAAAAATATTCCGGATGGTCCGTCCTGCATGATTCTTGACACAAATTAATTATATCACAAAGGGACTTTTCGTCAACGCATATTTTGCTATTCTTTTACATGGAGCTTTGATTTTCTGCTTCTTTTCTATATGAACGGTTCCATTTCACATTCTCTTTGGCAGTATTCACTACAAAGTTTTCAACATACCTGTCACTATATACATCTTTTCTCCCCCAAATTTATACATATCCCTCAGTACAGAATATGTGTCGTTCTTTTGGCGGGTTCCTTTTCGTACTGTTTTTGCTCAAAAAGTACAAAGACAAGTCTGATACAGAGACAAATGTTTTGTATTTTTTTACACTTTATCAAAATAAATTGAGAAACACTTTCATACAGCTTCACTGAAAAGACAGAATAAATATTCCTTTTCTGTCAAACAAAGCCTCATCTCAACACTAATGTATGCGCTGTTATCTTTCCTCGATACCTTCCAAAAGCTGCTGTGCACGCACCATTTCCTTTTTGTCAAGTTTTCCCTGCTGCATTGCGTTTTTCAGCAGATCTGGACGCTTCTTTGCAGTTTCCTCAAGGGACTGCTCGCGCTGCCATTTCTGGATGTTGGCGTGGTGACCGCTGATCAGCACCGGCGGTACTTCTCGGTCATGCCAGACCGGAGGACGAGTATACTGCGGATATTCCAACAGTCCATCATAGTGACTTTCTTCGGTAAAGCAAACTTCCTCGGACAATACGCCCGGACAAAGCCTTCCGACTGCATCTGCAACGACCAGTGCACCCAGCTCACCGCCGGTCAGCACATAATCCCCAATTGAGATTTCCTCATCGACAATTTCGTCAAGGACACGCTGGTCTACTCCTTCATAATGCCCGCACAGGATAAAAATATTCGCTAAAGCTTTGAGTTCCCCTGCCCTTTTTTGAGAAAAAGGCGTTCCTTTTGGGGACATATAGATTACATGCGGTTTTTCTCCGATCATTTCGCACACTGCCTGATAGCAGTTATAGATTGGTTCGGTCTGCATCAGCATCCCCTTACCGCCGCCATAGGGAGTATCATCCACCCTGCGGTGTTTATCCTTGGTATAATCGCGGATATTGTGGCAGTGAATCTCCAGTTTTCCTGCGCGTCTGGCACGTCCAATGATACTTTCACTCAGAACCGTCTCGCACATCTCCGGAAACAGAGTCGCAATATCAATCCTCATCGTCAAACAATCCTTCCAGCGGACGAATTTTCATCACGTTGCTTTCCAGGTCAATCTCCAGCACTACCTGTGGAATGGCCGGAATCAATCTCTCCTTACCATCTTCAAAACGAATATGATAAACATCGTTTGCACCGGTAGGGCTGACCTGAGTCAATTCACCATAGACAGTGTCCTTGTCTGCATCAATTACCTTGAGACCGATCAGATCCTGAATCAGATATTCGCCTTCCTCCATCGGGATGTCATCGCGATGAACATAAACAATCTTATCGCGAAGCTTGGACGCCTCCTCGATTGAGTTAAAGCCTTCCAGCTTCAGCAGCGGCATGTTCTTGGCATATCGTACTCCCTGCAGTTTTACTGGATTGGTTCCTTTACTGTCCAGATAGACCGTTTCAATGTCGTAAAACATATCCGGATCATCGCACCATGGATAGAGCTTAACTTCCCCTTTGATTCCATGAGTGGTTACAATCTTTCCCGCTTCGATATACTCTTTTCTCATACGCTTCTCCTTTCATCCAAAATCTTTGGTCGAAGTATTCATTCTATCTCAAACATCACGACAGAAAAATCCTGCCCTGATATCTGTTTTAGCCTTTTACCTGATAATATGCTTTTGCAAAGTCCACACAATCCCTCATGCTAAAACAATATGCTTCCCCATTTGGTAAAGAACATTGTTTGATCTGATCGGCATATTTCTGGAAAAATTCTTTTTGCACATCCAAAAAATCATCAAAAATATCAAGGTCTACATTTTTAAAGGAGACCCACTGTTTCTTTCCGTCCACCAAAACAGGAGCCGATTCTTCGATATCCGGACGATTTGCAAAATATTCCGCTAAATGAAGGGATGTATTTGTTTCAAAAGTTGTACCAAGCATCAGAATTTTAGCACCTGCATCGTATAATTTTTGCAGTGGTGACCCAGTACCCAGCCCATAATCCAGAGGGTGATTTTCCACAATTTTTTCTGCATCCCTGCCGTAAGCACAAAATGAATATAATGGATGTGCGCTTCGATGTACATTTGGGTAACGATAAAAATAAGCTACAACAGCTCCCAATGCATCATCTACCGGAGTTCTTTGCGGATCATACGGCAGCATCGTTTCCCGTATATCATCGTGCCAATCTTGAGGAACCGGCGGATACTGCCAAAACTTCGGGTTCATATTATTCACCGACTGAGACGGCATCACCAGCGTTCCCTCCGGACCGATGCAGTTAAGCACCGTATCAATCAGCATCGCTGCCCCGCCGATCAGATAGCCAAAAGATTTGAGCGAGGTATGAAGAATCAGTGTATCACCGGCAGTAACGCCCAGATTGTTCAGCAAACGTTCCAAATCAGGCCGATAATAGGGTTTCTGTCCCTTTTGAATCATTGTTTCGAGGTTTTCCAAATCTGTCTCCTCCCTTGCCATCACAAAGATACTAATAAAAATTTAACACAAATATTTCGGATGTCAAGCAATAAAAAAGGACGCCCAGAGCTAAATTGCCCTTGCGCCCTTTCGGATGATCCATTTTCAGATTTGGATTGCAGTGTCCATCCTAGTCGATTTCAACTGCAACCTTCTGTTCAACCTTACCGGCAGCGGATCTTACAATTGTTCGAATTGCTTTTGCAATTCTGCCCTGTTTGCCGATTACTCTGCCCATGTCATCAGCTGCAACATGGAGATGATAAACAACTGTTCCGTCTTCCTTTGGTTCATCAACGGTAACCGAAACGGCATCCTTATCATCTACAAGGCCTTTCACAATAGTAACAATCAGTTCCTGCATTTGCGATTACCTCCTACAGGATATTGTTCGCTTTAAGCAGGGATCGAACTGTGTCGGTTGGCTGAGCGCCGTTAGACATCCATTTCTTTGCTTTTTCAGCATCAACCTTAACGGTAGCTGGAGTCTGTGCCGGATCATAGTAACCGATCTCTTCAATAAATCTACCGTTGCGTGGATAACGGGAATCAGCTACAACGATACGATAGAAAGGAGCTTTTTTAGCACCCATTCTGCGAAGTCTAATTTTAACAGCCATTTCTGTCACCTCCTGAACCTTTCAAATACTCTATATATCAATTCCGGAGGAATTGATATGCAATCTTTTCCGGAATTTGATAAACCTTATGTTACATTGGTGGCATGTTTTTAAGCATTGCCGGATTAAACGGCGGCATTCTTCTGCGGCGTTTACCGTTTTTGCCCTTGCCTCCCAGCAGCTTCATCATTTCCTTCATCTGCTTATACTGCTTGAGAACACGGTTGACACGCGGTACATCGGTTCCGCTGCCTGCTGCGATTCTTCTCTTTCTTGCAGGATTGATGATATCTGGGTTTGCCCTTTCTGCTTTGGTCATCGAATTGATGATCGCTTCCAGATACTTGATCTCCTGTTCGCCTGCCTGTGCAGTCTCATCAGTGATCTTGCCGGACATTCCTGGGAACATTTCCAGGATTTTGCCCAAAGGGCCCATATTTCTTACCTGCTTGATCTGTTCGAGCAGGTCTTCCATATCAAAAGAATTTTCCTTGAGCTTCTTGGCAACTTCCATTGCCTTCTGCTCATCCACTTCATCCTGTGCCTTCTCAATCAGGGTGAGCACGTCGCCCATGCCCAGAATTCTCGAAGCCATACGATCCGGATGAAATACTTCCAGGTCGTCGAGCTTTTCGCCCATACCGACAAACTTGATCGGCTTTCCGGTAACCGCTCTTACTGACAGTGCCGCACCGCCTCGGGTATCACCATCGAGCTTTGTGAGGATGACGCCGTCGATACCGAGGGTATCATTAAAGGTCTGTGCTACATTAACTGCGTCCTGACCGGTCATCGAGTCAATTACAAGCAGGATCTCATTTGGATGAACTTCGGACTTGATGTCCTGAAGCTCCTGCATCAGCTGTTCATCAATATGCAGTCGACCAGCGGTATCGAGGATAACGATATCATTTCCGTAGTCCTTCGCATGCTTGATCGCGTTCTTTGCGATCTCAACTGGACTGATGGTTCCCATCTCAAACACCGGAGTGTTTACCTGCTCACCGACAACTTTCAGCTGTTCGATCGCTGCCGGACGATAAATGTCACAGGCAACCAGCAGAGGACGTTTGCCCTGCTTGCGGAACATTTTTGCCAGTTTTGCCGAGTGGGTGGTTTTACCGGAACCCTGCAGACCACACATCATGATGATGGTTGGAATCTTAGAGGAAAAATTGATTCGGCTGTCAGTGGAACCCATCAGCTCGGTCAGTTCATCTCTTACAATCTTGATTACCTGCTGAGCCGGTGTCAGGCTGGAAAGAACTTCCTCACCAACTGCCTTTTCGGTGATGTTCTTAACAAAGTCTTTTGCAACCTTGTAGTTAACATCCGCTTCCAACAGCGCCAGACGTACTTCGCGCATTGCTTCCTTGACGTCATTCTCCGAGAGCTTTCCTTTCGATCGGAGCTTTTTAAAGGCTTGATTGAGTTTTTCGGCAAGACCCTCGAATGCCATTGGTTTTCCCCCATTCCCGGTTTAAATTGTTTCTTCGTCTATTTCTCGTGCAAGTTCCATGATCTTTTTTGCATCCTGCTGTATCTTTCTGCCAAGAGCATATTTATCCGCCTCAAAGGCGATCTCTTTGGCACAGGATGTGATCTGTTCTAGTTTCCTCTGATAATCCCGAAACTTCCTTGCAAGCCCCAGTCGTTCTTCCATCTCAAGCAGAGTGCTTTCTGCACGCTTGATGCTGTCCCGCACACCCTGACGGGTGATGTTTGCAAACTGGGCAATCTCCGCAAGGGAGAGGTCTTCGTTATAATAAAGCCGCGCCACTTCCCGCTGTTTCTCGGTCAGCATCTGACCGTAATAATCCAGCAGCACCGATATTTCCAGGTTTTTTGCCATGATGCAGCTCCCCTTTTTGTGATCGGGTATCTTTTGAAACTGTAAAGGGAAATACCTTTACTGAACTTACCTTAGCTATTATACAAAAGCTTTCCCATTCTGTCAAGGCTTTTTCCTTTACACTTGCTCAAAAAGTTTGCTGTGGAAAAGGGATGTCTTTCGGTGTTTTTAACCAAATTTCCACCAAAGACCTTTGAGGAAGCTGATTTTTACGCCTTACACAAACAAAAGGCATGGTAAAGTCCATGCCTTTTGTTCCATCTGATATTTTGTTTACAGTGCTGCGATATCGTGAACCAGTGCCGCAACATTTTCATCCTTTGTTGCCCAGCTGGTGCAGAAACGGATAACGGTGTGATCTGCATCATATTTTTCCCAGGTTTCAAAGGTATATTTTTCTGCCAGCTTGTGCATCCAGTCATCGCGGATGATAACAAACTGCTGGTTGGTGTAGGAATCGGTGTACATTTCAACACCTTTTTCCTCAAATGCATGACGGATCTGCATTGCCTGTTCTACTGCATGTTTGCAAATATCAAAATACAGGTTATCTGTAAATAGAGTCTCAAACTGAAGACCAAGCAAACGACCTTTTGCCAGCAGACCACCATGCTGTTTGATGATGTAACGGAAGCCATCTTTGAGTTTATCATTCAAAATTACCAGAGCTTCTCCCATCAGAGCACCGCACTTGGTTCCGCCAATGTAGAACATATCGCACAGATTTGCAATTTCTTTCAAAGTAAGGTCTGTTTTCGGGCTGGTAAGGCCATAGCCCAGACGTGCTCCATCAATATAGAGCGGGATGCCGCATTCATGACACGCATTGCTCAAATCGGTCAGTTCTTCTTTGGTATACAAAGTTCCCATCTCGGTTGGGAAAGAAACATAAACCATTCCTGGCTGAACGGTGTGTTCCCTCATGCTGTCGGTAAAGTGGCTGTGATAATAATCCCGCACCTGCTGTCCAGTAATGATACCTTCGTTGCATGGAATCGGCAGAACCTTGTGACCAGTTGCTTCAATTGCACCGGTCTCATGGCATGCAATGTGTCCATCATATGCTGCGATAACACCCTGATATGGGCGCAGAATAGAAGAAATCGCAATCAGGTTTGTCTGGGTTCCTCCTACCAGGAAATGGACGTCAGCATCCTCTCTGCCACACGCTTCACGAATCAGCTGACGAGCTGTGTCACAGTAATGGTCTGTGCTGTAACCCGGAAGCTGTTCCATGTTGGTCTGTACCATTCTTTCCAGAATTTTTGGATGTCCGCCTTCTACATAGTCACAATGAAAATAAATCATCGTTCTCTCTCCTTACTTTTTAAAATCCTCTATTATAATTTTTTTATCAACACAAATTAAATATCTGTTTTCTTTTTCCACATGATTGGCAAAAGAAACATTCCCCTATCGGTTTATTACCTTAACCTGAATTCCAGACAAAATATCCAGAACCTTTTCGTTCATGCTCTCATCAAAGCTTGCTGTTGCCTTTGCGTCCACCAGAATTTCTGCTTCCGGCAGTGCTGCTTTAAGCAAAGCTGCGTTGGACAGCACACAGATGTTGGAGACCAGACCACACAGTTCCATCTGCTCAAAATTTCGTTCTCTTGCATATTCTGCAAGCTCCCACGAACCAAAACATGGCTTATAAAAGCATCTGTCCTGCGGCTGCACCATTTGTGATACTTTTCCAAACAGCTTCCAGCCTTCGCTTCCCTGAATACAGTGAGGAATTGGAAGATTTTTACCTTCCTGGGTCTGCAAATAGTTTTCTGTATGGGTATCAAAGGTAAAAAGGACTTCGATTCCTTCTTCCCTTGCACGGGTGATTTTTTCCACAATGACAGGTTCCAGCGAAGGGGCTTTTTCAAATCCCAGCGCACCATCAACAAAATCGTTCTGATAATCCACTACAATCAGTGCCTTTTTCAATGTGTCTGCTCCTTTCACTCTGTTTTGCCCAACAGGAAGCCAGCCTGAAGCTGTCAGGCTGGCTTATCTGTAAAAAGTTATTCTGTAAATATCATTCACTATTAGCAGTAAGCAATGCGTCCCATGCTTGCAATACCATGGATTGCATCAAACATTTCAGTATAATCACTGCTTGTGAACTCCAGGCTGCGGCCGCCAACACGTTTGATTCCCGGCATCTGCTGGATTACATCACACTTGGAAGAGGTTGCTAAATCGATATGGCAGTGATATGGAGCTTCAAAGGTATACAGAGGAAGCTTGGTATAATCGCTGTCCAGTACCTTTTTGACTGCTGCAATGGTTTCTTCCCGAATCAGCTGTTTTGGTTTGTACATTGCTGCAAATCTTGCCAGCGATTCTTTGGTGCTGACATACTCAACCCAAGGCATCATACCGTCTGTTTTCAGCTGACGCTCCAAAGCAGAATCACCGATTACCAATCCGACCGGCGCCTTGTTTACAATACCCGCATAAGCTGCATTGATCGTAGCCTCATTCATCAGTTTACCGTTGATGAATACATTCTGTACCGATGCACCCGAATAGGTGTGGTCCATAGAGCTTGCAAGCTCACCTGCACCGCCATGATAACCCACAAAGAAAACCAGATCAAAGCTGTCGTCCATTGCCGGCATCATGTACTGTGGACGAGGACTTCCGCTGATCAGCCAAACTCTGGAATCCTTTTCACTGAGCAGATCATAGGAAAGGTTTTCACCGCCGCCATGAGAATCTGCAATCATAATGTGTGTGATTTCCGCGTTGCGTTTGCTCTGTGCAATGCCGTCCAGCACCCACTCTACCTGCTGGTTCATTGCCTTGCGGAAACGCTCTCTTTCCTCGGTTTCATCCTTCCAGTGGGTAATTCCCGCCAGACCTTCCATATCAACCGAAATATAAAGTTTCATATCCTGCCCTTCCTTTCTGAATTTAAAATCATCGATTTTATCGATCAATCTTCTTGTTATCATTTTAACACTGACTTTAACCAGATAAAAGAGGATTTTTTCTGATTCTTAATGTTTTTGGAAGTTTTCCATAAATATTATCGTAACAGTTCACTTTTTCTTTGTCCTTTTCAAAATTTGTCCTGGGTTTAACATTCTCATTCTTGACACATTCGGAAAAATCCTTTATTTTATGTAACAGGTATCACTTTTAAGACATTATGTTTGATCCAACAGGAGGCTTTTTATGTCAAAATTTACCAAGCCGGAAAAGAGCTGGATTTTGTACGATGTGGCAAATTCCGCTTTTACCATGCTGATCTCCACCACCATTCCTATCTTCTTCCGTTCGCTGGCAGAACAGGACGTTTCCGCTTCTACCGCTTCCGGAATCTGGGCACTGACAACTTCTGTCGCTGTCTTGATTCTGGCAGTACTTTCCCCTTTTCTCGGAGCGCTTGCCGATTACAAGGGAATGAAGAAAAAAATGTTTTCTTTGTTTCTGGTTGTCGGTGTCATTGGATTGCTGCTGCTTTCCTTTTCCGGAAACTGGATTTCCTACATGATTCTCTTTGTAATCACCCGAATCGGTTACAGCGCGTGCAACATCTTTTATGATTCCATGCTGGTCGATGTCACCGCGGACGACCGAATGGACCGCATCTCCTCTTATGGTTACGCACTCGGCTATATCGGAAGCTGTATTCCATTCATCATCGGTATTCTGTTGATTCTGGTTCGTCCTTTCGGACTGTCCACCCAGGCCGCTACTCAGATTTCCTTTGTCATCACCGCGCTGTGGTGGGTTGGATTGACCATTCCACTTCTGAAAAACGTCCACCAGACACACTATCTGGAAAATCGTTCCAATCAGGTCAGCCACGCTCTTTCCCGTATTGGACAAACTTTAAAGAAAATTCGCAAAAATCCTTCTGTCCTTTATTTTATCATCGCTTATTTCTGCTATATCGACGGTGTGTACACTATCATCTCGATGGCAACCACTTACGGCGGTGAGGTCGGCATCAGCGACACCAATATGATTCTGGCGCTGCTGCTCACTCAGTTTATCGCCTTCCCATGTGCGATCTTTGCCGGAAATCTGGCAGAAAAAGTCGGCACTTTAAAAGTTATCCGTGTCTCTATCCTCATTTACTGCGGTATTTGTATTTTCGGCTATCAGCTGGACAAAGCGTGGGAATTCTGGGTACTGGCTGTCGTTGTCGGCATGGCACAAGGCGGAATTCAGTCTCTTTCCCGTTCCTATTTTGGACGTCTGATTCCAAAGAACGAATCGAACGAATATTTTGGATTTTTTGATATTTTCGGAAAATTTGCTGATTTCTTCGGTCCGATGATCATGTCTTTCTGTGCTTTGGTTTTGGGCTCCTCCACTTACGGTATTTTGGGGTTGTTGTTACTCTTTGTAGTCGGCTATGTCCTTCTGCGAAAAATTCCGGAAAATCAGGAAAAATAATATCTTCCCAAAAGGGGAGACAGCATTCTTGCTGTCTCCCCTTTTTCATTTTACAAAACAATCTGAATTGGATACAAAGTAGCCTGTTCCTTAACTGAGTGCTATTCACAAAAATATGGTACAACTCACCATTTAGATTTCTAATTTTTATTGCCCAGTTTTTTCAAATCTTCCAATGTAGCATCCAAATTAGCTCGATGCCAATTTGTCTTTTTGGTTACACCTTCACTGGTCACACCTGAGCCAAATCCACTCATACCCACTGACAAAGTGCCAGAGTGTCTCCACTCATTCAGTTCTTTCTGCTGGGTAGAAAGAGCTATTAGACCTTCATCCGTATCCAGTTCAATACAATAGTTGAGCATATCCTCTCGAACTTCCACCCTGTGGATACGATCATATGGAATCTCCAACACAATATCTTTTTTCAGTATCATAGACATTCTGCCAAAGGGTAAAAGTACCAGAGAATTTTCACACATCTGCAAAGCAAAGAATTCATTAGAGAAGAATCGAGCAATCTTATCACTCAAATTAGCAGGAGCATAGGTCACAATAATTGCACGATCTGGAATTGGGGTATAACCAGCATCTTTTACAAAATCATGGACAAATTTTTCAGCAGGCATTTTAATGGCCCTCCTTTACAAAATTAATCTATCACCAGTATAACATACCTCATTCAAAATGCAATATATTTCTTACATTATAAAATAAAAATATTGCCATCTTCCTTTACTAATAGAAGATAGCAGTAACAAACTTAATTTTTCATTTTTCTCACTATCAAAACGGAAACGTTTGCTGTCAAGTACAGTCGTAGACAAAAAAGCCGATATGATAGACTGCTAATAGAAACTAACCTCGTAACAATTGAATTATTAAATAAAGAAATCCATCTGACATTATTATTCTCCTTGATATGTATGCTATGGACAAATCGGATGATGTTTCTTTAAGAAAAAGGCTCTTTCACTATTCGATTCTCTTATATATCAAGATAGCAGCAATTTCTATAGTCAACACAATATTGTAGATCCATTGAATAGAACAAGCCATTGTCAAATAATCAACGATTAGTTCATCTGATAATTTGGCATAGATATTGATTAAAACGATAAATGCGATTGTAGAAATGATACTGGCTTTTCCGATGATAGCCCGTCCTCTTTCGTCCCGTGACGTCTTCACAAAGAACAATACAATTACCGCAATGGTAATCGGTATACAATACCACGTTCCTACTTTGAACACCATTTCATTGCTAATAATCGACGATAACAACTCTATCATTTTTCTTCCACCTTAAAATCAAATAAATCTTCAATCGTCACATCAAATACTTTTGCAATACTATACGCTAATAACATGGAGGGATTATAACGATTCCGTTCAAGCTGCATAATTGTCTGACGGGACACACCGACTAAATCAGCAAGTTCCTGTTGCGTCATTCGTTTCGTTGCTCTGTAAATATGTATCTTACTCTCAAAAGAATACGGTTGCTTCGCCATTCAATCTCTCCTTCCCTTATAAATGTTTTATTATAGCATATTTCTTTTATTTTGTCTAAAAAGTTTCATATGTCCTGCGAAATAGAAAGGTAACAATTTCATATGTTGATTTATCTCATAGATGCATTTTAGGAATCTGCTTTTTATTTTTGTCCCATCAGTTCCAAACCAGCTTTTGCTGTCAGATGATCAATTGCGATTTCCACACAACAAAGGCTATTCCAATAGTTTTTAATTTCCCGCTCTGCAAGTTCCTCATCTTCATTGTACTTAAGAGAAAAACGCTTAGCTGCCTCCACAATTTCCTGCTCCTCGGTCAGAATTCTCGCTCTGCCAAAAACAATCGCACTTTCATAAGCGGTGGTCAGCTTTTCTTTGATGACATCATCCTTGGAAATCACACAGAAAGATACTTTTTCACAATCACGGATTGCATCTATCTTATGTCCGCTTTTGGCTGAATGAAAATAGATTTTGCCATCATAATAAACATAATTAAGCGGTACCGTATAAGGGTATCCGTTCTCTGAAATTACCGCGAGAATGCCTGTCTTTCCCTGTTCCAGAATTCTTACCGCTTCCCTGTTTGATAACTGCTGTTTTTCTCTTCTCATTGCTCGAAACATTCTGTTCACTCCCCTTGATTTTACAGCAAACTGAGCTGCTGCATCTCGTATGGCTTCTGATAAGCCTGAATGATATCTTTCATTCTCCACAAAATTCCGTATTTTCTACACTCTTGCTCAAACACTGCCCATAAAGTTCTGTGATTTGGGCACAAACAGGAATAATCTTCCTCATAATCCAGATACCGCTTCCAGATGTCCTGAGAATATTCCCGTACCTTTGCTAAAAAATATTCCCTTTGCCGATCCCGCAAGGTCACTCCAAAATAAGGATAAACAAATTTCGCTCCCTTTTCAGCACAAAGCTTTACCAGCATTTTGATATCTTCTTCCCGATCTTCCAGAAATGGCAGCACTGGCATTAAAAGAACACCTGCAAAAATCCCTGATTTGGAAAGGGTATGCAACGCCTCCAGACGTTGAGAGGAAGATGGCGCACAAGGCTCAATCCATCGGGACAATTCATCATGCGGGGTTGTCACTGTAATCTTCACGATAACTGGAGAATGACTTTGGATGGAGGATAACACATCAATATCCCTTGTTACCAGGCTGCCCTTGGTTGCAATCGCTGTGCCAAATCCATAGGCATCCAGAAGTTTGAGTGCACTTCGGGTAAACTCATACTGCCTTTCCATAGGATTATACGGGTCTGACATAGAACCTGTCGCTGCCACTCCGGTTTTGCGGCAGGATCGAAGCTCTGCATGTAGAATGGAAAGTGCGTCCTTTTTGACACGGACTTTGGAAAAATCGGTTATTCCATAACACTGACTTCTACTGTCACAGTAGATACACCCATGCGGACAACCCCGATATAGATTAAAGTTGTAGTCGCTTCCAAACCAGCCGGTATCCTTTTTTCGGTACAGGATATGTCGCGCCTGTGTCTCTTCCAATCCACTTTCCCCCTTACTTTTCACTTCGTTTGGATTATGTTATAATAATACTACCATTACATAAAAGAAACCAGTACAATTTCATATTTTGGAGCGTGACCCTTATGGAAAATACCTTTGCATCCCTCCCTATCTCGGAGGCTATCATCAAAGCCACCGAAGAATTGGGCTTTACACAGATGACCGAGATTCAACAAAAAGCAATTCCTGTCATGCTTGCCGGAAAAGATTTGATTGCCAAAGCTCCGACCGGAACCGGAAAAACCTGTGCTTTTGGAATCCCGGTGATTGAGCACATTGACCCTGATTTGCCACAAATCCAGGCAATCGTTCTTGCCCCGACCCGCGAGCTTGCTACCCAGATCTGCGATGATATCCGCAATCTGACCCGCTTTTTGCCCCAGGTCAAAACGGTCGTTGTCTACGGTGGTCAGTCGATGGAACGCCAGAAACAGCAGCTTCGCAAGAATCCACAGATTCTGATTGCCACCCCAGGACGTCTGCTTGACCTGATGCAGCACCGGGCTCTTTCCCTTCAGGCAGTCTCCACAGCGGTTCTGGATGAAGCGGACAAAATGCTGGACATGGGCTTTTACAAGGATGTCCGCAAAATTCTGGACAGCCTTAAAAATCTAAAACAGATGTGTATGTTTTCTGCTACCATTTCCCGCGAAGTTATGGACATCGGATGGCTTTACCAGCGTGATCCGGAGGAAATCACTGTTCTGCCAGTACAGGAAAGTGAACCGAAGATCGACCAGTACAGCATCCAGTGCATCGGACGTGAAAAGATCGAGATTATCCTTCGGCTGATGAAGCAGTTTGAGGTAACACGCGCCATTGTCTTCTGCAACACCAAATATACCACCGGTATGGTTGCTGAACAGTTGTACGCAAGCGGGCTCAATACCGCTTGTCTGCATGGAGATATGCGTCAGTCGGAACGAAACAAAATTATGGAGGAATACAAGTCCGGAGCTATCGATATTCTGGTTGCGACCGATGTTGCTGCCCGCGGCATTGATGTCAGCGATATTCAGGTAGTTTTTAACTACGATATCACCCCAGACAATGACTCATACCTTCACCGGATCGGACGAACCGGACGCGCTAAAAAGGAAGGCATTTCTTTTGTCCTGCACTCTAAGGACGAACAGAAGCGTCTGGACAGCATCATTCACTACACCCATTCCAACATCATCCCACTGGAAATGGATGGATGGGGCACCTTTCAGCAGGTAAAAAAATAATATGGAAAATAAAAATCCCGGATCTCTTTTTGCCAAAAGAAGAGGTCCGGGATCTTCTCTTATCTATCCCATTAATCTTTCTGATTATGAAATCCTTTGATGAGCGGATGATTTTTTGCAAGGGTCATCATAAAGCCCATCTCGGCAAAACCAGTATGCAGCCAGTAAATTTCATAGCCATAGTGCGCACTCTCAAAAATAAGCTGATTTCCTGTATAAAAAGCAATCGTAAAATATTTTAAACATCCATCACTGCCCACACAGTTTTCTGTCAGCTCATCCATCATCTGCTCCGTTACTGTTCCAGTAAATACAAGCTCTTTGGTGCTGCTTTCCTGCTTCGTACCAAATTTTTCTCCGAAGGCAATGCCCTCTTTCTCATCTTCCCAGCAACGAAGCTGGAAAGAGTCTGCTTTTTCAGCAGCTTTTCTGACAAGCTCCTTCCACCAGTCATATTCCTCAAACTGTTCTTTTCCCTGTTCGTTCGTTCTGTGTTCCTCAAATTCCAAAGTTAGCATGAAAAGACTTCCTTTCTTTCCCAAACTCAGGGCATCACATTTTTACTGATACAAGAATACAACAAACCTCCGGCTTTGTACAGAGTCAAATAAGGTTTATCTGTTTCGATAGATTACTTCAATCTGTCCATTGCTGCAATCCATAAAAAGAATTTCATGCCCTTTTACAAATTCGCGCACACTTTCTTCTGTGTGAGGATATAAAATCATACCGGATCTGTTTCCTTGTGTATATTGATAACTTCCATCTGGTAAAATTTCATGCGGCAAACGTTCATCTTCTTCATCCAGAATATCAAAAGACAGATAAATAATACCATCTTCTTTTGTAATTCTTTCAAGCTCGGCGATACCCTTTTGGGCATCACAAAGCATCATATGATCCAGCACAGAATTAGAAAAAACAGCATCAAAACGATGATCTTCAAAATGAACATCTGTAATGGATGAAACAACAAAGGAGTCAAACAGGAAATTGTTTTCCTGCAATATTTTTTGTGCAGCTGTAACGGCTTTTTGAGATACATCAAATCCAGATACTTGAAACCCATACTTTGCAAAGTACAAGGCATACATTCCAAATCCACACCCTGCATCACAAATCGTTTTCTTATTTTCCTTCTTCAAAATATCCAGTATTTTTTGTTTATCAAATTTTTTTACACTGAAAGCAGATTTTATTTTTTCCGGTAAATCTGGTTGATTCCAGATAAAATCCCAATATTTTTCTTTTGTATCAGACACTTTATTTTTCCTCCTTTCCTCGTTCTCTTTCCAAGATGCAGCAAAACTCCGGCCCAAAAGCCGGAGTTTTGTTTTGTTTTTGATTTTTCCCAAAGAATGGAATTTCCATCTACCGCAGCAAAAAGTCGCTTTGCTCCATTCTCAAACGAGCGAGTGTGTTAACACGAGCGAACGCCGCGTGCTGAAACCACCATTTCGCATAAAACCAAAGCGCGAAACAGCGTGCAGGCTCAGCCTGCTAGGAGCGGATCTGAGCGCCCAGTTCTTCCATTGCTTTGAGGATCTTGTTCATTGCAGAACCAACTTCCTCATCGGTCAGAGTGCGGTCTGCTGCACGCATGGTAATGTTGAATGCAACACTCTTCTTGCCTGCTTCAATCTGGCTGCCCTTGTAAACGTCGAACAGTTCAACCTTTTCCAGAATCTTTCCAGCAGCATTCTTGATTGCTTTTTCCATGGTCAGTACTGGCAGACTGTCATCACACAGCAGAGCCAGGTCACGGGTGGATGCCGGGAATTTTGGCATTGGAACATAGGTCTTTTCATCGTTCATCAGGGCAAACAGGGTGTTCATATTGAGCTTACCGGTGTAAACACGGGTATTGATGTCATAGTTCTGGCAAACCAGAGGATGAACTTCACCGATGATACCAAATTCTTCTCCGCCTTTGGAGAGGATTGCACAGCGTCCCGGATGGAAGGTTGGGTTATCGCTACATGCGGTAACATCATAGTCTTCGATGCCCAGAACATCCAGCAGGTTTTCTACAACACCTTTGAGTGTGAAGAAATCTTTATCCTCGCCGTACATACCCAGTACCAAGTTTGGAACTTCATCCGGCAGCAGCTCACCGTCAACCGGAATATATTCGTTACCGATTTCGTACAGGGAAACAGCACCATTTCTGTTGTTATAGTTTTTGGACAGGATATCCATCATGGATGGAATTGCATTGGTACGCATGATGCTGGTGTCCTCGCCCAGTGGGTTTAAGATAACAACCGATTTGCGTCTTGGGTCATCCTTTGGCAGACGGATTTTATCATACTGTTTTGGGCTAACAAAAGAATAGGTCATGATTTCGTACAGTCCCTGTGCCAGCATGGTCTGGTTTACTGTACGCTCAAATTTCTGGTATTCACTGAGTTTGCCTTGTGGGCTTCCCTTTGCGGTTGTGGTTGGGATATTGTTGTATCCGTAGAAACGTGCGATCTCTTCTGCAACGTCTGCTTTGTGCTCAACGTCGCCGCGGAAAGAAGGAACGATGATTTCGTTGCCGTTTACACCAAAATGCAGGTCGCTGAGGATCTTCTTCATTCTTTCTTCTGGAATGTCAGTTCCGAGGAAGCGGTTGGTCCATTCAGCATCCAGATGAAGAACAGTTGGCTTATAACCGGAGTTGTCAATATCGATAACGCCATCAACCACTTCACCTGCACCCAGCATTTCAACCAGCTCGCAAGCACGCATGATCGCTGGCAGACAGTTCTGTGGGTCCAGACCTTTTTCAAAACGGCTGGAGGATTCGGTTCTCATACCAAGTTTCTTTGCGGTAACACGAACCGAGCTTCCTTTAAAGCATGCAGATTCAAATACTACAGTGTGGGTTCCTTCGTTGATACCGCTGTACTCGCCACCCATAACACCAGCAACTGCAGAAGCTTTTTCTGCATCTGCAATAACCAGCATATCTTCGGTCAGGTTTCTTTCTACTCCGTCCAGAGTGGTCAGAGTTTCACCGCTAAGTGCGTTGCGGACAATGATCTTGTTTCCTTTTACATATTCAATATCGAATGCATGCATTGGCTGACCGTACTCGAGCATAACGTAGTTTGTGATATCTACGATATTGTCGATTGGACGAACACCGCTTGCACGAAGTCTTTCTCTCATCCAACGTGGGGATGGTCCGATCTTAACATTTTTTACAACACGTGCAACGTATCTCTGACAGAGTTCTTTATTCTGAACCTCTACCGAGAGATAATCGTTGATATTGCCGCCGCAGCCTTTTACAACCGGTGTGTGCAGGTTGATTGGTTTATCAAAGGTAACTGCAACTTCTCTTGCCAGACCGATAACAGACAGGCAGTCAGGGCGGTTTGGTGTGATTTCAAACTCAACACAGGTATCGTTGCAGCCGATTGCGGAAGCGATGTCCTGACCTGGTTTGCAGCCTTCCTCAATCAGGAAGATGCCATTCTCGATTGCGTATGGGAAATCACCTTTTGTGAGGTTGAGCTCACCCAGAGAACACATCATGCCGTTAGACATAACACCTCTGAGCTTACCTTTAGTAATTTCAACGCCATTTGGCAGTTTTGATTTGTGCAGAGCTACTGGAACCAAATCTCCTGCATGTACGTTAGAAGCACCTGTTACGATCTGTACTGGTTCTCCCTGTGCAACATCCAGCTGGCAAATAACCAGATGGTCAGAATCTGGATGAGGTTCTACCGACAGGATTTTGCCGACAACCACATTTTTAACACCTTCAAATTCAGTTTCCCAGCCCTCTACTTTGGAACCGGACATACTCATTGCTTCAGAAAAGTCTCTCATCGAAACATTTCCAATATCTACATAATCTTTCAGCCATCTCATCGAAAGATTCATACTATATCATTCCTTTCCTGTTGTGGTGTGACACTCACCATAGGCAGGGTACTGATGTACACCCAACATCGAACGCTTCCTGTATGTATCGTTTTCTTGCCTTTCTGATTGTGTCACAGGGGCTTTGCCCCCGTACTCCCACAAACTTTTGTGTACAAAAAGCCAGTTGAAAATCTGTTTTCAACTACAAAAACTTTATTTTTCCCTTCAAACTGCCTGTCTTTGCGCCGTAGGCGAACAGGGCGCGGCATCATGCCGCCTAGAACTGATTGAGGAAACGAGCGTCGTTTTCGTAGAAGAGACGCAGGTCATCGATGTTGTAACGTCTCATAACCAGACGTTCCAGACCCATACCAAATGCAAAACCGCTGTATTCTTCTGGATCGATTCCACAGTTTTCCAGTACCTTTGGATGAACCATACCGCATCCAAGAATTTCGATCCAGCCTTCACCTTTACACAGACGGCAGCCTTCGCCGTGACAGTTAAAGCACTGTACATCCAGCTCTGCGGATGGCTCGGTAAATGGGAAGTGATGTGGTCTGAAACGAACAACCGATTCTTCTCCATACAGACGTTTTACAAATACTTCCAGAGTACCTTTCAGATCCGCCATGGTGATGTTCTTGTCAACAACCAGACCCTCTACTTGATGGAACAGTGGAGAATGGGTTGCGTCCAATGCATCCGAACGGTAAACACGACCAGGAGCAATAATGCGAATCGGTGGTTTCTGTTTTTCCATAACACGGATCTGAATTGGGGAAGTCTGGGTTCTCAGTACCACATTGTCGTTGATATAGAAGGTATCCTGTGTATCTCTTGCAGGATGATCTTTTGGAATATTGAGTGCCTCGAAGTTATAGTAGTCAAGCTCTACCTCTGGTCCCTGTGCAACATCAAATCCCATACCGATGAAGATCTCTTTCAGCTCATCGAGAACGATGGTGATTGGATGTTTTTTGCCCAGAACGCTGCGTTTGCCCGGCATGGTAACATCCAATGTCTCGGTTGCAAGGCGCTGATCCAGAAGGTGTGCTTCCAGATTTGTCTTGGTTTCTTCCAGTCTTTCCTCGATCTGTGCACGAACCTGGTTTGCAAGCTGACCGATTACCGGACGTTCCTCTGCGGAGAGTTTGCCCATCTGTTTCAAGATTGCGGTCAGCTCTCCCTTTTTACCAAGATACTTTACTCTGACTGCATCCAGATCCTTTAAATCCTGTGCGGCAGTCAGTTCTTCAAATGCTTTCTTTTCGATTGCTTCCAACTGAGCTTTCATTTGTATCTCATTCCTTTCCTGTTCTGTCCTGATCCGGTATTTTTTCTTACCGGATTTACCGCATAAAAAAAGCTCTTCGCCCTTTGCTGCATCTGTACAGCACAGGGACGAAAAGCATTACTTTCCGCGGTACCACCCACATTCCGGACTATGCTCCGGCATCTTCATTCTGCATATAACGGTGCCCTCCGTTCTTTCCTACTTTGATTCAGAAAGACCGCTCCCAGGTGAAATTTCATACCCGGTCTTCTGCGTGGCTTTCAGCCTGTGACACACGCTCTCTGAAAAGAAGTTTTCCCGATACTACTGATCCTGTTCCTTGCGTTTTTATGCGATTTTATCCATAGGATAGCACAACTTTCCTTTTGTTGCAAGAGTTATTTCCAAAAATCCGGTCTGTTTTTCGGTGATTTTTCTCTTTTTTCCAAAACCGCCGCCCTTTTCTGCCGGAAATTGCATTGCGGCAGTCTGTATTTTTGTGGTACAATCTTTAGGATATTAAAAGTTTCGGGAAGAAGGGAAAAAATGAAACTGGAAGTAAAAAACCTGAAAATTGAAATCTATACCCCACCCCAGTATGTCATTGAGCTGCGCGACGCCTTAAACCAGATTGGAGCCTGCCATGTCGGAAATTATGATCACGTCATCTCCTTTCAGAACAGCAAAGGCTGCTGGCGTCCTCTGGAAGGAAGCAACCCTTTTTCCGGCGAGGTCGGTAAAATCAGTCAGGATGAAGAAATCAAGATGGAACTGTACTGCCCGGCAGAACTTGCGAAGAAGGCTGTGCAGGTAATCAAAAACATCCATCCGTACGAAGAACCCGTCATCAACCTGATTCCACTGATCGACCCGTCCGATCTTGCAGAGCTATAACAGGATCTGGAAAACTTTTACTCTAATTTAAAGGAGAAACTTCATGAATAATAAAACCGATTTTGTTCGCCAAAGCTATTCCGATATTGCACAGGGCAAGGAGGATACCATCCTGTTTGCTTCGCAGGATGAACAGACTGTCAGCTCCAGTATTGGCTATTCCGAAGAGGAGATCAGCCTTGTTCCAGAAAAAGCAAATATGGGACTTGGCTGCGGAAATCCATTTCATATCGTTCCAGTCAAAGAAGGCGACACCCTCATTGACCTTGGCAGCGGCGCTGGTTTTGACTGTTTTCTTGCTTCCCACAAAGTTGGCAGAAGAGGCAAGGTAATCGGTGTCGATATGACACCGGAGATGCTCTCCCTTTCCCGCCAGATTGCAAAAGAAAACCGCTACCGAAATGTGGAATTTCGCTTGGGAGAGATCGAAAATCTTCCAGCTGCAGATAACCTTGCCGATGTTGTTATCTCAAACTGTGTGATCAATCTTTCGCAGAACAAGGCCCGCGTATACCGCGAGATTCTTCGCGTATTAAAACCGGGCGGCAGCATTGGGATTTCCGATATTGTCATCATGAAAGAACTCCCAAAAGAAATCAAGCAGGATGATAAAATGTATGCCTGCTGAGTGTCGGGTGCTTCTTCGGTCGAAGAACTCGAAAAAATTGTCCGCATGGCTGGATTCTGTGATATCTCCATCCGTACCGAACCGGTTTCCAAGGAGTATGAAGAAAAGTGGGGCGGCGAACTTACCGTTGGGCAGTATATTCTTTCTGCCAAAGTATTTGCAAGAAAACCACAGTAACCTTTTGTCTCCAATCGATAAATTCTGCTTGTTTGTACGGGGAAAAGTTGCTATAATCAAATCAGAATACTTTTGCGCCGAGCTTATTTGTGAAATGGCGCGTTGACCCCAATAGAAAGGATATGAACACATGAGAATTGTGACATCCAAACAGATGAAACAAATCGAGCAAAACTCGATTCAATACCAGATGAGCTATCTGCGCCTGATGGAAAACGCCGGATGCGCTGCTGCTCAGTTTATTGCACAGACCCTGCATGACGTAAATGGATTAAACTGCGTTGTCTTCAGCGGAAAAGGCAATAATGGCGGTGACGGATTTGTTGTTGCCCGAAAATTAAGCGAACTTGGTGCCAATGTCACCATCGTCCTGACTGACGGAGAACCAAAAACTGATGACGCTGCAAAGATGCTGCACATTGCCCGCATGATGGAACTGACTGTCCTCTCCTTCGAGGATGATCTGGAACTGGTAAACTCTGCTTTAGCTGACGTTGACGTCATTATCGATGCTGTATTTGGCAGTGGATTCCACGGAGAAATGGACGTTCGTCGCCGTCAGGTCTGCTCAATGATCAACTCCGCGATCGCAGCAGTATTTTCGCTGGATATCCCAAGCGGCGTTAACTGTGATACCGGAGAAGCTGCTCAGGATGCAGTTCAGGCTGACTTTACCATCGCCTTTGACAGCTACAAGCCTGCACATATGCTTCCGAAATATCTTCCAAATCTCGGACAGGTTACCCTCGCTCCAATCGGAATTGATCCTCTTTCCTATGTGGACGTCGAACAGAATCACTTTGTCACCGACGATGAATTTGTTTACTCCAAAATCCCGGTCAAAGAGGATAATGCTCACAAAACCTCTACCGGGAAATTGCTCAATATCGCGGGCGGCGTTGGCTGCACCGGTGCGGCCATTCTTTCCTCCACTGCTGCTTTGAGAAGCGGTGCCGGTTATGTGGTTACTGCGGTTCCGCAGGCAATTTATCCTATCGTTGCTCCAAGTCTGGTACAGTCCCCATTCTGCTTTATCGAGAATGCTTCGGACGTTGCCAGTGCCTTAAACGGCGTTTCGGCTGTTTCCATCGGCTGCGGCATGGGAACCGGTCAGCGCCAGCGCGGCATTTTGGAAGAGGTTCTTTATCTTGCAAAATGTCCTGTTATTATTGATGCAGACGGCATAAACAACCTTGCTATGGACATATCCATAGTAGCGGATGCAAAATGTCCTGTTGTTCTGACCCCGCACTTTGGAGAAATGGCAAGAATTTGCCAGACTTCGGTCAGCGAGATTCAAAAAGCACCGCTGCTGTGCGCACAGGAACTGGCTGCCCAGTTAAAGGCAACCATCGTTTTAAAGGGCGCACACACCATCATCGCTTCGGCAGATGGTCGTACCTTCATCAATCAGACCGGAAATCCCGGACTTGCAAAAGCTGGAAGCGGCGATGTTTTAACCGGAATCCTCGCTTCGCTCATCTCTCAGGGAATGCAGCCGTTTGATGCCGCTGTCAGTGCGGTTTATCTGCACGGTGCTGCTGCTGATCGATGTGTAGAACGGATGTCCGAGTACTTCATGCAGCCGGATGATATTCTCATTGATCTGGGCAGACTTTTTAAGGAACATATTCGATAAAATTCGATCATAAAAAACGGGACAGTTTGCAATCCGCACTGATTTTTCTTGTTCAGGAGGCGGTTTTATGATGCAAATGTTGTCCCGTTTTTTTGTACCCAAAAAGCTGATTGCGGTACTGCTGGCCCTTTTGGTCGTGATCGGTTCCATCTTCCTGTTTCAGAAGTTTTCCTCTTCTTCCGATGAAGCATCTGCGCAGGATCTTTCCCGTATTGCTGCCAACCTCTCCGGTGGATTTACGGCAAATCTTTCGATGGAGTACGGTGATTTTCAGTCTGCTGCCCAGTTTGAACAGCGCTATATTGGGGACTGTACCTTCCGCTTCAGTTCTCCTCCTTCTCTGGATGGATTTGAGCTCACACTCTCCGATGGAAAGGTGACAGTCTGCTACCGCGGGATTTCTTCCAGCATCTCAAATGATCAGCTGTTTGAGTCTTCCGGTGCCGGTTTGTTCTTACAGGCTCTGGAAACCATCACTTCGATGCAGGGACTTTCCTCCCAGACAGAGGATGGCATCCTTACCCTATCCCTGCCCGGCGGTGAGGAAGAGCCTGCCTTTTCTGCAAAACTAAATCCCACCGATGCAGAATTATTGGAAATTTCTTTCCCACAGGAAAATTTTAAGGTGGTCGTATCCGACTTTTCTCCCAGCAGTGCAAACTAACAAACGCTCCATTGTTAAAACAATGGAGCGTTTTCTTTTAGTCCTTATTCTGTGTTGTCACAATATCCATATTCTTTGGAAGGATGAGGCTGAGAACGATTGAAACAACAAATACGACCGCTACGCAGTTTGCTGCAAATACATCCTGAATCACCTGAGGGAAAATGTGCCAGATATCCATTTCGCTTGCAGAGGTAAAACCAATACCGACTGCCAGAGACAGTGCCACGATGGTAATGTTGCGCTGAGAAAAACCTGCTTTGGAAATCATCTGGATACCGCTGACTGTGATGGTACCGAACATCATAAGGGTACATCCACCCAAAACCGACTCTGGAAGACTTGCAAAGAAGTTTCCGATTGGCGGCAGCAGACCTGCAAGGATCATGCAGACCGCACCAGTCATAATGGTAAAGCGGTTGACAACCTTGGTCATGTTGATCAAACCAACGTTCTGGCTGAACGAGGTAACCGGAGGACAACCAAACAGGGCAGACAGCGAGCTTGCATAACCATCACATGCAAGAGAACCGGAAATTTCTCTGAGCTCAATCTCGCGGTTTAAACCGCCGGAAACCATAGCGGTTGTATCACCGATTGTTTCTGCTGCAGATACCATAAAGATAATGGTTACCGAAAGGATTGCACCGATATTAAACTTTGGAACGTATGGGAAAAGATGCGGCAGAGAGAAAAGCCCGCCGGAAAAGATCTGAGACAGGTCGATAACACCCATCATCATCGCACACAGATATCCCACAACCAGACCTGCCAGAACCGAAAGCTGTTTCCAGTATCCTTTTGCCAGAATATTGAATACCAGACAGGTTACCAGCGTAATGGAACCCAGAAGAAGATTTTGTGCCGAACCAAACTCCGGTGTATATCCGCCACCAAACGAGCGGGTACCAACGGTAAACAGAGAGTAGCCGATTGCGGTAACAACCGATGCTGCTACAACCGGTGTGATGATCTTTTTCCAATACTTGGCAAGCAGACCCAAAGTACCTTCTACAAAACCTCCGACCAGCACGGCGCCGACCATCGTTTCATAACCGTATGTACTGCCGACATAACTCAAAATTGTAACAAACGTAAAGCTGACACCCATGACAATCGGGAGTCTGGAGCCGATTCTCCACAATGGATAAAGCTGGATCAGGGTTGCAATACCCGCAATAAACATTGCGTTCTGTAATAAAATTGCAATCTGTGCATTATCCAGCCCAGAAGCTGCGCCAATGATGGTGATCGGGGTAAGATTTGAAACAAACATCGCCAGAATGTGCTGAAGGCCAAACGGAATTGCCTTTAAAATCGGCACCCTTCCATCCAACCGATAGATATTTTCTGTCGATACATTTTTGATTTCTGCCATAACCGCTCTCCTTTTTCGACATTTTTAACGTGCTTCCATTATACTTCTATTTTTTATTATTTACAAATCATTTTCATCTTTTTTACTCAATTTGTAAGCTGTTCCAGTTAAACGAAATGCCTTCCCTCAATTCTGTGCAGATTGTCCATTCTCTCTCACCTTTTTGTTCTGACGTGAATAGAATAAAACAGCTTTCTGCAATCTGCACGATATCTCAATCCACTTTAGAATAAAAGGAGTTTTCGTTATGTCCTCTTCTGCAACTTTACCACTTTCCAAACTTCGAGAAGGCCAGAAAGGACAGGTATCTGACCTGCTTCTTTCTGGTGAAATGCGCCGCCGCTTACAGGATCTTGGTCTCATTCCCGGGACCTGTGTTTCATGTCTTTATCAAAGTGCTTTCGGTGATCCCTGTGCCTACTCTGTCCGCGGAGCCGCTATCGCTCTGCGGCAAACCGATTCCCAAAAAATTCTAATCAAACTATGCTGATGATGCTGAAAGGATTTTTACTATGGGACTTACATTCGACTCAACTGGAGGTTCTGCTGCCTGCTCTGCTCGTGAGCTGTCGATTCAAAAAGAAGAACCAGACGATCTGATTATCGCCCTCGCTGGAAATCCCAACGTCGGCAAAAGCACTATCTTTAATGCCTTGACCGGAATGCACCAGCACACTGGAAACTGGCCTGGAAAAACCGTTTCCAATGCCTGTGGACGATGCGAATATCATGGCCAGGGATACCTTTTTGTCGATCTGCCTGGCACCTACTCCATCATGGCCCATTCCCCGGAAGAGGTCGTTGCAAGGGATTTTATCTGCTTTGGAAAAAGCGATGCTGCCGTCGTTGTCTGCGATGCGACCTGTCTGGAACGAAACCTCAATCTGGTTCTGCAGGTGCTGGAAATCACGCCTAAAACCATTCTCTGCTTAAATTTGATGGATGAAGCAAAAAAGAAGAAGATTTATATTGACACAAATCTTCTTTCCAAAAAACTGGGAATCCCTGTTATCCAAACGACTGCCCGGGACAAAAAAGGATTGGAAAATCTGCTGGAAACTATCCTCGTGGTTGCAAAAAATCCTGCTCCCAATATAAACACTACCCCCGCACCACTTCCAAGGGATATTGAGAATGTTCTATCCTCCCTGTGTCAGTCACTGGAGCCTGTTTTGCCGCCTCATCTTCCGGTAAGATGGACCGCACTGCGCTTACTTTGTCCTGATTCCCAGATTATAGAACACCTTACCGACCAAAACGGCATTCCCCTGACAGAAAACAGCCAGATTAACTCTCAGATTTCCTCTGCTCTTGATACATTACATCAGGCGGGTTACACCGACCAATCACTTCGAGACAAAATCGTTTTTTCCCTGGTTCATCGTGCAGAGCAAATCTGCTCTGCCTGCGTTTTTACTGCTCCCAACTCCTCTCGTGAGTTTGACCGCAAGCTGGACCACATCTTTCTCAGTCCTAAAACAGGGATACCGGTTATGCTGCTTCTGCTCTTTCTGGTATTCTGGCTCACCATCACCGGAGCAAACTATCCTTCCGCTTTACTCTCAAACCTCCTGTTCTGGTTTCAGGAAAGGCTCAGCGACTTTTTTGTCTTTTTGCACGCTCCTCAGTGGCTTCATGATATGCTGGTCCTGGGTGTTTACCGTGTCCTTGCCTGGGTCGTTTCGGTTATGCTCCCGCCAATGGCGATTTTTTTCCCTCTCTTTACCCTGCTGGAAGACTTTGGCTATCTTCCACGCGTTGCATTTAATCTGGATCACTGTTTTCAAAAAGCAAATGCCTGCGGCAAACAGGCACTAACTATGTGTATGGGATTTGGCTGCAACGCTGCCGGTGTTGTTGGATGCCGCATCATCGATTCCCCCAGAGAAAGATTGATCGCCATTCTGACAAACAACCTGGTGCCCTGCAACGGAAGATTTCCCTCTCTGATTGCCCTGATTTCTATGTTTTTTGTGGTCGGTCAGGGGATATTTCATTCTTTGTTGTCCTCTGCTGCACTTACATTATGGATTCTTCTTTCGATTGGTATGACCTTTCTTTCCTCCCGATTACTTTCTCAAACCGTCCTAAAAGGGGAAGCCTCTTCCTTTGCGCTTGAGCTTCCACCCTATCGCCGCCCACAAATAGGCAAAGTAATCGTTCGCTCTGTCTTTGACAGAACTTTGTTTGTATTGGGTCGTGCTGCCGCTGTTGCCGCTCCTGCCGGACTTTTGATCTGGCTGCTTGCAAACTTCACTATTGATGGAGAAAGCCTGCTGTTCATCCTTTCCAGCTTTCTGGACCCTTTTGCTCAAGCTTTTGGAATTGATGGGGTTATCCTGCTTGCCTTTATCCTCGGATTCCCCGCAAACGAAATTGTGTTTCCTCTGATCATGATGGGGTATCTGCAAAGCAGTGTCCTGATGGAAACAGAAAATCTGACGGCACTGCACAGCCTTTTGCTTGCAAACGGCTGGACTGTACAAACTGCAATCGCAGTCACTATCCTGTTTTTGTTTCATTGGCCCTGCTCCACCACCTGCCTGACCATATGGAAGGAAACCAAAAGTCTCAAATGGACTTCTCTTGCTTTTCTGCTCCCCACTGCAATCGGTTTTGGGTTATGTTTTGTCTTAGAGCTTATCTTTTAAATTGATTTTTTGCAAATTACCATTTGATAAAAATTTTCTGCATCTTCCTGTATCAATTTTATCTGTCCATCTTTGATCATAGAATGGATTCTTTGTGCAATAAAACCATCGCCGATAGAAAAATCAAAATTTACCAAAGTTGAAACAATCAGCTCTGATACACGCATCTCTTTTGTAAGCCTTTTCAGAATGAAATGATCATAAAAACAATCATCTACCCCTAATATTTTCCCTCCCAAAAAGACACGGAGCGGTGCATTTTCTCTTTGAAGCGTTTTCCATATACAAGAAAGACTTTGAAGCTGTGTTTGGGATAATTTTCTTTCCTGCATCAGATACTCCGGCAATCTCTGTGATTCGACTTCTCCCCAACCTTTATAACAAACAATCCCTCCCTCACTTTCCTCCCAAAATGGAAGAAAAACCATGCTGACTTGTGATTCTGCTTGGTACAACAATTCTGCAATGGAAAGGAATCCACACAAACTGTCCGCCGTTTTATCCACCCAAAGCCTTACTGGTTCTGTCTTTGATAACTGAAAAAGATCTTCTCTATTTTTAAATTGTTTTTCCAGATACATTCTTTCTTCATCCCGCCATGGGCTCAGTTCGTTTAAATGCTCAAACACTTCTTTTCGACTTTCAAAATCCGGAAAATCCGCAATATTTCCAAGCGATAATGCAAAGGCTAATGAAAGTACTCTTCCTTGGTCATTGCCAAGAAATTTATTTTTTGCCGATTTTAACAACCCTTCCACGGAAAGGTCAAAGCATACTTCTAACATCTTTTTCTCCTTCTAAAAAAGGATGTGCCGAAAAAGCACATCCTTTTTTATTATCTCTTTTTATACAGAACAATCTGAGGATCTGTTCCATTGCAGCCATACTCACAGACAAGTACAAAATCGTCATCTGCTACAAGTCCATAACAGCGTTCACTGTCTGGACGCTCAATCTGGTTTCCCCAATAAATATTCTCGTCGCGAAGAAATTTAGCCGTTTGTCCGTTTGGTAAAGGATATTCCAGATTCACATAGAATCCATTGAGCAGATTTAAGTCCGTGATGCGAAGATCTGGAATAGACAGGGCGTTAATCTCCTGTATGAGAGCCTGTTTTCGTTCTTCCATACCTTCTGTGCCAAAGTTCTGGACCCAGTTTGCCGCAACGCACTGTCCACCAAACGGGTGATCCTTTACCTTGATACATCCGCCGCAGCTTTCTTTCCGGCTGCACTTTTCACAGCAGTCCTTGCCGCAAATCGACAGCATGATGACTCCTCCCGCTACTTTTCTTCTTTGAGATAGTGATTAAACCAATCTGTGATCTCTTTCAGTCTGCGGATACGATGGTTTGGTTTACCTGAACGGGAAAGTTCATGGTTTTCTCCGTGGAACAGACAGATTCTCGATTCCACTCCATGTACCTTTAGAGCTGAGAACATCTGGTACGCCTCTACCATCCAGCAGCGGTAGTCTTCATCTGAATGGATAAAGAGGGTTGGTGTAGTACATTTATCTGCATATTTGAGCGGAGAATGCCACCATGCCTGATCAAAGTTCTCCCATGCGTTTCCTCCTGCCTGATCCATACCAAAGTAAGGACCGATATCCGAAGTTCCCTCCATCGAGATCCAGTTGGAAATGGAACGCTGAGAAGCAGCTGCTGCAAAGCGATGGGTATGACCGATAATCCAGTTGGTCATAAAACCGCCGTAGCTTCCGCCGGTAACGCCGATACGACCTTTATCGATCTGTGGATATGCAGACAGCACCTGATCGGTAAACTGCATGATGTCATCATAATCTTCCTGTCCATAACGTCCGCGGATGTCTGCAAAGCGGTTTCCTCTTCCGTCTCCGCCGCGTGGATTGCAGAAGAATACGAAGTAACCGCAGTTTGCCCAGTACTGCATTTCGTGATAGAACACAGCTCCGTAAACGGTCTTTGGACCACCATGAATATCCAGAATAGCCGGATAGCTCTTTTGTGGGTCAAATCCAACCGGCTCGAGCACCCATCCGTCGATCTCCACTCCATCGGTATCGGTAAAACGAATCATCTTTGGTGTTACCACTGATTTGCCTTCCAATGCCATGGCGTTGATTTGGGTCAGACAAACCTCTTCTCCATGCTCTACTGTGTACAGCTCCTGAAGACCGGTTTTTCTCATCGCAACATAAACAAGTCGACCATTCTTTTTGTCCATGCAGTCAACCGAACCTTCATCTGCTGTCAGAGAACTAATCATACCATCAAAAGAAACGTGGTTGATTTTAGACCAGTTACGCTCAGTGGTGATATAGGTTATACCGTCTTCTTCACCGACCATGCTCTTTCCTCCGCCATAACGGCAGTCAGAACCGACGCTGCTGTAATAGGAGCGGTCAGGCTGGGAAATCAGCTGTAATTTTTTATTTTCTCTGTCATAGCAGTACAGATTTGCATTTTCATTGATGCCATACTTTTTGTTTTCGGTGGCTGTCACCACAATCTTTTCCCCAGCATATACAACATGGTGAATGTTCCAGGTTGCCAGTGGAACAAGTACGGTTTTCTCTTTGGTTGCAAGATCGATTTCAACCAATTCCTGTTTCAGGGATTCTACTCCCTGAAAATCGCTTCCACAGTAAACCAGTTTTTTCTTATCCTGCGAAAGGTCATATCCTTCCAGCTGATATTTTGCTTCGGTCAGTGGCTCCATCACCTTTTCTACTGCATGGTACAGGTACAGGCGGCTGCGTTGGAGGTTGGTAATTCCTGCACCATTTCTCCAGAATGGAAGCTCGGAAAATACCTCATAATCCTTTTCTTCCTTGCGGGAAGCAAGCAGTTTTTGACGTTCTTCCCGGCTCATTGTGAAAAAGTTTTCCGGCAGGTTATTATCATAAGATACATCCAGCAGATAGGTGTCTGCATCAATAGATGCAACAACTCTTGCAGGAGCATCGATGGTCATTCTCTTTCTTGCTTCACCGCCGTGCAGGGAGATTACAAAACAGTCGGTGTAGTACTGGTCCACTTCTTCCGGTTTTGTACGGTCTCTGCGCGAAGTAAAGAGCAGTGTATCATCATTTAACCACAAAAAAGAAGATTCATCTTTTCCGGCAGTCAACATTCTGCACTCTTTGGTGTTCAAATCTACAGTCCAGATTCCCGATGTGTATCCATCTTTTTCCTCATTGCTTTTGCTTACAACAAAAGCAGCTTTGTTTGCACTTGGGCTGAGCTTTACATTGGACAAAAAGTGATAGTTTAAAAATTCATCCAGCTTGATTGCTTGCATCGAAAAACACCTCTTTTAATATACTTGGTATCTTTTTTTCTTCGATTTCTTTTTCCATTTTATCATATAATTTTTCAAATAGAAAGATATTTTTGAATCTATTTAACAAAAAGTTCCTTGACTTTTCTCTTTTATATACTACAATTAAGTCATTATCAGCCGTGTTTGTTGTTTTTTTATTTTATATATTAAGGAGCGTATTCATCTTGCATCCATCCAAATTGACAAAAACACTCAAAATCCTTCCGCCCATTCTTACCATACTTCTGGTCATCATTTCTATCATAATTGGAAGCCGTATGTCCCTTTCCGGACTGATTTCCTATCAACCATCCAATATCATCCTCGCTGCTGTGGGAATTGTTGTTCTGTTTGCGGTAAAATCTCTTTCGGTAATTTTTCCGCTATCTGCTCTGTATATTGTCTCTGCCTTTTGGTTTGGGACTTTGTGGGGAATTATCATCAATTATATTGGCCTTATCGTCTGCGTTTCGGTCCCTTATTGGATTGGTCACCATTTCGGCAGCGATCTTATCGATCATTTAATTGAGAAATATCCTAAACTACAACAGATTCAAAAACTTGGTATTTCCAACCAGATCATGCTTTCCTATCTGCTTCGCATTGTATCTGTTCTTCCCGGTGATTTGTGCAGTCTTTTTCTGGGAGCCTGCTCAACGGATTACAAACGATATCTGATCGGCTCACTGCTGGGACTTTCTCCGGTAATGATTCTCCATGTTTTATTTGCTGACCTGTTCTCACAAAGTCTATCTGGCGGATTCCTGTCCGCACTTACCCCGAAAAGCCTTGTCACCATCGTGGTATTAATTGGTATTTCCGTAGTTTCTTCGGTTCTACTCAATAAAAAGTATTCCAATCCTGACAAGACACTATAATCTAACGGGAGGATTCTGCATGTCCAAACACTGTATCTTAATTAACGGAACCATGGGCGTTGGAAAAACCACAGTATGTAAGGAACTGATGAAACTGCTTCCTGCCAGCGTATTTCTGGACGGGGACTGGTGCTGGTACAGCCATCCTTTTACCGTTACCGAACAGACCAAACAGGTTGTTATGGAAAATATCGGTTTTACGCTGAAAAATTTTCTGAAATGCCCCGATTATCAAAATGTTATCTTTTGCTGGGTAATGGACCAGCCCAGTATTTTGGATGAGGTCATTTCCCGTATTGAACCTGCACTGGGAGATACTTCTCTCTTTTGTATTACACTCACAGCTTCTCCCCAAGCTATTCGGGAACATCTGCAAAAAGATATTGACGCTCAACTGCGTGAAGAAGATATTATAGAACGCAGTCTGGCACGCCTTGCCCTATACGATAAACTTTCTACTCAAAAACTCGATATTTCTAACCTTACACCAAACCAAGCTGCAAAAGCTATTATCTCACTTATTACAACATCATTTTCTTAAAACTAATAACCCTCCAAAACGTTTCTTTCTGCAATAAAAGCCAGCATCCAAATGATGCTGGCTTTTATTATACTCTAAATCATTATAACCATATACTTAATACAGTTCAATACATTTAAAATATCTTCCTTCTTTCGGCAAATTTTGTGGCACAGAAACAATTTTTCGTGCAACCAACTCTTCATTGACAGAACCAAAGACAATATGATAAAGCTCATTGGCAATTTCCAGTCTATTCACTCCATGTCTGACAGCAGTAATATCTATATCATTTGCCAAATCCATCAGAGTATCAGCCATCGCTGATCCAATGCATTCTTCCACAAGATGTTCTATTTCCATCTATAAAATCCTCCTTCCGTTATCTGGATCAAACTGGTGCAAAAGTTCTCTATCCATCTGCAAAAAGCATCTGTCGCCCTCTTTTAAACTGCAATCAACACCTGCTAAAACGGCCAAAGTGCCCTGCCTCTGTGTTAAAACAAAGAGAATCTTCTCTCTTCCTGTGTGCTCCACTGTCATGACTTTTGCTTGGATATGATCAGAGTTTAACGTAATGTAGATATGCTCGGGGCGAATCCCCCATATCTTTCCCTCTTCTTCCCAGATATTCATCGGAGGAGAGCCAATAAACTGTGCTACAAACAAGTTTTCCGGTCTCTGATATACATTCTGCGGCGTATCAACCTGCTGAAGAACACCTTCCCGAAAGATCGCGATTCTATCCCCCATTGTCATTGCTTCCGTCTGGTCGTGTGTTACATAGATTGTTGTAGTCCCCAGATTTTTTTGGAGGACAGTAATCTCCCTTCGCATCTGAACCCGCAATTTTGCATCCAAATTGGACAGTGGTTCGTCCATCAAAAATAATTTCGGTTCGCGAACCATTGCTCTCGCCAAAGCAACACGCTGTCTTTGACCACCCGATAATGCAGCTGGTTTTCGCTTAAGATATTCTGTCAGCTCCAGTGTTTTGGCAAGCTCAGTGACACGATAGCGGATTTCATCTTTTTTCATATGCCGCATTTTTAATGGAAAGGCAATATTATCAAAAACGTTCATGGTAGGATACAATGCATAGTTTTGAAACACCATGGCAATATCCCGTTCTTTCGGAGGAACATGGTTGATTATCTTTCCATCCATACAAATTACCCCACTGTCAAGCACTTCCAGTCCGGCAATCATACGCAAAGTCGTTGACTTTCCGCATCCGGATGGCCCGACAAATACCAAAAGCTCCCCCTCATTCACCTCCAAGTTCACATCTTTGACTGCATGAACTTTGTTATCGTACCATTTGTTTACCTGCTCTAATGTTAAAAATACATCCTTCATGATTATTTTCCTCAATCTTTTAAACCAGAAGCTGAAATCCCTGCTTCCAAGTATCTTTGTCCAAAAAGGAAGATCAGCAACGCTGGCAAAAGCATAATTACTGACGCTGCCAGAGATGCTCCTGCATTTTCTGACGTTACTGCAGGAAGATAGAGCGAAAGCGGCCACAAGGTTTTATCCTTTAAGAAGGTCATGGGCTGTTCCAGCATGTTCCAATATTCCAAAAATCCCAATACAACTGCAGACAAGATTCCGGGAGCTCCGAGCGGAAGTCCAATATACCAGAATATCTGCCATGGTCCTGCTCCATCCAAAGCAGCAGCCTCTGTTAACGCTGTTGGAATCGCTGCAAAGAAACGGATCATCAAAAATACCGGAAAGGTCGATACCGCTCCGGGCAGAATAATTGCCCAGACAGTATTCATCAATCCAAGTCGGTCCAAAACAAAATAGCTTGATACCATCGTTACCTGAAATGGAAGCAGCATTAGCACAATATAAATAGCATACAAAAACTTCTTCCCCCAAAAGTCATATCTTGCAAAAGCCCAGGCCGCTGGTGCTCCAACCAAAATCTGTCCTATCACAACCGGAAATACCTGACCACAGGAATTCCAGAACATGGTGAAAAATTCTGGAGAATCCAAAAGCAGCTCCACATAAGAATGAAGCGTTGGATACTGCGGCAAAAGTGGCCACAATGCATAACCGGTTTTGTCAGATAAAACCGGAGCCAGATTCTGTGTCATCTCCTCACTTCCCATAAAGGAAGCCGAAATTATCATCCACAACGGAATCCACACAAGCAATGCCAATACACAAAGCAGTATTGCAATCAGCCACTTTCTCATGACTCTTCACCCCTTCCCCACATCCACTGCAAAATTCCAATCACACTAACCACTGTTATTGCCATGAGAACTGCTCCTGCACACATCTTGTCAACATCCAACTTGGTAAACCAGTTGTTAAAAAGATGCTGCAGCAGATAAATACTCTCATGTGGGTAGCTTCCTGCTATCAGGTATGCTTCCCGAAACACCTTAAAGGAGTTTAAGAGCGACAGTACTGTCACAGTAAACAGGGTAGGAATCAAATTAGGCAGTGTGATTTTTAAAAATCGTTGCCAGGAATTTGCACCATCCAGAGAAGCAGACTCATACAAAACCGGTGATATGGATGTAATTCCCGAAAGCCACAGCACCATATCATAACCAACATTTTTCCAGATATATGTAAAAATCAATACAACAAACGCCCATTCACTGTTTAGCCAGTCTATTTTTTCTGCTCCAATTCCTGCTAAAATCCGATTGAGCAGTCCATTTTCATGAAAGAATACCTTCCATAGCAACACGACAGAAGCTACTGGAATGGACATTGGAATCAAAAAGGAGGTTTTGAGAATCCCTTTTTGTTCTTTGATTGCATCAATCAACAACGCTAAAATCAGCGAAAGAATCAGCAGCAAAGGTATACACACCAAGGTAAAACGAACTGTATTTTTAGCAGCAAGCTTAAAAGCTTCATTTTGTAGCACAGCCACATAGTTTTTTAATCCTACAAATTGTCCGCTCATAGATGAAAAAAAGGAACGCCGCACAACATCCACAAAAGGAATCAGTACAAAAATACTGACTAATATAAGGCTGGGCAGCAAAAAAAGCCACGGAACCATCTTTTCTTTTGAAAATCTCAGTGCTGTACTCTTACTCTTCTTCATTTTTGTCATTTCCTTTTTCCTGTTCTTTGATTAAATCAAGCCACTTATGATATCTGTCCATCATCCACTGTGATGTCATCCAAACTGGCGGCATTGTTAAGATGGAAGCTGGTGGATATTGAAAAATCCGCTCACCAAAGATCCAGGTTAAAATCAGCACCATTCCCCAATACACAATACTTTTCCAAAAGACAAATCCTGCTCTCTTAACATATTGCAAGTTAAAAATAAATAAAAGCAACACCACTGCAATGATGGAAAAAACTCCACTATAAAAAAATTGTTTCCAAAACCATTGTTCCCAGACAGAAGGAAGCTTGATAAGAATCTCCTTTATGGGATAAATAACACTTCTTCCCAATTCGCTCCCAAAACTGGTATCTGACCATCGTGTAGGCAAAAAACGATCTGGGATGGTCCATGGAAATCCTGCTGCCCAACAAATGAAAAGAAACTGCATTAAAACAAACAGAATCGTAACCAATAGAATCAATTGCGTACTCCGCACTTTCCAGATTTGATAAATCAGTTTCAGTGTAAGACTTCCCCACATCAGAAAAACTGGTATACTACTCATCGCTTCTGTAATCCATGAAAATAATCCCAGATCCGTTATCTTGCCTGCTGGAAGATGGCATTGATTCAGTATCTGTTCTGCCTGCATAACCCCTGTCTGAGATTTTGGCAGACGAAACAAAATCCCTGAAAATTCTGTTGTATTATCTTCCTGGGCTGGAAAAAATGCGGTGCTTTCATCTCCATCAATAACACCTCGTACATACCAAGTTTTTCCATTCCATAAAATAGATCGTCCCACAACCTCACTGGAGCCCCATAAAGTGTCCGCTACTGATTTGTCAATCACACATCCTCTTTCGTCTGATGCCCAGTATCCTGATAGAAATTTAACTGGGTATAATAGGGATATATCTCCATAGTATTCTAAAATCTCTCCTGTAACACTCCGGTCATTTTGGTCTCCCAACAATTGCTGGGACTGCTCGGTCCTCCACATCACAAACTCTGGTACAAATCCTCCATCTTGATGCTGCCACCTGAGTTCCTTGGAAAGATATGCTGGAGAAACGCCGCTTGTTTCTTCCCACCGAACAGAAATATCGTTTTGATACCATAATGTCCATTCACTGTAGAAAGAAGCCAGATACCATGCAAGAACAAACAACAGGCAGATAAAAAAAGCTCCTGCTCCTTTAATCTTTGACACGCACCCTGTCCCCTTTCTCGATTGGCTTAGAGGCAGAAACCACAACTTGATCATCAGGCATGAGAGGACCTTCCACTGCCATATTTTTACTGTCCTGTGCTTTGACATTTACTTCTATAGCTTCTACCTGCTGCTCTGTACCCATTACGCTTTGATATTCCCTTATGACCAGCACAACGTCCGCTCCATCGATATTTCGAAGAGAAGAAAGTGGAAGGATATTTTGATACTGCTCACTGTTCTTTTCAATTTCCAAAGTTGCCGATACTTCGTTAAATACACTGCCTTCTGGTAAATTTACAATAACACGAACTTTTCCCTCTTCATTTACTGTACCAATAGAAGCAATCTGAACCGTTTCATTTTTTGTTTTTCCTCCAGTTGTATAGGACAATCTTCCTTCATCACCCACCGACAACTGCTCTGCCGTTTCTTCATCCACCATTGCAGAAAACTGAAAATTTTTATCAGTACGTGCCAGTGTCACTGCTGAGGAGCCGTCCTGTATATTGCCTGTCTGTTCCGGCAATTTTTTTATCGTTCCATCAACTGGAGAAAAGATGATACCCTGATTTTCACTGATCTCCCGAAGCAATGTTTGTAATTTCTGTTTTTCTTTTCGCTGGGCAATACAGTTTAATTTTTCTGATTCATTCTGTAATCTGGCAGACTCATCGCTCTGTTTTGCCTTCACTGCTTGCTGTTGTGCCATTTTTAACTCTGATTTTGCCAAATCAATTGCTCTTTGCGCTGCCAGAAGTTCCTTTTCTTGATTAAGTTGTCGATCTTCTTCATTCCTGTTTGCGGTCTTCAGCGAAGACTTTGCTGAATCAACCTTTCCTTCTGCACCGCTCACCGATGCGTCATCACGGAAATCTGTTCTATTTTGAGCAGAAAATAAGTCATCTTCTGCTGATTCAACTGACTCATCTGCACGATCAACCAATTCTGATTGATATTCTCTTACTCGATCCACTTCTTCCTGTGCTCGTCTGACTGCTGAATTAGCATGATCCAAATTCTCTGAAGCATCCTCTAGAGTAGGCTTAAATTCGTCTGCCTGTAACTTGGCTTCTGTAACTTCTTTTTGAGCCTGCTCTATTTCTTCTGGGGAAGCTGGTGGGTCCTGCTGCTGAAGTTCTTCCAATCTTTCCTGCGCTTTTGTTAAAGCATCCATGAACTGATTATAAACGGTAAGGGCATTGTTATATTTTCTTTCTGCTGTGCTGGCGGATTCCTGTGCTATTTCCAGCGCATTTTGGGCGGAAGCAATCGCAGAATCGCTTCCGTATTGTGCGTCTTCCAGCGCATTCCAGGCATCATTTAATTTATTTTCCGCATTTTCTATGGTCGAATCTTTTGCTTCTTTTTCTGCCTTATCAAGATCAGACAATGCATTTTGGTAATCTTCTTCTGCCTGATCCATATCTTCATTGGAGCGATTTTCCGATAACTCCAAACTTTTTAACAACAAATCATAATCCTGTTGGGCTGCCTTTACCTTTTCTTCTGCCTGCTTTATCTGCTCATCTTGTGAAGTAGAAATGTCAATTGAGTAGTTTGCAATCTTTTGATCAAGAATCTGAATCTCATAGTTAACCTGCTCCAATTTATCCTGCACATCTTCCAGATTCATCTCCAATAAAGGATCATTTGCTTTGACACGATCCCCTTCCTGTACCAGGATGCTGGTTACACGAACCTCATCTGGCAGCTCAACATCAACGGTATTTTGAGACGCAACGCTTCCGGATAATGTGTATCGTTGTGTTAAGATTCCTGCTTTTGAAGTTTCCACCGATACTTCTGCAATGGCCATTGCTGTTGCTGTACGGGAAACTACTGTTAGGATTAACATGACAGCAAAAAAAGCTGCCAGTAATTTTAAAGCTTTATTTTGCTGAGGATTTTGAAAAAGGTGTTCTGGCCTTTTTCCACTAAGCAATCGTTCCTTCTCCAACTCCAAACGATCCTTTATAGCTCCTTGTGAATCTGCGGCAATCTGCTTTGTATTTTCGAACAAATGATAATCCATACCATAAACCTCCTGTCATCAAGTTATCCTATCATTTTTTTCTCTAAAAAAACTGGAAGTTATTCTTTTTCAGGAATTGTTTAAGCGTAAAAAACGAAATACAAAAGAAAAGCCCTCACCATTTTGGTGCGGGCTTTTCAAAATAAAGACAGTAAAAAGACGGTTTCGAACATTCGAAACCGTCTTTTATTTTGTATCTGTATTTGTAAGGGGGTTAAACTAAACGACAACATCAAGTTCTAGTTTTTGGCTGCTGCAGAAAGGCTCTTTCTTACCTGTTTTTCTGTTGTAGCAGTATTTTTCTTTGCCTTGATTACTTTTGCTTTCTTTGTTGTTTTTTCTGCTTCTTCTTTTTCCTTTACAGTAGTCTTCTTTTTAGAAGAAGTATTGGTGGATTTTTTGATCACTTTGCGACCAGAAGGCAAAACAATCTCATTTGGAACTTCTTTTGCAGCATCCTCATCCGGCAGATAGTTACCCAACTGGACCTGCTCAAATGATGTTGGATAGAAAGAATCTGCAGATGCTGTTGAGATTGTGGAAATTCCTGCAAATGCCATACATGCCGCCATTAACATTGCAAATGCTTTTTGTTCACGCTTCATAAAACCACCTCAAAATATTACAATAATTTTATTGATTTTATTATATACCTTTCTTCTATCGGATTCAATGTCACTTTAAACCAAAAAAAACTGGCAAAAGTAGATACTTCTGCCAGTTTTTTACGTTTATCATCGTTTACAGTCTAGCTGCAACTTCTTTCAGGTAATCGCGGAACTGATCTTTTACCTGTGGGTGCTGCAGGGCAACTTCCACAATTGCCTGCAAAATACCGAATTTATTGCCCATATCATAACGGGTTCCGGTATATTCCACACCCATCATTCCTTTGGTCTGTGCCAGCACTTTCATCGCATCGGTCAGCTGAATTTCGCCGCCTGCACCCGGTCTGGTCTTCTCCAGAATCGGGAAAATTTCCGGTGGAAGCACCACTCTTCCCAAAATCGAATAATTGGAAAGCACTTCGGTCAGGGATGGTTTTTCAATCATATCGGTCAGATGAAAGACGCGGTCTTTTCCCTCCACCTTTTCAATAGCAAGAGAGCAATATTTGCTGATATCTTCCATCGGTACCGGTTTTATTCCCGCTACACCGACGCCAAACTCTTCATAAGCTTCACAAAGTTCACGGCAGGCTGGACGTTCCCCGTTGAGGATAACATCATCGCCGTACAAAACAGCAAATGGTTCATTGCCTACAAATGCTTTTGCACAAAGCACGGCATGTCCCAAGCCTTTGGTTTCTTTCTGGCGGACATACTGAATATTTGCCATATGGGAAATGGCAACCATCTGGTCATAAACTTCCTGTTTTTTGCTTGCAAGAAGTCTTGCTTCCAATTCTGGATTGCGGTCAAAATGGTCCTCAACGGTCGTCTTTCCTCGGCTGGTGATAATCAGAATATCCTCAATTCCGCTCTTGACCGCTTCCTCTACAATATACTGGATTGCCGGTTTATCAACAATCGGGAGCATTTCTTTTGGCATGGACTTGGATGCCGGAAGAACTCTGGTTCCAAGACCGGCAGCCGGAATTACCGCTTTTTTAATTTTCATACATTCCTCCATCGCTTTGCGCTGCTTTGTACTTTTGCAGCCATACAGACCGAATCCTTCTTACAGGTTCAGTGCTGCTTTGACTGCATTAGCTACAAATCGAATATCTTCTTCGTTTAAATATGGGTGCATCGGAAGAGAAAGAACTCTCTCGCACAGAGATTCTGCTACTGGGAAATCCCCTTTCTTGTATCCCAGGTCTGCAAATGCTCCCTGAAGATGCATCGGTTTTGGATAATAAACCATGGTCGGAATTCCCTGTTCCTTCAGCTCTTTCTGCAGATGTGTTCTCTGTTCCTTGCTGTCCAGAATCAAAGTATACTGTGCCCAACTGGAATAAAATCCTTCTGGAACAACTGGTGTTTTAACAACGTTGCCCAAATACTCGTCATAAAGTTTTGCTGCACGGTTTACGCTCTCCAGCTCATGGTCTTTAAATGCCTGCAGTTTTACCTTGAGCACTGCTGCCTGAATGGTGTCCAGACGGGAGTTCAGACCAATGCGGAGGTTGTCATATTTGTCCGCAGGACTCTTTCCATGTACACGGATTGAGCGCATATAATCTGCCATCTCATCGTCATTGGTAAATACTGCACCGCCGTCACCATAGCATCCCAGAGGTTTTGCCGGGAAGAAGGATGTTGCTGCTGCATCGCCAAAGCTGCACGCTGTACGGTCACCGATCTTTCCGCCAAATCCCTGTGCACCGTCTTCCAGAAGAAGCAAGCCATGCTTTTTGCAGATTTCTTCAATCTTGGTATAATCTGCCGGCTGTCCAAACAGGTCAACTGCAATCACTGCTCGTGGATTGAGTTTGCCTTCTTTTTTTACCTGTTCGATTGCTTCTTCCAGCTTAACAGGGTCTACATTGAAGGTTCTTTCATCTACATCCACAAATACTGGTGTTGCACCCTCAAATGCAACTACCTCTGCACTTGCAAAGAAGGTGAAAGTCGGTACAAATACAGCATCTCCTGCTTTGATATCCCATGCCATCATAACCAGAGTCAGTGCATCGGTACCGTTACCGCAGGTAACACAGTGTTTTACACCAACATATTCAGCCAGCTGCTGTTCCAGTTCTGTTACCTGCTTGCCGCTGATAAAGTTACAGTTTTCTGCTACTTCCAGCATTGCTGCATCCATCTGTGGCTTCAAAACCTGATATTGTCTTTTTAAATCACGAAATTCCATGAGGATTTTCCCCTCTCTTCTTTAACGATATCTGTTATTCTTTTTCTTCAACCAGCCCGTCATCACTCTTACGGTATTTTCTGCCGCAGTCCGGGCAGGTCAGATGTTCATCCAGCACCTGACCACATTCACAAGCCCATCCAATCTGACGTGCAGGAACTCCTACCATCAGTGCATGAGACGGCACATCCTTGGTTACAACTGCTCCAGAACCGATCAGTGCCCAGCTGCCGATAGTATGTCCACAAACAACAGTGGCATTTGCACCGATGGTAGCACCCTGTTTTACCAGAGTTTTTTTGTATCCGGCAGAACCTTTGGGGTATTTCGCTCTGGGAGTCAGGTCATTGGTGAATACCATCGAAGGGCCGCAGAACACATAGTCTTCCAATTCCACCCCTTCGTAGATGGAAACATTGTTCTGGACCTTGACGCCATTTCCGATTGTTACATTGCTGGAAATATTGACGTTTTGTCCAAAGGAGCAGTTTTCACCGATCACTGCACCGCTCTGGACATGACAAAAATGCCAGATCTTTGTGTTTTTTCCGATGGTTACATTATCATCCACATAGCTGCTCTCATGTACAAAATAGTCTGACATTTTAAAACGTCCTTTCGTACTGTTTTTAGGATTGTATGCCACAAAAGCAGCCTGTTGATCCGGCTGCTTTATTTTGTGGTTGATTGTTTATTTTTGATTGGTTTCTCTTCTGCTCAGTTAAGTGTCACAGAGGTTTTACCCTCGTAGCTCTACAACCTTTTCTATCCAACGAGCAAATACCACGTGCTGAAACCAGAGCACAAACAGTGTCCAGCTTTAAACTGGAGTCTTTGCATCATAAGCAAACAGGGTACAGGCTTAGCTTGCCGAGCGAGTGTGTTAACACGAGGGATTGCCGCGGATAGTATCTGTCATTTTACACAAAACCCAAGCGCGAAACAGGGTCCAGCTTCAAGCTGGCGGCGAAGCTGAACACTTTTCTTTTGGCTCCACCTTTTCTTTTTAGCAAAGAAAAGGTGGACTAGAATTCACCTTTCATATCGATGCTTGCAAAATCGGTCAGCGGCAGTTTAACTGGTTTTCCTTCTTTCTGGCTCTTGTAGATGGCAAGTACCAGTTCCAGAGCATTTCTGCCTGCATATGCATCCACATACGGTTTGCGGTCATGCTCGATTGCATCGATTACATCTGCATACAGGCTGGTATGACCGTTTCCATATACGTTGCTGGTTGCTTCCTGAAGACCTTTGTTCTTCTGATCTTCTTCGCCTTCATCCGCAAAATCCCATACATCGATGTTGTTGGTGGATTTTCCGCCCAGTTTTACAGTACCGTTCTCACCAAAGAGATATAAGGTTTCTTCCAGATTCTTTGGATAAACGTTAGTTGTACCTTCGATGGTAGCAACTGCACCATTTTTGAATTTTACAACTGCCATACCGATATCTTCTGCTTCCAGATAATGATGGAACTGCTGTCTGGTAACACCGTATACTTCATCAATCTCGCCGCCCATCATCCAACGCAGCAGATCAATGCCGTGGATGCACTGGTTCATCAGAGCGCCGCCATCCTGTGCCCAGGTTCCTCTCCATTTTGCCTGATCGTAGTAATCGCGGTTGCGGTTCCAACGAACATGGATGGAACCATGAGAGAGTTTACCAAAGCGTCCTGCTTCCAGTGCTTTTCTCATCTGCTGAACCGCTACATTAAAACGGTTCTGATGGCAGGCAGAAACCTTGACGCCTTTTTCTTCACTGCGGCGAATGATCTCTTCTGCATCTGCAATACTCATTGCCATTGGTTTTTCAATAATAACATTGACACCATGGTCGATGCAGTACAAAGCGATTTCTGCATGAACACCGCTTTCAGTTGCAATGCCGACCAGTTCTGGCTGTTCCTTTTCGATCATCTCTTTATAATCGGTATAGCGATGGATGGATGCATCGTGATTGAGTTCATGCTTTGCAAGCAGATTTTCCATCTGCTGCGGCACAACGTCGCAGACTGCTGCAAATTCCAGATGATTGTTGAGTACTGCCTTGATATGATTGGTTGCGATTCTTCCGCAGCCGATTAAAGCATATTTCATCCTGATCTTCCTCCTTGCAGGCCCAGCCTGCTTCTGTTTTTCTCAAACGAGAGTCATATTAGACTGCCTGCAGCGCAGGCAGGGTACTGACGTACCACAGCACCGAAACTACAAACTGCCCCGATCGCTTTTTATGTTTTAGTTGTTTTGGGATATTTCGCTCGTTGCGACGAGCGCCCAAAGACGCTGTCTTCGGAATCTGTGAGCTTTTTGTAGAAAAGCAAGTTGGAAAACAAGTTTTCAACTACCAAAAATTTTTGTTTTCGCTTCCATGCCACTTATTTTGGCGCCGTAGGCGAACACTTTTCTTTTGGCTCCACCTTTTCTTTTTAGCAAAGAAAAGGTGGATAGCCTGCTACAGAACTTCGATGTTTTCGCGGTTTGCGATGTTCTTCATTGCATTCTTGGTATCGAAGATCAGTGCTGCATTCTTCTGTACCATATCATAGTCGATATTGGTATGTGCAGTTGTGATCATAACCAAATCTGCTGCTTTGAGGACATCTTCGGTCAATGCAGGAATGCTCTGACGGGTCTGACCATTGTGTTTGTATTCTTTTACCCATGGATCGAAGAAGGTAACTTCTGCACCCTCACGTTCGAGTACATCGATAACCTTCAGAGCCGGGCTTTCACGGTAGTCGTCGATATCCTGTTTGTATGCAACACCCAGAACCAGAACTTTGGAACCGTTCATTGCTTTCTTTACTTTGTTGAGAATCTTAGCTGCACGGTCTACACAGTATTCTGGCATCTTATCATTAATCATCATCGAGCTTTCGATCATGGATGTATGGAAACCATACTCTCTTGCTTTCCAGGAGAGGTAGTATGGGTCAAGTGGAATACAATGTCCGCCAAGACCTGGACCTGGATAGAATGCCTGGAAGCCGTATGGTTTTGTCTTAGCAGCGTCAACAACTTCCCACATGCTGATACCCATCTCGTTGCAGAGCATGGTCAGCTCGTTTACCAGACCGATGTTGATGTTGCGGTAAGTATTTTCCAGGATTTTTTCCATCTCTGCAACTGCTGGGCAGGATACTTCGTAAACTTCACCTTCCAGAACAGCACGATACATTGCAGCGATTACTTCGGTAGCATCTTTGCCGATTGCACCTACTACCTTTGGAGTATTTTTGGTTTTATAGATGAGGTTTCCTGGATCGACACGTTCTGGGGAGAAGCCGAGGTAGAAATCCTCACCGCATTTGAGACCGGAACCATTTTCCAGAATTGGTTTGATCAGCTCTTCGGTAGTACCTGGGTAGGTTGTGGATTCCAGAACAACCATAGTACCTTTTTTCAGGTATTTGGAAACAGCGGTTGCAGAATCACGAACATAGCTGATATCTGGCTGCTGATGAGAATCCAGTGGAGTTGGAACACAGATTGCGATAAAGTCAACATCTTTTACAAAGCTGAAATCGGTGGTAGCAGAAAGCATACCGCTCTTTACAATCTCAGCAAGGTCGCTGTCTACAACGTCACCGATGTAGTTATGACCTGCGTTGACCATATCTACCTTCTGTGGCTGTACATCAAAGCCGATTGTTTTGAAGCCAGCTTTTGCCTTCTCAACAGCCAGAGGCAGACCAACATAGCCCAGTCCAACAACTCCGACAACGATTTCCTTATTTTCTATCTTGCGGAGCAATTCATTTTTCATCATGGTTAATCTCTCCTATCTGTGATTTGCATATATTTCTTAAATGAATGTTCATTATAAGCCCTGATAAGAAGTAAACAACAATCAGTGCGATTGCTGCGCCATAGATTCCCAGCATCTTGACCGCTGCAATGTCGATCACTGCATGGAGAACCACGAAAACAATGTTGATTTTTAGGTTAAACTTTTCTTCTCCTGTTACGGCAAGAATATTGCCCGAGAGCCCGCGGAATACCGCCTGGATCCACGATGCCACCAGGAACATCCGCACCAGACTAACTGCACCCATATATTCGGGTCCCGCAAAGATGAACAGGTAAAGTTTTGCAAAGATAAACAATCCTAAATGGAAGATTGTCATAACAACACCGTTTATCAGAAACAGCTTTTTATAGCTGTCCCAGATCCAGCGTCTATCACCAATATGCTGGATAAAGTACGGCAGGATAAATACCAGAAGCGCTTCCAATAAGAACAGCGAGATGGACAGGATATTTGCTGCTACTCGATATTCTGCCAGCAGCTCCTTGTCCTTTAACAGCTGTCCTACAATGAAGGTTTCATTGTAGCTCATAACCGTTGAAGTCGCAGACGCAGTAAGCATTACTACGCTGAATCGAATTGCTGTCTTCGTTTCTTGCCAGCTAAGTTTCACCGCCTTAACCTTCATCATCGGCAGATCTCGGATCAACAGATACCCCATTATTACGCACAGTCCCATGGAAATATATTTTCCAATCATAACGCCAGTAACGCCCCACAGCACTGCAAAGACAATCTGGAAGATCATCAGCAAAAAGGAGTAGGTGAAGTTATAGACCGAGTAGCGCTGATTCTGAAAAGTTGCACGCAGCAAAAGCTGAATGTCAGTAAATAAAAAGTATAGGATTGGAAGACACGATGAAATAACTAATTGGAACTTTGCACCTTCATACGGAAATGGAATCACCAGATATGCTACCGTAGTAAACACAACTAACAGGATATCTGCAATAATTCCTACCTTTAGTGAGGTCACAAAGTATCCTTTTTTGACCTCGTCATCACTCTTCTGTGCACAGAAACGCAGAGTTGCCTGGGTGATACCGATTCCATTAAAGAGCATGACATAACTTTGGATGTTGTTTACATAGGTAAGCAATCCATAGTCAGCTTTGGACAAAAATCGCGGCAGGAAAAATACCGAGACAAATCCTGCAATCTTTGCCAGTGTGGAACCGGCAATAATGTGGAAAAAACCTTTTTTGTGCAAGGTAACGATTCCATCCCAGAGCTTGTCCCAAAGCCCCATGATCTGCTGTTTTTTCATTCCCACATGATCTTCCTTTCACGGGTTGTCACAGACCGATTTAACGGATATACTGCGAAGAAAATGCCGGTAAAATCGGCTCTTTCTCTTCTCTCTTGGTATGTTCTCCAACCAGAACCAGCAAAGAAGGTACCAGGAAGAACAAAATTTCAATCAATGGCTCATTATATCCGGCATTTACCGTAATCTGTGCATAATAAAGAACAAATACCGCAAAGTATAAAAATCTTCCCCTGCGGTCAAGCAGTTTTTCAATTCTTGCAAAATTGACAATCAGGATGCTGTGGAACAGGATACTTCCCACCAGTCCATAGTAAGCCAGATAGTCGCACACAATCGAGTGCCCGCCAACAATCTCCCGCGGGTTCTCCACTGTCTTTAAAACAAGATCTCCAATTCCAAATAATGGAGCAGTTAAAAATGTTTTTATCGAGGTCATGTACAGGTCGATTCTGGTTCCTGCATCACTTCCTTCGGTGATTCCACTGCCGCTCAGAAGATTACCAACTTCCATAAAACGAAGCTGCATCTTCAGACTATCGGTATTCTCCGCAATAAAATAGAAAATCCGGTAAAGGTTTGGCACAACTACCAGCGCTGCAAGGCAACATGCCAACAGGATCGCCGTAGTTACACCTCCGCTTTTTGGCAGTCGACAAAGAACCAGAAGACAAAAGCTGAACACAAACAAAATCGCAAAGGAATAGTTGGACATCACGATGACCAACAGTCCCAGCAGTACGGTCAGCCCCCACCCGATCGTCTCAAACAGTTTGGGGCGATAGTACCAGATGATTCCCACAATCGCTACCGTAAACATGGTCAGCGAGTAAATGTGCTGATATCCTCCGGTAAAGGGACTTGCAAGCGGTCCGGTCAGTTCCGGGTTTCCGTTTGCAAGCAGTCTCGATACATCTGGATTCTGGCGGAGCGCAAACACAGTTCCAACATTAATCAGCAGATAATATCCCGTCGTCACAAAGCTGAGAAGTTTTAAGGCGAAGCGATCCTGTAATGACCCGTAATACCAAAACAGAAGATAGAAAATCGGCATCAGAAGATGATGGAACGGAAACTCCACATGCCCCAAAACAGCATAAACCGCAAGCAGTACCGGCCATCCAAAGCTTAATAACATCCCTGGATGCAGCACCGTTTTCCAGAAGTGTATCCAGTCAGAGGCCATTGCAAAACAGGCCCAAAGTACAACCACTCCCGCATAGAGCGCCCAGTTATATAAAAAAGATTCCGGGTTGATTCCCCACAGCAATACAAAAGCTGCGCACAGCTCGCGCGGAAGATGCAAAAAGCTGTATCCTTTATTTTCCCGAATATAGCTTGACTTTGGCATGTCCTGTTCAAACCTCCCCTCTACACTTCTACCCATTTTATATTGTAACACCTATTTATGGAATTATTTTTAAATTTAAGCAAAAACTCCTTGCAAAACCTCATCTTTTTGTTCTGCAACCTTTTCATACTGTTTCATCAAAGTTGCTGCAACTGCCTGAGAGGAATAGTTTTCCCGTATCTCCTGTGCAATTGCCGCACGATTATAATAACCATTATTACAGTACATCGAAAGCAGCGCTTTTGCAAGTGCATCTACATCGTCCGGATCTACCATGATTCCGTTATGCTCATTCACAAAGCACTCCGGTCCGCCGCAGCGGGTCGCAATGACAGGGATTCCGCAGGACAGTGCTTCCAGGTACGCAACACCAAATGTTTCGGATACCGATGCCATAACAAAGCAGTCACACTGCTGCAGGCGATGGGCGATTTCTTCCCTTGGACGAAGTCCCAGCATCTCGATGCGTCCATCCATGTTCAAATCGGTAATCAGTTTATGTAAAGAGGCTTCTTCCTCTCCCTGTCCGCAAATGGTAAGGGTAACTTTCGGACAATCCCGAAATGCTTTTGCAAATGCTTTGATCAGGACGTCCATTCTCTTGATCTTGCGAAGATTTCCACAGCTGAGGAAAGAAAACTCGCCGCCTTCTTCCTCCATCTCTACTTCTTCTCGCAGCGCTTTCTGGCGCTCGTGTTCATCGCTGTAAGAAAACAATTCGGTGTCCACCATATCCGGCACCCACAGAACCTTTCGATGGCTATGTTCTTCCATCTTCTGTGCAAGAGCAGGACTTACCGCGATCAGGCAATCTGCCTGCTGAAAAGCGGTTTTTGCTGCCTGCTTAATGTCAGACGGCAGAGTATCCTGATTGACAAGCGAAGAATGCTCGGTTACAACAAGCGGAACGTGTTCCTGTTTTTTCAGCTCCGCTGCAAGGTATGCATAATCGGTAAAATGGGCATGCAGCACATCCGGACGGCCAAATTCCCGGACAGCCCGACGATACAACATCTTTAATCCCCATTCACCGATCGGATAAAAAATCTTCTTTGGAATGTTGCCCAGAGGAATGCTTAAAACCCGCACCTGTACGCCGTCACGCTCAAAGGAGGAAAATCCCCATTTGCGCACTCTGCGCACCGAGCGCAGATCCAGCGCCAAAAACACGACCTTGCATCCTGCCTGAGTCAGCGCACGTGCCTGGTCAAATTCGAATACACCATAGGTGGAATACTTCTGTGTCGGAACCCCTCGGGATAATAGAAACGTTAACATAGAAAACCTCTTTTAAGATAACCCTTTCTGAAGCTTTTTATAGAGTGCAAAAAGCTTTTCTTCCTCGATACCCCAGTTATATTTGTTCAGTACCGCAGCTCTGCCGTTTTCTCCCATTTTAAGGGCAGTCTGTTGGTCAGATAATACATCCTGAATGGTTTTAGCGATTGCATCCACATCCGCCGGATCCACCGCTACACCAAAACCATCCTGCTGCACCGATTTTCTCATAAACGGATAATCAGAAACGATAACTGGCAGTCCTGCTGCCATATATTCATAGACCTTTGTCGGGAAATTATCCAGACTGGAATATTGCCCTACATTCAAAATGGTGGACATTCCGATGCTCGAACGCGCATATACCTTTGCAAGCTCCTGCCTTCCCAGATATCCCAGATATTCTACACAGGAATACTCCGGCATCTGTTCCAGTTCTTTCTGATAAGCATCGGAGGAATACTTTCCTGCCAGAATCAGTTTTACACCCGCTTTGTGGGCAGCTTTGATCAGATGGGTGATTCCTCTCTGGTAGGTAAGGCTTCCTGTACAGCAGATGGTCTTTCCATCCTTCTGTTCCTGTCCGCACTCCTCTGGAGAAAGCATCTCGGACACCATAACTGCATTGGAGATGATGACCGTTTCCTTTGCTCTGCCCGCAAAGATATCCACGCCATTCTTGGTGCACGGGAACAATACAGCATCAAACTTCTTAACCGCATGGGTCTCATACGCTTTATATACGCCGGAGATAATCTTGCGGAGGAAGACCGGAATCCATTCCTTTTCCATAATCTGGGTCGGATAGTCTTCGTGGCTGTCAAAGATTACTTTTTTCCCTTTGCGCGCAAGTTTTACTCCATATGGAAGCAGCTCCGGATCATGAAACTCATAAATATCTGCATCCACTTCCAGAGCTTTTTGATAAACTGTCTTCGCTCCAAAAAGCATTCGTTTGAGTCTCGACGAGCTGTCCACCGGTACCTGAATAATCTGCACACCCTTTTCGGTTGTAGTTCCTACCGAAGAGGAATCCTTTGCTTTGACTACAAAGGTGACATCGTATCCTTCTCTTGCAAGTGACGCACACTGCTTGTGAAAGATACGGGTATCGTTTGGCGCATGTGCGCTGGAAAAATGGCAAACTTTGGTCATACCTTGTCCCTTCCATTTTGTAATATCAAGTAATTATTATACCTATTGTATCTTATTTTGTCTGATTTTGACCAACCGCGTTCTCAAGAATCGCAAGAAGATGATTGGTCAATTCCCTGTAATCATAATGTTCTGCTGCAGTTCTTGCATTTTTGCAGATCTGTTCATATTCTTCTTTTGGCATGTTGGCAAAACGAAGAACCTCTTTGCACAGCGTTTCGGTATCCTGTGTTGGTAGAGTAATTCCTGCCTGATAGCGTTCAATCAGGTCGTAGCTGACTGTCAGGTCAGACAATACCGGCCGACCGCTTGCAAAATAATCAAACTGCTTGTTCAAACTGCACCCAAACCGCATGATACCGGTCTGTTTAACATGGTTGATGTTGAGGTCAGAACGAGACAAAATAAACGGAATATATTTTTTCTCCACCTTGCCTGGGAATTTGATATTATCAAGTCCCTTTTCCTGACAAAGCTTGATCAGTTCTTCTCGCTCGGTTCCATCTCCATAAAGCAGGAATTTAATCTTATCTTCACCATGTTTCTTCATGTATTCCGCCATCTCGACAATCTTGCCAAGGTTATTTACCAGGCGGATGGAACCGGTATAGACTACCTTAAAGGTTTCGTCATCCAGCAAATCTGGATCATCTAATCGGAAAGTTTCACGGTTTCGGTCAAATTCTTCCAAATCCACGCCGTTATTGAGATTATCAATCTTATCAAGGCTGACTTTTTTCTCCCAGCCTTTTTCCCGAATGTAATCCTTTCCGCCTTCCATTGTAAAGATCAGACGGTCAGCATTTTTGTACAGCCATTTTTCCAGCTGATACAAAGCCAGAATAATCGGATTTTTCCGGGACATACCTTTATATTCGACAATGGATTCCGGCCAGATATCGCGAATTTCCACCACACATGGAACCTTCAGCCTTTTTGCTGCAATCAAAGCAGAACCTGCTGCAAAAATTGTCGGTGCAGAGGTGTAGATTACATCCGGTTTCTCTCCGTTTTTCGCAAAATGTTTTACTGCTTGTTGAATTCTGACAGGGAACTCCAACATGTTATAGATTCTGGAAAGACCGTTTCCACTGTAATCTCTTGTTTTCAGGAAGGTATATGGCACACCGTCCATCTCTTCTTCCTTGTACAGCGAACCATCCCGAATCATATTGATGTTGGTGTTGTGAATCTCACTTGCGGTAAAGATTCTCACCTGATGGCCCATCTGTCTGAGAAACTTGGAGAAATAATAATGGCGCACGAGTCCTCCCATGGACGGTGGAATCGCATAGTGGTTGATAATCCAAACCCGCATAAATCTCTCTGACCTCTTTTACTTGTTTTTATCAAAAGTTATCGAACTACCGCAACAACGGTATCGATCATTGTCTTAAAATCCTTCCAGAGCGAAAACTCCAGAATACTTTTCAGGTTATATTCCATCTTGCCCGGCAGCACCTGCTCCACGTAGGTTTTGTCGGCATCCTGTGCATTTTCCAGCAAACGGTCCTCATCCTTGTACTGGATGGATGCCTGTGAGGTAACCCCAGCCGGCAAGAGCAGGGTCGCCATCATTTCCGGCGTATACCGGGAAACGTACTTTGGAACTTCGGGACGGGTGCCCACAAAGCTCATTTCTCCCAGCAGGATATTAAACAGCTGCGGCAGCTCGTCCAGACGACATTTGCGCAGGAGATGACCCATTCGTGTAATGCGGCTGTCTCCCTTTACTGTAACCTGGGTTCCCAGCTGCTGGGCATTTTGTACCATCGTCCGGAATTTGAAGATGCGAAACTCTTTTCCGTACTGGGTAACGCGTACCTGACGAAACATTACTGTTCCGGGCGAATCAAGCTTGATTGCAACTGCCAGAATCAACATTACCGGCGAAAGCAGGACGATGAGCACACAGGATAAAATCAGGTCAAACATCCGCTTTATAATCAACTGCGCTTTTTTTCTGCACAGCGCTTCATAGTATGGGCGAACCGCCTCGGTCCGAAATTCTCTGGGAAGCTGTCCCCACGGTTTCAGCAAGGTGTTCACCTACCCTCTCAATACTTTTGCAAAGCAATCCAGTACATACTCAACCTCTTCATCGCTCAGGCAGGTATGAAGCGGCAAAGTAATCTCATTGTGATACATCTGGTATGCATTTGGATAATCCTTGATATCAAAACCAAGTTTCTTGTATGCGGTGTGCATTGGCAGCGGTTTGTAGTGAACATTGGTTGCTACTTCCAGCTCTGCCATTTTGCGGATAAATTCGTTTCGGTATGCTTCGTCTTTCCCTTCCAGACGTACCAGATACAGATGACCGCTGGAAGCAAAGTCTTCACCGTAATGCTGAAGCACCTGAACCGGCAGGTTTTCCATCACTGCATCATACTGTCCGATGATATTGCAACGGCGCATCAGAAGCTTTGGATAACGACGCATCTGTGCAAGGCCGATTCCTGCCATAATGTCGGTCATATTGCATTTATATCCCGGCATTACGATATCATATTCCCATGCACCCAGCTGTGTTTTTGCCAAAGCATCCTTGGACTGTCCATGCAGGGAAAGGAGCATGTAATTTTTATAGATTTCCTCGTTATCAATTCCGTCGATATCTCTCCAGACAACTGCTCCGCCTTCTGCTGTGGTAAAGTTCTTAACAGCATGGAAGGAAAATGCAGTAAAGTCAGCGATTTCGCCGCACATTTTTCCGTGACGTCTTGCACCAAATGCATGTGCTGCATCCGCTACGACTGCAACTCTTCCCAGAGCCTGCTGGATTTTATTGTCGGATGGAGTGAACAGTGCTTTTTTCTTTTCGACAATCTCGAAAATTCGGTCATAATCACAGATAACACCGGCAATATCAACCGGAATCACTGCCTTTGTCTTTTCGGTGATTGCTGCTTCCAGTGCATCGTAATCCATCTGATAGCCGTCTTTCTGACAATCGACCAGTACCAGTTTTGCTCCAACATGGCAGACAACGCTTGCAGATGCAGTATAGGTGTACGCACAGGTGATAACCTCATCCCCAGAACCTATTCCTAGTTGATGCAGGGTCAGTTCCAATGCTGCGGTTGCGGAATTTAAGCAAACCGCTTTGGAAGTGTGGCAGAACTGTGCCACCTGACGCTCCAGTTCTTTGGTCTTTGGTCCGGTGGTAATCCAACCGGATTTTAATGCAGCAACAACCTCTTCAATCTCAGCTTCCCCGATGTCTGGTGGAGAAAACGGAATCTTCATAACCGATTCATTCCTTTCGTTATTGTCCGATCATTTCTATTTACTTTAAGGAAAGATTTCCTTTCATTATTCTGCAAGTAAAATTCCAAGAATCTTTTTGCCCGATTTTTCCAGACGGATAATCTGGCGGTTAATTTCGCTGATCAAGGAAACGCCGCTATGCTCTACCAGAATTACAGCATCTGCATCCAGCACTTTCTTCATCGACTCTGTCTCTTCCAGCATTGCCGGACATGCCTGATAGCTTACATCTGCATCTGAGCACTGTTCCATTCTGCCGCAAAGAGCAGTGATTTCTTCGTCTTTTCTGGTGCTGACAACTGCAACCGTCATCGGAACCTTCTGTCCTTCTGCAAGTGCTTTGACCGAAACTGCAGTATATTCAGCTGCCTTGTCAGCACTTTCAAAATTCTGACGCAGAGCGTTTCCTTCCAAATTATCGATCAGCTTATAAAAGAGTGGACGGCGTTTTTTCTTGGTGCCGTTCACAACAGCAAACAGTTCCAAATTATACAGTTTTGCTGTCTGATAAGCTCCTTCCAGACGATTGTCTGCAAGGTAAGCAAGCAGAACCCACAGGCAGATAATGATACCGCCCAGAATACCGCCGATAATTCCAAACAGAATTGCTTTTTTCACCACACTCATCATCGAGAAGGTTGGCTCAACCGGCATATCGCGTTCGAGGGTTGCAAGCTCTGCCTGATTTGTTTTAATGGTTTCTTCCAGCTCAGCCATTTCTTCTCTGGTTTCTTTGTGCAGATTTTCCAGCTCCTCATCCACAACAACCATGGTGGAATCGGAAAGAACGGTGGTGGTGTGTTCTGCAATCACATTGCCCAGATTTTCCTTTAAGTAGTTAAAAACATAGCTTGTAATGTTTGAAGCTGTTTGCTCATCCTGTGCACGTGCACGGATTACCACAACGCCGGCATTGCCATCGCTGTGTTTTACTGTTACATTGCCGACACTGTCCTTAATCTGGGTGTCACCCGCACGCTCAATGGTCAATAGCTCGTCGATGTATTTGACATCCACATCTTCTCCAAGCAGGCTGCTGACTTCTTCATACAATCCGGCACTGCGATAAGCATCACAATATGCACTTACAATTTCACCGGTCTTGTTTGGGTTCTGATAATACTGACTTGGCGCAATCTGATAACCGGTATCTACATAAAACACCAGTTCGCTGACTGCTTCATTATAAGGATCCAGATTATAGTAGATGCTGTCTTCGGTATATTGTACCAAATCGTCCAGCTGTTTCTGGCTGTCATCGATGGTGTCACGCAGTTTCTGAGTGGAATCATTATATTCATCCAGCTTGATCTGATAATCGTCCAGCTGTTTCTGGCGGTTTTCGCTGCTGATGGCACGATAACCGCGCATCGCTCCATAGGCTGCAAACACAACTGCAAATGCCAGCGCGACAATAAAGATTCGTTCAAATCGTTTGAAAAAAAGGATCAATACATCCTTAAAGGTTACTTCTTTTCCCTGAATTCCCTGGTGCATCCTGTGGTCTCCTTTCTACTTCTTCTCGCTCTCACTGTTTTCGAGGGCAGTTACTTCCCGGTTGACCTCATCCGGATCACGGAAGGTTGGCACAACCTGCTTCATTGCAAGACGTACTGCTTCCCGTCCGCCCTGTTCCAAAGCCTCGTGAAGAATCTCAAGCTTATGATTCATCTCGGTCTGAGAAATCTCTGTCTGACGCTCAATAAAGATCTTGCTGCTGGTTGTCTTCATCAAACCATCGCTCTTCATCAAAAGCTCTTCATACAGTTTTTCGCCTGGACGCAGACCGGTTTCCACAATATCAATATCCACATAAGGGATATAACCGGACAATTTAATCAGGTTTTCTGCCAGATCCAGAATCTTAACTGGCTGGCCCATATCCAGTACAAAGACCTCTGAGCTTGCTGCCATTGCTCCCGCTTCCAGAACCAGCTGAGCTGCTTCCGGAATGGTCATGAAATAACGAATAATGCGTTTATCGGTAACGGTTACCGGGCCGCCTGCCTCAATCTGACGGCGGAACAGCGGAATAACCGATCCGTTGGAACCCAGAACGTTTCCAAAGCGTACCGCTACATATTCTGTATGGCTGATTCCCTTCATGCTCTGCAGGATCATTTCGCAGAAACGTTTGGTTGCACCCATAACATTGGTTGGGTTAACTGCCTTATCCGTAGAAATCAGAACAAACTTGTCCACGCCAAATTCATCCGCTGCATGAACCACATTGTAGGTACCAAATACATTGTTCTTAACTGCTTCCTCCGGACATTCCTCCATCAGCGGAACATGTTTGTGCGCTGCTGCATGGAAGATGATCTGCGGACGATAGCCGCCTACCAGCTTGCGTACCTTCTCACGGTCACGGACAGATGCAATTTCTACTTTTAAGTTCAGTTTATCGCCGTATTCCATTTTCAGCTCCTGCTGCAGGTCATAGGCATTGTTTTCATAGATATCGACCACAATCAGTTCCTTTGGGGAACGTTTTGCGATCTGACGGCACAGTTCCGAACCGATCGAACCACCGCCACCGGTAACCATAACCACCTTATCACGAAGAAAATCGAATACTTCCTGATTGTTAAAAACAATTCTTTCTCTGCCCAGAAGGTCATCGATCTTGACGTTTCTTACATTTTGGCTCAAGCTTCCGCTCTGAACTGCCGCAAAGGTGTCCGGTAAAACCTTGACATGGCAGTGCAGTCCCGAGCACATTTCCAGGATTTCCTTGCGTCGAATCGGATCAGCCGAAGGAATTGCAAAAATGATCTCGGTTACCATGGTATTTCGCAGGAGCAGCGGCATCATGTCGATCTTGCCCTTTACTTCAATACCATGGATAAATTTTCCGATCTTTTCCGGATCATCATCAAAAAAGCATACTGGCTGATAATGGTTTTTGGAATTATTTTTAATTTCATTTAACAAACCAACACCGGCGTTGCCTGCTCCGATGATGGCACAGCGAACCTTCTTTTCCTGATTGCGCGTTGTCACCTTCATGCGGTATTTTCGATAGATAAATCGCGCTGTCATCATCAACAGCAGCGACATCGAGTAAATACACATCGAAAGAACGCTTGGAATCTTTGGGATCGGCAAAATCTTCTGGATCACAAAGTAGACCACATACGCCAAAGCTCCCATGAAAATCATCGAGATATACTCGTCCGTTTCTGCATATCTCCAAAGGCTGTCATAGGATTTGGATGCCCACAAAAATCCGCACAGACACAATACCATCAGTCCAAAGTTTGGCATCCAGGCAAAAATCTGATGCAGCTCTGTGCCGTTTCGAATCGGAACCCAATAAATCATTGCAAAGTAAACGATGTTTGCGATGACCAGATCCATCAAAAACACAATCTGTTTTCGATATCTGCTCAATCCCTTATTCTCTTTCACGATTCAGTTCTCCATTCCGCTTTAAATTTAGTTTGCCCAAAAGCTTCCTTTTCTCACTCACATACTTTTATCTTTGCCATCCTGATTCAGCATCAAACTTTTGGACAACACAAAACGGCGGTTTGACTGTCCTTTTTTCAAAAAGCTACAAACCGCAGGGCAACAATATCTATCTTATTTTATCATTTCACCCTATCCGGTGCAATGTTTTTTGTACAAAAGATGATGCCTTTCTATCTTTTGTCCTTTTTTTAAATCTTTTTATAAAAAAATCTTATACAAACTACCGATTTTTTCTGTTGTTTATCATAATATTTACCATAATAAGGTGGAATATTTTACAATGCCAAAGGCTTTTGATATCCCCTTATGCGAAAAAGAAACCTCGATGAGGTTTCTTTTTTCGCATAAACAGCGGTAAGAAGCATGTTTTCTAAGCCCTGTTTCTTTTTCTATTATCTGCGATCTCGCTTGCTTGCAAAGGTAAACAGAAGTTTTGGCATCGAGAAAGCAAATACAATTGCCAGTGCTATTGCTACTGCGATCTTAATTGTTTCGATTCCCTTGGCAACTGCCAAATCATTGTATCCCATGATAAAGTTATAGGCTGTGTAGTAAATTCCTGCACCGGGAACCAGTGGAAACAATCCACAGATCAAAAATACTGTAACCGGTGTTTTCCGATAAACCGCAAAGACTCTCGCCATGATGGTCAACACCACAACTGCGGCAAAAGAGGAAACTGTTGGGGAAGGGTAATTTGCCATAACCAGAAGGTAGCACCACCAACCGGCAGCTCCACAGATTCCCGAATAGACATATTGCTCCTTCGGTACCTGAAACAACACTGCAAACGATACGGTCGCCACAAAAGCAACTGCAATCTGAATGATCATTGTCAGCATCTTCTCATCCCCTCCTTATACCGGCATGCCTGTCACAATCTGGAAAACGCGCAGCACCACACCAACACCCAGTGCAATACAGCAGGCAACCAGCACCGCATCAATCATGCGAATCGTTCCCGAAAGATAATCTCCATTTAGAAAGTCGCGGATTGAGTTGGTAAGAGGTACACCCGGAAGCAGTGGGATAATTGAACCGATAATGATTTTATCCATGTTTTCACCAAAGACATAACGGAACATTAAAATACCGGTCAGCGTTACCAGCGCACTGCTGAGGATGTTGAGCATAATCTTGTTGGCACCTTTTTTGCTCAGATAAAGCACAAAGCACCACAACAAAATTCCCGATAAAAAAGAAGCCAAGCTGTCAATCAGACTGCCTCCCAGCAGATAACAGAAAGCACCGGAACCCAATCCAGAAACAAATATCTGCAGGAGATTATTGGTGAATGGGATTTTATCAATTTCCTCTATTTTCTTTCTTGCTTCTTCCATCGTATATTTTTTTGCCACGATTTCGCGGGAAAGATTGTTTACTGCCGCTACACGTCCAAGATGAATGGAGGAAAGCGGAATATAGCGAATCTGGCTTGCAACAACCAGATCATCAGAATCTTTTTCTCCATTTCCCACCTGAAGCTGCTGGCAGATCTGCCGTCCATCCTCTTCTATCGAGGCAAAAATACCGTTTGCCAACACATAAACATGGAAACCTTCCACGCCGTACGCTTTTGCAATTCGCTGCATCGTTTCCTGTACACGGAAGATCTCTCCTCCGTTTTTCAGCAGCACTTCACCGATTCGGGTTGTCAGTTCCAGCACCTTTCTGCTTTCGTTCACCCTCTCGCCCCCTGTTTTCGTGATAAATTTCTTTCAGTTTATCATATTTTCCCCGGTTTCACAATCTTTGTTTTTGAGAAAAAAATACCGGTTTTGATTGAAATTATCCCCAAATTACGTTACAATAAATAAGTTTGAGGTTTTCTTTTTTTACATCAAAAAACTCTTTACAGGAAGGCATGATTTTATGATTCAGTTTCTTATCGAACGCTTTGTTCCCAACTGGCAAAACACGCAAAACTCCACTGTCCGGGAGAGATACGGTATCCTCGCCGCTTCGGTGGGAATTTTATCCAACATTTTTCTTTTTATCATTAAAATCCTGACTGGTCTGATCTTTAACAGTATTGCCATCACCGCTGACGCTGTAAACAACCTCTCGGATGCCGGTTCTTCGGTCATCACCCTGCTGGCTTTTAAGATTGCCGGCAAACCTGCTGACCCGGAACACCCATATGGTCATGCCCGCATGGAATACATTTCCGGTATGGCGGTTTCCTTTATCATTATTCTGCTTGGATTGCAGCTGATTGGCAGCTCATTTGAAAAAATCCTGCATCCGGAAACTGTCACCGTTTCCTACCTGACTTATGCAGTCCTGATCATCTCCATCCTTACCAAGCTCTGGCAGGGCATCTTTAACCGAACCGTCGGCAAACGCATCGACTCGGATGCTCTTCAGGCAACTGCGGCCGACAGCCTTAACGACGTTTTTGCTACTTCCGCTGTCTTAATCAGCGCAATTGTTTATCACTTCACCTCCATTCCAATTGATGGATGGATGGGTATGGCTGTTGCTATCTTCATCACTATTTCGGGCATCAAACTTGTCATCGAAACAGGTGATCCTCTGCTCGGTCAGGCTCCAGACCCTCAGCTCATTCGTGAAATCGGTCAGCGTATTACCTCTTATGACGGCGTTATCGGAATGCATGACCTCCAGGTTCACAGCTATGGCCCTGGACGCACCTTTGCATCGGTTCACGCAGAAGTTCCTGCCAATGTTGACATTCTGGTCAGCCATGATATCATTGATAATATCGAACGTGAGGTCGGTGCAGAAATGGGAATCAATCTTGTCATCCACATGGACCCTGTCGTTACCGACAATGAAAAAATCAATCGACTGAAAGCTGAGATTGATCAGATTGTCAAAAGCATTGACACCGATCTGAGCATGCATGATTTTCGTGCCGTGTTCGGCCCTACCCACACTAACCTGGTGTTTGACGTTGTCGTTCCGCCGGCATTCGAGCTGACCGACAGCCAGATTATCCAGAACATTTCGGAAAAAGCAAAAAAACTCGGAAACTATTTCTGTGTTATCACCATCGACCACAACTACGCTTACATTCCTAGCTCTGAACGCTAGAGTTAAAAAGTAAAACAAATTACATACAGGAGGATTTTTCCATGATTCGTGTTGCCATTGACGGACCTTCCGGTGCCGGAAAAAGCACCGTAGCCAAAAGAATTGCAAAAGATCTTTCGATTATCTATGTAGACACCGGTGCTATGTACCGCTGTATTGGTCTTTATGCCCTGCGCCAGGGGCTGGACACCAAAGATAGCCAGCAGGTTTCCTCCTGTCTGGAACAGATCCATCTGGAAACCAGCTATGATGTACAAAATGGTCAGCGCATCTTCTTAAACGGAGAGGATGTCTCCGAAGCAATCCGTACACCAGACGCTTCGATGGCAGCATCCAATGTATCCGCCATCCCGCAGGTCCGCGCATTTCTGCTCGATCTTCAGCGGGATATGGCAAAGAAACAAAGCCTTGTCATGGATGGCAGAGATATCGGCACAGTGGTTATCCCGGACGCTGAGCTCAAAATCTTCCTGACCGCTTCTCCGGAATCCCGCGCAAGACGCCGCTATCTGGAATATGTTCAGAAGGGACAGCAGCCAGTATACGACGATATTCTGCGCGATGTTATTCTGCGCGATCATCAGGATTCCACCCGTGCGGCAGCTCCTCTGTGTCAGGCTCCGGATGCTGTCAAGCTGGATACCACAGAAATTAACTTTGAGGATACCGTTTCGATCATCAAGGAAATGATCCTCAAAAAAGCCGCAGAGCTTTCACTTTCCATCTAAATTTAATTTGAAAGGAAGAACCGTATTGTTTTACCAAATTGCGATTCGTGCCGTAGGACTCCTGTGGCATTTCTGGTTCCATCTGGAGCTTCATGGCCGCGAAAATGAACCAAAAGAGGGTGGATATATCCTTGCCAGCAACCATTGTTCCGCAATCGATCCAATGATCGTCTGCCAGGGTATCCGACATTCTGAGATTCACTTCATGGCAAAAGCGGAATTATTTGATATTCCTGTACTCAAGCATGTTATCCGTTGGCTCAATGCTTTCCCTGTTTCCCGTGGAAGCGGAGATTTAACCCCGATCAACACCTCTATTCAGGTAATTCAGGACAAAGAAATCCTCGGTATCTTCCCGGAAGGTACGCGTTCCAAAGACGGAAACCTGCTCCGCTTTAAATCCGGTCTTGCCCTGATTGCACAGCAAACCGGTGCTCCTGTTCTTCCGGTCACTATCACCTACTGTGATCCCAAGAAAAAATTCCGTTCCCGTGTCGTGGTAAATTACGGAAAACTGATGACCTGCGAGGAACTGGGCATCCATCCATCCGAAAACAATGGCGCTGCGGCAGACCTTTCCCATGCAAGAGAATTAAAGGAAGCTACCCGCAAAATTCATTCTGTGATGGAAGAACTGAAACAGCAAAACCTGTAAATCATATAAAGCACACAAGAAAGGAACTATTTTATGCCGCTTACCGTTGCCAAAACTGCCGGCTTCTGCTTTGGAGTGCGCCGCGCAGTCGATACTGTCTATGAGCAGCTGGAACGCATTCCTTCCACCTCTTCACCAAAACTGTTTACCTTGGGAGAGATTATCCATAACGCGCAGGTTGTCGAAGAACTGGATTCTCTGGGGGCAGTTGCTGTCGATTCTCTGGAAAAACTTCTGGAACTGGAAGAGCAACTTTCTCAGCAGAACCGTCCCTATATTCCGGTCATCATCCGTTCACATGGTGTGCCTAAAAAGGTATATGAAGCGCTGGATAGCCGATCTATTCCCTATATCGATGCTACCTGTCCCAATGTAAAACGAATCCAGAAAATTGTGGAAGAGCAGCCGGAAGGAACCTTGGTCCTGATCGCCGGTGATGCTGTCCATCCTGAAATTCAGGGAATCATCGGTCATTGCAATGTAACTTGCGTTACATTTACATCTGCAAAAGAGCTTGCTGAATTCACCGAAAATCATGCAAATCTGTCCAAAATGAACAGCGTAATGGTCGCTCAAACCACTTTTAACACGTCGGAGTGGCAAAAATGCGTAGAAACTGCGAAAAACCTGTATACAAATCTAAAAATATTTGATACAATATGTAAGGCTACACTGATGCGACAAACAGAAGCTGCACAATTGGCAGAAGTTTCGGATATCATGATTGTAATCGGCGGCAGGCATAGCTCCAACACCCAAAAATTGTCGGATATTTGCAGTCGGTTTACAAAGACCATTTGGGTCGAGACAGCACGGGAACTTTTGAGCGGTCAAGCAGATGTTGTCTGCCAGATTGATGCAGGCAGTCGAGTCGGTGTTACTGCCGGTGCTTCAACACCGGTTCGTATAATTAAGGAGGTACAAAAAACCATGAGTGAGATTTTAAAAGAAGAGGAAATGTCCTTTGAAGAGATGCTGAATCAGTCCTTCAAGAGTACATATACAGGGGAGAAGGTGAAAGGTATCGTTACCGGTATTGCTCCAAACGAGATCACCGTTGACATCGGTACCAAACACACAGGTTATGTTCCACTTTCCGAGCTGACAAACGATCCAAGCCTTTCCACCGAAGACATCGTGAAAAAAGGCGATGAAATCGAACTGGTTGTTCTGCGCGTAAACGACGTTGAAGGTACAGTTATGCTGTCCAAAAAACGTCTGGATGCTCAGGCTGGCTTTGAAAAGGTTATGGCTGCTGCTGGCACCGGCGAAGTTCTCTCCGGTACTGTTACTGACGTTGTAAAAGGCGGCATCCTGGCTGTTACTGAAGGCGTTAAAGTATTCATCCCAGCTTCCCTGTCTGGTGTTTCCAAGAACGAACCACTCGAACAGTTGCTCAAACAGAAAGTTGATTTCGTAATCCGCGAAGTAAACGAAAAACGTCACAGAGCTGTTGGCTCCATCAAAGACGTTCTCAAAGAGCAGAAGAAAGTTCTGGAAGACAAATTCTGGAGCGAAGTTGAAGTTGGCAAACGTTATCAGGGTGTTGTTAAATCCATCACCAGCTACGGCGCATTCGTTGATCTGGGCGGCGTAGACGGCATGGTTCACATCTCTGAACTGTCCTGGCTGAGAATCAAACATCCTTCCGATGTTGTTAAAGTTGGCGACGTTCTGGATGTATACGTAAAAGACATCGACGTTGAAAACAAAAAGATCTCCCTGGGCTACAAGAAAACCGAGGACAATCCTTGGGAAGTTCTCAAGAGAGATTACGAAGTTGGCAGCGTAGTTACCGCTAAAGTTGTTTCCATGACTGCTTTCGGTGCATTCGCTCAGATCATCCCAGGCGTTGACGGTCTGATCCACATTTCTCAGATCTCCAACGAGAGAATCAACAAACCTCAGGACGTTCTGACCATCGGTCAGGAAGTTCAGGTTCAGATCACTGACATTGACTTCGAAAAGAAACGTGTCAGCCTGTCCATGAAAGCTCTGCTGGAAGACAACGCTCAGGAAGAAGCTGTAGAGGCTTCCGAAGAAACCACTGAAGTAAACGAATAATTCCCGTGCAGATAAAAAATGCCTCCTGAAAACAGGAGGCATTTTTCTTTTCAGGCAATTTATCTTCCCATATCAAAGCAAACTATTATGTACAAAAAGAGCGTGTGGAAAATTCCACACGCTCTTTTTGTATTTTCTTATTTTTTCACCGGTTGGCTGAGCAGACTTTCCAAAGAAAAAATCTGCGCATATCTTCCCTGCCAGATTCTCTTTTCGAAAAACTCCTCTGTCTGCTGCGCAGTGAGATATTCATTATCAACTGTAGCACAGCATCCCTGCGGTACCAGTACCTGATATCCCCGCTCAAAAGCAGATTTGATCGTTGCATCAATGCAGAACTCGGTCATCATTCCTGCCACAATCAGCTGGGTAATTCCCTGTTCACTGCACCAGCTTTCCAGATCTGTTTCCAGAAAAGCACTTGGATAGGATTTGTCTATTACAATTTCTGATTCTTTCGGTTTGATACGGGAATCAATCTCCGAAATGCGATCTTCTCCATCATCGTGGCGGACATAAACCAGCGGCACCATCTGCTGACGACACCATGTGATCAATCTGGACAATTTTTCGGTCAGCTCTTCCCCGCCATCCGGCAAAGCAGCAACTACCGACTGCTGTACGTCCACGATTAAACACGCTGTTTTTTCCATTTTATCGTTCCTCCCAAAATTGACTTATTTTTTCATCAGAGCTTCGATATCCTCTACTGTCTTGAGGATATTGGAAGAAAGATTGATTGCCTTTTCCTCGGTGATAATGATATCATCTTCAATGCGGACTCCAATTCCTTCTTCCTCGATATACAGTCCCGGCTCTACTGTGATAACCATGCCTGGACGAAGGGTCTTGAGGCTTGGTGTAGTAACATCGTGGCAATCCAATCCCAGGCTGTGGCTGACGCTGTGATAATAATAATCACGAACTGTCTTTCCATCTTTGAGTAAACCAATCTTAGGAAGCTCTTCCTCGTAGTATTTGATGACCATATTGTTTAAATCCAGATAGGTCATACCCGGACGAGCATTGTCAATTACCAGCTGCTGTGCACCCAGAACGATGTTGTATACTTCTTTCTGACGCTCGGTAAATTTGCCGTTAACCGGGAATGTTCTGGAAATATCGGCACAGTAATGTTCGTTTGCGCTTCCAAGGTCGATCAGAACCAATTCGCCGTCCTGAACATCCTGATTATTGGTATTGTAATGCAAGGTTGTTGCACGCTTTCCACCTGCAACAATGCTTGGGAAGGCATGTTCTCTTACACCATGTTTGCTCAACTCAAAGTCGAATGCACCTTCCAGAGCGCATTCATTGACGCCTGGATAAGCATACTTCATCATAGCCTCAATTGCCTGACGGGTGGTTTCCTGAGCTACTCTCATTTTTTCGATCTCTGCATCGGACTTGATAGCGCGCATCTTTGCAATCTCTCCAAAGATTTCTTCGATTGCAGCAGCAGGATAATCTTTCTGTACTTTATGTGCAAATTCATGTGCTGGTGTTGGAGCCTGTGTAGAAGTATATTTCCACAGATCAAGATAGAAGGTCATTTTACCTTCTCCACGGGTTCTTTCTACAAAGGAATTGACTGCACTATCAAAATCTTCCAGATAGCGAATATCTTTAATTCCGCTGATTTCAGTAGCTTCATGCGCTCTCATTCTTGCACCGACCCATTTTGCTTTTACTTCATCAAACGGCTCAATGTAGAGCATCTCAGCACAGTTGCCAGCCATATCTTTTGTCATCACAAGAATCATGTTTTCTCGTTCAATTCCAGTTAAATAGTAAAAATTGCGGTCTACCGAGAAAGAATAACTTTCATCTGCAGAACGCATCGGTGCTCTGCCGGAAAAAATCAGTACCATACAAGGTCCACTTTTGTCTTCCAACAGTTTTTGACGTCTTTGTTCGTAATTCATATTCATTGTATTTTCCCCCTATGTAAATAAAATTCTATGCTTTCAATCTGATTATACATCATTATCATCTGTATTATCTTGGATTCCATACATGGTTTCCGCACTTAATTATAGCAAAAAGCAACCTCTATTACAATCAAAGAGGGAAATTTTACCTTTTATTTAAACAATTTGTACGAAAAATCGCTTCTATTTCTTCTTATATGCTTGCCTGTCCTTTTTATACAAAACTATATCTGTACAACATGAAGGCGATATGATATCTGGTTTAATCTATATATAAATCCTCAGATAAAAAAGAAACGCACCTGTTCTTTGGCAGGTGCGTGATCATACGTTTATATTCAGTTACATGCAAAGCTATTTCCTTCTTAAAATCTATTCACGAACAAAAAAGAAATATATCCTACTCTTTGGCAGATGTATGATACTGCATCCAGGCTCAGCCCAATAGGTAAACTTTTTTATTCTTAAGACCTATTCGCGGATAAAAAAACAAACACATCTACTCTTTAGCAGGTGCGCGATACTGCATCCAGGCTCAGCCTATAGGTAAACTTTTTTATTCTTAAAACCTTATTCGCGGGCAAAAAAGAAACGCATCTACTCTTTAGCAGGTGCGCGATACTGCATCCAGACTCAGCCTGGTGGAGCGGGTTACGAGACTTGAACTCGCCACATCCACCTTGGGAAGATGGCGCTCTACCGGATGAGCTAAACCCACAAAAATTCGACAAAGTCCAATATGTTAAAAAAGACCAACCCTCTTGGGCTGATCCTTTTTGGAGCGGGTTACGAGGCTCGAACTCGCTACCTCCACCTTGGCAAGGTGGCGCTCTACCAGATGAGCTAAACCCGCAGATATTTTTTTATTATCCTGACCGCTGTTACAGGGCAAATGATTGAAAAAATCCACCCAAAAAAGTTTGGATGGATTTTGGAGCGGGTTACGAGGCTCGAACTCGCTACCTCCACCTTGGCAAGGTGGCGCTCTACCAGATGAGCTAAACCCGCAAATGGTGCCTTCGGTCGGAATCGAACCAACGACACGAGGATTTTCAGTCCTCTGCTCTACCAACTGAGCTACAAAGGCATTTGTTTTGCCCAGCAGGAAAGCGATGGACAATAAAAAAGTGGCGACCTGGATGGGGTTCGAACCCACGACCTCTAGCGTGACAGGCTAGCGTTCTAACCAACTGAACTACCAGGCCATATGGTGGGAACTACAGGGCTCGAACCTGTGACCCTCTGCTTGTAAGGCAGATGCTCTCCCAGCTGAGCTAAGCTCCCACATTTTTTGTTATCGGCTTCGGCGTTTTGTTTGTCGCCGTTGCCGTGACAACGTAGATTATTATACTATGTGTTTTTCGAAATGTCAATAGTTTTTTTGACTTTTTTTAAAAAAATCGTTTTTTGTCAAAAAAGCCCATGAATACAGGCTTTTTTGCAGGTAATAATAAAAAAAACAAAGCCAATTTTAAAATTATTTTTTGCGAAAGGAGATTTTTTATGTCAAAGTTTCGCTGCAAAAATCCACACCCCGACTGTAATCCAAAAGATAAATTTTCTCGTTCCCGATCTGTTTTTCCGCCTGACCTTTCTTCTGTGTTTGCACGAATTGATCCTCTCCCCCCATCTTCCCCTATGTACACTAACTCTTTGAGTAATGAAATCGACCACTACAATACTATGAAGCAACTTCCCATTGCGCATTTTGAGCAAAAGCTCGATGAAAAAGATTTAAATTCCATTCAGCTATAAAAATAGAGCGCGTCCGTTTCGCAGGCGCGCTCTATTTACATAATTTTAGATTACTCCGCATAAAATTTTTCAGATAAGCGGCTTAAAAGGACTTCCCCGATTCCATCGATTTCCAAAAGTTCTTCCATAGAGGAAATCCTTCCTTTCTGATTTCGATAGTCCAGAATGCTTTGTGCACGCTTTTCTCCAATTCCTTCCACCTGCATCAGATCTTCTGCATCTGCCTGATTAATATTCATTGGAAATTGGGCCTGGGAAGATGTTTCTTTTTGTAAAGTATTCTCTGTTTTGGAAGAATTCGTCTTTTTCATCTGCTTTAAATCGGTCAGCTGTGAAAAATTGTTCCCTGTTTTAACATATTCTTTCATAGATTGACTGTTATTTTCATATTTGACAGTATTTTGTTCCCCTAAAACCTTTTCCAAGCGAACCACTGTCAATGGATAGGGAGATTGTAGCGAATTATGTACACTAAGGACAATCAATCCCAGCACACTAACCAGTGCAAACAGCGACATCATGCGAATAATTGGATCTTTTTTCACTGTTCTCTCCCCTTCATTGTCAGTTTCGTAGAAATATTATAGTGCAAATTCAGCTTTTAGTCTATCTTTTTTCTTGAAAAAGTTGTATGATAGTTGTGAGAATATATCAATTCTCTTATCAAAAAATAACGGAAATGCTCCCAAATACGCCGTTTTCCTCGAAAAAGCAGGGATATCATCGGATGTTAGAACAGAAAAACGGTTGAAAGATTTTTGTGTAGAAATTATGACTAGTAGTCATTTCGTCATGTTTTCGCATAAAGAAATCCATTATTTTTTCCAAGTTTCTTATTGACAATGTACAATCATTTCGATTATGATATAGTAGAAGAAATTTTATTTCTTTTTGCAATTAGCAAAGTATAACAATTTATAACATATTTTGCTGATTACAACCGGAAAGAATAAGGTTTGTGAGGGGTTTCAATTCGTTATTTTTTCCACAAACATTTCGCGAAAAGGGCGATAGTAAGCCATTTTGCATACATCTCTTCTTTTCGCAGGTCATTATGAAAAGGGTGGTGACAAAACTTGTTAGATGTACTCAGCAAAGTCAAGCAAGCCGAAGAAGCTGCACAACAGCTGATCGGCGACGCCCAGCAAAAAGCGGTTGCAATCCGTGCAGACGCTCAGCGCCAGGGCAAAACAATCCTTGACAATGCCAAATCCGATGCTGCCAGAATCTCCGAGGAAATCGTCTCCCGCGCCCAGAACGACGCAAAGACCTGGCTTGAAAACTCAAAATCGGCTTCCGAGAGTGAGTGCAAGGCCATGGCTGAGAGATCCCAAGAAAAACTGACCGCAGCGGCAAACCTCATTGCAGAGAGGATTGTGAACACACTATGATTTTGAAAATGCAGAAACTGACTCTCATCGGTTTTCTCGCAGACAAGGAATCCATCCTGCGGGACCTGATGAAGAAGAAGTGCGTGCAGATCAACGGACCTGAAAACATCCAGGACTACGAAAGCATTGCTCAGTTGGCAGTGCCCGGTGTGGCTCAGACCTACGAACTGGAACAGGAACTGACAAAGTTCACCTCTGCGATCCGCGCTGTTGCTCCTTATGAGGAAAAAAGCAGTGCATTTTCCAAAAAGGAAATCTCTGATTTTTCTTCGATGCTGGACAAGGAAATCTACAGCGAGGCCGCTTCTTTGCGCGATGAAATCAATTCCATCGTAAAACAGATCGCGGAACAGAAGAACATCATTTCCCGCTCTCAGCTCCAGATCACCTCACTGGAACCGTGGACCGATCTGGACCTTGATTTGTCCGTAACACAGACAAAATCAACTGCGCTGCTTTATTTAACCGCAGCAGCAGACGTCAACCTGGAAGAGTTTGAGGCAAAGCTTCAGGAAGCAACACCTCTGTGCTATGTACATAAAGTAAGCTCCTCTTCCGAATTATCCTGCCTGCTTCTTATTTACCACAAAGATGCACAGGATGCTGTTATGAATGTAGTGAAGGGATTCAACACAAATCGTCCGGATTTTGCTTCTCTGAAAGGAAATGCGGCAGAAAACATCTCTTCGCTCAAAAACAAAATCGAAACCTGCAGCAAGGAGGCTCAGCGCCTGACCGAACAGCTGAAAGTGGCTGCAACCTCCTCCAAACTCCTAAAAAAAGGCTTCGATATGGTTACCCTGCAGATCGATGACCAGAAAGTCCGCGAAAATATTTTCCAGACTCAAAGCGTTTTTGCTCTGACAGGATGGCTGACCGAAAACGACATGGACAAAGTCAAAAAGATTTTGGACAAATATCCATGTTATTACACCATGGTTCAGCCAGAAGAAGGAGACGATCCTCCGATCAAGCTCAAGAACAACAAGTTTGTTGAGCCTTACGAGATGATTACAGAAATGTACTCTCTCCCAACTCCGGACGGCATCGATCCAACACCGGTTCTCACGCCATTTTTCATTCTTTTCTTTGGTATGATGTTAGCCGATGCAGGCTATGGACTGATTCTGTTCCTGCTTTGCTTTATCGGTCTGAAAAAACTCAAACCAGATGAAGGTTTCCTTAAAAATGCCATGAACATCGGTGTAGCGTGCGGACTCTCCACTATTTTCTGGGGCGTCATGTACGGTGGATATTTCGGAAACCTGGTAACTCAGGTTGCTGAAAGCTGGTTTGGTGTTACCGTTACAGTTCCGGCAGTATTCGATCCGTTAAACGATCCTATGTCGGTTATGCTGCTTTCCCTGATTCTGGGTGCAATTCACCTCTTTGCCGGTATGGGCGTCAAGATCTATATGCTGGCAAAACGCGGACACCTTCTGGACGGTCTTATGGATATCGGTTTATGGTATGTCCTTTTGATCGGCTTGCCAATGCTTGCATTACCTGTAACTGCTGGTATCGGTAAAGTTCTTTCCATCGTTGGTGCAGTAGGTTTGATCCTGACTCAGGGCCGTCATGAAAAAAACATTTTCATGAAGCTGATTAAAGGTGTCATGAGCCTGTATGACATTACCAGCTACCTGTCCGACGTTCTGTCCTATGCCCGTATCCTGGCTCTGGGACTTGCCGGCGGTGTTATCGCAAATGTCATGAACATCATGGGTACTATGCCTGGACTGAATATCATCGGTGTCGTTGTCTTTGTTGCTATTTTTGCAATCGGACACGCTTTCAACCTTGCAATCAGCGGTCTGGGTGCTTATGTACACACATCCCGTCTGCAGTACGTCGAATTCTTCGGAAAATTCTACGAAGCCGGCGGCAGACCATTTAAACCATTTAAAGCTAATACAAAATATACTCTTATTTCTGATAAGGAGGACAAATAGTCATGGAAGCAACAACATTTGCTCAGTTCTTTTTCTCTGGTAACTTTTTAGCAGTTTTAGGTGCAGCTCTCGCTGTAGGTCTTGGCGGTATCGGTTCCGCTAAAGGTGTAGGTATTGCCGGTGAGGCTGCTGCAGGACTGATCGCAGAAGACCCTGATAAATTCGGTCAGACCCTGATTCTTCAGGCTCTTCCAGGTACACAGGGTATTTACGGCTTCCTGGTTGGTATCATGGTAATGCTCAACTGCGGCTTCCTGGGTGGTCAGACTGCTCCTCTTACTTCTTCCCAGGGTCTGTACGTTCTGGCTGCTTGTCTGCCATGTGCTCTGACCGGTCTGATCTCCGGTATTCATCAGGGCCGCGTTTCCGCTGCTGGTATCAACGTTGTTGCTAAGAGACCAAGCGAAGTTTCCAAAGCAATGATCTACGCTGCTATGGTAGAAACATACGCTATTCTTGGTCTTCTGATCTCGATCCTGCTGGTTATCAACGTTGGCAGCATCGCTTAATTCCTTCCGGAAAACTTTGAAATCGAGGTGAAACCGGTTGAACAATATTGAAAGCATTGTAAAGAAAATCGCTGATGATGCAAAGCTCAGCGCTGAGCAGAAGATTGCTGAAGCACAGCAGGAAGCACAGCAGATCGTAAGCGATTATCAGGCACAGGCGGACAAAATCATGCAGGACGCGCAGGCACAGGCTCAGAAACAGGCTTCTGTCATCGCAGAACGTGTGGAATCCCAGTCGGGACTGATCCGCAGAAACCTGATGCTGCAGTATAAACGGGAAGCAATCGAACAGGCTTTCCAGAAATCTCTTGAGGTTCTTTGCGCACAGGATGCTGACAAACAGGTCACACTGCTTTCTGATGCAGCGGTTAAATATCTGTCTGCGGACGCAAAAGTAATCCTCAATGAAAAAGATAAAGCTGCTTTTGGAGAAAAACTGGTGAGCGAAATCTCCCGCAAACTCCAGGCTGCAAACAAAAACTACTCCGTTTCCCTTTCTGCTGATGCTGGCTCGATGCAGGGCGGCATGATCCTGGCAGAAGGAAGCATCGAAACAAACCTTTCTTACGAAATTCTTGTAAAAAATATCCGCGATGAACTGGAAGGCGAAGTTGCCAAGGTCCTGACCGAATAATTTTTATCACACAAGAAGCATGCGTAAGGAGGTGCACGGTTTGAAAAAAACAAAGGATACTGAGTATCTTTATCTGTCTGCCAACATTCGTGCACAGGAAACCCGCATGATCGGCACTCAGGCACTGCACAAGATGATCTCTGCTGCAACTGCTGAGGAAGCCTACAAAACGGTAACTGATGCCGGAATCGGTGTAGACTATGATTACAGGGATTTCGAATCTGCGCTGACTCAGGAGCTTTCTGCTACCTATGAGCGTCTGGAAAAAGCATCTCCGAACCCGGAAATGTTCAAAATTTTCCGTTACAAATACGACGGCCATAATCTGAAAACACTGATTAAGGCACACGCTTCCCAAAGTTCCGTTCAGGATCAGCCGGAAGACCTGATGATCCCACTGGGTACCGTTGATGCAAAAACATTGGTCAACGGACTTCGTGACGGGGACTTTGGTGCACTGGAACCAAAACTGGCAGAAGCTGCCATCCAGGCAAGAGATTCCCTGGCAAAACTCAATGACCCACAGCTTGTGGATGTTATCATTGACCGCGCTGTTCTGGAGAGCATGTCCGCTCTTGCAAAACAGTACAAAAGCAAATTCCTGACCCGTCTGGTTGACGCAAATATCGATATCGCGAACATCCGTTCCTTTATTCGTATTAAACGAATCGGACAGGATCTTCACTTCTTGAAAGAAGTCCTCGCACAGGGCGGCAGCATCCCGACAGAACGTTATTTTGATCTCTTCTTAAAGAGCTTTGACGATTTCTTTGAGATGCTCGATTCCACCCCATACGGACCAGCACTCTCCGGTGCATACGACGCTGTCAAGAACAAGGGCACACTTTCCAATTTCGAAAAACTGTGCGACAACTTCATGGTCAGCGTCCTGAAAGAATCCCGCTTTATTCCATTTGGCATTGAGCCGGTTCTTTCCTACCTGGTTGCAAAGGAAAACGAGTCGCAGGCAATCCGTATTGTCATGGCTTCCAAGATCGCCGGCGTAGATCCGGACAAAATTACGGAAAGGCTGAGGGATACATATGCGTAAAAAGATTGCAGTTGTCGGCGACAAAGGCAGCGTCCTCGGCTTCAAGTCGGTAGGTTTTGAAGTTTTCATGGCCACCACACAGCAGGAAATCCAGGACGTAATGCACACTCTGTGCAAAGGTGATTATGGCATCATCTTTATCACCGAGCAGGCTTATGTCCAGATTCCAGAAATTATTGACGAGTACAAGGAAAGCCCAACACCGGCGATCATCCCGATCCCGGGCAAGGACGGCAGCCTTGGAATTGGCATCAAAAATGTCAAGAAGAACGTCGAGAGAGCTGTTGGCGCAGACATTCTCTTTAATGAAGATTAATTTTAACACTTCTTCCACGTTTTGGTGGAAGCCGCAAACGGTGTTTTGCGGAGACTGATTTTAAAGTAGGTGAAAATATTGAGCCAAGGCAAAATTGTTAAGGTTGCCGGTCCGCTGATCGTTGCAGAAAACATGCGTGACGCCAATATGGGTGACGTAGTTCGTGTTGGTAAGCAGAAGCTCATCGGCGAAATCATCGAAATGAGAGATGACAAGGCATCCATTCAGGTTTACGAGGAAACTGCCGGTATCGGTCCTGGCGACCTGGTAGAAACCACCGGTTTCCCTATGTCTGTTGAGCTGGCTCCAGGTGTACTGACCAGTATCTTTGACGGTATCCAGCGTCCTCTGACCAAGATCAGAGAAATGACCGGAAGCAACATCACCAGAGGTATCGATGTTACTTCTCTGGACCATGAAAAGAAATGGGATTTTGTTGCAACTGCTAAAGTTGGCGACCATGTTGTAATGGGCGATGTACTTGGTACCGTACAGGAAACCTCCATCGTTACCCACAAGATCATGGTTCCAAAAGATGTTGAAGGTGAAATCGTTGAGATTACCTCCGGCAGCTACAACATCACCGAAACCATCGCAAAAGTAAAAGATAAAGACGGCAACATTCATGATGTCTGCATGCTTCAGAGATGGCCTGTTCGTGTACAGCGTCCATATGCTGAAAAACTTTCTCCAGACATCCCGATGATTACCGGTCAGCGTGTTATTGATACCCTGTTCCCAATCACAAAAGGCGGTACTGCTGCAGTTCCTGGACCATTCGGTTCCGGTAAAACTGTTGTACAGCATCAGCTTGCAAAATGGTCCGACGTAGATATCGTAGTTTACATCGGCTGCGGCGAACGTGGTAACGAGATGACCGACGTACTGAACGAGTTCCCAGAACTGAAAGACCCTAAATCTGGCGAATCCCTGATGTTCCGTACCGTTTTGATCGCAAACACTTCGGATATGCCAGTAGCTGCTCGTGAGGCTTCTATCTACACCGGTATTACCATCGCTGAGTACTACCGCGACATGGGTTACTCCGTTGCTATCATGGCTGACTCCACTTCCCGTTGGGCTGAGGCTCTCCGTGAGATGTCCGGCCGACTCGAAGAGATGCCTGGTGAAGAAGGTTACCCTGCTTACCTGACATCCCGTCTGGCACAGTTCTATGAACGTGCTGGCCGCGTTATCTGTAAAGGTTCCGATGGCCGTGAAGGTTCCCTGACCGCTATCGGTGCTGTATCCCCTGCAGGCGGCGATAACTCCGACCCTGTTGTACAGGCTACTCTGCGTATCGTTAAAGTATTCTGGGGTCTGGATTCCTCGCTTGCTTACAAACGTCACTTCCCTGCTATCAACTGGCTGACTTCCTATTCTCTGTATCAGGATCAGATCGGCGAGTGGATGGACAAAAATATTTCCGACGAATGGTCCAGCCTGCATCATGATGCAATGCTTCTGCTGCAGCAGGAATCCGAACTGGAAGAAATCGTTAAACTGGTTGGTTACGATTCTCTGTCCGCTCCTGACCGTTTGACTCTGGAAGCTGCTCGTTCCGTTCGTGAGGACTACTTACAGCAGAACGCATTCGACGATGCTGATACCTATACCTCCAATGACAAGCAGTACAAGATGCTCAAGATGATTCTGACCTTCTCCAAAGAGTGCAAAAATGCCCTCAACAGCGGCGTAAAAGTTGAAAAACTGTTCTCGCTGCCAGTATCCGAGAAGATCGCTCGTGCTAAATATGTTCCAGAAGATCAGTTCAATGCTTACTTCAACGACGTATTAGCTGAGATTGAATCGTCCGTTGCAAAAGTCGTTTCTGAGGAGGTATCTGCATAATGTTAAAAGAATACCGCACCATAAGAGAAGTCGCAGGTCCTCTGATGATGGTATCCGGCGTAGAAGGTGTCACCTACGATGAGCTGGGTGAAATCGAACTTCCAAGCGGCGATATCCGTCGTTGTAAAGTTCTGGAAGTAGACGGCGGCAACGCTGTTGTTCAGCTGTTCGAAAACTCCGCAGGTATCAACCTGCGTGACAGTAAGGTTCGTTTCTTCGGTCATGGTCTTCAGCTGCCAGTATCCGAAGATATGCTCGGACGTGTATTCTCCGGTATGGGACGTCCAATCGATGGCGGTCCGGAAATCATTCCTGACAAGAGAATCGATATCAACGGTGTTCCAATGAACCCTGCTGCTCGTGTATATCCTAACGAGTTCATTCAGACTGGTATTTCCGCTATCGACGGTCTGAACACACTGGTTCGTGGTCAGAAGCTTCCTATCTTCTCCGGTTCCGGTCTGCCGCATGCAAAACTGGCTGCACAGATCGCTCGTCAGGCAAAGGTACTCAATGCAAACGATAAGTTCGCTGTAGTATTCGCTGCTATCGGTATCACCTTCGAAGAAGCTGACTTCTTCATCAAGGACTTTACCAAGACCGGCGCTATCGACCGTACCGTTATGTTCATGAACCTTGCAAACGACCCTGCGATCGAGCGTATTTCCACTCCTCGTATGGCTCTGACTGCTGCTGAGTACCTGGCATTCGAGAAGGACATGCACGTTCTGGTTATCCTGACCGATATTACCAACTACGCAGAGGCTCTCCGTGAGGTTTCCGCTGCTCGTAAAGAGGTTCCTGGCCGTCGTGGTTACCCAGGTTACCTTTACACTGACCTTGCTACCCTGTATGAAAGAGCTGGAAGAAAGATGGGCTCTGAAGGTTCCATCACCATGATTCCAATCCTCTCCATGCCGGAAGATGATAAGACCCATCCAATCCCTGACTTGACCGGATACATCACCGAAGGTCAGATCATTCTGTCCCGTGAACTGTACCGCAAGAATATCACTCCACCAATCGACGTACTGCCTTCTCTGTCCCGTCTGAAGGATAAAGGTATCGGCGTTGGCAAGACCCGTGAAGACCATTCCGGCACCCTCAACCAGCTGTTTGCTGCTTACTCCCGTGGTAAAGACGCAAAAGAGCTGATGAGCATTCTGGGTGAAGCTGCTCTTTCCGAAACCGACCTTCTGTACGCAAAATTTGCGGATGAATTTGAAAAACGCTATGTTTCCCAGGGTTATTACACCAACCGTTCCATCGAGGAAACCCTCGACATCGGCTGGGAACTGCTTTCCATCCTGCCGGTAACCGAGCTCAAACGTATCAAGCCAGAGATGATTGAAAAATACCTTCCGAAAAAAGACAAATAAGGAGGGGTAAAGAATGGCATTGATTAACGTCAACCCTACCCGTATGGAGATGACTCGTCTGAAAAAACGTCTCGCAACCTCCATCCGCGGCCACAAGCTGCTGAAGGACAAACGAGATGACCTGATGAAGAAATTCCTGGATCTTGTCCGCAAGAACAAGGAACTTCGCGAACAGGTTGAAAAAGAAATCAGCGACATCTACGGCGGTTTTGTGGTTGCAAGTGCGGTCATGAGCCCACAGATGCTGGAAGAAGCTTTGATGCTTCCAAAACAGAGCATTGACCTTGAAGTTGGTGAACGCAACGTTATGAGCGTTACTGTTCCTTCCTTTGAGTTTATCGCTTCTGAAAATTCTGACAGCGACATTTACTCCTACGGTTTCGTTTCCACCTCCGGTGAGTTGGACGACTCGGTAGCTGCTGTCAAAAATGTTCTCCCGCATCTTCTGGAACTGGCGCAGATTGAAAAAAGCGCACAGATGATCGCTGAGGAAATCGAACGTACCCGCCGTCGTGTAAACGCTCTGGAGTATGTTCAGATCCCAGACTTGCAGGAAACAATTAAATACATCAAGATGAAGCTGGATGAAAACGAACGTGGTAACCTGGCTCGTCTGATGAAGATTAAGGATATGATGGTGGAACAGGCGATGGAAGCAAAACGCCAGAACAGTACCAACACATACAGTTCCTGATCTCTTCCAAGGTTCTCCGGGAAATCCCGGAGAACCTTTTTATATAAAATAAATTAGCTATCGCTAACCAATAATGCTTGACATAACAAAACAAAAATGGTATATTATATATGCAAGTTAGTTACTGCTAACCTTTATGGAATTTATGATCTGCATGGAAGAAGACAACTTCTTCTTTTCTTTTTCAAGTAAAGTTAGCTTATGCTAATCAAAAAAGGAGTGGTTTTATGTTTGCTTTTGAAAAAGCGCTGATTTGTCATTGTTCCCCAACATTAAGTGGGCTTAAACCCGCCAATCTGCTTTCTCTTTCAAAAGCAGATTATCCCGATCTTCCGATGTTGATTGAATCCTATTCTGACATCCTTGCACCGAAGGGAGTTTCGCTTGATATCGTCTGTGAATGCGGACACCGCTGGCTTCTGCTGGTCTATCGTCCTGCAATGCTTGCAAAGCAACTGCAAAATCCTGCAGTTCATTCCCTTCTCTCCGAAGAAGGTTATCCTTTAGAGGGCAGGTTCTATCTTAATGAGATGATTGCACATTTAAGAAAACGCTTGCTTTCCTCAGATGGTTTCCCTCACGAGATCGGTATCTTCCTTGGTTATCCACTGGAGGACGTGATCGATTTTCGCCGCTATAAAGGAGAAGGATGCAAACTTTGCGGATACTGGAAGGTATACCATGATGTGGAATCTGCCAAACGATGCTTTGCCATGTTTGACCGGTGCCGTGCCATCTTGTTTTCTAACTTTATGGCAGGTACTCCTTTTCCACAGCTGGTCTGCAATGTTCCACAGGCAGCATAATCTCTTACTTATCACAATTTGGTAAAAAAATCCCATATACAGTTTCCTTTTAGGAGGTCTATTTTATGAGTAAAGTTGCAGTTATTTATTGGTCCGGTACTGGAAACACCAAAATGATGGCAGAAGCAGTCAGTGAAGGTGCTAAAAATGCCGGCGCAGACGTTTCACTTCTGAACGTATCAGAAACCAGCGCAGCAGAAGCTGCTTCTTTTGATGTCCTCGCGCTCGGATGCCCTGCTATGGGTGGAGAAGTGTTGGAAGAAATGGAATTTGAACCATTCTTCACCGAGTTGGAATCAAAACTCTCCGGAAAAAAGGTAGCCCTTTTTGGCTCCTATGGCTGGGGAGACGGACAGTGGATGCGTGACTGGCAGGAACGTACTTCTCTTGCTGGTGCCGAGATCATTTCCGGCGAAGGCTTGATCCTCAATGAGACCCCGGACGAGTCTGGATTAGAACAGTGCCGTGAACTTGGCAAACAGCTGGCATAATTTTATTTTTGATTTCTCCTTTTCAGATTCCCCTGTTTTGAGGATTTGTGATCTCTCTTAAGTCCTCTCTCATCTGAAAATACCCCATAAAACAAAGAGCTTTCCATTTCTGGAAAGCTCTTTGTTTTTCTTTTTATAATGCACTTTGCAGGATGTTCCATATATCTTCCCGTCCGGCTGGTTTCGGGTTTGTCAGCGATGCACCATCGTTGATGGTTACTGCAAGAATCTGACGCAGATCTTTGCGCCCAATTCCCGCATCTTTGAACGAAACCGGGATTCCACATTTTTGATGGAGGTGATTGAGTGTGTCCTCAATCGCTTCTATCAGCTTTTCTCCCCTCTGGCGGTAAGGAATCTCCGCATAGTACTCTACACCGCAGAAGGCGCACAGAAGCTCCCCATACTCTTCTTTGACTGCATCCAATTGCCACCGCATAACTTTGGGAAGCATCATCCCAACAGCCTCTCCATGAGGGACACCGCAGACCGCTCCCATTGCGTGGGCAATGGCGTGGCACAGTCCCACCATCGAATTGGAAAAGGATGCTCCTGCCATCGTGGAAGCACATGCCATCGACATACGGTACTCCTCACTTTGCGGCTCCCGAACCGCCGCAATCAGATTTTTGCCGATCAGTTTGACTGCACTGACGGCATAAGCATCTGACAGAGGATTTTTCTGCAGACCTGTATATGCTTCAATTGCGTGACACAATGCATCCATCCCACAGGAGGCTGTCAGCCTCGGTGGGAGCTTTTCTGTACATCTTGGGTCAAGTACTGCTGCATCAGGCAAAAACTGATCTGAGATAATCTCATGCTTGATGTGAGTCTGTTCGTCCTGCACCACCGCTACCGATGTACATTCCGAACCGGTTCCCGAGGTCGTCGGCACCATGATAAAAGGAATTCTTTCTATGATTCGGCTGCTTTTCTGTACCCACTCGTTTCCAAGCAGCTCTCTGGGATTTGTTTTTCTCTGACTAATCAGCGCACGAACCACCTTCGCTGTATCCAGGACAGAACCTCCTCCAACAGCCAGCACCCCATCACATTCTGCAGCAAGTGCCTTTTGTGCAAGTTTTTTGACCACCGCAAAGGAAGAATCTTTTGGGATATCTGTTTCGATTAAAGCCTTTCCTAACCCGCCAATCCGCTCCAAAATGCCGTCGTTGAGCATGGTTCTGCTGATCAGTACAAAAATCTTGTGGGCTCCCAGGCGGGTCAGCTCATAGGGAATATTTTCCAGCGCTGCTTCCCCACACATAATCTTTACTGGATTATAAAACTCAAAGTATTCTGGCATCATAACGCACGTTTCCTCCTTTGCGGCTTTATCTTTCCTACATGCAGCATCCGAATCCACATCCTCCATCGTTTTTGCGGTATTTTTAGCTGAGGAGGCAACACACGCTTTGCGATACTTTTGGGAAACAGATAACTTTCTACCCGTTCAATACAGCGAAGCATCTGCATCGCTTTGGTAATTTCCCCCTTGATGAGCAGATCATGACGCGCATATGCCTGTGAGGAAGAAACTTTTGCCGTAACCATCCTCCAGGCAGCCTCCACACTTTTACAGCGAATTTCCAGCATTCTTGTTTCCTGCGGCTGCTCCAGAGAAACTCTGCGGCTGATAACCTGCGGCACAGAGAGTTTTTTAACCAGCGAGGAAACAGATTCATGAATCCGGTGAACACCGTCCTTCCTGCTCTGCAAAATGAGCGGATGGCGGCTTCCCCAGATACCGATAATCAGCACAAAATTTTCGGGTAGTAAATCGAATTCTGCCCGAACTTCCTCATCAAAATTTCTGCAAACACGAATTCCCTGTCCCAACACAGAAAGAATCAGTTTGACGACTTTTCTTTTCAGTGTTCTGCTCTGAAGAATCTTTTCTCTGTGCTCTTCCATGCTTCTGCTCCTTCTAAACACCTCTGTACAAAGCATAAAATGAAACTATCCTGACTTTTAATAATGGAGGTGTCGTATGAATCTGCTTATTTTAGATCGAAAAAAATATATTCCCGCGCTCATTCTTTGTCTGGCTGTTTTGATCTGTATGATCATCGTGGTGATCTTTAACAGTTCCTCTGACTCCGAAACAACTCTTCCCGGAACCTGGATCTGTTTGGATCAGCCTGAAATTCAGATGGAAATAAAAGAAAACCTCATCTGCATGAACGGGCTTTCCTTTCCTTATGAACTTTCTCTTCCCCTTGTTTCTTCTCCAACCCGGCAGCAACCTCAGGCATTTGTGCTGGATGCAGGAAGCATGGGCGTGCTGGGAGGACTGTTCTTTTTTGAAGACAACAACCTCTATCTTGAGATTGACTCACAGGTCCGAATATTTTCCCGTGTACAGCCATAGGTCTCATTCGTATAATCCTATGGCTGTACCGCCTGTTGTATAGTCTTCATCTCTTCCTGATCTTGGGTATTTAAATAAACAACCTTCTGTACAACATCCTGATGGATAAAGGTATCCACAGAATAGGAAATCAGCATTCTCTGGTAATCGGAACAATCGATTTTTTCGATTTCTTCCGCACTCATCTGCTCCAGATCAATAAAACGAATCTGAGAATAATGTGCTGCCAGAAACGGAATCACCGGAAGGATGCTGTCATCTCCCACAATCAGCAGTGTGTTTTCATTTTTCAGATTGCTGCGGATGGTGATGTCTCCAGTATCCCCACCCAAAAGTACGCTCAGGTCATCCTCCCCCACTTCCATCATCTGCTCCGGATAGAGGGTATTGTAGGTATACTGATACTCTTCATTATGGGTGACAATATAGTTACGGTTATTTTTCTGATACCGATACAAAGCGATAATATCCGGAGAGATATCCTTATATGCCGATTTCTGGTAGGTTTTTCCGTAATAGCTGTGGGTAATATATTGAATATCAAAATCTTCCTGCGGTTTTGGGGTGTTGTCCAATCTTTGGGCAAGTACCTCATAGACATAATATCCGCCCAGCGCGGTCAGATCAGGAGCTGTTTTATAATACAAATCCTGATCCAGTTTTGAAAACAAAGTGGGGTAAACGTCCACTACTGTTGCTTTTCCTAGCAGGCGATTATAGCTTTGCTCGACAAATTGCTTCTGGTTAAAAAGCGGAGCTGCCTGTGGAACCTCGTTTTGCTTGATCGCGCATTTGGTCGGAATCAACATGACGTAGGTTGGGATACGACTGTTCTCCGAAAACCGAGTGAGTGCCTGAATATTTTGCTCGGTTTTCGCCTCATCCGGATAACCGATATCTTCCACCAGGATATCATCCCCGATAAAAATATTGTCAAATTCTCTGGCTCCGCCCTTCATCTTCAGATCAATGGCCAACGAGGACAGGTTGTCAGAAAAAGGAATGCTTCGGGACAAAGCTGCCTCAAGATCATCCAGATAGTCGTCCAGATGATAATAGCGGTTAAACTTTGGAAAGCTTCCTGTGTTTGTTATCAATGCCCAAACACCAACCGAACCTAATGCCAATGCCAGTATAATCCCGGGCAGGATTTTTCTCTTCATCGGGTTTGTTCTCCTTTCCTAAATCATAAACGAAATAGTGGCGACAAAAACGCCAAGATATAAAACAGTTCCTCCAATTTCTGTAATGTGAGAAACCTTATTTCGGATCATCTTGCCAATCAGCGAAAGCAGACTTGTCGCAAAGAAAAAGCTCAGCAAGATAACCAGATAATTTGTAGACAGGATGTAGAGAATGGCGTTGTTAAAAATCGGAAGCGAATTTAATCCAAACATGCTCTTCAAAAAGTAGCCTGTTGTTTTTAAGCTGTCTCCCGAAAAAATAGTAAAGGAAAACATAACAACCACAAAGGTATACATCCGGTCAAAGATCGGTGGTATCTTCTGAAGGTACTTCATCAAAAAATATTTTTCCAGAAGAATAAATCCGGCAAAATAAATTCCCCAAACCAGATAGTTTAAACGGATTCCAAACCACAATCCCATCAGCATGGTAGTCAGCAAGGTATTGACAGTGGTTGAGAGTACACCGTTGGTATCTCCTCCCAGAAATACATAGACATACCGGTTGATAAATTGGGTTACTGTAATATTAAAACGGTTAAAAAAATCAGAAACGGTTCTGGACTGGAATGGATAATGGAAGTTTTCCGGCAGCTGCATTCCAAAAAGGTTTCCAAGCCCTCTTGCCATATCACAATAGCCGGTCAATGTATAATAAAGAGCAAAAGTCGAGGTAATAATCAAAAACCAAACGGAAAGAACCGATTCTTCTCCTGGGGTAATCTCCTGAATTGCAGTTTGTATCTGAATATTTCCTCCTGCCAGAATCACAAGCTTTGCAAGCCCCGAAACAGACAGCTTCATCCCGGTATTGATTCTTTCCAGGCTGAGATCCCGATTTTCCCACTGCTCACGAAGCTGAGAATACTGTACAATCGGACCTGCATACAGCTTTGCAAAAAAACAGGTAAACAGCAGGTAATCCATGATCTTTCCGTCAAAGCGTTCGTCTCCGTTATAGACATCGATGACATATCCCATAGAAGTAACGGTATAAACCAATAATCCCAGCGGCATTGTGATCCAGCCAAGCTCCATCATCGCCATTGCCAGTACCATCAGCAGAATATTTTTGAGGATACTGGACCAGAAAATTGTCCTGCGTCCTTTTTGGTTACTGCCAAACCGAACCAGCTTTGAGCAGACCAGATAATCAAAAAGCAGGGATAAAAGAAGGATTGGAAGGTTCTTCCAATCGTTTGAAGCGTAAAACAATAAGGACATAACCGCCAGAGAGGCGTTTTTATATTTAGACGGACAAAGATAAAATACCAGCATGGATGCCGGTAAAAACAAAAACAGAAAGGTCAGCGTATCAAGTCCCAACAGCACCTTCCCCTTTCTTTGATCTCTTTAAAGTATGGTCTTTATTCTTCCTCAAAAAGTTCCCCACAAGTTAAAAATAGTTCTTCCCGGCTCATCAACGCATCCAGTACTGTCACCAGAGCATTGGTTGTCAGGTGTTCCGGCAGTGTTAAGTGCTTCATCAGCCGCTTTCTTCGCAGAGCACTTTCTGCTCTGCCGCTGAGTCCCAGCTCGAACAGATCCATCTTGGTAATGGGGTCTTTCTTTTGCAAAACAAGTTCTGCACCAATTCCAGCATCAGCAAATGCTTTCTGCAAAACCTCTTCTGGAACTCCTTCTACGCCGAGTTTTCCCTCTTTTGAAGGATGATCCTTGCGTTTTTCTTTTCCATAAAGATCAGGGATATAAACATCCACAATATTTTCTTTTCCGCAGATACTGCGCAGAAATCCTCTGATCTTAAAGCCAGCAGTATCCGAATCGGTCAGGACCGCAAGGCCCTGTTTTTTTGCCAGTGCCCGAAGCATTGCCTGCATCTCTTTATCCTTGTATACCCGAAATCCTCCGGTACAGATGATAACCCCATCCACCATTGAACTAAGCTTTATTTTATCATATTTTCCTTCCACCACTATTGCGCGGTCGGTATGTATCATAAATTTCTCTTCCTTTTGTTCTTTTTAGCTCCGATGCTTTGATGCAATCGAAAACAGCTCGGTCACTGCCTGTTCCAAAAGCAGCCCATTGTCTGCACGGCTGCTCTTCATTCTATGATCGGTTTGGGCAAGATAAATCACCGATTCCCTTAATGTCGAAAGCGGGTACTTTCCACAGTCGCGAAGACTGTTTCGCACTACAAAATCTCTTCCCTTATAGGAAAAGTTCTGCTTGATTTCCGCTTCACCTGCTCCCGATGCTTTTGCTGTCTTTGCAATATAAAGATCCAGATAAGCACCGGAAAGTGCCGCCAGAATAACCGTTGGCTGATAACGAAGATAGAGTAAATCCTCCACAATTCGCATCGCCTTTTCAAATCGGTCCGCAAGGATGGCCTTTGCAAGGTCGTACACCGATCCGCTGACCGTTTTGCAAGTCACCGTTTCAATCATCTGTACAGTAATTGCGACTGGCTGTCCATCATCCTGCTGCACACTTCCTCTTGCATAAGCACCCAGTTTTTCAATCTCCGCATTTAAGGTAAGCATATCCTTTTCGCAGCGCTCAATCAGCAGGTCACAGCAATCCTTGGTGATGGTGCATCCTCTGGATTCCAGTTTTGAACGGACAAATCGAACCAGATCCGAGGTCTCTCTCTTTTTTAATTCCAGCACAGCGCCAGCTTTGTCGCACAATGCAACCAGTTTTTTTGCACCTGCGCTCTTTTTCGGCAGAAATTCTTCCTTATCCACCACTAAAATCAATACGGTTGTAGGTACAGGGTCTTCCAAAAGTGCCGTAATCTTCTCTTTGTCCGATGCACTCAATCCCTCAAAATCAAAGGAATCAACCACAACACACTTTTGCTCTGCCAAAAACGGCATGGCTTCACATGATTCAATCAGGCTGTCCACAGAAAGTTCGTTTCCGTCAAACTGGTGAAAGTTAAATTCCTCAAAGTTTTCTGGAGAGGCAAGCTTAACCAGCTTTTTCCGGTACATCTCCTTGAGATATTTTTCCTCCCCATAAAGCAGGTATACCCGATAAAGGTGTCCCAGTTTAATATTTTGTAAAAGCTGGCTTTCCTCTTTTAATATCATCCTGCATCCCTGCCTTTCCTTACTGCACTCTGATTTTTACAACCGGATATTCTTCCAGTGTCTTGAAAATTCCAAGATTTTTATCTTCTGGGCTCAACAGCAGCCAATTCTCTTGTTCCATCACAACATCTGCTCTATTTTGAGCATCCTGTTTTATTATATCATATTTTCCTGTCTGTTTTAACAGCTTTTTCTCTCCGGCAACAATCTCCACACCATTTTCTCCGCTGTAAATCTGGACATTCCCCAGCAAAGTCGCCTGCAGATTCTGCGGATCAATGGGCTGTTTTCCCAGTGCTTTTTCAATGTGGGCGCTAAAACTGCCTTCTGACGGAATTGCCGCTACTTTCACCGGAAACTTTTGCAGCAGAAGGTCAATTCCCTGACTTTCATCCGTATCTTTGCTGTCACACAACATTAGTTCCAGTTGGCCAATACCTTCACAGCGCAGAATAGTTTCGATTTCATCCGCTTCATAACTGCTGCAAATATCCCCTACAACTGCAGCCTGATTATTTCTAGTTAAAATCATGGCATGATCCGTTCGGAAAACAGTAAGCTGATGATAGGAAGAGAGCTTCAAAACTGCTCCTACACTGCACAGACAAAATACTGCACATACAAAAAAGCTTTTCATCCTTTGCTTTTTTCTTAAAAATGACAGAGCATCAAATCGATATGCCATCATGGTAAACAGCACTGCCACCACAATGCCGCACAGAAAAAGCTCGACTGCATGGGAATAAAACAATGCACCCGGCAACAGGGAAATTCCCTTACTGACCAGCAAAATCCACCGTGCAAACAATCCTGCCAATCCCGCCGTCACTTTGGAAACAAGCACAAAAACGCTTATATCCCCTAGCATTCCAAACAGGATAGAAAGCATCGACAAAATCATCAAGGGGGAAACTGCCCATAAAGCAAATAATGATCCAAAAATTCCCCAAATTGCGGTGTAGTGGAAATACCACAGCATAACCGGCATGGCAAATACGGTTGCAGCTGTTGACGCTGCCAGCGTCGAACAGACTCCCATCCAGAACCGCTCCATTCGTTTGGCAGAGCGTCCCAGCAGAAAGCTCATGATTTTTGTTTGCTGTAACATAAAAGACAGCGGTGAGGTGCACAGGATGATTCCCAGCGTTACCACAAAGGAAAGCTGATACGAAACCGAGTAAAGCGCAAACGGAGACACTGCAACAATTCCCATAGCTGCCGCTGCCAGAGCACAGAGGTTGTCCGAATCCCGCTGTAAAAGCCACCCCAGTGATGCAATGGAGGCCATGATGCCGGCACGAACCGCAGAAGGAGAAAACTGTGCCAATGCGACATATCCCCAGACTGGAAGCAGAACCAAGATTTTAATGTATCTTTTGGGCAAACGAAAAATTTCCAAAAACTTGGTACAGGACAGTGCCATCAGACTGATATGGATACCGGAAACTGCGAGAATATGAACCAAACCTGCCCCTTCCATCATCTGGCGGATTGGTTCCTCCAGATTTTGTTTTTCTCCAAACAAAACGCCTTCCACAACACCCAACACTGGACTTTGATAAAGCTGTTCTGTCTTGCTGATAATCTTTCCGCGTATCGTTTCCCGTTCCTGTATTCGTTCAATTGGCTCTGCTCCACCAAAGGCATAAAAGAAAATTCCCCGGCTTCGATCATAATTCTTTATTTCGGTTTCAAGCGGCACACAAAACCGGACAACATCCCCTTCATCCGCAACCGGTTCCAGAAAGCTGTACAGCCTTGCTTTGACTCCCTTTGGAACAGCACTTCCTTCCCTTGTCCGGATCAGATATTTGCTTCCATAGTCTGTAACATCCCATTCCAGCACCTCGGCACAGATTTCCACCTTCTGCCCATCAAATGGTTGAATGTTTGGAAGGAGCTGTTCCAGAGAAGCAAAATGACACAAAATGGAGACACATCCGGTCAAAAGGCTCAATGACAAAACAGCCATGATCTTTCTTTTTTTCCGAAAGACAAATCGTACCAGCTGTATCAAAAGCAAAATTCCAAGCAGGATACCCCCTACAACAAGACAGCGCGTCTGTGCCAAAGGAATGTTTTTCAGCAATCTGTCATACAGCGGCAGAAACAACGCCGTAAATCCTAAAAAGGAGATGCAGCTATATAAAATCGGACGATCAATACTCCGTCTGGATACACAGGAAGAGTGCCTGCGCCTGTCCGTCGATGATTTCCTCTCTGCTAAAGTCTCCACGATGCAGCTCCTCGTCACTCATTCTGGTCAGCTGTTCATAAAACCAGGTGACCAGCTCCTCACATTCTCTGCGGCTGACCTTTTCTTCAACCGCTTCTTCCAACACCTCAAACAGCAGGTCTTCCGCCTGACCGATCTCCCCTAACGAGAGCATCCGGTCCAGATCATCCTGCAAAGAAATCGGTTCCCCCTGCGGCGTGGTTGGAACTAGTTCTTCCCACTCCTCACCCTTATACTCTTTATTGAAAAGCAATTTTGCATAAACCCGAATCAAGCCTTCCATCTGGCGCTTTAAAAAATCTTCTCTTGCCATACTTTCACCTCTGTCATAAATTTCCTTTATTATACTATAAATAATACTGCAAGAAAAGCCAAAGATTTCTTTGAGTCCTTTTTAAATTTTATTCGAGGTGAAGATTATGACTAAAAAACAATCCATTATTTCGTTGATTGCAAGCCTTGCTCTGGTCTTTTTGACCAGCGGACTTTCTTCCCTGCTTTCCAAAAACGGCATGGAAAGTTATCCCAATCTGGCAAAGCCGCCGCTTGCTCCTCCCGGAATTGTCTTTCCAATTGTGTGGGGAATCCTGTTCTTTTTGATGGCAATTTCGTCCTGGCTTATCTTAAAAGAACTGACTCAGACCTTTTCGATTAAAGGAGCTTTGCTCTCCACTCCGCTTTTGCTTTATTTTGCTCAGCTTTTGGTAAACTTCTTCTGGTCCATTCTGTTTTTCCGCTTTGCCTGGTATCTGTTTGCTTTTTTCTGGCTGCTCCTGTTAATCTTTCTTGTATACAAAATGATTCGCTCCTTTGAACGGATCAGTCACACCGCTGCCTACTTGCAGATTCCCTATCTTTTATGGCTGGTTTTTGCCGGATATTTAAATCTCGGTATTTGGGTATTAAACTAATAAAATCGGCTTTATCCTGCGATTTTTTACGCTGCAAGCAATGCTTGCGGTAAAAGGAAGGAACTCTTTGTTGTTTTTAGGTGATAGGTTTGATATACTCTGCTTAAACCAAAAGACAAGAGGTGTTCTTTATGACAATGGGCGAAAAAATACAGCTGCTGCGAAAAAAGCAAAACTGGTCACAGGAAACACTGGCAGAAAAGCTCTCCGTTTCCCGCCAGGCAGTTTCCCTTTGGGAGCGGGATGAATCTCAACCGGAACTTGATAAAATACTAAAACTTGCAAAAATATTTTCAGTGACGACCGATTATCTGATCGATGATTCTGTAACGGAGATTGCTTCACCTGTTTCTTGTGGCAAAACTTCTTTTGAAAACAATCCTAAAAAGAAAGAAAGCCGTCACATCACAGAATTTTTTCTCCTTGCAACCTTTCTGGATGCTGTGGGACTTCTCCTCTCTGCATTATTATGGAAAGAGTATCAAAGGTACATCATGCTCCTTCCCGGATTAATTCTTCAGCTTCTTGCCCTTGTACTTGCAGTAGGGGTTTGGCATTGCTTCGATCTTTCTCAGAGCAAAAATCGGATGCTTCGCCGATGGTTTGCAAAAAATATGTGGCTTCTGCTTCCTATTCCTGTTCTGTGGCTGAGTCGTGTTATATTTTCTCTGCTTCCTTTTCCCTACCTTGGCATACTTCCCGATATGTTTTCCCTGATTATGTACCTTACGATTTGTCCTCTCGCTGTACGGTTTTTAAATAAAGCCTAACAAAAGAAGCACTGCCAAAAAGGCAGTGCTTCTTTTTCAATTTTTATCAGGTTAATTTTTCCTTACGAGCATCCTGCCTTTTTAATATCAGGAAATATCCAACACACAACAGCAGATTTGCCACTGCAGAAATCGGAACTGCAAGGCTGATTAAAAACATTCCGGTATTCGGCAAACGGCTGAAAAGATAGGATAACGGAACTCGAACTAGAAATGCCGCTGCCAGTCCCTGTGCCATAACAAAGGTGGTGTGTTCCCTGCCGTTAAAATAACCCAGGAAGCAGAAGGTCAGCGGGATCATCAGATACTCAAAGGAGCTTCCATGCAGATACTCTGCGGTTGCCGCTATAACTGCTGGATCATCTGCAAACAAGGAACCTAAAAGTCCTCCCTGGAAGAAGGTCAGCAGGAACATTCCCACACCAAAGAGCAGCGAAATTCTCTGTGCGATAAACAGTGAACGTGTTGCTCGTTCTGGCTGTTCTGCACCGATATTTTGTGCAACAAAGGCAGAGAGCGCCGACATAAATGCCATCGGTACGATAGACAAAAAGACATACAGCTTCTCCGACACGCCGATTCCAGCGGAAGCAACCAGCCCCAGAGAATTTACAATGCTGGTAATGATCAAAAAGGAAATATTGACTAGAAAGTCCTGTAAAGCAATCGGGCTTCCGACCTTCAAAATGGATTTGATTTTGTGTTCTCTCTGGAAATTTTCCTTCTCTACTGTAAATGGCAGCGGATTTTTTCGGATAAAGGCAATCGAAAACGCTACACTGACTGCCTGTGCAATTACCGTCGCAAATGCTGCTCCCGATGCCTTCATGTCAAATACACCGACAAACAGCAAATCGAGAACAATATTGACAATACATGCAATCAGTACAAACAAAAATGGCGAGCGGGAATTTCCGATTCCACGGAAAATACCGCTGATTCCATTGTAGGCTGTGATAAAGATCATTCCGCCTGAACAGATACGGATATAGCGAACTGTTTCATCCACTGCTTCTGCCGGAACATTCATCAACTTTGTAGCCTGCGGAGCAAACAAAATCATAAACGCTGTCATAAAAATTGCAAGCAGCGCAAACAATTTAATCTGTCCTGCTACGATATCACCGGCTTCTTCTGGCTTCTGTGCTCCCATTGCTTTTCCCAGAAGTACTGTAACACCCATAGTTAAGCCCGTTACAATTACTGTTGCCGACTGCATCACCTGACTTCCGGTTGCAACCGCCGAAACACTTTCGGTCGGAGAAAAACGTCCTACTACTGCCAGATCCACCCCGCCGTACAAAGCCTGCAGCAGCAGTGAAAGCATCAGTGGAAGTGCAAAATAGATGAGTGGGGCCGCAATCGGACCGGAAAGAAAACTGTTTTCCTGATATCTTTCCTGTTTTGACATAAACAAAAAATCCTCCTAATCTTCTATTTCCTTCAATTTTGGCATAAAAAAATCGCCAACAAGTTATACACTTGTTAGCGATAATGTACCAAACGAAGCATCCTGATAATGCCTGTTGATTGTAACAGAAAAATCCTTGGAAGTCAATCCCCTTTTTTCTGCTTCATATTTACATTCCATACAAAACGAACTATAATGAAAACAATCAACAGCTTTTATATCAATGTTACGGAGGGATCTCAATGAAAATTGTTCTGCTGGAATCTCTGGGTATTTCCCAGGAAATACTCGATCAATATGCTCAGAAGCTTAAAGCAAAGGGTCATACCTTTGAAAATTATCCTAAGGATACCGACCCTAAGGTGCAGATTGAGCACGCCAAAGATGCCGACATCCTGATGATCGCAAATATGCCTCTGTCCGGAGAAGTCATCCGCGCCTGCAAAAACTTAAAATTCATCGATGTCGCCTTTACTGGTGTTGACCACGTCGACCTTGCTGCTGCCAAGGAAATGGGAGTTAAGGTAAGCAATGCTGCCGGATATTCCACTCAGGCAGTTGCCGAAATTGCACTGTGTATGATGCTTTCTCTGCTGCGCAACATTCCGCAGGTGGAAGAAAGATGCCGGGAAGGCAAAACCAAAGATGGTCTGGTCGGCTGTGAGCTTCGCGGCAAAACGGTTGGAATTGTAGGTGCCGGTGCTATCGGATGCCGCACTGCTGAACTTTGCCATGCTTTCGGCTGCAAGGTACTGGGATACAAACGCCATGTAAAAGGGGACGAACCTTCCTTTATCGAATTTGTTTCCTTGGATGAGCTGCTTTCCCGCTCGGACATCGTATCCCTTCACTGTCCAATCAACGAAGACTCCAAACACCTCGTCAATGCGCAGACCATCTCCAAGATGAAGAAAGGTGCATATTTGATCAACACAGCCCGCGGACCAGTCGTAGATTCTCAGGCTCTGGCAGATGCATTGAACAACGGTTATCTCTCCGGTGCCGGAATCGATGTATTCGAAAAAGAACCACCACTCGATACCGATCATCCTCTGCTGCACAGCAAAAACACCATTGTTACCCCACACGTTGCTTTTGCTTCTGCTGAGTCGATGATTGCAAGAGCTGATATTGTGTTCGACAACATTGAAGCTTTCCTTTCTGGAAATCAGAAAAATATTATCCTGTAATGCAAAAGGGATTTCACCGAACTGGTGAAATCCCTTTTCTTATTTACTCAAATACAATACTTTTTGCAATTTCTTCTATTTCCTCTGAGGAAGCACTGTTTTCTGCAAACTGGATGGCAATATAAACATGACGGCTGTCGTCATAGGAAACAATGCCCGGCACTTCGATATCCGGGATTTCGGCAGCAGATTTTCCACTATTCATCTGCTCTGGATCTTTATATCGCACCGTTGCAAGGGCGGTTTCCCATGTTTCTCCGGAAGCAATCGGAGTATATGGGTCCATCTCCCATGCGTAAAGACTGCCCAAACGGATTCCGGAATAAACTACCTTGTAATAATCCTCTTCCGGTACATTCTCCATTGGTTCATAGGTATTGCAGGCAATCACACCTGCATATTGCCCATCTGCGTACAGCTCCACTGTCGAAATCAGCATGCCATAACTTTCCTGTTCTCTCTTTTCCTTATCTTCCGGATTTTTTATCTCCCAGCCTTCAGGCAAAGCAAGGGAAATCTCAAACGGCTCGATACCAAACTTTTCCTGATATGTTTCCTCATCATAAGCTGGGAAAGAAAGCACTGTATTATTTTCCTGATTGCTTTGGGCGACAACAACCTTTTCATCTGTTCCCTGCACCGATTGTCCACATCCTGAAAAACATCCGGCCACACCTGCAAGGACGATAGCCGCTGTGATTATAGAAAATACCCGTCTCATCTTTTTTCCTCCTTATTTTAAAAAGGATGCCCACTCTCTCTGGAGGGTTGGTTCCTGCTGTTCCCAGAATAACAGCCGCTGGACATATTCTGCACAACGCTTTTCCACCGGCTGAATACAATGTTCGATACCATATCGATGTACCAATGCCGTCAGTTCATAAATGGGATATCCCAGCGCATGTCCTGGCGTATGAATCACCGAACATCCCTGTGCTGCTGCATGACACAAAGCGATCTCTTCCGGGCTGTTCAGCTCCTTCGCCATCGCATGCACCTGCAGGATTGCCTGTTTTGCCTGCGGCATTTTGATCTTCCCCTCTGACCACAGACTGCACAGCTCTATCATCTGTTCTGGGCGGAGGTCTTCTGGATAGCGATTGGTCAAAACCTGTACTCCCTGAGAAGCAAGCTCCATTCCCCACAAAACCACTACCCTGCGGTTTTGCCGGGTTAGAAGCCAGCTCAATTCCTGCAAACAGGAGCTTTCCTTTGAAAACAAAACTTTATTTTTCCGCTTTTGTTTTGCTTTTACTTCCTCAAACCATTCCACTTTCCATCACCCTCCCGATATTTTTATTATAGCACAGCACTTCGTATGGATAAATATTTCACACAAAAAAGGTGGAAAATCTGAAGATCAGATTTTCCACCTTTTTCATTCTTAGTTTATTTGCTGCACAGAGCAAAGAAATGTTCAAACAGACTCTTCATCTGCTCGTTGCCGCCAGCTGTCATTGCTTCTGGATGCCACTGAATTCCGATCACTGGTGTTGGTTCCATTCTTTCAATTGCTTCGATGACACCATCATGTGCAGTTGCTGCAACAGTAAATCCGTCTGCAACCTGTTTTACTGCCTGATGATGGAAGCTGTTAACATCTACCTGCTGAGGCAGGAAAGAAAGGAATTTGCTTTCCTCGCTGATTTTTGCCATATGACATGGATATCTGCCTGGAGCATCTCCAACATGTTTAAATTTGGTTGCTCCCTGTGCTTTCAGGTCCTGATAAAGGGTTCCGCCGTATGCTACATTGACTGCCTGACAGCCTTTGCAGATACCCAGAACCGGTTTACCCAGTTTTTCACAGGTGTGGATCAGATCCAGATAGAACTGGTCTACTTCCAGATTAACAAAGCCAAGTTCATCGATTGGCTGTTCTCCATATAAGCGTGGGTCCAAGTCTGCTCCTCCGGACAAAATAACGCCGTCGAGCATTTCAACCTGACGTTCCAGCAATGCTGCATCCTGAAGATTTGGCAGGATCACCGGTACACCACCAGCCATTTCCACGCTCTTTACATAAGTTGTACCAACATAGTTACGTGCCGAGCTGCCTCTGTTTCCCATATCAACATAAGAAAGATTTGCAGCAATTCCAATCAGTGGCTTTTTCATCATTTTTCCCTCACTTTTTCTCCGTTCTTCTAAGAGCATTCGGTTATTTTTCCGTATGCTCTGTTCTGCCCATATTATAGCAGGAAGCTAAAATAAAAGCAATTACTTTTAAAAATATCATATTGTTTTCTTTTTGTCATACTTTTTTGACTGAGTATGAAAAAATCAAAAGGTATTTGCTGGCAAAAATACACTGTTAAAGCATAATTCGATCTCTATTTTTCCAAAATAACATTATCTGATTTTGGACAGGAGGATCTTTATGCACAACTACTTTTGTGGCTGGTATTTTAAATGTCAGTCCAATACACAAACACTGGCCGTTATCCCTGCTTTTCACCAATCAAAAGAAGGATCATCTGCTTCCATTCAATTCATTACGAATCATAATGCTTGGAATATTCCTTTTTCCTATCACCAGTTTTTCCAAGATAAAAATAAATTTCAGATTACGCTTGGCAATAACCACTTCAGCAAGGATGGCATGAAGCTGTCCCTGCATACAAAAGACTGTTCGGTTGAGGGGTCACTTCTGTTTGGTGCTTTCTCTCCCATTCGCTATGACATTATGGGACCCTTCCAATTTATCCCCTTTTTGCAGTGTCGACACAGTATTTTAAGCATGAAACACAGTGTTACCGGAAATATATGTATAAATGGTGTGGATTATTCTTTCTCCAATGCAAACGGATATCTGGAAGGAGACCGAGGATATTCTTTTCCCAAAGAATATGCCTGGACACAGTGTTTCTTCGAGGGTGGATCTCTTGTTTTGTGTGTAGCAGATATTCCATTCGGATTATTTTCCTTTACTGGCATCATCGGTATTATTCATTATCATGGCAGAGAATATCGTCTTGCTACCTACCTTGGGGCAAAAGTGATAAAAATAAAAAACGGCGAACTGATAATCCGGCAAGGCAGCCTCACTCTATCCGTTAAATTGCTTGAACAAAATCATCATCCTCTTCTTGCACCTGTCAGCGGCGCTATGAAACGGACCATACACGAAAGTGCCTGCTGTCGGGCATCCTACTGCTTTAAACAGAATCATCATACTCTTTTCTCATTTGAAACAATGTCCGCTTCTTTCGAATATGAATATCCCCAATAGATCACTCCAAGGATATCCCTGCATCAAAGCAAAAATCAGCTTGAGACTAGACACTGTTTCTCGGCAGATTGAATCTGCACCCTGTTTCGCGCTTTGGTTTCCTGCAAACTGATGCTTTCAGCACACGACAATTGTTCGTGTTAGCACACTCACTTGTTTCATAAAGACCTTACATCTCCCCAAAGTTTTTTGGCGGAGAAGGAGTCGAGCAGAAAAAACAAAGTCTGCCAGTGGCAGGCAGGCTGAGCCTGCACACTGTTTCGCGCTTCGCTTTCCTGCAAACTGATACTTTCAGCACACGACAATCGTTCGTGTTAGCACACTCACTCGTTTCATAAAGACCTTACATCTCCCCAAAATCTTTTTGGCGGAGAAGGAGTCGAGCAGGAAAAACAAAGTCTGCCAGTGGCAGACTTTGCCTGCGAGTGTCCCTCGACGGTTTGTTCGAGCCTTTGGCGACGAACAAATCGGCTTCGAAGACAAAAAAAGACAGCTCCGAAATTCGGAACTGTCTTTTGGGCGGAGAAGGAGGGACTCACTCCGTTACCCCTCGCCTAAAAACAGTCCCCCGGACTGTTTTTCCATAAAAATTAAAATTTTTATGGCGGCTCAATCGACTCCCTCTTCTCCGATTAAAATAAAAAAAACGACCCTGTTTTCACAGGATCGTTTTTTGGCGGAGAAGGAGGGACTCGAACCCTCGCGCCAGTTTTAGGCCGGCCTACGCCCTTAGCAGGGGCGCCTCGTCACCAACTTGAGTACTTCTCCAGATTGGTAAGCGGCTTACGCTTATTCTATTTTTAGAGCGGTTTTGTGCTAAATCCTCTCACTCTCACCCGCTAAAGAAAACTTTGGCGGAGAGGGTGGGATTCGAACCCACGGCTCTTGCGAGTCACTAGTTTTCAAGACTAGCTCCTTAAACCACTCGGACACCTCTCCATCTAGCAACGAAAATTATTTTACCACAGCTTCTAAAAAAAGTCAATATGTTTTTTCAAAAAATAATAAAAAATCCCTCCGGATAAAATTCCGGAGAGATTTTTACAAACTAATCTTTAAATCTTAAAATACGTACAGCGTTGAGTACGGTAATAATGGATACACCGACATCTGCAAACACTGCCATCCACATATTGGCAAATCCTGCGATACCAAGTGCAAATACTGCCAGCTTGATAATCAGAATAAACCAGATGTTGAAGTGAACTACCGACAATGCTCTTCGGCTGATCTTGATTGCACTGGTCAGAGAAGTAAGCTTTTCGCCCATCAAAACGGCGTCTGCTGCTTCGATGGCTGCATCAGTTCCCATTCCCATCGCAATACCGACATCTGCGGCTGCAAGAACCGGTGCATCGTTGATTCCATCACCAACAAAAATTACCTTATTGCCTTGTGCTTTGAGCTTCTGCAATTCGGTCAGCTTATCCTGAGGAAGCAGATCGGTGCGCATCTCGTCTACGCCACATTTTTCTTTCACTCTCTGGGCAGACAGAGCGCTGTCTCCGGTAAGCATAACTGTTTTTTCGATACCGGACTGTTTCCACTGCGCAATTGCTTTTGCTGCTTCCTCTCTTGGACGGTCAGACAAAATAACATAGCCAAGAACTTTTCCGTCATATGCGGTATAAACGTTTGCTTTTGGCAGATTGGAAGTATCAATTCCATCTTCTTCCAACAGACGCAGGGAACCGCAAAGCAAGGTCTTTTCCTGATAGGTCATCCGGATTCCCTTTCCTGCAATCTCCTTCACGTCTGCTGCCTGCTCTGTTTGAGAAACTTTTGGAAGCGCTTTTAAAACAGCCTGTGCAATCGGATGTGCACTGTAACCTTCCGCAAGAGCGGTAAGCTGCTCAAACTGCTGCTGTTCTTCTGGAATCAATGCCTGTGCACTGGAAACTTCCAGCTCTCCGGTTGTCAGTGTTCCGGTTTTATCCAGTACAACTGCTTTTGCCTTTGCAAGGGGCTCCAAGAACTTGGTTCCTTTTACCAAAACACCCTGTTTGGAAATTGCCCCTACACCAGAATACAGCCCCAGAGGAACCGAGATGACCAGCGCACATGGACAGGACGCAACCAGAAATACCAGAGAACGCATAATCCATTCCTTCAGAGTACCAACTCCCAGAATTGGAGGCAAAAAAGCAACCAGAACTGCACACACTACCACTAAAGGAGTATAAACCTTTGCAAATCGGGTAATCAGTTTTTCAGTGTGACCTTTTTGTGCAGAGGATTCTTCCACCAGACGGATCATACGGCTGGCAGTAGAGTCCTCAAAGGCAGATTTTGCGCGAATCTTCAGCACTGCAGACAGGTTTACCGAACCGGAAAGAACGGTATCACCTGGACGAACACCAACTGCAATTGCCTCACCGGTCAAAGCAGACTGGTCCATCGAGCTTTCGCCATCTTCAATGATACCATCGACTGGAATACGATCACCCACACGTACCAGAAGCAGATTGCCCGGACGGATGCGGGAAGAAGGAATTTCCTTGGTGCTTCCGTCTTCCATGAGGAGATTTGCCTTCTGCGGACGGATGTTCACAACTTCTGCAATATCGTGACGGCTCTTCTTGACTGCTTTTTCTTCCAGAATCTCACCCAGAGAATACAGGACAACAACCATTACTGCTTCAAAATATTCACCCAGTAAAAATGCCGCTACTACTGCAATCGCCATCAGGACATTTTCATCCAGACTCTTTCTCTTTAAACTCTTACCGGCTTTGCAGATCAGATCCCAGCCCCATGCCAGAATGGTAATGAGACTGATACAAAATGCTGCCCACATCGGAACTTCGAGCAACTCAGAGGAGAGCAATGCCGCTGCTGCCAGAACAATTTTACCAACAGTTTTCCATTTTCCGCTCTTTTCTTCTGTCGGCTCTTCTTCCTCTTCATGATGGGAAGCCGATGGATTTTCCAGCTGGCACATTGCGCAGCCACAACTTTCTCCATCATGGTGATGATGCTCCCCATGCTCATGTCCACCTTTGTGAGAATGTCCACCCAAAACATCTTCCAGCTGACACATTGCACAGCCGCAGCTTTCTCCATCGTGATGATGGTGTTTTTCATGACCATGGTCGTGCCCACAGCTGCAAGCTTCGTGGGTATGTTCATGGTTATGTCCACAACCACAGCCTTCGTGGGTATGCTCATGCTCATGTCCACAAGCGCAGTTTTCGTGAGTATGCTCGTGATCGTGTCCACAGCCGCAACCTTCGTGGGTGTGTTCATGGTTATGTCCACAACCACAACCTTCGTGGGTGTGTTCGTGATCATGTCCACAACCGCAGCCTTCGTGGGTGTGTTCATGGTCATGTCCACAACCACAAGCTTCGTGGGTATGTTCGTGGTCGTGTCCACAGCTACAAGCTTCGTGGGTATGCTCGTGATCGTGTCCACAACCGCAGCCTTCGTGGGTGTGTTCATGGTCATGTCCACAACCACAAGCTTCGTGGGTATGTTCGTGGTCGTGTCCACAGCTACAAGCTTCGTGGGTATGTTCGTGGTCGTTTTCGTGTCCACAACCGCAGTTTTCGCGGGTATGTTCGTGGTCGTGCCCGCAGCCGCAAGCTTCGTGGGTATGCTCGTGATCGTGTCCACAACCGCAAGCTTCATGATGTTCTTTATCGCTGTGTTCTGTTTTTTCTTTTCCTACTCCTAATATGCCTTCCAGCTGGCACATTGCACAGCCGCAGCCTTCCTCTTTCTTGTTTCCCCGATTGTTCTCCTTCATCGCACAATTCCCTCCAAAGAATCCTACTGGTGGCGAACGTGCTCCATACCCTGTGCTAAAATGGTAGCAACGTGTTCATCGTCCAGCGAGTAGAAAACCGATTTTCCTTCCCTGCGGTTTTTAACCAGATGGCTTGCACGAAGCAGGCGAAGCTGGTGAGATACCGCCGACTGGGAAATGCCAAGCAGATCGCTGAGATCACATACACACACTTCCTGACCAAGTAAAGCTGCCAGCAGCTTTAAACGGGTCGGGTCTCCAAACATTTTAAACAGCTCTGCGGCGGTTTCCATCTCCTGCTGGGTCGGCATCCGATTTTTCAGATATTCCAACTGGTGCTGATGGTTACCTTCGCATACTTCAACTTCTTCTATCGATTGTTTTTCAGAAATATTTCGCATTGTTTTTTCCTTTCTGTTCTGGAAATCCCGCTCAATATATGAGCAATCATTCATATGTTTGAGTCTATCATATCCTATTTTATAGAAAAAATCAATCGATATTTCTGCACAATCTCTTCCAGATGTTTTCCTGTTTTTTTGCTTTTGAAGTGGTTGAGTCCGCTTTCTGCTAACATATGAACAGTTATTCATATGTTTCTGGTATCAGGATAGCACAGTTCCCCTTTCCTGTCAATATGCTTTTTGAGAAAACATCATCTTCCCTAACAAAAAGAGGCACAGTTATCCTGTGCCTCTTTTTATCATGCCCTCTCGACTAAAGTTGCACCGCTGTAATAGTGCTCTAAAATCTCCTGATATGTTTTTCCCTGACGTGCAAGATAATCTGCGCCGTACTGGCTCAAACCAACACCGTGTCCATATCCTGTCGTCGTGAAGGTAAAGGTTTCTCCATCAAAGGAAAAATCAAAATCAGAAGAACGCAGCCCCAACAACTCCCGAAATTCAATCCCACTCATTTGAGCATCTCCCACCCGCATCAAAGTCACATATCCGGAGCCGGAGCGTTCCAGAATACTCAGCCATCCAGAAGGGTCCTGCGAAAGATTTGGCGTCGGCTGATAGGTTTCCAGCAGCTTTTTAAGCTCATCTTTTGAAAAAGTAACTGTTTTCTGATAACCCTGGGCATGAATATCTCCGGAGCTGTCCACTGGAACCAGATAGGACAGTTCATTTCCCCAGACGTTTTCCGCAGATTCGGTGGTGCCGGAACTGATTGCATGATAGGCTGCCACAATCGGTTGATTTTGGCTATCCACCATGATCTCCTGCCACACCTCTTCGGCAGCGCGGCTGATTTTCGTCCAGTACTCGGTAAAATAGTCGCCAAACCGTTCTTTTGCCTGTTCTTCGGTCACATAGCCCTGCCAGTTTTGCGGATCAGCGGAAAAATCATAGGCCTGTCCGCTCTGTTTTGCTGCCTGCTGGCAGTAGAGGGCCCAGGTGTGTGCGCTGACTGCCTGTGCCTTGAGTGCTTCTGAATCAAAGGTTGCGGGCATCTCAGAGCAAAGTGCTCCGGTCACATATTCTTTTACCGGAACCGTCTCGATCTCACCGGTCGTCCGATTTAAAATCCGAAAGGGTTCCCAATCGGTCTGCTCAGCTTCCTGCTGCTCTGTCTCTTCTTTTTCTTCTTCAGGTATAACCGGCTGCATCTGTTGCGACTGTTCCATCGCAGACGGTGTATAATCCTGCTCCTCCCGATGAAACAAAACAGGCAGCACAATCAGACAAAACATCAGGCACAAAGTTTCCAAAACAATCCAGATAATCCTCCCTCGCATCTTGGATTCTCCTTTCCGTTATAATCTCTGCATCCAGTATATGTGGCACTTGCTTCTCTTTATGCTCCCTGTTTTACTTTTTGGTTGCTTTCACTCCCGAAAACACCCTATACAAAAAATCAAAAACATGGTAAAATAACAAAAGCGTTGTCCTGCTTTATAAAGGGCAATTACTGATATCAAACGGAAAGAGGTTTTACTGCTTTGAATATTTCCAAAATTCTTTTTGTCATCGGCGCTATTGTCTGCCTGCCTTTATATGGATTTTTGTGTATCACCAATCTGGACCCGACCACTGGATTTTTTAGTTCCAGCAACCTGCTCACCACTGTCTTTTACGGAGTGTTAATTGCAGTTCCGGTGCTGATTATTCTGCTTTCTACTGTAATCCAGAAACGTTTTGCTTTTTCCATCTCAAATTCCAGAATGCTCGGTGTCCTGTCCCTTTTAATGGGCGCTTTGATGATTGCAAGCGGTGTGATTCATCTGATGAATCTGCTCTCATCCGCTTTCTCCGCTGTCATGTTCTCTACCCTGATTATTACTGCCCTTCAGATTGTAATGGCGGCTCTGAGCGGAATTGTTTTTTTGCATCTCGGTATCTGCTACTTTAAAGAAAACATTTCCAACCGCGGATCTCTTACCTTTTTGTTCCCACTTGTCTGGGCGCTCATTGCCTGTGTTGAGATGTTCCGCGACTATCCACAGATTGCCGGTATGCCAGAACGTACCCTTTATCTGCTGTGTCTGCTGAGCTTTACCCTCTTCCTGATGGGTCAGAGCCGCATCTTGAGCGATGTCGACTTTATCAAGGGAGTTCGCTGGATTAATGCTTTTGGCATGTGTGCTGCACTGTTCGGACTTACCATGACTGCCGGCGAGATTGCCGCATTTTCTTCGATGAGCCTGCCTGTCTTCGATGTGCTGCTGGCATTCATCCTTTCTCTGTACTGCTTGGCATTTTCCTTTAACACTTACATTGAAAAATAATTTTTCTGCATAAAAAAACTCCAGCCCTGTCAGTAGGGCTGGAGTTTTTTATATTCTTATTTTTTAGGAACGGCGGATGTCAGAGAAAGTGTGGACAGAACCTGTTGGATATAAACAATCTGCTGACGCAGTGTCTGACCATTAACTGCCTCACTTGCAGTATTCAGGTAATCCAGCATACGTTTTTGTTCTTCCTTTTCCACATACTCTCCCAAATGATGACTACGGTCAAGCAAGGTCAGGAGCGCTGCGGAGTTATCACTGAGTTTTCCCTTGCCGTTAAACTCTTTTTTCATCTTTTCTATGATGGTATCCACTGCTTCACGATCCGGACGATATCCTTTTTTGGAAAGCAGTCCTGCTTTGCAGCGCTCAGCAACTTCCTTTTCACAAAGGCTATCACCCAGTGAACAGAAAAGCTCCTGAAATTTTTTGTCGGTTAAAGAGATGTTGTACGCATCAAGCATTTTGATGATTTTGATCGGGCTTTTTTCATACAGAAAGTCATATAGAGGCTTAAAGTAAGAAAGTCTTTCCGGCAATGGTTTTACCACCCGGATTTGTTTCTGTTCCACCTTGATGCAGCCATCCAGACGCATTTCCAGAACACAGGCAGCAAGCAGGCAGACTCTCTTCTCTGCGGTGTAGCCTTTGAGCACTCCCTTTTCATTGAGAATGCACAGAAGATATTGCTGACAAATAGATAATGGTTTCAAAAAGATTCCTCCTGTTACAGACTAGTCGCGGATGAGGAAAGCGCGGAGGATATTTGCGGTGGCAAAATCTTTCTTGCCTGCTCCCAGGCCAATCTTTTCAATGACAAAAGATTCTGGCAGTTTGCCGCCTTTGGACAGATATGCCGCGATAGCAGCTCCAGTCGGGGTAATCATCTCACCGCGGGTCTGAGTAAGACGCAGGCGCAGTGCATTGTCTGCTGCGATGTTGACTACGGCAGGAACCGGTACCGGCATCAATCCATGCTGGCAGTGAACATAGCCGCAGCCTTCATACAGATCAGATACAACCGCCTCGGTAATATCCAGATTATCCAAGCAAATAGCTGCCGAAACAATATCTACAATCGAGTCAACTGCACCCACTTCATGGAAGTGAACCTGATCCTCTGCAATTCCATGTGCCTTGGATTCAGCAGCTGCAATGATTCGGAAAATATCTTTCGCTGTCTGTTTTGCCCGATCGCTGATTTTCGACTGGTCGATGATGGCAAAGATATCCCCAATATTCCGGTGTACATGATCATGGTGATGATGGTGCTCATGATCGTGGTCGTGATGATGCTCGTGATCATGGTCATGATGGTGCTCGTGATCATGGTCATGATGATGCTCATGTTCGTGGTCATGTTCGTGGTCGTGATGATGCTCATGATCATGGTCGTGATGGTGCTCGTGATCATGGTCATGATGATGCTCCGGCTCATCCAGAATAACGTCAAAATCGCAGGCATCGATACCATTTTTCTTTACTCTACCGATTTTCAGCTGGTAACCAGGCAGATTTAAACTTTCCAGTCCTTCCAGCAACACCTGCTGGTCTGCCCCCAGGTCAAGCAGTGCTGCAACGGTCATATCTCCGCTGATGCCGGAGTAACATTCCAGATAAAGTTTGTTTGGCATAAAAACATTCCCTTCCTAATCATTATTTTTGCAGACAAGACGGTTGATCTGCGCTGCAAGATAGCCTGCGCCAAAACCGTTGTCGATGTTTACCACTGCAATTCCTTCCGCACAGGAGTTAAGCATGGTGAGCAGTGCAGAAAGTCCGTGAAAGTTTGCCCCATATCCCACCGAAGTAGGCAGAGCGATGACTGGTTTGTCCACCAGTCCTGCCAGCACACCGGCAAGCGCTCCTTCCATTCCGGCAGCAGCTACAATGCAGTTTGCTGACTGAATATCAGGAAGACGAGCAAACAGTCGATGGATGCCCGCTACCCCCACATCATAGAAGCGCTCAACATTTGCTCCCAGAAATTCTGCTGTCTGTGCTGCTTCCTCCGCAACTGCAATGTCTGAAGTTCCTGCGGTGCAGACTGCAACCTTTCCAACCGGCTGATTTTCATGTTCTCCCAGCCGCAGGATACGGGACACCGGATCATAAATTACCTGCGGTACAGCTGCCTGTACCACCTGCGCCTGTTCCTTGCTGGCTCTAGTCCCCATAACAGCTGTACCTTCCTTTGCAAAGGTCTGGTAGATGGAAACCAGGTGCTCGTCTGATTTTCCCGCGCAGTAAATCACCTCGCCAAATCCGGAGCGAACCTTGCGGTGATGGTCAAGTTTTGCAAACCCCAAATCCTCATACGGAAGACTTTTTAACATTTCCTGTGCATTCTCGGGGGAAACTTCCCCTGCCTGCACCTGCTGCAACAGATTTAAAAGCTGCATCCTGTAAAAATCCCTCCCAGTTATTTTTTCTCATTATAGCAACTTTGCAAAGGATTTGCAATTTGAAAAGGTTTTTCATGGAAGGAAGTGAAAAATGAGAAAAAATGTGATAGAATAGGATTTATCGGGAAAATAACCGCTTTATGGCAAACCGGTTTATATAAAACTGGTTTTTCATAAACCGAAAGAAAGAGAGGGTTTTTATGGAAACAATACAGATGCTCAAAACGCTTTGTCAGGCAAACGGCGTCGCTGGATGTGAAGATGGTGCCCTGACTGCGGCAGAAACAATCTGCAAAGATCTTGGACCATGCAGACGCACCGTACACAACTCGCTGATCTGTGAGGTAATGAAGGGAAAAGAAGGCGCAGCTCACCTGCTGCTGGATGCTCATATTGATGAAATCGGCCTTACTGTCACTCACATTGAGGATAACGGTTTCCTTCGCGTCGCTCAGTGCGGTGGAGTTGACCGTCGTCTGGTAATGGCTTCCCCTGTTGTAGTACATACCGCAAAAGGAGATCTCTCCGGTGTAATCGGCAGTGTTCCTCCGCATATCCAGAGTGGAGAAAAGAAAAATCCAAAGATTGACGAAATCTGGATTGATGTCGGCATGAGCGGAGAAGAAGCAAAGGCACAGATCGAACTTGGCGATAAAATCAGCTTCGTCGGCCCATTCACCGAAATGGAAAACAATCTGGTATCCAGCAAAGCGCACGATGACCGCTGCTGCTGTGTTGCTATCATCAAGGCAGCAGAACAGATCAAAGCTTACTGGGAAGAACACCATCTGGAACCGATCAGCCTCACCGTTCTGCTCAGCGCTCAGGAAGAAACCGGCGGACTTGGCGCACAGACCGCTTCCTTTGAAACAGACCCAACCCAGGCAATCGTAGTGGACGTTACCTTCGGTACCACACCGGAGATCGCTGACAAACACTGCGGCGACCTCAACAAAGGTGCTATGATCGGTATGGGCGCTACTTTAAGCCGCCGCATGGCAAGAAAACTCATCGAGGTCGGCAAAGAACAGAACATTCCATATCAGGTTGAAGTCATGGGCGGAGGTCATACCGGAACCAATGCGGACGGTATTGTCAAGGTTGGTGCCGGCATCGAGACCTGCTGTGTTTCGGTTCCGCTTCGCTATATGCACACCCCAATCGAAACCATCTCCACTGTCGATGTGGACAACACCGCTAAACTGATTGCTGCTTATGCAATTTCGGAACTTGCAAGATAGGAGGCGTGATGGTATGGAACAGACAAACAGACTTAATCTTTTAAAAGAACTTTGTGCTATTGATGGTGTATCTGGCTGTGAGGGAAAAGTTGCTCAGTGGATCAAATCTCACCTTCCTGCTGACTGCACCGCATATACAGACGCAAGAGGAAACCTCATCTGCGAGAAAAAGGGAAAACAGACTCCTAAAAACAAGCTGATGTTTGCTGCACACATGGATGAGGTTGGCTTTATCGTAACCTATATTGAAGAAAGTGGTCTGATCCGCTTTGACGCGGTTGGTGGAATTGACACCCGCGTGGTTGTGGGCAAGCCGGTAAGACTCGAAAGCGGAAAAGAGGGTGTAGTCGGTGCAAAACCGATCCATCTGCAAAGTGCAGATGAGCGTGAAGCTACTCTGAAATACTCTGAGCTTTACATTGACATCGGCACCAAGAGCCGCGAAGAAGCAGAACAGTTTGTATCTCTGGGTGACTTTGCAACTTTCCGTCCACAGTTTACTCAGATGGGCAGCTGTATCTGTGCAAAAGCTCTGGACAACCGTATCGGCTGTCTGCTTCTGCTCGAACTGTTAAACGAAGATCTGCCATATGATATCACCGCAGTATTCACCGTTCAGGAAGAGATTGGCGGTGCTGCCGGCAATGCTGCCTTTGCAGTAAAACCGGACATTGCTGTTGCAGTTGACACCAACACTGCTGCAGATGTTCCGGGAGTCTCCCCTTCCAAGAATGTCTGCGCACTGGGCAAAGGTCCGGTCCTCACCTTCCAGGACAAGGGTGGATTCTCTGATCGTGAACTGTTCTGCGTTGCAAAGGAAATCTGCAAAGAGCAGGATATTCCATATCAGATCAAAAATCAGGTCATCGGTGCAACCGATGCTGCAGGCATGGGTAAGGCTGCTTCCGGATGCCGTACCTTGGCTGTTGCGGTACCGACCCGCTACATCCACTCCCCATCCTCTGTATTTAATCCAAAGGATCTGGAGCCTTCGGCAAAACTGCTTTCTGCTATGGTGGAGCGCTTCGCACAAATATAGGTAGGCTGCCATAAAAATAGAAGTTTTCGTCCACCTTTTCCAAAAGGTGGCGGTTTCCAAAGGCAGAGCCTTTGGGCGCACTCCGCAGAGTGTGAAAACCTTTTATCGTCAGGCGCATTTGAGGAGGTTTGGAACCCTTTTGCAAGAGAAAAGGGTTCCAAGAACCGATTAATAGTAGTAGCCAATCTCAAAAATTATCCGGTGGATGATTTTGACGACTGGAACTAGCTCTGGTTTACATCTGCACAGATGCGTGCAGATGTAAACTGACGTGCGACAGCCTCGAACAGGGACTATGCCCCGATCAATTTTTATTTTCTATACTGAGTGTCACAGGGGCTTTGCCCCCCGTACCTCCACGAACTTTTTGTAGAAAAGTAAGTTGAAAACAAGTTTTCAACTACCAAAAACTTCTGTTCGGCTTTGCTGCTTCAACTTCAAGAAAGGAGGAACTTCCCATCATTCGTCCTGTACAAGAAAATGATTCTGCCTCCGTTCTATCTCTCTGCCAAACAGATGCCTGGGATGGAACTGCTGTGTGGTCCGATTTCACGGCAAAACAAAAAGGTGCTGACACCTGGGGATACTGTGATATCTGGCTGGGATTTGAAGACAGCAATCTGGAAATTCCCTGCTATCTTCTCTGCCGCCATGCTGCTCTTTATAGACTTATTGGAAAACCAGCTTCGTCAAAGTCCTGGCAGGAGCTGCATAACTTTCTTACAACTCTCCCGCAGGGTTGTCTAACCGCAGAATATTCTGTTTTAGAGGAGTATTCCCGCATTTTTTCCATGCAGCAGCCGCTTTCCAAATATGTCCGCATGGTTTGTGAAAATCCTGTTTTGGTATCAGGTATGGATGAGGTAGGAATCTGCACTGATTTTGGGGAATCCTACGATGTGCGTGCTGCACAAAGTCCGGGATTTGCCTCTCACGTCAGCAGAGAAGAAAACATTCGTGTCATGAACTTTTCTGTTTTGGGCAACAATCAGGTATTTGAACTTCGAAAGAATGAAAAGCCTGTCACTCAGGGAATCATGATTCTTTTTGAGGAATTCCCCTGCGCTTTGATTACCGACATCTATACTATGCCTTATGAACGGGGGCATGGTTATGCAGCACAGGTCGTTTCCCGACTGTGCAAAGAAGCGCTTGCTACCCAAAAGACACCGATTCTGGACTGTGATTCTGAACAGCTGGAACGGTATTACAGCCGCTTTGGATTTTACACCTGCGGTTATTGGTCGGAACTTCCTATTCCGGCAAACTAAATTACTCTACTATAAAGGGAGGGAAAACTATGATCCGTCTTGCCACCATCGAAGATCAATCTGCTCTCGTCCGGCTCTGTAAAAAAGATGCGTGGGACGGGACAACCATCCTCTCGGCATTCCAGTCCAAATGTGCTGATGTTTACAATGCTGATTGGCAGTACTGTGATATCTGGATGGGGACTTCCGATGCCCAGAACAAAAATGCACAGTACGTCCTGTGCCGTCTGGGACAAACCTTCCACATTGTCGGAAAACCACATTCCAAACAACGCTGGGAGGAACTGTACTCCTTTCTGTCCATTCAGGCTCCAAAATCCAAACTGATCGCCGACAGTCAGATGATTGCACAATATCAGGAGCGTTTCCCCTCCCCTGCCTGTAAACTGCCCCATCCAAATCAGAGTATCCCTTTTCCAAGGATGATCAGCACCCGCCTGCCCGAAGCGATGGAGGAAGACAGTGTTCAGGAAAGCACCAGCCTGTTTTCCATCTACGATATCCTTGCCAGTGCAAAACCAGAAATGCTCAAGCGGGTGAGCCGTGATGAATACACTGCAAGGATGCTGTTTTCCAAGCGGGGCGGCGCAAAATTTTTCGAGATTCCGGGAGAGGACGGAGCTCCGGTATGTGTTGGAGCTATTCTGCTGCCCGATGAAGGAGATTACGGACTGATCTTTAACATCTGTACCCTGACTGAACACCGAGGCAAAGGTTATGCCCGAAAGATGGTAACACGTCTTTGTATGGAAGCCTACCTTCAGGGCAAGACCCCTGTACTTGACTGTGCTGAGACGCAGCTGGAACAATATTACAGCCATCTTGGCTTTCAGAAAGTCTCATATTGGGACACCGCGTATCCTGCCGGATACGCCGACATTGTATCATGAATAAAATTATAAGGAGATTATCGACCCATGAGTTTTTTTAACATCGATCCAAAGCTTAAAGCTCTGTGTGACAAAGCAGAGCAGAAGGCTCTTCCAAGCTTTCAGGAGATTGACCGCATTGCACAGTACAACAGTGAAAAGGTTCTGTCCGCTTTCATCAAGCACGGTGTAAGTGAATCTCACTTCACTCCATCCACCGGCTATGGTTACGGCGATCGCGGCAGAGAAGTTCTGGATGAAGTCCTTGCTGAAATCTTTTGCTGCGAGGACGCTCTCATCCGCTACAACTTCATGTCCGGCACCCACGCACTGACCGTCGCTCTGTTTGGTGTACTGCGTCCGGGTGATCGCATGGTCTGCCTGACCGGAACCCCATACGACACCCTGCATGGTGTTATCGGCCTGAAAGAAGGAACCTCCGGCTCTCTGAAAGATTTCGGTATCAGCTACGAACAGATTGACTTGCTTCCAGACGGAGGCGTAAACTACGACGCCATTCCGGAAGCGGTAAAGGGAGCAAAAGTTGCCTATATCCAGCGTTCCCGCGGCTACTCGCTGCGCCCTTCCCTGTTTGTGGAGGACATCGAAAAGATGGTGAAGCTGGTTCGTCAGACCAATCCGGATGCCATCATTATGGTGGACAACTGCTACGGTGAGTTTGTACAGGAAAAGGAACCAACTCAGGTTGGCGCTGACCTCATCGTTGGTTCCCTCATCAAGAATCCGGGCGGCGGCATCGCTCCAACCGGCGGTTATATTGCTGGCAAGGCAAAATACGTCGATATGTGTGCTCAGAGACTGAGCGCTCCAGGTGTCGGCAAAGAGGTCGGCTGTACTCTGGGCAACACCAGAGCTCTGTTCATGGGTCTGTTCTTCTCCCCAAGTGTCGTTGCTTCTGCAGTTAAAACAGCGGTCTTCGCCGCTTCTCTGTGCGAACTTCTCGGCTATGAGGTAACCCCGAAGAGCGATGAAAAGCGTGCAGACATCATTCAGGCAATCTGCTTGAGAGAACCAAAAGCTTTGATTGCTTTCTGTGAAGGTGTACAGAAAGGTGCTCCGGTTGACTCTTATGTTACACCGGAACCATGGGATATGCCGGGCTATGACAGCAAGGTTATTATGGCTGCAGGTTCATTTACAAACGGTGCTTCCATCGAGCTTTCTGCAGACGCTCCACTGCGTGAGCCATTCGCAGTCTGGATGCAGGGTGGACTTACCTGGCAGACCGGTAAGGTCGGCATCATGCTGGCAGCTCAGTCGATGCTGGAAAAGGGCGTTATCTCCCTGTAAATAAAATCGAATCAATCCGTAAAACGGGATGGAAAAAGAGTGCTCCGGTATGGTACAATCAAGGTATCTGCCGGAGCATTTTTACACATCGCACAAGCGCTAATTTCAAACTATTCTGCACATCTCAAAAAGAAGGTGAAGATGACATGAAAAACGATTTCTTTGACCGTCCTGCCGATTACCTGCAAAACGACTCCAAAAAGCAACACTCTGACAGTATGAAATATAAACTTGCACAGGCAATGAAAATCTGCATGCAGAAAACTTCTCTGGAAAAAATTACTGTCAGTCAGGTCGTTCAACAATGTGGTACAACACGTCAAACTTTCTACCGAAATTTTAAGGACAAATATGATCTCGTCAACTGGTATTTTGACCGGATTCTTCTGGAATCCTTTGAACACATGGGCGAAGGTAATACTATTCCCGAAGGATTGATTAACAAGTTCCGTTATATTGAGCAGGAAAAAATATTTTTTAAGGCTGCGTTTAAAAACAACGATCAGAACAACCTGCGTGACCACGATTTTGAACTGATTCTCGCTTTTTACACCGAACGAATTGAAAGCCGCACTCATGCAGCAGTTCCCAAACATCTCCGCCTTCTTTTGGAAATGTACTGTCATGCCTCCATTTATATGACCGTTCAGTGGGTGCTCGGACAGATTCCATCTACACCCGAAGAAATGGCAGGATTGCTGGTTGATGCCATGCCTCCCCAACTGGAACAAACCTTTCGTGAGCTGAATTTGCTTTAAATCTTTCAAAATGTGACAATCTCTATCATTTGTAACTTTCTATTTTCCCGTTAAATTGTTACAATAATATCAAAGAATAGTTGAAAACATTTCAACATAATCAGTTAAAAAGGAGATTGATCATCATGGCAAACAGAATCATGCTCAACGAAACTTCCTATCATGGAGCAGGCGCAGTGAAAGAAATTGCAACCGAAGCAAAAGCAAGAGCATTTCAGAAAGCTTTCATCTGCTCCGACCCTGACCTGATTAAATTTGGCGTTACCAAAAAAGTAACTGATGTCCTGGACAGCGAGAACCTTGCATACGAGATCTATTCCGACATCAAAGCAAATCCAACTATTGAAAATGTACAGAACGGTGTTGCTGCATTCAAAGCTTCCGGCGCTGATTATATCGTAGCTGTTGGCGGCGGTTCTTCGATGGACACAGCAAAAGCAATCGGCATCATCGTTGCAAATCCTGAATTTGAGGATGTCAGAAGCCTGGAAGGTGTTGCTCCGACCAAAAAACCATGTGTTCCAATTATCGCTGTTCCTACCACAGCAGGTACCGCAGCTGAAGTAACCATCAACTACGTTATCACCGATGTGGAAAGAAAGAGAAAATTTGTCTGTGTTGACCCACATGATATGCCTGTTGTTGCTATTGTTGACCCTGACATGATGTCCTCCATGCCAAAAGGTTTGACTGCTGCTACCGGTATGGACGCTCTGACTCATGCTATTGAGGGATACACCACAAAAGCTGCTTGGGAAATGACCGATATGTTCCATCTCAAAGCAATCGAGATTATCTCCAAATCTCTGCGCGGTGCTGTTGCCAACGAAAAAGAAGGACGCGATGGCATGGCTCTGGGACAGTACATTGCTGGTATGGGCTTCTCCAATGTAGGTCTCGGTATCGCTCATTCCATGGCACACACACTCGGTGCTGTATATGATACCCCTCACGGTGTTGCATGCGCTATGATGCTCCCAATCGTTATGGAATACAATGCTGAATGTACTGGCGAAAAATACCGCGAGATTGCCCGTGCAATGGGTGTAAAAGGCGTTGACTCCATGTCTGTGGAAGAATACAGAAAAGCAGCTATCGATGCTGTTCAGCAGCTCTCCATCGATGTTGGTATCCCAACTAAGCTGGAAGCAATCAAAGAAGAAGATCTTCAGTTCCTGGCTGAGTCCGCTCATGCTGATGCATGTGCTCCTGGAAATCCAAAGGATGCAAGTGTGGAAGATCTGAAAGAACTGTTTAAGAAAATCATGTAATTCTCCTGTTAAAAAGACCTGCTCAAATTGAGCAGGTCTTTTTTCTGTTTCATAAGTTCCTTTTGCTTTTCTTTTCCCGGCCAGCATGATACAATAAAACATGAAAATTACGGTATCGAATGAAAGGGAAAAATTATGATAAAAGTGCTTTTTATCTGTCATGGAAATATCTGCCGCAGTCCAATGGGCGAGTTTATCTTAAAAAAGATGGTGAAAGAAAAAGGGCTTGCCGATGAATTTGAAATTGCTTCTGCTGCCACCAGCACCGAGGAAATCGGCAATCCGGTCTACCCTCCTGCCAAGCGTAAACTAAAGGAACATGGTATTGACTGTTCCGGAAAGTATGCGGTTCAGCTCAAACGAAGTGACTACGACCGCTACGACTATTTTCTGTGCATGGACAACCGAAACATCCAGAATACCCTGCGCATCTTCGGCAGTGATCCGGAAGGCAAGGTTTCTTTGCTACTCTCTTATTGCGGTGAACGGCGTGAGGTTGCTGACCCATGGTATACCGATGATTTTGACACCGCTTACGACGATATTTGGCGCGGTTGCAGTGCATTTTTAGAAAAGCTCGAGGTATGATATTCATAATGGGATAATCCCCCAAAGGAGGTATTCTCTTTTATGACAGAATGGGAAAAAGCGCAGGCGGGGTATCTGTATGATGCTAACTTTGATCCTGAAATTGTTCAGAAAAGGACCAGATGCGCTGATCTGTGCTACGAGTTTAATCACTGTAAACCTTCTGATACGCAAGTGCAACAGCGTTTGCTGCATCAGATTTTCGGTGAAATAAAAGGCGATATTATAGTAACTGCCCCATTTTACTGCGACTATGGCTTTAACATTTCTGTTGGGAGCAATTTTTACACCAACCATAACTGTACCATTTTAGACGCTGCAAAAGTGGAAATCGGTGACTCTGTTTTTCTTGCTCCAAACTGCGTGATCTCCACCGCAGGGCATGCTACCGATCCTTTACAGCGCAGTCAGGGCCTGGAATTTGCAAAACCGATTCGAATTGGAAACCATGTCTGGATTGGAGCCAATGTCTCTGTCCTCCCGGGTGTTACCATTGGTGACAACACCATTATCGGTGCCGGCAGTGTGGTTAACCGGGACATTCCTTCCGGAGTTGTTGCTGCCGGAAATCCCTGCCGCGTGATACGAAATATCACAGAAGAGGATAAACACAAATACCCTGTCTTCTCCTCTCAGGACTAGGTTTCCATATCAAACACAGAAAGGAAGATCTTTCATGATAACAATCCGCAATGAAAAGCCACAAGATTATAAAATTGTAGAGGATATGACCCGAAAAGCGTTTTATAATCAATATATGCCCGGCTGCTTTGAGCATTATCTGGTTCACATCATGCGGGAACACGAGGACTTTATTCCAGAGCTGGACTTTGTAACAGAACTGGATGGAAAAATTATTGGAAACATCATGTACACCAAAGCCAGATTAATCGATCAAAACAAAAATGAAAAACAAATTCTTACCTTTGGTCCTGTCTGTGTCCTTCCGGAATATCAGCGGATGGGGTATGGAAAAATGCTGATGGAACACTCATTTGAACAGGCAAAGCAACTTGGCTATGATACCATTGTCATCTTTGGAAGTCCTGCTAATTATATCAGCCGTGGTTTTGTGTGCTGCAAAAAATACAACATCTGTCTGGAAAATGGAAAATATCCAGCTGCCATGCTGGTAAAGGAGCTTGTCCCTGGTTCTCTTGATGGAAGAAAATGGAGCTATCATGAAAGTCCTGTTATGGAGCTTTCTGAGGAAGAGGCACAAAAATATGATGACAGCCTTGAACCGATGCCAAAAAAATGGCAGCCAAGTCAGGAAGAATTTTATATCATGAGCCACTCTTTTGTAGAATAATATCCCAAATATAATTCCTGGAAATCTGTTCGATTTCCGGGAATTTTTTTGTTTTTGCAAAAATTTTTTCAAAAAACAATGGTTGCGACCGCAATTACTTTAGTACACTGCTTGCACAAAGGGCTATTTTCGTGTATAATAGGAAAATAGTAAAGAAAAAAGATGTTCTTTTTAGAGAAAATGCTAGAACAGACGGGAGGAATTTTTACAGAATGGGAGCAGAAGAACAGAGACAACAAAAATTTTTGAGAATGACACAGACACCGATTCCAAAGCTCATCTCTCAATTGGCGGTACCAACCATCATCAGTATGTTGGTCACCTCCTTCTACAACATGGCCGACACCTTCTTTGTCGGAAAGATCAACACCAGTGCTACAGCGGCAGTTGGTGTCGTTTTTCCATTGATGACGATCATTCAGGCGTTCGGCTTTTTTTGCGGCCACGGCTCAGGAAACTATATTTCCCGTCAGCTTGGTGCACAAAATATCGAGGATGCATCCAAAATGTCTGCAACCGGTTTTGTCACCGCCTTTCTTTTGGGACTGTGCATCCTGATCGTTGGATTTTCGTTTAGTGACCCTCTGCTGTACATCATGGGCGCCACCGAAACCATCCTTCCCTATGCGCGGGAATATATGCGCATTATCCTGATAGGAGCCCCTTATATGACCGCTTCGCTGGTACTCAACAACCAGATGCGTTTTCAGGGCAGTGCCTTTTATTCGATGGTGGGAATTGCCTCGGGTGCTGTCATCAACATTGGATTGGACCCTCTGTTTATCTTTGTCTTTGACATGGGTGTTGCGGGAGCTGCTCTGGCAACCATTATCAGCCAGTTCATCAGCTTCTGTCTGCTGATTGCCGGAACCTTCCGCGGTGGAAACCTGAGATTAAATCTCCGTAACTTCAGCCCATCCTTAAAGTATTACAAGAATATCGTCAAAGGCGGAACCCCTTCCCTGTGCCGTCAGGGTCTGGGAAGCTTTGCAACCATCTGTCTAAACCTGATGGCTGGTCCTTACGGGGATGCTGCTATTGCGGCTATGTCCATCGTAACCCGAATCTCACAGTTTGCCGCTTCCATCGTCATCGGCTTTGGACAGGGCTTCCAGCCGGTGTGTGGATTTAACTATGGTGCCAAGCTGTTTAAACGTGTTAAGGAAGGTTTCTGGTTCTGCGTCAAGCTTTCCAGCGTCATTCTGCTGGTCGCTGCTATTGCAGGATGGATTTTCTCCGAACAGCTGATCACCTTTTTCCTGCACACCGACCCACTGGTTATCGAATACGGCTCGCTGGCACTTCGTTTGCAGTGTCTGACCTTCCCTCTGGTTGGATGGATCACCATCAGCAACATGATGCTGCAAACCATCGGCAAGACAGTCAAAGCCTCTCTGCTTGCAATGAGCCGACAGTTTTTGTTCTTTGTACCGGCTATCCTGACCTTGCCTGGAATGTTTGATATGCTTGGTGTACAGCTCAGCCAGCCAGTTGCTGACGTTTTCAGCTTTATCCTTGCAGTTCCCCTTTCATTGAGTGTCATCAAGGAAATGACCGAACTTGAAAAACAGGAAGAACACTATAAGATGGTTCAGCCTTCTAAAGATTAACCCAAAACAAAAAACGCCTTGGCTTTTTACCAAGGCGTTTTTCTTTTTTCATCTATTACAGTTCTGTTCCATCATAGGTGTGGTCACAGATTTCTCGGATTTTTTTCTGCAAAGCCAGCATATCCTCAAACGCATCCGGTTTGTTGTGTGGATTTCGCAGCAATGCTGCCGGATGGAAAGTTCCCATCATGAAAACCCCATTCTTCTCAAACCACTGTCCATGCTGTTTGGTTACCTTAAATCCCTTTTCAATCAGAGCATTTGCTGCAATTCTTCCCAGACAAACAATGATCTTTGGTCGGATGATTTCAAGCTGACGGCTCAGATAGCCAATACAGTTTGCCACCTCATCCGGATGTGGATCACGGTTCTGTGGTGGACGACATTTTACCATGTTGGTGATATAGATGTTCTTCTCACGGGAAAGATCAACTGCCTGCAAGTATTTGTCCAGCAGCGCTCCACCGCGTCCGACAAAAGGCTGACCCTGCAAATCCTCGTTTTCTCCCGGACCCTCGCCGATGAATACAACTTCGGCATTTGGCACTCCTGCCCCAAACACAACATGATTTCTGGTTTGTGCAAGCGGACATTTCTGACAGGAAAGACATTCCTGACGAAGCACCTCATACTGGTTTTCCATTCCAATCCCTCTTTTCTGTGTTTTTTGCTATTATACCACACTCATGATTTTGCCGCAATTTGTGTGAGTGAATATTTTTACTATATTGTTATTATTTTAACAATACTTGAAAAAAATGTCGTTCCATACTATGATAATATATATCTGTGATATATTCACACTATTGAGAGAATCAGGAGGATTTAACTATGAGCTACACATTTCCAGTAGAAACTTCCGCAAGACACGTACATCTGACTGCTGAGGACTTTGCAACCCTGTTTGGTGCAGACGCTCAGCTGACTGTAAAAAAAGAACTGTCCATCAAAGGTCAGTTTGCTTCCAATGAAAAAGTAACTGTTGTTGGCCCAAAGAAATCTCAGGCTAACGTCAGCATCCTTGGCCCATTCCGTTCCAAATCTCAGGTTGAGCTTTCCGCTACCGATGCAAGAAGCCTTGGTCTGAATGCTCCTGTAAGACTTTCCGGCGATCTGGCTGGCAGTGCTCCATGCAAACTGGTAGGCCCTGCTGGTGAAGTAGAACTGGCTGAAGGTGTTATCGTTGCAAAACGTCATCTGCACATCAGCGCTGCTGAAGCAGAAAAAGCAAACGTTGCAAACGGTGAGGTTATCATGGTTAAGATCACCTCTGCTGACAGAAGCCTGATCTTTGATGACGTTGAAGTTCGTATCGGCGAAGGCTGCGACGCTACTATGCACGTTGATACTGACGAATCCAACGCTGCTGGCTGCACTTCTGCAACTGTTGGCGAACTCATCAAAAAATAATCTATCTTTTCTTTGATAAAGAAACATGTCAGACGTACATTCTTTGAATGTGGTCTGCTAACAGAAACCTTCATACTTTGCAGCATTCTGTTTAAGAAACTGCAAACCAAAAAAGGTTTTAACAAGAAGAGAACTTATCCCAATCGCTCCTTTTTTATAAAAAAACGCACCGTTTTCACGGTGCGTTTTTTCTTATGCTCTGATCTTTATTTTTCAAAATCCTTGTACATCAGGCTTGGCTGAATATCTGTGTTGTTCTGATATTTGCCCGACTTATATGGTTCATAGTCACCCTCAATGCTGTGATAATAAATCTGACAGATTTCAGCATTGGGGTAGATTCTGATTGGCTGGATACAGAAAATTTCCAGTGTCCAGTAACCAGCAAAGCCAACATCACCAAATCCAGCTGTTACATGGATGAACAGCCCCAGTCTGCCCGTAGAGGAGCGTCCCTCCAGCATTGGGACAAATCCTTCTGTCTTGGTGAACTCGTTGGTTCTGCCCAGATACAGGCGGTTTGGCTCCAATACCAGACCCTCTTCCGGGATGGTAATGCGTTTGGTTGGATTTAACTTTTTCATATCGAGCTCATGATTTTCATAAACCAGAAGCTCATTATGTAAGGTCAGATTATAGCTGTTCGGATTTACTCTTGACTGATCAAACGGTTCAATAATAATCTCCTTACCGATATGTCTTTGGATTTCTTTTCCGGATAAAATCATACTTGGTTCCTTTCTGAATTCTATTCCACAGTGAAAGAGCTGATGACTGAGCCATCCTCAACGCTCTTGAGAGTAAAGGTTCTTCCCTCCAAAATCATATAGCTGTTTTTGCTGCCTTCTTTTGGAATAGACAAAGAACCTGGATTGATGTAGTAATATCCATCCCCAAAGCTCTGTGCTGCTGGAATATGGGTATGTCCATGCAGCAGAACGTCACCTTTTTTAAACGGTGGCAGATTATTCATATTGTAAACATGGCCGTGAGTTGCCCATACCATCAGATCCCCCAGCCAGAAAGCAGCATAATCTGCCAGAATTGGGAATTTCAGCACCATCTGATCGACCTCGCAGTCACAGTTACCGCGGATGCACAACAGTTCTTCCTTCATACCATTTAAGATTTCGATGACCTTCTTTGGTGCATAGTCCTTTGGCAGATCGTTTCTTGGACCATGATAGAGAATATCGCCCAGCAGCAGAAGTTTGCCTGCGCCTTCCTCTTTGTAACGTTCTACCATTTTTTCACACCAGTATGCGGACCCATGCAGATCCGATGCAATCATCCATTTCATGATTTTGTCCTCCATTTTACTGTACAAATTCTTTTGATTTTATCTCAACCCGTCCACCAATCGGACAGATGATTTTCTCTACCGTCGAAAGATTCATTTGTCTGCTGCAGACAGTAGCTCCCATGCAGTCAAATACTGTTACCTGTGCCACAAGCGGAACTTTTGTCTCCACAAATACCGCTGTTGCCGCGCTGCCGTTTACAATGATGCTTTCCTCTGTATCTCCCAGTTCTACTACTCTGTTTCTGGAATAAAGAGCGGTAATTTCGGTCTGTTCATTCTGTACACAAACCTGTGGATACAGATTCTGCGGCTCCTGCGCGATAATTGGAGCTTGCTGCAGCAGCTCCTGATGACGCTGCATAAATGCCATGTAATTTTTGAGCATCCGTTTGTGTTCTTCCTTCATGCTGTCTAAGCGAACCGAAAACTGCATGGTGCCAAACAGACAATCGATAACCTGCAAAGCTGCAACTTCTGCTTTTTCTTCCTTGTTCCACATCAGCATGTCCGAATGAACTGCTGTATTTCCGCTGAGCAAGCGCAAATCCACGATTCCAACACGGTTGCTGATCCCAGAATCCGGACAGTCACATACGCGGAAGATATTTCCATATCTGCGGATGCTCGGTCCAATATAACGCTGTCTGAACTCGATAAGAATGTCCTGTTTTTCTTTTTTCAGACGCTCCATCGTCTCAGCAAGCAGTTTGTCCAGAGCCTGTTGGATGCAGGCACAATCCATCTGATCATTAACAGCAGGGGTTTCCTTGCGCTGATAAAATTCATCGATAAAATCAAGCTTCAGTCCGTCCAGATCCCAGTCCTTGACTGCATCAGCATAGACCTTGCTTAAATATTCTCTAACTTCAGGATAACGGATATCCAAAATTCCGGTATTCTGCTGCCAGTCCATCCCAATCAGTTTATCGTGAAAATGCTTCCACATTTCGGAATGAATTCCAACATACGGCACACTCAGCCAGAGAAGGTACTTTAATCCCATCTGGTGTACCTTTTCCACATGCTTGCGCATATCCTTGATTTTTCCCGCTGCTGGCTTCCAGTCCCCGCAGAATCCATATCCGCGGTTGGTATCATCAGTCTGCCAGCCATCATCCACAATTACGGTGCCAAAACCAAGTTCCTTTGCTCTCTTGCACTCTGCTTCAATTTCCTCATCCGTAAACTGCTGATGATAGGAATACCAGAAGGAATACATCGGCTCTCTTGCAGACTCTGGAACAGATGCTGGATGTAGACCACAATCTTTTTCCCACCAAAGCCCAACTTCCCGGATTGCCTGTTCATAGCGAACATTCCGGCCATCACAAAGCAAAGAAAGCTCGTAGCAGTCGCTGTCCAGTGCCCCCAAGGAAACCACTACCATACAATTCATGGTGCCGTCCTCTTCGTGAACACCAAGGCTCATTCGAACCTCCTTAAGTGTTTCAGAAAGTGCAAAGGTTCCACGATTTTGTCCCTCTTCGTTAAAGAAGCTAATCACCGGTGCAGATACGGCACTCATGGATTTTTCTCCATAGCTCCAATCTGCTTTGATGCTGCGGTCAAATCGGCAGTTCGGATGCCATCTTCCAGCGATGTCCAAAATTGGAAAACTCCACTCCAGAACAAGCTGTGCATCCTGTGCATGCTCTGCCTGTGTCAGGCTGATTACCTCCACACTTCTTCCATCTTCCAACTGCTGTGTACGATGTGTTATGTTTGCTTTTGCGCTGTATGTCACTTTCATTTTCTTTTCCCCGCTTTTTAACTATTCCTGTTTCAGACGATTTACCCCATCCGCTACCATCTCACGCAGCTTTTCCGGTAAAGCTCTGATTTCTTCTCTGCTCAGATTTTCGGTCGAGACTGGCGGAAGAATTTGAATCTTAACATCAGCCGGATGAATCCACAGGCTTCCCTTTCCCATCAGCCGATAGCTTCCTTCAATACAAACCGGAACGATCGGCACACCAGCTCTGGTTGCCATACGGATTGCCCCTGCTTTAAACTCCAGCAGTTCTCCACCGTTATTTCGGGTTCCCTCCGGGAAAATCACCACCGAATAGCCCTCTTTTAACAGTTCCTGTGCCTGCTTTAAGCAATCCATCGACTGTCTTGCATCCTGTCGGTCAATAAAGATGCATCGAAGCTCCTTCATCCAGGAACGGATCATTGGAATTTTTTGAATTTCTTTTTTTGCAATCAGTGGGTTTGGTTTATCCATCTGGGTAATCATCAGCGGAATATCAAAGTAGCCCTGATGGTTTCCGATAAAAACTACTGGACCTTTTGGAATATTTTCTTTTCCTCTGGTCTCGATTTTTGCTCCGGCAAGGGACAAAAGACGGGATGCCCAGTTATGAACATCATACCTTACCTTTTTGTCATGTTCCTCCCGTTTGCCTTCCTGTTCCAGCTTTTTAACCTTCCAGTATTCCGGCAGCATCAATAAAAGATACAGCCAGAAATAAATAAACCAGATAATCGTTCTCATACTCGTCTTCCTTTTCTTCTCAATACTGTTCTTACAAATCTATTCTGCCGCAGGATGGTTTTTGGTAAATAACCCTTTCTTCCACAAGCCGCTGCGATATCTTGCAAACATACACAATGCACGGGTGATGACATCCGCGATCATACACATCCAAACCGAAGCAAGTCCCATGCCAAAAACCTTAACACACAGGAAAGTGAACAGGATTCGCACTCCCCACATGCTGCACAATGAAATAATAAACGGCATTTTGGTATCTCCCACACCGTTAAATACACCCTCCAGCGAAAGTGTCAGTGCAAAGAACGGTTCACTTACCGAAACAATTCGCAGTGCAACCGTTCCCTGTGCAATAACCTGCGGATCTCTGGTAAACAGGCTCATCATCGCCTGTGGGAATATAAACAGCAACAGCCCTGTAATGAACATACAAAAAACTGTAATACGCATCAATGTTTCGCTCATACGGTCCAGTTTGTCCTCATCACCTTCTCCGGCTGTCAGACCGGAAAGGGTGGTTGCTGCTGCCTGAAAACCGTATCCCGGCACGTAAAACGCACTTTCTGCCGTAATCGCAATGGAATGAGCTGCCAGTGAAATGGTACCCAGGCTAGCTACCAGAGCGGTAAACACCGTACTTCCCAGACATACCACTGTTCTCTCCGCTGCATTTGGAAGTGCAATCGAGAAACAGCGCTTTAAAATTGCTTTATCAATCTTGAGATATTTCTTTTTGGGCGCCACGCCCCGGTCACTTTTAATTAAAAGCCCTGTCATGGCAATACCGCCGATTACATAGGAAATTGCCGTTGCAGTCGCTGCTCCTGCTACTCCCATTCCTGCTCCCGGAATGGTGACATCAAATCCAAACAAGGACACCGAACGGGTGGAATAAATCAGGAAAAAGTTTAATACCACATTGATGGCATTCATCATGGCGTTTACCAGCATTGGATGGCGCATATCACCGGTTGCACGAAGCAGCGCTCCAAACAATATGATTGCCGAACGGAAAACCATCGGTACATTGATAATAAAGAAATAGATGGTCGCGTCCCTGCGGATTTCCTCGGCACCGCCAAGCCAGGTCGGCAATACAAAGCTCAAAGCCATACCCGCAGCCCCGATTACCAATCCCATGATTACCGCTACCACAACCGCCTGTCCTGCTGTACGCTGCGCATAGTCACGGTCATCCGCTCCAATCGCGCGGGAAATTACCGCCAGAAATCCAACGCCTGCTGCAAAGAATAAACCGGAAAGTAGCCAGGTCACCGTCTGGGTCAAACCGACTGCAGCGGACGCATTGGCACTGATTCTTCCAACCATCGCCGAGTCGATAAACTGAACGATTGTCTGCAATGCCTGTTCCAAAATGGTCGGCCATGCAAGCGGCATAATTACCGCAATCAAACTCTTGTCAAATTTTCCCCGTTTGTTCAGGGAAGCTGTATTTGTTCCCATTTTCATCCCCCTGCCATTATGAAAAATCACCTTCTGTATTGTACAATAAAATTTCCTTAATTGCAAAGAAAATCAGCCTATGCAAGCAAATATTATACTGTTTTTCCACAAAACCACCTTGATTTAGTTGAAAATAAACGACGTTCATGATAAAATATCTTTGCCAAATTTATTTTAGAGGAGTGAATTTTGATGAAATTCTCTGAATTCCCTTACAAGCGTCCGGATTATGAAAAGGTCATGTCCGAGATCACTGCTCTCACCGAAAAATTCAAAGCTGCAACAAGCGCGAAGGAACAGCTTTCTATCATGAAAGAACTCGAACAGATCGAGATTGAGACCTTCACTGCTTCCACAATCTGCAACATTCGCTATACCGTGGACACCCGCGACAAATTCTACAGCGATGAGCACGAATATAACGAACAGATGGGTCCTGTACTGAGCGAAAAGCTTCAGGACTTTAACAAAGCTCTGGTTGCTTCTCCATTCCGCAAGGAAATCGAGGCAGAATACAGCCCTCTGATGTTCAAAAACATTGAGATCTCCCTCAAGAGCTTCTCTCCTGAGCTGATTCCATTGATTCAGGAAGAAAACCAGCTTATTCAGCAGTACCAGAAACTGTGCGCTTCCGCAAAAATCGAATTTGATGGTAAGATCTGCAATCTTTCTCAGTTAGGCCCATATCAGCAGAGCCCTGACCGTGAAGTCAGAAAAGCTGCAATGCAGGCTTACGGAAAATTCTTTGACGATCATCAGGCAGAGTGCGACGAAATCTACGACAAGCTGGTTAAAAACCGTACCGAGCAGGCACACAAACTTGGTCTGCCAAGCTATGTTGAAATGGCATTCCTGCTGCGCTGCCGCAACTGCTATGCTCCGGAAGACATCGCAAACTTCCGCCGTCAGGTAGTAGAGGATATCGTTCCTGTCAACAACGAAATCAAGAAAAATCAGGCAAAACGTATCGGTGTTGATGACTTCAAAGTATACGATAACACCTACTTCTTTGCTGATGGCAACCCTCTGCCACACGGTACTCCGGATGAGCTGATGGAAGCTGGACGCAAAATGTACACCGAAATGTCGCCGGAAACCGCTGAATTTATCAAGCTGATGTTTGACCATGACCTGTTTGACGTTCTCTCCAAGGAAGGCAAGGCTATGGGCGGTTACTGCACCGGTCTGCCTCTGTACCATGTTCCATTTATCTTTGCAAACTGGAACGGAACCGCAGGTGACGTGGATGTTCTGACCCATGAAGCAGGACATGCTTTTGCTGACTTTATGGCAGACAAATGCATCGAATACATGGAACTGCGCAACCCAACCATGGAAGTCTGCGAAAGCCACTCCATGTCGATGGAATTTTTGACCGCTCCATGGCATCATCTGTTCTTCAAAGAGGATACTGACAAATATGAGCTCTTCCATGCTGAAAGCGCTTTGACCTTCATCCCATACGGTTGTCAGGTTGACCACTTCCAGGAAAGTGTATACCGTCATCCAGAATGGACTCCAGCACAGCGCAACGAGGAATGGAACCGACTGGAAAAACTGTATCGCCCACACCTGGACAACACCGAAGTAAACTTCTATAACCGCGGTGCAGGCTGGCAGAGACAGCTGCACATCTATGAGTGCCCATTCTACTACATCGATTACAGCCTCGCTCAGATGATCTCTCTGCAGTTCTGGAGCCTGTCGATGCATGACCACAAAGCTGCCTGGGAAAAATATCTGTCCTTCGTAAAGATGGGCGGCACCAAGACCTTTGTTGATATCGTTAAAGATTCCGGTCTCTCCTGCCCAATCGAGGACGGCAGCCTTAAATCCACCGTTTCCGACATCAAGAACTGGCTGGACGAACACCAGATCTAATCTCTCCCGGAAAGGAGCTTGTCTATGGCAAAACTCGAACAAACCTTGTATGAAGATTTTGACCATCTGTTAAACCGGATTGAGGACGGCATCAAAGCCGGAAGCAGTTCTGCAACACTGGAAGAATTCAGCGACTTTGCCGCAGGAAATGCCCGGTGCAGCGTGCGTGTCTTTGAACGATACAGTTACATGGGAGGCAACCGCGTGAGCCTGAACGTAACGCTCTTTCAGGTAGGAAATGGACCAGTCGAGCTTTCTGCCATCACCTCTGGAGGCAGTCAGGCAATGTTCTTTAAGATCAATACGCTTGGAGAAGAAGCCTTTCTGGACAAGCTGCGGGAAATTTTATAAGATCAAAAAATAAAAGCGGCAGCTACCTTTCTTGTAGCTGCCGCTTTTTTAAGGAGGTCATCGATTGTATCTCACCATTCGTCCAGTTACCGAACAAAATCGTGAGGAGATCCTCTCCCTTAAGGTAAAACACGGACAGGAACATTTTATAGAAACTACCGCTCAATGTCTTACAGAAGCTGACAAACTTTCTGTCTGGCGCCCTGTGGGCATTTATGACAAAGAAACTCTGATTGGCTTTGCCATGTACGGACTGTTTTTGGAATATCCGCCTAACGGCAGAGTGTGGCTTGACCGACTTTTAATTGGTGCTCCCTATCAGGGAAAAGGGTATGGAAAAGCTGCATTACAGCTTTTAATCCAACGGCTCTGGGAAGAATACCATTACCCGGAAATTTACCTGAGCCTATTTGCGGGCAACGATGCCGCTGAGCATCTTTACCGTTCCTTTGGATTTGAGTATATTGGGGAAAAGGATACTGGCGGAGAAGATGTCATGCGTCTTTGTATTCCATCCTAATTCCCTTTTCAATTATTGCTTGAGTAAAACTAAAGCACTGCTTGCTGTTTTGTCTTTCCTCTTTTGTTTAAAATAAAACCAAGTGAAATCCACTTCAATATCAAGGAGGAATGTTTATGTTTGATACGCAAAAAATTGGTGAAAAAATCGCTCAGTTCAGACGGAAAAAGAACATGACCCAGATGGAATTGGCGGAAGAAATGTCTGTCAGTTTTCAGGCTGTCAGCAGCTGGGAGCGAGGCAGCACCATGCCGGATATTTCCCGTTTACCTCAACTGTGCGATACGCTGGGAATCTCCATTGATCAGCTGCTGGACAACAGTCCCTACCTCCCAACGGTGGAACAGCTTCTGGAACCGGGCGAAACTATCACCGAACCTATTCCTGCTCAACATCTCGTTGAACTGGAACCTGTAATCAAACCCAAAGAATTATCCAGCGTAATCCACCATAATAAAGAAGGAGTATTGTTCGATAGTTTTTACCAACTTTTAAACCTCATCCCTTTTTTGTCAAAAGAGGATATGGAAAGTTTGGTACGCTCCCACCGCTCCCTCATCACTTCGATCAACGATTTTGCTGAGATTGCACCGATGCTCCCATCCGAGTTAGTGACAGAAATTATCAGTACTCTCCCTCAAGAAAACCTGAACCTCTCTACCTTCCTGCTCCTTGCACCGGTCGTCAATCCAAACATGGTTCAACATTTGTTGGAACAAAATCCAGATATTCTGGAATCTGCCGAAAACGTTGCCCAGCTTGCACCCTTTCTGCCGCGGGATTATCTGAATCAGCTCCTATCTCAGAAGCAATTTTCTTGTTTTCAGGAAGACCTGGTGATGCTCGCTCCTTTTGTCGATCAGGCTGTTCTGGAACGTCTGCTGGAAGAAAATCTCCCGGAAATTCAATCAATCGATGATTTGATAGAACTGGCACCGTTTATCAGTTCCCAATCCCTTCATAAAATGATGCAAACTCTTTTTTCACGAGAATAATTTAAAAGCACCTCTTGCCCCTTTAAAGGGTTCGGAGGTGCTTTTTGTTACAGATCCTGAATATTCATTTTGTCAAGCTGGTGCTGCCTATCCATCCTTCTCCGACAGAGAAAATAAATGACAAGCAGAATTACTGTCATAATGTTCCCCAACAAAAAGGTCATCATCAAAACAAAAATATTTTGCATGATACTTTGCCCAACTGCTGCTATGTTCAAAACTCCGATCAGCGATACGATAAAACTTAATCCCGGCAAGATCAGTTCTGGTATTTTGGAGCGTGTTCTGGCTAAGAAAACTTCCAGTATCAGCGGCGCGACCCACAAAAATAAAAGCATAAATGTCAGATTGGATGCGATACTCATGATTTTTCCTCCTGTTGTTTCTTTCTGTATTCCTGAATTAAAATTTTTGCCGTTTCAAAATCCATCTTCCCGTTGACTGCCATCCGTTTAATCAGCAAAATATAAGGATCTTCCTGCTGATTTTCCTCCATCTTGATTTTTTGGATCAGACGATCCAGGCGAAGCCGTACGGTAGGATAGGTCACTCCATATTGAGAGGCGATTTCTTTTAAAGAACCGGATGCTAAAACAAATTTTTTGAGAAAAACAACGTCTTCCTCTTCCAGATTTCTCATCCATTCCGGAACAATCTCTATTGCCATTCTTAGTTTCACCCCCTGATTTTATTATAAACTTTAATTTTATTAAATTCAATCTTTAATAAAATTAAAGTTTTTGTTCTATAAAAAAGGAGTGCCAAAAAGCACTCCTTTTTCTAGTATTATCTGCAAGCTATTTTAACAAACGCTGTCCCAAAATTCCTTTGCAATCTGATAACGTTCATATTTGGAGGAATTTTCACGGATGTCCTGCTCAGATACTCCCTGATACAGCACAATCTCCCGCATAATTCGATTAAAATACCGGTAATCCTCTTCAGAAACGTCTGGAAATTCCTGTTCCTGGTCGTCTGACGCCCATTCAAACTGCGGAAGGACAAATCCGGTATTTCTTTCCACCGTGATATAAAAAACAGCTTGTGCGCCTTCTGGGGCTGTCTGTTCAAATCGATACTGAATATAGCAGGATTTTGCTGTTTCCCGGTCAAAAGTTTCGGTCATGCAGTCAAACAGCGCTGAAATCTCCTCATCCGCTTCGGGAGAAAAACCAACCTGCTCAGAAATCTGCTGCATCTGTTCTGGATAAAACAGATTGAGCACCTGCTGACGGGCATTATAGAGCAGATATTCGACCGGTTCAATCTGTTCTGCATGATAGTGTTCTCTCAAAAATTCTTCCAGCTCCTGCACTGTTTTGCAGGTAATATTCTGATTCATTTATTTTCTCTCCATTGTATTAAATTTGAAAGGTCATTCCTAAGAATTCCGCTTTTTGATCTCGGTGATTTTCTCCAAATTCTTTTCGGAGAGTCACCATGCTCATCGTATCATATCCCAGCTTATGATAGAGCCTCATTGCCGCTTCATTTCTGGTGACCACCTGCAAGCTCATGGCCTCTATTCCTGGGATTTTCTGTGCTTCCTGCTCTGCCAGTGCGATTGCCTTGCTGGCAATTCCCCGTCCGCGCATCGCTTCATCCACAAAAATATCTTCCAGCTGCATGACGATCGGTCCAATCTTTTGCAGATGAACAAATCCCACATCCGTCCTGTCCTGCAAAATAACAAACAACCAGTGGTCTTCCGAAGTCCAGTTTTTTAAATCTTGAAGAAGAGAACTATTCTCTTCTTCAGAATCCTGTTGCTCTATTTTATTCACTAAATCCCGGTGGAATCCCCAAAAAGCTCCTATTCTTTTTAATGTATTGCTTCGGTGTTCTTCCTGATATGGCGTTAATGTAATCATACGTTTTCTCACTTTCTTGTCATAATAGATTGTTTTGAAGTGTTAGTATGATTGTTCTTTTATTCTCACACTTTCTGTTATGAATCAAATTTCCTATATTCAAACATCTTGATTATAACACTGCCGAAGTAAAAGCGCAAACCTAGTCAAAATAAAACAGATCTTCAAATTTTTTATCCAATGCAATACACAAAATCAGCGCCAACTTTGCAGTTGGATTAAACTGCCCCGTTTCAATCGAGCTGATCGTATTACGAGAAACACCCACCATCTCTGCAAGCTGGGTTTGAGAGAGCTTTTTCTCCGCGCGTGCTTCTTTCAGGTGGTTTTTCAGTATCAGTTTATCGTCCATTTTTCCTTATCCTTTAGCCATAATATTGATCACATAAGTAATCGCAAACAGAATTCCGGCAATAACACCAGCTGCCGCTGCAAGCAATCTCTTTTTCTGATGGGTCACCGTGTACATTCCATAGGACTCATAACCCAGATATGCCCAAAAGATTGCCAGAATCTGGTTATTATCCTGTCCCTGATACATATTAAATACTGCCAAAATGATAAACATGGAAGACATCGCCATTACACCATAGCGCCTGCCTTTGTTCATCATGTATTCTGTACCTTCATCCTTCTTTTCCTTACGGCTTCTTTCCAAAATCTCTTCCTTTGTCATCATAATTCACCCTTCTTTCCATAAAGCAGGATATTTTTGACAAGTATACTTGGTATTTTTATTATAGTTCTGCCAAGTGTACTTGTCAATACCTTTTGCAAAGAAAACTTTGCAAAAGAAAAAGAGGATACGTCTCCAAACAAGACATATCCTCTAATATTTTGAACAAAACAAAAACGGTCATCGTGAAATACGATGACCGTTTTGGAGCTGATGACGAGACTCGAACTCGTGACCTCATCCTTACCAAGGATGTGCGCTACCACCTGTGCCACATCAGCATATTTGGCAGGGGCAGAAGGACTTGAACCCTCGGCACGTGGTTTTGGAGACCACTGCTCTACCAACTGAGCTATACCCCTATATCATTGCGATATAAATGGTGGGCCTTCAGGGATTCGAACCCGGGACCGACCGGTTATGAGCCGGTTGCTCTGACCAACTGAGCTAAAGGCCCTGATTTCCTTATATAATTTGCTCCGAGAATGCTCTCGGAGCAAATTACACACCCCTAAGGTGTTTGGCTCCCCCTGTCTGGCTCGAACAGACGACCCTGCGGTTAACAGCCGCATGCTCTACCGACTGAGCTAAGGAGGAATATATAAACCTGAAATAGATCAGGTAAGTGTCAGCACCGCTCTATCTTCCCAGGCAGTCACCCGCCAAGTATTTTCGACACTGATGAGCTTAACTTCTGTGTTCGGAATGGGAACAGGTGGATCCTCATCGCCATTAGCACTGACTTTGGTGACCCGTGGGAGAATCGAACTCCCGATTGCGCCGTGAGAGGGCGCCGTCTTAGCCGCTTGACCAACGGGCCAAATTGGTGCGCCACCAGGGACTCGAACCCGGGACCCGCTGATTAAGAGTCAGCTGCTCTACCAACTGAGCTAGTGGCGCATATAGGGATGTTCCCTCAAAATTGAACAATGAAAATTTATTAGCAACACTTGGTCAAGCCCTCGACCGATTAGTACTGCCAAGCTAAATACCTCACGGCACTTACACCTGCAGCCTATCAACCTTGTAGTCTTC
>NZ_FTRU01000007.1 GCF_900148495.1 Negativibacillus massiliensis
AGGCGCGCCGCCAGCGTTCGTCCTGAGCCAGGATCAAACTCTTTGTAAATGGTATTACAACAACTTTCGTTGTTTTAATCATATAAAAGAATTTGAAACTTAACCTTCAAACGAAATCACTTGCGTTTGTAAAGTACTTTAAGCTTCAAAGAAATTAACTTGATTCTTTGCAATCATCATGATTGTTTGCTTTCATGTTGTTCAATTTTCAAGGTCCTGTGCTTTGTTCACCGAAGTGAACTCGTTTATTATATCACACTGTTTTCAGCTTGTCAAGCACTTTTTTCAAAGTTTTTTAATTTCTTTTTGAAACCGAAGTTTCAATCGAAATTGCTTGTTTTTGGCTTACTTATGAGCTTTTTAAGCTCTCGTGTGTCGCTGTCTCGCTGACAGCTCATATATAATATCATGCCCAAACTGATTTGTCAACACCTTTTTTGAAAAAAATCCAGATTTTTTCAAAAAAGTGGGAAAATCCCTCTTTTTCCCTTATCTATGCGGGTTTTCGGCGCGAAAAACTCCTCATTTCTTTATAAATCCAGCAGCAATTCTTTATTTTTGCTATTTTTCTTCTTTCTTTGTATAGCTATTTAGCGTATCTTCAATTCTTTTTCTTGCTTCCTGCCATTCAATTGTTCTTTCCGATTCCTCTACTAAATAAAACTCTGCCAGACGTTTTACCTTTTGAATTGGAATGATTCCTTCTATGTAACATTCTTCTGCAAAACGGATTGCCTTTTCTTCCATAATGTTTTCCTCCTGTCTGTCTGTTTGTTTACCAAGTAATGCCGCGCATATTGCTGCAACTATGACAATTAATATCACCCATATGATTTCCATCATATATTTTCACCGCCTTTCCGGATATTATCACAGTATGTTTCCCTCTTTCAAAATGTTCTCTTTCCAAATAAGAATTCTTTTTTTGCGGAATGGATAAATCCGGTATCTTTCGGCAAAACTGTTGTTGTACACATTAAAATCCTTCCTAAGGAGAGATATTATGATTTCCAGAGAACAAACTTCCAATCTGGTAAAACTGGCAATCCTGGTGATGATCAATCTCTGCATCATCTATTTTGCCTTTTCCCAGTCCCCCTCCTCCACCGTGGTATCTGCTGAAAAATCCACAATCGACGTTGTATCTCAGTATGGCTCCCAGAGTGATGAGGTAACTCAAATTCAAACCCGATTAAAATCGTGGGGATATTTCTCCGGACCTGTCACCGGATACTACGGTTCCCAAACAACCGAAGCAATCAAAAAATTTCAGCAAGCTCACGGACTTTCCGCTACCGGAGTTGCCGATGAAAAAACACTGGAACTGATTGGACTTCCTTCTTCCTCCTCATCTTCCGCTTCCGTGTCCAATTCTGACTTTGAGCTTCTTGCCCGCATCATTTCTGCAGAAGCCAGAGGAGAACCATATATTGGTCAGGTTGCTGTCGGTGCTGTCGTATTAAACCGTGTAGAATCTTCCTCTTTCCCTGACAGCATCTCCGGCGTTGTTTATCAGCCTGGTGCTTTCACCGCCATTACGGATGGACAGATTAATGAAGCTGTCACCGAATCGGCGCGTCGCGCCGCCCAGGAAGCACTCAATGGTTCCGATCCAACCGGTGGTGCGCTCTACTACTATAACCCGGATAAAACCTCAAACAAATGGATTCGTTCCCGTCCGGTTATTACCCAAATCGGCGATCACCTCTTCTGTTCCTAAACAAAAAGCCCAAAGCATCTGCTTTGGGCTTTTTGTTTTATTTTTTATCTGTCTCTTTTTATCTACTCAATACCAAACAACTTTTCTGCCTGTTCTCTGTTTAGATCACGTACATGATGAAGCTGCCGTCCTTCTGAATAAGAAAAAACGTAAACATCGCATCGACCGGTTCTCTTCTGCAAGATACTCTGTACAATCTTTATTTTTGCAATCCTTTGCGGGCGAATAATAACCTGATGCAAAGAAAAGCCTTTGGAATATCGCAGTGTATAACAATCCTGTTCGCAGGATATCCCCGCAGTATTGAGATCAATCAGCTTTACGATCAATAACCAAATCAGCGGACAGGTTGCCATAAACCCTACCCATGCAATCAGATCAATCCATCCCGGAAAAAGTATGCACAAAACTTCTCTGGCAACCTGCACTGCAATTAAAACAGCAACAGAACGCCAGGTATATCGAAAAGCAGATCGCAGTCGATGTGGGCAAATTGTTCTCGGTGAAACATGATATTCCGGAAGTAAAAGGTGCAGACTGTGCTGCAGCTTCTTTTTGCGCACACAGGGAATCAGTGCTGAAACATCATCCTTAAACTTACCGTAACCGACCGTTGAAAGGAAGATGGAATACACCCCCAGAATACAAGTAATCAGCGATCTTCTGATATCCAAATATCCGATTTTTTCCGTCTGGATTCGGTAGGTGCGTTTGGTCAGCAGCCCTGCCTGAATCTCCAGCATATTTTGCCTGCGCAAAACATGAAAATTTGCATGCCGGGCAAGACTTGCTATAAAGGCACACAGATAGCCAAAAAACAAAATGCATGCTGCCGCAAATGCTGCAGGAGGAACCCCGAATGCCAGCGTTCTTGCTACATTCTCAAAGGTACCATAAATCATTTCCGAAAACTGCTCTCCCAGCAAATTACCAACCTGTGTGATAAAGGTGGAGATTAACAGCATTCCCGCAAAGGAGTTTGACGTGATCATTGCCAGTAAGAACACATAACTGTTTTTTGGGGTATATTCCCGCATGGGAGACAGAGGAGTCAAACCCTGCGGTACCTGCAGCATTCTTACAATCTTCTGACAGTCCTTTTTACGCAGCATAACCTGTAGATCTGCGTTCTGAAGTCCTCCCCCCGGCGTATCGATTCGAAGATACACTGCACCAAACAGCCGAAGGCGCAGTGGCGCCAGCAGCGATACACAGCTGTATCTGGACGCAGGCAGGAAGCTTGTCTCCCTGCGAAAAATCCCCCTGTTTACCAGCAGTCCGTCTTCGGACACCTCTACTGTAAAGGTTACCCACAACAAAATACCCAAAGACAAAAAGGCAAACAGGAACAGGATATCCATCCATGCGCCCTGAACCCAACGGGAGATGTTTACCGCAAACTGAAATCCATTGGTCAAAGAAAAACTGTTGATGACAACATAATATAATCCGCGCACCAATGGTATCAACAAAATAAACAGATACCGCCAGAGGTTGCTGAGGATGTAGAGGGGATGAGGACGAAAACATTTAATCGTGGTCGTGTTCTCCATGCTCCACCTCCATCTTCTTTCCCAACTGTACCCGCAGCAGCCGCGCTTCCTCGTAATTGATACCGGAAATCCGCACTACTCCTCCTGCAGCATACAACCTCAGTGTTGCCAGATGCATTATTTTCTGAAGGGGGGTCTGACTGAGCTTGGTATACTGAAGATTGCGCACAAACACCGCATCCATCTGATTATAGATAACACCGCGACTGACCCGCACCAGCATCCCACTGACCGAATATCGGTAGAAATGATAGTACATTGGATAATAGACAAAACACAGCAGCAAAAATAACGACATCCACACAAAGGTCCAAATGGTAAACAGCCTTGCCGCCGTATAATAGAAAAAACCTCCCAAAACAGCCGGAGCGATGCAGAACAGCAGCAATCGGATTCTCCAGTAAGTCAGCGTTCTGGTTGGAAGACGTTGTCCTGTCAAACAGCCGTCCCTCCTTTCCCTTATCTTGTCTGATTGCCCAGACCTTTCATGGTCAACGAAATTCTCTTTCTTTTTAAATCAACATCCAAAACCTTTACCTTGACGATATCGCCCACTTTGAGCACCTCGGACGGATGCTTGATGTACCGGTCACAGATCTGGGACAGATGCACCAGACCATCCTCATGTACCGCAATGTCAACAAAGGCACCAAAATCGGTGACGTTCCGCACAGTACCGGTCAGGATCATATCCGGCTTCAAGTCCTTCATCTCCATGACATCGGTGCGCAGAAGCGGTTTTGGCAGTTCATCTCGCGGGTCTCTTCCCGGCTTTAACAGCTCTTCCATCATGTCTTTCAGGGTAGGCTCTCCTACGCCAATCCGACGTGCTGTCTGCTCTGTTCCACCCAGAGCCTGTACACGTTCCGGCAGCTGTGCAATTTCCCCGCTCAAAACATCCTGCATCTGGTACCCGCACAAGGTCAGCAGCTGTTTTGCCGCCTCATAGCTTTCCGGATGAACCCCGGTATGGTCAAATGGATTTTCGCTTTCAGATACCCGCAAGAAGCCTGCGCACTGCTCATACGCTTTCTTTCCCAGCTTGGACACAGATAACAGCTGGCTTCGTTTGGTAAAGGAACCGTTTTCCTCACGATACAGTACGATATTCTTTGCCACCGCCGCATTGATTCCCGCTACATAGGAAAGAAGGGACTGGCTGGCTGTATTTAAGTCCACGCCAACTTTGTTGACACAGTCTTCTACCACGCCTCCCAGCGCCGCATCCATCTCTTTTGGCGGCATATCGTGCTGATACTGTCCGACACCGATCGCCTTTGGGTCAATCTTAACCAGCTCTGCAAGCGGGTCCTGCAATCTTCTTGCAATTGATACGGCACTGCGCAGCGATACATCAAACTGTGGAAACTCCTCTGCTCCCAACTTGGATGCAGAATAAACCGACGCTCCTGCTTCGCTGACTACCATATAGGAAACCTTATGCTCCAGTTTTGGATTGAGCTCCCCTAAAAGTTCTGCTACAAAAATCTCCGATTCCTTGCTAGCAGTTCCATTGCCAATTGCGATCACTGTAACCCCGTATTTCTCAATTAAGCTGCCAAGCACCTGCTTTGCCTGCTCGGTGCGGTTCTGTGGAGGGGTCGGGTAAACAACAGTGGTATCCAGCACCTTTCCAGTCTCGTCTACCACCGCAATTTTACATCCGGTTCGGTATGCCGGGTCAAAGCCCATGGTAACACAGCCCTTGACCGGCGGCTGCATCAAAAGGTTCTTTAAGTTTTCTGAAAATACTCCGATTGCCTGTGCACAGGCTTTCTCGGTCAGTTGAGCGCGCAGTTCCCGTTCCAAGGAAGGAAAAATAAGCCTTTTAAAGCTGTCCTCACAGACTTCGTGAAGTGCCTTTCCAAAAGGGGAATTTCTGTGGATCACCTGATTTTCTATCATCTCGATACAAACCTGCTGATCGATTTCCACACTTACCTTCAAGGCTTCTTCCCGTTCTCCGCGGTCGATGGCAAGGATGCGGTGCGGCGCTATTCTGCGTACCGATTCACTGTATTCTGAATACATATCGTATATTTGATTTTCTTTTGTCCCTTTTGTTGTCGAAATTTGGGCGTTTTTCTGCAAATATTCCCGTAAACGACTGCGGATCTGTGCCGAGTCGCTGATCTCTTCTGCCAGGATATCCCCTGCACCGCTTAAAGCCTGCTCGACATCTTCCACGCCTTTTTCTGCATTTACATATCGGGCAGCTTCCTGTTCCAGATCTCCACCTGGCTTTTGCATCAGCATAAATTTTGCAAGCGGCTCCAATCCTTTTTCCCTTGCCACAGAAGCACGGGTCTTTCTTTTCTGTTTATAAGGCCGATACAAATCCTCTACTTCAGAAAGCATCTTTGCTTCTTCCAGGGCTTTCTGCATCTGCTCCATCTGTTTGCCATCCAGCTTGCCGCTGGCAGCAATCAGTTCCAGAACCTCCTGTTTCCTTTTTTCCAGATTGCGCAGATAATGGAGGCGTTCCTCCAAATTTCTCAAAATGGTGTCATCCAGTCCGCCGGTTACCTCTTTTCGGTAACGCGCAATAAAAGGAATCGTATTTCCTTCATCCATCAGTTTGACCGCACTTTCAATCTGCGTTTTAGGCACAGAAAGTTCCTGAGATAAAACTGCTATAATATCCATTTATCTTAAATCCTCCGTTTTATTTTTCTTTCACTATACCACAGATTTCCCTGTAAAAAAACAGAAAAATCGCCGTTTTATTATCCTAACTGTTATTTTTATATTGTATTTTCTGATTTGTTATAAAAATGTGTTTTCCAATTTGTAAATATATGTCGAATTATCGCTTTTAGTTATCAATTTTCACATAATAAAAGGACCCTGATTACAGGGTCCTTTTATTTAGGCAAGGTTGCTGATTTCTTTTCCATCCACTGCATTTTGGCAGTTTCCCAAAATCTGATATACAAGATCCTGAGAAGCAGTATACCTGCTTTCCCCATTGATCGAAATCAAAACGGAACCATCACCTGTCGGGATCAGTTCAATCACATCATCTGTACGCTGCTCATCCCGATAATCAATCGTCATCGTGAGTACCGTCTGCAGCGATGAGGTTTTGAAACTCATCTTATCCGGAGGAATTGCTGTTACTGTCTGATACAGATCCTCAAACAATTCTGTGTCTACCTGCTGTCCATTGCAGCTTACCTTTGTCTCATCCCCAGAATGCTCAACCACAAAATCATAGGAAGCATCTTCGGATGTTACAGAAAAACCAGAGAGCTCGGTCACCTCAACCGGTGTATAAACGCTTTGGGTCAGCTGCTCTGTCTGAACCTTCAGCCAACTGAGTCGGCTTGCAGACACCAGGTATACAAGAGGTGAACCTTCTTTCATTAAATACACATAGTTATTCCGATCTGGCGCAGAAGCTTTCAAGGTAAAGCTCTCTGCTCCATCAAACCAAACTGTCACAATTGAATAAGGCTGATCCAATCCAAAGGAAGCCAGCTCATCTTCGGTTGGAGAAACTGCCTCCACTGAATTTGCGTACAGAGAAAACAGTCCATCTGTCATCTGGGATGCTGAAGCTTCTGTAATGGTCTGTTCAAGCGGTGTCGTCAGGGTATATTCCTTTTCGCTGGACGATACCACACCCTCATCTTCCGATTCTGATTCTTCTTCCTGAACCGTTTTAATTTCCAGAGTAATTGGAGAAGGACGTACTGTTCCGGATAAGGTAATCGTCGCCTGTTCATATTCCGGTTCTATATCGGTAATCTGATTGTCTAAAAAAGAATAACGATCTTTTGCCAGAATGTCTGCAATTGCATTATCTATCAGATAGACCTGATCTCCATACTGAACATAAATACTATTGTTGTCCAGTGCATCATCTCCAAAGGTCAGGATCTCTTCTGTTCCTTCGGTGGTGACGATTTTCAGGATATATTGTGGTTGATCCAGCCCATATTGCGAAAGCTTCTGAGCCGAGTCACCGATCGTTTCCGCTTCGCTTTCCTCGGATAAGGAAAGAATTTCTCTGTCTGCCGTAAGGTCCGCAATACTTGCTGTCAGATTGTTTATATTCAAACTGGATACCGCTACTTCCTCAAATCCTTCTACTACAAACTGGTCTCCCTCATTAACCAGTGTAAAAGTGTCAACCGGATTTTCTATCGTAATGGTGTTAATGTCTTCCGATGACAGAGAAAGTAAATGAATTGTTTTATCCTCAGAAGATTGCGCACTGTTCTGTCCAGTTTGATCTCCTTCTGATTGAAACCGCACCATCAAAAAGATCAGTAAACCGGCCAGCAGCACCACCACAGCAAGGCTGATCAGCAGTGCTGTCGTTTGTTTCTTCATGTACAAACTTCCTTTCCCCAGATAAGTCGTTTAAGCATTGCGGCGTTTGAGCCATAGATACATTCCAAATCCCAAGGTAATGATCGGAACTGCAATCATAAAGGACAGTCCAATCAAAAATACCTGCGCGGTGTTCAACCCCAATTCCTGTCCTCCCAATGTCTTGGACTGAATTGCAATCACATTTTCCCTGTGGGTCAGGGTGTTGAGAACAGACAAATAATAATCGGCATTGGAAAAAGAACCGCTGGACAGGAGTGAATCACTTAAGGATACAGATGAACCATAAGCTACAATCTGGCTTGTTTTTCCATCCTCAAAGCTTTTCTTTGAAAGGATTGCCAAGGAAAATGGACCGTATTCTTCCGGCGTCCAATTTTCGAGATCAGATTCACTTTCATAAGGGATTACCGATGTTGTTTCACTTGACTGTAAAAGAACACTCGTAGAAATGTCCATATTGGTCTCAAATACTGTATCCAGAGGGCGGGCAAACGGCATAGTCAATGGAATTGAAATATCAGTCATGGTATCGGTTAATTCTGTATTTTCAATCTGTGTGGTCGAAAAATAAGGATTGGAATTGATAATCTTCCGATTATCTGTTTCAATCACAGAACTTGGTTCAACCGCAATGCCCCATTTTTCCAAAAACGCTTCCAGACGAGGCAGAACTGGCTGGGTGGTATCTGCAAAATAAAGCAGGGTCTTTTCTTCATTGTCACTTAAAAAAGCATCCAGCTTATCCAGAACGTCCTGATCAGGGTCATTGATTGGTGCCACCCAAATCAGTACATCAATATCTTCTGGTATTTCCTCGGTAGCAGGGCTCACAGAAACTACTTCAAAGTTATTGTTTTCCAAAAGCTGTACAAATCCGTCCGGATACTGCTCACTGTGTCCGGTTAGTACTCCTGCCTTTACCTGCGTTTCGGAAGTAACATTCATAATAGCAGAGGTCATTGCCTGTTCCGCTCTGGAAGAAGTAATATAATTTCCATAATAGGAACCGGATTCCACATTAAACAGGTCGTACGCCGTCAACGTCTGAGAACGATTTCCACTGGAAACGATAATATCTCCGATCTGGACATCCTCATAGGCTGAGGCAAGGGAAGGATTTTCCAGCAGGTCAACATATTCCAGGGTGATCTGATCCGAATATTTTTCGTACTGCTCAATTACCGAATGTGCCTGAACATAGTACTCACCGCTTGCCATAAAGTTTTCCTCCGATGTCATAACCTGAATGGATACCGGAGCAGAAAGATTTTCAATATATTCTTTGGATTGATCGGTGAGCTGAAATACTTTTTCCGGTGTCAGGTCGATGGTCACCGGATATCGATCGGTAATATAAACGGTCAAAACGTTTACCAAAACAATCGCTACCAAAATCAATACCGTCGTAATACTGGATAAAAACAGATATTTCTGCCGCCTTGTTTTCATCCAGCGCTTTTTCTTTTTTGTATGATCTTTTTCCATAGATGCAGCCTTCCTTATTTCTCATCATGTCGTTATCAATCTTTATATCGTTTTTAGGATACACGCCGGCGTTCCAGGTGACGCACTGTCAAAAATAAAAACAACGCTGTAATGCTGACAAAGAAAGTCAGGTCAGAAAGATTGAGCAAACCTCTGGTAAAGTCAAGATAATGCTGATAAAACGAAAGACCATCCATGATCTCCATTACTAAGGTACTGGAAATAACTGGTGTAAAGCTGTTGATAAACAGCAGCAGCATTCCAATTGCAAGAGATCCTACTGCGGCAATTACCTGATTTTCTGTCAGCGATGAAATATAAGTACCGATAGCACACAAAGCTGCACCCAGTAAAAACAATCCTAAAAAGTTTCCGCAGAAAACTGCAAGGTCTGGAACCTGAAAAAGGCACATTACCAGAAAATAAGCCAGCGTGATTCCCATTCCCAGTGTATACATGCTTAAAGATGCCAGAAATTTTCCCATCACGATGGATGGAAAACCTACTGGTGCGGTAAATAACGCCTGTTCTGTTTTCTGTTTCCTTTCTTCACTGAACAGTCTCATGGTAAGCATCGGAACCAAAAAAATAACGATTGAAAAAAGATTGGAAAAAACATAGCTCATATCGGTGGTATTGCTCACCAGCGAAGTTGCAAAAAAATAATATCCGGAAATTGCAAAAAACACTGCCAGAAAAACATATCCCACCGGAGAGGTCAGATAGGAGCGCATCTCCCTTTTATAAATTGCTGTCATGATCGGTTTCCTCCTCTTGTGTCTCCCCTTCTTTTGGTGTTACTGGGTCTGTTTTATTTTCTGTCAGATTGGTTTCTGTTGGAGCAGATGTTTGATCTCCAATCTGATCTTCAATTTCCTGTGCCTGATCCCCCGCAGTCAACCGGAGGAAAATTTCTTCCAGGTTCATGCTTCTCTTACTCATCGATAAAATAATACAATCTGCCTGACTCAGGGTTTTGAAAATGCTTCTTCGAATCGAAGTGCTGTCATGACAATCATCAGCAAGAAATACCGTATAGTTGTTTTTCTCTCCGGACTCCACCTTGACAACAGAAAGAATTTTTCTTAAAAGTTCCTGAATCGTTTTTTGATTTCCTTCAATTTCCATCTCGATCTGTCGGCTTCCGCTCAGATGCTCTGCCAACTCCTGTGTACTGCCATCTGCCACAATCCTGCCCTGATGCAAAATAATAATTCGATCGCACACTGCCTGAACCTCCGACAGGATATGAGAGGACAAAATAACCGTCCTTGTTTTTGCAAGCTGCCGAATCAGTTCTCTGATTTCAATAATCTGTGCTGGGTCCAGTCCTACTGTCGGTTCATCCAGAATCAAAATCTGCGGATCCCCCACCAGTGCCTGGGCAAGTCCTACTCTCTGCCGATAACCTTTGGAAAGATTTCGAATCATGCGCTCCTTCACATCAGAAATTTTGACCAGATCCATGATCTGCTGCAAATATTCTTCCTTCTTTTGGCTGATGTTTCGATTTTTCTTTACCTTTTTTAGATCGTAGATAAAGTGCAGATATTCCTTTACCGTCATATCCGGATAAACAGGCGGCTGCTCGGGAAGATATCCAATTTTTGTTTTTGCCTTAAGCGGATCGGTCAGCACATCAATCCCATCAATGACAACATCCCCATCCGAAGCCGAAAGATATCCGGTCAAAATGTTCATCGTGGTCGTTTTACCTGCACCGTTAATTCCTAAGAAACCAACTGCCTGCTTTCCTTCTATTGAAAAACTGATCGAATCGATCGCCTGCTTTTCCCCGTATCGCTTGCTGAGGTTGCGCACTTCCAGCAAAAAATCATCCCTCTCATCGTTAATCAAAACTTTTTTAAAGCTTTTTCCCATCTAGTGTACAGGATATCCCCTAAAAGAGTTTTAAGAAAATATTGGCAATTTTTAAAGTTTTTTTCAGATTATAAAAAGAAACCGACATTTTGTCAAAATGCCGGCTAAACTTTTTCGTAAACGCAAAAAAACGGATTCCAAAACTGGAATCCGTTTTTGGTGACCCGTGCGAGAATCGAACTCGCGATACCGCCGTGAAAGGGCGGTGTCTTAACCGCTTGACCAACGGGCCGGAAATAAAAACGAATTCTGACTGAGAATCCGTTTTGGTGACCCGTGCGAGAATCGAACTCGCGATACCGCCGTGAAAGGGCGGTGTCTTAACCGCTTGACCAACGGGCCAAATATGGTAGCGGCAGACGGATTTGAACCATCGACACTTCGGGTATGAACCGAATGCTCTAGCCAACTGAGCTATGCCGCCATATAAATGATTACAGTATTCAGCCGCAATCAACGAACTAAATTATATCGTATCTTTATTTCTTTGTCAATACCTTTTTTAAAAAAATTTCTTCTTTTTTGTTTTCTTTTGTAATTTCCAATCTATTGGATGCTTAAGCCATTTTCCCGCCCCTCCAAAATCGCTGGAAGAGCGGGAATTGCTTCCTATTTTATGATTCAAAAACAGCAAGACCCTCAAAACATTTTTTGCCTGATTCATTCTCGCCGCTTACATAGTAACCGATCATCGGCGCTTTGATGGTTTCTTCATCCAGCTCCTTAACAAAAATGGAAAGCTCTTCTCCCATCTTTGCCTCACTGTGATAATTGATTACCATTTTGCGCAGTGTCTTCTCCACCGTAGCTGAGAACGGAAGATTGTCCAGCAAAATATCCGCGTACTGTGTATTGTTAAGGTGTCCGTTGTCATCTGTACGGGAATAAGTTACCCGCTCGGTATTTACCTTTTGTGCATCCCGCACCTTTGGAATGGTAAAGTCATGTTCTTTCTCAATTGGAAGATTAAATGGAAAGTGCATTTCTTCCGGTGGATTGCGCAGAATTTTTCTGGTATCGGTATCCACCAGTACCCATTTGGAATCCTGTGCTGCTACTTCCTGACCCTGTTCATTAAAAAAGCGGGTATAACGGCTGTATACCGCACGATTAGGCGAAGATGGACGCGTTACCATCCGGATTTTGTCCCCAACACAAATTTCCCCATAGATTTCCAACGAGGCTTTTGCCAGTAAAAAAACAGTGTGGGTTTTATGATAAACATCGATTGTCATTCCGATCGAGTTACAGTGGTTGGTGCTGATTGCCTGACACTGGGACATCAGTGCTCCCGCTTTAATTCTTCCATTACAATCACATTCATATTGTCCCACAATAAAGCTTTCTTCATACTGTTGATAACCTTCTGTGTTCTGCAAAATTTCTTCCTCCTTTTTATCCATTTCTTTCCTTATTTTTTATCTTGTATTTTCTTATTATAGCGCGCTCTTTCTTTTTTCACAAGTTATTATACTATTTGTATTATTAACATGTGGTTGAATTGTTTTAAACTTTTTGACTTTCAACATTCTGCTCGTATCATCCATTTCATATGTATGAAATCATCTTCCTTTTACCTTCTTTGTTGAAAAAAGGATACCCGCATCAAATAATGTTCGATGCGGGTATCCTTTTATATTATTTTATTCTATTAACTACTTTGTCAATTTGTCTGCAAGCTCTTTTAAATCGTCCTGATTATAGAACTGAATCTGAAGAATTCCACTGTTTCCGTTGCGTACGATTCTTACCTTACGGCCTAATTCATTTCCCAAAGCAAGTTCCATTTCGGTAAAGAAAGCTGCCTGGCCTCCCCAAACATCCTCCTGCTCTCCGAACTGTCCTGCAGAAACTTCCTCTCGATGTTCCGCCTGTTCTTTGGTCATCTTTTCAATATCACGAACCGAATACTTTCCGGTTTTTACCTTCTGAGCAACCTCCACAATCTGGTCTGCATCTTCAAAGGCAAGCAATGCACGTGCATGACCTGGAGAAACTTCTCCTTCTTCCACCATTTCCATAACTTTATGCGGCAGATTGAGCAGACGTAATGCATTCGCAACCGCTGGTCGGGATTTTCCAACTCGCTTTGCAACCTGCTCCTGTGTCATTCCATAGCGTTCCATCAACATTTTATAGCCGGATGCTTCCTCAATTGCATTCAGATCTTCTCGCTGCAGGTTCTCGATCAGAGCAATTTCCATTGCCTGCTCTTCATCCATATCCCGGATTACAACCGGAACTTCGCGCAATCCTGCCATTCGGCTGGCTCTCCAGCGGCGCTCACCTGCAACCAGCTGATAGCCGCCTGTTGAAAGCGGACGCACCAGCAACGGCTGAAGCACTCCATGTTCCTTAATCGAATCAGCAAGCTCATTTAAACTTTCTTCCGAAAAGACTTTTCGAGGCTGATCCTTATTTGGTTCAATCTCACTTAAGCGCAGCGTTACGATTCCGGAATCAGCTGTCTCGTTATCCATAAACAGGGCGTCCAGACCTTTTCCCAATCCACCTTTTTTCGCCTTTGTCATGATCTTTCCTCCCTACTTTTTCTTTACACGATACTTTTTCAAAAATTCTTTAGTCAGTTCCAGATATGCTTTTGCTCCCCTGGAATTCTGGTCGAAGTAGATTGCTGGCATACCAAAACTTGGTGCTTCGGACAAACGAACATTTCTTGGAATCACTGTTTTGTACACTTTATCTGGAAAATGGCTTCTTACTTCCTCTTCCACCTGTTCGGTCAGTTTCAGTCTGCTGTCATACATGGTAAGCAGAATTCCTTCCAGCTCAATCACCGGATTGTACAGGCGTTTCACCTGCTTGATCGTTGCCATCAGCTGGGACAAACCTTCCAGCGCGTAGTATTCACACTGAATTGGAACAATAACACTGTCACAGGCAGAAAAGGCATTCAGTGTCACCAATCCCATAGACGGTGGACAGTCGATCAAAATATAATCATACTGATCCCGAATCGGAGCCAAAGCCTGTCTTAATCTCAGAGTTCTTTCGCTCAGTTCTACCAGCTCGATCTCTGCTGCCGCCAGATCAATACTGGACGGAATCAGGTCAACATTTTTAAACTCTGTTTTTACAATAGCTTCCGCTGCGCGTTCGTCTCCTGTTAAAAGATGATAGGTGGAAATTTCCACCTCACGTTTATTGATTCCTAATCCACTGGTGGAATTTCCCTGCGAGTCAATATCAACCAGCAGACATTTTTTTCCCGACTTTCCAAGACCGGCAGTCAGATTAATTACCGAAGTTGTTTTTCCAACTCCACCTTTCTGGTTTGCAACAGCAATAATCTTTCCCATTTGGATTCGTCTGTCTCCTTTCGTTTTCCCCATCTCGATATCATCAGAGCATTTATCTTAAAAAATGCCCGTTTTATCCCGAAGTTGGATAAGAATGGGCACAAAAATCATGGATTTTAGTTAAATTATAGCATAATAAGGACAAAAATAAAAGAAAAAAGGGTCGGGTTTGTGTTTTTCTTTGTCTTTTTTCTTGTTTTATGTTTCATGTGAAACTTTTTCATCCATAAAGATCCGGAGAACAACGGTACATAAGAGCTGTAAAAAATTTGAACTCTTATGCAATAAACTCCCCTCCACCCTGACACTTATTGAGTAAAGGAGAAGACATTTTCTTTAAATTAAAAGTTGTCTTTTAACAGGAGGTTCTTTTATGAAAAAAATTCTTTCGGTAGCACTTTGTGCTGCAATGATTCTTTCCATGGCAAGTGTTTCCTATGCTTCGGATGTAAAGCCAACCCTTTCCAATGCTGCACAGACTACAACGGTGAAATCGAAAACAATTAAACCAGTAACTACTGTCTCTGAACCAGATATTCCGGAAGATATCGATGAACAGTATACCTATCTGATGGAGAACCAAACTCCTGCTGAATTCATTGAGAGCTTACAGAAATTTGGTGCAAAAACTTCCTCTATGCTCTTAAGTAAAGAAACCGAAAATCAGACCTACTCCCCTGTCAGCTTTGCCTACGCTCTGGGTATTCTGGGCAGCGGTGCAAAAGGTACAACTGCTCAGAATATTGCCAAAGCACTGGAATCTAACAGCATGAGCACTGTATCGGATGGCTTAAATAAATTCTACAACTCCAACTACAGCGATGAAGAGAACAGCGTTCTTAAAATTGCAAACTCTCTCTGGATGCAGGATAACTACAACTTCAAAACATCCTTCACCAAAAATGCTGCTGAAAAATTCTATGCATCTTCCTACTCGGTTGATTTTAAAAAGCAGGCTACCGCTGATGCTATGGCAAAATGGATTTCTGAGCAGACCGGCGGATTGCTCAATCCAACCTTTGAACCAAACCCAGATCAGGTACTCTCCATCATCAACACTCTCTATTTTGAAGGTGCATGGGCAAACAACTTTAAAGCAGAAAACAACACAACCGGAAAATTTACCCTTGCTGACGGGAAACAGGTTGATGTAACCTATATGAACCAGGAATTTAAAGGCAGTTCGTATTATGAAACCGATGACTACACCATGTTTGAGGTTCCATTTATGGACGGTCAGACCATGAACTTTGTCCTTCCAAAAGAGGGTAACTCTCTGGAATCTCTGCTCGATCAGGAAAGCATGGAAGAAATTCTTTCTGAGCAGGACAGTGAATCGGTAAAATATGCTGATGTAAATCTCAAACTTCCAAAATTCAGCTTTGATACCGAATTTAATCTGAATCAGACCTGCAAAGATCTCGGACTGAATGAACTCTTTACCGGTGAAGCAGATCTTTCCGGCATTACCGATGGCGATGTTGCGGTATCGGACGTTAAACAGGAAAGCCACATTGAAGTAGATGAAAATGGCTGTAAAGCTGCTGCTTACACCAAGATGGATATCATGAAGATGAGCATGCCGGTTGAGATGGAAAAATATAATTTCAATCTGGACAGACCATTCCTGTTCGTGATCGAATCTCAGGACAATGCTCCTCTGTTTGTTGGTACCGTTTATAACCCTGCTAAATAGAAATCCACATCACCCTTTTGATAAATCCACATAAAAAAACAGCTCGCAAAAGCGAGCTGTTTTTTTATGCTTTATTTTTTCTTGCTGTAAGCACTTTCTTTTGGAATACGGATGGTGTAAACCACTTCATCCTCTTCTTCCTGCATCTGTGTCTTTGCCTCGATGCCGGAAAGTTTCATTGTTTCCAGAGCTTTATCAATTGTGTTAAAGAAAATCTTCAGATCCTTTACTACAAACAGTTCTTTTTTCTTTGGCTTTTCTTCTTTTTTACCGATCAGCTGTGCAATGTATTTCTCTGTCTGGGAAACGTTCATTTCCTTTTCCGAAATCTCTTTTACTGCTTTCAACAGTACTTCGTCGCCCTGTTCATTCAGGTTGAGCAGCGCTCTTGCATGACGTTCTGTCAGATTTGCAGCCAAGATTGCCTCCCTGACCTCTTCAGAGAACTGCAGCAAACGCAGCTTATTTGCAATTGTAGACTGGTTTTTACCCAGCTTCTTTGCAACTGCCTGCTGAGTGTGTCCAACCATCTTCATCAGCTTCTGAATTGCCATTGCTTCCTCAAAATAGTTAAGGTCACATCTCTGGATGTTTTCAATCAGTGCCAACGCACTGCTTCTTTCTTCATCCATGCTGGTCAAAATCGCGGGAACTTCCTGCATGCGCAGCTTTCTGCAAGCAAGCAGTCTTCTTTCTCCTGCAACCAGCTGATAGTTTCCATCCTCCATCGGAAGCACTGTGATTGGCTGAAGCAGACCGTACTGTGCAATACTGGTTGCCAACTGGTCAATTTTCTCATCATCAAACACTTTTCGTGGCTGATATGGATTTGGTTTAATTTTATATTCTGGAATCAAAATTACCTTATTGATCATTTTCTGTTTTGCAAGCAGTGCTTTCATAACAGGATCGCCTCCTCAATCTTACATGGTTCCCAAAGCATTCCCTGTCCGAAACACAATCCGGACAGGGATGTTTGAGATATGATGGGAGCAGAAATGTTTTTGCAGGAACAGCTTAAGGGCTCACCGTTCCTGCCGAGCAAAAGAAAGGAAAATAGGAATAGAAAAGGCATGGATCACGAACCGGTTGTCCTGTCCGTGTCCATGAACATATCATAGCACATGTTATTCCCAATTTCCAGAAGAATCGTTCGTCAACATTCGACTCCCTCTGCTTTCATTTTCTTTAAATAATCGGTTTTTTTGCCATTTTGGCAGCAGTTCTGGGGAACTGTGGCGGAGTCTGCGATATTTTCTTAATCAGAACAATACTTCTTCCACTCTCATCCGGCAAAGTAAACTGCAAGACTTTTTCCACTTTACCGCCCATAGTTGCAATTGCGTTTTTGGATTCTTTGATTTCTTCCTCAACATCCGGACCTTTGAGAGAAACAAAATATCCGCCCACCTTCACATACGGCAGGCAATACTCTGCCAAGTCTCGCAGGTTTGCCACCGCTCTTGCAGTTGCAAAATCAAACTTTTCCCGCAATGTTTTCTGTTTGCCGCCATCCTCTGCGCGGGAATGAATAAAGGTGCAGTCCAGTCCCAGTTTGTCGTTGACTTCTTTTAAAAAGGTCAGGCGTTTCTGCAAGCTGTCCAGCATGGTAACCTTCAAATCTTCTCTTGCAATCTTTACCGGCATGGATGGAAAACCTGCTCCGGTTCCCACGTCGATCAGACTTGCTCCCTCTGGCAGCTCCACCGCTTTGAGCAGCAGCAGGCTGTCCACAAAGTGCTTGAGCACAATCTCTCTTGGCTCGGTGATTGCCGTCAGATTCATTTTTTCATTCCACTCCACCAAAAGCTGCGCATAAGTATCCAACTTATCCGGCGCAGATTCCGGCAGATTGATTTCAAAATCATGGCAGCTATCCAAAAGCAGCTGTTTATCGATCATATTTCTGTCCTTCCTGCGGCAAACGCTGTTTTTCCGTCCGCCGCGACAAAATGTTTCATGTGAAACTTTTTTATTTTACTTTTCCTTACAGCTTTCCATATAGATCAACAGAACCGAAATATCGGCCGGGCTGACACCGGAAATACGGGATGCCTGTCCGATACTGTGCGGACGAATTCGCTGGAGCTTTTCGATTGCTTCCAGACGCAGTCCCCTTACCTCTTCATAGTTGATGTCTTCCGGTATTTTTCTGGTTTCCAGTCTGCGCATCTGCTCTACCTGAATCAGCTGTTTCTGGATATAACCCTCATACTTGATCTGAATTTCCACCTGCTCGGTCACTTCATCCGGCAGATGCGGACGTTCTGTATCAAACGGCTCCAGATCTTTATAGCTTACCTGCGGACGTCGAATCAAATCCGATGCATGCGCACCTGTTTCCATTGGAGCGGTTCCTCTGCTTTCGAGCATCTCGTTGAGCTCTTTGGACGGACCAAAGGTAAGTTTTTCGATTCTCTTTCTTTCCTGCTCGATCAGTTCCTGTTTGTGCAGGTAATGCTGCCAGCGTTCTTCACTGATTAAACCAATCTCATGCCCGATCGGAGTCAATCTCTGATCCGCATTATCCTGACGCAGCAGCAAACGATATTCCGAACGGCTGGTCATCATGCGGTAAGGATCAGAACAGCCCTTGGTAACCAGGTCATCAATCAGGGTTCCAATATAGCTGGATGCACGATCCAGAATCACTGGTTCTTTTCCCTGTACCTTTCTTGCCGCATTGATTCCGGCGATCAATCCCTGTGCCGCTGCTTCTTCGTATCCGGATGTTCCGTTAAACTGTCCGGCACCATACAAACCTTCTGCCTTTAAAAATTCCAGAGAAGCTTTCAAGTCCAGCGGATCGATACAATCATATTCGATCGCATAGGCGTTTCGCATGATCTTTACATTTTCAAATCCAACAATCGAACGATAGATCTGAACCTGTACATCTTCCGGCAGAGAGGACGATAATCCCTGCAAATACATCTCTTCGGTGTGCAGTCCTACTGGTTCCACAAAGGACTGATGTCTCGGTTTTTCCGAAAAACGCATTACCTTGTCCTCGATACTTGGACAATAACGAGGACCCACTCCTTCGATCATACCGCCGTATAATGGAGAGCGGTGGATGTTGTCCCGAATGATCTGATGTGTTTTTTCATTGGTGTAAGCAATGTGGCAGACCACCTGATTTTTTAATCCTTCCCTTGGTGTTTCAAAGGAAAATGGAATGATCGGTTCATCGCCTGCCTGTACTTCCAGCTTGCTGTAATCGATGCTGTCCCGTCTGACTCGTGCCGGTGTTCCTGTTTTAAAACGTCTGAGATGGATTCCCAGCCGCTCCAAAGCTTCGCTTAGCCCAATCGCTGCATGCAGTCCATCCGGACCACTTTCATAGGAAACATCTCCAACATAAATTCTTCCATGCAGGAAGGTTCCCGAACAGATAATGGCTGTCTTTACCTCATATACCGCACCAAGCTTGGTAACCAGCTCTTTTAGCGCGCCATTTTCATCTGTACGGATATCGCAGATTTCTGCCTGAATGATGTCCAGACCATCCTGAAGCTCAAGTCGGTGCTTCATCTCCTTGTGATACTCATCGCGGTCTGACTGAACCCTCAGGCTGTGAACCGCCGGACCTTTTCCCCGATTGAGCATTCTGCTCTGCAAAAAGGTCGCATCTGCCGCTTTTCCCATCTCGCCGCCCAGTGCATCAATTTCGCGGACAAGATGTCCCTTTGCTGTACCGCCGATGGATGGGTTACACGGCATATTTCCAATTGCATCGAGAGACATGGTAAAGATTGCTGTTTTTGCACCCAGCCTTGCCGCTGCAAGAGCTGCTTCGATTCCGGCATGTCCGGCACCAATTACCGCAACCTCATAGTCCCCCATTTTGTATTCCATTCTATCATTCCTTTCCAGAGGTTTTCCCATACGGAAAACCTTGGCTAATTTTCCACTATTTTCCGACACAGAAGCGTTCAAATACCTGATTGATTACCGCTTCCGAAGCTCTTTCTCCAGTCAGTTCCAGCAGACTGTCAATCGCTGAATCGATGCAGACATTTACTGCATCCAACGTCTCTCCAACTTCCAGAGCCTGTCTTGCTTCATCCATTGTCTTGGTTGCCTGTTCTACGCAGGCACGCTGACGCTCGTTTGCAATAATTCCAGAAGAAGAATCCAGACTGGACAGCTGCAAAAGCTCCCGCACCTCTCGTTCCAGAGCCTGCACTCCTTCTCCTGCACTGGCAGAAAGTTCAGCAATGTGTGGGATCTTTTCCCGAATCGTTTCCACGTCGATCTTTCTTTCCAGGTCTGTTTTATTGATTACTGCAACAACCGGACGATCTTTGATCTTTTCAATCAGTTCCAAATCCTCGGCGGACAATTCTTCCGAGCTGTCAAAAACTGCAAGTACCAGATAACTACTGTTGAGTCTCTTTCTCGCAAGCTCAACACCCATCTTTTCCACTGGATCGTCGGTATCGCGCAGACCAGCAGTATCTGCCAGATGCAGCACAACATCTCCCAAGCGGATGGTATCTTCCACGATATCTCTCGTGGTTCCCGGAATCTGGGTCACGATACTTTTCTGTTCTCCGGAAAGCAGGTTCATCAAAGTCGACTTTCCGACATTTGGTCTGCCGACAATAACAGTGCTGACACCTTCCCTCAAAACCCTACCGGTATCATATTCCTTTAAAATGGTGTGGAGCGAATCGCAGATATCCATGACACTTTGATTTAAGTTCTCGCCGGATACCTCGTCAATATCCTCGTCCGGATAGTCAATCCACGCTGCCAGTGCTGCTGATACTCCCAGCATCTTGTCCACAACACGATGGATCTTCTGAAAGACTGCACCATCTTTGGCGCTCAATGCAGCCTGTGCGCTCTGCTGGCCCTGAGAGGCAATCAGATCGACCACTGCTTCCGCCTGAGTCAGGCTCATCTTTCCGTTTAAAAATGCTCTGCGGGTAAATTCTCCTGCCTGAGCTGGTCTTGCTCCTGCCGAGATGCAGGCACGCAAGGTCCTTTGTACCAGATAGATTCCGCCATGACAGCAGATTTCTACCACATCTTCTCCTGTATAGCTGCGCGGTGTGCGGTATACGAACACAACCGCTTCATCAATTTCTCCCTGTTCATCATGCAGCCGTCCAAACAGACCATGGTATCCGCCTGTTTCAGAAACGGTTTTATGGGAAACGGATACAAAAATCTGATCCGCTATCTCAAACGCCTGAGGGCCGGACATGCGCACCATTCCGATACCGCCTGCCGCCACCGGCGTAGAAATCGCCGCAATGGTATCTCCGGAAAAAGTACCGTTCATCGTAATTCTTCCTTTCTCAAAATCTCTTCCTGTTTCTTTCCATAGATATCTTTATTATAACAAAAAAACTGCTTTCTGCAAAGTATACCATATCCAAAAATGGCTTGTTTTTGCGCATTTTCCTGTTGTTTCCAAAAAGAAAAAGCGTGCCGAGAACTCGGCACGCTCAATATTATGCTGCTTTGTTTGTTTGGTTGTTTTTCGCTTCCCTGACCAGACAATACTGAAGCAGATCCGGATAGTGGTCAATGGTATCATACAGTTTAAATCCAAATCGATGATACATTGCCACGTTCTTTGGGTTGTGCGTTTCCAGGCTGACCAGAAGATTTCTCTGATCTGCGTAATCCAGAACGGTATTCATCAGATATTTTGCAAGTCCGCGTCCCTGACAGGATGGACGAACTGCCAGATAAATGATATGCAGTCGGTTTTCGTCCAGTTCTTCTGTCCAACTACTGTTAAGATAGTCTCTTCCTCTTAAGAAGTTAAAGAAGGTTTCCAATGATGGGTCATCACGTATCAAACATGCATTGGTTTTAATGACGCTGTACAGTTGATCTGCAAAATACTTAAATGGGTTATACGGCTTGGTTTCGTCCGATACCACGACAATTGCTTCCAGATTTTCGTTATTGGCATAAATTTCGCAGTCTTCAAACATTTCGTCCAGGTCACAACGGAACAATTCCGGCAACAATTTTTCTCGTTTTTCCTCATCCGGTATCAATTCCTGATACAGCGGGTCATTGGTAAAGCACTCTGTAAGCAGTGCAATCAGTTTTGCCTCATCTTCTCTGGTAACCCGATATAATAGATCGGTGTCCATGATTTCACTCACCTTTGAATCGTAAAAAAGATTGATTGTACGTTGTGCTGCAGCTTTTATTTTGTTGTCCCCGGGTGTCTTTATTATAACCTGAGCTGGCTGTTTTTCTCAAACTCTGCCTTTCCGAAAATTTCGCTTCTTTTGATTGCCTTTTTCTTTTTACCCTTGTCCTTATATGGTCAATCTCACGTTTTCTCTTTATTTCTCGTTCATACTCTTATTTTCTCAGGCATCTTATTTTCCTTAACAAAGGCTTTTTTGATTCTTCATACCCTTAAAAAACTTTTTACAATAAAAAACTCCCGGCAAAAGCCGGGAGTTTTTTAAGTTAATCTTTATTCCAGATCAATCTTTGCATATAATGGTTTGTCCTCTGCTTCACGCGGTGGTGTGCTGCGTGGAACTTCGGTTCTTGGAGCTGCGTTTGATTCGTTTCTTTCCTCGAATTTGCGCTCTCTAAACTCGTTATTCTGTCTTGGAGCACGTCTGCGATTTTCGCCGTCCTCCTTATTGCGGAAAACATAAGGTTTCTTTTCCTGACCTTCTGCATTGCCGCGTCCTTCGCCCTGTGGTCTGCGGCCATTTGGACGATAACCGCCTTTGTTATATGGTTTCTTCTTGCCTTTATAGTTGTTGTATTTCTTTACCGGATTGGTAGAGCTGATCACAACACGGCGGTTTGGCTCTTCGCCGATAGAAGAAGAGGTTGCACCCTCAACAGTAGAAACTGTTGCATGGATGATTCTTCTTTCATATGGATTCATTGGCTCAAGTGTTACGCTGCGGCCGGTTTTAACCACGTTGCGTGCCAGTCTTTTTGCCAGAGATTCCAGAGTTTTTTCGCGTTTTTCACGGAAGTTGCCGCTGTCGATGGTAATACGCATATAGTCGCCATCGATTCGATTGATTGCAAGGCTTGCAAGATACTGGATTGCATCGATAGTTTCGCCGCGGCGTCCAATAACAAAGCCCAAATCATCGCCTTTGAGGGTAATGTTGAGGTTGTCGCCATCCTTGTTTGCCTCTGCGGTGAAGTCCTGCACACCCATTGCCTTGAGGATAGAGGTTACATACTCAACAGCAATTGCCTCTTTATCCTCTTCTTTTACAAATACCCGAACCTTTGCCGGATAGGTTTTCAGTCCGAACAGTGCTTTTTTCGGCAGATCAATAATTTCGAATTCTACCTTTTCTCGGGAAACATTCATCTGCTGACATGCTTCTTCGATTGCCAGTTCAACTGTTTTTCCTGTTGTAATGATTTCTTTCAAACTGACACCTCCTCTGATAATCAGTGAAAAATCGCAACATTATTCCAAATCGTCATCGGTAACTTCAGTATAAACGTCACCGTATTTTTCGGCATCCTGCTTTCTTGCCTGTGCCAGTTTCTGACGATTGATTTCTTTCTGAGATTTTGCTTTTGCTTTTGCTTCTGCGTCTCCGTCGCGCGCTTTCTTCTTTGCTTCGATGCGCTCCTGACGCTCTTTTTCTCTGCGTTCTTCCGCTTCCTGTCTTGCCTTTGCAGCCATTTCCTTTGGATTATAGAACTTGTTGAGGACAACAGACTGAAGCAGCATCAAGAGGTTGGAAATAATCCAGTAGATACCAACACCAGCTGGAACCTGGAACGCAATGTACAGGGACATCAATGGAGAAATCAGCATCATGGTCTTCATGGTACCTGCTCCAGGGCCTTCCATTGGAGTAGGGCTGTTTTTCATTGCAATCCAAGAGGACAGGAATGCTGTCACACCGGAAAGAATTGGAATCAGAACCATGATGTTCAGAGCCAAGGACGGTGTTTCACCCAGGTTAATACCCAGGAAGTTTAAGTCAAACGACTGAACTGCATTGATAAAATCCTGGCCTAACGCCGAATATGCTTCTGGATTTGCCTGTACCGAAGTAATGATACTGGTCTGTGGGGAATAGTGGCTGAATGCAACACCCAGTCCTTCCATAATTCCCTGAGCCTGTGCAATCAAATCGCTGCTCATGCCAAGAATGTGGGTCATCGGTTTGTAGATTACATCAATCAGACCGAACAGAACCAAAAAGGTAATAAGCATCGGCAAGCATCCACCTGCCGGATTGTAGTTCTCACGCTGATAAAGCTTCTGCAGCTCTTCATTCATCTTCTGCTGATTTTTAGCATACATTTTCTGAATTTCCTGCATCTGAGGCTGGATTGCAGCCATCTTTGCAGAAGATTTCTGCTGCTTGATTGAAAGCGGAACCATAACAAGCTTTACAAGCAGGGTGAAAATGATCAGCGACCATCCATAACTGTGCAGAATGTTGTAAAGCAGCCGCATGATTAAACCAAGCGGATAACCAAGAATATACATTGAAAACCTCCATTCCGCATTTTTGCCCCTCAAATTCTGGCAAAAATGCTGCGCCTTACGCCCGCACCTTCTGTGCAGTGGGTCATGCTCTATTCAATTGTCAAAGGTACCCGACCGAAACATTTCTGGTAGTGTCTGCCACTTTTGCAGCAGAGCGGTGGTGTTATCTGTCTCGATCCAGTTTTTCGGGTACCGGATCATAGCCTCCCGGATGAAACGGGTGGCACTTTAAAATGCGGCGCAGCGCAAGATAACCTCCTCTGATCGCTCCAAACCGCTCAATTGCGGTAAAAGCGTAGGCCGAGCAGGTCGGATAAAAGCGACACCGCGGCGGGAAGCATGGAGAAATGACTTTTTGATAAAATCGAATCAGCATCAGCATGAAATATTTCATTTTCTACCTTCTTCTAAAAAACCTTTATCTTTTTGCATACCGGACTTGTCCGTTTCCATCGAAAACTCCATATCACAAAAAGGATTTAGTTCTTCCCGTCTTTTTTTGTTTTTACTGGCTGCTTTTTTCCATTCGGTTCCCTTTTCTGGCTGTCCGGAGATGTAAGGCTCAAAATCTGTTTTTTTAAAACCGGCATCAGCTGTGTGGACTTTACTTGTGGGGTCTTTGCTCTTGCAACAAAAACAAAGTCCCATCCCTGTTCAATCATCGGGTCGATCTGATAAAACGCAGCGCGAATAATGCGTTTACAGCGATTCCTGCAAACGGCTTTTCCAACTTTTTTGGTAACCGTGATTCCAATCCGGTTTCGTCCCAGACGGTTTTTGCTCGCATAGGTGACAATCAGCGGATGGACAGCACTTTTTCCTTTAAAATAAAGGCGCTTAAATTCTTTATTGAGCTTTAAGGTTGTTTTTTGATTCATAGCTCATGTCCCCCATCCTCAAATAGATAAAAAGAAAGACCACTTATCGGGATAAGTGGCCTGCTTATTCTGGAATGAAACATGGAAGGCAGAATAAACAGAGCCTATTCCCTGTTTCCTCCCGGTATTCCCCGCGAAAAGGAACCGCGCTGGATATTAAAATGGACAGTGAGAAAAAGCTGTCTAACAGGAAATTAATATGTCAGCTGTTTTCTGCCTTTTGCTCTTCTGCGTGCGAGAACTTTGCGGCCGTTTTTAGTAGCCATTCTCTTTCTGAAACCATGCTCTTTCTTTCTCTGGAGCTTCTTTGGCTGATATGTTCTTACCATTTTTTCTAACCTCCCTTCAAGGCGAAACCTTACAGAGTAAAATTATAGACAAAAACCTGAAAAAAGTCAATAGAATCTCCCATGATTACGCCTTTTATTTTCTGTATTATATCAGAAAACTTTTTAAAATCCCATTCCTTTTATACAAATAGACCATGCCTTTCTTTTCTTCTTAGAAACGAAATTCTTCTTTTGACGGAAAAGAACATAAAAAATTCCAATTTTTTTCTCATTAATCTGTACATCATTACCCGTTAAAAAGTGTTAAAAGCTCTTGAAAATCTGTTTTGCCCTGTGTTAAAATATTATGTGTAAAAAGCGTTGAAAATTTTATTTCCACAGTCTCTCCACATTTTCCTCCAAAGTTTTTCCACTCGCTTTTTCTTTATCAAATTTCTTGTTTAATCTGCGTGGAATTTCCTGTGAACTAATGTGAGGAACTGTTAAACAGCGTTGCATAAATATACACCCCCTGCTTTTTTCCCATTTAAAGGACCTGTAAGCGGGGGTTTTACTGTCTTTTTTCCTGTTCGGGCAGATCTTGAAATCTCAGGAAAAAGATAATTGCGCATTGTCAAAAGAAGGGAATTGTAAAATATGGAATCGTTTAAAGAATTGTTTCAGATGGTGAAAGATTACACCAGGCAATATGTAATCGACTCAAAAGAACTTTCTGAACTTGCATATCAGCTCTGGATCAAGAGTCTGGAACCAGTTAGCTTTGACGGCAATACTGCTGTTTTATATATTAAAGCCGAATTCATGAAAAAGATTGTAGAGGAAAAATATCTGGATCTTCTCACAAAAGCCTTTGAAGCTGTTGTTGGTTTTCCTGTTAAAATCGAAATCCTCTGTGAAACTTCTGAAAAAGGAGACAAAAAGGAGATTTCTCCAGCTTCCATCCAGACCTCTTCCCCCTCCCCTGTTCTTCCTTCTTACAGTCAGGAAGAGATTGATATGAACAGTCAGGGTGGAGAATATGAATATACCTTCTCCACCTTTATTGTTGGCAGCTCCAATAAATTTGCACAGGCTGCCTGCCGTGCTGTTGCACAAAACCCTGCCAACGCATATAATCCTCTGTTTATTTATGGCGGATCCGGCCTTGGAAAAACCCACCTTTTGTATGCTATTGCTGGAGAAATCAAAGAAAGCCGCCCGAAAACCAATGTAATCTATGTAAAAGGCGAAGAATTTACCAATGAATTAATTGCTGCCATTGGTGCTGAATCCACCAAAGAATTTCATGACAAATATCGCCAGGCAGATGTCCTCTTGGTAGATGACATTCAGTTTATTGGAGGAAAAGAAAGTACCCAGGAAGAATTCTTCCATACCTTTAATACCCTGTATCAGGCAGGAAAACAGATTGTTTTAACCTCCGACCGTCCTCCAAAGGAAATTAAAACCCTGGAAGAACGTCTGCGCACCCGATTCGAATGGGGCCTGATTGCAGATATTCAGCCACCGGATTTTGAAACCAGAATTGCGATCATTAAAAGAAAAGCAGAACTTCTGGACTTGGAGATTCCAAGCATTGTAGAAGAATACATTGCAAACCATGTAAAAAATAACATTCGACAGCTCGAGGGCGTTGTAAAGAAGCTGAATGCTTATAACAAATTGGCTCAAACCCCGCCATCCATTCTGCTTGCACAGAGTGCTATCCGGGAAATTCTGACCGACAATCAGCCAATTCCTGTTACAGTAGAACGAATCATTTCTGAAGTCGGCCGTACTTTCGGGGTCAGCTCAGAAGATATCCGTTCTTCCAAACGTTCTTCCCAGATTTCCAATGCAAGACAGATTGCCATGTATGTTATCCGTGAGATCACGCAGATGTCCATGGCCGCTATCGGAAATGAATTTGGCGGACGTGACCATTCTACCGTTGTTTATGCAACCGGACAGGTGGTAAAAAACATGAAACAGGATACAAAATACAAGGAAACCGTAGAGGATATTATTAAAAATATCCGGGATGCTTAAATTCTATACTAACATCTTTATCCTCTCACTATCTTGTGGAAACTGTCCTTTTTCCAGTTATTCCATTGCTCTTTTATAAACATAAAAAAGAGTTTTTCACATTCCACAATCAACCAAATTCACATTGATTTTTCACCATTTTTTCTTCTCCAACTTATCCCCGAAAAGCTCCACTAATTTTAAACACTTTCAACGGACTTTTCAACTAATTTCCCGTTAAAGTTTTTATTTTTCACTTTTTCACAAAAAGCAACACGTGTTTTTCTCAATTGCTTTTTATGAAAAAGTGGCTTATTCTGCGCATTTTTCTTTCCTTTTCACAAATCCACAGTCTCTACTACTACTACTAAATTTATTTCTTCTATCTTTTCTCTTTTATAGAATGATTTTACTGTGTGAAGAATTAAAAAGAGAAAAATGGAATTGTACTTATGTGTGGGGGAATTTGTTTTCCCAAACAACAAGCGTTAATGAGGCAGAAAAAGCAGATCGGAACATTTTTTCGGATTGGTGAAAGAAGAACCACAAAATTGTATTTGTGTCACATACAAGATATAGGGATATAAAAAGAAAAAGCCCGTTGTCAGGGCTTTTTCTTTTTTTTGAGGTATGGTATAATGACAAAAACAGATTATTTTGCAAGAAAAAAGGTCGCAAACAAAGCGGCCTGTTTTTTCCTGCTTTCCCTAGATTCAAGGAGGAGATTGCTATGAAATTTATTTGCCAGAAGGATTTGCTGGTAGAAGCTGTTTCCAATGTTTCTCGTGCTGTTTGCGCTAAGTCCCCTATTCCAGCACTGGAAGGTATTTTATTAAAGGCGCAGGAAGGTCAGCTCCAATTAACCGGATATGATCTGGAACTTGGAATTGTCACAACAATCGAAGCAAAAACAGAACAGCAGGGCGAATTGGTGCTTTCTGCAAAACTGCTGCTGGATATTATCCGAAGAATTCCGGGTGAAACCGTATCGATTGTTTCGGATGAAAAGAATTTGGCAACCATCCGGGGAGGAGCTTCGGAGTTTACCATTCCAGGCATTTTAGCAGACGAATATCCAGAGCTGCCAAATGTAGAAGAAAAATCGGATCTGGTTATGAAACAGGGAACTTTAAAATCCATGATTGACCAGACTTTATTTGCTATTGCAACCACCGACTCCAAACCGGTTCATACCGGTTCCCTGTTTGATATCAAGGATTCCTGTGTTACTTTGGTATCAGTAGATGGTTACCGTCTTGCACTGCGCAGAGAAGCGATTGTTTCGGATTTGAATACCAAATTTATTGTTCCGGGAAAAACATTGTCCGAGATTTCCAAACTGCTTCGGGAAGAGGATGAGGAGGCATACCTTGTAGTTTCCCAGAAACATATTGTGTTCCATATCAGCGGATATTATGTGGTTTCCCGACTGCTGGAAGGAGATTTCCTCGACTATAATGCAGCTATTCCAAAGATCAGCAAAACCACCGTTAAAATCAATACCCGCAGCCTGACTGATTCGGTAGAACGTACTTCTCTGTTGATCTCCGACCGTCTGAGAAGCCCAATCCGTCTGGTTGTAACAGAAAACAAGGTACAGCTGAGCTGTTCCACTGCAATGGGTAAGGCACATGATGAGGTGGATTGCGAGGTTTCGGGAGAAGCAGTCAGCATGGGATTTAATAACAAATATCTTCTGGATGCACTCAAGGCATCTGACTGTGATATGGTAAAACTGGAGATCAACGGTGCGTTGTCTCCAATGAGAATGATTCCGATGGAAGGGGACAGCTTCCTCTTCCTGGTATTGCCAGTGAGGGTGAAAAACGATGACTAATGCAGAAAAAGTTGTAATTACAACAGAATTTATTAAGCTGGATTCCTTTTTGAAATTTGCAGGTCTGACTGATACCGGCGGTCAGGCAAAGGAACTGGTACTGGAAGGCAAAGTAAAGGTAAATGGAGAAGTATGTACCATGCGCGGCAAAAAAATCCGTCCGGGAGATACGGTAGAAGCGCTGAATCGCTGCTTTGAGGCGGTAGAAGGTTAGTTTGGGAGGGCATTCGAATGAAGCTTGAGAGTATTGAATTGACGAATTTTCGCAATATCCGCTCACTCAGGCTCAAAGCGGATGCAGGTGTCAATATTATTCACGGCGAGAATGCGCAGGGAAAGACCAATCTGACCGAGGCAATCTGGATGTTTACCGGAGCAAAAAGCTTTCGGGGCGCAAAGGATAAGGAAATGATTCGCTTTGGAGAAACTTCCTGCAAAAGCAGCATTACCTTTTCCAGCACAATGCGGGAACAGTGTGCGTCTATCGAACTGTTTTCGTCAGAAAATGTTTCTCCAGATCGGAAATTAAAACACATTGAGCTCAATGGGATCACATTGGAAAGCACTTCTGAACTGTCAGGACAGTTTTATGCAGTAGTGTTCTCCCCTTCCCATCTTTCTTTGATCCGGGAAGGTCCTGCCTTTCGCCGGAAGTTTCTGGATACAGCGATTTCTCAGATTCTTCCCCGTTATGAGCATTACCTCCATGAATATCAGAGAATTTTGCTGCAGCGCAACACGCTGCTCAAAGATGTTATGCGTTTTCCTCAACTGATCGACACCATGGATGTCTGGGAGGAACATCTTGCCAGAGCTGCGGCAGCGGTTGCTTTCTGCAGGGCGAGATATGTCAGCCGAATCCGACCAAAAACGATTGAGGTGTACGACGGTATCTCTTCCGGCAAGGAAAAGCTGGATGTTTTTTATCAGTGTGGATTAGAAAATCCACAGGACCGCACCAGAGAGGATCTGCGGGAGTTCTTTCTCAGAGAATTGCAGAGTACCCGCAAGGCAGATATCGAGCGTGGATCGACCCTGTGCGGCCCGCACAGAGACGATTTGGAAATTCTGGTCAACGATATGCCAATGCGTCTATACGGCTCCCAGGGGCAGCAGAGAAGCGGTGTGCTTGCGTTGAAAATGGCAGAGTGCGGTATGGTGGAGGAAGTTACCAGCGAAACGCCGGTTGTTTTGCTGGACGATGTTATGAGTGAACTGGATGCCGGCAGGAGAGATTATTTGCTCAATCATCTGGAAAACCAGCAGGTTTTTGTAACTTGCTGCGATGAAGACAGCTTCCGAGGCTTAAAATCGGGAAAACGTTTTCTGATCCAGTCAGGAGAGCTGATGGATACACAGACTTATTAGAGCGGGGAGGAAACCACGTGTATTTACATTTGGGACAGGATGTCGTGGTGCGCAGCCGGGATATTGTCGGTATTTTTGATATCGAGAACACTTCGGTTTCTAAAATCACCAAGGAATATTTAACAGATCAGGAGAAAAAACACCGGGTCATCAACGTTTCTTCTGAACTGCCAAAATCATTTATTGTGTGCAGTGAAGGAGAAAAAGAAGAAAAGGTTGTTACGGTTTATATTTCTCAGATATCCTGTGCTACCTTGAAAAAAAGAAGCGGCTATGTGGATAAACTGGGTCTTGCCTAGTTTCTGGTATTATTTAAAAAAGCACCCTGAAAATGGGTGCTTTTTTATGTGCTCAAATCCCTTAAAAAGACAAAATATTACAAACGAAAATCAAAGAAACAAAACCTTTGAAAAAAATGCTATTTAGAAGATAAGAATTCAATAAAAATATTTTACATAAAAGCCTTTTTATGGTATAATAAAAGGGCATTAAAAAAGAAAAATCCTGGGTTTGTCGTGCATGCTTTTTACTTCTGAACATTAGACTTTGGAAGGTCCAGGAAGGGTGAAAAGCAGCCGGCTTTTTTTATGTTGCAGGAAAAGCACGACGTTCAGCAAATAAACGATGGAGGGAATCACTTTGGAAAATACACCAGAAAAAAATCCGGAGATGATTGAAAATTACGACGCAAGTAATATTCAGGTTCTGGAAGGTCTGGACGCAGTACGTAAGCGTCCTGGTATGTATATCGGTTCCACCGGCCCACAGGGTCTTCATCATCTGGTCTATGAGATCGTGGACAACTCGATCGATGAGGTTCTGGCAGGAAACTGTACCAAGATTCTGGTCGACCTTCTGCCGGGAGATATTGTCCGTGTTAAGGATAACGGACGAGGCATTCCAGTTGGCATTCAGCCAAAGCTGGGCATTCCGGCTGTAACAGTTGTCTTTACCGTTCTGCATGCAGGCGGTAAATTCGGTGGCGGCGGATACAAGGTCTCCGGCGGTCTGCACGGTGTTGGTGCTTCGGTTGTAAACGCTTTGTCTGAATGGCTGGAAGTTGAAGTCTGTGACGGTCAGTACCGTTATTATCAGCGCTTTGAACATGGTAAAGCTGTTTGTGATCTGAAAAAGGTAGAGCCGACCACCGAACGCGGCACACAGGTTGCGTTTAAGGCAGATCCAGAAATCTTTACCGAAACCACACATTACGATTATGAGGTTCTGTTAAAGCGTCTGCGCGAGCAGGCCTTCTTAAATGGCGGCGTCAATATTACCTTCACCGATGAACGCGGAGAAGAGCCGGTAAGCGAAGTGCTGCACTATGAAGGCGGAATCCGCAGCTTTGTAAACTTCATTCACGAAAAGAAAAAGAATATCTGGGATGTCCTGCATCCGGATGTAATCTATTATTCCGGAGACGGAGAGCGTTCCACCGTGGAAGTTGCGCTTCAGTATAACGACAGCTACAACACCACCATCCTCTCCTTTGCAAACAACATTCATACCGCAGACGGTGGTACCCATGAGATCGGTTTCCGTACCGCTCTTGTAAAGGCGTTTAACGACTATGCAAAGAAAACAGGGGTGTTTAAGAAGGAAAGCGACAAATTCACCGTAGAGGACGTGCTGGAGGGCTTGACAGCGATTATTTCGGTTAAGCTTGAGGAAGCTCAGTTTGAAGGCCAGACCAAAACCAAGCTGGGAAATACCGAGATCCGTACCCTCACCTACCGCATCACCTACGATAAACTGAGCACCTACTTCGAGGAAAACCCGGCAGTAGCCAAACTGATCATGGAGAAAACCCTCACAGCAGCTCAGGCACGTGAAGCAGCAAGACTTGCAAGAGACCGTACCCGTGAAAGAAAGTCGGCTCTGGAAGGCGTGAGCCTGCCTGGTAAACTGGCAGACTGTTCCGATCACGATAATGTCCGCACCGAAATCTACATCGTAGAGGGTGACTCTGCGGGTGGTTCTGCAAAACAGGGCCGTGACAGCTCGTTCCAGGCGATTCTCCCTCTTTGGGGTAAGATGCTCAACGTTGAACGTGCGCGTCTGGATAAAGTTTATACCAACGAAAAGCTTCTGCCGGTTATCACCGCACTGGGATGCGGTATCGGCGACGAGATTAATCTCGAAAAGCTGCGCTATGGCAAGGTTATCATCATGGCCGATGCCGATGTCGACGGTTCTCATATCCGTACTCTGCTGCTGACCTTCTTCTTCCGCTTTATGCGTCCACTGATTGAAGAAGGACATATCTATCTTGCACAGCCACCGCTGTTTAAGATCTATCGCGGCAAGAAGGTGCGCTATGCTTATTCTGACCCGGAAAGAGATCAGATCATCGCAGAAATGACCGCAGACGGCGGTAAAGTGGATATCCAGCGATACAAAGGTCTTGGTGAGATGGATGCCGAACAGCTGTGGGAAACTACCATGGATCCGGAACATCGAACTATGATTCAGGTAACGATGGAAGACGCTGAGCAGGCAGATGAAATTTTTACCATTCTGATGGGCGACAAGGTTGCACCAAGAAGAGAATTCATCGAGCAGAACGCAAAATATGTAAACAACCTCGATATCTAGGGGAAACGTTATGAAAAAAGAAAAAACACAGCCAATCAAGGAAAAGCGCTCTGTCACCGACTTTGAACATCGCATGACAGTAACGCTGGAACCAAAGCACTACATCAATTACGCAATGACCCATTCACGGGATCAGATCAAAAAAGCTCGTAAAAGAGCAATCTTCTGGGCGATTTTCTTCTTTGTATTAGGCGCGATTGCGCTGTTCAAAGGAGCTTCCATGGAAGGCAGCATGGCAGATATTTATCTGGTAGCAGGAATCCTGATGATTGTTTATCAGCTTTTCAACCTGTTTTATCATTTTGTCATGTTCCCGGTTGCGCTCAAACGCTCGGTCAGCAAAGAACTGAAAAAAGATCCAAGCCTGCTTTCTCCAATGGAATATGCTTTCGAGCCGGATAAGATCGTGTGTTTTCTGGATGGAAAACATCGCAATTCGGTCCTGATGGAGGATGTTTTGGGTGTGGAAGATCTGGAAGACACTCTGATTATACAGATTAAGGGCGGAAAACGGATGATCTTCCCGAAAAATACACTGGAACAGGCTGATCCTGTAATACAAGAACAGATTAAATCCCTTCAAAAATAAGAGTCCGACAGGATAAAAAGAGGTGTTTTTAAGTGGATAATCAGGAAAATTTGACGGTTGATACCGAAGAAAAACCAGAAGAACAGCAGAAAGAACCGGAAATGACTGCTGAATCGACAGAAAATGTTTCCCGTGAAACATTGGACGGCTTCAAGATCTCCTTCGATGCAAAATATGACGATATTTTTGAGGGTCTGGAGGCTACTGATAAAGCAGATGGAACCAATCTGAAAGCAAGAAAGCTGTTTTTGGTCATTGCAGTGCTGTTTTTGATGCAGGTGGCTTGGTTTGCCTACACCAGAAGTGGAATTGCACTGATTTTTGTGGTGCTTTTGGGTGCAATGTCGTATATGCTCAAGAAAAAGATCCAGAAATTCAACAAAGAGATTGCAAAAGAGTTTGAAGCAGAAGGCAAACAGAATGTCATTCTGGGAGAAGATGTACTCCAGCTCAATGAAAAAACCGTTTCCTATTCGGAAATTGCGACCTTGTACGAATTTAAACACAGCTTTTCTTTGATTTATCAAGGAAATCATGTTTACATTATCCCGAAAAATGTTCTGGAAGAGGGCCAGGCTGAGCAGTTTGCTGCCCTGATGAAAGAGAAAATCGGGGATAAATATCAGAATATTTCCAAGAAATAAGCCTCACTTTCACAGGCCGAACGGCATTCAGGAAAGGAATGAGAAAGAATGAATACATCGGGTGAAAACCTGATCTTAAAAGATATCGCAAGTGAGATGAAGGATGCGTATCTGGACTACTCGATGTCGGTTATTGCGGCACGAGCTCTGCCGGATGTGCGTGACGGATTAAAGCCGGTTCACAGACGTATCCTCTATACCATGTATGGAAATGGACTATATCCGGAGAAACCGTTCCGTAAGTGTGCGGATACGGTTGGTAACGTGTTGGGTCAGTACCATCCACATGGTGACGCATCCGTTTATGATGCGCTGGTTCGTATGGCACAGGACTTCTCCCTGCGCTATCCGCTGGTTCATGGACACGGAAACTTCGGTTCGGTGGATGGAGACCCTCCGGCTGCTTACCGATACACCGAGTCAAAGATGAGCAAAATCTCGATGCGGATGCTCACTGACATTGATAAGGAAACCGTTGACTTCATGCCAAACTACGATGACCGTCTTCAGGAACCGGTCGTTTTGCCAAGCCGTTTCCCAAACCTTTTGGTGAACGGTTCAACAGGTATCGCAGTTGGTATGGCAACCAATATCCCGCCTCATAATCTGGGTGAAGTCATTGATGGTGCTTGCTGTTTGCTGGATAATCCAAATGCAGGATTGGATCAGCTGATGGAACATATCAAAGGACCAGACTTCCCTACCGGCGGTATCATTATGGGCCGTTCGGGTATCCGCGCAGCTTATGCGACCGGACGAGGAAAGATCATCCTCCGTGCAAAGACCCACATCGAACAGCATAAAAATGGCCGTGAGAGAATTATCGTTACCGAAATTCCTTATATGGTCAATAAAGCAAGACTGATTGAGCGCATTGCAGATCTGGTCAAGGAAAAGAAGGTTGACCAAATCAGCAATATTCGCGATGAATCCAGCCGTAAAGGTATGAAAATTGTCATTGAGCTCAAACGTGATGCCAATGCACAGATCGTGCTCAATCAGCTGTATTCTTTCACCCAGCTTCAGGATACAGTGGGTGTTACCATGCTGGCTCTGGTAAAGGGTGAGCCAAAAACACTCAGCTTAAAACAGATGCTGGAAGAGTACATCAAGTTCCAGGAAGAGATCATCACCCGCAGAACCATTTTTGATCTCAAAAAAGCAAAAGAGCGCGCTCATATCCTCGAAGGTTTGCTGACTGCACTGGATTATATCGATGAAGTTATCTCGATTATTCGTTCTCATTATACCGTTCAGGAAGGTAAAGCAGCCTTGATGGAACGTTTTGGATTGGACGATGTTCAGGCTCAGGCAATCGTACAGATGCCTCTGGGACGTCTGGCTGGTCTGGAACGTGAAAAGATCCAGACAGAAGTGGATGAACTGCATGCAAAAATTGCAGAATACAATGCAATTCTGGCAGATGAACAGAAGATTCGCGCAATCGTCAAGGAAGAACTTCTGGAGATCAAAGAGAAATTTAACGATCCAAGAAGAACCGAGCTGGCTACCATTGAGGGTGAAGTGGATATCGAAGATTTGATTCCGGAAGAATCCTGTGTGGTTACCCTCACCCGCTTTGGATATCTCAAACGTCAGCCTCTGGATGTTTACAAAACCCAGCGACGTGGTGGAAGAGGTATCAGCGGCATGACCCGCCGCGACGAGGACTTCGTCAGCGATATCTACACCTGCTCGACTCACGATTATCTGATGTTCTTTACCAACAAAGGTAAGGTTTACCGCATTAAGGGATATGAGATTCCGGAAGGTTCCCGCACTTCCAGAGGAACCAATGTGGTCAATATCCTGCCGTTGGAGCAGAATGAAAAGATTACCTGCGTCATCAAAACATCTGATATTGCAGCCGAAAATAAATACTATGTCATGGTTACCCGCAACGGTATCATCAAACGTACCGAATATAATGCCTATATCAATGTCCGCAAGAGCGGCTTGATTGCGATTAACTTGGATGAAGGCGACGAGCTTGCATGGGTTAAGATTACAAACGGCAGCGATGACCTGATTCTGGCAACCAGAAACGGTATGAGTATCCGCTTTAACGAAGAGGATGCACGTTCGATGGGAAGAACTGCCCGCGGTGTAAAAGCAATTGCGTTGGATGAAGGCGATCAGGTTGTTGGTATGGTTGTTGCAGAAGAAGGAAAAGATATCCTCACCGTTTCTCAGTCCGGTTTGGGAAGAAGAACCGATGTTTCGGAATACCGAATCCAGACCAGAGGCGGTAAAGGTCTGCGAAACTACTACTGCGACAAGAATGGACCGGTGGCCGGATTTGAAAAGGTCGACAGTGAAAACGATATTATTCTTATCACTGACAGCGCTATTATCATTCGTATTCCAGTAGACCAGATTTCCAAACAGTCCCGTTATGCAGGCGGTGTTAAGGTAATGCGTGTGGACGAAGAGACCAGCATTATCGGTATCGCAGCGGTTGAAAAAGAAGAAGAATCGGAACAGGATGGTGATTCTTCTTCAGAGAATGAACTGTCTGCACAGACTGATGAAACCGTAGAGACAGCCGATCTGCCTCAGCCAGATCCTGAAAAGGAACAGGAACAGATTTCCCGCCTTCTGGATGCAGCAATGCAGGAAGAAGAGTAATGGTAATTCCTAATTCCTGTGGAAAGTGTTTTAATAAAAAAAAAATCCAGGTGCTTTGCACCTGGATTTTTTTTTTTATTAAAGTTAATGACCATGCGGAAGAGTATTTAAACGATCTTTTTCCGTTGTAAGGTCAGCATGAATCAGATGAATCAATAGGATGGTCATAGGAATCGCTGCTGCCCAAATTGCACGACCAGCAAACAGATTGCAAATGACAACGCCAACAACACCGCCGCCTACAAACATACAGAGCATTCCGAGGTGGTGCAGCATCCGTTTGATAAAGACGGTATCTTTGTGGGAAAGAAACTTGTAAAGATGGATTCCGACCTGACGGACATGGTTGGTACAAAAAGTAGTTGCCATAGGGATTCCTTCAGACTGGCGGAAGGTGTTGTACTGCATGGAACAGATAAAGTTGATGGCAACCTGAGAAATCTGATACGGAGCAGAATCCGGAACAAATCCCAGAGCGATAATGAAGATAATTTCAATTGCAACCAGAATCGTTTCCCATCGCAGGAAATTTACTTTGGTCAGCCTCAGAGCGACAGCCTCCGAAACAAATGCTCCTGCCATATATGCGGTCATTGGGATGAAGTAATAGGCCGCTTTGTACCAGCTTTTGTTTCCAAGTTCAATGGCAAACAGAACAAAATTCGCTGTCTGTGCGTTACAGAATACTCCGCCCCGAAGGAGAAAAGTATATACTCCGTAAAAACCGGCAACAAACATCAGAAGCCAGAAAACCCAGTGTCGTTCACATTCCAGATATTCTGTTTCCCGTGAAGTCATGAATATCGCTCCTTTTCTTGATCATCTTGTCATGTGGGCTTATTGTGTATTATACTACTCTCATACTATTTTGCAAATACATATTTTTTTATTTATCCATACGTTTTTGATATGATAAATTGAGGAGGAAAACAGATGTCGGTCAATCTGGATTCATATAAAACGTTTTATTATGTGGCGAAATATCGCAATATCACACATGCAGCTAAAGCATTGTTTCAGACGCAGCCGACAGTTAGTCGGTGCATTGCCGGATTGGAGGCAGAGCTTGGGTGCCGGCTGTTTGTCCGCTCCAAAAAAGGGGTTATGCTGACACCGGAAGCGGAACTTTTATACCAGCATATCAGTGCTGCCTGTCAGGAGATTTTTCTGGCGGAGGAACAACTCTCGAAACATAAATCCTTTCAGGAGGGACTGATTCGGATTGGTGCCAGTGAAATGACCATTCACCATTGCCTTCTTCCCTTCCTGGGTGCATTTCGGCAAAAGTATCCGGGGATACGCATTCAGATTTCCAGTTATAACACCCCGACTGCTTTTGATGCACTCAAAAAAGGTGAGATTGATTTTGCCGTTATCATCTCCCCTTACCCGCAGATAAGCGGTTATCGGGTTACCAGAATATCTACCTTTCGGGATATTGTAATTGTGGGAAAGGATTTTTCCCATCTGTGTTCCGAAAAGATGGATTTTCATAAGCTGACCAGTTATCCGTTGATCTGTCTGCAATCTGGGACAGGAACCCGTCAGTATCTGGAGGAGTTGTTTGAGCACTTTGGTCAGGAGCTTCGCCCCGAAATAGAACTTCCCACCACCGACCTGATTGTGCCGGTTGTGCAGCAAAACCTTGGCATTGGAATTGTTCCGGAAAATTTTGCACGCAAAGCCTTGCAGGAAAAAAGCGTGTTCCAGGTTCACTTAAAGCAGGACTTTCCACCACGACAGATCAGTGTGGTAAGTCACCAATTGCATCCAATTTCTTTGGCAGGTCAGCAGTTTTTGCAGCTTTTAATGCAGCAAATGACAATGGATGACAAAAAGTCCACCCCGCAGGTAGAGTTATCAAAATAGACATGATTTATCTGTAAATTGGACATGGACAGGTGCTATAATAAATTTATCAACAGGTTTTAGAATAAACCTGACAGAAAGGAATGAATGTCAAATGAAATTGTGTGAGAATAAGGTTGCGCTGATTACCTCCGCAACACGTGGTATTGGACTTGCCTGCGCAAAGAAACTGGCAGAAAACGGCGCTAAAGTATATCTGGCAGTCAGAAGACTGGATGCAGGACAGAAAGTTGCAGATGAAATCATTGCAGAAGGCGGACAGGCAGGAGTTGTCTACTTTGATGCAGAAAAAGAAGAAACCTTTACCTCCATGGTGGATGAGGTTGTTGCAAAAGAAGGCAGAATTGACATCCTGGTCAACAATTATGGTGCTACCGATGTTAAGGTTGACTTTGACCTGGTAAACGGCGATACAGACGGATTTTTCCGCATTGTTGAGAATAACCTCAAGAGTGTTTACATCCCATGTAAACAGGCAGTAAAATCGATGATTAAAACTGGCGGCGGTTCGATCGTTAACATTTCTTCGGTTGGCGGAAAATATCCGGATCTCTCCAGAATGGCTTATGGCATTTCCAAATCTGCCATTAACTATCTGACACAGAATATTGCAGTTCAGTATGCAAGACAGGGTGTTCGCTGCAACGCAGTTATGCCGGGATTTATCGCAACTGATGCTGCTATGCAGAACATGTCAGAAGACTTCCTCAAGATGTTCTTAAAGAATGTTCCTCTGAACCGTCCAGGTCAGCCGGAAGATATTGCAAATGCAGTTTTGTTCTTTGCAAGTGATATGTCTTCCTTCGTTACCGGTGAGACCATGCCGGTAGCGGGTGGATTTGGTCTTCCTTCCCCAATGTATGCAATGTATCAGGATATGAAGAGCAAAGGTTAAATAAAAAATAAAAAAGGACGCCATACGGCGTCCTTTTTTTCTACATGTATTTTCCATAGATTTGATCTCCTTTCAGTTGGTGATTTTAGTATAGCATTCGATTTCCCTAAAATGAATGGATTAAAGGTTGAGTTTTTGCCTTTTTCCTCAACTAAACAGAGAAAACGCACTCAACCAACGGTTGAATGCGTTGTTTTTACAGTGATTTGAGATACAAAACCTCATCAGCACCGAAGGAGTTTTTGCGCTCTTGGGTCAAGATAAATCCATGCTTTTCATAGAAGCGGCGTGCCCGAATATTCTGCTCAAAAACCCATAAACCGACCTGCTTAAATCCAGCAGATTTTATTTCCTGCAGAATATGCTCCATCATCATCGAACCATATCCCCTGCCCCAGTTACCTTTTCGGCTGTGAATGCAGATCAGCTCCGCCCAGTCCGGGTGGTTTTCTCCCCGGTAAGAATCCCAGAAAGCCATGCAGTGCGGCTGAGAATCAATCAGGAGCAGAGAGCCATGTGCAGAAGTTTCATTCAGCACATAATGATACATTTGAGCAATACGCTGTTTGTCGAGATGACTTTTTAGCTTTTCATCCGGGAGAATTCCAGAAAAAGCAGCTTCCCAGGCTTCTGCCTGAATTTCGGCAAGCATTGCTTCATCGCCGGGAACAGCATGGCGAATTACAACATTTTCTTCCATAGTTTTTCTCCTCTTTACTTTTCCATGCGGCTGATCGCGTTCTGCGCACCGGCAACATCTGCAATATTTTCCAGCGCAAAATAGGAGGAGTATCTCCTGCCATTTCTGCGGTAGGATTCCTGCCAAAACAGGATGGTGCCGTTTCCATTTTTGTGGAGATGAATGTCCATCGGAGGAATATCCTCTGCCTGATAGAGATGGATTTTGCTTCCGGAGCGGATGATCAGCTTTTTGTTGGTGATGATATAAAAGGTTTTGTTACGCAGACAGATGGACTGAATAAAGCGTCCGAACAAAAGATAAATGCCGACACCAACAAATGGGAGTCCCCAAATTGCCATAAAAAGGGAGGAAGTGCTGGTGATGACCGAAAATTCCCAGAAAAGCGCAAATGCAAGCCAGAAAATGCTGAACGGAATCATGACAAGATCCCGGCTGGTAAAAGTAAAGCCTTTTTCCGGTGCACCTTCCCATAAGATGTATTCGTTGTCTGAAATATAAGGTTTGCAAAAATCATAATGATCTAAAGTTGTCATGGGTATTTTGACCTCCTCGCTGAGACCTGACTATCGAAGCTTTTTAGAAAGGTACAGAATTAGATCGTCCTGCGTTCGCTCAAAATAGATCCGCACATGGTCAGCAGTGCGTTTCTGCAGGGTGATTTCCATTGTACACCTTCCCTCCTTTTAAATTGCATGACTGTACTTAGGATTTATTGCAACGCATTTACCAGTTCTTTAAAGTGTCTGCCTCTTGCTTCAAAATCAGGATAGAGGTCAAAGCTTGCGCAGGCAGGAGACAGAGAAACAATGTCTCCTTTTTCGGCAACTTCCCTTGCCTTTTGAACTGCTTCCTGCATGGAAGAAACATGAAGGATGGTCAATTTATCTGGATCGTAGCCTTCGCAGGAGGTAACAGCAGCCTCAATCTTTGGTGCAGTTACACCCATCAGGATCAGAACTTTGACTTTTTCAATGATCTTTGGAGCTAGCGGTTCAAACGGGATCTTCTTGTCATAGCCGCCTGCAATCAGGATGAGTTTCTGTTTAAAGGAATTAAGTCCCGCAATAGTTCTTGTTGGGCTGGATGCAATGGAGTCATTGTACCATGTTACACCGTCGAGTTCACGAACAAATTCGATGCGGTGTTCCACTCCGCCGAAATTCTTCGCAACCGAAATGATATTTTCTTTGGAAACCTCTCCCCAGACTGCGCTGATGGCAGCAAGGTAATTTTCTACGTTGTGGATACCTGGGATGCGGATTTCATCCATGTGGAGTACTGGGGTAACACTGTGACGGTCGTTCATGGTAAGAGTACCATCTTCTGCAAGATAACAGCCCAGTGCAGGGGTAATTCTGCGGCTGAACTGCATTGCTTCTCCGCGGATCTCCGGCAGGAAGGAAGCGGTGATTTCATTATCCGCATTGATAACAGTGCGGCTGATACCACCCTGATGCAGATAGATGTTGCGTTTTGCGTCGATATATTCCTGCATATCCTTGTGGACATCCAGATGGTTTGGTGCAACGTTGGTGATAACCGCAACGTCTGGGGATTTTCTCATGGAAATCAGCTGGAAGCTGGACAGCTCCACAACAGCGCGGTCATCTGGACCAATCTGTTCAATCCTTGGAAGGAGTGGGAAGCCGATATTTCCGCCTAAAAATACCGAAAATCCCTGTGCCTTTAAGAATTCCGAAATAACGGTGGTGGTAGTGGTTTTACCATCGGAACCGGTTACGGCATAGATTTTGCATGGGCAAAGATCAAAGAACAGTTCCATTTCGCTGGTTACAAAGGCGCCGCTCTCTCTTGCCTGCTGGAGTGCCGGAGTAAAATAATTCATGCCTGGGGTGCGCAGGATGATGTCCTCCTCACACAGATTTTCCAGATAGTTCTCACCGAGGGTAAGCTTAATTCCCAAAGCTTCCAGTTTGTCAGCTTCTTCCCCGATCTGTTCGCGGGTTCGCTTGTCGCGCAGGGTGACAATTGCTCCTTTGGAAGCAAACATTGGCAGCAGTTCGCGATGGCTGCGTCCCAGACCGATAAAGGATACTTTTTTGTTATGTAAGCTCTTGTAAAAAGAGTTCAGCTTGTCGTTCATGGTGTATCTCTCCTTGAAAATATCATTTATCCTGTAAAAGATGACTTTATTATACTCCCAAAGAACAGGGATGTCGAGCGAGAAAGGTCGCATCCATGCAGTTTGTTGAAAACTCGAGGGCAATGTTACCAACAAATCAGTGTAAAGGGCAGCAAAGTTTCGTGTAAAAAATGAAACGGCAAGTAAGTTAGGGAGAGAAAACGAGCAAAACAAAGAGATTTCGAGAGATAGAGGGCTATAAATTAAAAATTCGGCTAAAAAGCCCTTGACAGCTGATTTTGAATTGGATATAATAGAGAACGTTGATTTGTCATCATTGGGATTTTTGCGGAAAACCGATGATATAAATTGTATTCGATACAAAATAAACAGGAGGTAGTAAACATGTCTACAACAATGCCAAACGCACAGAACATTACTCGTAAATGGTATGTTATCGACGCTGCAGACAAGCCACTGGGCCGTACCGCTGCTCTGGCTGCTGACCTGCTCCGCGGCAAACATAAACCAATCTTCGCTCCACACGTTGACTGTGGTGACCACGTTATCATCATCAATGCTGAAAAAGCTGTTCTCACCGGTAAGAAACTGGTTCAGAAAGTTCACTATCATCACTCTGGTTGGATCGGCGGCATGAAAGCAATCCGTTACGACAAACTGATGAAAGAGAACCCAGAAAAAGCTATGATGCTGGCTGTTAAAGGAATGGTTCCAGACACCACCATCGGCAGACAGGCTCTGACCCGCTGCAGAATCTACAGAGGCAGCGAGCATAACCATGCTGCTCAGAAACCAGAACAGTTCTAATTCGGAAGGAGGACAATGAACTATGTACGAATCTAAAGCATATTTCTACGGCACTGGCAGAAGAAAACACTCTGTATCCAGAGTAAGACTCTACCCAGGTACCGGTAAAGTTACAATCAACGACAGAGATATCGACGAATACTTCGGTCTGGATACTCTGAAAGTTATCGTTCGTCAGCCATTTGAAGTTACCAACACTGCTGGTAAATTTGACGTTGTTTGCACCGTTCGCGGTGGCGGCGTTTCCGGTCAGGCTGGTGCTATCCGTCACGGTATCGCTCGCGCTCTGCTGCAGAACGGCGACGAAATGCGTCCAGAACTGAAAAAAGCTGGTCTGCTGACTCGTGACCCAAGAATGAAAGAGCGTAAGAAATACGGTCTCAAAGCAGCTCGTCGCGCTCCACAGTTCTCCAAGAGATAAATTCCACCGCTTTTCAGTCCGTCTTAGGACGCTGTTTTGCCGGATTTATCGAAGTTTTTGGAATTCTGAGCGTTCCTGGATTGCGCTGTGCTTGACTGCGTAAGGAGCGAGCAAGGAGCAAGCAAGGAACAAATATCGCAAGCGAAAACCGAAATCTGATGAGCAGGAGATGTATCCGCAAGGAGAACATCTCCTGCTTTTTTGCTATCAGCTGTTTTCATGGTGTACTCTCTTAAATTTGGTTGATTGCCTCCACCAGGGTCTCAATGTCCAAGTGGGTGTAAACACGTTCGGTGAGCGTCATGGCACCGGAGTGTCCAACAATCTTCTTAATCATGGTCTGATCCACATGCGCTTCTGTCAGCATGGAGATACAGGTGTGTCTGGTGTCGTGGGGCGTGTGGTTGAAGCCGATCTGCTCCATCAGGGGTGTAAAATAGCTGTCATAATAGTTTCTGTAGTCAAAGTGCTTCTGGTCAGGGGTATGCAGCAGGTATTCGCATTTGGAGCCTTCATACCATGCCTTGTAAAACGGAAGCACTTTGTCTGCAATCGGGACTTTCCGCAGACCGTTTTCCGTTTTGCTGGCAATCACATCGAAGTATTGTTCTTCCAGATGGACATCTTCCTTTTTCAAGTCCAGAAACTCCGAGATGCGGCAGCCATTGTAAATCAGCATCAGCACGATCTGATAGAACGGGTCCTCCGCCAGCTCCCACAGCCGCTTGATCTCGGCTTTGGTAAACTTGTTCCGATCACGTTTGTCAGGATTCTTGTCCTTGTACCGGATAATATCCACAAACTCGGAATAGTCCTTGTTGCAGATGTCATTCTTCATGGCATAGTCATACAGCTGACTGAACAGGCCCTTCAGCTTCTTCAAGGTGGGATAGTTCTTCCCGCAGGTGTCTACCACAAGCTGTAAATCCGCCAGCTTGATCTCCCGGAACACCTTATGGTACAGCGTCCCGCACACCTTGTAGGAGGCTTCATAGCCCTTCACATTTGAGGCCGAGATGGTGGGATACTTCCCCTTGGACCAGCACTCATAGACCTCCTGGAAGGTGGCCTTGGACGCTTTTACATCGAAGGGGTTATTGTTGTACTCCGCCAGCATTTGAAGGCCCTCCGCTCTGGTGGCCGCATAACCGATGGTGATTTGCTCCTGAATTTGTTTCTGTTTCGCTTCGTCCCAATGCCAGCCTACGGTCTTTTTGACAGCATAGGGTCTTCTTCGTTTTCCGGACATTTTCTTGACGCTTCCATATCCGTTGGGTAATCTCAAATAGTATCAAACTTCCTTTCTCCCAGTGACTAAAGATAAAATTTGAAGGTGCTTTCCCTTCATCACTGCTGGCTGCCGCTTTCCTCGGCAGCCTTTTTCATTTGCTCCAGCCGCTGGCGATCCAGTTCGTTGCGGCGCTGGATGCGCTCCATCTCGGTGAGAACTTCCACTTCCCTGTCCTGTAGCTTGGCTTCCGCATAGTAGGCCAACTCTTTTTCCATCCAGCGGTCGAAGCCCTCCTGATCTGTCCAGTAAGTTTCCAGCTTCTCACGTTCGTCCCGGAAATCCTCCAATATCAGGCACAGGGAGTCATTCATCTCCGCTGAAGAGTCGTTCCCCTTGAACCGCAGGGAGCAAGACCATTCCTCACTGTGGGGCGGACGCTGCACATCAATCTCAAACCGGATGCCCGCTTTTTTGTTGAGCTGGTAAAGCACCGCAATCACATCAGACAGGCTGTTCAGTTCGATACTGGGCCGTCTGTAACCGATCAAATCTGCCGGAGAAACGTTCAGCTCCTTGGCTATGGCGTTGATCATGGCAATGGACGGTTCAATCTCGCCGCTCTCATATTTCTGGATGGTACGCAGGGTCTTGTCGAGCCGAGTGGCAAGCTCTGTCTGGCTTAAACCGGCCGCTTTTCGTGCCGACTTAATCCTTTCGCCGATTTCAGCTGGATTGCTGTTCATTTGAATCACCTCGCCTGTATTGTAACACGTAGTCCTGCGAATTGCAAGAGCGTAATATGAATTTTTTATTCGTATTTGCTCTTGACAAGGCGTCATAGGGAGGATATAATAAGGATGCGAATTAAAAATTCGTATTTTAGAGGTAAGGAGGTGAGAAACATGGAGAAAAAGGTTTATGTTGAGCTGCCGCCATTCACCGGACGGAATGTTCCCATTACTGAGATTGCCGCAGCAATGCACAAGGATGCTCAGTATGTACGAGTTGGCCTGCAAAAAGGCATTCTGAAATTCGGCTACGCCATCAAGCTGGACAATTCCAACGAGTACAACTACTACTGCCCTGACCGGAAAGTGTGGGAAGAAATCGGATATTTCCAGCCGGAGGCAGCCTAAAAAAGAAAAGAGCCCTCATCCTGGCAGATGAGAACTCTTTCGAGACAGTCCCAACGGCAGCTGCCGTGTGAACGATCCGTTCGCATGGATATTATAACACGGCAGCTGCCAATTTCAACAACGATTTTCAGGAGGTTATTTGAATTTGACAGCGTTACCAGACATTTTAAGGAAAGACGGTCTGTTCTGCTGTTGGCGGTATGAAGAAAGAAACGGAAGGAAAACAAAAGTTCCTTATCAACCGGATACCGGGCTTGGAGCCAAAAGCAATGATCCAAGCAGCTTCGTGTCCTACGATATCGCAGTACAGGCGAAGGGTTACGATGGTATCGGTCTTGGTATCTTCAACGGGATTTGCGCCATTGACCTGGACAACTGCGTAACGGACAGCGGCTACTACACCGGGGTCGCCGCAGAGATCGTTACGCTGATGCACAGCTACACCGAGTACAGCCCCAGCGGGAACGGATTACACATTCTGTTCCGGGCAGACGGCTTCCAGTACGATACCAAACGATTTTATATCATGAATCATCAGGCCGATATTGAAGTCTATGTGGCAGGCGCAACCAACAAGTATGTGACAGTGACCGGAAAAGCATGTGAGCAATATGATTTTGGAGATCGCACAAAGGAACTGCAAATCCTTTTGGAGCGATTCATGGTCAGACCGGAAACCAATGCAGCAAATGCAATAAATGCAGGAAATCCCGATATGGACACAGCACAGCTTCTCAGCATGGCAAAGTCCAGCAAAAACAGAGCAGCTTTTACTTCCCTCTGGGATGGATCCACAATGGGATACGCTTCCCAGTCCGAGGCAGATTTGGCATTATGCAGTTATCTGGCATTCTGGACAGGAAAAGATGCAGCAAAAATGGATGCCATGTTCCGCCAATCCGGCCTGATGCGTGACAAATGGGATCGGCAGCAATCCGGGACAACCTACGGAGCCATTACCATCCAGAAAGCCATCGAAAATTGCAAAGAGGTCTACACGCCAAAGCAAGAGACTACACCGCAATTTCCACCATTGGTGCCATTGACGCCACAGTGGAGTGAGCTTCCGACATTCCCGGTGGATGCGTTGCCTGACACGATCCGAAGATATGTCAGCGCAGTTGCAGAGCACAGCCAGACAGCACCGGACATGGCGGCCGTGATCAGCCTTGGCGTCCTGGCAGTCTGCCTGCAAGGTAAATACAAGGTGGAAGGCGCACCTGGCTATTATGAACCGCTGAGCCTTTACACCGTGGTGATCGCTGCTCCCGGCGAGCGCAAATCCAGCGTCATGCGGGATATGACTAAGTATCTCTACGAATACGAGCAGGAATACAATCAGTCCCGCAGCTCTGAAATTCGGGAAAACCGCTTACAGCGAGAAGCGTTGGAGCACCAAATCTCCGGTCTGCAAAAGAAGCTGGAACACAAGGAAGATCGTGAAACAGAACTGGAGCTTCGGCATCTGCAAGAGCAGCTTGAAGATATACCCGAGTTGAAGCCGGTCCGCTTCTTTGCCGATGACTGTTCCAGCGAAGCATTGACCAGCCTGATGGCTGCCAACGGCGGTGTGTTCTCCGTAATCTCTACCGAAGGCGGCATCTTCGATATTATGGCCGGGCGGTATTCCAACAAGACTAATATCGACATCTGGCTGAAGGGTCATTGCGGCGATACCATCTATGTAGACAGAATGACCCGTGATTCAGAGTGTATCATGCACCCGGCCCTTTCCGCTATTCTCTCCATCCAGCCCAGCGTGCTGGATGAGATCATGTCCAACACCACCATGACAGGCCGGGGGCTGATTGCACGATTCCTGTATGCGTCGCCGCCGTCCAGAATTGGCGGGCGGACATTCCGAACTCCATCCGTTCCTCCCGAAGTCAGCGCCGCCTATCGCAATCTGATATTTCACCTGATGGCATTGCCAATCAGCGAGGACACTCAAACGCTGTATCTCTCCGAGAAAGCCTTTGACCTGATGGCCGACTACTTCCTGGAACACGAAAGGTTTCTGGCTGGTGAAGGGCAGGCCATCTCCGACTGGGCCAGCAAGTATATTGGCGCCGTTCTCCGGATTGCAGGATTGCTCCACGGCGCTGATATGGACGATGGACAGTACGAGATTTCCGTATCGACTGTAAACCGTGCAATTCAAATTGGAAAATACTTTCTGGCTCATTCCACCTACGCTTACTCCATGATGGGCACAGACCTGAGTATCCAGAAAGCCAAATTCGTGATGGCAAAGCTGAAAAAGAAGAACGTCACCATGATAAAGCGTTCCGATCTTTTTCAGATGTGCCGGGGCAAGTTTTTCAAGAAGACGGAGGAAATCTTTCCCACGTTGGAGCTTCTGGAAGGACACGGCTACCTCCGGATGGAAGAACCAGAGCGGAAGTCAGCTGGCAGGCCAGCGGACGTGAGGATCTTCGTAAATCCCGCCGCAGCGTGAGCAGGAATATACTGCATTTATTGCATTTCCTGCTTAACCCTCGTGACCCCCGTCCCCACACTGAAATCCGCAGAGTTCAGTGTGGACCGGCAGGGAGAATATTACGGACTTCTCCCTGCCAACGGACGAAAAATCATGAGCATGACCGGCTGCGAATGAATTGCCGTCCGTACCGTCATTTGCGTCACAAATGGCGGTTGAGGCTCCCGCAGGAGCCGCACTCCCCCTCGGAGAGCGCAAAACTTTTGATGGCTCTGCTGTCAAAAGTGCTTTTGCGTTACTTTTGACAAAAGTAACAAAACCCGCCGCTGGTGCGGCGAAAGGAATTCTTATTATAACTACTGTAAAATCGGAGGTGACAGATATAAAACGGACTATCAGTGCTATGTCGGGCAAGGGTGTGATTGAGCATAATCGCCGCACCTATATCGCTGAAAATGTAGACCCGGAACGAACGCATCTGAGCATCGAATACTGCTATACGCCCATCGAGCAGGCGTATCATGAGCTGTTCGATGAAGCTCTGGCAGCGTACAACGCCAAACAGAAACGTAAAGACCGGTGCATCGAAAACTATTACAAAAAAATCTGTGACGGAGATCAGGAAAAGCCATTTTATGAAGTAATCTTTCAGATCGGAAACAAGGATGATATGTCTGCCGCCAGCGAGAACGGGAACCTGGCAAGAGCTATTTTGGACAAATTCATGCGGAGCTTCCAAGAGCGAAATCCCCATCTTCATGTGTTCTCTGCCCATCTGCACATGGACGAAGCCACGCCCCATCTTCACATTGATTTCATTCCGTTTACCACCGGAAGCAAGAGAGGTCTTTCCACCCGTGTATCTCTGAAACAGGCCCTTGCCGATCAGGGCATCACCGGCGAAGGACGCTCCATGACAGAGCGTGCCGTATGGGTGCAAAAAGAAAAAGAAGCACTGGCTGAAATCATGTTGGAACATGGTATAGAGTGGGAGCAGAAAGGCGAACACCGGGAGCACCTGAGTGTTCTGGAATATAAACGGGAACAGCGCACACAGGAGTTGGCCGAGCTGGAGCAGACGATTGAGCGTGTTCAACAGCAACAGGTTTCCATCAAGGCTGTGGAAGAGATTGAAGCCAAACCCCTGCCGCTATCCTCCAAGGTGGCGCTGGAACGGGAGGATTATCAGGCACTTGCTACGGCTGCGCAGAAATTTGTTGTGCAGGAGAAACAGGAAGGAAAGCTCAAAAAGCTCCTGAAGGAAGCCAAGAAAACCATTGCTGAACTGAAAAGCACCATTGCCGATCTGAAAGCGCAGCTGGCTGCGGCTACAAAGGAACTCTCGGAGTATAAGTCTGTCCGTGAAAGACTCCATACAGCGGAATTAGAGCAGGAAAATAACAATCTTCGTAGCAAGCTCAGCAGTTATGAGACAATCATTGATCATAATAATCTGTGGTCGTACTTTTCGCGGTATAGAGAAAAGACACATAAAAGGGATGACGCCCGATAAATCTTCAGCAGATTGTAAACGCAAAAAAGATTGATACGAAAAAAGAGTTGTTCTCCCGGTATGCGGACTGTGTACGAGAGTTTCAGGCTATGGCAGAGTGCCTGCTTTTCCAGCATAGTTTCCGCCTGGAAGCCAAGATGACGCTGGAAGTTTTGGAAGAAAGATAATCGGATATATGTCAACATCGCCCATCGATCACAGATTGGTGGGCGATATTTTACTTTGTTGAGTATTATCCCCAGACATGGGAGCTACAGAGGGGACTTCATATTGACATTTTTGGTTTGGATATGTTATCATAGTGTTAGCTGTTAGTTAACAGCTAACACTATGAAGGGAGGAATATTGATGTCTGTATCAGCTGCCGACAAGAAAAAACTTGGCAAGTGGATTAAGCAATCAAGAGAAATGAAGCAACCTTATCTCTCTCAGCGGCAGTTGGCGCTGGCCGTCGATATCACAAATGCCTCTCTCAGCTCGATTGAGAGCGGGATGATTTTCCCTTCCGAAGAGTTGTTATTAAAACTACTTGACCAACTCCAGCCGCCTCCTGAACTGCGTGAGAAAATGTTGACCCTTTTCGCAAAAGCAAAAGGAACATCACCACCAGACATAAACGCAGAACTCAGTAAAAGCCCAAAACTGTGGGGTCTGATAAGACAACTAATTGCAGTAGACCCCTCGGAAGAACAAGTTACTCAAATCGAACAATTTATTTGCGCGGGCGTTTCCGCATCAGGAGGAACTACAAATGACGTTGAATGAACTTTTTAAAAATACTACATACGATGATACTCTTTTTTCTACCGAGGCCAAATCTGCGGTAGAGTCTCGCATTTTCATGAAGTCTGTCCGCGGCGCCGAGGTTCCTTATATCACTTGCGCAATCCGTGATAAAGAAATCAAGCTTACACCTGAAGAAGCTGTTCGTCAGCTCTATATTTACAAGCTGATGAACGAATACGGATACCCTGCCAGTCGGATACAGTTAGAAGTTCCGATCCATTTTGGCAGAGAAGTAAAACGAGCGGATATTGCCATTATGGATAAAGACCGACCTATGGTGCCGTATATCATTGTGGAACTAAAAAAGCCGAAACTCACCGATGGCAAGGAACAACTGAAATCCTACTGTAACGCTACCGGTGCGCCTATCGGCGTCTGGACGAACGGCGAGCAAATTTCCTGCTACAATCGAAAGGACCCCAATTTCTTCGAGGAAATCAGCGATATTCCTAAGGCTTCGCAAAAGCTTTCGGACATCATCAACGAGAAGTTTACCTACGAAGATTTGAAGCGCATAGATAAAATCAGCACCCAAAAGAAATCCCTCCGCTCTCTAATTAAGGAGATGGAGGACGAAGTTTTGGCCAGCGCAGGTGTGGACTCCTTCGAAGAAATCTTCAAGCTGATTTTTGCAAAACTGTATGATGAGCTAGTGTGCGCCAATGACCCCACTGCATATCTACAGTTCCGTAACAACGGCAATACTGACTATGAGCTAAAAGAGAAAATTCAGGGGCTGTTTGATGATGCCAAAAAGAAGTGGGAGGGAATCTTCACTGATGAGAGCAAGATCCTGCTTTCCCCCTCCCATCTTGCGGTCTGTGTAGCTTCTCTGCAGGACATTAAGCTGTTTAACAACAATCTTGATGTTGTCGATGATGCTTTTGAATACCTGATGAGCAAGGCTCAAAAGGGCGAGAAGGGCCAGTATTTTACACCTCGTTATGTCATTGATATGTGCGTTAAGATGATGAACCCCACCACAAAGGATAAAATCATCGACACTGCCTGCGGCAGCTCCGGATTTACTGGCCATAGCATTTTTAAGGTCTGGAAAGATATTCGCAGAGAAAAAGGGCTCCCAGAAGGTGACGGATTCACCGCTGCGGAACGCATTCCCGAAGAAACCAATTTCGTCAGAGACAATGTTTTCGCCATTGACTTTGATGAAAAGACCGTCCGTGTTGCCCGTACACTGAACCTGATCGCCGGTGACGGTCAGACCAATGTACTTCACCTGAATACACTGGACTATTCCCGTTGGGGTGAAACCACCAAGCAGGAAGACTGGATTGATACCTATAACGAAGGCTTTAAGAAGCTGAAGAAGCTCCAGCCCGCTGGTGTGAAGGATTATAGCCAGTTCCAGTTTGACCTTGTGATGGCTAATCCTCCGTTCGCTGGCGATATCAAAGAAAATACAATTATTTCTCATTATGAGCTTGGAAAAAATAGCGCTGGTAAGTGGCAGAACAAAGTCGGTCGTGATGTTCTGTTTATTGAGCGAAACCTGAACTTCCTGAAGCCGGGTGGCCGTATGGCAATCGTCCTGCCGCAGGGTCGGTTCAACAATTCCAGCGATAAGTACATCCGCGAGTTTATTGCTGAGCGCTGCCGTATTCTCGCCGTTGTTGGCTTGCACGGAAATGTGTTCAAACCTCACACTGGAACCAAGACCTCAGTTCTGTTTGTGCAGAAGTGGGATGATGAGTTGTGTCCGAAAAAGGACGATTATCCTATCTTCTTCGCTACGATGCAGAAACCAAGCAAGGATAACTCCGGCGATAAGATTTACGTGAAAGACCCTGTTACTGGCGAAAACAAGCTCGATAGCCATGGACATCTGATCGTTGACCACGATCTGTATAACCACGAAGGTTTGACACAGGACGGCATCGCAGAAGCTTTTATTGAATTTGCAAAGAAGGAAGGTTTAAGTTTTTTCCGATAAGCCCATCCATTGAACCTTTCAATGAAGCCAAGTACAAGGCTTTAATGGATGGGCTGGAATGTAGTGAAATCAATCTTCGTTATGTTATGGATAAGCTTCTTCGTGTAGATGCCGAATACTACCAGAAAGATAACCTGATTTTAGAAAACGTCCTTGAGTCCATGGAAGGAAAAACAATTTCTGCCCACAACGGAAAAACGGATTGCAGTGCCTTTTATCCTTCGATCACTGGATATTACAGTGGTGATAGAAACAACATTCCGTTTCTGCGGGTGAACGAAATCGTCGATGGACTTGTTGTCATTTCGGACAAAACGGTTTTTCTGCCCGAAAAAGTACTGAAGGCCAATAGCAAAACCATTGCATTGGCTTATCCGGGAGATATTATTATCGCAAAAGGCGGCAACACATTGGCAAAGGTCGGCCTTGTCACAGATGAGTATAGCGTTTACGCTACCTGCCGAGATGTGATAATTCTCAGGACAGGCGAGATAACTGCTCTTAATAAATTTTATCTTTGGGCATATTTGCATGGCTCTTTTGGGCAAAAACTGATGTGGCGCTCTGCCAGTCAGACCGGGCAACCGCATCTTACCCTTAACTCTATTGATGGTATTCACGTTCCTGAGTACTCAATGGCCTTGCAGGAAGCCATTGAAGAACTCTACAATCAATCGGTATGCGTTAAGCAAAAATCTCAAAGTAAATACAATGAAGCGGTCAATACACTTGAAAAATACCTTGGTATATCGAAAAACGATAGTAAGGCTATTTCTACAAAAATGCTTTCGGACAGTTTCAAAACAATTGGTAGATTGGACGCAGAATACTATCAGCCGAAATATGAGGCAATTGTAAAGAAACTCAATACAAGAGAGACTGTATTGTCATTGTGTAATCTGTATGACAAAAACTTTAACCCTGATGAAAAACAAACATATCAATACATCGAACTTGCAGATGTGGGGCAATCGGGTGATATTTCTGATATTGATATTCAACACGGCAGTGATCTACCCACGAGAGCACGTCGGATTGTAAAATCAGGACAGGTGATAGTATCTTCTGTTGAAGGCTCATTACAAAGCTGTGCCCTAATTACCGACGAATATGATGGTGCACTGTGTTCAACTGGGTTTTATGTGCTCGATTCTGATTGTATTAACTCTGAAACTTTGCTTGTCCTTTTCAAATCTGAGCCAATACAGGCTCTGATGAAGCAACGCTGCTCAGGGACAATTCTTACTGCAATTAGCAAAGATGAACTTCTTTCCATGCCGTTACCAATGATTGATGATGGCATTCAAAAAGAAATTGCAGTCAAAGTACAGGAATCCTTTGTGCTTCGCAAGCAATCCAGGCAACTGCTTGAATATGCAAAACAGGCTGTCGAGATGGCTATCGAGCAGGGAGAAGATGCAGCGCTGGCATGGCTGAAAGACAAGGTGAAATAGCGGTATGCAGGTAGAAAGAAAATACGAGCAATGGAAAGCAATCACCGAGTCTGATTTTGTTACGCTGTTCATCAAAACATGGTTTACATTCATCGCCGTTTTGAGAGAATTGAATCCTGATGTTGATGTTTTCGCGGAAGATGGCAAGCCACGAGGTGACAAACCTTTCCTGAATGCATATAAAGAAGGTATTATGCCCTTTGTGCAAAAGAACATCAATACGGACGAGTTTGCTCAAGAGCTCTTCGCAATGTACCCCGTCAGTATGCGAAAAGTAATGGATGTTTTTCCTCAGTATTTCTTCCAGACTTTTTTCCAAATCAATCGTGAGTTCTCCTATGAGGAGAAGACTATTGATCTTGATAAGGATGGTAACCTGAAGGAGAGGTATCAAGCAAACTTACATATTGTTGATAAGCACATTCTGAAATTCTACTTGGGTGTTTCCGGCCAGTTCCGCACTACAAAATATAACGAGAGCATCAAGAAAGAAATTGATCTACGACCGATCATTCAGGCTACTGTAGAGAAGCATCGTTATCAAAACTACATCATAAACGAAACACAATTCATGCGTGATTTTTACGATGCTCTGATGGGTGAAATCTCAGGAACGCTGCGGTGCTATATTGATGTAACACTTCCGAAAAGGAACTTTAATCAAACTGTGACCGGCAAAATCAAAGACGCCTGCCTGCGGTTGAATACAGCGCTCCGGCTCAGATTTGAGTACAACTACAAATATCCTCACGAAGTGGATCCGCTGGCCGCACCAAACTCTTATGCAATCATCTATCAAGTTCCATTCAATGGTTTCAGTCGTTTAGAACGAGAAAACATCTATGCAACACGAAGAGGTGAATACGCACCGCTAATTGCAACAAAGGCAGTGGACTGGTTTGCCAACTATGTGTATGCATTGAGGAATGCCTTGTTCCATGAAATAATCAGTCCGTTGGATGAAGAGTGGCAAGCTATTTTCAAATCGGCATACTTGCTTCTAAAACAAGTTTCTGATATTTGCATCTCTTGTATTTCTCAGATAGAGGAATTCCCTCAGACACAAGAAAATGCCGTTTTCGAGTATGCAGAAAAACACAAATCAGAGTGCTTTGATCCTTTGGCAGATCATGTAGAACTCCTGGATTTCCCCAAGATGGTACTGTCTGATTGGAAAGTAGAAAAAGGAAAGATCACGCTGCGAGGGTGGTTTTCTGCAACGCTCAAGCTTCAACAAGGAGATGCGGAAGCAATAGAAAATGGGACAGGCTCGATCACTACCGAAGACAAGGGCTTCGATTTTTCTATTACACTTGGTGATGATTTCAAGATCGTAAAAGACAAGGAAACACAAAAAGAGATTATTGAAATCAAACTTCAGGGTACATAGTGATAACTATTCCTCTTTTTGTGCTGTGGAAAAAAGACTCAGGAATTGAATATATACCTTCAAATTATATAAAGTACCACCGGCATATGCCGGTGGTACCATCCTCACTTATTCATCAATTCTTCCTTTAATCTGATTCCAACCTTTAATCCTTCCACGAACCCCGCCTTCTCATGGTCACGGCAGAGGGTGCAGATCGGATAGATCACCTGATCCATTTCTCTCAGTGTCATGCCGTTCATGGCCTGATACAGGGCGTTGAAATCTGCCTTGATTTGGTCGTCGTCCATCCTGTTTACCTCGCTATAGGCTTCATACAGGAGCGTCAGAATAGATTCTCCATTACCATAGTTCAACTCATGGGACATGACGTATTCTTTCAATGCCTGGAGTATTTCTCTATCATGCGAAGATCACCTCCGCATTGATGATTTCTTCCGCTGCATTGTGGATGTTATTCATGCGCCGCATCCAGGCCATTTGATTCTGTGCTTTGAGTTGTTCAGTGACGCCTTGTTTTTCTGCCATCTGCTTTACCAGAAGGTCGAGCATCTCCTTGGCCCGGTTATCTATTTCTACAAGATAGCTGCTCAGCTTTCCACTGGTCAGCAGATCGGCATAGAGAACCGGATGATATTCCTTGATGTAACACAGATACTTTCTGCCCCACATTCCGACGGGCTGGATATCAGCTTTGTCCAGCACAAGGCAGGGAATGTAATAGTCGCCTTGGAGTTCGTACCAAAGGCCATTATTCCTGTCAAAGATGTATTTTTCCATGATGTGTGTCCTCCGTATGTGTATTTGATTTTAAGGTGAATCAAATAACAGCACACTGTTTCGCTTCTCACTTGTTGCCCTGTGAAGCCCTGGGCAGCTGTACACAAGGAACTCGTAGGATGCAAAATCAGTTTTTCGTGGTCAATCCACGAGCAGGAAAATCATAATTGAATACATCTAAAAACCGCTGATTTACGCTGAAAACCAAGCAGAAAACGAAGAAATTCCCTGAGATTCAGCATGGCATATTTGGAGCTTTCGGAGTTCAGCAAGCGTTAACCAGACTTCCCCAAGAGATAATTTCCCATTTCGGGTTTTTATATCGTATCAAAAGCGTTTCCGATTTTCGGAAACGCTTTTTTTATTTGCATGATTAACCTTTTATATTTTCTTGAGAGAAGATATGAGAATCTTTACACCCGATTTTTATTTCTATTTAAGTTACAGCCTTTATGATATAATTACTTTATATACACATGTTTTTTATTTGAAGATAAGTCTAGGGGTAAAGAGGGAGAATGCGATATGAGACTTTTACTGGCGGAAGATGAATTAGCGCTGTCAAAAGCACTTACAGCGATATTGGAACGAAATAATTATTCTGTGGATGCAGCTTATGATGGTCAGGAAGCATTGGAGTATTTAGAAGCAGACAATTATGATGGCGTTATTCTCGATATTATGATGCCGAAAGTGGATGGAATCACAGTGCTGAAGGAGATTCGGAAAAGAGGAAATCTGATTCCGGTTCTGCTGCTGACGGCAAAATCTGAAGTGGACGACAAGGTCCTGGGGCTGGATGCTGGTGCAAACGACTACCTGACCAAGCCTTTTAATTCAAGGGAATTGCTGGCAAGAATTCGTGCAATGACACGAACACAGGCAGCTCAGGCAAACTCACAGCTGCATATCGGAAATGTAGTGTTGGATCGTGCCACCTATGAGCTTTCCACTCCATCCGGAAGTTATCGGCTGGCAAACAAGGAATTTCAGATGATGGAAATGCTGATGAGCAATCCTAAAAATTTGATTTCTTCCGAACGGTTTATGGAAAAGATTTGGGGATATGACAGCGAAGCAGAAATCAATGTGGTTTGGGTGTACATTTCCTATCTGCGCAAAAAATTAGCTGCACTGCACGCCAATATCCAGATTAAAGCCATGCGAAATGCCGGTTATACTCTGGAGGAAATTGTATGATACGAAAACTTCGAATAAAACTGATTCTTGCATCCATGCTGTCTTTGCTGCTTGTTTTAACTATAATTTTGGGTGTTGTAGGGGTCCTGAATCATAGAAAAATCGTACAAGATGCAGACAGCATATTGGCACTCCTGCAGGAAAATGACGGCAACTTTCCACTCGATGAACGTATGGGAAACGATTTATTTTCCATAGAAAAACATCTTAGAAACAATCACCGCTTTTCTCCGGAGCTGCCTTATGAGTCCAGATACTTTTCTGTGTTTTTGACAGAAACCGGTGATGTCATTTCTGTAAATACCGGTAAGATTGCAGCTGTGGATACCACAACAGCGATCAACTATGCACATACGGTACTCCGTACAGGGCTTTTAAAGGGATTTGTGGATGATTATCGTTATACAACCTATACGGTTGGAAATGAAATTCACATTATTTTTCTTGACTACGGTCGTGAAATGACTTCGTTCCGAAGCTTTTTATTTACCAGTATGGGGGTTTCCGTAGTTGGGCTGATGGCTGTATTATTTTTGCTGATCTTTCTTTCCGGTCGAATTGTTAAGCCATTTTCAGAAAACTACGAGAAACAGAAACGCTTTATCACCGATGCAGGTCATGAGTTGAAAACACCATTAACAATCATTGATGCGGATGCAGAAGTGCTGGAAATGGATATTGGCGAAAACGAATGGCTGCGTGACATTCAAACACAAACAAAACGTCTGGCACAGTTGACCAATAGCTTGATTCTGTTGTCTCGAATGGAGGAACAGCCTCGCACCGAAAAAATTGAGTTTCCAATTTCTGATCTGGTGGAGGAAACGGTAGAAACATTCCAGGCATTAGCAAAAACACGCAACAAAAATCTTTCTGCAAATATTCAGCCTATGCTTTCCATGAGCGGAGATGAAAAAGCGGTCCGGCAACTGATCACAATCCTTTTGGATAATGCTATCAAGTATGCTAATGATGGGGGTAAAATTGAGATTACGCTCAAAAAACAAAAGAATATGATATACCTCAGCACATTCAATACGGTAGAGTCGATTTCCAAAGAGAACATAATGCATCTGTTTGATCGTTTTTACCGAGTAGATCAATCAAGAAATTCTCAAACAGGTGGTTATGGACTGGGACTTTCCATTGCGGCAGCAATTGTGAATGCTCATAAAGGAAAAATTACAGCAAGTACCGAGGATGAAAAGTCACTTCTAATTACGGCAGCTTTTCCGGTATAACGAAAAATAAGATATATTATAAGACTATTATAAAACGCCATCTTAGAAAAGATGGCGTTCTTTTTTGGCTTAAATTTGGAAAAATATCAATTTTAAGTTGAATTAAGTTTGTACTTTAAGTTTGCCTAAGGTTTAAAATCTATACTTTATTCAAACAAAAGATATTACAACAACCAATTGAGAATACGATAAATTGAAAGGAGCTTGTTTATGTATAACAATCAAGAATATATTTCCGCAAACTTTACAACAGAATCGAATTTACCAAAATCTCCAAATTACAAAAAAACTCCGCATAAGAAAAACAAGATTGCAAGAAAAATCGTTGCACTAGGATTAAGTGCAGTTTTCTTTGGTGGTATTGCAGGAGGAAGCTTTTATGGGGTCAATAATCTGCTTGAAAGTTTCCAGACACAGGGGGAACAGAATTCTGTTTCGAGCAGTGATCTTTCCCTCTCCAATGTGTCATATACGTCCAACTCATCGAGCCAATCTCTGGATGTGTCGACTATTGCAGAACAGGGACTTTCCTCTGTTGTGTCGGTAACTAATAGCTCGGTTCAGGAAGTGCAGAGTTTCTTTGGACAGTTTGGCCGAAATGGCCGTGGCCAGATGCAGCTGCAGGAAACAACAAGCTGTGGATCAGGTGTGATTATCCATTCAGATGATTCTTATCTCTATATGGTTACCAACTACCATGTTGTGGAAGGTGCAACTACCCTATCTGTAACGTTCGTGGATGACCAAACCTATGAAGCTCAATTGTGCGGCTACGACGAATCAATGGATATCGCATTGCTGAAGGTACCGGTTGGTTCGCTGTCTTCGGATACACTGTCGCAAATTTCTGTAGTTACCATTGGTGATTCGGAGGAACTGGTTGTAGGCGAACAGGTTGTTGCGATCGGAAATGCTCTTGGATATGGTCAATCGGTAACCACCGGTATTGTTAGTGCTCTGAATCGTACCATCAGCACAGATACAGGTGCTTCTGCATATATTCAGACCGATGCAGCAATTAACCCGGGCAACAGCGGCGGCGCACTGTTCAATATGAATGGTGAACTGGTTGGAATCAACACCGCAAAGGTTTCATCTACGGATGTTGAAGGAATGGGTTATGCAATTCCTATCTCTCAGGTGCTGGAACTGATCGAATCCATGATGAATGGATACCAGGTCTAGTCGTTTTAAGAATTTCAGTTTTCATCAAGAAGCCTCTTCCTGTGGTTGATATTGGTCAGGTAATCTGAAAAATCTGATCTGACCATACAATCGATTTTGAACTGAACCAGTAACAAGCAAGAAAATCAATAGATAAGCTGCGTTACCAACGTAAGGAGCTGAAGATTTCAATTTGCATCCAGGAAACGGTGATGAATGATAAAAGGAGGTTCACTCATGAATAAAAAATCCATATTGTCGCTGGTTCTTGCTGTTCTTTTTGTTTTTTCAGCATGTGGCTCCACAGATTTGGCAGAATCAGAAAGCTCCTCTACAGAACAAAGTGAGACAGAATCTGAGCAGCCAATATCAACAGCAGGTTCGTCTGATATGTTTACGGACAAAGACATGGAAATCGGGTATAACGAGGAAACAAGTACATGGATTACATTGTCTGGAGATAATGCTTCCAGTAATTCGGATACAGTGCAGGTTTCGGGCAGTACAGTTACGATTACAGATGCAGGTACCTATATTCTGTCCGGTTCGCTGGAAGATGGAATGATTGTTGTCAATGCAGAGGACACAGATAAAGTCCAGTTAGTGCTCAAGGGGGTGCAGATAACAAGCTCTACCTCAGCAGCCATTTATGTTTTACAAGCAGATAAGGTATTTATTACCACTGCATCCGGCACACAGAATACCCTTGCAAACGGTGGAGAATATGTCGCAATGGATGATAATAACATCGATGGGGTGATTTTTTCAAAATCAGATCTGACACTCAATGGCGATGGAACGCTGACAATTTCTGCTGATGCCGGTCATGGAATAGTTTCCAAAGATGACTTGGTTATTACAAGCGGAACTTACAATATCACAGCTGCAAGCCATGGAATTTCCGGCAAGGACAGTGTGAGAATTGCAAACGGAACTTATATGATTGAATCCGGCAAGGATGGAATTCATGCCGAAAATACGGAAGACAGCAGTATGGGATTTCTCTATGTTGGAGGTGGAACCTTTGATATTACAGCGGACGGCGATGGAATGAGTGCCAGCTCATATTTGCAGATTGAAAATGGAACCTTTACCATTACTTCCGGAGAAGGAAGCGCCAGTGTTTCCACCACAAGCAACACAACGGAATTCGGACAAAGCAGCAGCTTACAGGTAGAAACAACAACCGCACAGGATGACACCATCAGTCAGAAAGGCATCAAGGCAGATGGAAATATCAGCATTACAAGTGGTACCTTTAATCTGGATTCAGCTGATGATGCTATCCATGCAGCAAATGAAATTTCCATTGCTGCCGGTGAATTTAATATAGCCAGCGGAGATGATGCTATTCATTCGGACTCTTCTGTTGTGATTGAAGATGGTTCTTTTAAGATCAGCGATTGTTATGAAGGAGTAGAAGGCATGTCCATCACTGTTGATGGAGGAACTTTCGATATTACATCCGAGGATGATGGCTTGAATGCTGGCGGTGGAAATGACAGTTCTGGCTTTGGCGGCAGGATGTCTCAGCAGGACGAGTTTTCGACTAGCTCAGGCGGATTTATTACCATCAATAATGGCAGTCTTACCATAGTCTCAACGGGTGATTGCATTGACTCTAACGGTGATTTGACGATTAACGGAGGTGTGCTGAATCTTACCTGTAACGGTAGCGGAAATACAACGCTGGATTGCGATGGAAGCTACACCAATAATGGAGGCGAAATAACCACCAATGATGGATCGGAAAATAATCCTGGACAGATGGGCGGAATGGGAAAAACTGGCGGAAAAGGACAAGGTCATTCCGGATTTTAAAAAAGCCCAAAATTAAAAATACGATTTTTCAAAATGGAGAATGATGGCATTGACTTACGAAGAATATTACGGGGATGATTTTTTTCGTCTGAAGCGTGTGGAAGAAATTTTGTTGGACACCATTCGTCAGTACCCGGCGAAGGATTATGCGGACGGTGTGGAGCCGATTTTATACTGCAAATCCAGAATCAAAAATCCAGATAGTATGATTCATAAATTGAAAAAGCGCGGCGTTGCAACAGATGGAAAAACTGCAATCAGAGAAACGCATGACGCAGTGGGAGTGCGCATCATATGCTCCTTTATAGATGATGTCTATAAAATTTCTCAATGGCTGAGCACACAAAATAATTTTACGATTGTTGCTACCAAGGACTATATTGCCTATCCAAAACCAAATGGATACCGCAGCCTGCACCTCATTTTAAAATTTCATGATGGACCCGAACAGGGCATTCAGGCAGAAATTCAGCTTCGCACCATTGCTATCGACTTTTGGGCAGCTTTGGAACATCAGATGAAGTACAAGAAAAATATCCAATATGAAAAGACAATCTGTGATGAGCTCAAGCGCTGTGCAGATGAGATTGCTTCGGTGGATATGTCGATGCAGGCTTTGCGGGATATCATCCAAAACGATAAATGGGATTAAGTTTGTATTTGGGTTGCTAAAAGACGCAGCATAAGGTCAAAAATCCGGCAGAAAACCTAAGATAGCACGGTTTAGAGTCAACCTTGATTCCCCAAGAAATCATTTTCTGTTTTGCTTTTTTTACAATTTACAAAATTTCTTCTTGACGAGAGAATTGCTTTTAGATAAACTGAAAGTAATCCAAGATAAGGAGGAATTTTGTCATGTATTGCAGAAATTGCGGACAACCAATCGATGACAACGCAACGGTATGCCAGAACTGTGGGGCATATCAGAATAAAAATCCAAATGTGGAAGATAATGGCGGAATCGGCTGGGGACTTTTGGGATGCTGTATCCCTGTTGCGGGACTGGTCCTGTTCCTGGTTTGGAAGGATACTAAGCCCAGAACAGCAAAGGCAGCTGGAATTGGTGCACTGGTGTCAGTGATTCTGGGTATCCTGTATTATTTGCTTGTTTTTGTAGGAGCCCTCACCTTTGGTTTGTTGAGCTAGGTCATGCAGGCTTGGCTGTATCGCTGGCTGCCGATTATTTTCGGCTGTCATTGCCGGAGCGACCGTTCGTTTTTCTATCGTGGGAAACAGTTTCCAATCTGCGCCCGATGTACCGGTGAACTGATAGGAATTTTGTGCGCACTTCCCTGTTTTGTGCTTTTCTCAGTGCCCGACTTGAAAACGTGCCTTTTCCTGATGCTGCCGCTGCTGCTGGACGGTTTTGCTCAGAAACTGACAAGCTATCAAAGCGGAAATCTTCGCCGTTTGGTGACGGGGGTTCTGTTTGGTTATGCTTTGGTGGGTCTGGTGTCGATTACGACGATTTTTGCAGCGCAGGCAGGATTTGAGTTTGGAAAAAATCTAAAATAAAAACGTCCCATTCGGGACGTTTTTATTTTTATATCGATACTTTAAAGAAACAGAGAGTAAATGATTTTAGGATTTTCCAGCACCCTGTCAAAATCCAGCCGAAGCATCATGGTGACATGGCAGCAAAAATCGACCTGCTGTGAAATGGGCGAAATTCCCATCTCCTTGAGAAACTGTGTAAATTCGGGATACAGCGGCAGCAGGCTGCTGATTTCGGTATAATAGTCCCAGTGGGGAGTATCAATGTGATGGTCGGAAACAGATAAAATCAGGTCAGCTTGTCTTTGCTTCTGAATTTTTTCCATTAAGCCGCTTTCCTTAAAAAAATCCAGAATTCTTTCCGCGTCCGTCATCTGATCTTCCCCCTCAAATGATATGATTTCCTGAAAATAATATATCATATTTTAATATATAAAATCAATATCTATAACAAATATCTTATTTTGAGATATATCAATGATAGATAAAACTATATATGATATAAATATCATAGGAGGGATAAAGATGGAATTTTCACCGGGCAAAGTTGAGAAAATTTTAATTTCTTTAAGGATAGAAGAGCCTTTTTTAAATAAAATAGATGTGGCAGCCACAGAAAGAGAAATGTCTCGAAATGAGTTTATTTGTCAGGCTATTGCTTACGCGATGGACCACATGGAAAAAAAGAAACTTGAGGAATAGTTGGTAAACGATTTATTTTTCCTATATTCAAAAATGTAACAAAACAGGCTCACTTGATATCAAGTGAGCCTGTTTCAATACGGTAATATTTACAAATATTGGTGCGTGTGATATACTACAGCTTGTCAGAAAGATGGCACGGTTATTTCCCCAAAAAAGGGGGTGACCGTTATGACGATTTTAGAAGTGATTGCACTTTTAAATTTACTTGCAACGGTTATCTTTGGTATTTTAATGTACATAAAGAAATAACCACCCCTAAGTAAAAGGGGCGGCGTTTCCTCAAGTAATTCAGTTGTTTGGGAATGACCGCCGTCTGGCACACGGGAGCCATCTCTCTGACATTCATTATATAACCAAGGTTTACGTTTTGTCAAGAAAGCTGTTTCAAAAGCGGAAGCGGTATTATACCGCTTCCGCTTTTGTGCTTATAAATGCAGTCTCTTTTTTAGCTCGGACCAGGTGTCCTTTCCGATAAATAAAACCAGCGCCGCAAGGTAAATCACGCTTGCCGCAGCGGTCAGGACAGTAGGCCACAAAACCGTGGTCCAGCCTGTCAGCAGGAAGATTACCGGAACCATACTGAATACCGCTGAAACAACCATATAGATGATATAATTTTCAATCGAGCGGTGTCCTGTTGCGGCAATCGAAGCAATTACAATCATGGAAAAACTGCACAATGCCGGAATCAGGTAGTTAAACGACCAGCGATGAAAGCCGGTCATCAGGTCAAAGATGACCACTACCAGTGCAATGGTGACCAGCTGATACAGAACATGTTTGCAGAAGGAACTGCGTTTGCGGATTGCCTGTGCAACGGTGGCCCATCCAGCCCCCACTCCTGCCAGCACAAACAGTGACCACCAGCTGTGCGTCCAGAACAGCAGATTGCAGGTGATGCAGATAACGCAGATGGTGACAGATAAAAACAGCAAAAACCGAATCAGAAGATTGTATTGATGGTAGATTGTCGGGATATAGGGAAAAATCTCGTCATCATATCCCTGCTGATCGGTCTCGGTCAGAAAGCGCTGGCACAGCGGACAGCGTTCCCGACCGGATGGAACAACAACCTTGCACTTTTCACAGTATTTCATTGCAGATCATCCTCCAACTTATTGGACTGAATTTCCACCGGAATGCCCGCCTGGGTCAGCTGGCGGAAAAAGTGCTTTTGAACATTGGTGCTGCGAAATGCAGAAGTGAAGCTGACGGTCAGTTCCCCGCCATAAGAGCAGACACACGCCTGAAGCTTATCGGTGCTGACAAAAACATCAAAGCGTTTGACAAACGGCTTTGCAGCCTCAGGCAGATCAATTTTACCGATATTGGAGATGGAACCGGCAGTATAGCTTTCGCTGATGGTGTCGGCAGTCCACAGAATCAGGTCCTTGATGACCAGAGGAATCGCGCGGGCAACATAGTTGTGTTCTGCCTTGGAGAGTGCAGCCATTCTGGCACCCAGCTGTTCGGCGGTCAGTTCCCGCTTAAATTCTTCCTTCACGCAGGCAATAACATCTTCCAGCGTTCCAGGCCCCTGGGAAAAGTTATAGCCGACCTGAATGACACCAAAAAAGTTTCGGGCGGTCTCCGACTGAAAATAGTTTCGCAGATTGACCGGAACCGAAAGGATCACCGGCTTTTTCTTTTGGCGCAGCGGGATTTCCTCGGCAAAAGCAATCAGCATCATCGAGGTAAGCATTACGGTAAGGGTGGTATTATAGGATTTTGCAAGCTGCAAAACCTCCTTGACCGGCATGATTCCTTCGATGATTTTGAGTCTGCCCTCCGGTACACGAAGACCTTTGAGCTGGCAGGATTTTCTGCTTTTGGTTCTCTTTGCGCTGTGGTGAGGGTCATAATACTTGGAAAAGCTGTCTTCGTCCCGTTCCGAAACCGAGGCATCATATTCGATCTCGGACAAAAGATCCTCTTTCAGCGGTGGATATTTGATTGCAAGATAATTGCATACCAGTGTTTTTAAAAACTGCAGTGCACCGGTGCCGTCGGTCAGGGAGTGGTAAACCTCCAGATTGATGCGGTTGCGGTAACAGCTTACCTCAAAAAGCAGGTTTCGGCTGCTGGGGTCATAGATCTGTCCGCAGGGTGGACGATACTCCGGCTCCACAACCGGTACAAGTTCTGTCTTTTCCAGATAGTACCAGAACAGACCATGCTTTAATACACTGCGAAAGATGGGAAAAACATCCAGAGATCGCTCGGTGGCCTGCTGGAGAATATCCCGGTCAACCCACTCGCTCAGCTGGCAGGCAAAGCGAAACACCTTGGTGTCCTGCTTGTTGCTGGTAGGCGGGAATATTTTTGCGGCATTGTCTAAACGGGTCCAATCAGCACTCTTCTGGCTCAAGACCGTTCACCTCTTTGTTTGTATTCTCTGTCAGCGAGATTTTGTTTTCTTCCGTTTCACTGATTACCTCGCCGAAAGTATCCGACTCATTCTTTAGGAAATTATTGATATAGCGATAGGCTTTTTTAACATGTTTAAAGCTTGGGTTCAGGGACATAAATCCATGCAGCGCATCATGGATGCGATGGATTTCGACGATGTTGCCAGCTTCAGAAAGCTTTCTTCCGTAAGCTTCTCCCTCATCCCGCAGCGGGTCAAACTCCGCTGTAATGATCAGTGTTTTTGGCTGGTGACTTAAATCCTTGCTGATAATAGGGGCGTAATATGGGTTTTGCAAATCCTCATCCGAAGATCGGTAAAGCGCCATATAATCAACCATACGCTTACTGGTCAACAGATATCCTTTTCCATTGGTGCGCACCGACTCAAACGGTGAATTTTCGGTGTGGTCGTTATTGGTGGCAGGATACAGAAGAATCTGGCGTTTTGGGAAAAACTCCCCGCGATCTCGCGCCATCAGAGAAACGACCGCTGCCAGATTTCCGCCCGCACTGTCTCCAATGAGTGTGATATCGTCCGGTGTGTTGCCAAACATATCGCAGTGTGCAAAAATTTCTTTTGCAGCACGATAACAGTCTTCCGGAGCTGCCGGGAATTTGTGTTCCGGTGCTAGCTGATAATCGACCGATACGACGATGTGACCAGTGATCTTTGCCATATTGGTGCAGACCTTGTCATACGAGTCGATGTTTCCGGTGACCCAGCCGCCGCCATGGAAAAAGAGCAGGACAGGGTGTGGACCTTTTACATCGGGAGCAAAGATGCGGACTGGAATGTTGTGATCCCCTGCCCAGATCTCCCTGTCCCAGATTTTATAAAATGGGCGAAGAACATGGGGATGGGATGCATTGACGAAGGTTCGCTGAATTTTATAGCCGTTTTTCTTATCCAGTAGTTCCGGATAGGAAAGAGCTTTTAACGTTGCGCGCATAAACTGATTAATTGCCATAAATGATAGACATCCTTTTCATTTGAAAGAGGGTTAATGGTGAATCAAGATTTCGGAGTATAAAAACTTTTTGTACATCCGTCAATTCTTTATGCTTATTATAGCGTATATCCTCTCTAAAACAAAGAAGGAAATGTCGTGTATTTTGGAAATTTTTTAAACAGCGTGAAAAAGTGATTGGATAGCTGTAAAAATACTGTAAAAAGAGGCTTTGATATTTGAAAGATCGTGTCAGATGCAGTATAATAAAAAGGTATGTACTCAATAGATGAAGACGATGTAAGATGAGGGAAGTGTAGTTTTTGCCGGACGAAATTTATTATGATAACAGCGCGACGACCAGAACAAGAGAGGAAGCCGCAAAATTAGTATACGAAATGTTGACCGAGTGTTATGGAAACCCTTCTTCCCTGCACCGAAAAGGCTTTGAGGCACAAAAACGCCTGGACAAAGCGCGGGAGCAGGTGGCATCATCGCTTGGCTGTCAGAGTTCGGAAATCTACTTTACCTCTGGCGGTACAGAGGCGGACAATATTGCAATTCTGGGTGCGGCAAGAGCGCAGAAACGCCGCGGCAACCGCATTGTAACGACTGCGTTTGAACATGATGCAGTGCTTAATACCGTAAAATATCTGGAGAGTGAAGGCTGGGAAATTGTTCGACTGATGCCGGATGCAAACGGACAGATTACACCGGAGCAGGTACTGGAAGCAGTGGATGACAAGACCGTGCTGGTGTCGATTATGGCAGTCAACAATGAGATCGGCAGCATTCTGCCAATTGGTGCAATTAGCCGCCAATTGCGCCGGAAATATCCACAGCTGCTCATCCATTGTGATGCGGTTCAGGCTTATTGCAAGGAGCCGATCAAACTGGGAAAAACAATGGACGTTGATTTCCTTTCGGTCAGTGGACACAAGATCTATGCACCAAAAGGATGCGGCGCACTTTATATCAAAAAAGGAACCCGGTTCCGTCCGGTCACCTTTGGCGGTGGACAGGAAAAGAATGTGCGCCCTGGAACTGAAGGAATTGCTAATGCATGTGCGATGGGACTGTCCGCCAGCCTCCTCATGCAGGAACGGGAAGAAAATCATAAAAGAATTACCCAAATCCGCGACGCACTTTTGGAAGGATTGACAAATCTTCCGGATATCTGCATCAATTCCCCTGCTGATGCGACACCTTATATTTTGAACTTCTCAGCATTGGGTGTGCGCTCGGAGATCATGCTTCATTTTCTTGAGGAAAAAGGAATTTATGTATCCAGCGGTTCAGCCTGTGCCAAGGGAGGAGCAAGTCATGTGCTCGCCTCGATGGGAATGGATCACCAGCGTGCGGACAGCGCAATCCGGTTGAGCTTTGGAAGATACAATACGCTGGAAGAAGTTCCCGTATTTTTGCAGGCTTTGCAGGAAGGCCTGAATCGGTTTCGAAAATAATTCATAGGAATAGTAGAGTAAGAGGTGTAACATGAAAGAAGTTATCTTGTTAAAGAATGGCGAGATTGCCCTGAAAGGTTTAAATCGCCATGCGTTTGAGGATCGTCTGATCAAAAATGCCCGCCGCAAATTGATGTCGGTCGGTTCCTTCCATTTCCGCAAGGCTCAGTCCACCATCTATGTTGAGCCAGATGAAGAAGGATATGATCTGGATGAAGCGGTTGACCGCCTGCAGAAGGTATTCGGAATTGCGGCATTGACAAGAGCCTGTGTAATCGATAAAGATTTTGAGCTGATCAAAAAGACTGCAGCAGAATATCTGAAGGATGAGCTGGAAAATGAGGCTACCTTTAAGGTAGAGGCAAAACGTTCGGACAAGAGCTTCCCGCTTAAGTCTCCGGAGATCTGTGCAGGTGTCGGCGAATATCTGCTCGAGCAGTTCCCACATCTGGAAGTTGACGTGCACAACCCGGACATTGTCGTTATGGTAGAAGTACGCGATTATGCAGCTTATGTTCATGGAAGTCAGATCAAAGGTGCAGGCGGTATTCCGGTTGGAACCGGCGGCAAAGCAATGCTGCTGATCTCCGGCGGTATCGACAGCCCGGTAGCGGGTTATATGATGGCAAAACGTGGTTTGGAAATCAGTGCCATCCATTTTGTATCTCCTCCGTATACATCGGAGCGTGCAAAACAGAAAGTAATTGATTTGGCGCACAAGATGTGCTCTTACTGCGGCAGAATCAAGATGTACATCGTGCCATTCACCGAAATTCAGGAAGCAATTCGTGATCAGTGTCCGGAGGATCTGTTCACCATTATTATGCGTCGTTACATGATGAAGATTGCCTGCCGTGTAGCCAGACAGAATGAATGTGAGGCTCTGGTTACAGGAGAAAGTGTGGGTCAGGTAGCCAGCCAGACCATCCAGGCAATTGCCTGCACCGATGAAGCATGTGATATGCCGGTTCTTCGTCCTGTAATCGGTATGGATAAGGATGAAATCGTTATCATTTCCAGAAAAATCGATACCTTTGAAACATCCATCCTGCCATATGAGGATTGCTGTACTGTCTTTACTCCAAAACATCCAAGAACCAAACCTCAGTTAAAATTTGTTAAATTTGCAGAGGATGAGATGAACGCAGAGGAATTGATCAACCGGGCAATCGAGAATATCGAACAGCTCAATATCTCTAATTCCTGAGTCTGAGGTGTTTTAAGAAGGATTTACCGCTTGAAACCGGAATTTGTTTGGATTATGATATTGATATAACAGGAGATGTCCTTTTAAAATGAGTCCAGGCTGTCGGTTCGGACAGCAAAAACGGATCGTAGATTGAGGTGGAAAACATTGAAAGTCTATATCGTAGGGGTGGAAGCAGGAAGCCAAAAGGGTTTGCTGGCATCACCCTATATTGAAAAAGAACTGCGTGTTCTTGGCTATGACGTAGAGAAATTTCCGTCCAGGGATATTGGCAGTTTAAATCGTTCCTTTCAGGCCTGTGCGCAGTCGGAGGCACTGATCCTTTGTCCCCTCACCGGAAATCTTTCAGTAGATGCAGCCTGTGTTCATGCAGCGGCTCAGGCAAGTCAAAAAGAATTGATCGAAAGAGAAGAGGTTGCACGGCATCTTGCAAAGAGAGGAAAACTTTCGCAGGAGCAGATTGAGGAGCTCGCTCTGATGCCGGAAGGAGCACGAATTTTCCCATGCCACCGTTCCCTGATCCCAGGATTTGAGGTGGCAGGTGACGAATTCCACATTGTGGTGCTGCCTTCCAATCCAGAGGAACAGACCAGCCTGTTTTTTAGCTACCTGTTCCAGATTCTCAATAAGACCAGCCCAACCCCATGTTACAGCCGCGTGCTGCGCATTATGGAGATGGGATTTGAACAGGCACAGGAGGTCTTGCAGGATTTAACCAGTAAAGAGCTTCCCTGTGTGGCAATTTATGAAAAACGTTCCGAGCTCATTATCCGAATTTCGGATAATGATTCAAACCGTCAAAAAGCGGCAGAACGCTGCAACGAAGCAATGAGAGCCATCGTACAGCGTCTGGGAACCCATGTATACGGGATTGATGTAAACGGAATCGAGCATGCGCTGGCACTTAAGTGTGCCAAGAAAAATATTCGCATTGCATTTGCAGAGTCCGGCTCGGCAGGTCTGGCGGCAAAACGTTTTCATAATGTCGATAAGGACGAAAAACTGATCTATTCGGTATATCAGTGTCAGCCGGAAAAGATGGATCTGGAAAAGATTGGCATCAATGACAAGATTGGAAAAACATTTGGTCCAGTCAGCGCAAATGTAACAGCTGCAATGGCACTGGGAGCTTCCAAGCAGGAAGAAAAAGATATCCTGGGATTAGGATTAAGCCTGCCGAATGCAGCATTCAAGAGCCGCAAAGCCTATGTGGCAGCAGTGCTCAACGGAGTGTGTATGATGCAGGAACTGGATGCGGGGAATTATCATTCCCTTACCCAGATGACATCAGATGCCGTTGCAAAATTATTTAATCTGGCAAGGAAACTGGTCGACAGTTATCCACAGGCTCCAGAGGGAAGCTGTGATGCTGAAGAAGCGGTTCTGGAAGGAATGGGCGTTGTTCCACAGACTGCTGCTTTGAGCCTTGCAGAAAATAACCTGATGGAACCTGATAATCACAAGAAAAAGGGGCGAAAGACAGCGAAAGAGAAGAATCTTCCACAGGAAGTAAAAAAAGCGCCAAAAGGTTTTAAAGGTATTTTATACCGTATTTTCCCGAATCGGGATGACAGTGGATTTGACAAGGTCCGCAAGATTTTGATGTGGATCTGTGTGTGTGTGTTCATGGGATCGATGATCTATCTGATCGATTTTGGAGCCCAGAATAGAAAATCCCAGGCAAATCTGGCAAGCCTTCAGGATGAGATGGCACAGGCAGAAAAGGATATTGCAGATGGTAAGGTTAATGTATCCAATATTGAAGGATATCCAAATGACTATCTGCCAAAATTCTATTCTTTCTATCAGAGAAACGAGGATATCAAGGGTTGGATCAAGATTGATGATACCAACGTAAACTTCCCGGTTGTTCAGACTTCAGACAATGATTATTATCATCGTCTGGGATTCGATAAGGAATATGATTACTATGGTACCCCTTACATCGACTATGAGTGCGATGTTAAAACACCAAGTACCAATATCATTATCTATGGACACAATATCCGCAACGATGGACAGATGTTCAATGATCTGACCAAATATAAACAGCTCTCCTTCTACAAGGAGCATCCGACAGTAAGCTTCGATAGTGTTTATAAAGAGGGTACATACAAGATTATTGGTGCATTCATCACCAACACAGAAGCTTCGCACGATAATGGAAATGTATTTGAGTACAACCACTTTGTCAATGCAGAAACGGAAGAAGAGTTTAATGAATTCATCGATGAGGTAAGACGCCGCAGCATTTTTGATACTCCGGTTGATGTGGAGTATGGAGATGAGTTGCTGACACTCTCTACCTGTACCTATGAATTTAAGGAAGCACGCTTTGTCGTAGTTGCACGCAGAGTGCGCGATGGCGAAGATGCAAGTGTTGATGTAGATCAGGCAGTAGTCAATGAAGATGCATACTATCCGGCAGTTTATGCAGATGCAGCAGAATATGCAAAGAAACTGGGTCAGGTTAAGAGCATTACCATTGATGGCAAACGTGAGCTCACCATGAATGTGGGTGACACCACCACTCTGACTGCAAAAGTAAGCCCTTCTGATGCGGCAATCCAGTCCTGTACTTGGGATTCCAGCAATAAAGCAGTTGTGACGGTAGACAAAAATACCGGTCTGATAACAGCGGTTGGAGCGGGTACAGCTCAGATTACGGCAGTGGCAGATGATGGCGGTTATGTAGATAACATTACCATTACAGTAAAAGGCAGTGGAAAGGAACTGACTGGTATTACACTGGATTCCTCTTCTATCAGCCTGAAACCAGAAGAAACCAAGACATTGACTGCAACCCTCCAGCCAGAAGGTGCACAGGCAAGCCTGACCTGGAAGAGCAGCGATGACAGTATTGTTCATGTATCTGGTAATGAAACAAAAGCAGAGATTAAAGGTATCAATGCAGGAAGTGCAGAAATCACAGTAGCTTCCTCTGATGGAAAATACAGTGCAACCTGCAAAGTAACTGTAACGGCTTCAGGTGCGGATGAAAACAATCCAAGCATTGTCTTTGCACAAAGTAAACTGAGCCTGACTGTTGGACAGCCGCAGAACATCAAACTGTCGGTTGCACCGGCAAATGCAGATATTGGAACCGTTTCCTTTAGTTCCAGCAGCGATGCAATCAGTGTACAGAACGGATACAGCAATACCGATGTTATCGTAACAGCGCAGAAAGCGGGAGAAGCTGTCCTGACAGCGACAACCTCCACCGGCTTACAGGCAAGCTGTACCATTACGGTAAAAGAAGAAGGCAGCGGAGAAACAACCGATAAGGCAAAACTGAGCGTAAATCAGTTGGTACTCAATCCAGGTGAGGAAGCACAGCTTCAGTACAGCGTTGATCCGGGAGGAACCGAGATTGTATGGTCTTCCAGCAATCCTCGAATTGCAGATGTTGACCAGAACGGTTATGTAACCACCATTATTTCTCTGGATCAGACCACAGAGGTTACCATCACCATGGCAACCAAAGATGGAAGCGCTTCTACCCAGACAACCGTTACTGTTATGGGAACTTCGGGCGGAAGTTCTTCCGGCAGCAACAATAATGGAAACAACAACCAGAACAACAATAACCAGAATAACAACAATCAAAATGGCAATCAGGGAGCACAGTCAGACCTTGGACTGGAAGCCAAAGGTGCTTCTGTTGAGGTTGGCTACGATAAGTGGCTGGACATCTATGTTGACAGACCGGAAGGTGAGGTAACAGTCGTATGTTCTTCCAGTGACCGCAGCATTGCCCGTGTTGATAATAATGGTATTGTTACGGGTGTTGGCGAAGGTACTGCAACCATTACGATTACCGCAACGGATAATAATACCGGCGAGTATCAGACTGTAACCGTACCAGTAACGGTTACTGGCGGCGGATATGGTTATGGAACCAATGACCCAGTTCCGGATGAAGGAGAAGATGATTCTAATTCTTCGCAGACCGGTGGATTTGGTACAAGAGAATAAACCACAATAAAAAATCCCGAAAGCAGTAAAACTGCTTTCGGGATTTTTGTTATGTACGTTTATCGAACTTCAGTACCGGTATAATAGTGGGTTAGAATATCAACATAGTCCCAACCCTGCATTGCGTAGTAGTCAGCACCCTGCTGGCTCATGCCAACGCCATGTCCATAACCATAGGTTGTGAAGGTAAAGGAGTCGCCATCATAGGAAACCTCGAATGCTGCGGAATTGATCTGTGCACCAAGAATGGTTTCACGTACGGTTCTGCCGCTGACAGTTTGTCCGCACACTTCAATCGTGTCAACATAAAGTCCATTGATGTATTCCGGATTGGAGAACCAATCTTCCGGATCACTGTAAGAATAAGGATCCATATCGAGGTAATCTTCCAGATAATCTGCAATCTCGCTTTCCGAGAAGGTCTTGGTAGCGCCGAATGCTTTTAAAGAGGTATCGCCAGGGCTTTCTACGCTGACCAGATATGGAAGATATCCGCCCCAAACATGTTCAGCATCCATCGACTGGCCTGCATTGGATGCACAATAAGTTGCATCAATGTATTCACCATCATAATAAATAGCTTGTCCAATTACTTCGTTGACAGCATCCTCAACCTTGTCAGATACGTCATCTTTGGCAACAACCTGAGGGCAGGAGCCGTTTTCGTTGTGATAACGGACATAGGTATAAGCGGCAACGGCCTGTGCTTTTAAAGCCTCTTCCTGGAAGCTGGCACCCATCTCTGCTTCTACCATACGGCCAACAATCTCAGCAGCATCGCCGTAAATGGTTTTTCCATTAACCTTTACGCCGAGGGTCCATTCATCTGTATTCTCAACAGAGCCGCTGGATGAAGTGGATTTACTGCTGCTTTTCTTGATGACTTTTCGGGTAGAACTTTTTTGGGTGGAGGTTTCATTTTCCACACCCGGTTTTCCCAGTGCCAGGTAATCCTCAACCTGACTGTAAAGTTCAGCAGTTACTCCCTGTGCAGGCTGCTGCATGTTTTGAACCTGTATCATAATTAAAAAGCCTCCTTTAATGTAGGTTACGATTTGACTTAGCTGTGAAGATTTGCTTTGAGCTGTGCTTCATCCGGTTTTGTGCCGCCAAACAGCTGATACCACACATCCGGATAGAGCGGATTTGGATTCATGGATGCCTGAGAAGTATCGACATCAGCACTTTCCCCTTTACGAACTTTTCGTGCCACCACAACATAGCGGGCATCCTTAAATTCATAGGTACAGGTGGAAAGTGTCAGCAGCTCATCCGATGGAAGGACATCCACACCGGTATTGATAATGCTGCGAATGAGCACATCATCGATATATTCCTGTGTCTGTGCTTCGCTTTGTGAGTCAATGAACTCATGATATGGGAAAATTTCTCCATGCTCGGAATGGGTGTTGGTATAGAAAACCGAGATGATTTTGTATTGCCCCTCGTGGTAAACGCTATTAAATTCGACGACAGGATGCTGCTGGTAATATTCCAATTCTTTGTAGCCTTTGAGAATATTGAACATCTGACCATCGGTACGGATGTTATGTCCATAAATAATGGTGTTGGTGCTTGGCTTTTTCAAATCCACCGCTGCATCGACAAACGGAACAGCGTGTTCGCTGTACTCCCCTTCAAAGTTCATGCGGTAATACTTGGTGTTGTCTGTAGTTTGTACAACCGGATAATCCAGTCCGGTTCCATCGATGTTGATCCATCCGACGATATCCGGGTTGATCTCCCAAAGTCCCGCAAAATCTTTGTCATATCCTGAAGGATAACCAGCAGGGGCAAGAAATCCAGGATTGTCATATACTTCTCGAAGAGATTGGTAAGTACTTCTGTTCTGGGCAGATTTCCAATAATAATATCCCAGATATCCCACGGACCCTAAAAAGATCAGGATAAAAATGAATAATAAAAAGCTGATGATAGGAGAACGCTTTCTTGCAACGGCTTCTCCCCCGATATCTTCGGAAAAATCTTGTTCCCATTTGTTTTTGGAAGATTTTTCTTTTCGCTTTTTCCATCGAGATTTTTTTGGAATGTCCTCTTCCTCGAAATCATCTTCGAAATCGTCGTCTTCAAAATCATCGTCCAAATTTCCCTGATATAGGTAAGAAGAAGCAGATTGGTAAGAGGGTACTGCTACGGTTGGTTCCTGATTTTGTGTTGCCGAGGAAGCATAGATGGAAGCCGAACGGCTGATTCGCTGTGGTCCTGAGGATGCAGGTACTGTGCCGGAAGAAAAATTAAGATCGCTTAGATCTTCTTTCTGCATCTGTTTTTCAACGGCTCTCAGGCCCTTCCTGCCAATGCCGGAGATGGTAGTTATCTTTCCGCATTCACTGACCAGATCCTCCAGAAAGCTGTCACAGCACTGACGGGAACGCTTTTCGCTGTCACAGGTTGCGATCAGACGAAGAACGGGACTGCTGGAGGTTCCGCCCAGTAGAGGAAGAAAATCTGCAGAGCGGTTACGGATACGGTCAATGTAGTCTGATACATCCTCCTGCCGGTCAGAACGGATGGGGATGTCTACCGTAACAGAGCCGGGATAAAAGGTCTTGAGCAGAAGAGGGAACAGCTGGTTTGCCAGCAGACGAAGCATAGTTTTTGCTTCCGCCGGCAGCACAGCAATGTTGGTGCTGGTAAAGTGAAGCAGAAATCCAGCTTCCTTGCAGCTGGGATCACTTAAAGGGATGGCATCCTGCGGGATCATGGCGCTTTGCAGCTGAGAAATATTTCCGGCAGCGCGCATATCCTGCGTGGCCTTAGGGTCTTGTCTTAAAGGCTTGTTAAAGCCCTGTGCCAGAATCTCCCTTGCCCGAAGAACAGGAGCATTGTCCAGAATCAGAATAAACTTGCTGTCCCGGACAGACTGGCTGATTTGGCTGATCAGCTGCTGTCGGTCGCTGACCATGACCTCATTGCCAAAGTCAAGCCCTAACAGCAGAAATTGCTGACATAGATTGGGGTTTGCTCGCATCAGGCTGTGAAGGGAGTATCCGGTGTTTAACAGTAATATCTTATGTTTCACCGATTCATACCTTCCTGTTGACGGAAAAATTCCGATTAATACCATTGTAATTATAGAGGAATTAAAGTTTTCGTGCAAGAATACTTTTACAATTTTGAGGAAAACGATGAAAAATGTAAAAATGAGCCGTTATTTTAAGCACTTTGCTCAAAATAACGGCTCATGATAAGGTTATTTATCTTTTTTTGTTTTTGATATCGTCCAGAATCAGAGCAATACATTCATCAGCACTCATAACACCATTGTCGCCTTCCTTGCGGGTACGAACAGAAACAGTGCCATCAGCAGCCTCTTTTTCACCAACAACCAGCATGTATGGAATCTTTTTCAGCTGTGCTTCACGAATCTTGTAGCCCATCTTTTCAGAGCGCCAATCTGCCTCAGCACGGATTCCCGCAGCCTTGAGTTTGCCGAGCAGCTGCTGTGCATAGTCATGATATTTTTCGCTGATCGGAACGATCATAGCCTGTGTTGGCATCAGCCATGTTGGCAGGGCACCTGCATATTTTTCCAGCAGCAATGCCAGAGTACGCTCATAACATCCAATGGAGGTACGATGGATGATGTATGGATAATGATCCTTACCATCTTCTCCAACATAAGTCATGCCGAATTTCTGAGCCAGCAGCATGTCAATCTGGATGGTGATCAGGGTGTCTTCCTTACCGAATACGTTCTTGATCTGGATATCCAGTTTTGGTCCGTAGAAAGCAGCTTCGTCAACACCAACTTTGTAGTCCAGACCCAGATGATCCAGAATCTTCTTCATTGCGTTCTGTGCTTCTTCCCACTGCTCTGCAGTACCTTCGTATTTATCGGTTCTGTTTGGATCCCACTGGCTGAAGCGGTAGCTTACATCCTCAGCAAGACCAACTGTTTCCAGACAGTATTTTGCAAGTTCCAGACAGCCGCGGAATTCGTCTTCTAACTGGTCTGGGCGGAGAATCAGGTGACCTTCCGAAATGGTGAACTGACGAACACGGATCAGGCCGTGCATTTCGCCGGAATCTTCGTTACGGAACAGAGTGGAGGTCTCATTGAGTCTCATTGGCAGATCGCGGTAGGAGCGGGCACGATTGAGGTATACCTGATACTGGAATGGGCAGGTCATTGGACGCAGTGCAAAGCATTCCTTGGTTTCATCATGTGGGTCGCCCAGAATGAACATGCCATCCAGATAGTGATCCCAGTGACCGCTGATCTTGTACAGTTCACGTTTTGCCATATAAGGAGTTTTGGTCAGCTGGTAGCCCCAGTCTGCTTCAGTATCCTCGATCCAGCGCTGGAGCTGCTGGATTACCTTTGCACCGTTTGGCAGGATAACCGGCAGACCCTGACCGATAACATCTACTGTGGTGAAGTATTCCAATTCACGGCCGATCTTGTTGTGGTCACGGCGGAGTGCTTCTTCCTGCTGTTTGAGGTATGCTTCCAGCTCACTTGCTTTCGGGAAAGCGATACCATACATACGGCACATGGTGTCGCGGCTGGAATCGCCTCTCCAGTATGCACTGGTTGCCTGTGTCAGTTTGATTGCTTTGATGGTACCGGTGCTCATCAGATGAGGACCAGCACAAAGGTCAGTAAAGTCACCCTGTGTATAGATGCTCAGTTCCCAGCCTTTTTCAGCATACTCTTCCAGGAGTTCCAGTTTGTAATCCTGACCTGCGAAAATAGTGCGGCCTTCTTCCACGGTGATGATTCGTTTTTCTACCGGGATATTTTCTTTAACGATCTTTTTCATTTCAGCTTCGATAGCAGCAAACTGGTCTGGAGTAAATGGTTTTACGCCGCCGATATCGTAGTACCAGCCGTTTTCCAGAGCAGGGCCGATACCGAATTTTGCTTCTGGATACAGATGCTGGATAGCCTGTGCCATAACATGAGCAGCAGTGTGCCAGAATGCTTTTTTGCCGTCTTCATCATCGAAGGTGCAGATTTCCAGATTGCAGTCTTCGTTGATTGGGGTTCTCAGGTCAACAACCTGATTATTGATTCTTCCTGCACAGGCAGCTTTTGCAAGGCCTGCACCCAGACTTTTTGCGACATCAATGACGGATACGCCTGCTTCAAATTCTTTGACGCTGCCGTCTTTTAAAGTTACATGGATCATAGTGATTAACCTCCTTATTCTATCAAAAGACTCTCATTCATTGTTGTGTTTTTTAACTTTGTTCATAGAGCTTTGACGCCTCCTGCGTTCTTCTAAAAAGCGGACAACATCAAAAAACTCGGGATAGCGGTAAAAATCTTTTTTGCTTGCCATCTGTTTGAGTTGGGAAACAGTGACCCATTTGATCTGGCTGACCTCTTCCTCCTGCAAAACTGCGTCGCGAACATCAAAATCCTGTTCCACAACGAAGTTTTCCGAAAGAAGCCGTCCTCTCAGTTTTCGATTCAATTTGTGAATCTGCGATGGAAGAATGTGGATGCCGATCTCTTCCAGTGGCTCACGGATACAAGCCTGCTGGGAAGTCTCCCCTGCCAGTACACAGCCACTGTGGGTAGCCCAGGTATCTGGAAGATCTTTTTTATATGGAGAACGCTTTTGGATCAGAATTTCATCTTTGCTGTTGACAATCCATACATCGACAACCATGACAAACTGTCCATCTGACAATGGTTCCCCGCGAATGAAAGTTTTTCCAGTGCGGTTTCCATAGATGTCATAGATATCGCAAATCTCAATGTTCGACTTTTTTGACGTTGGGGTCTGACAATCTTCCATGAGCATCCTCCTCCTCGGTGTCCAATTTCTGCCAGAAAAACAAAAAGCTTCATCCCATCATCTGGGATGAAGCAAATCTTTACTCCACGGTTCCACCCGTATTATGCCTTCCATAAGCAGAAAGCATCTCTCTTTTCGGCCGATAACGCTGCCGTTACGTCGTGTTTTCCCTTTGGGCTTTCACACGCTCTCAGGGGGCGGTATCAAAAAGTGTTTTGCAAAGGTGCTTCCAGCAAGCGATAACGCTGCACCTTTCTCTGGTTTGCAAAGAGTACGATTTGACTTCCCCTTCAACGATTTTGGGATGTTCTCTTTATTTTAATTTTCATGTTACCACCCAAACTCGGAATTGTCAACACAATTTTCTTGACAAGTCTTCTCATAACAGATAAAATGAATATGTACCATTCTTGTTTTATAAGAATGTGACGCTAAAAGGAAAAAACATGCTACTGGCAAAAGGAAAAGATCTCCGGCAGACGCCGGATTTTTTTCATCGGTCTGTCTGGATTTGTTTTCTGAAAGATACAGCATGTTTTACAGGTTGCAATATTTGGAAAGTTTGCAGCAAATTTCCGATATCAGAGTGTATTCTCAGATTATTTGAGATAGATATAATTTTCGAAACGACCCTGTTTTCAAGAAGAATTTTTATGCTCAAACAAGCCCTTTTTCTGCTTTGTATGAGGAAACTGTTTCGGTGTAAGGGCACAAAAAGATGGTTTGACCGCGTGTCTTTCCATTTGTTTGTATTCTTTTTGGAATTTGTTCTGATTTTATTACAAATAGTAAAAAAGGAATATCGAAAAACTTTCTCCTGTATTTTGGGATTCTCTGAGCTTAAGCATCAATTGCGGTTAGTTCGGATATTTTGTTGTGTCTGGAAAAAGCAACAGGTTTCAAAATCCCCACAGCCAGATCATTTCTGCGCTGAAAAATCTTTGCAAAAATTGGTAAAGGAGGAAGATGATTTTCATGGGAGGATCACTCATCAGTTATCTTGCGTGTATCCTGCTTTCCCTGGCAGCAGGTATCGCAATTGCATTCCCATTGGGAATTCAGTATCGAAAAAAGGTTGCGGAGGCCGAACTTGGCACCGCTGAAGAAGAAGCAAAACGCATTGTTGGTGACGCTATCAAGGATGCGGAGGTAAAGAAAAAAGAAGCTCTGGTAGAAGCAAAGGACGAAATCCACAAGCAGAGAACCGAAGCAGAAAAAGAAGTAAAAGAACGCCGCAACGAAGTACAGCGTCTGGAACGCCGCGTACAGCAGAAGGAAGAGTCGGTTGACCGTAAGCTGGATAACCTAGAAAAGAAAGAAGAAACACTCCAGAATAAAATCAAAGAAGCAGAATCCAAGTTAAAGGAAGCTGCTGAGATCAAAGCAAACCAGTTTGAAGTGCTTGAAAAAATTTCCGGTTATACTGCAGAGCAGGCAAAAGAATATCTGCTTTCCAGCCTGGAAAATGAACTGGTACACGAAAAAGCGCTCAAGATCAACCTGTATGAGCAGAAATTCAAGGATGAATCGGAGCAGAAAGCAAAGGAAATTATTGCAACTGCAATTCAGAAATGTGCTTCCGATTATGTTGGTGAGGTAACTGTTTCGGTAGTTCCTCTGCCAAACGATGAAATGAAAGGCCGCATTATCGGTCGTGAAGGAAGAAATATCCGCACACTGGAAACCCTTACCGGTGTGGATCTGATTATTGACGATACACCGGAAGCGATCACTCTTTCCAGCCATGATGCTGTGAAGAGAGAGGTTGCCCGCACTGCACTGGAACGCCTGATTCAGGATGGACGTATTCATCCAGCAAGAATCGAAGAGATGGTTGAAAAAGCGCAGCGCGAAATTGAAACCAAGATTAAACAGGACGGCGAACGTGCTGTTCTGGAAACCAACGTACACGGCATGCATCCAGATATGATTAAACTTTTGGGACGTATGCGTTACCGCTCCAGCTACGGTCAGAACGTGCTGCAGCACTCCATTGAGGTTGCAAACCTGGCAGGCGTTATGGCATCGGAACTGGGTGCAGATGTTGCTACTGCAAAACGTGCAGGTCTGATTCATGATATTGGTAAGGCCCTCACCCATGAAATCGAGGGAAGCCATGTCAAGATCGGTGTGGACCTTGCAAGAAAATACAAAGAAAGTGCTGCTGTTATCCATGCGATTGAAGCACATCACGGCGATGTAGAGCCAAAGACCCTGGTTGCATGCATCGTTCAGGCAGCAGATGCCATCAGTGCAGCAAGACCAGGCGCAAGACGTGAAAACCTGGAAAACTACATTAAACGTCTGGAAAAACTGGAGGAGATTGCAAACTCCTTTGAGGGCGTTGAAAAATGTTATGCTGTACAGGCTGGTCGTGAAATCCGCATTATGGTTCGTCCAGACGTTATCAGCGACGATCAGATGTCGATTATCGCAAGAGATATTGTCAATAAGATTGAAGCAGAGATGGAATATCCTGGTCAGATCAAGGTCAATATTATCCGCGAAAACAGAGCAGTCGATTACGCAAAATAAAGAAAACGATTCCCCGTTGTTCTGCAAAGAACGACGGGGATTTTTTTGTATACATCAAGCTTTAATCTAGGTTTGATGTTTTCTGGATTGATAGGAAAACAGGCCAACGATATAATATAATAGGATTGGTGTTTGCATGAAATGTAAAAACATAATCTGTGACAAAATATGGATCCAATAAGTGATAAAAACTTTATTTTAAATTACATCGGGATGTTGTTTTTTTGTAGGTTTTCTTTCATCTTTGATTTTGATTTCCTGTAATTTTTCTACATCCGATAAGGAGGCTTAGCCATGGGAAACCAGATCAAACTTCTGGACCGAATCAGAAGTTCTTATGCAGCACTTCGTCCGTCAGAACAGAAGGTTGCTGATTATATTTTGTCCGATCCGGACAGAAGTGCAAAATGTACTATTTCTGAAATTGCAGATGCAGTACAGGTCAGCCAGCCAACCGTAATTCGCTTTGTTCAGGCACTGGGATTTGATGGATACCGAAACTTTCGTTACTGTTTGCTGCGGGATGGACAGGCAGATAAAAAATCCGCTTCCTATTTTGACCATATGGGAAACTTTGACCTGAAACCATGGGATCAGCTCAAAGATTTGCCACTCAGAGAGGTTCGCGCAGCCAATGGGTTGTTGGAGCAGACGTTAAAATGTCTTTCTCAGCAGGAATTAAGCAAGGCGGTACATCTTCTTACAACATCACGATTAATCGATATTTATGGGGTGGAGAACTCTTTTACACCAGCAAACGATTTGTTGACCAAACTTACCTATTTGGGACTTGGCTGCCGAATGCATACCGATGCTTACTTACAGCAGATTGCAGCAGCGCATTTACAACCGGGAGATGTAGCAGTCGCCTTTTCCCACTCCGGCAGTTCGATTGATACCGTAAAAGCGATGCGTCAGGCGAAAAAAGCCGGTGCTGCCACCATCGCAATTACCAGCAGAAAAACACCAGTCCTTGCTAAATATGCTGATGTTTGCCTTTGCACAGGTGGGGAGCAATCTACTATTTATGGTTCGGCAATCTTTTCAAGAGTTCCGGATCTTGCAGTGGTTGACCTCTTGTATATGGGTGTCATATTAAGTGATTATGAGCGCTTTTCCCGCAATTTGGATAAAAGCGGTGCTGTCATTTCAGATCGTGGCTATCCGGAAGAATAAAAAAACAATAGAGCCAGTTCTTGTAAAAAACTTACAAGAACTGGCTCTTGCTTTTGAGCGATTTTTACATTGAACTAACCAAAACTTAAATTTGCTATGATTGTTACACAAGGCGATGCTCTGCTATGATGGCATCGTTGACTGAAATGATAATCACTGATGTAACGCGTCAAATAACGAATTGATGTACCGACGAAAGGAGCAGCTTTCATGTTAAAACTCGATCATATCCAAAAATCTTTCGATGGGGTACCTGTACTGCGAGATATTACCCTCCAGGTAGAGGACGGAGAAATTGTGTCTATTTTGGGACCTTCCGGCTGCGGAAAAACAACATTACTGAACCTGATTCTTGGAATCGTGGAAGCAGATAACGGAACCATCAGCTATAACGGTGAGGACCTGACCCACATGGCGATGGAAAAACGCGGATTTAATATTGTATTTCAGGATTATGCTCTGTTCCCGAACTTAAATGTATATCAGAATATTACCTACGGACTGCGCAACAAACCGAATATCTCCTCCAAAGAAGAGGTAGAGGATCTGATCGATCTTTTGGGACTGCGTGAGCACCTGACCAAACGTGTGGATCAGCTTTCCGGCGGTCAGAAACAGAGAGTTGCTCTGGCAAGAACTATGGTAATGAAACCACGCATCCTGCTTCTGGATGAACCACTTTCCGCATTAGATGGTGTTATCAAAGAATCAATTAAGGACAGAATCAAAACAATTGCACGGGAATATCATCTGACCACCATCATCGTAACACATGATCCAGAAGAAGCACTGACCTTATCTGACCGTGTATTGATTATTGATAAGGGAAATATTTCACAGTATGCAAAGCCGGAGGAGATCGTTCATCAGCCAAAGAATGATTTTGTTCGCAAATTTATCCTCAATCAGCTGGAAATCAAGCGCAATAATATCTACGCGTTGTTTGGCGATATGACCCAGCTGGCAGCTACCATGTAAGAGGGAATTATGAAACACAAAAACTGGGAATTAAAACTGATTTTCTTTCTGATAGTCTTTCTGTTTGCGGCGTTTTTGGCAGCACCAATCCTTCTGCTGCTGGGAAAATCTCTGTGGAACCAAGGCTTCACAGGAGAATTCTATGCAGCAGTTTTGTCGCAGAAAGGTTTTTTGGAAGCTTTAGGCAACAGCTTTACGGTTGCAGCTGCTTCTGCAGTACTGGCATCTCTGATTGCTTTCTTGATGGCTTATGCAGTCCATTATACAGGACTGCCGCAAAAGATGAAAAAAGCGATCAGTGCTATTGCAACGCTGCCAATGTTTCTCCCCACCATCACCTATGGATTCGCCATCATTTATTCTTTTGGCAAGCAAGGATTGCTCACCAGACTGCTGGGGCGTCAGTTCTTTGATATTTATGGCTTTGGCGGGTTGCTGGTTGGATATGTGATCTATACTGTGCCGGTTGCCTTCCTGCTGATTCACAACACGATGGATTTTGTGGACAAAAAAACATTGATTGTTTCCAAGGTTATGGGAGACAAAACACTATCAACCTTCTGGATTGCTGTTCTCAGACCACTTTTGGGAACGCTGGCGGGTGCATTTATCCAGGCATTCTTTCTGTGCTTTACTGATTTTGGAATTCCAGCATCTGTCGGCGGAGGGTATGAGGTAATTGCAACCCTGTTGTACAACCAGATGTTGGGTGGAATACCGGACTTTAACCGCGGCGCAGTTATCGCAATGATTATGCTGATTCCTTCGATTGGAAGTATCTGTATTCTCCAGATTCTGGAGCGGTTCAACATTCGATATAATCGAATCTCCAATCCTGAGCTTAGAAAAAACACTGCAAGAGATGTCGGCTGGGGAATTTCCAGCTCGGTTATCTCAGTAGCAATTCTCTCCATCTTTGCTGTAATTTTTGTGGTCCCGATGGTAGAAGAATGGCCGTACCGAACTGCGTTTTCTCTGGAACATTTTGTGGCAGTCTTTTCGGACAGTGAACTGCTGAGTGTATATGTCCATTCCCTGCTGATGGCAGTGATGACCGCTCTGCTGGGAACGCTGACTGCATACGGTGCAGCACTGATTGTGGCAAGAAGCAAGCTTTCTGCTGGATACAAAAAAACCATCGAGAGCATTGCACTGGTGACCAACGCGATTCCAGGTATGGTGCTTGGTGTTTCTTACCTGTTTCTTTTTTCTGGAACAGGACTTCAGAACACGCTGCTCCTGATGATTTTGTGTAATATCGTTCACTACTTCTCCACTCCCTATCTGATGATGAAGAACGCACTTTCTAAGATGAATGCCGGATGGGAAACCACCGCCATGCTGATGGGAGACAGCTGGTTTAAAACGATTTTAAGGGTGGTCACACCAAATGCGATGTCCAGCCTGATCGAGGTGTTCAGTTATTACTTCATCAATTCAATGGTTACCATCAGTGCACTGATCTTTATTGCCGGTGCCCGCACGATGGTACTTACAACCATGATTAAACAGCTGCAATATGTAAACCGCTTTAACGAGGTGTTTGTATTGTCTCTGTTAATCCTGGCCACCAATCTGGGAGCCAAAGCACTTTTTTCCTGGATGGCCAATCATAAATTTGTCAAAAAAGAAAAAACAAACGCAAAGCAAAAAGAAAATTTCAAAAGAGCTTGAAAAGGAAGGGTTTTGATTATGAAGTTAAAACGTTGTCTTGCGCTGATTATTTCCTGTGCAATGGTTGCCTCTCTGATGAGTGGGTGCGCTTCGAGTGCTTCTGATAGCAAAAGCGGAGAAAATCAGGTTGTCATCTATTCCAATGCAGATGAAGAGGCGGTTACTGCAATGGAGAATGCGCTGAATGCAGCCGGATATGAAGGAAAATATATTCTTCAGACCTATGGTACCTCAGAACTGGGAGGAAAACTGCTGGCAGAGGGAACCAATCTGGAAGCAGATCTGGTAACCATGAGTACTTTCTATCTTCAGAGTGCACAGGAACAGAACAATATGTTCAAGCCTCTGGAGTTTGATGTAAAAACACTGGAAGAAGTTGCTGACTATACCGCACCGATCACCTCTCAGGAAGGTGCAATTATTCTTAACACAGAGCTGATGGAATCAGAAAATCTGCCCGTTCCAACCAGCCTGAAAGACTTGGCTGATCCGGTCTATGAAGGACAGATTGCAGTGACCGATATCCTTTCGTCTTCTACTGCATGGCTGATGATTCAGGCTTTGGTGGATGCTTATGGAGAAGATGGTGCAGAAGAGGTGCTTTCCGGTATCTATGAAAATGCAGGAGCACACATCGAAACTTCTGGTTCCGGTCCGCTCAAGTTGTGCCGTGCTGGTGAGGTTGCAATCGGTTTTGGTCTGCGTCATCAGGCAGTTGCAGATAAAGCAGATGGTCTTCCAATCGATTATGTTGATCCAGAAGAAGGAAACTTCTCTTTGACCGAGTCGGTCGCAGTTCTGGACAAGGGTGAAGAAAGCAATCCTTTGGCAATGGAGATGGCACAATGCATTATCGAAAATGCCCGCGAAGAGCTGATTCAGACCTATCCAAACCCACTATACGAGGGTGAGACTGCAGATCCGGCAAACCAGTCTGCACATCCAAGTACCTTTGCAGAACCATTAACATTTGAATTGTTCCAGGCGCATCAGGAACTTTCTGAACGCGCAAAAGGATAAAAACAGATACGAAAGGAAAACGGTGATTTCTCATGACAAATACATATAAACTTTTGACACCCGGTCCATTGACCACAACCGATACTGTAAAACAGGAAATGATGGTAGACCGCTGTACTTGGGATGACGATTACAAAGCAGTCACTCAGAAAATCAGACGTCAGCTTCTGGAATTAGCACAGGTTTCCGAGGATGATTATACTGCTGTTTTGATGCAGGGAAGCGGAACATTCGGTGTGGAAAGTGTCTTTTCCAGTGTAATTGGAGATCAGGATAAGGTACTGATCTGCTCCAATGGTGCATACGGAGAAAGAATGACCCAGATTTGTGATCATGCCAAGATTCCTTATCTTCACTATGCACAGACCTATGACAAGGTTCCAGATGCATCCCATATTGCAAAACTGCTGGCAGAAGATCCATCCATCACACATGTGGCAATGGTCCACAGCGAAACTACCAGCGGAATCCTCAATGATATTGAGTCGGTAGGACGAGTAGTTCGTCAGGCAGGACGCACCTTCATCGTGGATGCAATGTCCTCTTTTGGCGGCGTTGATATCCCGGTTGCTTCTTGGGGAATTGACTTCCTGATTTCCAGTGCAAACAAATGTATTCAGGGTGTTCCAGGTTTCTCCTTTATTATTTGCCGAAGAGATAAACTGCTTGCAAGCGAGGGAAAAGCCCGTTCCCTTTCTCTGGATTTGCTGGATCAATGGAGAGGAATGGAAAAGGACGGAAAATGGCGCTTTACTTCCCCGACTCATGTTGTACTGGCATTCTCCAAAGCGCTGGATGAGCTTGCACAGGAGGGCGGAATTGCAGCACGTAACCATCGCTATGTTCAGAACAATCAGATGCTGATTGAAAAGATGGAACGCATGGGATTCTCTACTTATATTGATAAAGTACATCAGGGTCCAATCATCACGACCTTCTTCTATCCAGACGGTGTTTCTTTCCAGTTCCAGGAATTCTATGCATATATCAAAGAAAACGGATATGCTATTTATCCTGGAAAGCTTACCAAAATGGATACCTTCCGAATCGGTAATATCGGAGAAATTTATCCGGAGGATATTGAAAAACTGACCAGCATCATTGCAAACTTTATTGAAAAGAAGAAGGAGAATGTAGCATGATTGAAGCTGTAATTTTTGATTGGGCAGGAACCGCTGTTGATTATGGATGTTTTGCGCCGGTACAGGCATTTCGTGAAGCATTTGCGCACTATGATGTTCCAGTTACTATGGAAGAAACAAGAAAACCAATGGGAATGCTGAAAAGAGATCATATCCGTACCATGATGAAGATGGAACGCATTGCAACAGAATGGAAACGCGTACACGGAAGAGAAGCAACCGAAGAGGATGTGGAAGCAGTATATGCACAGTTTGAGCCAAAACTGTTTTCTATCCTAAAAGATTATTCTTCTCCAAAACCATTTGTTCTGGAAACTGTAGATACCTTAAGAAAAATGGGAATTAAAATTGGTTCCAGTACAGGCTATACCGATGCCATGATGGATATTGTAGTAAAAGGTGCTGCTAAAGAAGGTTACAGCCCGGACTTTTGGATCAGCCCGGATGGTGTTGGTGGAAAAGGACGTCCGTATCCTTACATGATTTTTGAAAACATGAAGGTCCTGGGTGTATCTTCTGTCAAGAATGTGGTAAAGGTTGGAGATACGGTATCCGATATTCGTGAAGGTGTCAGTGCCGGCGTATGGTCGGTTGGTGTAATTGAGGGAAGCTCGGAACTTGGTCTGACTCAGGAAGAATTTGAGCAGATGTCTCCAGAACAAAAGGAAAAAGAATGCTGCCGTGTGGAACAGGTCTTCCGCAAAGCAGGAGCAGATTTTGTAATAGATAATCTTTCCCAGCTGCCGGCATTAATCCGAATGCTTGGAAAATAAAGAAAAAGAAAAAAGGTCGGGATGTTTCCCGACCTTTTTTGATGCTTTTTATTCTGCTTTCAGCTGGTATTGATCGATCAGCTGTTTCATGTGCTCTGGACCTTCTACCAGAATGACATCGTTATCGATGACAAGGCAAGGAATGCCGGCACGATGCTGTTCACGAACTTCCTTACATTCTTCTGCAGTATCGCGGATCTTTAAAAAGCTTTTGAGTTTGCCGACACTTTCGCAGATATCAACATACATGTATTTGATGTTATTTTCGGAAAGAACCTCTTTCACTGGTGGGCAGCCGCCTCATGTACCGGTACCATATAAAACGATTTTTCTCATACAATTCAGCTCCTTTACAAAACAAAGGGATTCATACACTTAACTGTGTTTTTATTATAATGTTTTTTGAAATCGCTGTCAAACAGCGTATAGAAACATTCTATGAATATTTTATTCCTCTTCTGTGGCCAGATATTCCATATCGTGGATTTTGCTTTTGTAGGTAAGTTTAAGCAGCAGAATACTGACAATCAGCGCAAATACCTCTGCGATTGGGAAAGCAAGCCATACCTGATTGAGGGTACCGATGCGGGAAATCAGCCATGCAGCCGGAAGCAGGATAAACAGCTGACGCAGAACAGAGATCAAAAGGCTGTTTTTGCCTTCGCCAATTGCCTGGAAGAAGTTGGAGAAGGAAATACCCAGAGCAGCAGCAGGGAAACAAAGGCTGATGGTGCGCAGAGCCGAGATACCAATTTCCATCATTTCCTCGCTTGCATTAAACATCATCAAAAGATATTTTGCACCAAACTGGAAGATCAGGAGGCCGACAATCATGATGCAAAGAGAGATGGTGGAAGAAAGCTTGAGTGTGTGCACCAGACGTTTTTTGTTGCGGGCACCGAAGTTGTATCCCATAATCGGCATGGAGCCGTGTCCGAGTCCGAATACCGGCATAAAGATGAAGGATTGCAGTTTGAAGTAAACGCCGAGGACAGCAACAGCAGCCTGAGAGAATACGATCAGGATATTGTTTAATACCATAATCATAACTGAGCTGATGGACTGCATGATAATGGATGGGAATCCGACAGCAAAGATATCCTTGACAATCTGTCCGGAAAAACGGAATCCCTTAAAATGAATCTGAACAGCATGTTCTTTGCGGACGATAATATAGATAGCGAAGAACATGGAGAGAATCTGTCCGCCAACGGTAGCGATTGCAGCACCTTTTACTCCCATGGCAGGAAGTCCGAACCAGCCAAAGATAAAGATTGGATCCAGGATGATGTTGGTGATGGCACCCGTCAGCTGAAACAGCATTGGATAGATCATGTTTCCAGTTGCCTGAAGGGTTTTCTCCAGAGTAATTTCAACAAAGCATCCAAAGGAGAAAATGGTTACAATGGAGGTATAATCAATGCCCATCTGAATAACGGTTGGGTTATCTGTGAAGGCTTGGAAAAAGATGCGGCAGAAGAATAAACCGAAAATCAAAAATCCGACCCATTCCACCAACGCAATCAGGACACCATGAGTGGCAGCAAGGCTGGCTTCATGTTCACGACGTTCTCCAAGACGGCGGGAAATCAGGGAGTTTAAACCGATGCAGGTACCGACGCTGACCGCAATCAGAAAGTTCTGAACTGGAAATGCGAGCGAAACGGCAGTCAGTGCATCTTCGCCGATCTGTGCGACATAAATGCTGTCTACGACGTTATACAGGGCTTGAATCAGCATAGAAAACATAGCAGGCAGCGACATGGAAATCAGCAGCTTTCCTACCGGCATGGTTCCCATCTTGTTTTGAGGGTGTTGTGACATAAAGACATCCTTTCCTTGATATTTTGGTTAATCGAAGATAAATCAACATCATATTATTATATCATAGTTTAATCAAAAGACAATGACTGATAAAATCAGAACAAAAACTTCTGCCAAAATGATAAAACGGGTTCTTGTGAGGAAGAGTCGGATTGTGTATAATGGTAAAGAAAAAAGAACGTTATGGAAAGGAAGTTTCAAACAGATGGCGAAAGTATTCTGGAAAGGCTCTACCCTGCTGGCACCGGTAGCTCCAACAATGGTCAGCTGCGGCAGCGAAGAAAAACCAAATATCATTACCATTGCATGGACCGGCATTGTCAACTCTAATCCGCCAATGACCTATATCTCGGTTCGTCCCAGCAGATATTCCTATGATATCATTAAAGAAAGCGGAGAGTTTGTTATCAACCTCACTCCATCCAGACTGGTCCGTCAGGCAGACTGGTGCGGCGTAAAATCTGGACGAGACGTCGATAAATTCAAGGAGTGTCATCTGACTCCAGGAAAAGCAAATCAGGTTTCGGCTCCACTGATTGAGGAGTGTCCGATCAATCTCGAGTGTAAAGTAAAGAATATCACTCCACTTGGAAGCCACGATATGTTTTTGGCAGAGATTGTGGGAATCGATATCGATGAACAGTATCTGGATGAGGACGGCAAGCTGCATATGGAACAGTGCGGACTGGCTTCCTATATGCATGGAGAATATTTTGCTCCGGGCAAGAAAGTAGGCAGCTTTGGGTACAGTGTTCGCAAACGTCCAAAACGAAAACCAGAAGGCAAAAACAAAAAAACAAAGAAAAAATAATTTTTCTAAAAAAATTTGAAAAAAGGTGTTGACAGATCCGAATTGCGATGCTATAATAATACTCGTGATTCGCGGATATGGCGGAATTGGCAGACGCGCTAGATTCAGGTTCTAGTGAGGTTAAACTCATACAGGTTCAAGTCCTGCTATCCGCACCACAAAGAAAACGCTCCGACCGATTGGTCGAAGCGTTTTCTATTGCTTTGATATAGCTGGACTCGTGACTTTTTGATCCCCTGCCGCCCGTATCACAAAAATGCTTTAATCCAATATTCAAGATATGGGGCTAACATCATAATAGCTGTGATAAAATAAAAAAAGACGCTGGATATTATTCCGCGTCTTTTTTGTTCTGATTTTGAGTTTGTCGATTATATTCCAGCTGCAGCATCCAGTGGATGTTTTCTTTTCCTCTAAAATCCAGTTTGGAAAATTTTTTAAGTAGGTCTCGTTCTTCCAAAGATAAATAAAATAATTGCTCGGGATTATCTGTTCGTCCGAATAGATAATCAATATTGACTTGATAAAAATCGGCGATGGTACATAGAATATCGTATCCTAACTGCCTTTTTCCAGTTTCGTATAAAGCGTATGCGGAGCGGGAGATATGCAGCTCCTGAGCAAGCTGCTTCTGCGTTAAATTTCCACTTAAACGAAGGTCTTTTATTCTTTCGTGCAAAAGCAATTATCCACCACCTCCTTGTATGAATTATATTGGTCTTCGATAACAGTTACAATGATTGTTTCAATTAGTATCATTTAAGAGGCTGTATTCAATTTTATATCTTGATTATGTTTCGATTTGTTGCTATAATGAATTCAGACGAAATAAAGGAGGGGCTATCATAGCGAAAAGGAACGGAAGTTATTGCTGACATCATTTCTTGCAGGATGATGGATATCAAGAACATAGTCTGCACAGAAAATCGCAATTAGCTATGATAGGATAATCCGAAATAAAGGAGCTGTTCGTTGACAGCTCCTTTATTTTTTGCTATAATTGCGAAAATCATTCCAGAGAGATGGAATGAAAAAATAAAATCAGGAGGGAATATCATGGACAGATTGATGCTGGTTCTGCCCACAGAACAACACAAACAGGCAGTGTGGGATTATCGTGAGGAGTTTTTGCGCAATCAGGATAGCATGGATGGTACAGGTGGCCTTGCAAACGCACAGAGCTTTGAGGAGTGGTATCAGAATAACGTCAATAACCGTTCTGAGGAAACTGTCCGTGAAGGTTTGGTTCCAGCAACTACCTTCCTGGGAGTAGAAAAAGAAAGCGGCAAATTGGTAGGAATGATCGATATTCGTCACCGACTCAACGAATATTTGCTTCAGTTTGGCGGAAATATTGGATACAGCGTACGCCCTTCCCAGCGCCGCAAAGGCTATGCCACCGAAATGCTTGCTCTGGCGTTGGAGGAATGTCGGAAACTGGGACTTGACCGGGCTTTGGTTACCTGCGATAAGACCAATATCGGTTCGGCAAAAACCATTCAGAAGAATGGCGGCGTATTGGAAAATGAAGTTTTAGAAGGTGACAGAATCACCCAGCGCTACTGGATTGCATTATAAAACGAAGAATTTTAACAGAAACCCCCGTTAAATATTCAGGACAACTTGCTGAATATCTAACGGGGGTTCTTTTTGTCACAGCATTGACATCATGTTTAGGTAAAGTTTAAATGCGGTGCAGCAGATCGGTATAGGTTGGCATTGGCCAATCTTTCTGGTCCACAATGGTTTCCAGTGCATCGCAGCGGGCACGCAGTCTCGCCATTGCATCACAGACATCTCCTGCCATGTACTGAGCACGGCGATATGGGTCGGTGAAGCTGGTGGACAGATTCAGGATACGCTCCAGTTCATCGGTCAGAGCCATGATACTTTCCACCGATTCGGTGACAGTTTCCAGATGGTTCTGAATTCGTTTTGGAGTCATGCCGCAGGCAGTGATCTCGTGCAGGCTCTGGGCAATCTTTCCGCTGTATTTAATGCAGCTTGGAATGATCTGACGTTTTGCGATTTCCAGCATGGTGGAAGCTTCGATCTGAATAACATGGATATAGTTTTCCAGCTGGATTTCATAACGTGCAGAGCTTTCCTTTGGAGAAAAGACATGGTAACGATCGAACAGATCGATATTCTTTGGATCGATGAGGGTTCGGAACGCATCTGCCGAGGATTTAAGGATCGGCAGTCCGCGACGGATTGCTTCTTCTACCCAATCCTGAGAATAGTTGTTGCCGTTATAGATGATGCGCTTGTGATCGTGCATGGTATCGGTGATGATGCGGCGAATTTCATCTTCCACATTGTCAGCTTGTTCCAGACGAAGCGCAAATTCATGGAAGGAATCAGCGAGGATGGTATTGAGCACAACCTCGGAGTAAGCCAAAGACTGGGAAGAACCTACCATACGGAACTCAAATTTGTTTCCGGTAAAGGCAAACGGAGAAGTACGGTTTCGGTCGGTCTCATCTTTCAAAAATTCCGGAATGGCATCTACACCAACATTCATGGTTTCGCGGGTGAGTTGTTCCGGGCTGCTGCCATTTGCAATTTTGTCCAGAATATTGGTCAGATGGTGACCCAGGAAGATAGAGATGATCGGAGGTGGAGCCTCACAACCGCCCAAACGGTGATCGTTTCCAGCACAAGCTGCAGACATGCGCAGAAGGTCAGCATAAAGGTCGACGCCGCGCAGGAAAGCACAGAGCACGAGCAGGAACTGCAGATTATTTTCTGGATGTTTTCCAGGTTTCAGCAGGTTTTCTCCGGTATCGGTACAGAGCGAGAAGTTGTTGTGCTTGCCCGAACCGTTTACGTTGGCAAATGGTTTTTCGTGCAGCAGACAAGCAAGTCCATGTTTTTTGCTGATGGTGCGCATGGTTTCCATAATCAGCTGGTTGTGGTCGCAGGCAATGTTTGCGGTGGAGTATTCTGGAGCCAGCTCATGCTGTGCAGGAGCAGCTTCGTTGTGTTTGGTCTTGCTGGCAATACCCATTTCCCATAGATTTTTGTCCAGATCCTGCATGAATTCTCCAACACGAATCCGGATTCGTCCGCAATAGTGGTCATCCAGTTCCTGACCTTTTGCAGGTTTTGCACCGAACAGAGTGCGTCCGCAGATTTTCAGGTCAAGGCGCTGGTCATACAGCTTGTAATCTACAAGGAAGTATTCCTGTTCTGCACCGACCATTGGAATGATCTTGGTAACGGTCTGGTTGCCCAGAGCGCGCAGAAGACGTACACCTTCCTGAGAAACTGCCTGCATGGAACGAAGCAGAGGTGTTTTTGCATCCAGTGCCTCTCCGTTGTAGGAGCAGAATGCAGTCGGGATAAACAGAGTTCCATCACGGACAAATGCCGGGGAAGTTGGGTCCCATGTGGTGTATCCTCTTGCTTCAAAGGTAGCACGCAGTCCACCGGATGGGAAGGAGGAGGAGTCTGCTTCACCTTTGATTAAGGCTTTGCTGGAAAATTCCAGGGAGATGCGGCCATCCTTGCCGGTAGTGGACAGAAAAGCATCGTGTTTGCCGGCGGTAAAGTTGTTCATTGGCTGGAACCAGTGGGAGTAATGGGTTGCCCCCTGTTCAATTGCCCAGTCCTTCATAGCACAAGCAACCACGTCCGCAATGCTAGGGTCAAGGTTTTCTCCCAGACGGCGGGTACGGGAAAGACTTTCGTATACTCTTTCAGGAAGGCGTTTTCGCATGGCGGCATCGTCAAAAACACGGATGCCGAAGATCTCTTCGATGTTCATTTCTACTTCTACTTCCTCTCTGCACGATTTTATTACACAGTTTACAAAATTAAAGCGGACTAAATTGATTCAAATGCCTTAGTTTAGTGCTTTAATGAAATAATAGTACCATCTTGTACACAGGATTTCAAGAAAAAAGTGGGATTTCCTTAAAATTAGGGAAATCTGTGGGGTAAATTGGGAAGTTTCATAATATTGGAATTGAATTTATTTTTGTGTCATGATAAACTGAAAGCTGACTATATCGCGGAAACATTTCCCGGGAAAAAGTTATGGGGTAATATGAGATTTTGGGAATAAAAAGATAGAAAAAAGGAGTGTGTTGTCTTGAAAAAGATGCACCGATTTTTGAAAATAAATTGTATCATGATGGCTCTGGTCCTGGTTTTTGCCCTGACAGGGTGCGGTGCAGAACCTTCTCTGCTTCGGTATGACCTTTCTGGCGGTGTCACCAGTCTGGACCCGCAGTTTGCGGATGGAGAGAGCGAACAGCTGGTTATTTACAATATGATGGAAGGTTTAATGCGCCAGCTGCCTTCGGGAGAACTGGAAAATGGCGTGATAACGGGATATGAAGTGTCAGAGGATCAGACTGTTTATACCTTTTCTCTAAAAGAAGGGATGGTCTGGGATGATTCGGAAAACACACCAGTGACAGCACATGATTTTGTGTTTGCATTCCAGAGAATTTTTAATAACATCTACCCTTCCCCATTTGCTTCGATGTATTCATCCATTCATAACAGCCAGAAGGTTTTGTCTGGACAGGCTTCGGCGGAAGAATTGGGTGTAAAGGCGCTGGACGACATGACCGTACAGTTTACGCTGGACTATGCAGATCCAGCCTTTCTGGAAAGTCTGGCACATTCTTCGGCAATGCCGTGCAGTCAGAAGCTGTTTGAAAATGCAAATGGAAAATATGGAGCAACCATCAAGGAAACTTACTCCAATGGTCCTTTTTATCTGATGCAGTGGGAAAACGGAAACCGCATCTATTTAAAGAAAAACGATAAATATTATGGAGCTGCTGAGGTACAGTCTCCGGGGATTTATCTTTATATGAACCGTGATGTGCAGACTGCTGCGCAAAAAGAAGCTGGTCAGGAGGCTCCAAGTTATTTTGATCTGCTGATGGATGGAAAATCGGACGGCTGCCTTGCAGATTACGAACAGTATAAAAAGGCAAAAGCCAAGGGTATGACCTGCGAAGAAACAGAAAGCACCGTTTGGGCATTAGTATTTAATCAGACTCACACGGCATTCTGTAATCAACAGGTGCGTCAGGGATTTATTCGTGCAATTGATCGCAGCGTGTTGGAGGAATATTTTCAAAAGAGCAAGCAGGAAAATCTGCGGGTATATGATCGCCTGATTCCGCCGACGATTTCTCTGTTTACTCAATCCTACACAGAACAGACATCGGTTACCACCAAGAATACATACGATCCACAGGCAGCATACCAGTCCTACCGGGCAGGTATGGATGAACTGGAAGCAGATACTCTGCGGAAGATTCAGCTTTTGGTTCCGTCTGACAGCTCAATTCCGGAAATGTGCGGGTTGCTGCAGCAGGCATGGCAGAGCACTTTGGCAGTTTCGGTTAATATCGAGGAAGTTTCCCGCGATGAACTCAGCTCCCGTTTGAGCATAGGAGATTATCAGGTCGCTTTGGTTCCACTGAAGGCATCGGCGAATACTCCAACCGATATTCTTTCCAGATTTACCTCCTCTTCTACCTCAAATATTTCAGCATACAAGAATCCTTCTTTTGATTCGATTGTGGAGGGAGCAGGAAATTCCCATGACCCGCAGCAGATATTAAACCGTTATGTGTCGGCTGAAACTATGCTGCTGGATGATGCAGTTGCCTATCCGCTGATGGTGGAAACCAGTTACTTTGTACTGGGAGAAGGAGTTTCGGGAATCCAGTTCTATCCTTATGGCGGAAAGGTCATTTTCCGGGATGCAGTTGCCCTGCGTTAGGATAGCTTGTCAAGGATTTTCTCCGGTGCTATAATCAGCATAAAGAAGGAGGAATCCAATATGGCAAAGAAGGTAACATTGGTTTATTTCAGCAGTACAAAAACAACAAAGAAAAATCTTCTGGCAATGGCAGAAGGAATGGGCTGTCCATTTGAAACGGTTGATTTTACACTGCCGGCAAGCCGCGAACGGGATGTCTGTTTTGGAGAAGATGATTTTGTCATCTTTGGTTCACCAGTATACGGAGGTGTAATGCCGCTGCTGGTACGGGAGTATCTTGAAAAGCATATCAGTGGAAACAATACTCCTTGCGCTATTGTGGCGGTTTATGGAAACCGACATTTCGATGATTGTCTGGTTGAGATGGAAGATTTGCTCACCGAAAAAGGTTTTCTGGTGACAGCAGCTGCAGCTTGCTTGGGAGAACATTCCTATACCACCCAGATCGCGACAGGACGTCCAGATGAATCTGACCTTGCATGGGCAAAAGAATTTGGACAGAAGCTTCAGGAAAAGCTGACAGGTCCGGTACAGGCTCTGGAAAAAGGTGTTATCCCGGGCAATCGTCCTTATAAAGAGAGAAAACCATCCGCACCGATGGCACCGGTCAATACGAATGGTTGTATTCACTGTGGAAATTGTGTCAGAAACTGTCCAGTTGGGGCAATCGATGCAAAAGATCCAGGCAAGGCAGATCCGGAAAAGTGTATCAAGTGCCTGTCCTGTGTCCGCCTGTGTCCATTAGGTTCCAAAGCCTTTACGGCAGAAGGCTTCCAGGCAAGCGTTGCATGGTGCCTTGCAAACTTTAAGGAGCCAAGAAAAGAACCAGTTGCTTTTCTGTAATATAAAAAAATCCCGCACCTAAAAGTGCGGGATTTTTTTATGGATTTAATGCGTTTGCAATGTCTGCAAACTGCTGCATGGAAAGCTGTTCAGCACGCAGGTTGGATACAACGCCGGCACGTTCCAGAAGCTCGGCAATCTGTGTTTTGTTCATCGAAAGACCGGAGGAAAGAGTGTTGGACAAGGTTTTTCTGCGCTGAGAAAAAGCGGCTTTTACAACGCGGAAGAAGTCCTCTTCCCTTTTGATATCCACCGCAGGCTGTTTGCGGATATCCAGACGGATTACAGTGGAATCGACGTCAGGAGCTGGCATAAAGGAGCCGCGGGAAACCTGAAACAGGACTTTTGGCTCGCAGTAGTAACGCACAACAATCGAAACTGCTCCTACTTCCCTGCTGCCCGGCATAGCGCAGATTCGCTGTGCTGCTTCCTTTTGTACCATAACGGTCAGGGAGGAAATTGGCAGGCGGGATTCCAGCAGATTCATGATGATCGGTGAGGTGATGTAATAAGGCAGGTTTGCGCAGACAGCTACCGGCATATTAGGGAATTCCTCGGCAATCAGCTTGTGCAGATCCACCTTCAGAACGTCTTGATTCACAATCTTGATATTGTTATATTCGGCAAGGGTTTCATCCAGAATTGGAAGCAGGCGGCTGTCGATTTCGATACAGACAACCTTGTCGGCACGCTGTGCAAGCTCTGCTGTCAGAACACCGACACCGGCACCGATTTCGATCATTCCCCAGCCAGGCTGTGCGTTGCCCATCTCAGCCATTCTTGGGCAGACGGTCGGGTTAATCAGAAAGTTTTGTCCCAGCCCTTTGGAAAAGGAAAATCCATGACGGGACAGCACATCCCGGATGACCGAGATGTTGGAAAGGTTTTCCATGAAATGCTCCTTTCAGCACAAAATAACGGCTTAATCAAATTTTTTCCATTATAGCACAAACTTCCCCTTTTGGTCTAGTTCAAAGGGGAAGTTTGTAGTTTACAGGAACAAAATTGTTTAGCCGACTTCTTTTTCCAGAATAATCAGATAGCTGTTTGCATTGCGAACATTTGCCTGTGGTTCCATGATCTGTTTTAATCTCCAGCCGCCTTTAGACTCTGCGGTGATGATCTGGGCACAGATTTTGAGCGGAGCATTTGCTTCCTTTCCATTTTCGGAAGTTGGAACTTCAACAAATTTGTATTCGTAGTTTTTCATGGGGAAAACCTCCTGATTTGATTTTAATAATTAAGATTGGTTGGACCAAATCCTTTTGGCAATAGTTGTGCTAAGGTATAGGCTTTGTAATTTTCCGGACTGGATGCACAGAAAATCAAAAAAGTTTGTGGATTGCAAAATTCCATCATGACCTGACGGCAAACGCCGCATGGGGTGGTGATAGGAAGAATATCCGCATCTTCCCTGCCTCCGGCGACCGCCAGACAGATAAACTCCCGCTTTCCTTCTGAAACTGCCTTGAAGATGGCAGTCCGTTCTGCACAGATGGTCGGAGTATAAGCAGAAGATTCAATATTACATCCAGTATAAATGGTGCCGTCCTGACAAAGCAGTGCAGCTCCTACTGCAAAATGAGAATAAGGGCAATAAGCGCGTTTTCTGGCTTCCAAAGCAAGATCGATCAGCCTTTTTTCATACATACACGACACCTCCCTTTAAGTTGAAGAAATTTCCTGGGAAATATCATGCAGAAAAGAGTCGAATTTCCCAGGAAATTCGATGCAAAAATAATCGGCGATAGTCGCTGCCAGGTCACCAAAAGAACTGCGGGTATGAAGATTGCAGTTTTGTTTAACCGGATTTCCAAAGCACAGAAGCGGAACATATTCCCGGCTGTGATCGGTAGATGGAGTGGATGGATCGCATCCGTGGTCAGCGGTAATAAACAGCAGATCATCTTCGCGCAAAAGAGGAATCAGTTCACCCAACTGCTGGTCAAAGCGGTTGAGTGCCTGTGTGTAGCCTAAGGCATCGTTACGGTGACCGTAAAGCATATCAAATTCGACTAAGTTTACAAAGCACAGACCGGAAAAGTCGGTTTGACAAAGTTCCAGCGTGCGCTGCATCCCCTCATCATTGGAGTGGGTGACAATTTTTTTGGAAATTCCCTTTCCAGCAAAGATATCGGAGATTTTTCCAACACCGATAGTTTCCAGGTTTGCTTTCATCAGATAGTCAAGCAGGGTATCCTGCGGTGGGACAAGGGAAAAATCACGTCGGTTTGCAGTGCGAGTGAAGGTGTCAGGGGAATTGCCAATAAATGGGCGGGCAATGATCCTTCCCACACCATGTTCCCCCTGCATGATCTTTCTGGCAGTTTCACAGATATGGTAAAGTTCCTCGAGTGGGATTTTCTCTTCATGGGCAGCAATCTGTAGAACGCTATCTGCAGAGGTATAAACGATCAGATCACCGGTGCGCAGGTGTTCCTCACCATAATCACGGATGACTTGTGTGCCGGAGTAAGGCAGATTGCAGAGGATGCCGCGACCGGTTTCCTGCGAAAGACGGTTCAGCACTTCTTTAGGGAATCCATTTGGATAGGTCGGCATCGGTTTTGGGGAGACAAGTCCCATCAGTTCCCAGTGACCGGTTGTGGTATCCTTACCAGCAGAACGCTCTGCCATTCGGCCATAAGCGGCAGCAGGCTGTTCCACAGGCTGTCCAACCGTAACTCCATCGATCTGGTACAGCCCCATTTTCTGCATATTGGGAATCTGGAGTTTTCCAGTTGCAAAGCAGGCAGCCAAGGTATTGCTGCCACTGTCTTTATAATTTGCGGCATCAGGGAGTTCCCCGATGCCAAAGCTGTCAAGAACAATGACAAAAACACGTTTCATAAGGGGACCTCCTGATTATTTGGCAAGAGAAAGAGCAACTTCCATCATCTGGGTAAAGGCATTCTGACGCACCTCGGCAGGAACAGCTTCCCCGGTGAAAGGGTTGTCTGAGATGGTCAGCAGACACAGCGCCTGTTTTCCAGCGCGGGCAGCTTCCATATATAAAGCAGCAGATTCCATTTCGACAGCCAGTACACCCATTTTCTGCCATTCAGGAAGTCCCTGAGACTCATCGTAAAACCAGTCGGAGGTAAGCACTGTTCCTGCTTTATAACGGAATCCTTTTTCTTCGCAGATTGCAGCAGCACGGCATGCAAGAGAAAAGCTTGCGGTAGGAGCAAAGGAGCCTGGCAGATGATATTGAGCGGAATAACTGGAGGTTGTGCAGGAAGAAACGGCGATCACGATATCGCCAATCTTTAAGGAAGGGTCGATTGCTCCGGCAGAACCGATGCGGATGATGGTATCGACCCCATAAAAGTGAAACAGCTCGTGGGAGTAGATACCCATGGATGGCATACCCATACCGCTTCCCTGTACCGAAACCGGAATGCCCTGATATTTTCCGGTAAAGCCCAGCATGCCGCGGACTTGATTATAGCATACAGCATCCTGCAGGTAGGTTTCTGCAAGCAGTTTTGCACGCAGGGGATCTCCCGGCATCAAAACGGTTTTAGCAATATCGCCAGGTTTTGCGTTGTTATGAGGAGTTGGAGCAGACATAAAAACACCCTTTCTTTTTTGAAGATATTATCTTTATTATACGCGAAAAAGATAAAAAAAGGAAGCTTAAGTTGGATGAAAAAGGTCAGAATGAACAAATTATAAACTTTGCGAAAAAAAGGTTGAAGGGATAAGCAGAAATGATTAAACTAGTATTTATACGTATTGAAGAAATATCTGGAGGAGAATTTTCTAATCAGGTAAAGGAGAGAGTTTATGCAGAGAATAAAAATGATGACCGATTCTGCTTCGGATCTTCCGCGCGAATCGGCCCAGGAACTTGGCATTGACATTATCCCCATACCGATTGCAGTGGATGGTCAGGGATATCTGGAAGGGGTCGATTTTACTCCTCGTGAATTTTACAGCATCATGCAGTCGGCAAAGGAAATCCCAACCACCTCGCAGATCTCACCGGTTACCTACTGTGAATACTATTACAGAGCGTACCAGGAGGGATACACCGATGTTATTCTGGTAGGAATTTCTTCCACTGCATCGGCAACCTATCTGCGCGCAAAAGATGGGGTAGAACTATTTTTTGATAACTGTCCGGATGCAAAGGGAAAAATCAACATTCACATTGTGGATTCCAAAACCTTTTCTCTTGGATACGGCTATCCAGTTATGCAGGCAGCAAAAATGAGCAGGGAAGGAAAGACAGTCGAGGAAATTCTGACATTTTTGCAGGACTGGTTTGAAAGACTGGATATTTATATCACAGCATTCTCTTTTGAGTTTATCAAAAAGTCGGGAAGAATCAGCTGTGCTGCCGGTATTGTCGGGGAAGCGCTGGGGATTCGTCCGATTATTCAGATCCGACAGGGTGAGATGAAGATTATTGCCAAAACCAGAGGAAATAACGTTGTAGTGCAGAAAATGGCACAGATTGTTGCAGACAAAATCGGGAAAGATTCTCCATTTTTGATGCTGACAGGAACACAACCTGATGTCGGAGAAGAAATGGAACAGCTGGTTTACCAGAAGACAGGCAAAAAACCAAGCTTTGTTGCGGATGTTGGATGTGCGGTCAGCATTAACAGCGGTCCGAAGATGATCGGTGTTGGGTTTTTGTGGCCGAAAAAATAGCGAATAGAAAAGGGAAAGAAGGAAGAATATGAAAAGGGTAGATAAGATTAACTATTATCTGGACATTGCGCAGACTGTGGCAGCAAGAGGAACCTGCCTCCGCCGCAACTTCGGAGCAATCATCGTAAAAAATGATGAGATTATTTCCACCGGTTATGTGGGTGCACCAAGAGGCCGTCAGAACTGCTGTGACCTGGGATACTGCACCAGAGAAAAGCTGAATGTTCCAAGAGGCGAGCGCTATGAGCTGTGCCGCTCGGTCCATGCTGAGGCAAATGCTATCATCAGTGCACCACGTTCGGAAATGATTGGAAGTACATTGTATCTGGTAGGTCTGGAATACAAAGATGGCAGCTATGTTGTCAACGCAAATCCATGTGCAATGTGTAAGCGTATGATTATCAATGCAGGTATCGAATGTGTGATTGTACGTGATACAAAAGACACCTATCGCATCATCGATGTTTATGAAAGCTGGGTCAACCAGGACGCTTCGATGGAACAGATTGGATATTAAGAAAAAGCCGGAAATCTTCCGGCTTTTTTTATGTGAAAGTTTGCTTTTCTTCTGAGAATTGGTTGACGAAGAGAAAAGAAACAGTGTATAGTAAAAGAAAGATTTGTGCCAAAACAAAATTGGGGTGAAACGACGAGGAGGGAATGCATATGTCTTTCAAAAGGAAATCCCATCGGATTATTAGTATGTTTTGTGTGGCTGTACTTCTTCTGCCAATGGTATTGGGATTGTCAGTCAGTGCAGCAGAAAAGCGCTATCTGGGCTATCCGGTTAATCTGTTGATTGGAGAGAAGCTTCCGGTAAATTCCTTTGTGGATGAAAAAGGGAAAGCTGCCAAAATTGAAATAGCTGAGGGGCAATATACGCTGATCACCTATTGGGCAAGCTGGTGCCCGGATTGTCAGGAGGAACTGGCATATCTGCCTCAATTAAAAGAGGTCCTCAAGGACTACCCGAATGTGAAATGGTATTTGGTTGACCGCGTGGATGGACAGGATGAAAGCATTCAGAGCGGATCGGAATATATCAAAAAATTAAATCTGGGACTTCCTGTTTTGTATGACCAGAATCTGACCTTCCGAAATGCAATCGGTATTCGGGAAATTCCAACAACCATCCTGCTCAATCCGCAGGGAGAATTGGTGTTGGCCACATCAGAAATTATCAAATCGCAGGGCAATCTCCGCGCTATGCTGGATTATGCTACCAAGGGCAGAGGAAAGGCTACCGAAGATTATGTGAGCAAAAATCTGCTGGTATCGGACGGTAGTGTAAAACAGTCAGCTGATTCTGTTAAGAAGAGCACACAGGCACAGAGTATCCTTGCTGAGTATGCAGCAGCTAAAAAGAATACTACCATTTTAAATCAGCAAAAATCCTGGCTTGCAAAAAATAGTGGTTTAACCGGAGATTTGGGCGATGATCTGCGGATGTACGGTGCATTTTCTGGAGTACAAGGTTATGAGCAGGATGCAAAGACATTGTCAGCGGCAATTATCAAGAAATATTTCCAGGGAAATAAACTGAACGGAACAGTTTCTTTGAGTGATTTTAATCTCGAGCAGATTTCCAAATTGGGAGTAAACGGGCTTGCCGATCAGGCTTTGTCAGTTGTTCAAAAGGGATATATCAGCGCAGACTTCCCATTTTATTACACACAGTATAATACCAAAACCGGCAAGTACGATCAGGGCGTTGTGGATATGGCAGAGTCTCTGCTCACAGTTTATCACCTTGCAAAACAGGGAAAGGTAAAACAGCAAACGCTGGATTGGCTGAGCAATGCAGTAAATACAAACGGAATTTTTGCAAAATACAAAAAAGACGGAACACCAGTCAACCGTTATCAGTATGAGACACCAGGTATTTATGCACTGACAGCGTTGATTGCACTGGAGACAGGGGAGAAGAGCTTATTTACTCAGTCGGTAATTCTGATGGAAAAGAGCAGAACCTTCCAGACAACCAGTGAGTCCAACGGTGCTTTCAGCAGTAAAAACAGTGATAAGGCATTGGATAACTGCCTGCCGCTTTTGCTGTATGCTTCAATGGAACAAAAGGGACTGTAATGGAAAGAATAGATACCCTCGGCTCTGCCGGGGGTATTTTATGAGATTCTTTCCAAGATTGAGTAAATCTTTTACATAATCTTATAATGTTGTGATAACAATGAACTTGGATGTGATTTTACATTCAGGTTTTGTTTTATAGTTTTATAAGTCTTTTGATACATCTGATAGATTAGCACTGCTGTTAAATCGAAAAGGGTTTCACCTTTTCTGTTATGTTTTAATAGAATAATTTTTAATAAGAAGGAGTGGTAGAATATGAAAAAACAAGGAATTTATCAGACAGATTTGGGAATTGGAAATGGATGGATTCATTTTGGAAGTAAAGATGGGGAACCTTTCAGCCAACTATCCTTCATTGACATTGGCGATATGAACAATGACTGTATAAAAACAGAACTTGATGGGGATCAGATAATCATTACCGTGATGCTCAACGATATGCCAAGCTCTATCCAAATTGATACTGAAACAGAAAAAGGTGTTTTTGATGTTTTTAGTATTGGTTTTCACAAGGAGTTGGAATTGCAGCTGATAAGCGATATCCCAGCTTTTGATCATCACCATATTGTTGTGCCGGAGAAGAATATTCACGAGCTGCAGGCACATCAGGATTATATAAGTGAACAGGTCGAAAATAAACTTCAGTTTACACTATCCGACCCAGAGGTACTTGCCTATGCTAAAAATCATGGAATAGATGTAGAAAATCATCACGATATCAAAAGCTGCCTTGCGATAATGGATAAGCTATGCTATACCATTCAGCAAGACGGGGTTAACTATACACATGATAAGCAAAACTGTGGTACCATTGCCCAGATGGAATATGCTTTCCAGCATAACCATCACACGAATTGTAGGGGATTGGCCCTTATCTTGGCGGGTATTCTGCGTGCTTATGGCTACCGAGCAAGCGCAGTAGAGTGCCGGCCGCTTTCCGGTGATGTACACGTAGTTTGTGAAGTTTATCTGGAAGACCTTAAGAAATGGGTAATGATGGACCCAACCAATGATCTGGTCTATTACCAGAACACAACGCCATTGTCCCTCATCGAGCTTCGAGAAGCCATGATTAACCACGCCGAGTTAAGTTTGAATGAGAATGCCAACAGAGACGGAAAAGAACTGGATATTATGTCTCTTTTGGCTTTCATGAGCAATAAAATGTTTTACTTTGTTAAGACTATCGACTCCTGTGAGGACAAGACAATTACGAATGACAATGCAATCTGCCTGACTTCGAAAGAGCTGATGAATGAGGAGTGTGAATGGAAGATAACCACGAACAATGTTGCTGCTTATTATCAGAAATTGTTCTAACTATTTTCCATAGCTATGGAAGCAAGGATTCCTTTCTTTGAATCAGAAATAATGTCAATTTGTTTAGAGGATAAATTCTAACAGATACATAAGCTTGTTAAAGGCAAGAGATTTCCGATACGAAAAATAGGTAAGGGTTATCTCATCCCAATGGAAGGCTTTGACCTCTGGCTGTGGGAAAGGGAATAGGAGAACTTGCAGAGCTTGTATAGATATAATATAGGTGAGGGTATAAAAAGGAGTCCCATTAAGGACTCCTTTTTTGTGCGATAAAGGAAAAATGAGCAGAAAAAGTCAGGAAGAAAATGCAGGCGGACGATATAATAGAGCCAGAAAGGAGGAGAGACAAAGATGAATGGGGTTTTTGCTCTGCAAAGGGCAATGGATTTTATCGAAGAACATTTAACAGAGCCAATTGACTATGGAGATGTAGCCGGACAAATCTACTGTTCGACCTACCATTTCCAAAGAATGTTTCGTGCGGTAACCGGGTACACATTGGGGGAGTATATTCGGTTCAGACGCCTTTCTATGGCGGGCAGGGAATTGCAAAATACACAGATTGGAATTTTGCAGCTTGCATTAAAGTATGGCTATGATTCTCCGGAAAGTTTCAGTCGTGCCTTCCGGAAGTTTCATGGAGTAAATCCTTCTGCGGTGCGAAAAAACAAAGTTGTATTAAATGACTTTGGCAGATTCCAGATATATTGTAACGAAAAGGACGGGGAGCAGATGAATTACCAGATGATACAAGCAGAAGAGATGCACTTTATTGGGTATAAAACACACTTTTCAGGGATTCCATCAGAACGCAGTCAGCAGGAAGAAGATTTTTTTGTCCACACCAGATTGCAGCAGTTTGCATTAAATGGTCTTGTAAAGGACTGTGAAACGCTCTATACGCTGGTCACCAATGTGGATGATAAAGGGTATGATTTTTATATCGCGCAAAGATATGCGCAGGAAGGATGTTGGCTGACTCAGGAGAGATACCAGAACCTTGCAAAGCTAAATCCACCGCTCGGAGATATGTTTGAAGAGATCGTCATTCCACCACGCTTATACGCAGTATTTCAGACACAGAGAAGTGTTTATCCAACAGAGCAGGAAGAAGAGTTGAGAAAAAGCATTTTGTTGGAATGGCTTCCGGGTTCGGAGTTTGAGTTGGAAGAGGGAATTGAGATTACAAAAATGCAGTGGAAGATGAGAGAAAAAAGGAACCAGAGATATCTGGAGTTGTGGATGCCGGTAAAACGAAGATAATAAAAAAATCTCCAGACTTTTTGTCTGGAGATTTTTTTATGTTTTGAAAAATGCAATCAAACCGGGTTCTGTTGGATGATCTACAACCAAAACATCCTTTTGCGGGATAAGGAGAAAGGAAATAGCAAGATCCCCGATTGCGGCAGCAATATTCATTGCGCCAAACAGAGCGAGACTGAAGTTTGGAATTAACAGAGAAAGCAGATAAGTGCCTATACCTAAAATCAAACAGGGCATCAGGGTACCAAGCAGATAGGGGAATTTTTTTAGAGGCTGTGCACAGTGGCAGTAAGGAGTAAGTGTTTTTAACTGAAATCCAAAATGAATGCTGTGAAACCGATCCGGACAAAAACAGGACCAGGTAAGGCCATGGATCAGTTCATGAATAAAAATGCTGGCAAGGAAGCATACAAAAAACATTGGTGTGATCGCAATAATCTCGGGATGCTTTTCAAGAAGGGCGTTCCATCGAAGCAGAAACAGAAAGATTGTCACAGCCAAAAGAGGGACAATCAGCAGGAATGCGATGATATTAAGCTTTTTGGCAGGGAGAATCAGTGGCTTTTGTTCAAATCCATTGGTTTCCATCTCTTTGCAGGTGCGTTCGAACAGTTCCTGACGAGATAATTTTTGCGCCGTTTTCACTTAAAAAACACCTCCCCATAAGATGGAATTATGATACACCCAAAGGTATAGTCTGTCAATTAAGATTTTATAAAAATTTATTTTAATTTCCTATCGACAATTGAGTGCGGTTATGCTATATAATATTAAGAACAATTCAAATTGAAAAAAGGTTTATGAGAGGAGAATGGATATGCAGGAAATGGAAACCAAGGAAAACCAAATTATACATGGTGTAATTTGGAAACAGCTGCTGATCTTCTTTTTCCCCATCCTGCTCGGTACGTTTTTCCAGCAGATTTACAACACGGCAGACACCGTAGTTGTAGGACGTTTTGTGGGAACAGAGGCTTTGGCAGCAGTTGGTGGTTCAACCAGCCAGATCATTAACCTGATCGTTGGTTTCTTTACAGGTCTGGCTTCCGGTGCAACGGTTGTCATCTCGCAGCACTATGGTGCAAAACAGGAAGATGGTGTGCAGAAAGCCCTGCATACTGCATATGCTTTTTCTGTTGTAGGCGGCATTATTATTTCCATCATGGGAATTCTGATAACACGTCCGCTGCTCAAACTGATGAATACCCCGGATAATATCATCGATTTATCCGCAACCTATCTGTGCATTTATTTTGCAGGCCTTGTTTTTGTTTTTATTTATAACGTGGGTGCAGGTATCCTGCGTGCAGTCGGTGATTCCCGCAGACCATTATACTTTTTGATTTTATGCTGCTTTATCAATATCGTTCTGGATATTATACTGATTGTATTTTTGAAGATGGGAGTAGCTGGCGCTGCTATCGCAACGACCTTCTCTCAGGGAATCAGTGCAGTGATGGTTACGGTGACTCTGTGCCGTACGACCGATATCTTCCGCCTGAGGGTGAAAAAGATCCGTTTCCATGCGCAGCCAATGGGAATGATCGTGAAAATCGGCTTGCCTGCTGGTTTGCAGTCGGTTATGTACAGCCTTTCCAACGTAATCATTCAAAGCTCTTTAAATACCTTTGGTACCGAAACAGTTGCAGCGTGGACAGCATTCAGTAAGATCGATGCAATTTACTGGATGATCAGCGGTGCGTTTGGTATCGCAATCACCACTTTTGTGGGTCAGAACTATGGTGCAGGAAAATTTGGACGAATGAAAAAGAGCGTTCGTGTCTGTCTGGCAATGGATATAGGTGCCTCGATTCTGATTAGCGCTGTGTTGTTCTTCCTTGGCGGATATGTATTCCAGCTCTTCACCGGAGATGCACAGGTAATCGAGATAGGCGTTAATATTCTTCGTCGAATGGCACCAGCTTATTTCTGCTTTACCTTTATTGAGATTTTTGCAGGTTCCCTGCGTGGTATTGGCGACGTTGTGCTGCCAATGCTGATGACCTGTGGTGGAATTTGTGTATTCCGAGTTATTTGGATTGTCTTTGTTCTTCCACTCAACCGCACCTTAAACATGATTGTTTACAGCTACCCGATTTCCTGGGCACTGACAGCAGTTTTGTTTATTATCTACTACTGGAAACGTGTACAGCAGCTTCCAGATACCGACGAATAGGAGCAGAATATGAAAACATATTTAGTGCTTTTGGGAACAGGAACCCCAAATGCCTGTCCCAATGCAAGCGGACCATCTTCCGCAGTCGTGGTGGGGGACAGAGCTTATCTGGTGGACTTTGGTCCGGGTGTGGTTCGGCAGGCATCCAAAGCGTATTATAAAGGAATAGATGCACTGCGTCCTGACCGCCTGACAACAGCGTTTTGTACCCATCTGCACACCGACCATACAGCTGGATATGCAGATTTGATCTTTACACCATGGGTGTTGGAAAGAGAAACCCCGTTGACCGTCTTTGGTCCAAAGGGAATTCGAAATATGACCGAGCACATTCAGGCGGCGTATGCGGTGGATATTGACTTTCGCCTGCATGGATTTGAACGTGCCAATGAGGTCGGTTATCAGGTAAAGGTCCACGAGATTGGAGAAGGGGTTATCTATCAGGATGACCGTGTAAGTGTAGAAGCATTTTTGGTCAGCCACGGAACACTGGAAAGCTACGCGTACAAATTTACCACCATGGATGGAAAGGTAATTGTAATCAGTGGAGATACTGCTCCGTTGGATGTTGTAGCGCAGAAGGCCAAGGGATGCGATATCCTCCTGCATGAGGTGGAGTACAGCGCAGGAATTGCCTGTCGAGAACCGAAGTGGCAGAAGTACCACCGTGAGGTACATACTCTGAGTACAGATCTTGCAAAGGTAGCGCAACAGGCACAGCCAAAACTTCTGGTAACCTATCACCGGATTTACCATATGAATATTCAGGACAATACACAAAACCTGGAACATGAAATGGCATGGTGCTGCGAGGCGATTTTACAGGAAATCAAAGATGCCGGATATGACGGTAAGGTCGTCAATGGACAGGATTTGGACATTTTTGAAGTGTAGAAATGTAAAAAAGGGGAACCGAGAATTTCTCGGTTCCCTTTTTAGTTTTTTAAAGTTTAATAGACCTGATGCATGATGGTGTTCTGGAGATAATCAAAAAACATCTGATATTCTGCCGAAGATAAGGTACGAGGGTAGCTCATCACAACCAGTTTATGAGGAGCTGTCTGCGGACGGTAAGGCGGATGGTAATGAGAGACATCATTGCTTACAAGTCCAAGCCTTTGATAAAATTTTTCCCGGCGGATGGAGATATCATCCTGAGGGGGATCGATCTCCAAAACGGTGAGCGGATGTGTTTTCAGAAATTCCCCAAGAATTCTGGAACCGGTTCCCTGACCGCGCAGAGAAGGAGAAACTGCAAAATGCTCGATGTAGGTAAGAGAGCCGATTTCCCAGGAAAAAAGAATTCCGCAGAAGGTATTATCTTCCAAAACAGCGTCACAGTGGTACTGTGGGTGGCTTAAAATATTTTGCTGGCTTTTGGACAATCGCTGTTCATGAATTGGAAAGCTTTGAGCATACAGGTCAAATGCATCTGCAAAAAATGGATGAGTATGTGCAGTAATACGGGAAAAGCGAATCAAAAATAATGCTCCTTTCCAATGATTAGTCAATCATCAGGCGTTTTTCTAGTTCAAAGTCGGGGGTAACATAAGCGGTCTGATAGTTTACATAAATTACCATGCCAGGTTTTGCGCCTCGCGGTTTCTTTACATTTTTAATCAGGGTGTAGTCTACCGGTACCTGTGCAGAATCTGCCGCTTTGGAGTTTGCCGCAGCAATAATGGCGGCCTGATTCAAGGTGGAGTCTGGAACTTCCTGTCCATCACTTACCACGATGGTATGAGAGCCCGGAATGTTTTTGGTATGGAACCAGACATCTCTGCCGCGTGCATCCTTGAGGGTGAGCTGGTCGTTCTGAACGTTGTTTCTGCCCACGAGAATCAGGAAACCATCGTCCGAGCGATAACGCTTTGGAGCAAGTTTCGCTTCCTTGCCTTTTTTAGGAGCAGGGCCTTTTTTGCGCAGATATCCCTGTTCTGCAAGTTCTGCTCGAATGGCGGAGAGTTCGTCATTGGTCTGGGCACGGGTAAGGGCATCGAAAACAGAATCGATATAAATTGCTTCCTGCTGTCCTTCTTCGATCAGTTCCCGCAATTTTTTCTCTGCAGTATCTGCTTTGCGGTATTCTCCATAGTATTTCTGTGCGTTCTGAGCAGGGGTCTTGCGCGGATCAAGCGGAATGGTGACTTCAGCCTGGTTTTCATCATAGAAATTAATTAAAGTTGCGGTGCGGTCACCCTTCTGAATGGAATAAAGATTTGCATTGATCAAATCTCCATAAATCTTCCAGGTTTCACGGTCAGAACAGTCAGCAAGTTCTTTCTGCTGCAAACTTAGTTTTCGGGCAATACGGTCAGCAGTGTTGGCAAGAACTTTGAGAAGGTCGGCGCTGCGATGGCGCATGCGCTGGATGTTGTCACGCTGGGTGTAGAAGTCATCAAGCAGCTGACTGTAAGTATCATAAGTTCGGGTGAACATCGAACCGCCGTACTGATGGATATCCATAAAGGAAAAATCCATTGGTTTTTTGCGGGAATCAATCACGCTGGTTGGTGTTCCAGTATAGTTCTTCGCATAATCGATGACTTTGGTCAGGAAGAAGCGCAGCCGGTCAAAATGATTTTCTGTCATTTCGGAAATGACGCGGTCATCGCCTAAAAAGACGTAATTTGCAATTTCCCGACAGACGATAGGAGAAACACCCTGCACAGCCGATAAAAGGGCTTTGGAGAGAGGAGTGTCCTTTCCGGTGCGCAGTCGCTGCTCAATTTGTTCTGGGGTAACATCGATTAAATCCAGTTTATCCTGAGCAGGCGGAAGGGTATAACGTACGCCCGGAAGGATAGGGCGAACCGAAGACATGGTATCATCGATTCGTTTGATTGAATCGATGACCCGTCCGGTTTCATCGATGAGGATGATATTGGAATGTCTTCCCATAATTTCAATTGCGACGGTGAGCTGGATGAGGTCTCCCATTTCGTTTCTGGTTTCAAATATCAGATGAAGGATACGGTCCAGTCCGATTTGGCGGATCTCAATCAGTTTTGCGCTGCCGAGATATTTTCTCATCAGCATGCAGAACATGGGAGGACTTTTTGGGTTTTCAAAAGAAGCGGAAGTCAGATGAATACGAGGGCTGTCCGCACCAGCAGAAAGATAAAGCTTAACGGTACGGGAACCATCTTCGGTTGGCTGTGGCAGACGCAGCACAAAAATCATCTCTTCGCGGGAGAATTGGTGGATTTTATCAATACGCGCTCCAATCAGGCAGGATTCCAATTCGTGTCTGATTTGACGCAGAAGGGTACCATCCAGTGCCATGAAAATCGTCCTTTCTATCTATATCTCATATTGGTAGTAATTCAGTTGGGGGATATCTCATTATACCACAAAATGAGTAAAACTGCGAGAGCTTGGTCTGCATGGTAGTCTGACAAAATAGACAAAAGAAATAAAATGCAATTTTTATTTTCAAAACATGCAAATTGTGACAGATAAAAGACAATCTGATTGTAAACAGTTTACTATTTTGTCGCGCATTGACAAAGAAAGAAGGGAGGTGTATAATAAAAAACGGCACAAGATAAAAACAAAAACTGCAAGTTTTATGATGCGATTTTTGCAAAAAAACAATTTTTGATATCTCCTACAATCAACATAATCCTTCCAAATATCACATCGTAACGCGTTGCGATGTGAAGCAAAACATCCCCTGCATTAGCAGGGGATGTTTTGCTTTTTGTGTTGTTATTTGGTAAGGGTTCCGTTCGGGGTTTGCATCAGAATTAAAATTTGTTCTTCTGCACCGGTCTGTGTATTAATATAGGAAAGAATTCGATCTCCGGTAGGAGATGTGCAGAGAAACTCATAAACGCAGACCTCATTTTGTCCAGAGGTTGGGATCAGGGCAAGGCGGGTGTTATCAACGGTGAGAATATCACTTAAGGATTGCTGTGCCTGTTCGACGGTGATGGATGGGGATTGCAGTGTGCGGTCGTGGTGGTTGACCAGATAGCCGCGTGCATCCAGTCCCACGATAGAACCATCCTGGAGGGAAACCTCCACCTTGATCAGGTCAGTGTAGCAGATTGTCTGGGTATTAGGTTCATAGTAGGCAAAATTTAGGGTCATGATACCGTCACGGGTCTCGTAATAGGTATCCTTCATGGAAGAATAGCCGTATTTCTCAAGGAACTGCTGTGCTTTGGCTACTGCATCCTCATAAGAGAGTTTTTCAGTGAGAGAATCCGGTTTATCGGTGATGAGGTAGCAAAGATAGCCGCCATTTTTGGTGATAGCAACTGAATTGCTGGTTCCGTCATGGAAAACATAAGAAGGAAGAGTGGAGTTTTCTTCCCGCATTTCGGTCAGATCTTTGCCGGCAACCTGATTAGCAAGCTGCTTTGCCTGGTCGACCGGGACTTCTGCCTTGCCTTCGGTCATGAGAGGAGTCTTGTCCAAGATGTGGTCGGAAAATGGGCCGTCATAAATTAAGGTTGGATAACCCATAAAGCTGTCTTCAATTTGCTGCATGTGAGAGGTGGTTCCAGGATTTTCTGGATCGTCTACAGTGGTTTTAGGTGTGGAGAGCTGTTCCAGTGTCAGGGTTCCGTTTTGCAGTCCGGTGGCGATCTCATCCAGTTGTCCGCTTAAACGGTCGGCATATTCGCGCAGGGAAGCAAACTGGCTGCGTTCCTCTTCGCTGAGCTCCTGACCGGAGGCGGATTTTTTGGAAAGGTACATGGCATAGTCGCCCGCCTGAGAGAGAAAGCGGTTGGTATTCTCCAATGTTTTGTCCGATACCGGAAGGGTGGAGAGGGCGGATTTTGCTTCCGAAGATTCCTTCCACATTTTGGAGGAGATCATCGACAGCTGCGATGAGGTACCGACATACATGCCCTTGACTAAATCGGACGAGAGATTTGCCAGATTGTCTGAAGCAAGGTCGGCGGCGCGCAGGTAGGTGTTCTGCAAAGCAGTGCGATAGGTATTGATCCTCATGTGATTATAGCTTGCCCAGATGGCAAGTCCGGTGGAAAGGACAAGAAGAAAACCAACCACCAGCTTGAGCGCGAGAGAGGAAACGGGAGTATCTTTTTCGTTCATAGGGGTTCCTGCCTTTCTGAAAATGGGATTTTCAGTGATAGTATTTCCCGTTTCCTTCCTGTTTAAACATGAAAAGCTCCCTTGAGACAAGGGAGCTTTTGTTTACAAAGTTCGACAGTCATGGTATACTGTTCCTGCTAGAGGGACGGCACGGTCAGCTCTCAAGGGAGGTGACCGTATGAGTACAAATGATGTTCTAACATTATTATTACTTATTGTTGCGGTTGTCGATCTTGTTTATAAAATAGCAAGAAAATAGCCGCCTCCTACTAGTGTGGAAACGGCAATTTTCAAGTAAACATTGAATTTAAGTTGGCCGTTTCCCGTTGCAGCGGGAAGCCGTCCTTCTGGTTTCTATTATACGCTAAAAGCTCGCTTGGTGTCAAGCGAGCTTTTTTTGTGAGCCTGTGCCAATTTGAGGATGGGCGTTGTTTTATGTATCAAAATTATCGAAACGTATATGAAAGAGAAGGAAGAATGTTCCTATAAAAGATAGAAAAAGATTGAATTTTTCATAATAATCTACAATCAGCGAAATAGAGCGTTGACAAACAACTTTATGGCATTTATAATAAAAACATGCTCGTAATAACGGGTAAATTTAGGCATATTGAACATATTGCGAAGTAAATGAACGATATGCGACAGAAAGAGAGGGGTTTGTCTATGATTAACAATGGATTTGAGGAGAGAAGCGAGGACAGAAGAATCCGCAAGACAAAAAAGGCACTGCGTGCGGCGCTGGTGAGGCTGCTGAGCAAGGAGAGCATTGCCGAAATTACCATCAAGGAACTGACCGATGAGGCAGACGTGCACAGAGGTACCTTTTACCATCATTACCGCGATGCTTTTGATCTGAAAGAGCAGGTGGAAGAGGAAATCGGGCAGGAGCTGGACGAGGTGCTGAGCAGTGTGCCGGAAAGTGACGGCGCATTTGAACTGCTTTTGCGTGTACTGAGATTTTTGGAGGAGAACCGCGACGTTGCCAAGATGCTGGCAAGCGAATCGGGATGCCCAAAACTGATGGAACAGCTTTGCGAAAAGATTAGTGCAAGATGTATGGGCAACGGGCTGTTTGGAGAGCAGCTGCGGTATGGAAGCCGGTTTTGTGCAGCGGGCATTCAGGGCATGATTGTTTCGTGGGTGGAAGATGGAATGCGCATGCCGCCAAAAGAGATGGCAAAGGTGATGGAAACCATGATGATGGGCAGCCAGCAGCAGATTTCCAGCAAGCAACCAGTAATAGTATAGTAGGAAAAAGCGAATCGAAAAATAGGGGGAGCAGAGCAACCGACGGGTATAGTCGGGACTCTGTATTTATTTTACTCTAAAATGAATAATTATAATTTTTAAGTGTATAGTAAAATACAAAATACAGGATAAAAAGACGGATAAGAGACATAGCAAATATAAAATGTTCAATAAATTTAAGGGCGAGAGCGAAAAATATGCGAAAAACCATTTTGTTTCCAATCAGAATTTCTTGTAACTATTATGTAACTTTTAAAGCTAAAAAAGGATGTTGAAACGGTTGAAAACCATAAGTTTTTAACCAAAATGTAAAAATTATCGAGAAGTGCGACAAAAAAGAAACGAAGTGTTGACTAAACTGTATTGCTAGTTTAACCGATTTGAGATACAATAGTGTCAGACGATGAGGGGTTGTGGAGAAGGTCAAACAACTGCAACGCAGTCATTTGCCCTGGAAGTTTTCCTTGTATATTTATAGAATAAATATACTTCGAAAAAACTTCCGAAAATGGGACTCTGATTTGTCAAAATAAAAAAGTTGATAAAAACATCAACAAAAATTTTTAGGAGGAAGAAAGACTATGAAAAAAGTACTTTCCGTAGCTATGGCTTCTGCTATGGTACTTGGCATGGGCGCTAACGCTTTCGCTATCCAGTACAGCACAGGAACCAATGACACAGCTGAATGGCCAAGCAACTTCAAATTTGAAGGTCAGCTGTTTGTAACAGACAAAGATGGCAACATTGTTAAAGAGGCTTCTACAGCTCTCAACACCCAGAAATCTGTAAACTTCGAGCCAGGTGACACAATCTGGATGCCTCTGTACGCTGACAACCAGAAAGTTTATGGCGTAGTTGGCGGCAACACCGACGAGCAGAAAGAAGTTGCAGCTACAACAATTTCCCTGAAAGCAACTGATAAAACTGCACTGGAAGGCGAAGTTGAACTGGATGCATCTGGTAATCCAAAAGCATTTAAGTACACAGACAATGTAAACAAAGTAGTTTACTACTACAACATGGCAGTTCCTTCTGTAGCTGAAGGCTGGAGAACCGCTCAGATTACAACAGCATATACCACTCTGAATGGTGTAAAGAACACTTCTGGTCTTGCTGCTCTGCAGGAAACCAAAAATGTTACTGCACCTGCAAGTGCAGATGTAAGTATTCAGGTAGTTAAAAATGCATCTGGTGTAATTGAATTCCATGTAGGTTCTGGTTATCGTACAGCTGTTCTGCAGAGAGGTCAGTCCTTTACAGGTGCAAACCTCTATTTTGATGCTACAACTGGATACTATGCAGCATCTGATGTAGTTCTGCCACTGACATATGAAATGTGTGAACAGGCAGTAGGTACTGCTAAACTGAACTCTGTTATGGCTGGCACACCAGACAGTGGTGCTAACTACACAATTGCTAATGCTGTTAACAAAACAACATATACCACAGCTCTGAAATCTGGCGTTGCTGTATATGCTGAACTGCCAAAAGTTGCAGGAAAAGATCTGTCTGAAGGTACTGTTGTTGATGGTAAACTGGAAGATTCTATCCAGAGCATCGTTAACACTGTTGCACACGGTCACTACACCGGCAACATCGACAAGAACTGGTCCATCAACCTGATCGAAAAATCCACTGGCGTTGCTGAACTGATCGAAAAAGCTGAGCTGTACAAAGCTACCGCTGCTGACGTTACTTCCTACGGTAAATACAGCAATGAAGTAGTTGCTAACGGCGTATACCTCAAGATCACTCTGGAAGATGAGTGGAAGACCACTTCTTCTGAAACTCTGAAATACTACGTATACATCGCTGACAACAAAGCAAAAGACCACAAGACAAACGAAGTTTGGGTTTCCGGTAAATACGAAAACACCGACTACGAATGGGTAAACTTTGATTGGACAAACGATGCTTCCAGATCTAAACTCTGGAAAGTTCATGACGATGAAAACGGCGTAGCAGTATTCGACTTCGCTGATAAAGCATTCTTCTCCGTTAAAATGTACGGCGGCGAAACAATGTACCTCGATCTCGAGACAGCTTACGACAAAGCTATCGCTGGCGAAATGGATGCAGAAGCTGATTCCTTCTACAAATTCACAGGTTCTAACGCTAACTTCGCAAGAACTGGCGAACTGATCATCGTTTCTGACGATTCTTCCCTGGTTCCATACCAGATTGATGAAGACGGCAACTTCGTTGCAGTTGATGCTGAATACGTTGAGAACTACGCAGTAGCTCACACCAACAAGAAAGTAAACGGTTTTGTATTCAACACAAAACAGCTCGGCAACTACGTTCTCTCCACTGAAGAACTCGGTGAAGAAGAAGAAGTAACTGAAGAACCAACAACAGAAGAACCAGTTGTTGAAGAACCAGTTGTTGAAGAACCAGTTGTTGAAGAAACCAACAAACCAAACCCAAACACTGGTGCTGAAGACTTCGTAGGTCTGGCAGTATCCCTGGCAGTAGTTTCCGTAGCAGCTGCTGGCGCTCTGGCTCTCAAAAAATAAGTTCTAAATGAACTTCATTAACTTGGGAAATCCTGAGTAACAATAATACCGTCGGGTGGAAACCCGACGGTATTTATATATCGGCGAATGGGGGGAGTACCCTTGTTGCCGTCCTAACAATTTTCTTTGTCCGCACACTTGAGGTCCGCACGCTTTAAGTCAGGGCGGGCAGAAATCCTCCGCGCTCCACCGCGGGGGATTTTTTTGTGGGGGCTTTTTGTTGTTTTAAGCTTGTGGGGGGTAAAACAAAAGCTCCCTTGACGCAAGGGAGCTTTCATTGTATAATAAATACCAGAAGGACGGCTTCCGTGGGCTAGACGGCGGTCATTCCGAAATAAAAGTTTTCTTGAGAAAGACCGCTCTGGCTTATGGGGCGGTTATTTCTTTATGTACATTAAAATACCAAAGATAACCGTTGCGAGCAAGTTTAAAAGTGCAATGACTTCTAAAATCGTCATAACAGTCACCCCCTTTTGGGGAATAACCGTGCCGCCCTTCCAGCGTCAAAATTATATCATATTAGTCGAATTTTGTAAACCAAAAGCCCCTTTGAAGAAAAGGGGCTTTTTTATTGGAATTTCTTTTAGGAATGCGAAATCTCTCTTGACCTGTACCCAGTGAACAGGTAAAATAAATGTAATAGATGTTGCAAAGGAGGTCGAGGTTATGGCAGACCCGATCCGCTGGCTGGCTCTGGGTTACAGTGTTCCGGTCAATCCGTCCAAAAACCGTGTTTATGTCTGGCGTAAACTGAAGGAGTACGGCGCAGAATATTTTAAGCAGGGTGTTGCGCTGCTCCCATATAATCGTCAGAGCTACACCAAGTTTAAGTATCTTTCTGCGAAAATTCTGGAGATGGGGGGAGAGGCTTCGATTGTTGAAATGAAGTTTTTGGACCCCAAGGACGAAAGAGAGGTCGTTTCGCGTTTTCGCACGCAGGCGCTGGAGGAATTGTCTCAGCTCAAGCAGGACTGTGCACAGGTGCTGTCCGAGCTAAAAAATGGCGGGGCAATCTTTACCGAGGATCAGTCCGAACAGGTGAAAAAGATGATCCGGCGCTATTCCAAGGCGCGCAGCCGCAACCATTTTGGGCTGAGTACAGCGCAGGATGTGGAGAAGGGCCTGTATGCGATCATCTCGACTGCGCGGCAGGCTTCCAGTGAGCTTTCTGCCCAGCTTGCCAAGGCGATGGACAAGGCGGTCAAATAGGTCTTTTTTCGCGGGCGCGCTCATAAAGATTGTGTAAGGTTACGGAGGTAATCCATGTACGAAAATAAGGAAAAACAACAGACCGCGCTGTTGGCGGCGGTCGACACCGGAGAGTTTGATGTGCAGCGTTCGGTGGATGAGCTGGAGGAACTGGCAAAGTCCGCAGGAGCTGTCGTCAAAGGCAGGGTGATCCAGCGAAAGGAGCGTCCGGACCCGGCTACTCTGATGGGCGCAGGACGTCTGGAAGAGGTCGCTGAATTTGTGCGGGCGAATGAAATCGATCTGGTGATCTTTGACCATGAGCTGGCACCAGCGCAGCAGAAGAATCTGGAAAACGCACTGGATGTTGCGGTCATCGACCGAACCACGCTGATTCTGGATATCTTTGCCCAGCGCGCAAAAACAAGTGAGGGACGCTTACAGGTCGAACTTGCACAGCTTAAATATCGTCTGCCGCGTTTAAGCGGTCTTGGTACCAGCCTTTCCCGTTTGGGCGGCGGTATCGGTACCAGAGGACCTGGTGAGAGCAAACTGGAAAGCGACCGCAGACATATCCGAAGAAGGATTCATTCCCTCGAGGAGGAGCTCAAGGAGCTGGAAAAACGCCGCGGACTTCTGCGTCAGCGCAGAAAGAAAGATGATGTCATCAGCGTAGCGATCGTAGGATATACCAACGTGGGAAAATCCACCCTGCTCAATACCCTGACTGATGCAGGGGTGCTGGCAAAGGATATGCTGTTTGCAACGCTGGACCCGACTTCCCGCGCACTCACTTTGCCGGATGGACGCAAGGTCATGCTGATTGATACGGTAGGTTTGGTTAGCAGGCTTCCACATCAGCTGGTACAGGCGTTCCACTCCACTCTGGAAGAAGCGGTGGATGCTGATTTGATTCTCAACGTGTGCGATGTTTCGTCGCCAGAGTTTGATCAGCAGCTGGAAGTAACCACAGGACTGCTCAGGGAGTTGGGCGCAGAGAATGTTCCGATTCTGACAGTGCTCAACAAGTGTGATAAACTGCCGGAGCTGCCGATGACCCTCAACAAGAGCACAGCTGCGATTTCGGCAAAGACCGGAATGGGTCTGGAAAAGCTGCTGGAGAAGATTGTGCTGAATCTGCCGGAAACACACCGACATCTGCATCTGTTGATCCCATACGACAAGAGCGGATTGATCGGGGAGATTCGCCAAAGCGGCAAGGTGTATACCGAAGAATATCGCGAGGATGGAACCTTCCTGGATGCAAATGTTGATTTGAAAATCTGTCACAGGATACAGGACTATATTCTGTTAAACGAGGAATAGAATCGGAGGAATGCCGATGGAGTTTGAGCGAAAAAGAGCAAAAACGCGAGAGGAACGGCTGAGAGAACGAAGATTAAGCAAGCTAGAGAGAAAAGAAGAGCGCCTTTTGGAAGAAAAACAGCCGTCTTTTCTTTCACGCAAGGCAGCTGAAATGGCATCTCCGGTGATTCATAAAGTAAAGGAAAAACTCCCTTCAAAAGCAGAGCAAACCGCACAAAAGTCAGCAGAGCTTCTGCAAAAAGCCTTTGAAAAGAGCTTTGACGTTGTACTGGAAAAGGGCAGCAGCTGGATTGGGAAAATATGCGGAGAAGAGAAAAAATTGCAGCGGTATGAGGTGTTTTCGCAAAAACCGCTTTCCGGCTGGGAACTTTCCAAGCTAGGATGTGAGGTTGCAGCAAGAGCATCGGCAAACATGGTGTTCTCCTCGGTACAGGGCGGCATGATGGGAGCTTTAGGGATAGGACTGCCGGATGTTCCAATCTTTTTAGCAGCAGTATTTAAGACTCTGTTTGAGATTTCGCTCAGCTTTGGCTATCCCTATGACACCAAGCAGGAACAGACCTATCAGATGCTGTTGATTTGTGCAGCAGTGGGGGAGGAAGCAGAACGAAAACAGGCGGCTGTGGATGCAAATATTGTGGCACAGCAAATCCGAATGGGTACAGGAATTTGTTCTGTGAGCTTTGAAGAAGCGAAACAGCGGGCCTCCACGGCACTTTGCAGTGCCGCTTTGATGGGAAAGATGGTGCAGGGAGCACCGATTATCGGAGTGTATGGCGGTTTTCGGAACGGTGTTTTGCTCAAACAAATTGGCACTGTTGCAGCAGTTAAGTATCAGCAGAGAATGCTGAGAGAACGATAAACAATACAAAATGGATAAAAGAGATGGATTATGACAAAATCCATCTCTTTTTTTAACCTTTGCAGCAATATGCTGAAAAAAGAAGAGATATATTTAGATACAATATATGTTGTATTATAGAATAACAAGTGATATGATATATACAACAACAAAAGATAAGGAGGTCAGACAGAATGAACACACAGTTTAAAAAAGGCGCGCTGGAACTGTGCGTACTATCTCAATTAAAAAACGCGGATAAATATGGTTACGAGCTGACAGAAACTATTTCCCAGGAAATGGAGCTTGCCACTGGAACCTTATATTTGATCCTGAAAAGGCTGAAAGACGAAGATTATGTTGATGTTTATTCGGTAGAGTCGGAAGGAAGGCCGGCAAGAAAGTATTATCATTTGACACAGAAAGGCTTGGAGTATCAACAGGCACTGTGCAAGGAATGGAAGGATTTTACCGCAGCGGTGGACAGATTGATTTGGTAAGGAGGAAAGAATCATGACAAAGGCAGAATATATGCAGCACTTAAAAGAAGCATTACAGGGATATGATCGCAGTTTTGCAGAAGAAATCCTAGAAAGTTATGAAGAGCATTTTGCAGATGGAATCAAAAACGGAAGAACAGAAGAAGAAATCTGTGATGAACTTGGCAAGATTGAAAACTTCATGAAGGATATTGAAGACATGATGGGTGACAAAGACATCCATACTCATGAAGTAGATCACTTTACTGCGATTGAAGAAGCGAAGGAACGCTATTCCGGCATCAACAAAATTGAGCTTGCATTGGTATCCATGAATGTAAAAGTTCGTCCATCTGAGGACAACGAACTGCATGTATATCTGGAAAATGGAAGAGAAAAAAGCAAATACTTGCAGGAGAGTATATCGGGAGACAGCTATTATGCAAGAGAAATTGTAGATAAGAACCATAAAAAAGGTTCTGCACTGAAAGGATTGGGATTTATTTTCCTGATGGGTATTTCCTGCGAAGAAGATCAGACCCTGGTTGTAGAAGTGCCAAGCAGACTGAATTCTCTGAAAATTAAGACCATGAGCGGTGACCTGAAGCTGCAGGAAGTTTGGAGTAAGGCTTTGACACTGGAAACCATGAGCGGCGATATTGAGCAGAATAAAATCTACGCAGAAGAAGCAATCCTGAAAACAGCCAGTGGTGATATTCAGCTTAGAGATGGTAAAGGAAAAGATGCTGTTCTCCAGACCACAAGTGGAGATATCAGCTGGAGAGAAGGAAATGTAGAAGAAGCGCAGATCACAACAATCAGCGGTGACGTTGACTTTATGGGCAGCAAGGCAAGCAGATTAAAGATTAAAACAACCAGTGGAGAAGTGGAACTGCGCAACAGTGAGATAGCAGACCTGAATGCAGCTACCACCAGCGGTGATATTGAGGGAACTTTCTTTGCAGAAAAATTGTCGGTACAGAGCATCAGCGGTGATATTGATATGACATTGGACCGCAGAGGAAGAGAACTTATCGCTAAAACCAAGAGCGTTTCGGGCGATTGTGATGTTTACGGCAGAATCCATTATGATGGTACACCAGATCCAACTCGACATATTGTAGGCTATTTCTCGACAATCTCAGGGGATATTGAAATCCGATAATTAGGGGACGACGAGAAGAAAAAAGAGCGGTCAGATTGGCCGCTCTTTTTCTGTTATATGAAAAGATGTAGATTTTTGGGATTCAGCGAAATAGGCAATAACTTAGATGATAAAAATAAAAAAATTATATAATACATCAATCAATTGATTTTACAAAAATAAATAGAAGGAAATGAAGTTGTATAATATGAATATATATATCCTGCATAATTCTTTTAAAATAGGTAATATAGAATAGTTTTAAACAGGATAGTAGATATTAGAAAAAAGTTTCTTTTCCGAAAAGAAAGGGTTAAAATAAAAAACGGAAAAGTTTAAGATTTGGGAGGAATGAAAATGGCAGTGCCAAAGGTAGCAGCGATCAATGATCTTTCCGGTTTAGGAAAATGTTCGCTGACGGCGGCAATACCAATTTTATCGGTATGCGGAGTGCAGGCGGTTCCAATGCCTACCGCAGTTTTAAGCAATCAAACCGCTTTTGAAAGTTATACAGGGATTGACCTGTCGATGGATATGCCGATGATCGCGGCAGAATGGAAAAAGAGAAAGGTTTCTTTTGATGGAATCTACACAGGATATCTCAGCGGAGTCAGCCAGGTGGAATGGGTTGAACAGTTTATGCAGGAGTTTGCAAATCCGCAGACCAAGATTTTTGTTGACCCGGTGCTTGGCGATGAAGGGGTATATTACCGGGGATTTGGCGACGAGATGTGTCAGGCAATGAAAAAACTGTGTGGGAAAGCGGATGTGATTACGCCGAATCTCACAGAGGTTTTGTTCCTGCTTGGAAAAAAAGCAGATCTTAAGGCGGAAAGTCAGAACCTGGAACAAATCAGAAACTATGCAAAGCAGCTTTCTAAGCTTGGACCGAAAACGGTCATTATTACGGGAGTAAGCCAGGGAGAAAAAATCTGGAATATTGGATATTCTGCAAAGGAAGACAGCTTTTTTGAGGTGAGCACACAAAAAACGGGAGAAGGTTATTCCGGGACAGGAGATATTCTGACTTCGGTGATTTGCGGGTGTATGATAAAAGGAGAAAGCCCGCAAAAAGCATTGAAGAAAGCAGCAGCATTTTTGCAGGCATCGATTGAGGAAGCCGTAGAAGACAAAACAGATCCAAACGAGGGTGTTGCTTTTGAACATCATCTTTCGTTATTATTTGATTGATGGGGGAATGAGCAATGAGAGAACAGTCACATGAGAAGATGAAAAACCTGACCTTAAGCGCAATGTTCGCAGCCGTTATTATGCTGATGATCTTATACCTGTTTCACATTCCGGTAGGTTCGAACGGGGGATATATTCATTTTGGAGATGCCTTTATTTATCTGGCAGGATGTTTTTTGCCAATGCCGTATGCCTGTGCAGCAGCCGCAATCGGCGGTGGTCTGGCAGATATTATGTCCGGGTCAGCGATATGGGCAATTCCAACCATGATTATTAAGCCGCTCACCGTAATCTGGTTTACGAGCAAGGAAGATAAGCTGTTTAACAAAAGAAATATTGTTGCAGTTATACTTGCTGGAGTAGTGTCGATTGTTGGGTATTATCTGGCACAGGTGATTTTAACCGGAAATTGGGTTGCTTCTTTGTTGGGCATCTGGGGAAATATTGTGCAGGCGATTGGAAGCGGAGTTATCTTTTTGATTATGGCAGTGGCAATTGATAAGGTATCGCTCAAAAAAAGATTGAAAGAAATCTAGTGCTATATAATAGGAAAGAAGAAAGAAATATGTCGGATATTTTATATACCTATCATGGTCAGCTCTATGTTAATCTGACAAACCGTTGTCCTTGTGCCTGCACATTTTGTGTGCGTTCTCAGACTAGGTCGGTGGGTTCGGCAGAGGACTTATGGCTGGAGCACGAACCGAGTGTTGAAGAAGTAAAACAGGCATTGGAAAATTACTGTTTGGATGACTTTGATGAGATTGTTTTCTGTGGATATGGAGAACCAATTTGCGCCTTGGATCGTTTAATCGAAGTGGCGGATTATATCCATGGAATCAGAAAAATCTCCATTCGGGTGAATACCAACGGATTGGGTGATCTGATTTATCACAAGAGGGTTGCTCCTTTATTGAAAGGCCATGTGGATGTGGTTTCTATTAGTTTGAATGCACCGGATGCACAGGAATACTATAAAGTGACCCGTCCTAAATTTGGAATAGAGTCTTTTGATGCGATGCTCCAGTTTGCCACAGATTGTAAAGAACAGGGAATAGAGACCCGTTTTACCGTGGTGGATGTAATTGGAGAAGAGGCAATTGCTCGGTCAAAAGCGCTTGCAGAACAAGTTGGAATTCCTCTGAGAGTCAGAGAATATACAGAAGAATAAAAAAATCCCAGGCAGAAAATGCCTGGGATTTTTTATGTGGGTGAAAAGAATGGGTAAGAATAACAAAAGTAAAATCACATAAAATATTGTGAAATATGATAAAATCTAACCTTATAACAAATAAAAAATAGTAAAAATGTAAAATCCTTGAAACGGTTAAAAATTTAGGACAAAATAAACAGAAAAAATATAAAAATTAAGCGATAAAAAGAAATAGTGCACAATTTTTTACAAAAAGTTTTTAAATTCAATGAGGATTTGACAGGATTTTTACAGAGGGGATTTTCTTGACACCTTGCAGGGGGATGAATATAATGGCAAAAGAGTTGCTAAAATACAGAGTGTGGCAGCACATTCATGCAAAAGATTTTTGCAAATCAGAACAAAGGAGAACTTTATGCAAAACTTCAGAAAAAAAGTCCGCAGTTTGGTGGAGACAATTCCAGCAGTTAAAATTGCGGCCTGTATGCTTTCTGTTGCGATGGCAGCGGTAATCTTTTGGGGATTCACCCTCACAGGCAATACAGACACAACAGTACAGGAACTGACGGTAGCAGAATCCATCCGTGCAGCGGGGGATACTTTGACTGCATCGGCAGATCCAACTAAATTTACAGGTGTTAGCAAAAAGGCAGTGCTCAGCAACATTTTCCTGAGTGCATCCGGACAGTCTCCAATTATGAACGAGGCTGAAAATAAAATGGTGCCAGAAGAAGTTTTGGAGGAACCTCAGACAGAGGAAGAAGAACAGCCGCTGGAACAAAACAATGAGGAGCCATCTAGCCAGAGAAAATTTTTGGGATCGACAAAGGAATTTTTAGAGATAGAAAAAGAGACTGTCACAAAAGAAGAAGTGATTGCTCATTCGGTAGAGGAGAGAGAAACTTCTCTGTTAAAGCCGGGAAAGAAAAAGGTGATCCAAGCCGGAGCAGATGGCAAAAAAATGGTAACCTATGAGCAAAAATTTGTGAATGGACAGCTGGAGAGCGAAAAGATTGTCTCAGAGGAAATGACTCAGCAGCCAGTGACAGAGATTGTTCTGGTTGGTGTAAATGGAAAGTCGGCAGCAGTTTCTCCGCTGGATTTTGGCGTTGAGCTGGATGAACAGGGAGTTCCGGTATCATACAGTCAGGTGCTGACCAATCAGGTAGCAACAGGATATCATGTTGGAGATGGTGCGTGGGGAGCTTCCGGACAGAGCCTTTCGGCAGGATATGTCGCAGTACATCCGGGAGAAATTCCATATGGAACTAAGATGTATATTACCAGTCCAGACAATAGTTTTGTTTACGGATTTGCGATTGCAGCCGATACAGGATTGAGCCTGTTGGGAGATCAGATTGATGTGGATTTGTATTATGACACCTATCTGGAAAGCTGTCTGAATGGACGAAGAAATGTAAATATCTATATCTTATAAAAAAGAGCCGCTTTTTTAAGCGGCTTTTTTTATAAGCTTTTTAAGCAGGAAACTCCAAAAAAGAGCCCTGCTTTTTTTATTTTTTTAAAAGAGAGTAATTGTTGCATTTTACAATGCAATTTTTGGGCCCAAAACAGGTATAGGTGAAAAGCATAAGATGCTGAATGCAGAAAGGAGGAATTGATCGCGGGAGTATCGAAGGAAAAGATATTCGCTTACTGGTACTTTTGGAGCAGAGACGTCGATATTGCGGCGAGAAAAGCCGGAGTAGAAAGTATTTGGGAACTGAGTCTGAGAAAAGTACGAACAGAATGGAAAAAGCTTTCCAATCTGTTTGCGCAGCAGTCACCGGTCGAGCTTGCAAAACTGGGACTTTATCAAATTTTGTTTTCAAGGGTATCGCTTGATCCGGAAGGCAGGATTTCTCCAGACAGTTTTCTGACAACGAAGTACAGTGAAGGAAAGGGAGTGGAGTATCAGTTTTATGATAAGCTCAAGGCATGTGAACTACTGATGAGGCTGGAGGAACAGAGCAAATCAGAAAGGAAAGAGGATGGATTTTACAGCATCCTGGAGGCACTGCGTTGTGGTGAAAAAGAGGAGGGCGAACGCAAGGAAGAGTTGACAGAAGGTGAAGATATTTGAACAGGTTTAGTTCAAAGCAGAAAAAGGTACTTAGCTGGTGGTATCCACAGAGCAGCTATGACGGAATTATCTGTGACGGAGCGGTGAGAAGCGGAAAAACGCTTTGCATGACCCTGTCATTTCTGATTTGGAGTATGGCCTGTTTTGACAGGAAAAATTTTGCGATCTGCGGGAAAACAATTTCTTCAGTGCGCAGAAATGTGATTGTTCCGGTACGGGAACTGCTATCGGAAATGGGATTTGAGTGCAGGGAAAAAATATCGCAGAATTATCTGGAATTAAGCTGTGGAGGAAGAACAAACCGGTACTATCTATTTTCGGGAAAAGACAGTGCGAGTGCGGCGTCCATTCAGGGAATAACTCTGGCAGGTGTATTTTTCGATGAGGTTGCACTGCAAAACCGGGATTTTGTGGAACAGGCGGTAGCCAGATGTTCCATAGAAGGAAGTAAGTTCTGGTTTAACTGTAATCCGGAACATCCGGGACACTGGTTTTATACGGATTGGATCTGCAGGAGAAAGGAAAAAAATCTGTGTTATCTTCATTTTCGGATGGAGGATAATCCTTCTCTTTCCGTCAGGATGCGCAGACGATACGAAAATCTTTACAGCGGAAACTTTTATGAGCGCTTCGTGCTGGGGAAATGGGTACAGCCGCAGGGGCTTGTTTATCCGATGTTTTCCAAAGAAAGGCACGTGTTGGACTGTTGTCCGGAGTGTAGGCGATTTTTGGTTTCCTGCGACTATGGAACGGTCAATCCATGTTCGATGGGGCTGTGGGGCGAGGCTGATGGAGTGTGGTATCGTCTGGATGAATACTATTATGATTCCAGAAAAGAAGGAGTCTGTCGGACCGATGAGGAGCATTATGCTCAGCTGGAACATTTGTGTACAGGGAAACAGGTGGAGGCAGTTATTGTAGACCCGAGTGCAGCAAGTTTTATCGAGTGCATCCGCAGACATGGAAAGTTTCGGGTTATCCCCGCAAAAAATCAGGTACTGGAAGGAATTGAATTGGTGTCCATGCTGCTTAATTCAGGGAAGATATTCTTTTGGCAAAATTGCAGGGACAGTATCCGGGAGTTTTCTCTTTATCGGTGGAGCGAAAAGGCGCAGAAAGATCAGCCTGTAAAAGAAAATGATCATGCAATGGATGAGATTCGTTATTTTGCAATGGAAGTATTTCGCCCAAAAAGAAGTGGATTTTGTGCCATTGCACAGGAAAGGGAAAACAGGTCATAACAGAAAGGAGAAGGATTGATTGCAGAGGTGGAAATGGAGCTGGAAAAAGAAAAAAGATTCTGAAGAGATGGGGAGAGGATACACCGCAGCAGTCCAGACGGGACCGATCAAGGGTAGACCATTTTATCAGCTGGAACAAGCAGGCATGATGGATGCAGGAGAAAACCAGCTGTTTGATCAGATCCGGCAGGCGGTACCTTTGGTGGATGCATCGATCAATAAGATTATCCGTCTGGTAGGTGGATTTGAGGTTATCTGTTCCAATAAGGAAGGGCAGCGGGAACTAGATGAGTTTTGTGCGCAAGTTCCGGTGGGAGCTTCTTCTGTGGGGTTGACACAGTTTTTGTATTGCTATCTGGACAATCTGCTGACCTATGGAAATGCGGCGGGAGAAATGATTCCTCTGCGCAATGGAGAGGGAATTGGGGCGTTATACAATGTTCCGCTTTCCTGTCTGAAGGTGAAACAGGGGGAAACACCGGTGGGAGTCGATTTCTTCACCTGTACAGATGGTGTAAAGGAATATCCGATTGCCCATCCGGAGCGAATTTTGTTTACGGCATTAAATCCAAAAGCCGGAGAGATAAAGGGACGTTCTCTGTTGTCAGGACTGCCGTTTATATCGTCCATTTTGCTCAATATCTATCAGGCGATAGGACAGAACTTTGAAAGGATGGGGAATCTGCGATTTGCGGTGACCTACAATCCGCAGGGGAATATTGACGGAGCCTATGCCAGAGAGATTGCGCAGGATATGGCGCGTCAGTGGGCAGACACCATGCATGACAGCGGCAGAGTCAAGGATTTTATCGCTGTTGGGGATGTCAACATCCGGGTGATTGGTGCAGATAATCAAATCATCGATACACAGGTGCCAGTCAGACAGATGCTGGAGCAGATTGTAGCAAAGTTGGGGCTGCCGCCGTTTATCCTGGGACTAAGTTGGTCCACCACCGAGCGAATGAGCCAGCAGCAAGCAGAAATTCTGGCAAGTGAACTGGAAAGCTATCGGGAACTGCTCAATTCGGTGATTCTGCGGATCTGTCGGTATCATCTCAATCAAAAAGGGATTGGCGGAACGATACGGGTGAACTGGAAGCATGTCAGCATTACTGATGAAGTGGAACAGGCAAGGGCACAGCTTTTGAGGATGCAGGCAAAGGAAATTGAGAAAAAACTGGAAAAAGAATACGGAGAAAAGGCAGAAGAGGAGGAACATCACGGTGAACTGTAGTAAGTCGGGAAATTTAATCTGCAATGGCCTTTACATTGGTGAGGAAGATTTGCAGAAAATCAACACACTGACAAGAAGGGAATTTTCAGCAGAAGAACTGTACTGCTTTCGGGTCCTGTTATGTGATAATGACATTGATAGGGATATGGAACAGTTTGATGTCCAGACGCTGACACAGCTTTCCAACCTGTTTTTAGGCAAGACGGGAATCTGCGATCATGAGCCCAAAAGTCAAAACCAGATGGCAAGGATTTATGATGTGAGCGTAGAAAATTTCCCGGGAAAAGTGAATGCCTTAGGAGAACCATATTATGCGCTGATTGCAAAGGCCTATATGGTTCGTACCGAAGCAAACCGCGATCAGATCCTGGAGATCGAGGCGGGAATCAAAAAGGAGGTGAGTGTAGGATGCAGCGTGCGTGAAAGTATCTGCTCGGTGTGCGGAAAAAACAGAAATGTTTTGGAATGCGGGCATGTTCCTGGTCAGGTATATGATGGGAAATTATGCTACACCATTCTGCATGATGCTCAGGATGCCTATGAATGGTCATTTGTTGCAGTACCGGCACAGCGTCAGGCAGGGATTATCAAACAGGCAGGCTGCAGTCGAGAAAAAAACGGAGTACAGAAGCTGTGGGAGGCAGCCAGAACACAAAATGGAGTGTGGATTGACAGGGAAGAGACAGGCCAGCTCAAAGAGCTAATTCAGAATCTTCTGGAGGACTGTGAGCAGGTGCGAAAAGCGGCAAGAAGAGAGCTGATGCAGGAGGTCGTTTCCAGAAAAGGTTTTGATGAGAGAACAAATCAGGAATTTGGTCAGATGCTTGACCATCTTTCTGTGGGACAGATGAAGATGCTGAAAGAGATATTTTGCCCACAGCAGATTTTGGAGGATGCACAGTTTTCACAGGCAGAACCTGCATCAGAACAGCACGACGAAATGTCGAACAGACAATTTATGATTTAAGGAGGACAATCGGATGAAAGATATTTGTTTACAGGGTTACAACAGTCGTTATATCACAATGCTTTGTGATGGGGAAGCAGCACCGGGTGATCTGGTCGTAATGAGTGCAAACAATACCGTAAAGAAGGCAACTTCGGGTAAATTTATGGGTGTGATTCACTCGATGAGAGGAGAATATGCCCTGATTCAGACCGGAGGTTTTACGGTACTGCATTATTCCGGTGAGGATCCGACAGTGGGATTTGTCGGTCTGATGGCGGACAGCAATGCAGATGCGGTCAAAGGAGAAGGCGGCAGAGAGGTGCTGGTGACAGAGGTAGACACTGCTGCAAAAAATGTGGGTATCTTATTTTAAGAAAAACAGGAGGATTTTACTATGAAGTACAATTATCAGAACATTTCTATTTCGAAGGATTTTTATAAAACAGCAGAAGGCTTTTCCAAGTGTCTGGAGCGACTGGACCCGTCCGAGCAGTATCGCGGTACTGAGCTTGCAGGATATGATGCATTCCAGCGTCAGCTCAAGCGTTTTGATATCAAGGTGTCCGGTCACGACAGCGACAGACTTCAGAAATTCTTTGCAACATCGGACAGTGCAGCACTTTTCCCAGAATATGTTTCCAGAGCAGTAAAGCAGGGTGTGGATGACAATCACATTCTGGAAGAGATCTGTGCGGCGCAGACACAGATTGAGGGAATGGATTATCGTGCTATTGTGTCTGATGCAAACTGGGAAGAACAGTCGCCAGCGGTTATTGAGGAGGGCGGTTTTATTCCGGAAACATCCATCCATCTCAAAGACAGCCTGATTAAGCTGAGAAAAAGGGGCCGCATGATGGTGGCTTCTTATGAAGCAATCAAGTTCCAGCGACTGGATCTGTTTACCGTGGCGCTTAAACAGATCGGTTCCTGCATCGGCAAGGCACAGCTTGAAGATGCGGTCAATGTCCTGATTCATGGTGACGGAAATGACAATGCGGCGGAAAAGGTATCGCTATCCAGCGGTGACAGTCTGACCTATCAGGATCTGCTCAATCTGTGGGGCAGCTTTGGAGAATACCAGATGAATGTGATGCTGGCATCTCCTGATATGATGCTCAAGCTTCTGCAGGTTCCAGAGTTGCAGAATCCGGAGACTGGACTGAATTTCCAGGCGACCGGCTGCCTGTCCACCCCTCTGGGCGCAAAGCTGTTTGTTTCCTCCGCAGTTCCGGAAGGAACTATCATCGGTTTGGACAAGCGTTATGCACTGGAAATGGTGACTGCCGGCGGCATTAATGTTGAGTATGACAAACTGATTGACTGTCAGATGGAGCGTGCAGCGGTTACCTCGATTGCAGGATTTTCCAAGATCTTCCCGGATACAGTGAAGATTCTTGCAAAATAAGGAAAGGGACAATATGGATGAAATTTTGTTAATGCAGAATTTCTGCCTCATCAGCGGTTTATCCGCTGATGAGGCAGAGCAATGGGAACCGTTAGTATTGGCATGCTGGGAGGAGTTAAAAGGGAAACTGCGTGCAGGAGTGGACGTAAAAAATCACGAACAGCGTTTAGCTCTTGCATGCGCAGTACTTGCGAACCATCGATTCCAGAGTATTCAGGGAACGGTGTGTGCCAGTGTGAAGGTGGGGGATCTTTCTTTTACCCAGAGCGATGGTCAGGCTGCCCGCAAGGAACTGATGGAGATGGTGGGAGATCTGATCGATTCACAAGGGGTCTGCCTGAAAGGAGTGGAGATATGTCCTGCCAGATAATTGCAAAACGGCTGATTTATCAGTGTGGGAGAAAAGTATATTTTCCGTATGAGCAAGGGGAAAAATGTTTTACTGCTTACTTAAATCCGATTCGGGAACGGACAGAAAAAATTGTGCCCACAGAATCAGGTGTTTTGCACCAGGGAAAATGGTTGATGTTGGCAGCGGCTCAGGATGCAGACTTGGTACAAAGCGGAGCAATTTTCCGTACAGGAGAGGATCGATTCATCGTTGAGCGGGCAGAGAAAGTATTTTTCGGGGAAGAGACTGCCTATCTCTGGGCAATCGTACAGAAGGCGGAAGGAGTGGAATAGATGGGGGAGTTTTCGCAGGTCATGCAGATTGTGGCAGAACAAATTAAGAGTGCCAGTCCGCAGATGGAAGTAGTGAATGCATTTCCCAATGCACCCCGGAATAATCCGCAGAAAGAAAACCTTGCGGTGGTTGGGATTCAAAAAGTTTCCTTGCAGCCAATTAGTTTTGAGGATTTTTGTGGTGAGAGCTTTCAGGTACGAGGCAAAAAAGCTGAAGTCTGGGTCAAGGTCTCCTTTTGCTGCAAGAGTGCCCAGCAGTGCTTGGAAAGCTGGGAGAGCGTACTAAACTCTATGATGTTTTCTAAAAAGCTGAAGGTGGGTCAGGCGGAATGTGGAGAGGCAGTATGGCAGAAGGACTGGGGAGGAATTGTTCTGCCGGTACGGTTTTGTCTGGACTTTATCATCAGCGGAGAAAAAGACCAAGAGGAAACGGAACTCCATCCGGAACAGTTCAGGATTATCAGGAAAGGAGAAAAGATATGAAAAAAAGCTATCGCCCGGGAGTGTATTCCCAGTACGATATTATCAGCAAACCGAAAAGCTATGAGCAGCGGTATGCCTTTTTCTGCGGTGGGGCAAAGGTGAAGGAAGAAAAGAGCATTCCAGCAAATACGGTGGTTCAGCTTCGTTCGGTGGAAGAGCTGAAGGAATACTTTTTGGAAGAAGGTTCCGGAAAGGTTTTTTGCAGTATTGCAAGGATGCTGCTGGAGAGTGGAATCAGCGGACTATATGTGGTGCCGATTACGACGGACGGTTCTGTACCAGCAGCAGAAGATTATGCAGCTGCCATTCAAAAGCTGTGTGAGATAAAAAAGAACGGCGTAATCCTTTGTGACAGCAGTGAGCAGAGTGTTTTGCAGGTGCTCAAAGACAAGACACAGGAAGCATCACAGAATCAGAGGGAAAGGGTTGCGGTTGCGGCAGTACCTAAAAGTAATGCGAAAAGTGTTGCTCAGAGTTTAAACAGTGAGAGAATGGTGCTGTGCTGTCAGGAGAGTGGAAGCAGTTTTGCAGGGGAAGAAAAGTCAGTTTTATTCTCAGCGGCAGCGGTGGCAGCAATGCTGGCAGTGTCCCAGCCAGATGATCGCTTTTATTCCAGAAAGATGGAGGGTTTGGTTTCGACTGAGCAGCTGGAAGAAAGTGAGATTGAGACACTGCTGCAAAGTGGCGTGACCGTTTTAGAGGAAGTAGAGTCAGAAGTTGTATGTATTCGGTGTGTAACAACCAGAACACAGACGGGTGGAGAAGAAGACAGAACTTTTGTTTCGATCAATACAGTGCTGATGATCGATGACATTATTCGGGCAGTGAGAGTGCAGCTGAGTGCGTTGCTGAAAGATAGCAGGATTGGATTTTCCGAGGACAGCATTGCTTCCCAGGTGGCAGTGATTCTGGATGAAAAAGTGCAGCAGGGCTTTGTAACAGAATTTGAACCGCCGGTTGTGTATGAATCGGAGGAAGACCCTACTGCATGTGTTGTGGAGCTGGAGTTCCATCTTGCATCGGTACCAAGTCAGATCTACCTGACTGCCCATATTTCGATTTAAGGGGGGAGAAAAATGGCATTTGTATCGATTCCGACCAGTGCGGATATTTATATTGAAGTCAATGGGAGAAAGATTGCAGCAGCGCAAAGCTACAAGGTCAAATCTTCCAGAGAAAGCAAATATATCGAAGCGTTTGGCAGTCAGGAGCCGGTGGGAACAGTGGGAGGCAGAGTACAGCACTGGATTGAGTTGTCCAGAGTATGTCTGTACCAGACCGAAGGGATTGATTTTTATGATTTGAGCGGATTTAATCTGGTGGTGGTTCGACCGGACTGCAAGATTATCTACTCAGGATGTGAGTGGGCGGACATTACACAGTCGGCCTCTGTAGGTGATGTAATTTTGGAGAAGGTCAGCCTTGTCGCCAGCCGAAGAATGAAGATCTAAGGAGGGAAAGAGGGTGGAGTACAGAAAACTGTCAGCGGTGGAAGAACTTTGCTTGGAAGAGCAGGCAAGAAAAGGATATGATTATCTTTGCTTTCGGGTAGGGCAAGGATTGTCGGCACAGAAAAAGGAAAACTTTTGGGCAATTGCAAATAATGCTGCGCTGATTTTCTTTTTGGAAAGGTCAGAACGAAAATTTTATTCTGTGGAAGAAGTGCTGGAGAAATATAGCTTAGAGGAAATCGCGCAGAAAGCAGAGAGGTATCAGCAAAGGGAATGTGGTGACAAAACAGAGGAAAAAGATGAGGATCGAAGAAAAGATTAAAAAGAACAGGGAAGTTTTTCAGGATAGTCCATTTTTCTCCCACCCAAGAGAAAGTATTTCCAGGGAAATAGCAGAACCTTTTTTAGACTCATACAAAGTAAGCAAAGTGCGGGAAGAGAGCGATGAAATGCTACAGGAACAAAAGAGCGTTTCGGTGGGAAATGCGGTTATGCGGGAAGCGGAAACTGAAAAAACAGAACTTGTTTTTACGGAAGAACCGTTTGTACAAAAGGAGACACCTGTTTTTGAAAGCCTTCCGCTAAGGGAAATGTCAGACGAACTAGAACGGCTCTCCCAGCGATATGGAAGAGGAATGGAGGAATGGCTGGATGACCAATCTCCGATTTAAGGATTATACCTTCCGGCACAATCCGCGGAAAATTGTTGTGGGGTATCTGAAAGAAACAGCACAAAGCCGATGTTATGGATTTGGAGCATCATTACAGGAATTGGGAAGTGGATTAACGATTGTGGAAGGGGAAGGAGAGCTGTTTGGCTCCGATGCACTGGAACAGTTCCTTTCTTTAAAAAAGATGATGGAACAGCAAGGGAGCGGAATTTTAAGTGGTGCAGGAATAGAGCCAATGTATGCTGTGTTTGACAGCTTGCAGATGGTTGGAAAAGGCGGAGACAACACTATCAGCTATACCTTTCGGTTTGTACAGGAAAGGAAGATGGAAGAATGAAGCTGGAACTTTTTGTGGAAACATTAGAAGGAAGTCGAAGAAGAAAGATGTTTCCAGTCCATTTTTCCTGTGTTTCCTCGGTTGATACACCAGCGGACAGCATAAAGGCGACATTTTTGATTTCTCATCCAAAGGAATGGATGAAGGAAATTAAGACATTGGAGTTGCAGGGAGATGGGAACAGGTTGTTTCATGGAATCTGTGACAGACAGATTGTGAGTTTGCAGCAGGATGGATGCAGGATGACTGTGTGGGGAAGATCGGATGCGGCACTCCTGCTCGATAATGAAGCAATTCCGCAGGAATATGTCAGGGTTTCTCTGGATGAGATGTTTGACAAGCATATAAAACCTTATGGCTTTCAAAACGAGCTGGGACTTACAGGAAGCTTGAGCAATTATCGGGTGGGAAAAGGTATAAGTGAGTGGGAGGCTTTTTCTACCTTTTGCAGGAGAACGGTTGGAAGAACACCTCATATTCACTTTGGTAAGGTTTCTTTTTTTCTGCCGGGAAAAGGAAATCATATCATATCCGAAAAAGCACCAGTGATTTCTGTCAGGTGGATCAACCGCCGAAGTGAGATTATCAGTGAAACATTGATTCGGGATGAGATGGGAAGCTATCGGAACTGTGTTCGAAATGAAAAAGCAGAAGGATTGGAGATTGTTCGCCGACGCTGCTTGATCCCTTCTGCACAGTGGGCAAATCCGGCAGTGGACGCAAAATTGCAGATGGAAGAATCAGCTAGAGGGAAAGTTTGCCTGGAAGTGGAAATGCCGCAGATTTTAAGCTGGGAGCTGGGAGAAGAGGTAATAGTGTCTATACCGGAATTTTATTTCCGGGGAAATATTGTAAAACGGGAACTGGAGTTTTCACAGAGTGGGGCAGTCAGCCGTTTTGTTTTGGAATAGAGGTGGGAATATGTGGCTTGCAAAAAATGCGGCAGGAAAAAGAAAGGAAAGTACAGAATACAGCGGAAATGCACCAGCCAGCAGCATCTGTGCCAGAAGCGGGGAGCATTTTGCAGTGGGTGCATGTGAATATCGCAGACTTCCCCACTGCGCCCCGTATGGAATCTATACCAGACCTGCACAGGGAGAAGATTTGATGATTTTATCTGCCCAGAGCGGTGACGTTTGCCTTGGGGTTGTGTCCCAGCAGCAGGAGGAGCTTTTGCCCGGAGAGATTCTGTTGAAGTCGTCGGGTGGAGCAAGTATTCGCCTGTGCAACGATGGGACCATTTTGTTAAACGGGAAAAAGGTGGAGTAGGGAGGTAAGATATGGATACCTGGTTATATCGGGGCGACCACAAGAAAAATGAACAGGGGTTTGTTGAGAAAATCAGTGGTGGAATGGAGAAAATTCAGCGGGCAATCATCCGCTTATCCGTTCCAAAGGGGAGCTTTGCTCTGGACGAAGAGCTGGGGAGCAAACTGAGCATGCTGGGGAAAGTGCCGGGGAATCAGCGGGAAGAACTGGCACTTGAGTATGCAAGAGAAGCCATTTTACCAGTGGAAGGGGTAGAGGTAACATCGGTGCAATGCAGACAGGCTGACTTTGAAAAACTAGTGCTGGAAATGATACTGGAGTATAGCGGCGAAGATGCACCAAAAGAACAGGCAATGTTTTTGTGGCAGCTGAATTTTTAAAAAGGAGGTGGAGAGTGTGACAGATTATGCAAACTTTTTGGAGCAGATGCAGCAAAGCTATGAGCAGCTTGCAGGGATGCGTGCGGATGACGCTTCGGATGTTGGCATCCGATTCAAGATTTTGGCAGAGCAGTTAAGCAAGATAAAAGAAGAGCTGGAGTTTGCAAAACAGCAGTCTTTTCCACAGACAGCGACAGGTGAAAATTTGGAAATGCACGCGTTGGAACGTGGAATTTTTCGCAAGAAGGCAACCTATGCAAAAGGAACGGTTCGATTTTCCCGGGAGTCAGCTGCATCGGAGGATATTTTGATCCCAAAGGGTGTATTCCTGACGTGTTCCCAGACAGAGGGAAATCATGGAACGGATATTCGTTTTGTTACAAGCAGTGAAGTGACTTTGCGGCAGGGCCAAACCAGTGTAGACGCACCGGTAGAGTGTCAGACAGAAGGAAGCAGGGGCAATCTGGCTGCTGGGATACTCAATGTGATGATTACACCGGTGCAGGGCATCACGGCGGTAAGCAATCCGGGGCCAATTCTTTCCGGAGAGGACGCGGAAAGCGATGAAATGCTGCGGCAGAGACTGCTGGACAGCTATCGCATGGTGACTAATGGAAGCAATACAGCGTTTTATTACAATAAGGCAATGAGTTACGAAGGAGTTTCTTCTGTAAAGGTTCTGCCAAGGGTAAATGGAGTTGGAACAGTTGGGATTGTGGTGTATGGACCAGGTGTAGACGAGGATCTGCTGGCAAGAATGAAGGAAGAAATCGGACAGATCAAAGAGATCAATGTGGAACTGACGCTGGAGCAGGCAACGGAAAAACAGACGGAAGTCTCAGTTGAGATTGCGGTCAGTGACGGATACAGTTATGAGGACGTGAGCACTGTTTGCAAAAAAGCGGTGGAGGAGTATATGAAAACACAGAAAATTGGCAAAGCACTTTACCTTGCACTGCTGATGCGAGAAGTTTTAAACTGTGAAGGTGTAGCAAATTGTCGGATTAAGCTGCCGCAGGCCGATGTATACCCATTGGAAAAAGAAATTCTGGTTTTGTCTGAGTGTACTATTTCCCAGATGGAGCGTCAGTAAGGGGGAAAAGCGGATGAATTTGAGAGAGCTGTTCTATTCGAGAATGCGCTCTTTGGGAATTTATGATCTGTCAAAGGGAACTCAGTCTTTGGTATGTTGTGAGATTGAGAGTTATCTGCGTGTACTGGAACCTTTATTTGATGAGATAGAATGGCTGAGAAAAAATGCAGTGGTATCAAGCTGCAGTCCGGAGCGTTTGGCACAGTACGAGAGGATGCTGGCGATTCCGGTAAAACAGCAAATTCCAGAAGAAAAGCGCAGAGAGATTGTACAGAGTAAAATGGCAATTGGCCCCAGTGATTTTCATCGGGAAGGGATTGAACAATCTTTGAGCGCACTGGGAATCAGGGCTAAGGTGGAGGAAATGCCGGAAAAAGGAAGCATTCTGGTGACAGCGTTGGAAATAGCGGACAGTTCCATGACGCTGGATCAGGCAAAGGATGCCTTTCAGGCACTGATGCCGGCACACCTTTTGGCAGAGTTTGTAACAGGGGGCATTAGCTTTATAGAGTTTGATCAGCTGGATAAAAGCTTTGCTCAGCTGGATCAGATGGAGAAAAGCTGGTCACAGCTTGAAATGATGGGAATAGAGGAATGGCAAAAAGGAGGAAAGTAGAATGGCCAGCACATATAAGACCAACTATCTGGGGCTTAACAAGTTTGTGGGAAGCGATAAGCCCAAGATGGACGATTTTAATTTTGACAACGAAACGCTCGATCAGAAGTTTCAGGAGCATGTACAGTCAAGCCTTCATATCACGGAAGAAGAACGGCAGATGCTGGGGAAATCAAATTATGTGATCGGAACCTATACGGGAAATGGAGAATCACCTAGAACAATTGATGTCGGATTTAATGTGGAGTTTGGAATCATTTTTGCACTGGAAGAGCCAATTTCAATGCTGCATGCTTCAGCAGGTGTAACAGGGATTTATGCAGCATTCATCACTCAGCAGGGATGCAGTAAGGGAGTGTACACAACAGAAAACGGTTTTATCGTCCAGCAAACTAGTATTAATCCGCCGGATGGGAAAAAATGCATGCTCAATCAGAGTGGCAGTACCTATATTTACTGGCTTTTTCCAAAGAAGGCATAAAAAAGGTCTGTGGCAATTTGCCACAGACCTTTTTTAGTAGTTTCTTCGGTTGTCTTCTGCACGGGCAGCTGCAATCATTTTCATTTCAATCCAGCGTTCCTTGGTGATTAGAACCTGTCTGGGTTTGCTGCCTTCAAACGGACCAATGATGCCTTTTTCTTCCATGGCATCCATCAATCTGGCTGCACGGGCATAGCCTAATTTGAGCTTTCTCTGCAGCATGGAGGTGGAAGCCTGTCCGGTTTCCACAACAATCTCGATGGCACTTGGGAGCATTTCGTCTTCATCCTCAAAGCCACCACCATCATCCTTGGAGCCTTTTTTCTTATTATCCGAAACAGCGTGTCGGTCGATTTCGGCGAGGATCTGTTCATCGTAGGTCATCTTCTGGGAAGACTGCTTGATAAATTCAATGATGCGCTCTACCTCACCGTCAGTGACAAAACATCCCTGAACACGGGTCGGTTTGGAGGAACCGATTGGAGAGAAGAGCATATCGCCGCGTCCCAACAGTTTTTCAGCGCCGCTGGAATCCAGAATGGTGCGCGAATCGACTTGAGAGGAAACAGCAAAGGCGATACGGGAAGGAATATTTGCCTTGATAACACCGGTGATGACATCGACAGATGGACGCTGGGTCGCGATAACAAGGTGCATTCCGGCAGCACGAGCCATCTGCGCCAGTCGGCAGATAGAATCTTCAACTTCACCTGGAGCTGCCATCATCAGGTCAGCTAGCTCATCGATGATAATAACGATCTGCGGCATTGGCTTAAGTCCGTTTTTCTCGGCAGCCCGGTTAAAGCCTGCCATATCACGCACGCTGTAATCCTTAAACATCTGGTAGCGGTTGAGCATCTCATTTACCGCCCAGGAGAGCGCACCTGCGGCCTTTTTGGGGTCGGTGACAACTGGAATCAGCAGGTGTGGAATGCCGTTATAAATGCCAAGCTCGACCATTTTCGGGTCGATGAGCAGCAGTTTTACTTCCTGTGGGGTGGAGTGATAAAGAATGCTGACAATCAGGGAGTTGATGCAGACCGATTTACCGGAACCGGTGGAACCGGCAATCAGAGTATGCGGCATCTTTGCCAGATCGGCAACCGTGATTTTGCCGGCAATATCGCGCCCCAAAGCAACAGCCAAAGGGCTTTTTGCCTGCTGAAATTCCGGAGAATCAATGATTTCGCGGATGGAGACAGTGCTGACCACCTTGTTTGGAACCTCAATGCCAACGGCAGGTTTGTTTGGAATTGGAGCTTCGATGCGGACACCGGAAGCAGCAAGATTGAGCGCAATGTCGTCGGCAAGGTTGGTGATCTTGCTGATTTTCACACCAGCAGAAGGCTGAAGCTCGTACCGTGTAACAGCCGGGCCGCGGGCAATGTCGATAATCCTAGTCTGAACTCCGAAACTTTGCAGGGTGGAAACCAGTTTTTCTGCGTTGGAACGAAGTTCTTCCTGAAGGTTTTCCTCACTCGGCTTGTCCACTTCATTTAAGATGGAAATTGGAGGTTTGATATATTCCGGCTCTTCCGGTTCTGGTTCCGGTGCATCCATCGAATGAGAAGCTCCCTGTAAATCCATGCCCTGAGCACGAATTTCGTCAGGGGAAACCTCGATGATCTCATGAGAAGAGTCTTTGCGAGTATTTGGCTGCGGTGTAAGGTCGATATTTTCTGTATGGAAAACAGGAATATCTTCCGGTTCCTCAGCTTCTTCTGGCTGCGGCTGAGGGAAATCCAGAGAAAGGTCATCCACAACTGGCTGGAAGAATTCTGCCGGTTCTGCAGACTCTGGCTCTGATACATCATGGTCGGTATCAACATGGTTTTGAGCAGTATAATCCGAAGTATCTTCATCCGGCAGATGAAAGGTAAAGTTTTCGGGCAAAATAAAATCGTCACCAAGTTCTGAGTCATCCGATTCATCAGGGGTGTCTTCCCAGGAAAGGCCGGTTTGCTGTACATTGCCAAGTTCTTCTTCAAAGATACGCATTGCTTTTTGCGCATCTGATGAATCGACAACCGGACGAACCTTTGGATCAACCATATTAGATTTTAAGGTATTGAGTACATCCTGATCTTCCCGGGCAAGGGTAGTTTTTCCGCCGGAGGTGACACGATGAATTAGATCGTCCAGATAAGGAGAAGTGACCGGCTCATCCTCCTGATCCGAAATTGCAGAAGGGTCCCAGAGATCATCCACCTGCTCATTTTGTTCTTCCAGCAAAGCTTCCCGTTCATTGCGCGGCATCGAGAGCAGCTGGGCGCGCTCCATTTCCTGCTGCTTTTGCTGGGCGCGTTCCAGAGAAAGTTTTTCTTTCCAGGCAGCACGATCCTTTTGTGTTTGTTCCTGTGCCTGGCGAAGCTGCTGGAGTTCTTCTTCTTTTTTCTGCTTTGCATTAAAAAAGCTGGAAGCATGTGGAGCAGTATCGTCATAGCCATCCTCGTCAACGGGAAGTTCCTTGTCGGCAACGGGAATATTGATGTTAAAGTGAGGTTTTCGTCCGGAAGTTTCTCCCTCCGATTCCATCTGTTCCTGTCGAAGCAGCCGCTGCTGATTTCGGATTTCGGAGTGAGCAACATAGACTTCCTCCATCTTCTGCATCGGTTTTTTAGCCGACTGGTAAAGACCAATAAGGGTGCCTCCGGTAAGTACCATGATGACCACAAAGATCAGGAGAATCATGGTGACCTTGGCGCCGGTAGAACCAAACCAGTACAGAAGCGGAAGTCCGAAAATACCAGACACAGCGCCGCCGCCATGCCCATCAATTCCGTTTTGGAACAGGAAAAGGAACTTTTCAATCAGATTTCCGTTCGGGATGCCGGTGCCGAACACCTGAGTGGCACCGCTGAGCAAACAGATGAGCAGCATGGTCTGCCATACCTTGTGGCCGACCAGACCGATAGGCTTGTCCAGTGTGGTCATGATGGAGATATAGAAAAGAAGCGGAGCGATCAAATATGCACTCCAGCCAAACATACCCAAAAAGAAGTTATGTATCCAGTTCCAGACATTCTGCCCCTCAATCAGGGTGGTTGCCATGATAAAGATGGCGACAGCAAACACAACAATTGCCCAGAATTGCTGACGGGAATGAAGCTCCCGTTTTTGTCGTTCTTTTTCGCTTGCCGCAGCGCTGGTCTTTGCTTTGCTGCGGGTGGAAGTTTTCTTGGTTGCCATGAGTGTCCTCCTGTCTGTATCAATATGTAATGCGGCAAAATGCCGCGAAGAATCAAAGAAGATGGGGATAATGGAAGAGGTAGTTTTGTCCTTCTTGTTGGTTGGAAGAATATGGGATATTTGCTCCAAGAGACAGCTTGAGGTAATCGCCTGGATTGGTGGAAAGGATACGGTTTATGGTAAACTGACCACCCTGCGCGACACCTTCTACCATGCTGGTGGGGGAAAGACTCAGCACAGACTGAGCTTTTGGGAGCGGAAGGTCTGCCTGATCGGCAAACATCTGCTGCATGATGGGAACGGGCACAATGGAGTGAAGGATCATTTTTTCTTCTTCCCTCCTGCCTTGGAGTGGGTTTTGGACTTTTCGTTTGGCTTGGAAGAACCTTCGATCATCTCATAAAGACAGGCGATTGCTTCGTTTAAACCGCCCAGATGGTCGATCAGTCCGGTTTCTACCGCTTTTTCACCGTCAAGCACAGTGCCCACATCCATCACAAGCTCACCGGTATTCATCATCAGCTGGCGAAAATCCTTGGAAGAAATCTGGGAATTTTCAGTGACAAAGCGCACAATTCGTTCCTGCATCCGGTCAAAGTAAGAAAGGGTCTGCGGAACACCTAAAACCAAACCATTCATGCGGACCGGATGGACGGTCATGGTAGCGGATGGGGCGATGAAGGATTGTTTTGCACTGCATGCAAGCGGTACACCGATGGAATGACCGCCGCCCAGTACCAAGGAAACGGTCGGCTTTTTCATCCCAGAAATCAGCTCAGCAATGGCAAGTCCCGCTTCCACATCACCGCCGACCGTATTGAGAATAATCATCAGTCCCTCGATGGAAGGGTCCTGTTCGATTGCCACCAGCTGTGGAATGACATGTTCATATTTTGTGGTTTTGTTCTGCGGCGGAAGGATATAATGACCCTCGATCTGACCAACAATGGTCAGGCAGTGGATCACATGCTTTGCCTTTGTCATGGTAACAGAACCGCTTTGCAGAATCTGTTCGGACTGGTCGTTTTCTTCTGTTTCTTCATCGGGAGCTTCGGTGCCGTTTGCAGGCTGAGCAGGGGAAGGCATCTCGATGAGGGTGATTTTTTGTCTTTGGCTTTTTTTATTTTTCTGACCCAAGCGTCACACCTCCGAAAATAGTTTTTCAAAGTTAGTGTGCGCATGAGAAAACAGAATATACCCGATTGCCTACTCTTTATTATAGCGTGATTTGATCGCGCAGGCAACCGAAGAAAGGCGGATGGATTCTGCTGGGAAAGAACAGATTTTTGCCGAAATCTTTGAGTTTTACAGGGAAAAGATCATCCAGTGTTTTTGGATATCAGAGAAAAAGTATAGCACAAAAAAAGGCAGTGACTCAAGCAAGGATTGTAAAAAAATAAAAAAGAAAGAGCATCCCGCAATTTTGCAGGATGCTCTGTTTATTGAGCAAAATGAAAAGAATTTTGTTTAGCTGCACGAGAGTAACTAGGAACCATCGCGAAGCAAACACTTTTCTTTTGGTTTTGTCGACAGAATCGAATTTTACTCTTGCTCAAAAGAGCGAGTGTGTTAACACGAGCGAGCGCCGTGTACTGAAACTATCGCCTTACACAAAACCAAAGCGCGATATTGGGACCAGGCTCAGCCAGGTCTAGCTTCAAGCTGGCTTTTCTTTTAGCAAAGAGCAGGCAGAGGAAAGAAAACTTGCCGTATCGCACAAACCAGCGATAGAACTGTGCGAAGCGAACACTTTTCTTTTGGGTCTACCTTTTCTTTTAGCAAAGAAAAGGTAGATTAAGCTTTGTCGATGGAGCCGAACAGTTCCATTTTTTCTTTTACTTTTGCTTTGATTGCTTCAAAACCAGGTTTGAGAACTTTTCTTGGGTCGAAGCCTTTCTTCTGCTGATCGAGATTTTCTTCGAAGTATTTGCGAGTAGCTTCAGTAAATACGATCTGGCATTCGGTGTTTACGTTGATCTTGGAAACACCCTTGGAGATAGCGTCTTTTACCATCTCATCCGGGATACCTGTTCCGCCATGCAGAACCAGTGGCATTTTACCGGTCTTTTCCTGGATCTTAGCCAGAACGTCCAGACGCAGACCAGCCCAGTTTTCTGGATATACGCCATGGATGTTGCCGATACCAGCAGCCAGCATATCAACGCCCAGTTCGCAGATGCTTGCGCATTCGTTTGGATCAGCGATTTCGCCGCCGCCGAGTACGCCGTCTTCTTCACCGCCGATTGCGCCTACCTCAGCTTCAACAGAGATGCCTTTTGCATGAGCCAGAGCAACGATTTCTTTTGTTTTTTCGATATTTTCTTCAATGCCGTATTTGGAACCATCGAACATAACGGAGGAGAAACCTTTTTCGATGCATTCTTTTGCACCTTCATAGGTACCATGATCCAGATGCAGAGCAACTGGAACAGTGATGTTCAGCTCTTTGAGCATACCGTTAACCATGCCGACAACAGTGCTGATACCGCCCATGTATTTACCTGCGCCTTCGGATACACCCAGGATAACAGGGGAGTTGTTTTCCTGTGCAGTCAACAGGATTGCTTTTGTCCATTCGAGATTGTTGATGTTAAAGTGACCTACCGCATATTTGCCGGCTTTTGCTTTGTCCAGCATCTCTTTTGCAGAAACTAACATATGAAATTCCTCCTTATTTTGAAGAGCCTGGTTTCCCGAAATTTCGGGAAACCGCCATTCCTTGTGCTTTTATTATAAACAATTATAGTAGGAAAATCAATTGCTTTTGGTAAACACACAGGTTGATGGCTGTTTAGAACAGAACTGGGAAAGCGTATTCATAAAAAAATTTACGATGTCAGAGGAGCCTTTCGACGGATTTTTTGTTGACTTTTCAGTAAAAAAAGCTTAAAATAAGAATGGAGTATATTAATTTTGTATAGTTTTTGAAAAAAAGGGAAATTCTTAAAACTCCCATTAAGATTAGAAAGGGTGGATTGCGGTGAACTATCTGGAAACTTATGAAATTTGGAAAAAAAGACAGCTGGAAGATCCGGACCTGATCGCAGAAATGATTGAGATCGAGGGAAACGAACAGGAAATCAAAGAACGCTTTATCCGTATGCTGGAATTTGGAACAGCAGGTCTGCGCGGTATTCTGGGTGTGGGAACTAACCGGATGAATATTTATACAGTCGCACTGGCAACTCAGGGTATGGCTGACTATATCAACGAACAGTATGAAAACCCAACCGTTGCGATTGCTTATGACAGCCGTATTAAAAGTGATCTGTTTGCAAGGGTGACCGCACGTGTCTTTGCAGCAAATGGCGTAAAGGCATATCTGTTTAAAGAACTGATGCCAACTCCAACCCTTTCGTTTGCAGTTCGTCAGCTCAAATGCAGTGCTGGTATCGTGATTACTGCCAGCCACAATCCATCTCAGTACAATGGTTACAAGGCTTACGACGAGGAAGGCTGCCAGCTGAATCCGGAAGCCGCTGCAAAGGTGCTGGAATATGCAGCAAAACGTGATATTTTTGATGGTGTCAAGAAGATGTCTCTGGATGAAGGTCTGCGCACCGGTATGATCGAGTACATATCCGATGAACTGGTAGACCAGTATCTGCACAAGGTATTCTCCCTGAGAATCAACAAAACTCCGGTAACCGAGAGCAGCCTTAAGGTAGTATACACTCCGCTTAACGGTACCGGAAATAAACTGGTTCGCCGTATTTTGGGCAAGATGGGCATTGAAGATATCGCAGTTGTACGGGAACAGGAGCGTCCAGATGGCAAATTCCCAACCTGTCCATACCCAAACCCGGAAGAAAAAGCAACCTTGCAGCTTGGTATTGAGCTGTGCAAGAAGATAAACGGTGACCTGGTTCTGGCAACTGACCCGGACGCAGACCGCGTTGGTGTTGCGGTAAATCATCATGGAGAGTATGTGCTTCCAACCGGAAATGAGATCGGTGTGCTGATGCTTGACTATATTGCAAAACAGCGTATTGCACATGGAACCATGCCAAAGAAACCGATTGCAGTTAAATCCATCGTATCCACACCACTGGCTGATGTGGTTGCAAAGAGCTACGGTATCGAGATGGTGAACGTCCTGACTGGATTTAAGTATATCGGTGAGCAGGTCACCATGCTTCAGAAACAGGGCGAGGAAAGCCGCTTCCTGCTGGGCTTTGAGGAAAGCTACGGCTATCTGACCGGCGCACATGTCCGCGATAAGGATGCAGTAAACGGCTCAATGATTATCTGCGAGATGGCAGAGTACTACAAGAAACAGGGCAAGACCCTGATTGACGCGCTGGACGATATTTTTGCTCGCTTTGGCGTTTATGCAGCAAGAGTAAAAGGCTATACCTTCGAAGGCACTGATGGTATGGAAAAGATGGCAAATATCATGAAAAAGCTGCGCTCCAATCCACCAACATCCTTTGCAGGATATGAGGTGCTTTCCTGTGCAGATTACCAGACTTCAATCAGAAAGGATTTCCGTACCGGCGGTGAGACCAAGATTGATCTGCCAACTTCCAACGTACTGGAATACAATCTGGAGAACAATCTGAAGGTGATTATCCGTCCGTCCGGAACTGAACCAAAGATCAAAGTATATCTGACAATCGTGACAAACGATAAGCCACAGATCGATTTGATTGCAGAAAACCTGTTCCACAGCGCACAGGGTTTGATGGCATAATCCCCAAAATATAAAGGCAGGGCATCCTCTTTGGGTGCCTTGCCTTTTTTGTCCCAAAACAGGAAAAACAGAAAATGAGAAAAAAGAGGGACGAATTTTTATACATCAGGACACTTGAATTTCATACGCATCTTGCTATAATAAAAAATATGACTTTGTTAAGGTAAAGTAAAATTTTAGAAAAGGATGGGTGTTATGAAGAAGTCTTATGAAATGGACATGTGCAGCGGACCACTTTTGAGCAAGATTTTGGTGTTTTCGATCCCGCTGATGCTTTCCGGTATTTTGCAGCTGCTGTTTAATGCAGCGGATATCATCGTTGTCGGACGTTTTACAGGAAGTGAAGCTCTGGCGGCGGTTGGTTCCACCTCAGCGCTTATCAACCTGATCATCAACCTGTTTATCGGTATTTCGGTCGGTGCAAACGTTGTGGTTGCACGTTTTTATGGCGCAAGAGATGTGGATGGCGTTCATGAAGCAGTTCACACCTCTATTTTGACCGCAATTATCGGTGGTATTATCCTGATCTTCGTGGGTGTTCTGCTTGCAAAACCGCTTCTGGAACTGATGGGAACTCCGGAAGACGTTATTGATCTTTCGGTTTTGTATATGCGCATTTACTTTGTCGGTATGCCGGCATTTATGCTGTATAACTTTGGTGCAGCGATCCTTCGTGCAATCGGTGATACCAAACGTCCTTTATACTTTTTGACCTTGTCTGGTGTGGTCAATGTTGTTTTGAACCTGTTTTTTGTTATTGTGTTCAAGATGGGTGTTGCCGGTGTTGCACTGGCAACCATTATTTCCCAGGCAATATCTGCAGTGCTGATTGTGCTGTGTCTGATCAAGATGGAGGGACCATGTCATCTGGACTTAAAACATCTTCAGTTTCACGGCAAAACACTGGCAGCGATGCTCCGTATCGGTCTGCCTGCCGGACTTCAGGGTGCAGTATTCAGCATCTCCAACGTGTTGATTCAGTCTTCGGTCAACTCCTTTGGCTCTCTAGTTATGGCGGGAAATACCGCAGCAAGCAACATCGAGGGCTTTGTATACACAGCAATGAACGCAGTATACCAGACCTCTCTGAGCTTTACCAGCCAGAATATGGGTGCAAAACAGTTTAAACGTGTCGATAAGATTCTGATGGAATGTCTGCTGGTTGTTGCAGTGGTTGGCCTGGTACTGGGAAATGGCGCATATTTCCTGGGAAATCAGCTGCTGGGTATTTACTCCTCCGATCCGCAGGTTATTCAGTACGGACTGATTCGTCTGAGCTTTGTTAGTGCGACCTATTTCCTTTGTGGTTTGATGGATGTTATGGTCGGCAGTATTCGTGGTCTGGGCTACTCCATCATGCCAATGCTGGTTTCCCTGACTGGTGCATGCCTGTTCCGCGTAATCTGGATTTTCACCATCTTCCAGTTAGATCGAACATTGGAATGTCTGTATATCTCCTACCCGATTTCCTGGATTCTGACGGCAGGAGTTCACTTTATCTGTTATCTTTGTGTTCGCAAGAAAGCTTTTGCAAGAGCAGAACAAGCTACACTTTAATTCAAAAAGAAAAAGCCCGGGAATTTTCCCGGGCTTTTTTGTTATCTTATGGTGCCTGATAATATTGTGCGTGGCGGGTTTGTCCGCCAAACAGATTATCGTAAGCAAAGGTGCGGTAGTCCTCAATCATCGAGGTGTAGTCATTGGTTTCCAGATGACTGTATGCTTTGCCGTTTGCATCGACATAGCCGACGAAGGTCATGGCAGGAAGCTTCTGCTGGAAATCAGTCAGATAATTTTCATAGGTAGAAGCTTCGATTCCTGCATAGGAAAGCAGGTACTGGCCGAGGAAGTTTAAGCTACTGGTTGGAATCTGGTCATCAGGCAGGTCGTAGTTTGCCCAGATGAGGAATGGGGTCTTGTATTTGTCCATGTACTGCTCCATGGTCATGTTGTCCTGGGTGACGCCATAGGCTTTGTCCAGAAATTCCTGCTCGACAGAAGGCTGGTGGTCACCAAACATCAGGATGATGGTCGGCTCGTCCTGATGGATGAAATAATCCACAAGCAGTTGGAAAGCTTCATCGCTCTTGTTTGCGAGGGTGAGGTACTGTTCTGCCATCGGATATTTTCCGGGCTCATCGGTGAGGGTGACCTCAGCAGGGTAATTTCCTACGGTGTAGCTGCCGTGATTCTGGATGGTGACGTTAAACAAAAACAGGCGTTCTTCCGGAGACTTATGCTCAAATTCGTAGATGATCTGGTTAAAGGAAGATTGGTCGCTGACATAGCCATGCTCCTCGGTCAGTGGAACATCCATATCCTCTACACATTTAAACTGGTCGAATCCCAGCAGCGGATATGCCTGATTGCGCTGCCAGGAGGTTCGTTCGCCTGGATGGATGGCAAGGGTGCGATAGCCATTTTCTTTGAGCAGGGAGGCAAGCGAAGCGGTAGGCTCCAGCACATACTGCTGGTAAGGGATGCTGCCCGACGGCAGAAATGCCATCGAGTTTCCGGTCAGGAATTCAAATTCGCTGGCGCTGGTTCCTGCTCCAAAAACGGAGGTATAGCTGTGACCCTGAATACAGTTGTCCAGTGAGTTTATGTAGTCAGTGACGCTCTCGCTTAAGGAGAGATTGCCGAAATCTTCAAAGTCTGCCCAGGACTCGTTCATGATAGCAACGATGTTGGGGCGGGTATCAGTGGAAACCGCCGGAGTGTGATCGGTGACACCCGAAACGATGCGGTTGAGGTTCTCTTCGGAGCTGTCTTTTGGCTCTTCTACCGACATAAACTGGGTGTTGCGCAGGAATACTGCTAAAGCGCCATCCTGCGAGTAGGATTTGGACTGATCCCAGACATCAGTTTCAATGCCGAGATAGCCCAGCGCGTTTGGCTGCAAAACCGGGTAGGCACAGAGCAGAATCGCACAAAGGTAGGTGACGCGCAGACGCAGACGATTTTTGGATGGACGGAAGCGTCCTGTTTTGAGCTTTTTGCGCAGCAGGAAGATCATTGCCGCAATCAACAGGATGGAAATTGCCATCGGGATGTTGAGGGAGAACTGGTAGCTGTCTGCAACAGCAGCAGCGGTTCCCAGAGCGGTGAAATCCCAAGGGAGAATCGGTGTGCCGCGAAACAGCGAAACATAGTGGTTTGCAATACCCCAGATACAGCACAGGATGTGAGTGAGGATGGAGCAGACCACGATATAGTTTGTGACAGCGCAGAGGGTAAAGTGAACCACACCGATGCACAGATAGTTTGCCAGCAGGACATTGAGGGAATATTCCCAAGGGAGTCCGCCGCTGTAGGCAAACTGCATGAGGTAAAAGGCGGTCAGTGGGGTGACCAGCAGGAGGATGCTCAAAAAGACCTCATCGCGGGAGAGGTGCTTTTTGAGAAAGGTTTTAACTGGATTCATAATAGCACGTTCCTTTGTAGTTGTCATTTGGATAAACGATCTGTCTTTGCGCCGAAGGCGAACAGAAGTTTTTTGTAGTTGAAAACTTGTTTTCAACTGGCTTTTCGTACACAAAAGCTCATGGGGGTAAACAGCACAAGATGTGCTGTGGGAAATGCCCCTGTGACACATAAATAAAAAGAGAAAAACGTTCGGGGCAGGATGTTGGTCAGAGGCTGCCGCACGTCAGTGCGCAAAGACGGAGTCTTTGGATTTGCATAGTAATTTTTGAGCGGTTGACCTCTACCCAAAGACGCAAAATGAATTATAGTATAAAACGGGATAAATGTCAAAAACAAGTCAAAAATGAGTAAAAATTGCGTAAATTACGCAGGTGCGTATACCAAGAAAAGCAGAAGAAAGTATACTCAAACAAAGGGAGATGAGAAGATGGGAACAGTTTTCAGAATACCAAAACCAGAAAAAAGAGTGCTGGTTAGCCTTCGTATGGATAAAAAGAATCTTTGTGAGATCACAAAGAGTGCAAAGAAGATTGGAATATCCAGAAATGAGTGGATTGTGCAGGCAATTGAGTATGCCATAAACAGTATGGAGCAGGAAGAGAATGTAGGAAAAACGGAAAAATGAAAAAGGACTGCGAACAACTGTTCGCAGTCCTTTTTGTTCTCTTATTAAGCTTTGGAAAGCCCGTGTTTTACCCTGTCACGTTCCTCCGCGCGTTTTGCATCGTTAAAATGCTCGAGCGAACCGACCAGATAGCCGGTGATGCGGCGGATACGCTCGATTGGCTGATCTTCCGTTTCTTTGCGGTGGCAGTGTGGGCACTCGTCTCCAATGATGCCGGTATAGCCGCAGACTGGGTCGCGGTCGACCGGATGATTGATCGAGCCGTAACCGATGCCGGATTCTTTCATGCAGCGGATGAGCTGTTCAAAAGCGTCCACGTTCTGGAGCGGGTCGCCGTCCAATTCCACATAGGTGATGTGTCCGCCATTGGTGAGAGCATGATACGGTGCCTCCAGACGGATTTTATCAAAGGCGTTGATGTCAAAGTAGACTGGAATATGGAAGGAGTTGGTGTAGTAGTCGCGGTCGGTGACGCCAGGAATCACACCAAAACGCTCGCGGTCGATTTTGACAAATCGTCCGGACAAGCCTTCTGCCGGGGTGGCGATGAGCGAGAAGTTGAGCTTTCTCTTTTCGCTTTCTGCATCCATTCTGGCGCGCATATGGCCGATGATCTCCAATCCCAGATTCTGCGCGTATTCGCTCTGTCCGTGGTGCTGACCAATCAAAGCAGTGAGTGTTTCGGCAAGTCCGATAAAACCGATGGTGAGGGTACCGTGCTTTAATACTTCGGCAATCTCATCGTTCGGACCGAGTTTTTCCGAGTCTAGCCATACTCCCTGTCCCATCAGGAATGGGAAGTTGAGCACCTTCTTCTGTCCCTGAATGCGGAAACGGTCCAGAAGCTGCTGGATGACAAGATCGATTTTTCGATCGAGCAGGTCAAAGAACAGGTCGATGTTTTTGTTGGACAGGATGGCAAGGCGCGGCAGATTGATCGAGGTGTAGGAAAGATTTCCGCGTCCGGTGGTAATTTCCCGGGTCGGGTCATAAACATTTGCAGCAACGCGGGTGCGGCAGCCCATATAGGCAACCTCGGTTTCCGGATGACCCTCCTTGTAGTACTGGAGGTTAAACGGTGCATCCAGGAAGGAAAAGTTTGGGAAAAGACGTTTTGCCGATACCTTGCAGGCAAGACGGAACAGATCGTAGTTTGGATCACCTGGATTAAAGTTTACCCCTTCCTTTACCTTGAAAATATGGATTGGGAAGATCGGGGTTTCGCCGTGACCCAAGCCGGCCTGTTCTGCCAGCAGCATGTTTTTGATGACCATTCTGCCCTCTGGAGAGGTGTCGGTGCCGTAGTTTAAGGAGCTGAACGGAGTCTGTGCTCCTGCGCGGGAATGCATAGTGTTAAGGTCATCAATCAGGGTCTGCATTGCCTGATAGGTCGCACACTCGGTTTCGGTGTAGGCGTGTTTTGCAGCAAACTGTTGAGCAGAAATAATCTGTGCTTCCGGACAGCCCAGAAGAGCCTGTAAAGCTTCCCGTTCCGCGGCAGTGTAGCTTTCGTTTGATTCGAGAGTTGGCACAAGCTGTTTTTCTTCCAGAGCGGCAAAGACCGGAGAGAGGGCTTCTGAGCTGTTTTCCAGTCCGCACAGAAGCTCACAGGCGTTGCACAGACAGCGGCGATAATGCTTCTGGTAGGTTTTGCGCACACCGGGGGCCATATCAAAATCAAATTTCGGTACACTCTGTCCACCATGCTGGTCATTCTGGTTTGCCTGAATAGCGGTATAAGCCAGAGCAGCATAATCTGCAATGTCCTCCGGTTCCCGCAGATAACCGTAGCCGCAGTTAAAGCCACCGGCAAACAATCGGGTTAGGTCAATCTGACAGCAGGTGGTGGTCAGGGAGAAAAAGTCGAGGTCGTGGATATGGATGTCGCCGCAGTCGTGAGCGCGGGCGTGTTCCGGGTCGAGTACAAACATCTCGTAAAATGCCTTGGCACCTTCAGAGCCATATTTGAGCATAGTTCCCATGGCAGTGTTGCCGTCGATATTGGCATTTTCACGCTTGATGTCGTTTTCCGCAGCACTTTTGAAGGTGAGATCTTCGTAAACCTTCATCAGCTTGGTGTTCATCTCACGCACGCGGGTACGCTGTGCGCGGTAGAGGATGTATTCTTTGGCAGTGCGGGAGTGACCATTTTCGATCAGCACCTTTTCCACCATGTCTTGAATCTGTTCCACCGTAGGTGATACAGTCAGAGACTGTGACGGAGCATATTTTTCCTCCAGACGCTGGCCCACCTGCAAAGCAAGATGATAAGCGGTCTGATAGTCCTTTCCTCCGACCGAAGTTGCTGCGCGGAAAATCGCGTTGGCGATCTTCTCGACGTCGTAAGCCGCAGTGCGGCCATCTCGCTTAATGATGGTGGTAAACATAGAAATTCTCCTTTGATGTAATCTATCCCATAAAAAAAGAATAGTGTACGACAGAGCTTTCTGTGCGCACATATTCTTGCAGCAGATTATTTTATCCTCACTATTGTATCGGGTAGTGAAATTTTCGTCAATTAGCAAAACCCACGAATTTTTGTTGTTTACTCCGAGTATATCACAAGATACAGTATACTAAATTTTAAAATGGACTGATAGACACCAGATATAGAAATCCTGTCAGAAAAGAAGTAAAAAATGGTAGGATATTCGTAGAATATCCTGCGTATTTTTTAGGCAGATTTCCGGAAAGTTAAAAAACGACTTGACAACCTTCATTTTTTAAGCAAATCAAAGCAGGGAAAAGAAAACGGGCGCGCGGCAAAGAAGAATGATAAAAGGAAAACAGGGTAAGAATGGGAAAGGATTATCCGCAGAGGAATGAAAACATAAAAGACAAAAAGAATTTGAAAAAGCAATAGACAATCTGCCGAAATTTTGCAAAAAGAAAAGGCTCCCTAAGTAAGGGAGCCCTGAAAAGATGCAGTAAATTAGTGAAGATTGGAAAGAACATCGGTAACTGCAGCAACGTCAATGTTGTTGTCCTGCTCAAATTTTTCTTTTTCCAGCAATTTCTTAAACTGGTTTACCGTCATGACGATGTTTTCCTTGCCAACATGGCTTAAGTACATTGGAGCGTCTGCCTTGGAGCCGACAATAACAACAGCCGATTCAATCTTAAGGTTATATACCTTCTTTTTCGCCATCAGTCTGCGGAACATATCGAGCTTTTTGTCCATTTCCTTAACTGGGTTTAAGAAGCGAACCTTCTTTTCGTTATCCACAAAGGACCAGTATTCCTCAGTAAAGTCACCATAAAAATCGCCCTTGCCCTGCAAAGCAGAAACAAACAGCAGTCCGAATTCGCCTACCATAACAAAATCGATGGTCTGTGTTTTGCCGTCCAGCTCCATCGAAACGTTTTCCAGTACCTTATATTTTCTAGGAAATGCAAAGCGTTTGAGGATGGATTTTACGGTCTGCTTTCCATAGTTCCCTTTGGTAAAGCGGAGATTTTTCATCAGATACCATGCGATAAAAACTGCGGCACAAAATGCGACAACAGCGATGAGGATGATAACAGAGTTGTTCATAACAAAGTCCCTTCTTCGAAAAAATGATCCTCAGCAAAATGGTGAGGAGAATAGAACTATTGTATCATAAGAGAACAAAACCGTAAAGAGAAAACGGGAAATTTCCCCCTGCATTGTCGGACAGAGTGTAAACTTTTGGCAAAGAAAAAGGCAGAGCAGGGTCAGAGCGCTTGACAGTTTTACGATATCCATTATAATTTGAAGATAGGATTTTTTTAACAGACAAGCCCTTTTGACAGGATGGAGGACATTTTGGGTCCTGCAAAAACAGAAAGGTGGAAACACAAACGAATGAAGCGTTTTTATAAAAAAGCGGTCAGCCTTTTGATGGCGGCAGTGCTATGTACAGGGATTTTTTCGGGCTGTGAAGCACTGGATACCACCCTTCCAGACGAAGAGGAGACGCAGGAGGCAATTGAGACCCGCAAAGCACAGGCAAATCCCCAGAAGGCACTGGAGCAGATCTATTCTGATCTGGGTAAGCGCATCGGGCTGGTGGAACCAACCGAGGAACAGCTGGAATCTGTGGTGGGATTAAATCTGGATGATGTGGAAAAAGCCTATGTGCGCTATGTGGAAATGGACTTTGGTGCAGATGATGTTTATATCATCCTTCCAAAAGATGGGGAAGATGAGAACGGAAACTCTCACCATGAGAACGTTTTGGCAGCACTGCGGGAGCGCAAAGACGACCGGATTCGGGAATTTGTCAATTACGATGTCTACAATTCTTCAGCAATTGCAGAAAATGCAGTCATCTTTGAACGAGGCGGATATGTGGTTATGCTGATGCTGGAGGACAACGATTCGGCAAGACGAATTGTCGAACGTTATATCCCGGAAAAACTGAATCTGTCATAGTGAAAAAGAGGAAGGGTGACCTTCCTCTTTTGTGTATGGAACAGGAATGGAGGGAGAAGAGCAACTGTGTTTTCGGATATTCTATGGATCTTTTTTGATATGGGCTCTACTTTGGTGGATGAACAGCAGGCATTTCGTCATCGGGTAAGGGATGCTATTCAAGGAACCGATATTGGAGAAGAACAGTTTTATCAAACGATGATTTCGTACTACCAGCAGAACAAAAAGGGAGACAAGGAGGCATTTGCTTTTTATAACCTTGCAAAACCGGAGTGGCACTCGGAAGATGAGGTGCTGTATGCAGGGGTAAAAGAATGCTTAAACAGGCTGAAAGGTCGGTATCGGTTGGGAATTATTGCAAATCAACTGCCCGGTGCATATAAGCGCTTGGAACAATGGGGGATTTTGCAGGAGTTTTCTCTGATTGTTACTTCTGACCAGGAAGGTATTGCAAAACCAGACCTGCGCATTTTCGAGGCTGCCCTGCAAAGAGCAGATTGTCCGGCAGAGCGCTGTGTCATGATTGGAGACAGGCTGGATAATGACATTGCGCCGGCAAAAAAGCTGGGCTTTAAGACCATTTGGGTCAGGCAGGGATTGAGCGCGTATACTTCTCCGACCAGTCAATGGGAGCAGGCAGATACAGTGGTGGATAGGATAGAACAGATCGCGGCTCTGTTTGGAGTATAAAAAAGGTCGATGCTTTTAAGCATCGACCTTTTTGTTTCTTTGTTTGTTTTGGCGACATAAGGAGAAGCAACTTCAAGTTAGTACTGCCGAAAACTTCCCACTGGGAACTTTTCGGGGATAGCTACTATTTACAATCGGTTTTCGAGAACCTTTTCTCTTGCAAAAAGGTTCTCGAGCTCTCCCAATAAGCGCCTGAATGATAAAGGTGTTTCGCACTCTGCGGAGTGCGACCAAAGACGCTGTCTTTGGAATCTGTGAGCTTTTTGAAAAAAGCTCAACCAAAAACTTTTCGATTTCGCCAAACGAGCGAGTGTGATAACGCGAGCGCCGCGTGCTGAATCCAAAGCAATACGCAAAGCCGAAGCGCGATACAGCTTTGGTACTTTCTCAGAAAGTACAGGGCTCAGTCTGCCTACTCGTCGAGCTTGAGAACAGCCATGAATGCTTCCTGTGGAACCTCAACAGAACCAAGCTGACGCATACGGCGTTTACCTTCCTTCTGTTTCTCCAGCAGTTTCTTCTTACGGGTGATGTCACCGCCGTAACATTTTGCAAGAACGTCTTTGCGGAACGCCTTAACCGTTTCACGGGCGATGATCTTGCCGCCGATAGCTGCCTGAATCGGTACCTCAAACATCTGACGTGGGATGTTCTCCTTGAGCTTTTCTGCCATCTTGCGTGCGCGGGAATATGCGCGGTCAGCATGAACGATGAAGGAAAGAGCATCGACAACATCGCCGCTAATCATGATGTCCAGCTTAACCAGCTTAGAGGTCTTGTAACCGGACAACTCGTAGTCAAACGAAGCATAACCTTTGGTGCGGGATTTGAGTGCATCAAAGAAGTCATAGACAATCTCGTTGAGCGGCAGCTCGTAGTGGATCTCGACACGGTCAGTATCCAAATACTTGGTGTCCTTGTAAATGCCGCGGCGTTCCTGACACAGTTCCATGATGGTACCGATGTATGCGGAAGGGGAGAAGATGCTCGCCTTGACATACGGCTCCTCCGCAGACTCAATGTCGGATGGGTCAGGGTAGTTTGTCGGGTTGTCGATCATCATGGTGGTGCCGTCGGTCATGTTCAGTTTATAGATAACGCTCGGTGCAGTGGTAATCAGGTCAAGGTTAAACTCACGTTCCAGACGCTCCTGAATGATCTCCATGTGCAGAAGTCCCAAAAATCCGCAGCGGAAACCAAAGCCCAGTGCTTTGGAGGTCTCCGGCTCGAAGGAAAGGGATGCGTCATTGAGCTGCAATTTTTCCAGAGCATCGCGCAGATCCGGATATTTTGCACCATCCGAAGGATAGATACCACAGAATACCATCGGGTTTACCTGACGGTAACCGGCAAGCGGTTTTTCCGCAGGAGCGTCCACATGGGTAACAGTGTCGCCGACAACGGTATCGCGTACGCTCTTGATGCTGGCGGTGATGTAGCCTACCTCGCCAGCAGACAGTCCGCTGGTTGGAACCAGGTTGGTCGCGCCCATATAGCCGACTTCCACGATGTGGAACTGTGCGCCAGTCGCCATCATCAGGATGTCGTCGCCCGGTTTTACAGTACCTTCCATCACACGGATATAAACGATAACGCCCTTGTAGCTGTCATAGTAGGAGTCAAAAATCAACGCCTGAAGCGGAGCATTCGGGTCGCCTTTTGGAGCAGGAATATCGGTTACGATGCGTTCCAGAACTTCCTCTACATTAAGACCGGTTTTAGCGGAAATGCGCGGAGCATCCAGTGCAGGGATACCGATGATGTCCTCGATCTCGTGGCAGACCATCTCTGGGTTTGCGCTTGGCAGGTCAATCTTGTTGACTACCGGAACAACCTCCAGGTCATGCTCGATGGCAAGATAGGTGTTTGCCAGAGTCTGTGCTTCAATACCCTGGGAAGCATCCACAACCAGCAGCGCACCTTCGCAGGCAGCCAGAGAACGGGATACCTCGTAGTTAAAGTCGACATGTCCAGGGGTGTCGATGAGGTTAAATTCATAGGTGTCCCCATCTTTTGCTTTGTATTCAACCTTAACGGCGCGGGCTTTGATGGTGATGCCGCGTTCCCGTTCCAGGTCCATGTTGTCCAGAAGCTGATCTTCCATTTCACGCAGGGAGATCGCCTGTGTCTTTTCCAAAATTCGGTCGGCAAGGGTCGACTTGCCGTGGTCAATGTGGGCAATGATGCAGAAATTTCGAATGTGGTCCTGCCGCTTGTCTGCCATGAAATCTCACCTTTCTATTATAAAAAAAGTTACTTACCAAAAAATCGGGAAATCCCGCATAACAACTTATTATACCATAAATTCTGCATGTGAGAAAAGGGGGGAAGAAGCCAAAAAAGTTGCTTTTCTTTTGAAAAATTGTATCACAGCTACCGCCCTCAGGGCAAGAGGAATCAGAAAAGAGGCAGGCGCACGGGCTCGGTCCCAAACGGCAAAAATCCGACGAAGTATAAAAGCGCTGCAACACAGCTAAAAACCAGAATGGTAACGAGGATAGCAGCTCCTCTTGAAAGGTAGCGGCGGAGATTTTGCCAGAACAGGGAATAGAGCCAGCAGTTTGCTGCAAACAGCAGAATGGAAACAGGACTTTTGGAAAAGGAAAAGTCAGCACAGCCCAAAAGATAGGTGATGGTGACAAATCCTGCTATATCACACAGACAGCTGAGGATAGTTCCAATCCAATTTGTTTTGGCAGTTTTCATTTGAGAATCCCTCCTGACAGAAGTTTCTTTTATGATACCATAAAGTTTTCTGTACAGGCTAGATAGGACAGCAGATTTTTAAGAAAAGCTTTCCATATCGTGGAGAAATTCCTGATAGAAAATGCCGAGTTTTCCGTGATAACCTTCTTTCCAAGGCTTGTTTCTTCCATAGTAGTGCACAACGGCAGTGTGATTGCGGACCCAGTCGATTCCAAGTTTCTCTTCCTTTGGAAGGTGCAGATTTTTTAGCCGCAGATATTTTTCTCCAAGATTATAGATCAGGGGGTCCAAAAAGATGGTGCGGTCAGCGTACAGGGCATTGAGAATGTCCTGATCCGGGAGCAGCAGAGAGGTTTTGTGTTCGTTGATAAAATCATAGATTTCCTGCGGGTGCTGCTCTTTTCGCAACAAGGAGAGATTGAGCATCATGACACCGGAATTGATATAGCGGGCTTCTTTGGAAAGATGGAGGCGGTGACGGTTAAAGTTCTTAAAAAAGGTGCTTTCGATGTGGGAGGAAGCGGCAAACAGATGATTTTGAAAGTCGATGGAATAAAGCCCGCGCAGATCGTTGAGGATAACAAGGTCCGGGTCAAGATAGAGGATGCGGTCCAGTTCTTGCGGCAGATACTGTGCAGCAAAGAGTCTGAAGTACATTTCCTTCGGGTAACGGTCGGAGATCGGCGCACCCAAAAGAAGTTTATCACAGACGCGGACGTCCACAAACTCGGTACGGGGGATGAGGGTGCGCAGAGAGGAAAAATCATCCTCGGTCAGACTGTTGTTTGCGACATAGACAGTAAAAACTGCGTCCGGATCGGACTGGGACAGCGAATAGAGCATGACACTTAAAACCTTGAGGTAGTTGCGGTCAAGGGTGACCAGAATGTTGTAGTGAAAAATGTTTGACATAAAAACTCTCCTAGACGATAAGATAGTGATTTCCCGTGAATGCATTTCTGTGAAAAGCTGGGGAACAAAAGGGAAATATATTTATTTAAGACAAAATATGCTATAATCATATCATGTCAGATTATTAAGATACAACGGAGGAAATGAGAATAGAATGTTAAAGTTTGCAAAATATCTCAAAAGCTTTCAAAAAGAGGTTTTTCTTGGCCCTGTTTTTAAGCTGATCGAGGCAATTTTTGAGCTGATTGTTCCTTTGGTTATGGCAAGAATGATTGATGTGGGAATTGCAAATGGGGACAGGTTTTATGTGATCAAGATGGGCTGCGTGATGATTTTGCTGGGACTGGTTGGTCTTGGATGCGCGCTGATCTGTCAGTATTTTGCGGCAAAGGCAAGCCAGGGCTTCGGAACGGTTGTGCGCTCGGAAATGTTTGCGCATATCAACAGCCTTTCTCACGGGGAGATCGATCAGATCGGTACTCCTTCCCTGATTACCCGAATCACCAACGATGTAAACCAGCTGCAGCTGGCAGTTGCCATGCTGATTCGACTGGTAGTGCGTGCACCGTTTCTGGTAATCGGCGCGACGGTGATGGCAGTTATCATTGACTGGAAGCTGGCGTTGATCTTTTTCCTGGCAGCACCGCTGGTGGCTGTTGTTTTATATTTTATTATGAGCCGCTCGGTTCCTTATTACCGCATTATTCAGAGGAAGCTGGACCGTATCTCGCTGATTACCCGGGAAAATCTTTCGGGTGTCCGCGTTATCCGCGCTTTTTCCCGTCAGGAGCAGGAGAAGAGTCGATTTTCTGCTGCAAGCGACGATCAGATGGAGACCTCCATCCGGGTTGGAAAGATTTCTGCCCTATTAAATCCCCTGACTAGCACCATCATCAATCTGGCAATTGCTGCTGTGGTGTGGTTTGGAGGTGTCAGGGTAAATGCAGGCGGTATGACACAGGGCGAAGTGATTGCCTTTGTCAATTACTTAAACCAGATCCTTTTAGCGATGATTGTGGTGGCAAACCTGGTCGTGATTTTTACCAAAGCATCTGCTTCGGCTGCCAGAGTGAATGAGGTAATGGAACTGGCCCCTTCTATTGTAAACCGTACGCTCAAAGAAGTGGAGCCCCCAAAACAGGATGTAAGCAAGATTTCATTTGAAGATGTGAGCTTTGTTTATCCGGATGCGGGAGACTATGCGATCCATGACCTGTCACTGGAAGTCGGCAGAGGACAGACACTGGGTATTATTGGTGGTACCGGCTGTGGTAAATCGACCATGATAAACCTTATCCCTCGGTTTTACGAAGTATCCAAGGGATGTGTTAAGGTAGATGGCACCGATGTGCGGGATTTTCCGGTGCGTCAGCTGCGAAAGAAAATCAGTATGGTGCCGCAAAAGGCGGTGCTGTTTTCTGGTACGCTCAGAAAGAACATGCAGTGGCGCGATGAAGATGCCAGTGATGAGGAGATATGGAAAGCACTGGAAGTGGCACAGGCAGCGGAATTTGTACGCAAACTGCCGGATGGACTGGACACGATGATTTTGCAGGGAGGCAAAAACCTTTCGGGTGGACAAAAGCAGCGTCTGACCATTGCCCGCGCGCTGGTGGGTTCTCCGGAAATTTTGATTTTAGATGACAGCGCAAGTGCTCTGGATTTTGCGACCGATGCCGCACTGCGCCAGTCGATTGCAGCACTTTCCAAAGAATCGGGCAATAACATGACCGTTATCTTGGTTTCGCAGCGCGCCAATACGGTTCGATATTCGGATAAAATTATTGTGCTGGATGACGGCAGGGCAGTTGGAATTGGAACACATGAACAGCTGCTTGCAGGCTGTGAGCAGTACAGAGAGATCTACTGGTCGCAGAATGAAGAAAATGAAAAAGGAGGTCAGGAATAATGGATATGGAAAAAAGAACCGATCTTTTCAAGAGAATCCTGACCTTTGCAAAACCGTATTGGCTGTATTTAGCTGGTGCGGTGGTCAGTGCACTACTGAGTGTATCAATGGTGCTGTATGCTCCGATTCTGATTGGACAGGGCATCGACCAGATTGTTGCACCGGGAAAGGTTGCATTTGATCAGCTGCTCCCGATTTTGGGAGAACTGATTGCCGTTGCACTGCTGGGAGCGTTGTTTCAGTGGTTGATGACGCTGTGCACCAATATGGTAACCTATAAGACAGTGCGTGACCTGCGTGTTTGTGTTTTTAATAAGCTGGAAGAAATTCCGCTGAGCAAGATAGACAGCCGCTCTCATGGAGATATCATCAGCCGAATCATCAATGATATTGACTCGATTTCGGACGGACTGCTTCAGGGATTTTCTCAGTTGTTTACCGGAATCATCACGATTGTGATTACGCTGGGATATATGCTTGCTATTAATTTTAAGGTAGGGCTGGTTGTGGTCGTCATCACACCGCTTTCGCTGTTTGTGGCATCCTTTATTGCAAAACATTCCTTTTCGATGTTCCGCAGGCAGAGCGCCATCAAGGGACAGCTCAGCGGCTGTATTGAGGAGCTGGTTGGGAACCAGAAGGTGGTTAAGGCGTTTTGCTATGAGGAGCGCGCACAAAAGGAATTTGACCGCATCAACCACGAGCTGTACGATGCAGGTGTCAAGGCACAGTTTTATTCCTCGCTGACTAATCCCTGCACGCGATTTGTCAACAGCGTGGTGTACGCGGCGGTTGCTCTGGTGGGAGCGCTCTCCTGCATTGGCGGCGGATTTACCGTCGGTGCATTATCCAGCTTTTTGACCTACGCAAACCAGTACACCAAGCCATTTAACGAGATTTCGGGGGTTGTTACCGAACTTCAGACCGCTCTTGCCAGCGCAAAGAGGGTGTTTGCGGTGATGGATGAGCCGGCAGAAACACCGGATGACCCGGATGCTGCACATCCTTCCCGTGCAGAAGGCAGAGTGGAGATTGACCACGTTTCGTTTTCTTATCATAAGGAGCATCCGTTGATTCAGGATTTTAACCTTAAGGTGCAGCCGGGACAGAGAATCGCACTGGTCGGTCCAACCGGCTGCGGAAAGACCACCATGATCAACCTCCTGATGCGCTTTTATGATACCGATGAGGGGGAAATCCGGGTGGATGGCGTTCCTTCCCAGAAGATTGCGCGGGATGCACTGCGCTCCCTGTACGGCATGGTGCTTCAAGATACTTGGATGTTCAAAGGCTCGGTTCGGGATAATATTGCCTACGGAAAACCGGATGCAACTGATGAAGAGGTAGTTGCAGCGGCAAAGGCCGCCTTTGCACACAGCTTTATCATGCGTCTGCCGCAGGGATATGACACCATCCTTTCGGAGGACGGGGGAAATATCTCACAGGGTCAAAAACAGCTTTTGTGCATTGCCCGCGCCATGCTGACCAAGCCTTCTATCCTGATTCTGGATGAGGCAACCTCCAGCATCGATACTCGAACAGAAGTAAAGATTCAAAAGGCATTTGCCGAGATGATGAAGGGACACACCAGCTTTGTGGTGGCGCACCGTCTTTCCACCATCCGCGAGGCAGACTGTATTCTGGTGATGCGTGACGGGAAGGTAATTGAACAGGGTACCCATACAGAATTGCTTGAGAAAAACGGATTTTATCATGAGCTGTATTACAGCCAGTTTGTTCGGACAGAATAAAGATAATTAAAAAACGCTCCCATCTTGGGAGCGTTTTTTGCTGATATCCTTTTTGTATTGTTTTTGTTGAAGATGTTTCACTCGCTGCAACGAGCGACCAAAGGCAAAGCCTTTGAAAACCGCGAGCTTTTTGTAGAAAAGCAAGTTGAAAACAAATGTTCAACTACCGAAACTTCATTTTTTTACCCAACTACCCGTCTTTGCGCTATAGGCGAATGGGTAATGTTTTACTCTTTGCTCAAAGCTGGCTTTGCATTCATTGCCCCCAAGAATATCGTTTCACTCCATTCTCTGAAAGATTGCGGCGAAGCCGAACAGGGTCCAGGCTCAGCCTGGGATTTGTTTTTACTTTAACAAACTAAATTCTTGTACTGAGGCCGAAAGTATGGTATAGTTTTTGCAGATGAAAGCAGTATTTAACCGACATAAAATAGAAATGTAAGAAAAACGAGAGGAGAAAAGACAGTGAATCAGGAAAAGGAAATCATCGTCATCGGACATAAAAATCCTGATACCGATTCCATCTGTTCCGCAATTGCCTACGCAAACTTAAAACGAAAGATGACCGGCAAGACCTATACTCCAAAACGTGCGGGCGAAGTGAGCAAGGAAACTGCTTTTGCTCTGTCCTATTTTGGAGTGGACTGTCCACAGTACCTTTCCAATGTCCGTACCCGTGTTTCGGATATGGAAATCAAGGAAGTTCCGGGTGTGGACCGCAAAATTTCCATCAAGCAGGCGTACAGCACCATGAAGGAAAACGAAGCCAGCACCCTGTGTATCACCAATCAGGAGGGTGTGCTGGAAGGTATCATCACCATTTCCAACATCGCAGCATCCGATATGGATGTGTACGACAACCGAATCGTATCCAAAGCAAAGACTCCGTATGAAAATATCGTCAAGGTGCTGGAAGCAAAGGTAATCTGCGGAGATGTCAGCGGTACTTTTGACAAAGGACGCGTTACCATCGCGGCAAATACACCGGAGCGAATGGTGGACTATGTGGCAGAGCACGACATGGTTATCATTGGAAACCGATTTGAGTCGCAGTTTTTCTCGATTGAGATCGGAGCATCCTGCATTATTCTGTGCACCAATGCAGAACCAAACGAGACCATCATCGAGCGGGCAAAAAATAAGGGATGCATCATTCTATCCAGCCCATATGATTCCTATACAGTAGCAAGACTGATTAACCAGAGCATGCCGGTTGATTTCTTTATGACCCAGCACGGTATCTTGTCCTTCTCGATGGATGATTATACCGACGATGTCAAGGAAGTTATGGCAAAGGAACGTCACCGTTATTTCCCAGTTCTGGGCGAAAACAACCACTATATCGGTCAGCTGTCCAAGCGTTCCTTCCTTGCAACCGAGAAAAAACAGGTCATCTTAGTCGACCATAACGAGAAGAATCAGGCTGTGGACGGGGTAGAGTGTGCAGATATTCTGGAAATCATTGACCATCACCGTCTGGGAGGACTGGAGAGCATCAATCCGGTTTATTTCCGCAACCAGCCGCTTGGCTGCACTGCAACCATCATCTACCAGATGTATTGCGAAAACGGCATTGAGATTGAACAGAGCATCGCAGGACTGCTCTGCTCGGCAATTTTGTCCGATACCCTGATGTTCCGTTCTCCAACCTGTACCGAAGTGGACCGTGCAGCAGCGCAGGAGCTTGCAAAGATCGCAAAGATCGACATTCCGACCTACGCACAGCAGATGTTTGAGGCAGGAAGCGACCTGTCCTCTCGTTCCACCGAGGAGATCTTCTATCAGGACTACAAGACCTTCTGCACCGCAGGGGCAAACTTTGGTGTGGGACAGATCACTTCGGTGAGCGAAGCAGGTCTGCGCGCGCAGATTCCGGCATTGCAGCAGCTGATGAAGGAAAAGACCGAAAAAGATCCTTCCACCATGCTCTTCTTCCTGCTGACCAACATCATCGAGGAAAACAGCATCGTTTTGTGTAGCGGAGCAAAAGCAGAGGAGATCCTTAAGCAATCCAATCACATTGAGGAAATCCCAAGCGATGGGTTGTTGGTTCCAGGTATGGTATCGCGCAAAAAGCAGTTTTTGCCATCCATCATTGCAACCTTGCAGCAGTAATGCATAACTGAACTAATTTTATAAAAAGAAGCGGCAGCAGGATTCCCTGTTGCCGCTTTGTAATTTTGGGGGATAGAGTTAGAGAGTGGAATCAGAAAGGCTTTCCTTTCGACTTTTTCGGCTGGAAAGGCAGACAAACAAAAGTAGTCCCAAGACAGAAAATAGTGCAATGTATTTGGTATAGATTCCTCTGATTGAGTAATGCAGATGCTCTGCGATATCAAACGGCAGAAAGGCAGTAAAAACATGAACCGTTAACAGGACGGCGATTGCCAGATATACAATAAGGAAGCCAAGATTCAGGATGAGAAGAACCTTTTCCATGGTCGGAGACATAAAAATGAGGCTTCTATGCAAGAGCAACTGTCCCAACAGATATCCGCCGAAGAAATAGGCAGCAGGAAAGAAATAATACCAGTAAAAACCAACCCGGTAATAGGTGTAAGTTGCGCGTGTTTCCTCCTGCGCCTGCCCGTATCCCAACAGAACAACTAGGTCAATCACAAACAGAATCAGGAAAAGTCGGTTTATTTTTTTCATGTTATCCCTCTTTTCGTCAAAAGCTTCCCGATAAGTTTAGTTTAGCATATCAGGAGAAAATTGTCGATTTCCTTCAGGAAGAGAACAGGTGGATTTTGCAGCAGCACTTGACAGAACAAAGCTGAATTGCTATACTGGCAAAGGATTTTAATTTTAAGATTTGAGGTGAAAATATGCGCAAATTTTCCTGCTAATCAAGTAAGGGTAAAATGCAGATTACGAAAAGGCGGACAGAGATTCTTTAAAATTTCTGTGCCCAAATTGCGTTTGCCCGCCAGCAGGAAACAAAGCTTGTGCATATTTTCAGAATATAGAAAAAGGTGTCGGGATTTTATGTTCACAGACGGATGTTCTGCGGGATAAGATTTCTGTTTGACCTTTTGTTCCCTTCTGAAAAAGCGGCAGCAGGATTTCCTGCTGCCATTTTTGTTGCCTGAGTTTTGGGAGGGAAACGCCATGTCAATCATTTTGTTATCGAATGTTAGTTTTTGTTATGAAGGAAGTTATGAGCCAGTTTTTGAAAATCTCTCGGCAAACCTGGACACCGACTGGCATCTGGGTTTGACCGGACGTAATGGACGGGGAAAAACCACTCTTCTGCGCCTGATGCTTGGCTCCCAGCAGCATCCTTATGGACTGACCGGGTTTGGAGGAAGCATTGGAGCAAAGGTCTCTTTTGTTTATTTTCCACTTCCGGTCAAACACCCGGAGTGGCTTGCAATGGAAGTGATGGAAGAGCTTTGTTCAGGATGTCCGGAATGGAAAATCCGGCGGGAGCTTTCTCTTCTGGGTGTGGAGGAGGACGCTTTGTGGCGGCCATTTGAAACGCTTTCCGGAGGAGAAAAAACGAAGCTGCAGCTGGCCGCACTGTTTTTGCAGGAGGGCTCCTTTCCACTCATTGATGAGCCGACCAATCACCTTGATATTGAATCAAGAAAGATCGTTTCGGAGTATTTAAGGCGACAGAAGGGATTTTTGCTGGTATCGCACGACCGAGCCTTTCTGGACGGATGTGTCGATCATATCCTTTCCATCGGACGCAATGATATTGAGGTTAGAAAAGGAGATTTCAGCGGCTGGTACCACGATTATCAGACCCGTATTCAGTCTGAGCGGGAGCAGAACGAAAAGCTCAAAAAGGAAATCAGCCGACTGCATGAAGCAGCAAAGCGCACCGCCGAATGGTCGGACCGGGTGGAGGCGACCAAGATAGGAGAAGGTCCCTGTGACCGGGGATATATTGGACACAAAGCTGCCAAGATGATGAAGCGCTCCAAGTCGATCGAGATGAGGAAACTGGATGCTGCACAGGAAAAATCCAAATTGCTCAAAAACGTGGAGAATGTCGGAAAGTTAAAGATTCAGCCGGAGAAGCATTTTGCAAAGAAACTTGTGGAGGTCGGAGAACTGTCTGTCTGTTTTGGTGGAGAACCTTTGTTTTCTCCGGTGAGCTTTTCAGTTGGAACAGGAGAAAAGGTTTGTTTACAGGGCAAAAACGGCTGCGGAAAAACAAGCCTTTTGAAATTGATTGCTGGAGAAAAACTTGATTATCAGGGAACACTTCGGATTGCTTCGGGACTTACCTTTTCTGTAGTCTCACAGGACACCTCAGGACTGCAGGGCAGTTTACAGGAGGAACTTTTGAAAAGCGGAGTGGACCAGAGCTTGTGTATGACCATCCTGCGCAATCTTGGGTTTGAGCGAACCCAGTTTGAGATTCCGCTCGAGCAGTACAGCATGGGTCAGAAGAAAAAGGTGTTGATTGCAAAAAGTCTGTGTCAGAAGGCGCACCTGTACCTCTGGGATGAGCCGCTTAACTACATCGATATTTTTTCCAGAATGCAGATTGAAAAACTGCTTTTGGAGCAGGAAGCGGCAATGCTGTTTGTCGAGCACGATGCAGCATTCTGCGAAAATATTGCGGATAAGATTGTAAGCATCCAAAGAATTTAAAAGGACAGGAGGAGTGGAATGATTTTCACAAAATGGCTGACTTTTCATATTCTGAAAAGGAGAAGAAATGGATTCTCTGAATGAATTTCCCGGGAAATAGAGAAGCCGGTTCTTGTATCCTTTGAGAAAAGGTGGTCTGAAACCATGAGTGAAAATCAAAACAACCTGCGGCAGATGTCCGCTGCGGATATTCCACAGACTTTGCCAAGCTTTCCCAGTGAAGATGGTTCGGGAAGTGCGGTAGTAGTGCCGGATGACATTCCGCAGACCCTGCCAAGTTTCCCGAGTGTTGACGGCTCGGGAAATCCAATCCCAGATACTCCACAGACGCTCCCAAGTTTTCCGCAGCCGATTCCGCCTTCCAACAATACGCCAAACCAGCCAACAACACGCTGCTGCCGGGTAAGGTTTTTCCATGCAGCTGCACAGGCAGGAGCAGTCAATGTGAATGTCGGTTCCCAGAGGGTAGCTACCAACCTTGCTTTCGGTAATTTTTCTACATATTACTGCTTTGGGCAGGGCTTCCGCACCGTTACCGTTTTAAATGCAAGTTCGAACCGAACGGTGCTTCTGCGAAAAACAGTTCCGATGCAGGCGGGAGAGACGATTACTTTTGTGCTGCTTAACAATGCATCGACCGGAACACTGGAACTAAGCCGAATTGATGATACCTCCTGCTCCGGACAGATGGGTGGGTTTGCCTGCCTGCGGATGGCAAATTTCCTGCTGGGAAGTACCGCATTGGATATGATGACCTCGGATGGCAGAGTGGTATTCTCGGATGTCCGTTATAAAGAGAATACTCTTTCCAGACGTCTGCGCCCGGGAAGCTACAGCTTTTATGTGGTCAACACACCACTGCGGATTGAACCTCGCATTGAAGATGTGGAACTCGATGACAGCGATTACCGCGTCAGCGGACGTTATCTGCCGGGCTACGGGGAACTCAGTCCAGTTATTTCCTTTTCCCTGCAGGCGCGAAGAGGAGTTATGTATACCGCTTATATTATCGGGCAGGCAAATACGGACGAAATTCAGGTCGTCATTGCTGCAAACAGTTAGCGAAAAACTGCTAAGAGAGAGGAGAGTTCCTCTCTCTTTTTTTACTAAAAACACAATTTTCTTTTTGGTCACAACTTCCAGTCTTTTCCAGAGGCTTATTGACAGATGTTCATTTTTGTGTCACCCTAATAATGGAGTAATATCAGATTATAACAAAATATATTGGAGGGAAACAGAACATGTCTCATGAGAAAAAGGACTCAGCGTTACAAAAGATGCAGCTGATCCTGCTTTCAGCGGCAATTATGATTGTGCTGGCTCAGCTGAACATCAACCTTATCATCAATGGATTTAAGATATCTCTGGCGGTTATCTGTCTGCCGCTGTTTGCTTTCTTGTTTGAGCATTTTCCGGTTTTCCCGGTTACGCTCATTACAGCACCGGGTATTTTGCTGGTGCGGTGCATTGTGGAGTGGCTGCATAGCGGCGAGATAGCAGAGGCGTTCTGGTCCTATTCGCCGGAGATGTTTTTCCATTTGATGTACGGCGGACTGTTTGCCATTTATGTGCGATTTTTCCCGATCCGGCATTTTCGTCTGGAACAGTTCCTGCCTATTCTGGGAATTGACGTAATCTCCAACCTGACTGAAATCTTTGTTCGTCTGGGAACCGATGCACTGACCACGGCGGTTTTGCTGCGGTTGGTGATTGTGGGAATTGGCAGAACGGTTCTGGCAGTTGTGTTGCTGGCATCCTTTGATGCGTATGGACTATCCATCCTGCGCAAAGATGACCGGATTCGTTACCGAAAGCTTTTGCTGTTGACCTCACAGCTCAAGAGCGAAGTGATCTGGATGAACAAGAATACTTCACGCATTGAGGAAACAATGGCAGTTTCTTATAGCCTGTTCAATGAACTTAATGCAAAAGAAGGAATGGGTGAGATTGCCCAGAAGGCACTGACCGTCGCGAAAGATATCCATGAGGTGAAAAAGGAATACTATCTGATTATGAACGGGATTTCCGATGCGCTCAACACCGACCAGGAAGAGAGCGGCATGTGGATGAAGAATATCTTTGGTATCATGCAGGAAAGTGTTCGCCATGTGTTTGGGGACTATGGGCAAAACATGCGGCTGGATGTGGTTTTGGAAAAAAACTTTTATACCGATAAGCATTACTATCTGATGTCAGTTTTGAGAAACCTGATCAACAACGCAGCAGAAGCAGCGGGAAACAGACATGCCCGGGTAGTGCTTTCCGGCAAGGAAGATGGGGAAGATTATGTGATCGGGGTGCATGACGACTGCGGCGGTATTGATGAGGAATATCTTCCAACGATCTTTATGCCGGGATTTTCGACCAAGATTAACTATGAAACCGGACAGGTCAGTCGAGGATTGGGGCTTTCGCTGGTCAAGGATATTGTGGAATCCGAGCTTGGGGGAAGCATCAGTGTAACTTCGGAAGATGGATGTACCGACTTTACCATCCGGATTCCAAAAGAAAATTTGGAGGTGGAAGCATGATGAAAATTTATCTGATAGATGATGACGCGAGTGTATGTAACATTTTGAAAATTATCATTCAGCAGAAAAAGCTGGGTGAGGTTTGTGGAACCGCCTCAAATGGTATGGACGCGCTGGAGGATCTGGCGTATGTTTCACCGGATATCGTGGTGGTAGATCTGCTTATGCCGATTATGGACGGCATCAACTTTGTGCGCAAAGCAAAAGAACAGTATCCGGATATCAGCTATGTCATGCTCTCCCAGGTGAGCAGCAAGGAAATGATCAGCCAGGCGTATGAGTGTGGCGTAACCTTCTTTATTCAAAAGCCGGTCAACGGTATGGAAGTAGTGCGTGTTCTGACTAATGTAATCGACTCCATTCAGATGCGCCGAACCTTCAATCAGATGCAGTCTTTGTTCTTAAAAGATACGCCTCCGAATGCCGCAGCTGCACCGATTCCGGAAATTCGCCTTGCTTCTGAGCAGCCTGCAGAAGAAAAGCCGCACATCAAACGGCTGCGCTCTATCCTGCAAAAGTTGGGCATCATCGGAGAAAGCGGCAGTGCGGATATTATCACGCTGGTCGATTATATGATTGAGCAGGGACCAGAATCGGGCAAATTTACTGTATCCGAATTGTGCAGCAAATTTAGTCCCAACAATTCCAAGTCGATGGAACAGCGTATTCGCCGTACCGTCAATGCAGGGCTTACGAATCTTGCCAACATGGGAATTGAAGATTATTCCAATGATACCTTCCATGATTTTGCAGGTTCCATTTACAGTTTTGAGCAGATTCGCAAAGAGATGGATTATATCCGAGGAAAATCGGACAGCCATGGCAAGGTTTCGCTCAAAAACTTTTTAAACTCTCTGATCTTTTACTGTACCAATTGATCGAAACAAAAACAGCGAAAAAGCGACCTGAATTTTCAGGTCGCTTTTTTTATTAGTGCTTTAGCAAAGAACTTTCGCCAATAAGCGAAAGTTCAACAACCGCCCGCTATGCGGGTGGATTAAGGCTTAAGCAAAGAAACATCCTTTCTGGTAAGATAGAGATTGTTCAAGCCTCTAAAAAACCAGGAAAGGATGTTTCTTATGGCAAATAGTTTAGCACATACCAAATGGGTATGCAAGTATCACATCGTTTTTACACCAAAGTACCGTCGGAAAATAATCTATAAAGAATTGAGAAAAGATATCCAGCAAATCATAAAAGATTTGTGTAAGTGGAAAGGTGTAGAAATTATAGAAGGGCATATGATGCCGGATCATGTACATATTCTGGTAAGTATACCGCCCAAATACAGTGTATCCCAATTCATGGGATACCTCAAAGGGAAAAGTGCGATGATGATATTTGAAAGGCATGCAAACCTAAAATACAAGTGATATTATGTAAGTACAGTAGGAATCAATACTGCGACAATACAAAAATATATCCGAGAGCAAGAAAAGCAAGATCAAATAGAAGATAGTTTAAGCAAGAAGGAGTATGTAGACCCTTTCAAGGGTAGCAAGTAATCATACCACCAGAGGCTTGAACAAAGTGAAAGCCAGCGTCATTTAGGCGCTGGCTTTTATCACGGCCTTATAGGCCGCTCGTCATGCCACCCCTCTTAGGGGTGGTCATGACTTGTTTAATAGAAACCCGGAGATGGGAAGGTGTAACTTTTTGAAATTCCTAATCAAATTCAACAGAAGATGTTTACAGAGATAGTAAAAGAGAAGAAAAAGGGAATCTTATTGTACGACAGGTACAATAAGATTCAAAGCGGATCAGGGAATAGATGTGATAAACGGGAATTATGGAAGGATTTTATGAGAAAAAAGCGGATTTTTCATGAAGGAACGATGAAATAGAAGAATTAAGTGTAGAGAAATGTGGAAAATATTTAGATATAATAACGAAACATAGATTTACAAGAGACAAGAAAACAACCTTTTTTGTTGTACATCACGTCAGAGATTGCACCGAATAACTAAACAAATTTAACAAAGTTGCGTTTTCGCGGTATTTTGACAAAATAATTTCTGTAACTTTTTGTAGTTTTATAAATCTTCCCTCTATAATCTAGGCATAGTCAATCACAGAGGTACACAAGATAAAATGTACCGAAAAAATGTAAGTTTCGTATGGAGGTTTCAAGTATGTTAACAATTCTTTCCGGAGTCGGTTTCCTGCTCCTCACACTGGCCGTTTTCTCCCTGTTCAGCTTAAAGTTTCCTAAGGGAAGCGAAGCAATGTCCGGTATGGCAAATGCAGCTGTTGCATCTTTCCTGGTAGAAGCAGTACACAAATACATCACTGGTGATCTTTTGGGTATTGCATTCCTCGGTGAAGTTGGCGCAACCGCAGGCAGCCTCGGCGGCGTTGCAGCAGGCGTTATGGTTCCAATCTGCATGGGTGCAAATCCAGTATTTGCAGTAGTAGGCGGTCTTGCCTGCGGCGGTTACGGAATCCTGCCAGGTTTCATTGCAGGTTACATTATCGGTCTTGTTTCCCCATACATTGAAAAATATCTGCCAACCGGTCTGGACCTGATCCTCGGTGCACTGACCGTTGCTCCTCTGGCAAGACTGGTTGCATTCGCAGTTGATCCAGCAGTTAACTCTGTTCTGACCATGATCGGCGGTACCATTTCCGCAGCAGCAGAACAGTCCCCACTGGTAATGGGCTTCCTGCTCGGCGGCATCATGAAGATGATCTGTACTTCCCCACTCAGCTCGATGGCTTTGACCGCAATGCTTGGTCTGACCGGTCTTCCTATGGGTATCGCTGCAATCGCATGTTTCGGTGGTTCCTTCACAAACGGTATGATCTTCCACAAAATGCACTACGGCGACAAGAGCAATGTTATCGCTGTTATGCTTGAGCCACTCACCCAGGCACACATCGTTACAAAACATCCAATTCCGATCTTTACTTCCAACTTCTTTGGCGGCGGTCTGGCAGGTCTGGCAGCAGCAGCTCTGGGCATCGTAAACAACGCTCCTGGTACTGCTTCCCCAATCCCTGGTATGATTGCTCCATTCGGATTCAACCCACCGCTCAAAGTGGTTCTCGCACTGGTACTGGCAGCAGCTGGCGGTCTGCTTGCAGGTTATGTTGGCGGCACAGTCTTCAGCCGTCTGGAAAACAGAAAAGCAGCACCTGTTGTTTATGGCGATCCACTTGCAGATGACGAAGAAGAAGCATTCAACGCTTAATTTCATTTTAGATAACTCATCTATATTTCATAATCCTCGTAACTTACACAAAGAGCCTAAAACCGTAATCGGTCTTAGGCTCTTTGTGTTTATATTTATATTTTTACTCGGTTTCTTGGGTGCTGAAAGCAGCGTTTGAAACAGCGCAGATCAGAGAATCCTCATCTGTTTTGTCACACAGCAAGTGGTAAATCATCACTCCACCAAGTTCCTGTTCTTTTGCGTATTGTGCTTTTTCGGCAGCAAGCTGCGGGGTATTAAAAAAGAAATCTCCGATTCGATTGGGGTCTTGCGGAGAAACCGCAGAAAGGTCGATATCGGAATAGAGCAGCCACTGTGCCGAAGCATCCAACGGTCTTCCATAGGCCGGGATTCCCAGCACAAGCTGCTCAGGAGAAAATCCCAGCGATAAAAAGTAATCGATGCTGTCTTTTGCAGTCTGCATGGTGCTGTGCAGCCCTTTACTGTCAAACTGGTCATACGCCATGATATGGACGCGGTCGATAGAATCAATTGCGGGCTGCTCTAGCAGGATATCCTGCGGATACAAAGCCAGTGAAAGATCAATATCAGAAGCGTCGAGTAAATCTTTCAAGGTGACCAGAAAAGCGGAAAAATCCTCCCATTCGTTTTCCAGAGGAAATTCCCAGTCAATGTCGATACCAGACAGCTTGTGTTCCTCTGCAAACTCGACGATATTCTGTGCCAGATTCTGACGTTCCTCATCGGTATCGATGGTGCTGCCGGCAATCTGAGAACGGATCAGTTCTCCTTGTGGATTGACGGTACACCAGAGCTCGATTTGACCATCCAGAGCCTGAACAGCCGAAGAAAAATGATCGGAGACGAGGAGTTCACCATTTTCGTCCCAATAGACACCGGTGTTTAAGACAAGGTAGTCGAGCAGGGCGATATTTTGGGCATAGGGAGAAAGATCATCCGGAGCAGAAGAGGTCGGAAGGTAAGCACAGAGAAGAAATGGACTTTCTTTGGAAGGATTTTGCTCGTCGGGAAAAATTTCCCGGGAAGTATTTTCTTGAGAATCGTTTTCCAAGCTATCTAATTGCGGTGTGGAAGATTCCGAGGGCTTTTCTTCCGAGGTCTCTGTTTGTTCCGTTGAGCCAAACAGTTCCATTTTTTCAGATTGAAAAGAGGAACAGCCGCAGAGCAGGAGAGAAAAGGTGAGGATCAGGCAGAGAATTTGTCTCATACACAGACCTCCTGCTTTTTGCGGGATGTTTTTTTCGGCTTTTCCTCAGCAGGAAAGACATCCGGACAGGTACGTGCGTAATGGAACAGATACTGCTGGGCAATGCCGATGTAATCTTTGGCGCAGGAGGGAAGCCCGTTTGGATAGAGATGGGAAAAAACACGCTTCATCCAGACGTCCATCGGGCAGCATTCCAGACGGTAAAATCCGTACAGCAGTGCACAGTCGGCGACTTTAGGACCGACACCGAAAATTTTCATCAGTTCTTCCTTGGCCTCTTCCAGAGGCATGGATGGGATGGCGGAAAGGTTTACCTCACCTGAGCTTACCTTCTGCGCGGCATCGATCAGATATTTGGCACGAAAGCCGCAACGTAGGGGTGCAAGATCTTCTACCGAAGCGGCGGCAAGTGTCTGTGGAGAAGGAAAGGAAAACAATCCATCGCCGATTGTGCTTCCAAAGCTCTCACACAGCCGCTCAACAATTCCTTTGATACGTTTGATGTTGTTGTTCTGACTGATGATAAAGCAGCACAGAGCTTCCCAGCCGTCCTGACGAAGGATACGGATTCCTGGAGCGTAGTGGATAGCATCGTGCAGAATAGCATCCTGAGAAAGAAGCTGTTTAATGTGGGTGTAGTCGGTATCCAGGTCAAAATAATGTTCCCAGAAGGAAGAAAATACTTCGGGAGTTGTGTTATGAAACAGCAGGGTACCGTTTTCCAACTGAGAAATAGTCAGCGGATGGTTTAACGCAAAGCCTTTCCAGGTTTCCAGAATGCCGTCCATGCAATCGGAAGCCGGAATGGGTGAGAAGGTAAAGCACTGACCGCAGTCCAGAATCTGGGGAAGGGAAAAATCGGTTACACCTTCTACAAGCAGCCCGCAGGGGTGCTGGGTCAAGGTAAGGGGCAAGAAGAACACCTCCTGAAGAAAGATCAAATGGGCCTATTTGTGTTTGGAATGGAATTTCCCGCGGGTTTTATTATGCTTTTTACCGCGGAATTTTTCGTTTTGGGAAGAGTTTTCCGGAGAGCTTTCGGTGTAGGAAGCAAAACGCTCGGAGTAGGAAGCTTTTTTGCGCTTGGAGTTGTTTTTGTTTTCGGAAAATCCGCGTTTGCGTGGATTTTGAAAGCTGGATTTTTCAAAGGAGGCTTTTTTGCCATCCTTTTTGAATTTCTCCTTTTGGTCTGCACCTTTGCGGCGTTTTTCAGTCGGGAGAACCGAGATTCGAACCTTTTTGCCGTTGATGCGGCAGTCCTGCATGGAGGATAGAACCTCTTCGGCCTGTTCCTGTGGAATCTCGACGGTGGTGTTGTCCTCAAAGATTTCGATTTTTCCGATATCTCGTCCGGAGAGTCCGGTGCGTTCTGCAATTGCGCCGACGATAAAGTTTGGAACCATCCGCGCGTTGTAGCCAGCGTCGATGATAAACTTGACGTAATCTTTTGGACTGCGGCGCTTCTTCTCACGGTTTAAACCAGTTGCATCCGGAAGGTCGGACTGTTGTGCTCCGTAAAGAAGTTCCAGTGCAGCGGCAGCAATCTGCTCTGCGGAGAAGGTGGGTACCTGTTCGTCTTCGGTATGCATCAGCGACAGCACCATATCAAGATATGGGAAGTCGGTTTTTCCAGTCAGAAAGGTTCGGAGTTTCTGCGCACCTTCCTCACGGCGCTTCTGTAAAATTTCGTCTGGCATTGGAACCGGTGCAAGTGTTGCCTGGGCTTTTGCAAAGCGAAGAATCTGCTCCATCTGGCGGAGCTGATTTCGTCCGCAGCATAGGGTATAAGCGCTGCCGCTTTTTCCGGCACGTCCGGTACGTCCAATGCGGTGAACATAGTATTCTGCATTTTGCGGAATGTCGTAGTTGAACACACAGTTGATGTCATCCACATCGATGCCGCGGGCAGCGACATCGGTCGCAACGAGGATAGAGGTTCTGCCTGCCTTGAAGGCATCCATAACAACGGTTCGCTGGGACTGCTTCATGTCTCCGTGCAGTCCTTCTGCTTTAAATCCGTGGTCAAGGAGCCAGCCTGTCAGGTCGTCCACCATCTTTTTGGTGTTGCAGAACACCATCGAGCGGGATGGTGCATAATAGTGCAGCAACAGTCCCAGAGCATCATTCTTGCGTCCGGTTGGGATATCGTAGTAAAACTGTTCGATACTGTTTAAAGCAACCTGAGACTTGTTGATCTCCACCAGAGTAGGATCTTTCTGATAGTTGTCGATCAGGTTCATGATTTCCTTTGGCATGGTTGCGGAAAAAAGGATGGTCTGGCGATTTTCCGGAGCCTGAGTCAGGATCGTTTCGATGTCCTCACGAAAGCCCATGCTCAGCATTTCGTCCGCCTCATCCAGAATAACCATGCGCAGCTCGGAAATCTTTAAGGTGCGGCGACGCAGGTGATCCATCACGCGGCCAGGAGTTCCAACAACAATATTGGCATCCTTGAGCTGAACGATCTGGCGTTCGATGGGTGCGCCTCCGTAAACGGCACAGACATGGACACCGCGGGTGTGGTGGGCAAGTTTTTTCAGTTCCTCGCAGGCCTGTACCGCTAGTTCTCTGGTCGGGCACAGCAGAAGGATCTGCGCCATGCGGCGATCAAGATTTGGGTCAACCATCTGGATAGCAGGAATACCGAATGCGGCTGTTTTACCGGTTCCGGTCTGGGAGCGGCCAACCACATCGCGCCCTTCCAGAATCAGTGGGATGCTCTGCGCCTGAATGGGGGTCGGTTCGGAAAAGCCCATTTCTCCGATAGCGCGCAGCAGTTCAGGAACGAGGGGAAGTTCTGCAAATAAGTTCTGATTCATAAAGTTCCTTTCTAATAAATACTTTACTATTTGTCCGTTCTTTTTTATCTCAAACAGTGTATCATCTGACCAAGACGAATGTCAATCGTATCGGGAATGCGAGAGATTTCTTTGTCAAATGGGGGGATAACTGACAAATAATTAGAAAAAATTTTGGTTAAAACTGAATAATTTCAAAAAATCCATTGACAATGACTGTTACATTGGTAATAATTATAAATGTGGATGAATCTAAAATTAGTCTGTAAAACCATACAGACGGAAGCGGGTGAACATATGTTTGACAAAATGAGAAGATTGCCGGATGCAGAACTGGAAGTTATGAAGGCAATCTGGGACAACACACCACCAATGTCGACCAATGATGTAATGAAGGTAATCAGCAACGAAAAGAACTGGAATATCTCCACTTTGCTGACCCTGCTTTCCCGACTGATCGACAGAGGTTTTCTCTCCTCGGAAAAACGCGGAAGAGAAAGAATCTACTATCCTCAGGTAGAGCGTGAGGAGTACATGGAGTACGAGACCAAGAACTTCATCAAAAAACTGCATAAAAATTCTTTTATGAGTTTGGTTAACACCCTGTACGACAACAATGATCTGACCGAACAGGATATCGACGAACTCTCCCAGTGGCTGGAAGAGAAAAAGAATAACGGATAATCTGCCCTAGGGGAATCCCCTAGGCACACAGGAGATTCCCTGACGGGACTTCTCCTGTGAACAATCTTAACCGCTTAAAAAAAGGAACCGAAGATTTTCTTCGGTTCCTTTTTTTATGTCTTAATATTTTTTGAGGTTTGGAATCAGGGTTCCGATCAAAGCAAAGATTCCCTGGAACAAAATCAGGTGCAGAATGCTCAGGTAGGAAAGATTTCCCATCAGCGAGAACAGGGTTACCAGTGCATATCCGACGACCAGAGCGATCATCTGAATCAGCACTGCCTGATCGATTGCGGTTTTTGCGGTCATACAGTCGAGGATGGCGGTTACCATCATGCGGGTGGAACCGATAAAACCGATCTTTGCAGGAGAGTGTTCCTTCTGTGCAGTCAGTTCTTCATAGGCTGCATGGAATTTTGCAGGCATGAGTTTGATCTGATCCAGCGGGAAGTCGTAAACAGCATGAATCTTTTCTGCTGTGATGTTCGGGTCGGAAGTGTTGATAATCAGGGACATTCCCTTTTCGTTCATACGATCCAGCTGTTCGCGGGTCTGGTTGTTTGGACGGTAGCTGATGACAAACATTGCCGAAAGCTGACCGGAGTTAGAAAGATAGATGATGTTTTTGCGATCCTTAACAAAACGCATCTCATAATCGTTGCTTGGAACCTCGATTCCGTGGTTTACCATCAGCTCACGGTTGCCGATCAGCACCCGTTTGCCATCTACCCAGGCAGAAAGTCCCATTGCATCTTCATAAGTAACGTTTTCTACCGGACGCAGCATTGCTTTGTTGGAACCGATGATCTTATTAAATACATCGGTGAGCATGCCGTCGGTGTTGCAGACAACACTTGCAGCATCTAGAATGACCGAGTCAATCTTGCTCTGATCAAATGGTTTGATTCCGTGCAGGATGATGTCGGAAGGACGGAACAGATCTTTTGCGTCCAGAATGACTGCTTCGGTGCGGGAGAAGGCATCAACTGCCGAATATCCCGAAACCATTGCGCCAGCAGGGATGAGCTTCTTGGACATTCGATAGAGTGGAAGGTTTGCTGCGATGGTGGAGGTGAGCGGAGCGCTGACACACATGATCGCAGTGAAGGTGGAAACTGCTTCTGCGATATTTTTGTTAAAGAGGTAAGCCAACACCGCCAGAACGATACCTGCAAGCAGACAGATTGGGGCAAGCACACGGCTCATTCGTTCTGCATGGTCCTCGGAATAGGAATTATCCAGGAAGTTTGCAAGGAATGGGCTGGTTTCTGGATAAGCGATGGTGTATTCTTCCATCGAAAGTCCTTTGGAGATGTCGCGCAGCAGGTTGCGGTCCTTTAAGAATACCGCAGCATGTTTGAGCTTTTCGGAAGATACGAGTTTGAAGTTATTCTGGATACGAAGGATAACCAGAATCTTTCCAAGCAGGTTAAACAGCAGGATGAACAGTGCGACCGGGAAGAACAGATACAGGTTGCTTCCAAAATCGGCTTTGTCAACGCTGAAGTATTCTGGCTTGATGATAAAACAGATTCCCTGAGCCAGGGTGCCAAGCAAAGCAAGCATCGGCAGGGTATCGGTGTTTGCTCTGAATTTTAATAGAGCGAGCAATCCGCCGCCAATCGTGTTGGAACAGATGACAGCGCCGATAGCACTGAGGATACAGGAAACCACCATATACGTTCTTAAGTGCAGCTCCGGCTGGATAAAGGTTGGCAGCGGGAGCAATTCATCACCGATCTGGATGTCTCGGGCAGCAAGTGCCAGATACAGAGACAGCGAGAACAGAACAACCATCAGAACAACGCGGATAAGCAGTCCTGTTTTGATGCTCTTCATGTCCCGCAGAATAGCTTCCTTATCCTTTGGAGAGGAATAATCCTCTAACTCTTCTTCCTCTTCGGAAATATCTTCCGGAACAGGGACTTCAGCAGAGGCGAGCCGTGATTTTGGTTCTTCTGCCGGGGCTTTTTTCTTGCCGAATATCCCGCCCTTTTTTTCCTGTTTTTGAGAAGGTTGCTGTTTTTCTGAGGGTACATCCTCTTCTTCCTCGGCATCTCCGGGAAGGTCGATGTGAAAGTGCTTCTGCGAAGATTTTGAAGATTTTGCGGAAGCACGGGAGGAGGAGTCTGCTTGGGATTTTGTTGCAGAAGAGAACATCTGCGCAGCAGCAAATTCTTCGGTAAGTCCGGTTGGGGTGGATGCGAAGATGTCTTCCTGTGTCGATTCCCCATCAAAGTTTAACGAAGAAGTATCAAACACAGCGTCTTCAGAAGAAGGCTGGGAAGTGTTTGGTTTTGTGTTTTGCTTAGGAGCTTCTTCCTGAGAAACAAAGAATTTCTGATATTCGGTTTTATCCTTCATCATCGAAGCTTCTTTCTGCTCCGGAGAAGGGGTGACCGGTTCAAAATCTCCAAATGGGGTGCTGCTTTGATTTTGCGGAAGGTCTGCAGGCTGCTGCTCTAAGAAGAAGGAATCGGTAATCTCATCGACTGGTTCTGCCTGCTTTTGGGAAGCCTGTTCCCGAGCGATACGAAGCTGCTCTTCTTCAAGGCGTTTTTTCTCTTCCAGCAATTCTCTGCGGCGGCGTTCCAGACGTTCCCGTTCTTCGTGCTCCTGCGTTTTTACCGTTTCCCGGTGGCTGGAGAGGGAACTGAAAAAGACGCCGGTACTGCTCATTGGATCAGGAGAAACAGGTTCTGGTCTGGAAAAGGAACTAGAACGGGAAGCAGGTTCCGGTGTCCTTTCTTCAGCAGGATGTTCCTGAACCGGACGTTCCGAAACAGGAATGGTCTGTACCGGTGTTTCTGGTTCTCTTGTTGGAGCAGCTTCCGAAACAGACTTAACGTCAGAATGGAAGGAAAGGACATTTTCTTCCTTTGGTTTTGCAGATTCTGCCGGTTTTGCAGGGGAAGGTTCGAACGAAAGATCCTCGATGTTTTCAGCAACCGGTCTGCGTGCCGGACGAGGTTCCGGTCGGTAAGAAGGACGTGCAGAGGCTTTGTTCTGCCGTGCTTTTTTGGCTTTAATCTCATTTAAGATGTCATCGACATTGTATTGATTGCTCATGGTGATTCTCCTTTTTTGCGTGTCCCTTGCAGGAGATTATTTTTTGTGGAAGGAAGGCAGGCCGTTTCTCTGGCGAACTGCTTCGTAAATGACAATGGCAGCGGCAACCGATGCGTTCAGGGAGTTGACCTGACCGTTCATCGGGAGGGATACCACAAAGTCACAGTGCTCTTTGGTCAGACGGCTGACGCCGCTGCCTTCGGCACCGACAACAATTCCGATTGGTCCGCCCATATCGGTGGAACACCATGGCTGACCGTCCATATCGGCGCAGAAAATCCAAAGGCCTTTCTGCTTGAGTTCCTCAATGGTGGAGACGATATTTGCTACGCGGACAACCGGCATATATTCCACTGCACCGGCAGAGGTTTTCGCTACGGTAGCGGTCAATCCTACGCCGCGGCGTTTTGGAATGATAACGCCGTGCGCGCCTGCAGCTTCTGCGGTACGGATGATAGCACCCAGATTGTGTGGGTCCTCAATGTTGTCGCAGATAATGATAAATGGCGGCTGATCGCCGGCTTTTGCAAAAATATCTTCCATCGTGGAAAAGTCATGGCAGGCAGCCATTGCAGCAACACCCTGATGAACAACCCCTTCACAAAGGGTATCCAGTTTCTGCTGGGCAGCGTCCTTAATCGGAATGCCGCGCTCTTTTGCCAGAGCAATGATTTTTCCCATACTGCCGCGCTCGATGCCTTTGAGGATGTAGATACAGTCGATTGGGCGGCCTTTTTTCAGCGCTTCGGTGACGGCGTTTCTGCCGGCAATAACCGAACTTTCCTGATTTGTTTTCTCAGATGCAAATTCTCTGGACACTGATAATTCCTCCGAAAATATGTCAAAAATTTATGATTCACGACAAAAATAAAATCATGATCTGTACCTTTCATTATAACATATTTTGGCAGGATTTCCATTAAAAAAAGGAGAAATCAAAAACTTTTGTTTTCTCAAAGAATCGAGTGCATGAATACCCAAAGATGATGTGTGAAACGTGCAGTTTTTGGATTAGACCAAAGCTGCATGTCAGCTTACCACAAAAACCACAGGGTCAGGGCACAGCCGGCAGCGGCAGAAAGCAGAAGTTTCCCGGCTGACCACAGGCGGCTAGTCAGACCCGAACGCAGGAATGCAGGTTTTGATGTCCGCAAATTCCCCAGAAAACTCTGGGCCTGTGTTTCCAGTGCTTTTTTGGAGGAATCCGCCTGATTGTCCTTGAGATAGAGCACGGCGCGTTCAAAATAAGGGTTTTGTGTGTCATTGATTTCGATGATGCGCTTGTTGATGCCTCGTACCATAATTGTTCATACCTTTCTTGAGTTAATTTTGAAGGATAAAAGTTGAAAATACTGTTAATAATGTTGAAAACTATAAAAATTCGGGTAATTATCCGAATTGTATAACAAAAATCGACGAAAAGTGCGTTCTCAAATGAGAATATGTTGAAAACCTAGTTTAAACTGTTTAAAATCCCTGTGATAAAACAAAAAAATAACAAAGATAAAAATGTTAATAATTTGAAAACTTCAATTACAAAAAGTAATATTAAGGAAATTAAGTGTTTTTTTATCCATAAAACGGGATGTTTACAAGCTTATTATGGATAAAAAATCAGGTTTTACACGACCTTATAAAAGAATGTTGGAAACTTTTTGTTGAAAAGTATGGCGAAAAAGAGAAAAACATTGTGATATAACTGACAAAATAAGGCTAAAATGCAAACTTTTTCCGTTAGATGTTGACATTTCAGAGTAAAAGAGTAAAATAAATTTGTAAAATTAATATAGTTTCGCAAAGTATATTATGGAATTAATCCTGCGACTTTTGGATGAATTTAAAAACACAGGATTTTGCTGGGAGGTTATTGCTATGAAACGTGAAGGACAAATCAGCGTTAACTCAAAGAATATGTTTCCAATCATCAAGAAATGGCTGTACTCGGACAAGGACATCTTTTTAAGAGAAATTGTTTCCAACGGCTGTGATGCAATTAAAAAACTGGAAAGCCTTCAGGGAATTGGAGAGGCACAGCTGGAAGACGGATACCAGCCAAAGGTGATTGTCACCATTGACAGCGAGAAAAAACAGCTGATCGTATCGGATAACGGTATTGGTATGACCGAGGATGAAGTAGAGCGCTATATCACCCAGATCGCTTTCTCGGGCGCAGAGGAATTTTTGGAAAAATACAAAGAAAAGAGCGAAGAAAGCGCCGGAATCATCGGACATTTTGGTCTGGGATTTTATTCTGCGTTCATGGTATCGGATACTGTAGAGATCGAGACCCTGTCCTACAAAGAAGGAGCAAAACCGGTACATTGGGTTTCCGCAGGGGAAGACAGCTATGAAATTGAGGATGGTACCCGCACCGAACACGGAACCACCATCATCATGAACATCACCGAAGAGGAACAGGAATTTTTGCAGGAAAGCAGAATCCGCGAGATCCTGCACAAATACTGCCAGTTCATGCCATATGAAATCTACCTCAATCCACATGACGAGGAACGTCCGGTTTATGACAAGGACGGCAACATCGAGAAAAACGAAGACGGCACCGAAAAGAAACGCATTGTAAAACCGCTGCCGATCAACGACATCCATCCTCTGTGGCTCAAAGCACCAAAGGACTGCACCGATGAGGACTACAAGGCATTTTACCAGAAAGTCTTTATGGACTTTAATGAACCACTGTTCTGGATTCACCTGAATGTAGATTACCCATTTAATTTAAAAGGTATTCTTTATTTCCCGAAGCAGCTTAACCGCATGGAAGTTATGCCAGGTCAGGTTAAACTGTACAGCAATCAGGTCTTTGTTGCGGACAACATCAAGGAGATTATTCCAGAATTCCTGCTTCTGTTAAAGGGTGTCATCGATTGTCCGGACATGCCGCTTAACGTTTCCAGAAGCTTTTTGCAGAATGACGGCGAAGTACAGAAGATTGCCCAGCACATCACCAAGAAGGTTTCGGACAAGCTGCATCAGATCTTTAAAAATGACCGTCCAAGCTATGAAAAATACTGGAATGATATTTCTGCATTTATCAAGTTTGGCTGCCTGAAAGATGAGAAATTCTATGACCGTATGAAGGATATTCTGCTGTTCAAGACCATCGATGGAGAGTACAAGACCCTGGAAGAATATCCAAAAGCAGAAGGTAACAAGATTTATTATGTAACCGATGAAAATCTGCAGGCACAGTACATCTCGATGTTTAAAGAAAATGGACTGACCGCTGCAGTACTGACCCATGCGATCGATCCTCACTTCATCAGCCTGCTGGAATACAAGAATCCAGAAGAGATGAAATTCCTGCGCATTGATGCGGACTTGGGAGAAGCACTGAAAGTTTCTCAGCCGGAAGCGGAATCGGAGGACGCAAAGAAAGCACAGGAAGAGGAAAACAACAAGCTGATTGAGTGCGTCAAAGCCTGCCTGCCGGATGAGAAGTTGGAATACAAGGTTGAGAGCCTCAAAGCGACCGAAACACCGGCAGTTATCCTGCTGTCCGAATATGCGCGCCGTATTCAGGATATGAACAAGGTATTGGGCGAAAGCTTTGCACCAGAAGGTCAGGTAACGCTGGTACTCAACAGCGAAAACGAGATTGTCAAGAAGATCCCATCCTTGACTGAGGAAAACCGCAAACTTGTCTGCGAACATATCTACGACCTTGCACTGATGGCACATAAGCCATTGAGCGCTGAGCAGATGTCCAAGTTTATTGCAAGGAATGTAAAACTGCTGGAGCTGTTGGCGGAGTAACCGAAGAATAAAAAGTTTCGATAGAGCGAAACAGAAGTTTTCGTCCACCTTTTTCAAAAGCAGGCTGAGCCTGCACCCTGTTCGCCTACGGCGCAAAGACGGGCGGCAAGTGGACAAAACAAAAGTTTTACTCAATTTTTTTCAAAAAATTGTGGGTTTCCCAAGGGTAAAGCCCTTGGGCGCTCGTCGCAACGAGCGAAAGGCTTATCGTCAGGCGCCTTTGCGGGTGAACTTTTCAATCCAAACTTTGGATTGAAAAAGAGGGGGCTTTTGTAAGAAAAAAGCCCCCTAAGGGACAAACGCTATGCACTTTCCAGAAAAACCTCCCAGTGGGAGATTTTTCTGCTGTCTGTACGGAAGGTATTAGTGATGGAAAAGTGTCTATCATGAAATTTGGTATTGGCGACGGAAATCTGTTCCGAATTACAGGCGCGCTGCTGTGAGCAGGCACACTTGCCGTGTGCCACGCACTGACGTGCGACAGCCACAGAAGAACACTCTGCCTCTATCGTTTTCTTTTTTATTGTTAAGTGTCACAGGGGCGTTGCCCCCGTACCCCCACAAACTTTTGTGTACGAAAAGTCAGTCGAAAACTTGTTTTCGACTACAAAAAAACTTTATTTTTTGCAGTGCCAAGCCCGGAAAGGAGTATCCTTATGACCGAAGAAATCAAACGCTTGTCCCAACTGATAAAGCAAAGCCAACGCATCGTCTTTTTTGGCGGAGCCGGTGTTTCCACTGAATCGCAGATCCCTGATTTTCGCAGCGATGATGGACTGTATGGCGACAAACAGGCAAAACGGTACCCCTATCCGCCTGAAACAATGCTCAGTCACTCCTTTTTTGAACAACATACCAAAGAATTTTTTGAGTATTATTTTGACAAGATGGTTTATCCGGATGCAAAGCCGAATCCGGCTCATATTGCCCTTGCAAAGCTTGAGCAGATGGGAAAACTCAGCGCGGTCATCACCCAGAATATTGATGGGCTGCATCAGATGGCTGGAAGCAGGAGAGTGTGCGAACTGCACGGCAGTGTCCATCGGAATTTCTGCATAAACTGTGGGAAAAAATATAACCTCAGTCAGATGTTAGAGCAAAAGGATGCAGGAGTGCCAAGATGCAGCTGCGGTGGTATTATCAAGCCGGATGTTGTGCTGTATGAAGAACCATTGGATAACGATGTGATGGCAGGAGCTATCAGCTATATCATGGCAGCAGATCTGATGATTGTGGGCGGAACCTCGCTGGCAGTTTATCCGGCAGCAGGACTCTTGCAGTACTATCAGGGAAAAGAACTTGTGCTCATCAACAAAACCCAGACACCGTATGACCGCAGAGCTTCCCTTGTCATTCGGGATAACATCGGTCAGGTGATGGAACAGGCACTCAGCCTTCTGGATTAACAGGGGATTCTGCTTGCAAAAGAGCAAAAATCTTTATTTTCCGCTTGACGATGCCCTTTTCAGATAGTAAAATGAAGGGGAACTCTAACAGAAGAAAGGAAATCCACAGATGAAAGCAAGAATTCCAAAACACAGAGAATTTGTTATCAACCTCGAAAAAACTGCTGAGGAAAAACGCGAAGAGTGCTGGGCAAAACTGGAAGCAATCCTGGAAGATTATAAAAAGGATGGCAAATCGGTTTATACCCCAAGCTTCATTGAGGACAATGAAGACAAGGTAAAAGCATTGCAGGCAGAGTACGGTTTTGAGTACACCATCGAATTGAAATAAGACCCAGGCGGCAGAAAGGCGGTGCCAAAAGGCGCGGTGTTTCTGCTGCTTTTTTGTTTTTCCGGCTGATTTTGATAGGGAAATGTTTTACGACCGTTTAAATTTTAAAAATAGACACAAATTATTTAAAGAAACCCCCGAGGAAGGTTTGACAAAACCGTACAGATAGAGTTACAATATCATAGATATGCTATGACTTATTTTCATATTAAAAGAAGCAGCCTTTTCCGATGGTTCTGCCGGTTTACCAATGACCGGTTTTCTGGCAAACGGGTGGACACAAGGCAGAGCCTTTAAAAATAAATGAGGTGTAAAAATACTATGGGATTAATGGATAAAATCTTCGGAACCTATTCCGAAAGAGAATTAAAGCGAATCTATCCAATTCGCGACAAGGTCCTGAGTCTGGAGGAACAGTACTCCAAGATGTCGGACAAAGAACTCAAAGACATGACTCCAAAGCTCAAAGAGCGTCTTGCAAACGGTGAAACACTCGACGACATCCTGCCGGACGCATTTGCTACCTGCCGTGAGGCTGCATGGAGAGTGCTTGGTATGAAGCACTTCCCGGTACAGATCATCGGTGGTATCGTTCTGCATCAGGGCCGTATCGCAGAGATGAAGACCGGTGAAGGTAAAACCCTGGTTGCAACTCTGCCAGTATACTTAAACGCTCTGACCGGAAAAGGTGTTCATGTTGTTACTGTCAACGATTACCTTGCAAAACGTGACTCGGAAGAGATGGGCAAGGTATACCGCTGGTTGGGACTCAAGGTAGGTCTGGTTATCCACGACATCGAGCCTGCACAGCGTCAGGAAGCATACAAAGCAGATATTACTTACGGCACCAACAACGAGTTTGGTTTTGACTATCTGCGTGACAACATGCAGATTTACAAAGAAAACCGTGTTCAGCGCGGACATTACTATGCAGTAGTCGACGAGGTTGACTCGATCCTCATCGATGAAGCAAGAACTCCTCTGATCATTTCTGGCCGCGGTGATAAATCCACCGACCTGTACAAGATTGCAGACCGCTTTGCAAGAAGCCTGCGCATGTACAAGGTAAAAGAGCTGGACGACAAGGAAGAACACGATGATGTTGTTGACGCAGACTACATCGTAGACGAGAAAGCAAAGACCGCAACCCTGACCAAAGCCGGCGTTAAGAAGGCAGAGGAGTTCTTTGGCCTGGAAAACCTGATGGACATGGAGAACTCCACAATCCAGCATCACATCAACCAGGCAATCAAAGCACACGGAACCATGCATCGTGACATCAACTACGTTGTAAAAGACGGTGAAGTCATGATCGTAGACGAATTTACCGGCCGTATCATGAATGGACGCCGTTACAGCGAAGGTCTGCATCAGGCAATCGAGGCAAAAGAAGGCGTTGAGGTAAAACGTGAGTCCAAGACTCTGGCTACCATCACTTACCAGAACCTGTTCCGTATGTATGAAAAGCTCTCCGGTATGACCGGTACTGCAATGACCGAGGAACAGGAGTTCCGTGAGATCTATGGTATGGACGTTATCGAGATCCCAACCAACAAGCCGGTAATCCGTAAAGATCTGCCGGACGTTGTATATAAAACCGAAAACGGAAAATTCAACGCAGTTGTTGAGCAGGTAAAAGAATGCCACGAAAAGGGACAGCCGGTTCTGGTTGGTACCGTTTCGATCGAAACTTCCGAACGTCTGAGCAACCTGCTCAAACGCCATGGCATCAAGCATCAGGTGCTCAACGCAAAATATCATGAAAAAGAAGCAGAAATCGTTGCACAGGCTGGTCAGTACGGTGCGGTAACCATCGCAACCAACATGGCTGGTCGTGGTACCGACATCATGCTGGGCGGTAACGCTGAATTCTTGGCAAAGAACCAGATGCGCAAAGAAGGCTACTATGAAGAGCTGATTGTAGAAGCAACTGGTTTCGGCGATACCGATAATGAAGAAATTATCGAAGCACGCAAACGCTTTACCGAGCTTTCCAAGGAGTTCAAAGAAAAACTCCGTCCAGAGGCAGACAAGGTTCGTGAAGCAGGCGGTCTGTTCATCGTTGGTACCGAGCGTCATGAATCCAGACGTATCGACAACCAGCTGCGCGGACGTTCCGGACGTCAGGGCGACCCTGGCTGCTCCCGTTTCTACCTCTCTCTGGAAGATGATCTGATGAGACTGTTCGGCGGTGACCGCATCACCAACATGATGGATTCTCTGAAGATCGACGAGAATATGCCAATTGAAAACAGAATCCTCACCAGCACCATCGAAAACGCACAGAGCAAGATCGAAGGACGCAACTTTGGTATTCGTAAGAACGTACTGCAGTTCGACGATGTTATGAACAAACAGCGTGAAATCATCTATGCACAGCGCAACAAGGTTCTGGATGGTGAAAACCTCAAGGATTCCATCCTGTCCATGATGGATGAAACTGTTGATTCTGCAATGCAGATGTACATGCCGGAAGGTGTGGAACCGGAACACTGGAATATGGAAGGTTTCCGCAACTACTTTATCGGTATGATTGCAGGCGATGTTCTGGAGATCTCCGGTGATGACCTCAAGAAGGTTAACAAAAAAGAGCTGGGCGACAAAGTTAAGGAAAAAGTCCATGCACTGTATGCAAAACGTGAGGAAGATCTGGGCGAAAGCATCACCCGTGAGCTGGAACGTGTTGTTCTGCTCAAAGAGGTTGATACCAAGTGGATGGATCACATCGACGCAATGGATGAGCTCAAGAAAGGTATCTCTCTGCGCTCCTACGGACAGAAGGACCCAGTTGTTGAGTACCGTATCGAAGGCTTTGACATGTTCGACGAGATGATCGCAAGCATCCGCGAGGAAACCGTCAAGATTCTGCTGCTGGCTCCATTCCGCAAACCAAACTCGGCACAGCCGCAGGAAGCTCCAAAGCGTGAGCAGGTAGCACAGCCAACTGCAACCAGCTCGGATGGCACCGTAACTCCGGCAACCATCAAACGTCAGGGCAAAAAGGTTGGAAGAAATGACCCATGTCCATGCGGAAGCGGCAAAAAATATAAAAACTGCTGTGGCAGATAAATAATGAACCAATACCGGAAGTGACAAGACCTGTCGAGTTTTGCTCGCTTCCGGTTATTTTATATCAAAATATCAGGAAATGAGGTGCCAAAATGAATATTACTGATGACCGGATCAAGTTCTTGCGTCTGTTGTCCGAGAAATATCGTTCCCGCCAGCAGGTTTGTACCGAGATCATCAACCTTCAGGCAATTTTGAACCTGCCAAAGGGGACCGAACATTTTATGAGTGACCTGCACGGAGAATATGAGGCTTTTTCTCACATCCTCAATAACTCTGCGGGAGTTATCCGTGAAAAGGTAGACATGTTGTTTGAGGGAACACTGACGCCAAGAGAACGGTCCAGTCTGTGTACTCTGATTTATTATCCGGAGGAAAAGCTTGAGAAGATCAATGAGGAAGGAAGAAATACCGAGGAGTGGTATCGGTTTGTGCTGCAGAACCTGATTGATCTTGCCAAGATGCTTTCTTCCAAATACACTCGTTCCAAGGTCAGAAAGGCAATGCCGTCCGAATACAGCTATATCCTCGATGAGCTGTTGCATGCTCAGGCAGATGAGGATAACAATCAGTTTGTTTACCATCAGAAGATTATCGATACCCTGTTAAAACTGGGAGAAGGCGACGATTTTATCATTGCGCTGTCCAGTCTGATCAAACGGCTTGCTGTCGATCATCTGCATATTGTGGGGGATATCTTTGACCGAGGAGAGCGACCGGATGCGATCCTTAACATGCTGATGCAGCATCACTCACTGGACATCGAGTGGGGCAACCACGACATTCTGTGGATGGGTGCAGCCTGCGGCAGTCAGGCATGTATTGCCGCAGTAGTACGCAACTGTCTTTCCTACAATAATATCTCGGTGCTGGAACAGGGCTACGGAATCAGTCTGCGTCCACTGGTTTTGTTTGCCGAAAAGATGTATGACGAAACAGACCCGAATAAGGCGGCGAAAAAGGCAATTTCCATCATTCTGTTTAAGCTGGAAGGTCAGATCATACGCCGCAATCCGGATTACGGAATGCAGGAACGTCTGCTGCTGGATAAGGTAAACTTTGACGATGCGACCATCGATATTGACGGCGTGGTGCATGAGCTCAAAGAAAAGCGTTTCCCTACCATCAACCGAATGGACCCGTATGCGCTCGACCCTGCTGAGCGGGAAATCATGGATGAGCTGGAAAAACTGTTTCGGGAGAGTGAACAGCTCCAGCGTCATGTGACCTTCCTGTATAATCATGGCAGCATGTACCGCAAATTTAATGGAAATTTGCTGTTCCATGGCTGTGTTCCGCTGGATGAGGACGGCAACCTGAAGGCATTGCATTTTGGTGGACGCATCTATCAGGGCAAGAGCTATATGGACTATGCGGATTCGATTGCGCGCCGGGCTTATTTTTCGGATGACCGCACCCAGAAAGAGCTCGATTTCATGTGGTATCTGTGGTGTGGAAGCAACTCGCCGTTGTCCGGAAGGGTGGTCAAGACCTTTGAACGAACCTTCTTAAGCGACGAGAGCACCTGGAAGGAACCGAAGAATCCATATTACCGCTATCAGGATTCCGAGCCTGTCTGCCGGATGCTGCTGCGGGAGTTTGGACTGTATTCGGAAAATTCGCATATTATTAATGGTCACACCCCGATTCACGTTATGGAGGGAGAAAATCCGCTCAAGGCAAATGGACGACTGATTGTAATTGACGGAGGATTCTGTAAGGCATACCAGAAAACAACTGGAATTGCAGGATATACTTTGATCTTTAATTCGCATGGAATGCGCTTAAAATCCCATCAGCCATTTTCCGGAATGGAAGCGGCACTTTCGGAAAATCTAGATATTGATTCCCAATCCCAACAGGTAGCAACACTGGATAAACGTCTGATGGTAGCGGATACCGATACCGGCGAGATGCTCAAGGAGCAGATTGCCGACTTAGAAGATCTGCTGACTGCCTATCGGGAAGGCCTGATTGCGGCAAAAGCATAATTTGGGTAAAACAAAACCACCGACCTAAATCAGGTCGGTGGTTTTTATGTTGTTTGTTGCCCGTATTTGCGCCCAAGGCGAACGAAAGTTTTTGGTCGAGCTTTTTACAAAAAGCTCGCAGATTCCAAAGGCAGAGCCGTTGGTCGCTCGTCGTAACGAGCGAAAATCTCGAGTTGAACTTGTTCAACTCATATCGTCAGACGCATTTTTGAAAGTGTGAAAACTTTTTGCAAGAGAAAAAGTTTTCACAAATTGCCGGATTGCAGAAACTATCCCCGAAAAGTTCCCAGTGGGAAGTTTTCGGCAGTAAAAACACTTGCTTTATAAATACAAAAACAATCAGGAAAAATAGCATCAATCTAATACGGGATTCCGTCGTCAAAAATCATCCACCGGATAATTTTTGAGATCGCACTCTACTTGCAATCGGTTTTCGAGGACTTTTTCTCTTGCAAAAAGTCCTCGAGCTCCCCAAAATACGCTTGAACGAGAAGGAGTTTCGCACTCTGCGGAGTGCGACCAAAGGCTCTGCCTTTGGAAACCACAATTTTTTGAAAAAAATTGAGTAAAACTTTTATTTTCTTCCAACGAGCGCAGTCGGAGACAAGCGACCTACGCGAGAGCGAGAGTCTCGGGTTTGCACTTAACCGACAACGCGAACAGTTCGCGGGTTCAACCCGCCTACAAACGGGAGAGAAAATCAGAATACCCAAACTGTCGGACAAGCCATCCCTGACCGTCTTTGTCCCGCCATACGATGGAAGGAAGTGGCATCCCGTTGAAGGTGTTGGTCTTGACCATCGTGTACAGTGCCATATCCTCGAATACCAGCTTGTCACCCTCTTTTAGTGGAACATCAAAGGAGTAATCTCCAATGATATCGCCGGCAAGGCAGGTTGGTCCGCCCAGACGATAGGTATATGCCTTTTCACCGGCTTCTCCACTGTCTTTCAGTGGTGGGCGATACGGCATTTCCAGCACATCCGGCATATGGCAGGCAGCGGAGGTGTCCAGGATGGCAATGTCCATGCCGTTGTGCAGGGTTTCCAGCACGCTTGTCACCATGAATCCTGCATGATATACCACCGCTTCCCCAGGTTCCAGATAAACCTGTACGCCGTAGGTGTCGCGGAAATGTTCGATTACCGAAACAAGAGTTTCGATATCGTAATCGGGGCGGGTAATGTGATGTCCGCCGCCGAAATTGATCCACTTTAATCCATGCAGATATTTTCCGAACTTTTCTTCAAATGCGGCTGCGGTAGTTTTCAGGTCATCCGAATTCTGTTCGCACAGAGTGTGGAAGTGCAGACCATCCAGCATCGGCAGAAGCGACTCGTCAAAATTTGCAAGGGTGGTTCCAAGTCGGGAGCCGGGTGCACATGGGTCGTAGATTGCATGGCCTTCCTGAGTCGAACATTCGGGGTTGACACGCAGTCCGACTGATTTTCCGGCATCTTTGGCACGCTGACCGTACTTTTTAAGCTGAGTTGGGGAATTGAATACAAAGTCATCGGCAACTTTCAGGAGTTCACAAAATTCCTGCTCACGATAGGCAGGGGAGAAAACGTGGGTTTCACCGCCAAAATAATCGTGACCGAGCTTTGCTTCGTAAAGGCCGCTGGCAGTAGTGCCCGCCAGATATTCCCGAATAATGGGGTAGGTCGAATACATCGAAAAGGCTTTCTGTGCCAGCAGAATTTTACAGCCGGTGCGCGAGCACACCGACTGTAATACTGCAAGATTATTGCGAAGCCTTTGTTCGTCTACCAGAAAATAGGGAGTAAGAAAGGAAGAAAGGCAGATTTTTTCCATTAGTCTACCAGCACCGGATCACGGTCTTCTTTCCAAGGCAGGCCCCATTTGTTGAGTGCATCCATGAACGGATCTGGATCGAACTCTTCCATGTTGTGAACGCCTGGTTTGTTCCATTTGCCGGTCATCACCATCATGGCACCGATCATGGCAGGAACACCGGTGGTGTAAGCAACAGCCTGGGAGCCAACTTCTTTGTAGCATTCTTCATGGTCACAGATGTTGTAGAGGTAGTAGGTTTTGTCCTTGCCGTCCTTTTTGCCGCGGAAGATGCAGCCGATGTTGGTTTTGCCCTTGGTGCGCGGACCTAAAGAGGATGGGTCTGGCAGAACTGCTTTTAAGAACTGGAGCGGGATGATCTCTTTGCCTTCGTACATGATTGGCTCGATGGAGGTCATACCGACATTTTCCAGACATTTGAGGTGGGTCAGGTAGCTCTGACCGAAGGTCATGAAGAAGCGGATGCGTTTGATGCCAGGAATGTTGAGAGCAAGGCTTTCGATCTCTTCGTGATGGAGCAGGTACATATCTTTCTGACCAACACCGTCAAAGTTGTATTCACGTTTGATTTCCATTGGTTCGGTCTCTACCCAGTGACCGTCTTCCCAGTAGGAACCTTTTGCGGAAACTTCACGGATGTTGATTTCAGGGTTAAAGTTGGTTGCGAACGGATAGCCGTGGTCGCCGCCGTTGCAGTCGAGGATGTCGATGTAGTTGATCTCGTCAAATTCATGTTTGAGAGCATAAGCGGAGAATACGCTGGTAACACCAGGGTCAAAGCCGCTGCCCAGCAGTGCAGTGATGCCAGCCTGTTCAAAGCGTTCACGGTAAGCCCACTGCCAGCTGTACTCAAATTTTGCAGTATCTTCTGGCTCATAGTTTGCGGTATCTACATAGTGGGTCTTGGTAGCAAGGCAGGCATCCATGATGGTCAGATCCTGATATGGCAGAGCGAGGTTTAACACAACATCCGGTTTTACCTCGTTGATCAGGGCAATCAGTTCGTCAACGTTGTTTGCATCAACCTGTGCGGTTGTGATTTTGGTTTTGGTAGTGCCCTCGAGTTTTTCCTTGAGCGCATCGCATTTGGATTTGGTGCGGCTTGCAATGCACATCTCCTCAAAAACTTCGCTGTTCTGGCAGCATTTGTGGATTGCTACGGAAGCAACGCCGCCGCAGCCGATGATTAAAACTTTTCCCATGATAAATGACCTCCTGATCAAGTTTATTTTTGAAATGCAAGCAGCATCTCTCTGACAATTTTACATGCAACGATGGTGGACACACCGCTCTGATCGTAGTGTGGGCTCAGTTCGTTGACATCGCAGCCCACGATGCGAAGCTTGGAACAAACTAGTGTAACAGCTCGTCGAAGCTCGTCGAAGCTGACACCGCCCGGTTCCGGTGTTCCGGTTCCAGGGAAGACCGATGGGTCCAGAACATCAAGGTCGAGGGTGAAGTAGACCGGTTTGTCTTTGAGCTGCTCCACAACCTCTTCCAGAGTGGAAAAGTCAAAGCGGTTTGTTTTGACGTGGGTTCTGCCCCAGGTAAATTCCTCGCGATCGCCCGAACGGATGCCAAACTGGAAGATCTTTCCGTTTCCGGTCAGTTCCCAACAGCGTCTGAGGACGCAGGCATGGGAGAGTTTGACACCGAGGTAGTCATCCCTCAGATCGGCGTGAGCGTCAAAGTGGATGATGTGGACGTCCGGGAATTTTTCAAACACAGCGCGAAAGGCGCCGAGAGTTACCAGGTGTTCGCCGCCCAGCATGAACGGGCGTTTGTGGGAGTGCAGGATGCGTCTGGTCTGATCGGTGATAGCATCCAGTGCAGCCTCGGAGCTGCCGAATGGCAGTTCGATGTCTCCGATATCGGTGACATCGCCGTCGAAAAGGTCAAGGTCCTGATAAGGGCTGTAGCTTTCAATGCCGTAGGACTCGTGGCGGATTGCACTGCTTCCAAAGCGGGTTCCAGGACGGTAAGAAGTGGTGCCGTCAAATGGTGCACCGAACAGTACGGTGGAAGCAAAGTGCCATCCGGTATCGCACCCCATAAAAACTTCTACATTTTTATTCAACATCTTTCAAAAGCTCCTCCACATAAGCGGGCAGATAAAACGCACCCTTATGTAATGTAGTCGTATAATATTTACAGGAAAGTCCTCTCAGGTTCCAGCGGGCTTCACCGAGGTCCTTGAGCGGATGATATTTCTTGGAAGCAAATCCAAACAGCCAGTGTCCGGATGGATAGGTTGGGATATGTGCCTGGTAGACGCGGCTGATCGGGAAGGATTCGACGATGCGTTTGTGCGCTCTCTGGCAGGCGGTAGCATCCTCGTCATAGAATGGGCTTTCATGCTGGTTAACCATGATGCCGTCCTCTTTGAGTGCTTTGTAGCAGTTGCCGTAAAATTCGCGGGTGAACAGTCCTTCGCCCGGACCGAATGGATCGGTGGAATCGACGATGATCAGGTCATATTCATCCTCGCAGGTGCGGACAAATTTTAGTCCGTCCTCATAGTGGATGTGTACCCTTGGATCATCGAAGCGGCAGGCAGTCTGTGGGAGATATTTTTTGCATACCTCAACGACCAGCTCGTCGATCTCAACCAGATCGATCTGTTCAATTTCCTGGTAGCGGGTCAATTCCCGGACAACGCCGCCGTCTCCGGCACCGATGACCAGCACCTTTTTGACGTTGGGATGAACCGCCATCGGAACGTGGGTAATCATTTCGTGATAGATAAACTCATCCTTCTCGGTTAGCATCATGTAGCCGTCAAGGGTGAGGAATCGTCCAAATTCAGGAGATTCAAAGACATCGATGCGCTGAAACTCACTTTTTCCGCTGTAAAGCTGACGATCCACACGAATGGAGAGTTTTACATTCGGTGTCTGCAATTCAGAAAACCAAAATTCCATCTTGTCTTAAACTCCTTTCAGAACATTCAGGCGCAGAATATCGGGATCTTCCGGTCCGGTCATTGAGCAGCCCTTTTCTTTTGCGTATTCGATATAGTCAAGGATTGGTCCGGTGATGCGTTCACCCGGAGCCAAAATCGGAATTCCCGGCGGATAACACATGACGAATTCGCTGCACACTCTGCCCTCGGTTTCCCGCAGCGGCAGGGATTCTTTGTCTGCATAAAATGCATCCTGTGGGGAAACGGCGACCTTGGGATCAATGTATTCCTGTTTCATCAGGTTTGCTTTGTCCTTCTTGCCAAAGCGGCGGCGAACCTCAGACAGTGCGCCTACCAGACGCTCGATGTCGCGCTGGCGGTCACCGATAGACAGATAAGCCAGCAGATTTCCCAGATCTCCAAATTCAATCTGGATGTCGTACTCGTCACGAAGCAGGTCATAGACCTCGATGCCGGCAAGGCCGATATCAAGTGTATTGACCGCGAGCTTTGTGACGTCAAAATCATAGATGCTGTCGCCGTTAATGAGTTCTCGAGAATAAGCATAGTAGCCGCCGATATTATTGATCTCGCGGCGGGCATATTCTGCCATTTCCACTACACCGGCAAAAGCTTCTTTGCCGCGCAAAGCAAGGTTGCGGCGGGAAATATCCAAACTGGAGAGCAGCAGATAGGAGCCGCTGGTGGTCTGGGTGAGATTGATGATCTGGCGGACATAGCCCTCATTCATGGCAGGACCAGTGAGCAGGACCGAGCTCTGGGTCAGGCTGCCGCCGGATTTGTGCATCGAAACCGCTGCCATATCTGCACCTGCTGCCATGGCGGAGATCGGAAGATTTTCGCCAAAGTAAAGGTGGGTGCCGTGTGCCTCATCGGCAAGGCAGAGCATTCCATGCTGGTGAGCAAGCTTTACGATGGAGCGCAGGTCGGAACAGATACCGTAATAGGTCGGGTTATTGACCAGAATCGCCTTCGCATCAGGGTTTGCTTTGATGGCTTTTTCCACTTCGGAAACCTTCATGCCAAGGGGGATTCCAAGTCGAGAGTCACATTCCGGATTTACATAAACTGGAACGGCACCGCACAGCACCATTGCTCCCATTACACTGCGGTGTACGTTGCGGGGAAGAATAATCTTATCGCCGCGTTTTGCTACCGAGAGGATCATAGCCTGCACCGCGGAGGTGGTTCCTCCAACCATCAGAAAAGCGTGAGCAGCGCCGAAGGCTTCAGCGGTCAGTTCTTCGGCTTCCCGGATAACCGAAATCGGATGACAGAGGTTATCCAGCGGTTTCATGGAGTTTACGTCCATGCCGACGCATTTTTCGCCGAGCAGCGCGACAAGTTCAGGGTTTCCGCGTCCCCGCTTATGACCGGGAACATCGAAGGGAACAACCCTCATTTTTCGAAAATTTTCGAGAGCCTCGTAGATCGGTGCGCGGCTCTGATCGAGATGGTTCATGATAGGACCTCCTTTGTGTAGTTATATAGTGTTGCCTGACGGCGAAGCCAAATGGGCAATGTTTTACTTTCTGCTTAAAGCACATTTTCGTTCATTGCCCCCGAGAATGGCGCTTTGAGCCATTCTCCGAAAGATTGCGGCGAAGCCAAAGAGAAGTTTTTGATCGAACTTTTTTCAAAAAGTTCGCGGTGTCCAGAGGCAGAGCCTTTGGGCGCACTCCGCAGAGTGCGAAATACTTGAGTTGAACTTGTTCAACTCTTATCGTTCAAGCGCATTTTCGGAAGTTTGAAACCCTTTTGCAAGTGAAAAGGGTTTCAAGAGCCGATTGTAAACACAAGCTGTCCTCAAAAATTATCCAGTGGATGATTTTTGATGGCAGAAACTCGTTTCGGTTTATATAAAAGTATTACTCATGTGTCAAAGCAGACAACTGCCTGTTTCCACAGGCAGAGTACTAACGTACTCCAGCATCTATTCTGCTTCCTGCCCCTATCTTTTTAAATATTTTTTCTTATCTGTCACAGGGGCGTTGCCCCCGTACCCCCACGAGCTTTTTGTAAAAAGCTCGACCCAAAACTTTTGTTTTCGCTCTTCCTCCGTCCGCCGGTTCAGCCTAGTAAATATTGCGGCCGCTGAAAATTTCGATCATCTCTTTGCGGAGGTTGTTCATGATGGCAAGCCTTGTTTTAGGCGGAAGCTCATAAACATCGGTCTTGAACAGGTAGTTCTGCAGGTCCACCTCTTTGAGCATCATCTTGGTGTGGAACAGGTTTGCTTCATAAACGTTGATGTCCACCGCATCATATCGTGCCAGTGTATCCGGTGCGATATAGTCCTGAATCGAGGTAATGTTGTGATCTAAAAACAGTTTGTGTCCGTTGACATCGCGGGTGAATCCCCGAACGCGGTAATCCATGGTGATGATGTCCGAATCAAACGAGCTAATGAGGTAATCGAGGGTGGAAAGCGGTGTAATGGCGCCGCAGGTTGCGACGTCGATGTCCACACGAAAGGTTGCAAGGCAGGTTTCCGGATGATATTCCGGGTAGGTATGGACGGTGACATGGCTTTTGTCCAGATGGGCAAGCTGGGTTTCCCCAACAGGGACCATCGTTTCCTCGGCAATCAGGATGGTGACCGAGGCTCCCTGCGGGTCATAATCCTGACGGGCAATGTTCAGAACCTTTGCGCCGATCATGTCGGTCAGGGTGGTCAGGATTTTAGTCAGTCGTTCGGAATTGTACTGTTCATCGATATAGGAGATGTAGTCCCGCTGTTCCCGCGGGGTTTTGGCGTAGCAGACATCATAGATGTTAAAGCTCAGTGCTTTGGTCAGGTTGTTAAAGCCGTACAGCTTTAATTTTTCGCCCATAGCCGCAATCCTCCTGCTTGAAATTTTTATATAAAACAAAAAACGCAAGTAACGTGCTTGCACATTACTTGCGTTAAATCCCATAATTTTGTTCGGGGCTATGCCCCGGTAAGAGCGTTCCTCACCGCAGCGCGGCAAAAGAACCCCCGTGGGATCACACAGTTTCAGAGTCTATATAGCAAATACTCACTTTTACTACTCTTATTGACCGTTTCACAAGTTGATGTACGTATTACGCACCGGTTATAAAGTAACCAACTTATAAAATTTGAGCTTCTAACTCAATCAATAACGGTGATATCACATCACCAATCGGCAGTTGACCCGGCTGTCCGTATGGCCTTTAACCCGCGCTCGGGTGGTCAGGAAATATTTGCATGGAACCTCTGATAAACTTTGTATCCCATGACGCATTTAATATAAATGATTTTGTCCCCGTTGTCAATTCCCTTTTTTGAATTTGTCGCTTTAGCAGAAAAAACTAAAATAACAGATAAAAATAAAAGGGAAATTTTGTCCTTTAGGAGAAAATCGGGGGAGAGGAAAAGTCTCTCGTTGTCTTATCAAACATTGCCTTTTAAAATTACAGCTGATAAACCATCTTGTCTTCGGTCCAGCCGACAAGTGTCTTGGAGAGATCTTCGGCATATTTTTTTGCCTTTGGCAGGCTGTGGTCCAGATAGTTTCCGCATTCGATACGACTAGAACCAGGAATCTCTCCTTCAAAGTTTTTGATAAACTCGCAGGTTTCCTGTACCAGTTCGATGGCACGGGCTTTGGAGATTTTGTCCCGGGTGATGAAGTAGAAACCGGTACGGCAGCCCATTGGTCCGACATAGAGAATGTTATCCGAGTCGGCGGTGTTGCGCACATAGGTTGCAAACAGGTGCTCAAAGGTGTGGATGCCGTCGTTTTCCAGATAGACACCAGCATTTGGAACAACCATGCGGACATCGTAGGTGATAGCGTCGCCGTCAATGCGGGAAACGTACATTCCTGGGGTGAGTTTATCGTGGTTAACACAGAAACTTTCGATTCGTTTCATGGAAAATCTTCCTTTCAGATCCAGAATCAGAGATTAGTCTTTGCAGCGGGAGAGCATCTCGAGAACGATATTAGCGGAATGTTCTGCTGCGAGTTCCTCAAAGTTATCATAGCTTTCAGTTGCGTTGTCATCTGCATTGTCGCTCATGGTGCGGATGATAACAAATGGGATATCGTTTACAGTGCAGGCATGACCGATTGCAGCACCTTCCATTTCAACGCACATCGGGTGATGTTCTTCCACGATTTTATTCTTTACTTCGGAGGATTCGATGAACTGGTCGCCGCTTGCAATTTTTCCGACAAAGCAGCAGGAGGAACCGTGGTCGATTGCTTCAAATGCTTCAACAGCGGCTTCGATCATCAGATCGCTTGCGCGGATGGAATCGATATATGGTGGATAGTCGCGTAAAAAGCGTGCATTGTAGTCGTGGTAGCACAGCTCACGGGAAACCACAACGTCCAGCACCTTGAGGTCATGGTGGATTGCACCGGCAATTCCGGTATTGATGATGCGCTGTGCGCCGAAGCGGTCGATCATCATCTGTGCGGTGATTGCTGCGTTTACCTTGCCGATACCGCAGGAGGAAACGACAACTTCCTGATTGCACAGGATGCCTTCCCAGAATACCTGACGTCCTACATTGACTTCGCAGATATCCTGCATTTGCTGTTTTAAGAGTGTAACTTCAGACGGCATAGCGCCGATAATACCCCATTTCATGGTGATAACTTCCTTTCTTTGGCGGATGTTTTTGAGCATATTATAGCATAAGTAAGGGAAGAACAAAAGTTTTTGGTCGAGCTTTTTTCAAAAAGCTCGTGGGGGTACGGGGGCAACGCCCCTGTGACACTTAACAATAAAATGAAAAAATCAATAGAGGCACAGAGCAGAATGGATGCTGGAGTACGTTAGTACTCTGCCTGTGGAAACAGGCAGTTGTCTGTTCTGGATTATGCGGCGCACATGTTGTGTGATACGCATAGAGTAATATCTCCATATAAACAAAAACAAGTTTTTGCCGTCAAAAATCATCCACCGGATAATTTTTGAGATCAGTTTGCGCGAAGAATCAGCTTTCGAGAACTTTTTCTCTTGCAAAAGTTCTCGAGCTTTCAAAAATGCGCCTGACGATAAGAGTTGAACTTGTTCAACTCTGGATTTCGCTCGTCGCGACGAGCGACCAAAGGCTTTGCCTCTGGACACCACGAACTTTTTGTAAAAAGTTCGATTAAAAACTTCTGTTTTTCTCTATCCAACCGCCTTTGCGTCGCAGGCGAACAGCGTGCAGGCTCAGCCTGCTTTTGAAAAAAGTTCGATCAAAAACTTCAATTTTTAAAGCTAACAGCCGCTATTCCAGCGACTGCAGCAATTCCAAAAACCTCGATGCTGCTGGAGGCAGACTTACCCCTTTTAAGCTGACCATTCCGATACTTCTTGCTGGAATCGGCTCTGCTAAGTTTACCTCAAACACCTTCTTTTGCCGGAGCTCTTCGGCACAGAACTCCCGTACCATGCAGGAAAGTCCCAGATTGATGCGGGCCAGTTCTCCCATCAGTTCATAGGATGCAAGCTCGATCTCGGGATTGAGCTCAATTCCCTTGCGCAGGAAAAACCGCTGGACATAAAGACGGCTGTTTGCCTTTTCTTCCAGCATAATCAGAGGCTGGGCGGCAAGCTCCCGCAGGGTAAGTGTCTTTTCTTTGAGAGAAGAAAACTTTTCGCCTGCAACGAAGATGTCATGGATAGGTCGCTCCCAGTGGATGGTGATGCGGTCATCTTCAATCGGGAGATTCAGAAAGGCAGCATCAATTCTTCCAGCCCGCAGAAGTTCCAAGCTGCCCATGCTGGTACGGTTAAAGATGCTCAGATGCACCTGTGGATAAAGCTGGTGAAAATGTTCCAGCGCGGGGAGAAGCAGATGCCGCGCAGTGATATCGCCGGCAGCAAGGCGGAGCTGACCGACCTTTAACTCATGCAGTCCACCCAGCTGGTGTTCTGCCGATTCCAGCAACCCCAGCGCAGAGCTTGCGTATTCATAGAGAAGTTTTCCTTCGGCGGTCAGTTCCACCTTTTTGGAGCTGCGCAGTAGAAGCTGGGTGCCCAGCTGTTCTTCCAGCTGGCGCACTGCCTGGCTGACCGCCGGCTGGGAAAGAAAGAGATCCTGTGCCGCTTTGGAGAAGCTTTTGTTCTGTACAACCTTGCAAAAAACGCGGTAATGTTCCAGTTTTCCGGTCATGCTGTGTTCCCTCCCTGATGAATGTTTGGAGAAAAAGGTGAATCTGCACAAGTTTTGCTAATTTCATTTTCAAAGATAAGCTGTGCTGATAGAATATATTGAATTTATTTATTTTACTTATACTTTTATTTCTATTATAATAAGAATATTGAGTGAAAGCAAGGGCATAGATGCAAGGGTATGTATCCCCCTCTGCTTTCCGGGAAAAGACTTTTGAATCAAAGAAAAAGAGGGATTTTTTATGGAAAGACTGGTAGGTACCGTATCCAGAGGCGTGCGTGCGCCAATCATCAGAGAAGGAGATAATTTAGTACAGATCGTAGTAGATTCTGTTCTGGCAGCAGGACAGAGCGAAGGATTTTCCTTCCATGACCGCGACGTTGTAGCAGTTACCGAGGCAGTTGTTGCCCGCGCACAGGGAAACTATGCACATATCAATGACATCGCAGCAGACGTAAAAGCAAAACTGGGTGGAGAGACCATCGGTGTCATCTTCCCAATTCTCAGCCGTAACCGTTTCTCTGTTTGCTTAAAAGGTATTGCAAGAGGTGCAAAGAAGGTTGTCCTGATGCTCAGCTTCCCTGCTGACGAAGTAGGCAACCATCTGATCGACGAAGATCTGCTGGATGAAAAGGGTGTAAACCCATGGAGCGACGTTCTGACTGAAGAGAAGTATCGTGAGCTGTTCGGCCGCGTTCTGCACCCATTCACCGGTGTGGACTACATCGAGTTCTATTCCGAACTTATCCGTGAGAGCGGCGCTGAGGTTGAGATCATCCTCTCTAACAATCCAAAGACTATCCTGGACTACACAGACAAGGTTCTCTGCTGTGACATTCACACCAGAAACCGCACCAAACGCATCCTGAAAAAAGCAGGTGCTTCGGTTGTTCTGGGATTGGACGACATCATGACCGAGTCGGTAAATGGCAGCGGCTTTAATCCAAACTACGGTCTGCTCGGTTCCAATAAGGCAACCGAAGAAACCGTAAAACTCTTCCCAAAAGACTGTGATGTTTTCGTTTCGGAAGTAGCAGCACTGATGAAGGAAAAAACCGGTAAGAACATCGAAGTTATGGTTTACGGTGACGGTGCGTTCAAAGATCCAGTCGGAAAGATCTGGGAACTGGCTGACCCGGTTGTTTCCCCAGCTTACACACTAGGTCTGGAAGGTACACCAAACGAGGTAAAACTCAAATATCTTGCAGACAATAACTTTGCTTCTTTAAGCGGTGATGCACTCAAGGAAGCAATCTCCGACTACATCCGCAACAAGGACGCTGACCTGAAAGGTCAGATGGTATCCCAGGGTACAACCCCAAGAAGACTGACCGACCTGATCGGCTCTCTGGCTGACCTGACTTCCGGTTCTGGCGACAAGGGCACTCCAATCATCCTGATTCAGGGATACTTTGATAACTACACCAAATAAGCTGTATGACAAAAAGGAGAGGGAATCTGGATTCCCCCGCCTTTTCTTGCATCCGCAGGGGGATTTGTAGTATACTGAAAAAAATTTATCCGGATAGAAATGGAGGGAAACAGATGAAGCAGCTGGAGACCCCGCACCTGATCTTGCGTGGGTTTGTAATGGAAGATCTGGACGATTTTTATTCTTATTGCAGTGACCCGGATGTGGGAATTCATGGCGGTAGAGAGTCACATCAAGACAGGGAGCAAAGTGCCGAAGAACTGAGAAAAAGAATCAGTGAGGACAAAACCTGGGCAATCTGCAAAAAGGAAAGCGGGAAAAATATCGGCATGGTCTGGCTGGAACCGGATTTTCGCAGGAAACGAAGTCTTGACCGATGCCGGGTACTGGGATACCTGCTGGCAAAACCGGAGTGGGGACAGGGGTTGATGACCGAGGCAGTACAGGAGGTACTGCGGTATGCTTTTGAGGAGCTTTCCCTTGAGCTTGTGAGTACCTACCGCTTTTCCTATAACCAGCGCAGCGGCAGAGTGATGGAAAAGATGGGATTTGTCTGGGAAGGAACGCTGCGCGATGCTACCGAACGGTTTGATGGTGCGCTTTTGGATGTGATGTGTTATTCGATCAGTAGGAAGGAGTATGAAGAATGGCAGAAGAAAAACAGCAACTGAAAACACTTTTGACCCGCAGGATGGAACTGCGTTCTTTTTGCATGGAAGATTTGGATGACTTCCATGCACTGTGCAGCCAGAAAGAGGTTATGCTTCCGGCAGGCTTTTCGGTGAGTAAAGATCTTGAGGAGAGTAAAAACACGCTGGAACAGTACAGCAAATGTTCGACGATGTGGGCTGTCTGTGACCGTACCACTCATCGGGTGATTGGAGCTGCATGGATGGACGGAGATCCACTGCGCCGCATGAAGATGAACGAAGCAAGGATGATTGGTTACCTCTTTTCCAAAGAATGCTGGGGGAAAGGTCTTGCTACCGAATTGGGAGAAGAACTGCTGCGCTACGGATTTGAGGAGCTTGGATTGCTGGTTATCAGCGCAGGATATTTTTCCACCAACCCAGCCAGCGGACGGGTTCTGCAAAAGCTTGGGTTTACCGAAGAGATTTTTATGCGGGGAGCGTATGAATCGAGTGATGGTACAGATAACGATACCATCGACTGTTCGATAACGCGGGAAGAATATTTCCAGAGAAAAGGTCAGGAAGAAAAGAAGACACTTTCCACCAATCGTCTGGTTCTGCGTGCCTTTACAATGGAGGATCTTGCAGACTTTTATGAATACTGCAAAGACCCCGATACTGGAATCCATGCAGGCTGGAAGCCGCACGAAAGCATGGAGGAAAGCCGCGATATTCTCCATCATTTTATCGAAGAGCGGGAAGTCTGGGCAATCTGCGAAAAGCAAAGCGGCAAGGTGATTGGTTCCATCGGTCTGCATCGTGACAGCAAGCGCCGCAGAAACTTTAACCAATGCCGTATGATGGGGTATGTTCTCTCCAAAGCATACTGGGGACAGGGATTGATGACCGAGGCGGCAAAAGAGGTGCTGCGCCATGCCTTTGAGGATTTAGGGCTTGAGATGGTAACGATCAGCCACTTTTCCTATAATCAGCGAAGTGCCAGAGTGATCGAAAAGCTGGGATTTCATCGGGAAGGTGTCCTGAGAAAAGCATTTCTGCGCTATGACGGAAGCCTTTTGGATGATGTTGGCTATTCGATGACAAAGGAAGAATATCAGAATTTGTATTGTGGGGAGACAAGATAACATGCGCTATCAATATTTGCTGTTTGATTTAGACGGTACCATCACCGATCCAAAAGTCGGGATTACCACCTGCGTTCAGTACGCGCTGGAGCATTTTGGCATCCATGAACCGAACAATGATAAGCTGGAACCGTTCATTGGTCCGCCGCTTCAGGACAGCTTTGAGCAGTTTTATCATATGGATGCTGAAACGGCAAAGCAGGCAGTTGCGAAATATCGGGAACGATTCCAGACAGTCGGATTGTATGAAAATGAAATCTATGACGGGATGGCAGACCTGCTGAAAACGCTCAAGGAAGGCAGTTGCCGTCTTGCCGTAGCGTCCAGCAAACCGACCGTATTTGTCAAAAAAATTCTGGAGCATTTTGATGTGGCACAGTATTTTGATGTGGTGGTCGGAAGTGAATTGGATGGAAGCCGTACCAAAAAAGAAGAGGTAGTGCAGGAAGCACTGCGGCAGCTGGACCCCAAAGGTCAAGCATCTTCCGGTCAGATGGTGATGATCGGGGACCGGTGTTTTGATGTGCAGGGAGCAAAAGCACACCACCTGGACAGCATCGGTGTCGCTTACGGCTATGCGGCAGAAGGAGAATTGCAGCAGGCCGGAGCCACCTTTGTGGTGGATACGGTGCAGCAGCTTAAAGAACTGTTGACAAGATAAAACAAGAGAAAAAAGGAAGGGCATTTGCTCTTCCTTTTTTGTTCGGTATCCAGCAAAGAATTTACAAAAAAGATATAGACGATATCGTCTAATATTGATATAATAAAAAGCAGACGAAATCGTCTATTATTGAAAAGGAGAAGATAATATGGTTATGCTGGATGTATTGCGCTTGTTGATAGCGGTTATTGTTGCATTTTTTGCAGGAAAACTGATTTCACGTCTGCGTCTCCCATCCATTTTGGGTTGGTTGATTACAGGAATGGTTTTAGGGCCGCACGCGCTGGGGCTTCTCAACAACAATGTGCTGGACAGCGGATGGTTTGATGTGCTGGAAAGTATTTTGGAATGTACCGTCGGTTTGATGATTGGAACCGAGCTGATTTGGAGCAAGCTCAAAAAAGCAGGCAAACAGATTATTGTGACAACTATTACCGAATCGGTAGGAACCTTTCTGGTAGTCAGTGTGGTGTTTGGTATCATTTTCTGGGTTTCCCAGATTCCGGTATATCTTGCGTTTTTGTTTGGAGGAATTGCGCTTGCGACCGCACCTGCGCCGTCCCTCTCCATTGTCAGTGATATGAAGACTTCGGGACCGGTTACACGAACCTTGATTCCAATGGCAGCGTTGGATGACCTGGTTGGAGCGCTTATCTTTTTCTGTGTCATCGCAATAGTAGCGGCGAATATCTCAACCAAAGAGATCCCGATTTTTGCCATGATGTTTTTGGTTTTCCTTCCGGTACTGATTGGAATGGCGACCGGATTTGTTACAGGAAAAATGCTGCAAAAGGCGCAGACACAAAAAGCATCTTTGCTTATTCTGATCGGGATGATTCTGGTTTCGTCGGGAATCGGGCTGGTCTTAAATGAGATGGTGCTGCCGACTCCTGTTTTAAACTTCATGCTGCTGGGAATGGGATTTTCCACTATTTTTGCCAATATGATTTCGCAGGAACAGCTGGGCGAAATCATGAAAACAATGCATTCGATTATCGGGGTTTCGCTCATTGTCGTAATTCTGAATCTGGGTGCACCGCTGGATTACCACTTGATTTTTAACGCAGGAATTTATACACTTATTTATATCGTATTTCGTGCGATTGGAAAATATTGCGGTGCTTATTTTGGGGCAAGTATCACCCATGCACCCAAGACAGTCAAAAAATATCTGGGCTTTACCCTGCTTCCACATTCCGGTGTATCTCTTGTCTTTACCGGAATTGCTGTTTCAGTTCTGAGCACACCGGCACCGGAATGTGCGCAGATTATTCAGGGAACCATTGCAGCAGCGGCGGTTATCAACGAAATCATCGCTGTGTTTATAGCAAAGAAAGGCTTTGAATGGGCAGGGGAGCTGAACAAGGCAGAGAAGGAATAATATGAAACAACAGGAACGCCAGAAAAAGAGCAAGGAAAAAATTTTGCAGGCAGCGATTACCGAATTTTCCGCGTCTGGATATGACAAGGTGACAATGGAAAATATCTGCACCAGACATGGAATTTCCAAGGGAATGATGTACCATTATTATAGTGGCAAGGACGACCTGTTTTTGCTGTGTGTGCAGAACATGTACCAGATGATGCAGCAGTATCTGGAAGAAAACATGGCAGAGTTGGAGAAAAAGGACGCACTGCATGCCCTCAAGGAATTTTGGATGCTGCGGGAAAGCTTTTTCGGAGAACATCCTCCGTTTAAAAACATCTTTGAAAATGCGCTGCTACGTACACCGCCACACCTTTTTGAAAAGATCGAGGAGATCCGTGGACCGATTGAAGCACTCAACCGCCAGTTTCTCCACCGCACCATCGGGAAGATAGAGCTGAGAGAAAATCTGAAGAAAGAAAATGTTTCGATTTATCTGGAAGCAATGGAATCGGTATTCTGGAAACTGGTGGAACAGTACCGAAGAGAACAGCGGATTTCGGACGTTCATTCGCTGATGGAGGCAGCCGGAGAATTGTGGGATATGGTGCTGTTGGGGGTTGTGCGGCAAAATTAATGTTAGCTAAAACTAACTGACAGAGCACTTCCTTGCTTGACATCAGGTCTTAAAGTCGATAAACTGGACGCAAAAGACTTTAAGGAGGATGTTATGCAGCCAGATATGACATTTGGAACCCTTTCTGCAAAAAGGGGCGAAAAGGTCTGTACCGAGTGGCAGATCGAACAGGCGGGATTTTCGATTCCAGCAACGCTGATTTGTGGAAGTCGTCCCGGCAAGACAGTACTGATTACCGGAGGAATCCACAGTTGTGAGTATGTTGGAATACAGGCAGCAATCGAGCTCTCCCAGAAGCTAAAGCCGGAACAGGTCTGTGGAACCGTCTTGCTCCTGCACCCGGTTAATCGCTTTGGATTTGAAGCAAGAACTCCTTCAATAGTTCCGCAGGATGGGTGCAATCTCAATCGGGAGTTTCCTGGAAAACCGGATGGAAGCCTGACACAGAGACTGGCATACTTTTTGACACAGCAGCTTTATCCCAAACTGGACGCTTATATCGACCTGCACTGCGGGGAGATGTTTGAGAGCCTGACTCCATATGTTTACTATGCCGGTGCCGGAACAGAGCAGACAACACAACATTCCCGCAGGATGGCAGAGCTGGTGAGTGTTCCTTATATGGTACAGTCCCAAGCGGTTAGCGGCGCATATAACTGTGCCGGTCTGATGGGGATTCCATCGATTTTGATTGAACGTGGCTGTCAGGGAATGTGGACACAACAGCAGGTTCAGGAGGATGTAGACGATGTACTACGGATTCTGGCACATCTGGGAGTTGTAGATTCTGCCCCCGAACAAAAAGAGCATCCAAATGAGGTCACCGACCTGATTTATCAGATGCCGCAGTCGGAAGGACTTTGGTATCCGCAAGTCAGAGAAGGAGAATTTGTAAAAGCTGGACAGCAGATTGGTGTTATCCGAGATTACTGGGGAAATGAGCTTTCCTGCTACCATGCGCCCTATGATGGAGTTGTGCTCTATTTAACGCATACATTATGGGTGGATGGCAAGGTTGAAATCTATACTATTGCCCGAAAACCAGATTGATTGATCCGGGTAGAATCCGAATAAAGTACAAAAGCTTCTGCGCGGTCTGAAAGACCGCTGTCAGAAGCTTTTTCTTTTGTAGAAGAAAGGATTGACAAAAAGAAATAAAAGGAGAAATAATAAAGTTAGACAAAAAGGAGGGAAAAAGATGAGAAAGATCCTTTTGATTTTGGTTGTCTGTCTGTGCTTTTGCAGCTGTGCAGAGAAGGGTAAGATGACAAAAGAACAGGCAGTATCTTCCGAAGTTTTGCAGGAACAACAGGCAGAGGTGTTTGAATCGGTCACCAAGGATTTTGATGGGAATGGGACAGAAGAAACCTTTCAGCTTCGTCGAGAAGGAAAAATGTTAAAACTCTGGTTTGTCGGAGATGGAGAAGAAATCCCTCTGGTTCAGGAGGAAAATTTTGTCGAGTATGGTCCAGCACAGCAGAATCTGTGGGCATATGAGCTCTCGGACAGGGCTTTCTGTGTAGCGGGGGAATCGGACACAGCCCGGAGCGTAGTTTATATAGTTTGTGACGGTGTAGCAATTGAGCAGGAAATTGGTAAAGTATCGGATTTCTCTCAGCAGGAGGACGGCAGTTTTGTCGGGACGGCAAGTGCTCTGGATGTTGGCTATTCTGTAGCGGAGCAGAAAACAGTATGGGGAGGACGCACGATAAAACCGTACTGGTTTTACTGGGATGGAATGCAGTTTGTAGAATACAGTGCACAGAAATTGTGCTGGGAACAGCTTGCCGATTTTGACGGACTGCAAAAGCAGGTGGAGCAAAGGTTGGCCCAATGGAATCAGCAACAATTTCCACAGGGATTTGTTCAGATTGATGGGGAAGAGATTCCGGCTCACTGGAAGGTGTATGATATCTGGCTGAGAGAAAACGGAATCATTAACATTAATTATGGATATGACTACCTTTCCAGCAATGGAAATGGCGGAGGTGGGCGGCGGTACGATACCTTTTTGATTGAGCAGGAGACGGCACGTCTTATGGACTCAGGTGAAGGAATTTACAGGGTATCGGCACATGAGTAACATTCGTATTGGAAAATAAAACACCACGGTCTGTTATTCTTTGACAGATAAAAAAGTGGAAATAAATGGAAATTTATTCTTGACTTTTTGTCCTTTTCCGATAGAATAGAATCGTAGAATGTAATCTCATGTTAAGAAAGGAAGTTGAACAATGAGGAAAAGGACATTTGGAAAACGTATGGCATCATGGTTTCTTTCCCTGCTGTTTGTTGTTACATTGACAAATATAAACGCAGTGGCAGCCCAGACCAAGCCAGGATTTTCCATTCAGTTTCTTGATGTTGGTCAGGCAGATGCAGCCTTAGTGCAGTGTGATGGCAAATATATGCTGATTGATGGCGGCAAAAAGTCTGAAGCAGATGAAATTTATGCGGCATTAAAAGAAGAGAAGGTTCCAAAGCTGGATATGGTGGTTGCGACCCATGCGCATGAAGATAACGTTGGCGGACTAGTGGGCGCTTATCAGTACACAACGGCAGACAAAACACTTTGTCCGGTAACTTCCTTTAATACACAGGCATTCCAGAATTTTGCAGCTTCTGCGAAAAAACGGGGCGGCGGCATTACTGTCCCGAAGGCTGGTTCTGAATATTCGCTTGGAAGTGCCGATGTTACAATCTTAGGTCTTAACAGCGGCAAGGAAGTAAACGATACTTCCATCGTGCTGCGCATCGATTATGGAAAAACATCCTTCCTGTTTACCGGTGATGCGACAACAACATCTGAACAGGCTTTGTTAAAAGCAGGAGAGGATCTTTCAGCGGATGTTTTGAAGGTTGCCTGCCATGGCAGTGCCGACAGCACCAGCAAGGAATTTCTCAGTGAAGTTTCACCTTCGTATGCCGTAATATCGGTAGGAGAAAATACCGACGGACACCCAACCAAAGAACTGTTGGATCGCCTGAAAGCACAAAAGGTAAAATTGTTCCGCACAGATTGGCAGGGCGATATTCGCTGCACTTCGGATGGAAACAAAGTTTCCTTTACGATTAGCAAAAATGCAGATGCAGATGTATTTAACCCTGCAAGACCTTCTTCAAAAAGCAACAGTTCAGCAGCAAAATCGACAAGCAGCAGTGCAGCCAAGACAAGTAAACCGGCAAGCAGTGCAAACCAAGCAGCATCGACAGCAAGCGCAGCAGACACAACAGATACACAGGGTTCCATGGTATGGATTCCGCAGTCCGGCAGCAAATATCACAGCAATTCCGGATGCAGCAATATGAAAAATCCATCACAGGTTCCACTGGAACGGGCAATTGCAAACGGCTATACAGCGTGCAAAAAGTGCTATTAATAAAAAAGAGAGCCTTTTAAGGCTCTCTTTTTTATTGCTTACAGAAGAAATTCTGTTATTGTTTGATGGATTTTTTCCTCAGAATATACCGGCAGTTTACCGCAGCAAAGTTCTTGATTGCCGCCGCCTTTGCCGTTTAAGGATTTGTTCAGGTGCTGGCTTAAGGCACGAAGATCGCAGTCAGCATCCTTTGCGCGGCACAGTGCGTAGGAGATAGTGTCGTTTTGCTGGGAAAACAGCGTGCCGACCGTCTTTTCATTTGCTGCAATCTGAGCAGCAAAGGCTTTGAGATCGTCGGCAGAAAGGGTGTTGTCCATTAAAAATACCAGCTTGTCCGAACCAAACGCTTCGGCATTTTCACACAGCTGTTTTGCAAGGAGAGAGAACAGCTGACGGTTTTTGGCTGCAAGTGCCTGTTTCTTTTCAGCAAGCTCTGCCTTTAATTTTTCTACGTTAGAAAAAGCTTCCTGTGGCTTGCAGGAGAGGGAGACACAGATGTTCTTAAGGTTCTGGCATTTGTCTGAACAGTCGGCAAGTGCTGCCGCGCCACACAGGAAAGTAACCCTTGTGCCGCCTTTGTAGCGCTGAACATCCAGAATTTTTAGCAGCCCGATCTCTCCGGTATGAGCAACGTGGGTGCCGCAGCAGCCGCACCAGTCACAGTCTTGAACCTCAACGACGCGAAGCTTTTCCACCTCCGGTTTTTTGCGGAGAGGAATGGTCGGCAAGGTTTCCTTGTCAGGATAGCTGACAAAGACCGGGCGATTTTCGCAGATGATTGCGTTTACCTTTGCTTCCAGTTCGCGTGCCTGTTGTGGTGTGATTTCACCGTCAAGGTCGATGGTGTTAAACTCGTGTCCCATGTGGAATCCTACGTTGTGCAGCCCCATCTCTTTTAAGATGACACCAGAAAGGATGTGTTCGCCGCTGTGGATCTGCATATTGGCAAATCGGGGAGCAAAGTCGATAGCAGCATGAACCTGAATGCCAACCTCCAGTGTTTTGTCACACAGGTGGAAGATGTCTTCTCCCTGTTCATAGGTATAAAGCACGCGCACAGATTCATTTCCTGCGGTGATGGTTCCAACATCTGCCGGTTGACCGCCCCCTTCCGGGAAGAAGCAGGTCTGGGAAAGGGAAACTGCAAAGCCTTCGATTCCATTCTTTTTTGCCTTTTCGCAGGAGAGAACCTTAGCATCACATTCTGTTACATAGCTGTTTAGATCATATAATTTCTCAGTCATGGTGTCTCCCTCTGCCTATTTTGCTGCCGGCAAGAAGCCAATCTTCTTGTAAACTTTGTCGAGGGTGCGCTGAGAAATCATCAATGCTTTTTCTGCACCTTCTTTGTAGCATGCTTCCAGATATGCTTTGTCGTTCATCAGGCGGTTGTATTCTTCCTGAATCGGGCGCAGTTCGTCAGCAACAGCTTCACCGACTGCAAGTTTAAAGTCACCGTAGCCTTTGCCAGCAAAGTCGTTCTGAATTTCTTCGAAGCTCTTGCCGGTAACCGAGCTGTAGATGGACATCAGGTTGTTGATGCCGTCTTTGCCTTCACGGTAAACGACCTCAGCCTCGGAGTCGGTAACAGCGCTCTTGAACTTTTTGATGATGGTTTCCGGTGGGTCGAGCAGGAAGATGGTTGCTTTGACATTTTCATCGGATTTGGACATCTTCTTGGTTGGGTCAGCCAAAGACATGATTCTTGCGGAAGTCTTTGGAATGTATGCTTCTGGAATGCGGAATACGTTGCCGTACAGACCATTAAAGCGGTTTGCAATGTCGCGGGTCAGTTCCAGATGCTGTTTCTGGTCAGCGCCAACAGGAACAAGATCGGTCTGATACAGCAGGATATCTGCTGCCATCAGGGAAGGATAGGTGAACAATCCAGCATTGATATTGTCAGCGTGTTTCGCGGATTTGTCCTTAAACTGGGTCATACGGGAAAGTTCGCCGAACTGAGTGTAGCAGTTTAAAACCCAAGCCAGTTCTGCATGGGTCTTAACGTGGCTCTGGATGAAAGCGATGCTCTTTTTCGGATCAATGCCACAGGCAAGCATCAGAGCGTAAGCAGAGAGGGTATTTTTCTTGAGGGCCTGTGGGTCCTGACGGATGGTGATTGCGTGCTGGTTTACGATACAGTAAGCGCAGTTATATTCGTCCTGAAGTTTGCCCCAGTTTTTGACTGCTCCGAGGTAGTTGCCGAGGGTGAAGGCACCGCTGGTTGGCTGGATACCGGAGAAGATGACCGGTTTACGTTCTGGTTTTGGGGTAGTATTTGGATTTGTGTTTTCCATGATTGTGACCTCCTGATTGTATCAAATGAATCAAAGTTTTTCGTGAATTGATGGTTGCACCGAAGGTGAATAAAAGTTTTTGGTCGAGCTTTTTACAAAAAGCTCGTGGGGGTACGGGGGCAACGCCCCTGTGACACTTAACAATAAAAAATATAAAATTCGTTCGGGGCACAAAGTAAAATCAGCGATTTGGTACGGCAGTACCCTGTCTGCGGATGCAGGCAGATTTAGTCAGAAGCAAGTTTCTACTGTCAAAAATCATCCACTGGATAATTTTTGAGGACAGTCTGTGATTGCAATTGGCTCTTGAAACCCTTTTCACTTGCAAAAGGGTTTCAAACTTCTGAAAATGCGCTTACACGGATAAAGTTCCGCACTCTGCGGAGTGCGTCAAAGGGCTTTGCCCTTTTGAAACCCACCACCTTTTGGAAAAGGTGGACGAAAACTTTTGTTTGCTTTCGGTGTGAAGCCTTTGGTTTTCGTGCAAACAAAAAATCCCCGTCTTCCGGACAGTATTCTGTCGGAAAACAGGGACAAGAGCTTTCTCCTGTGGTGCCACCCAAATTGGTTTTGTTAAACCCACTTTAAGGATCAGGAACAAGGTTCCGAATCTTCTCTGCTGTGATAACGGTGCAGGTTCCGTCGACGCCTACTAAAATAAAGGTTTGTTCGGGCCGCCCTCATAAGTCCATTCAAAACAGCCACTGACACTGCACTTTCACCTGCGGCAGCTCTCTGACAGACAGCTTTTGCTGTTTTTACTCTTCTTATTCATCGGTTTGTCTATGAAATTGTCTTTATGATACTCCATGCCGGATAAATTGTCAATACTTCCCGCAGCCGATCGACTGCTGAAAATTGAGGGCAGAAATGACTGGGAAATCGCAAACAATCAGGGAAAAAACAAAGGATTGCAGGCTTTTCCAAAACACTGTAGCCAAGAGGAAAAGCTTGTCCGAAGAATCCACAAACAGGCATGATTCGATTGGATTACGCCAGTACAAACGACAATCTATTCCTATGCGCTGTGATATCCTTTTATTCATCGTAAGGGAAAATTTCCCAAAAGGAATCTGTCAGTCGTATTTATCTGCCAAAACGGCAATAAAAAGCAATTAAGGAGGATGTCATCATGAAAAACAGAACAGACTTTGTAAGAGTGGGATGGAAAGAACAGCTTTGGCAGGCTGTGTGCAATCAGATGGAAGCAGCAAAGGCTGTTTTGTGGGTGCTGTTCGGATTTGTGGTGGGACTGGGCAACATGATGATGGAGATCTCGCCTTTTGGTGCTGCTTTGTGCGCGGCAGTTCCGCAAAGCCACCTGCTTCCGACTGCATTTGGTGCAGCAGCGGGCAGCCTTCTGCTCTCCAATCTTTCCCAGCTTGGTGGAACCCACACCTTTACCATAAAATATGCTGCAGCGGTGGTGATTATTACGGCAGTGCGCCGGGTATTTCAGCCGTCGAAGGAAGAAGGAGGAAGGCTGTCTCTGCTGATGCCTTATAAGCCAGCTGCAGCGCCCCTTCTGGCTTTTGCCGGAATGCTTCTTCCGTCACTTGCGGTGCTGCTGGCATCTCCGTTTGATCTGTACAGCGTGGTGATGTCCTTCTCTGAGGCGATTCTTGCCGGAGCTTGTGCATACTTTTTGACCAGAAGTCTGCACGCTTTCTCGTTGGGACAGGGGATGTTTACCTTAAAGCGCGCAGATTTTATCAGCGTGGTGCTGACCAGTTCCATGCTGATTGTTTCGTTGAGCAACATTACCTTTGGGGGAATCTCATTTGGAAGATTGCTCGCGTCGATAGCGGTGCTGTTGTGTGCGCTGGTCGGCGGGGAGCGCTGGGGAGCGGTAGCGGGCATCGTATACGGAACGGCGGTGAGCGTTGCACTGTTCCCCAAAATGCAGCTGCTGGGGATTTATGCGCTGGCAGGACTTGCAGCAGGAGTATTTTCCGGACTGGGGAGATGGGTCTGCGCAGGAGGTTACGCCGTAACCTTTGGAGCACTCAGTGTTATTACGGCATCTCCGCCAGTCATGCCGCTTTTATATGAGGCGTTCATCACAGCGGTGAGCGTTGCGCTATTGCCGGAAAATGTGATGACCGCGCTGAAAACCCGCGTTTTTCGTCAGCCAATGGAGAACAGCGGCAGAGGGGTGCGTCAGCTGATGCTCGAACGTCTGGATGATGCTTCTCAGGCTTTGCGGGAGATCGCAGCAACCACCCAGGCAGTTTCGCAGAAGCTGGACCGTGCAAGATCGGGAAGTCTGGAACAGGTGTACGACGAAGCAGTGGACAACGTCTGCTTAAAGTGCGGCCTGAAGACCCGCTGCTGGCAGCAGGAGTACGGGGATACAGTCAATGTATTTAACCATTTGACACCTGTTCTGCGCCAGAATGGAAGCGTGTGTGCGGAGGATTTTATCTATCCGCTTTCAGCGCGCTGCACCAAGCGCGAACAGCTCAGCCGACAGATCAATGCAGGATATCAGGAGCTGACCGCCAAAGAGGGCATGAGCCGCAAGGTGGCGCGGGTACGCTCGGTGGTGACCGATCAGTTTGAAGGCCTTGCCCAGCTTCTGGGAGGGCTCAGCGAGGAACTGTGCGGAATCTCAAGCTATGAGGAACAGATGGTGGTGCAGGTAAAAGACTATCTGGAGGAGAGCCGTTACCGTTTCAAACGGGTGGACTGCTATCGGGATGAGGAGGACCGCATCTTTTTGCAGATGGACTTTGAACCGTTCCGGGCTGCCCGTCTGGATCTGGAGCGGATGACACAGGAAATTTCTAGAGTGTGTGACTGCGAGTTTGACCTGCCGCAGAAAACGCAGATGAACATAAAGCTTAAGTCCGGGGAGGAAGAAACGGTGATCCGTCTGTGCTTTCAGGAGAAGGCACAGTTTGAGGCAGAATTTGCAGCCAGCCAGCATATCTGTCAAGGATACCGGATGTGTGGAGATGCTTACCAAAGCTTTACCGACCGGCGCTCGGTGGCGCATATCATTTTGTCGGATGGAATGGGAAGCGGTACTGCTGCTGCGGTGGATTCCAACATGACGGTATCGCTGCTGCAAAAGCTGATCGATGCCGGAGTGGGATATCAGGCTGCGCTTAAAATCGTAAATTCTGCGTTGCTGGTAAAATCCGGCGAGGAATCGCTCTCCACCATCGACATCACCGCGGTGAACCTCTACACCGGTCAGGCGTGGTTTTATAAGGCAGGGGCAGCGCCGACCTTCCTGCGCCGCTCAAAGCGATGCGGATTGGTGGAATCGACCTCGCTTCCTGCCGGAATTTTGACAGCGGTGGATTTTGAAAAGAGCAGTGTGCGGTTAGGTGACGGGGATATGGTTGTGATGGTATCGGATGGAGCAACTGCCTGCGGTACAGACTGGATCAGCTCGGTGGTGGAGCATTTCCCGCTAGATGGAAACTTACAGGCACTGTGCGATGATATCGCTTCGACCGCACGCCTGCGCCGCAACGATAACCATGATGACGATATTACGGTTTGTGCGTGCCGTATCAGGAAGGTGATATGATATAAAAATATGATAAAGTTTTCGTCCACCTTTTTCAAAAGGTGGTGGGGGTACGGGGGCAACGCCCCTGTGACAAATAACAAACAAAAAAATAAATGGACAGTGGCACAATCCCTTGCCAGCGCTGCCGCACGGGAGTGCGGCAAAGACAAAGTCTTTGGTTGTTCGGCAGGCTGAGCCTGCACCAGCTTGAAGCTGGACACTGTATCGCGCTTAGGTTTGTGCGAAGTAGAAGTTTCAGCACACAGCAATCGCTCGTGTTAGCACACTTGCTCGTTAGAGCGAAAGCAAAAGTTTTCGTCGGGGCAAATTTTAAATTTGCTCTCTTTTTACCAAAAGGTGGTGGGGGTAAACAGCACAATATGTGCTGTGAGCAACGCCCCTGTGCCACTCAAAAACAAAAATCCCCGCGCCAATCTTTGGCGCGGGGTAAGTACATTATTTATAATGTTGGACAAAGAAAGTAAGGAAATTTAAAGGGCAGAGAATAAAATGACCTACTTGCATCAACTTGTCAAAGGAAGAAAGATGAATTTTAGGTTTTTTTCTCCATTCCCAAATATCCTCTATGCAGGAACCTAAAAAACCAATCCCAGCAAATAAAAAGATAAAGTATGAAGGCAAATAATTGGTCTTCATTATTAGTAGAATAATGCATAATATTAAAATCCACAGTAAGAAAATCAGCATATGAATCACTTTCTTTCGCAATATAAAAATACTTAAAGTATTAAAAATATTATAGCAATTTATTCTGAATAAAGCGATAGAAAAGATACACAATGTAGGCATGAAATTATCATGGTATGTACACAATTAGGGAAAAAACAGTATCCAGCTTCAAGCTGGTGCTGTCAAAAATCATCCACCGGATAATTTTTGAGGTCGCACTCTACCCTCAATCGGTTTTCGAGAACCTTTTCTCTTGCAAAAAGGTTCTCGAGCTCTCCAAATGAGCGCCTGAACGATAAAGAGTTTCGCCTTCTGCGGAAGGCGACCAAAGGCGTTGCCTCTGGACACCACGAGCTTTTTGTAAAAAGCTCGAGTAAAAACTTCTGTTTTTTTCCAAACAATGCAGCAAGGGGTCTCCATCCCCTTTCGGAAACGGAAACCCCTTAACTTTAAGAAGGATTCGATTGTGTCAAAATTACTCTTCGCTTGCAAATTTCTTTGCTTCTTCGATAACCTTTGCTTCGAGGTTGGAAGGAAGCTGTTCATAGCGAGCGAAATCAAAGGTGAAGTAGCCGCGTCCCTGAGTCATCGAACGGATTGCGGTTGCAAAGTCGCTCATTTCGCTCATTGGAACGTCTGCTTCGATTTCCTGCAGGCCGTCTGCGGATGGGTTCATACCAAGAACTCTGCCGCGGCGTTTGTTCAGGTCGCCGATAATATCACCGGTGTTGGAATCCGGAACATAAACTTTCAGGTTGCCGATTGGCTCGAGCAGAACCGGAGAAGCTTCCGGCATACCATTCTTGTATGCGATGGATGCTGCCATCTTGAAGGACATTTCGGAGGAGTCTACCGGATGGTAGGAACCGTCAACCAGAGTAGCTTTCAGTCCAACAACTGGATATCCTGCCAGAACACCGTGTTTTACGCAGTCCTGAAGACCTTTTTCAACTGCTGGGAAGAAGGATTTCGGAACAGCACCGCCGAATACCTTTTCTTCGAATACAAGGCCGTCGCCAACGGTTGGCTCAAATTCGATCCATACATCACCGAACTGACCATGACCACCGGACTGTTTCTTGTGTTTGCCCTGTACTTTAACTTTCTTGCGGATGGTTTCGCGGTAAGCAACTCTTGGAACTTCCAGAGAAACCGATACGCCGAATTTATTTTTCAGTTTGGAAACCAGAACATCCAGATGCTGTTCACCTAAACCGGATACCAGCTGCTGGTGGGTTTCTGCGTTGTTTTCATAAGCGATGGTTGGGTCTTCTTCCATCAGACGCTGCAAACCGGAAGCAATCTTGGATTCGTCGCCTTTTGCTTCGGTCTTAATTGCCATCTGCAGGCATGGTTTCGGGAAGTTGATCGGATCAAAGTTCAGAACTTTCTTTGGATCGCACAGTGCATCACCGGTTTCGGTAGCAGCCAGTTTGGTAACTGCGCCGATATCACCAGCGGTGATGTAAGCGGTGTCTTCCTGTTTCTTGCCGCGGACATAGATGATCTTGCCCAGACGTTCCGGCTGACCGGTTCTGGAGTTGATTGGTGTCATATCTGCGGAAAGTTTACCGGAGATAACCTTGATGTAGGAAAGTTTGCCGATGAATGGGTCAGCAATGGTCTTGAATACATAAGCTGCCAGAGGAGCTTCGTCGGTGCAGACAACTTCAACTGGTTCGCCGTCAGCATCAACAGCAACCTCTCCGCCTTTTTCCCATGGGGATGGCAACAGGTCAACGATGCCGTCGAGCAGCATATCGATTGCCTGGAGATTTGTAGTGCAGCCGCACAGAACTGGAGAGATGGAACCATTGGTTACACCGGTATGTACGCCGCGGATGATTTCATCACGGGTAAACTGTTCACCGGAGAAGTATTTTTCAAACAGAGCTTCATCTGTTTCAGCAACTGCTTCAGAAACAGCTGCGGTAAGACCGTCCAGACGATGGCCAAAGTCAGGCATCTCAACCTCATGAGGCTCACCCTTTTCATCGTAGGTGTAAGCTTTCATGTCGATGAGGTTGATGTAGGATTTTACTTCACGGTCTTCTACATATGGAACAACGATCGGACATACTGTCGGACCGAAGGTAGCTTTCAATTCTTCAAAAACTTTATAGAAATCAGCATGGTCAGCGTCGAGCTTGCTGACAAAGAACATGGTAGCTTTGGAAGCGTCTTTTGCCATCTTGTACGCTTTTTCTGTGCCGACATCCACACCGGATTTGCCCGATACACAGATCAGCAGGCTTTCTGCAGCGCGTACGCCCTGTACAGTTTCGCCGGCAAAGTCAAACAATCCTGGGGTGTCGATCAGGTTGATCTTGGTGCTGCCCCATGCAAAAGGAGCAATCGAAGTGGAAACAGATACTTGTCTCTTAATTTCTTCCGGATCATAGTCGCTAACTGTGTTTCCGTCTGCTACTTTTCCCAATCTATCAGTCGCGCCTGCTTTAAACAGCAGAGCCTCGGTAAGCGAAGTTTTTCCCGAACCGCTGTGTCCGGTCAATGCAATGTTTCGAATCCTTCCTGCCAGATATTGTCTCATAAAGTATCGCCCCTTTCAAGTTCACCGTTTTACGGCATTCCGCCCTATGGCGGGGCCCTGTCTTATGCAGGGTTCTCATCAGATGAGAGCTTTGTCATCGGATGAGTCATTACACAACGAGTTTCGTTTTGTAACGAGTCCCATTTATCAATGGGGTACTATTCAAGTATAACAATTTCATTCCCGATTTTCAATATAAAAATGTAGATTTTATACGATGACGGTGTAGAATTCTCCGAAAGATACCTGTACAGATTAAACAAAAAACTACTTTTATTTGCAGAAAATCTTGACAGGAAAGCGGATGCCTGCCGACAAAATGGTATCCTATCCTATGCAAAATAACGGGAGTTTAGACGAGGAGACTTTCTTTTTTGGCACAAGGTTCCGCACACTGCGGTGTGCTCCAAGAGCTTTGCCCTTTGGAAACCCACAAACTTTTGTGTACAACAGTTTGACAAAAAACTTCTGTTCTGCACTGTGGGCAGACTGCTTTTGTACTTTCTCAGAAAGTACAAAGCGCGAAATTGTCCGCGGGTTTACCACGCCAAAAAAGCACAGCATGGCGCTGTGCTTTTTTGGCGTGGTGAATCTATAAAAAAGGGAAGTGGCAAAAGAAATGTGTTTTTTCTTTCTGAACATATAACGCTTGAAAAGGCTAAAAAGCAACACTTAAATTGCAAAGTTCAAAATTTTTTCACAAATTTACGAAAAGTCCTTCTCTGGAAGAATTGGTTCGGTTGTGTTATGATAGAAAATATCAGATCAATCGAAAGGGGAAATGGGCATGAATTCAGCGCAGAGAAGGGAAAAGCTGCTCAACATGCTGTGGGAAGAAAGCCGGCCGCTGAGTGCAACCGCAATTGCAAAAGAATTTGGTGTCAGCCGCCAGATTATCGTCGGGGATGTGGCACTTCTGCGGGCAGCAGGAGAGAACATCGCGGCGACTCCACGGGGATATGTTTTACAAAAAGAACGCAGCAGCCACACCAAAACGATTGCTTGCCGCCACAATGACGACAACCTCCTCAAGGAGCTTTATATTGTAGTGGATAACGGCTGTGCGGTGTTGGATGTCACAGTAGAACATCCGGTATACGGGCAGATTCTGGGCCAGCTGCAGATTTTCTCGCGGTATGATGCCGACCAGTTTGCAAAAAAACTGGGAGAAAATTCAGCTCCGCCGCTGTGTGCCCTGACCAACGGTGTCCACCTGCACACCATTCAGTACCAGCATGAGGATGATTTTCATCGGGTGATGGAGCAGCTGGAAAAAGAGGGAATTTTGTTTGTCGAAAGCTGATTGATATTTTATTTAGAGAGAAGCGCACTCCCAAAACAGAGTGCGCTTCTCTTTTTTTGGTTTACTCAGCCAGCAATTGAGAGATATCAAGCATCTCTTCATTGGAAACAGCGTCCAGACCAAGATAAAAATCGGTAGCAGAATCACTGTGTCCAACGGTGCCAATCTTGTCGCCTACAGAAACGTTTTGTCCATATTTAACGGAAGTTTCTTTGAGGTGAGAGTAGGTCCAGATAATGCCCTGTGGATCAGCAATCTGAACACAGTAACCGTATCCATCCTTCCATCCGGCATAAAAGACAGTTCCTGAAATGGAGCAGGTGACTTCGCTGCCTTCCGGTGCATAGTAAAGACGACGACCTTCGATATCTTCTATCTTTACTGTTTCCTTGACAGGAGAAGCAAAGGTATCTGGTTTTAGGAGCTCCATAGCTAACTTCTTAGCTTCTTCGATGGTAATTTCTTCTAAAGGTTGGAGAAGACCATCCTGATAGGTAGCGCGGATATTAGTTTCACCTTCTGGATTAATGGATTTTGCAAAATTGCCGTCAATCACCCAGTGAATTGTTTTGCCGTGATAGGTCCAGGACTGTTTTGTCTCATCATAGACGATACCTTCATCATTGAAAGAAAACAGGTTTGGGAGGATGCCGCCGCCTGACATCTGAAAGACGCTTCCATCATAGGCGATAGACCAGTTACCGCTGGTGTCCTGAGAACGGAAAACAAAGCAAGGATTCTCTCGGTAATCGTAGAAGGTGGAAACGAGGGTCCCGTCGCGCATGTAAAGATTTCCTGAATTGCTGTCAGCAGGGGAAGGCTGGAAGATAAGTTGATGTCGACCAAAAGACTCAAAGTATTCTGTCAGATCCTGACACTCACTGATGCGAAGCGGTCCATCTGGGTATGGATAAAGGTTAAGGGTGTCTTCGGTTGTTGTGTTAAGTTTTTTTAGTGTACCATCTTCGTTATAGGTGATATACAAGGTCAGATTACTGCCCTCGGTTTCAGAAAAAAAGGTAAAGTTTCCACTTGGATTTGGGTCAGCAAAGTATTTGACCAGTTCTCCGTTGTAGTAGAGGTCACCTTTGGTGGAGTCCGTTTCGGATGGGACAAACATGACACCGTATTTTTCTAACTCGGCAAAGCGTTCAGCAGGTGAAAAGGTCTTTTTAGAAGTCTTGACAGAAACTTCTTGTTTCATTTGGTCATCGTCCGTCAATATTTTGTCTGATACAGTTTCTGATTCACTGCTGGGAAGTTCAGTGTCTATGGGGTTATTTTTTGCGGAGGTGGCAAACAGAATGCTGACACAGGCAACTACGACCACCGCTGCAAGGATAGTGATGAGGGATGCTTTTTTCATCTTCATAATAGCACGAATCCTTTCTTCAATAGCGTTCCTGCCAAAACCACTGGCAAATGAGGCAAAGCCACCTTTTTGCTCCTCCATGTCGATGAGGGCAAGCGCATAATCTGAGCGCCTGTTTCGTCCCAGAAGATGCAGAACGGTTTCGTCGCAGGAAAGTTCGATGTCACGGTTAAACAACAGGTACATCACCCAAACCAGAGGGTTCATCCAATGGATGCACAGCGTTGCGGTTAATAGAATTTTGGTCACACAGTCAAACCGGCGGATATGAACCCACTCATGGGTAAGGATGAAATTTAAGGTGGATGGGGATTGCTCCAGACTTTCTTTTGGGAGCAGGATGACCGGACGGAAGATACCGTAGGTCAGCGGTGTGTGGATGCAGTCATATTGGCGGATTGTGATATTCCGGTGCAGCTGATGAGAAGAAAGCCACTCATTTACAAACTCATTCTCCACCGGCAGCGACATCCGAAATTCCCGAATTCCCTTCCAGTAATTGATGCCAAAGAAAGCAGCAATTACACCGATTCCGATACCCCAGATTGCTGGGAGCGCATCAAAAAAGATTTCGGAAAAGGATTTACTTGGCTTTACTTCGACATATTCAATATCTGTATCAGGAATCGGCGCCATTTCAAATTGGGTTGAATTTTCCATCGTTTCCGATGAATCGTCCAAAACAGGTTCAAAGGTGGATTCCATTGCAGATGACTGTTCAACAACAGCCGGAAGATTGGGGTCGAACCATGAATAAAAGCTCATGACCGATGGAATCGAAAACGGGATCAACAATCGCAGCAGAGCAATCCACCACAGCACCAGAAAGGTCTTTTTGGGGAATCGTTCAATGGTCAAAGCGCGCAGAATGATGATGGCGACAATCATCAGCGCAGCTGACAGGCTCATTTGGACAAGGCTCATACAAGCGCCTCCTTATGCAGCAAATTTTTGAGGTAAATTAGTCGTCGAGTTCTCCCACGATATCGCGCAGTTTTTTGATCTGTTCAGAGGAAAGCTTTTTCCTTCCAAGCAGGGCAGCGAACAGCTTGTCCGCCGAACCATCGTAAATTTTGTCGATCAGCTCGTTAGTCTGTTCTTCCTGGATTTCTTCCTTTTTGACCAGAGCGTGGCACATGAAGTTTGGTTCCGAGCGTTCGATAGCGCCTTTTTTGATACATCGTTTTATAAGGGTATAGGTAGTATTCATGTTCCAGCCAATGTCTTCTTTGAGTACATCTGAGATATGTTTAGCAGTACAGTCGCCTTCGTTCCAGAGGACACCCATTACCTTCAGTTCCGAGTCAAATAATTTTCCGTCCATATTTTTCCTCCTATTTGCGGATTTTATGTTTGTCTTTGGAAAAGGTTGCCTTTTTCCAAAAGGCAGGGCTTTACAACCTTTATACCAAATTGTTGAGGTTGATCGGCTGACCGCCGTACCACAGTTCCAGTTCAAGCTGGATTTGCTCAGCCCATCCGGTATATCCAACAACACCAATTTTGTCTCCAGTAGAAACGACATCACCGGCATTGACGTCCAGAGAATCCATGTGGCTGTAAACCCAGACCATATCGTTTTCATCTATGATCTGTACGCTGTATCCGCGGCTGGTGTTCCAGCCTGCACTGACGACAACACCGTCAGATACGGCGCTGACAGAGCAGTCGGAAGAAGCGTAATAGATGCGGGACGTACCACTGTAACCTGCTTCCTGATGGGTAGAGCTGATAACAGGGGATTGATAGTTTGGAATGAGAATGCTGTCTTGCTGTTGCTGGAACAGTTTCTGTGCTTCTTCGTTGGAAATCTGTTCCACACCAATGATATGATTACCTTTATCACGGGTGGTTTTCAGGCTGAACTTGCCTTCGCTGAGGTTGGATGCAAAGCAGTAGTTGGTGCCGCCGCGAGGATCAATGAAAAACTGCACCGGCTCACCGTTATAATATACACTTCCGATACCTGTCATAATATCCGATGCTTTATAGGAAACACCAAAACTAGCAAGCGGATCAAATAACTGTTCAAGTCGTGCATATTTTTGCTGACGCTGTTTTACGATATCGGATGTAGCCCAGTTGCTCTGGGAAGGAAGTTTTCGGAGCTCAACAGCTTCCTCAATTAGATTTTGTGCATCAAAAAGTTCGATGCGGTCAAACTTTCCAATAGGAAGTACCATTCCGTCTTCTCTTTCCCAGGAAGAGTAGACAGTGCGGATATCGACAACGCCGCAGTTATTGATATAGAAGATATCCTCTGCGTCGGTTGTGTCTCCTTGTGCAGTATCTGCCCAGCAGCGGATCAGCTCACCGTTAAAGTAAAGCCGATTGTCCGGACCGAGGGTGATATTGTAAGGAGCAAATTCGTTGGCAATTATCTGAAGTTCTTCATTCCCAAAACCGCCGGCAAGAGGTTTTCTCTGGATTGTTTTAAAAGCCCATCCTGCTGTTTGTTCTGGCTCAAATGCCTGAATATCAAGAAGTGTATCTTGTTTTCGAACGGAATAAATATCAATGACACCGTTCGGATTATAGTACTCATAGCTATAGCCTCTGATTTTTTTCAGGTACTCGTCAAGATCACCAGAAAAGTTATCGGAAAAATAACTGTTTGATCCGTCAATAAAGTAGCGGACCAACTGGTCATCGTACAGGAAATTGCCATTTTCATCAAATGAGAGATGGCGGTTTGACAGATACTCTTCCCGAAGCCAGGAAGCAGGTTCCCCGTAATTGAGGACTTCTTTTGTTTTAAGCTTGTCTTCAGAAAACAGATATTCAGGAGCATATTCGGACAGTTCCTGTCTAACTTCTTCATCACACAGTGTTTCCAGTGACTGAGCTTCGCCGTACTCGTTCCGGACAACGTTTAGATTCACTTCCCCGTTTTCGGAGAAATAAACCATTCCGGTAGCGCGGTCCATCAGGGTGCGGATTGGCTTTTTCAGATAAGTCCAGACATCGGTATCCTTTTGCTGAATCATACTGTGCAGAGGATAATCGGAAGCCACTTTTCTTGGATCATCGACCGTTGCAACCTCAGCTGCAGTCGGTTCTGGAATTTCTCTTGCGGCAAATTCCTCTTCGGTCGCTTTTTGCAGTCCGGTCAGTTGATCATTGCTGTCACGGACTGCTTTGATATCGACCGTACCATGAGTTTCGTAGTATCCGATACCTTTGGTATTTAAATTGTCACCCTTCCACTGGTCATCAAAACAGCGTACCAGTTTGCCTTCAAAATAGAGTTTACTGTTTTCCAAATCGAATTTCAGACCATAAGGTTCATAGTCCTTATAAAGATTTGGGTCGTAGATATTCTGAACAACGGTGTCTGAGGAAGATTCCTTAGAAGCAGAAGAGGATTCGGTTGGGTTGTTTTTTGCGGAGGTGGCAAACAGGATGCTGACACAGACAACTACGACCACCGCGGCAAGGATGGTGATAATGGATGCTTTTTTCATCTTCATAATAGCACGAATCCTTTCTTCAATGGCGTTCCTGCCAAAACCACTGGCAAATGAAGCAAAGCCGCTTTTCTGCTCCTCCATATCGATGAGGGCAAGCGCATAATCTGAGCGTTTGTTTCGTCCCAGAAGGTGCAGAACGGTTTCGTCACAGGAAAGTTCGATGTCACGGTTAAACAACAGGTACATCACCCAAACCAGAGGGTTCATCCAATGGATGCACAGCGCTGCAGTCAGCAAGATTTTGGTTACACAGTCAAACCGGCGGATATGTACCCATTCATGGGTAAGGATAAAGTTTAAGGTGGATGGGGACTGTTTCAAGCTTTCTTTTGGGAGCAGGATGACCGGACGGAAGATACCGTAGGTCAATGGTGTATGGATACAGTCATATTGGCGGATTGTGATGTTCCGGCGCAGTTGATGGGAAGAAAGCCATTCGTCCACAAATTCGTTCTCCACCGGCAGCGACATCCGAAACTCTCGAATACCTCTCCAGTAATTGATGCCGAAGAAAGCAGCGATCACACCAATTCCGATACCCCAGATTACTGGGAGCATATCGAAAAAGCTTTCGGAAAAGGATTTACTTGGCTTTACTTCGACATATTCAATATCTGTATCAGGAATCGGCGTCATTTCAAATTGGGTTAAATTTTCCACCACTTCCGAGCGGGTTTGCTCAGGCACAGCCGAAACAGCATCTTCTTGTGGAGAAGCATTCTGCAAGACTTCGGATGGAATTTCCAGAACAGGTTCTGATGTGGATTGAGACTCCGTTATCTCCTGTACTTCCTGGTGGACAGCCTTGGGAACATCAGGGCTAATCCATGAGTAGATGCTCATGACAGATGGAATCGAAAACGGGATCAACAATCGCAGCAGAGCGATCCACCACAGAACCAGAAAGGTCTTTTTGGGGAATCGTTCAATGGTCAAAGCGCGCAGAATGATGATGGCAACAATCATCAGCGCAGCTGACAGGCTCATTTGGACAAGGCTCATACAAGCGCCTCCTTATGCAGCAAATTTTTGAGGGAAATTAGTCGTCGAGTTCTCCCACGATATCGCGCAGTTTTTTGATCTGTTCGGAGGAAAGTTTTTTCCTTCCAAGCAGGGCAGCAAACAGCTTGTCCGCCGAACCGTCATAAATTTTGTCGATCAGCTCGTTAGTCTGTTCTTCCTGAATTTCTTCCTTTTTGACCAGAGCATGGCACATGAAATTTGGTTCCGAGCGTTCGATAGCGCCTTTTTTGATGCAGCGCTTGATGAGGGTATAGGTGGTGTTCATGTTCCAGCCGATGTCTTCTTTGAGTACATCCGAGATATGTTTGGCGGTACAGTCGCCTTCGTTCCAGAGGACACCCATTACCTTCAGTTCCGAGTCAAATAATTTTCCGTCCATAACCTTTCTCCTTTTCTGAATCTTTTCGTTAGAGCGAAAATCAAAGTTTTTTGGCAAACTTTTGTACACAAAAGTTTGCGAGGTTGAGGGTACATAAATGTACCCTAGGCGAGTAGCTCCAATAAAACAACAAAACAATAAAAAAATCGTTCGGGTCAGGATGCCGTTTTGGTGCTGTCGCACGTCAGTGTGCAAAGGCGGAGCCTTTGACTGTTTCGATGCTGCGATGCAAAACATTCGTGGCAGGATGCCGTTTCGGTGCTGCCGCACGTTAGTGCGCAAAGGTAAAACCTTTTACTTTTTCTCAAGTAGATTCCTGCCATCAGTCTCACAAGACTGGAGTAGTTTCTATGTCTATACACTACCACAGTCTTGTGGGAAAGTCAATACACGACTCTGGTAGTTTGAGTAAAAAATAGACTTTTGTAAAATCCACACAAAAATCCAAAGAAAACCTTGACAACTGAAAAAGGGGTGCTATAATGGGTGAAGATATGTGTCAAGACACCTATCAATCAAAAGAGTAACTTGTGTCAATTAAGGGAGGATTTTTTATGAGAAGCAGAACAAACACCTATCAGCTGGCATTGACCGGAATGTTGATTGCCATTGGAATTGTAATTCCGATGTTTTCTCCAATTAAGGTTGTAATCGAGCCAGCTTCCTTTACGCTTGCAAGCCATGTTGCGGTATTTATCGCAATGTTCATTTCTCCATCCATGGCGGTAGCAGTATCGCTTGGAACTACACTGGGCTTTTTCCTGGGTGGTTTCCCGCTGACTGTTGTACTGCGCGCACTGACCCACGTCGTCTTTGCACTGGTGGGAGCGCTTTACCTGCAAAAGAGAGATTATGCACCGATTGCTTCGGTCAAATCCTCCCTGCTGTTTTCGCTGTGTATCGGTATCCTGCACGCAGTATGTGAGGTGCTGATTGTGCTTCCATTCTATGTAAATGGTTCGATGCCGCAGGCAAACTATGACAAAGGATTTTTTGTGTCGATCTTCCTGCTGGTAGGTGTTGGCTCAGTCATCCACAGCATGGTGGATCTGTCCATTTCGATCTGGCTGTATAAGCCGATTCAGGCAATTTATGGCAGATTGGGAGCAGCACAGCACGCATAAAATGAGATACGGGATTTTATAAAAACAGGAGCGTTCGTCTTTGACGAACGCTCCTGTTTATTTTGTGATATAGAATTAGTCTGCTGTAATACACTGGCTGTGCGCCAAACCATATCCAGTTTCCAGCTGGCACTATAAGGTGTTCAAAACCTCCAGTGTCTTGGAGAATAGACTTGTTACACGCTGGGCAGCGGGAGAGTTTGGATAATCGACGATTGGTCGATTATGGTTGACTGCACGGATGACCAGCGGATCAAACGGAATTTCTTCCAGTACCATCAGCTCATGCTCGGCACAGTAACGATAAATGTCCTGTGTAAATTGAGGAGCGGTGTCCGAGCGGTTGATGCAGGCAACAGCGGGAACACGCAGCTGACGGACTGTTTTCAGGATGCGGGTAAGGTCGCTCAGCCCTGACAGGGAAGGCTCCAGGACCAAAAGCACCAGATCCACGCCGGCAACCGAAGAGATGATGGGGCAGCCAATACCGGGAGAGCCATCGATGACTGCAATTTCAGCATTTTCTCCGTAGGTGGAAAGATTCTGCTTAACCATATTGATGGTTTTTCCGGTTGCACCGGCACCTGGCTTTAAGGAAGCGGTGGAGAAGATTCCATATTCGGTGGCAGAAACACTGTAACTTCCTGTGCTGGTTTCTGCCAGATGAACCGCCTTTTCCGAGCCGGAACCAATCGGACAGACCAGTTCGCAAACACCGCAGCCTTCGCACAGATAAGGGTTGACTACACCGTTTTTCATCGCACCAAAGCGGCAGTGCTGTTCGCACAGCCCGCAATGGGTACACAGACTCTGGTTAATGACAGCACGTTTGCCAAAGCAGGTCTTTTGCGAAAGCATGGTTTGTCCTTCGGAAAAAATCAGATGCAGGTTTGGCACATCGACATCACAGTCGGCAAAACAGGCCTTTTGCTGTCCTTTAAGCAGGGAAATAAAGGAGGAGGCAATGGTGGTTTTACCGGTTCCGCCCTTGCCGCTTAAAATCAAAAGCTGTTTCATTAAAATACCTCCCTGTCCTGAACAGAATCTGGATGAGACTCCAAGCGGGGACCGAGCAGAGCCTGCGCATTTTTGAGGATTTTTTTGAAGATCCTGCTGTATTCTGCATCCTTTGCAGCGAGCTGACCGCTGGCATTAATGCGAGCAAGCTCGGGGGAAAGGGGAATCTCTGCCAGAACTTTGATGTTATGTTCTCGGCAGAAGGTTTTGATATAGTTGCGGGTATCCAGTGATTTGTTGATGACGATGCCGAAAGGCTTGTTATATGTATTGAGAAGGTCAATACAGATTCGCATATCATTGACACCGAATACAGTCGGTTCGGCAACCAGAATACACAAATCTGCCTCCACAATTCCCTGAACGACATGACAGGAATTGCCGGGAGAGCAGTCCATGACCAGGTTAGGCAGATGGCGGGTCTGGTCGATCATCCGGCGGATGATGGCACTGCCCTGCATCTGACCGGGATTGAGACTGCCCGAATAAACACGGACATGCTCAAAATTTCCGGAAGAGATGGAACCGATGTTGTAGGGAACCTCCTGAATGGCCTTGTTTGGACAAACCAGAGCACAGCCGCCGCAGTTGTGGCACAGATGGTCAAACAAAAGGACCTGTTTTCCGGTAAAGCTCAACGCATGAAAGGCGCAGAAGTTCATGCAGGCGCGGCATCTGGAGCATTTTTCATGCAGGATGGATGGAATAGGCATATCCACCGGCTCTACCACTGGATTTTCAATGGGAAGATAGAGGTGGCCGTTTGGGACCTCTACATCGCAGTCCAAATAGACTGCGTCTTGCTGAATATAGGAAAGGTTAACGCTGACAAAGGTTTTTCCGGTGCCGCCTTTGCCGCTGAGGATGGCTATTTTCATGTTTGGATGATTCCTTTTACAAATATTGTAATTTTTCACATGATACTGATTGGATAGATTTATTCTATCGACTGCTGAATAAAAAAGGCCTGCCGCTTGAGAAAACGGCAGGCCTTTTAAATGTTCTGCTGAAAATGCAGCAAATAGAAATCTAGAGCAGTGACAGTTTACCTGCAAAAAACAGCTCCAGATTTTCTGCCGCGCCGGATGCAGCAGCATGATAGACTGTGATGTTGCCGGCGGACAGCAGACGCATGGCGTTTTCACCGCATCGATTGCTGATCAAAACATCAACACCATGGTCAATCATCAGTTGGGCAGCCTGAATGCCTGCACTCTGCCCAAAAAGAAAGGTAGATTCCAAAAAAGAACCTTGATTGGTTTCAGAATCAAAAAGGTAAAAAAAGGGAGATCTTCCAAAGATGGAAGAAATGGGAGAATCGACGCGTGCCTGTTCGACAGGGATGACAACTTTCATCAGAAGACTCCACAGAAGAAAATTACTCTTCGAATTTGCGGTTTGGCAGTGCGATCAGCTGATCAGCAGCCTCGCTTAAATATTCTGTCGGCATCTGGTCGATCTTACCTTCATCGCACAGAGCAGCAAGGTTTGGATCGATCGGCATACGGCCCAGAATTGGCAGACCGGTTTCAGCAGCAACCTCTTCGAGTTTGCTCTTGCCGAAGATTTCGATCTTTTTGCCACAGTCCGGACATACCAGATAGCTCATGTTTTCCACGATACCAACGATCGGTACGTTCATCAGTTTTGCCATCTTGCAGGCTTTTTTCACGATCATCGATACCAGATCCTGAGGGGAGGTAACGATAACGATGCCATCTACCGGAATGGACTGGAATACAGTCAGCGGAACATCGCCTGTGCCTGGCGGCATATCGATGAACATATAGTCTACTTCGCCCCAGACAACATCGGTCCAGAACTGTTTTACAGTACCTGCGATAACAGGACCTCTCCATACAACTGGATCATCAGTATGTTCCAGAAGCAGGTTTACCGACATAACTTCCATGCCGTTGTTGGTGAGTCTTGGGTCGATACCAAGCTCGGTACCGCTTGCGCGGCCGGTAATGCCGAACATTTTTGGAATGGAAGGACCGGTGATATCCGCATCCAGAATAGCGGTGGCAAATCCACGGCGCTGCATCATAACTGCCAGGGAAGCGGTGACCATCGATTTGCCAACGCCGCCTTTACCGCTGACAACACCGATTACCTTTTTAATATGGCTGAGGTGGTTTTCCGGTTCGAGCAGGCTCTGAGGTTTGGAACAGGAGCCCTTGCTGTGACAGGAAGCACAGTTGCCGGAGCAGCCGGTTGATTCACTCATTTGATTCATCTCCTAAAAAAAATTACGGTACATAATAAAAACCGTTCATAAAGATGCAATATTGCCCTCAAAAAGAGCATATCCATACCTTTTTATTATAACCTTTTTTACAGCATTGTGCAAGGGAAAAGGTGGAGACTAAAACCCCATTCCCTGTAAAATTTCCTGTGCTTTGCAAAAATCCTGCCGCGGCACATAGATTTCCTCGCCCTCGCTTGAGTTTCCTCGCAGGAGATTTAACATCCCGGCGTTTCCAAGGTCACGCTTATGAACCGGAATATTATTTTCTTTCATGGCAGCAACGATTATCTCTGCCTGAAAATTATCCGGTACAGTACACAAGAGAACAAGATCCATTTAATACACTCCTTTTTGCCCAAAAGTAAAAAAAAGGCTGTCTAGTGACTTTATTCTAACAGAAAGTAATTGCCCGGGACAACCACTCTGCGTACAAAATTTTTCTTAAAAACAGGACTTGCCGGGACTAAGAAAATTGCCTATAATGAAACTAACAGAGAATCTTTTTGAAAAAGATAAAATTGGAAGGGAAGAAACGTTATGAAACACATTCTGCTTATTGCGACCGGTGGAACGATCGCGTCTGAAGACACCGAAAATGGTCTTGCTCCACAGATTTCCTCGGAAAAACTGTTGGACTATGTACCAGCAGCGCGCGAATTTTGTACCATCGACGCAGTTCAGATTCTCAACATTGACTCGACCAACATCCAGCCGGAGCACTGGCTTTTGATGGCCCGCACCGTTAAGGATAACTATGAAAAATATGATGGCTTTGTCATCTGCCACGGAACCGATACCATGGCATACACCTCTTCGGCACTGTCTTACCTGATTCAGAACTCGCCGAAGCCGATTATCATCACCGGTGCCCAGAAACCGATTTCCATGGAAATAACCGATGCAAAAACAAACCTGCTCGATTCACTGCGCTTTGCAGCCTGCCCGGATGCACATGGAGTATGCATCGTATTTAATGGCAAAGTAATTGCCGGAACCCGTGCAAAGAAACTGCAGTCCAAGAGCTTTAATGCATTTGACAGCATTAATTTCCCAGTACTTGCAACCATCCGCAACAACAAGATTGTCCACTATGTAAAAGAAAGCTGCCCATGCTCCTATCCAGCATTTTACATCGACATCAATCCAAGAGTCTTTCTGCTGAAACTGATTCCAGGTATGGACCCGGAATTTCTGTCCTGGATCGGTGAGCACTATGATGCAGTGATCATCGAAAGCTACGGCGTGGGCGGACTGCCAAGTGTTGAGCACAAGGATTTCCTCAAGGCAGTGGACAAGCTGATCGCAGACGGAAAGATCGTTGTCATGAGCACACAGGTTATGTACGAGGGAAGCGATATGGAGGTCTATGAGGTCGGACATGTTGCAAAAGAGCGTTATGGCCTGATCGAAGCGTACGATATGACACTGGAAGCAACTGTTACCAAGCTGATGTGGATTATGGCACAGACCAAAGATCCGCAGAAGATCAAAGCAATGTTCTATACTACCATCAATCACGACATTTTGTTCCAGTAATCAGGAGCAGAGGATCTGAACAAACCAGTTTGTTCAGATCAGTCAGTCCAGACAAAGGAGGGGAAAGCGATGACAATTCAGGGGCAGAGCCTGAAATCACAGAAGGAAGAAAAACGAATCAGGATGATACAGGCGGCATACGAACTGTTCTCGGAAAAAGGGGTATATAAGACAAGCATCGACGATATTGCAAAATCTGCCGGTGTTGCCAAAGGAACCTTTTATCTCTACTTTGCGGACAAGACCGAAATCTGGGAAGCGGTTGTGGTGGATATCAGCAACCGGATTCTCGCTCAGGCAAAAAAGGAACTGGAAAGGAAAAGTCTGCCTGACATGATCGAGCGCATCTTGTTTGTAGCGGATTTTATCATCGAGCATTTTAAGAAAAATCTGGATGATCTGAAAATTGTTCAGCGCAATTTTTCCTGGCCGCTGGTACTGCGCAAGATGAATGAGGCACAGGATAATACGCTGCTGCAGATGTTGGAACAGTGCTTTTGCAGCCCGTATCTTAGCCGCTATACCATCGAGGAAGCATATCGGATGATGTTTTTGATCGTGGAGATGGTCGGCTCCATCTGTTACACCTCGATCTTGCTGGAGCAGCCGGCACCCATCGATCAGATGAAGCCGGTGCTGTTTCATACGATACGGAAAATATTGATTTAACACAAGAAAGGTTCGGGTTAGATTCCCGAACCTTTCTTTTCAGAAGGGAGAAGAACATGGAACAATCACAGCATCTTTGCCGCCTTTGTCCCAGAAACTGCGGGGTGGACCGCAGCAGACAGACCGGATTTTGCAAGGCAGGCGACAAGGTAAAACTTGCGCGTGCGGCGCTGCACTTTTGGGAGGAGCCCTGCATCAGCGGGGAGGAAGGCTCGGGAACGGTATTCTTTTCGGGCTGTCCGCTGCAATGCGTGTTCTGCCAGAACCACCAGATCAGCGCTGAATGCTATGGAAAAGAAATCAGCATCAAGCGCCTTGCCGAGATTTTTCTGGAACTGCAGAATCAGGGAGCAAATAACATTAACCTTGTGACAGGCGGGCACTTTGTACCGCAGATTATTCAGGCATTGGATATGGTACGAAGAGATTTAAAGATCCCTGTCGTTTATAACAGCAGCGGCTATGAAACGGTGGAAACGCTGTGGATGCTCAAAGGTTATGTAGATATTTATCTTCCGGATATCAAATATTTTTCCCCGGAGCGCAGCAAACGCTATTCCCATGCACTGGATTATTTTGAGGTAGCCTCCAAAGCAGTGCAGGAGATGTTCTCGCAGGTGGGAGCGGTGGAATTTGACGAGAGAGGAATGCTCACAAAGGGCGTTATCGTGCGTCACATGGTCATGCCAAATGGTGTAGAGGACAGTATGGATATCCTTACTTGGATTGCGGAAAACCTGCCGCTGGATGACATTTTAGTCAGCGTTATGAGCCAATATACCCCATTTTATAAAAGCGCCGAGTTTCCGGAAATCAACCGCCGGCTGACACAGGAGGAGTATGACAGAGTGCTCGACTGGATGGAGTGTATGGGAATAGAGGATGGATTTGTGCAGGAATTAAGTTCGGCAAAAGAGGAATATACACCGGACTTTTCCCTTCAGGGAGTGTAGAGCACGTAGAGATTATCACGGTATAAAAGTTTGGTATTTTATTTGTGGGAAAGAAGGATTTGATATGATAACACAGGTGAAAAAATGGGTGACAGAGCATCCAATCTGGTTTGCCATTCTATTTTTTATCTTTTACTTTACCGGATTTTTTACATTAGAGCATCTTGTCACCGAGCCGGTATATCTGCTACATTGCGGCTTGGATGATTTGATTCCATTTAATGAGTGGTTTATTTTTCCGTATGCGTCCTGGTTTGGGCTGATCCCGTGGGCGCTGATCACCTTGCTTTTGTTTGACCGGAAAAACTATTTTTATCTGTGCGGCGTGATGTTTTCGGGAATGGCACTGTGTCTGCTGCTCTATCTGATTTTCCCAAATGGGGTGGATCTGCGTCCGCAGAGCATCGAATCGAGCAATATTGCAGCGACATTTGTGCGAATGATCTGGTCAGCGGACACCTCGACCAATGTCTGCCCATCCATTCATGTTGCCAGCACCTTCGCAATTTTTCTGGCGGTGCAGCGCAGCAGAATCTGGAAACACAGAAAGCTTGTAGTTGGAATCTGCGGTGTGCTCACCGTTATGATCTGCTTGTCCACCCTGTTCTTGAAACAGCATTCGGTGATTGATGTTGTGTGTGGAATTGCGCTGAGTACAGCGCTGCATTTTGTTTTTCGGCGCACAGGAGAAAGAGAACAGGCTGTTTTGTGCAGATTGGGCGAGAACGAAGGGTAACTGGAAAATAGAGATGGTGCATATCCTGATAAGAGAGGATTACAGCAAACTGTGATACAGAAAGGAGTCACCATCTTTATGAATTTTTGTTGTTGTAATAACTGCGGATGTTTTCCGGTGTATCCCTGTCCGGTGCCCGGCCCGACCGGAGCAAGAGGTCCTGCCGGTCAGGCTGCAACCATAACGGTTGGCACAGTGACGACGGGAGAACCGGGCACCGATGCCACTGTCGTAAATTCCGGAACACCGCAAAATGCCGTACTTAACTTTACTATTCCGCAGGGAAGCTCCGCGTCGCAAAACTTGGAGCGTTTTCTCACCACCGATACCCCAGCCCAGCCAATCAACTCCGGAGAGGCACTGACCTTCTTTAACAATCCTTTGTCATTGGGAGACTCTGTGACACATACTCCGGCGAGCAGCGATGTTGTGATTGAAAAACCGGGAATCTATCTGGTGTCCTTCCATGGGACAGTAGGACTTCCGAGCACTTCATCTGGACCGGTTCCAAGTTTAATCTATCTGACGCAGGACGGAAAAAACGTGGACGGCGCTTCGGTGCAGACCAGCTTGAATCAGGGAGGAAGCTACACAGCAGTGGCATTCAGCATCCCGATTGAAGTTACCAGTGTGCCATCTGTTTTACGGATTGTATCGGAACAGGGAGGATTGCTGTTTAGCAACATCTCATTTTCAGTGGTTCAGCTGGGAGATAATCCGGCATCCAATTAAAACAGAAGAGTCTGGATAAAACAAAAAGGAGTTCACAGCTTTATGCTGTGAACTCCTTTTTATTTGTTATGTAAAAGCCTATGAAATCCCACAGCTTTTTGGTCGGAGTAGCGGGACTTGATTCTCGCCGCGCTACGCGGCTCGGTCATTCGCGGCTTTCGACTACCGTTTTCAAGTCCCTAGACTTCAAAAGTATAAAAAAAGAAACCACAGTTTTTACTGTGGTTTCTTTTTTGGTCGGAGTAGCGGGACTTGAACCCACGGCCTCTTGGTCCCGAACCAAGCACGCTACCAAACTGCGCTATACCCCGAGATAGTACAAATCCCAATCTATAAAGATTGGGATTTGATGGCTGCCCGACTAGGATTTGAACCCAGACAAACAGAGTCAGAGTCTGTCGTGCTACCCTTACACAATCGGGCAATGTATTGTGTGTTATTAAGCTGTGTTGTCGTTGACAACGTATATTATTATACTCGCTTCTTTGAAAATGTCAATAGCCTTTTTGCAATTTTTTCAAATTTTTTCTCAAAAAATATTTTTCCTGTTTTCAAGCGATTTTTCCTGGAATATTTCTTAAAGAAATTGTAAAAATATTGGTAGAACCCCTTGTAATAATACCAAAATAGTGTATAATAAGGGCGTGAGGAGAATTAATCCGAAACAAAAATGTATAATCACCTTTTTAAGGAGGAAATGATATGGCAGTATTACATCTTAATCCAGAAAATTTTGAACAGACAGTATCCAATGGTAAGGTCATGGTAGATTTTTGGGCACCATGGTGTATGCCATGCCAGTCCCTTCTTCCGACCATTGATGCGCTGGGTGAGGAACTGGAAGGCAATGTAACCGTTGCAAAGGTCAACGTTGATGAAAATAAAGCTCTCGCAGTAAAATTCCGCGTTATGAGCATCCCAACTGTAATCTTCTTTGTGGATGGTGTGGAAAAAGAACGTCTGGTTGGAGCTTATCCAAAAGAAAAATATCTGGAGATCATCAATAATCTCTAATCAAAGAAATCAGTTATCCCCGCCTTTTTAGGCGGGGGTATTTTTTTCCAGAAAGCGGACAGAATAAAGATAAAAACAAAATCTCTTTGTAAAACGAGGTGAAGGTTTGATACCGATTATTCTGTTGGGGGAAAAGGATGACAGTGCTGTTTGTGATGCATTGTATCTTCAGTTAAACCAAAACTGCGCAAAGGTAAGCGAAAAGGATTTTTGCTGGAACCAGCATGCGGATTTTTTGCTGGTGGATTCCGTACAGACCAATTTTCTGGATGCAGGCGGCGGACTCGTTATATTAAAAGAAAGCTTTTGCAGACATCATGCACCCAGACATCTGCTGCACGCAACCTGTATCTTCTTGAGTCAATGCAGCCAGGCCGCTGAATTTGCTTTGGAGTGCGGACTTGCTTGTCTTGCCTGCGGCGGAAGTTTTGATGCGCTGAGCTTTTCGAGCATGAAGGAACAAATGGTGCTCAGTGTACAAAAGGAGATCCGGCGGCTGGATGGAACGCAGGCTGCAGCGGGAGACTTTCCGCTATCCTTAAAGGCAGGTCAAGAACAGGACAGCAATTCCCTGCTTCTCTGCGCAACAGCATTGCTGATGATTCACCGATTATAAAAGAGAAAAATTACCAGAAAAAACAACACATAATCATTTTGCTGGATGCCATACTATTACTGCAAACGCAAACAGCGGTTTTGAAAACAGGCAAAACCGCACAATGAAGAAAAAGAAAAATTTAAGGAGTGTATTTTCAAATGGCAAGTTACAACAAAAATTCCAGCAATAGATTGGTAGTTCCAGAGGCTCAGGAAGCAATGAACAAGTTCAAGATGGAAGCTGCAAACGAAGTTGGCGTTAACCTCAAGGAAGGTTACAACGGTCATCTGACCTCCCGTGAAGCTGGTTCCGTCGGCGGCCAGATGGTTAAAAAGATGATCGAAGCTTACGAAAACTCCATCAAATAAGCTCATAAACAGATCAATGCAGATAAAAAAGAGGAAGGCAACAGCCTTCCTCTTTTTGCTTAGTGGATATTTAATACCTTGTTGTAGTAGGTTTCTTTATATTGATTATAAAGATCGGAATAATATTCGCTCAGCCCCTGATGTAGGATTCGGCGATATTCGTGGCGGTCGATATTGTGGTTTTTAGCAGCCTCATTGATCAGGCACATACCGATATTGGCACAATGATCGGCGATTCGTTCATAGTTAGAAAGGGATTCGATGTAAGGGAAGGCAGCATCGACAGTGCATTTACCTTCTTTGAGGCGTTCGATGTGGCGTTCCTTGAGAGTCTCTTCCACGATGTCGACAACCTCTTCCAGCGGTTCGATGCTGTTGGCAATCGAAATGTCTTGTTCGGTAAAGGCATGGATTGCCTTGGTGATACATTCGCTGACCGCATCACTTAAGGTTTTGATTTCTTCCAAAGCGGAAGCAGAGAAGCTGCTGCCGGAACTGTAAAGTCGTTCTGCACATTCCTGAATGTTAATAGCATAGTCGCCCATACGTTCAAATTCGCTCTGAATCTGGAGCAGCATGGAAACCTGGCGGCTTTCCGTGTCGCTGAGCTGACCTTCGGAAAGGCGGATCAGATAGGTGCTGACACGATCTTCCAGATGGTCAATGGTGTTTTCCTTTTCGCGGATTTTTTCCACCAGTTTGGTGTCATAATCGGCAAAGAGAGAGGTGACACGCCAGAGATTGCGGGAAGCAAGCTCGCCCATCTTGACAACACAGCGGGATGCATGGTCGATAGCAAGACCAGGAGAGCGAAGAAAACGTTCATCCAAAGTTGCAGAGGACATATCCTGATCATCTGCGTCGGTTTCCTTGTCACCATGGATAAAGGTCAGAGCCAGTTTTTCCAGCAGTTCTGCAAATGGAATCAGCAGGATGGTAACGGTAATATTAAAGATGGAGTGGAAGTTTGCGATGTCGTTGCTGGTGATTGGATTGTTCCAGAAGGAGAATCCGATGGTGTACTGGAAGGCATAGACACCAAACAAAAACAGAAGTGTACCAATAATATTGAAGCTCAGGTGCACAAATGCGGAACGTTTTGCATTTTTAGAAGCGCCGATCGCTGCCATGATTGGGGTGATACAGGTGCCGATATTCTGACCCAGAATAATCGGAATCGCAGAAGCAAAGGTGATTTGTCCGGTAGAGGTAAGTGCCTGAAGGATACCGATGGATGCGGCAGAACTCTGGATAATAGCGGTGACGCCGGCACCGGCCAGAACACCGAGAACAGGATTGGAGAAGTTTTGAAACAGTGCGATAAATTCAGGAACTTCTTCCAGTGGAGCAACAGCGTCGCTCATCTGGAACATACCGAAGAACAGGATGCCAAATCCCAGCAGAATCTGTCCCAGATCTTTTTGGGAGGCTTTCTTTCCTGCCATAAAGAGGATGATACCGATGATCGAGACGATCGGTGCCCAGGAGGTTGGTTTTAAAAGGTTGATGATGAAGTTGTCGCTTTGAATGTCCATCATACTCAAGATGTGGGCGGTGATGGTGGTTCCGATGTTGGCACCCATGATGACACCAATTGCCTGTTTGAGCTTGATGATGTTTGCATTAACAAGACCGACGACGATGACGGTGGTGGCGGAAGAGCTCTGTACCGCTGCGGTGACCAGTGCACCAAAAAGCACCGCTTTGAAAATGTTGCTGCTCATTTTTTCCAGTGTACGTTCCAAACGACCGCCCGAAGCCTTTTCAAGACCGGTACCTAATAGGTGCATTCCATAGAGGAAGAATGCAAGGCCGCCTAAAACGGAAACGATGATACTGAAATAATCCGTACTGTACATGATTTGACCTACCTTTTTGTTTTTGTCAGGAAAGAGTTTTACGCATCCTTTACGCTTTATTTACTTAGATTTTACATTAAGGCGACAAAACCACCCAAAAGCAGAGTTGCAGCCCATACTTTTTTATTATACCATCAGGTCAGGAAGAATGTACAGTAGAAAAGCATCTATCAAAACGGAGATTTATCGAAGTGTGATGGAGAGAATTTTGTCAAAAGTTATCATTTTATGACGTGTTCCTGTAATTTTAATATCAAAAACAAAACAGGCAGAAAAAAGCGGGGAGAGGCAGAATGGGGAATTTGAGTGAAGATAGAGATTTTGTTGTCTATTTTGCCGAAAAATAATCGAATAAATTTTGAAGGTTGTCTCGAAAATATTTTGTTTTTGTTTAAGATATACAAAAAATGGTGAGGGTAAGCGTAGGAGAAGGCGGAGGAAGAGGAATCGAATCGCGGAGAAGAAAGCAGGAGAATCACAGCTGCACGATTCTTTGCAGTATAACAATATGGGGTGGGAAGGAGAAGGAAAAGGGGGTGTTTTGCCTCAAAAAAGCAAGCAAAAAAGCAGTATAAATGGCTTAAATAAAGGAAAAATGAATGAAAGCATGAGAGAAAGACTAACGCGGCGGCAATGTTTTTGGATTTTGTTGATTTTATTTTTGATAAACAGGCAGAACAGAGAGGGCATTGTGCAGGTTGCTGTTATTTTTTTATCATTTTGATAAAATGCACAAAAAAGGCTTTTTTAAAAATTTTGACAATTCATGAATTAAATATTAACATGGATGGGTAAGATAACATCCTGTTGCGGATGTTATAAAATGTTATATTTATGTTATAAAAGAAGGGAATGGAAACACATGGATTTAACAATCCTGGCTCCTATTGGAGCAGTGCTGGCTTTACTGTTTGCTATTTTCCAGGCAAAGAAAGTCATGAGTGAGGACGAGGGTACTGACCTGATGAAGTCCCTGTCCCAGAAAATCCGCACCGGTGCTGATGCTTACCTGAAAAGACAGTACAAGAGCGTAGCTATTGTATTCGTTGTTCTGGTAATCATCTTCGCTATCCTGGCTGCATTTGGTCAGGTAAACACTTTTGTTCCGGTTGCATTCGTAACAGGCGGTGTATTCTCCGCTCTGTCCGGCTACTGCGGCATGAAGATTGCTACTGCTGCTAACGCAAGAACTGCTAACGCAGCTCACCACAGCCTGAATAAAGGTCTGAAGGTAGCATTCTCCGCTGGTTCCGTAATGGGCTTTACCGTAGTTGGTCTGGGCCTGCTGGATACTTCCATCTGGTTCTACATTCTGAAAATGGTTTACGGTGACAACGCACAGGCAATTGCTTCCGCTCTGGTTACCTTTGGTATGGGTGCTTCCACCATGGCTCTGTTTGCTCGTGTAGGCGGCGGTATCTTCACCAAAGCTGCTGACGTTGGTGCTGACCTGGTTGGTAAAGTTGAAGCTGGTATCCCAGAAGACGACCCGAGAAACCCTGCAGTTATCGCTGACAACGTAGGCGACAACGTAGGTGACGTTGCTGGTATGGGTGCTGACCTGTATGAATCCTATGCAGGTGCAAGACTTTCCTCCATGGCTCTGGGCGTTTCCGCTGGCCTTGGCTTCCAGGGTATGATGATCCCAATGGCTCTGTGTGCTCTGGGTATCTTCGCTTCCATTATCGGTTCCTTCTTTGTTAAGACAGAAGAAGGCGCAGATCAGAAGAAACTGCTTGGTTCTCTGAGAAAAGGTACATATATCAGCTCTGTTCTGGTAATCATTGCTGCCTTTGCTCTGATTAAAGTTTCCGGTCTTAGCATCGGTCTCTTCTTCGCTATCATTTCCGGTTTGCTGGCAGGCGTACTGATCGGTTACTTCACCGAATACTACACCTCCGACTCTTACAAACCAACTCAGCATCTGGCTGAAACTTCCGAAACAGGTTCTGCTACCCTGATCATCGGTGGTCTGGGTCTTGGTATGAAATCCACTGCAATCCCAGCTGTTATTGTTGGTGTAGCAGTTCTGATCAGCTACTTTGTATCCGGTGGTGCAGAAAGCTTCAACATGGGTCTGTACGGAATCTCTCTGGCAGCTGTTGGTATGCTGTCCACTCTGGGTATCACTCTGGCTACCGACGCTTACGGCCCTGTTGCTGATAACGCTGGTGGTATCGCTGAAATGGCTGGTCTGGGCGAAGAAGTTCGTAACAGAACCGACGCTCTGGACTCCCTGGGTAACACAACCGCTGCTACCGGTAAAGGTTTTGCAATTGGTTCCGCAGCTCTGACCGCTCTGGCTCTGGTTGCTTCCTACATCGATCAGGTAAAACTGATTGCTCCAGATTATAACTTCGACCTGTCCGTTATGAACCCACCTGTACTGATCGGTCTTCTGATCGGTGCTATGCTCCCATTCGTATTCGCAGCTCTGACAATGGAATCCGTTGGCCGTGCTGCACAGAGCATCGTTGTTGAAGTTCGTAGACAGTTCAAATCCATCCCAGGTCTGATGGAAGGTACTGCTGAACCAGACTACAGAAGCTGTGTTGACCTGTGTACTAAATCCGCTCTGCACGAGATGGTTCTGCCAGCAGTTCTGGCTATCGTTGTTCCAGTTATCGTTGGTCTGATCATGGGCGTTGTTGGTGTAACTGGTATGCTGGCTGGTGCTACTGTTTCCGGTTTCGTTCTGGCAGTTATGATGTCCAACTCCGGTGGTGCTTGGGATAACGCTAAGAAATACATCGAAGCTGGCCACCACGGCGGCAAAGGTTCTGACAACCACAAAGCAGCTGTTGTTGGCGATACCGTTGGTGACCCATTCAAGGATACATCCGGTCCAGCTATCAACATTCTGATCAAACTGCTCTCCATGGTTTCCATCGTATTTGCAGCAGTTGTTGCTAACTTCTCTTTGATCAAATAAGTATCTTTTGATACTCCAAAAAACGGCATCCGTTTGGATGCCGTTTTTGTATATCAGGGAAAGGAGCAAATAAGATGATTTATCTGTTTTGTGCAATCGCTTCGAGTGCGGCAGTGTCAGCAGTGCTTCGGATTGGAGACAGAAAGTGCACAGGAAAATATTCCCGTTTTGCGATGAACTACCTTTCAGCGGCAGTGTTTGCGTTTTTGACTATGCAGTCCTGTGAGTTTGTACTGGATGGGTCCGGTATGTTTGCACTGGGACTGGGCGCAGTTCAGGGAATTTTATATCTGCTGAGTCTGGTAAGTCTGCAAAGCAGCATCCGGAAAAACGGCGTCATCCTTTCGGGAACTTTTGCGCGCTTAGGACTGATTATCCCGATGATTTTTGCAATTGTTGCCTTTGGGGAACTGCCGGGAGTATTGCAGACGATTGGTTTTCTGATTGCCTGCGCTGCAATCTGGATGATGCAGGTCAAAGAAGAAAAGAACAGCGATAAGAACTATTCGGGGCTGATTCTGCTTTTGGTAATCAGCGGCTTGACCGACAGCATGGCAAAAATCTTTGAGGAACTGGGTGACCGAAAGCTTGATTCCTGGTTTTTGCTCATCACCTTTATTGTAGCGTTTTTCCTCAGTGTCGGCATGATGATTTATCACAAGGAAAAGCTGGGAGTTTCGGAGATTGTGTACGGCTGTCTGGTCGGTATCCCGAACTATGGCTCGGTGTTTTTCCTGCTCAAGGCACTGACCTCTTTGCCAGCGGTTCTGGTCTATCCGACCTATAGTGCAGGAACGATTCTTGCCATCAGCCTGATTGGCGTTGCAGCATTTGGGGAACGTCCAAGAAAACGGCAGTGGGCTGCACTGGGAATGATTCTGGTGGCTCTTGTGCTCTTAAATTTATAAAAAAAGGTCTGCATTTTGCAGACCTTTTTTAGCTTCTTGATTTTATCAGATACAGGGAATATACTGATAAAAGAGGTGGTATTCCTTGAAACGATGTATTGTAATATCTGGAATAGTAGAGGACAAAAAATCATAGCAGGAGGATTTTTCATGACTATTCCAGAGAAAAAAATTTATCCGCGTACCCAAGATACGCAGACCGTTTACCTCAAAAACGTTATTACGAACCCCAATATTATAGTGGGAGAATACACCATGTACAATGACTTTGTACATGACCCACGAATGTTTGAACAAAACAACGTGCTTTACCACTATCCGATTAACCATGACAAGCTTATAATTGGCAAGTTCTGTTCGATTGCCTGCGGAGCAAAATTTCTTTTTAACAGTGCAAATCATACGCTTTCTTCGCTATCGACCTATCCGTTTCCTCTGTTTTTTGAGGAATGGGGGTTGGAAAAAAAGAATGTCGCAGACAGTTGGGACAACAAGGGAGATATTGTTGTTGGCAATGACGTGTGGATTGGGTATGAAGCGGTTATCCTTTCAGGTGTTACAATTGGAGATGGTGCAGTGATTGGAGCCCGTGCCGTTGTAACAAAGGATGTTCCTCCTTATACCATTGTGGGTGGAGTTCCTGCAAAACCAATCAAAAAGCGTTTTTCTGACGAGAGCATCAAGAAACTTCAGTCTATTCGTTGGTGGGATTGGTCGAAGGAAAAAATTGCCGAGAACATAACGGCAATTCAGTCCGGAAATATAGAGCAATTAAAATGATAAAAAGATGCTGCCATTATGGCAGCATCTTTTTTCTTCATTGAAGGGAAATTTATTTTTAACTCTATCACAGGACAAAATAGAAAAATCAGATACAGGTTAAGCTAATCCAAAGCGTGCGATATGCAGCGAATTTGAGCTGTTCAGAGATTCCTCGATGCGCAGGAGCTGATTGTATTTTGCGGTGCGTTCGCCGCGGCAGGGAGCACCGGTTTTAATCTGTCCGGCACCGCAGGCAACTGCAATGTCTGCAATACAGCAGTCCTCGGTCTCACCGGAACGGTGGGAGAGGATGGTTTTCCATCCTGCCCTCTGGGCGATCTGCACCGCTTCCAGTGTCTGGCTGAGCGTTCCGATCTGGTTTGGTTTAATCAAAACAGCGTTTGCTGCCTTCATGCCGATTCCCTCGCGAATCCGCTCTGGGTTGGTGACAAACAGGTCATCCCCCACAATCTGGATGCGGCTTCTCAGTCGATGGGTGATCTGGACAAAGGACTGCCAGTCGTTTTCTCCCAGCGGGTCCTCGATGGAGCGGATGGGATACTTGGCACACAGACCTTCCCAATGGGCAATCAGTTCCTCGGCAGTGTAGGAAAGGTTGGATTTTGGCAGGGTATAGGGTTTGTCCGGCATGGATTCGTCGGGAGACTGGGGAATTGGATTTGCCCACTCGGAAGCGGCAGCGTCAATTCCCAACACAAAATCCTCCTCCGGCATAAATCCTGCGCGGTCGATTGCCTGCATCAGCAGTCCAAATGCCTCATCTTCCGAACCGAGGTTTGGAGCAAATCCACCTTCATCGCCCACCGCGGTGCAAAGACCCTTTTCTTTTAGAATCTCCTTTAAACGATGGTAGACACGGCAGCACTGTTCCAGTGCCTGGGAAAAACTTTCTGCCTTGTGGGGAATGATCATCAGCTCCTGAATGTCCAGATTGTTGGAAGCATGCGCTCCGCCGTTGAGGATATTCATCATTGGAACGGGAAGAATATTGGCGTTGCTTCCTCCAAGATAGCGATAGAGCGGGAGACGATAGGAAATGGCGGCAGCTTTTGCACAGGCAAGCGATACTCCAAGCATCGCGTTGGAGCCGAGTTTTCTTCCCTGATCGTCAGCAAGTGCTGTCAAAATCTGATCGATTTCCTGCTGGGCAGAAATATTTTTCCCCTTGAGAGCAGGTAAAATGGTTTGTGTTACCTGTCCCACAGCCTGAGTCACACCTTTTCCAAGATAGAGTGAAGGGTCGTTGTCACGCAGTTCGGCAAGTTCATGTTCCCCGGTGGAAGCACCGGATGGGACAGCTGCTCTTCCAATGCTGCCATCGTTTAACACAACTACCGCTTCCAGTGTCGGATTGCCGCGGGAATCCAGAATCTGACGGGCTTTTATCGATTCAATCTGTCGTTTGTTCATAATGGGTCTCATCCTTTCGGAAAAATCTGAATTTTTTATCAAAAATAGTCTGCCCAAAGGATTGCTTTTTATGACAACAGTCTTTTATAATGAGGATATAAGAAGAGCGAATGATTGACCGGACTTTAGCACAAAATAAGGGAGATGTCAGATAGAAAAGAAAGGTGTGGTAATCAGATGAAAAAAATGATTTCGATGATATTGACAGCTGCTTTGCTGCTGACCGCCTTTACCGGCTGCAGCAGGGAGGCAGAACCACAGAATACACAGCCTGAGCCACCGGTTGAACAGTCGGCGCCGGAAGTATCGGAGGAAGAACAGCCAGAGATACAGCCTGATGAGCAAGGGGAATCTCAGGAGCGAAACGACAGCCTGTCCGGTGAAAAACAAGACGAAACTGAGGATGAGCTGAGCATGGAAAAACCTTCCGAGCAGGAAGAAGCAGAAGAAACAAATCAATCGGAAGAGCAGCAGGAAGAGGAATCGACAGAACAGTCTGCCCAGACCCAAAGTGAGGTTGTGACCGAGCAGACCTCAGTACAGGGACTGGACACCACAAAACTTGGATGGGGTCCGGGCGGACCGGTCGATGAGGACAACCGCCCCAGCGGTGCGACCTCCTATCAGGAAAAATATGGTCAGTATGGTGCGGATTTTATCCGAGAAAATGAGAAAAAGATCTATCTTACCTTTGACGAAGGGTACGAGAACGGCTATACCGGCGCAATTCTGGATGTGCTGTTGGAAAAACAGGTGCCGGCAGTCTTTTTTGTCACCATGCCTTATGTTAAGTCTGAGCCTGAGCTGATTCAAAGGATGATTGACGAGGGACACATCGTCGGCAATCACAGCGTCAACCATCCATCCTTCCCGGAAATCTCTACCGAGGAATGTAAGTCAGAGGTCATGGAGCTACATGACTATATGAAAGAAAATTACGGCTATGAGATGAGCCTGTTCCGGTTCCCGATGGGCGAGTTTTCCGAAGCGGACTTAAGTGTCCTGCAGCAGCTGGGCTATAAGAGCGTGTTCTGGAGCTTTGCATACCGTGACTGGCTGGTGGACGATCAGCCTGACCCGCAGGAATCCATCCAGACCATCGAGTCCAAGTGCCACCCTGGTGCAATCTACCTGCTGCACGCAGTGTCCAAGACAAATACTGAGATTCTCGGTCAGGTTATCGATGATCTGCGCGCGCAGGGATACACCTTCTGTGCCTATGAATAAATAAGAATCCAGAAAAAGCACCCTTGGAAGGGGTGCTTTTTTTGTGCTGCTGAGCCTTGTAAATCTGAGTCAATCTGGTAAAATGAGCGTAAAGAAAATTGACCGGACAGTCAAAGCAAAGGAGGAAAAGGATGGAGACAAAGCAAAAGGGCAGTCCTTTTTCCCAGCTGCCAAAGGAGAAGAAAAAGAGGATTTTGCAGGCAGCGATCGAAGTGTTTGCCCAAAACGACTACAAGCACGCTTCCACCGATGAGATCGCGTCCAGAGCAGGAATTTCCAAGGGGCTGTTGTTCTATTATTTTCATGACAAAAAGACGCTTTATTTTTATCTGGGAGAGTATCTGAAAAGGATGATCGAAAATCACCTCAAAAAAGAGGTGCTGATGGGGATTGATGACTTCTTTGACCTTCTCGATTATGGAATTGAAGGGAAGCTGAAGCTGTTTGAAAAGATGCCATGGGTGCTGGAGTTTTCGGTTCGGATGTACTATAACACCGAGAAGGACATCAGCCCGGTGACAAAAAAATACATTGTCAGCATGACAAATCAGATGTACGACCTTTACTTTTCCCACGTTGACACCAGCCGGTTTCGGGAGGGGGTAAGCCCCAAAGAGGTTTTGCAGACGCTGATCTTTCTCACCGACGGTTACCTGCACTGGCAGCTGATGAGCGGCGGGAAGATAGAATTAAAACCCCTGATGCAGGAGTATGCGCGCTGGAAACAGATGATGATAGGTTATGCTTATAAGGAGGAATATCAAAGATGAGCAAGACAATGATCGAGGTAAAGGATCTGACCTGTGACTATGGGCACGGGCGGGGCGTTTTTCATTTGAGCTTTGCAATCGAAGAGGGAGAAGTCTTTGGGTTCCTTGGCCCCAACGGAGCGGGAAAGACAACAACCATCCGCCAGCTGATGGGCTTTGTTCGTCCGGACAGCGGAACAGTCCGGATTCTGGGAATGGACTGTTTTGCAGATGCCAGTAAAACCCAGAAGGAAGTGGGCTACCTGCCGGGAGAGCTTGCACTGATGGAAGATATGAGCGGGATTGGATTTTTAAGGATGATGGCAGGAATCCGCAACATGAAGGATACTACCAGAATGGAAGAACTGATCCAGCTGTTTTCGCTGGATGCAGGTCAGAAGATCCGCCGCATGAGCAAGGGAACCAAACAGAAGGTTGGGCTTGTCTGTGCTTTGATGCATAGTCCGAAGATACTGCTTCTGGATGAACCAACCAGCGGCTTGGACCCATTGATGCAGAACCGCTTTGCACAGGTAATCTTGAAGGAGAAGGAAAAAGGAACAACGGTGCTGCTTTCCAGCCACCTGTTTGAGGAGACAGAACGTGTCTGTGAGCGGGTGGCAATATTGAGAGCGGGCAGACTGGTTGCGACCGAACCAATGCAGAAGCTGCACCGGAGGGTATATCAGCTGACCTTTTCCAGTGAGCAGCAGGCTGTTTTGGCAAGGGATTGCTGGCAGGATGGAGAGGTTAGCCATAATGTGTGGACGGTGAGCCTTAAAAAGGAGCAGAGTCTGCAAAAGCTGCTGCAAACAGCGCTTGCATACGGGGTGTGCGACCTGAGAGAAAAGCAGGAAACACTGGAAGAAATGTTCCTGCATTTTTATGGGGAGGAGCAGAAAAATGGTTAAGACCTTGTTTGTTCGCAATCTCAAGACGATCTATAAACCGTGGATTATTTTCAGCGCTATTCTGACTATGTACATTACGGTCATCATTGGAATGTTTGACCCTGCGTTGGGGGAAAGCTTAAATCAGATGATGGAATCGATGCCGCAGCTTTTTTCCGCATTTGGAATGAATGCGCCGGGCAGCACCTTGCTTGACTTTATGGCAAACTATCTGTATGGATTTTTGCTTATTTGCCTGCCGCTGATTCTGGAGCTAATTGCGGTCAACATCCTGATGGTTCGATATGTCGACCGGGGCTCGATGGCGTGGCTGCTGTCCAGCCCAAACAGCAGGACCAAAATCTGCCTGACCCAGGCGCTTACACTGGTGGTATCGGTTGTGCTGCAGATGGGTTATGTAGTGGCAATCTCGATGCTTTATGCACAGATTCAGTTCCTTGATAAGCTGGATGGCGGAAAGTTTTTGATTTTGAATCTGGGACTTTTGGGGCTGCATCTGTTTTTGTCCGGACTTTGTTTCTTGGGAAGTTGTTTGTTTAGCGAAGCAAGATACGCGCTGGGATTTGGCGGCGGATTGAGCATTTTGTTTATTTTGATCCAGATGCTTTCGCAGGTAGGGGAGGACATGGAGTTCTTAAAATACCTGACACCGATGACCTTGTTTGACCCCAAAGCGATTGCGGCGGGCAATGGGGAATTATGGATGACAGCAGTGCTCTACCTGGGCGGCATTTTGCTGTATGGACTGGGAATCATGATTTTTAGCAAGAAGGATTTGAGCTTATAAGAAGTTTAGTTTTCTCTTGCACGTCGGACCAGAAAGCCGATACAGCCGCACACAAAGTCCCGCAGTTGGGAAAGGGTAGCGGCCATGCCGGGCGTAACGGTGGTAAAATTGCGGACGATCAGCAGTAAAATCATCGAAAAAAGTCCGACCAAGGCGACAACGATCACCGAAAGATTTGGCCTGGTACGACTATCCACAGCAGGCTTTTCCGAAAAAGCTGGAGGAGAGGGAACCTCATCCAAAGAGGAGGAAGGCATCGGAGCAGAAAAACCGATCTGACCGGAAGGAATGTTCTCCGATGGCAAAGCGGAAGAAAGAGATATCGGAGCAGGAGTGCTTTTTGCTTGAGTAGAAGGTGTTTCGACCTTGTCCTGACCGCTTAAAAAGCTGCCGAAAATTAAAGCAGCAGAAGTACGAACCACCACATCGATGGCGTTTGTGTCCGCAGTAAAGGTCTGGTCAAACAGCAGATTGAAGGCGGACTGAATCAGGAGCAAAAGCAGAAAAAGGATTAAAAAGCCATCGACTGGATTGATGAAAGGTTTTCGTTTTGGTGCCATGAGACCACTCCTCAGAATAGACTGTGTCATTCTATTCTGAAAAAGGGAAAAATGTGAGAAAGAGAAAAAGGTCAGTCCGAAAAATGGACTGACCTTTTTTAAAACAAACGGAAGGGGTAATTGTGCGGATGAATCCCTTGCCTTGACTACCATAACATACTTCTGGTGCTGATTCTATCCCCAGTGCAGAAGATACAGTTTTTTTGCAGAAAAGAAGGAAGAAAAAGTTAGTTGCAATTTTCACTTCGGGTAAAAACATAGTAGTCGGTATCAAAGCCGCCCCAACGGTAGTCGCCGCTCTTCCACTCGATGATGAGATAGTCGATACCGTCGATGGTTCGGATTTCATAGGCGCAGGCGCAATGGTTAAATTTGCGCAGCAGATAGCCTTTGGTCCAGGTCTGTTTGTCGTCGCCGGAAATTCCACCTTCCCGATAGATGCTGGTGCAGCTTCCATTTGGGAAGAAGGTCACTTCAGACCAGTATGGATTGCAGGTGCGCTGCTCTGGGTCAAACGCTTCTTTGGTTTTGCAGAAACTGTGCGCTCTCCAGCTGCCGACTAACCGTTCGTCCGGTACAAATGGAAGATTGAGGTCATCCTTTCGCGAAAGTTCCTCGGCAGAGTAGCGGTTGTGGTCGACATTTTTGAGCACCAGAACGGTCGGATTGCCGCCATGACAGTAGTCATAGGACTTGAAGGTGACAAACAGGTATTCCTCTCCGTTGTGCTGTTCCAGAACATAGGGGTTTTGTGTGGTGGAAACGCCGTCGTCAATCAGCAGCATTCCCTTGGTCCAGCCGTAGCACCAGTAACGCTCACCGTTTGGAAGGAAGTAGATTTCCCGGGTAAGAGTGTCATCATTTTGTAGGGGAAGGATATTTTGCAGAAAATCTTCTTTGGTTGCAAACTCTCCGACTGTTTCCCATTTTCCGATGACGGATGGGTCATTCTCAAAAGGAAGGTCGATTGCTTCGTGTGGGGTAACAGCAGAAGTGGTTTTCTTTAATACCTCACAGGAAACCATGTTGTCCGTTATTTCAAAGAAGGAGATGCGCTGATAGTTTTGTGCGGAAAGCTCCTGATCGAGGGTTCGATACAGCAGGGAAAGGTCATCTGTATGCTGTCTTGGCAGGAATGCGGTATCCTTGCCGTTTTTGCTGACAAACTGAATGGTTGGCATGAAATTACCTCCTGACATCATTTGCTGCGCCAGCTCAAGATCGTGCAGAGAGCGGAGAAGTGCTTCTCTTTTTTGCGTAAATAGCTGCAGGATCTCAGTATCGCTTTTTTGCGCAGCAATCATTTTTTTGATTTCGTTTAGCTCAAATCCTGCCTGCTTGAGGCTGCGGATTCGGAAAAAAACGGGAATCTGTTCGCTGGTATAGTAGCGGTAACCGGTAAACGGGTCGACATAATCGGGGAGCAGCAGACCAGTTTTCTGGTAATAGTGCAGCAGCGAAATATTGGTGTGACACAACTGGGCGAATTCACCGATTTTCATAAAAAACCTCCGATATCATATTGCTTTGGTACCTTGCAACGTCAGTATAAACCTGAAGTTTGGTTGAGAGTCAAGAGGGAAAAAGAAATTTTAAGAGAAAATTTCGTGTGTTGGAATTGGTTTTGATTTTTGATAAAATAAAAATATTAAAAAGAGGAAAGGCGGATTTGTCATGCTTAAAATCATCAACACATCCGGACAGATCGACGACCTGTTTGATAAGGGAGCTTTTTCCCGCGACAAATGGAGAAAGTATATCAATTTAATCTATGAAGATTCGTCTCATCTGTTTGAGGATGAGGTAGAAGAATATATTGCAAGCGGAGAGTACACCTTTGAGAAGGACTTTTTGCCGGTCATTCAGGCAGTTTTTCAAAATCCGAAGCGGGATATCTTGCAGCAGTCCTTTCTGGCAGTGACTGACCATCTCAACGAGCGCATCATCCAAACCTTCCACAGGGAGATAGACGCTGATCTTGTTTTGTATCTGGGACTGTGCAATGCTGCCGGATGGGTGACCAGCATCCATGGAAGAGATGTGATTTTGCTTGGAATCGAAAAGATTCTGGAACTTGGGTGGTATTCCCGTCAGGCAATGTACGGGCTGATCTATCACGAGTTGGGACACCTTTATCATAAGCAGCACGGCCAGCTGGAACAGGAGTCGGAGCAAAGCGAGAAAAATTTTGTCTGGCAGCTTTTTACAGAAGGAATTGCCATGTGTTTTGAACAGGTTCTGGTGGGAGATGACAGCTACTACCATCAGGACGAAAATGGGTGGAAAAGCTGGTGTGACCGTAATTTTGTGCAGATTCTGGACGATTTTCACCATGACCTCCCGACCATGAGCCGATATAATCAACGTTACTTTGGTGACTGGTGTAACTATCATGGACACGGAGATGTTGGGTATTATCTGGGAACGAGATTTGTCCGCACGCTGCTGGGTAGCGTTTCCTTTGATACGTTAATCGGGTTTGATATCGACTTTGTTTATGAGCAGTATCTAAAGTTTTATCAGAGCGTTGTTACAAAAGAAAATCATCACTGATACATAAAAAAGCCATTCCCATTTTATGGGGATGGTTTTTTGCAATCCAATCGATTATCTTGTGAGTGCAGTTTTGAGGTTTTCCAGATCCTGCTGGTCAGGATGAGAAACTGCCTGATCGAAGTTTTGCAGCATGGCAGTGCGGCGAGGGCTTTCTTCCATTACTTCATAGCGGTCGCGGACTGCCTGCGGCATCTTGCCCTGACACATATAGCTGCCAACAAGCTGGGTGTTTTCTCCCAGATTTTCCGAAACACGCTTGAGAATCTGTTCAAAGTATTCCGGAGAGCCGCCAAATCCAGCGGTACCAAACAAAAATACCTTCTGATTGGTGAGGGTTTTTAAGAACTGGGCGATGCTTTCATCGCAGCTTCCTTTATCGGTCCAGAAACCGACATAGACAGTTTCAGCTTCGAGTGCTTTGGGGTCCGGGGTACCAAAATAGAGGTAGTCACCCGGCAGGGTGTCCCGGATGGTCTGAGCCAGAAGAGCGGTGTTGCCTGTGTGGCTGCTGAAAACAATAGCGTAACTCATAATCATTTCTTCCTTTCATAGATACAGTGAACGCCTCAGTGAGCCATCATGCCACCCAGGCACTCTTTGTTGCATCGGATACAGTGGTGAATCGATTTTGCATCACCGTTTTGAACCTTGTTGGGCCACTCGGAATCTGCAATCAGCTGGCGGCTCATTGCGGCGCAGTCGATTCGTCCGCTCTTAAGCTGTTCTTCCACAAAATCAGGGTCAGTCAGTCCACCCACTCCACAGACAGGGAGGTTAGTCAGCGCCTTGACCTGATCGCAGAACTTTAGGAAACATCCCTCAGAAGAAAATACCGGATGTTTTGCGGGCGGGATGGTGTCGGAAAGTTCCCCATGGTTTGCTAAAGTTACATGGAAGCTGGTGACGCCTGCCTGTTCCAGAAGCGGAACAAAGACAGAAAGTTCAGATTCCAGAACGCCGGCGTTTCCGTAGTGCGGGTTTTCCTGACGGACTGCAAGCTTAAAATCAATGGGCAGATCTGGCAGAACACGGCGGATGGCAGTGACAGCTTCCACAGCAAACCGCGCACGATTTTCAGGACTTCCGCCATAGCAGTCGGTGCGTTGATTGAACAGGGAGGAAGCAAAACTTCCGCACATCCGGTCCCCATGAACCTGGACCATATCAAAACCAGCCTGCACTGCAAGTTTTGCAGCGGTGCCAAAAGCGGAGGTGATGCTTTGAACCTTTTTGACGGGCATGTTAGTGATATAGGGGCTTACCTGCTGATTGAGCAGGGGACGCAGTTCTTCCATGGAAATGCGTTTGGTGAGCACACCGGGGATATATCGGATCATTCCCTTAAGGTTGGAATCGGACTGATGCAGCTGCGCACAGACTTTACATCCCTGCGCATGAATCATATCGGTCAGGGTTCGGTAATAATCAAATCCCTTTTTGGTGTAGAGGGAAGGGCCGAAGTGGGAAGGAAGCACCGGAACATCCCCGATGATAATCATGGCACATCCTCCACAGGCGATCTTTTTGAGAAGCTCCAGCTGTTCTGTCTGGGGAAGTCCCAGCGAGGTAGGAGCAAAGATGATGCGGTTTTTTAAGGGTAGTCCACCGTAGTTTATTGGGCTGTTGATGGTTTCGTACATATAGAATCTACTTCTTTCTGGGCTGCTTTTGCCAAGAGAGTGAATAACTGTTCCCGCTCCTGTAAACTGAGTGCCGATAAAACCTGTTCATCCCAGTCAAAAAAGACCTGATGGCTGACCTCAAACGCCTGCTGACCTTTATCACTCAGATTCAGATGATAGCAGCGGCCGGATTTTTCTCTTGTTAAAAATCCTTCCTCCACCAGTTTGGTGACGCTGCGCTGGGAATATCCCCAGTCCAGATTCAGGTCGGAGGTCAGTTGTGTCTGGGTGCAGCCGGGATGTTTTCCCACATAGATGACCAGAAACAGGGAGCCAAAGTTAAGCCCCAGTGTCTGCAGTTTGGCGGTGGTGTAGTTTACAAAGCTGCGATGAAATGCGGTGGCATAATATGCCAGGGTCTGAAACATGATCATTCAACTCCTATTCTTGACTAGGTCAAGTATAAATGATTTACTTGATAAAGTCAAGTGAATAAATGAAAAAATACCGGAATAAATTATTTTATTCCGGTATGAGCAGGCGACAGAGAAAAACGAAAATTTATTGTAAGCAGGTGCGTTCAATAAGATTTGTCAGTTTATTGGTCTGTTTGGTAATCAGACCGACAAACAGGGCAGCAGCAATGGTACCTTCCCGTACACCGTCGAGATGTCCAAGGAAGAGAAAGGACAAGATGACAGCGATACAGACCAGAGTCGCATCGAAGATAACCTTCATATTGCCAAAGCGGATGGGAACCTTTTGACAGATTGCAAGGACGATGCCCTCTCCCGCGGTGGTAACCAGATGTGCCATTACCTCAACGCTGACACCAAAGGCAATCAGAAAGATGCCGACAGCGCAAAGAATCCATTGCTCAAAATAGTTGGAGGCGGTGATGCCCTGAATACAGATTTTTGCCACGTCAATCATAACACCAAACAGGATTGCTGCGGGAAGCTGCAAAAGCTGAAACCAATCATACTCTCTGCGCAGAATAGCAATCTGGATCAGAATGAAGATGAAATTCATTATGATCGTGGTGGTGCCCACAGACAGCCCGGAAATAGCAGAAGTTACATAAGGAACGCTGGAGATAGGGGATGTTCCAAGAGCAGCCTGGATGGAGAACGCTACGCCAAATGCCATGATAATCAGACCAAGGCAGAGAAAAAGAAAGCGTTTGAAAGGGTGGTTGACAGAATGTTTTGTTTGCGACATGATGATAATACCTTCTTGTCTTTTAACTGGGATTGGATGATATGGATATGAGCAGCACGGGAAAGCTGACCCTCAGGCGCTTGAGGATAAAAGAAAAGCACCCCTGTCCTAGAAAGAGGTACTGCCTTTTATGATGCGTGATAACGAAACGAAAACAAAGCTTTGGTTTACGGAGGGTATTCAGCGACGGATAACAGGAACTTGAAAAGGTTCAACTCCTGACCACTCCAAATAAAAGAAAAGCACCCCTGTCTTCGACAGAGGCACTTTTCTTTTATGGTGCGTGATAACGAAACGAAAACAAAGCTTTGGTTTACGGAGGGTATTCAGCAACGGATAACAGGAACTTGAAAAGGTTCAACTCCTGACCACTCCAAATAAAAGAAAAGCACCCCTGTCTTCGACAGAGGCACTTTTCTTTTATGGTGCGGATAACAGGACTTGAACCTGCACGGGGGTACCCACTAGAGCCTAAATCTAGCGCGTCTGCCAATTCCGCCATATCCGCACATTTCGTACCCTCTGTTTGATGTGGGGAGGGTTCCCGGGATATGCTGAATCCGTATCATGTGCAGCTTTACTGCGCTATCTATTATATCAGCAGAAAAGCAGAAAGGTCAAGTCTTTCCCGTACAAAAGTTTTCGTCGTATTTCTAGCGGTCGTTTTGCTGGCACTCGCGGCGGGCTTCATCCAGCAGGGCGCGGTCAAAGCCGACATCCTGATAGCCTTCCAGAACAGTATTCCAGTAGCGGTCAGAAGGAAGGCGCGGCTGTCCATCATTCATGATATACCAAAAGCCGGAAAGCATGCCATGACCGGTGACTTCGGTGGAAACAGCTTCGATGCGGTAGAGATTGTTTTCGACATCCTCATAATCGTCCAGAGCCTTGACGTCCGAAGGTTCGACCGAGAAAGCAGCAACCGGAACAAAGCTTCCCTGTTTTGGCTCTACTGTGAGGAAGGTATCCTCTTGACAGGGACCGCGAAACAGCAGGGTGTAGTTTTCGATTCTGCCGGTTCCCAGAAGTTTTGCAGTAGGGCAGCGCTGTTTCATCTGTTCCAAGTGCAGGTTGCTGCCATAAGCAAAATAAATTTTCATATTGATCGGATTATTTTCCATTTCTTTTTTGACCTCCATAAATGAAAGGATATTGTTACTATTCCCGTAAACAATTCTATCATAACAATTCACCGGAAAGTTTTCAATTTTTGTTTGTAAATTTTCTGTCGAAGAAATTTTCTCTTCGAGAAAGGGGAAAGGGCACGACCAAAACGGTCGTGCCCTTTCTTTATGGATGAATTATAAAAGGAGAAATCAAGGTTTACCAGTGATAGCTTTCAACTCCGTCATAGGTGCTGTACTGACCATCAGGAGAGATAAAGGCGGTACGTTCCATAGCATCGAGCTGTTCTGGTGTTTTACCTGTGAACCAGTCCAGATTGTTCTGACGTGCAAACTCGGCAACACTCAGGTAGGTGCTGGTATCCACAAAATCTCCTGAAGAGAGGGTTCCAGTTGAGTATTCCGAATCACTCTTTTTGTGTATCTTAAAAAATTGATCAAGTTCTTCGGCGTTGAGCAGATATGAAATTTCCTGACTGTCCTTTACAATCGAGAGCAATACAGAATTTTCAATATACATCTTGCGGCAGGAGTTTCCGTTTTTCTCCGAATCACTCTGAATATAGATTGGATTGCAGGAAGAAGAAGTTGGGAACGGAGTGCACGCAGCAACCAGAGCTTCCATTTGCTGAGGATCGGTAATATCCCAGAAGACGGTGTCTCCGTGTTCACTTGGCATGATGTCGCGATAGTTCTTTTCTCCCAATCCAAACGATCTGTAGTCAATGGTGGAGCGCAGGTTGATGTTCATATCATAGGAATCCGGCATGAACACGCTGACAGTGTGAATTCCGTCCAGATAGGTGTTTTGCGGCTGCATACCCCATGATTTTAACAGACTGAGGGTGTTCTGATAGGAGGAACGAATCACCAGTGCGGAGTTGCCGAATGTGACCTGATCGCCATTTTCTATGATGAAGCTTCCCTCTCCTGGAGTGATAACGGTTGGTTTGAGCACCCATTCCAGATAGCCGACGACAGGGTCTTTTTCATAGTCGTTTAAAAGCTCCGGAGTAAGATTTAACAGGTCGGTCTGTACAGCAGTCAGCAGCTGCTGATATTTTTCAGCGTCGATCTCATCACAGTAAGTGCCGAGCTTGTCATAGCAGGAAACTGACTGGAGTATCTGTGGTGTGTAGGAAAAGACCGCTTGGCTCTGTTCCACAAATTCCGGCTGGCAGAACAGTTCCTGAATGAGCGGAAGGTCGGAAAGAGCGAAGGAATAGCCTCGGTTCATCTCGGAGTGTGGGAGTGTGTAGCATATAGACAGGCTGTTTCCACGAAGTCCGGAATAATCTTTTCCTTCTTCAATGGCTCTTTGGTGAAGTTCGCGGACAATTTCCTTGGAACGTTCTGAGGAGAGGGTGATGTACAGATAATTGCGTGTTGAGGAGGTTCCAGGATTATTCCAGTCCAGAATCTCATAAGTAGCATCCTGACTTCTGATAGTCAGTTCGATTTTCTCAATGTCCTGAAGGTCAGGAATACGGGATACGATGCCGAATCCGTTAAAGAACAGAAAGACAGGACAGGTCAGGCAGACCAGAACGGTGAGGGCGATGTATTTGAGATTTTTGCCCAGATTGCCAAAACCTTTTCCAGTGATTCCTTCCACCAGCAAAAATCCCAGAGGTCCTCCAACGAGTGCACCAATCAGACAGCTTTGTACTTGATCTTCAAAGATAGGGTTAAACAGAGACACAAAGAGGATAAACGAAGTGAGGAAGCCAGCCAGCAATTTCATCAGCTGGGAAAAGGCGCTCTGTCTGCCCCACTGCTGTGCCCATTCACTGTGAAAACGATGATAGAGATGAAGAGAAACAAATACACCGGCAATAGCGAGCAGTGCCCAGATACTGCACCATATCATCATATAGTTAGGAATTGTTTGAGCGTATGACATACTTTGATAGCAACTGATCATGCCATATGGAGAGAGAAAAGAAAAGCTCATATTCAGCTCAACACCATAGAGCATGTTGGCAAGGCTAAAAAAGATGTACACGATTCCGGTTAGGCAGCCGTTGATGGCGATGGAATAGATAATGCTTTCTGCCGCGTTGGAGGAGGTAACCGCAATCATGCAGGAAAAGGTAAAGACAGTCAGATGCAGGATAATCCAGATCAGTAGATCCATCAGCAGGTAGCTAGCAATCTTGACAACAGACATTAATCCATTGAATGCAAAGCACTGCATCACGATGCAGATCAGGCGGCAGACTGTAATTGGTACGACCAAAAATACGATACCGGCAAAGTAGCGGGAGAGAAAAAGCTTGTTGCGAGAAACCGGCATCGAGTGGTAAAAATCAACCGAAAGTCTGTTGTGCAGATAATGAAATAGAATCGCAGCGAGCAGTACCGGAACGATAATGCCTGTTGCGGCATAAAAGAAGGAACTGGTGAACAGTTCGACATCTTGTGTGTTAGTGGGAGTGTATTGGCGGAGATCATAAAAGGTAGGCAGTACCGTAATCAGCACCAGTCCCACTGTATACATCGCCATCAGGATGCCGTTTTGGCGCAGACAGCCTGCCATCATACTGAAAAGCTTACGGTCAAACAGTTTTTCGGATGATTTATTAGAAGATAACGTTGTTGTAGTCATAGCCGACTGCCTCCATTTCTGTAATGAAGATTTCTTCGAGGGTGAGTGGAACGCTCTCGCAGAGCAGAGGATTGAGTGCGGAAAGCTTATGCTCTACCTCATGCGGATTTCCGTGTGCTACAATCTCGGCAACGTTGCCGCTTGCATGGAAGGAGATCACGTCAACCAGCTGTTCAAAGGCGGCTTTGTCCGGCAGCGGTTTTGCAGCAAACTGAATCTTTGCAAAATCCTGCTGAAGTTCTGCAAGTTCCTTTTGGAACAGAATCTTGCCGCCGTGCAAGAGTCCCACCTGATCGCACAGGTCTTCCAGCTCCCGCAGGTTATGGGAAGCAATCAGTACGGTAGTTCCGCGGTCAAGGATATCGTCAGCGATGATTTTGCGCACCGCCACACGGATGACCGGGTCCAGTCCGTCAAAGGCTTCGTCCAGCAGCAGATATTTTGGCATACAGCTCAGTCCCAGAATAATCGCAATCTGGCGGCGCATTCCTTTGGAGCAGGCGGAAAGTTTGCGTTCCGGCGGAATCGGGAAGCGTTTTACCAGCTCAGCGTAGCGGGATGCCGACCAGTTTGGATAGATCGAAGAATAGATCTTTGCCAGCGAATCCATCGAAGCCCCCGGCATCTGATAGATCTCATCCGGAATGAAGAAAAGTTCGGATTTGAGCGCCGGATTTTCGTAGACATCCTCACCGTTAATCATGATGCGGCCTTCGGTCGGGCGGTAGACTCCGGCAAGCAGCCGCAGAAAGGTGGATTTTCCGGCACCGTTTGAGCCGACCAGTCCATAGATTTTGCCGTCCTCGATACTGGTGGTGAGAGAATCGAGCGCCAATGTATTGTTAAATCGTTTGGTCAAGTTTTCGGATTGAATCATTTGTTTCCCTCCTGACTGTTTGTCGAATTGTCCGGCAGCGATTGCAGATGCTCCCGAATGGAATCGAGCAGCTGCTCTTTAGAAAGACCGCGGGAAAGCGCCTTATCCACCGCAGCAAACACTTCCTCAAGGGCAGCCTTACGAGGCTGTTCGAGAGACAGCACATCCGGTGAAACGAAACTTCCCTTGCCGGTGACGGTGTAGATGATGCCCTGACGCTCCAGCTCCTGATAGGCTTTGGCGACAGTGTTGGGGTTAACACCGACATCTCGCGCCAGTGCCCGTACCGAAGGAAGCTGTTCATGCTCATCCAGCACCCCCAGCAGGGAAAGGCGGATAATCTGTTCCTCCAGCTGTTCATAAAGAGGTATCCTGCTTTGCAGGTCAAGTTTTATCATAAAATTACCTCCGTTTTTGATGTGTATTAAGTGTATTAGTCTAAATAGTACACTTAAAATATAGCAGCAAATCCGATGGTTGTCAATAGTCATGGAAAAAGAAAGTTTGTTTAAAGAAAAGGGGAAAGCTGTTGAATGGCTGTGGAATACCGCAGATAGGGAAAAAATTTTCAAAAAAGGGCGAATTTCCTTTGAAAAATCGCTTGCAAAATTGATTTTTCTATGGTACTATGTATTTTGTTATCCTATGTAATTTCAGAAAGAGGTGACTAGCTAAGATGAAACAGGGAATCCATCCACAGTATGAGCCAACCGTTATCAAATGTGCATGTGGTGCAGAATTTGAAACTCGTTCTACAAAAAAGGATCTGCGCGTTGAAATTTGTTCAAAGTGTCATCCTTTCTTCACAGGCAGACAGAAACTGGTTGATACCGGCGGTCGTGTAGATCGTTTCAACAAACGTTTCGGTCTTACCAAATAAGGTTCAGACTACCAAAGGCAATGCGTCAGAGCAGAAAAACTGGTGCATTGCCTTTTTGCTATGCAAAAATGTTTACGGAGAGAAGCTTCGCGCCAAAGGTGAACAGAAGTTTTTGATCGAGCTTTTTACAAAAAGCTCGCGGTTTCCAAAGGCAGAGCCTTTGGGCGCTCACCGCAGTGAGCGAAACATCTTATCCGTGGAAGCGCATTTTTGAAAGTGTGAAAACTTTTTGCAAGAGAAAAAGTTTTCACAAGCTGCCGAATTATACAGACTATTCTCAAAAATTATCCGGTGGATGATTTTTGACGGCTGAGTCTGGAACTTGTTCACCTATGGTGTAAAGACGAATCGTTTTATTTTATCTGTTCCGGCTTGCGCCGGCGCACTGACGTGCGGCAGCACCGAAACAGCATTCAGCCTCTATCGATTTTTTTATTTTTATATTGATTTGGGGTGTTTCGCACTCTGCGGAGTGCGTCAAAGGGCTTTGCCCTTTTGAAACCCACCACCTTTTGATAAAAGGAGGGCAAATCTAAAAGATATGCCCGACGAAAACTTTTGTTTTCACATTAACCGAGTTTGCGGGAGGGAGAATCATGCAGGAATATACCACCATCTATGACAGGGCAGAGGACAGCTTCATCGAGCGCAAGTCCGAGTTTATCGGCCACATCGCACCGGTGGAGACTGAAGAACAGGCCCTCGCTTTTATTGCTGAAATCAAAAAGAAACATCACGACGCCACCCACAATACCCATGCCTATATCCTGCGCAATGGAGTAAAACGCTACTCCGATGACGGTGAACCGCAGGGAACTGCCGGTGTTCCGATGCTCGACTGCATCGAAAAAGAGGGACTGGTCGATGTTGCGGTGGTCGTGACACGCTATTTTGGCGGCATCCTGCTGGGAGCAGGGGGCTTAGTCCGCGCTTATTCCCACGGGGCAAAGATTGCAGTGGATGCAGCAAAGCGCAAGCTGATGACTACCTGCACCTTGCTTAGCCTGGAGATGGATTATTCCTTCTACGGCAAGATCAACTATATCCTCCCGCAGTATACCTGCCGCGTAGAGGACACCGACTTTGGCGCGGTGGTGACCATGAAGGTGCTATTCAAGCAGGATCAGGTCGAGAAATTTGTCAAGGAAGTCACCGAACTCAGTGCCGCTCTGGTGGTTCCGCAGGTGCTGGAAGAGCGCTTTGACCACTTTGCAGCCCAGTAAAGACCCCCTTTTCATATATTTACAAACGTCTTAACAAAAAGTTTTTGTTTTTATGCAGGAAAAAAGGATTTTTTGCAGTATATAATATATGAAAGAGTTTTTAGCCTTTTTGACAGAAAACGGGGTGATGTGCGATGAATGTACGGGAACAGACCCAGAAGTTTGAATCGATGATGCTTTCTCCTTTTGCGTGTCTTTCGGCAGATACTGCCGGCAGGGCACGCCCGGAGCAGGAATGTCCCATCCGCACCCCGTTTCAGCGTGACCGCGACCGGATCGTTCACTGCAAATCATACCGCAGGCTGATGCACAAGACGCAGGTATTTTTCTATCCGGTGGGTGATCATTACCGCACAAGGCTCACCCACACCATCGAGGTTAGCCAGATTGCCCGCACTATTGCCAGAGCATTGCGCCTCAACGAAGACTTGACCGAAGCAATTGCGCAGGGTCACGATTTGGGGCACACGCCATTTGCTCATGCAGGTGAGACGGCTTTGCGCAATATCATGGGAAGCTTTAACCACAACGAACAGAGCCTTCGGGTGGTGGAACGACTGGAAAAAGGTGGTCAGGGACTGAATCTGTGCGCGGAAGTGCGTGATGGTATTTTGTGCCATCGAAGCCACCTGAAAGCAAAAACGCTTGAAGGTGTGGTGGTTCGGTATGCTGACAAGATTGCATACCTTAACCATGATATCGAGGATGCTATGCGGGCGGGGCTGCTGCCGAATGAGCAGGCAATCCCGCTTTCGGTGCGGGAAGTTCTGGGAGAGAATAGCTCCTCCCGTTTTACAGTGCTGGTATCCGATCTGGTGGAGCAGTCGCAGGAAAAAGCGGAGATCAGCATGTCCGAGCCGGTGCTCAAGGCGTACAACGAGCTTCGCGATTTTATGTTTGCGGCGGTCTATCGCTCCAAAGCAAAGGACGAAGAACAGAAGGTCATGTATATTCTGGAGGGGCTGTACCGATATTATGAAAAGAATCCCGACAGCCTGCCGGAGGAATACCGCATGATTGCCGATGAAGAAGGCAAAGAACGGGCAGTATGCGACTACATTTCCGGCATGAGTGACCGATTTGCAGTCAGAAGCTTTGAAGAGCTTTTTGTCCCAAAGAGTTGGTCAGTAGGTTAAGTATAGGTAATAAGAGAGCAAAAATAAAAGTTTTTGGTCGAGCTTTTTACAAAAAGCTCGCGGTTTCCAAAGGCAGAGCCTTTGTCCGCCTTCCTCAGAAGGCGGAAAGCCTTATCGTTCAAGAGCATTTAGGAAAGTGTGAAAACCCTTTGCGATAAAAAGGGTTTTCACAATCTACCGAATTGAACAAGCCATCCTCAAAAATTATCCAGTGGATGATTTTTGAACGGGTTCAACCCGCGCACTGACGTGCGGCAGCCCCGAAACAGCTTTACAACCCCGAACGATTGGATTTTTATTGTTGGGTGCCACAGGGGCGCTGCCCCCGTACCCCCGCAAACTTTTGTGTACAAAAGTTTGACAAAAAACTTTATTTTTTAGCTTTCAGGTATGAAAGGAGGGGAAAAGATGCTTCCAGATTTGTTTATTCAACAGCTTAAACAATACAGCGATATTGAACGGGTCGTTTCCGGATATGTGCAGCTAAAAAAGAAAGGCCGCTATCTGGTAGGTCTCTGCCCCTTCCATTCGGAAAAGTCAGGATCGTTCTTCATCTATCCGCAGACGCAGTCCTTTTACTGCTTTGGCTGCGGCGCGGGAGGAGATGTCATCACCTTTATCCGCCGCATCGAGAATTTGGAATATATGGAAGCGGTAAAATTTCTGGCAGATAAGTGCGGACTGGAAGTGCCGGAAAATGGTGAGACTGATTCCAGAACCCTGCTTAAAAAGAAGGTGCTGGAGATCAACCGCGAGTCCGCCCGGTTTTTCCATAATTGCCTGATGAGCGATCAGGGAAAAGGCGCCTATCAGTATCTGATTGAGCGCGGACGTGACCGCAAGACCATCCGTCACTTTGGCCTGGGTTATGCGCCGGATGACTGGTATGCTCTGGTCAACCACCTCAAGTCCAAAGGCTACACCGAGCAGGAAATGATCGAAGCAAACGTTGCGGTGAAAGGCAAAAAGGGAAACGCTTTCGACCGGTTCCGCAACCGCGTGATGTTCCCGATCATTGACCTTCGGGGCAACGTGGTTGCGTTTGGCGGAAGGGCACTGGACGATAAGGGTGCAAAATACCTAAACTCCAGCGATACGCCGGTCTTTAAAAAGAGTAAGAATCTGTTTGCGTTAAACTTTGCAAAGACCTCCAAATATCCGGGGCTGATTCTGGCAGAAGGATATATGGATGTCATCGCCATCCATCAGGCAGGCTTTGACAATGCCGTCGCCACGCTGGGAACCTCACTTACCGATGAACAGGCAAGGCTCATCTCCCAGTACACCGACAAGGTGATTCTGGCATACGACTCGGACGGGCCGGGACAGGCAGCGACCAAGCGAGCCATCAATATGTTTGATGAGGTGGGGGTTAAGGTCACCGTGCTTTCGATGACGGGGGCAAAGGACCCGGACGAATTTATCAAGAAATATGGGCGAGAGCGCTTTGCGATGCTTTTGGAAGGCAGCAGGAACGCGGTCGAATTTGAGCTTGCCAAAATCCGGTCGGCATACGATGTCGGCACACCGGACGGTAAGGTTGGATTCTTAAAGGAAGCGTGCAAGCTGTTTGCCGGCATCAAAAATCCGCTTGAGCGCGAGGTATATATTACCCAGACAGCAAATGAGCTGGAAATCTCCCCGCAGGCAATCCTGGCGCAGATCAAAAATCTGGACAAGCGGGAATACTACCGGGAGAGGAACAAACAAAAGTCAGACATGAACCTTTATATCGGCAGTATGGCGGCGGCAAAGGACGATTTGCAGCGTCAGCAGAAGCTGCGCTACGCCATGGCGGAGGAAGGAATCTTGTATTGTCTGATGAAAAATCCCGATTTTTACAGGACACTCGAAACAAAGATCGGGGAACAGGATTTTGTAACGGATATTAACAGGGAGCTGTATCATACCTTTGTGACGCGCCTGCAGGAAGGGCAGGGAATCGAGATGCTCGATCTTTCCTCCCAGCTTTCCGAACAGGCGATGGCAAGGGTGTCGGCAATTCTGGCGACCGCGCCTTCCCAAAGGTGCGATGAGGCAGCGCTTGAGGATTATATCAGAATCTTAATTGAGCACAGAAATGTAAAAACAGACAGGGAAGTTGCGCAGATGGATGATGCAGACCTGGGGGAATACATCAAAAATCTGGCAGCGAAAAAAAACAGGAGGAGTTAGTTTGGCAGTTAAAGACAAAAAGGCGGTCATCCGCAGCCTGATCGAAAGCGGAAAAGCCAACGGCAAACTGACCACAAGAGAAATCAACGATGCTCTCGAGCAGCTTGATTTTGACGTGGAAAAGGTAGACAAGCTGTATGATACGCTGGAATCACTCAACATCGACATTGTCGATGACATTGATCTGTCCGATCTGGATGGAAAAGATCTGGACGGGGACAAGGATGACGATGCGCTGCTGTCGGTAGACGGTATCAGCATCGATGACCCGGTCAAAGTTTACCTCAAGGAGATCGGCCGTGTTCCGCTGCTGACTCCAGAGGAAGAAATCGAACTGGCTGAAAGAATGGCACAGGGCGACCCTTATGCAAGAAAACGTCTGTCCGAAGCAAACCTGCGACTGGTTGTCAGCATCGCAAAACGTTATGTTGGCCGCGGCATGCAGTTCTTGGATCTGATTCAGGAAGGAAACCTGGGTCTGATCAAAGCAGTTGAGAAGTTTGACCACACCAAGGGCTTCAAGTTCTCGACCTATGCAACATGGTGGATTCGTCAGGCAATCACTCGTGCAATCGCAGACCAGGCAAGAACCATCCGTATTCCAGTACACATGGTAGAGACCATCAACAAGGTAAAGAAGGTTTCCAGCCAGCTGCTGCACAAAAACGGACACGATCCGACAGCAGAAGAGATTGCTGCAGAACTGGATATGCCAATTGACAAGGTACGCGAGATCATGCGTGTGGCACAGGAGCCAGTTTCTCTGGAAACTCCAATTGGTGAGGAAGAAGACAGCCACTTAGGCGACTTTATCGAGGACTCGGATGCACCTGCTCCGGCAGATGCTGCATCTCACACCCTGCTCAAAGAGCAGCTGGAGGATGTTCTCTCCACCCTGACACCAAGAGAAAAGAAGGTTCTGGAGCTGCGTTTTGGTCTGGAGGACGGCAGAAACCGCACTCTGGAAGAAGTTGGCAAGGAATTTAACGTTACCCGTGAACGTATCCGTCAGATCGAAGCTAAGGCTCTGAGAAAACTCAGACATCCAAGCAGAAGCAAGAGACTTAAAGACTTTTTAGATTAACCAGCTTGAAGCTGGACACTGTTTCGCGCTCTGGTTTAGTGCGAAATTGTAGTTTCAGCACGCGGTGTTCGCTCGCGTTAACACACTCGCTCTTTTGAGCAAACGAACCGTCTTTGTGCCGAAGGCAAACAGGAGTTTTTTGTCAAACTTTTGTACACAAAAGTTTGTGGGTGAAACCCCTGTGACACAGACACTTCAAGTAAAAACAAAAAGATGCAGGCATTTTGCCTGCATCTTTTTTTGTAGTAATTTTCATTTTCAGCAAGAGATGACAGCTGGATTAAGACTGCTTGCTTTTGTCTTCTTTCAGCAAAGAAAACAACACGTTATCATAGATTACGCCGTTGTCTTTGATTGCCCGACGCAGATATCCTTCCTGCACAAAGCCCAGTTTGCTCAGCAGTGCGCGGGAAGCAGTGTTCGGTGCAAGTGCCTGCGCAGTGATGGCGTCATACTTTCTTTCCTCAAACAGATAGTCGATGAAAGCGGAAAGTGCCTCGGTCATATATCCCTTGCGGGTATATTCTTCACCCAGCCAGTAGGCAAGGTCGACGGAGTTGACATCATATCGCAGGTGGTCTTCGTCAATATGAATCTTGCCAATGAGTTCATCGGTGTCTTTCAAGGCAACCGCAAAATCCTTTTGCTTTTCGATCATCTGCTGAAGATATTGTCTGGAGCCCTCGCGGTCCATCTTGTACATACACAGATATTTTAAGACAAAATCCGAGTTTGCAAGCGGGTCGAAGCGATCCAGATCGGACATTTTCAATTCACGGATGATAAGACGTTCGGTAACAAGGTTCATGGGAGTATCTCCTGATGTGTTATTTGGGAAAAAACAGAAGTTTTTTGTCAAACTTTTGTACACAAAAGTTTGTGGGGGTACGGGGGCAACGCCCCTGTGACACTTCACAATAAAATAAAAATCGATAGGGGCAGTATGCCGTTTCGATGCTGACGCACGTCAGTGCGCATCTGCACATATTGTGCAGGTGTAAACTGGAAGCAGTTTCTACCGTCAAAAATCATCCACTGGATAATTTTTGAGCTCACTTTCTGATTACAATCGATTTTCGAGAACTTTTTCTCTTGCAAAAAGTTCTCGAGCTCTCAAAAATGCGCCTGACGATAAGGTTTCCGCACTCTGCGGAGTGCGTCAAAGGGCTTTGCCCTTTTGAAACCCACCACCTTTTGTAAAAGGTGGACGAAAACTTCTATTTTTGTGTTTTGCGGCAGCCTGCTATTTTGCCAGTGAGCCCATTGGGTCCCATGGTTCCAGCATGATTGGCTCGGATTCGTAAACGTCCAGAACCTCTTTTGGCAGGTACTTTTTGTTTACTACGATCTGGTAGGTGTACTCGTCAAACCAGCGATCGCTCATAACATAGTAACCATCTTTGCCAGCATCTTCGCCCCAGCTGTTTTCCACTCTCCAGCGGTTTGGATTGCCGTTTTCATCCAGATTAACCCCCTGGAATACCATTGCATGGGTCATCAGGCTCTGACCGTAGTCCAGACGTTCACCCTTGGTCATGCCGAAGGTGGTGTCAAACAGGTGGTCAAGGTCATAAAGCTCGGTGTCCATGATGCCGCCGTCACGGGAGGAACGTTTGCCGACATCACAGCCAAACCATACCGGTTCGCCATCCTTCATCTGAGCGATTGCAGCTTTTTTGAGCTCCTCGATTGGCAGGTTTACATATTTAACCGGTCTGCCTTCGATGACGTTGCCCAGATAGCTGACGCTGTAGCTTCTGTAGAATGGTTTATCCTCTGTAGGAGCGTTGATCAGGCTGATATAATCGTTGACATTGACACCGATATATTTTTCATAGAATGCTTTTGGAGTCAGGTCGCAGTCGCGATGGAAGTTGCCGTCTTTGTCGCGGTACTCAAAGGTAAAGGTCTTTGGTGGTTTGCCAAGGCTGATGCACAGCATGTTGTAGATGGTCTGCATCATTTCTTCCTTGCGGGCACGCAGCTGTTCCATGCTTTCGCCGTCTTTGTGTGCGCGTCTTAAGATGCAGGCAAACTCACGCAGTTTTTCGGTCATGTAAGAGCACATTTCCGAAGTAGCCGAGGAGCTGTAGCTTTCCGGCATTGCGGATTTTGGAACCAGACCATATTTGTTGACCAAGCTGCAAAGCATATCCCACTGGCCGCCGTCACCGAGTGGAGAGGACAGCAGGTGTGCAATCAGGCGGCTGCTGGTCTTTTCGTCGAGGGTGTTGAGGATGCTTTCGAGGAAGTAGTTGGATTTTTCCAGCTTATCGTAAAACAGAGTGTAGCTCTGGGAAAGCTCAAAGGTTTCGAGGTTGCATTTTTTCATCAGGGCAAAGCGCAGGCAGTTGAGTGCTGCGAACATCCAGCAGCGGCCGCTCTTTTTCTGATTGGTGATCTTGCCCTGGGTCAGGCTGATGGAGTAATCGTGTGTAATCTCGCGGTCAACCGGATAGTTTCTGGCGCAGGCATTAATTCCGTTTGTATATACAGCGTTCATCGCAACGGTATGTACCGGATTCTGGTCAAATTTCTGCTCAAGACTGCAGAGTGCTTCTGGGGAAATGGTGGTATTCATATTCAATCACTCCTTTAAAAATTTAGGCAGAAAGCTTTTAAAGCTTGCTCCCTGTTTTTTCATTCTAGCACTCTTTTCGGTGATTGAATATATATTTTTGTAAAGAAAGGGCGAACTTTGTCAAATCAGGATAACAAAGAGGGAAAAAATCTTTCATTGTGACCAAAAAGGGGGATGGCACAGGTCCACACTGGCAGTTCCTTCCTTGACCTCCAACACTCCTATGCAGAGAATCAAGATCAAAATAGGAAAAAGTTTATGCTTGACAAGCGATAAAGGGTATTATATACTAAAAAGGTAAGGTATAAAGGGGAGAAAACCCCAGGGAAAAAGCAGAACGGCTTTAGAAGCGAGAGGTGAATGAAATGCATATTACACTAGAGGCCGATTATGCAGTGCGGATTGTTCATGCACTGGCACAGAGTGGGAAAAGGTTGGATGCAAAGACCATTTCTGAAATGACAGGGGTGACGCTGCGTTTTTCACTGAAGATTCTTCGCAAGCTGGTTGCTGCGGGGATTGTCAAATCCTTTAAAGGAACCCAGGGCGGTTATGAAATCGGCAAACCAGCGGAAGAAATCTCGCTGGGTGAAGTGATCGAAACCATCGAGGGAAGATATACCCTCAACCGCTGTGTGACAGGGGAATATGCCTGCACACGCCACAAAAACAAATGCTGTGAGTTCCAGAAAATCTTCCGCGAGATCTCGGAGGATGTGCGCAAGCGTTTGTATTCCTACCACTTTTCTGACTTTATGGAAAAATAACAATAGCAAAAAGAAAAACGGCTTTTCGATACAGGAAATAATCGAAAAGCCGTTTTTGCTTTGAAATTAACTTGATGATGACATCATTATAACGATTTTTCCCCGGCAAATCAAGAGCTTTTCCCCAAAAAAATGCCGTTTTTCCCCATGATTTCACGCTTTTTTCTACAGAAATGTCGAATTGAGAAGATTTTTGTCGATGAGAAACACTGTCTTGTGTAAAATAGTTGAAAATTGAGTTTAAACAGGTTAAAAGTTTTATGGGGAATTTGGGTTAAGCCACTAGGATTTTTACTTTTGAAGTGGTATAATAAAGAAGCCGAAGATTCCAGGAAAGAAGGAAGTTTATGTACGGAATAACCGCATTCTGGTCAATATCCTCGATCGTTCAACTTGCAGTCTATATCGTTTCTGCGCTTGCCTTTTTTAAGCTGGCAAAGCTGCGCTGTATGCCGTATCCGTGGCTTGCGTTTATCCCGCTGTTTAACCTCTATGTAATCGGATATATCGGCGATACGCTCAAGTATAATACCGCTCCATTCAACCGCTATCTCAGCGATGTGCCGCTTGCATATGCGCTGCCGATCCTTTCCATCGTTTCTTCGATGGCATGGGCAGTTCCATTTTTGGGTGGACTGATTTCGGGTATCTTGGGTCTGGTGGTTTATCTGGCACAGGTCATGATCTACCTGTTTGTCTTCCAGCAATACGAACCACGAAACAAATTCCTGTTTACCCTGCTTTCCCTGATTCCGGTGGTAGGACCGGCACTGATCCTCTATTCGATTCGGGAATATCGCTAAACAGATCAAGAAGCAACAATCTTAAACTGAACACCATATAAAACCCAAGGAAAAGGACTCGCCAATTGACGAGTCCTTTTCTGATGTTATGTATTCTGTTGTTCTTTGCGTTCCTTGCTCAGAAAATAGAGAATGAAGATCGGTCCGCAAATCAAGGTTGCAAGAATCGTGTAGGTAAGCCTTTTCTGCGGTACATAGCGGGAGAAGAACAGATAGTACAGAAGAAAGGCGATTGCAAGACTAAACGGAGTGTAAAAGATGCTCCAGAGGTTTTCCAGCTGGGGAACAAACAGGGTTATGATCATGTCGATTGCATATCCGCCGAGCGTCAGCAGGCAGAAGGAAATGTGCGAAAAACGCTGATAGAGCGGGGGAACATCCGGCAGCATGGCATTGATGAATCTTCCTGTCTGATAGACATTCAGAATCGGGACAAAGGACATCCACGGGGAGGGAACGCCGTAGCGTACCGCCAGATTATAAAAGGCGATGGCGTTGATCAGATAGATGACCAGGACTAACAGCAGCAAAAACAGAAACAGGGCGGTCAGCTCACTGGGAAGCATGGATGACAGGTAACCTTGCAACATAAAAACACTTCCTTTCGCAGGATATTCTGAATATGACAATTGTATCATAAATGCAGAATAAATTCTATTTCCTGTGAGGAGAAGTTTTTCTGTTTCTTTTATGGATTTTAGAGAAAAGCAAAAATGGCTCTAACCGAAAAAGGTCAGAGCCGTTATGTTTTTATAGAGCGGGGGACGGAGCAGCAGCGGCAGTCCAACCCGGTTTGAGCAGAAGGTTTGCAGCCGGTGCATCCGGAGAGTCAGAAAGCAGAATCGGGATGCTTGGTTCACTGCGGCGCGCCACCTGAAGGGTGAAGTCGCGATCTTCCACAAAGCCTGCCTGAGACAAAGCCTGATGTGCTGCCTGATGGGCAAGCAGCTCCATGTTGTTGTTTTTGCTCAGGTGTCCCAGTACAAAGTGACGGGTTCCCTGCGCGGCAAGTCCGGTTAAAGCAGTAGCACAATCACCGTTAGAAAGGTGACCGTTCTGAGACTGGATGCGGCGCTTGAGGTAATAAGGATAATCGGAAACGCGGATCATGCCCTCATCGTAGTTAGACTCCAGCATGACCACCTGACAGCCGCAGAGTCCCTGCTGTACCTGTGGGGTATAGACACCAAGGTCGGTTGCGACACCGACCGAGATCTCGTCGTTGTGTTTGTCCAGAAAGGTGAAGCGGTAGCCGAGGCTTCCCACACTGTCATGAGAGGTTGGGAAGGGGCTGACCTGCATCTGGTCGACATAAAATCCGTCCGGGTTTGCCTCATACAGAGGGAGATCTTCGGGAAGCTTTACATTCTCTCGGATGAAATCCAGCACCTCACGGGAGGCAAAAAGCGGGACGGGATATTTTTTTAAAAAGACCGCAAGGCCTTTGATATGATCGGAATGTTCGTGGGTAATGAGGATGGCGGAGAGATCTTTTGGATCGACGTCAAGGGAAGAAAGGGCAGTGACAGCTGCGCGGCAGCTGACGCCTAGGTCGATGAGGACCTTTGTTTTTCCCGAGTCTAGATAGACACAATTTCCGCTGCTTCCGCTGTAAAGCGGGCAAAACAGTGCCATGGAAAGCTCCTTTCTTATGGTGGGGGTAAGTTTTATCTGCAAAGAATTTTATCACAGGATGGGGGGATTGGCAAGGGGGCAGGACAATGTTGCAGTTTGAGCAGGAATGCATATACACTCTGCCTCAAACCAGAGTTTCAGCAAGTCTTCTACTTTGTAGAGCTACGCGCTCCACACCACGCCTACTTTCTTTGTAAAAGAAAAGTTAAACTTCGTTTAACTACCAAAGGTACACCAAAAACCTCCTGGTTTTTGGATTTCCAGCAGAAGGGGGAGTTCCCCCTTCGATCCCCCCGGTGAGTTATGAAACTTTTGTGATAGATAAGGGGGAGCGTGACCGCTTTGCGGTTACTGCAGGAAGGGATGGTTTTAGTTAGGAAAGCAAACTGGTTTTGCTTTCCATCCCTCGGAAAATCGAATGAAATTCGATTTTCATGGTGACGGCGCATCATTCTGATTTGCGCCGCCTGCTTTAACCGTCACCTGCCCCAGGGGATATCTAAGGGGAATCCCTTAGATACGCTTTTGGTTCCTTTTCTCGTAAAAGAAAAGGAACCGCGGGAGTGGGCTGCGTAAGCCCACATAGAAAATAGTTCACAGCTTCAAGCTGGCGCTACTTGTGGTATTTGGAGTTGTTGTTGATGCTGCATGCACGGTAGATCTGCTCCAACAGCATAACCCGCGCCAGCTGATGTGGAAAGGTCATCCGCGACATGGATAACTTAAAATCAGCCCGCTGCTTTACCTCATCGGATAATCCCCAGGAGCCGCCGATGATAAAGCTTAACTGGCTCATTCCGCGGTTTTGCACCTGCGTGAAGGTCTCGGCAAGATCCTCGGAGGAAAGCATTTTGCCTTCGATGCACATCGCCACCACATAGCTCTGCGGTGCGATTTTGGCTAGGATGCTCTGTCCTTCCTGCTGGATGCAGTTTGCAATGTGCGCATCCGAAGGGTTTTGCGGCATCTTGTATTCAGGCAATTCGAAAATTTGCAGTTTGCAGTAGGAACCAAGCCGCTTTGCATATTCTTCGCAGGCGCGGCGCAGATAGTCCTCTTTGAGCTTTCCAACGGTAATCAGGTCAATTTTGAGCATAGTGTGATTCCTTTCCAAAAAGAGTTAAAGCGAGTAGTCCTCGTACCAGTATTTCTGGTCGAGCGTGCGGTAGGCGAGTGCCTCGGCAATCTGCGGTTTGTCGATCACTTGCTGATGGGCAAGGTCGGCGATGGTGCGCGATACCTTGAGGATGCGGTCATAGGCGCGGGCGCTCATCCCCATCGAGTCAAAGGCGCGGCGCAGAAACTGCTGTGCCTGTTCGGTGGTCGGGCAGTAAGTCCCAAGACTTCCGGCAGGGATGCGGGCGTTGCAGGTGATGGAGGTGCCCGAAAAGCGTTCGTGCTGAATCTTTCGGGCAGCTTCGACCCTTGCGCGGACCTGTGCGGAGCTTTCCTCGTGGCTTTCTCCGGTAAGGGAGGAAAACTCGAGCGGCGCTACCTCGACATGAAGGTCAATGCGGTCCAGAAGCGGACCGGAGATGCGGGAGATGTATTTTTGTACTGCATGGGGCGAGCAGGTGCAGGCGATTTTGGGGTGCCCCCGATAGCCGCAGGGACAGGGATTCATCGCAGCCACAAACATCATCGAGCAGGGATAGGTTACGCGGGAGGTGGCGCGGGAGATGGTAACCTGGTTGTCCTCGATGGGCTGGCGCAGAACCTCCAGTGCCTGCCGCTGGAATTCGGGCAGCTCATCCAGAAAGAGCACACCGTTGTGTGCAAGGGAGATCTCTCCGGGAACGGGACTGGAGCCGCCGCCGGTCAGTCCTGCGGGGGAAACGGTGTGGTGCGGGGAACGAAACGGTCGGGTGGACAGAATAGGATGGTCAGGGGAGAGCATCCCAGCCACCGAGTAGATACGGGTGGTTTCGATTGCTTCCCGGAAGCTGAGCTTTGGCAGGATGGAGGGCAGGCGCTTTGCCAGCATACTTTTGCCGGTTCCGGGCGGGCCGATGAGCAGCAGGTTATGTCCGCCGGCAGCAGCGATTTCCAGAGCGCGCTTTGCAAAGTGCTGACCGCGCACATCGGCAAGGTCGTTTTCAAATTGATTTGCACCTGAAAGGATGAGCAGCGGATCAAACTCCACCGGTGTGATGGGGGGGCTTCCATTGAGGTGGGCAAGCAGTGCGGTAATGTCAGAGACCGGATAGACAGTAAGCCCCTCGACGATGGAGGCTTCCTTTGCGTTTTCTTCCGGCACAAAAAAGGCAGGGATGCCGTCAGCTTTTGCCCGCAGCGCCATCGAGAGCACGCCGTTGACTGGACGAATCTGTCCGGAAAGGCTTAGTTCCCCCACAAAGGCGGCATCCTCCGGCAGGGAGGAAAGCTGATTGGTGGCGGCAAGCACCGCAAGAAAGATGGGAAGGTCAAATGCAGGGCCAAATTTTCGCTGGCTTGCAGGGGCAAGGTTTACTGTGATTCTGCCCGCCGGAAGCTCGTAGCCGCAAAGTCGGATGGAGGACTGCACCCGCAGACGGGATTCCTTGATGGCAGCATCGGGCAATCCGACAATGTCAAATCCCGGCATGGCACGCCCGAAGGTCGCCTCCACTGTGACCGGAAAAGCGTCGATTCCGTCGATGCCGTAACTTTTCAGACAGCTGTACATAAAACAGTCCTCCCCCACAAAAAACTGACTTTATTATAGCATTTTATGCAGGAAAGGAGTAGTCTCAAAGAGCAAAAGAGGGAAAATATGGAAAATTTATTTTTGCATGCAACAAAAAAAGAAAAAAGCAAACACTTTAAAAGGAGCCGATAGTTAAAAATTGCACAAAATCTGCGCCGGACGGGCAGGCGATTTCTTTGTTTTGAAGGGCGAAGTTGGCCGGTTTTGGCTTGCAATCAGGCTGGTTTATGATATAATAAGACTGTTATGGAGATTTTTTAAAAGAGAATAACTTAAAGAGGTGAGTATTTTGAACCCTGACCCGTTAGGTTGTTGGTCATTTAGCAGAAAAACAAGATTCGGGACAGGATTCAAGACCGTTCTGTCCTGAAGTTGGGAGGAAGCCGGCCGTGCTCAATTTTTATAAAACGATTGATAACCGTGTTCGACCTATTTCGGTTGTCGAGGACGGCTGCTGGGTGTGCGCGATCTGTCCGACCGAGCAGGAAGTCCGTTATCTGGTCGATATTCTGGGACTGGAACAGGACTTTGTGCGCGCCGCACTGGACGAGGAGGAGAGTTCTCGTGTCGAGTCGGAGGAAGACCAGACGCTGGTCATCGTGGACGTGCCAACAGCGGAAAAACAAGATGAAGAAAAAACCATTGTTTATTCGACAATGCCAATGGCGATTATTACGAACAATCGCTTTATCACCACTGTGTGTCTGAGAGAGAACGCAGTGATTACCGAAATCAGCCAGGGACTGGTGAAGAATATCCAGACCCACTTGCGGACACAATTTTTATTGAGTATTTTGCTGCGGATCGCGACAAGGTTCCTGCAGTACTTAAAACAGATAGATAAGATTTCTTACACAACCGAAAACCTGCTGCACAAAACCATGAGGAACAAGGAGCTGGTGCAGATCCTTGGACTGGAAAAATCCCTGGTTTATTTTTCTACGTCACTCAAATCCAACGAGGTCACGCTGGAAAAGATTCTGCGCGGCCGCATCATCAAGCTGTATGATGAGGATGAAGAGCTTCTGGAAGATGTTATTATCGAGGTCAAGCAGGCAATCGAGATGTGTTCGATCTATGCAAACGTCCTTTCCAACACGATGGACGCCTTTGCATCGATCATTTCCAACAACCTGAACATCGTGATGAAGGTGCTGACCGCACTGACCATCGTGATGGCTCTGCCGAATATGGTATTCGGTCTTTATGGAATGAATGTGGATGGTCTGCCTTATCCGCATTTTTGGTTTACGCTTGCACTGGCAGGGGCATTGGTGCTGCTGTGCACGCTGATTCTTTGGAAGAAAGATATGTTTAAGTAAGTTGGATTCAGTTGGATTTAGGGCAGAGGGGCCATTCCTGTGTGGTGGCGCAAAAACGAAATTTAAGGGGAGTCAGCCTTGGAAAAATATGTAATTAACGGCGGAAACGCCCTTCATGGTGAAGTGGAAATCAGCGGAGCAAAGAACGCAGCGGTTGCAATCATCCCTGCAACTGTTCTGGCACAGGATATCTGTGTCATCGAAAATGTACCAAATATCAGTGATGTCAGCATCCTGTTTCAGATACTCAGAGATCTTGGCGCAAACGTGCGCTATTTAGCGAAAAACACCGTCGAGATCGACACCAGAAATATCCGCGAGCCAGTTGTTCCTTACGAATCGGCCCGCCATCTTCGTGCGTCCTACTATTTCCTCGGTGCTTTCCTGGGACGTTTTGGCGAAGCACATGTTTCCCCTCCGGGCGGCTGCAACTTCGGTGTGCGCCCAATCGACCAGCACATCAAGGGCTTTGAGGCACTGGGAGCAACCGTTACCACCGATTATGGCTTTATCAACGCACAGAGCGACGAAATGTTCGGCGCACACATCTATCTGGATGTTGTGTCGGTTGGTGCTACCGTTAATATTATGCTGGCAGCAGTCCGTGCAAAGGGTCTGACCATTCTGGAAAATGCTGCAAAAGAGCCGCACATCGTTGACCTTGCAAACTTCTTAAACTCGATGGGCGCTGATATCCGTGGTGCAGGTACCGACGTGATCAAGATTCACGGCGTAGACATTATGCACGGCACAAACTATCCGATTATCCCGGACCAGATTGAGGCTGGAACCTATATGACCATCGCTGCTGCTACCGGTGGAGATGTACTGATTAAAAATGTTATTCCAAAGCATCTGGAAGCTATCACTGACAAGCTGATTCAGGCTGGCTGCGAGATCGAGGAATATGATGATTCGATTCGTGTGCGCCGCACCGGCGTGCTCAACAAAACAAACGTTAAGACTCTGCCGCATCCGGGCTTCCCGACCGACATGCAGCCGCAGATGACCACCCTGCTTTCAATTGCACAGGGTACCAGCATCGTGACGGAGGGCGTGTGGGACAACCGCTTTAAGTATGTGGACGAGCTGCACCGTATGGGCGCAAAGATTCAGGTAGACGGCAAGGTAGCCGTTGTAGAGGGCGTAGAGCAGCTTTCGGGTGCACAGGTCAAAGCTTTGGACCTGCGTGCAGGAGTAGCTCTTGTACAGGCTGCACTGAGCGCAAAAGGCACTTCTGAGATTGAGGATATCCACTGGGTGGAACGCGGATACGAGGATCTGATCGGCAAATTGCAGAAGATCGGCGCGGACATCAAAAAGGTGACCATTCCAGACGGAGCCTTTGCAAAGAACGCATAATCAATGAAAAAGAAAAAGGGTATGGGAAGAAATTCCCATACCCTTTTGTGCTGTATGCCAAAATGATAGATGTGTGCCAAGACAGAGTGCAGGCTCAGTTTGAGGAATGCCAGGAAAGGGTAAATTCAGTGTATGACAATCACCCAAACCACCACGCTGACGCATTTGGAAGAACTGCTGAGATCTGCCAGTTTACTATGTGGGCTTACGCAGCCCACCCCTGCGCCAGCTTGAAGCTGGACACTGTTCGCCTACGGCGCAAAGATGGGTAGTTCGGACAATGACGCAAAACTTTATTTTTCCACAATTTATAACATTATCCTGTCTCCACAGTCACTCCGTGACGTTCCCCCTCGTTTACCACGAAAGTTTCATGCATCATTGGGGGGATCGAAGGGGGCAGGGCAATGTTTTAGTTTTAGCAGAAATAACCTTAGCAGTCATTGCCCCTGAGAATCTCGCAAAGCTCGATTCTCCGCTGGGGGTGTCGAGAGGGGGCAGCGCCCCCTTCTGTTGGAGGTCAAGGAACCAAGAGGTTCCTTGTGAATCTTTGGTAGTTAAACGAAGTTTAACTTTTCTTTTACAAAGAAAGTATCCCCGGGGTGCAGGGGCGGGGAGCCACCCTGCAAAAGAAACAGGTTTACTGAAAGTAAATTAAGGACAAATAACATTTGGGATTATACTCCAAACGGCAGCTTGTAAAAACGAAAGTTTCCCTGTGTGCTGAAGCTGAAATCCTGCAGTATACCAGAGTGCGAAATAGTGACCAGCTTCAAGCTGGTTACATCAATGGTGCAAAGGCGCGCAGCAAAGAGCGTAAAATTCGGATTGGTGCTTTGACAGCACGCTCTTTCTCCAGCGTGATCTCCTCACAGATGTTCTGGGTGCGCAGAAAATCTTCCTTGACCTTGGAAACCATCGGAGATAGATAAAATGCAACACCGCACTCGAAGTGCAGATAAAAACTGCGGAAATCGACGTTGGTCGTGCCGACAATAGCGGTGCTGTCATCGCTGACAAACATCTTGGCATGGATAAATCCCGGCGTGTATTCAAAAATGCGGATGCCTGCACGCAGAAGCTGGGAATAATGGGAGCGGGTGACCATGTGGACATACCACTTGTCCGGTACGTGCGGGGTGATGATGCGCACATCAATGCCACTTTGTGCAGCAAGGCAGAGGGCGTTGATCATCTCGTTGTCCAAAATCAGATACGGCGTGGTAATGTAGACATAGTTCTTTGCGTGGTTTAGGATCTGCATGTAGACGTTTTCGGCAAGATTGAAGTTGTCCAGCGGGCTGTCACCGTAAGGTTGGACAAAGCCGGCACAGCTGTGCGAGCGGGTTGGAAGAAAGTCGGACAGGCTCAAACTTTCGTGACAGGTAAACTGCCACAGTTCCAAAAACATCTCGGTCAGACTCTGCACCGCTTCCCCACGAAGCAGAACGGCGGTATCTTTCCAGTGACCGTATTTTTCCTTCTGGTTGATGTATTCGTCAGCAAGGTTGATGCCGCCGGTGAAGCCGACATTTCCGTCGATGACACAGATTTTGCGGTGATCGCGGTAGTTTGTGGCAGCGTTGAGCCTTGGACGGAAGGGGTTGAAGACACCGACCTGAAATCCCTTCTGCCGCAGATAGTCGGCGTAGAGGGCAGGCAGGGTGGCAACACAGCCGACATCATCGTAAAGGATGCGTACCTCTACCCCGTGGGCACGCTTGTTTTCCAGAATTTTTAGGATAGAGTCCCACATCTTTCCATGCTGTACGATGAAATATTCCAACAGGATAAATTTCTGTGCGCCGCGAAGCTCCTCCAGCAGCCGTGCAAAGAACTGTTCCCCGCTGGGGAAGTATTCCGCTTCGGTGTTCTGGTAAAGCTCAAATCCTGACACGTTGTAGATGTAGTCTGCCTGTCGGGCAAGGGTGTAATGATTTTCCCGCAGCCGTTCCAGAGTTTGACAGTTTCCGCTGCACTGGGGCAGGGAACCGTGGTCCTTATGCAGCAGGGCATCGGTATAGCTTTCGATCTGGCGCGCCATCCGGCGTCCATGCATCTTGCGTCCGAAGATGAGATAGAACACGCCGCCGATGAGCGGAACAGCCATAATGACAATGATCCAGGAAATTTTAAAGGAGGGGTTATCCTCCCGGGTGAGGATGTACAGCACCATCAGAATGCTGACGACATTAAAGACAATGCTGATCCAATAGCGCATGGTACCGACCTTGACCAGAAGAAACAGCAATAGAAAAAGCTGGACAAGAATCAGCACGCCGACGATGAACAGTCGGCTGGTGAGAATCTTGAGCAGCCGCTTTTTATGGGAACGGCGGGTCGGGACCTGGTTTGGCTGGATATGGGCTTTCAGGAAAAACACCTTCTTTTTGAGTATGGATTTCTGATTATAATAACGAGATACAGGGGAAATATTCTTCTCCGAAGAAGTCGAGGCTTGTGTAATAAATGAGGGGGAGCGTCACGGAGTGACTGTGGGGGAGACTTCCCCCCGAGGAGATATCAAAGAGGATACTTCCTCTTTGATACGCTTTTGGATACTTTTCTCGTAAAAGAAAAGTATCCGCAGGGGTGGGCTGCGTAAGCCCACAGAGAAACTTTTGATTTTTACAAGCTATCGTTTGAAGCAGAAGCCAAAATATTATCTTTACACTCTGATTCAAACTAAAGTTTCAGCAAGACTTTTCCTTTGTGGAGCTGCGCGCTCCACACCGCGCCTACTTTCTTATGTAAAGAAAGTAGGCAAAGATACACCAAAAACCTCCTGGTTTTTGGATTTCCAGCAGAAGGGGGAACTCCCCCTTCGATCCCCCAGCGATGCTCGAAAGTTTCATGGTAAATGAGGGGGAACGTCGCGGAGTGACTGTGGGGGAGACTTCCCCCCGAGGAGATATCAAAGAGGATACTTCCTCTTTGATACGCTTTTGGATACTTTTCTCGTAAAAGAAAAGTATCCGCGGGAGTGGGCTACGTAAGCCCACATAATCCCCCGCCTTTTCTGTGATAGACATAAGGCTGACTGAGGTTTACTCAGTCAGCCTTTTTTCGTTTGATTTGTGCAACGGATGATAACGATTTGTTATTCCAGTCCGTTTGGATTTTTGGAAATGAAGTTCCAGCCGGTGCGGCACATGTCCTCAATAGTGCGGGTAGCTTCCCAGTCAAGCATTTCTTTTGCTTTGGAAGCGTCAGCATAGCAGGAGGCGATGTCGCCTGCACGACGTGGTGCGATTTTGTAGTTGATGCTGTGTCCGCATGCTTTTTCGAATGCGTGGAGAATCTGGAGAACGCTGGTACCGTTGCCGGTTCCGAGGTTGATGGCTTCCACGCCGGTGTGGGACAGGCTGTAGTCAATTGCTTTGAGGTGACCCAGTGCGAGGTCTACAACATGGATGTAGTCGCGGACGCCGGTTCCGTCTACGGTGTCGTAGTCATCGCCGAATACGCTCAGACATGGCAGCTTGCCGATTGCAACCTGTGCGATGTATGGCAGAAGGTTGTTTGGAATGCCGTTTGGATCTTCGCCGATGAGGCCGCTTTCATGAGCACCGATTGGGTTGAAGTAACGCAGCAGGATGACGCTCCATTCCTTGTCAGCAACATACAGGTCGGAAAGGATCTGCTCGATCATAACTTTGGTGTAGCCGTAAGGATTGGTTGCGGAGGTTGGCATGCCTTCTTTGAAAGGAACTGGATTGTTCATGCCGTATACGGTTGCGGAGGAGGAGAAAACGATCTTCTTGCAGCCGTGTTCACGCATGCTCTGGCAGAGCATCAGGGTGCCGGTGATGTTGTTGTGGTAGTATTCCAGCGGCTTCTGAACAGATTCACCAACTGCCTTGAATCCTGCAAAGTGGATAACAGCTTCGATGTTCTGTTCTTCAAAGATTTTATCGATTGCCGGTTTGTCCAAAAGGTCTGCCTGATAAAGGATTGGACGGATTCCGGTGATTTTTTCAATGCGGTTTAAAACTTCCGGTTTGGAATTGGAAAAGTTATCGACAATAACGACCTCTTTTCCTGCCTGGATCAGTTCAACGACGGTATGGCTGCCGATAAATCCGGCGCCTCCGGTAACCAGAATAGCCATGGTGACACGCTCCTTTTTATTTGACATAAATGTGACGATCCTTCTTCTTACAGTATACCCCCAGTGAGATAGCGTGTCAATTTGAAATTCGAAAACTTTTTTCAGGGCAAGGAGGGATTGTTGCATTTTGGAATGCAACTGCGCCGCCTTTTTTGAGTATAGGTGAAAGGAAGTGGCAAACTATGCTTGAAAACGGATTTATTATGCTGCCAAGAAGCATCACCAACTGGCAGTGGTACGATGAACCAAACACCATGCGGATCTTTTTGCATCTGCTGCTCACCGCAAACTATACCGACCGCAGCTGGCACGGAATCCCGGTGCTGCGGGGACAGCGCATCTGCACCTATGGAGTGCTTGCCGGAGAGCTGGGAATGAGCATCCAGCAGGTGCGCACCGCATTAAGTCATCTGGAATGTTCGGGGGAAGTAAGCCGCCAGACATTAGCGCGGGCAAGCCTGATTACCGTCAACAACTATGACAGCCTGCTTGCGGGTGTGGAAAAAGTGGATGTTCCTGTACCTTTTTCATGGATGGTGCACAACCAAAGCACAGCCTTTTAACAGCATGCTAACAACCGGTGAACAGTCGGGCAGCATCCAATCCACAACAATGGAAAAAAGAAATAAAACAAAAAAGCAAAAAGGGGAGAAGGAAAAAAGGAAAGAACGGTCTCCTTTCCACACCTTCCTTTATCGGGAAAGTTAAAGATACTTTGTAAAAAAGGCAGCGTTTGCTCTGTCTTTGTTTTAAAATCCTTCCGAGAAAAGAAAAAGTCCTGGGGAAAAGCCCCCAAGACTTTATTTTCCGTATGCTTGCGGATATGCGGCGCGAGCCATTTTGGCAAGTTCTTCGATCATCGGCAGTCCGCGCAGCCGCATCGCGGAAAAATCAACTGCCACCAGCTGGTCGGATGTAACCGCTGGACAATCTTTATAAACTTCGCTCTGTTTGATCTGTTCCGGATCGATGGTGCTGTCATAAAACAGAATATCCGGTGTCAGCTCATCTTTTTCAATTTCGGGATAATTCCAACGGGAGCCAAGATCACCGATATTTTTCAGTCCCATCGAATCGAGCATCTGTCCTTCGAAAGTTTCGCCGGTTGCCATGGTGTAATCAAGCTGTGCAAGGTAGACAGCCTTTTTCTCACCGGAAACCCGGGTGTATTCCATCGCAGGGCCAATGGCGTCATTGAGTTTTTGGTCATAGTCGGTAAGGAACTGTTCTGCGCGGGTGGTGCCTTCCAGTCCATAGCACAGGGTGAACAGCTGGCGGTAACGTTCCTTGATTTGGTCAATGGAATCCGGATGTGTAAAGGTGATAACTTCAATTCCCTGCTGGGAGAGCTCTTCCTTCTGACTTTGGCGCATCGGAGAGGAAACCAGCACCCAATCCGGTTTGGAAGCAGCGATCTGGGAAAGGTCCGGGTCCAGCACCGTTCCGCATGCCTTAGCACCCGATACCGAAATATTGGCCGGTGCATCGTTGCTTACGGCACAAACAAGGCTTGCTGCACCGATATCCTCCAACGCCTGAATCAGGTCGGCGGACAAAACAGCGAGCCTTCGGGGTTTGGACTGGATGATGTGGTTTTCTTCCCCAATTTCCAGGCGAACAGGGAACGATTCGGTCTGCGTTTGCTCGGAAAGATATTCTGTTGAGGTATCCTGACTGCTGTTTGATGAGGTACAGCCGCTTAACAGCCCTCCCACAAGGCACAGGCACAAAAGCGGTGTCAGCAGAGATTTTAGTACTGTGTTCATCCCGATAAATCCTTTCGATGAATTCTTTATATTTATTGTAACTTTTACTCGCTGTAATGTCAATCGTCTTGGCAAAGTAAAAAGTTAGAATCGGATACTTTGATTTCTGCCTGATTTTGTCGGCAGATTTTTCCTGTTCCTATCAGGTGGATTTTTCCATGAAGGGGGGCGCCAAACCTACAGAAAAACTTTTGCTTTTTTACAAGCTATCGTTTGAAGCAGAAGCCAAAACATTATCTTTACACTCTGCCTCAAAGCGAAGTTTCAACAAGCCTGTTTCTTTTGCAGGGTTGCTCCCCGCCCCTGCACCCCGGGGATACTTTCTTATGAAAAGAAAGTATCCAAAGATTCACAAGGAACCTGTTGGTTCCTTGACCTCCAACGGAAGGGGGAACTCCCCCTTCGATCCCCCCAGCGGAGAATCGAGCTTTGCGAGATTCTCAAGGGCAATGACTGCTAAGGTTATTTTCTGTTGAATCTAAAACATTGCCCTGCCCCCTCTCGACACCCCCAGCGGAACTCGAAACTTTCGTGACAGGGGGGAGCGTGACCGCTTTGCGGTTACTGCGGGGGCGAAGCCCCCAGGGGATATCTAAGGGGAAGCCCCTTAGATACGCTTTTGGATACTTTTCTCGTAAAAGAAAAGTATCCGCGGGAGTGGGCTGCGCAAGCCCACATAGCAAACTGACAGGTCTCAGCAGTGCTTTCCAATAAGTCATGAGGTGACTTGAATAATTTTCGTGTGCTGAGTTTATCATTTCCCGGTAGACCAAAGCGCAAAGCAGTACCCAACTTCAAGCTGGTGCAAAACAAGAACCTTAGCTCTGACTGGGGGATAGATTTTTTTAAAGATTTGTGAGATAATAAATCTGTTTTGAGAAAATCTATCGCAAGGTGCGCCAGCACAGGCGCATACCGGCAAGGGGGGAACTCTTGTGATCGTTATGGATTTGGAGTGGAACTATGGTCCCGCAAGTGAGCAGGAGCTTGCAAGCGGAGATACACTCAAGTTTGAAATTATTCAGGTTGGAGCAGTCATGGTGGACAAACAGGGAAACATCCTCAAGACCTTTGAGCGTCTGGTTGCTCCGATCGTTCATCCGGTCATTCATTCCAAAATTACCGAGCTGACCGGCATTACCGAGAAAAAACTGGAAGGTTGTCCGGACTTTGGAACGGTGTGGCAGGATTTTTGCAAATTTTCTGAGGAGGATTTTTCCGAGGGAAAACGGGAGATCATCTTCTGGGGAAACTGCGACCGGGCAGTGCTGCTGTCCAATCTGCTGTATCATGGATTTGAGCAGGAAGACAATCTTCAGCTGTATGACCTTCAGGCACTGTTTGACCGGGCAGTTTTAAAAAGCAGTCAGCAAAGCGCATTGAGCACTGCACTGACTGCCCTCAAGCTGACACCGTACGGACAGTATCACTCGGCACTGTCCGATGCAGTTAATGCAGCAAGTATCCTCAAAGCGCTGGGAGGAGAAGACTTTGTGCAGAAAAACCTGCACAAGGTGGTGCTTCGCAAACGCAGCAGCAAAACAAAATCAAATGAGGAAGGAACCCTGCTGCTGCAAAAGACCTTTTATGGCATCACCGATATTGCCAGCCTAAAGCCGGAGTTTGAACCGGAGCTTGGTTCCTGCCTGAACGCACCGTTTCAGGAGGTGCTGCCGGGATTTTACCGCAACCACAAAAAGATCTGGGCATATCGTTCCCGCGATCAGCTTATCAAGGTCACCAGCCGAAGCTATCCGGCACAGGACGGAAAAGGCAAGGACTTTGTGGTCAAGTTTTATCAGATCGACCGGACCCATCTGGAGCAGCTGCGACAGTGGAGCAACAAGCAAAACCAGTATTTGAGCCGCCGTCAGGCAAATGGACACAGCGCAAGAGCGCAGAGAGGTGTGCGTTAAATTTAAAATAAAAATGGAGGACAAGGTATATTTGTTCTTTCCTTTGCATAGAATATGGGAGTACTTTTTTGCAGAGGAGAAGATACTCTTGAAAGAATATACCAAATCCCAGACACCTTGCCTGGAAAACGGGGAAGGTGTGCAGATTCCGGAGGGCTGCCGCGCGTGGCTTGAAACGACCGGAGATCTGGACGACTTTATTTTCTATCAGACTGAACAGAAGATCAGTCAGAGATAAAAGAGCCTGGCAGGCTGAGCCTGCACGCTGTTCGCCTACGGCGCCAGCTTGAAGCTGGACACTGTTTCGCGCTTAAAATTGCTGGAAGCTTTGATTTCAGCACGCGGCACGTGCGCGTTAGAGCAAAACAAAAGTTTTACTCAATTTTTTTCAAAAAATTGCGGATTCCAAAGGCAGAGCCTTTGGCACACGCCGCAGCGGGCGAAACCAGCTTGAAGCTGGACACTGTTTCCGCGCTTAGGTTTGGTGCAGAATTGCAGTTTCAACACACGGAGATCGCTCGTGTTAGCACACTCGCTCTTTTGAAAAAACATATGAAATAATAAAAACGCTAGAGGCTGTATGCTGTTTCGATGCTGCCGCACGTCAGTGCGTGGCACACGGTAAGTGTGCCTGCGCATAACGATGCGCCACTCATAGGAATGCAGTGGACAGACAAGCCCTCGGAAGATTGCGGACGAAAATCAAAAGCGCCTGACCAGAACGGTCGGGCGCTTTTTGTCTGTATTTTCCGTTATCGGATATGGTTTTCGTAGACTGCAGTGTATTCGTCATTTTCGACCAGATAGACTGTATCCACGTCCTCGTCAAAGATGCCGGAATGAACAAATTCCTGGATATCGCTGTCGAGGATAAATTTCACACAGGTCCCGCAGGAGGAGCTGAGCTTTCTTGGGACAGGCATCAGCATCGGCTTTTTCTCGGTGCCTTTGAGCTGTCGGGAAAAATTCACCGCCGCAAAATGGGTGAAGAAGGTTGCAATGTAAGTCAATTTTACCATCCTTTTTCTGTCTTTGCGCGGGCTGTACTTTCTGAGAAGCAGGCTGAGCCTGCACCCTGTTCGCGTTGTCGGCTAAGTGAAAGCTTGAAAGCCTCGCTCTCGCGCAGGTCGCTTGCCTTTGGCTGCGCTCGTTGAAGCGAAACAAACCACCCGTCTTTGCGGCAGAGCAGAACAGTGTCCAACTTCAAGCTGGCGTCTTCGCGCCGTAGGCGAATGGGCAATGTTGAACTTTCTGCACAAAACAGGTTTTGTGTTCATTGCCCCGAGAATGTCGCTGAGCTCCATTCTCCAAAGAGCGAGTGTGCTAATACGAGCGATCACCGTGTGTTGAAATTGCAATTTCTCACAAAACCAAAACGCGAAACAGAGTCCAGCTTCAAGCTGGTTTCTGAGAGATAATGTCACTATTTGGTCAGGATCAGACGATAATCGTCGCCGTCTTCGGTAACGCTTACCTTAAAACCTGCATTAGTAGCAAAACGGGTGACGTTCTCTCTTGCGGTACCATTGTCGACCAGGATCTCATAGGATTTTTCTCCGCTTTCGATCGCTTTTTTGGTCATCAGTACCGGCTGTGGGCAGGAAAGCCCGCGTGCATCGACAATCTGTTTATTTGCCATGAGATACAGCTCCTTTTCTAAGTACGGATTGGATTATGCGTTCTTTTTGGCTTTTGCGGTGTTGAGAGTAGCAATAACCAGCATCACAACAAGACCAAGGATAACAGCGACTTTACCGTTGATGGAAGGTCCGCCGATGGATTCTGCAGAAGCAGCAGAACCAGCAAGGCTGAAGTTATGCGCAAATGCTGCACCGGCAATGTAACCCAGAACGGTTACGGCAGAGTCGGTGTTGCCTTCGCCGGTAAGGATGAGCTGACGCAGAGGGCATCCGCCAAGCAGTACCGAACCAAAACCAACAACCAGCATACCCATGAAGTTCCAAAGATGTACCGAGTGTGCAACCGGCTGGCCGGAGAAACCAAGATTGAAGTTTCCGGTAGCGATGTTGCCAATGAGGGCTGCGATAATAATTGTAACAAATCCCAGCAGTAATTTCCAGTCTTTGAACAAAACTAAATCACGGATGCCGGCAACCATGCACATACGGGACTTCTGGCAGAGTGCACCGACAACAAGACCTGCAATCAGAGCAGCGATGACTGGAGCGTGCATCGATCCAGGACCGGATTCGCTGAATGCGAACAGGGATGGAACCAGCAGGAACAGAACAAACAGAACAGCCAGACCAACCGGCAGGGCAACACCCTCAGAGGTGGTCAGCTTGTAGGTACGTTTTAAGGAGAAACCTTTGTTGAGGAAGAAGATACCCACCAGAATACCTGCGGCAAATCCAACCAGACCAACAACTGCGTTGAGGTCACCGCCGCCGATACGCAGTACCATACGAAGTGGGCAGCCGAGGAATACCAGTGCGCCGATCATAACGAATGCGCCCAGGAAGAAGCGGGTAACAGGAGCGGAACCGCCCTTTGGAGAAAATTCCTTACCGATGAGCGCCATGATGAGCGCACCGCCGACTAAGCCGACGATTTCCGGACGGAAGTACTGAACGATTGGAGCGGAATGCAGCTTGGTAGCACCAGCGATATCGCGCAGGAAGCAGGCAATACAGAAGCCCATGTTTTTTGGGTTGCCCAGGAATACCAGCGCAACAGCAATCAGACCAATCACCGCACCGGTCACAATAATGCCGGCATAAGCTTTTTTGTCTTTCATAATACATCTCTCTTTCTTTTTGGCGGATGCCGTTTTCTTTTTGGGAAAAGTGGTGTCAGAACAGGAAAAACCTGTCGAAGCTTCCACTTTTCGGTCAAACTCAGTGTATACCAACTGTTCCGAAAAAAGAAATTGTTTTTTTCAATTGAATTCGAAAAACGAATAGATTTTATCAATAATGCTGGAAGTAATATAGAAGAATGCTATAATAAAAATACGGACAGACATGTGAGCAAAGGAGCGGAAAATCATGAAACGAGTATATCTGGACAACGGCAGCACATCCTTCCCGAAAGCACCGGGAGTCAGCGACGCTGTCAAGAATTTTATGGACAATGTGGGTACCAACGTCAACCGCGGCGGCTATGAAGAAGCTTATGCTGCGGAGGACATCATCATCGAGACAAGAGAAAAGCTGTGCAAGCTGTTCCACTTTGACAAGCTGCGCAATGTGATCTTCACCCCAAGCATCACCTATTCGTTAAACTACATTATCAAGGGCTATCTGCGCCCGGGAGATCATGTACTGGTTTCCTCAATGGAGCACAATGCCATGATGCGTCCTTTGCAGCAGGTAAAACAGCTGGGTGTGGAGTTTGACCGCATCCCATGCACCCGCGACGGCGAGTTGATGGTGGACAAGATCGAAGAAATGATCCGTCCAAACACCAAGGCAATCATGATGCTGCACGCTTCCAACGTCTGCGGTACCGTTATGCCGCTTCAGGAAGTGGGCGATATCTGCCACAAACACAATCTCAAATTCATTGTGGATGCTGCACAGACAGCAGGTTCCTTTCCTATTAATATAGAGCAGATGCACATTGATGTTCTGGCATTCACCGGACACAAGAGCCTGCTGGGCCCGCAGGGAATCGGCGGATTTTTGGTAAGCGACGAGGTCGCTCATGAGATGATCCCGCTGGTGACCGGCGGTACAGGAAGCGTTTCCGATTCGGAATTCCAGCCGGAATTTATGCCGGACAAGTTTGAGTCGGGCACCCAGAACATTCCGGGTATCTACGGACTGCGCGCTGCACTGTGCTATCTGGAAGAGACCGGTATCGAAAATATCCATGCACATGAGATGGAACTGTGCAAGGCATTTATCGAAAAAATCGATGCACTCCAAAATGAAAAAATCCGTCTGGTCGGTGTGCGTGACATGAATAAGCGCGGACCGGTCGTTTCGTTTGATTTTATCGGAGAAGACAACGCAGAGGTTTCCTTTAAACTGGACAGTGAATATGGCATCAGCACCCGCTGCGGCATGCACTGTGCACCAAACGCTCACAAGACTCTGGAGACCTATCCACAGGGAACCGTACGCTTTGCATTTGGCTTTAAAAACACCATGGAAGATGTGGACTATGCGGTTCAGGCTATCCAGAAAATTCTCCAAAAATAGAGTTGTTTTTCGTTAATTTCATGACACAGTGTCCTTTTTGTGTAAAGAAAGACAAAGAACTTCTGACATCCTGTATATTGAACCATAAAATAGTGTACAACTTGCATAAAAAGATTCACAGAAAACTTACTATTCGCTCAATATAAAACCCCTTGAAAAATATTGAGAAATCGGATATAATAAAGCCAGTGAAATCGGAAATATCTATTGCTTCAAAAAGGCATCATAGATACAGTCGATAGCCCCGAAGAACAAGCAGTGATGCGGGGGTTCACCGTTACACAATCAAATAGTTTTTGGATGAGAATCATGGGAGAATCCCCGTTTGGGGTGCCGTAGGGAATAAGCAGGGGGCAGCCAATCCACCTGTAAAAATCTCAGGCTCAACACTGTGATTTGACAAATCTCTGGAAGCGAGAGCGCTCCGGTAAAGGGGTAAAACAGAGCAAAAGGCACGTTTGGTTGTTTTTTGCTCTTTTTTGTACGAAAAGAAAAATTCCAGAAAGCGGAGACAGAGAACATGAAATTTGTGATTGTAACAAACAATCCAAGGGTACGCGATGAACTTGGAAAAGAATTTGAAGTGGACTTTGCGAATATTACCTACCGCGAAGTGCTTTGTAAAGTCCGTGATATGATTTATGAAGGCCACAAGCTGCTGACACATCCGCTGTCGGGCTCTGTAAAGCCAAATGAGACTCCTTACAAATCGATTCTGGTCGGCAAAAAGATCGGAAAGATGGACCTGCAGGACGCATCCATCATTGAAAACAGCATCATCACGGCAGACAAGTTCAGCGTCAAATTTCCAGAAATGCCGGACAGCGTGAGAGAAGACTTTCAGCTGATCGATACCACGCTCATCAAGAGCGCGCTCATGAGCATTCCGGAAATTTTCTAGCGGCTTACATTAAATCTTTAAAAAAGGTTTAATCTAAGGAAGATAAAGGGTTTTATATTAACAAGGAGGTGTTCGCTTTGAAAAAGTTGGAACTCGGTAATATTCTCATTCACGATGTTCAGTTTTCAAACGAAGGTTCAAAAGTAGAAAACGGCGTTTTGTACGTTAACAAAGAAGAAATCTGCAAAATCGCTCTCGAAGATGAAAACATCGCATCCTGCGAAGTTTTCCTCGCTCGTCCAGGCGAAAGCGTAAGAATCACCCCAGTTAAAGACGTTATCGAGCCTCGCGTAAAAGTTGAAGGCAAGGGCGGCATTTTCCCAGGCTGGATCGCTAAAGTTGATACAGTTGGTGAAGGCAGAACTCACGTTCTCAAAGGCGCTGCAGTTGTTACAACTGGTAAGATCGTAGGTTTCCAGGAAGGTATCATCGATATGTCCGGTCCTGGCGCTGACTACACTCCATTCTCCAAGACCATGAACGTTGTTGTAAAGATGGAGCCAGTTGAAGGCCTCAAACAGCATGAACATGAATACGCTCTGAGAATTGCAGGCTTCAAGATCGCTTGCTTCCTCGGCGAACTGGGCAGAAACGTAACTCCAGATGAAGTTAAAACTTACGAGTTCGACAACATCGTTGAGTCCGCTGCTAAATATCCAAACCTGCCAAGAGTTGCATACGTTCAGATGCTTCAGTCCCAGGGTCTGCTGCATGATACCTATGTATACGGCGTAGATGCTAAGAAAACTCTGACCACCATCATCACCCCAACTGAAGTTATGGATGGTGCTATCGTTTCCGGTAACTGCGTATCTTCCTGCGACAAGAACCCAACATACGTTCACATGAACAACCCAGTTGTTACCGACCTGTTCGAACAGCACGGTAAAACTCTGAACTTCGTTGGTATGATCATCACTAACGAAAACGTATACCTCGCAGATAAAGAGCGTTCCTCCAACTGGTCCGCTAAACTGGCTAAATACCTCGGCTGCGACGGTGTTATCATCTCCCAGGAAGGTTTCGGTAACCCAGATACTGACCTGATCATGAACACCAAGAAGATCGAAGCTGAAGGCATCAAGACAGTTATCATCACTGACGAGTACGCTGGCCGCGATGGTAAGTCCCAGTCTCTGGCTGACGCTGACCCATCTGCTGACGCAGTAGTAACCGGCGGTAACGCTAACCAGGTAATCGTTCTGCCTCCAATGGAGACTGTATACGGTCACCTCGAGTTCGTAGACACCATCGCTGGTGGTTCTGCTAACAACATCGATGCTCACGGCAACATCACTGTTGAGATCCAGGCAATCACCGGTGCTACCAACGAAACAGGCTTCAACTACCTGTCCGCTAGATAATAGGAAGGGGAAGAATTACGATGAGCAAAATCAGAGTAGTACAGTATATTAACCAGTTCTTCGCTCAGATCGGTGGCGAGGAAAAAGCTGATATCCCAGCTGAACTGCGTGAAGGCCCAGTAGGTCCTGGTCTCGCATTCAACGCAGCTTGGGGCGACGAAGCAGAAGTTGTTGCAACCATCATCTGTGGTGACTCCTACTTCAACGAAAACCTTGAAAAAGCACAGGCTGAAGTTCTTGAGATGGTTAAATCCCAGAACCCAGACATGTTCATCGCTGGTCCTGCATTCAACGCTGGTCGTTACGGCGTAGCTTGCGGTACTATCGCTAAAGCAGTTCAGGACAACCTGAACATCCCAGTTCTGACTGGTATGTACGTTGAAAACCCAGGCGCTGATATGTTCAAGAAAGATGTTTACATCGTTGCTACAAAGAACAGCGCTGCTGGTATGAGAGATGCTGTTAAGAAAATGGCTCCATTCGCTCTCAAACTTGCTAGACATGAAGCAATCGGCGCTTCCTGCGAAGAAGGCTACATGCCAAACGGCGTTCGTGTAAACCTGTTCGAAAAAGAAAGAGGTTCTGCACGTGCTGTTAAGATGCTGATCGCTAAACTCAACGGCAAACCATTCACCACTGAGTTCCCAATGCCATCCTTCGACCGTGTTGCACCAAACCCAGCTGTTAAAGACATGGCTCATGCAACAGTTGCTCTGTGCACATCCGGTGGTATCGTTCCTCTGGGCAACCCAGACCACATCGAGTCTTCTTCCGCTTCCCACTACGGCGAATACGACATCGAAGGCGTTATGGATCTGGATGCTGCTCATTGGGCAACAGCTCACGGCGGTTACGACCCAGTATACGCTAACGAAGACGCTGACCGCGTTCTGCCAGTAGACGTTCTCCGCGAAATGGAAAAAGAAGGCAGAATCGGCAAGCTCCACAACAAATTCTACACCACAGTTGGTAACGGTACTGCTGTTGCTTCCTCCAAAGCTTTCGCAGCTGAGTACGCTCAGAAACTGAAAGCAGATGGCGTGGATTGCGTAATCATGACCTCCACGTGAGGAACCTGCACACGTTGCGGCGCAACAATGGTTAAAGAAATCGAACGTGCAGGTCTGCCAGTAGTTCACATTTGTACTGTAACACCAATTTCTATGACAGTTGGTGCTAACAGAATCGTTCCAGCTATCGCTATTCCTCACCCACTGGGCAACCCAGCTCTGACAATGGAAGAGGAAAAACACATCAGAAGAAAGATCGTTGAAACCGCTCTCGAAGCTCTCGAAACCGAAGTTGACGATCAGACAATCTTCGATGTTAAATATTAATCTGTTTTAAAAGACTCGGTCAGGGAGGTATCTCCCCTCTCTGACCATCTTTTAAAAAATAAATTTAGGGAGACGAAAACAATGGATAAAGTTTATGACATTATCGTTTTAGGTGCAGGCCCTGCAGGTTTGGCTGCTGCTTCTTATGCTGGCCGTGCAAGAATGGACACACTCCTTATCGAAGGAACAAAAGATGGCGGACAGATCGTTATCACCAACGAGATTGAAAACTATCCAGGCTCCCTGGAAGAAGAATCCGGCCCGTCCCTGATTGCCAGAATGACAAAACAGGTAGAAAAATTCGGTGCTGACCGCGTTACAGATACTATCGTTGACGTTGAGCTCGAAGGTAAAGTAAAACACCTCAAAGGTAATCATGGCGATTACTATGCAAAAGCTGTTGTTATCGCTACTGGTGCTTCTCCACGTCCGATCGGCTGCCCAGGTGAAAAAGAATTCACCGGTAAAGGTGTTTCCTACTGTGCAACTTGTGACGCTAACTTCTTCGAAGATTTTGAAGTATACGTAGTAGGCGGCGGCGATTCCGCTGTTGAAGAAGCTATGTACCTCACCAAATTCGCAAGAAAAGTAACTCTGATCCACAGACGTGACGAACTCAGAGCTGCTAAATCCATCCAGGAAAAAGCATTTGCTAATCCAAAGATGGCATTCATGTGGAACACCACAATCGAAGAGATCAAAGGTGACGGCGTTGTTACATCCATGATCGTAAAAGACACCAAAACCGGCGAGACCAGAGAGATTGAGGCTGATGAGGAAGATGGAACATTCGGTATCTTCGTATTCGTAGGTTTCGATCCTAAATCCCAGCTGTTCGAGGGCAAACTCGAAATGGAAAATAGATACATCGTTACCGACAAATACATGCATACTTCTGTTCCAGGCGTATTCGCAGCTGGTGACGTTATCGTTAAACATCTGCGTCAGGTAGTTACTGCTTGCGGCGATGGCGCTGTTGCAGCTACCGAAGCTCAGCACTACGTAGAAAACCTGGCTGACTAATTCTCGGCAAGGGGATTCAATTTCGAATCTAGGGAACTTTTTGGAAGTTCGGTTTTTATGTGAGAGTTTAAACCGGCGGCTTTTCTTAAACTGTTCCAAAACATAAAATCTAGAAAAGAAGGTCCTGCAAACCTTTTACGGTAATGAACCCTCTTTAACAGAAGGAGATAATGTTATTATGTTAGAAGTAACAAAAGACACATTTGAGCCTGAAGTACTGCAGGCTGAAGGTTATGTATTCGTAGACTTCTTCGGCGATGGTTGCGTTCCATGTGCTGCTCTGATGCCACATGTACATGCTCTGGCTGACAAATATGCAGACAGCAAACTGAAATTCTGCTGCATGAACACAACAAAAGCTAGACGTCTGGCTATCAAACAGGGTATCATGGGTCTGCCTGTAATGGCTATCTACAAAGATGGCGCTCAGGTAGAAGCTCTGGTTAAAGAAGACTGCACACAGGATTCTATCACCGCTCTGGTTGAAAAATACGTTAACATGTAGTTTTTAACCGTCAAAATATCTTGATAAAAGATTTTTGACACCCCATTTTCACAATTCAGGATGTCCGCTTGATTTGTGAGAATCAATATTGTAAAAAATAGACGCAGATTGTCTGCGACTGTTTTGATAAATCGGTGTTAAGTCACCGAAGAAAGAATTAAGGAGGATAAGTCATGAGCCTTTTGAATGGTAAAAAAGTTATCATCATCGGCGACAGAGACGGCGTTCCAGGCCCAGCTATCGAAGAATGTGTTAAGACTGCTGGCGCTGAAGTAGTGTACTCCTCTACAGAATGCTTTGTCTGAACTGCCGCTGGCGCAATGGATTTGGAAAATCAGAAGAGAGTTAAAGATTTCGCTGAACAGTATGGTCCAGAAAACATCGTTGTTGTTCTGGGTGCTGCTGAGGGCGAAGCATCCGGTCTGGCTGCTGAAACAGTAACCGCTGGTGACCCAACTTTTGCAGGTCCATTGACAGGAGTTCAGTTAGGACTCACAGTATATCACGTTTGCGAACCAGAAATCAAAAACGAAGTTGACCCAACTGTTTATGATGAACAGGTAGGTATGATGGAAATGGTTATGGATGTTGATGACATCATCTCTGAGATGAGCTCCATCCGCAACGAATACTGCAAATACCTCTAAACCGTAATGTAGGTGGTGTGGTGAGTGGTGATGTATCATCATTCGCTGCACCACCTCTTTTCTTTGCAGGCTGAGCCTGCACGCAGTTCGCGTTGTCGGTTGAGTTCAAACCTAAAAGCCTCGCTCTCGCGTAGGTCGCTTGCCTCCGGCTGCACTCGTTGGTGCGGTAATGGGGGAGCGTGGTCGATAGACCACTGCGGGGCGTAGCCCCGGGGATGTCTAAGGGGTGTCCCCTTAGACACGACTTTGGTTACTTTCCTCGTGAAAGGAAAGTAACCGCGGGTGTGGGGTGCGTAACCCCACCAGACTGAGTCTGGACCCAGTTCGCCTACGGCGCAAAGACGGGTAGTAGGAGAATAAAAAAGAAGTTTTACTCAATTTTTTTCAAAAAATTGTGGGTTTCAAAAGGGCAAAGCCCTTTGACGCACGCCGCAGCGGGCGGAAACTCAAACTGTCCTGCCAGTTTATACATTTTTAGCAAATTTTCTTGTGTAAAATAGAAAAAATACATAAACCCCCATGACAATCAGCAGAAAATAGTGTATACTGATTCTATGGGAATTGCCATCTTTTTGGCATCTTTCCAGTGTTTTGTCCAGTGTTTGTGGACAAGACAAAATGGTTGGAATCGGGAAGTACCCGATGAAAAAAGATTCATAAATAAGTGAATGAGAGGCGTGACTACAATGAACAGTGTAATCAAAGGCGCAAGCTATATCCTTGCCCATACACCAGACATGGTAATGGAAAATGGTACAACTCAGACAACTGAGAGAATCGTAAACCCAGGTTCTGAGTACCTCAAAGAACTGCCAAACCACATCAGAACATACGAACAGGCTCTGGCTTACCTGCCAAACCAGACTTACATCGGCAACATGCATCCAGATGAACTGGCTAAATACGATCAGCCATGGGTTGACACCACAGTTGAAGGTATGAACCAGAGAACTGGTAAATACGGCGAAATCATGCCAGAAGACGAATTCTACATGCTGATGCAGTGCGTAGACGTTTTCGAACTGGTTATGCTGGAAAAGAGCTTCGTAGCTGCAACAAGAGAAAAATTTGCTGCTAACCCAGTAATCGACGATTCCATCGTTGCAAGAATCCATGAAGGTGTTGACGCTTCCGAAGTTGAGCACTTTGTAAACGAAGAACATGCTGAGCCACTGGTATTCGCTGGCAAAACTGTTGGTTTCGTAAAGAGAGCTCATGACGTTGACGAAAACCTCTCTGCTCACACAATGCTCGAGAACATGGTTTCCAAAGCATCTGCTGTTCTGTCCCTGCTGCACCTGATCCGCGTAACAGGCGTTAACAAAGAAGATATCGACTACGTTATCGACTGCTGCGAAGAGGCTTGTGGTGATATGAACCAGCGTGGCGGCGGCAACTTTGCAAAAGCTTCCGCAGAAATCGCAGGTCTTGTTAATGCAACCGGTTGCGATGTTCGTGGCTTCTGTGCTGGTCCTACCCATGCATTCATCAACGCTGCTTCCCTGGTAAAAGCTGGCACACACAAAAACGTTGTTGTAGTTGCTGGTGGTTGTACCGCTAAACTGGGTATGAACGGTAAAGACCATGTTAAGAAAGGTCTGCCAATCCTTGAAGATATGATCGGCGGTTTCGCTATCCTTCTGAGCGAAAACGACGGCGTTAACCCAGAAGTTGACACCGAGCACACTGGTAAACACACTGTTGGTACCGGTTCCGCTCCACAGAACGTTATCTCTTCTCTGGTAACCAATCCTCTGGATGCTGCTGGTCTGAAGATCACTGACGTTGATAAATACTCTGCTGAAATGCAGAACCCAGATATCACCAAACCTGCTGGCGCTGGCGACGTTCCGCTTGCTAACTACAAGATGATCGCTGCTCTGGGCGTTAAGAGAGGCGACCTCGAAAAGAAAGACCTCGCTACCTTCCCAGCTGAGCACGGTATGGTTGGTTGGGCTCCAACACAGGGTCACATTCCATCTGGCGTTCCATACGTTGGTGTTTGCCGCGACGACATCCTCGAAGGCAAAGTTAACAGAGCTATGATCATCGGTAAAGGTTCTCTGTTCCTCGGCCGTATGACCAACCTGTTCGACGGTGTTTCTGTAATGATCACCAAGAACTCCGGTAAGACAGAAGAAGCTGCAGTTTCTGAAGAGCACATCAAAGGCCTCATCGGTAAAGCAATGAAAGATTTCGCTGCTTCCCTGCTGGCTGCTGCTGAAGAAGAATAATCTTGCAGATTCGAAGTCTGTAAAATCGGAAAGGAATGAGGAGATCATTATGGCACAGATCGAAAAAATGATTGCCAAAACTTTCATGGACATTGCTACTGGTCTTGAAACTGGCTCCTTTGGTGCTAGACCAAGAATCGCTGTAACAGGTCTGGGAAGCGAACATGGCGAAGCAAACTCTGTTGAAGCTGCTGTTCTGGCTGCTGACAGAGGTGTTGATGTTACCCTCATCGGCACTGCTGAAAACGAAAAATTCAATACCGTTAAAGTTTCTGATGAAGACGAAATGTACAAAGAAATGGAAAAAATGCTGGACAACGGCGACATCGATGGCTGTGTAACCATGCATTATCCATTCCCAATCGGCGTTTCCACTGTTGGCCGTGTTATCACTCCTGGTAAAGGCAAACAGATGTTCATCGCTAACACAACCGGTACTTCCGCTGCTGAAAGAATTGAAGCAATGATCCGCAACACAATCGCTGGTATCATTACTGCAAAAGCATGCGGTATCAAAAACCCAACCGTTGGTATCCTGAACGTTGACGGCGCTAGACAGTGCGAAGGCGCTCTGAAAGAACTTCAGGCTAACGGCTACGACATCCACTTTGCAGAATCTTCCCGTGCAGACGGCGGCTGCGTTATGAGAGGTAACGACCTTCTCGTTGGCGCTTGCGACGTTATGGTAACAGACTCTCTGACAGGTAACATCCTGATGAAGATGATGTCTTCTTACTGCACAGGCGGTAGCTACGAGGCTGTTGGCTACGGCTACGGCCCTGGTATCGGTGAAGGCTACGACAGACTGGTTCTGATCGTATCCCGTGCTTCCGGTGCTCCTGTTCTGGCTAACGCTATGGAATACGCTGCACAGCTGGTAAAAGGCAATTACAGAGAAATTGCTGCAAAAGAATATGCTGCTGCTAAGAAAGCTGGTCTGGAGAAAGTTATCGCTGCTCGCAAACCAGTTAAGAAAGAAGCTTCCGAAGAAGTAGTAGAGTGCCCACCAAAGGAAATCGTAACCGCTTCCGTTGCTGGTATCGAGGTTATGGACCTGGAAGACGCTGTACAGGCTCTGTGGAAAGCTAAGATCTACGCAGAAAGCGGCATGGGCTGTACTGGACCTCTGGTTATGATGTCCGAAGCAAACCATGACAAAGCTGTTGAGATCCTCAAAGCAGCTGGCTACATTTCCTAGTTGTCAGGAGACTCCCGAATTTTCGGGAGTCTCTTTTTTTGCGTTGGAACAAAACAAAAGTTTTCGTCCACCTTTTCTAAAAGGTGGTGGGGGTACGGGGGCAACGCCCCTGTGACACTTCAGAATAAAATAAAAATGGATAGGGGCAGAGAGCTGTTTCGATACTGCCGCACGTCAGTGCGCCAAAGGCATTGCCTTTGGAAATTTATTTCAAATATAAAAGAAAAACGATAGAGATGGAAACTGATTCATCTCTATCGTTTTTTTATATCGTGTTTTTGTTTTGATGAAATAATCTATCTTGGCGCCAAGGGTGAACAGTGTTCGGCTTCAAGTTGGTACTGCCGAAAACTTCCCACTGGGAACTTTTCGGGGGCAGCCTGTTGAATCCGGTAGTTTGTGAAAACTTTTTCTCTTGCAAAAAGTTTTCACACTTTCAAAAATGCGCTTTCACGGATAAAGAGTTTCGCACTCCGCAGAGTGCGACCAAAGGCTCTGCCTTTGGAAACCGCAATTTTTTGAAAAAAATTGAGTAAAACTTTATTTTTAGGATTTCTTTTGTTTTCCACAAGCACTGAGGTAGCTCAGGCTATGAACGCCCCAGAAAATCGCAATTAGAATAAATGGAGCCAAACCAATCGGATAAAAAATCTGGATCATACAGCACAGAGCAAATGCGATGAGAAACGCATATCGCAGGCTCTTATAACTCTGGTAACCAGCACGATACATCTCAAAGGTCTCTGCCTCGTCGCTTTCCTTTTCCCAGTCCTTCATGAAACGCATCGACATCGGATCGGTGTTTTTAAACTTCGGGTTGATCTTTTTGATGAGGTTGACCTGGCTTACCTCCACCCAGGTGTTGATTGACAGGAAAACGATGGTTGCCACTGCGCTGATAAGAATATTTTTCGGGATCAGATAAGCAGTGGATGCGCCGAGGAAGAAAAAGTTCGAGATGGTGCACAGCACACTGCACATCATGCCGGGATTGGATTGATTTTCAATCTGATCGTAGATTTCGTCCTCATTTTCCGGCGTGATGCTGTTCAGCAGCTTTTTGAGCTTATGAATGGAATAAACCGACATCAGCGACAGGAAAAGACAGATGCTGATATGAAGCGCCGGTGTCATCGAGCCAAACCACTCGCTGAAATTTTTGATTGCACCGACAACACCGTCCTCAAAATTCATAAAAATCCTAGAAGCCAGCGCGCCGCACGAACCGGAGATAATCAAAATCAGGATATACTTGATAACAGGATGTTTTTTCATAGAGAACCCTCCTTCAAAATGAATTGGTCTATTGTTCTTCCAGATAAGAGAATAATTCTTCCACCGTCGCTTCCAGCACCTTCGCAATCTTTAATGCAAGCGTGACAGAGGGATTGTAGTCTCCGCGCTCAATCAGGCTGATCGTCTGGCGGGAAACACCGACCAGATTCCCCAGATCGGTCTGGCTCAGGTGGAATCTCGCCCGATATTCCTTGAGATGGTTGATTAACGGCATGTCGCATCTCCTTTCGTTTTGACAAGAATCTATTTCAAAATGACATATATCCTTGTCATTTATCTTGGCTTTAGTATAGCATTGACAAAGATACTTGTCAATATAGAAAAGAAAAAAAGAGGAGATTTTTTACAGTCTCCTCTTTTTCACAGTTTCCATGTTAAGTTGTGGAAAATTTGCAGGACCTCAAAAATTAATACCGAACCGGAGGCAAAAAGCCCTCGAAGATGATGGCGTCATATTTTCCGATGGCATCTTGATAGTCCTGCTCGCGGATGGTCCAGCCGACCGTCATGGCACCGAGGCTTTTGAGCAGCTGAAAGACATGATTGCTGTCGGCGTATTTATGATCGTAGGCGATAAAGTTTGGCTTGGACAGGAAGTTGAACATCATGTTGCTCAGCGCTGCCGCCGGAACCATCGCCGCGGATTTTTCGCGGAAGCGGGTAGCAAGCTGACCGCGCATCACCTGTGGTGCATTTTTGGCAAACCAGCCCATCATCATGGGGTTCATCGACTCCACGCAGTAGTCGCCGGGATAGCGGCGCAGCAGGTCGTACACCTTCAGGCAGAGCAGTTCATAGTGTTCGGTGGATTTGATCTCAACGATCAGCGGAACCTTTCCATCCACCAGCTGAAGTACCTCAGAAAAGAGCGGGATGGTTTGATCGGAGTTCAGCAGCGGATGTTTTTGCAGCTCGGCAAAGGTGCTCTGCTCGATTTTCAGTGGGGTGGAGCACATCCGCTGTAAGCTCTCGTCATGGAACACTACGATCTTTCCGTCAGCGGTCATCTGAAGGTCCAGTTCGATGCCGTAGCCGTGCTCAACCGCAGCACCGAAAGCGGCAAGGGAGTTCTCCGGACGGGAAAGATGGTCAAACAACCCGCGGTGCGCGAAGGTGCGGCGGGAAAATTTGCTTTGCAGAGGATGTTTCTGGAAGGAGGGAAGGATGCTGACAGCACCCGCGCTGATTCCAAGAACAGCCAGAGAGAGAAAAGGATGCATAGGGTTTTTCCTTCTTTCAATAGAATAGAAGGCGGATAACTGTCGTTATCCGCCTGATGGTTATCCGTCTAGTGGTTATCTGCCCGGGAATTGGATGGCAGGTGGAATATCGGAGCCGGAACGAGATTTTGCCGGAGCAGGAGGCTCTTCGGAAGGCTCGGATTGCAGGATGTCCTCAATTTCGGAAAGACCGGCATTGCTCGGGGATTCTGTATTCTCGGAAGCCTGCTGTTCCTCAGAGAAGCCTTCATCCGAAAGGATAGCTCCATAGGAGTTTGCTTCCTCTTCTTCCATATCCGCGTTGTCCTCGGCGCCTGATGGCTTGGTCTGGCGTGCAAGTGCATATTCCTTGCGTGCCATTTCCTCAATAATCGGGTTAATGTCCGAAATGTACAGGTCAGGGTCCTGGCTCAGCCGCTCCAGGTCGATGCGGGCGGTCAGGCAGGCATTTGCGGTTGGACGTTCGGTCTGCATGATGATGCCGTTGCCCATCTTGCTTGCAGAAAATGGCGCATAGATGCCGCTGATTGCGCGGAACGGCAGATCCATGAAGTCACCGGTCAGCCAGGAAGAGATGGCGAATACCGGCTGTTCCTGACAGCGCATGAAGGAGCAGCTCTGGAAGTACTCACTGCTGTTGCTTTCGCAAAAAGCGGAAGGGCAGAGCAGAAGCTGTGCACCCATCAGATGGGCAGCATTTGCCGCTTCATAGACGCGCTGATCCATACCGGTCAGGATTGCCATGCGGCAGAGCTTGGTCTGTGCGACCGAGATGCTCTTGCCAGCAATCAGACCGCAGAATTTTTCGGCAGGGGAGAGGTGCAGCTTGTCCTGATGCAGCACCACATTGCCGTCTGGGTCAAACAGGAAGGAGCGATTGACAAAGCCCTCGCGGGTCTTGACGATCATGCTGCCTGCCAGAATGTATACCGAGGATTTGATGGCAAGCAGCGAGAAAAAGTGAAGATAACTTTCCAGCAGCGGCTGGGCAAGATATTTGCCGTAAAAATGCAGGACTTCTTCCACCGCTTCCCGGTCCTGATTGATCAGGTCCTCCGAGAACTGGTAGCACAGATCAAAGATGGAAGGGGAGCTTAAAATCGGAAGCAGTCCGATATACTCTGGAAATACGATCAGCTGGGTTCCGTCTGCAACGGCGGTGTTGACGTTTGCCAAAATCAGCTCCATGCAGTCCTTAAATGGCAGCTCTGCCTTGAGGGAAAGCTGAACGCAGGATACCTTGATATTGTTTGGCATGACATAATCCAGCGCACGGGACATCCTGATGTCGGTCTGTTCCAGCAGATGATCCAGCTTTGTGCTGCTCCAGTTGGAGCAGAGAAGCTTTGCAGCAGCCATGTGTTTTAAGTTCATCAGGAAATCCCTCCTTTCTCATAGATGCGCAGATCCAGCTTGTCCGGCAGGTTGCCGCCAAATTCGCTCTTATTGAGCTTATTGAGGTATAACTTTGCAAACAGCGAATGAGAGCTTGCCGGAGGAACCAGATAGCCGCTTTCGTCCTGTGTCAGACAGCAGGGAGCAGCGACCGCAGAAAAACAGTTGCAGCAGCCCACAACATAGACGCCGTTTGACTGTGCGGCGTTCCAGATGCCGGTAGTCAGCATGTGGCGGCTGAGCTGATAGGAGTCGATGAACTGGGAAGCAATCACGATCTGTGCGCCCTTCATGCGGGCAATGCGCAGCACCTGCGGATGATAGATGTCCACATCCACACACAGAAAGATGTTTCCAATAGGGGTCTGGATCGGTTCAATTTTGTCATATTGGGAAAGCTCCGCCTGATTGTACAGGTTGCGGTGAGTAGCGCCCTGGATGCCCAGAACCTCGCCTTTGGGAGAGAACAAACACAGATAAAGAATATTGTTGACTACAAAGCGGCTTGGAACCAGGTAGACGTTGTTTTTCATCGCATACTTGCGGCAGGCATTGAGATAATCGGGAGTGTCCCATTCGGGAATATAGGATTTTACATCCGAAAAAACCACCAGGTCGGAAAGCGGTTTGATCTTTCCGAAGGGGGGAGTAATACACACTACGGCACGCGCCACGTTTGTCACCTCTTTCGTACAGAAATCAACGGATTTTTGCGTATTTCTCATGGTTCTATTATACTATTTCGTGCTATTGACTGCAAGGAAAAAAGATAAACTGTTGTCGGAAAAAACATCCACATATTTCCACAAACAGGTGGTTGAAATAGTTGAAAGTTGATTACCAAATGTAAAATGGAAGTAAAATATCATAGTTTTAACAGTTTCAACGAAGTTTTCAACAATCCATCATGTGGATTTCTGTTGAATTGAAGTGAAGAAAGGCGCATTTTGCGCTAAAAATTTGGCACTGCGCAAAAAGAGCCTGAAATCGGCATTTTTAAAACAAAAAAGCCGGGATTTTAAGCTTTAGTTTTGCTCAAAATCTTCCGGCTTTTTACGGAGAGTTTCAAAAAATTCGCTGAGTACCGCGGCACATTCCTCTTCCAGGATGCCCGAGCGGATAACAGGCGTATGGTTAAACGGCATCACAAAAAGGTCTGCCACCGAACCGGCACAGCCCGCCTTGTCGTCCTTGGCGCCGTATACCACCCGATCCAGGCGGGAGTTGATGATTGCACCGCTGCACATCGGACAGGGCTCCAGCGTGACATAGAGGGTGCATCCGCTCAACCGCCAGCTGTTTAACACACGACAGGCCTGTTGGATGCACAGCACCTCAGCGTGCGCCATCGCGTCCTGATCTAGCTCCCGGCGGTTGTGGGCGCGGGCAATGACCTGCTCATCCCGCACAATGACCGCTCCGACCGGAATCTCTCCCAGAGCTGCGGCTTTTTTAGCTTCCAGCAGCGCCTGATGCATCCAGTGTGCATCGCGCTGCTGATAGGATGGAATGGACTGCTGCATAGTTTCACCACCGATTTTGAAAGATTAGGCAATCATGTTCTGAATAATGATTGCAGAAAGAAGGATCAGTGCAAATACCATGGTCACCGAGGAAAAGGCAACGCGGTATTTGATTCGTTCGGTCGAAAGGGTGGTGGAACGGATAAACATGAACATGTTAGGATATTTTCGTACCAGCAGGAGAAGCGCTGCCAGACCGGAAATCAGATAGAAGGCGAAGATGCACAGGGTGAACACCGCCTGATATTCAGCGGGAAGGACGGTGCCAATCAGATCCATCGCAAAGCTGAGGATATTGTTTACCATGTGGATAATCACGCCCACCCACAAAGAACCGGAGTAAAGCACGAAGTAACCGATGACCAGTCCCATCAAAAAGGCATTTGGTGCCTGCACCAGATTGCCGTGGAACATCGCAAACAAAATTGCGGACAGGATCAGCGCAAAGCTGTCACCAAAGCGGCGCATCGATTGGAAGATCATGCCGCGGAACACAAATTCTTCCACCAGAGGAGCAATCAGACAGAGCTGGAGGCCAAACAGGACTCGGGCACCGGTTTCTTCCGGCAGATAGAGACTGGTGTGCGGCGTAAGAGAGAACAGCGAGAGAAGGTTTCCCAGCAAAGAGGAGGAAACCACACCGACCACGCTGACAGCCAGCGAAACAAAGATGCATGGAACACACAGCGAGGACGAAAAACGGCGAAGCGGGAAAGCAATCCGCAACGGAACGTGCGAGAGCAGCACGAACAGGAAGAATGGCAGGAACAGGCAGATCACCGAAGAGAGGAGGTTGACCAGCTGAATGATGCTGGAGGATGCCAGCACCTGATTGCCATAGATACGGATTGCAGGACGGAAGACGGCGCATCCCCACAAAATCAGGAAGGGGACAAACGCGGTCAGAATGAAATACAACAGGATGGAAAACCCAAGCCCGTTGGAATACCGCTGGAGAAGGCGGCGTTCGGTGAGGATGGGCGGCGGCGGAGTAAAGCCGTAGCCATCCACATAGGTGTAGGAGTTCGGATCATCCGGCCGATAGGAGGATGGGTCCGAAGGAACTTTGTAATAACGAGTCATAAACAATCCTCCAGGGGAGAAAATAAGAAAGAATATCGTCGAAACAAGACAAGTCTTTGTTGCTTTTCTGGTTTTCAGTATACCACACATTTTTAGCGGAAATGTTAAGATAAAACTAATTCTTTGGGGGATTTGATCATTCTTTCGTTTCATTTCTGGATTTTTCTGGAGGCGGGTAATCCTTCGGATAGTCCTTCGGACACTCCGAAGGACTATCCAAAGGATAGAAAAAAACAGCACCCCAGAAAATAGGGTGCTGTAGGTGATATATAGATTGTGCAAAAATAGAGTTTTGTATCATTGTGCAAACAATCTGTCTTTGCGCCGTAGGCGAACAGTGTCCAGCTTCAAGCTGGCGCGGGAGTGGGCTGCGTAAGCCCACAGAAAAGTTTCGGGTTTTGGTAAGCTATTGTTTAGAAATATTATTTGTCCTTAACTTACTTTCAGGAAACCTGTTTCTTTTGCAGGGAGGCTCCCCGCCCCTGCACCCCGGGGATACTTTCTTATGAAAAGAAAGTATCCAAAGATTCACAAGGAACCTGTTGGTTCCTTGACCTCCAACAGAAGGGGGAGGTCCCCCTTCGATTCCCCCGATGGTGTTCGAGGCTTTTGCGATAAACGAGGGGAAGTGTCACGGAGTGACTGCAGGGACAGGACAATGCTATGGACGATGCAAAAATAAAGTTTCGTGCCATTGTCCAAACTATCTGTCTTTGCGCCGTAGGCGAATTGCTTTGGTACTTTCTCAGAAAGTACAGCCTGATTAATATGCTTTGCCCCAGATTACCATGGATTTTGCAGGCTTGCCGCAGCAAACACAGGTGTCAGACAGGTGTTCCTGTGCAAATGGCATGCAGCGGGAGGATACACCAGCAACCTCTTTGAGTTTTGCTTCGCATTCTGCGTCTCCGCACCACATTGCTTTGATGAAGCCGGATTTTTCGTTTGCAATCTGAATCAGTTCATCCAGGTTCAGAGCAGCCCAGGTTCGGTTCTCGCGGTTCTGGAGTGCTTTTTCGTACATGCCGTCATGAACAGCCTGCAGCAGTTCGGTTACTTTGCTTTCCAGTTCGTCCAGAGAAACAAAGGTCTTTTCGCGGTTGTCGCGGCGAACAATGACGCACTGGTTCTGTTCGATGTCCTTTGGACCGATCTCCAGACGCAGCGGAACACCCTTCATCTCGTACTGAGCAAACTTCCAGCCTGGGGAGTTGTCGGAGATGTCGATGTCGGTGCGGAACTGTTTTGCAAGACGTTCTTTGACTTCCTGAGCCTTTTCGATAACGCCTTCTTTGTGCTGAGCAACCGGGATAACAACTACCTGGATTGGAGCGATTGCAGGTGGCAGAACAAGGCCGTTGTCATCGCCGTGGGTCATGATGATACCGCCGATGAGACGGGTGGAAACGCCCCAGGATGTCTGGTGTGGGGTCTGTGGTTTGTTTTCACGGTTCTGGAACTCGATCTCGAATGCTTTTGCAAAGTGATCGCCAAAGTAGTGGGAAGTACCTGCCTGAAGGCTCTTGCCGTCGTGCATCATTGCTTCGATGGTGTAGGTAGCCTCAGCACCGGAGAATTTTTCGGAATCGGTCTTTTTGCCGCGAACAACCGGCATAGCAAGCTGTTTCTCACAGAAATCAGCATAGATGTTCAGGATCATCTCGGTCTCGTCGATAGCCTCCTGAGCAGTCTCGTGCATGGTGTGGCCTTCCTGCCAGAGGAACTCACGGGTGCGCAGGAATGGACGGGTGGTTTTTTCCCAACGAACAACGCTGCACCACTGGTTGTACAGTTTTGGCAGGTCACGGTAGGATTTGATGATGTTTTTGTAGTGGTCGCAGAACAGGGTCTCGGAGGTTGGACGAACGCACAGACGTTCTTCCAGCTCTTCGGAACCGCCGTAAGTAACCCATGCAACTTCCGGAGCAAAACCTTCTACGTGGTCTTTTTCCTTCTGGAGCAGGCTTTCTGGAATGAAGAGCGGCATAGCCACGTTCTGATGGCCGGTCTTTTTGAACTCAGCGTCCAGAATGTGCTGAATGTTTTCCCAGATCGCATAGCCGTATGGGCGAACGATCATGCAGCCTTTAACAGAAGAGTAGTCACACAGTTCTGCTTTTTTTACAATATCGGTATACCATTTTGCAAAGTCGACTTCCATCGAAGTGATGTCTTCGACCATTTTTTTGTTGTTTGCCATGAAATATTGTCCTCCTTTATTTGATCCGCAAAGGGGATTTTGCCTGCGTAAAAGAATCTCATTTTATTATATTACCTTCCCCACTGAAATTCAATAGAAAAGACCTGATGACGGCATTTTTGGGTGAATCCGCCATATTTTAAAAGGGGAAGCAAGAAGATTTTAGGCAAAGGCTGGGAATCGCGGAGACAGACGGGATATGACCCATTTTGGGCATGAAAAAAGGACCGGAAAAACCGGTCCTAAAACACATGTTTTTGGGGGATCTCCCCGCTGGAAGTGATTATTCAGCAGAGCGCTCCTCAATGTATTTGACGATATCGCCAACGGTTCTGAGGTTTTCGATGTCTTCATCCGGAATTTCGGTATCAAATTCTTCTTCCAGAGTCATAACCAGGTCTACAATATCAAGGGAGTCAGCACCCAGGTCATCGATTACTTCAGAATCTTCGGTTACCTGCTCTTCGTCGAGGTCGAGCTGGTCGCAGAGAATCTTCTTTACCTGTTCAAAAATATCCATTCTTCTCCCTCCTTTCTTCCAGATCAAAATTGGGTTTCCGTTTAAAATGTGTCTATCAATACTGTAAAACGGATGCAATAAGAAAAAACAAATGCTCTCTGTTGTATTCTGTATGAAAACAGCATAACAGATACTAGCTTATTTTTTATAGCATGGAATGAGAATGATGTCAATATCTATTTTGGCATATCCGGACAGATTTTCAAAACTGTTCAAACAATTCATGCTGGTTTTGGGGGTTTCTTCCCAAAATCTTGTCATCAGCGCTTTAGTGTGATATAGTATTTTTATCAATATGCAATGCATAAAAAAACTTTGGAAAAGGGATGAAACAACGATGAAACAATTTGCGATTTTGGGATATCCGCTGGGACACAGCCTCTCGCCCCAGCTGCATAAAATGCTTGCGGAAGAACTTGGCGAGGAACTGAGCTACCATGTTTTTGAGATTTCTCCCGAAGAGTTTGACCAGAAAAAAGCTCTGCTTTTTTCTCTGGATGGATTTAACATCACCATCCCTTATAAGGTGCGGATCATGGATTCTCTGGATGAGTTAGACCAGAGCGCAAAAAATCATGGGGCGGTCAATACCGTTTCGATCAAAAATGGGCTGTCTGGCAAAACCAAAACGGGTTTTAACACCGACTGTGTGGGATTTGTCAAGACCATGGAGCAAAACGGTGTTTCTCTGTCGGGCAGGGTATGCCTGCTGGGTGCCGGCGGCGTTGGCAGAATGTTTGCAACCGAGTGTGCGCTGCGCGGCTGTGAGGTTGTGATCGCAGTGCGCCAGAAGAGCATGAAAGAGGCGCAGGAGCTTGCAGAACATATCCATGATATTTCCGGGGCAAAGGTAAGCGTTGCAGATATCGATACATTAGGTCAGGGCGATACCGGCAGATTCCAGCTTTTGATTAACGCTACCCCGGTTGGTATGTATCCAAAGACAGAGGCTTCTCCGGTGAAGGAAGAATTTTTATCCTGTGTCGATACCGTGTTTGACTGCATCTATAACCCAAAGGAAACTCTGCTGATGAAGCAGGCAAGCAAAGCCGGCTGTAAGACCATCGGCGGAATGGGAATGTTGGTTTGGCAGGCAGTAGCAGCGCAGGAAATCTGGTTTGGAAAGAAATTTACCTTTGAGCAGGTATCAAGGGTGATCGAGGCGATGCAGAATCTTCTGTAAAAGTGGGGAGGAAAACCATGGCAAAACCGATGGTTAAAAAAGGAGTACAGCGCATCTTGCTGTGCGGATTTATGGGATGCGGCAAGACCAGCGTCGGACAGGCGCTGTCCTTTCGGCTCAAGTGGGAATTTCTGGATACCGATGCGATGATCGAAAAGCGGGAGGGACGAAAGATCCCCGAAATTTTTGCTCAGGATGGGGAAGCAGCATTCCGTCAGATGGAGGCGCAGACCGCAGCCAGCTTAGGGCGGCGCAGAAATACCGTAATTTCCACTGGCGGCGGCTTTTTGATGCAGCCGGAGACAGTCAAGGCTTTGAGAGAAAACGGCGGCGGATTTGAAGCGATTGTATTTCTGGACTGCTCCTTTGAGACCTGCTATCGAAGGATTCAAACAAGCGACCGTCCGTTGGTGCGAAACAACACCAAAGAGGGGTTGGAAGAGATCTTCAATGCCCGACGGGAGAAATATCTTTCGGTAGCGGATGTGGTGATTCAAAACGAAGGAATTATCAGCAGCACGGTAGAGGAAATCGTAGAGAATCTGGCGATTTTATAGGAGTGTGGGAGTGGATCGGAGACGCAGCGTTTGCTCAGGTAATTGCATTTACCGCTTGGAGGAAAGGTGACACTTTTGCAAAAAACAAAAGTTTCCCTGTGGGCTTGTGCCGTGTGTTGAAGCTAGAATCCTACAGCATGCCATAGCGCGAAATCAGGCGCAGGCTCAGCCTGTGGGCTTACGCAGCCCACGCCCGCGCCAGCTTGAAGCTGGACACAATTTCGCGCTCTGATCTGGTGCGAAATTGTAGTTTCCGTACGCGGCGTTCACTCGTGTTAACACACTCGCTCGTTGGAGAATGGAGCAAAGCGACATTCTCGGGGACAATGACACGAAACTTTATTTTTCCGCAATCTATAACATTGTCCTGCCCCCGCAGTGGTCTAACGACCACGCTCCCCCTCGTTTACCATGAAAGTTTCATGCTTCACCGGGGGAATCGAAGGGGGAACTCCCCCTTCTGTTGGAGGTCAAGGAACCAACAGGTTCCTTGTGAATCTTTGGTAGTTAAACGAAGTTTAACTTTTCTTCTATAAGAAAGTATCCCCGGGGTGCAGGGGCGGGGAGCTCCCTGCAAAAGAAACAGATTTGCTGAAAGTAAGTTAAAGACAAATAACATTTGGAATTATACTCCAAACAGCCTGCTTGCAAAAAACCGAAAATGTCCCTGTGGGCTTACGCAGCCCACCCCCGCGGATACTTTTCTTTTACGAGAAAAGTATCCAAAAGCGTATCAAAGAGGAAGTGTCCTCTTTGATATCTCCTCGGGGGGAAGTCTCCCCCACAGTCACTCCGTGACGTTCCCCCTCGTTTACCACGGAAGTTTGGTGCTTCACCGGGGGAATCGAAGGGGGAACTCCCCCTTCTGTTGGAAATCCAAAAACCAGGAGGTTTTTGGTGTATCTTTGCCTACTTTCTTTACATAAGAAAGTAGGCGCGGTGTGGAGCGCGTAGCTCCACAAAGGAAAAGGCTTGCTGAAACTTTAGTTTGAAGCAGAGTGTAAAGATAATATTTTGGCTTCTGTCCTTAAACAGCCTGCTTCCAAAAACAGATGATCTGTGTTAAAATACCTTCGGGAATGAAGTTCTCCCCTGGACGCATCCAAAAAGTGTCCAAAACCGCTTGAGATTCTGGGATATTTCCTGTTTGCTCCGCTGCTTTTGGGGCTCAGCCCGCTGGAAGGTGCTGTGATGGGTGCGGTGCTTGCTGCGGTGTCTCCGGCGGTGGTAGTTCCCCGCATGGTTTCGATGATGGAAAACGGAATTGGAACCAATAAGAGCATCCCGCAGATGATTATGGCGGGCGCTTCCTGCGATGATATTTTTGTAATTGTGCTGTTTACCACCTTTGCAGGGATGGCACAGAATGGAACCGGAACAGTAAACTGGATGGACTTTGTGAACATCCCAGTTTCCATCCTGCTGGGTATTGCACTGGGTGCCTTGGTTGGATTTTTGCTCAATCTGTTTTTCGAAGCAGCATATCGCAATAAGCGATATATCCGCAACAGCATGAAGGTGATCGTGATTCTGGGCGTGTCCTTCCTGCTGATGGCAGTGGAAAGCTGGCTTGAGGGCATCGTGGCAGTTTCCGGACTGCTTGCGGTGGTAAGCATGGCGTGTGTGGTCAAGATAAAATCGCCGGAATTTGTTACAAAGCGCCTTTCGGAAAAGTTTGGAAAGCTTTGGATTGCGGCGGAGGTCATCCTGTTTGTTCTGGTGGGTGCTGCGGTGGATATCCGCTATACCTTGGATGCAGGACTTGCTGCAGTGGGACTGATCTTCCTTTCGCTTATCTTCCGCTCGGTGGGCGTGCTGCTGTGTGTGGCAGCGACCAAACTCAGCTGGAAAGAACGTCTGTTCTGCGTGATTGCCTATCTGCCAAAGGCAACAGTACAGGCGGCAATGGGCTCGGTGCCGCTGGCAATGGGGCTTGCCTGTGGTCAGATGGTCCTTTCAGTAGCGGTGGTTGCAATCCTGATTACCGCACCACTGGGAGCAATCGGAATCGATGTCAGCTGCAAACGGCTGCTGGAAATAGAGAAGAAGTGTTGAAGATAAGCAATAAAGTTTGAGGAGTATTTCAACATGGAAATAGAAGTAAGAGTTTATACAAAAGAATTGATACAGGATGTACTCGATTTTGAGGCTCGCCTTCGGAAAGAAGAAGATTTTTGGGGCTGGGAAATTGATGAAAAGTACATTGATTCTGTCAAAAAGAGTTTTGATGACCCTGCGTTTGATCACTCGTTATCCTTATTAGCATATGTGGATGATAAAGTAGTTGGCAGAATAGATTCGTCTATCATTGCCAGCCATTTTGACGGATCAAAAAAAGCATATTTGGATTGGATCTGTGTGATCAAAAGCTATCGACATTCTGGTGTGGCACAAAGAATGCTTTCTGAATTGATACAACGATTAAAAAGTCAGAATATAGAGACATTGATTGCATTAACGGCATCCAATGACGAGGCGCAGAGGTTTTATAGAAGTATTCCTAATTCAGAAATGAGAGATACTGGAATTTGGATTGATATTCAGTAGTAGATGACGGATGAAATGGGCAAGAGATAGGATAGTTTTTTCGGCTTTATAAGCACAAAAAAGCACCACGAAAGTGGTGCTTTTTGCTTTTATTGAGGATATTTCGAAAAGAAAAGATCACACTTTTGCGGGATAGAAAAGGCAGAAAAATACGCCTCCTCCATCGGAATCCATCGTGTCTGGAAAATCTGTGCCATCTTTTCCCCGTTGCGGCAGGTGATGCGCTGGATCTGCTCTTGCGGGCAGACATCCAGAAAGATGGTCAAATCATAAAACGGGAAAAGGGACGGATGACAGCAATAGGACCCTTCGACGATGACAAGATTGCCGGGCTTGACCATGACCGGTTCGGACAAAGTTTGTGTTTTGCAGTCAAATGGGCGATAGGAAAATGGCTGATTTTGCCGCAGGAAGGGAATGACCTCCGAAAGAAAGCGTTCCCGGTCAAAATTTCCGCCGGCCTGCTTTAAGCGTTCCGGGGTTCGCTGCTGTGGACGAAGGAAAAAGTGGTCCAGATGGATGACCGAACAAGAAAGCTCCTGAGAAAGATTTTGGGCTAGTGTGGTCTTTCCAGCGCCGCATCTGCCGTCGATTGCGATGACCAAAGGGGCTTGGCCTTTTTGCAGTTTGTGAATCTTTTGCAGGATGGTAAAAACAGTCTGTTCCATACATTAACCTTTCACAGCCTGTGCTTTCTCCAGTGGGAGCAGTCCGCTGCGGGTGAGCGCTGCCATCAGTACCGGAATGAGAATCAGCTGGAGAATGATGCCAGGAATAGCGGTGAGGAGTGCACCTTCCAAAAACAGATGCCAGGTGAAAGCCTGTGAACCCACACCGGTGAGCAGAACGCGGACGATGCCCCAGATGATGCGGCCGCCGATCATGGCAATGATCAATGCCCGATAGACAGAGAGTGTATTTTTCTGGCGGGCAGCCTGATAGACAAGACCAACGATCAGGCCATAGGCGGCAAGTTCAAAGGTCATAGCAATGCCGGTCGGGAAGATAGGCGGCATACCAAAAATCATGCTGCGTACAAGCGGCAGACAAAGCCCGATCACAAAGCCATACTGCCAGCCGCAGATCAGTCCGCAGAGCAGGACAGGCAGATGCATGGGGAGCAGCATGTTTCCAATCTGAGGAATCTGGCCGGTGAAAAAGGGAAGAACAAATCCCAGCGCCAGAAACATGGCAGATAAGGTGAGCTTGATGGTTTTACTGTGTTTCAAAAAAATCCCTCCATTTTTATCTTGCTGTATGCAATTGCTAATTCATTATACCGTGAAACAGGATGGTTTACAAGAAGACACTTTTTTAGCACCAAGGGAAGAAAAGTTCACTGTCAGCAATAAAAAAACATCCGGCCTTTTTAGACCGGATGTTTTGGCACCCCCAACAGGAATCGAACCTGTAACTAACCCTTAGGAGAAGCTCCGATACGACATCAGGAGATGCTATGTAGTGCTAAGAAATCCCGTAATTTCAAGGCTTTTTCACTGTTCCATATCTCATGAGATACTACCGTGTGATAGCCTGTACAAGGGGATTTTACCAGGTCTAATTGGCAAGTAATTAGCTGAGCATCTGAAAAATGGTGGCTGTTTTCAGTTCAAGTCTAACCTGCTGAGTACTGCCAAATGATACGAAATACAGCATAGTGATATGCCGTACAAATTCAAAGTGCAGATGCCCTTATCTTACCGTTTGCTATATGTATTGTAACACGAAATCAGCATAATTTGTGTTACCAAATTCTAAATATGTACTGAAAAAGCAGACCCTCTCAAAAGAAAGGATCTGCCTTTTGATTTTACATCGACTTAGCAAGCGTCTTAAGCAGTTCAGCCATACCGGGCTTTTGAAGGAGCGACAGGAGAAGTTCCTGATCACTTTGAGGTTTTTGCTCAGCCGGTTTTTCAACCACTTCTTCCGGTTCAGCTTGTCTGCCAGAATAAAATGCTTCTTCCAGTCTCGCAGCATTCACCCGACGGTCATCATCAATAATATGCGAATATACATCAGCTACCATCTTGATCTGTGCATGACCGGAATCGCCTTGCACCGACTTCATATCGCCACCATTCAGCTTCAACTTATAAGTGATACTGGAATGACGGAGGGAATGGAAAACCACCTTTGGAAGCCCATGTTCCTCGATTAACTTACTGAATCCTCGATTGATGACCTGTCCTTCTATCGGCTTTCCATTGCTGGAGCAAAACACAAGATTAAAGTCAACAAATTCATCGCCAAACAAATCTTTCAGTTCCTCAATGGTAGCTTTTCTCTCAACGAGCATTTCGGCAACCGTTTTAGGCAGGAAGATTTTTCTCACGCTTGTTTTGGTTTTTGGAGTTTTCAAAACTAAAGCAGTGTGTGTGCTGGCAAATGTTCGGGGAAACTTAAACATAATATCTTTTTCATTCAGGTTCTCCATCGCATTTCGATTGACACGCTGCAATTCTTTCTCTACGAAAATACTTGCTCGCCCCTGTTCAATACTTGCAGGAGAAATATCCACACAATCCCATGTCAATCCCAGCAGCTCACCCATTCGCAAGGAACAGGAGAAAGCTAGATTGATTGCCAAGCTCAAAATTTCATCATCACAAACCTCCAGAGCTTTAATCAGCGTGTCCGCTGTCCAAATTTCTCTTGGCTTGGTTTCTGTCTTTGGCAGAGTTGCGTGTTCTACCGGATTACGGGAAATCAGTTCCCACTTTACCGCCTGATTAAAGGCATTATGTAGTACCTTGTGGATTTGTCTGACGGTTTTCGCTGTCACAAATTCAGTCCTCGCTTTTACGAATCGAGTCGATACCGCCTTAACAGTCAACAGGTCACGATAATATTTGTCCATCACTCTGGGATTCAGATCTTCCAGTTTCATATCGCCAATGATTGGACGAACATAATTGGAAAGCAAGCTCTGACGGCTTTCATAAGTAGACATCGCCCAGGTGTTTACTCCATAGATAGACATATATTCTTCCAGGAGATCGTTTACCGTTTTGGCAGTCGGAACAATGAAGCTGCCCGTTTCCTGTTCGTACTCAATTTGATTCTTTCTTTTTTTTGCTTCGGTGCTGGTATCGAAGGTTTCCCACTTCTGACGCTTTTTGCCCGATTCATCGACGTATGTATAGACCACAGAGTATTTCTTTTTTCGTTTTACGATAGATGCCATAGTTACTCGCTCCTTTCTTCCATATCAGCTTTTCCCACCATTTTGTAGTGGGACTGGCTCTCATACCAACGATGAAAGCTGTCTTTTGTAACACATTTATACCGTCCAATCTGCACAATATCGAATACACCCTTTGAAACGATATAATAAACTTGATTGCGATACAGCCCAAGCATTTTACCGATCTCCGGCATTGTATAGGTATCTTGCCTTAGTTTTTTATCTTCTTCCTGATCTTCAACCGTTCGGTAAAATGTCTGTGCTGTGTACCATTTCCAAAAACTCTCCTTCGTAATACGCATCTTCGCAAGATCATCAACTTTTTCAAAATGACCCTTTGCAATCAGCTCATAGGCAGATGCTTCTGATATTCCGAGGAGATTCCCCAGCTCATCAGCTGTCATGGAAATCTCTTTAATATGTACTCCTGGTGGTGTACCATCAATTTTATGATAGCGGCATTGATTGGCGTACCAATCTTCAAAGCTCGCAATCATCACCCTCATTTTCTTTCCTACCATAATCGTTTGGAAATAATTCTTCTTGATAAGCCAGTAAGATTCTGTTTTACCAAGTCCGAGTCGTTTGCCCATTTCAATTACAGACATACTCGTGCGCTTTCTTGCTTGTAGCATAATCATGTCCTCCTTATGTAAAAACTTTAGCTAAGTCATTTGGCTTAGCTAAAGTATATCGAACAAATAACAATTCCTTAAGTTTGTCGCCAGGAGAACTGACATCCTTGACAAATTCAACTCTGCTGATCTAACCATTCATCAAAACTCTTTTTGGAAATGCGAATTGTCCCACCAATGCGTACACAGCGGAAATAATTCTTTTTGACCAGATTATAAGCAGATGTCCGGCTGATTCCCAAAATATCCTGGATTTCATCAACTGTATAGGTTCTCTTATCATACTGCATGGCTCCCATTGCCATCTTCTCAGTGTTTGCCTGATTCAAGGCAGCGATTCTATCTTCAAACATTATGTAGCCCTCCTTATTCCTTCACGATATATTTCACAACAGCATTTCCAAGGTGTTCAAGTGCAAGACTGAGCACTAACGCCTGATCAATACCAAGCATATCCTTTGCTGTGATTTTTCCTAAGTATCCAATCACTCTGTTTTTATCAATGGTGCGAAGCTGCTCCAGCATAATAACAGACGGTTCTGTAAAAGCAGGATTTTCTTTGATCGGATAATGTGTTGGGTATTTCCGTTTATCCTGTTTTGTGGTAATAGTGGCGACAATCAAAGTGGGAGAATGTACATTTCCAATGTTGTTCTGGATAACAACAACCGGTCGCTTGCCACCCTGCTCAGAGCCACATACCGGGTTCAAATCTGCATAGTAAATATCGCCTCTACGATACACCCAATCTTTCTTCATCATTGTATGTTTCCTCCTCTCGTTGGGTATGTACGAAGGGCTGCAAATAACCATACAGCTATCGCAGCCCTCCCTGAAAATATGTGATATACCCAAATTTGTTCTCAACACCCCTGGGCAGTAAGATGATTTCTTACAGGGAAGTCATCAAACGGCTGGCTGCTGACCAGCACCATAGGAATCTAACCTCCCCGTGGTTCTCACCGGGCTGCCCCCATTGTGTGGACTGTGGCTGGGCAGAAGTATCATTATACCTGTTGCTTTCATTGCCTTGTCGGAAGCAATCCGACATTTACAAGCCAATAGTTCTCGCTCTGACCATCAGAATGAACAGACAAAATAAAATAGGTGACCCTGTGTTTCTGATTGAAGTCGTCCTGGCGTATTGCTGATGTGGCTGATGCTCTCGCACCGGCAACAGGAACGTGTTTGATGAATGTCTATGCAGTTTTCAAGGTACAAACGGTTAATTTGTGTTTTTAACCTTGATTAAATTGTACTGAAAATACACGGACAATCCGATTGACTGGCAGTGCGCAACCGTTGCACAATCTGTGCACAATTACATTTCCCGTTCCAACTCAGTCAAAAAAGAAATGACCAACTGCATCCCTAATTTCTTGTTACCCTCCTGTGGTGTTCTTCCCAAAATTAAATAGTCCAATGTAACTCCAGACAGCTCTGCAATTTCAATAAGTAAATCAATAGAGGGGCTTCTGTCACCAATCTCAATTTTGGATAGAGCACTCCTGCTGATGTTGAATTTTTGAGAATATTGTTCCTGGTTGTATCCCAGCAATTCTCTAAGTTTCGCAATTCGTTTTCCGACTTCTTTTGGATCAAAATACATTCTTTATTCCTCCGTGTTCTTGAAATTTGAAAATTAAAATTTCAAGAACAGCCGGAGGTGCTCTAATCCATATACATAATTGGGTAAGACTAATGCGATATATAATGGCTTTATCTTTCCAATAGCACAGCCTATACATAAAAAGCTCCCTTTCGAAACACTCGAAAAGGAGCTCCATAACAAACCAATAAACCGGATAAGAAATCGTTCTAACATATAAATGGTGCACTCCATTTTGAGTGTTAGAACATTACTTCCGGAATAACTGTTCTCATATTCAGTTAAATTTGTCCTTGCCGGAAATCTGCGCAGACGATCAAGGACAGTTTTCTAAGTCTTTTGAAACATTTGATATTTCTATCTTCTGGTTTCATTATACTTTCTACCGTCATTACTGTCCTTAACTATGGATGAGAGCTTTATGCTAAAAAATAATGTGTTTTTCTGCAAAAATCTGAAAATATATTTCAATTTTTTGAAAGCCAATATATAATAGTAATCATAATAATTGAGGAGGTACTACAATGGGAAAAAATCCAATTAGAATAAATGAAAACCCAAAGTATTCCGAAGATAAGGCAATACAGAATATTGCGATCAAGAAGCGATTAGCTAGATTTTATAGAGAACTTGAGGAGCGTCCTTCTATATATAGTTTGCAGAGAATTCTTGCTAAAATGGACGATGGTTTTGTAGCCAGTTATAATACATTGAATGATATGCTTTCGGAAAGCCCATCCCCAACAACCCCCAATTTACACCTTGTACTTGCACTTTGTAGATATTGGAATTTAGATTATGCAACTATTTTTGCACCTGCATCACAAGATCGCAAACCTGTTCCTTCTTCCGACGCTCTTGCTGAAAATCTAACAATTCTAACTGACAGAAAATATTTCGGGAAATTTTATGGCTATATGTATACAAAAAACATTAAAAGAAAAGAGATCATAAAGTTCACACTACAAATAGATTCTTTTGCCGATTCAACGTTAGCAAAACTTATTACATACAGCAATCCTGAAAAAGTAAGTGGTGAGATGGTAGAACATACCGCTATATATAAAGGAATACCTGTGTTAATACCAAAGAAAAAGATTATTACGATGACATTAACTGATGATGAAGGTCAGTTTTATTCTTTCTTTTTTGATTACAGAGCATATAATGTTGAAAAGCTTTATTATCGAAAAGGGATTGCAATTACATCCGAATCCGAATCGGACAAACCTCTACTGTGTAATTTTGTCTTATTTCAAAATGAATTAAGTAAAGAAAAGTGCAAAAAGTTTATTCCTGGGCTACTCCCACTTACAGATGACTATTTTATTATTAAAAAATCTGTACTAAATGATTTTGCAAACGACGAAGAAATGGCTTCGTTCTTTAAAGATTATTCTTATAATTGGCAAGGAAAAGAGGATTTGATGATTCGGATTCGATTTTCCCATGTATTAAAATCTATAGATAATGAGGCTGACGCATCTGAAAGAAATCGTGTCATTAAAGCACTTCTCCGCTTACAGGAAAAGTGCCAATCCCCTAATCGTATAGAGTATGCAAATCCAGAAGGGATGCCAGGATTTGCAAAAACATATTTGCAGAGAGAAAAATAGTAATTCCAGTTTTTATAACTCTTTTTCCAACTCAGTCAAAAAAGAAATAACCAACTGCATCCCGAGTTTCTTATTACCATCCTGTGGTGTTCTTCCCAAAATTAAATAGTCCAATGTAACTCCAGACAGCTCTGCAATTTCAATAAGTAAATCAATAGAGGGACTTCTGTCACCAATCTCAATTTTGGATAGAGCGCTCCTACTGATGTTGATTTTTTGAGAATATTGTTCCTGGTTATATCCCAGCAATTCTCTGAGTTTCGCAATTCGTTTTCCGACTTCTTTTGGATCAAAATACATTCTTTATTCCTCCGTGTTCTTGAAATTTGAAAATCGAAATTTCAAGGAAAAAGGAGAATCACGAATACGCTTTGTAAACCGTCCTTCCATTTGCCCGTCCTCCATGCAGGCATGAAAAAAGAGCCAGAGGATTTCTCTGACTCTCATTCATGCCGTTGTCTGGAAGAAGGCATAAAAAAAGCCCCATACCTTTCGGTACGAGGCAAAATTATTGATTCAATTAGATGCTGCGATCTCCCAGCATACTAATCTTAACACCTACAAGGTCGGACTTTCAGTAGGAAAAGTGTCGGTATTTTGTCGGACTTTTATCGGACTTTCTAAATTTCATAACCCGTTGTTTCATCTTCTCTCGCAGTTGCCAGAAACTCTTTCAGCATGGGAATTGCATTGCCCCACAGGGACAAACCAAAAAGCATAACAGCTTCTTTTTTGCGGTCGTAATAGGTGCTGCGCTCCATATCCATTATTTCCAGCATCTCAGCTTCTTTATACTTAAATCTGCTCAAATAACACTTGGAGAGTATCTCACAATATAAATCTCCCCGACAAGGGTATTCCCGAATTCGTCCCATAGCATTATCCACCAGTTCAATGATCCATTTTGTTTCAAACAGGCTCCGGATTTTTTCTTCAAAACGTTCTCTTGCTTCATCAGGAGCAAAGGTTTCCAGATAAATCAGTGCTCCATCCAAACTGGTACCACAGGTACAAATCAAATCATCATAGACTTCTTCTGCTCTTCCCATTGTAGACCAGCAGACATCCCGATAAATGGAAAGAATCAGCCTGGAACGGTCATACAAAACTTTTTCATCCACTTGCTGCATCCTGCACATCATACGGATGCTATGTAAAGCCTGAGTGTTATTCCTGCTCATAAAAAAACTCCTTTCGGTTCTATTTCATATACAAATTCCTTTCTAAGTCCACTTTCAGCCAAAGGGAAAGAAAATGCCGAAGCATGGACAGAATAACCAGTATATATCATGTTCAAACTGTAAGACACAATATAAAAACCAGAAGTTACAGTCGGAACTTATTGACTAATTGAAACTTCCGATATATAATAAAAATGAAGTTAAACTTCTGTTTTCAAGTTCCATTATATCTATTTCCAGAAGTTTGTCAATAAATAATCGGAAGTTACGAACAAATAATTTCATAGAAAGGAAGGAAAGGACATGACATTTGGCGAAAAAGTAAAGGAGGCTCGGTTGGCAATGAATCTTTCTCAGACAGAACTTGCCCAGTTAACCGGAATCTCTGAACGCTCTCTCTACACCTATGAGCAGTTGGGAACACTCCCTCGAAAAAGCAATATCAGAAAATTGGCGGAAGCCTTGCATATATCTGTTTCTTATCTTTTGGACGATGAGGAAACCGACAAACAAAGCCGTATAGATGAAGATATGTTCCTCGCTGAAGCACGAAAGCAGTTTGGTGCCAAAGGTGCAAAGGAAGCTCAGGAAGTATTGGGACGAGTAAGTTCTTTGTTTGCCGGTGGTGATCTGGACGAAGATGCTAAAGATGTATTCTTCCAGGCATTGATGGCAGTCTATATAGATTCAAAAAAGAATGCCAAAGAAAAATTCACTCCTAAAAAATACAGAAAACATAAACAAACGGAATAGCAGCCATTAAGTCAGACCTCACTCGCAGATAACTGTTTTCTGTGTCCGATTGGGAGGTGAAGCAAGTGAGAACGGCAGCACGCATTATTGAAACAGTTGAAAAACTGATAAAAAAATATGACACCAGAGATCCTTATGAGCTTTGCAAATGTCTGGGAATCAAAATTCATTTTTATGATATGGAGAAAAAATTAAAAGGATTTTTCTTCTACCAGTCCAGACAAAAGAATATTGTTATTGACAGTAATGTGAATGATATATTGGAACGTATCTTAGTTGCTCACGAATTAGGACACGCTGTGCTTCATGCTCAGATTGCCATGATGAAAGGATTTCAGGAAATGGAAGTGTTGGACGGCAGCTCGTTGGAAGAAAATGAAGCAAACTTCTTTGCAGCAGAGTTACTCTTAGAGGATAGCGAAGTATTAGAGCTTTTGTCCGAATACTCGTTCTTTGAAACCGCAAAACAGCTTTACGTTCCCGCAGCACTGCTGGACTATAAGTTCAGCCTTCTGCACGAAAAAGGTGAGCTGGTAAATCCCATGTACATCCGGAAGTCAGATTTCCTGAAAGATGATCTTGGAGATTACAACGATACAAACCATTTTGAATATGAATAACAGGGGGTGCTTCAACCATGTTAGATAACTCTAAAATAACAAATACAGATGAGCTGGAATTTGCTGTATTCTGTATCGAAAATATTGCTATTAAGCTGGAAAAAAATGCCGAAGAAGTTTATCAGGCGTTGACTGAAAAAAGCGATATTTTGAATAGTTATATCGTACCGGAGTATGAGATGCTTCATACCCAAAGTAAGGACTATATCGTAGATGATATTATCAGCTTAATGGAAGAAAGGGGTATCCAATTATGATTTTATATCATGGCTCCTATCTGGAAATTCAAACTCCAGATTTATTACATTCCAGAGAAAATGTCGATTTTGGACGTGGCTTTTACACAACACCTCTTTACGATCAAGCAGTAAAGTGGTGTGAAAAATTCAAGCGTCGTGGCAAAAATGGAATTGTTTCTCGTTACATTTTTGATGAAAAGGCTTATCAGGAACTTAAAATTTTGAGATTTGAAAGCTATTCTGAAGAATGGCTCGACTTTATTCTGAAATGCAGAACTGGAAATGATACAACAGATTATGATATAGTGATTGGCGGTGTCGCCAACGATAAGGTATTTAATACCGTTGAGCTTTACTTTGATAATCTGATTGACAAAGGAGAAGCGATTCGCCGCCTGCGCTATGAAAAGCCCAACTTACAAATATGTTTCCGAACGCAGAACGCTCTTGATGAGTATCTGCACTATGAAGGGAGTGAACAGATTTGACCGCCAATCCTATTTTATTGCAAAAAAAATATGCCCGAATTATCGAGCAATTTTCGGAAAAAGAAAACCTATCCTTGGATGATGCCCTAAGCTTCTTCTACCACTCAGAAATTTATCGCTTAATCAGTGAAGGAGTATCTGATCTGCACTGTATGAGTGATGAGTATTTGACAGAGGAACTGATTTCCGAGTATAAAGAGAAAAACTAAGATGGTTCCAAATTCATAAAGCAGACCTGTGCCGAGTTTACAGGTCTGCTTTTTATTGATACATTTATCTATGATACAATAAGATTATGTAACCAGAGATTTATATACCATATTTTTCTTCACGCATTTTAAATGCATCTGTCCCACCTTCCAGTATGCCTATTACTTTTGCTTTAACACCTTGATCATCAATTGAACCAAGTCCATCAGTAGCTACACGACCACTTCCGTTTTCTTCTTCCATTGTAATTATTTGTTCTGCGTCACCAAAAACTGGAATATTCGCATTATGTGTAGCCAAAATATATTGTCGCTTAATTTTATTACTCCTTAATGTTCTTACTAAATTATCCGCTATAAAAGAATTGTCAAGGTTATCTTCCGGTTGATCAATAATCAAAGGATCTTTATTATCAAGAAGCAAAAGATTTAATATTGCTGTACATTGTTGTCCTTTTGATAAATCTTTTAATTTTTTAAACTTGCCTCCAACATTAAGCTCAATTTCCACTATATCTTCAAGTTGCATTTCTTCAATAACCCTTAGATTTTCTTCTGTCAATGAATCAACGATTTTTTCGGCAACTCCTTGTGTTAGTTTGTAAATTTCTCTTATTCTTTCACATCCTTCTCGACAATCATTTGCAAAAGTAAATACATCAAAATCTTCATGTTCAGCAATTCCATTGATGCTTTTATCTCCAACACCGGCTATAAGCGAGGTTAAATACGCAAGTAATCTCTTTTTATTCTGCCTATATTTAACACCGATTTGCACTACACCACATAGTTTGTTTTTATTAATCTTTTTAATGCTCCTTTTTAAATATTGATCTCGTTCATCACAAATTGTTTTATAATTTTCAATTAGTGTGGCTCTGTTCTCGTGTGCTTCTGAAAGTTTTGTTTTAAGATCCTTTTGCCTTTCGGCAAGTGGCTTACATTCTTCAACCTTTTTTATTAAATTGCTATATTCTTCGACAATATCTTGACTAGACATGTCTTGAACACCATCCATAGTTTTTAAAGACAGTTTAAGTTGCTCGTCGTATTCTGCCTTGCTATCTTCCCAATTTTTCTTATGTTCGTCAAATGATTGCTTCAAATTTTTAAGCAAATTGTCATATTGTTCATTCAAACCTTTTATCTTATCATTAAATATTTCTATTTCCTTTGCGATTGCTACTAATTCTGGATTTTTATATTCCCCAGCCATTATCTCGGGAAAATGAGTCACTTTAAGTGGTAATGACTTTTGAAGTGCATTGAATTGACCTTCTTCAGAAGACAACCTTTTAAAAAGTGCTAGTTTATCATCTAAACCGGCTTCTGTGTAATATTTTAGTTTAGCTTCAATTGCTGGTAATTCTTCTAAAGAATGGTCTGTTGCTTTAAACTGCTGTTCAATATCTGAAATCACAGAGCTATTTTCTACAAGTGCATCATGAGCACTCTGTATCTTTTCTAATAATTCTGTTGGAACTGAAAATAACCGGCTTGCAACATTTCGAATTTTTAATTCGTCTCGAGCTATCTCCATAATTTCATTTTGTCCATAAATCTCAATGGATGGGAGAATATCGCTTATTGTGAGCGGTGAAACAGTTCCATCTGCTGTGGTAACAACAGTTTTTTGTTTATATCTTCGCTTTATAATAAATTTTTGACCATGCTGTGCATTTGAAGTTACTGTAATTTCTGCAACACTTCCGCTTCCCAAATTTTGAGTAATCATACTATCAAAATCTTTAGCGGCATCTTTTCCTATCGGTTCTTGTCCTAATGCATATCTGATTACTCCAATCAAAGTTGATTTTCCGGTTCCTCTGCCACCAATGATAGTTGAAAGATTTTCTGATAATTCAAGCGACAATTCATCTAAATATCCACCTGATATTTTTACTTTATCAATACTACTCTGATAATTATTTTCTCTTTCAGAATTTAACCGAATTCTCGATTCCGGATCTCTAAAAGCCATACAAAAACTTTTAAAATCTAGCGTTGACATTTTAATCAATACAGATGCTGTTTCCTGGTCTAAGTCCTCAGGTGTTTCTACATCTTTTGCATTGATATACGCTAATATGTGTTCCCTCTTATAACTCAAATCAGTATTATTTATAATATTAGAATATGAGGGATCAACTTCTTCTCTTGAAGCAGGAATTTGTGCAGCAATCATGCGTTTATCTTTCCATATATGTTGCATTTTCCCGATTTTTAGGATTCCATTATCTCCCGTAACATGTGCCGCATACCAAAAACCTCCGTTTTCTTCAATCTTACTTGCAATATCCAAACATGTTTTTTCACTTGCTTCTGTTCCAATTTCAATATGCGATAAACCTAAACTCCCTATAATTCTATTAAGCTTTGAGTTATCGTATTCAGGTGGAAAGAGACAAACCATGTGTATTTTCTCCGCACTTGATATTTCAAATCCAGGGAAAACAACTATTCCAGCTTCCTGAAGAAGCAATTTTAATGAAATAGACGAATCGACAGAACCATGATCCGCAAGTCCAACCACAGAAATATTATTACTTTGACAATGTTCTAAAATTTTACGATTATATTCTTGTTCGTCTTGTGGATGATTTCCTCTGTATTTAGCATAGCTATACGAGTTAACTTGTAATGCACATTTATAATATTTCGCTTTTTCGCCCATTTTTACCTCCAATGATTTAACGTTTCATACCAAATCGGCTTAAATTAAAGACTATACATTTCAAGCAACTGACTTACCAACTTATCAGTTCGCTCAATAATGTCTTGAACCGTCCATGAATCCTTTTCAGCCAGCTCCTTATTGATTTCCAGTCCGTTTCGGTATCCAACCTTCAGCTTTTGAGCATTAAGCCTATCTCGCTTTTCAATAAATGAGAGATTACTCAATGTGCTATTGTATCCAGTAATAGTCAAGTTTCCGATTTTGTGAACATACTGTTCAAGGTATTCATTTGCTAGGTTGCGGTCACCACCGGCAATCATATCAACCCATTTTGAAGGAATATTTTTCCCTTCTGGGAAGATATGCTCTATCGTCCATTTGAAAACTTTTTTACCGCCATAATCATTCTGCTCCCAGAGATCTGTCCAGGTTTCTGTGGTCATAGCCTTTTGAGCGATAGCGCAAAGCACAAAACGGGCAACACCAACATTTTCTTCGTAAATATCACCTTTTAATTTTTCCTCAAAGACATCATCAGATGCAGACCAGCGAACGAGTTCTTCATAAATATGCTGATAAATTACATTTCCAGTGAGACCCTTTTCCTCCACATCAAAAATGATCTGCATGAAAATCTTGTTCAGATCTCTGGTGTTAGGTGTATCGGTAGTATTTCTACGAACAAAGAAACGGGTCAGTAGCTTAATGGTATCTTGGAGATCGCTGTCCTGAATCTGAAGCTCTTCCTGCTTTTTGAAAAGATACATCAATAGAAGATAAGACGGTGCCCCCTGAATTCGGCTCAACTCAGTCAAGCTATTAGTATATTTTGTCTTATCATCGTTGCTCAAAATAAGCTGAGAATATATCTCTCCGCAGGCAAGAATGTCGTTCATAAAGCCGGTCAAATCTCTGTTTATCAACTCCTCAAAAATCGACAACAGATTAGAGCGTGTGGCAATGTAACCCAGTGGGTCTTTCTTACGCTGTCCATCAGTACGGAACGGTTCATTCAGCTCATTCTTAAAGGCGTTGTAGTATTGACGGAAAAATCGCTCCTGAGTAGAGTAATCATCCGTGAGGTATCCCAACAGAGTTTGCCAGTCATCAAAACAGTCGTCACAAGTCAACCCAGAACGTTCTGCTCTTGCCAGAATAAGATTCTTCATCAAGTCTATTGCAGTAAGTGGTGTACCCCTGTTATTCAGGGACTCAAACAGTGTATAGGCTTCCGCATGGCTGCCTACTTCAATTTTGACAAGAACAGCCTTGGAAACTTTACGCTTTATTTCAAGCAAAGTTGTTACTGCATCACCGGATTCCTCAATATCCTGATCCAGTCGATGCAGAAAATATTTATAACACTTAGCAATTTTTCGATTTCCCCAATTCTTTTCCTTTTTGGCACTCTTGAGCAAACCGTTTTCAAACATAACAACATTGAAATCTGCTTGGTTGTTATTCTGAATCTGCGGACACAGAATCAGCCCATTAGACGCACCCTTACAAATAATAGATTTTCTGAGCGTAGGAAGTTCGTCCTCGTCGTCCTCGTCCAACTCGTCTTTATGTTGCTTCAATCGATTATAGATAGCAGTCAGCAAAAGACACAGAGTAGTCAAACGCTGCTGCCCATCGACAACCTCCAATTCCTTTATCTGAAACGCATCTGAAGAATTATCAATACAAATGATAGAACCAATAAAATATCCATAATCGTTTTCGCAAATATCATCATAGAGATCTTTCCATTGATACTGTCCCCATGTGTATTCACGTTGATACTTCGGAATCGAGTAGCAAAAACCTGCGTCTTTCTTGAATACATCATCTATCTGATAGTCATGAACAGACTTGATCATTTCTCAATCCTCCTCATCAAATAAAATGCGGCATCAGATTATATGTAAATATCTTAACTTATTCGACACCTAAAGCTTTGAACACAGCATCCTCCGCACTCTGATAAGGGATCAGCTGAAATGCACTCATTAAATCTGGAGGGACAGTCGCAATATCCACGAAAGATGTACTCGGTATCAGCACTCGTTTTGCACCGCTGTCCAGACACACCTGCAATGTACTTGCAAGTTCATCCACTTTTATCATTGTGCCGCTGATGCTGATTTCCCCAAGCACCACCAAAGAACTCTGCACCGGTTTTCCCAATGCAACAGAACACAAAGCAATCAGTGTAGGTAATGCCAGTTTCCCGGTCATGCCAATGCCCTGTAAATCCTGGTAGTTGATGATATAGTCCTTCATCGTGGTGCTGATGCTGCCGCTGATACGGTTAGCATTTGCCTTCAGGAAATTAAATGCCGTGTTGGTAGACTCTTTCGCATCACGGTCAGTTCCAATGCCAGTTCTTTCAAACTTTCCGTTTCCAGGAAGCATCTGGGACTCCAGCCGGAACACACCGATCATACCGCTCTTACCTTGAGAAGCAGTATAGACCTGTCCAGGGTTGCACATTCCTTCCGGAATTAACTTTCCGCCGCCTTGTTCTGGCACAGACACATAATGTTCGGACATATCATCCATATCAATGTAGGAGAAGTTTACATCATAGAACTCCATACCGCCCAGCTTTTTCAGCTGCTCTTTTACACGTCGGCGCATTTCCAGCGCCAGCTGAAGAACTTCTTCCAGTTGTTCTTTGGTAAACTCTCCATCCGGATAAACCAGTTTCAGATAACCGTCAACCATTCTTCTGACTGCAATGGTATCTCTCTGGTTCAGGTTTTTTCCAAGCCGGAAGTACCGGTCAATGGCATCACCATATTGTTCCTTCCGCAGCTCACGGATAAACTCAGCGAGATAATCGCTGATGAACCCATAGTCGTTCGTAAAATGCTCCGGTCTGAACTTCGGAATTTCCCATCCCGGCAGGTAGCAGTGCATACGGTCTAAAAATGCTGTATCCGTGCCCATTTCAGGCGGGAACGGGTCAAACAGGCTGGAAGTTTTCAGAAGAACATCTACACTCTGGTTGATGTTTCCGACAAATACCATAGATGCGGAAGCCGCTTTTTCCTCTTTACCACGGGCAAAAGAACCAGATGCCATATAGTCTTTCATAATCTGGATTCCGTCTTTGTCCTTAAAACGAATTCCCGCTACCTCATCAAAGGCAACACAATCCCATAAACCAACCAGACCTACTGTTTTTCTTCCCATGTTGTAGAAAAGGTTCGCAACCGTCGTCTGACCACCGGAAACCAAAATACTATTTGGAGAAATCTCCTTGTACAAATGAGATTTACCGGTACTGCGGGGACCGAGTTCACAAAGGTTGAAGTTGTTCTCCACCAATGGAATCATACGGGTCAGAAGCAGCCACTTTTCACGATAGGAAAGCGCATCCGGTTCCATACCAATAGAACGGAGCAGGATGTCAATCCATTCCTCTTTGGAAAAAGACTTTCGTCCCTGTTTCAGGTCTGCAATATCAATATGCGGCATCTGAATCGGTGTCAACTTGCGGATCTGAATTGGATAGCCGTTCTGCTTTTCTTCCTCCACATATTCATAATCCAGCTGCACAATGCACCAGATACCGCCGCACAACAGGCGGTCGTATTTTTCCGGATATTCATCTTCGATGGGCACATTAGTCAGCCCTAAATTCGAGAAGGAGGCGAAGAAGCAATTCCTTTTTATATCCAAATGGACGGTGATCATATCAATGACAGTATGACTACCTTTTTGACGTAGTTTGGAAAGGATTTTCTGTGCTTCATCTGGACGCACAAAGTTATCAGCGAGAATCCTTTTTACTGTCTGCACACCGGATTCAATCACTTCTTCGTCATCGGAGCTACAATACTGTCCCAGCAGAAATTCCAGGACATATACCGGGACATTAGCTCCTTCTTTGATTTTCTTGGTTAAGTCCTTACGGACAATCTTTCCGTCAAAATGCTGACGGAGTTTTTCTTTTATTTCATCACGAGTGCTTTCACACTCAGTCATCTGTTCTATCCTTGGTTCCTCCTGCGATGCTTAACTGAAAAAGTCGAACTCATCCACCGCAAAGGCAATGTCAATCTGAAATTCCTCACGCTGTGGAAGCTGGAGTCCCTGCTCGTCTGCAATCACCAGATAGTAGGTTCCGGTATTGCTGTACTTCAGCGGCTTCAGATTGAAAGTACAGCGGAATGTACGCTCTGTGCCGTTGTCGGTGGTTTTATCAGCGATAATCTTCTGAACATCACTGATCTGCTTGCCATTAGAATCTGTAAAATAAACCTGATAGGTTGCAGCTTCTCGGTTCGCACCCACCGCATCTTTCTGATAGAAGTTCAAGCTGAAAATCATATTGCTGATTTTCCGGCTTGCAGACAGCAAGCTCACAGTAACAGGTTTCGTATCGTATTTCTGTCTGTTGCGCTTATATTCCATCGAATCATTTCTCAAATGGTGATAGTCAATGACCGGAACCACCATTTCCTGCAAACTGATACCGCCGTGGACGAAGTTCAACCCGCCGCCATTCATCTTGATACGGATGTTTTCTCTCGGCGCAAAACCTTCAAACTCGGTTTTGCCATCCAGGAATTTCACCGGCATCAGATAATCTGGTGAAGCACCCTTCTGCATAATGGCGTATCGTCTGCCATATTCCACATCCATGCTGTTAAAGCTGGTTTTGTCCGCCTTGTTATCCTCGTTGAGGGGACTGTATGTGTACAGGAACCCGTGGTCTGCGGTAATCAGAATATTCGTGCCGCCAAACTCATTTACGATAATACGCACCATGTTTTTTAGTTCAGAAACTGCTTTCTCACAAGCCGTGAAAACAGCGGTATCAGAGGTATGGCTTGCTTCATCAATGGTATCGTGGTAGATGTACACAACATCCATACCCTTCACCAAGGCGCTTCTCTCGGCACGTTTCATGCCGATAATGTTCTTGTACTGCAACGCCACACTTGCAGGATTAGCCGCTTTCAGCACTTTGTCACGGTTGGTACTGGCGGTGGACTGTCCATCAGCCAGTACGGTCAGAACATCGTTCTTGACCTCGACGGACAGCTTCGTATGCGGAAGCAATGCTGCCATACCAAATTTCGTAATGGATGGGAAAATGCACTGCATATTCTCCAACTTCACCTGGCTCTGATTCTCTCGCTCAAGTTCTTCCGCAAGTGTAGCTGCCACCTCATAGCGCATGGCATCCGAGATAATGACAAATACTCTGGAATCCGCATTTTTGATACGGGAACGATAGAAGTCCTCCTGCCGGGGAATTTCCAGTATCTTTCCATACTGTGCCAGTTCATCGGCGCACACATCCGACCAGTTACTTCCCAGTTCGCCCAGGAACCAGTGAGAATACAGCCCCTCTACCTTATCCACAACGTGCTTGAACAGATCATCCAACAGCATATTGGAGGTTTCCAGACTTCTCTGGAAGCAGAGCTGGAACTGCCGGTAAAAGCGATCCATCTTGTAATAATCGTTGGTGTAGTTCTTCCATACCTCACGAGCCTGTGCCGTATGGAAACCGGCAGAGTGTTCTTTGAAGAACTCCTGCATATTCGCCACCTGCAAGATTCCCTCATAGAAGTTGGCAAACTCCTCATACCAGACACAGGTGCGGCGCTTTTCCACTATTTTCGTAATGACATCCGCATCAATGATTTGATTGCTGATTTCCGTCATCAGCTTTGTCAGAACGATTTCATTGATACACGGGAAGCACTCGGTATCCACCAAATCTTCCAATGCCAGCTGGCTGAACCGCTTTGGCAAGTAGGCTTCTTCCTCCACATAACGGGCGATTTCATAAAGCTGATGGTTATTCTCACTCCGCAGCCAGTCAGACACAAAGTCATAGCAGTATGCCTGATGGGGAAGGGACAGGAATCTTTCTAAGCCAGCCAGATGTTCCGGAAACATAGTACGGGTAGATGCAGTTAGCAGCAAATGAATTGCCAGCTGACCAATATCTCCATCTTCCTCGCAGTAGCCGGTTCCCTGGCGCACCATCGCCCAGAAAGCATTCTGCGCCCCATAGTTTACAAAATCCTGATAGACCGGGTTGTTCTGCTTATCCAGACCGGCACGAAACACACACTGCATGATCTGGTTCGGCTGGGGTTCTTTAATACCACAGATTGCAGCCATAACAGCCATGTGCAGTTGCGCTGGTTTTTCTGGGGTTTTACTCTGAACCGCCACCTTCACCCGACGTTCTTTGGCATTAAAGAATTTCCGATAGTGCTTGACTTCTTTCCGCATCGCAATATTCGACACCAAGCCCATCTCATCCATCCACATGGAAATCAGATCCGCACGGAATTCTTCGCTATACAGCTTCACGTCAATCAGCCAGTCATCATCCGGCTTATCAAAAGAGAGAGGATTGTAAACCAAATAATTGTTTGTCTGGTCATCGCTCCCCAGCAACTTTTTCACCATAAAGGTGTTACTGCCGTTCAAAGCAACCAGTTTGGCATTGTCCAGCTGAATTTCATCCAGCTTATCCTCGAACTCTCTGTCCTCATCATGCCAGAAAATAATACGGCGATGATAATACTCCGGTAAAGGTGCAGCAAACCTGCGGTTTAAGTCTTGTATTACTTTTTCTATATCCACACTGCAACCTCCTTACTTGATTTTTGCCAGTACATCCTGGAATTTTGCATAGTTGACCTTGACGCCATCATCCAGATCAATAGCAATCATCTGGTCTGCCAGATGGTGGATTTTTTCCTCGTAGCTTCTCAGCTCGGTATCCTGATCTTTCAGTTTAGTCAAGGCTTTGTTCAGCTTCACACGCTCGCTGGTGGACGCATTTGCAATGCGGTTTTCCATATCGGCAATGGCGGTGCGGTAACGGCTCTGCTGCTCATGCACATAATCGGTGCGGATGCGGGCAATGGTGTCCGGCTGGTAGCGGTGTATATAGATGAGAGCCTTGAAGCCGTTCTTTTTGCCGCTGTCAAAGAGCCAGTAAATGGGGCGCTTCTGATAAATTTTGCAGTGGTCGGCATAGAAATCATTGAGGAAATAATTGCGGATCACTTCCTTGGGCTGGCCTTTACCGCCCAGAGCATCAGCAATGAACTTCAGGTTTTCTTCCAAAGTATCCTTGCCATATACATCCGAGATGAAGTTGATGAAACGACCAACAATGTCATCCTCAAAATATTCATCATCACAAATTGGGATAATATTGTCTTTATCAATAAAGTTGGCATCCCATACCATATCACCGCTGGAGAACGCATTCTTTCCGATGGCATCCATCAATTCCTGCTGGATTGCAGTATAATCCCAATCCCCACCAGCATAAAGCAGACCATCTTTTAGGGGCGAATATCTGCCGAACATACAGCCTACTGCATAGGAAATGACCGAAACGACCCATTCTTTTTTGCTGTATACAGCAATCGCATTGTCTCTGCTTTCAAGTTCCGGCAGACTTTCTTCATCGAGGCGATATAAAGTTGCAAACTCCAAATTTATCTCACGCAGGTTATCCATAAACATCTGCGCTTTCTTTTCCCTGCTTACTTTGTCGTAGTCATATTCACTTGCAAGTGATTCGGCACAAAAATGTCTTGAGCCAAAGCAATAACTTGTTTCACTACTATTCCAATCAGCCTCTGCCAAATTACGATTCTGCTCCGCAAGCCTGCTTATATTACCTGTTGAGTCTAATATAACAGGTAATTGTTTAATATCTTTCGTCTGCAAGTTGATGGACGGATTCATTACGTTGAAATAAAACGTTGAAACGCTTGAATTTAGCAACGCAAGAATAGGAAGTAATTTGGAATTGTCTCTTAGAAAAATAGCCGGACCACCCATATCGTATACGCAGCCCTTCGGCAAATATCTAAACCCGGTTCCTCTGCTTGTAACAGCTGAATATGTAATTCCTTCTCTATACCAGTATTCTTCTGCTACGAGATTTGAGGTTTTGTTTGTTTTATAAAAGTTTCTCGCCGTTTCACTCCAATCAATTACCATATCAATATTCCCATAATACCTACGGAAATTCCCGCCTTTAGAATAGAATATCCACCTTCCTCCAATGCAATCCTTATCAATTTCCCACCAATAACGGAGATATGTTTCGTTATCACCCGTTTTATTTAGCGATGACATTTCAATCATACTTCCCAGAGCAGGATAGTTTTCATAGTTTTCTATAAACGCTTCTGGCACCCAATATGCCAACGTTGCACCCGGAATACGCAAGAAGTCAGCAACTTTGTTCGTGGATAAAAAGCGATGCTTTAGGAATTCCGTTTGCTTCAACACCTGATCTTTGCAATCCACCAATCTTGAAAAAACGGAATCATACCTTGGCAGTTCAGCCTTTCGCACAACATAACTGGCTGTTTGGACAACATCATTTCCAATTTCGTCGAACGCCTTAATCCCAAGGTGAACCAAAGAAATAAGATTATTCTTCAAGAAGTTCACTCTGAGATGTTCAAAACTTGCCAAAAACATGAAAGAGTGCATAGTAATCATTCCAGAAAAACCATTTGCTTTAAGAAAATCAAAATCTCTTTCAATAAATACCGCAAAAAGGTCTTGACGTCCATCAGGATATAGCTCTTGAATTTTGTCACCCAGTTTTGAACTTATGCTTCTCCCACCCATATATGGCGGATTCGTTACAACCACATCATATTTCTGCGCAAGTGCTTCCGCTACCTGTACCAATGGCAACAGGCTGTTCAACACGCTCTCTTTGCTCATGCTGATGTCGTCCCGCACCTCATCAAAACGGGCATACAGGGCAGCAAAATCCACAGGGGTAATATTCAGAATAGAACCGTACTCTTTGGCGTCGTGCATCTCCTTGACAATGGTGTCCATCGCCGCTTTCAGCTTGGTATCGCCATTACAGAAGTATTCCAATGCATAGCGGTCAATCCCATTGCTTTCCTGAATCGCATAGACGTTTGGCTGAATCTGGCGGCTGAAAAACCGGCGGTCATATTGACGGGCTTTCATCATCACCGCAAAATAGGCGAGCTGCGCCGCACGGTCGTCAATGTCCAAACCATAGAGATTATTCTTCACGATGCTTTCCACCGCTTCACGAGTGGTGTAGCCGTAGCTCTCGTAAATCTGCACCAGCACATCGAATAAGTAAGCGAGGATATGACCGGAACCGCAGCAAGGGTCAATACACTTAATCTGCTCCGGTGTCATAGCGGCATATTCCTTGCAGATTTCTGCCAGTTGTGCCTGCACCTCCGGTTCCTGTTTGGCTTCTTCCAGATAATACTTCCAGCCGGATTTCAGTTCGTCATTGGGATGTCCCTCCACCCACAGGCGACCGAGAGAATTCTCCACCATGTAACGGACAATCCAGTCCGGAGTAAACAGCTGGGTTGCTGCCGGAATATTTTCCTTGGTAATTTTCACATTTTTCTTGAGGGCGGCAAACACCTCGTCCTTCTTCTCAGCATTGTAATACTGATACAGCCAGCCGATGATCTGCACCGCATCCTGCCAATCTTGCTCTGGAATAGTGGAAATCATCTGCTCGATGACACTACCTTCACGAAGCAAGTTGTCCGGAAGAAGCAGCTCGGTGTAGTCGGAAATACGCTGGAACATTCCCGGCAGAATGCTATTCAGGGCGTTGCACTGGGTAATCAGCAGGTATTTGTAGAGTTCTTCTGTCTGGTTAGTGTTCTTGAACTCATAGACTTTTTCCATGTTCAAGCCATCCAAATCCAGGTGCAAGGCTTCGTCAATGATCTGCGGTCTGAAGTTGTTTTCCTCGTCCGTGAACACACGCACACGGGTGGGGAGATAGCCGTTGACCTCCATAAACCGTAGGGCAATCAAGCGATTGAACCAGGTGTAAGCAACTTCCTCCATCACTTCCTCATAGCCCTTGGCATTGATCTGAGAAATCAATGCCCTGCGCTGATTCTTCTGTGTATCAGTCAGGACTTTTCCGTTGATGCTGTCAGCTGCAGCATCAACGATGTTGTCCTTTTCAATTCCATATTGCATCGCCTTCTGGGATACACGCTCAATCAGTTCCCGACGTGCCCAGACAGCGAATTTCTTTATCGCATTTTTGTCCATATATTTTATTCCTCCGGCTTCATAAGAACTGCTTTACAAGGATTTTCTTCTTCTATTGCTGATCCAGCGGTAACGGTTATTTCCTTCATAGGAATTGCACATTCAAAGTCAAATTGCATATTTTCTATCACTGTTCCAGCAGAGGGTACTTTTAAACCAACAGGAACTAAATAGTATTTACCTGCTTTTTTATACATATCTAAAAACTGATCCCTATTACCCGAACCATGATTTTCATCCATCCATTGATAGCGTGAAACAGTTGTCAAAAGCAACTCTGGCAATTGTATTCCAGAATCGCTCGCACGACCGATACTTGCTTCAATGTTAGCACCAATATGCAAAAAATATCCTTTTCCATAATTCTTATCATAGGACTTATATATCCAAGAAGTTTTTGGAAATGGCGGTACAATATAATCAATTTTCAAAAAAGAATCAGCGAATTTCAGATCCTTGTACAGATTTTTCCACTCGCAGAAAATTTCTCTGCCCTTCAAGTAATTTTCAAAGAACAGACCTATTGCTGGGGCATCGCCTCCCCAAAGATATACCGTTCCTCTCCATTTTGCAGCATTCCATTTTTCGAGATTGATAGGAGAAGAAAAGAACATGGTTTTGCGCTTTTTCACAGGCAATGGCTTAAGATCGCCTAATGGAGGCTTTTTGCTATTATTTACCCCTCTAAAGCGCCAATACAGTCTTTCATATTGCTTTTCGTCTGAAAGATTATAGAAAGTATATGGTTTTAACGGAGTGGGAATATATTGTTGATCTTCTTCAGCGAAAAAAGCTGCAATGAATTTATTTGTTTCAGCTGTCGAATCATATAACATTTGATAAACAATGTTCGCTTCCCATACAACGCCTTTTCCTTTGTTATCAGAATAAAGTTTCTGATTATATGTTTCTTCGCACAAAATAAGTACAAATTCAGCCTCTATAATTTGACGTTCCATCCATCTGGGCCAGCCTTCAGGAGGTGCTTCTTCGTACTGATCTATCATTGCATCAATGCCTTCTGAACGTAATTTATTGGCAAACTCTAAGACCTTATCTTCATATTTCTGGTTTTTATGTGCATATGAAATGAAAACTTTCGGATTTTTGTCCATAACAATCTCCTTATTTCAGCGTGATTCCATCGCAATCCTTCATCATCGCAGTCAGATAGCTTCTCATACGCTCTACATAAGCGTCAATATCTTCCTGGCTCTCCAAGGTCTTTGCAGGGAACGCCATCTGACGGTACACATTTTTAATTACTTTCTTCGGAACAGGCTTTGCCGGAGTATCCGGCTGTTTTTTCTCGACCGGCTTCGGCGGCTGCTTTGCAGTCTCGATGCGGTCACAGATGTCGTCCTTGTAAGACCAAATCTGCGGAACCAGACCATCCAACAGGGCAAGGCTCTGAAGCTCGCTGATTTTCTTTTTCTGCTGGTCGAAGTATGTATCAGCTTTTCTTACCAGTTCAGCACAGTCCATATTGCCATCGGAAAGGGTATGAACCTCTGCCATACACTGGCGGACGATTTCCAGCAGCTCGGCACGTTTGGAATCCAGCAATCTGCCATGTCCTTCCCGGACTTTCTCCATCAGCCCATTGAGTTCCGGGATTCTGCGGTAGATATTTTTCGGGTCATTCTCGACCACGGTAATCAAGCGAATCTGATTCAGAGCGTCGTTGGCTTCTGTTTCCTTGCTGAGATAATGCAGATCGTTCCTCAGGTCGTCCTCCATCTTAACGGCGGCATCAAATACCTGTACCTGATTCTTGAAGAATCCCTCGACCCGATGCATTTTTTCTTTATTGTCGAAGAGGTTATCTTCCTCTTTCAGAATCGCATCAATCAGGGCAATATTATCTTTCCGCTGGCAGAGGACTTTGTCCATTTGCTCAATGGAAGTAGCTACAAGGCTCTGATCCGGATATTTATGACCTTCATATCTGCTTTTCAATTCGGTATAGTGGTCTTTCAGCTCAGTGAACTTCTGAACCACAAATGCTACCAGACCGTCCTCATCGTCCGGCACATCCATGACATCGAAATATTCACGCAGCAGCTCTTTGACAGCCCGCATCTTTGTGACGGTAATCATCTGGCGCTTGCTGATGCTGGTCTTGCCAATCTCGCTTTTTTTGCGGAGCATATCCGGCAATTTCGGGTTATCCGGCTGAATTGTGGAACCTGCATATTTGATGGTGACTTTCTGATCATAAATCAGACGGGCAACCACAGCGGCAATGTCAATTTCTTTCCAGCCGTAAGGAATCGCACTATAACGGCTCTGAATGTCCGCCATAGAGGTCGGCAGATTTTTCATTGCCTGCATTTCCAGATACTCTTCGATCTTGGCAGCTGCACCTCGGTTTGGCTCCATACCAGGCATGATATTTTCGGCACCGGTCAGAATTTCAATAACATCTGCATCAGTATCAGCGTTTTTTTCAATCAGAGAAAGTTCACTGTACACATGGGACACCAGATATTCCAGAGCCTGCTCAATCTTACCCTTGGCATTTCCGCCCTTGAGTTCGATATGTTCACCGTCCACATAGAACTGTGCGGATTCAATGGCTTTTACCAAATCTTCCATCGCAGTCTGCTCATACTTGGTAGCTTCTTCCTGCTGGTCACGGATAATATCCTGAACAGATTTCGGAAGCTGGTTGACATTACGCTGTTTGACATACTTACGAATCTTCATGGCACTTTCCAAAGATTCATAATAAGGGGTATCCGACAGCACAACGATGGCTTCCTTGCCCTTGGAATCCGTCATCAGCCGCAGCTCGGATTTTTCTGCATTGTCTGTCGCAACTGTCAGGAAGCGCAAGCGCATCCCGCCAGTAATGTTACCCACGGTAATACCATCTACCATCTGATCGAAGGAAAAGTCGTATTTGCCGTAGCGATATTTCTTGGTGGTAAAAATATCTCCGAAAATCATCTGCCCGATACGGTCAACGATAGAAGCGGTATCAACCGGAGTGTTTTTGATTTCTCTCTGAATATCCTGTTCTTCATCGGTCAGGAAGTTATAAACTTCTCCTGTTCTTCCGATATAGTTCTGGCTCATCAGCCGGTTCAGACATTCACGGACAGTCTCACGCATGGTGATCTTGTCCATGCGAATATCATCCGCCATCAAAATTACAATATTGTCCAGATTGGCAGGAATGTCGTCAATGTAACGAATCAGGTACAGCAGTTTCAGCACATCCACATCCTGTGCTTCGATGCCATCACCATTATCAGCAGCCTTTTGGCAGCGTTCAATTACACGACGGATGGAGCTATCCAGGAAAGTATGTACGGTATCATAAAAACGGAAGAACGGAACAAGGGCATACTCGTCCTTGTCCTGAATTTTCTGGGTTGCTTCCTGGAAGCCGGAAAGCATGGAACGTTCACCGCCGGACAGATGCTTGCCGGAATTACCATGCTTGCGGATTTCTGCAAAAACCTTCTGCATGATGATGAACTGATAAGGCACAAATGGGAAATTCACGGCAAATTCTCTGGAACCAGAATAACCTTTAATATCCAAAATGGAGTCTGTGAAACTGAACAGATTACGGAGAACGGAGTCGTTCTTCTCATAAACTGCTTCCAGTTTGGACTCGGCTTCATTGTTCTTTTTCAGAATACGCTTCTGAATGACTTCATCCACAGAGGAGGAAGAAAGGCTCAAACGGGTTTTGAATCGAGCCTGAATTCTGGAGAACTCGTCAGCACGGACTTTAATAATTTCATCAATAGCTTCCTGTCCGGTGCAGACAACCCACACCTTACCACCGCACTCACTACCGATTTTCTCGACAAGGGACTGAAGATTCAAAAGCATATCGGTATCTGTACCAACATACTGACCCACTTCGTCCACCATGAACAGCAGACGGAAGTTATCTGGCTTGGTATTCAGGTAATCCTTAATATCCTCTACAAGCTGGGCAATCGAAAACTCAGTAGCGGATTTATCATTGAACCAAGCCTTGGCATCTTCCTCACTCATGTCCAGGACTTCCACCAGAGTAGGAATGATATATTTGCCATTAAAGGCAAATGCTTTGCGGGAATCTACCCAGGGCATGCCTTTCTTTTCTTCAAAGACACGGCGGAACTCATCGGTCTTTCCCTGTTGGTCGATATACTGTTCCAGTTTGGCAACCTTCAGGTTCTCACCAAAGAAGCCCAGATGGTTATAGAAGGTTTTAGCAAACACACGCAGAACAGCAGTTTTGTCTTTATTGATGGAACCCTCAATATCAATATTAAACAGAATCGTCTCTGTCTGCACCTTCGTGGAACGGTCAATCAGCATATAGGTTGCAGGGTCATCTTCAAACTTCCTGCGAAATCTCTCAACACTATGAATCCCTTTGACCTCTTTATTCTCCAGTAGATAGGACAGCATTTTCAAGAAGTGGGATTTACCGCTTCCAAAGAATCCGGAAATCCACACGCCGGTATCAGCGGTCAGCTCATCCAGAGCATCACTATAATAATTAAAAAAGGTAATGAAGTGCTTCTTCAATTCCTTTGTAATAACATACTCATTTAATTCCTGCTCGATCACATCGTCCGCAGCCTGATCGACTTTGATAACGCCGTTGATTTTACGGTTGATGTCATCGGCAAACATATCACGAATAATCACAATCGTACCCCCTTATACAACATTGAACGCCCTGTAATAATCATTGGGCTGCAATCGGTTAAATAATTTCACATGGCGTCCGTCAAACTCACCCGGATACATTACCAGAATCGGAACATCCGAAAAATGAGGTTGCAGTGCTTCCAACAGTGAATGGATTCTCATAAATGGGAAAACTTCACCCACACCGGTAAGCATCAGTACATCCCCACACTCATGCGGTTCAAACTGGATTTTTTCTATAAACTCACCTTCGCCAATAGCGGAGTGGAGCTGTTCCAAAAGGAAGATACTTCCGTCCTCCGCTTCCATATCTGGAATCGCATCCGTGATACCAATATCCTCGCAGATGGAAAGAAAAGTCTGATATAGATTACAGATTCTCAGACGGCAGGACAGGGAATGGTCGGTTTCCAGTTGCTGAGTAAAGTGGCGGACTGCCATTTCATCTTCTGGATCGTAACAAAAAATACGAATATTCACTTCATTGCTGAGTCCTTTACCTTCCAAAAATTCAGGTTCTTGTATCAGTTCTCTGACTTTATCTAAACGTTCTTCAATATTACTCATACATCTGTATCCTCCTTATGAGAAGCAGTTGAAAGCGGGTAACACCATCAGGTCGCCATGACTTCTGATTGCATTTTCCAAAATTGGATGCAGGTACACTGGATTCAAATGGTCTGCACGAATATCATCCAGATACTCATTTTCTACGAGAACTTTTGCAAGCACCTGCTTCAGTTTCGTGATCGTACCTTCACTCCAAGTAGCCACCGCATCATCCTGTTCCTGCAATCTCATAAAGTAGGTATTCAAATCAATCCTACCAAAAGAGCTGTCCTTTAATCGGTACTTCTCGCCAATAACCGTCAGCATAAACTCCCACATCAAACGACTCTGTTTCATCATGGCATACAGACAAATCTGTTTGGCTACATCAGTCGGCTGCTGCGCAATCGCTCTAACCAAATCATTATCATCCATAGCAGCCAGTCGTTTTAAGCAAGCCTTTGCCATCCGAGCGACTGACTTTTCCGTCGGATACTGAAAAAGATTGTCGCTCGTAATCTGTGTAACGACATCGTTATTACTCATACCGCTGCTTAATAATTTTGCCGTTGTTCGCATCTCATAAAACAAAAATGGTTCCCTTGTTAAAGATGCAATATATGGATATGTATTGTCCATCAAAAGCCCCCCTTATGATCTTTCTCTTGTTTCAGGAAGGACTTCCATAATATCTTCGATGCCGCAATTTAATTTTCTGCAAATGCGCACGATGACTTCCATAGAAACAAGTTCATTCCTTGAAAGTTTTGCGAGGGTATTTGGACTGATACCAACATCTTTTGCAAACTCCATTTTTTTCATTTCTTTGTCTATCAACAGCTTGAAAAGCTTATTATAGGTTACGTCCATACTTGACCTCCATCTTCAAAACTATTGCTTAAAAAGTTCTATTCTAAATTATAGCACAATTACATTCAAAAAGGGATAATAAATTTTGCATTTGCAGAGTTTTTTTCTTTTTCTTATAAATCAGTTTTTTGTTCAGGTAACTATTTCCCCAAACATGAAAGTCTGTGAAGGATGCGTAGGATTCACAAATTGGCAAGCAGTGTAAACCTGTACAGGTTCACTCATTTTCTCGAATTTCCCTTTGGGTCATTCTTCGCAAATTTGCTTGTTGGGGAAACATCCCCAATCCCCTTTGAACATCATCTGCGATGATGGCTGCACAGTCATTCTGACCGTTTTGTTTTACTTAAAATAGAAAACCTGAGTAGCCATAAAACTACTCAGGTTAATTTTTTATATCCATATTCATTTATCCAATGCCCAAATTCTGATAAGCATTGATTATTATGTGATCCAGTTTATAAAAGTGGAGATTTTCTCTAAATCTTCATCACTGAGCATCCGCAACTGTTCGCAGAGCTTACGATAGGGAGTGTCATCATTCTCCAATGGTGCAAAAAACTCTGAAGGTGTCATATCAAAATACGACATAATATTGAAAAGTTCTCTAAGTGAGGGTAAAGCCGCACCACTGGTTACTCCACGAATATAAGAACCGCTTTTTCCTAAATCCAAACTCATCCGATGTTCAGAAACATCTTTTGCAATACGCAATTCCGTAATGCGAGTTCGGATAAAATCTTCGTATGGCATATCAACCACTGCATCTCCTCCCTTCCATAATTATTTTATTACGAATCAGGAGATGACATTGGTAATGCTAAAGTCAATTTTCGCTTTCTTCTTCTTTTGATTGGTAGTATAATTATGAATATAGAAAATTGTTGGTGATTACATTACTAATCTTTCCTGTGGAGGAGATTTTATGAATTTATTTTCGGTCAGTTTTTTCGGGCACAGGCAAATCGACAATCCACTTCACATAGAATCACAGTTAGAGGAAATTATTAGCTCTTTGTTAAAACGAGAAGAATATATTGAATTTCTGGTCGGACGTGACGGTGAATTCGACCAGCTCGTATCCTCAACCATACGCAGATGCAAAAGAAGAATTCGGGACGATAATAGTGCTTTGATCTGGGTCATGCCGTATCCGACCGCTGAATTTCGTGATAATGAAGATTCATTTCGTGACTATTATGACGAGATTGAGATTTGCGAACAGGCGGCAACGACACACTACAAATCTGCTTTTCAAATCCGAAACCGGGTAATGGTAGACCGCTCTGACTTAGTGATTTTGTATGTAGAGCATCCTTCCAGCGGAGCATATCAGACCTTTCGGTATGTCCAAAAATCAGGGAAAAAATTTATCAATCTGGCTGCTGAAGAATAGCCAGTCAGTAAGAGGCAGGAGGAACCATGGGAAAAAAACGAAATTTATTTATTCCAGTTATTGTAGTGATTTTATTGATAGCAGTTGCATTTTGGTTGGTAAAATTAAATCCAACGGATACCGCATCATCTGATGTTGATGAAATGGTACAGCGGGTAGAAAACGCTTTAGGTGATAACTTCAAGAAACAATCCAAAACAGAAGTGGCGGCAACTTTGGTGTACGGCAACGGAGAAGAAGATGCAAATATCAATTACCATATCCTCAAAACCACCTATTACGAGGCTGATCCCAACGAGATAACCGGTCTGAATATAGATGCCCTCAACGTTCTTTTTAACCCTGAATCCGCCAACAGCTGTGAACAAATGAAAATTCAGGACTGGGATGCCGTACTTTATAAAACAAAGAGCCGTGGCTATTTATGCTGGACGGATTCTCCGGAAGTCAGCTATGTTCTGGAATATAATCCACAAACAATCGCTGATGAAGAAATCATTAAAATGGCTGAAAGTGCAGAACCATACGAAAAATAAAAAAGAAAGCCATAGGCTAACCCAGGAACAGGGCTGCCTATGGCTGTTTCTATTCTACTGTCGATTTTCTTCTTCTCGCTGTTTTTCTTTTTCTTCTCGTTTCTTCCTGTCAATGCCCAGAATATGCTCCACAGTCTGTTTTGCAGTCAGATATTCTTGCATATCTTTTCGGACTTGTCGATACTCAGCATAGGCTTTTTTCTTCTCTGCTGACAACCGATAGAACTCCTCGTTTAAGGTTTTTCTGGACGGAACTTTCTTATCCGGTAGCTGGTCAAATGCCTGCTTTGCAGCTTTATGAATCTGGATTTCTTCACGATGTTCTTCAAAGAATTTTCTGCTGTATCCAGATTTTCGATAGGCTTCATACACAGATCTGGTTCTTGAATAGTTGTTGATGTGAGTCTGTAATGCTCCAATCTCAACCATTCTTTTTTCATTGGCTTTAATAGTATCGGATAGCTCCGCAAATCGGTGGCTGAGCTGCTCTGTCAAAGCAGTCAATTCTTCATAATTGCCGATACCTTTTTCTTTCAAAAGGCAAACTGTCCTGGCAGCTTCTTTGCGGTTATATTTCTTTGCCCACCGCTCATAGCCCGCTGATTTACCTTCTGCCATCTTCGCCTGAATATCTATCAGCAAATTAAAATTTCTTTGAGTATGAACCTGCTTGCTTGCTCTGGATGCTTTCTGAACAGACTTACCGGACAGAATCGCAATTATATCCTCCTGACTGTATCCCTTTCCAAGAGAGCGCAGACGAATAAATCGCTTCTCCCCACTATGCCGGAAAGCCGGTTGCTTTCCATCCTTAAATTCATACCCAAGCTCTGAAAGCTGAAGAACAAAATCCGAAAAATCCTTTGGTTTCTTTTTTAATATCTGGTCGATTGCCGCACACAGCTCATCACGTTTGGTACGCTTTTTGGGAAAGGTCGTTCTCTTGACCCGTTCCCGGTATGGCTTTGGCTCTATGACTGATAAGCCATGCTCAATACAAACCATATCGCTTAATCGCTGAACCGCAAGTCCGGAAAGAAAAAAGTTCTTGAATTTACGGGTACAGTCCAGAGAGGTCGAATTATAAATGATGTGGTTGTGGATATGGGAACGATCAATATGTGTCGCCACGATAAAGGCGTGTTTTCCTTTTGTCCAGCGCATTGCTGTTTCATATCCGACCTGGTTGGCTTCTTCTGGAGTAATCTCTCCCGGCTTAAATGACTGGCGTATCTGATAAGCAATGATGTTATTTTTCTGCTGTCTACCTGTGATATGTTGATATTGCCTCTTTGTCAGAAGAAATTCTTCATCGGCTGTTTTCGGGTCACATTCATAAGCGCTGATATACTTCCCATCTTCTGTTTTGGCAGCATTTTGGGAATAATCTGTACGATCTGCCAGACACTGCGCTACCGTTTTCCCCTTGTTAATATGAAGGGCAATCAGTCTTGTTGCCGCCATTTTCTCACCGTCCTCTCAAAAAAATAAGACTGCCCGCAGGCAGTCTTACAGCATATTTTCTTATGAAAAAATAAAATCACGAAGGTTTCCCTTTATGCTTTCTCCAATCTCCTGAAATACAACAAAGAGAAACAGTGCCGCATAGATCGCTAAGCCAATTCCCACAAGAAGTGCAAGCTGCAACCACAGAGACTGAAAAACACAATAAATACAGCACCCGATGATATACAGAATCAATGCGCCTATAAAAAAGGACGACAGCTCAAAGGCGATTTTCGCCAACAGGCAAACAAGACCTAAAACCAGTAATACCGGCAGCGCAATCAGTTTTAAGATAATCTTCAAGAAAAAACCAAGGATTTTCACGATCACACACTCCTTTCTGTTTTTATTGTACCGCCTTGCGGCTGATAACACAACGATGTCAATATGTACGGCTGCGGCATTTTCTGCCACAGCCCTTTTTTATGATTACTGAATACTGGACAGGCGCACCAGCACCTCCTTCATATCTGTCCAGATTTCCTCCAATCGTTCCTGCAAATCCCTGATGTCCGACTCATAAATATTGCCGGTTTCATTGGCTCTTTTAGCATACTGATTCAGGTTGTTGCTGCATCTCCTCAGAAGAGAAACCAGCTCTTTCACATCCTGTAAATCCAGGTTGATGCAGTATCCATCCAGAGCCATCTTCCTGAGATATGCCCCCATGCTCCGGATACCCAGCTCATTCATTTTTTCATGGATTCGCTGTACTTCCTCTTTCGATGCCAGGAAGTGAACATCCTGATCCCGTCTGCCCATTACAGCACCTCCTCACGCCCACCAGATGCCCGATACGGAGGAATATGCTCTGACTTGGCTTTCAGATCTGCCAGCACAGAAGGTTTATCCGCCTGTTCTGCTTCCTCACGCTCCGGCATGGAGTCCTCCATATTAAGAGCCGCATCCAGTTCTGCCAGACGAGCACTTTTTTCAGCAAGCTCCGCTTCCTGCGGGAAGGGTTTCCCCAGTTCCGCTCTGGTCGCTTCCTGCTGATTTTGAAGATTGGTGAGCTGTTCATGGGCTTTCTCCAGCTTCTCAGGGATGCTGGAGAGGGCATTGTCCAGTCGGACGATATTTCCCCTGGCATCAGTTCCAAGCGATACACGATGGCTTACAGCGCCTTTCAGGGTAATATCAAAGTCATGCCGGAAACTATCAAAGGAAAGTTCCATCTGAAAGCCACGATAACTGCCAAGAGGGATTGGCTCGGTCGTTTTCATCTCCTTGCAGGCGGCAAGAATCATTTCACCGGCATCCTCTTTTTCCGTATAGTGCTTGCCCAAAATTTCCATACCGCAGAATCCTTCCGCAATCTGGGGATGAGCTGTAACCGTTTGGATGTCTGCTTCAAAGCCACGAATATAGCCTGTCTGCCTTTCAATCTCCGCAGGGAAGTATTTCAGGAGTTTATCTTCCATGCGATACTGCTGGCTCTGATGGTCGGCTTTTAGAACCTTAAGCCTTGCCACATCAATGTCCAAGTCCATTTTCTCTTTAATCAGCGGATTCCCGGCACATAGAGCCTTAATTTCGGCATAGGACAGAGCTTGCTCGTCTACATCGTCACAGGAACGGACAGGCGATTTCGAGGTCATAATCTGAGAAATGAATTTTTGCTTGTTTTCCAGTGTCTGATAAAGATACGCATCAAAAGTTCCCTCGGTTACATACTGATAGATCTGCACCTCCTTGTTTTGGTTGCCCTGACGGATAATTCGACCATTTCGCTGGGTCATATCAGATGGACGCCAGCCCACATCCAAGTGATGAAGCGCCACCAGGCGATCCTGGCAGTTTGTTCCGGCTCCCATTTTCTGTGTACTGCCCATCAGCACACGAACCTGACCAGTACGCACCTTTGCAAACAGTTCTTTTTTCTTTGCTTCAGAATCTGCATCGTGAATAAATGCAATTTCTTTCTCTGGCACACCGGCTGCTATCAGCTTCGCCTTGATGTCATCATAGACATTAAACGTGCCATCGTTTTTCGGGGTGGAGAGGTCACAGAACAGGAGCTGGGTCAGTCTGTCAGCCTTTCCTTCTTCCCAAATCCGCAGCACATTTTGCACACAGGCATTGAGCTTGCTTTCCGGATCATCCGGCAACAGAGGATTGATTAAACGCTGATCTAACCCCAACTTTCTTCCATCGCCTGTAATCTTGAGCATATTGTCCTCGGATGGGTCAACCATACCGGAATGAACCGCCGCTGCACGTTCCGAAAGGTCTGCTACCATGTCTTGCTGATAATCAGAAGGCTGCACAACAACCGTTTCAAATTTCGCATCCGGCACTGGGAGATGAAGTTGGTCGGAGGTTTTAATATCCGCAACTTCCTTAAACATATTCATGAGTTCCGGAAGGTTAAAAAACTTTGCAAATCTGGTTCTGGCACGATAGCCGGTTCCTTCCGGAGCCAACTCAATAGCGGTGGTTGTTTCACCAAAGGTAGATGCCCAGCAGTCAAAATGGGTCAGATTCTTCTTTTGAAGTGTCCCGTACTGAAGGTATCGCATAACCGTATAAAGCTCCGTCATGGAGTTCGATACGGGAGTACCTGTTGCAAAGATAACGCCACGCCCGCCGGTCAATTCATCCATATAGCGGCACTTCATAAACATATCCGAAGATTTCTGTGCTTCCGAAGTGGAAAGACCAGCAACATTCCTCATTTTTGTGTACAAAAAGAGGTTTTTGAAAGCGTGGCTTTCATCTACAAACAGCCGATCAACGCCCAGCTGTTCAAAGGTAACAACATCATCCTTTCTGTCAGTAGAGAGAAGTTTATCCAGTCTGGTTTGCAGGGATTTTCTCGTTTTCTCCATCTGTTTGATGGTGAAATTCTCGCCGTTCTGATATTTGAGTTCTGCAATCGCTCCCTCAATCTCATCAATCTGTTCCCGCAGCTGGCGCTCCTGACGTTCCGGAGAAAGAGGGATTTTTTCAAACTGACTGTGACCGATAATGACTGCATCATAGTCACCGGTGGCAATTCTCGCACAGAATTTCTTGCGATTTGCCGTTTCAAAATCCTTTTTGGTTGCCACCAGAAGTTTGGCACTGGGATACAGATGAAGAAACTCATTTGCCCACTGCAAGGTCAGATGGTTGGGAACAACAAACAATGCCTTCTGGCTCAGTCCCAGGCGTTTACTTTCCATAGCGGAAGCCGCCATTTCAAAGGTTTTGCCCGCACCAACCTCATGTGCCAACAGGGTATTCCCACCATACAGCACATGGGCAATGGCATTTCGCTGGTGTTCCCGAAGGGTTATATCGGGATTCATGCCACCAAATCGGATATGGCTGCCATCGTATTCACGAGGTCTGGTGGAGTTAAACAGTTCATTATACTTGGTCACAAGTGCTTCACGGCGGTGCGGGTCTTTCCAAATCCAGTCCCGGAACGCATCCTTGATTGCCTGTTGTTTCTGCTGTGCCAGAGTAGTTTCCTTTTTGTTCAGCACACGCTTCTGCTTGCCGTCCGCATCCTCAATGGTGTCGTAGATACGAATATCTTTCAGATTCAGAGTTTCCTCCAAAATGCGGTAGGCGTTGGCACGTTCCGTACCATAGGTCGTGTATGCTGCCACATCATTTTGGCTCGGAGAACTCTTTCCGTTGATTCTCCATTCTGCTGTCAGTTCCGAAAACTTGACCTCAATCGTGCGGCGGAGATAATACGGGGTTTCAAAAGTTTCCTGCATAAACTGCTGGATATAGGCAGGGTCAATCCATGTTGCGCCCAGACGGACATCAATCTCAGAAGCATCCAAATCCTTTGGCTGTGCCTTTTCCAGTGCCTGCACATTGATTTCAAAAGAACTGTCTTTCTGTGCCGCCATCTGTGCAATCCTCAGCTTACTTCGTACATCGCCGGAGAGATACTCATCAGCTGTCTGCCAGCCCGAAACAGGGTCATCCGGAGCCATCGGGTCTTTGAAAATCACACCTTGCAGCTCAGTTTTAATGGAATCATATTCGCCGGGAGTCCCCAGCAGTTCTGCCATATAGGGCAAATCCACCTTGCCATGCTCACCAATAGAAATCGCCAGTGCTTCAGACGGTGTATCCACGCTGTTCACTTTACGTTCCGGTTTAATGGTACGCTTAGTGAACATATCCGCTTTGCTCTTGAGATGACCATCCTCATCCAAGTTTTCCAGTGAACACAGAAGATAATAGCTGGAATCATCAGCAAAAGCCTGACTGTTGGCTCTGTTGTTGATTAACCCGTTTTTTGCGGTAAACGCATCATAGGCAGCATTCAGCTCTGCCTGTTTTGCCTGAATCATATCATCCGGATAGTCCTCCAGCTGATATTCAATCAGTTCATTTACAATGCGGCGAAGTTCCACCATGCCGCTGACACGTTCTTTGGCTTTGTCATTCAGCTCTACCAGACGCATGACAGAGTTTTCCCGGAAATATACCTCACCGTCTACAACCGTGTAGGAGAAGTTTTTCACATCTGGGCGGGCAGGAATGGTAATCTGTTCTTTTTCCTGCCTGTCTGCTTCTTCAGTTAGCTCCGCAGGAGCATAAGTGCCACCGATACGGGTAACAGCTTCACGAAGAAGGTCAGCCAGTTCCATATCTTCACGGGGACGGACTGTGAGATCATCCTTACCATATTGGGTACTTTCCATAGAAAGTTCTCCCAAAACCATTTCCGGATGCTCTACAAAGTAGCTGTTCATGGTGTAACCGTCCGGTGTAGTATTCAGCTGCACCCAGTCCGGCATGATGTCGATGGGGTGGTCACGCTTTTGCAGAAAGATGATGTCAGATACAACCTCTGTACCGGCGTTTGCCTTAAATGCCGTATTGGGCAGTCTAATGGCTCCCAGGAGTTCCGCTCTCTGTGCCATATATTTTCTGGCATCAGAATTTTTTGAGTCCATCGTAAAACGGCTGGTCACAAATGCAACCACACCGCCCGGACGAACCTGATCGAGCGTTTTTGCAAAAAAATAGTTATGAATAGAGAACCCAAACTTATCATAGGGCTTATCCGAAACCTTATAGTTGCCGAACGGAACGTTGCCGACTGCCAAATCATAAAAATCCCGGCGATCCGTAGTTTCAAAGCCCGCCACCTTGATTTCAGCGTTAGGATAGAGTTTCTGAGCGATACGCCCACTGATGGAGTCCAACTCCACTCCATAGAGATTGCTGTTTCGCATGGCGTCAGGGAGCATACCGAAAAAGTTACCGATACCCATTGCAGGTTCCAGAATATTTCCTGTTTCAAATCCCATCTGTCCGACCGCATCATAGATGGCACGAATGACAGTAGGACTGGTATAGTGGGCATTCAGGGTACTGGCTCGTGCTGCGGCATATTCTTCCGGAGACAGGGCTGTATAAAGTTCTCTAAACTCCTCAGCCCAGCTTGCCTTGTTTTCATCAAAAGCATCTGCAAGCCCACCCCAACCGACATATTGGGAAAGGATTTCCTGTTCTTCCGGAGTAGCATTTCGCTCATCAAACTCCAATTCTTTTAGGACACGGATTGCATCCATATTGGCTCTGAATTTTGCTTTCGCTCCGCCCTCGCCAAGATGGTCATTTGTGATGTGAAAATTGATTGCTGGAATATCGGGACTTTCCTTTGTTTGAATCGCAGTTTCAATTTTTTGAACCAAGTCCAGAATCTCAGGGTTTTCCCAACCAGCAACTTTTGTGTAGTCCTGGACAAGTTTATCTTCGCCATCTTTACACTGAATCAGATCCAGGCTACCGGGGAATGGAGTCCGTGTGTTTTGCACTCCCAGAGCTTTCATTCTTTCAGCTGGAAGGGACTGGTATGCTCTCATTGCGTCCTCGAATGTGCTGTACTCCTTGAGCTGAAGCGCCCCTCGAACCTGCAAATCTTCTACCACATAGTAATGGTCGATAAAATGTTCCGGCTCAGCTGTGGCAACAGTTTTTTCCGGTTCTTCACCTGAAATAAATCGGGCATTGCGTTCATCCTGTCTTAAAAGACGTTCAAAATTCTCTTTGCTTTCTGCCCGATAAATTGGGTACACCATTCCTGGAGGCAGCAACTGTACATCAGTAGTTCCAATGGCAGTGATATTGTATGCTTCTCCTTCCAGAAAAACAGTATCGCCCACCTGATATTCCGGTTCCTGTGTTGCTTCAAATTTAGAGCGTTCATTGTACAGCCACTCTGCAGCTTCTTTTTCGGAAACCGCCTTTTTGACCTCCTGTAAATAATCATTTGCCTGCCACTCACTGGTGAATTCCTCACTGACACCTTCATCATCTACATAGATTTCATCCCGAATATCATCCCAGATAGCATAACCGTTTTCCGTTTCAATCACACTGAATCGCTCATAGGATTCTTCCCCGGCAGCAATAGCTTCTGCATCTCGCATAACCTGTGCAACAAACGGGCTTTCCTCTGCTTCATCCACAGAGAGAGCTTCTTCCTCCAAGCCGATTGCCGGAGTATCTTCTACACGGAAGCCTCTCGGCGGCGGGTCGAGTTCACTGAGAAAGTCCTGTGGGATGGTTTTTCCTTGTTCATCCCGGTACAGAACCACAGTGAGCGGAACACCATAGAATGTCTCATCCTCAATTTTTTTCATAAACCGTTCCGGATCAGTATATTCAATAACTTCACCCGGTCTGCCATTTGTTCCAAGATATTCAATGCGTCCCACGGGCTTCGGCTCGTTTTCTTCATCTGGTACACGTTCTCGTTGAACCTCTTTCAGTGCTTCAGGGGAAATATAACGCTCCTGCTTAATCAACGAATCAATGCGGTTGGCAACCTGTGTCCAGGATAGCTGCACCTTATCACAGCCGCTTTTGGTGTATCGAATTCCTTTGGCATCGTGATCTTCACCACTGCCAGAAGCACCGGAAAGTGCATGAGAGTGACCGCCTGTCCCATACTCATTTTTCAAAAAATCCGCCTTTTCTTTTGCAGAATGTTCTTCCTGCCAATATTCATAGATACGGACTTTTCCACCGGAGAAACCACTGCCTCCGGACAGGGATTCATTGATTTCATCATCAGTAATGAACTGACGGACAATCGGGGGCATGGTCATACTGCTCTGGTATTCTCTGAGCGGCAGATCAAGCTCCTCCAGCCGCTGTGCCAGGCGTTCCAGCTTATGATAATGGAATCGCAGCAAAGAAGAATCCTCATTGTGTGCCTGTAAAAAGTTCTGATATTCAACTTTCAGTCCGGCTCTAAATTGACTGTCATTCAACTTTTGAGCCAGCTCTGCTGTTTCTGCCGGAAATCCCACGCTACGGACTTCCTGTAAAGACGGGAAGAAGCCTTGTTCTCTGGCATTATCAGAAAGATCATGATACAAATACCAAAAAGATTCTGCAATCTTTGTTCGCTCATAACCCGGAGCCTCCACCAGCTCTACATTGGTGGCGTATTCACCATTCTCCAGCAGCTTACCGATACGCTCGGCGGCTTCCTGCCAGGATACGATCTGTCTGGACGGTGCAAAACGGGCAGTCTTTCCTCTAGCAAGATGAATACACTGCTCATCAAACCATGCGCTGACCTCATGACCGTCCAATTTAAAGCCATTGCTGCCACGATAGAGTTCAGGCAGACGCTTTGCAATCTCCTCTGTGGATTTTCCTTTCATATATTCCAGCGCCACCATCATTCGGAGATTAGCTTCATTTCCTCCAACAGTGAGCACCTGGTCGATCTGATTTTCAGATAAAGAAAAAGCAGAGAGCGTTTTGCTCTCTGCTTCGTCAATAAAGCTGATTTGTTCTGATTCTGAAAGGAAAAGGTTCAAACTCAGCTGTTGATAAGCTCCGCTGTCACGATTTCCTCTGCCTGTGCTTTCAGGCTGTTCATGTGCTGCACCCATGCCATCTGCTGTGTCGCTTTGTCCGGTGCCGGATTCTTCTCCAGCAGTTCTGTCATCAGCTGCTCCACTCTGCGGTGCGCTGTCTCGTCGATCTCCTGGAGATGCGGGAACAGCTGCTCGCTGAGAATCAGGTCGTTCAGCAACATCGGGTTGTTCTCTTGCAGAAACGCCCTCCGCATTCTGCCGTACTTGCCCAACGGTTTCGTTTCGGTATTCTTCAGTTCGATGTCCGGAATCCGGTAATCCCCGACCTGTGTGTAAGTCATTTCGTTCATAATCATGGCTCCTTTCCACGTTTTTTGTCTGTTCAAAGGCTTCTATGGCTTTTTCGATTTCTCCAAACATTCGGGAGCTGACTGCATTGACCGCCGTACCAAGAGCATTTACCGTCTGACGGGTATTAAAGTCGAATACATTTTGAAAATCTTCATGCTCAAAATAGTTATCCGGATTCTCGGTAATACGGCTGTACATCGCATAGGAGACACTATTTGCCACTGCGGTCTTAAATGCTACCTCGATGTTATATTCATCATACTCCTCAAGGAAGCTATCTGCAACGATGTCGAGGATCGGCTTTTTGAAATCGTCCCAATACTCTCTGGCAAGGTTGATTGCGATATTTTCCAGCTGATATTCCAGAATTCCCTCTGACGGAACCTGAAAGACACGCTCCATCTCATCCATTACAAAACGGCGGTTTTCATCGGTCACTCTCCACGGTGTAATAGCCGGGGAAGAACGACGCACACCTGTATCAGCCACATCAAAGACATACCGCAGGTACGGTTTATCCTGGTTCATCACAAAAAGGGCAATACCAGTGGAACCCCTTTTTACATAGCGTCGATACTGCTCTGTGTTCCATTCCTCATAAGGTTTGCACAGGGTAGCATTGGGACGCTGTGCATAAATCATCACCTGTTCCGGATAGGTGAAATCATAGTTTCGAGCCATCGTCGCCAGAAAAGAAGTCCAATTTTCTCGGTTGGCAGTGATTTTATGGATTGTTTCTCTTGCCACACCGGAATAATACCTCTCTTTCGGATTCATTGTTTCCCTCCAATCTTCATAAATCCAGAGAAAGATTCAGCTTTTCAAAGGTTTCATCATCCATATCCGATAATTTCTGCAAAACAGAATTGGTCAAATCCAAAAGTTCTGTTTCATCCTCCTCAAGCTGTTCTTTCATTTGCTGCAATGCTCCATACAGCCCCATTCTGGTTCCTGGACTGTATAAGAGTATCAGCATTTTTTCATCAATGGTTAAATCCATCATTCCATCTCCCTCTCTGAGTGAGCTTTGGGCGGTTTATGGGGACTATCCAGAACAGGCTGTTCTTTCAGCTGTGCCAGGACAGAAGAACGTTCTTCCGTGGCAGGTGCTTTGCCATTATTGATAACGCCATCCAGCATCCCATAATCGTCCTCCATCGCCATCTCTGCATTTTTCAGGTAGTTCTCCAGCTTCATAAAGCCCTGAAGCTCCTGAAAGCCGATAGAATCCACATAGTGAAAAGATACCACAGCATCGGTTTTCAGTGCCACGATGTCGCTAACGGACAGGCTGTGTCCCCGGAAATCCTCTGGACGATCCACATTAAACTTCGTGTACAGTCCTTCCAGCATGGCAGTCTGGTCAGTATAAGAGGAGAGCGGAGCCATATAGACCACATCATAATGGTCAATGTCCGGCTCTTTTCCCTGACGTTTCAGGGCTTCATAGGATTCAAAGCGTTCATAAACGGTTTCGTCTGTACGGCGCAGCTGCAAAATCGCATACGCATCCGTGGTGCTGTCCAGAAACGCTTGCATCTTTTCCTCATTACCGAGATTGCCATCGACTTCATTCCAACGTTCAATCTTTTCCTGTGACATAGATTATCCTCCTTATCTTTCGGGTTCCTTGAAGCTGTGCGACATTTTCGATGGTGTTGTCTGTCCCGAAATCTGCTTTAACTGGTCAATCACGGATTCTTTAGGTCGAGAAACCGCCTTATCCAACTCATTCTTTAACTGTGTTGCTGTCTGTACCACAGAAATTTCATCCGAATCTTCAATAACCTGTTCTAAAAAATCCCGGTACGGAGCAGCGTTTCCATTTGTGAGATCATGATAAATCTGAACAATGTTGCTCTTTTTATCATCAACTCTGTCAGCATATTCATAGTGATCGTACTCATCAGAGAACTGGTCAATTTGTTTTGCCAGGTCAAGCAAAGCAGCATTTACAGCTTCAACAGCCTCTGCTTTTTCCATGACTTCTTCATATACTTGTACTCGCAGTTCTCTCATCTGAAGTCCAAATCCAGCCAGAATTTCAGCTCGTGCTTCCAGCATAGACAGCTCTGGATTGTCCAGCTGACCGCCATCAATCTCATGAAATTCTTTATCAAATAGCGTATAGTCATAACCATCTTCACAGGTCTGGATTGCAAGATACTGATCTCGCCCAACCTGCCATGCAGCTTCATCACCCATGATTTCCGGCTCCGCCTGACAATAGCTTCCGTTACGCTCCAGGAGTTCTGCAAACTGGCAGATATGGAACACATTGTTTCCAATCTGTGTATGGTACTCATCAATAAACTTGCAAGGTTTAATGACTACCGAATCATCAGAGTAGTGTACCTGAATCGTTCCGCCATCCGGGATGCGAAACAAATCTCTGTAATGGCTGTCAATGAACCGAATGTCCTTGCCATCCGGATTAAACTCATTCATCATTTACTGTTTCCTCCGTTCTCAAAATTCATATTAAACTGCGGTTTACCTTCCTCCGTTACTGTCATCACAACGGTTGCATCGTACATTCTGCCGGTCTTAGCAGATTTACATCCTTTGAGCTTAACCTCTCCATTGGACAGGAGCTTTTGTGCCACCGCTGATGTCAGGCTTTTTCCGATGCTCTCGAAGTAACGGCTGTTTTTCCATAGAGCGAAATGGCATTCTCTTTTGGAACAGAAAAATCCTTTCTGCCGTTCTATGACGGAACTGCCACAGACAGGGCAAACCCCCACCGTCTGCACTTCCTTTGCCATCAGCACATCAGACCCTTTTACCTTTTCATAGGTCTGCACCAGTGCAGAAATCATATCCTGAATTTCTTTCAGAAAAGCATTGCTGTCATATTCTCTACGCTCAATCATGAGCAGCTTTTCTTCCCAGTCAGCGGTCATGGATGGAGATTGAATCTGTTCCGGCATCACGGTTACAAGTGCGGTTCCTTTATGGGTAGAAATCAGGTGCTTGGTTTTCTTATCACCTTTACGTTCCAAAAAGCCGATTCGTACCAGCTTTTCAATCGTGGCAGCACGAGTCGCCGGTGTCCCCAGTCCCTTACGCTCTGCATCTTCCGGCATTTCATCTGCACCGGCAGTTTCCATACTTTGCAGAAGAGTGTCCTCTGTAAAATGCTTGGGCGGTGATGTTTTTCCTTCTTTTACCTCAGCGGAATGAACACTCAAGCCCTCACCAACTGTAAGAGAAGGAAGCTGCTTCTCACTCTCTTTATCCTTATCAGCAGGTTTTCCAGAGAAAATTTTCCATCCAGGCTGTACTATTGTTTTGCCCTTGGCAGAAAAAATATAATTTCCATCCGAAAGTTCAATCACGCTTTCACTGTACCGGAAAGGCTCACCGACCGCACAAAACAGGCGGGTTGCAATCAGTCGAAGAATCGCCTGTTCGCCTTTAGGCAGTTCCTCCAGACTGAATTTTAGAGTTTCTTTGGTGGGGATAATTGCGTGGTGGTCAGAAACTTTCTTATCGTTGATCACTTGCTCCGCATGAACCGGAACGTTTTTCACATCCTCCACAGGGAAAATGTTGAAAAGCGACTTTATCAATTCCGGAAGCATATCCTTCATGTCACTTGTCAGATAACGGCTGTCAGTACGGGGATAAGTGACCAGCTTTTTCTCGTATAGACTCTGGGTATAGTCCAGTGTCTGCTGTGCTGTGAATCCCAACACCCGGTTTGCATCCCTCTGCAAAGAAGTTAAATCATACAGGGCAGGCGGCTTTTCAGATTTTTCCTTATTTTCTGCCTTTGTGACATTCAGAACCGAACCAACACACTTCCGGGCAACATCATCCGCAAGAACTTTTTGCTTCATCCGCTCGCCAGACGCAGTGAAGTCCTGAAAAGCCAGCTCTACTGTATAAAAAGGCTCCGGTCTAAAAGCTGAGATTGCAGCTTCACGCATCACGACCATTGCCAGAGTAGGGGTCATAACCCGTCCCACATTCAACGTCTGTCCATAAAGGGTTGAAAAAAGCCGGGTAGCGTTAATTCCAACCAACCAGTCGGCTCGCTCCCGGCATAATGCCGCTTCATACAAAGCATCATATTCTGTTGACGGTTTCAGCTGCTCAAAGCCCTCTCTGATAGCGGAATCCTCCATAGAGGAAATCCAGAGCCTTTCAAAGGGCTTTCGGCATCCAGCCTGCTGATAAACCAGACGGAAAATCAGTTCACCCTCACGTCCGGCATCTGTCGCACACACAAGGCTCTCTACATCTTTTCTTGCCATCAGTTTTTTGAGAATTCCAAACTGCTTTTTGGTGCTGGCAGACACCTGATACTTCCACTGATCCGGAAAAATAGGGAGGTCTGCATACGCCCATTTATTATATTTCTCGTCATAGGCTTCCGGCTGTGACAGCTCCACCAGATGCCCCACACACCAGCTGACCACATAACCGTTTCCCTCCAAGTATCCGTCCTCACGCTTTGTCGCACCCAGCACCTTTGCAATACTTTGTGCCACTGATGGCTTTTCAGCCAATACTAATTTCATTTGCATCTGCTCCTTTCTGGAAAATAAAAAAGCAGCCATATACCAAAATATAAGACTGCTATGTAAGACAGCCTGAAGGCTGTCCGCCGATGGTCATTTACACCGGCTCGTTGGTATCTTCCTCATCCAAATACTCTGCATCATCCTCATCGGGAGACTGGCTATCGGATTCTTCATACCCGTAATCTTCATCATCTACATAATCGGCATCCGGGTCAGGCTTTTCCTGGGCTTTTTCTGCTTTCTTACCCTTGAGTTTTTTGAAAGCAAAGAAACCACCACCGCCGGCAAGCAGAAGGATGGTCAAAATAGCAGGAAGAACATTGGGTTTCTTTTCCGGCTCCGGCTCTGGCTCTTGAACTTCAGTGTCAGGCTCAGGTTTGGTTTCCGGCTCAGGAGTCGGTGTCGTTTCCTCAACAGGTTTCAGTTGCTCCAGTTCTCCTTCATCCATCAGTTTCATCAGATCAGCTTCGTCTACCTGGTTCAGGAAGTGAACTGTTTCTTTACCTTCATCATCACGGTCGATAATGAGATAGAAATAATTGCCGGTTTTTGTTACAACGGTGATAAACTGTTTCCCCGCAGAAGGGTGTTCCCCCTCATCGTCCACCAGTGTCATATTGCCATCCGGAGTAAGCGGCTCCATCGGCTCACTGGTTTCCGGTACGGTTTCTTCTGTCTGCTCCTGCGTAGTTTCAGCAGGAGCCTCAGAAGCATAGGCAAATGCCGTTGTGGAAAACATCCCGATGCTCAAAAGCAGCGCCATACAGGTAGCGCCCAGATATTTAATTTTCATGTGTAGTTTCCTCCTCTTTTACAGATTGAATCGTTCCCGGCTTCGGTGCGGAATCTTCCGCAAACATTTTAAGAAGTTCGGAAAGTTGGTCAGGGGTCAGGTTCGCAGCGTGTACCATCTCGTGAATCTCGGAGTTTTCCTCCTCACGGTATCTGCGCTCCAAATCCTTTACTCTGGAATCCCATTCTGCTTTCTTTTTTCGTGCCTTTGCAAGTTCAGCACCAAGCCTTTCTAATTTTGCGCCCATAGTTCTCCTTTCCGGCAGCTTAAGGGATTCTGCCAAAGCAGTAAAAGTGTTGCTGCCAATAATTTGTTTCGATGGAAGCATAAGAAATCGGATCACCACAGTGAATCATCATTCCATTGCCCACATAAATCCCCACATGAGAAGCGCCCGATGTGTTGTAGGTTCCCTGAAAGAAAATCAGATCTCCTGGTTTCGCTTCAGAAGGTGGGATAATATCACAGAGATTTTTAAGCCCGTTCGCAGTTTGTCTGCCAACGCTCCAACCGTTGCCACAGTTATTGATGACCCAGCTGACAAACCCAGAGCAATCAAAACTGGTAGAAGGAGAGGAACCACCCCATACATACGGATAACCGAGATATTTTTCAGCTTCCCGTATCATGTTGGCAAAGGCAGTGTCCGTCAGTGCTTCACCTGGAATATCATAGTCGGTGTATTCACCACCACCTCCGGGAGCAGAGGAAATATCTTCACCAAACAAATAGGAGCGATTTCCCAAGGTTTCCAGCAGCACTTCGTATCGCTCAAGCTGATCTGCGCTCAATCCGGATGAACGAATCACACTCCCCAGACCATAATTTCGCAAAGTCACATTGAGAATATAATATTCATATTCGACTTCCACCTCGTATTCATATTCTTCTTCCCAAGTCTCTCCGGTTTCCGGGTCAGTGTGCGTTCGAGTGCCGGTTCTGGTTTCTGTTCTTGTGCGGATTTCCACTTCTTCTTCCAGAATCAGTTCGTACTGCTGTTCAAAAAGTTGCTGCAAAGTTGCCTGCACTTCTTCACGGGTATAATCCTCAAAGACAACCGTCAAATAAGCTGCCAGTTCATAGGGGTTGTGTCCGATTTCATCAAGAGCATAACGGTATTCGTCGTATCCCGGATGGGTAGACTCAATATTGTCCACCTGGCTTCGCAAATCATTTTCCAAAGCAGTATAATCTTCATCTGCCCCCAGAATATCCTCATCTTCCGCAGTAAAAGAAGTCCCCAGCACCACCTGAGTTCCTCCCTGGAACATGGTAGAGCAGGCGGAGAACATTCCGGATATGACCATGAATAACAGTCCTATTGCCAGAACCCAGAGCAATGCTGTCTTGTGTGATACACAAAAATCGGTAATCTTCTGTGTCAGATTTTTTGCCCCTTTTGCAGTCTTTTCTGCACCCTTTGCCGTAGCCTTTCCGCCTTTTCCGGCTCGTGCTGCGGCATATTCTTTCTTGATGTTATGCTTTTGCTGCCATCGTGAAAGAGGATTGGAAGAAGCATTGGGATTGTCCTTTTTGAACTTTTCAAACAGTGCATTCACATTTGCCTTATCTGATTTGCTCACCAGCTTTTCTGCCTTGTCATAGGCTTTCAGTTTATGACTGTAAACCGCATGATCGGCAACATGGTAAGCAGTTTCCGCACCAAGCTCTGTCTGATGGGCTGTCTGAACGCCCACATTATCATCTTCATATCGAGAGATAGATTTGTGGACATTCGCAGACAGGGTATCTACCGGTGCATGAGTTGCCGTTCGTTTGATACCGGAAGGCTTTGGGGGAATATCATCTGCCTTTGCCTTGCCAAAACGAAGTTTTGCAGTCCTGCTAGCGGAAACATCAGCTTCCTGCCGCAGCTTGCGGTGTTTCTTTGGAGTGATTTTATCCACTGCCTTTTCTGCCTTCGCTGCGGCTTTTTCCGCTTTCCCAGCAGCCTTTTTTACCGCATCGCTGGACAAATCATCCTCAGTAAAACGGAGTCGGGTAGGTCTTTTCGCCATCTATTACCCCTCCTTTTCTTTGGATACCTCAGACAATTTGGTGGTCATAATACGGTACAGCTCAATGTCCTTCGGGAATCGGTCAACAAACGGAAGAATCACGTTGCCATAAAACAAAAGTCCTTCACCCTCACCGGAGTTCGTGACATAGGAAAGCTGATGGGGAGAGATATTCAGGCGCTGAGCCAGAATGGTTCTGTCCTCGCTTGCCTGGTTGAGCATATAGATGAAGTCCGAATTTTCCAAGATGTTGGCAATCTCCGGACTGCGAAGCAGGTCTTTTACATTCTGGGTGATGCCGGTCGGAATACCGCCCCATTTACGGAATCGCTTCCAGATTTCAATGGAATAGGTTGCTGTCTGTTCCTCTTTGAGCAGCAAGTGGAACTCGTCGATATAATATCGAGTAGATTTTCCTGCATTACGGTTTTGGGTGACACGCCCCCAGACCTGATCCTGTACAACCAGCATCCCAATTTTTTTCAACTGATTGCCCAGTTCCTTAATGTCGTAACACACCAGACGGTTCTGAATATCTACATTGGTTCGGTGATTGAACACCTTCAGAGAACCTTTAACATAGATTTCCAAGGCAGTCGCAACATGGTGTGCTTCTTTTTCTTCCTGTTTCAGAAGGGCATTGTACAAATCCTCCAGAATAGGCATATTTTCCGGTTTGGGATCATCAAAATACCGCTGATAAATTTGATGCACACAGCGGTCAATAACTGTCTTTTCGACCGGCTGCAATCCGTCCTTACTGCCTACAATCAGTTCACAGAGGGACAGGATAAAATCAGCTTTCAATGCCACCGGATTGTCGTCCTCTGAATAATTGATGTTAATATCCATTGGATTGATATAGTTGGTGCTGGAAGAACTGATTTTCACGACCTGTCCATGGAACTTGTGAACTAGGGCGGTATATTCCGCTTCGGGATCACAGATAATGACATCATCGTCCGTCACCAGGAAGGCATTGGTGATTTCTCGTTTTGCACTGAAGGACTTACCGGAACCGGGAGTACCCAGAATCAGTCCGTTTGGATTTTTGAGTTTCTTTCTGTCCACCATAATTAGGTTGTTGGAAAGTGCGTTCAGACCATAATAGAGCGTTTCGCCGCCGCTCTGGAACAGTTCCTGTGTAGTGAACGGTACAAAAATAGCCGTAGAACTGGTAGTCAGTCCACGGCGAATCTCAATCAAATTTTGCGCCAGGGGCAGGCTGCTCATCAGTCCCTGCTCCTGCTGAAAATCCAGACGTCGCAGATTGCAGTTGTGCTTCTGAGCGATACTCTGTGCCTGAAACACGTTGTTTTCCAGTTCCTGCTCAGTGCGTCCGGTATTCATAATGAGGAACGTGACCATGAACATACGCTCATTTTGGCTTTGCAGCTCCTTCAGCAGTGCCTTGGCATCCCTGCCATAGGTAGCAAGGTCACTCGGAATGATGTCCATATCATATCCGGCACGAACTGCCTTTTTCTGCTCCTCAATCTTACTGCGGTCAAGCTCTGTGATGGTGCGCTTAATGGTTTTGATAGCAGCGGTCTGGTCTACCGACTGAATATGCATGGTGACAATCTGACTGGATTCCATATCCAGAAAATCTGCCAGCATCCGGTCACTGAGATCGGATGCCGTAATAGATAGAAAGGACATGGAGCCATGCAGACTGCCCATCTGAAAAGTGCGGTTTCCTTTGAACGCAAAGGCGGTAGGGGCGATGAAGTCCTTTACGGAAAGCCCGGATTCTACCAGCCACTTCCAATCAAAGAAGAACTTATCATCGTCCCCCATGTGGAACATAGCGTGCATCAGGCGCAGCCGCTCTTTACCATCCATCGGAGTTGCAATGACACCCAAACGGCGGAAATTATTGAGAAGGTCATTTTCAATATGAGCCAGTCTCGGCTTTGCCTGACGCATAGATTCTGCTTCAATACCGAAGGTCAAATATTTTGTTTTGGTCAAGCCGTTATTTCCCTGAGCCAGCTGCTTCTTCAGCATCTGGCTGTACTCCGCACGAACAGGATTGAACTCGTCCTTTTTGAATGGGATACGGACACTTTTTTCAAAGCTCTCCGCATCAGTCCCCATGTTCATAAAGGACAACTCAAAGTGAATGGAACTGTCAAAGAAATTCAGGAAGCTGCACCATTCATCGAAAATGGCAGTTTTGTCCTCCTGCTGTGCCAGCTGGTAGTTGATGTCTTGGAACTGAATGGTTTTGGTGTAATAATTGTCTGTCACACGACAAATCCCATCCGGGAACATTCTCTGAAACGGGATAGACTGCTGGGCAGTCTGCGGAATCCCGTTATCTTTTTTTGCTCGTTCGACAACAGCTTTAATTTCTCTCTGCTGTTTCCGATTGAGATGGGCGGGCATTTTTATTTCTCTTGCCTGGTTTTTCTTCTGGAAAAACAATGCGTTCTACCTCCTTTTCGAGTTGGTACTGACGAAGCAGTACGTCATAGTAGTTGTCGGTCTGATATGGTCGGATTTTGGGGCGAACAAACTTCGCCTGAATAAAGTGGTGTGCGATAACCTCAAGCGGCTGCCCGTCTTTTTCGTACATTGCCAGGAAGAACAACGGAAGCATGACGATAATCATGCCCAATGCTGCCAGACTGACATTGCCAGAAGATTTGAGCAAAAAGAAAAACGGCACTCCGATGAGCGCCGCTGCTCCAAAGCAAATGAGCTGTCGTTTTGTCAGGTTAAAGAACACCTTGGATTTTACCCTCGTCAGGTCACGAGGGACAGGGATATATGCTGCCAAACAAACACCTCCTCTCTGTTAGTGTGCATTGAATACGCTCTTTGCAAGCGTTCCTGTCTTAAACAGGGTAAAGCAGAGCAATACGGTGTAGCCCATGATCCCCCAAATATCCGCAATAATATCATCTGTAAATGCGAGGGACTGTACCAGTACCGCATAAATGCCAACACAGATGATGATTAAAAAGCCCTGAAAACCGAGAGCAAATAAAGAGCGCAGATAGTTCTGCCCGATCTGATTTTGTTCACGATTTGCAAAAGTCGAGAACGGAATGGGTGCAAGGCTCACCATTAAATAGATTTCAATCATTCTGCCATAAACAATGACAAAAATGATAATGGCAAGGGCAGACATCGTGATCTGCACAACAAAAGATTGCAGCAACAAGCCAATCAGCGGACCTAAGTCCATTCCCTGAAGTGTTTCTTCCAGCGCTTCCAATCCAGAAGCGTCTATGGCTGTGTTACCGGCTATAATGCCGCCACTGGCATTTACAACGTGCTGCGCTACATCGAAAACCGCCATTGTAATATTGAACGTGTTGGTGATGAGCATGACCGCAACAAAGGTCTTAAAAACCCATTTGAAGAAAATCCAGGTTTCAAAATTAGCAAGATTGTTGTGGTCAATTATCAGCTGAATCAGCTCATAACAGGCTATGAATGTTAAAATCAAGCCTGCTATAGGAATAATTACCGATTCGGAGATGTTGCGAACCATAGCAAAAATCTCCGGAGAGAAGCTCTCCGGAGTTCTGCCAACGGAGGTTGCTATCTCGCCAACCTGATTGTTGACGGACTCAAACATCCCCGACAGATTTCCCATAATGGCACTAATAAGCATTTCTTTCAGCCAATCTGTGATCTGTTGGAGTATGCTGTCCAAAGGCGATTACCTCCTTTTTCTGTTTAGCCAAACAATCCGGAAAGCAGCGGAACCAGCATGGTTCCGATCAGAGCGACACCGCCGCCCGCCATCAACTGTTTCATTCCCTGTGACTTTGCTTATGTGTGATAAAGAAGCAATAGAAGTGCAAAAAATTTTGCCGTTCCTATCCGACACTTGGCCATTGTGTCGGATAGGTCGGGCGGTTATTCGGGCAAGTCAATCTTGCCGACAAAGCTGTAATAAATCTCAATGTCCTGCCTGCGGGTGCCGTTCTCATCATAGCTGCACTCATGCACCACAATTTTCTCGATCATTTCCCGCAAGAGAGTGGGGGTCAGTTCTTCAAAGGCAAGGTGCTTGCGGACAATGCCCATAAATTTCTCGGCGTTGACGGTAGCTGCCTGTGACTTGTCCAGTTCGGCTTGCAGGGCGGCGGCTCTCTTTTTCAGCTCCGCTTGCTCGGCTTCGTAGTCAGCCGACAGTTCCATGAAACGCTCATCGCTGATTTTGCCGTTTACATTGTCCTCATACAGCCGCTTGATAATGCGGCTGATTTCAGAAATGCGTTCCTGCGCCTGTTCAAGCTGCTTGATGGCTGCGGCGGTCTTTCGCTTGCCGCCGATCTCGTTCTGCTGGACAAGTAGTTTCACAAACCGGCTCTCATGCTTGGCTGCGTATTCGGTCACTTGCCGGAGATTTGCCAGGACACCAGCGGTCAACAGATCGGTGCGGATAAAGTGCGCCGTACAGTTGCGGGTGCGCTTCTTGTAGCTGCCGCAGATGTAGCAGTCCTGTTTGCGGTCTTTGTTCTGATACCGCTGCTGATACAGCACATGGCCGCAGTCGGCGCAGAACAAAATCCCGGAGAACAGCCCCACTTCATCGTAGCGGTTCGGGCGTTTGCGCTGTTTGCGTAACTCCTGCACCCGTTCCCATGTTTCCTTGTCGATGATCGGCTCATGGTGGTTCTCGAAAATGGCCTGCTTCTCGACGGGGTTCTCTATGCTGTGCTTGACCTTATAAGAAGGCTTTTCCGTTTTGAAGTTCACCAGACATCCGGTGTACTCTCGGTTTTCGAGGATATGAACGACGGTGTTGGTCGCCCATTTGCACTCATAGCCTGGGTGATAACGGCGGGTGCTGCCTGTCCGCTGATATTCCAGCGTCCCCGGCGTGGGGATTTGCTGCTCCGTCAGCATACGGGCAATCTTGGTCGGGCCGTTCCCGGCAAGGCAAAGCTGGTAAATCTGCTGCACCACCGGGGCGGCTTCCTCGTCTATAATAAAATTCTCGTCCTCGTCCATCACATAGCCGTAAACCGGCTTGCTGGTAACAGGCTTGCCGCTCATGCCTTTTGACTTTTTCACTGCCTTGATTTTCTTGCTCGTATCTCTCACCAGCCATTCATTGAACAGATTTCGCAGCGGGGTAAAATCGTTGTCCATGCCCTCGCTGGCACTGTCCACATTATCGTTGACAGCGATAAAACGCACACCCTTTTGAGGGAACAGCATTTCCGTGTAAAACCCTACCTGCAAGTAGTTTCGCCCTAACCGGCTCATGTCTTCTTGTGTCAAGTAGGGACTAAAAAAATTTTGAGAATTTACAAGCCGTTCATAGGTGGACAACCACCCGTGAACGGCTTGCGTTTCTCTATGCTCTTTTGCCGTTCTTTGTGCGACGTTTCTTATACGCCGCTTCAAACGCCTCCATCATCGGAGTGACCGGAAGCTCGTTGTCAGGCTTGGACAGATACTCGAACCGGATGCCGTTCTCCCGGAACTTTCGCTCAAACCTCATGAAAGAGGAAGTGTCCCGGCTGATTCGCGAGGTGTCGCGGGTGAGGATCGTACCGATGTCCTGACGCTTTGCTTCATTCAGCAGGAAGTTCATGATACCTTCCGTATGGACGCCGGAGATGCCGTCTGCCGCCACAGCAGCAGCCACCTCATAGCCTTTGTCCTTCGCATAGCGTTCCAGCTCTTCCCGCTGGTCTGCTGCCGCAAGCTGATCCGCACAGGCAACGCGGATATAAAGAAATACTTTCATTTGGTTTCTCCTTCTGAGGTAGTGAGGAAGTCCTTGACCTTCCAGACGATTTCTATGTTGTCAAGATCGTAAATGTAGACCGCAGAAATGAATGCGTGGGTCAGCTCATAGGTCAGAGCTTTGCAGTCGGCGTACTGTTCGCAGACCGCATCCAGCTTTTCATCTGAACAGGCGGTCTCGGAGTCAAGCTCCTTCATCCGCTCGTGACTGCGCTGGATTGCTCCATCGTTTTCAGCAATCTTCACATCCGCTGCCGCCTTCTGCTGAATGTACGCCTCCTTCGTGATGCTTCCGGCTGCATACTTCTCGTAGAGCCTCAGTTTGGACGCCTTGTGCTGCTCGTTCTGCTTTTGCAGAGTGCGGATTTTATCAGCACATTCCTTGATGGCAGATTTCCGCAGATCACCGACTTCGCGGTTCTGTATTGCTTCCTTCTGTGCCAAAGCAAGAAACTGAGTAAGGGCATGGAAGACAACCTTCTCAATATCCATTTCCGGAAAGCTCCTGCCAACCGGACAGTCTGTGTTTCCGTTGTTGACCGAGTGAATGCACTGGAAGTATCGAATGCCAGCCTTGTTCTTTCGGCGTGTCATAGCACGTTTACAGTTACCGCAGCGGACGAGTCCCTTGAGCGGATAGTCATGCTGCTTGCGCGTGGGATTCCGTCCTCCGCCTCGAATGACCTTCTGAGCAAGCTCAAAGTCTTCCTTGCTGATAATAGCTTCATGCGTTCCTTCTACGATAATCGGCTCATTGACAACACGCTTTTTTGAGCCGACACCGCAGGACTTCATTTTGCGGCTGACCAGTGTTCCGGTGTAAACAAGGTTCTTGAGAATGTTATAGACCATCACGGTTTCCCAACTGATTTTCTCGCTCATGTTACTGAACTTCTTCTTGTCGGGATGCTTGCTCTTGAAGTATTGCCCCGGCGTCGGGATGCCTTCATCATTCAGGCTGCGGGCGATCTGAGAGGTGTTGCTGCCTTCCAGTGCCTCGCGGAAAATACGACGGATCACATCAGCCGCCTCCGGGTCTACGGCAAGTTTGTTCCGAATGGTGGGATGCAGGACGTAGCCGTATGGGGCGTAGCCACCGACATACTTGCCCTGCTTCATCATCTGGATTTTTGCCGATGTGGTCTTTACGGAAAGGTCTTTGCTGTATGCGGCGTAGATGATGCTGCGCATAACCACTTCCAGACCGCCCGTTGTGCCTTTGTAATCGTCGCTGTCATAGCCGTCGTTGATGGAAATAAAGCGGACGCCCATGAATGGAAAAGTGCATTCCAGATAGTTTCCCGTTTCAATGTAGTCACGAGAAAAGCGGGAAAAGTCTTTGACGCAGATCAGATCGATTTCGCCGCGCTTGACCTTCTCCATCATCTGCGTGAACTGAGGACGGTGAAAGTTCGTGCCGGTATAACCGTCATCCGCAAACTCAGACCGCTGACAGTGAGACAACTCCGGATGATTGTCGAGAAAGCGATTGATGAGCATACGCTGGTTGCCGATGCTGTCACTTTCCGCCTTGCTGCCATAGCCGGTATCTTCATCAGCCATTGAGAGGCGGATGTAGATGCCGATGTTGTATTCCTTGCTCATTTACATCGCCTCCTGTACTTCCTTGATACTCTGAACGGTCAGAGCGTAAATATCGCCGTATTTCATGACCAGCTCGATTGAGCCGTCCTCATGGACTTTCACAAGCTCTACGGACTCGTCAACTAACTCCTGAGAGAGTTTTGCTGCGCCGCTGGCAGATTTCATCAGCGTGAGCCACTTATTGTCCTCGGACATTGCCTCGGCAAACTTTACCTTCCGCTGAACCGCTTCATCCAACCGCCGTGAAAGATCGACATACTGCTCATCGTAGGCTTTCTTGGCAAAGGCGTATTCCTCTTCATCGAGAACGCCTTCCGTGAAGTCCTCATAGAGACGGGTACGCTTCTTGGAAATACCGCTGAGTTTCAGATTCAGGCTTGTAATGAGCGCATTCTGCTGATCTCGGATGCTGCGTTCACCTTCGCTGTTTCTCAGTTTGGCAAGCAGCTTGTCGTAATTGAGAGCCGCCTTGACTTGAAGCTGAATCGCCGCAAGCACATCGGCTTCGAGTTTGTCCTGCCGCGTATAGTGTGGCGTACAGAGATTGCCGCGCTTGACGGATGAACTGCACTCATAGAAGGCGTACCATGCGCCGTCCTTGCGCTTGTCAACGCGCTTGCGATGGAAGTAGAGCTTTTTGCCGCAGTCTGCGCAGACGATTTTGCCTTCAAAGAGATTGATCAGCGTAGCGCGGATTTCTTCCGTGCGCTCCATCTTCTCAACCCTTGTCCTTGCAGCAGCGTTCCGCATTTCTCGTACCTTCTGGAAGTCCTCACGGGAGATAATCGCCTCGTGAGTATTGGGAAAAACAATCCATTCCTCACGGTCAATGTGCTGATTCTTGACGCCCTTGTAGATGGCGTTCAGCGTCCGTCCGAGAACGGTATCTCCGACGTAATGGGGATTATCCAGAATGGTAGTCAGTGAAGACTTGTTCCAAATCTTCTTTGCCGTAGCATTGCCTGTGCGGACGCCGACCTGATACTTCTGAAACTCCGGATTGGGCGCGTTCATTGCATCAAGCCGGTCTGCAATCGCAGGAAGGGACAGTCCTTCAATTTTCCATTGGAAAATCTTCCGGACAATCGGTGCGGTTTCTTCATCGAAAACCATATTGCTGTGTTCTTCATCCCAGCGATAACCATACGGGAGATTGCGCTTCTTGAACTCTCCACTTTCCATCTGTGCTTTGAGCGCAGTAGAAACCTTGCGGGAGATGTCCTTCGAGTAAAGGGTGTTGATCATGTTTTGCAGAGGGATAATGAGGCTTTCGCCGGAGCCGTCCGTATCAAAGTTGTCGTAGTTCTCTTTGATGGCGATAAACCGAAGCCCGATCTGCGGAAAGACCCGTTCCAGATAGGTTCCAGCCTCGATGTAGTCACGCCCGAACCGGCTGAGATCACGAACTACAAGGCACTTGATCCTGCCGGTGCGGATGTCGTTCATCAGCCGGTTGAACTCCGGTCTATCAAAAACCGTTCCTGTTCGTCCGTTGTCCACATAGGTATCTATCAGATTCAGGTAGGGCCGCTCTGCAATGTAGGACTTGCAAATCTCAATCTGATTTGCGATGACATCCACCTTTTCGGACTTGCCGCTGTTTTCAACGGAAAGACGGGCATAGATGGCTGTTGAGAAGACCTCGGAAGAAACAGATTCGATAACCGGCTCTTCGACTGCAATTTGCTTTCTGCTTTTTCTTGCCATTTGCTCATCCCTCCTTTATACGGCAATATCCAGTTCATCGGCATAGCCGAGAACGTATTCAATCGTCTGCTGGTATTCGTCCCTGTATTTGAAGACGATTTCGATTGCATGGTTTTCGTGAATCAGAATGCGGTCAACAAGGGACATCAGCACACGGCGGTTCAGTTCTTCGACGTTTTCATACTGCTTGAAAAGCGTTACCCAGTTCCGTTCGGTCGTGCCGGTTGTCACCGTCTGCTTCATTTCTTTTTTGACCCGCAGAAGTGCCTCCTGTTTGTCCTCAATGATTTTGGTGTAGCTGCTGCGGAACTCGAAGTATTCCGATTTATCAATGACGCCGCCGATGAAGTTCTCGTAAAGCCCCAGCTTGAGCTTTTGGTACCGTTCAATCTCTTCCTCGATTTTGGCGATCTGAGCTTCGTAATTGAAAGCCTTACGGCTCTGAGACGGAAGCCGTTCTATCATCGCAAGCGCGTGTTCCAGATTGATGACAAGCTCGATCTGGTCATGAATGGCACGGAAGACCTTCTCTTCAACCTCTTTTGCGGCGATGCTGTGCGGGCTGCACGTCCGGGTGTGCTTATTGGTGGAGCAGACGTAGTAGATATACTTTTTCGTCTTCGACGGGACGGTCTTGCGGATCATTGGCTGCTGACAGTCTCCGCAGAACAGGAAGCCGGAAAACAGATGCGCTTCGTCCTGATCGGGCGAACAGCGCATATCCCGCTGCATCATGACCTTGACTGCCATGAAGTCCTCGTAGGACACAAGAGCTTCATGCGCATTTTCTACCTTGACCCACTCGGATTCATCCTTGCTTTTCACAACGCGGACTTTGTAGTTGGGAGTGCCGCGCTTGCCTTGCGCCAGAACGCCGATATAAACCTCGTTGGTGAGAATACGCTGGACGGCTTTGTATGTCCATTTTGCGGTATCGCCGGTTTTGAAGACGGTATCGAACTTTACACCGGCGGAATGCTTGTATTCCATTGGGGACAGGACGCCCATCTGGTTCAGACGCTTTGCAATGCGCCCAATGGAGAAGCCGTCCTTGTACATGGAAAAGATCATCTGCACATATTCGCTGACCGCTTCATCCACGATGAGCTGGTTTTTGTTCTCCGGCGATTTCATGTAGCCGTAAGGGGCGAACGAACCGACGAACTCACCGCTCTTCTGCTTGACTTCCAGACTGCTTCGGATTTTCATGGAGATGTCCTTGCAGTAAGAATCGTTAATCAAGTTTTTGAACGGGATAACAAAGGAGTCGGATTGCGGATCACCGGTCAGACTGTCATACGCATCATTGATTGCGATGAAGCGTATGCCGAGCTGCGGGAATATCTTCTCAATGTAACGTCCGCCGTCGATGTAGTTTCTTGAGAAGCGGCTGAGATCCTTGACTACAATGCAGTCAAGCGCACCCTTGCGGATTGCCTCTTCCAGCTTTTCGAACTGAGGACGATTGAAGGAAACGCCGCTGTAACCGTCATCCACAAACGGCTCACAGACAAGCTCCAAATCCTCATGTCTTGCGATATAGTCCTCGCAGATGGCTCTCTGGCTGGCGATGGAGTTGCTTTCTACTTTGTCTCCATCCTCACGGGACAGACGGCAGTAGATCGCCGTGCGGTAAACCTTGTCTGGCATAAAAATAACCTCCGTTTTTCTGTTTGGTGTGGTACATCAAATCAGAAAGACGAAGGCTTGCTTCAACTCTTATGAAGAGGAACACGAAAACGCCACATGACCATCAAGGCAAGCGGCTTAATCCGTATTCTTCTTTTTTTGACCGATTAAATTATACCACAGGCTCAATCGCTTGTCCATAGAACCGGGCGAAAAGATTCAGACTGTTCATAAATCAAAGACCTCTCAGATAGTGTTCCAGACAATCTTCCATTGTCGTATCCGTCTCGGTGAAGCTGATCTTCACCACAGTTTTTCCGTCCAGATAACAATAGGGATTTCTGATCTGCTTAATGAACTCCCTCAGCCTGTCCTCTCGCGGTGCCGCAGGATCAAGCCGGATGCTGCTTCTCTGAACGAGTGTGCTTCGGTCAACCGTTTTCGGGCTGACATTTTTCATTGTTTCAATGCCCATCATATTCTAAGCACCTCCTGTTTCGTGAAAATATTCAGGACAAAAGGATATGGCAGAGCATCTTGTGAAGATACCCTGCCACATAGTTTTCATCCTGAAACTATATAGTAAGTTTCTTTTGGGTTTGTTTCATTGTCCGGCATATTTGCAGCACGCGCCCCTGCCAGAAGAACTTTGCAGTTCCGGGAATGCTGCGGACTACCAATGGTCAATCGGTATCATGGGACTCTCACCCCTCCGAGGATCGCTCCGAGCCGCCCATTCAAAGAAAAGACGGAAGTATCATTATACCCGGCATCTGCATCGTCGCAAGCAGCCGCACCACACGACTGTTATAGCTCTCCGGAGGTCGCTCACTCCCTTTCGGGAGGTCTTGGCGTCGGAAGCTGTGTTGCTTCGCAGAAGCGGAAAGATCCGCAGCACTGAACTATTCAGTTTTCAAGGAGCAGTGAAGTGGTCTGATTGACCCTTTCACTTTACAACGGACATCTTTTTGCCGTTTGTTGAGTACCGCTCAAAAAATTCTTTGAAATTTTTTCTGCACCGCTGCTTTGAGGTCAAATGCAGCTCTGATGCCGATGCCTTTCCTTCGGGCAAACTCTCGAAGAGTCAGTCCTTCACGGGTCATCGCAAGATACAATTCGCGCTGCTTCTCGGTCAGAATGGAAAGAAGCTCCTTCTCTTTGAGGGCGGTAATCAGTTCCTCCATGCAGTCGCGGGAGTCTGCCAGCCATGCAGCGGACTTCACATCGTCCTCCGGCATAGCGTCAAGGGACAGCACGGTATCAGAAATTTTCTCTGCGCCGTCCTCATCCTCAGAGGTGTTGTCAGAGCCATACGAGCGTCTGATCCGCTTTTCCTCTGCGCGAAGGATTCTCATAACCTTGCGGTCAACCTCGGAAACTTCGCCGGTTCGTTTCACGCGCACCATGCACTTGCCGTCCTCCGTAGTCCAGAGGTCGTAATCGAACGCGATAGGGGTCTTAGGGATTTTCATTGTTCATCCTTTCCGCTGCGCGGGAGCAGCGGGAAGGGTGAAGACAGAAAAAGAGCCGCATGACGGTGAGGTTTGAATCCCATGCCGATAAAACAGAGCAATTAAACTCTGTCTCATGCGGCATTAGGATGACTTCACCTATCAGGCGGCTCCACAGCTCAGCTATGACATATATTTTATTTTAGAACAGAGGCTTGTCCTCCGGTTTTTACTTGGTACGCGGTCGCAGTCTTCTCATATTCAGCACATCAAAGACTGTGATCCGCCCGCATTTCTTGCACTTGGATTCTACATGACCTCTCGTGTCCTCGTAGACAGCAATGGCATTATGCTGACAATAGGGACATTTCAGGTATCGGGGCTTTTGCTGGGAAATGGCAACTCTTGCCCTGCGGATTTTTTCGATCAGCTCCGGCGTCGGTTCCTGAACCCGAATGGATGCTCTCTTCATTACCACACCTCCAATGGGTCAACATACTCACTGAATGGACGATCTACCATGTAGCCGAGCTGACGAAGGCGGATAGACGCCGTTGTCTTGGAGACACCGAACAACCGGCAGAAAAGGCGCAGCGTTAAGTGATCACCATACGAATACCTCCCCTCGTAATTGATCAGCGGCGTTTCTGCAAACCGACGCATTGCCAGGTCAACCTCTTTTTGAGGAAGCAGGATCGCCGCGCCCAAGACATTTGCTTGCCACTCGTTCCAGTCCTCGCGGGTTTTCAGCTCTCGCGGCGTATAGGCTGTCCGTGCGGAATATTTCATTTCGCAGGAAGCCTTTACCTCTTCCGATTCCAGTTGGAAGAGAATCTGATGGGCGCACTCGTGGGCAAGGGTAAATCTGCGCTTGGCGCAGAGCCGCTGCACGTTGCCGGATCGAATGAAGCTCTCGTCCAAGATGACCTGATTACGCTTCAAAGCCAGTGTGCGCGTAATACCAAGTTCCGTGATCTTGTACTCAGTGTCGGCATAGGCAGTGACACCGCAGATGCTTCCATCCGGCGAGAGACGGGCGAATGATACGCGAAGACCGAGATAATTCTTTGCAAACTGATCAATGGGTGTTGGCAAAGCTGATCGGTCGGGCTTGTCCGCCTCATCCCCGAAAAAGAACCGATTGAAGTCCTTTGTTGTTGAGGCTGCAATTTCTTCAAGTTGGCGCTGGGATAAAATCATGAGCAGTTGTCCTCCTTTGCTTCGACAAACCACTTGTCTCCTTCGTGAAAAAGAAATGACTCCTTTCCGCGAATCTGAACTGTGTAACGGATGCCTCCGCCCCCAACCTTCTTGGATGTGGCGCGGCATTTGTAAAGAATCTGGTCGATTTGAAAGATTACACCGTTGTCCCACCAGATAAGGCGAGGGAGGATTGCCCCCTCCTTGTCCACATCCAGCGTAACCGAGACGTATGCTTTTCTGTACTGTGTAGCCATTTCTGTTTTTCTCACTCCTGTTCCCTCATACCGGTGTATGCCGGTACGGATGATCTTCGGCAGCATAAATGCCTGTCCATTTGAACTGCTCAAAAGATGTAACTTTTTCGTGTACAACTACTCATGCCCCTTGACAGGATGAGCAATTCAGGATATACTATGAGTAGTTGGATTGCTCAGTCATTATTATACGCACTTCAAGTGCCTTTGTCAATAGACTTGCGCAATTTGATGTCGCAAACTTTTTGTGAACAGGAGTGATTACCAAAATGACGTTTGGAGAGAAATTCAAGGCTGAACGGGAGAAGCGGAAGCTGACCCAGCAGGAAGTAGCCGATGCACTAGGGATCAACAGGCGTATGATTACCCGGTACGAGAACGGCATTTCCTTTCCCCGTACCAAGGACGCTTACAGAAAAATCGCGGAATACTTCAAGGTGGATGTGAACTATCTGCTGACCGAGGACGAAGAGTTTGTGGTTCAGGCATCCGAGCAGTACGGCTCCCGTGGCATGAAACAGGCAAAGGACCTGATTGAAGGGATGTCCGGTTTGTTTGCGGGCGGTACGCTGTCCGAGCAGGACAAGGATGCGGTGATGAAGGCGTTGCAGGATATATATTGGGAATCCAAAGCCCGGAATGTTGAGAAATACACGCCGAAGAAATACAAGAAGACCGGTACGGACGCAGAGGAATAACTGTCTACGTCTCGGTTTCTTGACGGATTTACTTTGACTGTTTTCAACATGAAAGGGGTGAAGGTCCCGTGATAATTCGCTCCGAGGAAATATACAAAAAGGCGAACAGCATTGTCAAAAGCTGTGGAACAAGAGATACCTTGAAGATTGCCCGTGAGCTGGGCATTCATCTCCATTTTCTTGACAATCTGAACGATCTGCTCGGAATGTACACCTACCGCCATAAAGAGCGGCATATTCTTCTGAACTCCAACATGGAGTATCTGATCATGCAAATGGTTTGCGGTCACGAGATCGGGCATGATACCTTTCACCGTGATCTTGCCAAAGGAAACGAACCGCTCCCGGAGTTCGTGCTGTTCGATATGCGCACAAAACACGAATATGAGGCGAATGCGTTTGCCTCACACCTGATCATTGACGATGATGAGCTGATTGACCTGATGAAGCAGGACTACGATGTGGTGCAGCTCTCGGCTGCAATGGGAACAAACATCAACCTGATGCTGATCAAGCTCAACGAACTGAACCGCATGGGCTGGCAGCTCAACTTGCCTTATGTACCGCACTCTGACTTCCTGAAAAATGTCAGACCGGAGGGCTGAATGAGGATGAAGGATAGCAATTAGATGAACAACAACGACTATAAAGAAGCCCTTTTCTATGCCGCTTCCATCTTTAACGAACGCTTGGGAACGGAGTTCGGAGTGGACAATCTTGTGCTGCGCTGCTTTCAGACGGAAAACCAGCAGGAAGTCTTTGAGCAGTTCTGCAAGCAGTATTTCCCGGATCGCCTGACAGATCAATATAAAGAGGACGGCTATTTTGACTTTCACGCTTCCGCTTTCGTTGGCAAAGAAGATGGCGTGGACGGGATCCTGCTGCGGACAGACATAGCGCGTCATCCGGCAGAGTTGAAGCACATTCTTCTGCATGAGCTGGCGCATATCTTCTGCACCCGCAACGAGCTTGGCGGAGACAACTTCTATGAACGATATTGCATGGACGATACCATCAGCCGCGAAGAGGACGGAACCATTAACGCCGGATATGCGGTCTGGCGGGAACTCGCGGCGGAGCTGATTGCATTTGAGCTGGATGACAACTGCGACGTAGTTCCGCTCCGACGCAAGAAAGACCTTCTCAGCTATTACGAAGGAGAACTCCTGACCGGCAACGGGAAAATGGGCGTCAGCATGATTCTCTGCGAGGCGATGACCAGTGCTGAGGGCGAGGCGTCTATGACATGGGACGCTGCCAAAAGCAAGTTTACGCGGTTCAAGCCCTTTGATGATCCACTGTACAAGGACTTGCTGGAACTGGTTTTTACACACGTTAGAGAATACTTTATCGTGATCGACCGCGACTTTATCTATGAAATTGGAGTTTTGTATCTAAGCATTGCCGCACAAGCGATGATTGCGTCCCTAAAGAACAGATTTCAGGAAGAATAGACAGAACGATAGAGAGAAAGGACGGGCAATGATATGAAATATAAGCTGTTTCGCTCCCCCGGTGATCTGGACAAGGCGGTCCGGAAGCACGAACTGGTTGCCGTGGAGACCGGCAAAAGCATTGATGATGTGGCAGATGCGCTTATCCGTGCCGTTCGGGATGATCTTGCGGAAATGCCGGAGTATGCGCACTGCGAGACTGCCGCCTATGTACCGGAACCGGTTAAGTCGTTTCGCAGGGTGAGGCGTTACCGGTATGAGATGATGGGTATTGTCTACCCGAAGTACGCCGAAGAGAACGTCCTGATTGACTACGGAATTATCGAGGAAGAAGAGGTATGAGCAATGAGTAATATCATTGAGACCCGCAGGAATCTAAAGAACGTATCCTAAAACATCTGCAATCACGTCTGCCTAACGCGACCAAAATGCAGCTTGAGAAAATCATAAAGGGGTAACGCAATGGACGATATTATCTTTGAGAAGGATTACCGGGAAACCGAGTCTGCCGAATACGATAAATGGTGCGATGAGGTGTTTGACCGCGCAGTTAATTGTGGTATGCTGAAAGCGTACTCCGAAGCAATGGACAAGATACCAAAGATCATTGTACCGGAGGACAAGAAGAACTACGAGTATCTTCTGGAACGCTGTGATGCGTTTGTCAAGCAACACCGCGGGTATATCAAGGGAATCGTGGACTATCATCGTTGGCACGCGGAAATCAATATGTTTCTTCCGTTTGCGGAGTTCGATGACTCAGAAGACCTTGCATTTTTGAAAGAAATTGCAGAAAAATCGCAAACCGTCTGCTTCTCCCCGGACGAAGAAGGTGGCATTCGCGTTCATATTTTTATCAACTACTTTGAAGAATTGATGTCAGCCGAACACAAGTCATACATCGAATACGATGCTATTATGCAGGACAAGAAACTATCTGAGTTACTTGGCATACCGGAGCTTTCTGACGAGGAAAAAGAACTCGCCCTGAAAATGAAGGGCATACTTGACCGCATTGATGAGGAAACAAGGATTGACCGTACCACGGCTTTTCGAGCCGTGCTTGATAAGATGACAAAAGAGCCGGAAGAAAACTGGTCGCTTCATTATATGGCAACATTGCTGGAAGCTCTGCTATACTTCATGCTGAATGAAGGAAATGAAAAGATTGATGAGGAAGAACACAATGAGTAATAAACTTGTAGCATATTTTTCTGCGTCCGGCGTGACTGCAAAGGTAGCCGAGACGCTGGCTGAGGCAATCGGCGCGGACATCTTTGAGATTGAGCCGAAGGTGCCTTACACGGAAGCTGATCTGAACTGGATGGAAAAGAACGCCCGCAGCACGATTGAAATGAACGATCCCGCTTCACGACCGGAAATTGCCGTGAAGCGGGACAACATGAAGGACTACGATACAATCTTTGTGGGCTTCCCAATCTGGTGGTACGTTGCGCCGACGATTATCAATACGTTCCTTGAGAGTTATGACCTGAGCGGCAAAACGATCATCCCGTTTGCAACCTCCGGAGGAAGCGGCATTGGCAAGACGAACGAACGCCTTGCGCCGAGCTGCAAAGGCGCAAAGCTGATGGACGGCAAAGTTTTCAAGGGCAACGTCGGGCATCAGGAGCTTGCGGCGTGGGTTGAAGGACTTGGACTTTAAGGGGCAGACAAATCGGAAGTTGTGGAGGTGCTTTATGAACGAGAGAGAAAAAATTATCCGATTATGGTTTGATATGTGGATTAAGAAAGCAGATTTAGGAATTGACAATATTTTTACAGATGATGTTGTATATACTGAGAGTTGGAGTCCTAAATATGAAAACCGCAAAACGGTAAAGCACTGGTTTGACGAATGGAATACACGCGGAAGTGTTCTTGTCTGGGAGATTAAGCAATTTTTTCATCAAGGCAATCAAACAATCGTGGAGTGGTATTTTAAAAACAAAATGAATAATGGAAATGTTGAAGAATTTGACGGAATATCTTTAATTGTATGGACACAGGATAACAAAATAAAATCATTAAAAGAGTTTGGTTGCAATCTTCATAATTACAATCCATATCGAGATAGTGATATTCCCGTATTTCGAGAAGAAAAAGCAAATTGGTTTTGAGAGGACTATAAATTCCAGTTTAACGAACAGGAGATGATGATCGCATGAAAATCCTACATGAACTTTCTTGGCTATGGGAAACGCTGGGCATTGCGCTTGTTGCTGCGGCTGTCTGCATGGCTTGCGCTGCGCTGATTGGCAAGGCAGCGAAGAAGAAGCTCGACAAAAAGGTGTTGGCGGTCGTAGGGGCAGCGGCATTTGTGGGCGCGATTCTGGCGGTCATTCTGATCGCCCGGACACCGATGCCGCTTTGATAGGACGGAGGATAGAATCATGCCGCTTCAAATCGTCAGAAATGACATCACGAAAATGAAGGTGGACGCCATCGTCAACGCTGCCAACGAGTCGCTGCTGGGTGGCGGCGGTGTGGACGGCTGCATTCATCGTGCTGCAGGACCGGAGCTGCTGACGGAATGTGAAACGCTCCACGGCTGCAAAACCGGGAGCGCAAAAATCACGAAGGGCTACAAGCTGCCCTGCAAATATATCATTCATGCTGTCGGTCCGCGCTGGTATGACGGACGGCATGGTGAGCGCGAACTACTGACATCCTGTTATCGGACATCGCTCATGCTGGCGAAGGAATACGGCTGCGAATCGGCTGCGTTCCCTCTGATTTCCTCCGGCATTTTCGGCTATCCGAAGGATCAGGCTCTCAAAGTGGCGATTGACACCATTAGCAGTTTCCTTCTCGAAAATGAAATGACGGTGTACATCGTCATTTTTGACCGCAAAGCCTATCAGATCAGCGGCAAGCTGTTTGCCGATATTGCAGCGTACATAGATGACCGCTATGTGGATGAGCATACTGATAATCGTTCCGAGCGTCTGCGCAGGATGAACGCCTTCCGGATGGAAGAACCCATGCCTTGCGAGGCATCCGTTTGTGAAGAGGCAATCGAACAGCTCATGCCTCCCGTCTCTGCGGCGGCTGCCCCCAAAAAGGCGGCAACCCTTGATGACGCGCTGGGACAGATCGACGAGAGTTTTTCCGAGATGCTTCTGCGAAAGATTGATGAGCGCGGCATGACGGACGCGCAGTGCTATAAGAAGGCGAATATTGACCGGAAGCTCTTCTCGAAGATCCGCTCGGACAAGTCTTATAAGCCTTCCAAGCCCACGGTCATTGCGTTTGCCATTGCCCTTGAGCTGCCGCTTGTTGAAATGAAGGATATGCTCATGAAGGCTGGCTTTGCGCTCTCCCACTCCAACAAGTTTGACATCATCGTGGAGTATTTCGTGGAGCATGGGAACTATAATGTCTTTGAGATCAACGAGGCTCTGTTTGCCTTCGACCAAAGTTTAATAGGAGCATAAGGTCTATGGATAAAGTGTTTCAGAAATTTTTGCGAAGTGGTATTGACCTTTCGCCCGTAGGGGTGGAGCGTCGTGAAGATAACAACCCATACTTTTGCACGCCAAAAGGTGCATCTATTTTTGGCTGGGCGGGTGTGGACGGCATCCACTTCTGCTTTGTTCGAGACTTTGGCGGTATGGTATTTTCCGTCAGTCCCATGAACTCGGCTCCGGATTTTGTTCATCCGCTGGCAAACGATTTTGAAGACTTTCTGAGGTTGCTCCTTGCTTGCAGTGATTCGGCAGCGCTGGAACAGGCGTGGATGTGGGATAAAGCCCAGTTTGAAGCCTTTTTGCAGGACAACCCTCCAACGCAGGATCAGCAAAGAACGCTATCAGAGCTTGCTGAGAAAATGAAATTGACGCCTATGGAACAGCCGTGGGTATACATCAAAAAGCTGCAAGCATCTTTTGATTATAGTAAGATCAAGTACACCGAGGACTATTATGATGTTGATATGAACCCAGAAGCAGAACCGACCATGCCTGAGTGGAAGGTCTACTTTGATGGAAACTTCTGGGGACATTCGGGAAAAGACCATGCCGGAACGGAAATCCGGTTGAATAAGCAATTTGACTGGGCGAGGCATCATTGGGTTATTCCTGCGGCGTATTCTTGCAGCAAGGGACTCGTCATGGACTTTTGTATGCGTACCCCGGAAGAAGACATTCGCAAGTTCATAACTAAATGGGATTTACACCCCGAAAACGACTCCTGCGAATACTTCACGCAGGAGCAGCAAATGCAGATAGATTTAGACAATCCACTTTGCCTTAACTTTATTCCTCGTTTGGAATTGAACGGGAAAACAATGCTGACCTCCCACGGCTGTTCCGTGGTCTTTAATCCATGTTTGCCAGACGGGATGATCAATGAAGCGGAAGCAAAGTGGGCATTGGAACACTATGATTTGGATACATCCTATGGATGGATGATTTTTCGGGCAGCTTTTCCGTGGACAAGCAAACGCCGTCCTGAAATAAAAGCCCTCTCCCTTACAATGGAGCAGCAGTCGTGTCGTGTCCCGGGACCACATTTCAAGGCACACGCTCCCGGTGATTCGTTTTCTTTCCTCCATCCGGTCAGTGGAAAAAAATACACATTGACTGTACAGGAATTAGAGCAGCAGACAATTTCCGAAAAGCGTTACGGTTCTGACCGCTGGTTTTATCCTACGCATTTTACTGCTATGAGCTATACACTTTCTCCTGAACCTGACAGCGATGTTACGATCTGTGATTGCGCTGAGGGGGACAAGCCTTTGGAAATTGCGCCATGCTCTGACCGCTATGCACCAGAGGCACGAAACGATATTGCTTGTATCGGCATTATCGGCGGAGCGGACGGTCCAATCGCAATCGTGTGTGGAGACAGCTCAAAAGAAAAACTTCATGCAGTTTGTTCCTCTCTACACTTTGAGCCGGTGGAGGGTGATATTGAATGGCGTATCGTATTCAACATTAAAAGCTCCAATGAAATGTCATTAGGGCTGATCTAAGAAGAAAGCGGAGGCAAAGAAGGTGAAACAACACACTTACATCGCAATCGACCTGAAATCCTTCTACGCCTCCGTGGAGTGCCGGGAGCGCGGCTTAGATCCTCTGGACACAAACCTTGTTGTTGCGGATGAAAGCCGTACCGATAAGACCATCTGCCTTGCCGTCACGCCCTCCCTCAAGAGCTACGGTATCTCCGGACGCGGGCGGCTGTTTGAAGTCAAGCAGCGTGTGAAGGAAGCAAATGCCGGACGGCAGCACGACGCACCGGGACGCAGACTGGACGGCACATCACACTTCTTCTCGGAGTTGCAAGCAAACCCGTCTCTGGCGATTGACTTTATCATTGCGCCGCCCCGAATGGCGTATTACATGGAGTACAGCACCCGCATCTATCAGGTCTACCTCAAGTACATCGCGCCGGAGGACATTGTGGTCTATTCCATCGACGAGGTGTTCATGGACGTGACGGACTACCTGAACACCTACAAGCTCTCGGCACATGACCTTGCCATGAAGATCATCCTCGACGTGCTTGAGACAACCGGCATCACGGCAACCGCTGGGATTGGGACGAATCTCTTTCTCTGCAAAGTGGCAATGGATATTGTGGCGAAGCACATCCCCGCCGACAAGAACGGTGTCCGCATTGCAGAGCTGGATGAGATGAAGTTCCGGCGTGAGCTTTGGTCTCATCAGCCTCTCACGGACTTCTGGCGCGTGGGTCGGGGCATTGCCAAGAAACTTGAGCAGAACGGGATGTTCACGATGGGTGATGTTGCCCTCTGTTCAGAGCGGAACGAGGACTTGCTTTACAAGCTGTTCGGCAAGAATGCGGAATTGCTCATTGACCATGCGTGGGGATGGGAACCGACCACCATTGAAGCAATCAAAGCGTACCGTCCCAGATCCAACAGCCTCAGCTCTGGTCAGGTTTTGCACTGCCCCTATGAGCCGCAGAAGGCGAAGCTGGTTGTGCGGGAAATGACGGACTTGCTTGTGCTGGACTTGGTAGACAAGGGGCTTGTCACCGACCAGATGGTTCTCACAGTTGGCTACGACATTGAGAACCTGACTGATCCGGCGCGACGGGCAAAGTATCACGGCGCGGTGGAGACAGATCATTATGGGAGGCAGATTCCGAAACAGGCGCACGGCTCTATTAACCTCGACGGTCACACATCCTCTACTCGCAAAATAATGTGTGCTGTGTCAGAACTCTTCGACCGGATCGTGGATAAGAATCTGCTTGTCCGCCGTATGTATGTTGTTGCAAATCATGTCCTGCCGGAAGCTGATGTACCGAAGAAAAACGACGGTGCAGTCCAGCTCGACCTCTTTACCGACTATGCCGCCGAAGAGGAAAAACAGAAAGCCGAAGATGCCGCTTTGGAGCGTGAGCGGAAGATACAAGCCGCCACGCTTGCCATCAAGAAGAAGTATGGAAAGAACGCCATCCTCAAGGCAATGAATCTTGAAGAAGGTGCAACCGCGAAAGACCGCAATGCGCAGATTGGAGGGCATAAGGCGTGAACGGAAAATACGACGAGATCATGGGACTTCCTCACCACGTTTCCAAAACGCGACCACAAATGCCGATGTCAGATCGTGCAGCGCAGTTTGCGCCCTTTGCCGCCCTCACCGGCTATGATTCTGCAATCAAGGAAACCGGACGTCTGACCGACGAAAGGATTGAGCTTGATGAGGGAGCCTTGACCGCTTTGAACATGAGGTATCAGCTTCTCATGGATGCCCTTGATGAAGAGCCGGAGGTTGAAATAACCTACTTCAAACCTGATGAGCGCAAAGCTGGCGGTGCGTATGTAACTGCAACCGGCGCAGTCATAAAGGTTGATGACTTTGAGCGCCTGATTACCATGCAGGACGGCACGAAGATTCCGATGGATGACATCCTAAGCATTGACGGAGAGCTGTTCTTGTCCTTAGAATAATGTCGCTTGCCATGCGACCAAATGAAGTGAATACCGAAGTACAATATGACTGTAAGGTGAGACACCAAGCAGTCATATTTTTATATACGGAGGTACAAAACATGAGAAAGAACTTGACGGAGATCGTATTCATCCTTGATCGCAGCGGCTCTATGAGCGGACTGGAAACAGACACCATCGGAGGATTCAACTCCATGATTGAAAAGCAGAAAAAAGAGAATGGCGAGGCATTGATCTCTACCGTTCTCTTTGACAACGTGAGCGAGGTTATCCATGACCGTGTGCCGGTTCAGAAGGTGGATCCGATGACCGACAGAGACTATTCCGTTCGCGGCTGCACCGCGCTTCTGGATGCTATCGGCGGAGCGATTCATCACATTGGGAATGTCCATAAGTACGCAAGAAAAGAGGATGTCCCTGAACACACACTGTTCGTCATCACAACGGATGGCATGGAGAATGCAAGCCGCCGTTATGACAGCGAGAAGGTCAAGAAGATGATTGAGCGACAGAAGGAAAAGTACGGCTGGGAGTTTCTTTTCCTCGGTGCAAACATTGATGCAGTTGAGACGGCAAAGCATTTTGGAATTGGAGCAGATCGAGCGGTCAATTACCACTCTGACCGCGAGGGAACGCAACTCAACTATGAAGTTCTGAGCGAAGCGGTTTCCGCTGTCCGATGCAGCGTACCGCTGGGTACGAATTGGAAAAAGCGTATTGATGAGGACTACAATTCCAGAAAGGACGGGAGAAAGTAATGAGAATAATCACCGTAAAAGGGACAGGCAATGTCTCCGCAAGACCGGATTACATCATCCTATCCCTGAACATTGAAGTCTTATCTGAAACCTATGACCGCGCAATGTCGGAAGCTGCCGAGAGAATCGAAAGACTGCAAGGTGCCGCAGTCCGCGTTGGGTATCGCAAGGAAGACCTGAAAACCACGAGCTTTGATGTCCAGACAAGGTACGAGAATGTCAAGGATCGGCAAGGAAATTACAAGCGAGAGTTTGCCGGATATGCTTGCAGCTATCGCTTGAAACTTGCCTTTGACTTTGACAGCAAGCAGCTTGCAAAGGTCATTTCTGCGATTGCGGATTGTGGGGCGCAACCAGAACTCAGCATTGCGTTCACCGTGAAAAATCCGGCAAGAGTCAGCGAAGAGCTGCTGATCAATGCGACGGAGAACGCCAGGGCAAAGGCGGAGATTCTTTGCAAAGCATCAGGCAGTACGCTTGGGCAGTTGCTCAACATCGACTACAACTGGGGCGAACTCAATGTTTTTTCCAGAACAAGCTACGATGTTGAAGACTGCATTCAGCCTCTCATGGCGATGAGCAAGTGCGCCGCACCTGAGATTGAGCCGGTTGATATTGATGTGACAGACACAGTGGCTTTCACATGGGAAATCCAATGATTTTTTGACTTTTTTGAAATCCGGTACTCAACAAACGCCCTTTTTGTGTCCGTTGTAAAGTGAAGGGACATTTCACGGAGGAATCTTCGGGGAATACGATTTTGGGAGATTAGCAAGCAAATCCGGTGAGTACCCACCGGAGAAAAATCAGTTAAGGGGACCCTGCCCTTAACATTAGATTTTTGCTTGTTGGGATAGTCCCAAACCCTTCTAATCTTTACGACGGAGGGCGCAGCATGGTACGAAGAACACGAGACATTCAGAAGAAGATTTGGCTGACACCACAGGAAGAACGAACGATTGCAAAGAAGATGGAAATGATCGGCACGGAGAACTTCGGTGCGTATGCAAGGAAGATGCTGATCGACGGTTACATCATTGTCGTAGACTACACAGAGCAGAAAAAGCTCGCCGCCGAAATCAACAGGATCGGCGTGAACATCAATACCGTCTGCCGCAGAATCAACTCGACGGGACGATTCTATCAGGACGATATTGACGAGCTGAAAGAAAAGATGGATGCGGTATGGCAGTTACTAAAATCAAAGCAATCCGAGGAACTTTGAGCAAGGCAATCGCGTACATTCTGAATCCCGAAAAGACCGACGAGAAGCTGCTGGTCTCGTCCTACGGCTGTGCCAGCGAGACCGCAGCGCGGGAATTTGAATGGACGCGGAAAATAGCCGAGCAAAAAGGGATGAATCCGGTCAGGATCATAGCCCGTCATGTGATCCAGTCCTTTGAAATTGGAGAGGTCACACCGGAGCTTGCCCACGAGATCGGCAAGCAGTTTGCAGATGAAATCCTCGGAGGAAAATATGAGTATGTGCTGACCACGCACATTGACAAAGACCATGTTCATAACCATCTGATTTTCAATGCGGTTGACTTTGTGAACTACCACGCATACAAGAGCTATAAGCGGATTTACTATGATATGCGTGAGGTCAGCGACCGGCTCTGTAAGGAAAACGGTCTCTCTGTTATCCCTCCCTCTCAGAACAAGGGCATGGGCTACAAGGAGTACACCGAAGCCAAACGCGGCACGAGCTGGAAGCAGAAACTCAAGCAGACCATCGACCGGCTTGTCATTACAGCGAAGGACTACGATGACTTTCTGCGGCTCATGCAGGAAGCCGGTTATGAAATCAAGACCGGCAAATACATCTCCTTCCGCGCTAAAGGTCAGGAGCGGTTTACCCGGTCTAAAACCATCGGAGAGAACTACACCGAGGAACGCATCAAGGAACGGATTGCCGGACGGACGCCCCGAAGAAGTCAGAGACAGACCACGCCGAAGGGCATCTCTCTCATCGGAGATATTCAGGAGCGGATCAGGCTCATCGACAGCAAGGGTTACGAATATAAAGCAAAGCTCACTATCCTCAAAGAAGCTGCACGGACACTCAACTATCTCACGGAAAACAACTTGCTCCAATACGCCGATCTTGAGAAGAAGGTCGAGGACGTTCACAGCTCCTATGACCGCACCGGCAAGGAACTGAAAGGCGTTGAAGCACGACTGCGGGAAGTCCAGCCGCTTATCAAAAACATCTCCAACTACCAGCGCCTCAAGCCCGTATATGACGCATTCCAGAAGGCAAAAGATAAGTCGGGTTTCAAAGCAAAGCACGAAGCCGAGCTTGTGATCTTTGAGGCAGCGAGAAGCACATTACTTGCCATGCAGGGCGATGAAAAACTGCCGAGCTTGAAGACACTGCAAGCGGAACAGCAGCGACTTCTTGAAGAGCAACAGCGGCTCTATGATGAACGTGCGAAGCTCAAAAAGGAAGCTCGGATGATCGACACCATGAAGGCAAATGTAGATATTTTCCTCAAGCCGAGTGTAGTCCAAGAGCCTGAGCAAATTCAAGATAATCAAAGAGAATAACAGAAAGACTGTGCTGGTTTTTGACCAGCACAGTCTTTCCCTTTAGCTGTATATCATCCAAATCGAAAATGATGAATGTCTCGTGCAAATCGGTCGTATTCACCCAAAGTTTACGAAACTCTATTGAATAGCAGACCTTCTTGTGCTATAATATAAGTTAGGTTTATTTTACATACTTTGCTGAGGTGAAAGTCATGAAAGCAAGCTACAAAAAGTTGTGGAAACTGCTCGTCGATAAGGAAATGAGCAAGGGTGATCTTCATAAGGCGTCCGGTCTTTCTTCAAGCACAATGACCAAGCTCAGAAAAGGTGAAGACGTGTCAATGGAAGCTCTGAGAAAAATCTGCATTTGCCTTGACTGCAATATCGGTGACATTGTGGAGTTTGTCCCTGACAACACAACACAGTCCTAAATATGGGACAGGAAATATGGTACAGTATGCTATTAGGAATGGAGCAAATATAATGGATCAGACGCACCCTTATAACGGCAGCTTAACTGCTGAACAGTTTCTCTTCTACGAGATAAGAATTGCTGCAAAATACTATGTTTCTGGCTTGAAAATTGATGAGGCAATCGAGCGGATTAAGAAGAATAACCTCTTTCAATATCCAACAGAGAGACAAGTTTCCCGTTTGGCAAGAGCTTGTTATAAGCGGCTGGACGCGCTCGGCAACGATCAGCTTGTTCACGAGCTTGCCTCTGCACCAAATGAGATTGCAAAGCAGATCAATCTATACGCGGTGATGAGGTATAATCGTTTGGTCTGGGAGTTTATGATTCAGGTGATAGGCGAAAAATACCGAAATCAGGACATGAACTTCTCAAGGAAAGACATGAATGCGTTTTTTTCCAGATTGCAAGCACAGGATGATTCTGTTGCCGCTTGGAGTGATGCGACAATCACCAAAATCAAAAGTGTTCTCGTTCGGATGCTGATAGAGACAGGGTATCTGGACGGGCTGAAAGACACCACGCTGAATCCCGTTTTTCTCTGTGAAGAACTTGAACGAGGTATCGAAGCAAACAACGATTATGATGCACTTCCGGCATTTAATTACTTTAGATAGGCGGGCGGACACGACCATGATAAAACAGGAATTAGACAGGATCAAAGAGCGTATCTCGAATAAGGATTTCCTTGAAAACAAAGGACTGAGCAACGAAGTTGGTATCCATGTTTTCTGCTACAAAGCGGAGGATGAGTTGATCGTTCAGGATTATATTCGCAGATTAAAAAGTGAGGTGAACACGCCATATCGGATCATTGAGTGCGACCTTTATGAAGTGTTTCTCTCCCTTTTGGAGGACAAGCGCATTCTGAAATCAGTTGCAGGGTTAGAAGAAAAACGAGGCAAAAAGTATCTTCTGGATCAGTTGCAGAAGATCGCCACACCGGAAGCTCTCCTTGCCAAGATGGACTATTCACCCCATATCAAAGGGCAGGATGTTCTCTTCATGACAGGAATTGGAAAAATTCATCCGTTTATGCGTTCCCATAAGATGCTTGATAGTATGCAGCATCTCTTTGAAGACATCCCTATTGTGATGTTCTATCCCGGAACCTTCAATGGACAGACGCTCAATCTATTCGACGAGTTCAAAGAAGGCAATTATTATCGGGCATTCAATCTGCTATAATGGAGGTAGCAACGTGAAAATACAGAATATGTTCCAGAAGGACATTGAAAGAGACATCAACGGCGTTATCAAGGTTATGCAGGATGATGACCGGAGTTTGGAACAGGAACTCAGCGAATACATAATTACCAAGGAGCTTCGCCGTCACTTCCGCACATTCTTTGACAACTACACAAAGGCTATCGACCAGCCGACTGATAAAATCGGCGTGTGGATTTCCGGCTTCTTTGGAAGTGGTAAATCTCATTTCCTGAAAATCCTCTCTTACCTGCTTTCCAATCAGGAAGTCTGCGGTAAAAGAGCGATTGACTACTTTGCAGACAAATTCGATGACCCGATGATGTATGCTCAGGCGGTTAAAAGTGTGTCCGTGCCTACGCAGTCTATCCTTTTCAACATTGACATCGAAGGTCCTCTCACGAAGGATAAGACCGCAGTGCTGCGCGTCTTTGCAAAGATGTTCTACAATCACTGCGGGTTTTACGGCGATGATCTGAAAATTGCCAAGCTGGAACGCTTCATTGAAAAGCAAGGCAAGACGCAGCAGTTCCGCGAAGCCTTTGAGAAGGTCAATGGTGCGCCTTGGACGGAGACTCGCGATTCCTTTGCGTTCTTTGAGGATGACATTGTTTCGGTTCTGCAATCTACGCTCGGCATGAGCGAACAGGCGGCGCGGAACTGGTTCAATGGTGAGGAAACGAATGAGCTGAGCATCGCCCAGCTCGTAGCTGACATTCAGGAATATGTAGACGGCAAGGGCAAGGATTTCCGACTGCTGTTTATGGTGGATGAAGTCGGTCAGTACATTGGTGACGATGGTGACTTGATGATCAATCTGCAATCTCTTGTAGAAGAGATTGGCATTCGCTGCCACGGCAAGGTTTGGGTCATGGTGACAAGTCAGGAGGCGATTGACTCCGTTGTCCATATCACCGGCAATGACTTTTCCAAAATTCAGGGACGCTTCAATACGCGCCTCAGCCTTTCCTCGTCCTCCGTTGATGAAGTTATCAAAAAGCGTGTTCTGGCGAAAACAGATGCGGCAGATCAGCTTCTTCGCATGGTCTATGACAAGGAACACGCCGTACTCAAAAACCTCTATACTTTCAACAATCCCGTTCTTGACATCAAGGGCTTTACGGATGGTGCGGAGTTTTCTGCAACTTTCCCCTTTGTGCCGTATCAGTTCATCGTGATCCAGAAGGTGCTTGCCGAGATTCGCAAGCACGGCAATTCCGGCAAGCATCTGTCCGGCGGTGAGCGTTCCATGCTCTCCGGCTTCCAAGAAGCAGCACAGGATGTGAAGGATAAGGATGAAAATGCTCTGGTTCCATTCCATCTTTTTTACAATACAGTTCACACATTCCTCGAAAGCCCCATCCGACGGGTTATCGACCGCTGCCAGACTGCGGCAGACAATCACGATGGGCTTGAGCAGCAGGATGTCAGCGTCCTGAAGCTCCTTTACCTTGTACGTTATATTGAGGACATCAAGGCGAATATCGACAATATCTCCATCCTCATGATCGATGACATCCGCACAGATAAGATTGCGCTGCGGGCTTCGGTTTCCGCCTCGCTGGAAAGGCTTCTCTCGCAGAACTACATTTCTCGCAATGGCGATACCTATGCCTTCCTGACGGACGAGGAACAGGACATTGCCATCGACATCAAGAACACACCGGTTGACAGCGCACAGGTCATCACCAGCATTGCACAGACCGTTTACGGAGAAATCTATCCCTCCAAGAAATTCAAACATGACAAGTATGACTTCGCCTACGACCAATACATTGACGAGACCCTGAACGGCTCTGCTTGCGGAGGAATGCGGCTTCGCATTGTTACCGTGGCAAGCGACTACTACGGTGCGCCGAACGAACGGCTTATTATGGATTCTCAGGTCAACAACGAAGCAATCGTTGTGCTCTCCAATGAGACGCCGTATTTTGATGAGCTGGAACAGGCGATGAAGATCCGCAAGTATGTCAAGCAGCGGAACGTATCTCAGCTTCCCGAAAGCATTCAGGACATTATCCGCAAGCGGCAGCAACAGGCGCGCATTCTGGAAGAAAGAGCGCGTAGCTATATTGAAAAAGCTATCGTCGGTGCAAAGGTCATTGTCCACGGCGAGGTCATGGACATCAAGACTGGCAACGCGAAAGACAAGCTGGACGCCGCGATGAACGGTCTGGTTGAGAGCGTCTATTCCAAGCTCAACATGGTCAACCGGTTCGTAGAGAGCGACGCAGACATTCTTTCCATCCTGAATGGAACGGATGACGGGCAGATTGCCTTCACCGGTCAGGGCGCAAACAACGAGGATGCGCTGAACGAGATCAGCCAGTGGCTTGAGCTTCAAAATCAGAAGATGCTCAGCACCTCAATGGGCGATGTGCAGCGCCGGTATCAGGCGATTCCCTACGGCTGGCGTGAAATTGATATTGCTGCGCTGATTGCTCGTTTGATCTCTCAGCAGAAAATCTCCATCAAATACGGCGGTGCTTTGGTTGGCAAGGACGAGCGTAGACTGGTTGATTATCTGCGCAAAAAATCCGAGATCGACAAGGCAGTCGTTACCCGCAGAATTGCCCCGTCCGAGGACCTTATGCGCAAGAGCATCGCCTTCCTCCGGGACTATCTTGGCGCGATGGATATTCCTTCTGATGAGGATGGGCTGATCCGCTTCGTGCTGGACACCTTTACCCAAAAGCAGGAGCATTATCAGGAGCTTCTTGATAAAGCCTATTCTGAGTTCCGTTACCCGGAAAAGGAAGTTGTCACAAAAGCCCACGACCTTATGAATGATGTTCTGAGTCAGCGTAGGGACAATGTTGCGCTTCTCACACGCATGGTGCAGCGTCAGGAAGACCTTCTGGATTGCTCTGAGGACATGGAGGGTGTGGAGTTCTTCTTCAAGTCGCAGCGGAGTGTGTATGATGAGGCACGGCGTCAGATGGAGCGCGTGAACAAGGAACGTGACTACTTTGCTTCTGATGCGGATACATTGGAGGTCTTCCATACTATTGCGACCATCCTTGCACAGCCGAAGCCCTATGACCGCATTGGTGAGCTGCCGGAGCTGATTCAAAAGGTCAAAACGGCATACTCCGGTCTGCTGGATTTGAAGAAGGATGAGGTTGTCGAGAATATCCGTCAGTGTATGCAGGACGTTCATCAGCTTGCAACCGAGGCACGGGATGCTGGAGTTCTGCTACGTCAGGCAGACGATTACTTTGTCGGCAAGCGTGAGGCGGCGAAGAACGCATCTTCTCTCACCGAGTTGGACGCTATGATCACCCAGCTTCTCACCTACAAGGACAATATCTGCCGTCGCATGGAGGTTATGTCTGCATCTCATCAGGAACGCACTACCCCGGTCGGTACAGGTACGGCACAGCCCGCTCCGAAGATGCCGAAGATTACGACACTTCGCCGGTATGACCTCTGCTCTGTCAAGCGTCTGCAATCCAAGGAGGATATTGACCGGTACGTCGATGGAATCCGCGAGAAGCTGCTGAAAACGTTGGAAAGCTGCGACGGCGTTCAGATCAACTAAAGGAGAATTACGAGCATGAATAAAGGTGCAATACAAAGATTTGCAATCTGGGCGCGGAACGAGCTGATCGCTCAGGTGTCGCAGAGAGCTTATCAGTATGGAATCACGAAGGAAGGCTGCGGCGAGGCAAACGCCGTGACGGTGGGCGGACGCGCACTGACTGGCGATGAGCAGAAGCAGCGCAAGGAGCTTGTCGATCAGATCCGCTCAAAAGGCTATACACAGGTTATGGAAGAGGTTGCCTACACTTGGTTCAACCGTTTTATTGCCCTGCGCTTTATGGAGGTCAACAACTATCTGCCCTCCCACATTCGTGTCTTTTCCGACAGTACCGGCGCGTTCAAGCCGGAGATTTTAAGTGATGTCCTGCACCTTGACCTTCCGGGACTGAACCGGGAGAAAGTTGCGGAGTATATCGAAAGCAACGACACCGAAGGTCTCTATCGCTATCTGCTGCTGACGCAGTGCAACGCACTGAACGACCCTCTTCCCCGTATGTTTGAGAAAATGGGCGGCTATACCGAGCTTCTGCTGCCGAACAACATTCTGAAACAGGACAGCGTTCTCGGTCACATGGTTGCGGATATTCCCGAAAAGGACTGGACGGATCAGGTGCAGATCATCGGCTGGCTGTACCAGTATTACAACTCCGAACTCAAGGATGACACCTTTGCTCTGCTCAAGAAGAATGTAAAGATCACCAAGGAACGCATTCCTTCTGCAACGCAGCTCTTCACCCCGGACTGGATTGTCCGCTATATGGTTGAAAACAGCCTCGGCAGAATCTATGTAGACAAGCGCAAGAACGAGGGCATCTATGCGGACGGTCGCGGCTTGGATGAAATGACTTGGCACGAAGCGGAATCTGAACGCATTGCAACAGAAACGCTGATTGCCGACAAAATGGGTTGGAAGTATTACTTGCCCGAAGCGGAACAGACGCAGGAAGTACGCAAGCAGCTTGACGAGATTCAGAACGAGTACGCCACGCTGGATGTCAAAGACATCAAGGTCATCGACCCCTGCATGGGCAGTGGTCATATTCTTGTCTATGCCTTTGATGTGCTGATGCAGATTTATGAGGCAAGCGGGTATAGCCAGCGGGACGCTGCGCAGAGCATTCTTGAAAACAACCTCTACGGTCTCGATATTGATGACCGTGCAGCGCAGCTTGCCTATTTTGCTGTCATGATGAAGGCACGGCAGTATGACCGCCGCGTATTCTCCCGTGGCATTCAACCTCATGTGTATGCTATCGTCGAGAGCAATGGGCTGGACAGCAGCTCCGTTGAATACTTCACCAACAACGATCCGAAGCTCAAGAAGGACTTTGGAACTCTGATGGACGAGCTGCGAGATGCAAAGGAATATGGTTCCATTCTGAACATTTCTCAGGTGGACTTTGCCGCCCTCTATGCCAGAGTCGAGGAAGTGCGGGCTGACATCAGTATGTTCCGCGAGATCGTGTTGAACAGCATTCTGCCGCTGATTCAGGCTGCTGAGGTTATGGCGCAGAAGTATGACGTGGTGGTCACGAATCCGCCGTATATGGGGATAAGTAACGCATCAGAAAAGCTAAATCAATATGCGAAAAAGGCTTATCCTATTTCAAGGTATGATTTAAGCACTATCTGCATGGAGAAAACTCTTTCCATGTGCAATAAGACCGGAATGATGGCAATGATAAACATTCCTGTTTGGATGTCTAAGTCGAGTTTTGAAGACCTCAGATACTCATTGCTGACTAAACATACATTTGTAAATATGCTGCATTGTGGAAGAGGTATTTTTGGATCGGACTTCGGTACAACTGCCTTTGTTATCAGAAAATCCTTTGAAAAAGGATATGCTGCAACGTTCCATCAACTTTTTGATGAAATGGGAGCGGTTGATTCTGTTGAGCAAAAAGAACGGTGGTTTTTTGAAAGGAAAGGTCTCTACATTGCTGAGCAAAAGAAATTCTTGAACATTGGGAGCTATCCGATTGCTTACTCAACAAGTAAACGGCTTTTGGAGATCCTTGACACTGAAAAACCCCTGAGCGACTTTGCGTACCCCCGTAAAGGACTAACTACGGGAGACAATGATACATTTATCCGCTTGTGGTTCGAGGTATCTGGTCAGAAATTCAGCATGACTGGTAACGGGCGCAAATGGTTCCCGATGACCAAAGGAGGAGACTTCCGACGCTGGTATGGAAATAACGACTACGTTGTAAATTGGGAAAACAATGGATTTGCATTAAGGAACTTCAAGGATGAAGATGGAAAACTTCGATCCGTTTTGCGAAATACACAGTTTTACTTACGAGAGTGTATTTCGTGGAACGATACTACTGCAACCGGAAAGATTGCATTTAGGTATCAGCCCGAAGGGTATATTTCCAATGCGTCCGGACCGTGCGTATTCGCAGATCACGACTTGTTCTATCTGTTTGGACTTCTCAATTCTATTGTGTCGCAGAAGCTACTTGAAATTCTGGCTCCAAACATGAAGTTTGAAGTTGGTCAGATGGCATTGGTTCCGATTATAAAGAAGCAGTCTAACTATATTGATGATTTAGTCCGCAAGACAGTCGATATAGTGAAGTCTGACTGGGATTCGTTTGAAACCTCATGGGATTTCAAACTTCACCCATTGGTTGAAAACCAGCAATACGCCGCTACTTATCATTTCGATGAGCAAAACTCTCCTGCTCATCATATTAGCGCAGCCTATCAGATGTGGGTAGCAACAACTGAACGAAGATTCCAGCAATTAAAAACTAACGAGGAAGAACTCAACCGTATCTTCATTGACATCTACGGATTGCAGGGAGAACTTACGCCCGAAGTTGAGGACAAGGATGTCACTGTGCGAAAGGCTGATCTTGGAAGAGATATTCGTTCCCTCATTTCTTACGCCGTAGGATGTATGTTCGGGCGGTATTCGCTGGATAAGCCCGGTCTGGTTTTTGCCGGGTACAGCAAGATCGAGCAAACCACAAAGACGCTTGACGGTGAGGATCCTGAGCTTGAAAAGTTCGCAAAGCAGAACGCGGATGGTTCTGTCTCCTATGGCTCCTATTATCACGAGGTCAATCAGAATAACTATAAGTCCTTCTCGATTGACACGGACAATATCATTCCCATCTGTGATGATGACTATTTCGACGATGACATCACCGGACGTTTTGTGAAGTGGGTCGAAACCGTTTACGGAAAGGAAACGCTGGAAGAAAACCTCAAGTTTATCGCAGATGCGCTCGGCGGCAAGGGAACACCCCGCGAGGTCATCCGAAGCTACTTCCTGAATGACTTCTATGCTGACCATTGCAGCACATACTCCGTTACTGGTTCGGGCAAGCGTCCGATCTACTGGCTCTTCGACAGTGGCAAGAAGAACGGCTTCAAGGCTCTGATCTATATGCACCGCTATCAGAGCGACCTTCTTGCCCGGATGCGAACCGACTATGTTCACGAGCAGCAGGAGCGTTATCGCACCCAGCTTACCCATCTCGCGGACGCCATCGAACACGCCGGAGCTGCGGAGCGTGTGAAGTTGACCAAGCAGCAGAAGAAGCTCCAAGAACAGGCACTTGAGATTCAGAAGTACGAAGAGAAAATTCATCATCTTGCCGATCAGAACATCCAGATCGACCTCGATGACGGTGTGAAGCACAACTACGAGCTGTTTGCCGATGTGCTGGCGAAGATAAAGTGACGAAAGGAGTGTAACTGTGGGAACAACTAAAAAGCAGCATTATGTGCCTCGTGTTTACCTCAAAGCGTGGGAAACATCAGTCACAACAGATCAAGAACCAAACAAGCAGATACAAGGTGTTTACAGACTTGACCACGATGAGAAACGTGGACATGGAACGCCAATAACTGCTGTACTTTGGGAATCCAGACTATATACTGTTGACTTTGCCCACAGCTACATCACACAATCTTGCCCAAAGATACTGGCTGATTTTGTTGAGCAGATATATGAGATCCTGCGAATAAAGCGCACACCGCCTGTTTATGGAAAACTTGGTTATAGTGTAATCAAAACGAAATCAAGCATTCGCAAGCATCTCTCGGAGATTGACCAATGGGATTTCTTCTATGACACAGGAGATCGCGCCCGAAAGAACGCCATCCTGAATGATATTCATGCCATCAACTCTTATTTGATTGAAGATGGTCTGGATTCGCATTTTGAAACACATTGGCAATCTCTATTGGAGCAGTTCATCACTGAAATGAACTCAGATGAATCGGGAATTGATGGGAAAAGCGAGAGGCACATTTCTATGGAAACAGCAAAGGATATGCTTGCGTTTTTCTTTATGATGCTTTGTCGAAATCCCCGGTTTGATGGGACAGGTATATATAGCTGGATTCGAGACGATATACTCGTTCCAGCTTTTCGCGGAGAACCTGATACACAGTCTGGCGAGAGCAACGGGAACGAAATTGAAGGATGGGCTGATGGCTTTATAGATGGCTTATGGTATGCAGAACTATACCGAATGCTATATAAAAACAAAGGCGGTCATTTCCATACATTCTTGGATATTGGAAGTCAGCGGCTCCAAATGATTCTATTTGAGGCTTACGGCGATGCCGGAGACTTTATCACTTCGGATAATCCAGCGTTTCAATATCATAGCGTTCCAGAATCGAAAAACATGAACGGCTATATCTTTCCGTTGTCTCCCAAGTATCTGTTGTTCATAGGTTCTGGCAATCTTCCAATCAATATTGTCGATATGCGATATGCTGATCGCAACACAGTTGCCTATTTCAATCAAGCCATCAGCCGAAACAAAGTCCAAACGGTCATTTCGCGTTGCAGGGACTTATCGTAATGGCTGTCATTCGCAATTAAGGAGAAAGAAAAATGTCCGAAGAACGCATACAATTTGATCTAATAGAACGCTTTACCGCCCCTCTACCTGAGTTCTATCAAAGACGGATCATCTTCTGGCAGGACGAGGATCGAGAGTTCGAGTCTATGCTTGACGAGCTTTACATCCCCGATGTAACAATTCTCAAGCTCACCGGCACGAACAACTTTGCCGTGAAAAAGTTGCTTCTGCACGATGATCTAACAGACAATTATCTGATTTATAATCCCTTCTCTTATGCTGACCCAAAGGATAATTGGCTGCTGGATATTGAAAAATTCAGTGAAGAATACCGTTCCGACCTCATCTCCACGCGCATGAATGAGCTGAATATTGAGGCAAGTCCGGCGATGCGCAAGACGGTAAAACTGTACGCAAAATTCTTTGACAGCAAAGAGCGGATTGAAAGGCTGAAAAGAATTGGGCGAGAATACCATACACCGTTGCAGCTTCATATTGACATTATGGCTGTGCTGGCAGGACTAAACGGCGGCTCTGCGCAGGATGTATTTATTGCTGTCCTTTCTGCAGGACAGGGTGAGGAAAACAATGCCGTCCTCAGCAATATCAAAAAGTTCGGCAACATTGACGCTTTCTGGCAGCTTGTCCGCAAGTACACGGGCTACATCCATGAGGATGAAAAAGCGCTTGACCTGTTCGCTGCCCATGTGCTGCTGACCGCCCTTGCGCAGACGATGAATCCCAGCGTTCTCAAAGGCTTGGAGCGTTTCATCTCTGATTCCAACAAGGCGTATTGTTACAGTATTGTCCACGAATGGCGCAACCGCGAGGACAACGGTGCGCTCTGGGAATTGTGCCGCAGTGTGGAGCAGGAGTTGCATCTTGCTTCCCGATTTGAAAAGCAGGATATTGAAACGCTGCTGACAGCAGACATTTTCCCGTCCATTCATGAGGTCATCCTGAGCCGCTTCTTCTCCGAAATTGCAGATCATGTGGTAAAGACCGAGCTGATGCTGAAAACTGCGGAAAACCGCCGCACTTCCGGATGGATTGAGCGGTTCGAGAACTATTATGACTGTCTCTACTATGTTGCAAAGATGCAGAACTTTTATCAGGAGAATGCAGCAGGCTTCCATATCGTAGAACCGAAAGTAATCTGGAAGCTCTATACGGAGAAGGCGTATGAGATGGATAGCTTCTATCGGCACTTCCACTATGCCTTCGGATGCACTCTCAAGAACAGCAATGTGCTTCTGGAAGATAAGCTGAAACACGCAGCAGATTACGTTGAGGGGCTGTATCAGAACTGGTTCCTCAAGGAGTTGACCGGCTGCTGGACAAAAGCAATTTCTGACAACCTTGCCGCATTGGGTTATGTGTCCGAGATCGGCAAACAAAGAGACTTCTACTCTCACTATGTTAAGCCGCTTGCGGGGAAAAACTCCCGCGCTTTCGTGATTATATCCGACGCTCTGAGATATGAAGTTGCTGCGGAGCTATGCGATACCATCACCCGGACAACCAAGGGAACAGCGAAGCTCGATGCTGTTCAAGCAGTTTTTCCCTCAATCACAAAATTCGGTATGGCGGCTCTTCTTCCGGGGCGAAAGCTGTCTGTCAATGACGGCATGGATGTTCTCGTGGACGAAATGCCCACCCGTTCTACTGATGAGCGTGGCAAGATACTCTGTGCTGCTAACATGAACAGCGTGGCAGTTCAATACATGGACGTTCTGAACATGAAACGCGCCGAGCGGCGTGAGCTTGTGAGCGGCAAAGAAGTCGTGTATATCTACCACAACACGATTGATGCTATTGGTGACAAAGCTCCAACTGAGAAAAAGGTGTTTGATGCTTGCGAAGACGCTATGCAGGAGCTTTCCAATATTCTTCGTATTGTCATCAACGATATGCAGGGAACAGACATTTTCATCACCGCAGATCACGGTTTCCTCTACACATACAGTCCTTTGACCGAAAGCGATAAGCTGGGTAAGGACGCGATCAGCGGCAAGGTCTATGAAATTGGACGGCGGTATGTGCTGGCAGAACCCTCCGCAGCAGCAGAGTACCTTGTGCCGGTTCAGCTTGACGGTGAGATCGTCGGTACTCCGGTCAAGGGCTACACGCCTTTTGATTCCACACGCATACGGGTTTCTGGTGGCGGTGAGAACTATGTCCACGGCGGTATCAGCTTGCAGGAGCTTGTTGTGCCTGTTATTAGCTTCAAGAATCTCCGCTCCACAAGCAAGAAGTATGTGGAGGTTTCCAACGCAGAATTGAAGCTGTTGAGCGAAAGCCGCAAGGTGTCCAACCTGCTATTCTCTCTGGATTTCTACCAGCGTCAGCCAGTCGGGGAGAAGATTCAGCCCTGCACCTACTACATCTATATGACGGATGATGAGGGCGTGGTCATCAGTGACCGTCAGACTGTCATTGCAGACCGCACAAGCACAAATGCTTCCGAGCGCGTCTTCCGTGTGCGCCTCAATTTGAAAGCCGGTGCCTATGACAAAAACAAGATTTACCGCCTTGTTATTGCCAACGATACAGATGTCCCGGAAGAGGCTGAGTTCCATATAGACATTGCCTTTGCGGATGACTTCGGATTTGACCTGTGAAGGAGAAGCAGAAGATGAGCGAGTTTATTGAAACGGTATCACAAGAGGATGCAAATGCCGTAATCGACAGCAAACTGCGCAAGGTGTTCGACGGCAGGATTGTCCGCAAAGACCTCACAAAGAAAATCAAGGAAGGGGCAAATGTCCCCGTTTATGTCCTTGAGTTTCTTCTTGGACAGTATTGCAGTTCCGATGACGAGGATGTCATTGAAACCGGGGTTGCAAACGTCAAGCGGATTCTGGCTGAAAACTACGTCCGTCCCGACGAGGCGCAGAAGATCCTTTCTGTCCTCCGTCAGCGAGGCAGCTATACCGTGATTGACAAAATCACGGTGAATCTCAACATTAAGACGGACAGCTATGAGGCTGAGTTTTCCAATCTTGGAATCAAAGCTATTCCTATCTCTGAGGATTACCCGACTAAATACGACCGGCTTCTCTGCGGCGGTATCTGGTGCATTGTCCAGCTTGAATATGAATATGTGGAAGAGGATAAGCGCAGATCCCCAATACTCATTCATAAGCTCACGCCTATTCAGATGCCTCATGTGGACATTGAGGAATTGAAGCAGGGGCGAAAAGCGTTTACGCAAGAAGAATGGATCAAGATCCTACTTCGCTCCATCGGTATGGAACCGGACAAGTTGAACGACCGCGAACGCTGGCTTCTGCTTGCCCGTATGCTGCCGCTTGTCGAGAACAACTTCAACCTCTGTGAGTTAGGTCCGCGAAGCACTGGTAAATCCCATATCTACAAGGAAATCTCCCCGAACAGCATCCTTGTTTCCGGCGGTCAGACCACCGTCGCGAACCTGTTTTACAACATGGGCAGAAAAACCGTGGGCTTGGTTGGCTTGTGGGACTGCGTAGCGTTTGACGAGGTTGCCGGTATCAACTTTAAGGACAAAGACGGCATCCAGATCATGAAGGACTATATGGCGTCCGGCTCCTTTGCCCGTGGCAAGGAAGAAAAAGCCGCAACCGCTTCTATGGTCTTCGTCGGCAACATCAATCAGAGCGTGGATGTGCTGCTGAAAACGTCCAGTCTCTTTGACCCATTCCCTCCCGAAATGGGAACGGACACGGCATTTCTCGACCGTATGCACTGCTACATCCCCGGCTGGGAGATACCGAAGTTCCGCCCCGAACATTTCACCAATGACTACGGATTCATCACCGACTATCTGGCAGAGTTTATCCGGGAGCTTCGCAAGGAGCAGTACGGCGATGCGCTGGACAAGTATTTCCGCCTCGGCAAAAACCTTAATCAGCGCGATACCATTGCCGTCCGCAAGATGGTCGGCGGAATGATCAAGTTGCTCTATCCGGACGGGGAGTTCACGAAAGAACAGCTTGAAGAAATCCTCAAGTTTGCGCTCGAAATGCGCCGCCGCGTCAAGGAACAGCTCAAAAAGCTGGGCGGTATGGAGTTCTATGACGTCAATTTTTCGTACATTGACAACGATACCTTTGAGGAACATTTCGTGTCTGTCCCGGAACAGGGCGGCGGAAAACTCATCCCCGAAGGAATGTGCAATCCCGGTCAGGTCTATACGGTTTCTCAGGGAAAGAGCGGTATGATCGGCGTCTTCCGTCTGGAATCGCAGATGCTTCCCGGCAACGGCAAGTTTGAGCGGACAGGACTGAACTCTGACGGAAAGTGCAAGGAAGCGGCAAATACCGCATTCAACTATCTGAAAGCGAACGGCAACCGCATCAGCGGCACGATTAGCACAACAACAAAGGACTATATCATCAACTATCAGGATTTGCAGGGCATCGGCATGACCGAGAAACTTGCGCTTCCCACGCTGATTGCACTCTGCTCGATTGCGCTTGGGAAACCGACCCTCAGCAGTCTGGCGGTGCTGGGCGAGATCAGCATTGCCGGAACCATGCTCAAGGTGGACGAGCTTGCAAATGCCCTTCAGGTCTGCCTCGATAGCGGTGCAAAGAAGGTGCTTCTTCCCATTACCTCTGCGGCTGACCTCGGAACAGCTCCCGCCGATCTAATCGGCTGCTTCAACCTGATTTTCTATCAGAGTGCGGAAGACGCTGTTTATAAAGCATTGGGCGTTGAGTGACGCCAAAGCCCTGATTGGAAGGAGGCGTACCCGTGTCCAAGAAAAAACGTTCAAAGAAGCGTGAGCGTATTCCCGTAATAGATACCTTGATTGATCTTGCCGGAGCAATGACCTTGGATTATCTTGCAGCAAAACGTAGGCAGAAATATGGTACAAAGCACAGCAAGAAAATTGATCCATACGCTGCCACCGGTGCTGCAATGGGCATGGGTCTAATTAAGGACACAGATGACCTCATCAAGTTTGGCGGTGTCCTTGGCGCAATGGGAGCTTTTGATTCTGATGATGATTCACCAGTCAACAAAGTCGCATACATGGCTCCCCGTGATAACCGCTACGCTTGGCGCCTGAATTGCGAGGATGGCAGCGCATACGGTATTGATCCAAACAATTATGAGACAAGAGACGAATATAATGAGGCTCTAAGCAGGGAAAAACACGGATGGCGTGATTACTGTGAAGATGGCTCAGACTACGGGATTTCACCAGAAGACTACGAGACTGCGGAAGAATATAGTGCAGCAATAGATTCAGCGGAGTTCAATAGCTTTAATGAAAACGAGGATGATGAATTGATCATCCCGGATGATTCCTCCGAGAATATTGTGGGTGAGACATCTCCCGAATGCACGTCAAAAAGTGGCAGTGACCCGATTGAAAAACATGATCCGTATGCAGCAGATGATTTCCATGTATATATTTACTGCCTTGTAAAGCTGGATGGAACAAACACGATAAAGTTCTACCGAACGGAGGATCGTACCTTGAAGCGAGGTGAGGCGGTTTTCGTTCCAGACGAAAGCTCAGGCAGTAAATTGAGAGGAACAATATGTTCTATTGAGCATCACATGAGTTTTTCTGTTCCAAAGCCCGTAGAGGAAACTCCTGTAATCATTGGAAGGGCGTGATCAATGAATGGATTGGGACTCCTATTATGAGAAGTTCTACGAATGGGCAACCAGCACGCAGATCAAGAAGATGTCCTCATTGACCTCGTTTGGTGCATCCGCCGAAATCTCTGAGGTCGCGCAGGAGTATATGGATGAGAAGGCAGCATCACGACTTATAAAAAAAGCGGTTGCCTATGGTGTCCAGTTCACGCCAGATGAAATCTATGACCTTTCCGGCTGCTGCGATATATCAGCCATGAATGAACTACTGAAATCTGCAAAATGCACCTTTACGCAGGAGCAGTTGGAAGACCTTTGGGGTGCCGTAGACGATGAAGTTCTTGAGCTTGTAGCAAGGCGCAATCATGTGACTATGTTTGCAGATGACGAGAATGAAGCCCCTTCCGTAGAAGAGGAGATCGATTTTGACGAACCGAAGCAAAAAGAGCCAAAGCTCGGGTTCTTCTCAAAGCTCGGTATGGCACTTGCGATTGGAAGTCTTTTGGATAAGAAAAGCCAGTCTCACGACGGACATTGTACTGGTGACTGCGCAAATTGCCCTCCGCATTACGGGTACCGCTATGGAAGGTGGTATTATGGGCATGATCATACACACGGTTGCGAGTTTGGCGGAAATAAAGGCGGAGGCGGACTGTAAAGCACAGGATGAAAACAAACTCACTGCTTTTCGACTGAACGTGATAGGAGGCACACATGGATAACCCTTCTCTCAATCAGAATGGTATCGAATACAACGGAGAACAGATTGCCTACAAAGACAGCACCTATGAGCTTGTGTCAAAGGTAGCCTACCTGATCGGCGTCCCGCTCCGTATTTTTCAAAATGAACACGAGCCGCCGAAGATAGAGATATACGACCGGCTTGAACAGGATAAAAATGCCCGTATCATTCGCAATCTCTGTATCATCCGCACCGCCATTGAGCGCAACTACCGGAAAATAAATGACATCATGCGGATGGAATACCGTGGGCTTCTTTCGATGCCGGAGATCCTTCCAACATCCAGTATGCAGCAGCTTTCAAACGACGGAATCAGCTTTATCAAAAAGTCGAGTACAAAGCTCTGCCACCACATTATCGAGATTAACCGGCTGATTTCAGACCGCATTAACAACTGCAAAAGCCTCTTTCCAATCTGGATTAACTGGACGTACATAAAAGAGCTGTTCATTATGCCAAACGGCTTGACAGAGGACGGAACGAAAGATGCTGCCGATATTTATTACGCAAGTCTCTCCTACTACCCCTATCAAATGTATATCAACTGGGTACCGATGGACGAGGGTAATGTCCTCTATAATGATAAGAAGTTTGCTACCCTGCTTTATCAATGGCATTGCGACGCCTTCACGGAATACAGTAAAGTCTCTGATGCAGGGGCTTTTGTAAAAAACAATATCTATGACTTCATTGATGACAGCGAGAAGACCGTATTGGTAGTGGACTGCGAAAACTCCGACCCGTACAAGCTGTGTGCCACGCTCAAAAATCTTGATTATGAGGTCATGCAGAAAATTACGGCGATCATTCTCTTTGATGACGTACATACCGCTACGGCATGGCGGATTCTTGAAAACTACACCCGCATCCCCGTTGAGCATATCATGATTGAGCGGATCAAGCAGAACAAATCACTGGTAGACATCAAGCTCACCGCAAGAGCCTGTCAGGAACACTACCAGAAGCAAGTGGATTCCTTCGTCATCGTCTCAAGCGATTCCGACTACTGGGGGCTTATCTCTTCCTTGCCGGACGCCAGATTCCTTGTCATGATTGAGCGGGAAAAATGCGGACCGGATATGAAGGCGGCACTCGCAGAATCCGGGATATTCTACTGCTATCTGGATGACTTCTACTCCGGCAACAGCGAGGACATCAAGAAAAACGCACTGTTCAAGGAGATGTACCGCTGGATTGACAACTCCGTTCACCTGAACGTCAACGATATGTTTGACGCTGCTCTGCGAAACACGAGGATCGAAATGTCTCCCGCAGAGCGGTGGCAGTTCTATGAGAAGCACATCAGACACATGACGCTGACCATCGACGAGAACGGAAACGTCAGCATTGAACTGAAACGCGGATAGCATAGGTTTCTATTCCGGGAGGAATGTGGATGAACAACAGATTCTATTTTGGATTCAATACATCGGAGGAACGGAAAAAGCGCAGAAAAGCAGAGCTGTACTCCATGAGTGAGCAAGTCAGCACCTTCTTTTGGGATGAAGCCCCGCAGCATGGCTTGGAAATGCGTGAAGGACAGCAGGATATGTCCTTTGAGATTGTGGACGCCCTCATAAACGATCAGCATTTTGCGATTGAAGCTGGCGTGGGCATTGGAAAGTCCTTTGGCTATCTTGTGCCGGTGCTGCTGTACAGCAAACGCATGAACAAGCCGGTTATCATCGCAACCTCGACCATTGCGCTTCAAGAACAGCTCTGGCGCGATGTCCACGCGGTAATGCCCCTTCTTGGGCTGAACAGAGATGTTATCCTCGCAAAAGGACAGACCCATTATCTCTGCAACAAACGCGCAGATGAGTATATGTGTGACCCGAAAGCAGACCCACCGGACGCGATCAAAGAAGGAATCAAGCAAGGGTATGAGGAACGCAAGGATTTCCCGGAGTTTTTGCCGCAAGGAGTCTGGGACAAGGTAAACGTGCAGCGGTTCAGCATGAAGAATTGTGGCTCCTGTGAAAAGAAGTGCAAGTATTACAAAGTCCGCGCAGCATTAAAGTTTACGGATGGAGTGGTACTGTGCAATCAGGATTTTTTAACCCAGCATCTCATGAAACTCCGGCGCGGTCAGGAAGGGCTGATTAACGCCGCCGCTGATCTGCTTGTCGTGGATGAAGCACACAACTTGGATGATAAGGTGCGGAGTGCCACAACGGAGCGTTTCGGGCAAGGTATGCTCTTTGGAATGATTAAGAACGCATTCTATGAGCTGCGATCCTTTGACCAGAGCAGTGTGTCAGGTGAAAAGCGAGAGGCAGAGAGCGCAATCATCGCCTTCTATAACTGTCTGAAAGCACAAGTCCAAAAGCAGATCAACGAGGCAGAACAGGATATGCGCTACGCTGACCGCTTTTTCTTCGACAACAATGGCAGTGCGATTGAACTGCTTACCGAGATGAACGCCGCCATACACAACCTTTCGTCCAGCATTCAGATTTATTCCAGCATGGATTTCAGAAACAACCGTTCCTTTGCTGCCTCTGATGATCTGGATGCCGTCAGCGAGTCCCTTTCAGAGCTTCTTGACCAGATAGACGATATGCTGATCTGGATTGAGCAGCACGGCAGCAACACGGAACTCGTCTATTGCCCTAAAAACACAAAAGAAATTGTGAGCCGCCTATACTTCAATGGTGATGAAAGAACCATCTTGACCTCTGCCACGCTGACGAACGCCACGAGCGGGTCTCTGGAAGAACAGTATTCTTACTTTATCAGCAATACCGGCTTTCCCGCTGGTGACCGCGGCTGCTTATCCGAGCCAAAGCCTTCCCCATATCCATACGATGAACACGCCATGATCTACTATTGCGACGATCTCCCGCACCCGACCAGAGAACATGAAGCCTTCATTGAAAAGGGTGTGGAGCGACTGCTTGAGATCCTGAGCATTTCCAACGGAAAGGCACTCGTGCTGTTTACGGCAAAGACCGACATGGAAGAGGTCTACTCCATTCTCAGTGAGAAAAATCTTCCGTACAAAATCTTGATGCAGCAGCCGGGATCGTCGCAGGACAAGGTGCTGAATGAGTTTAAGGAAGATACGAACTCCGTGCTTCTGGGGACGGGTGCATATTGGGAAGGTATCAGCATTGAAGGAAAAAGCCTTTCCAATGTCATCATTTTCCGGCTTCCGTTTCCTGTCCCCGATCCAATTATCGAGTATAAGTGTTCCGTTGCTAAGGATGCCCTGATGGATGTTCGTGTTCCCGAAATGATTATCAAGCTCAAGCAGGGCATCGGGCGATTGATCCGTAATTTCACAGACACCGGCATTGTCTGCATCATCGACCGAAGACTGCGGGATGAGCCGCCTGAACGCTATCATGACATTACATGGGACTCCCTGCCTATCAAAAATCGGACAAGCAGTTTGGAGGAACTGAGGAAGTTTTACGAAGGGCTGCCATCAGCCAAGGAATGATGATACAAACGGCAGTCTCTTCGGAAACATAGAGCAGCCCCCCAAAAACGAGAATCAGAAAATGGAGGTGTATCATGGTGTACAATGAAAATCTGCACGAAGAAGAACAACATCTGATCCAGCAGATCGCCGAACAAACAGAGAGAGGTAAAATCGACTGGGAACTAACAGAGTACAATCCGCTGTCCTTTCTGAATGAGGACAAGATAGACAAGAACCCAGCAGTAATCTGTCAGTCCTTCTCCTTTGAAGCGATCATCGGCGGCTCCCGTTACGAGCTTGATGTCATGGAGAATATTGATGTGCCGTCCGGTATGGGAGACTACACCATAACCTTGACGCGGGATGAAATCGAAAATTATCTTAAAATTGAGGAAGCGCTTTCCTTTGACTGTGACCGCTATGAATGCACACCGGAGGAAGTCGCAGAGCGATTTACGGACAGCCCCATTGTCCGTCTCTGCAACGCCATCATTCCTGCCACGCTTGGGCAGGAAGATTTAGAAGAGGTCTTCACATGGGCAAGGTTTTTCAACGAGACTGGCATTTCTGCAAAGCTGATGAATCATCCGCTGACCAAGCTCTGTGAAAAGCTGTTCGACGAACACCGTCTGATGGACTTCCATCGCTGCGTCTTGGATGTGGGCTATCGAAAGCTGCTCCTAAATGAACTGGCTCATAACTAAGACACGGAAAAACGCCCCCGACACTGTGCCAGACGCACAGTGCCGGGGGCGTTCCCGTTTCCAGCGATTTATTTTTCTCTCGGCAAGGGACTGTTCATAAGGTGACACTTTCCGTTTTGCGAAGCCGTGAAAATTCGATGTGTTCCGTGGAGATGTTCACTGGGCAGCATACGCCGTACACGTTTCCAATAATCACCGAGTAGTGCAATGTGTATTCACTATCGGGAAATACTTCACGGTTTTCGCAACGCTTGATTCAGGAGTGGGATTTTTGCCTTATTCCCGCGTGACATCAAGGGAAACCGGATTGATGACGATGATGGTCTTGCTCTTTTGGTGGGCATATCTCACAGTATTCCCGGTACCGCTGGGGCATCCATTCCATACTGCGAGAATATAATCGGCGTGATCGACCATGTACCGATTTCTCTTGTCCATGCAGTCCGGCGTGTACTCCCGTTGCAGCATGGCCTCCTTGTCACACTTTGCCGCGATATTATAATACCGTTCCCGTGAAGCCACAGACCATTTGATCGCTTGTGTCTCACAAGGGATTGCGCTTTCCAGAGTAATGTGAGGGTATTTTGATTTCAAATCGAGTACAATTTCCGCAGCGTACATATCGACGCCAAGAGCCATGCCGGTAATAAAATGCGTGACGCCCTCGTTCTCAATGAGTGCTACAATCTGATCCCGCATAACAGACTTCAAAGAAGTACAACGCTTATCGGATTCATCAAAGCCGAACGGAAGACTCTGCGGTCTATGACCGGTAAACGCACAAGTCATGCCTTGAACGGATTGCTTTTCAACTTTTTGAGCAGACTTTCTAAACTCAATAATGCGCAACATGACACCCCTTCTTTCACTCCTTTGGTAGGTAACTCCATTCTATCACCCTCATCACGGACAGTCAACGCATTGTCGTTAGCAAAATCAACGACGTCGTACCGTGGATAATGACCCCGCCGTTAGGTACACTAAATGCAAAGGTGGTGAGGCTATGCGAGAGAAGAAGGACATCAATATTGAAATCGGCGGCAATATTCAAGTGGCAAGAGAACAGGCGGGCTATACGCAGGACACGCTCTCAGAAATGCTTGGCATGACGCCGAATCACCTGAGCGCTATTGAGCGTGGTGCTTCCGGTATTTCTCTTGAAGCCTTGCAGCGTCTTTGCCGTTTGCTGGGCGTCAGTGCGGACCGAATTATCTTTGGGACCGATGAGCCAGAAGCGGAAGCCCTTGCGCTTGCCAGACGTATTTCGGATATAAAGCCGGAATACCGGCAACAGGTTCAAGAGCTGCTGTCCGCTATTTTGAATATGTCATAAAAAAAGAGCCTCTGCCGACGCCCAAAACGGGCATCGACAGAGGCTCTTGGTTCGTTTTCCGGGCATTCAAACAAGTGCCGAAATCGACACTTATTTCCGCGCTAAAGATGAAACCACGCAGGGAATACAATCACTTAGGCTGGTCAATTTGCGCCGCTCTGGGGCTTGCAATCACAGGCTATTTCGCCCCTTAACTGTCTACACTGCGATGCCTTGCGGGAGAAATGCGGACAGGCGATGAGAACGGCACGGAAGCTCTGCTTGCAGCTATGGACGCAGCGGACGCAGAAGCGGTTATACTTCCGGCGTCCGCTGTCCCCGATGAAGAACGACCACTCATGCCGCCATTTCTGACTTCTGCTCATAAGTCAAGCTCTCCTTTGTGCTTTTTGGGAGGGCAGCATTCCTTCTGCTTTTCAGCCTTTGCAGACTTGAGCCTGTCCATGATGGAGGACTTCTCGCCGGTTTCGGGGGCTTTGGCATCAAGGGTCTTGTCCTCCTTCGGACCGTTGTTGATGATCCCGTCAATCATGCCGTAGTCATCCTCCATCGACATCTCCGCTGCCTTGAGGTAGTTTTCCTTCTCAAGAGCTGCCATCCAGCTTTCCTTGCTGATACCGAGCATTCCGCCCTTTGCCGCATGGTCGGCAATCTCCTTGGCATCCACGCACAAGCCCTCGGTGTTATCGGAATAGAGACGGTAAACCTCGCAGCCCTTCTCCAAAGCCTTTTCAGCCGCCTCCTGACCGGCGGGAAGGACGCCAGCCCATGCGTAGCCGTAGTCCTTCATATCCTGAACGGAGAGCGTGGGATCGGGCATTTCCGGCACTTCCTTGACCTCAAGGTCGAGAAGGCGGAGCGTGTCATCGTCAAAGCCGTTGTAGACATCATCAAGGACGAGCTTGCCGCGCTCATCGACGATGATGCAAGCCGCCTCATCGCCGTAGGTGTCATGCTCCATCAGGTAAAAGCTGTGACCGCCGACCTCGTGCTGGTCAATGGTGTGCCACGTCCCGATGTGACCGGCAACCGTCAGACCGGAGGTGTCGGCATTCATCTCAAAGTCCTTCTGCTCGGTAGCTTCCTGCTTCTGCTGCTCCTTCGAGATCATGGGGATCGCCACAATCTTATCGCCCAGCTTTGCAAACTGTTCCGGCACTTTGAAGTGGTCAGAGAACTTCTGCATCTGCTCTACGGTCAGAGAACCGAAGCTGTCATCCGTCAAGCCAACTACCAAGAATGTTCCGGCAACAACGTCGTAGATGTCACCGTCCTCATCACGCAGAGCGCGGTTCAGCGGCAGCCCTTCCAGCTTGCCTTCCTCGTTGCAGACTAAGGCAACCGGGTCTTCGTAGGGATAAATCGCCTCGATGCAGCCGCCGACCTCATGCTGCAAGGACTTGAGATCCGAGTCAATCTCCTTCACATAAGGCTCCTTTCCCGGCTCAACGACGAGAACGGCAATGGTGCTGTCACGCTCGACGGCTTCCCCTGAGCCGGTGATCCGGTATTCGTCGGGAATGTCATCAAGCTCCCCGTTAAACTGCCTGTCCCAGCGTTCGCTTGCAACACGGACATAGCCCTCATCAGTGAAGCGTCCCTGCTCATCCATCGCAATGTCGCGTCCATAGCGTTCATAGTCAATGTAATTTGCCAGAGGACCGAGATCCTTTTCGGAGTAAATACCGGCTTCGTGGGCGTAATAGTAGCCGAGATCGGATTCGTCGTTGATACCGGGCATGATGTCGTAGCAGTCCAGATTGAACGTCAGGTTGATGAGATCGTCGATGTCGTTGACCTCATCGCAGCCAGCCTCCATAACGGCAACGAGCTTTTCCTGATCGCTCAGGGAAAGCTCGTCAATCAAAGCGGCAAGGTAGTTGAGCTTATCAAGGCTCTCGTACTCGCCAAGCATCTTCTGAACGCCATAGATCGGGCATTCGTAGTCGGTGATAAACCACTCTTCATAGGGCTGACCGAACTCATCCTGCTTACCGATCCCGATGCGCTCAAAGACCTTCTGCATCTCTTCCTCGGTAGTGGGCAGCTTCACCCACTCACCGACCAGCATACCCTCGTTGTACTTGCCTAGGTTCGTGACGAAGGCTTCAAAATCACCGTCTAATACGGGCATAGGCATCCTCCTTTCAGTCATCCACCATGCCGTCCGGCATGATATACAGTTCCTCAAACTCCGCGTCGGTCATTGCTTCGAGCTTCCGGACGGTCTTATACATTAGCTCTGCGATCTCGCCGTCCATGTCGTTCAGGGTGACGCTCTTCATATCGTCAATCAGCCGCTTCCGGCTGGACGTATTGAAGCAGCACATCAGGTTGATTTCTTCCACGGTAAAGTTTTTCATATCAGAGTACCATATCCTTTCCTTTCGATTTCTGCGGCTTCGGTGTGTGGGACGGCTGGGCTTTCTGTGCGGATTTCAGCTTGTCGCGGATGGATTCACGGGCAGCGGGCTTCTTCGGGATGGTGTCGTAGATGGCAGTTCCGGCATCCTCCACATAGGCGCGGACATACTGGATGCTCTCAGAAAAGCGGATGGGGCGGTTCTTGTCCTCGATGTTGGTCAGCCGGACTTCATCAGCGGCAAAATCAACCGCGTCGATTCTGCACTTGATGCCGTCCACATTCAGTGCCGCGCCGACAGGAATGTAATCTGTGGCTTTGAGTTCCTTGAAGGTCTCGCCGTCCTTGCTGAGAAAGACATCCGCGCCGGACTGCCAGAGCTTCTTTGATGCTGCTACCCACGCGGCTTCACGGAAGCCGGTCACCGGCAAGGAGGGCTTGCCGCGTACCTTCTTCTCAAGGAGCTTTGTGCCGAGAAGCGGCGCAGCTTTTTCCGCGTCCTTGCCGTACAGCTCAAAATAGCCGTTCTGGGCAAAGCAAACCAGCGCGTCGGGATGCGCCTTTTTGACTGCCTCATACTTCCGAAGTTCTGCAACGGACAGAGGCGAAAGCACCTCTGTTTTTTCTGCATCCGGCAGTCTGTCACGGCGGCTTTTCTGCTTGGACAGCACTTCCGCCAGAGCATCCGCGTCCTTCGGGAGCGTCTGGTAGGTTTTGACGCCGCCATGCTCACCGACCAGAGCCATTGCCTCATCAAAGCTGCTGCGGCAGGGTGCGTCCAGCACATAGCCGTCTGCGAAGGTCAGCCGGTCATGATCCGGCGCAATCGAGTTCTGCGCCACATTTGCCGCCTGTTCCCGGTAGTTGATCTCAAAGACGTCCCCGAACACCTTGCCGCGCTTGACGGTTTTCGGGACAATGACGCGGGCAATGCACTCGTCGTAGGTCTGTTCCGCATAGAAACGGAAGGTGTTGTGATCTCGCGTTCCCTGAATAAAGACCTGATTTTCACTCAGGCAGTGCGTTCCATGCGGACGGCAGAACCACATCAGCGTCTTGTCTTCGGGATTCCGGCTTTCGGCAGCGCGGCGGATGATGCGCTTGTCGATGTCGAAGTCTTCCTTGTAGCTGTCCACATGACTGTCCACGAGCTTCTGCAGCTCCGCAACGATGTCAACATCTGTGTATTTCTTCATGCTTCTCCTTTCTCACAACTCCATGTCGTGCGTTTTGGATTTGACCGGAGATTTCTTCTCTGGCTGCTGTTTTGCGGCAGTCCTGAGCTGATCGCGGATGGAGGGCTTTTCCTGCGTCTGCTCCTGCTTGATGTATTCCAGCGTCGGCATCAGCTCACGATAGCAGCCCTGCATTTTCCGCGCCGCATGACGGCGATGGATTTTGAACAGCGGCTCACCGTTCTGCGTGACCGTGTTGCCCTCGATCCTGACGCCGTTCCGCGCCAGCAGATTGAAGGAATGATTGGAAGAGCGATAGGACGCCCGCATTCCGTCATTGTTATAGGCAATCTGCCCCTTGAGCGTGTCCATGATGGCGGCTTTGATTTCCTTCTCTTCGGCAGTCAGACGGTGCGCTTTCGGTGCTTGCGCTGCTTCCTCCGGCATGGGGGCAATGGGAGAATTGACCTCTACGGTTTTTACCTCAATCGAGGTAATCTCATCGTTCTCCCATGCAACGACCTCCGGGGCTCTTTCCTCCGTTTTCTCAGAAACAGCTTCCTTCTGGGGTTCGGTCTGCTGACGGAACGCATCCACGAAAAGTGCCGTCAGTCCGGGATTGGGTTTATCCACAAGGAAACGGGAGGCGTTCTCCGGACAGACCTCAACGCTCTTCGCCCACTCCTTGAGGGGCTGCGGAATGCGTCCGTCAAAGTCTTTCTGCTGGATGGTGTTTGCGAGGACATACCGGACGCGCTCCGGAGAGAACAGCTCAAGGACACTTTTCACGGCAGCATCCGCATCCAGCCGGTTATCTCCGTAGTTGGTGCTGATCGCCGCTTCAATCGCACGGCGGCATTCCACGTTTGCAGCGAGAGAAGCACGATATGAATCCAGCTCACCAGCTTCATAGGCATAATTCGCCGTCTCGCGGTAAATGGGGACTTCCGGCTTTTCCTCCGGAACAGCTTCCTTTACGGGAGCTTCGACTTCCATCTCTGCGGACTGTGCTTTCTCTGCCAGCAGCACCTTGAGCTTGGCGTCAATGCCCTCGATCATCTCAGCCGCCGTCTTCCGGATGGTGTCCAGAGAGCTTTTCAGTTCCTTGGTTTCCTTGCCGGATGACCAACCGGCTAATTCCGATGTTTTATTTATTCCGATAGAGGCGCTAAAAGCGCCCCTATTATGCCTTTGATAATCATAAATGTCGGAATAATTATTTTGTGTTTTTGTTGCTTTATTCCAATCCATATAGTTTACGTATTGCCTCCTCGTCATTTTTGTAGATGAATTCCTCATCGGAAAACACCATATTGTTTGCGTCTGTTATCTTTTCAACTGCGTTCCGTTTCATTCCTGTATCCGCATAAGCATAGATCAGGGTGGTTTCCAAATGGGAATGTCCAAGCCATTCTCCAATCAGGGCTAACGGCATCCCTGCCTGATATAAATGCATTGCTCTTGTATGGCGGAACAGATGCGGGTGTAAATGTGGGATTTCCGGGTTTTGTGTTTTATATATTTTTTCGTATTTATTCAGTATCCTTGCTGCGTTGTCCGGGGACATCTGTGTTATGGCTGCCCTGTGTTTTATGTAAAAGAGCGGGGTATTGACGTCACGCCCTGCATGGAACCTCAGTATATATTGCCGGTAATTAGCAGTTACTTCTTTTGATACCGGGGTGATGCGGAACTTACGGCCTTTCCCAATCACCTTTATTTCACCGCTCCCATCTTTATGGGTCACAAAATCCCCGCGGCTCAGGCTGAGGAGTTCGTCATTCCTGCACCCGGTGTCATAAAGCAGGGCCATATAAAAATAGTCACGGAGTCCAAAATCAGTTGTAACGTCAGGTATGGATAAAAGGATTTTTACCTGTTCTGTCGTTAACACTTCACATAACACTTTATCCACTGTTTTGGCTGGCTTTATCTCACTGATTTTTGAATATGTGTCAAAATCGGATGCATTGTTAAAAAGATATCTGCAGAATACCCGCAGCGCAGTCAGGCGCAGGTTGCGTGTGGAAACCGCACACTTTCTTTCAGTTTCAAGCCATTGCAGGAACTTGAGGAGGTTCTCCGCCGTGAAATCGGCCGAAAGGATCTGGGACAGTTCCTTATTGCCGTCTTCTTTTATGAACAGAAGGTAAAGGTTCAGCGCATCTTTGTATGCCTGCACTGTATTGGGGCTTAAAGCCCTGACATTGGGAAGGTATTCCGTCAGGAAAGTTTTCATTGTTTCAAACAGCCTGGCATCTTTGATCTTTTTCATTGCGGCACCTCCTGATATAACGATTGAAAGCGTGACCAGTCAATCCCTCTGCTCTTAAGCAGGTTCTCCGGGACAAAATGGATATAATACAAAGTGGAATCCAGAGTGGCATGTCCGAGGTATGCGCTCAGGAAAGGCATCAGCGCATGGACATCCCTGCCCTCATCCAGCCATCTTATGATCGTCCTTGTGGAAAAGTTATGGCGGAAATCATATGGGCGTGGGTTTGCGCCCCTTTTCTCCAGGCCGCTTAAGCCCCATGCAAGGTTAAACTGACGGTCAACCCAGCAGGTATTAAGTTTTTCACCCGGAAGCCGTTCCAGAAAATATATTTCCGTATGGACAGCCCCGGCATACTTCCGGCACAGGCTTAAAAGATCGTCTGAAATAACAATTCGCCGGTCTCTCTGCCTTTTTGACTGGCGGATGAATATTTCGCCTGTATCCAGATCAAAATCCTCTTTCTTTATAGAAGCCGGTTCCTGTGGACGCATTCCGCAGCAGTACATCATCCTGAATAAGACAGGGACAATGTATTCCCGCATGGGAGAATGGGAATCCGGCGGAAAACCGTCAATCGCCTTGAACAGCTGTTTCAGCTCGTCATCTGTGTATATATAGGGATAAGGTTTTACCCTGCTGACAGAATAATCATCCCCAGGGATAAAAACATCTTTCCCGGAAACAGAACGGAGATAACGGAGGAACATGCGTATCCGGGTAATGGCGTCCGCATGGCCTGCACGTGAATGGAACGCCCGCTGGTTCAGCCATGAATCGAACATCTCTTTTGTAACGATGTCTGATTCCGGGTATTTTTCCAGCAGATATCCTATAAATTCCCGCACCGGGTAATGTGGGTGCTGCGCATATCCAAGCGATACCCGCAGCTGCCGGTAATCATTAAAATACTGCTCCAGATTTTTAACCATAGTAAACACCTCCCATGACAGGGATATCTTCAAATCCCATAGCGCACATGGATACCGCTGTATCCTGGAAAGACAGGTATGGTTTCCCGGATTCCATGTCCGTATGCCCCATCAACTGGGAAATCATAGGCAATGGCACTTCCTCGCTGGCCAGCCATGTGCCAAAAGTCCTGCGCAGGCTGTGGAACGCCCTCCCGTTTTTCTTTTCGACTCCCGCAATGGCGCTTTGCCGGTCAATGATCGTGTTCAGCCCAGGGACTGTCCCTAAAAATCGTGTAAAGGGCGCACGGCTTCTTAGGAACACATATTCCGAGCTGCTTTCTGGACGTCCATGGAGTATATAATCAGCCAGCGCATTGCAGCATTGTCCGCTTACCGGGAGCAGGATGCCATGCCGCGTCTTTGACTGGATAATGGAAATTTCCTGTTTGCGCCAGTCAATGTCGGCAAGCCTCAGGCCTTCGATGTCCCTTGCCCGAATCCCAGTGCTGATCCCCAGCAGGAGCATCGCATAGTTACGCTTACCGACAGGGGTTTCACGGTCAACGGATTCCAGTATCTGTTTTATCTCTCCTTCAGAATAACAGGGCAGGAACCTGTGGCCGGGGCTTTTCGGTGTGAGGAATTTTAAATCTATTTCATATGGGAAAATCCCTTCTTCCACCAGATGCCGCATGACCATTTTCAGGGAACAGCATACCCAGTTCATGGAAGACGGTGTTTCCTTATGGGATTTTTCAATAAATGCCGCGATAGTTTCAGGGGTAATCTGTTTTTCATCCAGACCCTGCCCCTCAATAAAACAGAAAAATTTACGCAGGTAGGTTGACCGTGTATTTTTAGTACGTTCGCCCAGCTGCGCATCCTTAAGTATCTTATCAATCGTTTTTAATGCCTGTTCGCTTGGGATATAGGTGCCTTTACGACGGCATCTGTCATAGTTGAGATTTATATCTCCTGTGTGGTAATAGCTTTTTAGCTGTTCTGCGCACCTCATTTTTGTATTGATCCAACCCTTATCATGACCTTCAGCCAAGAGTTTCTTGAGGGAATCAACATATTCCCCCAAAGATTCATCGCTGTAAACGCCGTTAGCGTTTTTGTTGAACCATTTACGGATGTTCCGAAATGCCTGTTGGAAATTGAGTGTGCGTGCTGCAGAATAATTGAATTTTTCCAGTTCCTTGAGAACTTGTGCGGAAAGGAAATTTATGTCATTCATTTTTAATACCTCCTTCAAAAGGAGTATATCGGAGCAAGAAAAATATTCCGATACTTTTCTTCCAGAAATGCCAGATAACCAACTGAAAACTGAAAATATCGGAATAAATAAAACATCGGAATTAGCCGGTTAATACCGATATCGGTATTACCCGGCGATGTACCCGAAGGAGTAGTCCGAGGTTTCAATGCCGTACCGCTGACAGACAGTGTAGGCTACGCTTTCTGCCTCAACCTCCTTGGTATGCCGATCCTTCTTGTCTTCGGGAGCGGCTTTCTCATCCGGCTTGACGGCGTGGAGCTTGGCATGAGCAATCTCGTGAATGGCGGTTTTGACCGTCTGGATTTCACTCATGCCCTCCTGAATGGCGATGCGGCTTTCAACCGGAGAGAAGAATCCCTTTGCACCGCCCGGAATATCCTCAAAGGAAACGGGGACGGGAGATTCCTGCTTAAGCGCATCGAAGAACGCCTCGTAGTTCTCGACGGTGCCTTTCAGCTCATCGACGATAATGTCCGGAAGCTCCTTGCCGTCCGTCTGGGAAACATCAAAGACACTTACCACCTTGAAGGCAGGACGCAGGACCTCAACCGTTTCCGTGACAGCCTTCCCATCTGCGCCGATCACCGGCTTCTGCGTCAAAGGGTCAATCTTCTCACGCTCTTCCTGCGCCTTGTACGGCGCGGGTGCAAGAATCTTGATGCCCTTTTCGCCCTTCATGACCTGACGGTCAAAGTTGCGCTGCCACGAGGTATAACCGGCAACATAGGTTGCCTCCGGCTTCTGCATCGCAATGAGCAGCGTGTTGTTGAAGGAATAGTTGTAGAACTTGGACATCGTGCGGAGATATTCCTTGAACCGCTCGGATTCAAAAAGCTCCTTGATGCCCTGTTCCAGCTTGTCCGTGATTTCGCGGACTTGCTGTGCATTTTTGTTTTCAGCCATCTCAAACCTCCATTTCTTATTTGCTTTTGTGCGAAGAAAACCCCGTCTGGGATTTGCTCAGTAAACGAGCCTTTACCTCAGACGGGGTTTCTCTGCGCGTCATCCGACGATGGAAGATGTTATCCTCGTTCTCCCATTCAATCAGCCGATCAAACATATCCGGGTGCTTTGTGACCATGTGCAGCAGCTCCGAGTCGCTTGCGTTGGGACAGAACCAGCAGCCGTTTCTCCGGCAGTGACCGTAAATCGGAGAAAGCAGCCCGTGTTCCTGACAGAGCTTGTAGGCGTCCGCCTCGGTCATACCGTATTTGGCAAGCAGACTGACCTTCGTTATTCCATCCAGACGAGCAAGGCGTTTTGGCTCATCCTCCGCGATGCCGACATAGCTCACAGTGTCCGGCGAGAGTGCGGCATTGTACTTGCGGACTGGCGGGATTTTGCAGTCACGATTGACTGCACACATACCAGCCCATGCAAAGCCGCGAACCTCGCCCTTGTGCGGTCCGCGGGTGATGACGTGATGGAACACATCATCGTAGGTCTTGTCTGCATGGAGAATGGCGAACTTGATGCCCAGCTCCTTTTCACAGAAGGGCTTGAGCCGGTCATAGATGAAGTCCCGATGTTCTGGGACTTCGCCGCTTGTATCCTTGTCGAACATGACCTCGCTGAAAACCGCCTCGTCCAGCGGCTCATTGTGCTGTGCCGCCAGCAGGAGCGTCGCTACGCTGTCTTTGCCTCCGCTGCAAGAGGCAATATACTTCGGGCGGCTCATCGGTCGAACTCCACCTTGAAGCTGACGTATTTGCCGCCGCTGTCATCCAGACGGATCACTGCGTCGTAGAGCTGAGGCTTCTTCGGCGTGTAAAGCCCAGTCACTCGGCACCAGCCCTTGTCCAGCAGCTCCTTTGCAATCTTCTTGGTCAGCTTCTTTTTCTTGCTGGAAAAGAACTTGTTGTCTTCCCACAGGCAGAAGGAGCATTCCTTGTTCGAGCAGTAGAAATTGCCCTTGCCGACGTAGACAGGAGAGCCGCAGCGGGGACATTTTCCGATTTCCTCTTTGCCCGTGCCGAAACGCTGGGCTTCGGCGTCGGAGAGAAACGGGTAGGCTTTTACAAGATCCCCGGTCATCCGAACAATACCGCTGAGGAAGGCGTCCGCATCCGCATTGCCGCGCTCAATCTCCATGAGCGTGTTTTCCCATTCCGCCGTCATTGCGGGAGATGTGATCTGTTCCGGCAGAACACAGACAAGGTTGCAGCCGTCCTTCGTGGGAATGAGGGATTTGCCTTTACGCTCTGCAAAGCCGGATTTCACCAGCTTTTCAATGATACCGGCACGGGTCGCGGGAGTGCCGAGACCTTTCTTCTCGGTGTCATCGTCGAACTGATCGTTTCCGGCAGTCTCCATTGCAGACAGGAGCGTGTCTTCCGTGTACTGCTTCGGAGGCGTTGTAAAGTGTTCGGTGACACCGGCAGACACACCTTCCAGCATATCGCCCTCATGGACTTCGGGCAGGGACTTCATGGGATCGTCCTTTTTCTTCGTCTTGAGGGAAGCCTTGAACAGTTCTTCAATGGCTTTCCATCCGTTTTGAACGACGGTCTTGCCCTTGGCTTTGAACGCATAACCCTCGCATGAGAGCGTGATCTGCGTTTCTGCGTAGGTGTGCTTCTCGCCGGTCGAACACAGAAGGCGCATCCCGACAAGATTGAGGATTTTCTGCTCCGATTGCGGAAGCGCGGAAACCTCCTGCTTTTCAAGCTGGACGGTCGGGAGAATGGCATGGTGATCCGTGACCTTGCTGTTGTCGGTTACGCGGGCAATGTCCGGCGTAATCGAAACGCCAGAGAAGAGCGGAAGTTGGCGGCAGACGATAGAAATGACCTGACGGGCGGTGTCCTCCATATCATCCGTGATGAACTGGCTGTCCGTGCGCGGATAGGTCAGGAGCTTCTTTTCGTAGAGCGTCTGAACGAGATCAAGCGTCTGCTGGGCAGTGAAGCCGTAATATCGGTTTGCCTCGCGCTGCAAGGTGGTCAGATCATAGAGCTTCGGAGGATTGACGGTTTTCGTTTCCCGCTTGAGAGAAGAAACGACGGCTTGCTTTTTCTCGCAAGCCGCCGCAATTCTTTTTGCTTCCTCTTCGGTTTTGACCTTTTCCAGATCGGCGGTCAGATCGCCCTTGCCGACGTGGACGTTGAAATACTTTTCCTTCTGGAACGTGGAGATTTTCCCGTCACGCTCCACCAGCATTGCAAGGGTCGGCGTCTGGACGCGCCCGACCACCAGCTTCTTGTGATAGAGCGTGGTGAACAGGCGGGTGCCGTTGATACCGACAATCCAGTCCGCCTTCGAGCGGCTGAGTGCCGCTTCATAGAGACGGTCATATTCCTTGCCGTCCCGGAGATGGTTGAAGCCTTCGCGGATGGCGGAGTCCTCCAATGAGCTGATCCACAGACGCTTGAAGGGCTTGGTGCATCCGGCTTTGTTGTAGACCAGCCGGAAGATCAGCTCACCCTCGCGTCCTGCATCGGTTGCGCAGACCAGCTCGGTGACGCGCTTGTCCTTCATAAGAGAGGACAGCACCTTGAACTGCTGGGCTTTGTCCTTTGTGACCTCGAACATCCAGCTTTCCGGGACAATGGGCAGATCGTCATACCGCCACTTGGCATACCGCTCATCGTAGGAGCTGGCGTCTGCCAGCTCCACCAGATGACCGAAGCACCACGAAACGATGTAATTGCCGCCCTCCATGTAGCCGTCCTTGCGGGATGTCGCGCCCAGCACCTTTGCGATGAACTGGGCAACGCTGGGCTTTTCAGCAATGACTAAGATCAATCTTCATCACCATCCGTTTCAGCATCCTCCGCAATCTGCGGCGCATCATCCTCGTTAATGTACGGCTCTTCCTCGTAGCCTTCATCGTCGAAGAAGTCCAGATCCTCGTCCTTGGGCTTTCTGCCCTTGACGAACTTGATGTAGTAATACGCCGCGCCCGCAGCTCCAACAAGGACGAAGACGATAAGAACCATACCGACATTGGATTTCTTTTCGGGTTTAGGGGCGGGGGTATCGGTTTCCGCATCCTTATCCGGCTCAGGTGTAACGGGGGCTGTGCCGGTGCATTCGCTCATGTTGGTCTTGCAGACCGGGCAGTCGGTGTTGACCTGACCGGCAGCGCATTTCTCCTTGCAGTTACAGGTGGTCAGAGCCGCCGCAGTATCATCATCCAGCAGCGCAAGCAAATCGCTTTCATCGACCATGTTGAGGAAGTATGTCTGATACTGTTCCTCATCCTCATTGATCGGCGCATCGTAGTCGATGACAATGAAGAAGGTGTTGCCGCTCTTCGTCTGGACAGTGATGAACTGTTTGTTGGTTGCCTTGTCATAGAGCAAGTCGCGGGTGTAGGCGTTGCCCTCATCATCAATCGGCTCACCCTTCGGCTTTTCCGGCGTGGGAGTGACTGCGGGCTGCTGTTCGGGCTGAGTTGCCTCCGTAACGGGAAGGTTCTGCTCGGTATCATCGGCGTAGGCAAACGCAGTCACCGAGAAGCAGGACAGCACCATGACGCAGACCGCAAGGACGGTCAGAAAACGAAACTTCTTACGCATTGTCGATTACCTCCGTATTTTCAGCGGGCTTGGTGCCGCCCTTCATGGAAGACAGGAACGCCATGATCTGACCCTTGTCCATCACCATAGAGCGCACGGTATTGATGATTTCAAGGTTTTCCAGTTCTGTCTTCTTGTCGTACAGCTCCTTGAGCTGACCTTCGATTTCGGACTTCTTCTTTTCAGCCTTCTCAATGTCGGAGAGGACTTTCTGATACTTGGGATTCATGCAAAACTCCTTTCTGTTAATAGGCGGGTCTTCCGAAGGCGTAGAAATGCTGCTGCCAGTAGGAAGAGTTGATGGATGTGTACTGAATGGGGTCGCCGCAGTGGATCATGACTCCATCACCGACATAAATGCCGACGTGGGACACGCCGGGGGTGTCATACGTCCCGACAAAGAAGATGAGATCACCGGGCTGTGCATTCGCCTTTGAAACCGGCGTACAGACGTTGTAAAGCCCCTGTGCGCCCAGCCGTCCGGTGTTCACAAGTCCGCTGTTCGTGAGAACGTAGCTGACGAAGCCGGAGCAGTCGAAGGACGTGTCGGGATTGGAGCCGCCCCACACATACGGATAGCCGAGATACTTTTCCGCCTCGGTGATCAGTGTCGCAAACTTCTCGTCGTTCAGGTATTCCGGGTTGACATCGTAGTCGGCGGGAGGATTTGTAATGTACTTGTCCACATAGGGAGAATCACCGAACAGATCCTCGCGGTTGCCCAGCACCGACATATACGTCGCGTACATGGTGAGCTGTTCCTGAGACATGATGTAGACCGGGACGTGGGAGAGATTGAAGTTTTCGAGCTTCACATTGCAGATGTAGTAGTCATACGGGACGCGGTAGGTTTCCGTGTGCGTATTGCCGTCTGCATCCGTCCATGTGTCGGTCTCCGTGCGGTATCTGGTTTCGACGATGACCTCTTCTGTGAGGATATACTGCTTTTCAAACAGCATTTGGAGCGTACCCTGCACCTCATCCAGCGTGAACTCACCCTCATGGAGAGCCGAGAGAATGGAGATCAGCACATAGGGGTCATGCTCAATATCATCCAGATCGAAGTGATATTCGTCATAGTCATGAGTGCCTTCATAGTTATCCAGATAGCTTTGCAGCTCTTGCTCCATCCGGCAATACTGCGCCTCCGCGCCAAGCATCGCGTCATCCTCACTAAGATAAGAGGAAGCGATTACCGTCGAGCCGGTAGAAGTAAGCATCGAACACGAGCTGATTCCGGCACCGAGCAAAACGAGAAGGGCAATTCCGACGCCGATCCAGATGAAGACCTTCTTGTTTTTCTCAAAAAACTCCTTGATCTTGTCGGACGCCTTCTCACCGAGCTTCTTGCCGGTATTCTTTGTGGCAGTCCCGGCAGTCTGAGAACCGGCATTTCGAGCGGCGGCATATTCCTTCTTGATGTTCTGCTTCTGGTAGTGCTTGTTCATGTTCTGCTTCTTCATCTCAGGATGCTCCTGCTGATTTCTCTCATATTGGAGCTTTGCATCCGCAGCATCCGCCTTATGTTCCAGCTTGGAGACCTTCTCGTAGGGCTTGTTGACGCTGCTTTCCCGATGATGACTGAAATGCCGAGCGGCAGTCTCAGCGGCGATCTCCGTTTTATGCGCCGCCTCAACCGCCGTGTTTTCCTGTTCGACCTCATGGATTTTGCCGTGAATGCCGGAAGCGAGGGTGTCACCGACCTTGCGGACGGTTTTATCTGCCTCAAATTGCAGCTTGCCTTTGCCCTTTGGCTTTTTCAGCTCATCCTCAAAATGAAGGCGGGTTTTGCCCTTGCCGGTCTCTTCATCAAAAACGCGCTCTTTCTTGAGAACCTTGTGCGTGGGCAGCTTTTCACGGGCAGCATCCAGACGCTCATGTGCCTTCTCAGACTTCCTTTCGAGCTTCTGCATCCGCTTCGTGGGCGGGACTGCATCGTCCGAGAGCGGCTTTGCAGAGGCAGTCTCCGCCGCTTGAGTGAGAACGGCATCTGCATCAACGGCTTCAACCGCAGAGGTCTTGCGCAGCTTGTGGGTGACAACCGTTTCGGCAATCACCGTGCCGGTATGAGAAGAAACACCGTGCTGCTCCAAAACAGGAGGCTTGAACGGCGTTTCCGAAGGCAGCGGTTCGGGTACATTCTGGGGTGGATTTTCTGCCCTTCTCTCTTCTGTGACGGGCGTTTCCGAGAGCGGCTGTGTGTCATTATCCTCGGCGTGTTCCGCCTGAAACTGACGCTGCTGATGGCGCATCTGCACCTTTTTCTGTTCCTCCGCAGAAAGAGCTTCGGAAGGCTCGACTGTCTCACCGGGCTTCACCAGCTCCGCATCTTCCAGCCTCTTTGACACACGCTGTTCGGTGCCAGCCGTCAGGTTTTCCTCGACCGCGCCCTCCCGCGTCATCCGCACGACTACCTTGTCGCGGGCTTTGAGTTCCGGTTCCTTGGACATCAGATTTCACCTCCAATCCGCTTGTAGGCAAGCTCGGTGTATTCAGGGTTCAGCTCGATGCCGACGAAATGACACCCCATCTGCGCGGCAACCATGCCGGTTGTGCCGCTCCCCATAAAGGGGTCAAGCACAATGCCGCCTTCGGGACAACCGGCGAGAAGACAGGTTTCAACCAGCTTCGGAGGGTAGGCGGCATAATGACCGCCCTTGAAGGGGACGGTGTTGATCTTCCAGACATCGCGCTTATTGCGGAGCGGATTGATGTCTGCGTCCTTGATCTCGCCATGCTCACGGGGGCGGTTGATGGACTGCGGCTGAGGCTGACCGGGAACGGGTTTGCCGTATTTGTTGCCGCCCTTCATGCCGCGCTTGAGGCGTTCTGCCGTTGCAGGGGCAATCGGCTCTGAAATCGCTTTGTAGTCAAAGAAATACTTCTTGGACTTTGAGAACAGGAAAATATGCTCATAGCAGCGGGCGCATCGGTCTTTGACGCTCTCCGGCATGGGGTTATCCTTCATCCAGATGATGTCGTTGCGCAGATACCAGCCGGTATCGCGGAGGGCAAAAGCAAGCATCCACGGAATACCGATCATGTCCTTCGGCTTGCAGCCCTCAACCTTGTTGTTGAGAGCCACAGCCTGACCGTTTCTGCCGTATGGGTTCTTCGGGTCAATGAAATCTCCCTGATTGCCTTTTCCGGCGTAGGTGTCCGAGATGTTCAGCCAGAGCGTTCCATCCGGACGCAAAACGCGCCTGACTTCGGTAAACACTTCCGTCAGGCGCGAGATATATTCCTTCGGCGTTGTCTCTCTGCCGATCTGAGCCTCCATGCCGTAATCGCGGAGCGCGTAATACGGAGGGGACGTCACACAGCAATGAACGCTGTCATCGGGCAGCGTTTTCAGGATTTCAAGGCAATCGCCGGTATGAATGATGTCAAGCTCTATGGGTATCAGCTCCTTCCTTTGAGAGCCGGACGGCTCAGTCAGAGAAGAACTCGTCCGGCTCGTAGTCCTCATCGAGATCGTCAATCTCGTCCGCCCAACGGTCGAAGATTTCCTCGGCTTCCTTCGCCGCCTCACGATAGAGGCTCAGGCGGTTCTTCTCAAAGGCGGCAAAGGCGGGGACGAACTTGCCGAACTCGCGGATTGCCTTCACATCCTGCGTGCGCATATCTGCGACGCACTGAATGATTTCGGACATCGTGAGCAGATCGTCGATCATGGTTTCGTAGTCTTCCTTGGCGATGGTGACGGTATCGGCATCGTCCTCAGCCGCTTCCTGCTTGCGGACTCGGAACGTCTCGTGGACATCCTTCATCAGCTTGATCACACAGTCAGTGGTCTCATCGAAAATCTCCTGCATACGCTCTGCCATCTGGTCGGCGCAGTCCTCCAGTTCCTCATGAACGTGGAGGTAGGCGCGATGGTGCTTTTTCAGTTCGGTTTCCTCGTGGATGAGGGCAATGAGATCGGCGCTCATGTCGATGACCTCAAGCAGAAGGTCAATCGGCTTGGTGATGCTACCAAACGTGGTATTTACGGGAACACCGCTGGCTTCTGCGATGATGCTCTTGGCGTTCTCAAGGTTAAAGTTCTTATCCATATTCAAAATCCTCCTTAGTTCTGTACGGTTTCTTCGGGCTTGGTGGTCATGATGCGATAGAGCTGCGTATTCTTGGGAAAATCGTCCTTGAAAGGCACGATGGTGGAGCCGTAGAAGATCAGCCCTTCACCGGCATTGGAATTGGTGATGTAGTTCTGCTGGCTGGGCGAGATGTTCAGTGCCTTCGAGAGAATCTGCCGGTCGCCGGATGCCTGATTCAGAAGGTAGACAAAATCCGAGTTTTCAAAGATGTTCTCCACCTCACGGGACGCAAGCAGATCCTTGACGTTCTGAGTGATGCCGGTCGGGATGCCGCCCCATTTTCTGAAACGCTTCCAGATTTCCACGCTGTACGCGGCGGTCTGTTCCTCTTTCAGCAAAAGGTGGAACTCGTCCATGTAGTAGCGCGTTGCCTTGTGCTGGGCGCGGTTGATGGTGACTCTGTTCCACACCTGATCCTGCACGATCAGCATACCGAGCTTTTTGAGCTGCTTGCCGAGTTCGCGGATGTCATAGCAGACGAAGCGATTGTTGACATCCACATTCGTTCTGTGATTGAAGACGTTCAGAGAGCCGTGAACATAGATTTCAAGGGCAGTTGCGATGCGCTGTGCCTCCGGTTCCTTCTGATTTCTCAGAATGTTGTAGAGGTCTTCGAGGATCGGCATTTTCTCCGGTTTGGGATCTGCAAGGAACTCCTGATAGACCATGCGGACGCTGCGGTCAATGATGGTCTTCTCAACCGGCTGCAAGCCGTCCTTGCCGCCGACAATCAGCTCACACATGGAGAGGATGAAGTCAGATTTCAGCGTCAGCGGGTTTTCCTCTTCGGAGTAGTTCGTGTTGATGTCCAGCGGATTGATGTAATCCGTGCTGACCGGCGAGATGCGGATGACCTGACCGCCGAGCTTCTGCACAAGGGGAAAATACTCGGCTTCGGGGTCGCAGACGATGATGTCATCCTCCGTGATGAGGAAGGCGTTCGTCATTTCTCGCTTGGCGGAGAAGGACTTGCCAGAACCGGGCGTACCCAAGATCAGCCCGTTGGGGTTCTTGAGCTGCTTGCGGTCCACCATGATCATGTTGTTGGACAGCGCATTCAGCCCGTAGTAGAGAGCTTCGCCGCCCTGAAAAAGCTCCTGCGTGGTGAACGGCACGAAAACCGCTGTGCTGGAAGTGGTCAGCCCGCGCTCGATTTCCACCTGATTGACGCCGATAGGCAGAGAGGACATCAGCCCTTCCTCCTGCTGGAAGTCAAGACGCTTGAGCGCACAGTTGTACTTCTGAGCAATGGCGGCGGTCTGGAATACCGCGTTTTCGAGCTTCTGGCGATTGGTTGCCGTATTCATGATGAGGATAGTCACAAGAAACAGTCTCTCATTGCGGGTCTGGAGATCCTGCAACAGACGCTTTGCCTCACCGCCGAAGGTAGCGAGATCGGACGGAATGATGTCCATATCGTAGCCGGAGCGGACTGCCTTTTTCTGCTCTTCAATCTTCATCTTGTCGAGGTCGGTGATCTTCGACTTGATGCTCTTGATCGCCTTCGCCTGGTCAATCGTCCGGATATGAAAATTGACCGTGATGTTGCTGTCCATCTCAAGGAAGTCGGCAAGCATACGGTCATTGAGTTCCGGCGCGAGGATTTGCAGGAAGCTCACCGCGCCGATGGTTCTGCCCATCTTGAAGCACTTGCCTTCACGGAAGTCAAAGGAAGTGGGAGCGATGAAGTCCTTGCTGGAAAGTCCTGTCCGAGCAACCATATCGAAGGAAAAGCGGAACGGCTCATTGCTGTCAATATTGAACACATCATGAAGCACTTTCAGCCGTTCGTAGCCGGACAGCGGCTCGGTTCTCACGCCGAGAGTTTTGAAGTTGTTGAGGATGTCGGTTTCAATGCGTTCGAGCTTCGGCTTTGCCGTGCGGAGGGAGTCCGCCTCAATGCCGAAGGTGATGTACTTCCTCTTGACCAATCCGTTGTTGCCCTTGGTGAGCTGGCTTTGCAGCATACCGGAATACTCGGAGCGGATGTCGTTGAAGGCGTCCTCCTGTGCCGGAATGTTAATGCGCTTGCGGAACTCATTGAGGCTTGCCTTCTGATTGATGAAGGAGAGCTGGACGAAAATCGAGCTGTCGAAGTAGTTCAGAAAGTCGCACCAGTTCTCAAAGATGGCAGTTTTGTCCTCGTTCTGCGCAAGCTGGTAGTTGATGTCCTCAAAGGCGATGGACTTCGTGTAGAGGCGGCTGTTCACCTTGCAGATACCGTCGCGGCACATTTCCACATAGGGAATGGTCTGCTGGGCGGACTTGCGGACTTTCTTTGCCTTCCTGTCCTTTTTCTTCTGCATGACGATCCGCTTCTTTTCCTGAGCGGAAAGGGCATCGCCGTAAACGACGCCGTTTTTGACGGTCATCTTAGGCTTTGCCTTTGCTGTGCTGTTGTTCAAGCTGCAATTCCTCCTGTTCTTTGATTTTCTGCTGAATCTCAGCGTAGAGATTGTTCGTGCGATAGGGACGCACCTTGTCCCGGATGAACATGGACTGTACGATGTGGTACAGATACTTCTCGGCTGGCTGACCGTCCTTCTCGTAAAGCGCGAAGAAGATGAACGGGAGCATGATCACCACCATCAGCATTGCCGCCGTAGACAAGTCGAGATGTGCCTTCGTCAGAAAGAAGATCGGAACGCCGACTGCCGCAGCGATGGAAAAGCAAATGAGCTGCCGCTTGGTCAGGTTGAACATGACCTTCGTTTTGACGCGGTTAAGATCCTTCGGGACCGGAACAAATGCCATTGACTGTTTCCTCCTTTCTAAGCTGCTTTTCATAGCGCAGCTTCATTTGTGCGGGATATTGATCCTCCTTCGGTTGACGCTTGCCCGTCCAGCGAAGTCCACCCGCTTTGCCTTGACAGATCCAGCCGGAAGCCCGAAGGCTTGCACCGTTTTCACTTTCCAGCGTGTAGGTGATGATGCGCTTATAGCCCATAGCCGCAGTAGCTCTTGCCGCCGCGCCGTAGAGAAAGCTGCAAGCGTTCTTTGCGCCATTGGTGCATAGCCTTGTGACCTCCAATGTGAAGCCGTCATCCAGATACCGGCTGACGGGACGCCCAGCGATGATTACACCGACCAGTTCACCGTCTGCTTCACAGCCGATGGAAAACTTGTGACCGGCAACAGGCTTGTGATGCCGGTGATGCTGCCGGACATACTCGTTGGCGTCACGAAGAGAGATGGGTTTTAGCCGCAGCATGGTGTTTCCTCCGTTGGAAGATGAGCCGTGCATTCGACCTCGTTGCCCCAAACATCCCAGCCTTCGGGAGACTGACGGGCAAAAAGCTCTACGCGGGGAAGGTCTCCCATGAGCCGAACAATGCGCTCCCGCGCTTCATCCGGCTTTTTGGAATGCTCTTCAATATGACTGAGAATGACCTGACGCACACCGGCGTCAACACGCTTCGGATGTCCCTTCGTGGCAAGGATGCAGATTTCCGCGTTTGCCCTTGTCCAATACCCCATGCCGGTGAAGAGGTCATCGTTCCTGCGGTTTTGCTTCACCCATACAAAAGCCACGGTCTTATAAGAAAAGCCCCATGCCGTCAGCACTTCGAGTGCTTCACAGAGGCATGGGAACGTGATCCAGAGGAACAGAGCGCAGTCCTTCGCAGCCAGTTCGCCAACCGGAAGTGCCTTGATGTCTTCAATGCACATCGTCGGATAATGGCTTTCTGCCGACCGCCCCTGTCCCTTCTTGGAGTAAGTCCGATACGCCCAAGGGGGATCGGCGTAGATGATGCTGTACTTCTTCATGCTGCCGACCTCCTTAGTGCGCATGGAAAATGGATTTTGCGAGGCTTCCGGTCTTGAACAGCGAGAAGCACAGAATAACCGTGTACGCTGCCACAGAGAACAGAGCCGAGTGAATGTTGTCTGCGATAATCATGCCGTTGATCAGCACCGCATAGATGCCAACGCAGACCATGATGAGAAAGCCCTGAAATGCCAGAGCAAACAAGCCTTTCAGATAGTTCGTTCCGATGCTGCCCCATTCGCGGTTGCTCATGGTTGCGATGGGAATAGGCGCAATGCTCACGGTGCAGTAAATCTCAATCATGCGCCCGTAGAGAATGACCGTAATGAGGATCGCCATGATTTTGAGGCACAAGCTGATCAGAAGCGTTTCTATCGACAGTCCGAGCAGTTCTCCGACACCCATGTTCTCCATGCCGGTACGCATCTGCGCAATCGTCGAATCAATATCAATGCTGGTGTTGCCGTGGATGACTCCGGCTGCACCGGAAACCACGTTCTGCCCGATGTCGAATACTGCCATCACGATGTCAAACGTGTGTGTCACGAGGTAGATCGCCACAGCCGCCTTGAAAAACCACTTGAAGAACATCCAAGTGTCCATGTCGTGAAGGTTGTTTTTCTCGGTGATCATGGAAATCAGCTCGTAGCACAAAACGAAGGTGATGATGATACCAGCGATGGGGACTATCACGTTTTCGGATAGTCCCCGGATCATCTGGTACACGCCGCCGTTCCAGCCGGACGGTGTTTGCCCAACTTCGGCGGCAATCGTTCCTACCTTCTCGTTGACATCGGTGAACATATTGGTCAGGTTGCTCTCGATCCATCCGATCAGCATATCCTTGAGAGCCTGTTCGATCTTTTCTAAAATGCTGCCCAATATTTCACCACCCTTCGGTTAAGCTGGGCTTGCCGTGGATTAGCCGAACAAACCGGAGAGCAGGGGGATAAGGGTCGTGCCGATCAGCACCACACCGCCGCCAGCCATGAGCTGCTTGATGCCCTGAGACTTAGCGCCGGATAGCGATAGGTAATCCTTTGAAGTTATCTCCAGATTTTCCCCCGCTCCACACCGTGCATGCGACTTTCACCGCACACGGCGTTCCATCGAATTCAGCCGTCCAGGGTTTTAAACACAACTTACACACTTCGTTACAGCATTAAATTCAAAGAATAATAGGTGGCATTTCTGCCATAGTACGAAGTTTGTTAAGCTTTTCTATTTGTTTATCATCAAGATTTAAGGATTTCAGGTACTTCTCAATCGTAGGTTCTGAAGAAGCATGGATAAGGATATGAACTTCTTTGCTGACAAGAATAAGATTTGTGTATTCATCCGAACCACCATTGTTTACGGGCACTTTATGGTGGCAGTGAATATCATGAGAATCCATCAGAATTCCCGTCACTGCACATTTACCATACTGTGCCGCATACAAGGAGATACGGTTATCCGCATATTCAATGGTTCTGCCCTTTACAGGATTTCTCATCAGCCATAACATTGTCGCTGTGTCGATTGCAAGATTCTTATGAATCTGTTCCCGACCTTTGACCGTATACTTATTGATGGATTTCCTTTTATGCTGGGCATTCTTCGGCTGGACATATCCCAGTGGAATCACCGGACGTTCATGAAGGAACCTCATCTGTCTGCTTGCTCCATACTTTTCTTTAATAAACCCATTTCTGAGCTGTCCCTTTTTGGATAAGTCACCTTTCAGTCTGTTTCTGAGTTGTTTGTTGATACTGAAGGCAAGTCTGCTGAAATCATGGGATACTTCTGTGGAAATACAATAGTATTCATGAAGTCCGGCAACTACAGCGTTATATTTCTGAAGCTGCATGAACTGAGCATTATCATCTGACGAATGAGCCAGTTTCTTTACTTCTTCCGAGACTTTTCCATGAGCCTTTTTGTATGCTTTATCGCTCATATGAGACCGAACTACATACTTCTTACCCTTTTTACGGACTTTCAGCTTGAACCCGAGAAAATCAGAATACTGTCTTTTGAGATTAACTACTTTGGATTTGTCAGGGCTGATTTCCAGCCCCAGCCTGTCCTTTAGCCATAACTCTGTTGCCTTGTATGCTCTGACAGCATCCTCATGTGATGCGCAGAAAATTTTAAAATCATCTGCGTACCGGACTGCATGCATCTCTTTTAATCTGCTCCGACGCAGAGCCCTGTAAGCGTGGCTCTTAATCTCTGTTCCCTGCGCATTGCTCCTCTTTTTGAATTTTGTCTTTGTTGGCATCTGCTCCCATTGGGAAGCAATCCACCAGTCCAGTTCATTCAATACGATATTTGCAAGCAATGGCGACAAAATACCGCCTTGCGGGGTACCCCGTGTGGGATATGTTTTCTCCCCATTTGGCAGAACAACAGGTGCTTTCAGCATCTCTTTTATAATGCATAACAGCTTTTTGTCCCGGATTCCCAATGCCCATATCTGACGCATCAGCTTTGTATGGCTGATATTATCAAAGAATCCTTTAATATCGAGGTCAACCACATGGTACAGATGCTGTATCTGTATCAGCCTCATGCATTGCGCAATAGCAGTCTCAGCAGAACGGTTCGGGCGGAACCCGTTTGAGTTCTCACTGAATTTTGCTTCACATATCGGCTCCATAACCTGTAAAATACATTGCTGTACGATTCGATCAACGATAGTTGGAATTCCCAGAGGTCTGGTCTTTCCATTGGGCTTTGGTATCTCCACTCGCCTTACGGGTCGTGGATGATAATTACTGAATTGTCTCCGTATGAGACGGACGTAAGCTTCCTCGCTTAACTTTGCAAGGTCGGCTATCGTCCTTTTATCCACTCCCGAAGTATCACTTCCTGTATTCTTCTTTATCGTCCTGTATGCAAGCTTGATATTTTCTTCACTCTCGATGATTTCCATCAGATGGTTGAAGGTTTTATTTTTCTTACTTTCTGCATACAGCCTGTCAAAAGTGCCCTCCATGTCGTAATACTCTGAGTTGCGGATTTTTCTCTGTTTACTTTTCCTTTCTTGCTGCCCCGAAGTCAACACAGGCATCCTCTCCCTTCGGTTTGGATTTTCTTTGTCATACTCGAAGCTGTGTTTGTTGTGTTTTCATTTTTATTGCTGAATTCGACTTGTGGCTATCCCTCCACCGCTTACTTATTCACGGTTTCATAGGTACTGTGCCACTACTCTCACTGGAATAAAGAATGGTTATTGCCCTCTCGCGAGGGTATTCCCATCCACCACATCATTGGCTTGCAACCGCCTCCGTGTTCCCAGCTTTCCACGTTCCGATATTCCTATCATTAGATATCTTTAGGTTCTTCCTCTAAGCCTGTATCTGGTCATGCATAACCGCACCGCCTGTAACGATGCATGGACTTTCATAACAACCAATTTTACTCGCCCACAGATACCACCATAAAAGGTGTACTGCCTTTCGACAGCATCAACGTTTAGACTCGTACATTCGGAATTTCGTCAGTATTTTCATACATTCTCACCATGGATATCCGACCCCCGGCATATAGGCAACATCATCCACCTCTGGACAGCTTTCGTGTCTGGTCTGAAAACCAGTCTTACGGTTGCTCTCTGCCGACTTCACCGAGCTCTATAAACTTTTGGAGAGAGCCGTTGCATGCTCCCCGCCATTCGGAGTATTAGGGTGGCGCTTCGGGACGTTACCCCCTCATTTCACCCATCGGAATATCAGTTCTCCAAAGTTTCGGGCTACAATTGCCCTTCGACTTTGTGCGCAAGCTTTTCACTTACGAACGTGTCGCACGGTTGTCGTTACCGTAGCCTTCCAGAAGATTGATTGCACCCCAGATACCGAGACCTGCACCCAGAGCCACTACCAGAGTCTGAAGAACACCAACTGCGCTATTGAAAAATTCCATATATTTTCCTCCTGTAATTTGAATTTGTTTTTGAAATAGAAAAAGCCCTCCGTGATACCGGCGAACCGGTCGGAGGGCGAACACATGAGAGCTATTCAATTACAATCATATCTATCACCACCGCCTTTCTGGGCAAAAAGAAAAGCCCTGACCGAAGTTACACTTCACTCAGAGCAAAATCCTTGTAGACCATTTCATTTTTACTGCGTTTCCTGCCTACGCTCTCCGTAGGGGCAAGATTAGGGTAGGTTGCCTGCACCTTCTGTCGGCTTCTGCGGACAGTCTCAAAACCCGGAAAGCTGTGCTTGTCCAGTTCCTTCAAAAACACAGGAACCGTCATGGCATGAATGTCGATACCACGCAGACCGGAATAGCGTTCCAGCACCTTCAGATACAAATGATTGTCGGTATTTCTTGCCTTATGGTCAGTTTCCAGAATGTTCTTGACCAGGGCAGATACAGTTTTCAGATTTTCCAAATGCAAACCTCCTTCGTTAATCGGCATCGACTACTACATATTCATCACCTGCCTTTAATTTCAGTCTGCGACTGAGGAACTGTTCGATGTTAAACTCGTTCTTCTTGTCGTAGTCTGAGGTGTACTTATAGTTCGGGTGCTGTGTCAGATCGTACTTGTCGGATTTGAACGGTCTCGCACCACGCAGCTGTAGGATGCACTTACCACCATCCAAAACCGCCAGTTCATCCACGGTTGCAAGGTCTTTGCCCAGCTTCTGATAATTCATGCCGTAGGACGGGCTGTTACCTCTGGTGTTGGAGGTGTTGTAAGTGTCGATTGTTTCTTTACCCAGAGCCTGATTCAACTCTTTCAGGGTAGTCGGCTCAGAACCACCGAGGAAAATACGGGAGTCCATGTTGCCAATGATGGTATCAGCGTTGTCCTTGTAGATGGCTTTCAGCTGTGACTGTGCCTGAAGCACCAGACAGGCCGAAATCTCACGGCTTCGGATGGTCGCAACCAACTTCTCCAGATTGGGAATCTGTCCGATGTTCGCCGCTTCGTCGATCAGACAGCGCACATGAACCGGCAGTCTGCCACCGTACACATCATCTGCTTTTTCGCAGAGCAGATTGAACAACTGGGTATAGATCATGGAAATCAAGAAATTAAAAGTCGCATCCGTATCCGACATAATCAGGAACAGCGCCGTTTTCTTATCTCCGAGGGTATCCAACTGCAATTCGTCATAGGCAGTTACATCTCTGACTTCCTGAATATCAAACGGAGCAAGTCTCGCACCGCAGGAAATCAGGATACTCTTTGCCGTTTTACCAGAGACAAATTGTCAAGGACTTTTTAATCAAATTCACAAAAAATCTACAAAAAAGGTGCCAGAAGCATTGTATGGCTCCTGACACCTCGTTTGATAGATTACATTTTTCCGTTCAGCAGGTCTTTGCAGAGATACGCGTAGTCTGGCAGCTGGTTGATATATGACTCCCAGCGCCGCTTGATTTCGGCCAATTCCAGCGGGTCGGCTGCTTCCAGTGCATGATCGTTGCCCGTCATATACAAAACATCCGTAGCAACATCGTCCAAACACCTGCCGCAGAGATCGGCGGCTGATTCTATCCTGATACCGGTATCCACATAAAGCGGATTTACGCCAATCGTCAGCCAGACATAGCCCACCTTGTCCGACCAGAGCAGTTCAAAATCGGGGCTTTGCCGCAGATGTTCCGCAAAGACTTCCTTTACTCGCTCAATTTCATGTTTCTCTTTTTCTGTGTAAAGCATTTTTGTGTCCTCCTTGACAAAAATTTTGGTGCATACCATCATCAGTTTAGCACAAGGCGGCTTCGTTTATCAGTCTGTCACATCTGCTGAATTTCATTTTTGAGCATACGCTTGATTTTATCGCTCATGGTTTCTGTGCTGGTATTGCTGAAATGGACATGAACCTTGTAGGTCGTCTTACCGATTTTCTTTACCATCGCCGGCGTGTTTTCCGGCGCTCTGGACGCAGTAACGGCGTCTGCCACCTGCATAGTACGGGGTTCTTTGTTCATGGCGCTCCTTTCTCCGAACGGGTCTGTGCCGCCCGGTAAAAAATCAGTCGTGCTTACTGTTTACAATGTCTTTTGCTGTCTGTCGGGTAGCACCGGCATTTTCTTCCCGAAAATTCTTCCCGTCAAAGAGGATCGGCGCACACCGTTCCAAAATACGGTCATAGATACGGGCGTGGGCCAGATCAGGCGGGTTTTTCAGCTCGGACAGTTTCAAGTTTGTTGTGATAATCATGGGTCTGCGGCTGCGATAGCGGCTGTCAATGACGAAAAACATCTGCTCCATAGCATATTCGGTACTGCGCTCTACACCCAAATCGTCAATGATAAGCAAGTCATACTCATCAAAGCTGGCAATAAACTCCGACCTGTCCTCAGCGAACATCCCGGTCAGGCGGTTCAGAATGGTGGGAAAGTTCGTCATCAGCACCGGCACATCCTGGTCAAGTAGAGCGTTGGCAATACATCCGGCGAAAAAAGACTTGCCGGTTCCCACATCTCCAAACAGCAAAAGCCCGATATTGCTCTTATATGCCTCTTTCCAGTTCTCCACATAGGCATGAGCCTTGTCCATCAATGGGTTTTGCCCGTTATCATTGGAAAATGTGTAGTCGTACAGATAACGGTCTTGCAAGCCCTGTGCCTTTCGGCGTTTGATACGCTCCATACGGCGCTGCCGTTCTTCAGCAGCCTTGCGCTGCTCCTCAGCTTCCCGCTGGCACTGGCAGATGCAACGCGGCATAAAGTAGCCGGATTTCCCAAAGCATGGCACAACGGTCTGCCTCTGGCCGCCGCATTTCTTACAGTGAATGAGCCCGTCTGACAAGTCTATATACTCGTCCTCAGCCAATTCCACACCGGCAGCTGCCTTGTCGATGAACGCCCGGATTTCTGCGGTAATCTCAATCATACAGTTTCATCCTCCTTTACGCTGTAATCCCGGTTGCGTGAGGGTGTGACAGTTTTTTTAGCGTCCTCACCGGCCCAGCGCCGGATGGTCGCTGCATGGCTCTGATAACGCTTGCCGGTAGAAGCCATGTACTCGGACAGTTTTTCGATGTACTGTTCCCATACAGCAGGAAAACTGGCCTGCAAGTCAGCCAGTTCTTCATCCGTCAGGAAAATATTCTGGTAACGGCCATAGGTGTGGGAAGGGTGCCCCATTTCAGGGCGTACCTTCTCTATCTCTCTCTTTATCTTTATCTCTTTCTCTAACTCTATCTCTATCTCTGGTGGACGAATGTCGGACAAATGTCCGCCACTTGTCCGGAGCGCAGAAAGAGCCTTATTTTGAAGCCTTGCAGCCCGCTTTCGCTCAGCCTCGGTAGAGGACTGGCCGATTAAAAGTTCGATGTTGCTCATGTAGAATGTGCCGCTGTCCAGCACTTCCACAAGACCCAGCTTCAAAAAGATTTGCAAGGCTCTCTCCACAGTGCCGATCTGCTGGCGGGTGATGGTGGCGATTATCTGCGCCGTGTAAGGCATGTCCTCGTCAAGCTGGAGCCGCCCGCCATGTTTCAGCGATTTCAGATACAGCTTGAGCAGAATGTTAGAATACAGCACACCGTCCTGCATACTTTCCAGCAGCACGATAGAATCATCGTCAAAATAGTTTTCTTTGAGTTTCAGGTAATAATATTTTCGATTGTCTGACATAGGGTTCCTCCTTGGGGATTCTCTTGGGATTCTGTACGCATTTTAAGGCTATTTTAGGAGTCAGAGGATAAATCTATCAGCCTGCCTTTGACACCCTCGAAAAAAGCCTTGATTTACAAGGGTTTTTCAGCCCCTAAAGCGTGACATTTCTCCCGTTGTTTCCGCTTGCGCTTTGCGGCGTTGATCCGCTTCATGCGCGCGGCACATTCCGGGCAATATTTGGCCCTGTTAGAACCGGGGGTAAACAGCGCCCCACATACAGCGCATTTCTTAGCATTCAGTCGGTGGAACAGCGCCGTTTCCAGTTCCTTATCCTGCGGCAATACCGCCGCCCGAAACCACCTGCACAACAGGGAGTAGGAAATGGACTGGACACAGATGCATTCCTCCCCATCGTCCAGGGCGATACAGTTTCCGTCAATGTAGTTACAGCACTCATGCACCAGCCTCCGCGCTCTGCGGTACTGGCGGTAATCCATGACAGGGATAGGTTCAGTCTTGTTGTTCTTCATAAATGATTTCTTTCATAAAGCGTGTAACCTCCTCGAATGAATTTATTGTTAAATATTCGTGCAAAGTATTGTTTTCTTCGTGCAAATGGCATATACTATAATTGCCAGCAGAAAGGGGTTGATCGTATGGCTGGAAATACCACAAACATCAGTATCCGCATGGACGCAGATTTGAAAGCGCAGGCGGACGCACTGTTTACTGAACTTGGCATGAACCTGACTACGGCGTTTAACATCTTTGTGCGCCAGTCGCTTCGTGAAGGCGGCATTCCCTTTGAGGTAAGGCTGGAACAGCCGAACAAAGAAACGGTTGCTGCCATGCTGGAAGCGGAAAGGATTGCAAAAGACCCGTCTGTAAAGGGCTACAATGACCTTGACGAGTTGTTTGCTGACCTGAAAAGATGAAAGAAACCAAATATACCGTCAAGTACACGACCAGTTTCAAAAAAGACTACAAACGAGCCATAAAGCGTGGCTTGAAGATTGAGCTGCTGGAGCAGGTCGTAGCATTGCTGGCAATGGGCGAACCGCTGCCGGATAAGAACCGCGACCATGACCTGTCCGGCGATTGGGCAGGCCATCGGGAATGTCATATTCTCCCGGACTGGCTGCTTGTCTACCGCATAGAGGATGATGTTCTGGTGCTGACGCTGGCCCGCACCGGCACACACAGCGACTTGTTCGGCAAATAAACAGTCTGCCGCCGTATGGGGAAACCTGTACGGCGGTTTTTCTGTATGCAAAGGTATGTCGTGAAACGCGACACACTTGACAGGGGTACGCCAAAACGCGGTAGCCTTTACCGCTCCGGCCCACGGTCGTGAGACTTGTCCCTTTCCTGTCGGGACAGCTGCTCGGCGGTTTTGCGGAGCCGTTCCACTGCTTTCAAATCCTCCCTCATGGATTTCATGGCAAGCGTGTCCGTCTGCTTTCCGGCGGTCAGCTGGTCGATCTCCCGCTGCCATGCCTTCGGGGTGATCCCCTCGCCGCTGTCTTTCAGTTCTTTCAGATACCAGGCTGCTGCGTCATACAGGATCAGTTCCCGGCTGTGGCGCTGCTCAAACTGTTCCCGCTTTTCCGGCTTTACTTTGGCAAGCTGTTTGTGGATGGGCTTGTACTGGTTGTACTGTTCCCACATCTCCCCGCGTTCGGTAAGAATGGCGATCCGGCGCTCAGCCTTGACAATCTTTCCGCGAAGGTCATAGTAACGGCTGTTCATATCAGCGATTTTTTCATGAAGCTGCTGCATAGACTGGATGCCGTTTGCCTGTAAAAAGCTGAATAGTGCAGCGCTTTCCTGCAAAGCCCGGATTTTGCCGGTGCGGGTGCGGGGAGTGTTCAACTGCTGCTGGGCCTCCCACAAAGCAGTCAAGCTGCTTTGCTGTGTTTGTGGTTTTTCCGCTTCGTCTTTCGACCAGCGATAAAGACGGGTAATGCGGGCTTTAATTTCTTTCAGCAGTTTGTTGTCGGCGACGATCTGTCGGTTTACTTCCCCCTTGTCGGTGCGGATACCGCGCTTTTCCATTTGGCTGGCAGCTGGCCCCAGATGGACAGAGGGAATTTTATCAATGCCCTGCCGCTTGTAACTGCGGTGGTCAATGCGCTCCGGTCTACCGGCAGATTCCAGCGCCCGGTTGGTGTAGGCTGTCCACGCTGCCCGCCAAATCTCCACATTTCCTTTATCGTTCCAGTCGGTCGTATCCTCCCGATGATTTTTCCAGCCGCCTTTCCCATCCGGGATACGCTGTCCATTCTCGTCCAGATCGTATGCCTTGCGGCACTTTGCGCCCCACTGTCCGTTTTCTTTCAGAGGCCGGAGCGTCAGCATGATATGGACATGAGGGTTGCCGGTTCCCTTGTCATGGATGGCAAAGTCGGCGCACATTCCTTTGTCTACAAAATTGTCCTTCACATAGGCACGCACAAGGGCAAGCTGTTGTTCGCCGGACAGTTCACGGGGCAGGGCTGCCTCGATCTCACGGGCAAGCTGGCTGTCCCTTGCTTTCTCGATTTGCTCCACGCTGTTCCAGAGGATAGAACGGTCTGCAAATTCTGGCGGGGCGTGGGCAGGCAGCATGATCTCCGCATGGACAATGCCGCCTTTCCGGGTGTAGTCGTGGGTCATTCCATCCCATTCATTTGTCAGCTTGGTTCCGCTGCGGTAAGCAGCTGCGGCAACGGCAGAACGGCCTGCGCTGCGCTTGATGATACTGACGGGGATATGACAGAAATCTATGGGGAACACCTCCTTTCAGTGAGGGGGATAGCAGGCTCTGTGGAGCCGGACAAACGCAAAGCGGGTGTCCGACGACTGCGCAGAGCGCACAAGGGGTTTGGGGAGCGTAGCTTCCCATCGCGGACGAAGTACGCAACGCCCCCGGCAGGGCGCACAGCACCGGCAACGGTGTATAAGTGCGCCCTTGTAAACAAGGGACTTATGGCGTGTCCCCGGATTTTGGCAGGTTTGCAGTTAATTCCGCAGCCCCCGGAAGATGGGACAGGGTAATCAGAAATGCTTTGACCTCTGCGCCGGAAAGGTTGGAAGCCAGTGGGAAAATCCCCTCCAAAATGGCTCCGCGCTCAATCAGGCGGCGGGTGCGAACCCTGCGTTCTTCGTTCCGCTGCTTGTTCTCCAAAATCTTCTTGCGGTTTTCAAGCTGCCGGATCTCCTTCAGGACTTCCTCCCGTTCTTCTTTTTGTGGGTGGGCTGTAATTTTTTCGTTCATGTCAGGCACCTCTTTTCTTTGGAAATACTCATAGATTGACCGTCCATTTCTGTCGAGCAAAGTACCGGCGCAGTCTCCGCAGTGCGGCATGGATGGATTTTCCCGCCTGTGCTGGCGTGATACCCTCCATTGCGGCAATATCTTTCACTTTCATACCCAGCATATAGCGGGCGTGAACACGGCGAGCCTGCATAGGCGGCAGGGAGGAAATGGCTTCATACAATCGCCGTATCAGTTCTTCGTATTCGGCTAATTCTTCTTTTTCTATCAGGTAGTCCTCCGGCGATGGCTGCGCCCAGCCGATGGCGGCATTTTCGATTCCATCGTTACAATCGAGGGAATAAAACGCCTTATACCGGAACATCTTGCGATCTCTGGCGGCCTCGGCTCTCTTGTCCAGAAGAAACGCTTCGACGATCTCATCGGACACCTCCACAAAAATGTCCTCTTTGCAAAATGGATAATATTGTTTGAGATTGATGGTCTGCATAGGCATGCCCTCACTCTGTTTGGAAAAAGCCATCATAGCAGCGGCGCATATTCCGCAGACCTCGACGGATGGCAACGCTGACCTTGCTGCTGTGGACGCCCTCTATCCGAGAGATTTCCGGCTGCTTGATACCAGCAATGTAGTAGGCGTGAACACGGCGGGCCTGTGTCGGAGTGGCATGAGCCAGAGCCACCGGCAAAGCTGCAATTAGGTATAGGCGGGTGGTCATTTCTTCTCGTTCCAGCAAAATATCTTCCGGCGATCTGCTGTGTTCCAGTGCGTAATTTTCCAGCCAGCTGTATGCGTCCAGAGAGTAGTAGGCGCGGTGGTAGACTTTCCGACGCTCATAGTTCTCCATCTCCCGCTTGGCCTGATACATCGCTGCCCATACCTCGTCCGTAACATCCACAAACTCGTCATGCCGGTAGTGGGGATACATCCACCGCAGATTGATTGTTTTCATAGGCTTACCTCCTGAAAATCGGAGAGGCGGACAGCTCGTCCGCTGTCCGCCCCTCGCTGAGATAAGGGAAATGATCCCTTTCACTTGGTAGCCAGAAAACAGGTCATTCGTTAAGCCTGTTCTCAAAGAAATTTATAAATTTTTTTCTGACCGCCTCCACACTTTGATACACAGCCACTTTGGAGCAGCCGCACAGCACACCAATCTCTGCAAGGCTCAGCCCGTCAAGCGCATAGAGCAGGAACCGGCGGCGCTGGGCCTCGGTACAGGTGTCCAGAACAGCCATCAGCTCATGCAGCGTTTCCATGCGGCAAAGGTATTCCTCCGGCGTTTCGCCGTAGACCCCTACACCCTCGGTGGTAATGATGTACTCGTCAAACTCCCGGCCATCCCAATGCCGCCGCTGTTCATGGAACAGGTTCTCCGTTTTATGATCGGCCCGGTCAAGAAATTCATAGACTTCCAGCGTAACCTCCACGGCCACAGCTTGTCCGTTATAATTGATGGTAACTTCCATCTGTCTTTCCTCCATTCAGATTTTTTTGGTAAATCTGAATGGGGCGGCGGAGAACGGCACTGGGGCCAGGGTTCGGGCCATGCTGGCCCGATGTTTCGGCTCCATAGGGACAAAAAAGCGCCCGGACGGCATAAAGCCATACGAGCGTAATAGAGTATATTTTGCTGTTTAGTTACATGGTATAGTGCATACTTCTGACCGCATTGCTCCGCTGCTGGGAACAGGCTTTTTTTAGCTGGTGCAGGTCATGGGGACTGTGAAAAAAGGCAAAAATAGACACGGCGGCAATCCTCCTATGTGCCGCCGTGGATTTACACGGTGTTAGGTCGTCGTTAGATTGGGATAGACGAAAAGAAACGGCGGCTCTGATCTTCTCAAAGCCGCCGCTTCATAGGCGCGTGGAAATGTGTCTGCTGTACGACGGCTTTTTTCTTTTGCCGTCGTGCGGCAGAATGTTATTCAATATTCAATTCAATGTTTCCAGTAAAGTCCTCACACTCAATGCCGATATAATTTCCACCATCAGGAAGTGTAATTGTGTCACTATAAGTTCCGGTTGTTTCAATCAAAGTGACTGCTTCATCCGATCCAGAAATCCAAAATACTTTTGCAGTACCTTCCGTAACCTCCAAAGTGCAGTCAATAGACAGCTCCTTACCGGCTTCTCTTTTTATGGAAGTTCCTCCGAACACATACTCTGTATCTGAAAAATTCTCATAATCAGCCGTATAAGTTCCCGTATAATCATCGATCCCTTTTTCTTTTGTTCCTTCCAAAGATAACTTTCCTGTAAGCTCTATGGTTCCAGCCGACTGAACGATATTATTATAATGATCGAGAATTTCATCTTTTGAACAGCCAGAAAGCATAAAACTTCCAAAAAGAACAAATGCCAATGCTAAAACTGTTTTCTTCATAAAATCATCACCAGCCTTTCTTTGGTGCTACCTTTTTGGCCTTTTTCTTTGTTTGGGTTGCTTCTCGCTCTTTCATGCACAAAATCAAGATGGCAGAAATAACGACAGCAAGCACAAGACTGCAAGAACAGGTTCCGATATTCCAGTTGACTGCGGTATCATAGCTACGGTAGCCTACCATTCCGAGACTTGCGGTAATCGGATAAAGGTTTGCTAATGTCATATTTCCTGCGGCAAACATCCCTCCATATCCATAGACAAAAGCAATGATTACACCGACTAAAAAGCTACCTGCCCTCCGACAAGTAAGAGCGATAATCGGTAGAACCGCAAGGTATAAAAAGAAATTAACCGCGGTAATCTGCAAGATTGCTTTTAGTGCTAAGGAAATTTCAAAGCCGGGAAATCCCACAATCATTTCTGCTATGATTGTAAACAGGCTGCATATCAGCCCGAAAATAATAGACAATACGCCGCACACAATCAATTTTCCGGTCAGCAGTTTCTTAAAAGAGATCGGCACAGTCAGAATATTTTTCAATGTGTCATCCGTCTGCTCACGAGAAATCATATATCCAGCAATTAGGCTGATACACATCGGAAAAATCATGGACATATTGTTTTTGATGACCTGTTCTGTAAGATAGGCGAAATCCCAAACGGAACCATCATTCGCCATAGAGGTAAACAAGGTCAGCAGGACGGATAGGAGCATGAGCGCAACGCCCGCCCAAAGGATATGATACCTTTTCAATTTATAAAATTCTGTTTTTACAATGCGAACCATGTTTATTCCCCCCTCTGTTTATATAATCTGTCAATCAGTAAGAACGAAACTAATGCCATAATCCCAAGAATGAATACAACTTGAAATGTTGAAGGAATTAGCCCTGCCATTTGCTCCAAGTCCATTTTTATTCCATGAGCCGCCATATCTCCTGCACTCCAAAATGTAGTCAGCGGCGTGGGCAGAAGCCATAACATGGTTTTAGGCAGTGTGTCAAACAATGCAGTAGCACTCATGTTCAGAACACTGTAAAAGACACACAGTAAAATGGAAAAAACATAGGTCTTACTAAAAAAGACAACAAGGACAATCAACGGGAGTGTTCCTGCCGTAATGAAAATTCCTGTTTCAACCGCTAAAAACAATTTATAGCCTATTCCATAAACTTCTAATGTTCCAAATCCACAGAGAATTGTTGCCAGCGTAGAAGCTACACAAAAGATAATTCCAAAGAGAAAGAGGACAATAATCTTTGCAAGTACCATTTGCGTACTGGTTACGGGAATTGTACGCAGATTTTTGAATGTATCGTTGTCGCGTTCCATAAAGAACAGGATAGCGGCAATCACTCCGATAATGCAGGGCAGTAAAAACTGGATACCATACCCCAGCACCATATTAAAAAGTCCATCAAAAGCATCTGCCTGATCCGTATATCGCTCCATCATAGAAGGCGTTGTCATCAGATAAGTCAGCGGGATTGGAAACAGGAAAGCAGCCAGAATAATCAGCGGAATAAATTTCTTCCGTTTCAATTTCAAAAATTCGCATTTGATTAGTTTAAGCAATTCCTTCGCCCCCTGTCACACGCTTGAAGTAATCTTCAAGACTTTCTTCACAAGTATGCGCCTCCGATACCTCCAATCCGTTTTCTACAAAGGCAGTTACAATTTTCCCAACAGGCAGATCAAGGTTGTGCAGGCGCAGATTGTGGTCGTCCTGTATAGAGAAATGATTTTCATGGAAATTGCGTTCCAAAATTCTTGCCGCCTGTGCAGTATCCGAAAGCGTAAAACGGATATGCTTACTGCTTTTTTGCTCCAGCTCAGCAAGGCTTTCTTCTTCCAGCAATGCTCCGTGGTCGATAATTCCAATATCGTCAGCCAGCAAGGAAATCTCCGAAAGAATGTGACTGGAAATCAAAATGGTTTTTCCTCTTGCGTCGCAAAGCTCCCGAATAAAGGAGCGTACTTCTGCAATACCGATGGGATCGAGACCGTTGATCGGCTCATCCAAAATTAAAAGTTCCGGATCGTGCATAACAGCAAGAGCGATGGCAAGCCGCTGCTTCATACCAAGAGAATACTGTGAAAAGAGCTTTTTATCTTTGTAGGGCAGTCCTACCAGATCCAGAGCGTCTTTGATGGCATGATTGTTTGGTACGCCCCGCAGGGTAGCAAAGATACGCAGGTTCTCTGTGCCGGTCAGGTTGGGATAAAAGCCGGGGGACTCGATCAGACTGCCAATACGGGGCAGCAACTTCTTTTCATTCCCCTGTAAAGACTTTCCCCAGATTTTGACCTCCCCGGAAGTCGGCTTCGTTAAGCCCAACAACATTTTCATGGTAGTGGTTTTTCCGGCTCCGTTTCTGCCCAGCAGACCATAAATTCTCCCACGCTTCACATGGATATTTAAGTCAGCCACACTCTTTTGAGAGCCGTATTGCTTCGTCAGATTTTTTGTTTCAATGATGTAATTTGTATCCATATTCAAAACCTCCTGTTCTGTAAGGTATTCTATCACGCCAACCTTGCATTAACCTTGCCGCAACCTTGCATTAACCTTGCAATTTGAAATCCGGCAAAAATGACAAAGGTTCCCGCCATAAAGACGGGAACCCGCTTAAATCTCCAAAGGAAAAAGCAACATAAATTCAGTTCCTTCTCCCGGAAAACTTTCAACTGTTATGCTTCCACCCATCTTTTCTACAAGCTGATGGACAATAGAAAGGCCAAGTCCGCTACCTTTTTCGGAGCGTCCTTTATCACATTTATAAAGCCGTTCAAAAATGTGTTTCAAATCGTCTTTTTCAATCCCTACACCATTATCCGCCAGCAGCAGCTCCATGTGATTTCCCTGCTTTGACAGGGCAATTTTAATTTTGTCCGCATGGCTGTGAGCAATTACATTTTGAATGAGATTATTGATGATCCTCATATAGCTGTCCATATCCAATCTTACCCGGACAGGCTGTTCAGGAATATCAATGTCATAATCAACCTGTTTATCCTCAAAAATCGGTATCCAGTCGATCAGGATATTTCTTGTCAGCTCTGCGGCCTCAAGGCTCTGGATCTCCAAAGCAAACTCGTTGGAATTTAACTTGAACCAGTCAAAAAGCACATCAATATATTCTTTCAGATCGTGGGCCTTCCGGCGGGCGGTTTCGATATAGTCATCCCGGTCTTTTCCCGTGACAAGCCCTTTGTGTGCGGCGTCAAGATACCCAATCAGAGTGGTAAGGGGTGTCCGGACATCATGGGAAAGGCTCGTCATAAGCTGGCGGTTGGTTTCCTCTGTCTGCCGGACAATCGAAAGTCTGCTTTCATAGGCCACAACGATCTCATTGATTTCATAGGCAAGAGGGGCTGTCAGTTCATTTGTTGCAGACAGAATACGCCGATTGCCATTTCCGTTTTTCACATCAACCAACACATTGGTCATTTCTGCTATTTGTTTTTTTACACGCTGAACTAAAACAATGGAAGTCAACACAGCCCCAATAGCAATCACAACGGACAAGAAAACGATGATTTCCATGCTGGCTACACCTCCTTATTAAACCGGTAGCCAATCCCTTTGACCGTTTGTATATACTTTGGGCTTGAAGGATTGACTTCTAATTTTTTACGAAGCCGACTGATGATCGCCATAATGTTGCTGTCGTCATAGAAATATTCTTCACCCCATACTTCCTCATAAATCTGCTGTTTGGTCAAAATTTTTCCTTGATGCTTTGCACAGTACAGGAGCAGATCAAATTCCTTTGGCGGAAGTTCAAAAGTGCCGTTTGCCGTCGTAACAGAACGATTTTCAAGGTCAATCTGCAATCCGTCAAAATCCAGTTTTTGCACAGCTCCGGCTTGCTGATTAAAGCGAGTGTAGCGGCGAATGAGAGAAACAATTCGGGCAATCAGTTCGTCCATATCAAACGGTTTTGTCAGATAATCGTCCGCCCCAGCCCGTAATCCCCGCACTTTAGAAATGCTGTCATTTTTGGATGTAAACATCAAAATCGGCAGGCTGTTCTCTTTGCGGATTTCTTCCAGCGTTTCAAAACCATCCATACCGGGCATCATCACATCCAGCACCACAAGCTGATACTCCTGGTCTTTTAATTTCTGCAAGCCCTCTTTTCCGGTATTACAAAAATCAGCTTCTATATGTTCCGATTGTACGCTGCGTTTAATCAAAGCGCACAGTTCTCTGTCATCATCTATAATCAAAATTTTATTCATGGCGCAGTTCCTTTCCTTGTTTTGTCCGACCATCAATCGGCTTCTCCGCAGTTTTTGGGAGAAGCCAAACACCAGCCATTTTCACAGCGCCGGGGATACGCCCTCCGGCGCAATAATAATTTACCCTACGAGGTGTTACGCCCCATTTCTCGGCGGCCTCTTTCAATGTCATATAGTCCATTTCGCACCTCCATAGGATATATTATAGTTCTCTTTCTCGAACAATGCAAGAAACGAAATATGAATTATAAACTTCAACTAACCTGCATATAGCAACATTCCACGGGCAAAGTATGAATTATACAATGTAACCGGGTGATGTTATATGGCGAAAGTTGAAGATTGTCCCGGTTTTGAAACCTTCGGCGCAGATGTCAAAGCCGCACGAGAGGCAAAGCGTCTGGCACGAAAAACATTGGCAGAAATGGTTGGGATTGAATGGCGGTATCTTGCCAACATTGAGAATCAAGGTGCGATTCCGAGCCTGCCTGTGATGATCCAGTTGATTAAGATCTGCGGACTTCCTGTGGAACGGTATTTTAACCCGGAGATCATGCGGGAAGAAAGCGAACAGCGGCAACGGGTCAGCCACAAGCTGAAGCTTTGCCCTGAAGAATACCTGCCGATTATCGAAGGTGCCATAGACGGGGCGCTCAAAATGGAACACACTGCGAAGCAGAAGGAGGACGCATAATCGCGGCCTCCTTCTGGCGTTTCTATATCAAGTTTCCCGGCACTTTTCCCAAAGTTCCCGGCACCTCTGCTGGATTTCTCCGGTTTCTGTCACAGTCAGCTCGCGGTCATTTCCGGTAATCTTATCTTCCAGAAAGTTGGCGTATGTACCCAACAAAGCGTTCCGTAAATCCTCCGGAGTTTTCTGTATTTCGGCGCTGTACCAGTCATTCCGGTGAGGTTCCCATGCCATCAATGTATAACCGTGGCTGGTCTGCACCACCTCATACAGAGGATCATCATCCAGATATGCCTGAAACACTTTCAAAACCTTTTCAAAGGTCAGCATTTCCCGCACCTCCCATTCAGCTGCAAATCAGTTCCCTGATTAAAATTTCCTCAATCTGTGCCGTTAATGTGTTCATCAGCCCCACCCAACGCATAGGATCACAGGCTTTCAGTTCCTCCGTGACACCCGCAGCCTCCATCATGTGAGGTAACATGGTGTCCATACGCTCCTGCGCTGTCCGGTCAATCTCTAACAGGTGTGGATACAACTTCTCGCTCATCAGCAGTTGGTTGTAGAGAATAGGACGATGTTCCTTCAGGTAGGATTTTCGCATCCTGCCGTACTTGCCGATAGAAGTTTCCGGCTGTTCAGAAAGTTTTAGGTTGGGTATATCATAATCTCCACAACGAATGTAAGTCAACTTATTCATATTCATGCTCCTTTGCTCCGTGATGGTTAAACCGCTGCGCTGGCTGCTATGCTGCCTTTGCGCGGTTCTTCTTTAGGCAGCTGGCTAACAGTAGAATAAACGCCTTTTTTCATGTCCTCAGCCCGGATCAGGGATTTCTTAGCGTCCATTTCCGCTTTTTTCTTCGCCTTGATTTTGTCCTCATATCGTTTTTGTGCGCCGCTGGCTTTCCGCTTCAAATAGTTCTGATGAAGCCTGTCCTTGCGTTCTTCTTTTTTCCGCAGTTCTTCCTGTTCCTCCGTGGTTAAAGGAACCGGCTGTAAGGATGGTGGAATATAGCGTCCTAAAAAATTAAAGTAGATTTCAATTTCCTGCGTGGTATCCTGACTGCCTTTTCGGGAGCGTTCATGGACAAGGATTTTCTCTACAAACTCGTTGAGCATGGTATTTGTCAGCGTGTCAAAATTCTCGTACTTATCAATCAGGGCTATAAATTTCTCTGCTGATTTCTGGCTCTGCTCATAGCCGGTAACAGCCTTTTCCAACTCCGCAATTTCAATCTCAAGTGTGTCCTGCTCTTTGGCATACTGTGCATCAAGCGCCTTATATCGTGTATCCGGCAGCTTGCCGAGGGCGTTATCCTCATAGATTTTGCAAATCAGTTTTTCCAGTTCTCCGGCTCTCTTTTGGGCAGTAGCCAGACGCCTGCGCTTTTTCGATATATCGGCACTCTGTTGAGCAACCTGCGTCTCCTGAACAGTGTGAATAAATTCCGTCCGGTCATTTCTCGAATATTCAGCGATAGCCCGGAGTGTGTCGGAAACCAATGTCAGAACAGCACTCTCATTGATACGGTGTTGTGTAAGGCATAGTGTCCCACACGGAACTTTGGTATAATTGGAACAGGTATATTGAGAAATCCGCTTGCCATTGTTGGTGCGGTGGACATACATCTTGCCGCCACAATCGGCACAATAGAGTAAGCCTGTGAGGGGAGCTGCTTCGCCCCAGCCGTTTGGATAACGCCGTACATTGCTGCGGATTTTCTGCACCAGATCAAAGGTCTGCTGGTCGATAATGGCTTCATGGGTATTCTCAAAGATCGTCCACTCGTCCTCAGAAACATAGTGGCTTTTCTTGTCCTTAAAGTGCTTGCGGGTCTTGAAATTGATGGTGTGCCCCAAATACTCTCGTTTTTTCAAAATGTTCACGATGGTAGATGATCCCCATCCATAGGGGTCTTTGACCGGCTTTGAACGGTTCACACCCTCGTTGAAGCGGGCAAGGTGTACGACAGGAATTTCAATCCGGTCTGCGGATAATTTGCAGGCGATCTGATAAGGCCCATATCCCTCCAGCGTGAGGGAAAAGATACGGCGTACCACTTCGGCGGCTTCCTCATCTACCAGCCAATGTTCCCGCTTTTCATCCCACAAGTAGCCGTAAATCACGGTGCCTGTCAGGTGCTTACCGCTCATGCCTTTTGACTTAAACACAGAGCGGATTTTCCGGCTGGTATCACGGGCGTAAAATTCATTCATGATGTTGCGGAACGGGGTAAAATCGTCATCGCCTTTCAGACTGTCCACACCGTCGTTGATGGCGATCAGCCGAACTCCACGCTGCCGCAAAACCTCCATGACCTGACCGACCTTCAGATAGTCGCGCCCCAACCGGCTCATGTCCTTGATGACGATTGCCTCTACACGCCCTGCCTCCACTTCCTCCATCATCGCCAAAAATCCAGGGCGGTCAAAACGGGTGCCTGAGATACCGTCATCGGTAAAGTGCGTAGGGTTTGGCAGTCCATTCCGGCGGGCAAAATCCTCTAACATCTGTTTTTGGTTGGATATGGAATTGCTCTCGCCCTGTAACTCATCGTCCCGGCTCAGGCGCTCGTACAGTGGGGTGATTTTTTCGTTTCTCATAGCTGTACCTCCTGAAACAAAAATGCTCTAAGTGATTGCTTCACTAACCATGACAAAATCATGATTAAGAAGTCACTTAGAGCATATATCACCGGCAGCCAGTTTGTACTTCTTGTACTGACGAACCGCAAAATGATTTGGCTTTTTCTTTTCCAGAGCTTCAAACATCAGATCAACAGGGTTTTGGAACTCCTCATCGTCCTCACGCACCTCCATTGCGTTTAAGAACTCAATCAGAGTTGAGAAGTTCTGTTCCTCAACCGGAGCTTCGTAGTGGATATAGCCGATCAGGGCGCAGTACAGAAGTGTTTCTGCTTATAGTGATAGGTAATCCTTTGAGGTTATCGCCGGATTTTCCCCCACTCCACACCGGACATGCGACTTTCACCGCATCCGGCGTTCCATCGGTTGTTTTCACAAGCATTTAATCAATCTCCAAATGAAAATATTATATTTCTATTGCTGACAAACCAGCCTGCTCACGCAAACTGTTCACTTTTAACATCAGTTCCTTTGTCGCCTTGAAAGTATCAGCTATCGCTTTCAGCTCATTTTGCGGACAATCTTGCAGAAGCGGAAGAAATCTCTCGTGGAACAAAATCATATTCTGATAGCGTTCCTTACCGCCCATTTCTGCCGGAGTTTTTAGCCAACATACTATTTCAGCCGCATTTTCAAAAAGTTCTCCGCATAATGCACATTTTCCACGCTGAGCAGAAAATAATGAAATCCTGCTGTCTGTGAGTTCTGTGCTTCGACCACCAGACGGTTGGCTTCTCAAACCAGTCAGAACAAATGAGTTTAGACTTAGGTTCGTGTGTATCAATGCCCGCCCGTCAGCCGTGTAACTGCATACTGCCGTTTTCTTCGCCATTGGTATCTTGTTCTTGATGTAAGCAATAGGGTAGATTGGTTGGTCGATTCCTGATACATACCGCACCATTGCCGACTTTCCAAACCGTTCCTTTTCGCTCTGGGTCATAGTGCCGCCCTCACGAACAAGTTTGCACCCGGTTTCTGTATTGAGCCGATTTGTTAAAACCGTCATAACCTGCCTATGGATTTTCCTGCAATCAATGCTGATACAGGTAGCAAGCTGATAATAATTCTGTATTCCAAGAACCATTGAATTGTATATCCGTATTTCGTCCAAAGGTCTTTTTCCCTCGGACGGTCTGGCAATTCGTTTTGCTTGCTCCACCAGTTTTTGGCGTTCCAGCTCTAACTTTTTGTCGCAGATGTGGGATTGCACGATGTACTTATTGCTTTTCGGTCTGACCCGTATCTTGAATCCGAGAAATTCTGAATAGCGTTTTCTGACATTGACTATCCTTGTTTTCTCCGGCGATACTTCGAGCCTCAACCTCTCGGTTATCCACTCCGTTACAGCTTCTTTTGTTCTCAGAGCGTCCTCTTTGTTCCGACAGAAGATTCTAAAATCATCTGCATACCGCACGATATACATTTCTTTCAGACCCGTTTTCCTCATTTTGAGAAATGCTTTGCTCCGGTCAAAAGTAATCGAGTTTCCGATTTTTCTCTCATACCCGTATTCCTTTACAAGTGGGTGGTTCTGCCATTGGCTCTCTATCCATTTATCCAACTCATTCAACACGATATTGGCAAGCAGTGGTGAAATGATACCACCCTGCGGCGTGCCCCGGTCTGGAATGATAGTAGAGCCGTCCGGCATTTTAATCGGTGCTTTCAGAATCCGCTTGATAATAAAAATCAACTGCTTATCATGTATTCCCAATGCCCATATTTGCCGCACCAACTTACTGTGATTTACATTATCGAAAAAGCCTTTAATGTCAAACTCAATCACATAGTGCAGATTCATGCGTTGGAGCATGGTGTAGGTTCTCTGCATTGCGTGTTCAACGGAACGGTTTGGACGAAATCCATAACTGTTATCGCTGAATTTTGCTTCGCAGATTGGTTCCAGAACCTGCTTGATACATTGCTGTATCAGTCTGTCCCAGATACAGGGAATGCCTAACGGGCGAGTTTTTCCGTTTGGTTTTGGAATGTCTTTGCGTCTGACCGGCTTTGGACGGTATCCGTGCTGACTTCCTGTGACAATAAACCTCACTTTCTCAACAACTGTTTCGGGCGGCAAACACCCGATGTCACTGATGTTTTTGTTGTCTGTTCCTGCTGTGTAGCTTCCTCCGTTTGCTTTGATGTTTCGATATGCCAGAAGAATGTTGTCCCGACTAAGTATCATATCCATAAGGTCGGTAAAAGTATCTCCGTCCATACTTCGGCGATAAAGTTCGTCAAAGGATGGTTGCATACCGTAATACTCGGCGTGTCGTAAATCATCTACACATAGATTTTTGCTTTTCTTTGGCATAAGGCATCACCTCCTTTTGCGAAAGTGACCCTTTTGGTCTTACTCGAATCCTTATGTTGGATTGAATAATGCCTGCTTATTCCAACCGACTTGTGACCATTCCTCCACTCTCATTACAAGAGTTTCACAGGTTCAATCACTACTTTTCAGCAACAGTTCGTCTGCTTATTGTTCTTCGCCAGACTATTCCTTGCGGAATCTGCTGCCTTTCCTCGTTCCGATAGTTCTATCTGTACATACATACCCTTAGGTTCCTGCTATAGACCTGCCGGCTTGCCTGTGCCTGTAACACAGCATGGTCGTTCGTAGGGCAAATTTCTACTAAACCACACCGACTGCGCTTTAACGCACCCACGCATTTCTGCGTGGTCTTCTTTTAGACCTGTACATTCGCAGGTTCGTCAGTCCGCCCGCCAAAGCGAACATTCTAACCATAGGTATCTTGTAGACCCTCGGCTTATAGGTAACACAGTCTGCCTCCAGACCGCTTTCGACCACTTTAGGCAGTGGTTACGGTTACTCTCAGCCTTTGTCATGGGGCTTCGTACACAAGCCATTACAGCCAATGCACGCCCATCAAGGGTAGGCGTTTCAGAGCGTTACCCCGTCATTCCACCTATCAAACTACCAGTTCTCCGAACAACGGAAAACCGTTGCTCGTGCGCAGACTTTTTACCGTCTGCGAACGAGTCGCACTCGTCCAGAACTCGTCACCGGCTTTACCATCGCCCTTGGTGTTCGCAATCAGCGTAGTCACCAGTTTCAGAATGTCTTTCTCTGAGTGGATATAGGCGAATGGGTTGTAGTGCATCGACTTCTTAAAGTTGATGGTGTTGAAAATCTTGATGTTGTAGTTGTGCTTCAACAGGGCATTTCCGCACTCAATGACGATACTGCCCTTGGGGTCTGTGACCACATAGCTGCTGTGCATCTGGAGCAGATTAGGTTTCAGCCAGAACCTTGTTTTACCTGAACCTGAACCACCGATAATCAGTACGTTCTTATTTCTGGCATTAGCGGGATTCTTCGGTCGATTGGACATCATCAGCCTTTCCGTCTTGGTCAGGATAATGTTGTCCTCAAACTTCTGATCCATGAACGGCTCAATATCTTTGGCAGTACCCCAACGGGCAGAGCCGTATTCTTCGTTATGACGGTACTTCTTTGCGTTCTTGCCTTTCATATAGACAGCAAGGCGCAATCCCGCACCGAAGATGATACCGACCACCAAATCCAGAGGATGAAAGCTCGGTAAAGGATTGCTCAGAGCCACCATGAAGGTATCAAAAAAGCCGAGGAGTTTTGCAGACATATCTGCACCCTCGGCTAATCGCCACGCTTCACCCAAGTTGGTTGCGAACAGTCCCAACAGGATATACGGGATATTCAGGATCAGGAGCTTTTTGATGTTTACATTCTTCATCACAAATCACGCTCCTGTTTCTTTTCTCGAACCTTCTTAGGAATAGCAGCGACAATCTCTTTGAACTTTTTCAGCTGTGCCAGAACGCTCGGTTTCTTATCCTTCGTCAAAGCCCTCGCCTGATGTTCCTTGCAGATAGCATCCAGGGCATCTGCATCCTTGGATCGGACAAAGACCAGATAACGGGGAGGATCAACGGACTTATCTTTTCTTACGGCAAAGTCCACGCCGTATTTCTTGGCGAGTCGTTCAAAATCCTTAATACCGCTTTTGTCGATCTCGACATTAGTGGCACCCTGATTCTGAGATAACAGCTGTTTCACAGACTGTTTTCCGTGAACAGCGGGGTCTTTTGCTTTCATCGCCTTTGCTTTTTCTCGGTGCTGCAAATACTTGCGAATACCGGCGACGATAGTTCGTCCAGTCAGCTTCGTTGTGCTGATAGCGAGATTTATCGTCCTGTTTTCAACTTCTTCCTGCATGAATCATCACCTCCTGCAAGCAGTAGAGTGAGGGTCATCGTGCCATATCTCTGCGGTCGTAATACAGATTGCCCTTGGCAACTGCCGCATGGCTGATAATCTTGATGTCACCGGCTTTCTGATGTTCCAGAGCTTTCTGATAGCCAACCTCCCCCAGAAACAGGCGGGTTCGTTCTCCCTTATCTCCAACAGGGGAATTGTGTGTCAGTACATCGAAGATAATCATGTGCTTGGTGTTTTCATCGAAACGAGCCAAATCCAGATAGGTGTGACCCTTGTATTCTTTTGCACCGTCCAGAATGCGGCGGCGTTCCATCAAATCCGCAATAGTGGAACCTCTTTTTTCCATAGTCCCTCCTTACAGTGAATCTCTGTCGTGGTTACTCTTATGCGGAATGGGAGCATCTTTGGCGGGTGCATCAGCTTTCTTCACCTTATCGTCAGGCAAAGGCATAGCCATGATACTGCGCCCCAGACGGACAAACATTTCAGGCTGATGGAAGTGTTCTTCATATTTCTTCATCAGCTCGGGGGAAAGGGAACTGAAATCTTCCTCACCCAGACCTACTACCAGAAAATCACCGGCAACAATGTCGTACATATTGCCATCTTCATCACGCAAGGCACGATTCAGGTCTTTTCCCATCATCTTGCCATCATCGTCCATGATAAGGGCAACAGGATCTTCGTAGGGATAGACCGCTTGAATGTCACCACCCACAGCTTTCTGTAAATCCTCCAACTCACAGCCAATCTGCACGGGCTGGGGATACATATTAGGGCGAATCAGAAGCACATCCATCATGGGAGCCTGTTCATGTTGAATCTCACGCTCTGCTTCAGTTCCAAACTCCACGCCGGTAAAGTTCTCGGCATCCAGAATATACTCGGAATTGTAGTAGGCAGCTTTAACCTGTTCTTCCGCAGCATCACGGGATTCAGCTTCCACCGTTACCGTCTTTTCCAAGGTCTCGGTGATTTTTACATCGTATTCCTTCAAGTTGCGTTACCTCCATTTCTTTGAAAATAAGAAAAGCGACCATCCACGAACCTCTTACAGTTCATAAATAGTCGCTTCATGCTCCCACTGAGATACGCACATGGATTCCAATTCCTCAATCAGTTCCTCAGGCGTAAAGAACAGATCATCTCGGCTTTCAACCTGTTTCTTGAATACACGATAGTCAGAAGTGTAACCAGTATCATCAGGGCCGACAAACATAGTTACGCAGCGAACGATTGCAAAACTCATGTCCTCTAAGAACCACAGTTCTGTTTCGTACATGATCTTTGCACAGTCCAAAACGGCCTGATCCACATCAGAGATAAGCAAACAGGCTCTCTGATTGAAAAGTTCCAGACCTCGATAGTCAAAGGACTTATCATAGCCGCCATCAACAGAATACTGATATACAGTCTGCATAGCCCCTCTCAGAGCAATACATACCTCAGGCATACAAAGCCCACCGGCATAGCCGATTTCTTCCTCATCATAACCCTCGTAATCATCGGGTTCAAACAGTTCAAACAGCCAGTCGATTGCCTTACTCATTTCTTTTTCGCTAAACATCGGTTATCACCTTACCTTTCCATAGATTTTTCTCGTTTCTTCTGCCATTGCTCAAGCAGCTGAATGATTTTATCCTCCATCTGCTTGTTGGTATAGGATTTGGGGAAATATTTTCTCAGGGCATCCGTTTTGAAAGTTACCTTGCCTTGTTCCTCCTTTTTGATTTCATTCATAATGTCGCACATAGCATCCAGAGTACACTCGCCCTCCTGAGCGAGTTTTTTTATTCTCTGTGCCTGTGAAAGAGAAGGCGTAGTCTGGGCATAGTCCATGGCAGAAAGAAAATCCTGCTGTTCTTCTCTCGCAAGATAGGAGAGTTCTACCGCAGGATTGAATTTCAGTTGTCCGTTATCCACCATATCCAACAGTTCGGGAATGAGTTCTGTCAGACGGATATAGCGTTGAACTGTTGCACGACTCTGACCTGCTTCATCAGCTACAATTTGGTCACTTCTCAACTTCGTCTCAAATTGAGACGAAGTTAAATCCGCCCTTGACCCTTGGTGCTTGATGGCGTCCATCTTCATCCTATACGCAAATGCTCTTTCACTCGGAAGGATGCTTTCACGTTGCAAATTGGCATCGACCATTAAAATAATAGCGGCATCATCATCCATGTCACGGACAATGACCGGCATAGTCTCTTTACCTGCAAGCTCAGATGCACGATGTCGCCTGTGACCGGAAATGATTTCATAGCCACCGTAAGGGTCAGGACGAACAATAGCGGGAGTAAGAACACCGAAGTCTCGGACGCTCTCAGCCGTTTTCATCATTTCCTCATCGTCTACCACTCGGAACGGATGTCCCTCAAAGGGGTGTAACTCAGAAAGCGGAATTTCCTGTACTCGTTCCTGCTTGGCTTCAGCTCGTGACTGGTCTGTTGAGAAAATATCATCGTACCCCTTCAAGCTGATGTTTGCGCCTTTTTTCTGCATTGCGTAACACCTCCTTCGTCAGAACTTTATAGGCTTCGGCAACTTTGCCTTTGGGATCATGCTTAAAGATACTGGTTCCCTCGGCGCTGATTTCCTCTGCACGGACAGAACGGGGAATGTCTGTCTTGTAGACCTTCAGCTTACCACCGTAGCTTTCACGGATAAGGTTGCTGATGTCTTTGGAATAATTTGTTCTGCTGTCCACCATCGTCAGAAGAATACCTTCGATTTTCAGCTTGGGATTGATCTGTCTTTTGACCTTGTTGACGGTTTCGAGCAACTGTTCCAAGCCCTTTGCGGGAAGATACGCCGCCTGAACAGGTATCAGCACATTGTCGGCAGCTGCCAACGCATTTACAGTCAGCATACCCAGAGAGGGCATACAGTCCAGAAGGATGAAATCATAATTCTGTTTGACTGTATCCAGGTACTGACGGAGAATGGTTTCTCGGCTCATGGCGTTTACCAGAGAAACCTCCAAGCCAGACAATTCGATATTGGCGGGCATATAGTCCACACCTTCGGGATGTCGCAGGATTCCTTCTCCTGGAGCAATCGGCTTCTCCGTGATGATCTTTCCCATCATATCCGAAAGGGTAGGTGACAACTCATCAGGATATGGGTTCCCAAGGCTGACGGTTAAGGATGCCTGGGGATCTGTGTCTACTAACAGAACCTTTTTACCCTCCATAGCCAATCCGACACCTAAGTTTTCACAGGTTGTTGTCTTACCCGTGCCGCCTTTTTGGTTTACTACTGCGATGACGGTCGCTTTTTTCGACAATTCTTGTCACCTCGCTTTCTTCTTTTGATTTGCTTCAATTCTTACCACCTCCCTCCAAGTTTTCCCGAAGCCATATCATGCCTTACTTGTGCATCATAGTGGGCATCTATGGTGTACGGGGCATTGTATATCGAAGCAAGTAGATACTGCTTGATATTGCGAACCTCTGTTGTGTTCTCTTTGAAACGATCTATTACAAACCTGATGTGTTCAGAATCCAGTTTCATAAAGGTACTTCGGACGATTTCTACCGGCTTATCATCGCTGGCTATTCGTATCTGTTTACGGTTGCTGCACATCACTTCAACGATAAGTCTGAGAATCAGTTCAAGAATTTCTTCATCATGCCGGAAGTCCTGCTTCAGATATTCCATCTCAAGCTGATCGTAAAAATACTCATAATACCGGGTGAACTCTCCGGTCCCGTCGGCTTCCTGTCCGTGAAAAACGGAAGAAAGGAAAGGATCAGTATCACTAAATTCAGTATTTTTAATATCAGTATTATTACATTGTGATTTTGGCAGTTCTTGAGTTGTGATTTTCATTGTTCCAGAATTGTGATTTTCACAATTCAAGAGTTGTGAATCCACAGCAGAAATAAAGTTCTTCACATAGATCAGATTGGGTTTTCCCAACCCCTGACGTTTTCGCTCGATCAATCCTGCTTTCTTCTCAAGTTCGCTGAGTAGCTTTATAGCCTTTTGTTCAGCGCAGTTCAAAGCCGACTTTGCTTCGTCGATTGTGAAGATGATATATACACGACCGTTTTCATCTATCCATCCATTCCTGGCAGATAAACTCATGCGATCAAGCAATATACCGTACAACATCTTGGCATCGGCAGAGATGTTCCAAAATCTCTCGTTCGTGAATAACACCTTCGGAACTCGATAGAATGTGAACAGTTCAGATTGCTGACCGTAGAAGTAATCATACGTCACTCATTTTCACCACCTCTTTCTGCGGGAAATTTTCTTTTTTCAGAGGGGATCTGCGGAATGTCGTGTCTTTTAATCCATACGGACAGCGGACGAAATAACAGGAACGATACCTCCAGCGAGGTTGATGATACTCACAATCTCGACAGCTTTTGGGCTTTTGGCAACGGACACGCTCATACTCATACATATCAACGCACCCCCACTTCCTTCAAAATCTTCTTGGTACACCAACCGATGCAGGGATGATCTCGACCATAAGGGCAACCATCACATTCGGACTTCGGTTTTTGGGGTGCAGAGATTAAGTAGTAGCATTTATCTTCACCCAGACAGCAGCCCTTTTTGTTATTTCTCCAGAAATGGCAGTAACGGCAGTCGTTTGGCTTGTCGGGGGAATAAGAAATCTTACTCAAAAATCAAACCTCCAATCTTTTTAGATTTACCCGTGGATTTGGGCATAAAAAAAGAGCGTCTATCCATCCCCAATGCGGGGCAAATAGACGCTCTATGTACGAGGTAATATTCAATTTTATCTGCTATAACGGGGTGATACTTAAAACATCCGCCTTTTGCAATTAGCAAGAATTTTAGCACGATTTTGGGGCTGATTAGCAGGAAGGGCATTTTCATTAGCAAAAACAGCCTTTTTTCTGCTAATCATTAGCAGAAATTTTTGTCTTATAACAGTAGTTCGATTTTTTAGGGCTTGTCAAAAATCAGAATTTGGAGTAAAATTCAGAACCATGATTTAGACACAGTAAGGGGAAGCTGTTGGGATGAAAAAAGCCGAAAACCCTTGAAAACAAAGGCTTTCGGCGTTGTTAGCTGGCGTCCCAAAGAGGACTTGAACCTCCGACCCCACGCTTAGGAGTAGACCCGATACGACATCGGGAAGTGGCATCTAATGCTTAAAAATGCTTGGAAATACAAGGTTTTTCAGCATTTCAAATCCCATCTGATACTACGCTGTGATAGCTAATTCAGAGGGATTTTACACCGTCCGATTGGCTCGAAATTAGCAAGTCTTTCGATTTTTGGTGGACGTTGCAAGTGCAAGTAAATGTCACTATGTAACTTCTCGTGATGCGAAATGATAGGAAATCCTATTCATTCTCGTGTGAGGGTGCGGGTGTCCTTAGACACAGATTTCAGTCTGTTTTATATATCATTTCAAAATGAATTTTTCAACCAGAATTATTAAGAATTTCAAAGGTTTTTCAGACTCAATGATTCTATGTAATTTAGACCCGCCGAAGCAGGTCTTTTTTTATTTCAGCATAATCTCTCTATCCTCAGCGCCGAGCATATAAGCACCCTTGGCAAAAGCATCCCTTGCAAGAAGCTCTGCTACATCAACCCTATCGAACAGCATCCATATTTCTTTCTCTTTCGGAGTCAGTTCATGGCTATGGTCAAACAAATGCTCAAGTCCCAATCCTTCAAGCAATGCCGACTTTGCTGCTTTGTATTCCTCAGCTCTGCCAACATATTCGTCGTTCCTTTCCTTGGAAAATGCCTCGATATTGTCAGCTCTCAGATGCTCGTAATACTCGTCCATAAAGATTCTATCCATACTCGTTGACCTCCATAACAAAAAAATAAGGGCAGACCCTTTTACAGCTATTGTAGCTATGTAAAAGGATCTGCCCTTGCAGTTACTATAATGTTTTTGCCAGCGACTTCAGGAGTGCTGCCATTTCCGGATTTTGCAGAAGCTTCAGAAGAAGTTCTTTATCATCAGCGGAGCTTTCCGTTGCGGCTGGTTGAACCGGCTCAGGCGTTGCCTGTCTGCCTGAGTAGAACGCAGCTTCCATTCTTTCAGCGTTCAGTCTGCGGTCATCGTCGATGATATGGGAGTAAACATCCGCTACCATCTTGACCTGTGCATGACCGGAATCGCCTTGAACGGATTTCATATCGCCGCCGTTCAGCTTCAGCTTGTAAGTGATACTGGAATGTCGGAGACTATGGAAAACCACTTTCGGCAGTCCCTTCTCCTCAATCAGCTTATTGAAAGCACGGTTGATAACCTGCCCCTCAATCGGCTTGCCATTGGAAGAACAGAAAACCAGATTGAAGTCTACGAACTCGTCACCGAAAAGGTCTTTCAGTTCTTCGATGTCAGCCTTTCGCTGTACCAACATTTCCGCTACGGTTTTCGGTAAGAACACCTTGCGGACACTTGTTTTGGTCTTAGGAGTTTTGAGAACCAATGCGGTATGCGTACTGGCGAAGGTCGGTGGGAACTTGAACATGATGTCCTTACCGTCCAGATCTGCCATCGCTTCACGATTTACTCTCTGCAACTCCTTTTCAACGAAGATGCTTGCCTGACCAAGTTCAATACTGGTGGGGGAAATGTCAATACAGTCCCAGGTAAGCCCCAGAAGCTCGCCCATTCGCAGGGAACAGGAGAAGGCAAGGTTAATAGCCAGACGAAGAATATCATCGTCACAGGCTTCCAGAGCCTTCTGGAGCACTTCTGCTGTCCAGATATCCCTGGTCTTGTGTTCTTCTTTCGGCAGCGTAGCGTGCTCCACAGGGTTTCTGGTCATCAATTCCCACTTGACCGCTTGATTGAAAGCATTTCGCAATGTCTTGTGAACCTCTCGGACAGTATGCGGAGTCAGATATTCTGTACGGGCTTTTACATACTTAGAAGAAACCGCTTTGACAGAAAGCAAATCTCGGTAATACTTGTCCATGATTCTCGGCGTGACATCCTCCAGCTTCATATCACCGATGAGGGGACGAATATAGTTTGCAATCAGGCTCTTTCTGCTTTCATAGGTAGACATCGCCCAGGTGTTCACACCATAGATTGACATATACTCATCCAAAAGATCATTGACGGTTTTAGCAGAAGGGGGAATAAAGGTTCCGGACTCCTGCTCATATTCAACCTGCAACTTCCTTTTCTTTGCTTCGGCATTCGTTTCAAAGGTTTCCCACTTCTGACGCTTGTTGCCGTTCTCATCGGTGTATGTATAAACCACAGAATACTTCTTTTTTCTCTTAACGATAGATGCCATGTAATCAGCTCCTTTCCTGTCTATCTTCCGCTAACTGGTAGCGGGTCTGATTGTGATACCATTTTTCAAAGCTCTCTTTGGTAGCTCGCTTATACCTGCCAACCTTGATAAGCTCAAAATCTTCATTGGCAACGATATAGTAAATGGTCTGACGATGTACCCCAAGCATTCTTGCCATTTCCGGCAGACCGTAGGTGGATGCCATAATATCTGCATCCAGTTCCTGATCCTCTACCGTGCGGTAATCGGTTTGAGAAGCATACCATCTTTCAAAGCTCTCCTTTGTCACTCTGCGCTTGCCCAGGACATCGACCACATCAAAATGCCCTTTGGCAACCAGTTCGTAAGCAGTCGCTTCTTTCAGCCCAAGGCGCTGTCCAAGCTCCTCCATTGAATATGTAGTTTTCTTCAATTCCTCGCCGGGAGGGGTTCCATCGACCTTCTGGTATTTGAACTGATTGGCATACCATTCTTCAAAGCTGTCGATCATCACCCTCATGGTGTTGCCGACAAGAATGGTTTTGAAGTAATTCTTCTTAATGAGCCAGTATGACTCCGTTTTACCAAGACCGAGCATCCTGCCCATTTCCAGAACAGACATACTCGTGCGTTTTCTCATTTCCGCCATCGTACAACCTCCTATGTAAAAAATGTAGCCATGTGTTTCTTGTCATGGCTACATTTTATCGAACTCTCAATATGTTTTGAAGTTTGTCGCCGGGTTGTACGACGCCCTTGACAAATCTTACATTTGATGATCCAACCACTCATCAAAACTCTTTTTGGAGATTCTGATACTGCCACCGATGCGGACGCTATGGAAAACTTTCTTTTTCACAAGGTTGTATGCGCTGGTTCTGCTGATGCCCAGAATATCCTGAATCTCATCAACCGTATAGGTTCTCTTATCAAACTGAACTGCGTTAGCAGCCATCGCTTCTTCGGTGCGCTGATTCATGGCAGCGATTCTTTCTTCAAACATTTATGTTCACTCCTTCGCTCTCTTTGCTTTATGTTTTGGGGAACGCTTTTTCAGCTGTTCCATTGCCAGGCTGACAGATAAGGCTTTCTCAATCGCTACCATTTCACGGGGCGTTACCTTACCTAAGTAATTATCAATCCTGCTTTTATCAATGGTACGAATCTGTTCCAGCTGAACAACGGACGCTTCTTTGAATGCAGGATTGTCGTAAATAACAAAGTGCGTCGGCATATTCGCTTTCTTATGGATTCTGGTGGTGACCGTTGCCACAATCAATGTGGGAGCGTGTTTATTACCGGTATCGTTCTGAATGACGATAACCGGACGGATGCCGCCTTGTTCCGACCCAACTACCGGGTCCAGCTTGGCGCAATAAATATCACCACGGCAATATACCCAATTTTCTTTCATCATGTGCCATGACCTCCTTTCGTTGGCTATGTAATAACTGACTGCCAGAAAGGAATCAGGCAGTCAGTCCAAAAGTCTATGTGTCCCATATTTGCCACGCACCCCTGGGAAAGAGGGCTTACGCCCTCAGGGAATCACCGAACGACTGATTGCGAATCAGTTCCATAGGAATCTAACCTCTGCCGGGTTCTCCGCCAGCTCCGTAGAGAAGTATCTTTAATCCTGTTGCTTTCATGGCCGTATTGGGAGCAACCCAATATTTACAAGCCAGTATTGATCGCTGGCATCGGGAGAGAGACAAGCGCTTAATTTATAGAAGAAAGTCGTTCTGTTTCTCTATCCGATACGTCTCGGCGTACCGCTGATGTGGCTGATGCTCTCGCACCGGCAACAGGAACGTATTCGATGACTGTGTATTCAGTTTTCAAGGATCAAGCAGCCGATTTTCTTTGGCTGTATCTAAATTGTACCTGTTCCTCATGCAAGTTTTTATTGCCTCGTAGGTATAGTTTTGAGGTTATTCACGACCTAAAAATATGTAATCAAGGGTTGTCTCAAAGCGCACAACCAGTTCGATTGCCAAATCAATAGAGATACCTCTGTTGCCGGTTTCAATTCGTGCAATGGTGTTTGCGGCAACACCTAACTGCTCCGCAAGCTGTTCCTGTGTAAGCCCATGTTCCTTTCTCAAGGCTTTAATTCTTTTTCCGCTTTCAACCAAGTCGTAATACATTTTCGTTCCTCCGTGTTTTTGAATTTGTGAAGTTGCAAAATCAAAAACAGCGGGAGGAGATCGTGCCCGATTCTCAATACCCTTTGCCATCTGCCTGTCCTCCTTGCAGGCATAAAAAAAGAGCCGGAGTAAATTACTCCAAGCTCTCGTTCATGCCTTTGTGTTAATTATGGGGGAAAATAGGCAGGTATAAAAAAAGCCCCGTACCCATTACAGGCACGAGGCGTAACTCTCTCTATTCAATTTTATGCCGCTATCTCCCAGCATAGCCATTTTAACACTGGACAAGTCGGACTTTCAGTAGGGGAACCGTCGTATTTTCATCGGATTTTAGTCGGACTAAAATCCTGTCTTAGCATTCACAATAACACAATGCTTCTTCCTCCCGGGCACTTTCCAGGAAATCTTTCAATTTAGGAATGGCTGTTCCCCAAAGTGACAGACCAAATAACAGTATCGCTTCTTTCTTTCGGTCATAGTAGGTGCTGCGTTCCATATTCAAAACCTCCAGCATTTCTGATTCCCTGTACTTGAAGCGGTTGAGATATGCCTTTGAGATAATCTCACAGTACAGAGCGCCTTTATCTGGATATTCTCTGATTTTCAACATAGCCATATCTACCAGTTCAATGATCCACTTTGTCTCAAATAAGCTGCGAATGCGTTCTTCAAATCGTTCTCTCGCTTCATCCGGAGCAAAGTTCTCCAGATAAATCAATGCACCATCTAAGCTGTCACCGTAAGTACAAATAAGGGTATCACATACATCATTCGCACGATCAATGGTAGACCAGCACACCTCTCGATATATGGATAAAATCAGCTTTGCTCTTTCATACAGAACCTTCTCGTCAATGTTCTGCATCCGGCAAAGCATTCGAATACTGCTTAATACCTGTGTATTATATCTGCTCATTCAGAATCTCCTTTCAGCCTAATCCATAAAATAAGAATTCCTTTCTAACTCCTGTCACTTGGCTAAAGGGAAACAAATACCATGGGACAAGAATGACTATAACTTCCGATATTTGATTAAAATAACAGAAGTGAAATCGGAAGTTCTTGACTTTATAAAAGTTCCGATATATAATTAAGTGGAATTAAAACTTCTGTTATGATTCTTATTATAGCATTTTCCAGAAGTTTGTCAACAAATAATCGGAAGTTACGAATAAATATTTTTTGAAAGGAAGGATACTACCATGACATTTGGAGAAAAAATTAAAGAAGCTCGTTTGGCTATGAACCTATCTCAAACGGAGCTTGCCCAGATGACCGGCATTTCCGAAAGATCCCTTTACACCTATGAGCAGCTCGGAACACTCCCCAGAAAAAGCAACATCAGAAAACTTGCTGAAGCACTGCATATCTCTGTGTCCTATCTTTTGGACGAATCTGAAACGGATAGCCAGAGCCATATAGATCAGGATATGTTTATTTTAGAGGCAAAGGAAAACTTCGGTTCAAAAGGAGCAAAAGAAGCTCAGGAAGTGTTGGGTCGTGTAAATTCTCTGTTTGCCGGTGGAGAATTGGACGAGGACGCAAAAGATGTATTCTTCCAGGCGATTATGTCAGTTTATATGGACTCTAAGAAAACAGCACGGGAAAAGTACACTCCGAAGAAATACAGAAAGCATAAAGATAAAGAGTAAAATCCTCAAGCACAGAATATGTTTTCTGTGTGCGATTCGGAGGTGAAGCAAATGAAAACGGCAGAGCATATCATTGAAACTGTCGATAAGCTTGTGCGAAAATATCACACCAGAGACCCTTACGAGCTATGTCAGCTGTTAGGTATCAAAATCCACTATTACGATTTACAGAAGAAATTGAAGGGCTTCTTCTATTACCAGTCCAGACAAAAGAATATCGTGATAGATCACAATGTGAACGGTATCCTGGAGCGTATATTAGTCGCACATGAATTAGGACACGCTGTCCTGCATACAAAAATCGCTATGATGCACGGCTTTCAAGAAATGGAAGTTTTTGATGATAGATCAATCGAAGAAAATGAAGCAAACTTCTTTGCGGCGGAGCTTCTGTTAGAAGATGGGAAAGTCCTGGAATGCCTTTCGGAACACACATTTTTTGAAACGGCTAAAATGCTCTATGTACCGGCAGCATTATTAGACTACAAATTCAGCCTGCTCCACGAAAAAGGAGAGCTGGTAAATTCGATGTATATTCGTAAAGCAGATTTCCTGAAAGAAGATCTTCATGCCTACGATAACGACATTGGTTATGGCGATATATGAATATCTATTTTTATATCTTTACAGAAAAAGTCCACCAGTACGATGCGTAGTGCATCATGACTGGTGGACTTTTTGCTTCTTAAAGAATCAGTATATTGTGCTGCAAAAAAGAACCCCATAGCAGTTCACTCTGTACCGTCAATGGGCTTCTTTTTCATTATATCAATCAAGCTCCGCTTTTTTTATCATCTCTTGCTGGTCAATCAAGACATCAATCAACTTTCCTACGGTTATCAATGTTGTTACATTACACTTTTTCAGTTTTGCAGCAATCTCATTATCAATGATGCTGTCGCATTTTGCATATGGGGTATCCAGTAAAAAATAGTCAAAGTTCTTTTCCAAGACGAATGCCAGTTTTAGAAGCATTGCCAAAGAAACTTTCGTCTGTCCAACTTCAACATGGCTCATATGATTGTTCGAGCAACCAACCAACGCACCCAAATCAGCCTGACTATAACCCTTTTCCAGTCGGGCAGCTCTAATGCGCTGACCAATCTTAACGTAATCAATTTCCGGTTGCGTTTCAATCACCTCCATGCTGTGTATGATTCTGCTATACATTATAAAATGTACCAAAAATCTCAACAACCAACATCGGGTGCAAGTTGCATTTATAAATGCAATATGATAAAATTTTATAGGCAGATTGCATTAAATGATAGAATGAAAAGAACCCCAAGACGACAATATGAGCTATCTTGAGGTTCTTTAAAATAAAAAATTCGTAGAGTACATTACTCCACGAATCGCATTCTTCTCTGTTTTTTTTAGTTTATATCTTTATTTTACAAATTGTCGCACTGTTTGTCAATATGTTAGGGACATAAAACACGAGGTTTTGCACAAAAATCCATCTTAGAAAGTTCCAAAGTCACAATTTGCCGTCAGAATTATAGTCATATTGAAGGAGGTGTACCTTATGGCACGAAAAGGAGAAAATATTTACAAAAGGAAAGACGGCAGATGGGAAGGAAGATACATTAAGTCCCGATCTTCTACAGGCAAAGCCAATTACGGTTATGTTTATGCAAAGTCATATCGAGAAGTCAAGGCAAAACTTATCAGTCAAAGTTCGTGCACGAGTAATTCTGTCACTGTCGATCCAGAAATTAGCTCAGATCAATTTGAACAGGTTGCTATGGAATGGTTTCAAGCTATATGTCCTAAAGTGAAGGAATCTACAAGCAACAAATATAGGAATCTTCTCAGCTCGTATATACTTCCTGTGTTCGGAAGCAAACAATTGCGTGATATAACACACGAGTTTATTGAAACGCAGTGTAATTTTTTCCTTGTTTCTGGTGGATTAAAGGAGAATGGACTTTCCTCTAAAACTGTTTCAGATATTTTATCTCTAATTCGAAATGTCTTACAATTTGCCACCCGAAACGGGAAAGCCATTTCTTGTGACGCACGATCTATACAGATAAAACGTCAAACGAAGGAAATGAGAGTTTTGAGTCGTGCTGAACAGGAAAAATTATGCCAATACTTGTATTCTAATCTTGATTCCTGCAATATTGGTATATTAGTATGTTTATTCACTGGTCTCAGAGTAGGTGAAATTTGTGCGTTACGATGGGAAGATGTTTCATTCTCAGATTACACAATCCACGTGCATCAAACGCTCCAGAGAATCCAAGATAGAACCAACAGTGAATACAAGACAAGGATTGTTGTTACCACACCAAAAAGTGCTTGCTCCATCCGTACTATTCCAGTACCCCATGGCTTAATGACTATTCTTACAGCACACAAAGCTTCTTCTACTGGCTACATCCTAACCAATAGCGATCAGAATCCATTAGAACCAAGAACCATGCAAAATCATTTTAAGAAGGTATTGAAAAACAGCGGAATCACCTCCGCAAATTATCACTCGTTACGTCATACATTTGCTACAAGGTGCATAGAGCTTGGATTCGATGTAAAAAGTCTCAGCGAAATATTGGGTCATGCCAGCGTGAATATTACAATGAATCGCTATGTACACCCATCCATGGATTTAAAAAGAGAAAATATGCAACGGCTTTCTGATTTATTAGCCGTCAAATAAATTGTCAACACCGTCAAATAATGCTGAGTTTTCAGTGTTTGGCGGTGTTTTTTCGTGGAGTAATGTACTCTACGAAAGAGTATACCCAGGAGGAGATTTATTGATTCAATTTGTAGGGCGAGATGCTTATAAGCAGTTTTGGAATTTTAGTAAAGATGAGAAAGAGAACTTGGCCACTCAATTGGCGATTGAGTTACCCGCACTCAGAGGAAAAGTTGGTGCATCACAAGAAGAAATTGCTTCGGCTGTTGGTATTTCACGACAAACTTATAGTGCCTACGAAAATCGGACACGCCCAATTCCATGGAGTTTATATCTAGCACTATTGTTTTATTTTGATTACATTCCAAGTACACATTATATGATTCGCCAGCTTGAATTATTCCCAAATGAAAGAAGTTATGGAAATAAGACTTAGAAGCAAACTTAAGAGTGTGTTGATAGTGCAGTATCTTAAAATTTTGTATAATAGGAATTGAAGTTAAATTAGATGCTAAAAATTTGTAATTAAGAAGGAGTGATTACATGAACAAAAATATAAAATATTCTCAAAACTTTTTAACGAGTGAAAAAGTACTCAACCAAATAATAAAACAATTGAATTTAAAAGAAACCGATACCGTTTACGAAATTGGAACAGGTAAAGGGCATTTAACGACGAAACTGGCTAAAATAAGTAAACAGGTAACGTCTATTGAATTAGACAGTCATCTATTCAACTTATCGTCAGAAAAATTAAAACTGAATACTCGTGTCACTTTAATTCACCAAGATATTCTACAGTTTCAATTCCCTAACAAACAGAGGTATAAAATTGTTGGGAGTATTCCTTACCATTTAAGCACACAAATTATTAAAAAAGTGGTTTTTGAAAGCCATGCGTCTGACATCTATCTGATTGTTGAAGAAGGATTCTACAAGCGTACCTTGGATATTCACCGAACACTAGGGTTGCTCTTGCACACTCAAGTCTCGATTCAGCAATTGCTTAAGCTGCCAGCGGAATGCTTTCATCCTAAACCAAAAGTAAACAGTGTCTTAATAAAACTTACCCGCCATACCACAGATGTTCCAGATAAATATTGGAAGCTATATACGTACTTTGTTTCAAAATGGGTCAATCGAGAATATCGTCAACTGTTTACTAAAAATCAGTTTCATCAAGCAATGAAACACGCCAAAGTAAACAATTTAAGTACCGTTACTTATGAGCAAGTATTGTCTATTTTTAATAGTTATCTATTATTTAACGGGAGGAAATAATTCTATGAGTCGCTTTTGTAAATTTGGAAAGTTACACGTTACTAAAGGGAATGTAGATAAATTATTAGGTATACTACTGACAGCTTCCAAGGAGCTAAAGAGGTCCCTAGCGCCTACGGGGAATTTGTATCGATAAGGGGTACAAATTCCCACTAAGCGCTCGGGACCCCTTGTAGGAAAATGTCCTAAGTGTGGCAACAATATTGTATTAAAAAAATCGTTTTATGGTTGTTCAAATTATCCTGAATGTACCTTCACTTTAGCTGAACATTTTAGAAAGAAAAAACTCACCAAAACAAATGTAAAAGAATTACTAGAGGGAAAAGAAACCCTGGTAAAAGGAATCAAAACGAAAGATAGAAAGTCCTACAATGCCGTTGTAAAAATCGGAGAAAAGGGATATATTGATTTTATCTCTTTTTCAAAATAAGCATAAAAGCCCTTTAAAGAGGGCTTTTATATATTAATCACAAATCACTTATCACAAATCACAAGTGATTAATCACAAATCACTTGTGATTTGTGATTCCTAATGATACAATATTACTATACAAAAAAAGAATGGGGCGTAGTTATGGAGAAGGAAGAACTCAAAATACTTGAAGAATTAAGACGTATTTTAAACAGTAAAAATGAAGCGATTGTTATCTTAAACAATTATTTTAAAGGTGGTGTTGGAAAGTCAAAATTATCGACTATGTTTGCTTACTTGACAGACAAATTTAATTTAAAAGTTTTAATGATCGATAAGGACTTACAAGCAACATTGACAAAAGACTTAGCAAAAACATTTAAGGTAGAATTGCCACGTGTTAATTTTTATGAAGGACTGAAAAATGGAAACTTGGCTTCTTCTATTGTTCATTTGACTGATAATTTAGACTTGATCCCTGGCACGTTTGATTTGATGTTACTGCCAAAATTAACTCGCTCATGGACTTTTGAAAATGAAAGTAGATTGCTTGCTACTCTTTTAGCACCTTTAAAAAGTGACTATGATCTCATTATTATTGATACTGTACCAACGCCAAGCGTTTATACAAATAATGCAATCGTGGCAAGTGATTACGTTATGATCCCTTTACAAGCAGAAGAAGAAAGTACAAACAACATTCAAAACTATATTTCCTATTTGATTGATTTACAAGAACAGTTTAACCCTGGACTAGATATGATCGGTTTTGTTCCTTATTTAGTTGATACGGACAGCGCAACGATAAAATCAAACCTGGAAGAACTGTACAAGCAACATAAAGAAGATAACTTGGTTTTCCAAAATATTATCAAGCGAAGTAATAAAGTAAGTACCTGGTCTAAAAACGGAATTACAGAACACAAAGGCTATGACAAAAAAGTTTTATCCATGTATGAGAACGTATTTTTTGAAATGCTTGAGCGAATCATTCAATTAGAAAACGAAAAAGAATAGAATCACAAATCACAAGTGATTAATCACAAATCACTTGTGATTTGTGATTGTTGATGATAAAATAAGAATAAGAAGAAATAGAAAGAAGTGAGTGATTGTGGGAAATTTAGGCGCACAAAAAGCAAAACGAAATGATACACCAATCAGTGCAAAAAAAGATATAATGGGAGATAAGACGGTTCGTGTTCGTGCTGACTTGCACCATATCATAAAAATCGAAACAGCAAAGAATGGCGGAAACGTAAAAGAAGTTATGGATCAAGCCTTAGAAGAATATATACGGAAATATTTACCTGACAAACTTTAAAAGGAGTGAAAATGAAATGGCAGTTACGTATGAAAAAACATTTGAAATAGAGATCATTAACGAATTATCGGCAAGCGTTTATAATCGAGTATTAAACTATGTTTTGAACCATGAATTAAATAAAAATGACTCTCAATTATTGGAAGTCAATTTATTAAACCAATTAAAGCTTGCAAAACGTGTAAATCTTTTTGATTATTCTTTAGAAGAATTACAAGCCGTTCATGAGTATTGGCGGTCAATGAATCGTTACTCAAAACAAGTTTTGAATAAAGAGAAAGTGGCTTAATATGGCAAATATAGTCAATTTTACTGACAAACAGTTTGAGAATCGCTTAAATGATAATTTAGAAGAATTGGTTCAAGTAAAAAAGCGGTTGAATCGCCAACCGCTTTTTTACTTGGTGGGCAATCAGGGTCAGGGAAAACCAGTTTGCGAAGAAGATGATTGAGCAGGCAGGAACAAAGTGATAAATTCAAATTGTGAGGGAAAATACAGATGAATCAAGGAAGAATTATTGTGATTACAGGCTCACCGGGGACAGGAAAAACAACAACTGCGTCAATTGTCGCAAAGGAATCAGATATGGATAAATCAGTGCATATGCACACCGATGACTTTTTTCATTACTTAAGCAAAGGCGCAATACCACCACATTTGCCAGAATCCAACAAGCAAAATCTGGTTGTCATTGAAGCCTTTTTAGAAGCTGCAAAGCGATATGCTCGTGGCGGATATGATGTAATTGTAGATGGGATTGTCGGGCCATGGTTTTTGGAGCCATGGAAAGCTCTTGCCCAAGAAGATTACGAGGTACACTATATTGTATTAAGAGCGAGTAAAAAAGAAACTATGAAGCGAGCTGTGGAACGCTCAAAATTAGATAGAAAAACAAATATTGAATTAGTGGAAACAATGTGGGAGCAATTTTCCGGTTTGGGGATATATGAATCAAATGTCATAGACACAACTACATTCACAATTAAAGATACGGTTTCCGCAATAAAAGAAAGAGTTGCATGTGGGACGTCTTTACTATCTTAGACATTCCCATTTGTCAGGAAGATAGCAAAGCCAGCCGAGCCAGTCAACGGTCAAGATGAACGGCGCATTTCATGCGCCGCCGTTGACAGTCACGCCCGTCTTTGCTAAAAAGTAATCAAGGCGGGAAAGCCCTAAAATGGCTTCCCGCCCATTTCAATTTTTAGAAAAGAAACGCTCCAAAATCAGAAAGAGAGCGTCCAAGCACTTTGAGGGATTGGCCGCCTTGTCCACCCATTCAGCGGGACAGCGGGCGGAGGTCAAGGCCGGGTGTAAACCCGTTCATTTCAGCTTAGAAACCCTTCATAAAACGGGCTTATTTAGCGATATAAGGCTTTATAATAGAGAAGGAGTGAAACTTCTATTCAAGTTTAGAAACGCCTTCCATTAGTCCGAAAGAGACCTTAGAAAGAGAATTAAATCGTAAAGTATCAGGGAAAGAAATTCAACCGACTTTGGAGAGAATAGAGCAAAAAATGGTTCAAAATCAACACCAAGAAACCCCTGAATTTAAAGCAATTCAACAAAAATTGGAAAGCTTGCAGCTACCTACACCACCAATACCCAAAACACCTAAACTTCCAGGACTTTAAACCTTAAAAAAGGAAAAGAGTAGTTACCAAAAAACGGTAACTACTCTTTTTTTATAAAAACCTTTCCTCATGTTTGAAAAGCTGATCGAGAAATAAAGCACACAACGGTATTCTTTCTTTTTTCAGTTGGTACATTTTGCAGTCTGTAACGTGTCATTTACTGTTTGTTACCTTAACATATCCAGTCGAAAACACAAGGGTATATAAACGAGCAAGCTCGCCCTTGTGTTTTCTTTGTGTCTATGTTGCGTTCTCGTCACAGCAAACGACACGAACACACTGGCGAAAATGAACCAACAAAACGAAAAAAGAAAGGAGCGTATACTTCACAGACGGTGTTAAGGATACTTACCAGATGAAACCGTACATTGCACCGACCGCTGCTGAGTTGGAACAATTTCTTTCCTCTCTAAATTAAATCTTGCCGAAGCAGTGATGTGTCAGACTTTCCTGACACATCGCCGCTTTGCACTTCACAAAATCCGCTGCCAGGAGGTGATGAAATGAGTATGGTAAATGCTGACTCCGTTCAGCTATTCGCAATGCTGAAAAAAATGCAGGATTCCATTTCCTCCATCGAAACTACCAAAAAATCTGTAAAGATGAAATATGAACAGTTAGGTGCTGGATGGCAAGATAAAAAATACAACGAGTTGGGCGTGGTTGTAAGAGACTGCAACAAGGCTCTCAATGACATATTGGTAATTATGCTTCAAGCAGAAAAATATGTGGCTTTACTCGCCAAGAGCCTTAGTGAATACGAAAGTGTTCAACTAGGATCTACAAATGGAATATCTGCAAGCACACCTCAGACCAGTAGTTTTGCTGTTACACCATCAAGTGCAGATACAACCACCTTTGAGTCAAATACCTTTGGTTCTAATCTTGCATTTGTTCAAGACAGACTATCAGCTGAACGATATTTTTCCCGTGGAAATCACTATGAAGAATATCGAGATTATTGGGAGAACGGGAACTATACCTTTTCTCGAAATGAAAATCCAGAACTCGTATACGTTAGAGCAAGGGATATTGAAGGAGTTTATCTCAGTGACCGAGAACTTGGGAACCCGGAAGGATTTTGGACACGGAATGGTCGAGAGGGATGGTCGAGAGAAAACATTCTAAGGCGAGCTTCGCACATCCAAGATGTTCGTCAAAATACTGAGTCAGGAATGTCTTTGGATGAGCTTTCACAAAACCCAGTGTTAGATGATACCATTCGTAGCTATTACAATAATCCTGTCCAGGTTGCGCAGGTAGGTTCTTATTATGTATTTCAGAGTGATGGGCGACATCGAACACTTGCAGCTCAATCGCTTGATACATATATCCCGGTTTTAGTAACAGGTAGCTACACTCGAAATGATTAACAAATGAGGAGGTGAGTGTTTGAGCAACGTAAATGCTGATGCAACTCAATTACTGACAATACTGAAAAATATGCGGACCTCCATTTCTTCTATCGAAACTACAAGAAGTTCTGTGAAGATGAAATATCAGCAATTGGGAATTGGATGGAATGACAAGAAGTACGATGAGCTGGGAACTATCGTAAAAGATTGCAACAAAGCCCTGAATGATATTTTACAGATTATGCTTCAGGCCGAAAAATACGTTGCTTCACTTGCCAAAAGTGTACAAGAATATGATAATGTTAATTTGGACACTCCTTCTGCACGAAATTCTTTCCTCCAGGGTCTGCAAACACCTAATGTTGGTAATTCGTCTTATCAGTATTGCCTTGGCGTGCTAACCCAAGGTAGCACACCAGACGGATATATCGCTGTTATATCACAACGCCATGAAAATGCAGAGCAGAATGTCAGAGAAGTGTTTGACCATTTCGCTGGTAAACTGATGATACAAGATTCTGAATATCCACCGGATCAGACAGCACATTACTCACCGGGAAATTATATAGGGCATTCACGAGGAGTCTACTACAATGCAGCTTCTGATATGACAAATCCAAGAGGTGCAGGAACAACTTATTTCCACGAGCTTGCTCACATGATCGACCATGCTTCGTGCAACTATCGGAGCAATCTATCCAATACTCCAGAATTTGCTGAGGCACTGGTTGAGGACGGACAAAGAATCCTGAGCTTATATAACAATCTTCCAGTGGAAAAGCAAACTGCTTTTCTGACCCGTATTAGGCAGGATTCAGCTCACTCCTTCTCGGACTTAATTGATGCGACAACAAATGGTCAATTGCACGGAAATTATGGTCACTCAAGGAACTATTGGACGAGACCGGGCAATCTACAAGCAGAAGCCTTTGCCCACTTTTTTGAAGCGTCTATGGGAGACCAAGGCAAATTAGAGCTATTAGCAAATTTCTTTCCTACAGCGTTTGGTATTTTTTCTTCAATGATTGATTCTATTAGACCAGATAATCATGTTAGGGTCTTGAGCAGAGAAAGGTAGGTGCATACAATGGACAAAAACAAGAGCGTTGCAGATTTTATGAATAGCTTCCTTAATACACCTGAACCGAAAATTGATAATGAGTATTATGAAATCGAAGAACAGTATTTTCGGCAATTCGGTCATGGTGTCCCAAGGGAAATGTTGCCTGATAGCATTTCAACGGAACAAATTAAACAAGCCATGAAAAAATGCATTCTTTCCAAAAAGGATAATCTCTTTGAACTATTAGGCATCATTATCAACGATAATTATTTATATTAAGAAAAGGAACGACGACATGGATGAAGACAACATTATAACTTTGAATGATGAGAATGGGAACGAAGTTGAATTTGAATTTCTTGACTTAATACCGTATCGCCAGAACGAATATGTTGTCCTGCTTCCTATTGGAGATTCGGATGGGCAAGTTGTTATTTTGCAGCTGAAAGAAATTGACGATGAAACAGAAGAATATGTTGGTGTTGAAAACGAATTTGTGTTAGAGACTGTCTTTGCTCTGTTCAAAGAGCGAAACAAAGATTTCTTTACATTTGAGTAATTAAACAATGCAAGCTCAAACCAACAACACGATAAAAGGGGGGTGCATTATGGATATTTGGCATCGTGTAGGCAGAATTGTTCGCTTCTCAAACTTAGGAACTCTTCTGTTCTTTACTCTTAATATTCTGCTGATTGTTGCTGTGTTCGGTTCGTCAGGAAGCATTGTTGAACTGATTTGTATTTACTTTTTCACAGTAGCTATCAGCTTATCCCCATTAGGCGAAATGTGCCTGGCTGCCTTCGCAGGAGCAAGCGATATAAAAAGAGTAGATATAAAACTTCGAGTTGTCCCGCTGGTTCAATATGTTTTAGATAAAGCAAAAGAGAACACATCATACTGTCCTAAAAAAGTGAAAGTGAAGATTATCCATGATCCTGCTCCAAATGCATTTGCTCTAGGTAGGCAAACACTATGCATAACTGACGGATTGCTTTTACTCTCCGATGATATGATACTTGGAATTCTCGCCCATGAGATCGGACATCTCTCATACGGACATACTGTTATCCAATTATTGATTGGCGGGGGCAATATATTTATATCCGGGTGCCTCCTGTTAATCAAAATATCCTACTGGATTTTTTCTGCAATCATGGGGCTGTTCGCAATATGCTCTCGTAGTGGTGTAATGGGTATAATTACCGCAGTTTTCGCAGGAATATCAACAGCACTTTCTTGGTTATGGGTAAAGTTCTGTATGCTTTTTCTGATGTGGTCTATGAGACAAAATGAGTATCTGGCTGATGAATTTGCTTATAAAATTGGTTTTGGTCTTGAATTAGCGACGGTATTAGACCAACATATCTCAGATGTTCCGCATGATGGTTTTCTCAGTGCAATATACTCAACTCATCCATGCAACGATGATAGGGTTGCAGCATTGCAAAATTTAGGTGTACCCTATTCTCGATACTAAATTCATAATCTCACAAATTGGCAAGCAGTGTAAACCTGTACAGGTTCACTCATTTTCTCGATTTTCCCTTCGGTGCAATCTTCGCAAATTTGCTTGTTGGGGAAGCATCCCCAATCCCCTTTGAACATCATCTGCCGATGATGGCTACACGATTTTCAATCGTTTCTCAAAGAACAGTAGAATAAAAATTTGCCCATGGTTGAAAGCACCGAAATCGAAAAGCAAAAAAGCAGCCACGATCCGCACCCTTTGGGGAGTGCAGACCGTGGCTTTTTGCTTTAACGGAAGTTCTTCTTTTCCTCTTTCTCTTTCTCTTTTTCCTGCTCTTTCTGCCTGTCGATATTCAAAATCGTTTCAACCGTCCGTTTGGCAATCAGCAGTTCTTCTTTCTCTTTTCTGATCTGACGGTACTCAGCGTAGTCCTGCTTTTTCTGGACTGCCAGCTGATGAAACTCCTCATACAATGATTGCATGGACGGGAGCTTTGTAATCTGCAATTCATCAAAGGCTTGCTTCGCCGCTTTATGAATTGTGATTTCCTGACGGTGTTCTTCAAAGAATTTTTTGCTATATCCAGACTTGCGGTACTCGATATAAATTTGCCTTGTGTTGCGATAATTTTTGATGTGCTGCTGCAACGCCTGAACCTCAACCATACGTTTCTCTGCGACCTTGATAGAATCAGAAAGCGCATCGAACCGGGCAGACAGATTTTCAATATGAGCAGTCAGATCGTCGTAGTTGCCCAAGCCTTTTTCTTTCAGTAGGATTACCGTTCGGGCAGCTTCTTTTCGGTTGAACTTCTTCGCCCACTTTTCATAACCGACCGTCTTGCCCTCGGCCATCTTTGCCTGAATATCAATCAGCATCTGGAACTGCTTCGGGGCAGGAGCCTTGGCAGAGCCGCCTTTTGATTTGTGCAGGTTCTTGCCGGAGATAACCGCTTGAATTTCCTCTTTGCTATATCCTTCGCCCAGGGAACGCAGCCGAATGAAACGCTTCTGATTCTCGCCCTTGAACGCAGGCTGCTTTCCATCCTTGAACTCAAATCCCATGTCAGCCAGAGCCTGAACAAAGCCATCAAAGCTCTTTGGTTTCTGCTTCAGCACCGCATCAATCGCATCACATAATTCGTCACGCTGGGTACGCTTCTTGGGATAAACAGTTCTTTTCTGGCGCTCCCGATACGGCTTCGGTGTAATAATGGACAGCCCGTGTTCCAGGCAAACCATATCACTGAGTCTTTGCACCGCCAGACCGGAAAGAAAGAAGTTTTTGAATTTCCGTGTGGCATCCAGCGAGGTCGAATTATAAATGATATGATTGTGAATGTGGGATTTGTCGATGTGGGTCGCAACGATGAAAGCGTGTTTTCCCTTTGTCCATCGCATCGCTGTTTCATAGCCGACTTGGTTCGCTTCTTCCGGGGTGATTTCTCCCGGCTTAAAGGACTGGCGTATCTGGTATGCGATGATATTGTTCTTCTGCTGTCTGCCGGTAATATGCTGATACTGCCGTTTGGAAAGCAGAAATTCCTCATCTGCTGTCTTTGGATCACACTCATAGGAACTGATAAATTCGCCATCATTGGTTTTTGCGGCATTTTGTGAGTAGTCGGTTCTGTCTGCCAAACATTGAGCGACCGTCTTTCCCTTATTCACATGGAGTGCAATCAATCTTGTCGCTGCCATTCCCATCACTTCCTTCCCAAAAAGAAAAAGCCACCGGTCGGTGACTTTTCTCTGATATTATCTTATGACCTGATAAATGCTCCCAGACTTTCTCCAATATTCTCGACTTTCATAACAGCCCAGACGAGCAAGAACACCGCTGCTATTGTCGCAATTCCAAGAACCACAAGAATAAGCAGGGACTGCCACAAAGCCTTTACAATGCAGTAAATCGCAGATCCGCCAATGACCAAGAGCAATAAACCAATTACATAGGACACAACATTTGTAAGCAGATTTCCAAGAATGCAAATCACTTTTACAACGAACAGCACCGGCAGTGCCAATATCTTCAATACCAGCTTCATAGGCTCAACCCCTTTCTTTTAATTATATTGTACAAGGGTATCTGCCATAACGCAATGATGTCAACCCTTATGTAAAAGCCGCAGCCGAAACTGCGACTTCCCAACAAGTTGTCGGATTACTGGATTGAGGACAGGCGAACAAGAACTTCTCTCATGTCCGTCCAGATCTCCTCCAGCCGTTTTTGCAAATCCTCAATGTCAGCACGATAGATGCTGCCTGTTTCGTTCGCTCGCTTTGCGTACTGGTTCAGGTTGTTGGAGCAGATTCGCAGGAGCGAAACCAGGGCTTTCACATCCTGCAAATCCAGTCTGATACAGTAACCATCCAGAGCCATTTTCCGCAGATAGGCTCCCATGCTGCGGATGCCAAGCTCGTCCATCTTCTCATGGATTCGCTCGACCTCCTCCTTGGATGCAAGGAAATGAACATCCTGATCTCGCTTTGCCATTACAACACCTCCTCACGGGTTTCAGAGTATTTTGCAGGCGGGATATGCTCCGCTTTGGATTTCAGATCAGCCAACACAGAAGGACGCTCTGACTCGCTTCTTTCGTCACGATTTTCCACAGAGTCCTCCATATTCAGGGCTGCATCCAGTTCTGCCAGTCGCTGACTTTTGGCTGTCAGCTCTGCTTCCTGCGGGAACGGTTTTCCAACCTCCGCCTTGGCTGCTTCCTGCTGATTGTAGAGATTATTCAACTGCTCATTGGCTCGTTCTAAGCGCTCAAGGATGCCTGCAAGGGCATTGTCCAGTCGGGTGATATTTCCTCGTGCGTCCGTTCCAAGGGCTACTCTGTGGCTCACAGCGCCCTTCAGGGTCACATCGAACTCGTTCCGGAAACTGTCAAACGAAAGCTCCATCTGAAAGCCACGGTAACTGCCAAGAGGAACCGGATCGGCACTTTTCGTGTCCTTACAAGCCGCAAGGAGGATTTCACCGGCATCTGCCTTTTCGGTGTAGGCTTTGCCCATGATTTCCATGCCGCAAAAGCCATCGGCAATCTGCGGGTGTGCTTCCACGGTTTTAATATCAGCTTCAAAGCCATGAATATAGCCTGTCTGCTTTTCAATCTCAGCCGGGAAGTATTTCAGAAGCTTATCTTCCATACGGTACTGCTGGCTCTGGTGGTCAGCTTTCAGCACCTTCAGCCTTGCCACATCAATGTCCAAGTCCATCTTTTCCTTGATAAGCGGATTGCCGGCACACAGCGCCTTGATCTCCGCATAGGACAGCGCCTGCTCATCCACATCGTCACAGGAGCGAACCGGTGATTTGGAGGTCATAATCTGAGAAATAAACTTCTGCTTGTTTTCCAAGGTCTGATACAGGTAGGCATCGAAGGTTCCCTCGGTCACATACTGATACACCTGAACCTCTTTGTTCCGGTTGCCCTGACGGATGATACGACCGTTTCTCTGGGTCATATCAGACGGACGCCAACCCACATCCAAGTGGTGAACTGCCACCAATTTGTCCTGGACGTTGGTTCCTGCACCCATCTTTTGCGTACTGCCAAGAAGCACTCGCACCTGCCCGGTACGAACCTTGGCAAAGAGGTCTTTTTTCTTTGCCTCGGTATCTGCATCATGGATAAAGGCAACTTCTTCCGCAGGCACACCGTTTGCAATCAGCTTGGTTTTGACATCATCATAGACATTGAAGGTTCCATCATTTTTCGGTGTGCTAAGGTCGCAGAACACCAACTGGGTCAATTTGTCAGCCTGACCGTCCTGCCAGATACGCAGGATATTTCCCACGCAGGCATTGAGCTTGCTGTCAGGGTCATCGGGTAACAGGGTGTTCATTAGCCGCTGATCCAGTCCCAATTTTCGTCCGTCGCTGGTAATCTTGAGCATATTATCGACGGACGGGTCTACAATACCGGCATGAACATCTGCTGCTCTCTCTGAAAGGGAAGCCACCATATCCTTCTGGTACTCAGAGGGCTGAACCACAACCGTTTCAAACTTTGCTTCGGGAACAGGGAGATGCAACTGGTCAGAGGTCTTGATGTCGGCAACCTCCTTGAACATATTCATCAGTTCAGGCAGGTTGAAGAACTTCGCAAATCGGGTTCTGGCACGATAGCCGGTTCCCTCCGGTGCAAGCTCAATCGCAGTTGTTGTTTCTCCGAAGGTCGATGCCCAGGAATCAAAATGGGTCAGGTTCTTTTGCTGGAGCGTACTGTACTGGAGATAGCGCATGACCGTATAAAGCTCGGTCATCGAGTTACTTACTGGAGTACCGGTTGCAAAGATCACACCACGCCCGCCGGTCAGCTCATCCATATAGCGGCACTTCATAAACATATCCGAAGATTTCTGGGCTTCGGAGGTGGACAGACCTGCCACATTTCGCATTTTTGTGTAGAGGAACAAATTCTTGAACGCATGGCTTTCGTCCACAAACAGCCGGTCTACACCCAACTGCTCAAAGGTAATGACATCATCTTTCTTGTCAGCGGCAAGGAGCTTGTCCAGTCTGGCTTCCAATGATTTTCGTGTTTTCTCCATCTGCTTGATCGTGAAGTTTTCGCCACGCTGCCATTTCAGCTCCGCAATCGCACCCTCGATCTCATCAATCTGCTCCCGCAGCTGCCGTTCCTGTCGTTCGGCAGAAAGCGGGATTTTTTCAAACTGGCTGTGACCGATGATGACTGCATCATAGTCACCCGTTGCGATACGAGCGCAGAACTTCTTACGGTTTGCTGTTTCAAAATCCTTCTTGGTGGCAACAAGGAGCTTGGCACTCGGATAGAGGTGCAGGAACTCGTTTGCCCACTGTAAGGTCAAGTGATTCGGCACAACGAACAGGGATTTCTGGCTCAATCCAAGCCGTTTACTCTCCATAGCCGATGCAGCCATCTCGAAGGTCTTGCCCGCACCAACTTCGTGTGCAAGCAGCGTATTTCCACCATATAGCACATGAGCGATAGCATTTCTCTGGTGTTCACGGAGGGTAATATCCGGGTTCATGCCGCCGAAACGGATATGAGAGCCATCATACTCACGAGGTCTGGTGGAGTTAAAAAGTTCGTTGTACTTGGTGGAAAGGGTTTCTCGTCTGTGCGGATCTCTCCAAATCCAATCTCGGAACGCATCCTTGATTGCCTGCTGTTTCTGCTGTGCCAGGGTAGTTTCTTTTTTATTGAGGACACGCTTCTGCTTACCATCTGCATCTTCAATCGTATCATAGATACGAATATCCTTCAGATTCAGCGTTTCCTCCAGAATCCGATATGCGTTGGCTCGCTCTGTACCGTAGGTGACATACGCCGCCACATCGTTGTAGTTGGGAGAACTCTTACCGTTGATGCGCCACTCTGCGGTCAGCTCGGAGAACTTGACCTCAATGGAACGGCGCAAGTAATACGGCGTTTCAAAGGTTTCCTCCATGAACTGCTGAATATAATCGGCATCAATCCATGTTGCACCCAAACGCACATCAATCTCGGACGCATCCAAGTCCTTCGGCTGTGCTTTCTGCAAGGCTTCCACATTGATGTGGAAGGAAGAATCCCTGTCTGCCGCCATCTGTGCGACACGCAGCTTGCTTCTTACATCACCGGAAAGGTAATCATCGGCAGTCTGCCATCCAACTTCCACAGCATCGGGAGCCATCGGGTCTTTGAAGATCACCCCTCGAAGCTCTGCCTGAATCGCATCGTATTCTCCAGGTGTTCCAAGCAGCTGTGCCATAAACGGCAAATCCACCTTGCCACGCTCACCGATAGAGATTGCCAGAGCTTCGGACGGCGTATCCACGCTCGTCACTCTGCGTTCCGGCTTGATGGTTCGCTTGGTGAACATATCCGCCTTGCTTTTCAGATTGCCGTCCTCATCCACATTTTCCAGAGAACACAGGAGATAGTAGGAGGAATCGTCAGCAAATGCCTGACCATTGGCTCGATTATTGATAAGCCCGTTCTTTGCGGCAAACGCATCGTAGGCATCATTCAGTTCTGCCTGTTTCTGAGTAATCATTTCATCCGGGTAATCCTCAAGCTGATATTCGATCAGCTCGTTGACGATACCACGAAGTTCCACCATGCCCATCACACGGTCTTTTGCTTTCTCATTCAGGTCTACACGGCGCATCAGGGAGTTTTCACGGAAGTACACATTGCCATCCACCACGGTATAAGAGAAATTCTTTACATCCGGGGTTGCAGGAATGGTTTCGATTTCCTTACCCTTGTCAGCTTCGGGAAGCTCCACAGCCTGATAGGTTCCTTGGATGTGGGAAACTGCTTCTTTCAGAAGTTCGGACAGTTCCATGCCCTCAATGGGACGCACTGTAATGTCCATGCCGTAGGCGGTACTTTCTTCCACCGTATCGCCCAGAACCATTTCAGGATGAGCGACAAAGTAGCTGTTCATGGTGTGTCCTTCTTCGGTGCGGTCAAGGTTTACCCATTCCGGTACAATGTCAATCGGATGGTCACGCTTTTGCAGGAACAGGATGTCGGACACGACTTCCGTGCCTGCGTTTTTCTTAAAGGCATCGTTTGGCAGACGGATTGCACCAAGCAGTTCCGCCCTCTGCGCCACGCCTTGCGTCAGAGTTCTTGGAATCCATGGTGTAACGGCTTGTCACAAAAGCGACCACACCACCGGGACGAACCTGATCCAAAGCCTTGGCAAAGAAATAGTTGTGAATGGAGAATCCCAGCTTGTCATACGGCTTGTCGGACACTTTGTAGTTGCCGAAAGGGACATTACCCACAGCCAGATCGTAAAAGTCTCGGCGGTCTGTCGTTTCAAAACCGGCTACTTTGATTTCTGCGTTGGGATAGAGCTTCTGAGCAATTCTGCCGGTGATGGAATCCAGTTCCACACCATACAAACGGCTGCTCTGCATTTCAGGAGGGAGCATACCAAAGAAGTTGCCGATACCCATAGCAGGCTCCAGAATATTTCCTGTTTCAAAGCCCATCTGTCCGACCGCATCGTAGATGGAGCGAATGACCGTAGGGCTGGTGTAATGTGCGTTCAGGGTGGAAGCTCTTGCCGCAGCATATTCATCTTCGGAAAGCAGGTTTTTCAGTGTCTGATACTCCTTCGCCCAATTTCCCTTGTCCGGGTCAAAGGCATCTGCCAGACCGCCCCAACCGACATAATTCGACAAAATCTCCTGTTCTTCGGTAGTGGCGTTCCTGTTCTCGCTTTCCAGTTTGAACAGAGTTTCAATGGCTGCGATGTTTCTTGCGAATTTCTGCTTCGGTCCACCTTCACCGATGTTGTCATCCGTGATGTGGAAGTTCACCGCAGGAACAGGTGGGATTTCTCTGGTGGTGATGGACTGCTCAAGCTGAGCGATAATGTCCATGACTTCGGCATTCTGCCATCCGTCCACCTGGGCATAATCCTGAATGATGGTGTCCTTTCCATCTACGCACTGTACGAAGTCCAGACTACCCGGCAGATCTCTGGTATTCATTGCACCCAGGGCTTTTCTCTGCGTGTCAGGAAGTGCATAGTAGGCTCGCAGGGCATCATCAAAGGAACTGTATTCCTTGATGTCCAGCGCACCCCGCTTCTGAATGTCCTCGGCAACATAAAAATGATCGATGAAGTGTTCCGGTTCCTGCTGTTCGGGTTCCGCACTGGCTCTGACCTGTGCGTGTGCCTTTTCGTCAGGGTAGTCCCCATAGATACGGATGCACTTATGCTCCTGCTGATCGTAAACGGCAGCACCATCGTACTTGAATCCGTCATCCTCCATGGTTCCGTCCACATAGCCCTGGGCAGCTTTTTCCGCTTCTTCCAGAGTGTAGTAGTCCAGTTTATCATCGAAGCCGTTTTCAAAGTGATGGTAGGCGGCAACCAGATAGCGGGGAGCCATGCGCTCCTCGTAGCTGTTAATCATCTCAGGTGTCAGCCATTCTGGTTTGTCGGGAATCATTTCATACAGCTCACGCATCTTGGCAATCTGTGCATGGCGGTTGCCTGCCCACAGATGCTTTTCGCTGTGCTGTCCTGCACCAAGGAAGTATTCGCAGTCCATACGCAGACGGTCTAACAGCTGATACTCAGGGGTGTAGTCCCTCGGTTCGGTTTTGCCCAGAAAATCCTCTGTAACGGGCTTTTCTTCGGTTTGGGCATCAACCCTTACCGCATGGTTTCTTTCGTCCTGAGAGAGCATACGCTCGAAATTCTCACGATTCTCGGCACGGAAGATGGGATAAGCAAGCGTAGGGTCACGCAGCTGAACTTCTCTGTCCGTGATCTGCTCCACACGGAAAGCTGTATCGTCCAGATATACCGTGTCACCGACCTGATAATTCCATTTCGGTTCCTCGGAAGCAGATGCTTCCACAACTTCGGCAGGCTCTGCCACAGGCGCTTCTGGCTGAACCGACTCCATCGCAGCTACGGACTGACGAACTTCCTCCAAATAGTCATTGGCAAGCCATTCGTCCGTGAAGTATTCCGTAACGCCTTCCGGGTCTACATAGTAGTCATCGGTCTGATTATCCCAGATCGCATACTCGCCATCCTCGGTATCAATCACTGCGAAACGGTCATAAACATCTTCCAACGGATCAGTTTTAGCTTCTTCGATAGCCTGTCGTTCCGCTTCTTCCTCCGGGCTGAGGTAGCGTCCCTTTCGTATCAGACCGTCGATTCTCTGCACCACCTGCGCCCAGGACATCTGCAATTTATCGCAACCGCTCTTGGTGTAAGCAACACCCTTGGCATCGTGATCCTGACCGCTGTGCGTTGCACCAGAGCAGGCATGGGAATGACCACCGGTTCCGTATTCATGCTTCAGGAAGTCCATCTTTTCCTTGGCAGAATGATTCTCCTGCCAGTAGTTATAAATACGGGCTTTACCACCGGAAAAGCCGCTTCCACGGGTCAAGTCTGCATTGACTTCATCATCCGTAATGAACTGGCGGACAAGGGGCATCTGCATCATATCGGTCTGATACTCACGCAAAGGCATATTCAACTCATACAGCTGTTTCTGAATGAGATTCAGCTTGTGATAGTGAAAACGAAGCAGATCGGGATTTTCCGCAAGGGTTTTTCTAAATTCCGAATACTGCTGTACCAAGGTTGCGTGGAAACGAGGGTCATCCAACTTTTCAGCCAAGTCTGCGGTTTCGTCAGGGAAACCACGAAACGGTTCCTGATGAAGAATTGCCAGATAGTTGCTGGAACGGGCTTCTTCACTCAAATCGTGATAAAGATGCCACAGGGATTCTGCCAACTTCTGACGCTCATATCCGGATGCTTCTACCAGTTCCACATTAGTTGCGAACCGACCATTTTCAAGCAGTTCTCCAATGCGCTCGGCAACCGTTTCCCAAGAAACGATCTGCGCTCTGGGGCTGTCAATGGCAGAGGAACCTTTGGCAAGGTGGATACCGTCCTCGGCATACCACGCACAGATATTCCCGCTATCTTCTTTCAGACCATAGCCGCCGTGATAGACCTGCTTTAAGGTCTGAACGATTTCTTCCAACGGCTTCTGCTTCATATATTCCAGCGCTACGACTTTTCGGGCTTCATCGGTATTGCTACCAAGCAGAAGGAAGTGGTCGATTTCTTCCTGGGCAAAAGAAAAAGCAGAGGGCGTAAAGCTCTCTGCTCGGTCGATAAAACTGATTTGTTCATTTTCGGAGAGGAAAAGGTTCAGACTCAGCTGTTGATAAGCTCCGTCATCACGACTTCCTCCGCCTGTGCTTTCAGGCTGTTCATGTGCTGCACCCACGCCATCTGCTGCGTTTCCTTGTCCGGTGCGGGGCTGTCCTTCAGGTACTGCTCCATCAGAAACTCCACTCTGGCTTTCGCTGTTTCCTCGATCTCCCACAGGTGCGGGAACAGGCTCTCCGTCAGAATCATGTCGTTCAGGAGCATCGGATTGTTCTGTTCCAAAAATGCTCGACGCATCCTGCCGTACTTGCCCAGAGGTTTCTCTCCCTCGTTCTCCAACTGAAGGTTCGGAATCTGATAATCTCCGGCCTGTCTGTAAGTCATCTCGCTCATAATCTGTACTCCTTTCGGTAGCTTTAATCTGCTCATGTTCTCCAATCGCTTTTTCGATTTCCTGAAACATCCTTGTGCTGATGGCATTCACCGCAGTACCAAGGGCATTTACCGTCTGTCTGGTGTTAAAATCAAACACCTTCTGGAAATCCTCATGCTCGAAGTAGTTGTCGGGACTTTCCACGAACCGGCAATACATCGTATAGGATACGCTGTTTGCCACCGCATTTTTGAAAGCTACTTCGATGTTGAGTTCATCATACTCCTCAAGGAAGCTGTTGGCAACGATGTCGAGGAACTGCTTTTTGTAATCGTCCCAATACTCAGCCGCCAGTGCGGATGCAATATCTTCAAGCTGTGCTTCCAGTACCCCGTCAGCGGCAACACCGAAGGTACGCTCCATCGCTTCCATGACATAGGAGCGGTTTTCAGGCGTCACCTCCCACGGTTTCAGTTCCGGGGAAGAACGGCGAACGCCGGTATCCGCCACATCAAACACATAGCGCAGATACGGTTTATCCCTGTTCATCACAAACAGAGCAATGCCGGTAGAGCCACGCTTTACATATCTGCGGTAATTTTCAGCGTTCCAGTCCTCATAGGGCTTGCAAAAGGTCGCATTGGGGCGCTGAGCATAAATCATCACCTGTTCCGGATAGGTGAACTCATAGTTGCGGGACATCGTTCTCAAAAACGAAGTCCAGTTATCTGTGTTCGAGGTGATTTTCCCAATCGTTTCTTTTGCTAATCCGGAATAAAATCGCTCTTTTGCGTTCATTGTATCCCTCCAATCCTATCAATCCGGATAAAGGTTCAGCTTCTCAAAGGCGGCATCGTCCATGGCTGAAACTTTACGGAGAACCGAGTCTGCCAAAGCAAAAAGCTCTGACTCGTCCTCCGAAAGCTGTTCCTTCATCAGTGTCAGTGCTTCACACAGCCCTGACCTTGTGCCAGGGCTGTAAAGCATCATCATGTTCCGCTCATCCTGTGTGAAATCCATCATTCAATCTCCCTTTCCGGGTGGCTCTTGGGCGGCTTATGGGAAACATCCGGCACGGGCTTTTCCTTTAACTGCTCCAACACCGAAGGACGTTCCTCTAATCCGGACGCTTTTCCGTTATTGATGATACCGTCAATCATCCCATAATCATCTTCCATTGCCATCTCTGCGTTTTTCAGGTAGTTTTCGGACTTCATAAAGTTTTCCAGCTTCTGAAACCCAACAGAATCTACATAGTGAAAGGATACCTCACCGACTACCTTTAAGGCTACGATGTCGCTGACCGACATACTGTGACCACGGAAATCATCCGGGTGGTCAATATTGAACTTTACATACAAATCTTCCAGCTGCCGATTCACATCCTCGGACATAGAAATGGAGCCATGATAGACCACCTCGTAACGGTCAATCTCAGGCTCCATTTCTTTCTTCTGAAGGTAGCTGTAATTTGCAAACATGAGCGGGATATTATCGTCTACATCTTCCCGCAGCTGAAGAATCGCATAGGAATCCGTGGGGCTTTCCAGAAAAGCAACCATTCTGTCATCCGGGGTGGTATTTCCGTGAACATCATCCCATTTTTCGTTTTTCATATCCGTGTCCTCCTTATCGTTCAGGCTCTTTGCGTTTGGGAGAGGGACTGGCAGGCGCAGCTTTTTCTGCGGCCTGTGCCAGTTTTTCCATGACCGACTCACGCTTCGGAGAGTCGAGCTTATCCAGCTGACTTTTCAGCACTTTGGCAACCTCAACCGCAGTTTCCTCACGGGCTTCTTCAATGGCTGTATTCAGGAACTCACGATACGGAGCCGTATTACCAGCGGCAAGATCTGCCTTGATTTCTTGGATATGCGCCTGCACATCATCGACCTGATCCATATATTCATAGGGGTCGAAGTTCTCTGCAAAACGGTCGAGCTTAAAAGCAAGCTCAGCGATAGGGTCATTGACCACCACCGCCTGTCTGCCGACTTCAAAAGCCTGCTCCATGACATCCTCATAGAACATTGCCCGCAGTTCCCGGCGCTCCAGCCCGAAGGATTCCAGAATATCCCGGCGGACTTCGAGCATGGACAGTTCAGGGTTATCAACCTGACCGCCATCAATCTCGTTGTAGTTTTCATCCAACAGGGTGTAGTCGTAACCATCTTCGCAGGTCTGCACCGCAAGGATTCTATCCTTTCCGACCTTCCATGCGGCTTCATCGCCCATAATCTCAGGCTCCGGCATATAGCTTGCGCCGTTGCGCTCCATAATTTCTGCAAACTGGCAGATATGAAACACATTGTATCCGATCTGCGTATGATACTCGTCAATGAAGGTGCAGGGCTTCACAACCATTTCATCCGGGTAGTGAATCTGCACACAGCTGCCATCGGGGATATGAAACAAATCCTTATAATGGCTGTCGATAAATCGGATTTCCTTACCATCCGGGTTGTACTCATTTGTCATTTGCGCTTTCCTCCATTTTCAAATTCCATACTGAACTTCGTTTTGCCATCATCTGATACCTCCATAAAGACGGTGGCATCAAAGGTGTTGCCCGTTCTTTCGGACTTGCAATTCTTGAGCTTTACCTTGCCGGAACCAAGCAATTTCTGCGCCGTGGCAGAAGTCATGCTCTTGCCGATGCTCGCAAAGTAGCGATTGTTTTTCCAGAGGGCAAATTTGCAAGCTCTGTTGGAACAGAAAAATGCCTTGGCTTTGTCCTCTACAGCACTGCCGCAGAGCGGGCATTTGCCGATAGAATTGGCTTCTTTCGACATCATAACCTCGGAATCACGGATTACTTCATAGTTCTGAATCAGACCGGCAATCACATCTTTGATCTCGTCCATAAAGTCCTCGCTGGCATATTCGCCTTTCTCAATGAGCAACAATTTTTCTTCCCAATCCGCCGTCATGGATGGGGACTGAATCTGTTCCGGCATGACTGTTACCAGAGCCGTACCCTTGTGGGTCGGAATCAGGTGTTTGGTTTTCTTATCACCCTTACGCTCCAGAAAACCGATGCGAACCAGCTTCTCAATGATACCGGCACGGGTCGCAGGCGTTCCCAAACCTTTGCGCTCCACCTCATCAGGCATTTCGTCCGCACCGGCAGTTTCCATAGCAGAAAGCAGAGTATCCTCGGTAAAGTGTTTAGGGGGAGATGTTTTCCCTTCCTTGATTTCCGTGCCGCTGACGGTCATTTCGTCACCAACGGAAACAGAAGGGAGTGTCTGCACGTTTTCGTCGGATTTTGTCGAATCATTTTTCTGAACCAGAGCTTTCCATCCATCCTGCACAACAGTTTTGCCTTTGGTGGAAAACACGGTACCGCCACAGTCCAGCTCAATAACTGTCTCTGCGTATCGGTGCGGATCGCCAACAGCTACGCACAACCGATTCGAGATCAGTTGCAAAATTGCAAGTTCACCCTTGGGAAGTTCGCTCAGATTGCATTTCTGCAATTCTCTGGTCGGAATGATGGCATGGTGATCTGTGACCTTTTTGTTATTCACAACCTGCTCTGCATGAACTGGTATGTTATCCACATCCTCCACGGGGAATGTGTGGAAAGCCAGCTTTACGAGGTCGGTCAGGCTATGTGCCATATCTTCCGTCAGAAACCTGCTGTCGGTACGGGGATAAGTGACCAGTTTCTTTTCATAGAGGTTCTGCGTGTAGTCCAAGGTCTGCTGTGCCGTGTAGCCAAGCACACGGTTGGCTTCTCTCTGTAAACTGGTCAGGTCATAGAGCGCAGGCGGCTTTTCTGTTTTCTCCTTACATTCAGCTTTCTGAACGATTGCCACCGAACAGCTTTGTTTGACAGCTTCGGCTGCTGCCTTGGTTTTGAAGCGTTCGCTTGCAGCCGTAAAACCATCCAATCCAATCTGAACTGTGTAGAACAGTTCAGGCTTGAATGCGGAAATGGCAGCTTCTCGCATAACAGCCATAGCAAGGGTAGGGGTCATAACACGACCAACATTCAGGGTCTGCCCGTAAAGGGTCGAAAAAAGTCGAGTAGCGTTAATACCAACAATCCAGTCGGCTCGTTCTCGACACAGTGCTGCTTCATACAAAGCATCATATTCCGTTCCAGACCTGAGATTTTCAAAGCCCTCCTTGATTGCTACATCTTCCATCGAGGAAATCCAAAGCCGCTCAAACGGCTTTCTGCACCCGGCTTTGTGGTACACCAACCGAAAGATCAGCTCGCCCTCACGACCGGCATCTGTTGCACACACAAGACTCGCAACATCTTCTCTGGCCATGAGCTTTTTCAGAATCCCAAACTGTTTTTTCGTACCGGCAGAAACCTCATACTGCCAGTCCATCGGGAAGATAGGAAGGTCTGCATAAGCCCATTTGCTGTACTTCGCATCATAGACTTCCGGCTGTGCCAGCTCCACCAAATGCCCTACACACCAGCTGACCACATATCCGTTTCCCTCTAAGTAGCCATCCTCACGCTTGGCAGCACCTAACACTTTGGCAATACTCTGTGCAACCGAAGGCTTTTCAGCCAAAACTAATTTCATTTGCATCTGCTCCTTTCACAAAAAAATAAGCAGCCACACACCGTAGTGCATGACTGCTATGTAAAAAGTTCGGAAAGGATTTTTGCAACCTGATACAATTTTCTGTTCTACAATCTCCGTCATAATAAAAATATCTCCATCATTTCAAAAGAGAATGACGGAGATATTTCACCTTGCTTATTCTTGTAGCAACCAATCGGCTATATCGTGAATTTCGATTCCTTCATAGCTATATTGGGGATGTTTGGTTCTGGCAATAATCATTTTCGGATAAGCGTCTCGAATCTGAAGCAGAGGAGAGCATTCTCTCTCAAATGTTTCCTGCCCGGAAATGTTGTCGCTGACCTGAATATAAATCTTTTCGCTACCTCTCTGAGCAACAAAGTCGATTTCCTTTTGATAGAGCTTGCCGACATAGACATCATATCCACGGCGAAGAAGCTCGATACAAACAACGTTTTCATATACTCTGCCATAGTCTATATTTCTGCTTCCCAGTATTGCATATCGAATACCGCTGTCACACAAATAGAACTTTTCAGAGCTTTCAAGGTATTTCTTACCTCGGATGTCATATCTCTTAATATCATAAAATACAAAAGCATTGCACAAATACTTAATGTACTTGCCGACGGTTACATGATTGGTTGGAGTCTCATTTGCTGTCAGTAGCTGACTGACCTTATTCGGAGAAGTCAGGTTGCTGATATTATCCATAAGGAACTCGCTCAGACGTTGTAAAACCAAAGTGTCCGGGAGAGTATATTTCTGTACCAAATCCCTTGTAACAATCGTTTCGTAGACCTCTTTGATATAGTTTGTTCTGTCTTTTTCGGTTCTATAAGCATAGGAACCTGCTAAACCGCCCTTGATAGCGTACTCATCAAAGAGCTTATCTTTGTCACTAATATCATCATAATACTGGCAATATTCCTGGAAGCTGAAAGGAAACACATGAATTTCAATATAGCGTCCGGTAAACAGAGTTGCCAGATCTGCACTCAACAGGAAAGCATTAGAGCCTGTTACATAGATGTCGTATTTTCCCTTAGAGTACAGGCTATTGATTGCCAACTCAAACTTGGGACACATCTGAACCTCGTCTACAAACAGGTAGTTCGTTTTTCCTTCCTGATAATGTTCTTCCACATAGGCGTGTAAGGCATGGTATTCCTTGATTTCTTCATACGCCAAATCCATGAAGTCGATGAAGATAATATTGATGTTTTCAAAATTGCTTTTCAGATACGCAATATACGCCTGCATCAATTTGGACTTACCAGATCGACGAATGCCCGTGATGATCTTGATGTCAGGAGTACCATTCAGTTCAATGATTCTATCGAGATATTTTGCTCTCGTGATTGTTTTCATATAGTCACCCGCTTTCAAAAATTGAAGTTTTTTCATTTCTCGAAACCGCTTCGCTGTACTTATTATACTGTCTGCTAATAGTATATGCAAGATGTCACTTTCAAAAACGCAAATTTTTTTATTTTTTGAAAGCGGAAACTATGTAAAGGCAACCCGAAGGCTGCCCCAGGCATCAAGCCTATCCTGTTTACACAGGTTCATTATCATCTTCATCGACGGAGCTATCTTCATCGTCGTCCTCAAACTCCGGATCGTACCCATAGTCCTCGTCATCGTCCACATAATCAGCATCTGGGTCAGGCTTTGCCGCTTCCTGTGCCTTCTTCTTTTCCTGGACTTTCTTAAATACGAAGAATCCACCACCACAGGCAAGCACAATCAGAGTAAGAATCGCCGGGAGCATATTTGTGGATTTCGGCTTTTCCTCCGGTGTCGGTTCTGTAATTTCAGGAACTGTTTCAACTACTTCCGGCTTTGTTTCCTCAACCGGCTTGGTGAACTCTGCAACTTCTTCCTCGTCCATCAGCTTGAGCAGGTCGGCTTCATCCACCTGATTCAGAAAATGCACGGTTTCCTCGCCCTTATCATCACGGTCAATGATGATATAGAAGTAGTTTCCGTTTTTGGTTACAGCGGTAATGAACTGCTTTCCGCTTTTCGTAGGCGAGCCAGCGTCATCAACCAAAGTCAGATTGCCGTCGGGAGTAAGCGGTAGCATCGGCTCCTCCGGCTCTGTTTCGGGAACTTTTTCTTCGACCGCAGGTTCTTCAGTCGCTACGCTTTCATCTACATAGGCAAATGCCGTTGTAGAAAACACGCCAAAACACATTGCACACGCCAGCAATGCGGCTCCAATTTTCTTAAATCTCATTCTGCGTTTCCTCCTCATTCATAGTATTGATCGTATCAGGCTTCGGAGCCATATCCGCAGCAAACATACGGAGCAGCTCGGAAAGCTGTTCGGGATTCAGGTTCGCAGCATGAACCATCTCATGGATTTCGGAATTTTCCTCCTCACGGTATCTGCGTTCCAGGTCTTTCACCTTAGCATCCCATTCTGCCCGTTTCTTACGGGCTTTTTCAAGGTCTGCACCTATTCTGTCTAACTTGGCACTCAATCGCCATCCCTCCTTTAGTTTCTGATTCTGCCGAAGCAGTAAAAATGCTGTTGCCAGTAATTCGATTCGATAGAAGCGTAGGAAATGGGGTTTCCGCAGTGGATCATCATACCATTGCCAACATAGATACCAACGTGTGATGCACCGGAGGTATCATAAGTGCCTTGGAAGAAAATCAAATATCCCGGTTTGGCAGAGCTTTTCGGGATAATGTCGCATACGCCCATCAAACCGTTTGCGGTCAAACGACCAACACTCCAACCGTTTCCGCAGTGATTGATTACATAGGAAACAAATCCGGAGCAGTCAAAGGAGGTAGACGGGCTGCTGCCGCCCCACACATACGGGTATCCCAGATATTTTTCAGCTTCCCGAATCATATTGGCAAATCTTGTGTCTGTCAGCGCTTCGCCCGGAATATCATAATCGGTGTACTCGCCGCCAGGGGTGGCGTAAATGTCATTTCCGAAAATATCCGGTCTGTTGCCCCTTGTCTGAAGCAAAATTCTATATCGCTCCATATCATCTTCCGACAAGCCGGAATTTGAAATCACACTGTTCAAGCCCTTATTTCTGAGCTTCACATTCAGAATATAATATTCGTAATCTTCTTCCTCTGTTGTTGTCTCTCCCGTTTCGGGATCAGTAGAAGATGTTGTTCGTGTACGAATCTCTACTACTTCCGTCAGGGTCAGCTCATATTGTTGCTCAAATAGCCATTGCAGGGTAGCCTGCACCTCATCTCTGGTGTAATCCTCAAACTTCACCGTCAAATACGCCGCCAGCTCATAAGGATTGTGGTTGATTTCATCAAGGTCATACCGGTACTCGTCATATCCGCTATGAGTACGCTCGATATTATTGATTTTATTGCGGAGCGCAGCTTCCAAAGCCTTGTAATCATTGTCCGCACCAATAATATCTTCCTCTTTTGCAGTAAAAGAAGTTCCCAGAATGATCTGTGTGCCGCCTTGGAACATAGCCGAACAAGACGAGAACATCCCTGAGAGTATCATAAAAAGCAGTCCGGCAATCAAAACAAACAGAATCGTTTTAGAGTGTGTGGTGCAGAACTCCGTTACTCTTTCTGTGATGTTCTTGGCTCCCTGAGCTGCTTTGCCCGTTGCCTTGCCTGCACCCTTAGATGCAGAAGCCGTTGTCGAAGCGGTATTCTTACCGGCTTTGGCGGCAGCATATTCTTTCTTGATTGCCCTTTTCTGTTGCCAACGGGAAAAGGGATTGGAACCGGCATCGGGGTTGTCCTTTTTGAACTTCTCATACAGGGCATTTACATTTGCTTTATCTGACTTCTCAACCAGCTTTTCCGCCTTGTCGTAGGCTTTCAGCTTGTGACTGTAAACGGCATGATCGACGGTATAGACAGTGGATTCAACAGCCTTGGTCGTTTCCTGCACAGCCTGAACGCCGATATTATCATCCTCATATTCTGACACCGCCCGATGTGCTTTGGATGTGAGCGTGACTGCGGCACCACGGCTTGCCATGTGCTTTGCCACAGATGGGCGCTCGATTTCCGTAAACTCCGCTTTTTCAAAACGGAGCTTTGCTTTACGGGAACCGGCTGCATCTGTTTCCAGCTTTAGCTTCGGCTTTGCCTTTTTAGAAGCCAATTTGTCTGCCGCTTTTTCAGCCCTATCAACCGCCTTATCTGCACGGTCGGCAGCTTTCTTCACATGAGAATCTGCAAGGTCATCTTCGGTAAAACGGAGTCGTGTAGGTCTTTTCGCCATACATTACGCCTCCTTTTCCTGTGCCACCTCGTTTAACTTCGTGGTCATAATGCGATACAGTTCCAGATCTGTCGGGAATCGGTCAATGAACGGCAGAATCACATTGCCATAGAACAGAAGTCCTTCGCCCTCACCGGAGTTGGTTACATAGGACAGCTGATGCGGCGAAATGTTCAACCGCTGTGCCAGAATACTTCGGTCATCGCTTGCCTGATTCAGCATATAGATGAAATCAGAGTTTTCGAGGATGTTGGCAATCTCCGGGGAACGAAGCAGGTCTTTGACATTCTGAGTAATACCGGTCGGCAAGCCGCCCCATTTACGGAATCGCTTCCAGATTTCTACGGAATAGGTTGCCGTCTGTTCTTCCTTCAGAAGCAGATGGAACTCGTCAATATAATATCTGGTCGATTTACCGGCAGAACGGTTGGCAGTTACACGCCCCCAGACCTGATCCTGAACGATCAGCATACCGATTTTTTTCAGCTGATTGCCCAGCTCCTTAATGTCGAAGCACACCAGACGATTCTGAATATCCACATTGGTTCTGTTGTTAAACAGTTTCAGAGAACCCTTAACATAGATTTCCAAGGCGGTCGCTACATGGTGGGCTTCCTTTTCGTCCTGTTTCAGAAGGGCATCATACAAATCCTCAAGGATCGGCATATTCTCAGGGGCAGGATTGTCGAAATATCTCTGGTAAATCTGATGCACACAACGGTCGATAACCGTCTTTTCGATAGGCTGCAAGCCATCCTTACTGCCCATAATCAACTCACAGAGGGACAGGATAAAATCAGCTTTCAGTGCTACCGGGTTGTCATCCTCAGAGTAGTTCAGGTTGATGTCCATAGGGTTGATATAGTTGGTACTGGAGGAGCTGATTTTTACCACCTGACCATTGAACTTGTGAACCAGAGCCGCATATTCCGCTTCGGGGTCGCAGATGATAATATCGTCATCCGTAACCAGGAACGCATTGGTGATTTCACGCTTTGCGGAAAAGGATTTACCGGAACCGGGAGTACCCAGAATCAGTCCGTTGGGGTTCTTGAGCTTCTTTCTGTCCACCATGATAAGGTTGTTCGACAGAGCATTCAGCCCGTAATAGAGCGTTTCTCCACCATTCTGGAACAGCTCCTGCGTGGTGAAAGGCACAAAAATAGCCGTGGAACTGGTAGTCAGGCCACGACGAATCTCAATCAGGTTTTGTGCCAAAGGCAGGCTGCTCATCAGTCCGGATTCCTGCTGAAAATCCAAACGACGCAGATTGCAGTTATGCTTCTGGGCGATGCTCTGTGCCTGGAACACATTGTTCTCCAGTTCCTGCTCGGTGCGCCCGGTGTTCAGCACCAGAAATGTCACCATGAACATTCGCTCATTCTGGCTCTGCAATTCTTTCAGAAGTGACTTCGCATCTTTACCATAGGTAGCAAGGTCAGATGGGATAATGTCCATGTCATAGCCAGAACGCACAGCCTTTTTCTGTTCCTCGATTTTGGAACGGTCAAGCTCGGTGATGATTCTCTTGATGGTCTTAATCGCCGCAGTCTGGTCAACCGACTGGATGTGCATGGTCACGATCTGCGTGGATTCCATATCCAGAAAATCCGCCAGCATACGATCAGACAGGTCTGATGCCGTAATTGCCAGATAAGACATCGAACCGAAGATACTGCCCATCTGGAAGGTGCGGTTGGTCTTAAAGGCAAACGCCGTCGGAGCAATGAAGTCCTTTACGGAAAGCCCGGATTCTACCAGCCACTTCCAATCAAAGAAGAACTTATCATTATCACCCATGTGGAACATAGAGTGCATCAGATGCAGCCGCTCTTTGCCGTTCATGGTAGTGGCAATGACACCCAAACGCCGAAAGTTATTGAGCAGATCGTTTTCGATATGGTTGAGTCTCGGCTTTGCCTGCCGCATGGATTCGGCTTCAATGCCGAATGTCAGGTACTTGGTTTTGGTCAAGCCGTTGTTGCCCTGCGCCAACTGCTTTTTCAGCATCTGGCTATACTCGGCACGGACGGGATTGAAGCTGTCCTTCTTGAACGGGATACGGATACTCTTTTCAAAGCTTTCAGCATCGGTACTCAGGTTCATAAAGGAAAGCTCAAAGTGAATGGAGCTGTCAAAGAAATTCAGGAAACTGCACCACTCATCGAAGATGGCAGTCTTATCTTCCTGCTGTGCCAGCTGATAGTTGATGTCCTGAAACTGAATGGTCTTGGTGTAATAACTGTCAGTGACACGGCAGATGCCATCCGGGAACATTCTCTGAAAGGGAATGGACTGCTGTGCAGTCTGCGGAATACCGTTGTCCTTCTTTGCCCGTTCCACAACAGCTTTAATTTCTCGCTGCTGCTTCCGATTCAGATTTGCAGGCATTTTGATGTTTCTTGCCTGTGGCTTCTTTTTGAAAAACAATTCGTTCAACCTCCTTTTCCAGTTTGTACTGACGCATCAAAGCGTCATAATAGTTGTCCGTCTGATAAGGGCGAACCTTGGGACGAACGAATTTGGTCTGAATGAAGTGTTCTACAACCACTTCCAACGGCTGACTATCCTTTTCATACATTGCCAGAAAGAACAACGGTAACATGACGATCATCATGGACAGTGCTGCAAGGCTCACATTTCCGGTTGCTTTGACCAGAAAGAAAATCGGCACTCCGATGAGCGCCGCCGCACCAAAGCAAAGTAACTGCCGTTTCGTCAGATTGAAGAACACTTTTGTTTTTACCCTCGTCAGGTCACGAGGTACGGGAATATACGCTGCCAAACAATTTCCTCCTTCCCTTAGTGAGCGCTGAATACACCCTTCGCAAGCGAACCAGTCTTAAACAGGGTGAAGCACAAAAGGACGGTGTAGCCCATAACACCCCAGATAGAACCGATGATGTCATCACTGAATGCGATAGACTGAATCAGCACCGCATAAATGCCCACGCAGATCATAATCAGGAATCCCTGGAATCCGATTGCAAACAGCGAACGCAGATAATTCTGTCCGATATTGCTCTGTTCTCTGTTTCCAAAAGTGGAAAGCGGAATCGGGGCAAGGCTGACCATCAGATAAATTTCAATCATTCGACCGTAGACGATCACAAAGATGATGATTGCCAAAGCGGACATCGTGACCTGCACGATAAAGGATTGCAGGAACAAGCCGAGCAAAGGACCCAAATCCATTGCCATCAGCGTTTCTTCCATTGTTTCCAATGCCGAAGCATCTATGGCAGTATTTCCGGATATGATACCGGCGCTTGCGTTTATAACGTGCTGTGTCACATCAAACACAGCCATCGTGATATTGAATGTGTTTGTGATTAACATGACCGCAACAAAAGTCTTGAACACCCATTTGAAGAAGATCCAGGTTTCAAAATTTGCCAGATTGTTGTGGTCAATAATCATCTGAATTAGCTCATAACAGGCAATGAAGGTCAGAATCAAGCCTGCGATTGGGATAATCACTGACTCGGAGATGTTTCGTACCATGGCAAAGACACCCGGCGAAAAATTCGCCGGGGTCATGCCAACGGAGGTTGCTATCTCGCCAACCTGGTTGTTGACGGACTCAAACATCCCCGACAGATTTCCCATAATAGCTGAAACGAGCATTTCTTTCAGCCAGTCTGTGATCTGTTGGAGTATGCTGTCCAAAGGCGATTACCTCCTTGTTTTGTGATTAACCGAACAGTCCGGAGAGCAGAGGTACAAGGGTGGTGCCGATGAGGGCAACACCGCCGCCAGCCATGAGCTGCTTCATGCCCTGGGACTTTGCGCCGGATAGCGATAGGTAATCCTTTGAAGTTATCTCCAGATTTTCCCCCGCTCCACACCGTGCATGCGACTTTCACCGCACACGGCGTTCCATCGAATTCAGCCGTCCAGGGTTTTAAACACAACTTACACACTTCGTTACAGCATTAAATTCAAAGAATAATAGGTGGCATTTCTGCCATAGTACGAAGTTTGTTAAGCTTTTCTATTTGTTTATCATCAAGATTTAAGGATTTCAGGTACTTCTCAATCGTAGGTTCTGAAGAAGCATGGATAAGGATATGAACTTCTTTGCTGACAAGAATAAGATTTGTGTATTCATCCGAACCACCATTGTTTACGGGCACTTTATGGTGGCAGTGAATATCATGAGAATCCATCAGAATTCCCGTCACTGCACATTTACCATACTGTGCCGCATACAAGGAGATACGGTTATCCGCATATTCAATGGTTCTGCCCTTTACAGGATTTCTCATCAGCCATAACATTGTCGCTGTGTCGATTGCAAGATTCTTATGAATCTGTTCCCGACCTTTGACCGTATACTTATTGATGGATTTCCTTTTATGCTGGGCATTCTTCGGCTGGACATATCCCAGTGGAATCACCGGACGTTCATGAAGGAACCTCATCTGTCTGCTTGCTCCATACTTTTCTTTAATAAACCCATTTCTGAGCTGTCCCTTTTTGGATAAGTCACCTTTCAGTCTGTTTCTGAGTTGTTTGTTGATACTGAAGGCAAGTCTGCTGAAATCATGGGATACTTCTGTGGAAATACAATAGTATTCATGAAGTCCGGCAACTACAGCGTTATATTTCTGAAGCTGCATGAACTGAGCATTATCATCTGACGAATGAGCCAGTTTCTTTACTTCTTCCGAGACTTTTCCATGAGCCTTTTTGTATGCTTTATCGCTCATATGAGACCGAACTACATACTTCTTACCCTTTTTACGGACTTTCAGCTTGAACCCGAGAAAATCAGAATACTGTCTTTTGAGATTAACTACTTTGGATTTGTCAGGGCTGATTTCCAGCCCCAGCCTGTCCTTTAGCCATAACTCTGTTGCCTTGTATGCTCTGACAGCATCCTCATGTGATGCGCAGAAAATTTTAAAATCATCTGCGTACCGGACTGCATGCATCTCTTTTAATCTGCTCCGACGCAGAGCCCTGTAAGCGTGGCTCTTAATCTCTGTTCCCTGCGCATTGCTCCTCTTTTTGAATTTTGTCTTTGTTGGCATCTGCTCCCATTGGGAAGCAATCCACCAGTCCAGTTCATTCAATACGATATTTGCAAGCAATGGCGACAAAATACCGCCTTGCGGGGTACCCCGTGTGGGATATGTTTTCTCCCCATTTGGCAGAACAACAGGTGCTTTCAGCATCTCTTTTATAATGCATAACAGCTTTTTGTCCCGGATTCCCAATGCCCATATCTGACGCATCAGCTTTGTATGGCTGATATTATCAAAGAATCCTTTAATATCGAGGTCAACCACATGGTACAGATGCTGTATCTGTATCAGCCTCATGCATTGCGCAATAGCAGTCTCAGCAGAACGGTTCGGGCGGAACCCGTTTGAGTTCTCACTGAATTTTGCTTCACATATCGGCTCCATAACCTGTAAAATACATTGCTGTACGATTCGATCAACGATAGTTGGAATTCCCAGAGGTCTGGTCTTTCCATTGGGCTTTGGTATCTCCACTCGCCTTACGGGTCGTGGATGATAATTACTGAATTGTCTCCGTATGAGACGGACGTAAGCTTCCTCGCTTAACTTTGCAAGGTCGGCTATCGTCCTTTTATCCACTCCCGAAGTATCACTTCCTGTATTCTTCTTTATCGTCCTGTATGCAAGCTTGATATTTTCTTCACTCTCGATGATTTCCATCAGATGGTTGAAGGTTTTATTTTTCTTACTTTCTGCATACAGCCTGTCAAAAGTGCCCTCCATGTCGTAATACTCTGAGTTGCGGATTTTTCTCTGTTTACTTTTCCTTTCTTGCTGCCCCGAAGTCAACACAGGCATCCTCTCCCTTCGGTTTGGATTTTCTTTGTCATACTCGAAGCTGTGTTTGTTGTGTTTTCATTTTTATTGCTGAATTCGACTTGTGGCTATCCCTCCACCGCTTACTTATTCACGGTTTCATAGGTACTGTGCCACTACTCTCACTGGAATAAAGAATGGTTATTGCCCTCTCGCGAGGGTATTCCCATCCACCACATCATTGGCTTGCAACCGCCTCCGTGTTCCCAGCTTTCCACGTTCCGATATTCCTATCATTAGATATCTTTAGGTTCTTCCTCTAAGCCTGTATCTGGTCATGCATAACCGCACCGCCTGTAACGATGCATGGACTTTCATAACAACCAATTTTACTCGCCCACAGATACCACCATAAAAGGTGTACTGCCTTTCGACAGCATCAACGTTTAGACTCGTACATTCGGAATTTCGTCAGTATTTTCATACATTCTCACCATGGATATCCGACCCCCGGCATATAGGCAACATCATCCACCTCTGGACAGCTTTCGTGTCTGGTCTGAAAACCAGTCTTACGGTTGCTCTCTGCCGACTTCACCGAGCTCTATAAACTTTTGGAGAGAGCCGTTGCATGCTCCCCGCCATTCGGAGTATTAGGGTGGCGCTTCGGGACGTTACCCCCTCATTTCACCCATCGGAATATCAGTTCTCCAAAGTTTCGGGCTACAATTGCCCTTCGACTTTGTGCGCAAGCTTTTCACTTACGAACGTGTCGCACGGTTATCGTTGCCGTAGCCCTCAAGCAGATTGATTGCACCCCAGATGCCAAGACCTGCGCCCAGAGCGATAACGAGAGTCTGAAGAACGGTTACTGCGCTATTGAAAAATGCCATAATATTTTCCTCCTAAAATTTGAAATTGTTTTGAGAATAGAAAAAGCCCTCCGTACTACCGGCATCAAAACCGGACGGAAGGCTTAGTTTACGAGAATCTTTTCAAGGAACTCCTCGACGGTTATCACGCCAAGTTTCTGTTCCATTCTGCTTCTTGCATATTCAGTTTCACAATCATATATATCACCACCACCTTTCATAAGAAACAGCCAATACATTGACTGCAACAAATCTTCACGAGAAGCACAGATTGTCGGTGAAAAAACGACAGGTGAAACCTTCAGAACCTCTGCGAGTTTCGCTGTGGTTTCTGCATTAGGGGTTCGAGCGTTTTTCTCATACTGAGCAATACGGACATCCGCTGTTTTCTCGGAATACCCCATCAGGAGTCCAAGCTCTTTCTGGGTAAGGCGGCGAAATCGTCTAACGAACTTCAATCGCTGCCCAATAGAGGTATCCGTGATCCACCAAGTCATTTTTTTTACACCTCGCTTTCTGCAAATTCTCGATATACAACCTCATTTTTTGCTCTGCGCTTGCCTACGGCTTCACTGGGAGCAAGGTCAGGGTAGGTTGCCTGCACTTTCTGTCTGCTTCTGCGGACAGTTTCAAACCCCGGAAAGCTGCGTCTATCCAGTTCCTTCAAAAACACAGGAACCGTCATGGCATGAATGTCGATGCCACGCAGACCGGAATAGTGTTCCAGTACCATCAGGTACAAATGATTGTCGGTATTTCTTGCCTTGTGGTCGTGTTCCAAGATGTTCTTAACCAGGGCAGATACCGTTTTCAGATTTTCCAAACAGAAACCTCCTTAATCCGCATCGACTACCACAAACTCATCACCTGCCTTGAGCTTCAACCTTCGACTCAGAAACTGCTCAATGTTGAACTCATTTCTCTTATCAAAGTCTGATGTGTACTTATAATTGGGGTGCTGCGTCAGATCGTACTTGTCAGAAAGAAACGGTCTGACACCACGCAACTGCAAAATACACTTGCTGCCATCCAGAACCGCAAGCTCATCTACGCTCGCAAGGTCTTTGCCTAACTTCTGATAATTCAAGCCGTAAGACGGGCTGTTACCTCTGGTGTTGGAGGTGTTGTAGGTGTCGATAGTTTCTTTTCCCAATGCCTGATTCAGTTCTTTGAGCGTGGTTGGCTCAGAACCACCCAGGAAAATTCGGGAATCCATGTTGCCGATGATGGTATCGGCATTGTCTTTATAAATGGCTTTCAGCTGTGATTGTGCCTGGAGAACAAGGCAAGCCGATATTTCACGGCTTCGGATTGTCGCTACCAGTTTTTCCAGATTGGGAATCTGACCGATGTTTGCCATCTCATCAATCAAGCAGCGCACATGAACCGGCAGTCTGCCGCCGTACACATCATCTGCTTTCTCGCACAACAAGTTGAACAGCTGTGTGTAAATCATGGAGATCAAAAAATTAAACGTCGCATCCGTATCTGACATAATCAGAAAGAGCGCCGTTTTCTTATCTCCGAGAGTATCCAACTGCAACTCGTCATAGGCAGTCACATCTCTGACCTCCTGAATATCAAAAGGAGCCAGACGAGCGCCGCAGGAAATCAAAATCGACTTAGCGGTCTTGCCGGCAGCCAGCTTGTATTTTTTATACTGACGGACTGCAAAGTGATTCGGCTTTTTCTTTTCCAGGGCTTCAAACATCAGATCCACCGGGTTCTGGAACTCCTCATCATCTTCCCGCACCTCCATTGCGTTCAGGAACTCAATCAGGGTGGAGAAATTCTGTTCCTCAACCGGAGCTTCATAGTGGATATATCCGATCAAGGCACAGTAGAGCAGCGTTTCCGCCTATAGTGATAGGTAATCCTTTGAGGTTATCGCCGGATTTTCCCCCACTCCACACCGGACATGCGACTTTCACCGCATCCGGCGTTCCATCGGTTGTTTTCACAAGCATTTAATCAATCTCCAAATGAAAATATTATATTTCTATTGCTGACAAACCAGCCTGCTCACGCAAACTGTTCACTTTTAACATCAGTTCCTTTGTCGCCTTGAAAGTATCAGCTATCGCTTTCAGCTCATTTTGCGGACAATCTTGCAGAAGCGGAAGAAATCTCTCGTGGAACAAAATCATATTCTGATAGCGTTCCTTACCGCCCATTTCTGCCGGAGTTTTTAGCCAACATACTATTTCAGCCGCATTTTCAAAAAGTTCTCCGCATAATGCACATTTTCCACGCTGAGCAGAAAATAATGAAATCCTGCTGTCTGTGAGTTCTGTGCTTCGACCACCAGACGGTTGGCTTCTCAAACCAGTCAGAACAAATGAGTTTAGACTTAGGTTCGTGTGTATCAATGCCCGCCCGTCAGCCGTGTAACTGCATACTGCCGTTTTCTTCGCCATTGGTATCTTGTTCTTGATGTAAGCAATAGGGTAGATTGGTTGGTCGATTCCTGATACATACCGCACCATTGCCGACTTTCCAAACCGTTCCTTTTCGCTCTGGGTCATAGTGCCGCCCTCACGAACAAGTTTGCACCCGGTTTCTGTATTGAGCCGATTTGTTAAAACCGTCATAACCTGCCTATGGATTTTCCTGCAATCAATGCTGATACAGGTAGCAAGCTGATAATAATTCTGTATTCCAAGAACCATTGAATTGTATATCCGTATTTCGTCCAAAGGTCTTTTTCCCTCGGACGGTCTGGCAATTCGTTTTGCTTGCTCCACCAGTTTTTGGCGTTCCAGCTCTAACTTTTTGTCGCAGATGTGGGATTGCACGATGTACTTATTGCTTTTCGGTCTGACCCGTATCTTGAATCCGAGAAATTCTGAATAGCGTTTTCTGACATTGACTATCCTTGTTTTCTCCGGCGATACTTCGAGCCTCAACCTCTCGGTTATCCACTCCGTTACAGCTTCTTTTGTTCTCAGAGCGTCCTCTTTGTTCCGACAGAAGATTCTAAAATCATCTGCATACCGCACGATATACATTTCTTTCAGACCCGTTTTCCTCATTTTGAGAAATGCTTTGCTCCGGTCAAAAGTAATCGAGTTTCCGATTTTTCTCTCATACCCGTATTCCTTTACAAGTGGGTGGTTCTGCCATTGGCTCTCTATCCATTTATCCAACTCATTCAACACGATATTGGCAAGCAGTGGTGAAATGATACCACCCTGCGGCGTGCCCCGGTCTGGAATGATAGTAGAGCCGTCCGGCATTTTAATCGGTGCTTTCAGAATCCGCTTGATAATAAAAATCAACTGCTTATCATGTATTCCCAATGCCCATATTTGCCGCACCAACTTACTGTGATTTACATTATCGAAAAAGCCTTTAATGTCAAACTCAATCACATAGTGCAGATTCATGCGTTGGAGCATGGTGTAGGTTCTCTGCATTGCGTGTTCAACGGAACGGTTTGGACGAAATCCATAACTGTTATCGCTGAATTTTGCTTCGCAGATTGGTTCCAGAACCTGCTTGATACATTGCTGTATCAGTCTGTCCCAGATACAGGGAATGCCTAACGGGCGAGTTTTTCCGTTTGGTTTTGGAATGTCTTTGCGTCTGACCGGCTTTGGACGGTATCCGTGCTGACTTCCTGTGACAATAAACCTCACTTTCTCAACAACTGTTTCGGGCGGCAAACACCCGATGTCACTGATGTTTTTGTTGTCTGTTCCTGCTGTGTAGCTTCCTCCGTTTGCTTTGATGTTTCGATATGCCAGAAGAATGTTGTCCCGACTAAGTATCATATCCATAAGGTCGGTAAAAGTATCTCCGTCCATACTTCGGCGATAAAGTTCGTCAAAGGATGGTTGCATACCGTAATACTCGGCGTGTCGTAAATCATCTACACATAGATTTTTGCTTTTCTTTGGCATAAGGCATCACCTCCTTTTGCGAAAGTGACCCTTTTGGTCTTACTCGAATCCTTATGTTGGATTGAATAATGCCTGCTTATTCCAACCGACTTGTGACCATTCCTCCACTCTCATTACAAGAGTTTCACAGGTTCAATCACTACTTTTCAGCAACAGTTCGTCTGCTTATTGTTCTTCGCCAGACTATTCCTTGCGGAATCTGCTGCCTTTCCTCGTTCCGATAGTTCTATCTGTACATACATACCCTTAGGTTCCTGCTATAGACCTGCCGGCTTGCCTGTGCCTGTAACACAGCATGGTCGTTCGTAGGGCAAATTTCTACTAAACCACACCGACTGCGCTTTAACGCACCCACGCATTTCTGCGTGGTCTTCTTTTAGACCTGTACATTCGCAGGTTCGTCAGTCCGCCCGCCAAAGCGAACATTCTAACCATAGGTATCTTGTAGACCCTCGGCTTATAGGTAACACAGTCTGCCTCCAGACCGCTTTCGACCACTTTAGGCAGTGGTTACGGTTACTCTCAGCCTTTGTCATGGGGCTTCGTACACAAGCCATTACAGCCAATGCACGCCCATCAAGGGTAGGCGTTTCAGAGCGTTACCCCGTCATTCCACCTATCAAACTACCAGTTCTCCGAACAACGGAAAACCGTTGCTCGTGCGCAGACTTTTTACCGTCTGCGAACGAGTCGCACTCGTCCAGAACTCATCACCGGCTTTTCCATCACCCTTTGTGTTGGCAATCAGCGTTGTCACCAGTTTCAGAATGTCTTTTTCTGAATGGATATAGGCAAATGGGTTATAGTGCATCGACTTCTGAAAGTTGATGGTGTTGAAAATCTTGATGGTGTAGCCATGCTTCAAAAGGGCGTTGCCGCACTCAATCACGATGCTGCCTTTCGGGTCAGTGACCACATAGGAACTGTGCATCTGGAGAAGGTTTGGCTTCAACCAAAAGCGAGTTTTACCGGAACCCGAACCGCCGATAATCAGAACATTCTTATTTCGGGCATTGGCAGGATTCTTCGGGCGATTGCTCATCATCAGCCGCTCCGTTTTCGTCAGGATCACATTGTCCTCGAACTTTGGTGCAATAAACGGCTCAATATCTTTTGCCGTTCCCCAACGAGCAGAACCGTACTCAACATTGTGTCGGTACTTCTTTGCGTTTTTGCCTTTTAGATAGACAGCCAGCCGAAGTCCTGCGCCGCAGAGAATACCAATCAGCAAATCCAACGGGTGAAAGCTGGGAAACGGATTGTTCAGGGCTATCGGAAGGGCATGAAAAAAGCTGAGGATTTTCGCAGATGAATCTGCCCCCTCAGCCAATCTCCATGCTTCTCCTAAATTCGTAGCGAACAACCCTACCAGAAAATACGGTAAATTCAGAATCAGGAGCTTTTTCATTTTTCTCTTATCCATCACAGATCACGCTCCTGTTTCTTCTCTCGAACCTTCTTCGGAATCGCTGCGACAATTTCCTTGAACTTCTTCAGCTGCGCCAGAACGCTCGGCTTTTCATTCTTGGTTAATGCCCTTGCCTGATGTTCCTTGCAGATTGCATCCAAAGCATCTGCATCTTTAGAACGGACAAAAACAAGAAACCGGGGAGGATCAACGGACTTATCTTTTCTTACGGCAAAGTCCACGCCATACTTCTTGGCGAGCTTTTCAAAATCACGGATACTCTCTTTGTCGATCTCAACATTCGTAGCACCCTGATTCTGTCCCAAAAGCTGTTTCACGGATTGCTTTCCATGAACGGCAGGGTCTCGTGCCTTTTTCATCTTCACTTTTTCCCGGTGCTGCAAATACTTGCGGATACCGGCAATGATAGTGCGCCCCGTCAGCTTGGTTGTGCTGATCGCCAGGTTTACTGTTCTGTTTTCAACTTCTTCCTGCATGATTCATCACCTCCTGCAAGCAGTAGAGTGAACAGATTATCGTGCCATATCTCTGTGGTCGTAATACAGATTGCCCTTGGCAACTGCGGCATGGCTGATAATCTTGATATTGCCAGCTTTCTGGTTATCCAGAGCCTTCTGATAACCCACATCGCTCAAATACAGGCGATTTCTTTCGCCTTTCCAACCGACAGGCGATTCATCGGTCAGCACATCGAAAATAATCATGTGCTTGGTGGCGTCATCAAATCGTGCCAAGTCCATATAGGTATGTCCCTGGTACTCCTTGGCACCATCCTGAATCCGCTTTCGCTCCATCAGCTCTCCAATCGTCGAATTTCTTTGCATAAGAACCTCCTTACAGAACATCTCGGTCAGGGTTACTTTTGTGGGGAACCGAATCAGCTTTGACAGGTGCATCTTCTTTCTTCACCATGTCATCCGGCAGGGGAAGCGCCATAATGCTGCGCCCCATGCGTACAAAAGTCTCAGGCTGATGAAAGTGTTCCTCAAACTGCTTCATCAGTTCCGGGGACAGAGAACAAAAATCATCCTCGCCCAATCCCACAACCAGAAAATCACCGGCGATAATGTCATAAATATCGCCGTCATCATCACGCAGCGCACGGTTCAGTTCTTTGCCTACGAGTTTACCTTCGTCGTGCATCACCAGTGCAACCGGCTCATTGAACGGATAAGTTGCCTCAATATCGCCACCTACGGCTTTCTGCAAATCCTCCAGCTCACAGCCGATCTGCACAGCCTGCGGATACATGAACGGCTTTACCAGCAACACATTCATGGTATCTGCCTGTTCTTTCTGAACCTCCCGTTCCTCGGTCGTGCCGAACGCAACACCGGTAAAGTTTTCGGAGTCCAGAATGTACTCCGAATTGTAATAAGCGGCTCTAACCTGTTCCTCTGCCGCATCGTGAGATTCTGCTTGCACCGTAACCGTTTTCTCCAAGGTTTCGGTGATCTTCACATCGTATTCTTTCAAGTTTCGATACCTCCGTTTCTTTGGAAATAAGAAAAGCGACCATCCATGAACCTGTTACAGTTCATAAATAGTCGCATCCACATCGGCTAAAAGCTCGAACAAGCAAATATCGTCCAGTTCGCAAATCAGGGAACCCATGTCGAAGAAAATATCGTCCTCGCATTCCACCGTAGTAACCACGCTGCGGTGTTCGTTAAGACAAATGGCTTCTTCCTTGTCCATCGTGATCGTAGACATACAGGACACCACATAGAATGTCATATCTTCTGCTAACCACAGCTCCTTGCTCTGAATCGTGCGAACTTTTTCATCGCCGCTCATATCTTCTACATAGGACAGAAGCCGCACGGCTCTGCTGTTCAGAAGTACCTTTCCCTGATAGTCGATACCCTCACCAGCAGAGGACAATACTCGATACTCGCTAATCATCTCGGCATTTTTCTGAAACGACTTTGCCAGAAGCGCAGGAGAAATATCATCGAACTCCTCACTGTAGTTTACGAGCATATCTACCATATAATCAGGATCGCAAAGGTCGTAGAGTTCTTCCAAAGCGCCCTGAATGTTTTTGGGTGTAAACATTTTTTACCTTACCTTTCCATTGATTTTTCTCTTTTTTTCTGCCATTGCTCCAAAAGCTGAATGATTTTATCCTCCATCTGCTTGTTGGTATAGGACTTCGGGAAGTATTTTCGCAACGAATCCGTTTTGAAGGTTACTCTGTCCAGCTCTCCCTTCTTGATTTCATTCATAATCTCGCACATCGCATCCAGCGTACACTCGCCCTCCTGTGCGAGCTTTTTAATTCGCTGTGCTTGCGAAAGGGAAGGAGCTGCTTGAGCATAATCCATTGCAGAAAGAAAATCCTTCTGTTCTTCACTTGCCAGATAGGAAAGCTCCACCGCAGGATTGAATTTGATCTGACCCGTATCTACCATATCCAGCAGTTCCGGAATCAGTTCGGTCAGACGGATATAACGGTGTACCTGATTTCTGCTTTCTCCTGCCTCCTGACCGACTATATCCATTGCCTGCAACTTCATCCCAACTTGGGATGAAGTTAAATCGGTGCGTTGACCTTGATGTTTAATCGCATCCAGCTTCATCTTATAAGCAAATGCTCTTTCACTCGGCAGGATACTCTCCCTCTGCAAATTCGCATCAACCATCAAAATAATGGCTGCATCATCGTCCAGGTCACGAACAATCGCAGGCATGGTTTCCTTACCCGCAAGCTCCGATGCCCGGTGCCGCCTGTGACCAGAAACGATTTCATAACCACCGTCGGGGTCAGGACGGACAATCGCAGGAGTGAGAACTCCGAAATCTCGGACGCTCTCTGCCGTTTTCATCATTTCTTCATCATCAACCACACGGAAGGGGTGTCCCTCAAAGGGGTGTAGCTCAGAAAGCGGAATTTCCTGCACACGCTCCTGCTGGGCTTCAGCTCTGGATTGATCGGTGGAGAAAATATCATCGTACCCCTTCAAGCTGATGTTTGCGCCTTTTTTCTGCATTGTTTAACACCTCCTTCGTCAGAATTTTATAGGCTTCGGCAACTTTGCCTTTGGGATCATGCTTGAAGATACTGGTTCCCTCTGCGCTGATTTCCTCTGCACGGACAGAGCGGGGAATGTCGGTCTTGTAAACCTTCAGCTTTCCGCCGTAGCTCTCCCGAATCAGATTGCTGATGTCTTTGGAGTAGTTGGTGCGGCTGTCCACCATCGTCAGAAGAATCCCTTCAATCCTCAGTTTCGGGTTGATTTGCCTCTTGACCTTGTTGATGGTTCCAAGCAGCTGTTCCAGACCCTTTGCAGGAAGGTATGCTGCCTGAACCGGTATCAGCACATTGTCGGCAGCTGCCAACGCATTGACGGTCAGCATACCCAAAGACGGCATACAGTCAAGAAGAATGTAATCATAATTCTGTTTGACTGTATCCAGGTATTGCCGGAGAATGGTTTCCCGGCTCATGGCATTGACCAGTGCTACCTCCATACCTGAGAGTTCGATGTTGGACGGCACCAAATCAACGCCCTCCGGATGATGAAGAATCCCTTCATCGGGAGTAATAGGGTTTTCCATCATAATCTTTCCCATCAGATCGGAAAGTGTCGGAGACAGATCATCCGGGCAGGGATTGCCCAAACTGACCGTCAGGGAAGCCTGGGGATCGGTGTCTACCAGAAGCACCTTTTTTCCTTCAAGAGCCAAGCCAACGCCCAGATTCTCGGTGGTGGTGGTCTTTCCAGTGCCTCCTTTCTGATTGACCACCGCAATGATGGTTGCTTTTTTCGACATTTATCGTCACTCTCCTTCCTCTCGCTTCATTTTCAATTTCTTAAATCCTCCTTCCAAATATCCGTGTGACATATCGTGCCGAACAAGAGCATCGTAGTAGGTGTCTATTGTCGTCGGCGCATTGTATATCGTAGTCAGCATATACTGACGGATATTTCTAATCTTTGTGGTGTTCTCCTTGAAGCAGTCCATAACATATCGAATGTGTTCGGCATTCAGTTTCATAAACCGACTGCGGACAATTTCTGCCGGACGCTCCTCTGCACCAATGCGAATCAACGGTCGCTTCGTGCAAACTGTTTCAACGATCAACTCCAGAATGTTATCCAGCATTTCGGAATCGTAAGGGTAATCCTTCTTCAACAAATCCATACTAAGCTGATCCGAGAAATAATCAAAGTATTCTTGATACCGGTCATTCTCGTCCATCATTCCACCATTTCCGGAAGGAAAGATAGAATCAGTATCACTAAATTCAGTATTTTTAATATCAGTATTATTACATTGTGATTTCGGAAGTTCTTGAGTTGTGATTTCCATTGTTCCAGAATTGTGATTTTCACAATTCAAGAGTTGTGAATCCACAGCAGAGATAAAGTTCTTCACATAGATCAGGTTGGGCTTTCCCAAACCCTGGCGCTTACGTTCAATCAATCCTGCTTTCTTCTCAAGTTCACTGAGCAGCTTGATAGCCTTTTGTTCAGCACAGTTCAGAGCCATCTTCGCTTCGTCGATTGTAAAAATGATATACACTCTACCGTTTTTATCTATCCAACCATTCTTGGCAGACAGGCTCATGCGGTCAAGCAAAATGCCATACAGCATCTTGGCATCGGCAGAAATATTCCAGAACCTCTCGTTCGTGAACAACACCTTCGGAACTCGATAGAATGTGAATAGATCGGATTGCTGACCGTAAAAATAATCAAAACTCACACGGCTTCACCACCTTCTTTCTGCGGAAAACTTTCTGTTGTCAGCGGAATGCTGCGGAAAGTCGTATCCGTCTTTTCGTAAGGACATCGGGCAAAATAGTAGAAGCGGTATTCCTGTTCATACACATCCATATCAACGAAGCCCCACTTCACGCATAACCTTCTTCGTACACCAACCAATGCACGGGTGATCTCGCCCATAGGGACAGCCATCACATTCCGACTTGGGTTTCGGCGGCAAAGAGATTAAGTAGTAGCAATTATTTCTACCCAGACGGCAGCCCTTTCTGCCATTCGTCCAGAAGTAGCAGTAATGACAGTCGCTCGGCTTGTCTGCGGTATAAACAGGCTTGCTCAAATAAAACACCTCCAATCTCTTGTATTTGCCCATGGGTTTGGGCATAAAAAAAGAGCGCCTATCCATCCCCAATGCGGGGCAAATAGACGCTCTATGTACATAACGATATTTAATTTTATCTGCTATAACTGCATGGTATTCAAAACATCCGCCTTTTTTGATTAGCTGGATTTTTGGCACGATTTTGGGGCTGATTAGCAGGAAGGGCATTTTCATTAGCAAGAACAGCCCGTTTTCTGCTAAAAATTAGCTGGCGATTTTGTCTTATAACAACCGTTCGATTCTGGAGGGGTTGTCAAAAATCAAATTTTGGAGTAGAATTTTATCTCATACAGTGAAAGAGCTTTTTCGTAGCTTTTTATATAAGAAAAGCCGAAAACCCTTGAAAACAAAGGCTTTCGGCGTTGTTCACTGGCGTCCATAAGAGGATTTGAACCTCCGACCCCACGCTTAGGAGGCGTGTGCTCTATCCAGCTGAGCTATATGGACGTGTCTGATATATGATTATAGCCCGATCAAAGTCGAACTGCAATCCCTTATTTAGTTTTTTTTGAGGTGGCCGTTGTAACGCAACCTTAGGAGGGGTTTATTATATCCATTTAACTATGGGGGCAGACAATATAAAAGATAGCTCTACTAGTTTACTATTCTCAAGGAATTTTGTCAATACAGAAAGGAATAGGCAGCTGTTTAAAAAGGATGCTACATATTTATATGAACAAAAGAAGGTGAAAAAACGATTACCCCCTTTTCTATCAGGACAAAACGTGATATAGTAGTTGTCATGTAAAGATTATATTAACGCAGAACAGGAGGGACAAGATGAAGTTTGAGAAATCCTGTGGAGCCATTGTTTATCGCAAGACACAAAATCAGATAGATCTTCTGCTCATAAAAAATCGCTATGGAGGACACTGGTCCTTTCCAAAAGGACATGTGGAAGGGGCCGAAACCGAGATGCAGACAGCATTGCGGGAAGTCAAAGAGGAAACAGGACTGGATATTTCGATTCAGGATGGATTTCGTCAGGCGGTGGAGTATTTTCCAAAGCCGAATGTGCGAAAACAGGTTGTTTATTTTCTGGGAGAAGCGCAGAGCGTGGAATTTAAGATGCAGGAAGAGGAGATCAGCCGCATTATCTGGACCGATATCCGCAAGGCTTACCACATGGTTACCTTTAAAAATGATAAAAACCTGATTTTGGTGGCGGGAAAACGCCTTCGATAGAGGACCTTTCAGGGAATGAAACAGAAGGGAGAACATTTTTTCCATGAATTCAGCCAAAAAGCGGGCAAGCATTAATCCGGCCCGCATGATTTCAGAAAGTTTTGCGGCGGTGATTGTGATTGGAGCAATCCTGCTGTGGCTGCCGATTTCCTCAAAGAGCGGTGAGTTCACACCACTGCTCAGTTGTGTGTTTACAGCAGCAAGCGCGACCTGTGTAACGGGCTTGATTTTGTTTGACACCTATACCCACTGGAACGCATTTGGCCAGGGGATTCTGATGATGCTCATTCAGATCGGAGGTCTGGGTCTGGTGACCTTTACCTCCTTCTTTAACCTGGTGGTGGGAAGAAAACTGGGACTGCGCGGTATGCGTCTCGCGTCCGAGTCGATCAACTCCACCAGCTTCGGGGATGTTCCGCACCTGCTGCGAATGATCATTACCTTTACCTTAACGGTGGAGTCAATCGGGGCGGTGCTGCTATCCCTTTATTTTGTCCCACGTTATGGCTTGCAAGGACTCTGGATTTCAGCCTTTTTGGCGGTATCCGCCTTTTGCAACGCGGGATTTGATATCCTGGGATTTTTGGGAGAGTATACCTCGCTGACCACCCTCAACGACAGTTATCTGGTGCTGTTTACCATTATGGCACTGATCATCATCGGTGGTTTGGGCTTTATCGTCTGGAATGACCTGATCGCATACCGCAAGACTAAAACATTGCTGCTGCATACCAAGATCGTTTTGATGGTTACCATCTTTTTGATCATAAGCGGTGCAATATGCTTCCTTTTGTTTGAGTGGGACAATCCGGCAACCATGCAGCCGATGAACCTCAAAGAAAAGATCGGCGCGGCGTTCATGCAGTCGGTCACCATGCGTACAGCAGGCTTTAACTCGATCGACCTGTATTCCATGCGGGATGTCACCAAAGTATTTTCCATTGTGCTGATGTTTATTGGTGCAGCACCGGGCTCGACCGGCGGTGGTATCAAGGTTACCACCATGGCGATCATCGTCATGACCGCTGTCTCGATTATCCGCGGCAAAGAAGAACCTTATGTCCTCAAACGTCGCATTGCAGCAAATGTGGTTTATCGTTCCATCGCCATTCTGTTTTTGGGTATCGTGGTAGTTAGTGTTACCTCCATTATCCTGATGACGACAAGCCCACTGGAGCAAAACTCTTTTTCCGGTATCGATGCGGTATTTGAAGCAATGTCCGCTTTTGCGACCGTTGGCGTATCGGCAGGTGTGACGGGAATTACCTCGGAAATTTCACAGGTTGCTCTGATTCTGGCAATGTTTATCGGCAGGGTAGGTCCGGTATCGTTTGGACTTTCGCTTGCAGCACAGCAGAGTGTCAGCAGAAAGCTGATCATGCCGGAAGGAAAGGTTATTGTAGGATAACCTGTTATTGTAGGATAACCTGTAATCGATTCATTTTGCTTTACGGGAAAGCTCCGTACCTCTTTTGCAAGGGGACGGAGCTTTTTGTTTTGCCCTGAGAGGAAAGAGACAAAACAGAAAATTTTAAAAAATATGAAACCTGTTTTCCGGTCAGGACGAAATACAGACAGAAAGCAAAAACGGATTGGAGGGAAGAAGGATGGAAACGGAGATGGTGTCGCAGCTCATCGATCAGTTTGGCATGGATGTGATGCGGTTTTGCCGGAAGCTGACCTTTTGCAGCGAGGACGCCCAGGACCTGTATCAGCAGACCTTCTTAAAATTGATGGAACTTCGGGTTGCCATCCGGAAAGAGGAGAATCCGCGGGCCTTTCTGTTCAGCATTGCAAACGGCATCTGGAAGAATGAATGCCGAAAGCTCAGACGCAGGGCAAGGATTGCGCCGAGCATCAGCATCTCCCGGATGCAGGAGGAAAACGAGCAGATACAGGACAGCGCCGATACACAGTCACAGGTGCTCGAGCAGATGCAGCAGGAGGAACTAAGGCGCGCGGTAGAACGGCTGGAACCAAAGTATAAAACACCGATCATCTTGATGTACACCTTTGGGATGAAGGTCGAGGAGATTGCAAAAATCGAACATCTGCCTCAGGCTACGGTCAAGACCAGATTGCGAAGGGCAAGGCAGAAACTAAAGATAGAAATGGAGGAACGAGGATATGGCATCTAGGGAAAAGGAAGAAGCGCTGGAACACCTGCTTTATCAGGCAATGCAGCAGCCAGATGGAAAAGAGCAGGAAGCACAGCTGATTGCACAGAACAACCTCCTGAAGATCGAGATGCAGAAAAGAAAGCAGATGAAGAGAATCTCCCTGTGCTATCTGCCGGGCATCTTAAACGGTGTGATTCTGCTTTTGATGGCGACAGTTGTCTGCATCTTTGTGCCGATTCCATTCGTTCAGTCTTTGGCAGTGATTTTGACAGTTTTGTGGGGGATTGGCGGAATAGTGCTGACCCAAGTGGGCATCCGCTATTTTGAACTGCGGGAAAAGCTCAGTGTGGAGATTACAGCTCCAATTTTTAAAAGAGAAGGAAAGGAAGGATAGAAGATGGCTGCAATGGTTGTTTGTATAGTTTTGCTGATTCTGGCAGCGCTCATTTTCACGCTGCTGATTGCCGGATGGGTTTATCTGGATGCAAAGGAACATGGAGAGCGTGGCTGGATGTGGGTGTGCATCATCCTGCTTTCCTCACCGATTCTGGGAGGACTGATTTATCTGATCGCCCGCAGGGAGGAGCGTCTGCCCTGCCGCTTCTGCGGATGGATGGTGGATAAAAACGCCAACTACTGTGAGCATTGCGGGCAGAAAGCCCCTGTCTGTGAAGGAGGCAGCGGATATTTGCAGGATCTTCCGGCAGAGGAGCTCGGTGGAGATCTTGTGCGCAAGCAAAAGAGAAAGAAACGCAACCTGCGCTTTTTGACGGCGACCTTGCTGAGCGCGGCAGTGATGATTGCAGGTCTTGTAGGAGTGATCTTATTTGCGGTGAATAGCGGTGGAATGGATACCAACCTTGACTGGAACACCGGATGGGTTATGATGAATGTGGAAAAGAGCTGGGACAATGTCTGGACCTTCCGGTACAACAAGGCAAGTGAGAACTATCACACCAGCGCTACCCTCGAGCTAAACGACCCGCAGACAGAACGTCTGGCAGTTGATCTGCATTTTGAGCAGGGGGAGGAGATGCGGGTGCTGATTATCCAGAATGGAGTTGAGTCCGAGTATTTCCTGCAAAGCAGCGAACAGACCCAGTATCTGCCGCTTACAGAGTTTACAGAAGGGAAAATCAAGGTGCGGTTTTACAATAACGGGGTAGAAAATGTCGATGCCAGGGTAACGGTGGAATAGAATATCCCGAAAATTGTTTGTTCGGAGGCATGGATGGGATGGAATCGCGCATCGATCTGCGGTATAATGAAAGCAAAGGACGGTGGTAGCGGTGCAAATCAAGATGTATCAAAAAGAAGACTATCCAGTTTCCAACTGGTCGGGAGGAAAGACGACCCAGCTTTTTATCTATCCGGAGGACAGCGAGTACGCAAAGCGAAACTTTCTGTTTCGAATCAGCAGCGCAACGGTGGACTGTGAGCGCTCGGAATTTACTTCCCTCCCTGGAGTGAATCGGGTGATTCTGCCACTCAAAGGCAACCTGCACCTGTTTTATGAGGGACATGGCGAAAAGGTGCTTGCTCCCTATGAGCAGGACCGCTTTGACGGCGGCTGGAATACGGTGAGCGTGGGCAAAGCGACCGACTTTAATCTGATGCTCCGCGAGGAAACAAAGGGTGAGGTCGAAGTTCATACCCTGCAAACACAGGAAAACTTGTGCCTGCAAAACGATGATTCCATGATGCTGGTGTTTGCGGCGGAAGGAAATCTCTGTCTGGACGAAAAGCCGTTTGATAACTGGCAGCTTGCGGTAGTCGATGGAGAAGGAAAGATTTCTATTCAAAATAAAGAAGAGAAACCGGCAAAAGTCATTGTATGCAGAATACAGCTCTAATTAAAAAAACGAGGCAGTAAAAACTGCCTCGTTTTTTATGTGCTATTTTTGAAATTGGATTTTAATATCGCCCATGCCGCCATTTGCATGGATTTCTCTGTCCTGACCGTTATCTTTTTGATAGCTGCCGCCCATCATTTCAGAGGAGACATCTGCTCCATCAATGTGGAGATCGCCCATACTGCAGTCAACATCATAGTCATAGTCGCCTAAAGATGCACCATGCAGAATCAGTTCGGTGTCTCCCATACCGCCGGAAATGTCGATGTCGCAGAGAAGCGTTCCATCCAGGGTGATGTTTCCCATTGAGCCATCAACAGAGACCTTATCGGAAACGGTAATTCCTTGAGCAGTGATGTCGCCAAGGTTGCCGCTGAGATCCAGCTCTCCGGCAGAGAGATTCTTAAGGCTGACATCGCCAAGAGAACTGTCCAGATGAAGCTCCTTGCAGCTGATATCCTGGATGAGCAGATCCCCCATCGAGGAACTCAGGTCGACGTCCTCAAGAGAGGTACCCTTTGGAACGGTGATGGTGATGTTCTCAGACTGATCGGTGCCGGTATTAGCTGGCCGTTTGTAGGACAGCTTTAATTCTTGGTCGTCAATCTGATAGGAAAAACGTTCCGGCATCGCCAGCTGATAGCTGATCTCCCAGTCGTTGCCCTGCTGGATGGTGACATCGGACTGAAGACCGTCGTCGCAGTCGATTGAGCTGATTTTCTGACCGGAAAGGGGAATGGTCTGTTTTTCCTTTAATGGAAGGATGTCGGCAATGTTTTGGGAGGAGAAGGAGGTGCTTCCCATCAGCTTATCACCGATGGTGATTTTGCCGTTGTGATAGTTTACTGATTTGGCGCCGGTCGCCAGACCGATACCGCAAAAGATGACACCGACAGCGAGCAATCCGCCTGCTGCAATCAGCATATTTTTCTTCCACACTTTCATCGAAATCCCTCCTTATATCTGTTGACGACGGGAATGAATGGTGTTCTTGATGAGTTTGACCGCGGAGCCGACCCCGACAAACATCATGACGCACAGGATAATCAGTGCAGCACAGATAAGGCCCGCGCCCACCATGACCAGTCCGGTTGGTGGATAGACAAACATCAGCCACAGCCCGACACCAACGAAGGTGACTGCCAGAACACCGAATACAAAAATCAGGATGCAGGCAACAAACAGGAAGATAAATCCGACCAGACCAATTACGAACAGCAGCGGCAGCCAGATTGGACTGGTCAGTGCAGCCAGCAGACCGACCAGACAGCCGGCAGATTCCGAATTCTGTTCTCTTTTGGATTGTGCACAGTCTGCAATGATGCGTTCTGCAACATCGCGCGGGGTGCCAAGCTCCATGATGATTTCTTCCATGCTTTTATCGGCGGCATCCTCCAGATATTCCACGTAGTAGCTCATAGCGGCTTCGCGCTCTTCTTTGGGCAGGTGCGCGATTCTTGCACGCAGTTCCCTGATATACTCCTCTCTGGTCATCGATTCATACCTCCGTCCATAATATCGTCTATTTTTCCGCGGAAATGCTTCCATTGCTCATAAAACTGCAAAAACTGCTCTCTGCCCTGCGGGGTCACCGAGTAATAGCGGCGGTTGCGCCCTTGAAACGGTTGATCGTAGGTGGTGAGGTAGCCGTCCTTTTGCAGCCGGCGAAGCACCGGGTAAAGGGTTGATTCCGAAACATCCATGATCTGCTTGACTTCCTGCGTCAGCTTGTATCCGTAGGTGTCTTCCTTCATCACGACCGCCAGCACACAGGCATCCAGCAAAACTGAACCCAGCTGAAATCCCATCTTCCTACCTCCAATCTTATTTTTATGACTATATTATAGTTTATATAATATATAAAGTCAATATAGTATATTTTAATTTTCTTGAAAATCAGGACAGAAGATTTGTCTCAGGTTTTATGCCGTACTTCGGGCAAAAGAGAGAAAGAATCGAGAAGATTTTGGGGAAAAGGATGATTTTACAGGATGAATGTCGGAAAAGAAAGTTTTACAGTTGACGCTATCAGGCTAAAATGATAGGATAAAGAAAAAAGCAAAGAGGAGAAGATTTTATGAAGAATCGGAGCAAGACAAAAATTCTGGCAGTGATGTGTGCAGCTGTCTGCATGATGTCGTTGTCTTTGGGGGCGGGGGCGGAAAAGCCAAACGATGAAATTGCCGGAATCGAGTATGAATCGGTAGCGGATCTGCAAAACTGCCTGAAGAAGCATTCTGCCAGCAAACATACAGAGCTGACCTACCGTCCATCGATGGATCGCCTGTATCTGCCAAAAGTGCTTGAAGGTAAATCGGATAAGGTCAAAGATATTGTTCTGACCCCGACCTATGTGGGCATCTATTTTGATTATCAGGGTCAGGAACTGGAATTTCGCCATTACATAGATGGAGAATATGCGTATCAGATGGCAAAAGACAATCAAGAGAAAAAGAACAATAAAATATATGAATCTTATCCAGCCAGCCAAAAGGTAAATGGTCATCAGGTGTACAGCTACTATGACGGCAGCTCGACCTACTGCTGGAAAGAGGGAGAGGACGTTTTCCTGCTTCGGACATTCGATGAAAAAAATCCAAAAACCAGACAGAATTTTGCTTTATGTCAATCGGATTTCATCAGTCTGGAAGCAGATGGCAGTAAAAAAGAAACTTCCAATAAAGAAGAAACAGAATACATCCAGCCGCAGGAATGTAAGGTTCGGGTGGTGGATGCCAAGGGCAATCCTGTAACCAACCTTTGTGTGGAGAATTATAAAAGTGGTGGCGCGAATCCTGCAAAGGATTACAGCAAGGAAAGATGGTTTGCTTACACCGACTCAAACGGGGTTGCGACCCTCTGCAGGTTCTCGGACGCATCCGATTCCTTTTATGTGGACAACTTCCATTCCTTCGGAAATGGAGATAAGCACGATTTTCAGACCTGTGAAAAGGTAGATGGAATGTATCAGGTTGTCTGGACGGGAGAAACACCACTTGAAACCGCAGAAAAAACAAATGGCAGCGTTCGGATTAAGGTGATCGACCAGAAGGGCAAACCGGTTCCCGGGCTGGAAATCAATGCAGTCAAATATTCTACCCTCGAAAACTGGAAGGAGGGCTGGGATGTCTATCAGTATGAAATCAATGATTTGAAGGGATTTACCGACAAGAACGGTTATTTTTCCGGCTTCAGTTCCAGTGAGAAAAAGCTGGATGGTTCTCCAATGAGACTGTGCATCACGCAGAAAACCAAAGACGGAAAGGAAATTAACCGCTATTACAAGATTGCGCCACAGGCAGATAAAAAGAATCAATATAAGATTGTGTGGTAAATAAATGATAAAAACCTCGATATTTCGACCGGGAAATGCGTCCGACAGCCGAAATATCGGGGTTTCCTTTTATTATTTACAGATGTTTTCTTGTAAGCGGGAGATAATCATGGTATGATAAAAATAAAAAAGAATGTATTGATGGACTTGTATTTTAAAGGAGCTTATATAAATGAACAAGAAACAACAGGTGGTGGCGCTGACGCTGGCAATCACTCTTTTGCTCAGTGGATGTAGTGGTCTTACCATCGGTTCTTCTGAAAAACAAGAGCAGGATACCCAGCAGTCGCTGAATGTGGGACAATCCACTGCTCAGGAAGAAAAAACAGAAGAGGAGCAGGAAGAACCTCTCAGCAACGAAAAAATCCCGACCGAGATGGAAAGTCAGGGTGTGTTTGTTGCACATTATCAGGATTGGGACAGAGAAAGCCTGCCATCCCAGTATCTGATGGAGATGGATGACACCGCACTGATGCTCATTGAGCAGGTGCAGAACGTGACAGCGGATATCCAGCCAGTCGACCTGTTTGACGGCATTGAGCACGCCAGCATGAACAGTCTACTTCGGGTTGCACTGGACAAAACGCCTGCAATCGACCTTGAAGTAGAGGTTGTGGATGGCAGGATCGAGGCAGTCGGAGAAAACTATGCAAACCACGTCCTGACAAAGCTGTTACAGAATGAGCTGGAAGAGGGTCGTGACCTGCGGGAGATTTATTATCAGGAAGATGTTACAGCGGTTTATTCCCAGCTGTTTGGAGAGGGAAGAACCCTTTCTTTCCAGGATTTGTGTCCAAACTACTATTATTATGCAAGGGAAGGCGTATTCGCACATAAAGGCGAAAAGACCGAGCGCTTTATCTGGCCGATGCTGGTGGGATATACTGACAGCAAGGTGAGCATGACGGTGGATCTGCTGCTGACCGAACGGGTTGACGAGACCCAGCCGCTGCTTTATACAAAAGCAGACGGAACACAGGTGGAGCTGAGCGCAGAAAATTATGTCGAGGAGCTTGCCGGAGAGCCGGTTTACCGCTATACCTTCGATAAAGCTCAGGATGGTCATCTGGTTCTGGACGGTGTGCGCTGTGTAGGTGTGCTTAATAACAGCTGTACCGACATTGTCGATCAGGAAGAACCGCTGGAAGATGATACCCTTTCGCTGGAAGCTCCAGAAAAGGTTACTGTGACAAGCGGAGAAGAAAGCACTTCCATCGACCTCCAGGCAGAATATGAGGGAACAACAGTACTGTACTATCTGCTGGATCTGTTGGGAGATGCCCAGAAGGTGGAGGACAGCGCAAAGGAAGAAACCCTGATTGGACGAGGAGCTGCAGCTCTGACCATGGACCTTGATTATACCGGCGAGGAACAGGTCCAGCTGAAGGTTTACAGCCAGAGCTATCTGCCAGGTATTGCGCAGAGCTACCTGCTCATCCAGATTGTGGAAGGAAATGATGTACAGAATTATGTTCTTCCACAGGATGACTACTTCCTGCTGACAGACTGGATGCAGGCGTGCAGCGTTGATGCGCAGCCGGAAAACTAATATATAAATAGGAAGAAAGTTTGTGCCGGAAGCAGAAATGTTTCCGGCATCCCCGGTATTTTTTTGAAAAAACGGGGCATCCTTATCATGACAAAATCCTGCTTGGGCAGGGAAAAAGAAGTTTGTTGTTAAAGTTGCACAGAATTTATCTCGAAAATACTTTGAAATACACGAAATGTTAGAATCGAAGATTTCTGTAAAAACTTTGAAAAAAACTCTTGAAATTTACCACCTTGTGTTGTATTATAATTAAGCGTGACTGCACAAGATATGCGTTGAAGCGGGAGGTTGCTATCCTGAGAGATAGGTAATTTCCGCCGAGTATGTCCGATTTAAAACCGGGCGGCTTTATAACACGGAAGGAATTCCGATCGTTGACAAATGGTTTCAAACCATGACTGTCTAAAGTCCCGGGTAAAGCTGCGTAATGCGGTTTGCCCGATTTTTTATTTGGAAAGTCAGGAAACACGCGGAAGCGTGTTCAATGCGATTGTGAGAACACTGCGTGTTGGCAATCAGTTTTCCACTGGAAAGATGAAATGCCAAAAGACGTCGTCCCACTCAAGAAAATGCTTTAAGGAGGCGATGATGTGGCAGTCAAAGAAAAAATCAGAATCAGACTGAAGGGTTTCGATTATCAGTTGGTAGACTCTTCTGCAGCAAAAATCGTTGAGGTAGTAACAAGAACAGGTGCTAGAGTTTCTGGTCCTATTCCGCTCCCAACCGAGAAAGAAGTAATCACCATTCTGCGTGCTGTTCATAAGTACAAAGATTCCCGTGAGCAGTTTGAGATGAGAACACACAAAAGACTCATTGACGTACTGAGACCTACTCAGAAAACAGTAGAGGCTCTCAAAGGTCTTGAGCTCCCTGCAGGCGTAGAAATCGAAGTAAAACTTTAATCAAAGTTTTCCACTGAAATTTAGGAGAACCGAAAATCCAGGTTTTCCGGCGACTTTGTGAAAACAAAGAACGCTTGTCTGCAAAGGTAATGTTGACGGCAAAGCCGCCAACCAATAACCAATAGGAGGTATATACAATGCAAAAATGCATCGTAGGCAGAAAGCTGGGTATGACACAGCTTTTTGACGAGAATGGAAAATTCATTCCCGTAACAGTAATTGAAGCTGGTCCTTGTGTCGTCGTTCAGAAAAAGACAATCGAAAACGACGGTTACGAAGCCGTGCAGATCGGTTTTGGCGAGGTCACAAGCAAACACGTAAACAAACCACTTCAGGGCCACTTCGCTAAGAGCGACGTTGCTATGAAGAAAGTGCTCAGAGAGTTCAGACTCGATGATTGCGCTGCACTCAATGTAGGCGATCTGATCAAAGCTGATGTCTTTGCAAACGGCGACAAAGTAGACGTTTGCGGCACTTCCAAAGGTAAAGGTTACGCCGGCACAATTAAACGTTACGGCAACCACAGACTCAAAGAGACCCACGGTACCGGTCCTGTTGCAAGACATGCAGGTTCCAACGGCGCTTGTTCCGATCCATCCCGTGTATTCAAGGGCAAACGTCTTCCAGGTCACATGGGTGCTGAAAGAGTTACAGTTCAGAACCTCGAAATCGTTAAAGTTGACGTTGAAAACAATCTTATCGCAATCAAGGGTGCTATTCCGGGTGCTAAAAACGGCGTAGTATACATCACTGACAGCGTTAAGATGGCGTAAGGAAAGGAGGAAACACGATGCCACAGGTTACTGTATTTGATATGACCGGCAAGAGCGTTGGCGAAATGACCCTCTCCGATGCCATCTTCGGAATCGAACCAAACACTTCTGTTATGCACGCTGCAGTAGTTAACTACCTTGCAAACCAGCGTCAGGGCACACAGTCCACTCTTACCCGTTCTGAGGTTTCCGGCGGTGGCCGCAAACCATGGAAACAGAAGGGTACAGGCCGCGCTAGACAGGGTTCCACAAGAGCTCCACAGTGGACACACGGCGGTATCGCTCTCGGTCCTAAGCCAAGAGATTACAGCTACGAGCTGCCAAAGAAAGTTAAGAGACTTGCTCTTAAATCTGCATTCTCCGCAAAAGTTGCTGACAACAACCTGATCGTTGTTGACAACATCGCAGTAGAAGGTTACAAAACCAAAGCTGTTGCAGAGATGCTCTCCAATCTGGGCGCTGATAAGAAAGCTCTTATCGTTATGCCAGAGGTTGATGCAAAACTCATCAAGAGCGCTGCTAACATCCCAGGTGTTAAAACCGCTCTGGTAAATACAATCAATGTGTACGATATTCTTAACTGCGACAAATTCATCGTTGCTAAGAGTGCACTTGAGAAAATCGAGGAGGTGTACGCATAATGAAAACTGCACACGATATCATCCTGAAGCCTGTTATCACTGAGGCTAGCATGCAGGGCATTGCAAACAAAAAGTACACCTTTAAAGTTGCAAAAGACGCAAACAAGATCGAAATCGCAAAAGCAGTTGCAGAACTGTTTGGCGTAAAAGTTGCTAAAGTTAACACCATGAACGTTAACGGCAGATACAGACGCCAGGGCATGCATGCAGGTTACACCGCTGACTGGAAGAAAGCAATCGTAACCCTGACCGAAGACTCCAAGACAATCGAGTTCTTCGATTCTATGATGTAATTGCCCGAAGGATAAACCCAAAAAGGTTTGTCCTTCCAAGTATGGGATCTGACTCAGTCCCGCAAAAATTCATGAGGAGAGTGAAACCATGGCTATTAAAACATATAAGCCAACGACAGCTGCTAGACGTCAGATGACAACAACTGACTTCTCCGAACTGTCCAAGGTTGCTCCTGAAAGAAGCCTTCTGGCTCCACTGAAAAAGAATTCAGGACGTAACAGCTACGGTCGCATCACTGTTCGCCATCGTGGTGGCGGTAACAGAAGAAAATACCGTATCATCGACTTCAAACGTAACAAAGTAGATATGCCTGCAACTGTACTCACCCTCGAGTACGATCCAAACCGCTCCGCTCACATCGCTCTGGTTCAGTACGAAGACGGCGAGAAGAGATACATCCTCGCTCCAAACGGCCTGAAAGTTGGCGACGTAATCGAATCCGGCGAGCATGCAGACATCAAGACCGGTAACGCACTGCCTCTGGCAAACATTCCGGTTGGTACCTTCATCCACAACGTTGAGCTTTACCCAGGCAAGGGCGCACAGCTTGCTCGTGCAGCTGGTATCATGGCTCAGCTGATGGCAAAAGAAGGTAACCTCGCACTGATCAGACTTCCATCCGGTGAGCTGAGAAACGTTCCAGTAAACTGCATGGCAACTGTTGGTCAGGTAGGTAACATCGATCACGAAAACGTATCTATTGGTAAAGCTGGCCGTAAACGCCACATGGGTTGGAGACCTACCGTTCGCGGTTCCGTTATGAACCCATGCGACCATCCACACGGTGGTGGTGAAGGTAAATCCCCAGTTGGCCGTCCAGGCCCAGTTACTCCTTGGGGCAAACCTGCTCTTGGCTATAAGACCAGAAAGAAGAGCAACCGCTCCGACAAGTACATTGTCAAACGCCGCAACGACAAGTAATGCAGGCTGAAAGGAGACGAACTAATGGGTAGAAGTATTAAAAAGGGACCTTTTGTACAGCCTGTACTGCTCAAAAGGGTAAAGGAAATGAACGCTGCTGGTGAAAAGAGAGTGCTCAAAACCTGGAGCCGTTCTTCCACAATTTTCCCTGATTTCGTTGGACATACATTCGCAGTTCATGATGGTCGCAAACATGTTCCGGTATATGTAACCGAGGATATGGTTGGACACAAGCTGGGAGAATTTGCTCCTACAAGAACCTATAGAGGCCACGCTGGCGCTAAAAAAACTAAGTAAGCAAAGGCCGAGAGGAGGATAACAAATGGAAGCAAGGGCTTACCTGAAATATGCCCGTATTGCACCACGTAAAGTGCAGATCGTGCTTGATCTGATCAGAAACAAGCCGACAAAATTAGCTTTGGCTATTCTGAAGCACACTCCAAAGGCCGCATGCGAGCCAGTTGAGAAGCTTCTGAAATCCGCAATCGCTAACGCAGAAAACAACCACAACATGGACGTAAACAACCTCTATGTTGCAGAGTGCTTCGTTGGCGAAGGCCCAACTCTCAAGAGAGTTAGACCAAGAGCACAGGGCAGAGCATTTAGAGTATTCAAGAGAACATCCAACATCACAATCGTTCTCAAAGAGAAGGAATAGCCAAAGGAGGAGGTAAACTATGGGACAAAAGGTTAATCCACACGGCATTCGTGTCGGTGTCATCAAAGATTGGGATTCCCGCTGGTTTGCTAAGGACGACGCTTTTGGCGATATCCTGGTAGAGGACTACAATCTGCGTAAGTTCCTGAAAAACAGCCTGCAGCTGGCAGGTGTACCACGCATCGAGATCGAGCGTGACGCAACCAAAGTAAGAATCCACATCCACTGCGCAAAACCAGGTATGGTTATCGGTAAAGGCGGCGCTGAAATCGAAAAGCTCCGTGCACAGTGTGAAAAAATCATCAACAAGAACAGAGAAGTACCTGCAAAGGTATTCATCAACATTGTTGAAGTTAAGCAGCCAGACAAAAACGCGCAGCTCGTTGCAGAAAACATTGCTTCCCAGCTGGAAAGACGTATCTCTTTCCGCCGCGCAATGAAACAGTGCATCGGCCGTACCATGAAACTGGGTGCACAGGGTATCAAAGTTCAGGTTTCCGGCCGTCTGGGCGGAGCTGAAATCGCTAGAAGCGAACATTACCATGAAGGAACCATTCCGCTGCAGACACTGCGTGCTGACATCGACTATGGTTTCGCAGAAGCAAACACCACTTACGGCAAAATCGGCGTTAAAGTCTGGATTTACGCTGGAGAAGTTCTCCAGGCAGTAAAGAGACAGCCTCGTAAGGAAGGAGGCAAAAACTAATGCTTCTCCCGAAAAGAGTTAAATACCGCAGACAGCACAGAGGCCGCATGAAAGGCGCAGCTCACAAGGGCAACTATGTTGCTTACGGTGATTTTGGTCTGCAGGCACTGGAACCATCCTGGATCACTTCCAACCAGATCGAAGCAGCTCGTATTGCTATGACCCGTTACATCAAACGTGGTGGTCAGGTTTGGATCAAGATCTTCCCACATAAACCAATCACAGAAAAACCTGCTGAAACTCGAATGGGTTCCGGTAAAGGTAGCCCAGAGTACTGGGTAGCAGTTGTTAAACCAGGCACCGTAATGTTCGAAATCGGTGGCGTATCCGAAGAGCTTGCTCGTGAGGCTATGCGTCTGGCTATGTACAAACTGCCAGTTAAGTGCAAATTCATCAAGAAAGAAGTAAAGGAGTGTGAAAAGTAATGAAAGCTGTTGAGATCAGAAACTTGTCCGAAAAAGAACTTTCCGAGAAGCTTGTAGACTTGAAAGCTGAGCTTTTCCACCTTCGCTTCCAGCACGCAATTAACCAGCTTGAGAATCCGAAGAGAATTAAGGCTGTCAAAAAAGACATTGCCAGAATTTCCACGATTATCAAGGAAAATGCAATGAAGAACGTGCAGTAATTCTTGGAAGGAGGACGCAAGGTGGACGAAAGAAACCTTAGAAAAACAAGGGTCGGCACCGTTGTCAGCAACAAAATGGACAAAACTGTTGTCGTTGCAATCAAAGATAACGTAAAACACCCTCTTTACAATAAAATCATGAAACGTACCGTAACATTCAAAGCTCATGACGAAGAAAACGCATGCGGCATTGGCGACAAGGTACAGGTTATGGAGACTCGCCCTCTGTCCAAAGACAAACATTGGAGAGTTGTCGAAATAATCGAAAAAGCAAAATAATTTAAGATTATCTTGCAAGTGTTTTCTGATAGAATATTTGATTCAGTACAACCGAAAGGAGGGGACGCACTGTGATACAGATGCAGACCTATCTGAAAGTTGCCGACAATACCGGAGCTAAAGAACTCATGTGCATCCGTGTTCTGGGAGGCTCCAGACGCAGATATGCAAACATCGGCGATGTCGTTGTTGCTTCCGTTAAAAAAGCTGCTCCAGGCGGTATGGTTAAAAAAGGCGACGTTGTTAAAGCAGTTATCGTTCGTTCCGTTAAAGGTGTAAGACGTGAAGACGGCACTTACATCCGTTTCGACGAGAACGCAGCTGTTATTGTTAAAGAAGATAAAAATCCAAGGGGCACACGTATTTTTGGCCCAGTGGCGAGAGAACTGAGAGATAAAGATTACCTCAAGATTCTCAGCCTCGCCCCAGAGGTTCTGTAGGAGGTGCTCAAGATGAACGTACACGTTAAAACAGGCGACACCGTTGTTATCCTGTCCGGTAAAGACAAGGGTAAAAAAGGCAAGGTTTTGGCGGTAAGCCCAAAAGAAGGCAAAGTCATCGTTGAAGGCTGCAACATGATCAAAAAACATGTTAAACCTCGTCGTATGGGTGAGCAGGGCGGTATCGTTGACGCTGAAGGCGCAATGTATTCTTCCAAAGTAATGCTCGTTTGCCCAAAATGTGGCAAGCCAACAAGAGTTGCTCATAAGATCCTGGCCGACGGCACAAAAGCACGCCTTTGCAAAAACGAAGGTTGTGGCGAAACATTCTAATTAGGAGGAGAAAACATGGCAAAGCTTAAAGAGACCTATGTTAATGATATAGCACCAGCTTTGTTTAAAAAGTTTGGCTATAAAAGCGTCATGCAGATTCCTAAGCTGGATAAGGTAGTCGTAAACGTTGGCTGTGGCGAGGCTAGAGACAACCATAAGATTATCGATGCAATCATGACAGACCTGGCTACTATCACTGGTCAGAAAGCTGTTCCTTGTGCAGCAAAGAAATCCGTTGCGAACTTCAAACTTCGTGAAGGCATGGTTATCGGCGCTAAAGTAACACTCAGAGGCGACACAATGTACGAGTTTGTTGACAGACTCTTCAACATCGCTCTCCCACGTGTAAGAGACTTCAGAGGAATCAATCCAAACGGTTTTGACGGCCGCGGCAACTACAGCCTGGGTCTGAAAGAACAGTTGATCTTCCCTGAGATCGAGTACGATAAAATCGACAAAGTTCGCGGTATGGACATCGCATTCGTAACAACCGCAACAACAGACGAGGAATCCCGCGAGCTGCTCAAACTCATGGGCGCTCCGTTCGCGAAGTAAGGAGGAAAAGGTTCAGTGGCTAAAACATCGAAAAAAGTAAGTCAGGCAAGAACACCTAAATTCTCTACTCGCGCATATAATAGATGTAAAATCTGCGGCAGACCACACGCATATCTTCGCAAATTCGGCATTTGCAGAATTTGCTTCAGAGAACTGGCATACAAAGGCCAGATCCCTGGCGTGAAAAAGGCGAGCTGGTAAGCACGAGCAAAGGAGGTTGACGTCATGCAAATTACTGATAAAATCGCTGATATGCTGACTCGTATCAGAAACGCAAACGCAGCGAAACATGACACGGTTGATGTACCATCTTCCAACATGAAAAAAGCAATTGCACAGATTCTCCTGGATGAAGGATACATCAAGAGCTTCCAGATTGTAGACGATGGTAAACAGGGTATCATTAGAATCACCCTTAAATACGGTCTGGGCAAAGAGCCTGTTATCACAGGTCTGCGTAGAGTATCCAAACCGGGACTGCGCATTTACACCAGCTGCAAGGAAATGCCTAAAGTTATGAATGGCATGGGTATCGCAATCATGTCCACACCTAAGGGCATCATGACCGACAGACAGGCTCGCGTAGAGAATGTCGGCGGCGAAGTCCTTGCATTTGTTTGGTAAGGAGGTGCACAAGAATGTCTCGAATTGGTAGAAAACCTGTAGCTATTCCTGCAGGCGTTGAGGTATCCCTCGACGGTCAGACTCTGACTGTTAAAGGTCCAAAAGGAACTCTGACAAAAACATTCCACAACAGAATGAACATCGCAGTTGAGAACAACGAAATCGTTGTTACAAGACCAAGCGACGTGAAAGAAGACAGAAGCTTACACGGCCTTACAAGAACACTGATCTCCAACATGGTAGAAGGTGTTACAAACGGCTTCAAAAAAGAACTGGAAATCAACGGTGTTGGTTACAGAGCTTCTAAAGAAGGCAAAAACCTCGTTATGATCCTCGGTTACTCCCATAAAGTAATTATGCCAGAAATCGAAGGTATCAGCATCGAGGTACCAGGTCCTAACAAGATCATTGTTAGCGGTCCGGACAAACAGGTCGTAGGTCAGTTTGCAGCTAAGATTCGTGAAAAACGTAAACCAGAGCCATACAAGGGCAAAGGTATTAAGTATATTGACGAAGTTATCATCCGCAAGGAAGGTAAAGCTGGTAAAGGTAAATAATTAAAGGGAGTGAATCGAAATGGTGAAAAAGCTTGATAGCAATGCTGCTCGACTCAAGAGACACAAAAGAGTCAGAGCAAAAATCAGTGGCACACCTGAGCGTCCACGCCTCAACGTATTCCGCTCCGCAAAACATATCTATGCCCAGATTATTGATGATGTTACCGGAACAACTCTGGTAAGCGCATCTTCGATGGATAAAGGTTTTGAAGGTTTTGGCGGTAACAAGGAAGCAGCTGGCAAAGTTGGTAAAAACATTGCGAGCAAAGCTCTCGAGAAGGGTATTTCCGAGGTTGTATTCGACCGCAGCGGTTACATCTATCATGGTCGTGTAAAAGAGCTGGCTGAAGCAGCCCGCGAAGGCGGCCTCAAATTCTAACGAGGAGGGATACTTTTGACTCGCATTGACGCTTCTACACTCGAACTGAGTGAAAGAGTTGTAGCTATCAACCGTGTAGCTAAAACGGTTAAAGGTGGCCGTGTCATGAAGTTTGCAGCACTGGTAGTTGTTGGCGACGGCAACGGCATTGTTGGCTTCGGCACAGGTAAATCTGCAGAGGTACCGGACGCAATCAGAAAAGGTATCGAAGACGCAAAGAAAAACCTGATTAAAGTTGCGCTCAAAGGCACAACTATTCCACATGAAATCATCGGCGAGTTCGGCGCAGGCCGCGTTCTGATGAAACCTGCTCCACAGGGTACCGGCGTTATCGCAGGCGGTCCTGTTCGTGCAGTACTCGAAACAGTTGGTATCAAAGACATCCGTACAAAATGTCTGCGTTCCAACAACCCAACCAACGTAGTAAATGCAACTGTTCAGGGTCTCGCTGCTCTGAGAAATGCTGAAGAAGTTGCTGCTATCCGCGGTAAAACAGTTAAAGAAATTCTTGGTTAAGGGAGGAAGCTACCATGGCAAACCTGAAAATTAAACTGGTTAGGGGCTTCCAGGGTCGTAAAGACGATCAGATCGCTACCGCTAAGTCCCTTGGACTGAGAAAAATCGGTAATGAAGTTATCCAGCCAGATAATGCAGCTACCAAAGGTAAAATCAAAAAGATTTCCCACCTCGTAGAGGTAACCGAAGCTTAATAAGAGGAGGTGCAGAACCATGAAATTGCACGAACTTTCTCCGGCTCCCGGCTCTACAAAGAAAGCCTTTCGCGTAGGCAGAGGTGCGGGTTCCGGTAATGGTAAAACAGCAGGTAAAGGACACAAGGGCCAGAAGGCTCGTTCCGGCGGCGGCGTAAGACCAGGCTTTGAAGGCGGTCAGATGCCACTCCAGAGACGTATTCCTAAGAGAGGCTTCAACAACATCTTCGCTAAACATTTCGCTATCGTAAATGTAAGCGATCTGGAAAGATTCGACAACGACACCGTTGTTACTGAAGAACTCCTCGTTGAAACCGGCCTGGTTAAAAAAGCACTTGACGGCGTTAAGGTGCTGGGCAACGGCGATCTGAGCAAAAAGCTCACAGTGAATGTTACAGCATTCTCCGCTTCTGCCAAAGAAAAGATTGAAAAGGCAGGCGGAAAGGCTGAGGTGATCTAGGATGTTTGAAACCCTCAAAAATGCCTGGAAACTGCCTGATTTAAAGAAAAGAATCTGCTACACATTAATGATTATCGTGATCTTCCGTTTTGGTGCTGCTCTGCCGGTACCATTTCTGGATGCATCCGTAATGCAGGGCTTCGGTGACGGAAACCTCCTCGGTTTCTTTAACCTCTTGACCGGTGGCGCGTTCCAGAACGCAACCCTGTTTGCTCTGTCTATTTCCCCATACATCACCTCCAGCATCGTGGTACAGCTTCTTGCTGTAGCGATTCCGGCTCTGGAACAGCTCGCGAAAGAGGGCGCTGAGGGCCGTAAGAGACTCAACAAGATCACAAGATACGTTACAATCGGTCTTGCACTGATCACTGCGTTGGGTTACTACAGAATCCTTGATTCCAATGGTGCTGTTATGGATGGCGGAAACGCATTCGGTAACGCAATCATCTTCCTGACCATCATGTCCATGTTCACCGCAGGTTCCATGCTCTGCGTATGGCTGGGTGAACAGATCGACGAAAAAGGTATCGGCAACGGCATCTCCATGATCCTGTTTGCAGGTATCGTTTCCCGAGGCGGCTCTGTGGTCGTATCTATGTGGCAGTATCTGGTACTTGGTTACCAGGGCCTGAAGGCAGGCAGCACCGGCACAGGTCTTCGTTACCTGATCGGTGTTCCGCTCCTTGTAGTTATTTTTGTAATCCTGGTTGGCTTCATCGTTCTGATGACAAAAGCAGAGCGCAGAATTCCAATTCAGTATGCAAAACGTGTTGTTGGCCGTAAGATGTACGGTGGCCAGTCCAGCTACATTCCGGTTAACGTTAACATGTCCGGCGTTATGCCAATCATCTTCGCAAGCTCCCTGATGGCGATTCCAGGTACAATCGCTGCTTTCATCCAGCCGGAGGAAGGCTCCTTCTGGGCAAGCTTTGTAAAGATCTTTAATTACAACAGCGGTTTTTACGCATTTTTGTATTTCATCCTGATCATTGCTTTTGCGTATTTCTACGTTGCGATCCAGTACAACCCAGTTGAAATGGCGAACAACCTCAGAAAGAACAACGGCGCAATCCCAGGTATCAGACCTGGTAAACCAACTTCAGACTTCATCGCAAGAATCATTTCCAAAGTTACTCTGATGGGTGCTTTGTTCTGTGCGGTAGTCGCAATCCTTCCAATCGGTATCGCAGCTCTGACCGGAATTCAGGGTGTATCGCTTGGAGGTACTACCATCATCATTATCGTAGGTGTTGCACTGGATACGGTAAAACAGCTCGAGTCTGAAATGATGATGCGTCACTATAAAGGTTTCCTGGAATAGTTTCCAGAAAGGGGATCTGTTTTATGAATATCATACTTCTCGGAGCGCCAGGTGCAGGCAAAGGCACACAGGCCGAAAAAATCTGCGAGTATTGTCATATTCCTCAGATCAGTACCGGCAACATCATTCGTGCAGCAATGCGTGACGGTACCGAAGCCGGTAAAAAGGCACAGGAATTCGTTAATGCAGGAAAATTGGTGCCAGATGCAGTAGTGATCGAAATGGTGAACGAACGTCTGAAACAGGATGATTGCAAAAACGGTTTTATTCTTGATGGTTTCCCAAGAACCGTGCCACAGGCACAGGCTCTTAAAGAAATGGGCGTCGAGATTGATCATGTAATTGACATCGAAGTTCCTGATGAGACGATCATGCAGAGAATGACCGGTAGACGTGTATGCGGCGAGTGCGGCGCAACTTATCACCTGGTTTACAACCCACCAAAGGTTGAAAACACCTGTGACAAATGCGGCCACGAACTGATCATCCGCAAGGATGACCATCCGGATACCGTTAAGGACAGACTGCAGGTTTACCACGAACAGACAGAACCGCTCAAAGACTTCTACAAAGAGCTTAACGTCCTCTATATGATCGAAGGCGACAAGCCAGTTGAGGAAGTAACGAAAGATACACTCAATGCGTTAGGAGTCAAGTCTGCTTTGGAGGGTTAAACCCAATGGTTGTACTCAAAACAAGCAAAGAATTATCCGATATGAAACTTTCCTGCAAGATCAGCGCTCAGGCTCTGAAACTTGCGGGCGAGTTGATTAAACCGGGGGTATCCACAGCTTATGTGGACCAAATGCTTCATGAGTTTATTGTTTCTCAGGGAGCAAAGCCAACCTTCCTGGGATACGGCGGCTTTCCGGCGTCATGCTGTATCTCGGTAAACGATGAGGTCATCCACGGAATTCCTTCCGGCAGGGTGATCGAGGAAGGCGACATTGTCAGCGTCGATGTAGGCGCGGCAATTAACGGCTACACCGGAGACAACGCAGCAACCTTTGCTGCGGGAAAAGTTTCCGAAGAAGCACAGAAAATCATGGACGTTACAAAAGAATGTCTCTACCGTGCAATCGAGGCAGCCCAGCCGGGTAACCGTTTGGGAGATGTCGGATATGCGGTAGAATCCTATGCCAAAAGCTTTGGCTTTGCGGTAGTCCGGGATTATGTGGGACACGGTGTCGGCAGAAAGCTGCACGAGTCACCATCCATTCCAAACTACGGCACACCAGGACATGGACTCAAGCTCCTGCCGGGCATGACATTGGCAATCGAGCCGATGATCAACGCAAAAGGCAGCGAGGTTGTGGTTAAAAAGGACGGAACCGTCCTGACAAGAAGCGGAAGTCTTTCGGCTCACTTCGAACACACCATTGCCATCACCGCCTCCGGGCCGGTCATCATGACCGAGTGGGAGGAACGATGATCAAGACAGGATCCATCGTCCGGCCGATTGCCGGCAGAAATCAGGACCGATTTTTTGTGGTGATCCAGACCGATGCAGACTGTGTGCTGCTTTCCGATGGAAGAAGGCGAAAGCTCAATCATCCAAAACGGAAAAAGCAAAAACATCTGGAAGACACCGGTTACACACTGGATCTTCTCAAGCTCACAACCGACAAACAACTCAGAAAAGCTTTGACCAGTTTGGGTTTTTGTAAGGTACAAACCTTCTAGAAACCGTAAAAGGAGGTTTTTTACTTGTCCAAGGAAGACGTAATCGAAATTGAAGGCAAGGTTTTGGAAGCTTTGCCAAACGCTCAATTTAAAGTTGAGTTGCCAAACGGCCACGTAATTCTGGCTCACATCTCTGGAAAACTTCGTATGAACTTCATCCGAATCCTTCCAGGCGATAAGGTAACAGTGGAGATGTCTCCATATGACCTGCAGAAGGGCCGCATTACATGGCGTTCCAAATAAATCCACGGAATTAAAGGGTAGAGGTTCTTTTTAAAAAGAACTTCATGACAAGGAGGTAGTTTCAAATGAAAGTAAGACCTTCCGTTAAACCCATGTGCGAAAAATGCAAAATCATCAAACGCAAAGGACGCATTATGGTAATTTGCAGCAACCCGAAGCATAAACAGCGTCAGGGTTAATCACTAACCCCGGGCGAACAAACAAGCCCTTTGGGATATGCAAGACCTATATAATGGAGGTGCAACAAAAGTATGGCTCGTATAGCTGGTGTAGACCTGCCTCGCGAGAAGCGGATCGAAATTGGACTGACCTATATCTACGGTATCGGAAGAAAGTCCGCAAACGACATCCTGGCAGCAACAGGTGTTAACCCTGATATCAGAGTTAAAGACATGGACGAGGATGACGTTACAAAGCTGAGAGATTACATTGATAAACATTTTGTTGTTGAGGGTGACCTTCGTCGTGACGTTGCACTCGACATCAAGAGACTGATTGAAATTGGATGCTACAGAGGCGTTCGTCATAGAAAAGGTCTGCCTGTAAGAGGTCAGAGAACCAAGACAAACGCTCGTACAAGAAAAGGTCCAAAGAAAACAATCGCTAACAAGAAGAAGTAAGGGGAGGGATATTGAGAAATGGCTAAAGTTAACAACGGTAAAAAAGCCACCACACCAAGACGTCGTGAGCGTAAAAATATTGAGCGCGGCGCTGCTCATATCCAGTCTACTTTTAACAATACCATTGTTACTATTACAGACACTCAGGGCAACGCAATTTCCTGGGCAAGTGCAGGTGGTCTGGGCTTCAGAGGTTCCAGAAAATCCACTCCATTTGCTGCACAGACAGCCGCTGAAACAGCTGCAAAAGCTGCTATGATTCACGGTCTGAAATCTGTAGAAGTATTTGTTAAAGGACCAGGTTCCGGACGTGAGGCTGCGATCCGTGCACTGCAGGCAGCAGGTCTTGAAGTTAACATGATCAAAGATGTTACTCCAATTCCGCACAACGGTTGCCGTCCACCTAAGAGAAGACGCGTGTAATCTGATTAGGGAGGTACAAGAATATGGCAAGATATACAGGTGCGGTTTGCAAGCTTTGCCGTCGTGAAGGACAGAAACTGTTCCTCAAAGGCGAAAGATGCTACTCTGACAAATGCGCTCTGTCCCGCAGAAGCTATGCTCCGGGCCAGCACGGTCAGAACCGCAAGAAAGTTTCCGAGTACGGACTGCAGCTCCGTGCAAAACAGAAAACAAGACGCTTCTATGGTGTTCTTGAAGGTCAGTTCGCTAAATATTTCGAAATGGCTACCAAACAGCAGGGCATGGCTGGTGAAAACCTCCTGAGAATCCTGGAAAGCCGTATCGACAATATCGTTTACAGAGCTGGCATGGCTTCTTCCAGAGCTGAAGCAAGACAGCTGGTTCGTCACGGTCATTTCACCGTTAACGGCCACAAAGCAAACATTCCATCCATCCTTCTGAAGGCTGGCGATGTTGTTGCTCTGACAGAAGGCAGCAAATCTTCTGAAAAATTCAAAGCTATCATGGAAGCAAACGGTTCCCGTCCAGTTCCACAGTGGCTGGATATGAACAAAGACAACGGCGTAGTTAAAGTTGTTAACCTTCCAAATCGCGAAGATATCGATCTCGATGTTGAAGAACATCTCATCGTTGAGTTGTACTCCAGATAATCGTTTCGATTGGGGCACAATTTTACATCAGCATGGGAACGCGAAAATAACGGCGGCTTAAATGTCGCTGCCATTTAAGGAGGGTTATAATGGTAAAGATAATCGAACCAAAGATTGAGACCGCAGAACTTAAATCTGATGGAACATACGGCAGATTTGTTGTAGAACCGCTTGACAGAGGTTTCGGAACAACATTAGGCAACAGCCTGAGACGTGTGTTGCTCTCCTCGCTTCCTGGTGTTGCAGTAACATCGATCAAAATTGATGGCGTGCAGCACGAATTCTCAACTATTGAGGGCGTAAAAGAGGACGTTACAGAAATCGTCCTTAACATCAAAGGTTTAACTGCAAAACTTTACTGTGACGGACCAAAGGTTGTTTACATCAATGCTGAGGGTGAAGGCGAAGTTACCGCTGGATCCATCCAGTGCGACTCTGATGTCGAAATTCTGGACCCAAGCATGCACATTGCAACACTTGGACCAAACGCTGTTCTCCGTATGGAGATTGTTCTGGACAAAGGTCAGGGTTACGTTTCCTCTGAAAAGAACAAACAGATCGCAAAAGATAAAAACAACGATAAATCTATGCAGGACAAGGCTCAGGTCGACAAAATGTCCCTCAACAAGATTTACGTTGACAGTATCTATACCCCAGTTCTGAAGGTAAATTACACGGTTGAAAATACCCGTGTTGAGCAGATTACCGACTACGACAAGCTGACTTTGGAAGTTTGGACAGACGGCACAATCTCTGCAAAAGAGGCTGTCAGCCTTTCTGCAAAAATCCTTACCAGACAGCTCAATCATTTCGTAGATCTTTCTGAAGAAGTGAGCAACACTGAGATCATGGATACTCAGGAAGATACCGGCAAGGAAAAAGTTCTGGAGATGACTATCGAAGAACTCGACCTCTCGGTTCGTGCATTTAACTGTCTCAAACGCGCAGGTGTCAACACTGTAAGCGATTTGATCAACAAGTCACAGGACGAAATGATGAAGGTAAGAAACCTGGGTAAAAAATCTTTGGAAGAAGTTCTTGCAAAGCTTGATTCCCTCGGATTCAGCCTTACCAAAAGCGACGAATAGTTGAGATCCATTCCATAGTTTATAAAAAAGGAGTGAATTTGGATGCCAGGCACCAGAAAACTCGGCAGAGCTACTGCTAGCAGAACGGCTATGCTTAGAGCGATGGTAACATTCCTGCTGGAAAACGGCAAGATTGAGACCACAGTTACAAGAGCAAAAGAAGTCAAGGCAATGACTGAAAAAATTATCACAAAGGCAAAACAGAATGACCTCCATTCCAAGCGTCAGGTTTATTCTTACGTTACAAAAGAAACTGTTGCTAAGAAAGTCTTTGATGATATTGCTCCAAAATATGCAGAGAGAAACGGCGGTTACTGCCGTATCATCAAGATCGGTCCTCGCCGCGGTGACGCAGCAGAGATGGCAATCATCGAACTGATCTAGTTTGCTTAAAACACTTTAAGCATCACCGGATATATCGATATAACCGGTCCCGGGCGGAAGGAATCTTCTTTCCGCTCAGGATTACGGGGAACCCCAATCTTTGGTTAGATCCATCGTTCCCCTTGACATAACGAATATCCTGTGCTATCATGTACAGGTAACATTTCCGTGACACTTTTCGGGTAGAACCGATTATGATCAGGTCGGTCCGTGAATGGACGCATTCGCCTGATAAAGGGTCATGGGGGAAAGAGCTTCGGGACGCCGAAGCTCTTTTTCTTTGTAAAAAAATATGTTATAATGGGAAAAACCAGCTTGAAGCTGGACACTGTTCGCCTACGGCGCAAAGATGGTTAGTTTGTGTAAAAAGCTTCGATAGAGTGAAACTGAGCTTTTCGTCCACCTTTTCTAAAAGGTGGTGGTGTCCAGAGGCAACGCCTTTGGCCGCCTTCCGCAGAAGGCGGAACGCTTTTATCGTCAGGCGCATTTGAGGAGGTTTGGAACCCTTTTGCAAGAGAAAAGGGTTCCAAGAACTGATTGCAAGTACAGACTATCCCCGAAAAGTTCCCAGTGGGAAGTTTTCGGCAGTAGAAACCCCTGTTTTATAAATTTGTTATTTTGACGATAAAAATCTGAATTTTTATAATGATGTTTTGGGTTCTAATTGACCTTTAGAAGGAAATCGTTTCTTTTATTTGGATTGAAAAATTCACCCGCGCGCTTCCACGGATAAAGTGTTTTGTTCATTGCGACGAGCGACCAAAGGCTCTGCCTTTGGAAACCGCAATTTTTTGAAAAAAATTGAGTAAAACTTTTGTTTTTCTTCAAACGAGCAAGTGTGCAATAAGGAGGATTTTTATGAGCAACTCTGTTCTTGACGTCATCAACAACCGAACTTCGCTGCGAGTCTACGATAATCGGGAAATTTCCCAGGAAATTCTCGACAAAATCCTGCATGCCGCAATGCGTGCTCCGACCGCAGGCAACCAGATGCTTTATTCCATCCTTGTGGTGCGGGATGAGCAGACTCGAAAACTCCTCTCTCAAAGCTGTGACCATCAGGCATTTATTGCGACTGCTCCGGTGATCCTTATCTTCCTTGCAGATCATCAGCGGTGGTTTGATTATTATCAGCTCAACGGTGTGGCAGAATACTGTGATCGGGAAGGTTTGCGGTTTGAGGCACCGCAGGAATCTGACCTTCTGCTCGCAATTGAAGATGCTATGGCAGCCGCACAGAATGCCGTCATCGCAGCAGAGTCATTGGGAATCGGCTCCTGCTATATCGGGGATATCGTCGAAAATTATGAGTTCCATAAGGAGCTGTTTGATCTGCCGGATTGGGCTTTTCCAATCGGAATGCTCTGTCTGGGATATTATCGGGAAAATCATCTCAAAAAGCCGCGTGAGCGCTTTGACAAGCAGTATATCGTCTTTGAAGAAAAATATAAACACCTCTCTCCAGAAGAGTATCAGCAGATGTTTGCACAGAGGGAGCAGACATTCCACGAAGATAATCCATATCATGCCGATAATTTTGCACAGGCATTTTATGCAAGAAAAACTGGTGCATCCTTCAGTAAGGAAATGGCACGTTCGGTGCGTGTTGCGATGAAAGCATGGGATGGACGTCTGCTGAATCCAAAAGCACCAAACAAAAGGTAAATAATAAAGATAAAATAACAATATGTATAGGATGGAGGGGAGATATGTTCTTATTCAGGAAAAATAAACGCTTACAGCAGCAGGAAAAATTGAGAGGAAATGCAACGGTTTTATGGATGAATGCCGCGGTGGCTCCAATTTTTGCAGCTGAAAACAAAAACTGGACCATTTTTGGTGGTTACCGTTTCGGGAATAAAGAAAAAACTGCCGCAGACTACCAGAAACTGCAGATGCAGTACAGTGCCGTCAATCATGAAGAGGTTTTGGACAAAATTCAGGAACTTCAGGAAATTGGCGAAAGTGAAGCATATCACCTGCTGATGAGCCGCTATCAGAATAACGGATTTTTCGAGCTTCGGAGGGAACAGCTCTGCTCAGAAGAAACATTCCCGCAGATGAAACTTTATCAGCGCCGTTGGCTGTATGATATGATTCAGGGATATAAGCGATATGGGGAAAAGGCAATTCTGGCATTCGATCTGTGCCGCATCCTCGCGGTGGCGCAGATGGGATTCATGACAGGACACCTCTCGATGGAAGAAGCGCTGCATCATTGCTGGAAAGCTGCTATTGTACTGCAGGCATCCTTTTCCAGTTGGGAAGAGATGTGTGACAGCTTTTTACGCGGCTATGCCTTCCATACCCAGCAGGATAAGGACGAGCCTACCAGCAGCCTTGCTGTCAGGATGCACCTTCTGGAAGAGATGCAGCAGGCTACCAAGGAAAAATCTTCTGCTTCAGAAAGTCCGTTTGCAATTCATTGGGACCTTTTACTGGAAAAGACATTCTGATTTTAAGGGAAACCGCACCTTTTAAGGTGTGGTTTCCTTTTTGTTTTGCTGTTTTATTGGAAAATACTTTTGTGTGAGAAGATAAAAAAATAATTTTCTATAAAATATATCGAAAAAGTGTGGTATTTACTTATATTTTTGTGATAGAATAGAGGAAAACAAAAGTAATCAGGAAAACAAATATACCAAATACTGATAAATTCACAAGAGAGATAAAGGAGCGAGGAGAAATGTTTTTAATCAAGCAGGCGCAGGTGTATGCACCGGAATATCTGGGGGTGAAGGATGTTCTGATATGCGGGGGAAAGATAGAGGCAATCGAAGATCATATCGATGACCAGATTCCATTTTGCCAGGTAATCGATGGTACAGGGAAAAAACTCACACCAGGCATCATCGACCCACATGTACACATCACCGGAGGCGGCGGGGAAGGAAGCTTCCACACCCAGGTTCCGCCGGTCAAGCTGTCTGAGCTGATTGGCGGCGGTGTTACCACCGTTGTTGGTCTTCTGGGAACCGATGGTATCAGCCGCAATGTGGAAAGTCTGCTGGCAAGGGTAAAAGCGCTGCGGGAGGAAGGCCTTACCGTTTATGCGCTGACCGGTTCTTATGGTTATCCAAGTGTGACACTGACCGGAGATGTCAAAAAGGACATCATGTTTGTGGAGGAAATTATCGGTGTGAAACTGGCACTGTCCGATCACCGTGCCCCAAATGTTACAGTGGATGAACTGGTACGCCTTGCAAGTGATACCCGCGTGGCAGGAATGCTTTCGGGCAAATGCGGAATGGTGACCCTGCACATGGGAAGCGATGACGCTGCACTGAGCAAGGTTCGCGCAGCATTGGAACAGACAGCAATTCCAATCAAGATTTTTCATCCGACCCATATTACCCGTAGTCCAAAACTTTTGCAGGAAAGCTTTGATTTTGCAAATGATGGCGGCTATATCGATATGACCTGTGGTTCCGGTGGAGAAGGTAAACCGTCCAAATGTATCATGAAGGCAAAGGAGCAGGGTGTAGACCTCAAACGGATTACCCTCAGTTCAGATGGCATGGGCAGCTGGTCTAACTATGACAAGGAAGGAAATCTGATCAAGATTGGATACTCTGCGGTAGATACCATCTATCATGAGATTTGTTCTCTGGTGAAGGAAGAGGGCATGGATTTAAGCGAGGCTCTTACCTTTGCAACCAGCAATACCGCACATTCGCTGGAACTGTTCCCACGAAAGGGATGTGTGCGCGTAGGAGCAGACGCAGACCTTCTGCGGATGCAGGATGACCTGTCGCTTGATATGGTAATGGCGCAGGGACAGATGATGATGCAGGACGGCGTTCTGCTCAAAAAGGGAACCTACGAAAAAGATTAAAAACTTTTTTGAGATTTTACCAAAATACAACAGACAAAGAGAAAATAGTGTGCTAAAATAAGAAAGAAGAAAGCAATCAAAGGAGCGGTCAGGATGAAAGCACAACTTCTTTCTTATCAGATACATACTGCTGTGGTTCATCCGGGAATACTGTGTCCGGCGAGACCTTTTGGGAAAAACAGAAACGATAAGCAGCCGATCTTAGGAACAGGACTCAATTGTAATGAGTTTTGTTTGTGAGATGCGGCTGTTTTTTATTGGAAAGGAGCGTTTCCCGATGATTCCATGCCAAAAAACCTGTGCCGATTATTGTGAGGGCTGTCACAAAAACTGTGCCCGCTGGAAAGCCTTTTTGGAGCAAAGCAGTCAGCAGAGACGGGAAAAAAAGAGATATCTGGATTATTATAATGATTTGTGTTCGACGATCATTCGCCAGTGCCGTTCCAATAACCCTTATCTGTCTCATCGTGCAAGCTAGAAAGGCGCTGTGCAAACTGCCTCAAGGGCAATAGAAATAAAAAAGCAGAAAACGGACGGCTGAATTCAGCCGTCCGTTTTCTGTGTGTATGGATGAGTAAATCGGGGAAATCATGTTTGTAAGAGAGAGTATCTAAAAATTTTGAGAAAGCTTGATTTAGAAGAACAGAAGTTTTAATACTCCAACGATTAGAGCAGCCGAGGAAAGAATGTTTGCAGCCATCTGAACTTTTGGCTGTTTATTCTTTACATGGATGCAGATTGCAATCACGCTCAAGAATCCCAGTGCCCAGCAGAAAAGCTTGCTTGGCATAAAATTCATTGGAAGGCTGGTTGCACTGATGTAAGCGACCAGAATGTTCCACAGAGAAACGAAGTAGAACAGGGTGTTTTTTGCTTTGGTGTTTTTGGTTAAGAATAACAGTGCAACAGAGATACCGCTGACTACCGTGATTGCAATTAAAATTAATGTGTAAATACCTAATGCCATAAAAAATTCCTCACTTTCAATCTTTTTTTATTTTTATTTTTGAGGGGTGTTTGATTTGTTGACTTAAATATACCCTAAGGTTCTGAAAAGATTATATAGAAAATTCTGAAGAATTCTAAAGATTTTCAGAACTTTGTGAAGAAATCTCTGGCAATACAGGATTCATGGAAATTAAGATCAAAAACTGATGGTTTTCACTTTGGGTGGTAAGGGTTCCCTGGTAGCTTTTAAGAATCAGACGGATGCTCTTTAACCCGATTTTGCTGCTGTCCAGAGAAGGTGAATCCGAGATGCTGTTTTGCTGTCGGATTGTCAGCATCCCATCGGCAAAGGAAAGATCCAATGTGACAGGGTGTTGAGGATCAGCGTATTTGATGATGTTCGAGCTCAGGTTAAAGAAGATGCGGCGCAGATCCTGGACATCCAGTCGGGCTGCAAAGGCAGTTTGAGGATAATTTACCTGCAGATCAAACTCATCCTCCAGTTCAGCTTCCATCTCCTCCACAAGCTGATAGATCAGCGTCCGGCCGTCCGGGAAGGATTCGATCTTTCGAGCGGAGCTTCCCAGCAGAAGTTCGGTCAGCTCCCGAATCTGCTCGGATTTTTCCCTAACAATCTGCAAATACCCTTCGATCTGCGGGTCGTGGATATTGCCGCTTTGCTGAATAAACTGGGTATAGGAAATGATGGAGGTCAGCGGGTTTTTGATGTCGTGGGAAAGACTGCGGATCAGTTCTTCCTTTTCTGCCTGAATTTCCTGCTGATTTTTTCGATAGCGCAGGATGGAGGCGGAAAAGAGGTTGATGCTTTCGGCAAGTTCGGTCAACTCATCGTTTCCTTCAACCGGGATGGTAAAGTTGAGCCCGTTCTGGCGCAGGGTATGAATGCCGCGGATGATGGTGAGCAGGTAAAGAAACTTTTGTCCCAGAAAGAACAGGAAAAAGACCACAAAAATAATCAATGCGGCAATCATGCAGATGTTGCGCATCCAGCCGGAAACATAGGCCTGCTGAATGTTGGTGAGAGAAATTCCCTTGGCCTGAAGCCGGTTATAAATAATGGAATCGGCGGTAAAGTACAGGAAGGAGAAGCTGAAAGCGGAGATGACCACCGAAATAAAGAACAAACCGAAAATTTCTAACGACAATTTCTCTTTTTGCGGCTGTTTTGGAAGGCGAGATTTAATCGACATAGTATCCCTTTCCCCATGCGGTCTTGATGTATTTTGGATTTTTGGTGCTGTCTCCAAGTTTCTTGCGAAGATTCTTGATATGCACCATCACGGTGCTGTCACCGACGGCGTTGTCTTCCCAGACACTTTGATAAATGTTGTCGATTGAAAAAATCTTTTTGTGGTGGGACAAAAACAGCTCCAGAATCTTAAATTCAGTATGAGTGAGGATGATGACCTCACCATTCTTGGAAACGCTCTGGCTGTCCGGGTCGAGGGTCAGGTCGTACAGGGTGAGGGCTGTGGATGGTGCGCTTGTGCTCTGCTGTACCATCTGAGCCTGATACTGCTGGCTGCGGCGCAGCTGCGCTTTGACGCGCATCAAAAGCTCTGCATTGGAAAATGGTTTGGTCAGATAGTCGTCCGCCCCGGCAGCAAAGCCCATCGCTTTGTCGGACTCTCCTGCATAGGCGGTCAGGAAGATCATGGGGACAAAATATTTTTCGCGCAGCTTTGCCCCGGCAGAAAATCCGGAAATCTTTGGCATGTTGACATCCAGAATGAACATATCAAAGCTGTCATCCGCCAGATCGAGCACCTCCTGACCATCACAGGCAAGTGTGACCTCATATCCTTCGGAACTAAGCAGCAGTTTTAAGATATCGCGAATTTCTTTTTCGTCGTCGGCGACCAGAATTTTATTCTTTTTCTCGGACATGGATGATACCTCCTGAAAAGTAAAATAGAACATCGTTGCAATCATTTTACCATATCTGCCGAATTTCTACTATAAAGAAACAAAAAACCCTTCCCGAAATGGGAAGGGTAAATGGTAAGAGAAAGCGATCTGCTTTTATTTTGCCGCTTATTTTTACATCGCAGCGAGAGAATTAAAACCTGAGTTTGAGCTCATGCAGGATTTCCACATCCGCCGGACAAAATGGATACTGGTCGATTTCGTTGACGGTAATCCACCGAAGGTTAGCATGCTCAAGCAGCTGTGGCTCTCCCGATACAATGGACGAGTGGAATAAGCTAAGATGCACGGTTAAATCCGGGTAGGTGTGGGTCACCTCCATGAATGGCTCCCCAACGGCAATGGTGATGCCAAGTTCCTCGCGGCATTCCCGGATGAGTGCCTGCGGTTTGGTTTCACCGGGTTCCACCTTACCGCCGATAAATTCCCACAAAAGACCGCGCGCTTTGTGAGGTGGACGCTGGCAGATCAAAAATCGGTCGCCCTGCCAGATGAGGGCGGCAACAACTTCGGTTATCATCATGCAGCACCTGTCTTTAGAGATAGGTCATGATCTCTTCCAGCTCTTTGCGGCGTTTTGGACGAAGCTGCTCGGTTGCAGCATAGCCAACCGCAATCACCAGACGAACTCTCTTTGGTTCGGTGATGCCCAGAACCTTTAACAGTGCTTCCGGATCGAATGCACCCATGATGCAGGTGGATAATCCCTGCTGAGTAGCGGCATAGCACAGGTGTGCAATAGCGATGCCGATATCGATCGAAGCATATTTCTGGTCAGGTTCGCTGCGTCCGATCAGCATGGCATCCTCTTCACAAACCACGATGAAGGATGGACATTTTTCGGTAAATTTATTGAGTCCTCTGATCTGCATGCATGGAGCAGCAGCTTTGCTCAGCTCAGGATCGTTGATAACAATAAAGCTCCATGGCTGCGAGTTGCAGGCAGAAGGGGCAAGCTGTGCTGCCTTGATGCAGTTGATGAGCTGTTCTTTGGTTGGACGCTTGTCCGGATCATAATTGCGGCAGCTCTCCCGCTGATTTACCAATTGGAAAAAGTCAGACATAGTAAAACTCCTTTCAAATTTTCTTTAACCACATTTTAGCAAAACAAAACAGGAAAATCAAATGGATATTTTGGATTGCAGAGCAGCGAAAGCCTTGTTTTCTTTTGTAAAATATGTTAGAATTTACTTGCAACGATAAATGTAAAATTTGATAAGGAGGGAAAAAGAAGATGAAAAAACGACTGATTTGTTTTTTGCTGATGGGAGCAGTTGTGCTTGGTTTGTGTTCCTGTCAAAATCAGCAAAAAGAGGAAATTGCACAGGTCGACCTGCTTGAGGAAAATGCGGAACAGACCGCTCAGGTACCACAACAGCCAGCAAGTCTGCCGGTTTTTGATGAAGAAAACGACCCGCAGGCGGTGGAGTATCTCAAAATGCAGTATCAGGTACAGGAGAACGAGGATATCGACTCGATTGTAAAGCGGATGTGGTATCTGGGAAACTTTATCTACTTTGCAGATGAACAAACCTTTGCTGAGTCTGTTCCGCAGAAGGGAATGCAGAATGCCCCTGAGCACAGCCGGTATGTTGATTTTGAGAATCTGACCGCCCATCTTTACACCGAAAAGGGAAAGGAACAGCTGCTGAGTGCGATGGTCGGCGGAGGAAAATACATCGAGCAGCAGGACGGGGAATATTATCATCTGGGTGCATGGAGGACAGAACCGCCCTATCATCTCTGGATGAGCGGATACCAGACAGTCAAATCTTCGGAAGGTCAGATTAAAGTACAGGTCGACTATCAGGAAAAAGACCTGCAGAACAACGTCACAAGCGAAGGCAGTGTCATGATGACGCTGGTAAATCACGATGGTATCTGGCTGATCGATGACTATCAGTCCCCAACGGCATGTTATCCGGAATAAGATAAACAAACCTGCAGAAGTATTTTCTCCTGCAGGTTGTTTTGTTTTACATGCTATTCCTTTTTCATGAGGTAGAAGTTAATCGAGTCGACAATCCCGTGAATCGGATGTTTTTCTGCCTTGTGGGAGACACCTTCCTGTTCAAATCCTAACTTGAGAAGCATCTGCTGGGAAATCTGGTTAAACGAACCAGCCGAAGCCGTGATCATCTCGATTCCGTTTGCAAAACAAAAATCGATCACAGCATTCACCGCTTCCGAAGCGTAACCTCGACGGCGGTAGTCCTTGTTCAGGACATAGCCAATCTCATAAGAAGGCACAGCGCGCTCATTGTCCATCAGATGGATCATGCCGATCGCTTTGCCGGGAGTTTTGTCGCTGTTTGCAAGGTGGATAACATAGCGTCCTTCCTGTGCAGCGAAGGTTTCCATCAACTTAGTATATTTTTCATCACGGGAAAACGGTTCATATCCGCCATCATCATAGCAGGTGTCCCGGTCAGAAAGCATCGGGAACAGATCGTCTGCGTCCTGAATGGAAAACGGGCACAGGACAAGACGAGGTGTTGTAAGAGTGATTAACTGCATCAAAATCCCCTCTTTTCTGATAAGATAGTAGTTTTTGTTGGGAAATACGATTTCATGATAGCACATCTTTGTTGTTCGAACAAGAAAAGCGTCGGAATATCTGTTTTTTTTGCGTATTTTACGTTGACGTAGGGCTGATAGATTGATAAAATGATAGGAAAGAACAAAGAGAACGGACGCTTGATGGATGGTCATAGAGCAGATGATCGCTTGAGGCGCAAAAAGAGGGAGTAAAAAGCATGGAGATTTTGAAACAGCGAATCTTGAAGGATGGAAACGTAAAGGAAGGAAATGTTCTGAAGGTAGACAGTTTCCTCAATCATCAGATGGACATTCGCCTGCTGGACGAAATCGGAAAAGAATTCCGCAGACGTTTTGATGGGGAGGGCGTCAACAAGATTCTGACCATCGAGGCATCCGGAATTGGTATTGCAGTAGCGGTAGCACAGCATTTTGACTATGCACCGGTTGTTTTTGCAAAGAAGAGCAAATCCAAAAATCTGGACGGGGAACTGTACACCTCCAAGGTAACCTCTTTTACCAGAGGAACCACCTTTGATGTCCAGGTTTCCAAGAAATATCTCAATCCAGGGGACCGCGTGCTGATCATTGACGATTTTCTGGCAAAAGGTCAGGCACTGATGGGACTGCTGGACATTGTGGCACAGTCGGGTGCAACCACTGTTGGCTGCGGCATCGTCATCGAGAAAGGTTTCCAGGAAGGCGGTCAGATGCTGCGTGAAAAGGGAATCCGTCTGGAATCGCTGGCTATCATCGACCACTTTGAGGATGGCCATGTTGTGTTCCGCAATTAGCAGGCTGAGCCTGCACCCAATTTCGCGCTTTGGTTTTGTGCGAAATTGTGGTTTCAGCACACGGCGATCGCTCGCGTTAGCACACTCGCTCATTGAAGCAAAAAAGTTTTTGATCGAACTTTTTTGAAAAAGTTCGTGGTGTTCAGAGGCAAAGCCTTTGGTCACTTGTCGCAACGAGCGAAACACCCCAAACAATATAAAGAAATAAAAATGATAGAGACAGGATGTTTTTCTGTGGCTGCCGCACGGTAGTGCGTTGTCTGTGGAGCAGACAATTTGAATATAATGAAACAGCAGAAAAACCTCCCACTGGGAGGTTTTTCTGGAAAGTGAATATCGTTTGTTTTTTTAGGGTGCTTTTCTCTTACAAAAGCACCCTCTTTTGCAATCCAAAATCTGAATTGCAAAATTCACCCGCAAAGGCGCTTCCACGGCAAAGGCGTTGCGCACTCTGCGGAGTGCGCCTTAGGGCGCTGCCCTAAGAACCCGCGAGCTTTTTGTAAAAAGCTCGACCAAAAACTTTTTGACCGGTTTCGTCGCAAAAAAAGCAAGGAGGACAGCAGATATGAGGATGTATGACTTGATTGAAAAGAAAAAACTGGGAAAGGCACTCACTCAACAGGAGATTGACTGGATGGTGCAGGGCTATACACAGGGAGCAATTCCGGATTATCAGATGTCTGCATTTTTGATGGCGGTTTGCTTTCAGGGAATGAACATCGAAGAAACGACGGCAATGACCCTTTCCATGGCGCATTCCGGTCAGATGTCCGACCTGTCCGGCATCCAGGGGGTCAAGGTGGATAAACATTCGACCGGAGGAGTGGGGGATAAAACTACCCTGATTGCAGCACCAATGGCGGCAGCCTGCGGTATTCCGGTCGCCAAAATGTCCGGTCGGGGACTGGGATTCACCGGAGGTACGGTGGATAAGCTGGAGTCCATTCCGGGTTATCGCACCACCCTACCCAAAGAAGAATTTTTTGAAATTGTCAACACAATCGGCATTTCGCTCATCGGTCAGAGCGGGGAGCTTGCCGTAGCAGATAAAAAGATCTATGCATTGCGGGATGTAACCGCGACAGTAGACAGCCTGCCGCTGATTGCATCGAGCATTATGAGCAAGAAGATCGCTGCCGGAGCGGACGCAATCCTGCTGGATGTCAAAACTGGAAGCGGGGCCTTTATGAAGACCAGAGAGGACTCGATTGCGCTGGCGCAGACGATGGTCGGCATCGGGGAACAGGCAGGCCGCAGGACAGCAGCGCTCATCACCGATATGGATACGCCGCTTGGAAACACCGCAGGAAATGCGCTGGAAGTGATCGAGGCGCTGGATACCCTGAAGGGAGAAGGTCCGAAAGATCTGACCGAGCTGTGCATCCATCTGGCAGGAAACATGCTGTATCTTGCAGGAAAAGGAACGCTGGAAGAGTGTCTTGAAAAGGCAGAGCAGTCTATTCGGGACGGCAGTGCTTACCAGAAGTTTTATCAGATGGTGCAGCGTCAGGGCGGAGATGTTTCTTATCTTGAGGATACCCATAAATTTACGATTGCACCGACTTATCCGGTACTGGCACCGAAGGATGGATTTATCGCCGCGATGCAGACCGAGGAGATCGGAGCAGTGGCAGGAATGCTCGGTGCAGGACGGGAGAAAAAGGGGGATGCAGTCGACTTCTCGGCAGGTATCCGCTTTGTCAAAAAGACCGGCGATTTTGTGCATGAAGGAGAGCCTGTTGCATGGCTTTATACCAATCGGGAAAATAGCGTAACCGAATCGACCAGACGTTACCTTAGCGCCCTGACCATCAGCGACAAAGCACCGGAAAAAGTGCCGCTCATTCAGGGAAGAGTGAGCGCAAAGGGTACAGAGGTTTATTAGAAAGAAAAACAAAAGTTTTTGGTTGAGCTTTTTTCAAAAAGCTCGCGGTGTCCAGAGGCAAAGCCTTTGGTCGCACTCCGCAGAGTGCGAAAACTCGAGTTGAACTTGTTCAACTCTCATCGTCAGGCGTATTTTTGAAAGCTCGAAAACTTTTTACAAGAAAAAAAGTTTTCGAAAACTGATTGCTTGCAGAGTATGACCCCGAAAAGTTCCCAGTGGGAAGTTTTCGGCAGTAGAAACACTTGCTTTACAAATACAGATGATTGAACTACAATTTTTATCAATCTGTTTTTATGCTGTCTGTGCTGGATTTGCCAGTCATAGATAAACAGATTTTTATAGAAAATCAATTCGAATACAGGTTTCAGGCGTCAAAAATCATCCACCGGATAATTTTTGAGATTAGTCTGTACACACAATCGGTTCTTGAAAACTTTTTCACTTGCAAAAAGTTTTCAAACTTTCAAAAATGCGCTTTCACGATAAGGCGTTTCGCTCGTTGCGACAAGCGACCAAGGGCTTTGCCCTTTGGAAACCCACAATTTTTTGAAAAAAATTGAGTAAAACTTTTTTCATTATCTCCACACAAAGAAAAAGGACTCCAAACGGAGTCCTTTTGTTTTGCTATTTTACAACGCGGATGATGCCGATTGGGGTCTGTTCGAGGGACTGACCAAGCGGGTTGTCCTTTAAGATTTTGACCAGCAGGTCGCGGTCCATCGAGCTGTGGGAGATACCAAGGATCTGACCTTCCAGGTCGTTGATGTCGGTGATTGCAACCTTGATGCCGCCCAGACGCTGGGACATCTTCTGTGCGGTTTCATCCGGTTCTGCTGGGCCCAGTACAACATAGTGGTTGTATGGAGGCAGGGTGTAATCACATGGTCCGTCGATAGAACGAGCTTTGTAACCTGCGATCTTGTAGAACCAGCCGCGTTTGTGGAACAACTTGCCGACTGCGGATACAGCAGCAGCAAACAGGATACGAGGAGTGCCGCATTCCTGCAAAGCCATCTCCATGGTTTCTGGGATACCCAGACCGATGCCGTATGGGGTTTTGAGTACGAATTTGCACAGGAATTTTGCCAGCGGACGTGGATGAATGTCCTTCATCGGGATTGCACGGCGCTGGGTGCAGGCAACTGCCTTTTCGGTCATGAATACGATGTCGTCCGGTTTTGCATATGGTTTTGCATATTTTTCGATGACGTCACATACATCATCTTTATCGGTGATAACGTGGGTGCGGATCGCAAGACGCTGATATTTGACACCGTCTACCTCGATGATCTCGTTTTTCCCTTCGTTTACGATATAGCTTTCTTCGCTCATGTTTTACAGTCCTTTCAAGGTTTGGAAAATCACAGATTGTCCAAATAAAGATACCTTTATTTTACCCCAAATATTCTGTAAACTCAATATCAGCGCTATTATTTTGTCAATACTTTGTAAAGAGCGGCAATTTCGTCGGCTGTAAAGTGCTTTTTCTTAGGAATTTGTGCTTTGATTTTTTAGAAAAAGTAACTTTAAAATTTTGTATGACAGATGAAAGAAGTATCTTTTAATCGGCAAGGTTCTGTTATATAATAAAAAAGAATCCAAAATGCTCTGTGAGAGGAATCGAAAAATGGTTTTTTCCAATTTGTTTTTTATCTATCTTTTTTTACCGCTTAATTTGATTTTATATTATGCCGTTCCAAACAAAACCTGGAAAAATGTGGTTTTGCTTCTTTTTTCGCTCTTTTTCTATTCCTGGGGCGAACCAGTCTGGGTGTTTTTGCTGATGCTGACCGCTTTCCTGGACTACACCTGGGCAAAATGTATCGAATATTTTAACCTGACCGGACAGCAGCGCCGCAAAAAGATAGCGCTGATTGCGTCTCTGGTGTTTGACCTTGGTATGCTGGGTGTCTTTAAGTACAGCGGATTTGTGGTGGAAAACATAAACCTTCTGACCGGACTTTCTCTGCCAGTGCCGCAGATTGCTTTGCCGATCGGTATTTCCTTTTACACCTTCCAGACTATCAGCTATGTGCTGGATGTCTACCGCGGACAGGTTGCAGCACAAAAGCGATACTATAAATATCTGATGTATCTTTCCAGCTATCACCAGCTGGTAGCAGGACCGATCGTACGATACAGTGATGTCGCTGCTGAAATCGAGAACCGCACCGTATCTGCACAGGATTTCAGCGAGGGTATCACACGCTTCTGTCTGGGACTGACCAAAAAGGTAGTGGTCGCCAATGTGGCAGGCTCTCTGGCGGGAAACTATCTGGACGCAGACCTTGCATCCCTGTCGGTAGCAGGGGCATGGTTTGGTGTGCTGCTGTACACCTTGCAGATTTACTATGATTTTTCTGCTTACTCGGATATGGCAATCGGTCTGGGACGAATGTTCGGCTTCCACTATCATCAGAACTTTAACTATCCGTATATTGCAAAATCAGTTACCGAATTTTGGCGTAGATGGCATATTTCCCTGAGCAGCTTCTTCCGCGATTATGTCTATATTCCGTTGGGCGGAAAATATCGCCATCAGATTTTTAATATCTGCGTGGTATGGTTCTTGACCGGACTGTGGCATGGGGCAAGCTGGAACTTTATTTTGTGGGGTGTCTTTTATGGGGCACTGCTGATTGTGGAGAAGCTGGGACTGTTAAAGGTGCTGGAAAAAATCCCGTCTGTCTTTTCCCACCTTTATCTGCTGTTCCTGACCTTGATCGGCTGGACTATTTTCTATACCACAGATTTAGGAAAGCTGGGCGGATATTTTGGAGTGATGTTCGGACTCTCGGGCAATGCGCTTTCTGACCCTCAGCTTTCCATTACCTTTATGAACAATCTGTTCTGGCTGATTGCGGCAGTGCTGTTCTGTATGCCGATCACTCAGCTTGTAAAGCGCTGGGCGCAGGCACAGCGGTCCGAAGGAGTACGTGCCGGAATCTCGATTGTCAATGCTATTATGAATGTTATGCTCCTGTTTGTCTGCACTGCTATGCTGGTGGGAGACAGCTATAATCCATTTTTATATTTCCGCTTTTAGTCGGATGGTGAAACAGGAACCTGTGAGCAGAAGGGAGAAAGATTCGTGGAACCAACAAAAAAGCGAACAGGAAAGGCAGATTATCTGCCTTTCATCAATATCTGCGTTGTAGTGCTTGCATTGGTTGTGGTGGGAGTGCTGGCACTTGTGCTTCCAAAGCCCACCGTTTCCGAGATCGAAAAGAGGGAACTTGCAAAAAAGCCGCAGTGGACCTTGTCGTCCTGGTTTTCGGGAGCCTTTGCCAAAGATTATGATGCCTATTATGCCGATACTTTTCCGCAGAGGGAAAACTTTGTTTCGGTAGCGACCAAGCTCGAGCAGATGCGCGGACTACATCCGGATGATGTCCGCATTCATCAGGCAAGCACGCCTCAGACCGGCATTGACCAGCAAAAGCCAGCTCAGCAGCCGCAGCAGCAGGAATCTCAGCAGCAGATCGATTATGATTCTTATACCGACCCAAATGCACCGGGAAATGGCCTTAGCGGAAACGGCAGCGCGGGGGAACAGGTGGGAAGCATATTCTTGTATCAGAATATGGGAATGCAGATTTTCGGCTCCAGCGAGACCTTATCCAAGCGCTATGCCGAGGTGATCAACTCCTATGCGGACAATCTGGAAGGGGTGCAGGTGTACAACCTGATTGCACCGACCTCCATCGAGTTCTATCTACCGGAAAAATATCAGGGAATTTCCTCCAGTGAAAAGGAAAATATCGAATTTGTAAACCAGAATCTGTCCGATAAGGTAAAACCGGTGGATGCTTACAGTGAAATAGAGAAACAAAAGGATGATTATATCTACTTCCGCACCGACCATCACTGGACGGTAAGAGGTGCTTATGCCGCATATATCGCTTTCTGCAAAACCGCTGGGCTGGAACCGGTACCGCTCGATGAGATGGAACGACACCAGATCGACGGCTTTGTCGGAACCTTCTATAATCAGACACAGGACGCAAAACTTGCCGAGACACCGGATTTTGTGGAGTACTTTGTTCCACCAACCGAGACCGAAACTCTGCGATATGAGCGAGGAAAAGCATTTGATCCGGTGGAGGGCAGCATCTTTGCAAGCTATGCAACCGGTGGACAGAACACCTACAGTGTTTTTCTGCATGGAGACTTTCCGCTGACCAAAATTACAACCGACAACCATACCGGCAGAAAGATCATGCTGATTAAGGAATCGTTTGGAAACGCTTTTGCACCGTTTTTAGTTTCTCACTATGACGAGGTCTATATTGTGGACCAGCGTTATTTTGAGCTTGGTGTGGAGGATTTTATCAAAGAAAACGGCATTACCGATCTGCTGATTTTAAACAATATTTTTGCGGTCAATACCTCATTGCGTATCGATGAGCTGGAAACGATTCGGGATCAGGAATATACCCCTTATGTTGCGCCGGTCGTTCCGCAGCCTGCACCATCACAAGAGCAGCAGGATGCAGCACAACAGCAGGCTGTAACAAATGAAGAGGAATCCTCCGGACAAAATGCAGCTCAGGATGCATCGCAGTCAACGACACAAAATGCAGAGCAGCAGGTGGAGCAGGATGAAGAGAAAGGGTCTTCAGAGTCTTCGCAAAAACAGCAGTCGGACAAAGATTCCCAGTCGGATCAGGAAAAAACACAATCACAGGAAAAACCGCGCAAAGGATTGGGACATTTTGGCGGATAAAAGAATATAGGGAAAGGAGGGGCGAAAGATGAAGCGATTTTTATTGAGAAAACGGGCACAAAGACAGCTGAAAAAAGCTGTTTTGATGATAACGGCACTGTGTATTTTAGCGACTTCGGGATGCTCTGCCAAAACCACGGAAAGTCAGGAGCAGCAGGAGAAACAGACGCTGAAACTTTCCATGGTAATTTCTTCGGATGCGCCGGAATGTGTGAAGGAGGCAGCCGGGGAGTTTATCAACCGCGCTGCTTACTACTCCAGCGGGGAGCTGCAGATCAGCCTGAGTGAAAGTGCACAGGTGGACAGTGTCCTGCAGGCTTCTGACACCGAGTTTGCATTTGTGGAAAATGAGCAGCTTATATCTTCCATCGAGGAATTAAAGACGCTGGAACTGCCGTTTTTCTTTAAAAACGCCGACTATCAATTTTCGTCCCTCAATACCGAGCAGACACAATATCGTCTCAATGAACTGATTGCCGAACTTTACCCCATGAAGGTCCAGCTTGCAACGACCTGCGGATACGAAGATCTGGCAGCGGATGACAGCATTGATCTGACCGATTTTCGAAAGCGCTATATTCTGGCGGTCAAAGAATCCTTTTTCCCAGATGAGATTCAGGAGGATATCGGAGCACGGGAGATTGTGAGCGACAATCCACTGGGGTTGTTGCTGGAAGAAAAGGCAGAGATCGCACAGGCAGACCTGTCTGAAGTGATTGCTGCGGTGCAGAATCCTTCCTATACCGGTGAGATGGCGGTTCTTACCAGTACACATCGGGTAAAGACGGTGTATCTTCTGGTAAATGACCAGCTGATGGACAAGCTGAGCCCAAGTCAGCAGGCAGCTGTCGAACAGGCAGCGGTTATGTCCTGTGGATACTGCCGGACACTGGCAGACCAAAAGCGGGAAGAAGAACTGGAAACCCTTTCCGAGCTTCGAGTGTCTGTCTATCCGGTCAACCTGGAAAAATATTATGCGATGATGGGCGATATCTACCAGTATGAAGCAGAGCAGATGCTCTACCGTCCTGACCCGCAGCTGGACCGCATGATTCGAAGTGATGGGGTAAAAGAAACATTCTAGGCTTTCGATTTCCAGAAAACACCGATTTTATAAGATAGATTTCATAAAAAGAACGCAAAAAAGAATAAGTTAATCAACAAAATGTATATTTATAGAGGATTTGCCGCTTCTTTATTGATTCGTATAGGGCAATGTGCTATAATTTAGCGAGGTCATTTCAGCAAAAACACAAGAAATTTTGAAATGATAGAGCAACACAAGGTTCTTTTGAATGAATAAGGAGGTTGTATTATGGAGGCAATTCAGGCAGGCTGGCTGTCGATCCTCCCGCCGGTCATTGCAATTGTACTGGCGTTTTTGACAAAAGAGGTTATTTCCTCTCTGACACTGGGAATTTTATCGGGTGCGGTAATTTATGCGGCACTTTCCTATGACGGCGTTGTGATGGTAGCGGCAAAGACAGTCGAGACCGCTTTTTCCACCATGGGAGCAACCGGCGGCTCGGTGTCCAAGTTTAATATTCTGCTGTTCCTGTCGCTGTTGGGTGCGCTGGTGGTTGTGGTGACCAAAGCGGGCGGCTCCAAGGCATACGGCAATTGGGCAGCAAACAAGCTGCGTTCTGCTACCGCGGCACAGCTTGCAACTAGCGCTCTGGGCGCACTCATCTTTATTGATGACTACTTTAACTGTCTGACAGTCGGAACCGTTATGAAACCGGTAACGGACAAATACGGTATTTCCCGGGAAAAGCTGGCATACATCATCGACGCTACCGCAGCACCAATCTGTATTATCGCACCAGTTTCGTCCTGGGCTGCGGCAATTGGTTCGAGTCTCTCGGTAACCGGAGAGTTCGAAAGCGACTTGGCAGCTTTTGTTGCGACCATTCCGTTTAACTTTTATGCACTGCTTTCCCTTGTGATGGTGATTATTCTCTGTGTCACCAACCTGGATTTTGGCCCAATGGAAAAGGCACAGTATCGTGCAAAAACACAGGGCATACTAGGTGCAAGTGAAGAGCAGGAAAACGCTGTAATGCCAACTGGAAAAGGCAGGGTTTATGATCTGGTAATTCCGGTTCTGGCGCTGATTATCTTTTCGATTCTCGCAATGCTCTATACCGGCGGCTATTTCACCCAGGCAGATGTGACAACCTTGCAGCAGGCATTTGGTAACTGTGACTCCTCTGCTTCGCTGGTAATGGGCGGATTTGGCGCTTTGCTGGTTGCTTTTCTGCTGTTTGTCCCAAGACGTCTGCTTGGATTCAAGGCGTTTATGGAGAGCATCACCGAGGGTGTAAAATCGATGGCATCAGCAAACATCATTCTGGTGCTTGCATGGACACTCGGTTCCATCTGTTCGGATGTACTGGGTACCGGCGAATATGTCAAATCGGTCGTACTGGCAAGTCACTTCCCAGTAGCGATTATCCCGGCCGTTATTTTTGCGGTGGCAGCATTCCTTTCCTTCTCTACCGGAACAGCATGGGGAACCTTTGGTATCCTCATTCCAATCGTGGTTGAGATCTGCGCAAGCGCAGCACCGGAACTGTTGATCGTTTCCCTGTCCGCAACTCTGGCAGGTTCGGTATTTGGCGATCACTGTTCGCCTATCTCCGATACCACCATTCTGTCCTCCACTGGTGCAGGATGCAACCACATTGCGCATGTATCGACTCAGATGCCATACGCACTTCTGGTGGCAGTGTGCAGCTTCGTAGGATATGTAGTGGCAGGATTTACCAATGCAAATCTGCTGCTTTCTCTGGGAACCGCTGTTGTTTTGTTGCTGGCAGTTACAATCCTCCTGCATCGAATCGCAGTAAAAAAAGAAAAAGCATCTTTATAAAAGAAAGAACATCCCGTCTGATTTTCAGGCGGGATGTCGTTTTTGATACAGAAAGTTTGCGGTTAACACAAGGCAGGGCATCAGCAGCGCACCTATAACGCCGAATAGATAGAGCCCTGCATAAATGGAGACCAAACTGACAAGCGGATGCAAGCCGATGCAGTCGCCGACAATTTTGGGTTCCAGAAAGTTTCGGGCAATGGTGATAAACAGATAGAGGAGCAAAAGCCCCACTGCAAAGGAGCGGTTCCCGGTTAAGAAGGAAATCAGAACCCATGGAATCAGTATCGTTCCAGTTCCAAGGACAGGAAGGATATCGAGCAGGGCAATCCCAGCAGCAATCGGGAGAAAGTACTGTACACCCAGCAGCCAGAGACCGGCACAGAGCTCCAGAAAGGTGATTCCCAACAGGAGAGCATAAGCTTTTATCATAGAGAAGAGGGTAGAGGTCAGGAAATCTTTGAGTTCGATCAGGACAGGGCGATATTTTTGCGGAAGGACAGAAAAGCAGATGCCGGTGACTTTGGGAAAATCCAGCGAAATGAAGGCAGAACAGAAGATGGTGACAATGACGCTCAAAAACCACATGGGGAGCTTTGCCGCCATCTGAGTGCAGATCTCCAGCAGCCAGGAAGAAAGGTTGGAGGAAAGTCTTGCGGCGGTTTGAGCAAAGCTTTGCATCCACAGCTGAACGGTTCCGGCAAGGTCCGGCACAAATCGGGACAGAAGATCGGAAAGCCACTCGAAAAAGTGTGCCAGTGTCGGAAGAAACAAGGTTTTGTAAAGCTCGGGAACATTTGCCGTTAAAGCACAGAGCTGTCCCCAAACAAGGCTTAGTAAAAGCCAGAGTGCTATGCCAAGGACAGAATAAAATAAGATGGTGGCGAATACGGCAGCTTTTCGGCGTCTTAGGTGCAGCTTGCCGGAAATTTTTAAGGTGAGCGGACGAAGCAAAAACGCGATGAGAAGCCCCAGCCAAAAGGGAAGGGTGGCTGGAATCAACCAGCGCAGAAGGACAAAGCCCCAGACAAGCAGGCAAAGGAAAAATCCGGTATAAAAAAGAAACGGCTTGATTCTGTCTTGCTGCACAAAAAACACCTCCAAAAGAAAACACAGTTAGTATTTGCAGACAAATGTTTTTTATGTAAGGTGAAATTGTGTCTAAAAAAAGTTGACAAAGCAGCAGAATCATGATAGATTAAGGTTGTATCAAAAACAGCATATCCCAAATCGATGAGAAGGAAGTAAAACGATCAGCGCACTCCCAGAGAGCCGGCGGAAGCTGAAAAGCCGGCAGAAAGCGGAATCGACAAAGTAGCCTTTGAGTGTATGCCGAACAGAAAAACAGCTTTGTTTTTCTCAGTAGACCATAACGGCTGAACCCCGTTACCGGTTCGGCGTGTAGCGATGCACGTGCTGAGTGGGCAGAATCTCTGCCAAATAAGGTGGTACCGCAGGAAATATTCTCCTGTCCTTTGCGTTTGCAAGGGACAGGAGTTTTTTATTGCAGAAAATTCTTCTGCAGCCGCTCTGTATCTGTGATTTCCCGGGAAATTTCCGGAGAGATCGTTATTTCCCGGGAAAAGCTGTCATGAAATTTAAATTTTAAGAAAGGAACCTGTCTTATGAAAGAACTGTCCAAGATCTATGATCCAAAACAGGTAGAGGACCGCACCTATCAATTTTGGCTGGACGGCGGATATTTCCACGCTGAGCCAAATCCTGACAAAAAACCATACACCATCGTAATTCCACCACCGAACATTACCGGTCAGCTGCATATGGGTCACGCACTGGATGAAACTTTGCAGGATATTCTGATCCGTTTCAGAAGAATGCAGGGATATGAAACCCTCTGGCTGCCAGGAACCGACCATGCTTCGATCGCAACTGAGGCTAAGATTGTAAACGCAATGAAGGAAGAAGGACTCACCAAAGAGGACCTCGGCCGTGAAGGTTTCCTGGAACGTGCATGGGAATGGAAACGCAAATACGGCGGCAGAATCATTGAGCAGCTGAAAAAACTCGGTTCCTCCTGTGACTGGGATAGAGAGCGCTTTACCCTCGATGACGGCTGTTCCGAAGCAGTTAAGGAAGTATTCGTAAACCTCTATAACAAAGGCCTCATCTATCAGGGCGAGCGTATCATCAACTGGTGTCCACACTGCATGACCTCCATCTCGGATGCTGAGGTTGAATATGAGGAGCAGGCAGGTCACTTCTGGCACCTGCGCTACCCACTGACCGATGGCAGCGGTGATGTGATCCTTGCTACCACCCGTCCGGAAACCATGCTGGGCGATACCGCAGTTGCAGTAAATCCAAAGGATGAACGTTACCAGAATCTGATCGGCAAGACCGTTACTCTTCCACTGGTTAACCGTGAGATTCCGATCGTTGGCGATGACTATGTTGATATGGAATTTGGTACCGGTGTTGTTAAGATCACTCCGGCACATGACCCGAACGACTATGAAGTTGGACGTCGTCACAACCTGCCAATTCTGAAAGTAATGAACGATGACGCTACCATGACCGAAGCATGCGGCAAATATGCTGGTATGGAACGTTATGCAGCAAGAAAAGCAATCGTAAAAGATCTGGAAGAGCAGGGCTATCTGATCAAAGTAGAGGACCATGCACACAACGTTGGTACCTGCTATCGCTGCGGCACAACCGTAGAGCCAATGGTATCCAAACAGTGGTTTGTTAAGATGGAACCTCTGGCAAAACCTGCAATTGATGTTGTTCGTGATGGACAGATCAAACTGATTCCAGAACGCATGAACAAGACCTACTTCAACTGGATGGAAAACATCAAAGACTGGTGTATTTCCCGTCAGCTGTGGTGGGGTCACCGCATCCCAGCTTACTACTGTGAGGACTGCGGCGAAGTAATCGTTGCAAAAGAAGCACCGGAAAAATGTCCGAAGTGCGGTAGCACCCACCTGCATCAGGATGAGGATACCCTCGACACCTGGTTCAGCTCCGCTCTGTGGCCATTCTCCACTCTGGGCTGGCCAAATAACACCGAAGAGCTCAAATACTTCTACCCAACCAGCACTCTGGTAACCGGCTACGACATCATCTTCTTCTGGGTAGCAAGAATGATCTTCTCCGGATTGGAACATATGGGCGATATTCCATTCAACACCGTTCTGTTCCACGGCCTGGTTCGTGACGCACAGGGCAGAAAGATGTCCAAATCTCTGGGCAACGGTATCGATCCACTGGAAATCATCGACCAGTACGGTGCAGACGCTCTGCGTTTCACTTTGGCTACCGGTAACACCCCAGGCAACGATATGCGCTTCAGCGATGAAAAGGTAATTGCAAGCCGTAACTTTGCAAACAAGATCTGGAATGCTTCCCGATTTGTTATGATGAACCTCAAGGACGAAAACATGAGCCTGGAACTGCCAAACGATCTGGCAATCGAGGATAAATGGGTTCTGAGCAAATACAACAAGCTGGTTCAGGAAGTAACAGACAACCTCGAAAAATTCGAGCTTGGTATTGCTGTCAGCAAGCTGTATGACTTCATCTGGGATGTATTCTGTGACTGGTATGTAGAGCTTGCAAAATCCAGACTGTGGGAAGATGGGGAAGGCTCCGACACTGCCCGCAAGGTTCTGGTTTATGTTATGACCAACACCCTCAAACTCCTGCATCCATTCATGCCATTCATCACAGAGGAAATCTGGCAGGCTCTGCCGCATGAAGGCGAAAGCATCATGGTTTCTGCTTGGCCAGTATACCGTGAAGAGCTCAACTTCTCTGCAGAAGAAAAAGAATTCGAGAAGGTTATGGACGCAATCAAAGCAGTTCGTGCACGCCGTTCCGAGATGAATGTACCGCCGAGCAAGAAAGCTACTCTCTATATCGAGACTGCTTCCGAAGAGATCTTCCGACAGTCTGAAGCTTTCCTGACCCGTCTTGCATGGGCAGACCAGATTGTTCTGGGTGCTCCAGAGGATGCACAGTCCTGCGTACAGGTTATCACCGACAGTGCAAAAATCTTTATGCCGCTGTCTCAGCTGGTTGACCGCGAGAAGGAAATTGCAAGACTGACCAAGGAAAAACAGGCTTGCGAGAAAGATATTGCATTCCTCTCCGGTAAGCTCAACAATCCTGGATTCGTTGCAAAAGCACCGGAAAAGGTTATCAATGAGCAGAGAGCAAAACTTGAAAAAGCACAGGAACTGCTGCAGAAGATCGAGTCCAGCCTTGCTGCTTTTAACTAGGCAGGCTGGTACTTTCTGAGAAAGTACCAAAGCTGTTCGCCTACGGCGCAAAGACAGGTAGTTGGGTGAAAACAAAAGTTTTCGTCGGGCATATCTAAAAGATATGCCCTCCTTTTCTCAAAAGGTGGCGGATTCTAAAGGCAGAGCCTTTAGGCGCGCTCCGCAGAGTGCGAAACACTTGAGTTGAACTTGTTCAACTCTTATCGTCAAGCGCCTTTACGGGTGAATTTTACAATCCAAGATTTGGATTGTAAAAGAGGGGGCTTTTGCAAGAGAAAAGCCCCCTTAATAGAAAAACGACACGCACTTTCCAGAAAAACCTCCCGGTGGGAGATTTTTCTGCTGTCTGTGCTATATCAGTCATGGACAAAGAGATTCTTACAGAAAATCACTCAGAATAAAAAATATCATGAATTCAAATGTAGGTCTCAGCCGTCAAAAATCATCCACTGGATAATTTTTGAGGTTAGTCTGTGATTGTAATTGGTTTTCGAGAACTTTTTCACTTGCAAAAAGTTCTCGAGCTCTTAAAAATGCGCTTTCACGGATAAAGTATTTCGCTCGTTGCGACGAGCGACCAGAGTTTCACTCTGGATTGGACAACTTTTGAAAAAGTTGACAAAACTTTTGTTCGCATTCAGTGCGTTAACCAATGTTTTATCAAAACAAAAAGCGACAAATCATTTATGATTTGTCGCTTTTTTATGTTTAGAAAGTTATTTTTCTGATGGAGCTTGCAGGCCAGTCCCTTCCGCTTCCAGACGACGGAACAGCTTTTTGAGAACCAAAATAGCAGCGATTGCGAGAATGACCTCAGCGGTAAACTGTGCGTAGCACAGACCATATAAACCGAATACGGCATTGAGGATAAACAGAGCCGGAATTTCCAGAATAATCTTACGCAGGATCGCAAACAGGAAGGATTCGCGTCCCATGCCGACTGCCTGGAAAACACCGACAGCTAGGAAGTCGATGGACAAAAATGGAAGTCCGAGGCAGAATCCGCGCAGCAGATGAGAACCGTATTCGATGATGGTTTCGTTCTTCATGAACATCTCAACAAAGGTTCCCGGGAAGAGGAAGAACAGAGCTGCAACCGAGATAATGATAGTAAGCGCTGCTTTGCGGGAAAAGCTGATGGTGTGTTTCATACGAGGAACATTTCCGCTGGAGTAGTTGTAGCTGATCAGCGGCATAATTCCCTGGGAAATACCCTGGGAAACATACATCGGCACCATGTAGATCTTCTGGCAGATACCCATTGCAGCAACAGCGTCCGCGCCATAAGCGGAGGTGAAGTTGTTGAGGATGGTCATGCCGGTAACGTTGAGCAGGTTCTGGATGGAAGCCGGAATGCCGACTGCACAGACACCGGTGACGATATCCTTTTTCAGAACAAATTTCTTTGGATTGATGCAGACATAGGTGCGTCCACGCTTTACAAACAGCAGAACGAAGAAGTACAGGCAGGCAACACAGTTGGAGAGGAAGGTTGCAAGTCCAGCACCGCCTGCACCCATATTCAGTCCCCACGGGAGGATAAAGAACGGATCGAGGATGATGTTGAGGATACATCCGCTCATGGTTCCGATGCTGGCATGCAGTGCAGCACCTTCGGAACGTACCAGATATGCCAGAACAACGTTCAGGATGGCAGGAACAGCACCAAAGGATACGGTCCAGTTCATATAAGCGGCGGTAGCTTCGGTGGTAACACTGTCTGCACCCAGAATGGTAAGAAGCGGAGACTGGAATACGGTGCATGCAAGGGAGAAAAGAGCACCACAGATCAGTGCACAGTAAAAGCCGAAGGCAGAACTGCGCCAGACAGTTTCATAGTCCTTGCGGCCGAGTGCACGGCTCATCATACTCGAGCTGCCAACACCAAACAAATTGTTGATAGCGTTAAAAGCAAGCAGAACAGGGGCTGCAAGGGTAACAGCAGCATTCTGTACCGGGTCATTTAACATGCCGACAAAAAAGGTGTCAGCGAGGTTGTAGATTACCATAACCAGCGAGCTCAGTACAGTTGGAACAGCCAACTGAGCGACCGCTTTTGGAATGGGGGTCTGTTCGAAAAGAACAACTTTCGAATCAGTTTGCATGAGGTCATCTCCTTCAAAAATCAGCTTTTATAAAACAGTTTCCTTCTATTGTATCATAGAGAAAAAAGTAGAACAAGAAATAAGTCACACAAAATCCCAAAGAAGAATTTGACACCGTGATAAAAATAAGAAAAAAAACCACTGCCTTTGAAAAAAGACAGTGGGTGAGAGATTATACGTTAAAGGTTGCAATCGCTTCTTTTAATGCGATATCCATATCCGCCTGAATAACGGTGCTCAGGTCAAGTTCCATATCTGCGATGTACTGTTCCATTTCGTTCTTCTTACAGAAGAAATTCATGGCGTTTCAGCAGGAGCCTGCCCAGTTTGCGATTTCACCCAGGGTGAAGGTCAGAGCGTGCAGATCAGCTGGGCTGTGTTCGACAATTTTGCCGTCCTTCACGCGGACAAAAACATCCGCACCGCAGGAGCTGCACTTGGAATGGATTTCGGTATCCTGATGGAAGGTGAAAGCGGAACCGATTGCATCGATTGCGCACATTGCGCAGAATTCTCTGCCATCAGCAAGGGTAACATGGTGGTTGGTAGGAAGCGCAGAAACCGGATAGATGAAGTTTACGTTTCCTTCCTCATCGGTCACCATGCCGTCTTTTTCGCAGAGGACTTCGGTAATCGAGGAAAAATCTTCTGCGGAGGAGAGGGTGATTCCTTTGAGTGCGGTGTAGCCATCCTCTTTCAGGGAGAATGGACGATGATTGTCAACGATAAAATTCATGATCGCAAGGCGAATTTCGTTTTGTGGAGCATTAAATTTTTGATGAATATTCTGGATTTTTTCTTGCATGTTGTTCTCCTATATTGAAAAAGAGCTTAAAAAAAGTCTGTATGGTTAGTACAGACTTTTTTGTTGTTTTTGAAAGCTCAAAAATGATGTGTGACTAGACTAAATTTTGTTTCAGGGAATTTGGATGAGCGAAAATTAGTCGTTCATAGTAATCTCGGCAGCATCATCATATTCATTTGTGGTGATACCGTCGATTTCCTTAGCTTTTGCAAGCCAGTCTTCGAATGTGATTCCGGTTGGATACATTGGTTCTACAGTGTTTGCAATGAAATCACTGAAGTCTTCTACGCCGCATTCCTCAATCAGGTCAGTAGACATGAATTTTTCTACGTCATTGATGTTTGGAATATCTTCTTCTGGAATGTGATCAAACTTGGTGTAGTTTGCGATGTAGTTTTCCAGATTCTTTTCAGAGAACTGCCAAGTCAGGGTGCGGCCCTCTTTTACAGTTTTCATATAGATTGTATTGAGTGCTACTTCTGGTTTTGTTCCGTAAGCGTCAGCAAAGATCATTGCTGCATTGTATGGATGCTGATAAATGTACTGGATGGAGAGCGCATGTGCCAGAACCATACGTTTTGCCAGTTCTGGATGCTCTTCGCGGAAGTTGTTGCTCATTGCGTATACACAGCAAACGCCCCAGTTGTCGAGATCGTTGCCGTCTGTGCCATCTTCTTTGTAACCCCAGTCGGTTGCCATAACGTGTCCGATACCTTCGAACTCTGCCTGAGAGGCAACAGGGTCTCACGTCGAGAAGCAGTCAACCTGTCCTGCCTTCATTGCAAGCAGGGCATCGGTTTCACCCATATCAACGATTTCGTAGTTTCCTTCAGTCATAACTGGAATACCAAGATCTTCTGCCCAGTTACTCCATTGTGGACTCTTCCATGGTTCGTTGCCGATAGCCAGCTTTTTACCGATCAGATCTTCTGGTTCCTGAATATCGTTGCTTACAACCAGATATTCCGAACCGCCCAGATGGTTTGCAGCTGCCATGAACAGTGGTGCGCCGTTGTTTACGGAAAGAATTGCGCCCTGGATACCCTGATAGCCGACGTCCATTTCACCGGAAGCCATTGCTTCCATGATCTGGCCGGTTTTGGTGATGTTTACGGTAAGACCCAGTGCGTCAAAGATGCCGCTTCCTTCTCCAACCAAAGCAGCAACCATGTGGTCACAGTTACGATAACCCAGCTCAACGACATAATCTTTGTCTGCCTCAGGGATTTCACCAAGATAATCCTTGTACTTAGCCACTTCTTCTTCTGCGTTGTAGTCAACCTGTACGGTATTGGTATCATTGCTGCTGTCTTTACAGCCAGTCAAGCCAACAATCAGCATCGAAGCAGCAAGCATGAGGCACAACAGTCTTTTGCGCATTGTCATGCTTTTTCTTCTTCCTTTCTTTTTGTAAAAACACTTAACCTATTTTAAAACAAGTGACCCCGGACAGGTCACTTGTTTTAGTCAGAATATGATTACTAGTCGTTCATTGTGATTTCAGCAATGTCGTCGTATTCATTGGTGGTGATACCATCAATTTCTTTAGCTTTTGCAAGCCAGTCTTCAAAGCTGATACCGGTTGGATAAAGTGGTTCTACTTCATTTTCAATGAAGTCGTGGAAGTCTTCCACACCGCACTCTTCAATGAGGTCGGTGGACATAAAGCTCTGGAGGTCGTTGATCTTGATTCTGTCCTCTTCTGGAATGGTGTCATACTGGTTCCAGTTTGCAACCAGATTCTCCAGATTCTTTTCGGAGAACTGCCAGGTCAGGGTACGACCCTCTTTTACAGTCTTCATATAGATTGTATTGAGAGCAACTTCCGGTTTTGTACCGTAAGCATCAGCAAAGATCATTGCTGCATTGTATGGATGTGTGTAAACGTATTTTACAGAAAGTGCGTGAGCAAGAACCAGACGTTTTGCCAGTTCCGGATGCTCTTCGTAGAAATTGGTGCTCATAGCGTATACGCAGCAGATACCCCAGTTATCCAGGTCATTGCTGTCGCTGTCAACGCCCAGTTTGCTTCCTTTGTAACCCCAGTCGGTTGCCATAACGTGTCCGATACCTTCGAACTCTGCCTGAGAGGCAAACGGGTCTCACGTTGCAAAGCCGTCGATCTGACCGGCTTTCATAGCAATCAGGGCATCGGTTGCGCCCATATCTACGGTTTCATAGTTTCCTTCTGTTACAACTGGAATGTCCAGCTTTTCAGCCCAACCGCACCATTCGGTTCCGGTCTCTGCCTCGCTGCCGATAGCCAGCTTTTTGCCAACCAGGTCTTCCGGGCTCTGGATGTCGTTGCTGACTACCAGATAGTAGGAACCACCCAGATGGTTTGCAGCTGCCATGAAGAGAGGTGCACCGTTATTTACAGAACGGATTGCGCCATTGATGCCCTGATAGCCAACGTCCATCTCACCGGAAGCCATTGCCTCCATGATCTGACCGGTTTTGGTAACGTTGACGTTTAAGTCAAGTGCATCAAAGATGCCGCTTCCCTGGCCGATCAGAGAAGCAACCATGTGGTCACAGTTGTTGTAGCCAAGCTCAATGACATAGTCTTTGTCTGCGTCAGAGAGCTCACCAAGATAATCCTTGTACTTAGCCACTTCTTCCTCTGCGTTATAATCGATCTGTACCGTATTGGTATCGTTGCTGCTGTCTTTACAGCCACTCAGACCCATCATCAGCATGGAAGCGGCAAGCATCAGACATAAAAGTCTTTTTCGAATTGTCATGCTTTTCTTCCTTCCTCAATAAAACCTTTTAACTTATTTCCATCTGCTGACCCGGACAGAACAGCAGAAAGAACCAAAAGAAAATTTTGGCGAAAATCCACCGATTGAGGCCTCGCCAATGGGAAACCTGTTAGATTCCCGGAAAGAATGTTAGTCTGCTTTCCAACGAAGCAGGACAGTTTCTACCAGCAGCATGATGCGGTCGATTGCAAATCCGACCAGACCAGCAATCAGCATGTATGCCATGATGGTAGCAGTTTCCATTCTTCCCTGAGCCTCAACCATTAAGTAGCCGAACCCGGCACTTGTCGCAATGAACTCCGCTCAGATAACAGACATCCAGCCCATACCAATTGCAAGGCGGATGCCGGTGATAACCCCGGGCAAAGCACCGGGAACAACAATATCCTTAACGATATCCAATGTGCTGGCGCCCATACTTCTTGCAGCATTGTAGAAATCCTTGCTGATGTCCTGTACGCCGGCAATGGTATTCAGGATGATGGTGAAGACACCGCTGAACGCAATCATGAAGATGGTTGGACCATCGCCCAGACCAAACCAGACAATGGAAAGCGGAACCCAGGCCATAATTGGAATCTGACGAAGTGAGTTGATGAACGGAGCGAGTGCTTTGAGCATCTTTGGAGAATAGCCCATAATCAGACCAAGTGGAAGTCCAACCAGGAATGCGTACAGGGTACCGGTCAAAACACGACGTAAGGTAATGCCGATGTTTCGCAGTACATACAGGTCACGCAGAGAGTCCACAGTCTTAAACAGTACCGATTCCAGTGTTGGGAATAGGAAGTTGTTTTCGGACATGTGTGCAGCAAAAAACCATACCACACAGATTACACCCACAGCAATTGGAGTATAGATGTTGAATTCTTTGCCGTTGAGTTTCTTCCAGTTGCGGCGGTCAGACATTTTCGCAGCTTGCGCCATTCGATTCACTTCTTTTTCACCGCTGTTCATATTTTTCACCTCCTTAAATTTACAAATTATTTATAATCCATCACCAAATGATAGCATGGTTCGATAGATTTTTCCAATTGCTTTTTTGAATTGCGAAAACAGATGAATAGATTTTATCGATAACAGATATTTTTTTATCGATTATTTAGTGATAAAATCGATAGGTTTATAGGATTTTTCAATTTTTTTTGTTTTTTAATAGTTAATTTCAATAATTGTTTCTTTTTTTGCTATTATTTGTTATGATTGGTATGTTTGAGAGTATGTGGCTTTTTGCGTTCGGAAGGGGAAAGCAGTCCGTACGTGAAGAAAAAGGAGGAAAATAAATGAAGAAACCATGTGTAGAATATATCTGCGCTTGTGCATGATGCGAGGTATATGTCGGATTCGTGGAATCCTTAAAAAAAGAGTATGAAGGCCGTTTGGAAGTTGTGATCTATAAAGCAGGCAAGGATTTTGGCTACATCAAAAAGTATGGAGCAACCACCAAGAGCATGCTGGTTATCAATGAAAGCAAAGCGGTCCGCAATATTAATAAGGAAACAATTGTGGCAGCATTTGAGGAGGCAATTAACAGTTGTTGTTAGAGTTTTTTTCATTTATTGGCGGAGTAATCAACTCGGCATTTGACATGCTGGGAACGTCCTCATCCTGGATGATTCTCAGCTTTTTTATCGCAGGACTCCTGCATGAATTTTTGAGTCCGGAGAAGATGAGAAAAAGTTCCATTGGAACCAAAAAGGTATCCGGTGTATTCTGGAGCACCATTTCCGGAGCATTGATTCCGATTTGCAGCTGCGGTACCATCCCGCTGGGAATCAGCTTGTACTATTCCGGTGCTTATCTTGGTCCAACCCTTGCGTTTATGACCTCGTCCCCAATGATCAACCCGATTGCGGTTATCCTTTCCTGGGGACTTTTAGGACCAAAGATTACTATTATTTACATCATCACCGGTCTGGTTGCACCGATGATCATCGGTATCGTTGCAAACCGCTTTGGAGGCAAGGAAATCTGCCTGTATTCGGAGGAAGAAGCGGCAGAGCGTCCGATTTTGCTGGAAGAGGAAACCATGTCGGTGATGGATAAGATCAAATCTGGACTGCACTGGTCATTTACCGAACTTTCGCTGACTGTATCCAAATATGCAGTTACCGGCATGCTGATTGCAGGACTTTTGTTTAACATCGTACCACAGTCCGCAATCCAGACCTATCTTGGAAATCCGGGCTTTATTTCCTTGTTTGGCATTACCGTCATTGCAGCACTGATGTATGTTTGTGCGGTAGGTCATCTTCCATTTATTGCGGCAATCGTTGCAAGCGGCGCCGCTCCTGGTGTGGCAATTACCTTTTTGATGGCAGGTGCATCCACCAACATTCCGGAACTGATTACCATTTCCAAAACAATCGGCAAGCGTGCAGCTTTGATGTATTTTGGTATGGTAACCGTTATTTCCAATGTTGTGGGCTATATCACCAACCAGCTTTTGATGCCGGGATTTAAGCCAGTTATGGACTTTGACACAACACATAAGACGATTGAACTTGCAAACCGGTTTATCGTAACAACACCGGATTGGGTACAGAATCTGTGCAGCCTGGTTCTGATCGGATATGCCTGTGTAGCAGGTTGGAAGTGGCTCAAGAAACAGTTTGCAAAGGTTTCTGTTGCATAAATGAAGTCGAAGTATCAGGATGGGAGAAGCATGGAAGAAAAGACGAAAAAAAGCAATAAGAAAGTTTCATTGCTGATAAAAGCAGTCATTGTTCTTGTAGTTGTTGTGATTGCTTTTTTCCTCAGCCAGTATGTAGCGGAGAAAAACGAAAAAAGCACCGGTTCTCGCCGTGAGCGCATCTATGCACCGATGGTCGAGGACGACAACGCAGCATTAGTAGCATTCCAGCAGGAAAATCCACAGCGCAAGGTTGTACTTGCCTGTGAGGAGGATGTTACAAACGATACCCTCAAGGATCTGCTGATTATTTATAAGGAAGATGATCCAACCGAGGGAGAGATCACCCGTTTGGTGGTTTCGATTGCTCAGCAGGATGGAAGCTATACCTATACAGAACCGATTCCGGCTCCGATCGAAAATCAGGGAATTCAGTTTAAGAACATTGATGAAGAAGCGGAAATGGAATTTATTGTTTCCGGTGAAAAAGACGGAGCAGCAGGATATGCAATCTACCGCATGATCGATGGACAGCCTATGGATCTGTTCGGTGATGGAATGGAAGATTGCTGTTAATGGAGATACAGAAAAAGATTTTGCTGGCAGGCGTGGGACTGGTGGTCGTATTGTCTGCCATGCAATTTATTCTTCCAAGGGAGAATGAGAAAAACGCACAGGCACAGCTGCGCATCGGAGCCGGAGATGATATTTCCGGCTATCTGGTGCAGGAGATTCTCAGCCAGCAGGACAGTCCGGTGCAGCTTTCGGAACAATCCATGGAAGGATATGAATTTCAGGACTGCTGAAGCAACACTGCACAATGGGCCTTGCGCTCAGAGGAAATTGATATGGCACTGAGCTGTTCCCATCAGGCAGCTCATCTGGTGGAAGAGGATGACCGCTTTGTCATCTATGCGCCGGCGATTATGAATGCAGAAGTTGTCGCCTATCAGGGCGACATCCAGCAGATTAAAACGCTGGGGGTAGGACAGCAGCGCCTGTACCTGCAGAACCTTGCAAAAGAAGCTTATCCACAGATTGAAACGGTGGAGGAAATTAAGCCCAATATGCTGCCATATACCTTGTCGACCGGAGAGATTGACGCAGCGGTGATGGATGTGACCAAAGCGACACTGGTTCCTGAGTTTTCTTTTGCTCCGCTGTCCGATCATGATTATATCTCCTATGTGCTGATTGTCCGGGAAGATCTGATCGGGACAGAAAAATTTGACCAATTTATTAAAAGCTATAACAGGTCGGTGGAGCAGCTGAAAGATGGCCAAAAACTACAGCAGGATCTGGGAATGGACGCACAGTTTTGGAAACAGGTAAAGTTTTTGACGATGGATTCGTATGAATAATAGAGGGGAAGAAAACGAAATGTCAATTTCAGTACAGAATATTACCAAAAGTTTTAAAGACAGGCGCAATGCAAAGGAAAGAAAACTGATTCTGAAGGATATTTCCTTTGACATTTCGGAAGGGGAGTTTGTATCCCTTCTGGGTCCTTCCGGCTGCGGCAAAACTACAACACTGACCATTATCGCTGGGTTCCAGTCTCCGGATGAAGGAAAGATCGTGGTCAATGGCAAGGAAGTTTCCAAGCCAGGTCCGGACCGTGCATTTATGTTCCAGAACTATGCCCTGTTTCCATGGCTCAAGGTCGGGGAAAATATCATGTACCCGATGAAAAAACAGAAAGTTCCAAAAGAACAGCGCCAGCAGCGCCTGAAAGAACTTCTGGATATGGCACAGCTGAGCGAATACGAGAACTACTATATTCATGAGCTTTCCGGTGGTATGAAGCAAAGGGTTGCGCTGCTGCGTGCGATGGCATGTGACCCGAAGGTACTGCTGATGGATGAGCCGCTTGGTGCGGTTGACTTTCAGATGAGACAGCTGCTCCAGATGCAGCTGGAACAGATGCTGATGCAGAAAAAGACCACAGCACTGATGGTAACCCACGACGTGGATGAAGCTGTTTATTTGAGTGACCGTGTTATTGTTATGTCCCGTGACTATGGAAGAATCCTGACCGATCTTCGTATCGATCTTCCTCGTCCGCGTGACCGTACCCATGTTATGTACCACAACTATGTGGATCAGCTGACCAACGTACTGAAATCTGCCCTCAACGGCGATGTCAAGAACGACGAAGATAAGGATCTGCTGGAATTCATCCAGAAATCTGAACTGGAAAAGAATCGTCTGCACAACGCTTTGTTTGGGGATGCAGATAAAAAATAAAAAGGAGACAGAGTAAAATGAAAGTCGCTTATATTTTTATGTCTGATCATGCAAGAGAAATTTTGGAGAATATGATTCTTCCACAGATGGAAGCAGGTGTTCACGGTGCGGATGTTGTGGGCATGGTATTCTTCTTTGACAACGCATACATGCTTCACAAAGACAGCGAGATCGGCAAACGTCTGGCAGCTCTTTCTGAAAAGAATGGTATGATGCTGGTTGGCTGCGATTATTGCTGCCAGCAGCGCGGCATTTCCAATGATCTTGTTTTCCCAGCAGGTGTGGGATGCTTCCCAACCATCTATCCTGCTCTGGAAGGCGCAAAACCAGATCAGGTTATTACTCTGTAACAGAATAACGTGAAAAGAGGTATGGTACCTTGGGTACCATACCTCTTTTTTTATACCTTGTTTTGACATCAGGACAATCAAATTGTAGTATTTATCCAAAACATAATGATTAGAGAATAAAAAAATTTACGAATTAAAAATAAAAAAAGCGAAAAAACCATTTGACAGTTGTTCACGTTTATATTATAATGTGATTGTTAAATAAATAACGTTAAAAAAATAACAAGTTAGAATACAGACACAGCTGATGCAGGGGTTTGAACGATCAAAAGAACCAATTCCAAGCATCACATTTTAAAACAGGGGGAAAAACGATATGGCAACCAAGACGAATGCACCGCAGCCGGAAGTTACAATCATTGACAATGTGGATGCGCTCCAGGCTCGCATGAAAGAGATGCGCAAAGCGCAGGAAGTGTTTGCAACCTATACACAGGAACAGGTAGACAAAATCTTCTTTGCAGCAGCAATGGCAGCAAATAAAGCAAGAATCCCACTGGCAAAACTGGCAGTAGAAGAAACCGGCATGGGCGTTGTGGAAGATAAGGTAATCAAAAACCACTACGCAGCAGAATATATCTACAATGCATACCGCGATACCAAAACCTGCGGTGTGATCGAAGAAGATGCAGCTTACGGCATCAAGAAGATTGCAGAGCCAATTGGTCTGGTTGCTGCAGTTATCCCAACTACCAACCCAACCTCCACCGCAATTTTCAAAACACTGATCTGCTTAAAGACCAGAAACGCTATCATCATCAGCCCACATCCACGTGCAAAGGCTTCTACGATTGCAGCAGCAAAGGTTGTTTATGAAGCAGCAGTGGCAGCAGGTGCACCGGAAAACATTATCAGCTGGATCGATGTTCCAAGCCTGGAACTGACCAATGAGGTTATGCGTGAATCCGATACCATCCTTGCAACCGGTGGTCCTGGCATGGTTAAGGCAGCTTACTCCTCCGGCAAACCGGCTCTGGGCGTTGGTGCCGGCAATACACCAGTTATCATTGATGAAACTGCTGATATCAAGATGGCAGTTAACTCCATCATTCACTCCAAAACTTTTGATAACGGTATGATCTGCGCTTCCGAGCAGTCTGTAACCGTTGTTGGCGATATCTATGACGCAGTAAGAAAAGAATTTGAATACAGAGGATGCTATTTCCTCAAAGGTGATGAGATCGACAAAGTTCGCCACACCATCCTGATTAACGGCGCGCTCAACGCAAAGATTGTTGGTCAGTCCGCATACACCATCGCACAGATGGCAGGTGTAAATGTTCCGGAAAAAACCAAGATTCTGATCGGTGAGGTAGAGTCGGTTGATATCTCCGAAGAATTTGCACATGAAAAACTTTCTCCGGTTCTGGCTATGTACCGTGCAAAAGACTTTGATGAAGCGCTTACCAAAGCAGAACGTCTGGTAGAAGATGGCGGTTACGGACACACCGCTGCACTGTATATCCATCCGGCACAGAAAGAAAAGATTATGAAGCATGCTGAAGCAATGAAGGCATGCCGAATCCTGATCAACACCCCATCGGCTCACGGTGGTATCGGTGATTTGTACAACTTTAAGCTGACACCATCCCTGACACTGGGCTGCGGTTCCTGGGGCGGCAACTCCGTTTCCGAGAACGTTGGCGTAAAACATCTGTTAAACATCAAGACCGTAGCCGAGAGGAGAGAAAATATGCTGTGGTTTAGAGCACCTCAGAAAGTATACCTGAAGAAAGGCTGTATGCCGGTTGCCCTGGATGAACTGGGCAAGGTAATGGGCAAGAAGAGATGCTTCATCGTTACCGACTCCTTCCTTTATAAAAATGGCTATGTAAAACCAATTGAGGATAAACTTGACGAAATGGGAATCCAGCACACCTGCTTCTATGAAGTAGCACCGGACCCGAACCTCTCCTGCGCAGAAGCCGGCGCACATGCAATGCGCGCATTCGAACCAGACTGCATCATCGCACTGGGCGGCGGTTCTGCAATGGACGCAGGTAAGATCATGTGGGTAATGTACGAGCATCCAGAAGTAAACTTCCTGGATTTGGCTATGCGCTTTATGGATATCCGCAAGAGAGTCTACACCTTCCCGAAGATGGGCGAAAAAGCATACTTTGTTGCAATCCCAACCTCTTCTGGTACCGGTTCCGAGGTAACTCCATTTGCAGTTATCACCGATGACCGCGACGGCACAAAATACCCTCTGGCTGACTATGAGCTGCTGCCAAACATGGCAATTATCGATGCAGACAACATGATGACCCAGCCAAAAGGCCTGACCAGCGCTTCCGGTATCGACGCACTGACCCATGCTCTGGAGGCATACGCATCCATCATGGCTACCGATTACACCGATGGTCTGGCACTCAAAGCAATGAAGAGCATCTTTGAATACCTGCCAAGCGCATACGAGAACGGCGCAAATGATCCATATGCTCGTGAAAAGATGGCAGACGCTTCCTGTATGGCAGGTATGGCATTTGCAAACGCATTCCTGGGTGTATGTCATTCGATGGCACACAAACTGGGCGCATATCATCACCTGCCACACGGCGTTGCAAACGCACTGATGATTTCCTATGTTCTGAGATTCAACGCAGAAGAAGTTCCGGTTAAGATGGGAACTTTCTCTCAGTATCAGTATCCACATACCCTGGCTCGCTATGCAGAATGTGCACACTTCTGCGGTGTATGCGGCAAGGATGACAAGGAAACTCTCGAACTGTTCATCAAGAAGATCGAAGATCTCAAAGAGAGAGTTGGCATCAAGAAGAGCATCAAGGATTACGGTGTAGACGAAAAATACTTCCTGGAAACTCTGGACCGCATGGTTGAGGATGCATTCGATGACCAGTGTACCGGTGCTAACCCAAGATATCCTCTGATGAGCGAGATCAAGGAAATGTACCTCAAAGCGTATTACGGAGAGTAAGAGTTTGAAAGGGAATTAGAGCAAAAACAAAAGTTTTTGGTCGAGCTTTTTACAAAAAGCTCGCGGATTCTAAAGGCAGAGCCTTTGGTCGCTCACCGCAGTGAGCGAAACACTTTATCGTCAGGCGCTCATTGGGAGAGCTCGAGAACCTTTTTGCAAGAGAAAAGGTTCTCGAAAACCGATTGCAAGTAGAGAGCAACACTCAAAAATTATCCAGTGGATGATTTTTGACGGTAGAAACCTGTTCCGATTTGCGTGGCGCACTGTGTTGCGCCCGCGCACTAACGTGCGACAGTATCGAAACAACAATCAGTCTCAATCGATTTATATAATGTTTTTGTTGGGTGTCACAGGGGTATTGCCCCCGTACCCCCACAAACTTTTGTGTACAAAAGTTTGACAAAAAACTTCTGTTCGCCTACGGCGCAAAGACGGGCAGACCGAATGGATAACCATATTAAGGAGGGAACCATCAAGATGTCAGAAAAGAATATTATCTTTACAAGACCACATAAAACAATTTACGAACAGGATGGCAAGGTAGTTAAGGTATTTGACCAGAACTATACTCTGTCCAGTGTACTCAACGAAGCAAAAAATGAAGCACTCGTTCAGGAAAACACAGACCTTAATGTTCCAAAGGTTCTTGCAGTTACCAAAGAAGAGGGTGGTTGGAGCATCACCCGCGAGCATATCGAGGGAAAAACTCTGGCTCAGCTGATGGAAGAACATCCAGAGAAAATGGATGAATATATGGAGCAGTTTGTTGACCTTCAGCTGATGATCCATCAGCAGAGAGTTCCAGCAATCAAAACACTGCGTCACAAACTGGCAGATCAGATCAATTCTCTCAAGGATATCGATGCAACTGCTCGTTATGAGCTGTCTGCACGCCTCCAGAGCATGCCAAAACATAACAAACTGTGCCATGGTGACTTTAATCCAAGCAATATCATCGTTGACAAGGAAGGAAAACTGTGGGTAATTGACTGGGCTCATGCTGCACAGGGCAATGCATCCGCAGATGCAGCTATGACCTATCTGCTGTTTGCACTTCATAATAAAGATGCAGCAGAACAGTACCTTAAACTGTTCTGCAAAAAGGCTGATACTGCTCGTCAGTACGTTAACCGTTGGCTGCCAATCGTAGCGGCTGCTCAGCTTACCAAGAAGAAAGAGGAAGAAAGGAAGCTTCTGATGAGCTGGATTGATGTTGTAGAATATCAGTAAACTTGTAACAAAGCACCTGACTTTCACGAAAAAAAAGAATCTTATTCCAACCAAATTGTTTCCCCCTTGGGCGCTGCAAAAATTGCAGCGCTCTTTTTTTGCAGAAAAATCAGAAGCAAAACCAGAATTTATGTTCTGGTTTTGCTTCTTTTACTATTAAAAGATTTGTAACAATTTTCGAATGTTTACAGTCAGTGATATTGCGTTAGTTTCTAATTCGTATCAGATATGACTTTATGCAAAAATCATTGGTTAGATTTTATATAATAAAAATAATACTTTACAGAAATAAAATAAGTACAGAATTTCTAAAAAATTAATTTAAAATTAGGTAGAAAATAGTAGTATCGTCGAATAGCATATTTTAAAAAAGATAATGAATAGAAAAAAAGAAATTTTAGACAAAAATAGCAGTATTTTCAGAATAATCAGGAAAAAGGATAGACAAACAAGAATTTAGATGATATAATGCACCGGAAGTCACAAAATAAAAATATAAAAAATTACTTTTGCAAATCAAAATCGGAAAAACCGGAAGATTGCAATCGGAACTTGTGACAGATATCCTCCAAATGGGAAACAGGGGGAAAACGTTTAGGGATCGATCAATGTGTATCCCGGAAAGAGAGGAAACTATGTCCAGCAAAGTATTGGAACTGAGCAGTGTCAGATTTCCACAGGTTGTCACACAGGAAAAGCCGTTGTACGAAAAAGTAAAACGCAGCTTTGATCTGTGTATGAGTCTTTGTGCGCTGATCGTTTTGTGGCCGCTTTTTCTGCTGATTGCCGTTTTGGTATACAGCGAAGATAAAGGCCCGGCTATTTATAAGCACAAACGAATCGGCAGAGATGGCCAGGAAATCTACCTGTACAAATTCCGCACCATGAAAAACAACTGCCCGCCGATCGAGGAGATCTTTACAGAAGAACAGATGAAGCAGTGGAAAGAAAACTTTAAAGTTGACAACGATCCACGCATCACCAAAGTCGGCAATTTCCTAAGAAAGACAAGCCTGGATGAACTGCCGCAGCTTCTCAACATCATTCGCGGTGATATGAGCATCGTTGGTCCACGTCCGGTAACGCAGGAAGAAACCGAAAAATATGGTGTTCACCGCGCATTGTTTTTAAGCGTGATGCCGGGACTGACCGGATACTGGCAGGCAAACGGACGCAGCGCAACAACCTATGAGCAGAGAATGGAGATGGAGCTGTACTACGTAAGAAACTGCAAGTTTACAATGGATCTTCAGATCATCTTCCAGACCGTGGCAGCCGTATTGAAACGGGAAGGCGCAATCTAAAGCTCTAAGGAAAATTTCGTTAAAACAGGCTAAAATATTCTTTTTCATGGAAAAACAGAAAACCAATATACAAAGGAGGACGATATCCATGCGCAAAATTACTTCCGGTATGGCAGCTTTGGCACTGTGTGTCTCCCTTTCTGTTCCAACTTTCGCAGCAACAGGTTATGCAAGCGGCACTGTTAACAGAAATGACTACACTCCAAGCACCACCACAACAACCACCACAACCAACAAAACCCAGACTTCCACCACAAATAGCACAAAAGCAGAAACCCAGCTGAGCACTTCTGCTGTCAGCAAGAACATTGCAGATGCAGTAAAATCCGGCAGCACCACAGCAACCGTAAAGGTAAAGAATGCAAAGACCATCGATGCTGCAACCATCAAAAATGTAGCGGCTGAAGCTGCAAAAGCAGGTGTAAACAGCAAAATCCACGCAGACCAGGTAGTAGGCGGCAAGGTAGTTGCCCGTATGTATCTGGACCCTGCAAAGGCAGCAAACCTCAAAGGTGAGATTAACCTTAGCGTTAATACAGATGCAGAAAGCACAAAAGTTGCTACTGACACCTTCAAAAAATATTTTAACAATGAGATTGCAGCGGTAAACCTTGGTCAGAAAGGCTCCTATGGAATGGATGTCAGAATCGCAGTTAAGGTAGACCTGAGCAAGCTCAATACCGAAAATCTCAACTTCTTTGCTTATGACAAAGAAAGCAACACCTATGTAAAACTGACAGAACCAAAATATCAGATCGACGCAAACGGCTACCTGCATTTTGACACATCGGTAGGCGGCGATGTTATCATCACAGACCAGGCACTGACCGCAAAATAAAAAAAGAATCATTGCGGTTTTCTGATCTACCATGAAAAGGAATATTTTAGTCTGTTTTAAACGAAAAAAGGAGCGTTTTTAGTGTTAACATATGATCTTTTACTGGGAGGGATGCTGCTGCTTGCCGGTCTGTTCCAGATTGGAGGCAAAGGAAAAAATCGAAAACGAGAACTGACATTTCTTTTGATTGTTTTTGTGATTTTAGGTGTGACCTCCGCAATACGTTATTCCACCGGAATCGATTACAGCTACACCTATGCACCAGGATATGAACAGGTGCTGCAAAATCCGGACATTTCACTGTTTGGACATCACTACGAGCCGGGATATATGCTGCTGCAAAAGATTGTTGCGTTTTTCAGCAGTAACTATCAGATGATCTTTGTGGTGACAAGCCTGCTGATTATCGGACTGTTCTGTATCTGCTATGCTAAATATTCCAGCAACGTTTATTTGAGCGTTATGCTATTTTTGCTGCTCAGTGAATACTACTGCACAATGAACTTTATTCGTCAGAGCATTGCCGGAATCATTGCACTTTTTGCACTGGAATTTTTAAAGAAGAAAAAGTTCCTGCCGTATCTGATGATTATTCTGGTGGCATCCACCTTCCACAAGTCTGCGTTGATTTTGATTCCATTTTTCTTTATCAACCTGATTCCGTTAAACAAGTGGGTGCTTGCAGTTTATTCTGCTGTGACAGCACTGATTTACTTTAACACTGATAAAATCATGGGACTGGTTACCCAGTACTGGTATAAGGGCTATCATATGGAGAGCGTTCATGTACAGAGCACCTTTGAATGGCCGTTTGCACTGGCAATGTTTGTTCAGTTCCTGATTGTATTTTTAGGAAGCGCCAGACTGCGCAAGAAGGATAAGAGCAACTATGTTTATGTAAACTATGCCTTCTTTGCTTTCTTCTTTACCCTGATGGGAACAAGACATTCTATCTTGGACCGCTTTTCTATCTACTTTGAGTTTGCCTTCCCACTTTCCATTCCACTGCTCTATACCTGTCTGAGAGAGAGCTTTACAAGCTGGTGGGCTTTGAATGGACGGGGAGAAGGAGAAAAACAGGAAAAGAAAAGTGCCTGGCTTGCAGCCGGATTGCTCACGGTTATCTTCTGCGGCGGATTTGCAATCCATCAATACGCACTGATGATGGATCACCACGGCGTAATTCCTTATCGAACCGTGCTGAATCAGCCGTTTTATCAGGAATATCTGCAGCAGCTCAAGCAGGATGAGCAGGAGTTTGAAGAGCAGATTTTAACTGAGGAACAGGAACCGGTGGAGCAGCCGATCGATGAACCAATTGATGATGAACCGATAGAAGAACCAAGTATCCAGCAGGATGAGCAGAGCTTATCGAAAAAACAAGAACAGCAAAACTCCTCCGACACGTCTTCCCAAGTTACGGAAGAAATTCCTTCTGAAATTCCAGAAGGAATGCCGGTCGAGGTATTTTTGGAGTAAAAGATGAAACACAAATCCTATCTCTTATTTGCATTTTTGATAGCGGCATGGCTGGGAATCATCTTTCTGTTTTCAGCACAGCCGTGGCCCAATTCATTTCATACCAGCAGCGCGGTGGAACAAAAAATTATCAGTTTTGCCGCACAGTTTGCCGGTGGTGAGGCAGTGGCAGAGCAGCTGCTGAAGCTGTTCCCGCTGCGAAAGATCGCCCACTTTACCGAGTATATGATTTTGGGTTGTTTCAGTACAGCAGGATATTGGTATTATCAACGGGAAAAAAGAAAAACAGAGCACAGCAGTGTACTTCCAGTGATGGGATTTTGTGCCCTGCTGGCAGCACTGGATGAATTTCATCAGGCATTTGTTCCGGGCAGGACCAGCTCAATTTGGGATGTCCTGCTGGACAGTGTCGGTGCTTTTACGGGAATTTTCTTATCTGCCTGTGTGATCAAAAAGATAAGAGGAATGAAGAAACAAGGATAGCAAGGAGGTCTATCAATGCAAAATACTCCGATGGAAACTCCCATGGAAACTTCCATGCAGGAAGGAATCAGATTTGATCTGATGGAGCTGACTCAGATTCTGTTTCAGCACTGGATTTGGATTGCAGCAACAACAGTATTATGTGCAGCAGCAGGGCTGCTGTTTACCATCTTTGGGATGACCCCGCAATATCAGGCGGAGGCAACCATGATTGTCAACAACCGTCAGGATCAGACGGTAAGTATCACCAATGACCAGCTGGTTTCGGCACAGAAACTGGTTGATACCTATTCCATTATCATTACTAACCGCGGTGTCATTGAACCGATCATGAAAAACCTCAACATTGAGGAAGATTACGAGGATTTTATCGAGAACATTTCGGTCAAAGCGCTCAACAACACACAGGTTATGAGCATCAAGGTGAAAAATCCGGACCCACAGGTTGCATTGGAAATTGTAACTCAGATTGTAGAGCGGGTTCCAGAGGTGATTACCAGTACCATTGAAGCCGGTTCGGTCAATATTGTTTCTGCACCTTATGTCAATGTAGAACGTCCGGTTTCTCCGAGCAAGGTCAAAAATACGATTTTTGCAGCCGGTGCAGGATTTGTCCTTTCTGTGGCTGCGATCTTCCTGATTGCCCTGCTGGACAATACCTTTAAGTCGGAAGAAGACATTGAAAAACAGCTAGGACTGGTTACCATTGGCATTATTCCTACCACAGAAAGCTGCAGAAAGAAAGGATAGTTTATGGCAAAATTCTTTCAGAAAAATAAAACGATACATGACGAAAATAAGTTGGAGATCGTTTCGGACAAATCTCCCTTTGCATATGTAGAAGCGTATAAGACGCTCAGAACCAATATGAATTTTCTTTCCCGCAACAGCCAGTACAAAAAGCTGCTGCTCACAAGCTCCATTCCGGGAGAGGGAAAAAGCAGCGTGTCGATTAATCTGGCACGGGTACTTGCAGAAAACGGAAAGCGTGTTCTGCTCATCGACTGCGATATGAGAAAGCCGATGCTGCACCGTTACCTTCGCGCACAGCGTTTTCGTTCCAGAGGACTGAGCACAGTGCTCAGTGGGAACAGCACGCTGGAAGAAAGCATCGCGACCTTTAGTGATCTTCAGTTTGACCTGATGACAGCGGGACCGATTCCGCCAAATCCAACCGAACTGCTTGCATCTGCTGAGATGGGCAACCTTCTGGAATTGCTGGAAACACGATATGACTACATCATCTGTGATACACCGCCGGTTTCTCTGGTCACCGATGCAGCAATCCTGAGCGAATATTGTGATGGGGTGTTGCTGGTGGTTCGCCAGAAATATGCGACCTTCCAGCAGGTCAAGCGGGCAAAGCAGAATCTTCAGAATGTGCATGCACAGATTCTTGGCTGTGTACTTAACCAGTACGATGTTTCCAAAAATGTCAGAGAGTCGGCAGGTTCGGCTTATTATCATTATCAATACGGCGACACAAAACTTGCTTCGGACGGGATGATGCAATGATTGATTTTCACACACATATTCTGCCGGGAATCGATGATGGCGCAAAGTCTTTGGAGGAATCCTTGTCTCTGCTGAAAATGGAGCAGGAACAGGGAGTTGACACCATTGTGCTGACACCACACTATTTCCACGAGCGGCAAAGCCTTGATGAGTTTTTACAACAACGGAATACGGCGTATGAACAGCTGCGGCATGCAGCCGAGCGGGAAAAAATTTCCATAAACTTTCATCTGGGAGCAGAGGTCCGTTTTAGCCCATGGCTGGAGAGCAAAGAGGCAAGACAGCTTTGCTTTAGCCGCGATGGGCTGATTCTGGTGGAACTGCCGTTTCAGATCTGTCCACCTAACGTGGAGCAGACCCTGACACTGATGCAGATGAACGGGATGATTCCGGTGTTAGCGCATGTGGAGCGGTATCCATACCTGCGGCAGAACCCGGAACTATTATACCGCTGGATCAGCAAAGGTGCGTTTGCTCAGGCAAATGCAAACAGCCTCCTAGCCGAACGGGAGGGGGCACTGTTTATTCTGGCAGGCATCCGGCATGGGTTGATTCATCTTCTGGGAAGTGATACCCATTCGGTTGACAAGCGCCCGCCAAGACTTCGGGAAGCGATGGAGCTTTTGCAGAAGAGCAAGAAGCTGCCATCCAGGGAAGAACTGGAACAGCTTGCGGAAGACATTTTGCAGGGTGAGATTCTGGAACCTGCACCGTGTACGCCGATGAAAAAGTTTCTGGGATTTCGGTAAATACAAAACAATACGAGGAAAAAGAGCAAATCATGTCAAGAATACATTTTGTCATTTTAACATGGAACTCCGAAAAGGTGATTGGGCAGTGTCTTGCCTCGATGATGAAATTTCGGGAGTTCGAAGTCAATGTCTGCATCGTCGACAACGGTTCGCAGGACAGAACAGTGGATGTGGTGGAACAGATGATACGGGAAGGCATTCCCGGACACTGCTCCATTCAGATCATACGGCTTTTGGAAAATATGGGAACAACCATCAGCCGCAATATAGGGATCAAACAGGTAATAACGCAGGCTGGTCCAGAGGATTTTGTCTGCATCCTTGATTCGGATACCGAAGTAAACGAACAGGCGATGCAGACGCTGGCCAGCGTCCTGAGGGATGATCCCAGCAACGGGATTGTAGGCCCCAAAATGCACAGTCTGGATGGAAGTGTCCAGACTTCGGGAAGAAGAATTCCAACCGTCACCGAAAAGATTTTGAAGGTGCTGCCCAGCAAAGCACTTCAGGAAAAAGGCAACCAGATGCAGCAGATGGACCATACCGACAGTTTGTGTCCGGTGGGATATCTGATGTCGGCATGCTGGATGATGCGTCCGACCCTTTTTGATGAGGTGGGACTGTTAGACGAAAATATTTTCTACGCGCCGGAGGATGTCGAATTCTGCATCCGCGTGTGGAAAAAAGGAAAACGAGTACTATATTGTCCACAGGCACAGATTCTGCACCATTGGCAGAGACTGTCCCGCAAAAAGCTTTTGAGCAAGCACAACTGGGAGCATCTCAAAGGACTTGGATACATGTATCACAAACACAATTTTTTACTTTCAAACAAAAAGATCGAACAGTTAATCTATTAAAAATAAAGGGAAGAAAGAGGAAGGTTTATGCAGCGCACAGCAAAGGTTTATTTTGTCAATCCACCGTTTAAATCAGAATATGGAAAATTTTCCAGGGAAAACAGAAGCCCTGCGGTTACCCGCAGCAGCACTCTGTATTATCCGCTCTGGCTGATTTATGCGGCGGCACTTTGTGAGCAGGAGGGATTTCCTATCTGCTTTCTGGATGCTCCAGCAAAGCCGATGAGCCACAGGGAAGCCTTTGATGTGATCGCGGCAAACGGCAAGGATACTGCACTTTTTGTGGTCAGCACTAGCACCCCTTCCATCTATAATGATGTGGAGTTTGCAGCTTCCCTGAAAAAGAGCTATCCAGACAGCAAGGTGCTGCTAGTAGGCACCCATCCTTCTGCATTGCCGCATGAGACATTGCGGTTAAACGAAGTAATCGACTTTGTGGCAAGAAAAGAGTTTGACGATATCGTGCTCGAGCTTGCAATCGCACTGGATGAAGGAAAAGACCCGTATCAGGTAAAAGGCATCACCTACCGGAAAGATGGGGAGATTATCTCCAATCCGGATATGCCCTATATCACCGATCTTGACAGAATTCCTTATGCAGCAAAGTTTATCCATGAGCATTTAAACCACAAAGATTATTTCTTTGCAGCGGCATCCTATCCGGAAATTCAGATCTTTACCGGACGCGGTTGTATGGCAAGATGCAACTTCTGCGTCTATCCGCAGACCATGCACGGCCATGCATACCGACTGAGAAGCCCGGAAAATGTGGTGGGAGAATTTGAATATATCGCAGAACATTTCCCAGATGTCAAAGAGGTCGTGATTGAGGACGATACCTTTACCGCAAGAAAGGAGCGGGTGCTGGAAATCTGCCGCCTGCTCAAAGAAAAAGGACTGCACAAGCGTCTCAAGTGGCTGTGTAACGCCAGAGTGAACCTTGACTATGACACCATGAAAGCGATGAAGGAAGCGGGATGCCGATTGATTATTCCAGGCATCGAAAGCGGTTCCCAGGAAATTTTAAACAACATCAAAAAGGGAACCACCATCGCACAGATCGAGACCTATATGAAGAGCGCGAAGAAGGCGGGACTTCTGGTACACGCCTGCTATATGGTAGGAAACCGTGGAGAAACAAAGGAAACCATGGAACAGACCTTTCAGCTTGCACGCAGACTGGGAAGCGATACCGCCCAGTTTTATCCGCTGCTTCCGTTCCCGGGAACAGAGGCCTATGCCTGGGCAAAAAGCAACGACTATATCCGGGGTGGATATGCCGATTATGTCAAGGAGGACGGCACCATCAACTGTGTGCTGGAGCTTCCGAATATCTCATCTCAGGAGATGGTGGAATTTTGCGACAGGGCAAGAAAGCGCTATTATTTCCGTCCGGGCTACATCATGCACCGTCTGTGGATGGGACTGCGCGATCCGGATGACCTCAAACGTTCGCTCAAAGCGTTTGGCAGCATCAAACACTACCTGTTTCAAAAATAAGATGATTGGAAAGGGGAAAGAGACTTGGTTTCCATTATCGTAGCGGTTTACAACGTCGAGGAATATCTCAAACGCTGTATTGACAGTTTGCTTGAGCAGACCTGCAGGGATATCGAGATTTTTCTGGTGGATGATGGTTCCAAAGATCAGAGCGGTGCAATCTGCGACAGGGCAAAGGAACAGGACAGCAGGGTCCATGTAATCCACAAGCCGAACGGTGGACTTTCCAGCGCCAGAAATGCAGCACTTCCTCTGGTTCAGGGCGAATATGTAATGTTCGTGGACGGAGATGACCGACTCGAGCCGGAATGTGTCGAGGTGATGCTCAATCTGCTCAACAAGCATGGAGCGGATGTCTCGGTCTGCAACGAGCTGCGTTTTTGTTATCGTGAGGATCAGTCCATCGAAATTCTGCCGGACCAGTACCGGGAAGTGGAGGACGAAAAGGAATACACCGCCCAGCAGGCACTGGAAACGATTTTGTATCAGAAAGACTTCGATGCCTCCGCCTGCGGGAAACTGTATCGCACCGAGCTGTTCTGCGGGGTGGAATATCCGGTGGGACGCATTTTTGAAGATATCGGAACGACCTATCGGGTCATTGCAAAGTGCAGCAAGGTGGTTTTTACCAATCGAAAGCTTTATTGCTATTTGCAGCGTCCGGACAGTCTGGCACACAGCGTTTCGTTAAAACATGTGCTGGATGGAGTGGATATGGTACAGCAGCAGGAACAGGACTTGAATCAAGCATTTCCTGCGCTCAAAAAAGCCTGTCGCTGCCGTTGTCTGAGCATGTATTTTCACGGAATCCTCTCCGGAGAACAGCCGGAAGAAGTACAAAAGACACTTTGGAACAAGATAAGACAAAACCGCTTTGCCGTTTTGACAGACAGCAAAGCAAGAAGAAAAACAAGGTTTGCGGCAATGCTTTCCTATCTGGGAAAAGTGCCACTTCAAAAAATCTATCAGCTTAAAGTATCGTGCAGATAAAACGATGAGGAGGGAAAAGCGGATTGCTGATTTATTATCTTTTAATTTTGGGAGAGCTGATGCTTTCGGCAGTCTATCTGTTTTTCCCCCAGAAAAAGGCGAAGAAAGTTTATCTCATAGCAGTTTTTGTGCTGCTTACTTTGGTGATGGCGTTTCGTTCGCAGCAGGTCGGAGTAGATGCCACCGCCTATTGCAGCTACTATATGCGAATCGGTATCAGCGATCAGTTTATGAACATCGTCAATGCCGCTCCGCTTTACAGCATCTATAACCGGCTGTTATATTATCTGTTTCCTTATGAACAGGCGATATTGGTGTTTAATGCAATTATAGTCAACAGCTGCTTTGGATATTTTATCTATAAAAGGTCGGAGCATCCGGTCTTTTCCAGCGTCTGTTATCTCTTGCTGTACACCTATATGAATACCTTTAACGGAACCAGACAGTATATTGCCTGCGGATTGTTTTTGGTGGGAATTATCTTTTTGCAGGAGAAAAAGACGGTTCGTGCCGTTCTCTGGATGATTGCGGCGCTGGGAGTGCACCAGATGGTGTTTGTCATGCTGCCGATTGTCCTCTTTGTCCTGATGCAGAGATGGACGAAGGGAAAATCCCTCTTCTGTGGGGCCGGTATCATTTTTGGAGGCAGTTTGATTCTTTCCCGCTTCTATCAGCAGATTCTGCTTCTAGTGGCAAGGATGCTGCCAGCTTACCGAAAGTATGTAGAAGGACTGATTCCCTTCTTTAACGAAGAAGCACAGGGAAGAAACATCTATCTAACCATCTTTTTAAGCATCTTTGTGGTGCTTGGATATTTTAAATTTTATGAGGACATCAAAACAGGAAGATTCCGTGATGAAAGAGTACAGAGCGGAGAGTTTTATATTATGCTGATGGCAACTACCGTGTCGATAAGCCTTGGACTTTTGTTTGCGTCCAATACAGGCATGGCGCGAATCCGCGAGTTTTATTCTCCGTACTTTCTAACCTTCCTGCCTTACCTGCTTTACCGGATGGTCAAGCAGTATAAAGTTGCCTGTTTTGCGGTGGGTTCGGTGCTGATGGTGGTTATGACCATCCAGCTGCTGGATAACTATGCCGGTGTTGTCCCTTATGTTTTCTGGAGGTAATCAGGATGAAAAATCAATTGCTGCGCAAGCTGTTTGTCCGGGGTTACAGCAGAATATCTACAGCTTTTTACCACCTGGCCGATCGACTTTTTCAGGGAAAGCACAGGTGGATTGACCTAAAAAATGAGCTGGCATATCATGACTTTCCGTTTGCTGGAGAAAAAGGTGGTTTTGAGCGTATCGACCCCGATATTCTTTCCGGATGCAGCAAAGGGGTTTGTGCTGCAGCAAAAGCATCAGCAGGCGGAGTCATAGAGTTTATGACCGATGGATCTGTCATCGAGCTTTCGGTGGTGATGAAACAGTATCTGTCTGCCTTCGATCAGCCACAGATGCCGCTTAGCAGCTATGCAGGAATTGACATTTACGTAAAAAATCAGGAAGGCTATTTCTGGAAAGGGAATTTTACCCCCAACCGATGGTTTGGAGCAGAGATGCGGTATACAGTTCATCTTTGTGAGGATAAAGAGAAAAAGATGCATCAGGTGATGCTTTACCTTCCGATTATGACGCCGGTTTCCTCGGTGCGTATCGGTATTTTACCAGAGGACAGGCTCCTTCCAGTCCAGTCGCCCAAACTAAAGATTGGGGTTTATGGCTCCTCAATTACTCAGGGCTGCGCGTGCAGCCGACCGGGAATGAGCTATGTTTCTCAGCTTGGCAGGATGCTGGATGCCCGGATGATCAATCTCGGATTTTCCGGCTCGGCAAAAGGGGAACAGAAGATTGCCAACATGATTGCAGCAATCGAGCTGGATGTTTTGATTATCGAATATGACCACAACGCGACTTTAGAAGAATTAAAGAAAACCCACTGGGAATTTTTTCAGACCATTCGCAAAGCAAAGCCAGCTCTTCCGGTGATTTTTCTCTCCCGTATTTCGGGCGGGATTTCGGCTTCGATCGAAGAAACAGAAAATCGCCGTCAGGTGATTTTGGATACCATCCGGCGAGCAAAAGAACAGGGAGATCAGCGAGTATGGTTTGTGGACGGTATGAAGATCAACAGACAGCATGAATCAGGATGTTTGCTTGCAGATGACCGTCACCCCAATGACCTGGGGATGACGATGATTGCCCGACAGCTTGCAGAAGCTGTGCGGAGTATAGTGGAAAAATAGGAAAACGGGAAAGGAAGAAACAAAGATGCAGTTAACGATGAAAAAACGGGTAATTGCTCAGGTGAAATTGCAGCTTGCACAGCCGATGTCGTTTCATCGTGTTCTGCACGCCTTAAAACAGAATCAGGGAAAGCCGCGCTGCCTTTTGGTGGGGACACCGATTCATGGAAATCTTGGTGACCATCTTCTCACCTTATCCGCCATGCAGTATCTGTCGCAAAATTTTGGAGTGCCGATCGAAGTGTCGATGGAATGTTTCATGCTGCATGGGGAGAAGATCGCCCGACAGCTTAACGAACAGGATTTTGTCTTTATCTGCGGCGGCGGATGGATGGGAACTATCTGGAAGGATGATGAACTGCGACTTCAGCAGATGATTACCCTCTTTTGCAGACAGAAGATCGTGGTTTTGCCGCAGACGGCGTTTTATGACCCCAAAAGTCCGGATTATGATTCATTGCTTTCCTCGATGAAGCAGGCAATCAGTAAGGCAGAGCGAATCTGCTTTACCTTTCGGGATCAAAAATCCTATGATTTTGCGCGCAGGGAATTTCCGGAGGGAAAAAGCTATCTTCTTTTACCGGACAATGCGCTGCTCTTTGAGCCGGACTCTTTGTTTTATGGGAAATTAAAGCAGGAGAAAAAAGAAGGAATCTATCTTTGCCTGCGAGAGGACTGTGAGGGGAAGATTTTGCCCTCACAAAAACAGACGTTTTACTCGATGTTGCGCCAGCAGGACTATGTGCTCAAGCAAGGTTCGACTATTGACTGGAAGATTGTTCCGACTGCTCTGCGAAACTGGAGAATCCGGAAAAAAATTTTTGAAATTGGGAAATCCAAATTGATGATTACCGATCGTCTGCACGGAATGATCTTTGCAGTTCTGGCAGGAACACCCTGCATCGTTTTGGATAACGAGAGCAAAAAGGTGTCCGGTGTCTATGGGCTGTGGCTGAAAGACTGTCCACAGATTATGCTGGCACAGGAGCTGTCGGAGATTGGACCGCATACGATCAGCCAGATGATGGACAAAACAGCAGAGAGCCAGATTCAACCGCAGCAGCGTCAATGCTACATACAATTAACGGAGGAAATCAAACGGTGGGAGAAGCAATAAAAAGACTGGTGTTGGGGTATATCCCAAGCAACCGCTGTAATTTAAGATGTAAATACTGCTATATCTCGCAGATCAAGGACTGGGGAGAGGTAAAGCCTGCTTTTCAGTATCCAATCCAGCAGATGGTAGCGGGACTGTCCAAAGAAAGATTGGGCGGCACCGCACAGATTAACCTGACCGCACAGGGCGAAACTCTGATGGTAAAGGATATTGACCAGCTGGTGGAAGGGCTACTCCGACAGGGGCATTTTGTGGAGCTTGTTACAAACGGAACAGTTGACCGCGTGATCGAACGACTGACCCGTCTCCCGGAAGAGCTGGCTTCCCATCTGATGTTCAAGATTTCCTTTCATTATGAGGAACTGGTAAATAGAAAGATGCTCGATAAGTTCTTTGCAAATGTTGATAAGATAAAAGCATCTCCCTGTTCCTTCACACTGGAAATGGTTCCGTACGACGAGCTGGAAGAAAAGATAGAAGAAATTCAGGAGCTTTGTGTCCAGCGTGCGGGAGCATGCTGCCATCTGACCATCGGCAGAAAAGACGATACAGTCGGACGGGGACTGCTCACCAACCACAGCCATGAAGAATATCTGGAAAGATGGAAACCGTTTGATTCCAGAATGTTTGAGGTAAAGATGGAGCTGATGGACCAAAAGCGCAGGGAGTTTTGCTATGCCGGGGACTGGTCAATCTTCCTCAACTTCCAGACAGGGGAGATTCAGCCGTGCTACGGCCAGCCGGTAGTGCAGAATATCTGGGAGAACATTAGCAAACCAATCCGCTTCCAGCCAGTCGGACACTGCTGTACCCAGCCTTACTGCATCAACGGTCATGCCCATCTGACCTTTGGTGTGATTCCATCACTGGAGCTTGGTTCCTACGCACGGATTCGCGACAGGGTGTGTGCGGACGGAACGCATTGGCTGAAAGAAGAGGTAAGAAACTTTTATTCTGGAAAACTTGCAGAGTCTCATACCCTTTTGACCCAGCAGCAGGAGAAAAAAGCGACCAGAAGATACCGGATATCCAGTGCATGCCAGTGGATAAAAAATCCGGAAAAGATTATTGCGCAGGCAAAAAGACAAAGCCGGAAGCTGACAGGAAAATTAAACGGAAAAACTGCAAAAGCATAATGAAACAAGGAAAAGGAGGAGAACGGTGAATCAGGGAGCAAAGCAGCTGATCAAAGATATTTTTGTATTTTCAATGGGAACTGTGATGACCAAATTGATTCAGTTCCTCCTGATGCCGCTGTATACCAGCAGTCTTACCACCGAAGCTTATGGTGCGGCAGAACTGGTAAACAATCTGGCAGAGTTTTTCTATCCGATTCTGACGTTGAGTGCCTTTGAGGCGGTGCTTCGTTTTCTGGTGGGAAAGGAATATGGGGAAAAAACGATTGCTACGGCAGGGCTCAAACTGATGATTCTTTCTGCCGGTGGAGGAATTGTTTTGTTTTCCATCATTGATTTGATTGGAAATTATCCCTATACCACCCAGCTGTTTTGGATTACCTATACCTATGCGCTTAAAACGATGCTTTCCTTTTTTGTGCGGGGAAAAGGGTATTCCAAACTCTTTGCCTCCAGCGGAATCATCAATGCGATCTGTCTGGCAGGGTTCAGCGTTCTGTTTTTGGTGATTGCAGATTTTGGAACCAACGGCTATCTTTACGCAATCGGACTTTCCTATCTGTGCACCAGTGTTTACCTGATTACAGCAGGAAAAATCTATCGCGATATTGATTTGAGAATCCGATGCCGTCCAGCATTGGTTGAAATGCTGCGCTTCAGTGCTCCGCTTATTCTTTATAATATCGGATACTGGCTGATCAATATGTCGGGACGTTATGTCCTGCTATTGTTTACCAGCTATTCGGTAGTGGGAATGTATATTGCGGTGATGAAGATTTCTTCTGTCATCAACATGTTCCAGCAGGCGCTGTATGCAGCACTACAGCTCAACAATTCCCGTATGTTCAACCATAAGGAAAGGGAAAAATATTATTCAGATATTTTTAATGCCTATGCCGTGATTGCACTGACGGCGGGCGGATGGATTTTGTGTTTCTCTCCAATTTTGGTAAAATTCACCCTCAAAAATGAGTTTTACGCAGGGCATATTTATATTCCAGTTGTACTTTTGACAGCTCTGATAGAGTGTATTTTCAGTTTCTATAAGACTCTTTACACTGCCTGCAAAAAGACCAGAAGAGCTTTGCCCAGCATGGTGATTGGTACCTTGGTCAATCTGCTGCTCTGTGTGATGTTTGTTCCAATGTTCGAAATCTGGGGTGTAGTGCTTGCAAGTCTGATTTCCACCCTTTTCCAGATTGTTTATCGTATCTGGGATGTCCGTCATTTTGTCCGGATGAAGGTTTGCTGGGTAAGACTGATTCCAGGTTTTGTGGGGATTGGGGTGCAGACCGTACTGCTCACAACAAACTGGAACCAGACCATATTGCCGGCAGTGATTGCAATTTGTCTGACTGTTTATTTCTTCTTTGCTTATTTCCGAGGCTTGTTGCAGAGCTTGATAAAGTCTGGAGCTTTGCATGTAAGATCGAAGAAACAGAATATCAAAATAAATGGTTAGATATCAAACGAGAATATGTTTTGTTAAGGGGAAGGGATCAACGAGATTTTTTCCCTTTTCTTTTTAAATTGAATATAGAGCATAGATTGGTAAGGGTATCTTTTCAGAATCTCAAAGAATCCTGCACAAATTAGGAAATAAGCTCCCACCCTCCTGCATAGAATAGGATAAGCGAAATGAAATGCAGGGGAGGCAAGAGCGTGAAAGGCTTACCGGAAGAACGTGCCGTCAAGCTGGCACAGTATATTATTGAACAGGACGCCACCGTGCGTCAGGCTGCCAAAAAGTTTGTCATTTCTAAAAGTACAGTACATAAAGACGTTACCCAGCGTTTGCAGCAGATGAATCCGCAGCTGTGGGAACAGGTGAAAAAGGTTCTGGAGCACAATAAACAGGAACGTCATATCCGCGGAGGTCTTGCGACAAAGGAAAAATATGAAATTCTCAGACAAAATAAAATGCAGAAATCTGTGGATGAATCCTTGAAACAGTAAAGTTTGTGCGGGCATAAAAATAATAAAATTTGATGGAAATAAAAGACCAAAATAGTTTATATATACAAAAAATGCAAAGTTTAGCATAAAGATTGAACAAAAACACTTGATTTTCAGGCAAAAATTGACTATAATATAGAAGTAATAACTTTTTCATACTTCTTTTTTGTGCTTCTCTTTTTGCAGCGCAGAATAAAAAATATCTGCGTGGACACCATCAAACGCTATTCATATAAGCCTGCTGATTGGAGCAGGAGTATCTACGTGATGGCCGAAACCATCTACACTATGAGTAGTATCCTTTTTTTGAGAAGCAAACTTCCGAACGTCGGAATCTGAATTTGATATTTTCTTAATATTGTCTTTTTCCCGTATAAGCAAAAGGCGCCGGCAATTGCCGGCGCCTTTTGCTTTGTATTAATAATAGAAAACTTCCTTAAAACGGAGAGTTTTCCCCAGATTCGACTGGAAAATGTGGAAAGATCAACAAAAAAACTCCCGTACCATGTACGGGAGTTTTATCAATTCTATCTTCAGCCAAAAGCCGATTAGCAGAACTTGGATGGGTTAACTTTAACGCCAGGGCCCATTGTTGTAGCCAGAACACAGGATTTAACGTACTGACCTTTTGCTGCTGCTGGTTTTGCTTTTACGATAGCACCCATCAGGGTTTCAAAGTTTTCCTGGAGTTTTTCAACGCCGAAGGAAGCTTTGCCGATTGGGCAGTGGATGATGTTTGTTTTGTCCAGACGGTACTCGATCTTACCAGCTTTTGCTTCCTGAACAGCTTTTACAACGTCAGGAGTTACAGTACCAGCTTTTGGAGATGGCATCAAGCCTCTTGGACCGAGAACTTTACCAAGACGACCAACAACACCCATCATGTCAGGGCTAGCGATGACAACGTCGAAGTCCATCCAGCCGCCCTGGATTTTCTGCATGTACTCTTCAGCACCAGCGTAATCAGCGCCAGCAGCCAGAGCAGCGTCAACTTTGTCGCCTTTGCAGAATACCATTACGCGAACAGTTTTACCGGTACCGTTTGGCAGTACAACTGCACCACGAACCTGCTGTTCAGCATGACGGGAGTCAACACCCAGTCTTACATGGATTTCTACAGTTTCATCAAATTTAGCCTTTGCTGTTTTCAGGCAGTTTTCAATTGCTTCAGTGGTATCGTACAGAGCAGCAGTATCAACCAGTTTAGTGCTGTCCTGATATTTCTTTCCGTGTTTCATTTTAAATTACTCCTCCCTATCCTGAGTGGTAAATGCGGAAATCTCCTCCCACCCGGGGAGTACTAGTCAACTACCTCGACGCCCATTGCGCGAGCAGAACCTGCGATCATGCTGATAGCAGCATCCAGGTTTGCAGCATTGAGGTCTGGCATTTTCATCTCAGCGATTTTCTGCAACTGTGCTTTTGTGATTTTTGCAACTTTAGTTTTGTTTGGAACACCAGAACCGGATTCAATCTTGCACTCTTTTTTGATGAGTACAGCAGCCGGAGGGGTCTTTGTAACGAATGTGAAGGATCTGTCAGCGTAAACAGTGATTACAACTGGAATGATCAGACCTGCATCGTTCTTTGTTCTTTCGTTGAACTCTTTTGTGAATGCCATGATGTTAACACCATGCTGACCAAGAGCTGGGCCAACCGGTGGTGCCGGAGTCGCTTTTCCGGCAGGAATCTGCAGCTTAATGTAGCCGGTAACTTTCTGAGCCATTAGTAAATTGCACCTCCATAAAATGTGGTCAGTCGGGACACGATTTTGGTTTTTTGTCCCTCCCACTGCGCCATCTTTGCCCCATGCAAAGATGACAAAACCCTTTCGGGCACGACCTAAAACGGGTTAAAGTTTTAAGTCACCTCATCAAGACGATATTTATTCTATAGTCTCTACCTGATCCAGTTCAAGCTCTACGGGTGTCTCTCTTCCAAACATGGAAACGACAACCTTGACCATGTTGCGTTCGGTATCGAGTTCTTCTACGACGCCGATGAAACCGTCAAGATAACCGTCGATGATCTTAACAGAGTCGCCAACCTCAAAGTTGACTTCGACCTGTTTTTTCTCCACACCAAGGGCAGCTACTTCTTCGTCAGACAGTGGAACAGGTTTGGAACCAGGTCCGACAAAGCCAGTTACTCCACGAATGTTGCGGACAACGTACCAGGAATCATCTGTCATGATCATGTTGACAAGCACATAGCCTGGGAAAATCTTGCGTTCCACTTCACGCTTTTTGTTGTCTTTGATCTCAACAACCTTTTCGGTAGGAACCATGACACCTGCAATCAAATCATGCAGCTTACGGTTTTCCACCGCATTTTCGATATCTGATGCAACCTTGTTTTCGTAACCGGAATAGGTGTGCACCACATACCATTTTGGAGCTTCAGACATAGGGATACCTCCAATGGTGTAGATGATTGGGTAAGCTTGTGATTAGTGAAATAAACCAACGAGAGCGTTGAAGATGAAATCGATCACTCCAATGCCAACGCTGAAAGCTGCAAGGACGATAATAACAATTCCAGTGTTATTGAGAACTGTTTTTTTGCTCGGCCAAACAATCTTTTTCATTTCACCTTTCGAATCTTTGAAAAAGCGCTTGATCCCAGAGGCGATACGCTTGAAAAAGCCTGGTTTCTTTTCATCAGCCATTTAAACAGCCCGCCTTTCGCCTACTTGGTTTCTTTGTGAAGTGTGTGTTTGCGGCAGAACTTGCAGTATTTGTTCATCTCAAGTCTGTCAGGATCGTTTTTCTTGTTTTTCTTTGTGTTGTAATTACGCTGTTTGCACTCTGTGCAAGCTAAGGTAATTTTAGTCCTCATATCGGCACCTCCTGATAAAACGGATTTTTTTGCCTCCCTCGTAAAGGAAACGCTTGAATCTCCAACCTGACACATTTTGTGCCTGTTGGCGGATGGATGGTTCATTTTTGGACATAAAAAAATAACCCTTTTAGAGGTGATAAAATAATACCACACTCACCCACAGCTCGTCAACGGCTTTTTGGCTTTTTTATCCCGTTTTTTTTAACTTTATGGATTCTGTCAGATAACATCCGGCCAAAACAGCCGTTTCCTTGTCCGTTTTTGCCAGCAGGCTGAGCCTGCACCCAGTTCGCCTACGGCGCAAAGACGGGTGGTAGGAGAAAAAACAAAAGTTTTAGACAATTTTTTCAAAAAATGTCCAGTCCAGAGTGAAACTCTGGTCGCCTTCCGCAGAAGGCGAAATACCTTATCGTTTAGGCGCATTTTTGATAGTTGAACAAGTTCAACTCGAGTGTTTCGCTCATTGCGACGAGCGACCAAAGGCTTTGCCTTTGGACACCATGAACTTTTTGTAGAAAAGCAAGTTGAAAACTTGTTTTCAACTACCAAAAACTTTAGTTTTGCTCTGTCGAAACTTTTTCGCTCCAACGAGCGAGTGTGTTAACGAGAGCGAACGCCGTGTGCTGAAACTGCCATTTTGTACCAAACCAAAGTGCGAAATTGTGCCCAGCTTCAAGCTGGTGCAGGCTCAGCCTGCTGGAAATTGTAACAAGCAAATGGCTGGGGGAATATGTAAAATAATACAATGCACCAATTGAAACCGAAGGGTTTTGTATGATACAATGATAAATACGGATTTTTATACTTATATATAGATAGAAAGCAAGCAGCAAAAAGCTGCGTCAAAAATAGGCCTGTATCAGAATAAAAAAGCAGTGCAGAATATAGTATATTTCTGTATCTTCTGTACTCTGCATGGCAGGGCAAAAGGAGTGTTTGTTCATGAACGAGAAAAAAATCCGAGTTGCCGTACTGTTTGGCGGGGTGTCCAGCGAACATGAAATCTCGCTGATGTCTGTCCAGTCGGTACTTCGGAATATGCCTGAAGATTATGAAGTACTGACCATCGGCATCACCAAGGATGGCCGCTGGGTAGAATATACCGGTTCGATCGATGAGATCACCGATCAGAAATGGGAGCAGGATAAAAATCTGCGCACCGCTGTTGTTTCCCCGGACCGCAGCCACAAGGGCATTTTGCTCATCGATAAAGATCAGGTTACCGTTGTTCCGGTCGATATCTGTTTCCCGGTTCTGCACGGAAAACATGGTGAGGACGGCACCATTCAGGGCCTGTTCCAGCTGGCAGGAATCCCGTTTGTTGGCTGCAACATGATTTCCAGCGCAAACTGCATGGATAAAGAGATGACCCACACCATTCTGGAAGCCAACGGCATCAAGATGGCAAAATGGGTGATCGTAAACGGCGAAAAGATGAATGACTTTGAAAACTTTGCAAAGGATGCCGAAGAAAAACTGGGTTACCCAATGTTTGTAAAACCGGCAAATGCAGGTTCTTCGGTTGGAGTTGGAAAGGCACATAACCGCGAGGAGCTTAAGTCTGCCTGCGAAACCGCTCTCAAAGAGGACTACAAAGCTGTGGTTGAAGAATGCATCGAGATGCAGGAAGTGGAGACCGCAGTGCTGGGCAACGGCGATCCAAAAGCTGCCGGCGTTGTAGGTGAACTGGTTCCGGTTGTGGAATTTTATACCTACGAGGCAAAATATATTGATGGTACCACAGTGCTCCACATCCCAGGAAGAGTGTCGGAAGAAACTTCGCTCAAACTGCGCCAGACCGCAGAAAAGGCATTCAAGGCAATTGGATGTGAAGGATTCTCCCGTATCGACTTCTTTGTACGCAAATCGGATGGAGAGGTCATCTTAAACGAAATCAATACCATTCCAGGCTTTACCTCGATCAGCATGTATCCAAAACTCTGGGACTACTGTGGTGTCTCTTACAGTGAGCTGATTGACCGTCTGATCCGTTTGGGACTGGAACGAAAATAATGAGAAAACAAAGAAAGAAGGAGGCAGCCGATGGATAACAGAGCAATCGGTGTATTTGACTCCGGATTGGGAGGCTTGACTGCGGTCAAGGAACTGCACAAGATTCTTCCAAACGAAAACATTGTTTATCTTGGCGATACCGGAAGGGTTCCTTATGGTTCCCGAAGCCGCGAAACCATCATTAAATACGCACAGCAGGATATAGACTTTCTGATTAAAAAGGACATCAAGATGATTCTTGCTGCCTGCGGTACCGTCAGCAGCACACTGCCAAGGGAGATTTCTTCCAAGCTGCCGGTTCCCTATGTGGACATCGTGCTTCCGGCAGCGCAGGAAGCCTGTGCAATGAGCGCACGGGGCAGAATCGGTGTAGTGGGTACCAACGCTACTTTAAAGAGCAACGCCTTTGGCAGAGCGATGAGGGGTATCCGCAGCGATATTCACGTTTACGGAAATCCCTGCCCGCTGCTTGTACATCTGGTGGAAAATGGCATGATTGAGCCGGACAATCAGATTACCACGCTTGCAGTGCAGATGTATCTGGAGCCGCTGATTAAGGAAAAGATCGACACCCTGATTTTGGGATGCACCCATTATCCGCTGCTGTATGAAACATTCAACCGCATCCTCGATTATAAGGTGACACTCATCGATTCCGGACAATGCGCAGCAAAAGCAGTCCGAAATACACTGCTGAAAAACGGTATGCTTTCTGACCGTACCGAGCCGGGAACGACCGAGTACAATGTTACCGACGAGATCGAAACCTTTGACAAGACAGCATCCATCTTTTTGGGCGAGCCGGTGACCGGAGCGGTCAACCGCATCGAGCTGTTGTAACACAATACGAGAAAAAGTCAATGACACGAAAAGGCATGGTCAAGGAATGGAAAATACAAAGGATATGAAAAAAGATGTGCTCATTACCATTAAGGGCACACAGAAAATCGGAAACGAAAAGGACGTCATCGAGATGGTGACCACCGGACGTTTTTATCGCAAAAATCAGATGTACTACATCAGCTACGAGGAGACCGAGGCAACCGGTTATGAAGGATGCCGCACCACTTTGAAGGTGGGTCCAAAAGATAAGGTGACAATGACCCGCTTTGGAACTTCCCGCTCTCAGCTGATTGTGGAAAACGGTATTCGCCACCAGTGTCAGTATGACACAGGCTATGGCGCAATGACTATCGGTGTGATGGGAAATCACTTTGACAGTGACTTAAGCGACCGAGGTGGAAACCTGTCGTTTGGTTACACGCTGGACATCGAAGCTACCGTAGCCAGCGAGAACACCGTTACCATCACCTTAAAAGAAATTCTGGCACAGTAACAATATCGCAGAAATGCTTTGATTGATTTGTCACAGGGAACTTTTCCCGGTGAGCCAAAGAAAGGAAAGGAAGTCAACATGAATACAAATTTTGTACAGGACGCAATGCATGAGGTAGAGAACCTTCTCAAAAATGCATTCACAAAGGCAATGCAGGATGGAAAGCTCCCAGAGGCAGAAATTCCAAACTTTACCGTAGAGATTCCGGCAGAGACAACACACGGAGATTTTGCTTCCAACGCAGCAATGGTTTCTGCAAGAACCTTCTGCAACGCTCCTGTTAAGATTGCAAACATCCTCAAAGAGGAGATGGATTTTTCCACTGCACGCTACATCGACCGCGTGGAAATTGCTGGTCCTGGTTTTATCAACTTCTTTGTAAGCCCGCTGTGGTTTGCTGATATCGTTTCCGGCGTACTGGCAGCAAAAGAAAACTACGGTCGTTCCGATTACGGCAAGGGCGAAAAGGTTATGATCGAGTTTGTATCCGCAAACCCAACCGGCCCAATGCACATGGGTAATGCCCGCGGCGGCGCAATCGGCGACTGTCTGGCAGCAGCTATGGATGCTTGCGGTTACGATGTAACCCGTGAGTTCTACATCAACGATGCCGGCAACCAGATTGAAAAATTCGGACTTTCTTTGGAAGCAAGATACCTCCAGATCTTTAAGGGTGAAGATGCAGTAGAGTTCCCGGAAGACGGCTATCATGGTGAAGACATCAAAGAGCGTGCACAGCAGTATGCAGATGTACACGGCGACAGCCTGTTAAATGTTTCTGAGCAGGAACGCCGTCAGGCTCTGGTTGATTTTGCTCTGCCAAAGAACATTGAAAAGCTCAGAACCGATCTGGAAAAATACCGCATCGTTTACGATGTATGGTTCCCGGAAAGCACTCTGCATCAGTCCGGCGCAGTAAAAGCAGTTGTGGATGATCTGACCAAACGTGGACTGACCTATGAAAAAGATGGTGCAGTTTGGTACAAGGCAACAGAATTTGGCGGAGAAAAGGACGAAGTTCTGATCCGTGCAAACGGCAACCCAACCTACTTTACCGCTGATATTGCTTACCACAAGAACAAATTTGCTGACCGTCACTTTGACCGCGTAATCAACGTATGGGGTGCAGACCATCATGGCCATGTTGCAAGACTGAAAGGTGCGATGGATGCAATCGGTCTGGATGGCAGCAAGCTTGACATCGTTTTGATGCAGCTGGTTCGTCTGATGAAGGACGGCGAGCCATACCGCATGAGCAAACGTACCGGTAAATCCATCACCCTGTCTGACCTGACCGATCTGGTTCCAATCGATGCTGCACGTTTCTTCTTCAACATGCGTGAGCCAAACTCCACTTTGGACTTTGACCTTGACCTTGCAGTAGAAGAATCTTCCCAGAACCCGGTTTACTATGTACAGTATGCACACGCAAGAATCTGCTCGATCCTCAAAAACCTCTCTGCACAGGGTATCCAGCCAAGAGAGTGCACCGCAGAGGAGCTGACACTGCTGAGCAAAGATGAAGAAAGAGAACTGATCCGCAAACTGGCACAGTGCCCACAGGAAATCATCAACGCTGCAAAGAACTACGACCCTGCAAGACTGACCCATTATCTGATGGATGTTGCAACCTTGTTCCACAAGTTCTACAATGCTTGCCGTGTACAGGGTGAAGACGAAGCACTGATGCAGGCAAGAATCTCCCTGTGTATCGCTGCACGCACCGTAATTGCAAACCTGCTCAAGCTTTTGAAGATCACTGCTCCAGAAACCATGTAGCAGGCTGAGCCTGCACCCTGTTTCGCGCTCTGGTTTTGTGCGAAGACGGGTAGCTGGGAGAAAAAAAGTTTCGACAGAGCGCAAACAGAAGTTTTCGTCCACCTTTTTTAAAAGGTGGCGGATTCTAAAGGCAGAGCCTTTAGTCGCTCGTCGCAACGAGCGAAAATCTCGAGTTGAACTTGTTCAACTCTCATCGTCAGGCGCATTTTTGAGAGCTCGAGGACTTTTTGCAAGAGAAAAAGTCCTCGAAAACCGATTGCGAGCAGTAGCTGTCTCCGAAAAGTTCCCAGTGGGAAGTTTTCGGCGGTAGAAACTCACGTCTAATTTTTTAAATCTGCGTTCTCAATTAGGCTAAGCCAGCTTAGCCTGGTACTGACGTACCACAGCATCGAAATAGCTTTGCTGCCCCTATCGATTTAAATATTTTTTCTTATTTGTCACAGGGGTTTCACCCCCGTACCCCCACAACTTTTGAAAAAGTTGACAAAATTTTTTGTTCGCCTACGGCGCCGACAAGAAGTTTGATAAAACAATCAGCCTTTTGATACAAACTCATTGGAGGAAAAAATGGACGTTCGATTATCACAGCCGTTGCTCATGGATGGGGCAACGGCAACCAACCTTATGTTAAATGGAATGCCGCAGTACAGCTGTCCTGCTCAGTGGATTCTGGAAAATCCATCGGCACTGCAGCAGCTGCATCACGCCTTTTTGCAGGCGGGCAGCCGCATGATCTGTACCCCGACCGCACAGGCAAATGCTGTGATGCTGGAAAAATGGGAATTGCAGGATAAGATGGCAGAATATAATCGGCAGTTAGCTCAACTTACCGTAGAAACCTGCCGTCAGTTTGATCCTTCGGTTCTGGTAGCGGGAGTGGTTGCGCCTCTGGAAATTCAGGCGGAACCGTTTGGTGAAACTCCATTTCTGGATTTGGTTGGAATTTATGCCAGTCAGGCACTGGCACTCAAAGAGGGCGGTGTTGATCTGCTGATTGCAGATACCATGACCACCATTTCTCAAAGCAGGGCAGCGATTTTGGGCTGCCGTCAGGCAGGACTGCCGGTTATGGTGACCCTCAATGTGGAAGAGGATGGCGAGACCTGCATGGGAAGTGACCTTGTTTCGGCGCTGATTGTCTGCCAGAATCTGGGAGCGGCAGCGTTTGGGCTTTCCTGCTGTGATCGTCCGGAAAAGCTTTATCACCACATCGAGGAGATCGCCCCTTATGCTAAGATACCGCTGATTGTCCGTCCGAGAGCAGGAGAAGATTTTGACCGGATGCTTTCACCGGAGGAGATGGCAGAGCAGATGCGCGGATTGCTTTCCCGCGGGGCGACCCTGGTGGGTGGATGCTGCTACACCACTCCGGAACATATCGCGAAAATCGGACAGATGATGCGGGAGTTTGATTTTCACAGCGTCCATGTGGAAAAGGAGGATGCCCAGACCATTTTGATGGCAGGAGCAACCGAACCTTATTTCCTTGATGAGTATTTTGATCAGACCGAGCCGATTTACTGCCGCAGGGATATGTCGGATGAGCTGCTGGAGCTGGAGGAAAGCGGAGCGGATGTTGCCACCATCTGTATCGAGACGGTGGATGACGCGTACTGTTTTGCACTCAATGCTTACATGCTGCACATGCCGGTATCCTTCCTGTCTGACAGTGAGGAAGCGCTGGAGATGGCACTGCTGATGTATAACGGCTGTGCCTTTGTGGATTCCAGAAGCAATCTGGATGAGTCGATTCTGGAACGTCTGGCAAAGGGCTATGGAGCGGTTGTCCGTTAATATTTTACATAAAAAGGATCGTCATGAATTTCATGACGATCCTTTTTTGGTATATTGTGTTATGAAGACAGCGGACATAGAAAGATTCAACGGATTATTTAAATGTATATTCCGAGCAGGCAATGGTCTTTGGATAATCGTCGATTACTTCGATCTGTTCCCAGCCGAGCTGCTCGATGTTTCCATCCTGATCCAGCTGAATATAAGAAGATACGGTTCCGTCAATCTCCTGATCGTACAGTGACTTGAGTGCTGCCGGAGTATAAACAGCTTCAATCAGATAATGACCATCCTCCTGTGTCATGGTGAGTTTGGAAAAGTTTTTCAGCATAAATCCTTCGTCGCTTAGCAATGGAGATTTGAGCCATTCCAAGGTATCTGCATATTCCTGATAGGTCTTATAGGTTTCGCGGCTGCCCTGACCATAATTGATGCCAGCCTGCAAAGTTTCGGCAACCTTCATGTTAGCGTCCACGGCTGCATTTTTATTGAGATTTCCCTTTTCATCATAAGCTGCGTTTAAATCAAACTGGAGCTCATAGGCGCCCTCGGTTCCGTCATAATTGAGACGGTAAACTGACAGGGTGCCTTTTTTGCGGGAAAAATTTTGTTCCATTGTGTTTTTAAACACTGCATAAAGCCGGGTATCCAGTTTTTGTGGATTCTCTTTCAGTTCCTCCTGTGGGCGGATCTGAAGTTGCTGCGAGAAAGGCAGAGTTTGTGTCTGGGAGACCGGAGTTTCCTGTTCGGGTTCCGGGGTTTTTTCGGTGGTTTCTTCTGTCGGTTTTTCCTCTGTCTGAGAAGATGGCAGTTGCGTTTCAGCTTTTACTTCTTCCTCTTTATCTTCTTCAGAAGACTCTTTTTCGTTATCTTCTCCGCCAAGCTGAGCAAGGGAAGGCTTGGTGTTTTCTTCTTTCTCGGAATTATCTTCTCCAAGTTCCAGCGAAACCTCCGGTTCAGAGTCCTGTTCTGTTGGCTTCGGGTCACGGCTGCATCCGGTCATAGAAAGAGAGATAATCAAAGCTGCCAGCAGGCAGAGTAGTGTCGTGTATTTCATAGGGTGTCCTCCTTTTGTGGGTGATACTCTTTTTCTTTATTGTAACACAGGATGATGGGGATTTCTATGCTATTTGTAAAACTGTAAAGAAATTCCCATTTTTGTAAAGAATTGTCTTCCACCCATTTCACAAAGATTTGTGGAAAACTTTTCCGATTGTATAGTGTCAAAAAAAGGAAAAAAAGATGCAGGAAAAAATAATTTAACAGATTGGAAAGAAAAAGAAAAAACAGCTGACAGCTTTCCCGAAGTTTTTTAAGCAAAAGGGGGTATGATGTGGATACAGCAAAGGAAAAAAGTGGACAGGAATGGCCGAAAGGAAACAGGAAAAGAGTTTAAACAAAACAGGCCCTGGTGAAACGGAGGGAGAATAATCAGATGGCTGTTGAGATACAGATCAAGGAGGACGTGGTCAGAGCATATCTGTCAGGAGAGATTGACCATCACAGCGCCGCTCAGATCCGGGAAACAATTGATGAAAGCATTATACAGGCAGCTCCTGCCGAGCTGATACTGGATTTTGCGAGGGTTACTTTTATGGATTCCTCCGGAATTGGACTGGTAATGGGGCGGTTTCGGCTGATGCAGGAAACCGGAGGAAAGGTGATTTTGCAAAATCTTCCGGCTCCGCTTCGAAAAGTGATGAAGCTGGCAGGATTGGACAAGCTGGCTGAAATCCAATAGCAGACGTATGGAAAGATCAGAACTGACAGAATAAAAAAGAACAGATGACCGGAGGTTTTGTGATGAAAGCAATCAATACGATGCGTCTTTGCTTTGACTCAAGGTCGGCAAACGAATCGTTTGCGAGAACTGCGGTAGCGGCGTTTTTGTGCGGGCTGGACCCCACAGTAGAGGAACTGACCGACGTAAAGACCGCTGTCTCCGAGGCTGTGACCAACTGCATTGTTCACGGCTATCGGGAAAAGATAGACAAGGTGTACATAACAGCGAATATCTATTCGGACAATCGGATCGTAATCAAAATCAAAGATAAAGGGTGCGGAATCGAAGATGTGAAAAAGGCGATGGAGCCTTTGTTCACCACCGCTCCCGAAGAAGAGCGTGCAGGGCTGGGATTTGCTGTGATGGAAAGCCTGATGGACAAGGTGAAGGTTTTCTCCCAGCCGCAAAAGGGCACGACGGTCGTGCTGGAAAAGCGGATTGTCTCCAAAGGAGAAAACAATGTACACAACAGCCGAGAATGAACGAAGCCGCATGATTGAAGAAAATATGGGACTGGTGCATGCCTGTGCCCATAAGTTCAAGGGAAAGGGAATTGAATACGACGATCTGTTTCAGGCGGGATGTATGGGGCTGGTCAAAGCGACCGATGCCTTTGATACACAGCGGGGTGTTCGGTTTTCCACTTATGCGGTTCCGGTTATTTTAGGAGAAATGCGCAGACTCTTTCGGGATGGCGGCACTGTGAAAGTCAGCCGCAGTCTAAAGGAGCTGTCGATGAAGGTAGTGAGGGAAAGAGAAAAATTTGCCAAGGAAACAGGGAGAGAACCGACTGTCGGGGAACTTTCCCAAAGACTTGGGGTAGAGGAGGAAGCGGTGGTTGAAGCGCTGGGCGCAAGTGCTCCGGTGGTCTCGCTGACAAGCGACGAGGATAGCTCGGAGATCGATTTGCCGGTATCCTCTCCGGAGGAGCTGCTGTCCGATTTGATCTCGCTCAAACAGATGCTGGGACAGCTGGAGGAGCGTGACAGGAAGCTGATTCAGCTGCGGTATTTTCAGAACAAAACGCAGGTACAGACCGCAAAGGAACTGGACATGACCCAGGTGCAGGTATCGCGCCGGGAGAAGAAGATTCTGTTGTGGTTAAGGGGAATGCTAATATAGCTAACTTCAAGCTGGACATAGTTCGCCTACGTCGCAAAGACGGTTGGAGAGCGAAAAACAGAAGTTTTTGGTCGAGCTTTTTACAAAAAGCTCGCGGTTTCCAAAGGCAGAGCCTTTGGGCGCACTCCGCAGAGTGCGAAAGGCTTTTATCGTTCAAGAGCATTTAGGAAAGTGTGAAAACCCTTTGCGATAGAAAGGGTTTTCACAAACTGACGAACTGTACAAGCTGTCCCCGAAAAGTTCCCGGTGGGAAGTTTTCGGCAGCAGAAACCTTATTTTACAAATACAGATAGCTGAGACATAATTTTTATCGATCTATTTTTAATGGTATCAGCATAGACAGCAGAAAAATCTCCCACTGGGAGGTTTTTCTGGAAAGTGCACATCGTTTGTCCCATAGGGGGCTTTTCTCTTACAAAAGCCCCCTCTTTTTCAATCCAAAACTTGGATTGAAAAATTCACCCGCAAATGCGCCTGGCGATAAGAGTTGAACAAGTTCAACTCGAGTTTCCGCACTCTGCGGAGTGCGTCAAAGGGCTTTGCCCTTTTGAAACCCACCACCTTTTGAAAAAGGTGGACGAAAACTTTAATTTAAAAACTTTAGCTTTTTCGATATCTTCTGCTGCCGGATGGTTTGCATCCGCCGTCTGGCAGCTTTTTATAGGACCCAAACATACTTACTCTCGAACCCAAAAAGACCGAAGGATTTTCCTTCGGTCTTTTTGGGTTTTATAGTTGTTTCTTTTTCTGCCAGTCTTCTTTTAAGATCGCATATGAATCGCAATCCTCAAAAACACCGCGCATACTCAAATATTTCTGGCGCATATGTCCCTCATAAAGCATTCCGCATTTTTTCAAGACAGCACCGGAAGCAACATTATCGACTGCATAATGCGCTTCAATGCGGTTGAGACAAATTGTACCAAAGGCAAAATCAAGGACAGCCTGAACGGCTTCGGTTGCGATTCCCTTGCCGCGCCATGCTTCATTGATCGTGTAGCCAATTTCCGCAGTTCGTGCCGTATCACTGAGCATGGTGAGGGTAATGTTTCCAACAAACGTCTCTCCGACACAGATACACCAGCGATAAAAGTCAGGGTGCTTGTACTGAGAGAGAATATATTGCTGGAAAAGCTGATAAGCTTCTCGGCGGGAATATGACGGTTGATCGCTGGAGAATGGAGAGGTTTTCGGAAGCTGGGAAACATGCTCGAACATGGCTTCCTCGTCCTCTGGAGTAAATTTTCTCAAAATCAGACGTTTGGTGATGAGTGTCTGTGTGCCGACATGGTGCGGCAACTTTTTATTTCTTTCCCAGTCCTCTTTGAGAATCGCATACAGGTCGCAGTCCTCGAAAACGCCACGGGTACTGAGGTACTTTTTGCGCATATGCCCTTCGTAAAGCATCCCACATTTTTTCATGACGCCGCCGGAACCGGGGTTGTCCACCGAATGATGGGCTTCAATCCGCTCAAAACCGACCGTTTCAAACGCAAAGTCGATAACAGCCTGTACCGCTTCGCTCATGATGCCATGTTTCCACCATTTTTGGCTCAGAGAATAGCCGAGATCCCCGACACCGGCTCTTTCATTGAGAATATACAGCCCCACTGCACCAATCGGCGTCCCGTCCAGGGTAATCGCCCAATGATAGTAGTCCGGCTTCTCGTACAGAGGCATCCAGCTTTCCAGAATCGATTGAGTGACCTCCACCGAAGCGTGAGGCTCCCACATCATAAACTTTGTTACTTCAGCATCATTTGCCCAGTTGTCATACATTGCCTGTGCATCAGAAAGGCAAAAGGGGCGCAGGACCAGACGGGTAGTTTTAAGTGTTCTGGTACCAACATGATTTAATTCCATGATAATCCCTCCTCTTACAAAGAATTTTAGAATAAAAAAAGCGCAGGGAAAGACGTTAATCCTTCCCTGCACAAAGATTACAGATCGAATTTGTCGTGAATTGCATTCACTGCCTTTTTCGCAAGATCCTGTTCGATCAGAACGGAGATCTTGATCTCACTGGTGGAGATCATGCTGATGTTGATGTTGTTTTCACCCAGTGCTTCAAACATCATAGCAGCTACACCAGGGTTGGAAAGCATGCCGGCACCAACGATGGAAACTTTGGAAACGTTGTCGTTAAAGGTAACTTCTTTTGCACCGATAACCGATTTGAGCTCTTCGGAGATGCGCAGGGCATCTTCTTTCTGAGAGGTGGAAACGGTGAAACTGATATCTTTTGTTCCAGCGCGGCCTACCGACTGAAGGATGATGTCGACGTTAATCTTGTTTGCAGCCAGAGCAGAGAAGATCTTGAATGCGATACCCGGATGGTCAGGAACCTCAATAATCGAAATACGGGTTACGTCATTGTCCATTGCGACGCCCTTAATCAGCATTTTCTCCACTTTGCAAACCTCCTTGACTTCGGTGCCCGGTACATCACTGTGGATGCTCGAGCGAACTTCCAATTTCACAGAATATTTTTTAGCCATCTCAACCGAACGGTTGTGCAGAACGGTGGCACCGCAGGTTGCCAGCTCCAACATCTCATCATAGGTGATCTCATCCAGCTTGTGTGCATGAGGTACAATGCGAGGGTCGGTGGTGTAAACACCATCAACGTCGGTGTAGATCTCGCACTTGTCAGCTTTCATAGCTGCAGCGATTGCTACCGCACTGGTATCGCTTCCGCCGCGTCCGAGTGTGGTGATATCGTCGTAGCGGTTGATTCCCTGGAATCCTGCAACAATGACGATATTTTTCTTGTCCAGCTCGTTTTGCAGACGCTCGGTGTTGATCTTCTTGATGCGGGCATTTTTATGGGTGGATTCGGTTAAGAATCCTGCCTGCCAGCCGGTCAGAGAGATAACTGGATAACCCAGTTTTTCAATTGCCATGGCAAGCAGCGACATGGAAATCTGTTCTCCGGTGGACAGAAGGACGTCCATTTCACGGCTGGATGGTTTATCGCTGATTTCAGCGGCTTTTGCAATTAAATCGTCAGTCGTGTCGCCCTGAGCGGAAACAACAGCGATGACGGCATTTCCTTTTTCATATGTATCGGTGATGATCTGAGCCACATGGCGGACACGTTCCGCATTAGCAACAGAGGTTCCACCGAACTTTTGCACGATCAGGTTCATAGCATTACCTCCATCAATCTCTTGATTGTTTGATTATAATACAATAAAAGACAACAATTCAAGAGTTATTGAAACTTTCCCTAATAAACTCTACCTTTCGCGGTAAAAAGCAGGACGCAGAGTCAAACATTTTGTATTATATGACATTGTGCTACTACTTTACATCGATAAATTATCGGGTTTATCCGGCGACTTACAATCTATCCTATGCAGGCAGAATACACACAGCCACACCAGTTTGTCCCAACTGTTTTTTCACAAAAGAAGAGGGCAAGGCTTTTTTTATCAAAAGAGCATTATAACACCACAATTTTGGAAAGAAGGGTGATGCCTTCTTTTTTTGCACTTTGCAGTAAAAGATCCAGATGCTCTGGTGTCATGCTGTCGGTGACAAGAGCTGCTTCGGTCTGCGGCTGATTTTTTCTTGCCAGAAATTCCGCATGGCAGAAACTGTGTTCCAGCCAGCTAAGCTGCTGACTGTACTGCATCTGGAAGCGCAGGTAGAAGCGGGAAGGAAGGAGGGAAAGATCGGCAAGTTCACTGCCATCGCCGTCTTCCCAATAGAGAGTATCGATGGTATCGGTTGCTTTTGCACAGTCGATCACGTCGGACATGACAGCAGATGCGGTTGGAAGTTTTCCGGCACCCTTGCCGTAGAACAAAACTTCACCGGTTGCGTCTCCGGTGACCAGAATACCATTGAACACATCATCCACAGTGGAGAGCTGGCTTTCCTGCGGAACAAACATCGGTGCAACCATCATGGCAATTTTCTGGGTCTGCTCGTCGCGGGTGGCTTTACCGATCAGTTTGATGACACCGCCCCAGTCCTTTGCGTATTCCACATCTTCGGCTGTAATTTTGGAGATGCCTTCGCAGGAGACCCACTGCGGATTGATTTGTTTGCCATATGCAAGGGAAGCAAGAATGCAGATTTTGCGGCAGGCGTCTAGGCCCTCGACATCAGCGGTAGGGTCAGCTTCTGCATAACCGAGTTTCTGTGCAAGGGAGAGAGCATCTGCAAAATTCATGTTCTCCCGAATCATTTTGGTGAGGATAAAGTTTGTGGTACCGTTTAAGATACCCTGAATGTCGTCAATTTCGTTTGCACCAAGGCATTGATGAAGGGGACGGATGATCGGGATGCCGCCGCCCACACTTGCCTCAAACAGGATATTGACATGGTTTTGTTTTGCAATCGAGAGCAGCTCCGCACCCTTGTTGGCGATCAGCTCCTTGTTTGCGGTAGCAACACTTTTTCCTTTTTGCAGGCAGGTTTTTACAAAGTGGTAAGCAGGGTCAATGCCGCCCATCACTTCGACCACAATGTTGATCTCAGGATCGTTTGCGATGGTGTCAAAATCAAAGCAGAATTTTTCCTCCAGATGCAGGTCGGGATATTGTGTAAGCAGCTCGGGGTGTGCCCGGCGAAGATAGATGTATTTGATGTCCATATCACATCCGCTCTTTTTCTGGATGCTGGAACGATTTTTATAAAAGACTTCGACAACGCCCGAACCGACCGTGCCGCAGCCAAGTACTGCGATTTTTTTCATGTAGATAAATTCTCCTTCTGCGTGATGACACGCACCGATTGACATGGGATATTAGGAAACTTTGCTGACCTTCACAACGCCCTTCAAAGCGCGCAGACGCTGTATCAGCTGTTCTTCCTCAAGGGTAACGTCGGTCATGCGAATTGATACGGTGACCGCAGCGACCCCGTCAGAAGGGATGTTCTGGTTGATGGTGAGGATGTTTGCGCCGTATTCGGCAAGGTGATTGATGACCGATGACAGCACACCGGGGATGTCTTCCATGGTCAGATAGAAGGTGACAATGGAGTTGGAGCTGCTGGAATTATATTCCATAACCCGATCTTTATATTTATAAAAAGCACTGCGGGAAATATTGGCAAGCCGCACCGCTTCCGAGGAATTTTTTGCCTTGCCGGTTGCAAGATATTTTTTTGCCTCTAAAACTTTTTTAAAGATGTCCGGTACAACACGTTCGTCAACAAGCAGATATTTTTCTTCTTTTGCCATCGTCGGCTCCTTTCCGGACAAACAGTCTTTGTCCTCTGATGTGTTTTTATGCAAAAAACAATTGTGTGGAGTATAGAGAAAATATACCACGTCTTGCGGACAGACTCAAGGGGTTTTTCTGATTTTGTTAGGATTGTGTCTTGTATGCGGGAAAAGAAAAGGTGTTATTTCTTCCTTTGTTTCCATAAACTTACATTTGGAAAACAAACAAAGTTTTTAGAAAAATCTTTTTTCGCAATGATAAATATGATATAATTTTACAAGGCTAGAGAAAATATAAGAATCCATATCTTTTCTTACCCTGTGCAAAACATTCTCAAAGAATTAGAGAGCAGAACAAGAAAAGTTTACATTTTTCCGATAGGATTAATTTAGAATCATTTTTGGCATCAAAGGAGCATCAGTCATGAAACAGCGCAGTGCGGAAATTTTGTGTATTGGAACAGAAATCCTGATGGGAGATATTATCAATACCAATGCGGCATATATTGCAAAGGAACTTGCCGGTTTGGGAATCAATGTATACCATCAGAGCGTGGTAGGAGATAATCCCCAGCGCTTAAAGGAAAGTCTTGCACTAGCTTTTTCCAGAGCAGATATTGTCATCACCACCGGAGGACTTGGACCTACCTATGATGACCTGAGCAAGGAGACCATCGCAGCTTATTTTAACCGTAAGCTTGTGATGGACGAGGAATCGCTGCACGCAATCGAATGTCACTTCCTGCGCTTAAACCGGGTGATGACAGACAACAATAAAAAACAGGCAATGATGCCGGAAGGCTGTGTGATCTTTGCAAATCACAACGGAACCGCACCGGGCTGTGCCATCGAAGGCGAGGGAGAACAGCAGGGCAAAACAGCTATCATGCTGCCAGGACCTCCACGCGAGATGAAACCAATGTTTGAACAGGGCGTCAAACCGTTCCTGCTCAAGGACAGCGATACCAGACTGGTTTCCCACACTATGCACTTTTTCGGTATCGGGGAATCCATGCTGGAAAGTATCCTCCACGAGCTGATGGAGGAAAGCACCAATCCAACGGTTGCACCTTATGCAAAAACAGGAGAGGTACAGCTGCGTGTTACAGCAAGAGTAAAGCAGGGCGAAGATGCCGAAGCACTGCTGCAGCCGGTGATGGAACAGATTAAAGAGAAGGTCGGCGAGTTTCTGTACGGAATCGATGTTGGAGATCTTCAGACAGCGGCAGTACGGGCGCTCAAGGAAAAAAATCTGCATGTAGCCGTAGCGGAAAGCTGTACCGGCGGTTATGTGGCAAAGAGAATCACCGATGTCAGCGGTGCATCCGACGTATTTGAATGCGGTATTTGCAGCTACTCCAACCGCATCAAACATCAGATTCTGGGTGTTAAACAGGAAACGCTCGACACCTTTGGCGCGATTTCGGAAGAGACTGCCAGAGAGATGGCAGAAGGGATACGCCGTATTTCGGGAGCAGAAATTGGGGTATCGGTTACCGGAAATGCAGGACCGCAAGCATCTGAAGGCAAGGATGTTGGATTGGTCTACATCGGTGTGGACAGCGACCACTTTAAAAAGGTATTTATGCTGCACGTAAACCGAAAAGATCAGGATGCAAGGGAAACAATCCGTTATCTGGCATCTTCTCATGCACTGAGCCTGATCCTCAAAGCAGTGGAACTTTCGGCGCAGTAATCTGCAGGGCAAACAGACACTGTAATATCAATCAGGTTTTAGTAAAAACCTCAATCATAAACACAAACAGGAAAGCGGGAAAGAATGAAAGGGATTTCAAAGCCAGTTCGAATCGGACTGATCATCTTTTTCCTGATGGTGGCGCTGTTTTCATCACTCCATCTTGTCAAATGGGCGATCGAATCCTATAACAGCAGCCAGACACAGAAGGAATTGCAGCAGCTGTATCATCAGGGTTCCCTGACAGGTGCTGGAAAAGAGGAGCAGTCAGCACAGGAACCAGTGCCGGGAGAAAGCGGCAGCCAACAGAATAATCTGCCTGCGGCTGGAGAAGAAAATGCAACTTCGACCGGTCCGGTCATGCTGCCCGAATACAAGGCTTTGTATGAAGTAAATTCCGATATTGTCGGATGGCTCAACATTGGAAACGGATTGTTGAGCACCCCAATCATGCAGCGGGACAATGAATATTATCTCACCCATAATTTTTATGGGGAGGAGGACAATCACGGTCAGGTTTTTCTGGATGAGCGTAATTCGCCGGATCTAAGCGACGATAACACCATCCTTTATGGACACAACATCACCAGTGATAAGTCGATGTTCAATGTACTGACCAACTACCGCGATCCTCAGTTTGTGGCAGATAATCCAATCATTCAGGTCAACACTTTGTACCAGAAGTATGAGTATGTGGTTTCGGCGGTGTACATCGTGTCCACCAGACCGGAGCACGGGGAGCTGTTTGACTACATCAACTACCTGAAATTCAGTACTAAGGCAGCCAAGGAAGCGTATATTGCACAGATTGACCGCCGTTCGCTGATTGATACCGGTGTGACGATGAACGCAGACGACAAGATTTTAACCTTTTCCACCTGTACCTATGAGTTTGCAGATGCGCGGCTTGTTGTAGTGGCAAGACGTTTACGGGACGGAGAAAAGGCAGAAGATTTTGGTCACAATGTAACGATGCGTGAAAACCCGCTGATGCCAGAGGTCTGGACCAAATTGTTTGGATAAAGAAGGATAAATAAAAAATCCCTGCATAATCTGTGCAGGGATTTTTTTATGTTTAATTGGATGTGCTTTTTGTGGAGCTGCGCGCTCCACACCGCGCCTACTTTCTTGTGTAAAGAAAGTAGGCAAAGATACACCAAAAACCTCCTGGTTTTTGGATTTCCAGCAGAAGGGGGGCTCCCCTTCGATCCCCCCAGCGGAGAATCGAGCTTGTCGAGATTCTCAAGGGCAATGACTGTCAAGGTTGTTTTTTATTGAAGCTAGAACGTTGCCCTGCCCCCTTCGATCCCCCAGTGATGCTCGAAACTTTCGTAATAGATGAGGAGGAGCGTGACCGCTTTGCGGTTACTGCGGGGGCAAAGCCCCCAGGGGATATCTAAGGGGAAACCCCTTAGATACGCTTTTGCTTCCTTTTCTCGTAAAAGAAAAGGAAGTGCCAGTGTGGGCGGCATGAGCCCACAAAAACTGTCATTTTGATTAAGATTTATTTTGTGGCAGAAAGGCAGATATCTCATATCCTATTGAAAGCATAGACTTGTGCTGTAGAAGATATGACTTTATAAAACCTATAAAATTTTAATAAAAATAAAAAGGGTTTGGGGGAATTTCCCCCAAACCCTTTTATGCATGATGACGGCTGTTGAGCATTTCCTCCGCTAACCGCTGTAAATCATCATAGGTGCAAAGCTGACCTGCACGGCGGCGGAAATCTGCACTGCCGTATTCTCCCTTAAAGTACCATGCAGCATGCTTTCTGGCTTCCCGCATGCCGATCTTTTCCCCTTTGTAATCGCAGGAAAGACGGATGTGACGCAGTAAAATCTCCATCTTTTCTTCTAAAGTTGGGTCCGGGAGCAACTCCCCGGTCTGCATGTAGTGAGCAATCTGTTTGAATACCCATGGACGGCCCTGTGCGCCGCGGCCAATCATGACAAAATCGACCCCGGTTTCCTCGTACATCCTTTTGCAGGAAACAGCGTCGATGACATCGCCGTTTCCCATGACCGGAATGGATACCGCTTCCTTTACCTTGCGGATAATTTCCCAGTCGGCACTCGGTGCATACATCTGCTGGCGAGTACGTCCGTGGATGCACAGTGCAGCAGCTCCGTTTTCCTCCATGATTTTGGCAAACTCCACCGCATTGACCGAATTTTCATCCCAGCCCTTGCGGAACTTTACGGTGACGGGAAGCTCAACTGCCGAAGAAACGGCTTTGACAATCTCTCCGGCAAGCTTTGGATTTTTCATCAATGCGCTGCCGCCGCCATTTCCGGCAACCTTGGGTGCAGGACAGCCCATGTTGATGTCGATGATGTCCGGTTTAAATTTTAAGGTAAGCTGTGCTGCCTGCGCCATAATCTGCGGGTCATCGCCGAAAATCTGGATAGCAGCAGGGCGTTCCTTTTCGGAAAGGGTTAACAGTTCCTCGGTTTTGCTGCCCTGAAAGCTTAGGCCCTTCGAGCTTGCCATTTCACTGACCACATAGGCACAGTCAAATTCCTTGCAGATTTCGCGGAAGGCGCGGTCGCCCACACCTGCCATCGGGGCAAGTCCGGCGGTTTTGGGGATGGTGATGTTGCCGATCTTCAAATCAGGTATCGTCCTTTCTGGTATCAATCTATCGTAATGATCAATAAGCAATTTGGTGCAAAAGACATTCTAGCAGAAATTTTTCCCCTCGGCAAGCGCTTTGGAAAAAAGTGTGGTATAATAAACAAAATTGAGAAAAATAATGGAAGGGAGTGCTGTTTTGCATCGGGCAGACAGCGAAGAAACAATGGAATTGTGGGATATTTATGATATCGACCGCCAGAAGACCGGAAAACTTGCCCAGAGGGTGAACGGAAAATCCATGCCGGAAGGAGAATACCATCTGGTGGTGCATATCTGTCTGTTTAATGCAAAGGGACAGCTGCTCATTCAGCAAAGGCAGCTTGATAAAATCGGTTATCCGGGACTTTGGGATGTTACTGCTGCAGGTTCTGCGCTTGCCGGAGAAAATAGTGCCTCTGCCGCTGCCCGGGAACTTTGGGAAGAAATGGGCATTTGTCACGACTTTCATGGGGAGCGCCCTTTCTATACCATCAATTTCCCGGACGGATTTGATGATGTTTACCTGATTGAGAAAAATGATGTTGCACTTTCTGACCTGCGTTTACAGCAGGAGGAAGTCAGAGACGCAAAATGGGCAACCCTCGAAGAAATCGAAGAGATGCTCGACAGCGGGGAATTTGTCCCCTATTACCGCCATCTGGTTCGTGTGTGGTTTGAGATGGTAAAACATCGAGGCTCCACCACAAGAGAATAAACAGGAAAAGGAGATTGTACGATGAAACTGCTGTGTCTGGATTCCAACAGTATCTTAAACCGCGCCTTCTATGGGGTCAAACTGCTGACCACCAGTGACGGCACCTATACCAACGCAATTTATGGATTTTTAAATATTCTGCAGAAGCTGTTAAACGATGTAAACCCTGATGCAGTTGCCTGTGCTTTTGACCTGAAGGCACCTACCTTCCGTCACAAGATGTATGACGGATATAAGGCGCAGCGCAAGGGTATGCCCGAAGAACTTGCTCAGCAGCTGCCGATTATCAAGGAACTGCTGCAGGATATGGGATACCGCATCATCACAATGGAAGGATATGAAGCAGACGATATCCTCGGTACCCTTTCGGCAAAATGTGAGCAGGAGGGTCATGATTGTTTTATTGCGACCGGTGACCGCGACAGCCTGCAGCTGATTGGGGAACACACCACCGTTCTGCTCGCAAGCTCCAAGATGGGCAGAAGCGAAACCGTTTGTTGCGATGAAAGCTACTTCCAGGAAAAGTACGGAACCACCCCGATTCACCTCATTGACATCAAGGCGCTGATGGGAGACAGCTCGGACAACATTCCAGGCGTTGCGGGAATTGGTGAAAAAACGGCGCTCAAGCTGATCGGTCAGTATGGTAATATTGAAACCATCTATGCTGATCTGGATGCCATCGACGCAACCAAATCGGTCAAGGCAAAGCTGGAAGCAGGAAAGGACGCTGCTTTCTTAAGCAAAACACTGGCTACTATTGACCGCAATGTTCCAATTGAACTCTCCCTTTCTGATTTTATCCCACAGCCGATGAAGGAGCAGGAAACCTTTGAGCTGCTTTCCCATCTGGAAATGAACAGTATTATCAAGAAACTGGGAATCAGCGGAACTTATGTTCCATCTGAAAAGGGAAAAGAAGCAAGGGAAATCCCGACTGTGCATTTTGTCTCCAAGTTGATCTCTGAACTGATGCAGCAGGCAGGAGAAGCTCCAGTCAGCTTTTTGATTGGCTGGAACAAAGAAAATGATGAGAAGATAGATGCGATTGCTGTTTGTGCAGGAAATGAAATCATTCTGCATCATCCGCAGGAGGGTGCTTTGTACGAGCAGGATCTGATCGAGCTGTTTTCGTCCAAAAATCCAAAATACACCTTCGACAGCAAGAGTGTTTATCACTGGATTTTAAGCAGGGGCGGGGAGCTTTGTAACCTCACAGATGATCTGCTGCTGTCGGCCTACCTGCTTTCGGCAAACAGTTCGGAATACAATATCGAAGGCTTGTGCGCAGGCTATCACACTGGATGCAAGCTGGACGGAGCTACTTCCATGGAAGAAATGGAAGAACAGGACAGAAAACTTTTGGAGGACTGTGCCTGCCTTGCACCGCTGCATGAAGCGCTGAGCGAGGAGATATACAAAAATAAACAGGAAGCTTTGCTGCAGGACATCGAAATGCCGTTGTCCGAGGTGCTTGCTTCGATGGAAATGTACGGCTTTGAGGTGGACACCGCTGCATTGACAGAGTACGGCAAAATGCTGGATGAAAAGATCGAGGATTATCAAAATGTCATCTATCATCTGGCAGGAGAACAGTTTAACATCAATTCTCCAAAACAGCTGGGAGAGGTGCTGTTTGAGCATCTGGGCCTGCCGGCAAAGAAAAAGACCAAGACCGGTTATTCGACCAACGCAGATGTGCTGGAATCTCTGCGAGGAAAACATGAGATTATCGACGCAATTCTGGAGTACCGCAAGGTAGCAAAGCTCAAGTCGACCTATGTGGATGGTCTGCTTAAAGTAGTGGGCAGAGATGGAAGAATTCACTCCCATTTTAATCAGACCGATACCAGAACGGGCAGACTCAGCTCCACCGAGCCAAACCTGCAGAATATTCCAGTCCGCACCGAGCTTGGCAGCCGTCTGCGTGCCTTCTTCCGCGCAAAGGATGGCTATACTCTGGTCGATGCCGACTACTCACAGATCGAACTGCGTGTTTTAGCGCATATCTCGGGCGATGAATATATGATCGAGGCATTCAACTCGGATGCAGATATCCACACCAACACCGCAGCGCAGGTGTTCAACATGCCGGCATTGTATGTAACTCCGGAGATGCGCCGCAAGGCAAAGGCGGTAAACTTTGGTATCGTGTATGGAATCGGTGCTTTTTCGCTCTCACAGGATATCGGTGTCAGTGTAGCGGAAGCCGACCGGTATATCAAAAACTATCTGGACACTTTCAGCGGGGTTAAAAAGTATATGGAAGATACCGTAACTTTTGCTCAGGAAAACGGATATATTGAGACGTTGTACGGCCGCCGCCGCGCTCTGCCGGAGATTTCTTCCAGCAACAAAAATATCGTTAACTTTGGCAAGCGTGTTGCGATGAACACACCAATTCAGGGAACAGCGGCAGATATCATCAAGATTGCAATGATTCGTGTGTATCGCCGTTTAAAGAAAGAGCAGCTGGATGCGCGCCTGATTTTGCAGGTACATGATGAACTGATTGTAGAAGCACCACAGCACGAGGTAGAGCAGGTAAAAGCACTGCTGCAGGAAGAGATGCAGGCAGCGGCAAAACTGAAGGTTCTGCTCAAGGCAGATGTCGGCACCGGCAAAACCTGGTACGACGCCAAATAGTCAGGCTGAGATTGGACGCTGTTTTGCGCTTAGCTTTGGTGCAAAGTTGCAATTTTGTTACGAGGTGCTTGTTGGTTAGAGCAAAAGCAGAAGTTTTCGTCGGGCATATTTTTCAGATTTGCCCGCAGGTAAGAAAATCTTTAAGAAATTGTAAAAAGCTCTTTTTTCCAGCGGGGAAATTTGCTATAATCGTTTGATGACGGGAAAAACCGTATTTTATTGAAACCTCAGGCGGCGTAAAAAAAACAAGAGCCGCGATTTACAGAAAGGAAGTTATACATGGAAGAACAGGGGCAAAGTATTACGGTCGTTCCAATGCAGCCTTGCCACATTGAGGAGCTGGAGCGACTGGAAAAAGAGTGCTTTTCCACCCCATGGAGCTTTGATGCTCTGGTGTCTGAGCTTTCCAATCCGCTTGCCGTATTTCGTGTTGCCGAAATCGGAGGCAGAGTAGCCGGTTATGTCGGTATGCAGCATATCGTGGATGAAGGGTATATCTGCAATATCGCAGTATTTCCGCAATTTCGGCGTCTTGGTGTAGCAACCAGACTGATGGAAACGCTCGATGAGTACGCAAAGGAAAACGATATGGCGTCGATCTCGCTGGAAGTGCGGGAGTCAAACGTCAGTGCCCAGCAGTTCTATGATAAATTTGATTTTGAGGTGGTTGGTCACAGAAAAAATTTCTATTCCAACCCTACCGAAGATGCGCTGATTATGACCAAAACCTATGGAGGAATTTTTTCCTAAATTTCAGCGCCGACAAGAAAAGGAGAAAGACTTTGAAGATACTTGCAATTGAGTCCTCCTGTGACGAAACCGCAGCTGCGGTCATCGAAGACGGACGAACCATCCGCAGCTCGGTCATCAACTCACAGGTCGAGGAACATAAACTTTATGGCGGCGTTGTGCCGGAGATTGCTTCCCGACGCCATGCCGAAAATATCTGTGCGGTGGTGGAAAAAGCCCTTTCCGATGCTGGAGAAACCTTTTCAAGCATCGATGCCGTTGCAGTTACCTATGCACCGGGACTGATCGGTGCGCTGTTGGTGGGAGTAAACTACGCAAAGGGCGTGGCGCTTGCTTCTGGAAAACCGCTGATTCCGGTTCACCACATCCGCGGACATATTGCAGCAAATTATCTGACCCATCCAGACCTGAAACCTCCGTTTCTGTGCCTGGTAGCCTCCGGCGGACACAGCCACATCATCAAGGTAAACGACTATACCGATTTTGAGATCATCGGACGTACCCGTGATGATGCCGCAGGAGAAGCCTTTGATAAGGCTGCCCGTGTTCTGGGATTCCCATATCCGGGCGGAATCTATATCGACAAGGCTGCTGCTCAGGGCAAGCGCGGGGAATACAAGCTGCCAAAACCGAAGGTAAACGGCTCGGACTTTGATTTCAGCTTTTCCGGTTTAAAGACAGCGGTCATCAACATTTCTCATCACGCACAGCAAAAAGGCGAAAGCATCGATGTAAACAATCTGGCAGCAGATTTTCAGGGTACCGTAGCGGATATTCTGACCGATCACCTGATGCGTGCGGCAGAGTATACAAACAGCACGAAAATCGTGGTGGCAGGCGGTGTCAGTGCAAACAGCGGTCTGCGCTCTGCACTGGAAGCGGCATGCAAAAAGCATGGATATGAGCTGTATCTGCCAAAGCTTAGCCTGTGCGGCGACAATGCTGCTATGATTGGTTCGCAGGCATATTATGAGTACTTGGCAGGAGTAAGAGCAGATTTGTCCTTAAATGGTGTTGCGTCGATGCCGGTCGACCAGGCTGAGCCTGGACGCTGTATCGCGCTTTAGTTTTGTATGAATTTGTAGTTTCAGCACGCGGCGCTCGCTCTCGTTAACACACTCGCTCGGCAGGCTGAGCCTGCACCCAGTTTGCCTACGGCACAAGGATGGGGGAAGAGGACAAAAACTAAAGTTTTTGGTCGAGCTTTTTACAAAAAGCTCGTGGTGTCCAGAGGCAAAGCCTTTGGGCGCTCGTCGCAACGAGCGAAAAGCTTTATCGTCAGGCGCATTTTTGAGAGCTCAAAAGGAGCTTTGCTCGGTTGCCACAGGCAATTTTGCCCAATCCTTTATGGACCAAAAGAGCAAACTCCAGATTGAAAACAAGTTTTCAATCCACTTTTCTACAAGAGAAAAGGTTCTCGAAAACCAATTGTCAGTAGAGAGCAACCTCAAAAATTATCCGGTGGATGATTTTTGACCAGGCTGAGCCTGGTCACTGTGTCGCGCTTTAGTTTTGTATGAATTTGTAGTTTCAGCACGCGGCGCTCGCTCGCGTTAGCACACTTGCTCGTTGAACAAAAACAAAAGTTTTTGTTTTGTGCTTCAATGAAAAAACATTGGATTCTGCATTGCGTGGTGCATCACTGTGTATAGGCACACTTGCCGTGTACCACGCACTGACGTGCGGCAGCATCGAAACAGCTTTACAGCCCCTATCGTTTTTATATTGTTTTTGTTGGGGATGTTTCGCCTTCTGCGGAAGGCGACCAAAGGCTCTGCCTTTGGAAACCGCAATTTTTTAAAAAAATTGAGTAAAACTTTTATTTTTTCCTTTTGCGGCGCATAAATATCAGCAGAACAAAGAATGGAGGTGCCCAAGATGCGGGTTGTTACCATCAATGGACAAAACCACAAGGGATCTACCTATCATATCGGGCGGATGCTCGCCGAAAAACTCTGCGATGGGGACGAGATTGAAGAAATATTCCTTCCACGCGATTTTCCTTATTTCTGCACTGGATGCAGTCAGTGTTTTTTAAAGAGTGAGAACTTGTGTCCGCATTATGAGGCGCTCAAACCGTTGGTTGAAAAGCTAGACCGCGCACAGGTTATGATTTTTACCACGCCGGTCTATGTCTATCATGCCACAGGCTCCATGAAGGCGTTTCTGGATCACTTTGGCTATCGCTGGATGATTCACCGCCCGGAAGAATCGATGTTTCATAAACAGGCTGTCTGTCTCTCCACAGCGGCTGGCGCTGGAATGAGCAAGGCAAACAAGGATATTAAGGATAGCCTGGATTTCTGGGGCGTTGCCAAAACCTACTGCTGGGGAATCGCTGTCGCTGCGACAAACTGGCAGAGTGTGTCGCAGCAAAAACGCCGGAAAATTGAGCGTGCAGTAGCTGTTCTGGAAAGAAAGATTCGCGCCCACGAAGGCAGAGTCAAACCTTCACCTAAAACAAAAGCGATGTTTTATCTGTTTCGCTCCTTTGCAAAGCGTCCCGGATGGAATCAGGCAGATGCTGATTATTGGAAACAGAAAGGATGGACCGACAAAGTTCGTCCCTGGAATCATAAAAGCTGATACAACAAAAGCCTCCCTTTTGGGGAGGCTTTTTCGTTACAGCCATGCTTCACATTGATCAGCAAGCTGTTGACATTCATTGACAAAGCGGCAGAGATGAAATCCATCGCAGACAGCATGATGAACCTGAACGGACAGCGGCAGCAGGATTTTTCCATCCTGTTTAAAGTATTTTCCAAAGGTAAAGATCGGGAGAAGAAAGCGGCGGGCATCTGGAAGGTCCAGATGAAATTCGGTAAAGGTTGCCCATGGCAGACAGGAAATGTCAAAGCAGTCTTCCCTTGGACTTCTCGCAAGCATTCCATGGTTGTTTCCATACTGCTGCATATCATCTAGATAGTTTTGATAAAATGCGGGGAAGGACGGATCATACTGTGTCCAGGTGCTGGAGAACGTTTCGTCATCAGTATGGAAGATGGTGTAGGAAGGGTTCAGCAGATCAAAATAGTACAGCTGATCGTCCTGATCGAGGGTCATGCGAAATTCCTTATGCTGATTAACACAGCGGGATAGAAGGTGGATAACAGCAGGATAGAGTTTGTAGTTTCTTTTTTTAAGAGCAGCACGCAAGAGGGTGATGTCGAGATTTACCGTCATGCCATAGCGGCAGGAAACAGTGTTGAGGTAGTGGTGAAAGTGTTCTTTACGGTTCCAAGTGGTAAGATCAAAGGGAATCTTTGACATGAAAAAATCTCCTTTTTAGTCCTGATTTGCCAAAGGTGGGAAGGATGGGCATCTGTTTGCGATTCCAAGAATGCGCAGCATTCTGGAAGTCGGGTTTTTCCAGAAATGTCTGGAGTTCGGTGGGATATAGGCACAGTCTCCAGGATTGAGGGTGTATTCCTGATCGTCTATGGTCAAAAGGCACACACCTTCCAGAATATACAGATACTCTTCTTCCGGGTGACCAAACAGCATGGTTTCTTCCGCCTTCTGTCCTTCATGAGAAGGATAGATCTCATAGATAACAGGCTGAATTTCGGAGTACTGACGGCTTAGAGAATAGTGCAGAAACTGATTGGAAACCTGAAGTTTTTCTCTCTGATGGCTGTATACAATCAGGTCGCTGTTTTCTTCTTTTTCCTGCTCAAAAAAGGAGCTCATCTCGATGTGGAGAATGTTGGAGAGGTTTTCCAGCGCAGGCAGGCTCAGAGTGCCCAGACCGCGTTCAACCTGAGACAGATAACCGATGGACAGACCGGTTGCATCGCTTAATTATTTTAAGGTCATCTTGTGGTATAATCTCTGTTTTTTGATTTTGGTTCCGATGATCTGAGATTGGTTCATGGTGTCAGCTCCTTTGAATATATTTATGTGTTTGGAATCAACTCAATATGAAATATTGTATCATCCCACAACAATTTTTGCAAAGATGTTTGAAAAAATATTAGAACTGGTAAAGGTTAAGTCACAGAATATTTTAAAATAAAAAGAAGCAGGAACGCTCCTGCTTCTTTTTGCTGCAAGATATTATTTTTCAAAAAACGGGTAGTCTTCCAACACCACAGCACTTTCACCGCAGAGTACACCGTCGTGATATTCTCCCAGAAGGATATGGGCTTCAGCATCGGTAAAGTCTTTTGGAAGAGGCAGTGTGCGCGGCTGATTGGAGCGGTTAATTGCAATCAGTGCCCGTTCTTCTTTGTTTTTACCACAGCGAAGATAGCAGCAGAGAGCTTCATCCACCACCAGAGGAATGAAGGACGCCTCGGTTAAAAACGGCATCGAAAGCCGTAATTTGCCAAGTTCGGAGAAAAAGGCAATCAATTCCTGATTTTCATACCCCCACGGATAGCAGCAGCGGTTAAATGGGTCAGCATAACCGCTTAAACCTGCCTCATCCCCATAGTAAAGGCAGGGGATGCCGGGAAGGAAATATTGCAGGGTGGAGGCAAGCTTTAATAAGACCTGCCCTCTTGCATATTTATCTAACGAGAGGTAGTGATGGGCTGCCTGCCAAGGGCGATCCTTGCCTTCCATCGATTCGCCGACCAGAACGGTGATGGCGCGGGGCGTATCGTGGGTGGAAAGAGAGTTCATCATGGAATTCATCGCCGGTGGAGGATAGTTTTCAACAATTGAGACGACACTTGTTAAAAAGTCATCGGCATTTCCGGTCAGGATATAGCCCAGAACCGCATTGCGGAACGGATAGTTCATTACGCTGTCCAGCTGGTTGCCCAGCAGGTAGCGGCGGCGGTTGCCATAGCTGATTTTATTGGAGGCATCTTCCCACACCTCACCAATGACAACTTTATCCTCACCAAAGGATTTTACCGTCTGATAGACGCGGTCCAAAAAGGAGTCCGGAAGCTCATCGGCAACATCCAGACGAAAACCGGATGCACCCAAAGTCAGCCATTTGGCAAGCACGCCAGTTTTGGGGTTGCAGATAAAGTCCATGTAGTCAGGCTGGGTCTCTCGAACATTTGGCAGGGTCTTAAAGCCCCACCAGCATTCGTAATCGTCCGGATAGCGCTTGAAGGAATACCATTCGCGATAAGGACTGTTAGGATCTCGATAAGCACCGGAATGTTCACCGTATCGGCCATTCTGATTAAAATAGACGCTGTCACTGCCGGTGTGGCTGAATACACCGTCCAAAATCACCGAGATGCCAAGTTTTTTTGCCTGAGCGCACAGGTCTGCAAAATCTTCTTCGGTGCCGAGCAGAGGATCGATTTTTCGGTAGTCGGCAGTGTTGTAGCGATGGTTGGAATGTGCCTCAAAAATTGGATTGAGGTACAGGCAGGTCACACCAAGGCTTTGCAGGTAAGGCAGTTTTTGGGTGATGCCGGCAAGGTCACCGCCAAAGTAGTCGGAATTGGTGATTTCTCCCTCTTCGTTTGGCAGATAGACCGGAAGATTTCCCCAGTCAGAACGCAGGGTGCGGTCAGCAGGGACATTTTTCTTAGGTGTGCCGGAATTGCAGAAACGATCGGGGAAGATCTGATAGAGGATACCGTTGCCCAGAGAAGCAGGGCGCTTCATCTTGGGGTCGTAAACGGTCAGCTGCCAGTAGCGGTCGGTATCGACCGAAAGTTCTCCGCGCATTGATTCATTTGCGTGGATGACGTGGGTGGAGCCGTCCTCCGTGGTAACGCCAAAATAGTAAAAATACAGTTTGGGGTGCTGGGCGACAAAGTGGATGGAGTAGCAGTTGTACCGCATGGTACATTCATCCGGCTGCATTGGGAAGAATCGGTCGCTTTCTCCATCGCAGCACAGAACAAGATGAGCGCTTTTCACACAAAGATTTTTTGGAAGGTGGATGGAAAAGCGCACAGTCTCACCGGCAGCAACCGCACCAAACGGCTGTTTAAAGGCGGACAATCGGCTATCATAAATACAAAAGTCCATAAAAGGATTCCTTTCCAAAAAGTTTAAAAAGCGTCCGGTTTTATGCCGGACGCTTTTGGGTTTTGAGAAAAATGAAAGATTAGTCCAGATTCCAGATGGTGTGTGCGTATTCCTGGATTGCACGGTCAGCACAGAAATAACCGGACTGAGCAATGTTGACAAGCGACATCTTCTGCCAACGGGTCTGGTCGTTCTGATAGGTGCTCAGAGCAAGGCGGCGAACCTTGTCATAGGATTCAAAGTCACGCAGAACCATGTATGGGTCGCTGTTCTTAAGCGAGTCGCTGATTGGCTGGAAAGCATCGCCGGCAATGTTGGAGCCAATCTGATCGATTGCTTGTTTGAGAACAGGATTGCCAAGATAAATTTCGTTTGGATAATATCCGCTGGATTTGAGCTGGTTTACTTCCGGAGTGCGCATACCGAATACAAAGATGTTGTCCGGACCAACCGCTTCACCGATTTCGACATTCGCTCCGTCCCAGGTGCCAAGGGTAACAGCACCGTTTAACATCAGCTTCATGTTGCCGGTACCGGAAGCTTCGGTTCCTGCAAGAGAAATCTGTTCGGAGATCTCACTTGCCGGCATCAGCAGCTCGGAGAGAGTAACACGGTAGTCTTCCAGGTAAACGATCTTTAAGATGTCGCGGACCTGCGGATCGTTTTCAATCATTTCACCCAGGCTGCAGATAAACTTGATGATCTGTTTTGCCATGTAGTAGCCCGGAGCAGCCTTTGCACCGAAGATAAAGGTGGTCGGCTGGATGTTTGCGTGCGGATTGGTTTTCAGCTCATTGTACAGCGAGAGAATGTGCAGTGCGTTTAAGTGCTGACGTTTATATTCGTGCAGACGTTTTACCTGTACATCAAAGATGGAATTCGGATCGATAATCTGACCGGTCTGTTCCTTGATGTAAGCGGCAAAGTCCTTCTTGTTTTCCAGTTTGATTTTTGCAAGCTGTTCCAGAACCTGCTTATCGTTTTGATATGGGAGAAGTTTTTTGAGTTTTTCCATATCATGCAGGAAACCGTCGCCAATCAGGTCTTTGATGAGGTTTGTCAGGCGAGGGTTGGACTGATAGAGCCATCTTCTGGAAGCGATACCGTTTGTTACGCTGCAGAATTTGTATGGCTGGATTTTATAGAAATCATGGAAGAGGTCGTTTTTGAGGATCTCACTGTGCAGTGCAGATACGCCGTTGACACTGTGAGAACCAACAATAGACAGGTTTGCCATGCGGATGGAGTGATCGTGGATGATCGCCATGCGGGAAACGGTGTATCCATCCAGATGGAAGTGTTCGGAAAGCTGACGGCAGAAGCGGTTATTGATCTCCACAACGATCTGATAGATTCGTGGCAGGAGGGTGCGGAACATATCTTCGTTCCAGCACTCGAGTGCTTCGCTCATAACAGTGTGGTTGGTGTAAGCAAAGGTATTGCATACGATGGTCCAAGCCTTATCCCATGGATAGCCGCATTCGTCCAGTAAAATTCTCATCAGTTCCGGAATGGCAAGTGCCGGATGGGTGTCATTGATATGGATTGCATTCTTTTCAGCAAAGTTTTCCAGTGTGCCGTACAGATCCATATGGCGGCGGACAATGTCGGCAACCGAAGCAGATACAAGGAAGTATTGCTGGCGCAGACGCAGGTTTTTACCGGCTGGATGGTTGTCGTTTGGATAGAGCACCTTGCTGATCGCTTCTGCGCTGGAATCCTGACCAAACGCTTTGACATAGTCGCCACGATTGAAGGCATCCATATCGATGGCAGAGCTCTGTGCGCTCCAGACACGCAGCATGCTGACACCTTTTCCATCATAACCGGAAATCATGATATCATAAGGAACTGCTTTGACAGTGGTGTAGTCTTTGTACAGGACGTGATGGTAACCATAGTCCCAGAATTCCTCGACCTTGCCGCCAAAGTTAACATCAACGGTCTGTTCTGGTACGCGCTCCAGCCATACCTCGCCGCCCGGCAGCCAGTTGTCCGGCAGCTCGCTCTGCCAGCCATCGATGATCTTCTGTTTGAAGATACCAAACTCATACAGAATCGAGTAGCCGATTGCAGGATAGCCGCAGGTAGCAAGTGCGTCCATGAAGCAGGCAGCCAGTCTTCCAAGACCGCCGTTTCCAAGACCAGCGTCCGGTTCCAGTTCGAACAGATTTTCCATCTTGACGCCCATTTCTTTGAGGGCTTCCTGAAATTCCGGTGCAAGGTTGAGATTATAAATCGAGTTTTTCAAAGATCTTCCCAGCAGAAACTCCATGCACAGATAATAGGTCTGTTTGCGGCCTTTTGCTTTGGATTCTGCCATGAAATGATTGTGTTTTTCGGTCAGGATTTTGCGCACAACACCTGCGCAGGCTTTATAAAACATTTCATCCGAAGCGTTTTTAGGGGTAAATCCCATTTCTTCAAGGCGCTCGGTCAAAAGTTTTTTAATCTCAGCAGTTGTGAGTTTTGTTTCAACAAACATTAAATTAACCACCTTTTTTCATACAAAGAATCACAGCACAAAGATGTGCTGCAACTCCAATTTATCATAGGATGATTGAATAACAACTATTCCTGATAAAATTATAGTATATCAAAAAGATGAAAACAAGGGTAAAAAGGAAAAGAGAAGGTTAATTCTGGCAGGATGTACAGAAAAATTCCCGAAAAAACGACAGATATTCGAAGAGACAAAGGATCAAAGATTCATTTTTATGTGAATATTGCGGCACAGAGTCGGAAAAAACTTTCGGAAACAGGAAAGAAATACAAAACAAAGAAAATTACAGATCAAATCCTCTTTACTTTAAAGGGTGTCATCATATATAATAAAAGTACATATATCCAAATGCAAACAGGAAAAATTTTATGAGGGAAAACCTCAAAAAAGGATAGAGAGAAAGGGTGGTCTTGATGGCTGGACAGAACAAGATCAGAGTTGAAATCTGCGGCTCACGGTATGTGGTTTCCTCCAACGAATCTCCGGAGTATGTCAAACGTCTGGTGAACACAATCGAGAACAAGGTCAAAACGATCATGGATTCAGGTCCGAGCGTGACCTTAAATGACGCTTACTTTCTTGCACTGCTCAGCTACGCCGACCTTTACGAGAAAAGTGAGCTCAATGCCGATCATATCCGCAGCCAGCTGACCGAGTATCTGGAAGATTCCACCAAGGCAAAGCTGGAGGTCGATGAATACCGCCGCGAAAATGAAAAGCTCAAAAGGGAAATCGATATTCTCAGACAGAACATCGGCAGAGATCATTGAAGGAGCCCACTGGAAGATGCGGAGTTTGCCACAATGGATGGCTTCCTCTTCCAGCCTGAAGAGGGCACGGACAATGAGTACGGCGAGGACGACTATGAGTATGATTACGAAAGTGAACGCCGCGCCGCTGAGCAATCAGAGCAGCAAGCAGTTCTGAATGCTGCATCACCGGAAGAAAGAAGGGAATAATCCCATGGAATATCAGTTTCGGGCAGCAGGACCGGAGGATGTGGATGATATCATCGGCATCATTCAGGAACGCATCGACTGGATGGATGAAAAGAATCTGTACCAGTGGAACCGCACCAACTATATGCAGCGCTATCCCAGAGAATATTTTCTGGGAAGGATCTCCTCCCATGAGTTTTATCTTGCCGTTGATCCAGAGGGAAAAACGGTCGGTGTGATGGCGCTTTTGCTGGAAGACGGACGCTGGACAGAAGACGAGAAAAAGAACTGCTATTACGTCCATCATCTGGCGACCAGACCACAGGCAAAAGGAGCAGGCAAAGCGCTGCTTTCCTTTTGCGAAGATCTTTCCCTGCAGGAAGGCAAAAAGGTGGTTCGACTGGATTGCCAGAAGGGAAATGATCGCTTAAACGCCTTTTATCAGTCGCTTGGCTATCAGGTTGTCGGCCCGATGGTCGAGGGAGCGTACGAGGGCATCAAGCGGGAAAAGAAGCTGAAAGCATAAAAGGGAGGGAGAACATCCCCTCCCTTTTTTAGACAGGTTTTTGGAAAAGAAAGGAACGGTTATGAAAAAGATTGAGATATTGGCGCCTGCAGGAAATCTGGACAGCCTGCTTGCTGGCATCCACAGCGGCGCAGACGCAGTTTATTTTGGCTATGGGGAGTTAAACGCCCGCCGCAACGCCAAAAACTTTGATGAGCAATCCCTTGCCGAGGCGTCCCGCCTGTGCAAGGAGCGCGGCGTCAAGATGCATATGACAGTCAACACCATGGTGTATGACCGGGAATATGACGAGGTGCTGCGCACGCTGGAAATTGCCTGCAAATACGGCATCGATGCGCTGATTGTACAGGATCTGGGTGTTGCAAAGATTGTGCGGGAAGCCGCTCCCGAGATGAAGATGCATGCGTCCACCCAGCTTACCGTTCACAATGTATCCGGTGCGTGGCAGGCAAAGGAACTCGGCTTCTCCCGCGTGGTGCTCGCCCGTGAGATGAGCCGCGAGGAGATTTTGCAGGTAACCACACAGGTGCCAGTCGAAACCGAAGTTTTTGTTCACGGGGCACTGTGCATGTGCGTGTCGGGTCAGTGTTACATGAGCTCGGTTATCGGGGAGCGCAGCGGCAACCGCGGATTATGCGCACAGCCTTGCCGTCTGCCTTTTGCCAGTGGCAGAAAGGGTGACAGCGGATATGCCCTTTCCTTAAAGGATCTAAGCCTTGCTGACAGGGTAAAGGAACTGATGGCACTGGGCGTAGATTCCTTTAAAATTGAGGGCAGGATGAAGCGTCCGGAATATGTAGCGGCGGCGGTTAGCCAGTTTAAAGAAGCAGTGCGCGGTGCACAGGCAGACATGGACCTGATGGCAGCGGTATTCTCTCGCAGCGGCTTTACCAAAGGTTATTTTGACGCCAAACTGGGTCAGGAAATGTTTGGAACCAGACAAAAAGAGGACGTGCTGGCTTCCCAGAAGGTGCTCAAAAAATTAAGTGATATGGCTTCCAAAGATGTTGCTCGTGTCGGGGTGGATTTCTCCTTTACCATGAAGGAAAACGAGCCGACGGTACTGACTGCTTTGGACGGGGAAGGACATACTGTGCAGGCACAGGGAGAAATCCCACAGCAGGCGCTCAAAGCTCCGACCACCGAAGAATTGGTTTGGCGCAGTTTGGAAAAGACCGGCGGCACCTTTTATTATCTCAATTCCCTTACCTGTGATCTGGGAGATGGATTAATCTATCCGGCATCCCAGTTAAACAGCTTGCGCAGGGAAGCGCTGGACAAGCTGACACAGCTGCGCGGTGAAATCCACGAAATCCCGTTTCACAAGCCAGAAAAACAGCCAGTTCCAAAGCATATCGGTGCACAGAGTGAAAAGCTCCCACTGCGTGCAGCAGTTCGGGAGATCGCACAGATTACCGAGCGGATGGGTGAGGTCTGTGAGCTGATTTCTGTGCCGCTGGACGAGCTGTTAAAGAATAAAAACAATCTTCCAAAAGAGATTGTCCCCAAAATCAGTGTATCACTGCCAAGAGTGGTGTTCGGTGATGATGAAAAATATCTTGCCGAGCGTCTGACCGAGTGTAAGCATCTGGGAATCTGGCATCTTTCGACCGGAAACTTAGGCGGGGTGTACCTTGGCAGAAAGATGGGATTTGTGCTGCACGGGGAATTTGGTCTAAACATCGCAAACGCCGGCTGTCTGGCAGAATATGAGCGGCTGGGGCTGAGCGACTGTCTGCTCTCATTTGAGCTTTCGCTGGCGCGTGCCAGAGCGATTGGCGGAACATTGCCGCGGGGATTGCTCATTTACGGAAAACTGCCACTGATGGTGACCCGAAATTGCCCGATTCGTCTTAGCGGATGTAAAGACTGTAAGGGATTTGGAACGCTCACCGACCGTAAAAAAGAGGTCTTTGAGGTGCGCTGTACCGGCAGACGCTATTCGGAGATTTTCAACAGCAAGCCGGTTTATCTTGCAGACAAGCTGGAGGAAGTGAGCGGCATTGATTACGGACTGCTTTCCTTCACCAGTGAGGGAGCAAAGCAGGTCGACCGTATCCTGCTGCGATACACCCAGACACATGAGCCGATGGAAAACATCACCCGCGGTTTGTATTATCGTAATGTAAAATAAGAGGATGGAGGACAAAAATGTCTGTACTGAAGATAAAAAAAGTGAGAGAAAATGCAAAACTTCCTTTTCGGGCAACCGAGGGCAGCGCAGGAATGGACCTGTATGCTTGTATCGAGGAGCCAGTGGTAATTGCACCGAATGGGACACAGAAGATTCCGACTGGGCTGAGCATCGAGCTTGAGGACAGAAATCAGGTTGCGCTGATTTTTGCACGAAGCTCGATGGGAATCAAGCATAGTGTGACTCCGGCGAATGCGGTTGGAGTGGTAGACTCGGATTACCGCGGCGAAGTGTGCGTATTTCTGCACAATTATTCGGACGTAGAGTACACCGTTCAGCCACAAGATAGGGTAGCACAGATGGTGATTATGCCGGTGTTGCTGCCGGAGATTGAGGAAGTCACCGAGCTTTCGGACACCGAACGCGGCGAAGGCGGTTTTGGCTCGACCGGTAAATAACCAGCTTGAAGCTGGACACTGTTTCGCGCTTTGGTTTTGTGTGAAATGGCAATTTCAGCACACGGCGCTCGCTCGCGTTAACACACTCACTCGTTGGATCAAAAACAAAAGTTTTTGGTCGAACTTTTTTCAAAAAGTTCGTGGTGTCCAGAGGCGAAGACTTTGGTCGCACTCCGCAGAGTGCGAAATTCTTTATCCGTGAAAGCGCCTTTGCGGGTGAATTTTTCAATCCAAATCTTGGATTGAAAAAGAGGGGGCTTTTGTAAGAGAAAAGCCCCCTTGACAGACAAACGATATGTACTTGCCAGAAAAACCTCCCGGTGGGAGATTTTTCTGCTGTCTGTGTTGTTGAACATAAAAACAGATTGACATAAGAAGTATTTCAGTTATCTGTATTTATAATGAGAAAGTAAGGGTTTCTACTGCCGAAAACTTCCCACTGGGAACTTTTCGGGTATAATCTGTGCAATTCGGCAGTTTGTGAAAACTTTTTCTCTTACAAAAAGTTTTCACACTTTCAAAAATGCGCCTGACGATAAGGATTGCGCCTTCTGCGGAAGGCGTCAAAGGGCTTTGCCCTTTTAAAACCCACAAACTTTTGTGTACAAAAGTTTGACAAAAAACTTTAATCTTTAACTGGCGAAAACTTTATTTTTCGCAAAGGAGAACATCATGAATTTAGTCTTAGCTTCGCAGTCCCCGCGCAGACGGGAACTGCTTTCCTTCATCCAAAAAGATTTTCAGGTCTGCGCAAGCAACGCAGAAGAAATTATCCCCGATGGCCTTAAGCCTCATGGGGTAGTTATGCACCTTGCAAAGATCAAAGCAGAGCAGGTTGCACATGAGCATCCGGAGGCAGTAGTAGTCGGTGCAGATACTGTTGTCGTACTCGATGGACAAATTATGGGAAAACCTAAAGATCACGAAGATTGTGTGCGAATGATTTCGGCTCTTTCCGGCAGAGAACATGAAGTATTTACCGGAGTCGCTATTGTAGCAAATGGCAGGACTGATTCGTTTTATCAAAGGACGGCTGTTCGCTTTCTGAAACTTACCAAAGAGGAAGTTAACTGGTATGCTTCTCTGGATGAACCGTATGACAAAGCAGGAGCTTATGGAATCCAAGGATATGGCAGTCTGCTCATCGAAGGAATCAACGGGGATTATTTTAACGTGATGGGACTTCCGGTATCCCTGCTTGCCAGACACTTAAAAGAAATTGCCCAATAGGCGGAAAAAACTGCCGGAAAAGGTAGAATTTTTCTGTCAGAAACAAGACGCGTTTGGCGATTTTAAACAGAGAATTTGCGGACAATACGGGATGATTGGTACAATTATCGTAATTTTTCTACCCTCACAAAAAATTCAAAAAATCCTGTTGAGATTGGAGAATTTTCGGGTTATAATATATAAGATAATGCAGTTGTACTGACCTTTTTTGACAGTTTTAGGCGAAAAAAGTACCGACTGCTTTTCTTTCAGAATAACTCATTGTGAGAACGGATAGACGAAGCGGCATTGAGGGGCACAAATAACACGGGAATGTTTGCCGCGCTTTTTAATTTTTGGCAGGAGGAAAAGTTTATGTTTGGAAAAGATATCGGAATCGACCTGGGTACCGCGAATACTCTGGTTTTCATGAAGGGAAAAGGCATCATCATGCGTGAGCCATCGGTTGTTGCGGTGGACACAAGAAATTACACAGTAAAATATGTTGGTCAGGAAGCAAAGGATGTAATCGGCAGAACACCAGGTTCCATCGTTGCAGTAAGACCATTAAAAGACGGCGTTATTGCTGACTTTGATATTACCGCAAGCATGCTGCAGATCTTCATCAAAAAAGCATGCAACAACTCTGTTTTTGCACGTCCGCGCGTGGTTATCTGCATTCCATCCGGCGTTACCGCAGTTGAGCGACGTGCAGTTAAGGAAGCATCCCTGAAAGCAGGCGCACGTACCGTTGCAATCATTGAAGAACCAATGGCTGCAGCAATCGGTGCAGGCCTTCCAGTTGCAGAAGCTACCGGCAGCATGGTCGTTGATATCGGCGGCGGTACCAGCGAAGTTGCCGTTATTTCTCTGGGCGGTATCGTTGCTTCCCGTTCGGTAAGAGTGGGCGGCGATGAGTTTGACTCCGCAATTATTCAGTATGTAAAGAAAAAATACAACCTTCTTATCGGTGACCGCACTGCGGAAAACATCAAGATTGAGATCGGTTCTGCATATCCATATGAAGATGAGCAGCCAATGGAAATCAAGGGAAGAAACCTGGTTGATGGTCTGCCAAAGAACATGATGCTGCATCCTGACGAGGTTCGTGAGGCACTGGCTGACTCTGTCATGTCGGTACTGGATGCAATCCGCACCACCCTTGAGCGTACTCCACCGGAACTGTCTGCGGACATCATCGACCACGGAATCACCCTGACCGGCGGCGGCGCACTGCTGCGCGGACTGGACCAGCTGATTTCCAAGGAAACCGGTATGCCGGTACAGGTTGCGGAGAATCCACTGGATTGTGTTGCAGCCGGCACAGGTAAACTTCTGGAAAACATCAATACCATGAAGGAACTGCTCTCCGACGACGATTCCAAATATTAACAGCCATAAAAACGGCTGCCGGCGGCAAGTTTATTTCTTGAATCCGCGGGCAGCCGTCTGTTTTTGCCCTGATTTTTTAGCTAAGGGAGGTTTGTCTTTAAGGTGAAAGAGTTTTTTCACAGCTGGGTATTCAAGGTGCTGCTGGCACTTGCTGTCATCATGTTTGCCTTTATGCTGCGCGCAACGGTAACGATGGGTGCTTCCACCGTCCTCGAGCGGATTGTGGGAACTATTACAGCGCCGTTTCAGTCTTTGAGCGCAGGGGTCAGCGGCTCGGTGACAGGATTCCTGGACCAGTTTTTGAGAGCATCCGAGATTTCGGAGGAAAATGAGCGCCTTCGGGAAGAAAACCGTCAGCTGATTGAGCAGATGGTGGATTATGAAAATTACAAACATGAAAACGAGAGCTTGAAAGAACAGCTGAAAATACAGGAAGAGCACCCCGAGTGGGAGATGATGACTGCTTCGGTCATTGGACGGGACCCGGCAGACCAGTTTTATTCCTTTACCATCGATAAGGGAACACTGGACGGAATATCCTATCAGGACCCGGTCGTTACCTCGGATGGTCTGGTCGGCATCGTTTCGGAGGTAGGACCGGTGTTTGCCAAGGTGACCACCATTCTGGATGTGCGCTTAAATGTAGCGTGTCAGGATGTCCGTACCCAGGACGTAGCAACTGTTTCGGGTGATATTGCACTTTCAGAAAATGGCCAGTGCAGAATGTCGCTGATTCCAAGAGAAAGCGGTATTGCAAAAGGAGATATTATCCAGACCGCGGGCACATCAGGATTGTATCCGCAGGGAATTGTGATTGGAAGAATTGCGGAAGTTGGTTTTGAGCCGCAGGGAACCATGATGTATGCGGTGGTGGAACCGACCAACGATATCAAGAATGTCAAGGATGTTATGGTGATCACCTCGTTTAAAGGACAGGGCAGCAGCCTGAAGAGCTTTGAGGAATCACTGGTACAGGACCAGTCGGAGGCATCGAAGGAAAGCAATGAATAAAAGAGCGAAAATCATGGTGGTCAAGTATGTGACATACAGCCTGCTGATGCTGATACTGTATGTGTTGCAGAGCACGCCGCAGCTTTTTTCGATTGCAGGAATCAAGCCGATTTTGGTTTTTCCTTTTGCTGTGGCAGTGGCAATGTTTGACAAGCAGCTGGCAGGAGGATTGTTCGGACTGTTTGCGGGGATTTTGTGCGATACCTCCTCCAATGTTCTGTTTGGATTCCAGTCGATTTTATATCTGGTCATCTGTACGGCGGTAGGGCTGCTGGTCGTTTATTTTATGCAGCCTTCGGTCGTCAACAGCTTGATTTTTACCGGATGCGGACTGGGGTTCAGACTGTTTTTGGAATATTTCTTCTACTATGTGATGTGGGGATACGACAACAGCCATCTGATCCTTTTGGGACAGATGCTGCCGTTGTTGTTGTATACTTTGGTGGTGACACCGCTTCTGTTTTTGGCAGTTCGGAAGATGCACCTGTTTTTTGAAGAGAAAATGGAGTAAGTAGGCGCATTTACCATTTGTTTTGTGATGTGCCACAGGAATTTGCGGTAAAGGACATTACTCAATTTTTTCAGCGAAGAGGTGAAGAATTTAATGGAAGAAAAACAGGTCCATAAGGGAAGGATCATTCTGCTGATCTCACTGATTGTGATTGTGTTTGTCGCGTTTGCTCTCAAGCTGATGCAGTATCAGATTGTCAACGCAGAGGAATACAAGGAGATGGCGCAGGGCAATTATACCAGCGTACAGAGCATTGACGCTGCGCGCGGTGAGATCCTTGACCGTTATGGCAGGCCGCTTGCGGTCAACCAGGTCAGCTATGACATTATGATCAATGAGGCGTATCTGCCGGCAGATATGAAAAATACCGTCATTGAGCGAATTATCCTGCTGATGGAGCAGGAGGGACAGACCTGGATTGATACCCTGCCGATCAGCACAACCGAGCCGTTTACCTTTTTGACCGAGACGGATTCTCAGAAAACGCAGATCGAAAAGCTCAAGACGGACAACAAAATCAATCTGGATGCGACCGCAGACGTAACGCTGAATAACCTTCTGGATAAGTATGACCTTTTGGAATATAACTGCGCTTCCTGCGGATATGTTTATCAGGGAGATATCAGTACCGAGAAGGATGACTATGTCTGCCCTGAATGTGGTGCAGCAAAATCTCAGTTTACTCTGGCAGACCGCACCATGGCGCGTAAGATTGCGGGAGTACGCTATCAGATGGAAGTTTATGGCTCCAACGCCAGCAATCCATACACTTTCTCGAAAGATATTCCAATCGACGTCGTGGTTAAGATTCGGGAATACAGCCAGCAGATGCCGGGTGTGGAAATCAAGGAGACAACCAGCCGCCGGTACGTGGATGGAACATTAGCTCCGCACGCGGTAGGTGTGGTAGGCTCGATCAATGCCGAGGAGTATGAGGCAGAAAATGCGCAGATTCTGGAACAGATCAAGGAGGAACATCCAGACTGGACGGAAGAACAGATCAACGAGCTGTATCAGGAACAGAAATACGGTTACAATGACATCATCGGAAAGAGCGGGCTGGAGTACGCGATGGAAGATGAACTGCGTGGGGAACGCGGCAAAAAGCGCATTACGACCGACGCACAAGGTAATGTTCTGAGCACCGAGATCATCAAGCAGGCAGTTCCGGGCAACACCATCGTCACTACACTGGACAAAGACCTTCAGCGTGCAGCGCTGGAAGGAAGTGCCGAATTTCTGGAGATGGCGAAAAAGACCTATTCTCCGGAGGAAGGCGGAAGTGCAGACCGAATCTCGGTGGTAGCACAGGATGTTAAAACCGGCGAAATTCTTGCGATGGTAAACTATCCGACCTATGATCTGTCCGATTACTACACCAAGTATTCGGAATTGAGTTCAGACCCGCTGCATCCGCTGATCAACTACTGTACACAGGGTATTTATATGCCGGGTTCGATTTATAAGCCGGTTGTCGGTATCGGAGCGCTTGCATCCGGTGTTATTGATGGAGATACCCTGATCGACTGTAAGCAGATTTATCAGACCGGAACAGATTATAATCCGCGTTGTCTGGGTCTGCACGGACCAATCAATATTCAGTATGCACTGATGGTATCCTGTAACTACTTTTTCTATGAGGCAGGAACCAGACAGGGAATCGACAATATCGTAAAATATTCCGAGCAGCTTGGCCTTGGTGTAGAGAGCGGTATTGAGCTTTCCGAGGCAACCGGTCATGTTTCCTGTCCGGAGTACTACGAGTCGGTGAGGGAAGGTCAGGTTGGCGGTACCTGGACTTACGGTAACGTTTTGCAGTCTTCCATCGGTCAGCTGGACAATGCCTATACACCGCTTCAGATGGCAAACTATGTTGCAACGCTGGCAAATGATGGAACCAGAATGCGTTCCCATCTGGTCAAATCGGTAGAGTCGTATAACCTGGAAGAAACCATTTCGGTGACAGAACCGGAAGTACTCAATCAGGTGGAAGCAGATCAGGAAGCCTTTGATCAGGTAAGGGAAGGTATGGTACGCTGTTCCCGTGACACCACCCGCGGTTCCGCACGTTACTACTTTGGAGATTATCCAATCGATGTAGCAGCAAAAACCGGTACACCGCAGGCTTCCGGCGGCGACCTTGACGCGACCTTTATTGCTTATGCGCCGGCGTATGATCCGGAGATCGCAGTAGCAGTTGTTGTGGAAAATGGTTACAGCGGTCAGCGTGGTGCGCCGATTGCAAAAGCGATTTTCAATGAGTATTTTGGACTGAATGAAGAAACCGAAACACAGCAGCAAAATACAGACGGACAGCTAATTCCTTAGAACAAAAAACACATCCATTGTTTGGATGTGTTTTTTGTTGGGAAATAAAAGAAAAACGCAATAATAGGAATTGATAACCCAAAATATGAAGTTTATTCATAGCTTTCCACAAATTTTAGAGAAAAATAGTTTACAAAACAGAGCAAAAATGATAAACTGTAAATACGGCATAAGCACATGTATGAGAAGAAGGGACGCAGAGAGGTAAGCTCTGCGATTTTTTAAGGTTCAGACGAGGATAATTGTGGGACAACCTTCCCTTCGGTGCATGCAATCAATCAATACATCCAAGGCTTGCTTTGAGGTATTTATTATGTTTTTAAGAAAGGAATGAAAAGAAGATGAATATTGGTTTGATTGCCCATGATTCCAAAAAAGAACTGATGGTACAGTTTTGTATTGCATATTGCGGGGTACTCAGCCGCCACAGTGTATGCGCAACAGGAACAACTGGAAAATTGGTGGCAGAGGCAACGGGATTGGATATCCTGCGTTTCCTCAGCGGTTCTCAGGGCGGCGATCAGCAGATTGCAGCAAGAATTGCCTGCAACGAACTGGACCTTTTGCTGATGTTCCGTGACCCGATCACAGTAAAGCCAAACGAGCTTAACGAAGCAAATATCTTAAGATTGTGTGATGTACACAATGTTCCGGTCGCAACCAATATTGCAACAGCAGAAGCGTTAATCCATGCGCTGGAACGAGGAGACCTCGACTGGAGAAATATCGGAAATCCAAATGTTTAAAGCACCAGTCGCTTGCGGTTTTAAGACAAAATGATGCAGGGGGAGAATGCCATGAGGTGTGCAAAGTGGCATTCTTTTTTTGTATCTTTCTTTGGGAAAACAGGCAGAACAAACCGCTTTGCCATCCGGATAAAAATGGTATTTCCCAAAAGAAGGGCTTGCGGGGCTTGACCTTTTACAAAGAATGATGTATGATAGAACCATTCCTGATAGTGACAATTGCATAGAAAAAAAGCGATTGAAACAGGAGGAGTAGCAGAATACCGTCCAAGCAGAGAGGGTTCCCATTGGCTGAAAGGAACTCGGGAAAAGGGTTTTGTGAAGACACCTGTCTAGCCGGAACTTTCTGGATAGAAGAAAGGCTCCCGTCCTCCCGCGTTAAGGGAACAATGAGCGGTTATTGGGTTAACCGAAATCAGGGTGGCACCACGTGGAAATGATCTCCTCGTCCCTTGCAGCGAAAGCTGTGAGGAACGAGGAGTTTTTTATTTACATAAGAGGTGATGACTGATGCGCTTTTTGATTCCGGAAGAAACAAACCCTTATTTTGGCGGGGAAGATTTTCATTTACAGCTTAAACGTACCACCCCCGATATGCCCGAAATGGGCATGCTGCCCTCCTATTATTTTGATATGATGGTGCAGAAGGAAACGGTCGGTCAATGTGCTTTGCGGATTGGAGACGGTGAAATCGCTCAAATGGTGGGGAACATCGGCTATCAGGTAAAGGAAGAATACCGGGGAAAAGGTTACGCAGTCTCTGCGTGTTATCTGCTTTGCTCTCTTGCAAGGCGGCATGGAATGAAAGAACTTTTTATCACCTGTACTCCGGACAATCATCCTTCCCAAAGGGTGTGCGAAAAAATTGGGGCAAAATTTCGGGAAATGGTCAATGTTCCGGATGAGCACGACCTATATCAAAGGGGTAAGAAGAAACTGATGCAGTATGTTTTGAAAATACAACCAATTCGACCAGCAACCGAACAGGATATTCCCGCTATTGCTGCCCTCTACGATCGTATTACCGAAAGGGAAGCCAAGGAAACAAATTATTCCGGTTGGGCTCAGGGAGAATATCCGATGGAATGGACGGCAAGGGAACTGCTTGAGGCAGGCGGTTTGTACTGTATGACAGACCAAAGCGGAAAGGTGATTGCTTCAGCCGCATACGACAACCGCCATGACAGCTGCTATGACGATGTCGTATGGGGAAAGGATATTCCAAGTGAGGAAACCCTGTGCATTCATACACTGGCAATCGACCCGGACTGCCGCGGTGAGGGTCTAGGTGAAGCGATGATGCGCTTTGGCTTTGAGATGGCAGAAAAGCTGGGGCTCAAGGGCATCCGTATCGATACTTGGGTCGAGAACACGCCGGCATTAAAGCTTTATCACAAACTGGGATACCGGGATGTAGCGGTGCTGTCGGACAATGTGCATTACGAGGGCGACAGGATGGCATATCAGTTTTTGGAATGGTATCGGTAAGGGAGAGATTGCAATGAGTACAGAAAAAAGCTGCCTGCGCTATATCGAGCGGAGCATTCTGGACACAGCCCGCTTGTATGGCATCGAGGAGACTTCACAGGGAGAAATACTCTGCTTCCCTCAGATGGCAGGCTGGTTTGAAGGAGAAAAGATTGGCGGAGATTTCCTAGTAAGAGTTAACCAAACAGCAGAAAACAGCGAGCTTATCCTGGGTACTATGATGGGGTTTGTGTCGCAGCTGACAGAGTTTTTGGGACTTGCCCCAATCAGTGCTCAAACAGGGATCAGCGAAAAAAACATCGAGACCTTGTTTTCACAAAACAAAATCTTTAATACAAACAGTCTAGATAACGATAAAAATAACATAAAGTTTATGACAGAAGAACTGCCGCTTGCTGAGATCTCGGTTTTGGATCAGGAAATTTTGCTGAGAGTGATGACCCAAAACCTGCTTTGCAAAATGATGGAGCAGCAGATCGAACTTCCTGAGCAGAAAGGCTGCACCCTTCTTTTGTGCGCAGAGGAGAAGACGTTTCTGAAAGCACTGGAGCTTGCACGTCAGCTGCGGGAAGAAGGCTTTGCAGTAGCGGTGATGCAAAAACAGGATCACAAGCAGGAAGCAGAATATTTGGGCGCAGAATTTATCGCGCATCTGACCGAACAGGAAGTTTTAAACGGTGTGGTTCTGGTCAGCAGCCAGAGAAACGACCGGATTGACGAGGTGCCGATCAGCGGACGGGGTCTTACCGATTATATCTATGAGCGCACCATGTCCCAGGCGATGCAGGATGTGGAAGAAAGCTTGAACGCTGATACCAGCACTTACGATTTTACAAAAGGCTTTTCTTTGTTTTAAAAAACATTGAGATAGAAAATCAGAAAAAAGGAGAATAGACTATGGCAGAAACAATGAATGGTTTAAAGAGAACCAGCTATTGCGGCAGACTTTCCAAAGAGAACATCGGCAAAGAAGAAGTCGTTTGCGGATGGGTACAGAAACAGAGAGATAAGGGTCACTTGATCTTCATCGACCTGCGTGACCGCACCGGCGTGGTACAGCTGGTATTTGACGATGGTACTGACAGAGAGGTATTCGAGAAGGCAGCTTCGGTTCATTCCGAGTATGTTCTGATCGCAAAAGGTATGATCCGTCAGAGAGAAGCAATCAATACCGAAATCTCCACCGGCGAGATCGAGATGTATGTCAGCGAGCTTCGCATCCTGTCCAAAGCACAGACCCCTCCATTTGAAATCACCGACAAGAGCAAGGTAAAAGAGGAACTCCGCCTCAAATACCGTTACCTCGATCTGAGAAGAAAGACCCTGCAGGAAAAGATGATTCTGCGTCATCAGATCGCAAAGGTTACCAGAGATTATTTCTATGAGAATGACTTTCTGGAAATCGAAACTCCAATGCTCATCAAGTCCACACCGGAAGGCGCAAGAGACTATCTGGTTCCATCCAGAATCCATCATGGAAAATTCTATGCGCTCCCACAGTCCCCTCAGATCTACAAACAGCTTCTGATGCTGTCCGGTTTTGACCGTTATATCCAGCTTGCAAGATGCTTCCGCGACGAGGACCTGCGTGCAGACCGTCAGCCAGAGTTTACTCAGGTCGACCTGGAAATGTCCTTTGTTACTCAGGAAGATATCATGGACATGCTGGAAGGCTATATGAGACGCCTGTACAAAGAGGTTAAGGGAATCGACATTCCAAAGATGCCTCGCCTGACCTTCAACGAAGCAATGGAACGCTATGGTTCGGACAAGCCGGATACCCGCTTTGGCATGGAAATTATTAACCTCACCGAACAGGTTAAGGACAGCAGCTTCCCAGTATTTGCAAATGCGATTGCTGAGGGCGGTTCGGTTCGCTGCATCGTTGCAAAGAATGCGGCTGCTACCCTCACCAGAAAAGCAATTGATAAACTGACCGAACAGGCAAAAGGTATCGGTGCAAAAGGCCTTGCATTCATTCGCTGGGCTGACGAAAAACCAAACTGCTCCTTTGCTAAATTCATGAGCGAAGAAGAGTTGACCGCACTGCTGAACACCCTTGGCTGCGAACAGGGCGACGTTGTCCTCATCGTAGCAGATAAAGACCGCGTTGTTCTGCCAACACTTGGTCAGCTGCGTCTGACTCTGGGCAAACAGCTCGAGCTGATTCCGGAAGGACAGTACAACTTCCTGTGGATCACCGAGTTCCCATTCTTTGAGTGGGATGAAGAGAGCCAGACCTGGCTTGCAATGCATCATCCATTTACCATGCCTCTGGAAGAATGCCTGCCATACATCGACTCCGATCCGGGTTCGGTTCGTGCACAGGCTTACGACATGGTAGTAAACGGCGTAGAGCTTTTAAGTGGTTCCATCCGTATCACCGACTACGAGCTGCAGCAGAAGATGTTCGAGGCACTGGGCCTGACCGACGAGGAGATCGAAGCAAAATTCGGCTTCCTGGTAGATGCTTACAAATACGGTGCACCACCGCATGGCGGCGCTGCTCTGGGTCTGGACCGCATCGTTATGACTATGTGTGGCTGCGACAGCCTGCGTGACGTTGTTGCCTTCCCGAAGGTTCAGAACGCAAGCGAGCTGATGAGCCAGTGTCCATCTCCGGTTGACCAGAAGAGCCTGGATGATCTGGCAATTGCTATCACCGAAATGGAAAAAGAAGAAGAATAAAGATCATATCAAAACGGAGCCTGTATTTTGCAGGCTCCGTTTTCTAAAAGAATTTTGGGGAAAAGGGGAGATTCTGCTTGAAACTGAAACTTTGGGTCGAAGGAAAGAAGATTCGGGTGGAGTGCAGTGTTTTTGTCAAAAAGGAAGATTTTTGTTTTGCACTGGCAAAGTCATTTACCATAACAAAAGCAACCTGCAATCAAAAAGAAATCTTAGTCCAGGGGGAAGACTACGATTTGTTGTACCGTCCTCCGATGAAAAAATACCACTTTACACAGTTACAGACTGGTGAGTTGACCTTCTGGTATGAAGGAGGACTCGAGGGTTTGTGGGCGACCGAACAGGCACCTGAAGGACCGTATTCCTGCCTGCGGGATGAAGTATTTGCGTTTAGCACCCTCAACGGCTGGTACCCGATGGAGTTTGATGCAGACCTGTGCGAAGTCGAGGTGCAGGTCGGCAAAGAGTGGCGGGTGATTGGTGCAGAATATCTGGAAGAAAAAGATGTCTGGCTATACCGCCAGACAAGCGAAATTGACTGCAATATCATCGGGGTTTGTAAAGAAAAATATTTTGTAATGGAGGATGAGGAGCTCAGTCTCTTTTTCCCGGACGAGCGGATGCGGGACAAGGTAGAGCCGTATTACCGTGGTTACCATGAAATTGCAGAATTTTACCGTTCTTTCTATGGAAATGACAAGATGGGGAAGATGACCCTGTTTTTCCTGCCGGATATCGGGGAAGATTTTGGCGGGTACAAGCGGGACGGATTGATTGTGTTCACTGCGGTGAAGGAAGATATTCCGTCTGCGCTTCACCATATTGCACATGAGCTGGCACACAGTTACGCGATGGGAGCAAACTGTTATTCCTGGGAGGATTGGCTCAATGAGACGCACGCGGAATGGAGCGCACTTTTATATGAACTGGAAAAGGACGAAGCCTTTTTTGAACACTGTCTTGCTAAAACAAGGAAACGCTATGGAGACAGAAAGCTTGCGTTAAAGGAAAATGGAGAGGAACATCAGGAATTTGTGCACGAGGCAGGAGTGCTTGTTTATGAGAAAATTTACCGCAGGTATGGGGCAGACAGCATTCGCACCATTTTGCGGACCTTTGATCATTTAAGCGAAAAATCCACCGCAAAGTTGTTGGAAAGACTGACAGCGGATGGAGAGAAAAAGCTTGCCTGCATGATCGAATCCTACTGCTGATGGCAAAATATAAAAAAACAGCACCGTTTGTACGGTGCTGTTTTTCGTTACAGAATATTTTCCGTTTTATGCCATGGTAAAATAAAGACCGCGCCAGAAAAAGACGGGATTTCCGCCCTGAGAAAGCGGGGTCTGAGGGTCTTCATAGATGGTAAATTCGCATAGGAGTTTTCCATCCTTTACAAAGCCTGCGGTATGCTCAGTTGAGGTCAGTGCGGCAATTTGCTCGTGCTCATATTTGGGGTTTATCACATAGAAAGAAACCTGCCCGTCAGCATAGATTTCATCAATCAATTCTTGCGGGAGAACATCACTTTCCAAAGTGGATGCCTGATCACAGATTTGAATCAGCTCGGTTATTCTAGCATCCCGACTGAAAAATAGTCTGCCAACCAGAACAACAACTCCGAGTACAACAACGAGTACAACAAGAACGGTGATGGTTCTGGCAATTTTATGATTCCAGAATTGGAGAAGGAAGGCTTTTTTGGAAGAAGCCGCATATGTGATTAAATCAAACAAAACGGCGAGCACAAAAAAGAGAATAAAGTTTTTGGCAAATACCAAAAATATCTGTTTAGACAGAATCGGAAAGTACAGTCTACCGCCAAAGAAATCAAAGAGTGTGAAGACAACAGAAAGTAGCAGGGATTCCAACAGTGCTTTGTCGAGGATATCCTCCAACAGATATTGAAACGGTTTCTTTTGTTTGTTCATGGGAAAGCCTCCTTTGTGCAATATAGGGTGCAGCTTATTTGGCAGTGACCGGAAGTAGGGTAAAGTCATAGCTTCCATCCTGCTGGTTTAGGTACATCAGCAGCACCGTCTTTCCATCATTGGAAACAGTCTGGTAGTAAACATTTTCATCCATTCCGCAGTTTTTGGGAAGCGGAGCAGTTGCCCTTACCGAAAAGTCCTTGGTATTGTAAACGGTAACAGCATCTTCTCCCAGTGCGGAAGCATATTTCCCATTGCCGCTGAAACGGATGGAGGTCTGTTGGAGAATATCCGTGACAGGAAGTTCCTTCCATTCATGTGTTTTGATGTGAAAACAGGTCAGCTTATCATCCGGAAATCCTTCATATAAGCTGGGACGCAACACCACATAATCGCCCCACATGGTAATTTCATGCAGTCCTTCCCGCTGGTCAATGACCTTACCTTCGTTCAGGTCAAAGAAAAGGCTGGTGTTTTTGTGGTTTGGCTGGTCAAGCAGACAAAGCCATGCAAGGTCGTTGCTGACACATTCCAGATCGACCAGTCCTTCCATGGGATACTGTGTGACATTGCCATCAGTTTTCACATATAAAATATCCTTTTCAGGGTTTGCATAGATGAGGGTTTTGTTGTCGGGGGTAAGACTCAGGCGTTCGCCCATCGTTTCATCCATCGACTGGATGCCATCCTGTGTGACCAGATTTCTGCTTCCATAGTCGACATACAGAAAGCCATCCGGGAGTTTTTTATATACATCTACCGGTAATTCCCGAGTGAGGTCGGAAGGAAGGTCAGATTGGATGCTGGTTTTAGGGTGGAGGTCTCTGCCATAGCGGTCAATCTGAATCGCTGTCAGAGTTTCAGGAAAGGAAACGACTTTATAGTTACTTCCATCCCAGGATGCGTGTACTACCCGATCCAGTGGATCAAAGGGAGCACTGGGTGCCTGTTTTCCGAAACAAAGCTGAAATACCAGAAGAAGCAAAACCAGAATTGAAATGATGGAAGAAAGCTTTTTTGGCATAAGAAGACCCCCTTTGGATGACCACTGAAAGTTTAGTTTTCTACAAACAGCATAATCTATAAATTGACAAAAGTCAATTTAAATCTAAGACTTTCTGCTTTTTGTAAAATATTTTTCTGGTCGATTGGGCAAAAGGATGTGAAAGGGAAAATAAAAAATCTTTGCTTATCTTAAAATTCCAAACGAAAACAGAATTGCTGCCAGAGAAAAGTAAAACGGATTGTCCATCTGGTTTAATATCGCTGCCAGAGACGCTGGAAGGCTTCCTGAGAGGTTTAACAGCACAAATGCCAAAAAGAATACCAAAAACAGGATTGGCAGCAGCAGGAGCATCATACGCAGTGCTGCAGGTGGGCTTTTAAGCCACTGACCGCTGATAACCGATACGATGGCGCCGGTAAAGGAAAACGAAAACAGCGGCAGAAAGAACAATGTTTTTAGGGCAGAAAAGGAAGAGTTATAGTTTGCCGCAGCAATGTCTGCCAGAACAAAACGGTAAAGCAGGAGATAGATTGCGCTCAATATAGCAGCGACAATGCAGAAAATCGAAAAACGAGATATTTGACGTGTCATAAAATCCCTCCTCAGGGGTTTGGTGGAGAAAGTATTTTCTGTCGAATCATTTGTCACCATTATAGCATGACAAAAAAGTAGCTGCAATAGGACTTGACAACAGTAACGCTTTACGGCATTCTTGTAAGGGAAATTCAGGAAGAAAGGACGGATCGTTTTTGAAAACATTATATATTTCGGATGTGGACGGAACTTTATATCGAGGCGGGGAAGCTTCCCTGCGGGACCAGACAAGAGAGTTGTTTTCCAGATTGCTGCAGACAGGAACTGCGGTCACCATCGCTTCGGGAAGAAATCTTTATGGAATCTATGATATTGCAACCGAAAGCGGCATCACCCTGCCGGTTATTGCCTATAACGGGGCAGCAGTTTATGATTTTCACAAGGGCAAGGCAGTCAAAATTTTTCCGATGGAACGGGAAAAAACGAGGGAGCTGTGCCAGATGTTTGAAGATGTAGGGCATCGGTACAAAGCCTGTGTCTTTTTTGAGGAGGAACAGCGCTGCTTGACCTTCAACCAGAATGGCTATCGTTCCCAGCTGTGGACCGATCTGGCGCGGCACCCTCAAAATGGATTACTCTATGATGAGCCGGTACTGGAACGGAGTGTTTCGGAAATCTTGTCGGGGGAATGTCTTTACATCGGAACCAGTGGAACGTATGAGCAGCTTTTGCCAATCCATGAAAAGGCGTGCACCATTTCGGGAGTACAGTCGGTGATGCACCGCAGTCCGTACGATGAAAACAAGTGGTTTGTGGATATCGGTTCGGACAAGGCAGGAAAAGGCGCGGCGGCACTTTTCTTAAAGGAGATGCTGGGAGCTGAGGAACTGGTGACCTTTGGTGACAATCACAACGACATCCCGATGCTGGAAGCTGCTGACCGCTGCTACACCGTGCCGGAAGCACCGGAAGAGGTCAAGGCGATTGTAAATGGTGTACTGGATGACGACCCGGATTGTGTTTTGAAATTTTTGCTCAAAGAAGTAAACCAGCAGGCATAATTGCCTGCTGGTTTTTGTGTAATGATAGCTTTTAGTGAGAAGGTGCTTTACATGGGGTAAGCTCATAAACTTTATCAAAGCGTTGTTTTCCTTCCTCAGTCAAATGATGACTGATTAAAATCAATGTCAAATCTGTGTTAGAAAGCAAGCTTTGTTCGACAATATCAGCATTTTTCTGATCAAGTGCAGAAGTTCCCTCATCAACCAGCAAGATAGAACGGTTGTGAATCAGTGCACGAGCGATAGCAACACGCTGTTTTTGACCGCCGGAGAGATTTCGCCCCTCCTCGCCCACAATAGTATCCAAGCCATCTGGCATAGATGTAAGGTCACCTGCAAGTGCACTGTCATGAAGTGCTTTCTGAAGCTGGGATTCAGTGAAATTTTCACCGAGGGTGATATTCTCGCGGATAGTAGTGTTGAACAAAAAGACATCCTGTTCAATATAGCTCATCTGTTGTTGAAGTTGTTCGGTGGTGTAGTTTTTCGCATCTTTGTCATCGAGCAGGATCGTACCTGTGTAGTCTGGCAACCAACCGAGCAGGATTTTGAGCAAGGTGGATTTTCCACAACCGGAAGGCCCTATCAAGGCATATTTTTTTCCAATTTCAAAAGTACAGTTCATCCCATCCAGGATTGGCTTTTTGTCATACTGGAAGGAAATATTTTCCATAGAAATCTTATGATGCAAACAGGAAAGTTCTTGCCTAGACTTTGTCTCTTCACAGTCATTGTGCTTAATTTTCTCAAAATAAGGTTTGCTTGCCGAGATGGAAAGACGAAGGTTTGCTAAACGATTGAGTCCATTTGTTACCCCCGCAAACAGGTTACTGCTGCCAGCTAAAACAGCAGGCATAACCTTTCCTCGAAATGCTAAAACAACGATCAAAATATCGGAAAGAATCTGGATGACAACACTCACAAAGCTCATGGCAGAATTTACAGCACTTTTGCTATAAGTTAGTCTACAATTTGGTTTTTCGATCTGGTCACTGATTGCGTCACTCTGTATTAGGAATCTGTGGGTCTTATTAAAACATCTCAACACGTCTGCACCCCGCAGTAAATCCTTCAAACGACTGACAGCATTGGATTCTGCATCAGAACAATCCTTTCCCATCTTTTCCATCTTCTTATCAAATAATTTTGGTAAAAGCAACATGATCGCCGATGAAACCAGAGAAGCTAAAAGTAACGACCAATGTAAGCTAAACAAAACTATCATGCTCCACAGTACCTGTGCAACCCTTCCTACACTGTTAAAGAAAGGGTCCCAGGCAAGTTTCTCAATCTGTTTAATATTGTTGGTCATCCATGAAATGTATTCGCCGCTATCCTGATTATGAAAATCCTTGTAATCTCTGTTAAGCAACAATAAAGAGATATCATGGCGGACCTGATTGTTCATGGTACGAATTGCTTTAGATTGAAAATAGTCCAGTAAAGCACAAAGTGCAAAATAAAGCCCCCAACTCAACAAGCTGATCAGTGTCCAAAATACAAACCGTTTAAAATCAAATTTCATAGCGGAATCAAATGTCTGCATTAATAAAAGCTGAACACCTGCCTGCAATCCCCAGACAACAATCTGAAAAAAACATACAATTGATGTCAGTTTCCAGTTTTTTTTGAGATAATACTGCATTTTTGCATCCTCCACATTTAATCCAAATCAAAATACCCTTTTAAAATACCACTTAATTAGAAAAATTGACATATCATTTTATGCAATTTAGTATTTACAAAGAATAATTTATCTTTAAAAATGAAATTTTTCGTAAAGTGTGGTACAATGGAGAAAAATTTCACAAAAAGGGAGAGAGTTCCTTGGAAAAATATTTTATTGGAGAAATCATCCGGCAAAAAAGAACCGAGCTGGGACTCAAACAATGTCAGCTTTGCGAGGGAATCTGTGAGCCGACAACGATGTCCCGAATTGAATCCGGAAAACAAATGCCGGGCTTAAATACATTAAAAAACTTATTGCAGCGATTGGGATTATCGGACGAGCGTTACTATGCGCTGGTGAGCAAAAACGAAATGCAGATTGCTGATCTTCAGACAGAGATTGTTTCCGCCAATGTGTTTAAAGACCCTCAGAGAGGCTTGCCTAAAATCGCGGAACTGGAAGAACTTGCTGATCCAGACGATCACTTGCTGCATCAATTTATTCTTCGTTCTAAAGTTTTACTTGGGAAAAAAGAAAATGAACAGATTATCCCATACACTTATGAGGAAAAACTGGATATGCTCTTTAAAGCGATCCGCTTGACGGTGCCGAACTTTGATATCGATGCGATTGCGGATGGCCTTTACAGCATTGATGAAGCGAAAGTCATCAATCAGATTGCGCTTGTTTACTCGAATCATGGGGAAAATCAAAAAGCAATCCATATCTACGATCAGCTTTTGCAATATATCAAAAAACATTTTCAGAATATTTTGCAGTCCGGAGGTCTGCTCCCTTTGGTCGCATTCAATTACGCGAGAGAGCTGGATCTGATCGGACGCTATACAGACGCAATTGAAATTGCTGAAACTGGTTGGAAAGCCTGTACCCAATACGGGCAATACCGTATGCTGGCACCTACAATTGCGCTTATCGCAGAATGTAATCACTTTTTGGGAGATGACAGTAAAAATAAGGAGTATTACCGCCAATCTTATTATATTTATAAAGCCGTAGATGATGAGCGTGGAGCTAGGGTTATAACGGCTGAAGCTAAAAAATATTTTGGAGAGGATTTTTCCTTTTAGCAAAACAGCCGGCGATATCGCCGGCTGTTTGATTTTTGGCTATTTTGTCCCTGAACCGTTCTGCACAATCTCGAGCAGGCAGGGCAGGGAATCAATATCATAGTGAATCGGGATATCTTGCGGGCGGGGTTTGTGCTGTGGGTTAAACCAGCAAGCATCCACGCCGGCGCGGCGCGCTCCCTCCATGTCCGAGGAGAGGGAATCGCCGATCATCAGCGCGCGGGTCTTATCAAAATCTGGGATGCGTGCAAAGACGTAGTCAAAAAATTCCTTCATCGGTTTTTGAAAGCCCGATTCCTCCGAGACGAAAATATCGGTCAGGAAAGGAGAAAGTCCGCTTGCCTGAATGCGGCGGCGCTGGGTGGCACCGACCCCATTTGTGAGGATGTACAGCCTGCAGCCCATCTCATGCAGCTGTTTGCAGGTGTCCAGAGCATGGGGCAGGGTTTTGCCGCCAAAGCCGAGATTAAACAGGTATTCGGTGTTGAAGGCGTCAGAATCAAGGTCGATATGAAGCGCTTCAAACAGCTTTGCAAATCGGGTGGTGAGCAGCTGCTGACAGGTGATTTTGTTCTGTTCAAACTCCCGCCAGAGATTTTGGTTGATTGACTGATAAAGCTGGTCGATCTCGTCGGAGAAGGGGAGATTGTGTGCCTGAAAGGTGCGGATGAGCGCCTGATGTTCGGCGGCGGGGAAGTCCATCAGGGTTTCGTCCGCATCGATGAGAAGAATATCATATTTCATGAGAAAACCTCCATTGCTCGTTTTCTTTTAGGATAGCAGAGCGGGGGAATTTATGCAAACAGAAAATCCCCTCACATGCTCCATGGTATGTGAGGGGGAGAAACTATTCGTTATCGAATGCCTGCCATTTTTTGCAGTCCTGACAGTAGCGGAACAGCTTGGTGTCATTGTTCTGGTCGGTTACTTCAAAGTACATCCAGTTGTGCTCGTGGTACGAAGGTGCTTTTTCGATGACCTGATGACGGAGCATCGAGGAAAGCTTTTCAGCGGTGACACCGGAAACCTGATAGGTATACTGGTTCTTTAACGGGTCGGATGCGGTGAGCTTTATTTCGAGCTTATTTTTCTGAGCAAAAAGCTCGAACGGGTTAGCTTCTTCGTAAGGCTCCCAATAGTAGTCCATCAACATCATGTTGAGAAGCTCCGGGTCCTCCAGAATCAGACGTGCCTGTTCGTTTGATGTGGATGCAAGGTATTCGATCAGGCGAGCGGTCGCGCGGGGAGTGTGTGCTGTACGTTGAGCAAGTTCTTCTTCGGACATTTCCTCAGATGTTTCCACAGAAAGCAGTTGCTGTTCTGTTTTGTCGTTTGGTTCTGCGCTGTCCCAGATTTTGGCGATATCCTCGTCCGAAAGGCCTTCCTCATGCATCTGTTGTACATATTCTTCGGAAGGGTAGAGGTAGAAATTTAACCCGGATTCGCTCTCTTTGTGGGAAACGACCGGCGGGACATACTGGTTGTCCTGATTTTCCGAAAAGTTTTGTGCTTTGATGGCAACCGAGTTTAACGAAAACAGGAAGGCTGCCGAAAGGATGGAAACGGAGATAAACAGAAAAATCTTTTTTGACATGAGAAAAGCTCCTTTCTATTATGGATGAATGGATTCTAAGCCCATCATAACCGAAAGAACTACAAAAATCAACTATAATCGAACGAAAGACACAAAAAAGAAAGCCCTCCGCTGTGGGATAGCGAAGGGCTCTCTTTCGACGAATCTATTAAAGGAGGGTTAATCAGGAGTGTTCCTGCTGCGGGACGGGATGTCCGCAGCGGGGGGAATCGTTTTCTTTTAAAGGGTGGACTCCTTTTAAAAGAAGATTAACCTTACTTCGAATTCATATTATTCCATTTTTCGCCAAAAATCAATGAGCATTTCGTGCAATCGGTCAGTTGCATGAAATGCCCATTGACAAAGGATTCAAAACGATATTATGATTAAAGGGTACGGAGTCGAAAAAACTCGAATTTTAGAAAGGATGTATTATTATGAAAAAATTATTCATTACTCTGCTGGCAGCTCTGACCCTGTTTGCAGCAGTACCACAGATGTGCTTTGCAGAAGAACCAACCACCCCACCAACCGTAGAACAGGGCGAAGGTGAAGAAGGCGATGAGCAGATTCCAGCTGTAAATCCAGCTTGTGTAAATGGTCCAGGTGGAGATGTTGCTTAAAATAAAACAATGCCAATTTTTTGAGCATATGTAAGGACAATTTTGCAACTTAAATCGTCATGCATTAAGTGATAAGAATAGTAAGCATCGATTAGGGCATCTTTACTCTCTTTATTTCGTCCTAATTCATGCAGTGCATAACCGATATTTAACAGTAAACCGCCGAGATATTGACAACGGTTGTGACGGATACAAATATCCTGTCCAAATGTTGCGATTTCAATACATTCTTCATACCGTCGTTCCAGTCCAAGAAGACGAGAATAATTATAAGCAAGCATAGTGAAAAGAGAAACCATGGACTCTATATTCAAAAGTCGTTTGTGTGAATCTTGAAAAAGCTGACGATAGATGTGTATGGCAAAGCGGCGGTCTCCGGCTTCCGAGTAACTATTAGCTATCTGATTCAAGATTTTGACTTCCTCAATGCCCAACAGGTAATCAGAGATGTGGTCAAAATCAAAGTCTGGCAGAGTGAGGGAAAGTGCCTGAAGAAGCAGGTCACGCGAGGCAGGATAATCCTCAGGGAAATATGCCAGCGCCTTGCATCGCAAAATAAATTGCTGCGTGATTTTATCCGTAGGTTCGACCAACTGTTCGAGCCTGCGGATTTTTTCTGCCGCTTTTTCGTATTCTCTTTGGCAATTGAGGGCAACAATCTCCTTTTGCAGGTCGGAAATTTCAAAATCTTTTGGTCCAAGCAGAACCGCAAGCTGGTCCTCGTTGATTCCCAAACGCTGTAATAAAACACCCAGTATCCCAGAAGAAGGTTCCTGTTTTCCACGTTCAATGCGGGAAAGGGTGGATTTGTCACAGATGCCACGACAGAGATCTTCCTGACGGATGTGTTGTTCCTCCCGCTTCTTTTTGATAAAAAGCCCGATATTGTAAGCTTTCATGGTAAGATCTCCTTTCATGGCCTTTTTCTTCATTATACCATTAAATGGAAAAAATTGTCTACCGTATTATAGAAAGATTTTGAAAGACGAAATTGTGATAGGATTTTTGTGTAAGAATCAAAAAGGACACCACAGCGGGTGCCCTTGGATGAGATTTTTGTCTGTGGTCAAAGAAAGCGGGTGTAGTTTTTGATTTGCAGAAAAGTGGGGGATTGTGAGTAGTTGAAAAATGAGAGAAACTCAAAGTTTCAATAGCAGTATAAAAAAGAAAAAGCACTGCAATTTGCAGTGCTTTTTTAGCTCTTTTGAAATGGAGGAAGGATAGACGACTTGTCCCTCCTGAGACAGCAAAAAAGACATCACATTTTGTGATGTCTTTTTTGCTTGGCGCGCTTGGAGGGACTCGAACCCCCGACCTACTGGTTCGTAGCCAGTCACTCTATCCAGCTGAGCTACAAGCGCATTCATATTGTTGCTGTTTGAATCAGCTTTCATATAATATCACAGCCAGAAATTTTTGTCAAGGGATTTTTTCAAATTTTTTCAAGAATTTTCTTTTTCCGCGCAAAAGAGGTTGAGCAAGGTGTTTCCACCGGCAAAAGGAGAGGAAATGACACCGCCGCGGTCATAGCGGATGGAGAAAGGAAGCTGATGATCGGAAAGGGTATGTTCTTTGAGCAGAGAAAGAGGAATCACGAGGTTTGCGCCCCAGAACACGCCTTCCAGATTTTCGCCGCCATCACGGGAAAGCTGGATGAGACTGTCTGGCAAGACAGTGTCTTTGCAGGAAAACTGGATAGAAAAATCAGAACCAAAGCAAAGGAAAAACATGTAGGCTGGGTCTGGATTTTTTTCAAAGCAGGTGATGTGCAGACAAAGGTCTTCTCCTTCGCGGTGGAGCGTCAGGGTGGTGTAGGTGAGCGGTTCATATTCTGCGCTCAAGCGGTGGCAGAACGGCAGCGGGGAAATAAGGTTAGACAAAAGATCACTTCCTTTATGGTTTTATTATCTTTATGATACAAAACAAAATAGTAGAATAAAAATGGCTCAAAAGGGGAGTCCTTTTGAGCCGAGCAAGTTCGCAGTTTACAGCAGGTTGATTAGGCTGTTTTCTTTTCATTTAAAGCAGGGTCAGCAAAAATCTTTTTGCCGACGCCGGTTTTTTCCAGTGCGCGCACCATCGGAAGTCCCAGTGCAAAGCAGGCAATCGCTTCACCCAAAGCGACCTGGCCGGCATTGATAAGGAAAACACCGAGGTTAAAGCCGCCGCTGATGACAAAGGTCAGTTCCAGGCCGACAATGATGCCGTTTGCAAGAACCGGCATGAGCGCGGAAAGGATTGGAAGACCTTTCAGGCGGATGTCGCGGAAATGATAGCTTAAAAATCCCGCGAGGAGGGTTGCTGCCGAGCCAAAGACAATGTCAAGAGGTCCCAGGATGTTTGCTCCGGTGGCAGCACCAAGGGTGTTGACCAGCACACAGCCGAGGGTAAGTCCGGCAACAGGGTTTGCTGCGAATACTGGCAGGAGGGTCAATGCCTCTGCAATGCGCAGCTGAACAGGACCGAAGATCAGAGTCATAAAGGGCAGACTCAGCGCAAAATAAAGCGCAGCGATCATAGCGGTCATCGCCATTTTCTTTACAGTGTTGTTTCTCATATTCAATTTTCCTTTCGTAGTGTGTTTTTAAGTCAGGAACTTGCGACTGACTGCATTCGGGTGTTTCGTTTTGAATGCGCAAGTATTATACCGCATTTGTGCGAAGATTTCAAGCGGGTTGAACCCGCCGACCATTTCGTGCTTTGGTTTGGTGTGAAATGGCAGTTTCAGCACACGGCAATCGCTCGTGTTAACACACTCGCTCGGTAGGCGAAAACTTTGGTTTCGTTTCGTCGAAACTTTTTTCCTCTCGCTACCCGTCTTTGCGCCGTAGGCGAAGGGCAAAATTTCACTTTCCATTTTTGGAGAATCGAATGAAATTCGATTCTCCTGGTGACGGTGCATTATTTTGATTTGAGCAGTTTACTCTAACCGTCACCTTTGCCCTCGAGAATGTCGCTGCGCTCCATTCTCCGAATGAGAAAACCAAAGCTTCCTACCAAACCAAAGCGCGAATGGGCAATGTTTCACTTTCCATTTTTGGAGAATCGAATTTCATTCGATTCTCCTGGTGACGGTGCATTGTTTTGATTTGAGCAGTTTACTCTAACCGTTTACTCTAACCGTCACCTTTGCCCCCGAGAATGTCGCTTCGCTCCATTCTCCAAACTACCCGTCTTTGCGCCATAGGCGAACAGGGTCCAGCTTCAAGCTGGGGGCTTGTAAAAATGGGGATTTTCATATATTATAGTAAATAATAATGGGGTGTCCTGCGGTGATGGGATTCTAAACCATGAGCAGGACCGTAGTTTAACAGAAACTGTGAAACGAACGGGGGATTTATCGTGGAATATTTACAGGGAACTTACCGCGTTGTAAAAATTCGTCCGGGCTGCATGTGTGACTTTACCATCGAGTGTCCGGAAATTGCGGCTCTGTCCAAAGCAGGTCAGTTTGTTCATATCCGTGTGCCGGGATTTACTCTGCGCAGACCAATTTCTATCTGTGAGGTGGACAAGCAGGCAGGTACCATCCGTATTCTGTTTGATATCCGCGGCGAAGGCACCAAGGTGCTTGCCAACACCAAGGAGGGCGACCTTCTGGATGTGATGGGACCATTGGGCAACGGCTTTGAACTGCTCGATCCGAGCAAAAAAGCAGTTGTAGTCGGCGGCGGCATCGGCGTGCCTCCAATGCTTGAGACTGCAAAATCCTATGGTGAAAACGCAACTGCTATTCTGGGATTCAGAAGTGAGGACAAGATTGTGCTGACTGATGACTTCACAGCGCAGAAAAACCGCGTGATGCTGTGCACTGATGACGGTTCCGCAGGTCACCATGGTTTGGTTACCGATCTTTTGAAAGTTCGGATGGAAGAGGAAAAACCGGACATCGTTTATGCGTGTGGACCGAAGATCATGCTCAAGTTCGTGGCAAAGATGTGCGAGGAATACGGCGTTCGCTGCCAGGTTTCTCTGGAAGAGCGCATGGCGTGCGGTGTAGGTGCTTGTCTGGGATGTGCAACACCGATTAAAGCAGATGACGGTTCGATTACCTATCTGCATGTCTGCAAGAACGGTCCTGTATTTGAGGCAGAAAGGGTGGTATTCGATGAGTAATTTAAAAGTTAATATCGCCGGCGTGGAATTTAAAAATCCAGTCATCACAGCATCGGGCTGTTTTGGCTTTGGAAGAGAATATGAATGTGTTTATCCACTGGAGCGTCTGGGCGGAATCTCGTTAAAAGGTATGACCTTTAAAGAGCGTCTGGGCAACCCTCCACCGAGAATTGCCGAAACTCCGAGCGGCATGCTCAACTCGGTTGGTTTGCAGAATCCTGGTGTGGAGCATTTTCTCAAACATGATATGCCATATCTTGCAACCAAGGATACAGTAAAGATCGCGAATATTGCAGGCAGCTGCATTGAGGATTACTGTGCAATTGCAGAGCGTCTGAGCGAAAGTGAAATTGATATGTTTGAGCTGAACATCTCCTGTCCAAACGTAAAACAGGGCGGTGTTGCTTTCGGTACCAGCTGTGAAAACGCAGCTCATGTTGTAAAAGAAGTTCGCAAGTATGCGAAAAAACCAATGATCGTAAAACTTTCTCCGAATGTAACCGATATTGCTTCGATTGCACAGGCAGTTGAGGCAGAGGGTGCAGATGCAGTATCTCTGATCAATACTCTGCTCGGTATGAGAATTGATATCAATACCCGCCGTCCAATCCTCAAGAACAATGTGGGTGGTCTGTCCGGTCCGGCAGTATTCCCGGTAGCGGTAAGAATGGTATGGCAGGTAGCAAACCGCGTGAAGATTCCGGTTATCGGCATGGGCGGCATTGAAAAATGGCAGGATGCAATCGAAATGATGATGGCAGGTGCCAATGCAATCCAGATCGGTGCAGCGATGTTCTATAATCCAAAAGCACCAATTGAAGTTATTGATGGAATGAATCAGTGGCTGGAGGACAATCATATCTCTGACATCAATGAGATTGTCGGTACCGTTCAGCCTTGGTAGCCACCAGGCTGAGCCTGGACGCTGTTCGCGTTATCGGTTTAGTGCAAACCTGAGAGTCTCGCTCTCGCGCAGGTCGCTTGTCTTCGCCTGCGCTCGTTGGAGCACACCGCAGCAATAAATACAACGATAAAAACAAGGAAAGGAAGAGAGCCTCGCCTTGGGCGGGAAACAAGATGACAATTTTATATCTGATCAGACATGGTGAAACCGGCGGAAATTATGAAGGAAGGTTTCAGGGGATCATCGATAACCCGCTCAATGAGTACGGAATCCGTCAGGCAAAGATGTTAGGTGAGGCATTCAGTCTTTCCAAAATCGATGTGCTGTACACGAGTCCTTTGCAGCGGGCCAAAAAGACCGCAGAGATCATTGCGGAAATGCATGGTTTGGAAAAACTGTCTCCAATTGTGGATGAAGGTTTAATAGAGCTTAATGGAGGACTGCTGGAAGGCAGAAAATTCAGTGAGCTTGCGAAGGAATATCCAGAAGTAATGGAAGCCATGCACAGCTGTCCTGCATCAATGGAGTGTCCGGGTGGAGAATCGATGCGTGATGTATCGGAACGAATCGTGAAAACGATTGATCGTCTGGTGGAACAAAATAAGGGAAAGGTGATTGTGGCGGTAAGCCATGGAATCATTATTTCTTCTTATATCCATTTTGCAAGCGGAAAACCGTTTGAGGAGATGTCCAACAGTATGGTTGCCAATGCATCTGTAAGCAAGTTCCTGTTTAACGATGATATGATTGTTTGTATGGAGTATGCGGATGATCGTCGCCATATGAAGCATGGAACCTATCTGGAAACCACTGGATTTGAAAAACATGAGTGTCCTAATCCAGACCCTTATGCAGTGGAGAATCAAAATTAAATTGAAAAATAGTATGATTTTTTCAGGAAAAGGGGATAAACTGTCGGTTTATCCCCTTTTTTACACCTCAAAAACCCGCATAGATAAGGGAAAAAGAGGGGATTTCCCACTTTTTTGAAAAAAATCTGGATTTTTTTTAAAAAAGGTGTTGACAAAACAGTTTGGGCATGATATTATATATGAGCTGTCAGCGAGACAGCGACACACGAGAGCTTGAAAAGCTCATAAGTAAGCCAAAAACAAGCGATTTCGATTGAAACTTCGGTTTCAAAAAGAAATTAAAAACTTTGAAAAAAGTGCTTGACAAGCTGAAAACAGTGTGATATAATAAATGAGTTCACTTCGGTGAACGAAAAGCACAGGACCTTGAAAATTGAACAACATGAAAGCAAACAATCATGATGATTGCAAAGAATCAAGTTAATTTCTTTGAAGCTTAAAGTACTTTACAAACGCAAGTGATTTCGTTTGGAGGTTAAGTTTCAAATTCTTTTATATGATTAAAACAACGAAAGTTGTTGTAATACCATTTACAAAGAGTTTGATCCTGGCTCAGGACGAACGCTGGCGGCGCGCCTAACACATGCAAGTCGAACGGA
>NZ_FTRU01000004.1 GCF_900148495.1 Negativibacillus massiliensis
ATGGAGCTGTAAAAGAAGCCTGTCCGGGAGCCTTGCAAGAGCCGCCCGGACAGGCTATAATAACAGTAAAAATAGGGAATAAAATGTATTGATAATATATGCCCCCCTATGGGGTGAAGGGGACAAGCTGAAATGGGTTTGTCGTAAAATAGGGAATAAAATGTATTGATAATATATGCCCCCCTATGGCCTTTAGGCCAGGGAAAAAATAATAAAATATTCTCTCTCTGACAGGGAGAAAGTCGGAGGGGGTTATGGGGGTGAGCGGCGGGGTGTGGGAATGTGGTAAACCTGAAAGGTTTTCCATCATTTCCATGCCCCAGAGCGAGGGGGAAAAGGGGGAGGTGACTTTCTCTTTAAGGCCCCGAAGGGGCCGCTCTTTGGCTCCCCCTTTTCCCCCTGTGGGTTTGCAGAATGTACGAAAAGAGGTGTAAGGAATGGAGGATCAGCAAGCAGCCCTGGAACAGCTCCGGGAACTTTACAGGGAAAAGAATGAGCATTTAGAGAAGTTTTTGGAGCCGGTGGAGCCGTATGAGTTTTATCGTGAGATCTTCCCGGAAGGATCTTTCGAGAGGAAGGGCCATTTTGAGGACAGGAAGGGAAACGGGATCGCGGTGACAGTGACGAAAGGTGAGGTTGACAGGGCAACCGGGATCGCCCTGCAGATCGAGGGGGACGGTAAAGCGAAACGCTGTACCATCACTGACGAGCTGGACGAGCTGAGGGAGCTGCAAGACACCGATTTTACGATTATGTCCCCGATCTCCTATTTTGGGCTGCGGCGGTGCGGCAAAAATGCCCGGTATCTCTATGCTTTGGTCTTTGACCTGGACGGGGTAGGTATGCCCCAGCTCCGGGACACGCTGCACCAGATGAACAAGGATATTTTGCCCCAGGCAACCTTTGTTGTAAACAGCGGGACAGGGCTTCACCTGTATTATGTGCTGAAAGAGCCGGTGCCTATGTACCCGTACAACCAGAAATGCTTGAAAGAGTTGAAATATTCCCTCACTCGGCAGATTTGGAATAAGTTTACCTCCACCATCAAGGAGCCACAAATGCAGGGGATTTTGCAGGGATTTCGGGTGGTCGGCTCCGGCTCGAAGCTGGGGCGTGAGTACCCTGTGAGGGCGTTCCGGCTCGGCGGGCCGGTGGAGCTGGTGCGGCTGCTTGATTATATCCCGGACAGCAACGGGGAGCAGCAGCGGCTTGAAGGGCTTATGAGAAAGAGCCGCCTGTCGCTGGCCGAGGCGAAAGAGAAGTACCCGGATTGGTATGAGCGGCGGATCGTCAAGAAGGAGCGGCGGGGCCGCTGGACGGTCAAGCGTGACCTTTACGACTGGTGGCTGCACCGGATCGCCGATGAAATCCGGGTGGGCCATCGTTTCTATGGCATTATGACGCTGGCGATTTATGCGAAAAAATGCGGGATAGACGAGGACGAGCTGCGCCGGGACGCTTTCGCGCTGCTCCGGCCTTACGATGATATGAGCGTGGAGGATATAAACCGCTTCACGAAAGATGATGTGGTGTGCGCCCTGGAGATGTTCAACGAGGACTATGTGACATTCCCCAGGGACGATATAGCGAAGCTCTCCGGTCTGACTATGCCTGTCAACAAGCGGAACTGGCGCAAACAGCCAGTACATTTGCAGGGCGCGAGAGCAATCCAGGAGATTAACGATAAGGCTAATGGTACGAATTGGAGAGAAGGGAACGGGCGGCCTAAAGGCAGCGGAACGGCCCAGGCGCGGGTTTATGAATGGCGGCAGCAGCACCCGGAGGGGCGCAAGGCCGACTGTCACCGGGAAACTGGCCTTGATCCGAAAACCGTCCGCAAGTGGTGGGATTGTCCGCCGCCAGCGGTGCGCTTTGAAAATGGGCATATAACGGTGCGGGTGTCCCCTTCCCAGGAGTTGAGCGATTGGCTCCTGGATGCGCTGCACGATGGGGGCCAGGAATAAGGCCCAGAAAGGCCCCTGTTACGCTTTAGAAGCCGTTTTCAGCCCTCCGAGGGTAAATATACCGGCCCCCTCTCTACCGCGTTTGGAAAGCCGCATAAATCAAGGCTTTTTTGCCCTCTAAATGCGAACATACCAGGGTAGAAGTTTAAGGGCCAGTGCTTGGGTAAACGGTCAGGAACATATATTGACATTGTAAATAAAAAGTTATACAATGGATATAATAAGAATGAAAGGAGTTGCTACCTATGGCAAATACAAATATTAACATTCGTATGGACGCAGACTTGAAGCGGCAGTTTGAGGCGTTCTGTGCTGATATGGGAATGACGATGACAACGGCGTTCAATGTTTTTGCGCGTAAGGCGGTGCGGGAGTATAGAATACCCTTTGAAATCAGCGGCGATGTGCCGAACGCTGAAACCGTTGAAGCAATCAAGGAAGTAAAGAGAATGAAGGCCGATCCGAGCCTCGGCAAGACCTATTCCAATGTCGATCAGATGATGGAGGAGCTGCTTGCCGATGTATAACATAAGACCAACCACAAAATTTCAGAAGGATTTGAAGCGCGTGAAAAAGCGCGGCTTTGATATTTCTTTGCTGACGGATATTATTAAAAAGCTGGCTGCGGGGGAGCCGTTGCCAGAGAAGAACAGGGAGCACCAACTTTCCGGGGATTATACGGGGTGTCGTGAGTGCCACATTACGCCGGATTGGTTGCTGATCTACGAAGTGGACGGGGACGAGCTGATTTTATATCTCACCCGGACGGGATCGCATAGCGATTTATTTTAGGGGAAGGAGGAAAGGTCTATGAGCTGGGATAAAGAGAGGATCGCGCAGATACAGCTTCCCGATCCGGCAGACGATGATCCGCACCCTCGGCTGCTCCTGGAAGGTCGCGGCATACACGCAGGGCAGGGTTTTACGGCCCTGTTCCCTGATGGGTGGCACGAGATTACCCTGGAAGTAGCGTGGGAGCCGACAGGCCCCGGCTGCTGGTACATATCTACGCCGGGGTTTAAGGGCGTGTGTCCTGTGGGCCTGTTCGTAAAGGTATGAAAACGATCCGGCAGATAGCTGACGAGATAGGGGTATCAAAGCAAGCTGTTTTCAAAAAAATTAAGCGTGAACCACTGTCAACCAGTTTACAGGGGTTGACGGCAACGGTTGACGGTAGGTTGATGGTAGAGGTTGACGGCGAAAAGCTGATAAAACAGGCGTTTTCTGAAATTGCACCGTCAACCACCGACAACCAGTTGACGGGCGCGGTTGACGGTTTGGTTGACGCGCCGTCAACCAAAAATGCAGAAAAAACAGCAGAGGTTGATGGTGTGATTTCTGTTTTACAGGCCACCATCGACACGCTGCAGGGGCAGCTTGAAGTGAAAGACCGGCAGATCGAGCAGCAGGCCCAGACCATTACCCGGCTTACTGACGCGCTGGCCGCCGCCCAGCAGACAGCGGCAGCGGCCCAGGCCCTACACGCGGGGACAATCCAGCAGCAGCTTATTACCGGGGAGGCTGGAACGGATCAGCAGGAACCGGAACAGAAAAAAAGCTGGTTTTCAAAAATTTTTGGTGGCAGATAGGAAAAAAAGGATATTTTTTTCGTCACTACAAGTTAAGAAAGGCGGTGTGATACAGTGAAAAAGATTGCTCTTGTTTTGGTGGCGGCTATGGTTTTGGTATTCACTGGTTGCGAAAAAAAGGAAACTATTTCAATGCCTTTTGATGTTGCTGATGTGAATAATATCGAGATGTATCGCAATGTTGTGCCAAACTCCGCTGAAAAGCAAGTCATTACAAAAACCGATGATATAGAGGATATTTATTTTCTGTTTTCGGGATTGGAGGTAAGCGATAAAAAAACGGAGCCTGTTGCTGGAGGGACAGTAACAAGTTTTCGGTTTAATCTCTCAAATGATACAAGTTATGAGATTATCTACTGTGCAGAAGCAGTAAAGTCAGGCAGACTGAAACTTCCAGAGGAGAAACTGGATTATTTTACAGCAGCTGATATTGAATCTTATTGGGACAACTACCAATATGAGATTGTTCCTGTAAGTGAGAATGAACTGCCGGGACAGGAAGAAACGCAAGAATGGGATAAAATCCCTATGGTAATGGTGGATGGCAAACTCTACTATGATACGGGGAAAGAAAGTACCATAAGTGGCCATTGCGGGGTAATGGACGGGGAAATCACTTCATCGGTTGATGGCTCTGAGATACCGACAAAGGATAACCAATCTAATTTTGGAACAGGATTTGAATATCAATACGGGGCCGACAATACCATAGAGATTTTTATGAACGAGAAATGGATCGTTTTTGAGCAAAGAGAAGGAGCCGGAAATCAAGTCCGATATGGTGATCGGATGGTAGATGCGGAGGGCCTTTCCAAAGAAACGCTTGAATGGCTGGATTGGTATAATAGCTTGCCGGAAGAACAACAGTTAGCTGTAAGTGCTGTGCCGCCAGATTTGCTTGAAGAAAGCGGCCTTGTAAAAACAGAGGACGCAGAGGTTTCTGCACAGGAAGATGAATTGTGTGGCTATCCTCTTGCACCAGAAGAAGTAGAGTGACAACAGAAATTCTTGGAGACAGTTGTGAGGCTGCTTCTTTTAGCCCCCGGCAGGGCGCAAAAGCACTTTCATACTGCCAGCCCCGAAGGGGCGGCGGTGTGAAAGTGCTTTTGCGTTACTTTCTCACAAGAAAGTAACAAAGAGGTTGTGGCCTGCGGCCAGTTATGGTAAAATAGGAGTAGTAGGATATAGGCTTTTGCAGGAAAGGGACGGGTGATTTTATAGGCACAACCATTTCGGGAATGACGGGCCGGGGAAGTATCCGGCACAACAACAGGAGCTTTTCAGCGGCGAATGTAGACCGGAGCAGGTCGGGGCAGAATGTCACCTTTTGCAACGAGGATTTGAAGAAGGTGTACCACGAACTTTTCGATGAAGCCCTGGCCGCCTACAATGCCAAAAAGAAAAAGACCAGGGACAAGATACCAGATTACTATGAGCATATCCGGCAGAGCAAACAGGAGAAGCTATTTCACGAGGCTATCTTCCAGATCGGCAACTTGACGGACTGCGGGTGCGGCTCCCCTGGAGGGGAACGGGCGGCGGCAGCTCTCAAAGAATTTGCAGAGTCCTTCCAGGAGCGCAACCCTCATCTGCGGGTGTTCAATATGGTGCTGCACATGGACGAGGCCACGCCCCACCTCCATGTGGACTTCGTGCCTGTGGCAACGGAGCAGAGCCGGGGCCTCTCAACGCGGGTATCAATGAAACAGGCGTTAAAGCAGCAGGGATTTGAAGGGATGGGCCGAAAGCAGACCGAATGGAAAGCCTGGATGGAACGGGAGAAAGAAGCCCTAACGGAAATCGCCCAGGCTCACGAGTTTGAGATTATCAGCCTGGGCGGTGGCCGCGAGCGTATGGAGCTACCAGAGTACAGAGCAGCGGCCCAGCGGCTTGAAGCTATCCAGGAACAGGTGACAGCAGCAGAGCAGGAGATCGCGGCCCTGGAAAAGCAGAGAAAGGCCCTGCAAGGGAATGTGAAGCTGCTGAAAGCGGTGGAGAAGGTTAAGCCCGATCTGGACGCGATACAGCCGGAAAAGACGCTGACAGGGGCCGTCAAGGGTGTGACGGTGGAGCAGGTGAAGGAGCTGAAGGCGGCGGTGATCCGGGGCGCGGCGGCAGAGCAGAAGGTGCGGGAGCTGAAGGTAGAAAACCAACAGCTTCAGCAGAAAATCCCCTCGATGAAAGAAAAACTGAAGGAGGCCCAGGAGCGGCAGCGGCTTGAAAATGAAAACCGGCAGCTCAAAGTGCAGGTGGAATACCTGGAAGAAGATTTGAGCTGGGAGCGTGGGATTTCGGCGCGGCTCCGGGAAGGGATCGGGGCGGTGCTGGACTTTCTGGATCAGCACTTGCCGGAGCAGTTCCGGCCCCTGGTCGAAAAGGCGCGGGAACTGCTACCAGTGCCAGAGGTGCAGCAGCCGGAGAGAGAACAGGAACAGGGCCACACCTGGGGCGGTATGGAGCTGTAAAAGAAGCCTGTCCGGGAGCCTTGCAAGAGCCGCCCGGACAGGCTATAATAACAGTAAAAATAGGGAATAAAATGTATTGATAATATATGCCCCCCTATGGGGTGAAGGGGACAAG
>NZ_FTRU01000003.1 GCF_900148495.1 Negativibacillus massiliensis
ATGTTCCCTCAAAATTGAACAATGAAAATTTATTAGCAACACTTGGTCAAGCCCTCGACCGATTAGTACTGCCAAGCTAAATACCTCACGGCACTTACACCTGCAGCCTATCAACCTTGTAGTCTTCAAGGGGTCTTACCCAGTTAACCTGGTGGGATATCTTATCTCAGGAGCGGCTTCATGCTTAGATGCTTTCAGCGTTTATCCGTTCCGCACGTAGCTGCCCAGCTGTGCCACTGGCGTGACAACTGGTGCACCAGAGGTGCGTCCATCCCGGTCCTCTCGTACTAGGGACAGCTTCCTTCAAATATCCTGCGCCCACGACAGATAGGGACCGAACTGTCTCACGACGTTCTGAACCCAGCTCGCGTACCACTTTAATTGGCGAACAGCCAAACCCTTGGGACCGAATACAGCCCCAGGATGTGATGAGCCGACATCGAGGTGCCAAACCTCCCCGACGATGTGGACTCTTGGGGGAGATCAGCCTGTTATCCCCAGGGTAGCTTTTATCCGTTGAGCGACGGCATTTCCACTCACATACCGCCGGATCACTAACTCCAACTTTCGTTACTGCTCGACTTGTCAGTCTCGCAGTTAGGCTCGCTTATGCGTTTACACTCAGGGGCATGGTTTCCGTCCATGCTGAGCGAACCTTTGAGCGCCTCCGATACCTTTTTGGAGGCGACCGCCCCAGTCAAACTGCCCACCTAACAATGTCCCCCAGCCGGATTCACGGCTGCAGGTTAGAATTTCAACACTTCAAGAGTGGTATCCCAAAGGCGACTCCGCAGAAGCTGACGCTTCTGTTTCTCAGTCTCCCACCTATTCTGTACATGAAATATCAAAATCCAATATTAAGCTACAGTAAAGCTCCATGGGGTCTTTCCGTCTTGTCGCGGGTAACCGGCATCTTCACCGGTACTACAATTTCGCCGGGCGGGTTGTTGAGACAGTGTCCAGATCGTTACACCATTCGTGCGGGTCAGAACTTACCTGACAAGGAATTTCGCTACCTTAGGACCGTTATAGTTACGGCCGCCGTTTACTGGGGCTTCAATTCAATGCTTGCACATCTCCTCTTAACCTTCCAGCACCGGGCAGGTGTCACCCCATATACATCATCTTTCGATTTAGCATAGAGCTGTGTTTTTGCTAAACAGTCGCCTGGACCTATTCTCTGCGGCTCCATTTCTGGAGCACCCCTTCTTCCGAAGTTACGGGGTCAACTTGCCGAGTTCCTTAACAACCCTTCTCCCGTTGGCCTTAGAATTCTCTTCCCATCTACCTGTGTCGGTTTGCGGTACGGGCATCTTGTATATACACAAAGCTTTTCTCGCCTCTGTTCCAGTACACTTCCTTACTAAACTTCAGTCCCTTACGACCAGGGCTACCAACGCCTGGCTTGTACCTTCCCAAAGTGTCCCTTTGCTTAAATACTTCGACGGTTACGGAATGTCTACCGTATGTGCATCGGCTACGCCTTTCGGCCTGACCTTAGCTCCCGACTAACTTGGAGCGGACGAACCTTCCTCCAAAAACCTTAGACTTTCGGCCATTATGATTCTCACATAATTCGCGCTACTCATTCCGGCATTCTCACTTGTGTAAAGTCCACCACCGCTTCCGCTATGACTTCACCCCTTACACAACGCTCCCCTACCATATACATTAGTATATCCCAAGCTTCGGTTATGATTTTAGCCCCGTTGAATTTTCCGCGCAGGGTCACTCGACCAGTGAGCTATTACGCACTCTTTAAATGAGTGGCTGCTTCTAAGCCAACATCCTGGTTGTTTTCGCAACCCCACATCGTTTTCCACTTAAATCATATTTGGGACCTTAGCTGTGGGTCTGGGCTGTTTCCCTTTTGACTATGAAACTTATCTCCCATAGTCTGACTGCTGTGCTCGCATTAGCCGGCATTCTTAGTTTGATAGGCTTCGGTACCCGTTAGGGCCCTAGGCCATTCAGTGCTTTACCTCCGGTAATGATACACAACGCTAGCCCTAAAGCTATTTCGGGGAGAACCAGCTATATCCGAGTTCGATTGGAATTTCTCCGCTATCCACACCTCATCCGCCGCCTTTTCAACGGAGGTCGGTTCGGCCCTCCATTGGGTCTTACCCCAACTTCAGCCTGGACATGGATAGGTCACCCGGTTTCGGGCCCTATGCACGTAACTTGACGCCCTATTCAGACTTGCTCTCGCTTCGGCTCCGGACCTTAAGTCCTTAACCTTGCTACGTACATACGCTCGCCGGACCGTTCTACAAAAAGTACCCGATCACACTTTGACGTGCTCTCGGTGCTTGTAAGCTCAGGGTTTCAGGTTCTATTTCACTCCCCTCCCGGGGTCCTTTTCACCTTTCCTTCACAGTACTTTGCGCTATCGGTCACTGGGTAGTATTTAGGCTTGGAGGGTGGTCCCCCCATCTTCCCACAAGGTTTCACGTGTCTTGCGGTACTCTGGATACTGCTCGCTGACTCTAGTTTTCGCCTACGGGACTCTCACCCTATCTTGTCTGCCTTCCCATGCAGTTCGGCTAACCATTGTCAATGCTAAATGCAGTCCTAACCCCAGAAACATTGCTGCTTCTGGTTTGGCCTCTTCCGCGTTCGCTCGCCACTACTAGCGGAATCTCGTTTGATTTCTCTTCCTCGCCCTACTTAGATGTTTCAGTTCAGGCGGTTCCCCTCATACGACTATGAATTCATCGTATGATACATGAGCGTTACCTCATGTGGATTGCTCCATTCGGACATCTACGGATCAAAGTTTGCTTGCAACTCCCCGTAGCTTTTCGCAGCTTGCCACGTCCTTCATCGGCTCCCAGTGCCAAGGCATTCACCTTAAGCTCTTTGTAGCTTGACCATGTGTTTTGCTAATGGTTCTCTTCGTTATTGTAGTATTTTTTACCCTTAAACGTTAATTTAAATTATCGTTCTAGGTTTTTTACCTCAATTTCGCAGTTATTTTCATTGTTCAATTTTCAAGGAACATTTTTGCAACATATCGTTGCTGGTGGGCTCAAGTGGACTCGAACCACCGACCTTACGCTTATCAGGCGTACGCTCTAACCACCTGAGCTATGAGCCCATATTGATTAGACCGGCAGTTGTTCGTTTCATACCCTCACCCTTTGGTGGAGATGAGGAGGATCGAACTCCTGACCCCCTGCGTGCAAGGCAGGTGCTCTCCCAGCTGAGCTACACCCCCGTATCAGGGTTTCGGATATGCCGCTCTTACCTAATTTTGAAGACCAAGGCCTTCAAAATTGAACAACATTAAGCTTTGAATCAAGTCTGACCAGATAAACTGTTCTCTTGAACAGTTCTCCTTAGAAAGGAGGTGATCCAGCCGCACCTTCCGATACGGCTACCTTGTTACGACTTCACCCCAGTCATCAATCCCACCTTCGACAGCGCCCTCCTTGCGGTTAGGCTACTGGCTTCGGGTGTTACCGACTCCCATGGTGTGACGGGCGGTGTGTACAAGGCCCGGGAACGTATTCACCGCGGCATGCTGATCCGCGATTACTAGCAATTCCGACTTCATGCAGGCGAGTTGCAGCCTGCAATCTGAACTGAGATGATTTTTCGGGATTTGCTTCACATCGCTGTGTTGCTTCCCTCTGTTTGATCACCATTGTAGTACGTGTGTAGCCCAGGTCATAAGGGGCATGATGATTTGACGTCATCCCCACCTTCCTCCGTTTTATCAACGGCAGTCTCATTAGAGTGCTCTTGCGTAGCAACTAATGATAAGGGTTGCGCTCGTTGCGGGACTTAACCCAACATCTCACGACACGAGCTGACGACAACCATGCACCACCTGTCTTCGCGTCCCGAAGGAAGAACCAATCTCTTGGTTCGTCGCTCGATGTCAAGACCTGGTAAGGTTCTTCGCGTTGCTTCGAATTAAACCACATACTCCACTGCTTGTGCGGGCCCCCGTCAATTCCTTTGAGTTTCAACCTTGCGGTCGTACTCCCCAGGTGGATTACTTATTGTGTTAACTCCGGCACGGAAGGGGTCAGTCCCCCCACACCTAGTAATCATCGTTTACGGCGTGGACTACCAGGGTATCTAATCCTGTTTGCTACCCACGCTTTCGAGCCTCAGCGTCAGTTACAGCCCAGTAGGCCGCCTTCGCCACTGGTGTTCCTCCTAATATCTACGCATTTCACCGCTACACTAGGAATTCCGCCTACCTCTACTGCACTCAAGAGTGATAGTTTTGAACGCGACTATCAGTTAAGCCGATAGTTTAGACATTCAACTTGTCTCCCCGCCTACGCTCCCTTTACACCCAGTAATTCCGGACAACGCTTGCCACCTACGTATTACCGCGGCTGCTGGCACGTAGTTAGCCGTGGCTTCCTCCTTAGGTACCGTCATTTTTTCGTCCCTAAAGACAGAGGTTTACAATCCGAAAACCGTCTTCCCTCACGCGGCGTCGCTGCATCAGGGTTTCCCCCATTGTGCAATATCCCCCACTGCTGCCTCCCGTAGGAGTCTGGGCCGTGTCTCAGTCCCAATGTGGCCGATCAACCTCTCAGTCCGGCTACCGATCGTCGGCTTGGTGGGCTGTTATCTCACCAACTACCTAATCGGCCGCGAGCCCATCTCTCAGCGATAAATCTTTGGTAAAAAGAGGATGCCCTCTTCTCACGTTATGCGGTATTAGCGTTCGTTTCCAAACGTTATTCCACTCTGAGAGGCAGGTTACTCACGTGTTACTCACCCGTCCGCCACTAAGTTGTATATCCAGCAAGCTTTCAACACAACTCCGTTCGACTTGCATGTGTTAGGCGCGCCGCCAGCGTTCGTCCTGAGCCAGGATCAAACTCTTTGTAAATGGTATTACAACAACTTTCGTTGTTTTAATCATATAAAAGAATTTGAAACTTAACCT
>NZ_FTRU01000002.1 GCF_900148495.1 Negativibacillus massiliensis
ACTTTCGCTGATTGCGAAACTTCCTTTCGCATCTTTCGCAACATGGTTTCGCCTACACCATGCACGAACTGCCTGTTCCGACACGCCACATTCTATTGCAATTTCCGTTATTACACCCGCCAAATATCATCACCACTCTTTCATCCGGAGTTAATCTCAAAACAAATCGCTATGAGATCCCGTCCTTATCAATTTCAAAATCAAAGTCTGCCGAACAACTTTATAGACCAACAGCCAGTCCGGCTCGATGTGACATTCTCTCATGTCCTTATAATTTCTGGAATTAGTGAGAGCATGATCTCGATACGCCTCCGGCAACGGCTGCTCGTTACACAACAGCGTGATCACTTCCTCCAACTTCTTCGGATCGCAGCCTCTCTTGATCGCAAGCTTGTAATCTCGTTTGAACTGCCCCGAAAACTCCGGCTTAAGCATTCAGCGCCTCCATCAGATCTGCAACGCTATCAAACGGACCATACATATCCTCTCCCTTTTCTGCCGCCTCCATCGCCGCATAGGTAACAGCATTCGGCTCGTCAACCTTGACTTCAAAGGGAAGTCCATGACACCTAAGTGCCTGTCGATAAAAAATACCCGTTGCCGTACTCAAATCCATTCCGAGGGACTTAAAGAGAGCTGCCGCCTGTGCTTTCAGCTCCGGCTCCATTCTTATCGTCATATTTCCTTTAGCCATAATAGCACTCCTTTCCTCGTCATTTTTAGCTTGCACTAATATTATATTCAATATTCGTGACATTTGCAAGTGCATTGCAAATGTTTTTTTGCAACTTTTCTATGAACAGTGCTTTCTATATGCTAACACCGCAGCGTGTACATTTAGGGGGTGAAAAAGCCTTATTTCGCGCGGTTTTCAAGCCTCGTTTTCGGTGGGGTAATATAAAAACCCTTACCCGCCCCGAAAACGCCTTGTAGGGCGTTTCTGGGGCGTTTACAGCCCTTTCTTAAATTCCTCCACCAACAGATCGCTCAAAGCCTGTGATGGGCGTATTTTGACCGTTATATGCCCCTCCGGTACGGTGTCCCACCATTTGCAGATCGTTTTCGGATCAAGTCCGGTGTCCCTATGACAATCGGCCTTGCGTCCCTCTGGATGCTCCTGCCGCCACGCATAGACTTGCGCTTTCTTTTCTTCTGCCCCTTTTCTTCTCCATGTGCCGCCAGGATAATCCACTTCCTGCACCGCCCTTGCTCTTTTCAAATGCTCTTTCTGTGATCTACCATTCCTCTTGTTGCGCTCGATGCGAACATCGGTCAGAGCTTCAATATCGGAAATCGTGAAATTGTAATACTCCTTGTCGTAGGCTTCCAGCGCACTCCGTATATCTTCCTCGGTCAATGCGTTCTCATGCTTCACCATCTGCAGATCATCAAAAGCCTCTTTCATATCCTGCCGGAGCTGCTGCTTCGACACACCGCATTTGTAAGCATAGATAGCAAGGCACATCAAAAAGAAATACCGATGCCCGCCCTTTATCTCTCCGATCTGCCGCAGCCACCAATGGTAGAGCGCATACGGATCATCACCATGCACCTTTCCGGCAATATCCCACTTCTTGCGTCCTTTCTCGCCTCTCACAACAACACGCTCATACCACTCCGGATATGCCTCCCTCGCCTCAGCTCGTGTCATTTTGGATGGGCTGAAAGGCTTATTGACATCCACCCTGTTTTCTGGCTTTGCGTAGGCGTTCAGATAATCCAGCGTTACCCGTTCTCCGGTACGGAAAGCGACCAGCTCCGTCCCATGCTTGTCATTGATGCTGCCCACCATGCGGAAGCTCTGATTGATGGATTGATACTGGATCGCCTTGACCTGCGAAGTGCTGCCATACTCCCATAGCCGGAAAGTGAGGTCATATTTCAGACTTTTAAGCTGAATTTTTATATTCGGGTATAGGTCAATCGGCTGCTGGAAAACATAGTAGATATGCAGCCCTGTCCCCGACAGAACAAGGAAAGTCGGCATCGGCAACCGGCGCACTCGCTCCGGATCGCCGCCAAAGCGCAGAAAGAGGTTGCGCAGCTCGGCAAGACCTACGCCATCCAGATCGAAGATCAGAGCATACATCCGCTGGGCGTTCTCCAGCCTGTTCTCCTTTCTGCGATATGCAAGACCGCTGCACAAAGTAAGGCTGTTCCCCTCGACAAACTCCATGTAATCCTGTTCCCATGTGTCGTTATACATCTTCCTGCGCCGGAGCTTCTTATCCTCGCTCTGTTCGTCCCGATACAGATACACAGCGTTCGGATGGGAAAAATCCGTGTGCCGTTCTCCGGAGTTCTCATTGTCCGGAAACAGCTCTTTATAAAACTCATAGCCTCCGACCTCCGGATATTGTGCGCTCAAATACTCGTAGCAGCCTCGATAATTCTCGGTCATATTACCACCTCACAAAAGAAAAAGTACCAAAAAGAAAATCCGCTGCGGCGGGGATCGCCTGCGGGCGGGAAGGGGGAAAAGGGGGAGCAAAAGAGCGGCGGCTACGCCGCCTTAAAGAGAAAGTCACCTCCCCCTTTTCCCCCTCGCTGCGGGGCATTGAAAGTGCCGCCACTATGGAAAACCCGATGGGTTTACCACAGTGGCTTGGAAAACCTCTAACGAGGTTTACCACACTTCCAACACCCCTCCGCTCACCCCCTTTTTCCCCTCCGACTTTCTCCCTTTCAGAGAGAAAAAATATAGGTTGGGAGTACCCTTACAGGGGGCTTAGATTATCAATACAGCAATTCCCTATTTTCAGTTGTTATTATAGCCTGTCCGAAAGAGATTTTCAAGCCCTCCGGACAGGCTTCTTTTACAGCTCCATGCCGCCCATTCCTCGCTGGTGCTGCTGTTGCTCCTGCTGCTGTCCAATCTCCGGATCGGGCAGCAGCTCCCTCGCCTTTTCAAGCAGAGGACGCAGACGCTCCGGCAAGTGTTCTTCCAAGAAGTCCAGCATCCGACCGATGCCGTCCGTCAGACGCTCGGTGAAGCTGCGTTCCTCCTGCAGCTCGGATTGCAGATAATAGTTTTCATCGCGCAGCCTCCGGTTTTCCTGTTCAAGCCTCTGCTGCCGCTGCGCTTCTTCCAGCCGCTTCTTCATGGACGGCACCTGTGACCGCAGACGGGTGTTTTCCTCCGTCAGCTCCTGTACCTTGTGCCGATCCGTCACGCTGCGCAGTGCCATTTTCTTTAGCTGCTCGACCTGATCCACCGTCACGCCCTTTACTGCCCCTGTGAGCGTCTTTTCCGGCTGAATATCATGCAGGGGTGCATTTACCCTGTCAGCCTCCTTTAAGAGCCGCACAGTGCCTTTCAGAGCGTCCCGCTGCCGTTCCAGCTCAGCAACCTCCCGCTCTACTGCCGCTGTCTGCTGCTGCACCGCTTCCAGCCTCGCAGCCGCTTCCTTGAACTGCGGCAAGTCCATGTGCGGTCTGTTCGTGCCGAGAGAGATAATTTCAAAATCGTGCCGCTGGGCGATCTCCGTCAGAGCTTCTTTCTCCCGTTCCATCCACGCCGCCCATTCGGTCTGCTTTCTGCCGACACCGACAAACCCCTGCTGCTTCAATGCCTGTTTCATAGATACCCTTGTAGAAAGTCCTCTTGACTGCTCCGTTGCCACAGGGATAAAATCGACATGGAGATGGGGCGTTGCCTCGTCCATGTGCAGCACCATATTGAACACCCGCAGATGGGGGTTGCGTTCTGCAAAAGACTCCGCAAAATCTTTCAGAGCTGCCGCCGCCCGTTCTCCGTCCGGCGTACCGCACCCACAGTCGCTCATGTTGCCGATCTGGAAGATCGCTTCATGGAACAGCTTTTCCTGTTTACTCTGCCGGATATGCTCATAGTAGTCCGGTATCTTATCTCTCGTTTTGGTTTTCTTTGCGTTGTAGGCTGCGAGAGCTTCATCAAAGACCATATGATAGACCTGCTTCAGATCCTCGTTGCAGAAAACAATGTTCTGCTCCGTCCGGCTCCGGTCTACATTCGCCGCTGAGAAGCTGCGGTTGTTGTGCCGGATGCTCCCTGCACCTGTCATACCCGAAATCGTAACTCCCATAAAATCGCCCCCTTTCCGCTTATTCTTCCGTCCTCTATTTTATCATAAATTTCCGCTAAAAACAACCTCTTTGTTACTTTCTGGTGAGAAAGTAACGCAAAAGCACTTTCACACCGCCACCCCATCGGTGCAGCGGTGTGAAAGTGCTTTGCGCCCCTAAAGGGGAGGGGTTGCCGGAGCTGCTTCACTGCCGGCTCGTGCCTGCTGCTCTGCCAGCTCCGGAGGGGCGCTGCCCCTGCCGTCTGCGGACGGCTCCCCGAACTTCATCCCACCGATAAACTGGAATTGGTCATTCTTCTTTTTCTTCAGGAGTATCTTCATTTGGCTTGGAACTGATTTTTGAAACAATAATACCTGTGCAAGTAACAACTACCACACAAAGATACATTCCTATTCCTAATGCTCATGTACGGTAAAGTATCACAAGAAAATTATGTCGAATTGACAGCCGCCTCCGCTATACCGAATAAGGAAATAAAGAGTCCTCAAATTTTGCGCTACTAAATGAAGACGAGCGGAAGTAATCTCCCGCTCGTCAGTAAACTTAACTATGCCATATCAATCCCGCTTCTTTCCCGCCACCGGCACTAAGAACAGCGCGGGCAACAGCAGGAAAGCGGTACAGACCAGCCCCCAGGGTATGGACACCTGCTGGGCTACCAGCCCCACAATAGGCCCGCCGATGATCTGCCCGAAAGAGTCCAGCTGTCCGCTGGTGGAAAAGACTGTGGCGCGCATTTTCTCATCCACATGGTCGTTCATCCAGGCGGCCAGCACAGGCTCCTTGATGGTGCGCATAAGCCCCGCCAGCAGGAACACCAACAACATGAACCAAAAGCTCCGCCCCACCGCGAAGAGAACCAGGCACAGGATATACCCGGCGCTGGTGGACATGACCACACTGGTTCGGCTGACAGTCCCTTTTTTCTCCATGCGGGCGATGAGCAACTGAGAAGCCAGAATACCTAAGCCGCTGCCGATAAGACTGATAACACCGAACCAAGTGACGCTGTTCAGCGGCCCGATAACGGGTATTACCGTGTCATCCAGAAAATGAGCGGTGGAGAGCCGGTCAAAGCCTTCACTGGCAAGTCCCCCGCATAGTGTGATTGCTAAGAGCGCCAGCAACACAGGTGCGCCTTTCACAAAGCCCAGGTTGAGCTTGAACAGGCAGACAAAGTCTTTAAGCAAGCCCTGCCGTTCCTCAATAGCAGGGGAGAAGTTGGTTTCTGGCATGATGCGAACCAACACCAGCCCCAACAACAAGCACAAACTGCCCCCCAAGATGACAGGCATTTGCAGGTTTATGTTTCCCAGCAGTGTGCCCAGCACCACGCCCAGAACGCCGCCGATTTGCCCCATTTGACTGCCCCGCAGGAACACCTTGTCTATGGGTTTGTCCTCTTCCTCCGAGGCAATCCACGCCTCCAGAGCGCCGGTGATGAAGGTATCACCGCAACCCCAGACAACCTGGGCCAGCAGAACCGGCGCGAACCACGGTAGCGCACCCTCCATCAGAAAGCCCAGGCCGTAGAGGAACATTCCAATCAGCACCGAGCGCCGACGGCTATACAAATCCGCCACCACACCGGTGGGTATCTCGAACAGAAAGCAGGAGGTCTCCAGAACCGTCCCTACCAGGACAAGCTGGAAAGCATCCAGCTGCACCACCTCCAGGTGGTACACGATGGAAAGCACTGTGGACATAGAAACCGCCAGGGAAAAGACAAATCGGAACAGCAGGTAGACAGAATATGCCTTTGAATTTTTAGCAAACATGAAGTTACATTCTCCTTTACGAATCAGTGGGTTGTTTTGTGAAACAAGCCCGACTGCCGCGCATGAGCGCCTTGCGGAATTTATTTAATGAATGGATGGTGAGGGACACGAGCAAGAAAATCAAAGCGGTTTTCCGGGCTAAAGGCATGAGCGGAAAACCCATCACCAGCCAGCCGGTCTATGGCTATCTGAAAGGCCCGGACGGACACTTCGTTGTTGACCCGGAGGCCGCACCTGTTGTAAAGCAGATATTCAGTCTGTGCCTTGCCGGGAACGGCCCCACCAAGATTGCCCGGATGCTGACCGAGCAGAACATCCCCACGCCGGGGACGATGGAGTACCGGCGCACCGGCAGCACCCGCCGTTACTACCCGGACTACCCCTGTAAGTGGTCGAGCAACACCGTGGCGCACATCCTGGAGCGCCGGGAGTACCTGGGGCATACCGTCAACTTCAAGACGGAGAAGGTGTCCTACAAGGTCAAGACCAGCGTTGCCAACCCAGAGGACAAGATAATGGTCTTTGAGCATACCCACGAGGCCATCATTGACGAGGCCACCTGGGAGCGAGTGCAGGAGCTTCGCAAACAGCGAAAGCGGCCCAACCGCTACGGCGAGGTTGGCCTGTTCTCCGGTCTGTTGTTCTGCGCCGACTGCGGCAGCGTCATGTACCAGCAGAGGTATGAAACGAACAAGCGGCGGCAGGACTGCTACATCTGCGGCAGCTACAAGAAGCGCACCGCCGATTGTACGGCACATTTCATCCGCACCGACCTTCTGACGGCGGGCGTGACGGAAAATCTGCGGAAAGTCACCAGCTACGCCGCCAAGCATGAGGCCCGGTTTATGAAGCTGCTGATGGCACAGAACGAGGACGGCGGTAAGCGGAAGAACGCCGCCCGCCGCCGCGAGCTGGAGGCGGCGCAGAAGCGTATCGGAGAGTTGAACGGCATCTTCAAGCGTCTGTATGAGGACAGCGTGAGCGGGCGCATTACGGACGAGCGTTTCATGGAGTTGTCCACCGATTATGAGCAGGAGCAGGCCACGCTGAAGGCCCGTGCCGCCGAGTTACAGGCGGAGCTGGGGCAGGCGCAGGAGGCCGCTGTGAACGTGGAGAAGTTCATGGCCGTTGTGCGGAAGTACACCAGCTTTGAGGAGCTGACCCCCACCCTCCTGCGGGAGTTCGTGGAGAAGATCGTGGTGCATGAGTGCTGGAAGGACGAGCAGGGAACGCGCCACCAGGACATCGAGATTTATTATTCTTTTGTAGGCAAGGTGGACTTGCCCGACGATTGAGCCAGACCTATCCGGCGAGGCCCCGCCGGATGGGAACGGCAAAAATTTTTAACCTCTCCTTGCTTCTTTATCCGTAGTGAGCTAATACACAAGCACTTCCATAATCCATACCATTGAAGAAATCTCCGCAAATGTCAGAAAAGAACATACCTATGATTGCGACTACACAGCCTATCGCAAAATATGTCCATACCTTTTTCATACAATCACACTCCTTCATCAATTCCCGATTTGTCGTTCTGTTTAGTCCCCAAAGAACCTACTAAACCAGCTACGCTTTTGAACCGGTTCTGTCTCACGCTCCGGCTGATCGGCTCCGGACTTGCCGGAAAGAAGCTGCTGATGCATTGTCCCAGCATGGAGAGCCTGGGCCGCTGCCGCAGTCTGCTGTGCCGTCACCAACGCCGAGCTGACCTCCGCCAACCTTGCGTTCAGTTCCTCGATCTGCTTGTCCTTTACAGCAAGTTGCTCGCTTTTCCGGTCTAATTCTCCCTGCAGCATAGCGATCAAAGTGGTTTCGCAAGTTTCGCAACTTGCTTTCGCCTGTTGCGAAACTTGCTTTCGTTCAACACCTAAATAATGCTGATATATGGCGGTTTTTTGACTTTCGCTGATTGCGAAACTTCCTTTCGCATCTTTCGCAACATGGTTTCGCCTACACCATGCACGAACTGCCTGTTCCGACACGCCACATTCTATTGCAATTTCCGTTATTACACCCGCCAAATAT
>NZ_FTRU01000006.1 GCF_900148495.1 Negativibacillus massiliensis
TCCGTTCGACTTGCATGTGTTAGGCGCGCCGCCAGCGTTCGTCCTGAGCCAGGATCAAACTCTTTGTAAATGGTATTACAACAACTTTCGTTGTTTTAATCATATAAAAGAATTTGAAACTTAACCTTCAAACGAAATCACTTGCGTTCGTAAAGTACTTTAAGCTTCAAAGAAATTAACTTGATTCTTTGCAATCATCATGATTGTTTGCTTTCATGTTGTTCAATTTTCAAGGTCCTGCGCTTTGTTCACCGAAGTGAACTCGTTTATTATATCACACTGTTTTCAGCTTGTCAAGCACTTTTTTCAAAGTTTTTTAATTTCTTTTTGAAACCGAAGTTTCAATCGAAATCGCTTGTTTTTGGCTTACTTATGAGCTTTTTGAGCTCTCGTGTGTCGCTGTCTCGCTGACAGCTCATATATAATATCATGCTCAAACTGATTTGTCAACACCTTTTTTGAAAAAAATCCAGATTTTTTTCAAAAAAGTGGGAAACTCCCACTTTTTCCCTTATCTATGCGGGTTTTCGAACTTTTCAGTCACTCTTCGATTCTGAGTATTCCTTTCTAAAAGCAAAATAGCTTTGTGCCTCCAACTTTTCTCTTTACTTTTTCTTATCCTGTATGCTATAATAAATGAGTTATTTCTTTTATGTGCCCGTAGCTCAGTTGGATAGAGTGTCAGACTCCGACTCTGAAGGTCGTGCGTTCGAATCGCATCGGGCATACCACACCTGCGGTGAGCATTTCGCGCTCCGCAGGTTTTCTTTTTATTAAACTTTCTTTGCCCGCGTCGTTGATCTTCTCTTTAATAAATACCCCCCTATTCCTGCGGTGAGCATTTTGCGTCCCGCAGATTTTTCTTTTTTAAGCTTCTTTACCTGTGCTGTCGATTTTCTCTTTGATAGATACCCTCTCATTTCTAAGACAAATATTTCCTACACCTCAGTTTTTATTCTCATCCGTAGATAACATAATCCCTAAGTCCCTTTTTGTATTGTTTAGAATCTATTCTCACATTATTCTTAAAAACACCTTATATTTCTCTGGGTACACGCTATAATAGATATATAAGCATTTTACCTGTAAGTAAAAGGAGGGTTAAACTTATGCATCAAAATCTACTGGAAGAACTGAATGCCGGATGCAGCGCTCTTTCCTGGAGCACACTGGATCAAAAACACTTTTGGGGGCGCAACCTCGATTTTAATCGACTTGCCGCAGAAACCAAAGTCACCTATGTTCCCCGTGGCACGGAATATTGTTTTTGTGGAACCTCTCTCGAAAACTCTGAAAATCCACAATGCAAAACAACTTCACTCTATGCTTCTCTGGGTACCGGTCTGCTCACAGAGGGTTGTTCCCCAATTCTCTATGAAGGAATCAATGAAAAAGGATTGATGGGCGGACAGCTTTATTACCGTGGATTTGCCCACTTTGAAGATCAGGTTCGTTCCGGAACACTTCCGCTACAACCACCATTTCTGGTCTATCACATGTTATCACAGTGTTCCAGCGTCAATGAAGTTGTCACAATGCTTCAGAATAACCTCACTTTGCTGAATATTCCTCTCTTCGGAACCGTACCAACTCTGCACTGGTCGTTCAGCGACCGCAGCGGTGAATCCATCGTAATCGAACCGGATAAAACCGGTATCAGCATTTACCGAAACACCATCGGTGTAATGACTAACAGTCCCGGTTATTCCTGGCATCGCTTAAACCTTCTCAACTACGCTGGTATCCGCGATTTGGACTACGATACATTGGAGATAGAGTGTGACCATCTGGAACAGTGCTTCTCCGGAAATGGCGCTCAGGGACTCCCAGGCGACTTTAGTTCCCCTTCCCGATTCATTCGCCTTGCCTTCCTGAAAAAGTTCTGTACAAAAGGCTCTGACGAGCAGGATGGCATTGCAAAGATGTTCCACCTCTTCCAAAGTGCCGTTTTTCCTTTGGGAATGGTTCGCGTCAGCCAACCAGGTCATGTAACCGAACTGGATTCTGATATTGTTCCTTTCGATTACACCATCTACACTTCCATCATGTGTTCTGAGTCTCTCCGCTTTTATTGGACAAGTTATGAAAACCAGCAGATTCAGTATGTCGATTTAAACCATCTTCTTTCCTGTACGCAGCCCAAACAATTTGACTTCCAGCGTACTCCACAGTTTATCTGTCGTTCCTAAAACTTTGCTGCAAAAAAAGAGCTGCTCTAAGAGCAGCTCTTTTTATTTTATCTATTTTACTTTGTCTCTTGTACCTGAGATTCTGTTGCCTCTTTTTTATGTGTAAGGAAAACACCAGCACACAGCGCGGTAAACGGCGCTACCGTCACCAATCCAAATGAACCAATTACTGTATGGATCATCTCTGCCGCTACATGCTTATAGTTTAAAATATTAATCAATGGGGTTCCCTGTGCCATAAATACCATCAGCAAAGCGATATAACCGCCTGAATAAGCCAGCAGCAGAGTGGTCGTCATAGTACCCATCGCCGCACGTCCAACGTTCATGCCCGATTTTACTGCTTCTTTCCACCCGATATCCGGCCTTTTTTCTACAACTTCATAAACTGCCGATGTAATATCTACCGACAGATCCATAATTGCACCGGAAGCACCGATAAAGATGGAAGCCATAAAAATTCTTGTCAGGTTCAAATCCTGATATCCTGCATACAGCAAACTTTCTGAGGAGGACATAACTGCACCGTGTATTTTAAACAGATCGGTAAATACGGCGCCCATGACGCAGGTAACCAGAACACCAAGAAATGTTCCCGAAACTGCCGAAGCACATCTGCGGTCAAATCCATAGACCAGAGCAATAATCAAAAGACTCAGGATCAGGGTAAAAATCAACCCCATCCAGATTGGATTGTATCCCTTCAAATAACTTGGAACCAGAATCTTCCATAAAGCAAGGATAGTAAGCAGGAAGCTGAGTACCGCACGGATACCGGTTCTGCCTGCAAACAGAATCAGGAAAAGAATAAAGATTGCTCCCATGACCAGTTCCATCGGAATTCGATTGTGATCGATCATTGTTACCATCAAAATCTCGTCGCCGTCATAGCTGACTACAACCTGAGCAGTATCCCCAGGGTAAAACATTTTATCCTGCTCCAAAGAACCGTTTAGCATATTGACTCCTTCGGTCTGTTCCCCTTTAAACTTACCGCTGATGATTTCCAGTTTGCATCTCTGTTCTCCCGAACGAACCAAACCGGTATCAATGATCGCACTGTCATCGGTCTCCAAAACTTTTGCGACACACTGATCTGCTTCACGGTAAATCTCCTGATATCCTGTCGGCAGAAAGAACAGGAACAGAATAAACAGAATACATGCCCAAACCGGCGCATTATATTGGATTTTTTCTTTTGTAAAATGATCTTTCATACAAGAAACCCTTTCCCATCACAAAAAAGCGGACGGCAATCCATCCGCTTTTTTGCTTTTGTTTTCAGAAACCTCACAGGAGTGTTTGGAATATCTCTTATTTGATGTCCATCAGGTCTGCCAGTTTGTGGTAGATCTGAGTGTTGTCATAGAATCCACCGAACTGATCCTGTCCAACACCTTTTGCGAATACTGCTACCGGAAGACCTGTGTGGGAGTAAGAAGTAAAGTCGATACCGGATTTGTTGTTGAGCAGGTGGGTAATTGTTACAGACAGTGGTTCATAGGTTCCGTAGAGAACATATTCTTTCTGGTTTTCGGAGTCTGCTTTTTCATCAGCCAGTGTTTTTACGTAAGCATCTTTGAGCAGGCCAATTTCATACTCTGTCAGAACCAGTTTGTCATCTTCTGCGCCGGACATTTTCAGACCAAAGAGTTCTTCAACATCTTTCATCATATCTTCGAAGGAAGTCTGGTTTTCTTTGTATTTTGCAACGTAGTCTGTATCGAATTTAGCGTAAGAAATTTTCTGGTTGGTCAGGTTGGTCAGATAAGTGTCATAGTCTGTACCAGCATAACCGATTGTCAGACCACCGGTTTCATGGTCGCCGGTTACCAGAATCAGAGTTTCGTCTGGATGTTCGTTTGCAAATTCAACTGCTTCATCTACTGCATCAGCCAGAGCGATGGTGTCGTTGATTGCAGAACCAGCATCGTTTGCATGGCAAGCCCAGTCGATTTTACCGCCTTCAACCATCATGAAGAAGCCTTTTTCGTTGTCAGAAAGAACTTCGATACCCTTGTCTACATAATCGGACAGAGCCCATTCACCGTTTGCACGGTCATTTTCATAGGAGATGGAGTCACCATCTGCCAGTTTTTCGCTGATCAGCAGAACTTTTTCATCTTTGTCGCTGATTTTTTCTGCTTCAGCCTGAGTGTTTACTACTTTATATCCAGCTTTTTCTGCTCTGTCATACAGGCTTTCTTTGTCACCGTCAGCACCGTTTGGTTTAAGCAGTGCGCCGCCTGCAAAGTAATCAAAGTCAGAAGCAATCAGTTCTTCACCAATTTCATAGTAGTTGTTTCTGCTTGCCTGATGGCAGTAGAAAGCAGCTGGGGTTGCATGGTTGAGGTTTACAGAAGATACAACACCGATGTCATAGCCTTCATCTCTGAGCTGCTCTGCAATTGTTTCGTATTTTACTGTCATGGTCTCATCCATGTTGATGGTACCGGAGTATGTTTTGTGACCGGTAGAAATGGAAGTTGCTGTAGAAGCAGAGTCTGGGCAGAAAGATGTGGAATCGTAAGTTACTGCGGAACCTGCTACTGGGAAGTTCATAAAGGTCAGTGCTTTGTTGCCGTCCAGGATATCATCGTTATCTGTGTCTGCTACTGCACCCAGATAGTCAGAAGCTGCCTGGAACTGTGGGTAGCTCATACCATCACCGATGAACAGGAATACATATTTTGGTTTTTTGGAAGTAGATGTTGTTGTTTTGTTGCTCAAAACGCGACCGCCGTTTGTCTGCATACCAGATACTGTGGAAGAAATACCTGCAGATTTTACGTCTGGAGATGCAGCATATACACAGCTTAACAGCATGGTACCTGCTACTGCAGCAGCAGCCACTTTCGAAATGATTTTTTTCGCTTTCATAGTACACTCTCCTCATTTTTGTTTGCTTTGTTTCTGCTCCTATATCTTAATAAATTTTTGTAAAAGTCGCATTGTAGAACGCGTTAAAGCTATGTTAAACTATTTACGATTCCGTCACACTTTGGTAAAATATGAACAGAAATGGCAAAAATTCCTTTACTTTCTACCAGACCCATTCTCTTTTGGAGGTGTTTTATGAAACATACCACGCCATTTTTTTACTCTTCCTTTGCCTGCACCGCATCCAACTGTTCTGACAGTTGCTGCATCGGCTGGGAAATTGATATTGATCAAAAGACTGCATCCTATTATCATACACTTTCTCAAAAAGAGGATTTTTCCTTCGGAAAACGCTTAAAAGAAGAAATATCCTATAAAGATATTCCGCACTTCATTTTGACCCCAAATGAACGCTGCCCTTTTTTAAACCACCAAAATCTCTGTGATATCTATATCCATCTTGGAGAAGAACATCTATGTGAAATCTGCACCCAGCATCCCCGATTTCACGAATGGTTCGGCAACTATAAGGAAAGTGGTCTCGGTCTTTGCTGTGAAGAGGCAGCACGTCTTCTTCTTTCTTCTCCTGAACCCTTGACCTTCCGTACCACTGTGATAGAGGAAGAAGAGGATAAAACTCCTTTTGATAAGGTACTCCTTGATCAGCTGCTTTGTCTGAGAAAAGAAATGTTTGCTCTTTTGCAGGACCGAACAAAAACTTTTTCTTCCCGCCTCTCTAATCTCCTTTTCCTTGCTGAGCAGGCACAACAACAGCTTGATAACGGAGATCTTCCTTCTTCATTTTCACAGACACCTTCCTTTTCCACTTTTGGCACCAATCCTGTGGAAAATCTTGATCTTCTCCTTTCCTTTTTGCAGACCCTCGAACCCATCGATCTTGGCTGGCCCGATCGCCTTTCCTGCATTCAAAAGGAACTTCCTGCCCTGTTAAGCAATCGGGAACAATTCCTTTCTGCCCTCCATGAAAGAATGTATGAATATGAACATCTGTGTGTCTATTTTCTCTACCGCTACCTGCTCAAAGCCACTTGGGATGAGGATATCCTTTCCCGCGTAAAATTTGCGATCTTTTCTGTCAGCATAATTTTTCTGTTGGGACTTTATGATTTTTCCAAAAATGGACAATATTCCCTTCTTGATCAAATTCAAAACACCAAAGCATACTCCAAAGAAATCGAGTACTGCGACGAAAATCTGGAATCTGTTTTGGAGCAAAGTTGGAATCTGCCAGCCTTTTCTACCGCTGCACTGATAGATTTGATCTCTGCTCTGTTTTAGACAAAATAAAAAGGACTGCATCTGCAGTCCTTTTTATTTTGTCTTGATTACATTGCCCATCCTTTGCTGCGTTCAACCGCTCTGTGCCAGTCACGCAGCAGCTTTTCCCGACGTTCTGCCTTCATCTGAGACTGGAACACCGTATCACAATTCCATAATTTTCGGATTTCATCAGTATCCTTCCAGACACCCACTGCAAGGCCGGCCAGATAAGCTGCACCCAATGCGGTGGTTTCCCGAATCATCGGTCTGCGAACCTCACAATCCAGCACATCTGCCTGAAACTGCATCAGAAAAGCATCGCGGCTTGCTCCGCCATCCACTTTCAGCTCCCGAATCGACACACCGGTATCCTTTTCCATCGCTTTGACCAGATCATAACTTTGATATGCGATGGATTCCTGCGCTGCACGGATAATATGTTCCCGTTTGGTTCCTCTGGTGATGCCGATGATACATCCGCGCGCATACATATCCCAGTGCGGAGCACCAAGCCCTGTAAATGCCGGAACCAGATAAACTCCTCCGGTATCCTCCACCTTCTGGGCATAATATTCCGCATCCTTTGATTCGTTGATAAAGCGCATCTCGTCACGAATCCACTGAATCACCGCACCGCCGACAAAAACGCTTCCTTCCAGTGCATACTGCACTTTGCCATTCATCCCGATCGCAATGGTCGTGATCAATCCATTTTGACTAAAACATGGCTTATCGCCGGTATTCATCAGCAAAAAGCAGCCTGTTCCATATGTATTTTTGGCCTGTCCCTGTTCAAAACAGCACTGTCCAAACAACGCTGCCTGCTGATCTCCTGCAATTCCTGCAATTGGAATCTCTTCCCCCTGGATAGTGGTATAAGCATAAATTTCGCTGCTGTTTTTTACCTGCGGCAGCATCTGCACCGGAATATCCAGCGCATCCAGCAGTTTCTCGTCCCAGCTTAAGGTATTGATGTTAAACAGCATTGTTCGGGAAGCATTGGTGTAATCGGTAACATGAACCTTTCCACCGCTCAGTTTCCAGATCAGCCAGCTGTCTACCGTTCCAAACAGGATCTCTCCTTTTTTCGCACGTTCTCTGCCCTGCGGTACATGATCCAGAATCCATGCAATCTTGGTGGCAGAAAAATAAGCATCCGGCACCAGACCGGTCGTTTTGCGGATATATTCTTCCAAGCCCTGCTGCTTTAACTGATCAATCCGGTCCGCTGTCCGGCGGCATTGCCAGACAATGGCATTGTATACCGGACGTCCGGTCTTTGCGTCCCAAAGAATGGTTGTTTCCCTCTGATTGGTGATGCCGATTCCCTTGATGTCTTTGACATCCACACCGCTTTGTGCGATTACTTCCATCATCACTGCATACTGTGACGAATAAATCTCCATCGGGTCATGCTCTACCCAACCCTCTTTGGGATAGTGCTGAGTAAATTCCTTCTGCGAAATTCCAATGATATTCTGTTGTTTGTCAAACAGAATTGCCCTCGAACTGGTTGTTCCCTGATCCAGCGCAAGAATATACTGAGCCACAAAATCTCCTCCCGTATTCTTCTTTAGAAAGCTTCCTTAGGAAAACTTTTTCATTGTCAGTCCGACCCAGATTCCCATAATACCATCCACCAAAATGACGCCTCCCAGCACTCTTACCGTGATGACCAGTGCACCAAATGGATTGAGAATCAAAAGTACACCAAGCAGTGCAATCAGTACTGCTGCAAGTAATGCTGCCCGCCATTTTGGGTAACCATATTTTTGCAGCATCATCGCACGCTGTGCTTTGGAAATTCCCTCAATCAGAACAAGCACACCCAGGATAATCGGCAAAATTGCAAAGATACCACCCGGATTTGTAAAAGAAAAGATACCGATTCCCACCAGAATAATTCCCAGAATCAATTCCCAGGTAAACAGAGGAGAGTATTCACGGTTTCTAAAATAGGACACTATTTTTAAAATGCCATAAATTAACGCCACTGCCCCGATTGCGTAGGTAATCACGTTCAAGGATTGCTGCGGAAAAACAAGCAGAAGAAGTCCTGCTATAATACCAATTCCCGCCATAACATATTCGTCTAACTCAATGTGAATAGATTTCATCTTTCATTCCTCCCTGATAGATTTTTCGTTTTCTATCTTTCCCCTTTTTCTGCTTAAAATTACAGCTCAAAGGTATATGCCTGCGCGTTTGCAAGCAGGTTGTCGATCAAATTATCCTCTTTTCTGGAGCGTCCCGAATAACTGCTTACCGGAGCAAAAACACCGCCATGAGATACGATCAAAACGCTTTCATCCTTCTGCTCTTTATCTTTGAGACTGTCCAGAAAATCATATACTCTTTTGTAAAAATCCTGGATATTCTCTGCTTTTTCATAGTGAACATCCGCATTGTAATCCCAAAACTTTCTGGTATCGAATTCTTCCCAGCGCTTTCCCTGAAATTCTCCCATATCACGCTCTGAGATTCTTTCATCGTAGGTAATTGGAACCTTTCTTCCTTCACAAATTACCTGCGCTGTCTGTCTGGCACGCATCAGGGGAGAACAATAGACATGATCAAACTCCATATTGCTTAACAGCTCTGCTGTTTTTTGTGCCTGCTGCAAGCCCTTTTCATTTAATGGAATATCTGCCTTTCCCTGCTGTTTGCCCTGACTGTTCCAGTCAGTTTCTCCATGGCGCACAAATGTCACTTTCATTTTCCATTCCCCCGATAAGAAAAAAAGCGCAGGGCGGTTTCCTGCGCTCTTTCAAAAATCTGATATTTTTTACATTCCGGAACCTTTTTTGGTAAACGGTTTGCCTGCGGCACCTTTGGAATATGGTTTTCCTTTTCTGCCTGCATCAAATGGGCGTCCCGGTCCCCGTGTTCCTCTGCGGTTTTCCTCCCGCATCTGAAAGTTTCTGCCTGCACTTCTGTCAGAAGAAACAAAGGCTGCTTTTTCTACCTGTGGTTTGCGCGGTCTTGCATTTCTGCCCAGAATTTCGTCATCCAGATCGTTTAACAGTTCCGGTGCACCGGAAGAAGCTTTGATTGCATTGCGCAGCATTCCGATTTCTCCCGGGCGAAGCTCTCTCCATTTTCCTGGAGCCAGCATTCCTAATTTAAGCGGACCAATTGCAGTACGTTTCAGTCTTGCTACTTCCAGACCTACTGCTTCACACATCTTTCTGACCTGACGGTTTCTTCCTTCATAGATTACAACCTGCATAACCACTCTGCCAGGTTCCTTTTCCAGAACGGTAACATGGGCAGGACTTGTCTTTTTGCCATCGATCACAACGCCAGTAGAAAGCTGTACTACCTGCGCATCGCTGACATCCGGACGAACCGTTACACGGTAGGTTTTGGATACATGATGACTTGGGTGCATGATCAGGTTTGCAAACTCACCGTCATTGGTAAAGAGCAGCATACCTTCACTGTCCTTGTCCAGTCTGCCAATTGGATAAACTCGCTCCGGTACATCTTCCACAAGCTCCGCTACGCACTTTCTGCCCAGCTCATCGCTCATGGTGGTGACATATCCACGCGGTTTGTGCAGCATGATATAGTACTTTTGGCTGCTCTTCTGGAAATATACCCTTTCGCCGTCGATGGTAACGACATCGCGGTTCGGGTTGATTTTCTGGCCTAATAATGCAGGGCGTCCATTTACCTTGATCTTTCCCTGCTCAATCCATTCTTCAGCTTTTCTGCGGGATACAATTCTCTGCTCCGAAAGAACTTTCTGTATTCTGGTTCCTTTTTCCATTCTAAACTCCTCTTTTACAAAATCGGATCCTTGTTGATATTACTCTTATTGTAAGCGAAAGTATCTGTACTGTCAATCCATTTTGCATCGATACAATCAATCTGTTCTAACTTTTCTTCCCTTGAAAGAGGGGGGCAAATATGGTAAAATAACTGCATAAATCTTTTGATTTGTGACATTATGATTCCTTCTCAATCCTATATTTCCAATCAATCATTTGATATGAAAGGAGCATCCTGCTTTGAAAATACAGGAATCCGGTGAAAACTATCTTGAAACCATCCTGATGCTGGAGCAGAAAAACGGCTCTGTGCGCTCGATTGACATTGCAAATGAACTGGAATTTTCCAAACCAAGTGTCAGCCGCGCCATGAGTATCTTAAAAACTGCCGGCTTTATTACTATGGATAAAAACAATCAGATCCTTCTGACTCCGGAAGGCCGCCAGAAGGCAGAATCGGTTTATGAACGCCATTGTCTGCTCAGCCGTTTTCTGGAAGAAATTCTGGGCGTCGACCACGATACTGCCAGCGCCGATGCCTGCCGCATCGAGCACGTTATCAGCGTCGAAACCTTCCAGAAAATCAAGGAATTCATTCGGGTACATGACCTCAAACAAGGTGAGGAACACAGATGAGATATAATCCCGATCACTGCAAGCGGCTCAAACAAATCGTTGAGCCGCTTTTGTTATGGTACCGCAAGGATCACCGTCAGCTTCCCTGGCGAGATAATCCTTCTCCCTATCGCGTCTGGGTATCGGAGATTATGCTCCAGCAGACCCGCGTGGAAGCGGTAAAACCTTATTTTGAACGATTTCTTCGGGAGCTTCCCACCATTGAGGATCTTGCTGAATGTCCAGAAGAAAAGCTTTTAAAGCTCTGGGAAGGTCTGGGATATTACAGCCGCGTCAGAAATATGCAAAAATGTGCACAGCAGGTCGTTTCGCTCTATCAGGGACAGTTTCCTGCCGACGAATCACTGCTCAAAAAACTGCCCGGCATCGGCGACTATACCGCTGGAGCTGTCGCTTCCATTGCGTTTGATCTTCCCGTCCCTGCTGTGGATGGAAATGTTCTTCGGGTATTGACCCGTGTTCTCTCCTGTGATGAGGATATTACTCTGCCTAAAACCAAGGAAACTTTTCGCCAGCTTTTGCTCGAAGTGGAACCTTCTCCGGGAGCCGGTGATTTCAACCAGTCCTTGATGGAACTGGGTGCTATGGTCTGCCTGCCAAACGGTGCACCACAGTGCCTTGTCTGCCCGCTGTCTTCCCTTTGTCAGGCTCACCTGGAAGGAAAGGAACTTTTCTTTCCAGTAAAGCCTCCTAAAAAAGAACGCAAAATTCAGGAACGAACCCTATTTTTGTTTGATTGTCAAATCGGGACACAGCAGGAAAAATATACCCTTCTCCACCAAAGGGAAGCAAAGGGCGTTCTTGCCGGAATGTGGGAATTTCCTGCTGAGGAATCTGCTCTTTCCAAAGCTCAGGCAGACTGCGCTGCTCACAAACTGTGTTCGTTGATGGGGCTGGATTTTGAAGGCGTCTCTCCTGAAAAACCATCCCGCCACATTTTCACCCACATCGAGTGGAAAATGTCAGCATGGCAGGTTCGTGCTTTTGCAAAAACGCTTCCACAAAATCTGCCGGATGGCTTTCTTCTAATTCCTGCCTCACAGATTGGAGATACAGAACAATCTAACATTGCTTTGCCTTCTGCCTTTAAAGCATATCGAAAGCGCTTTGTTTCCTCTTTTTAATTGCTTTTTCTATATTTCCCGGAAAGGGGAGATTTTTTCATGTCAAACAAATTAAAAGCAGCAAAAGCTGCCTTTCCTCTCACCATTCCCGTTTTATGCGGATATTTTTTTACCGGCATGGCGTTTGGTCTGTTAATGTACAGTGGGGGTTACCCCTGGTACTGGGCTGCCTTGTGCAGTATTTTTATCTATGCCGGTTCCATGCAGTTTGTTGCGGTCAATTTCTTTGCAGGTGGTTTTTCACTGCTGCAGATTGCCCTGATGACCCTTGCAGTCAACATCCGGCACATGTTCTATGGAATCTCCTTTCTTGACCGCTTTTCTAAAATGGGAAAGAAAAAGCCCTATATGATTTTTTCGCTCACCGATGAGACCTATTCTCTCCTGTGCTCAGCAAAAGTTCCCGAAGGTGTAGAAGAAAACTCCTTCTTTTTCTGCATTGCACTTTTTGACCAGCTTTACTGGATTGCTGGAACGCTTGCCGGCTGTGTTGCCGGTGCACTCATCACCTTTGATACCACCGGAATCGATTTTGCCATGACAGCTTTGTTCACCGTCATCCTGGTAGAGCAATTGGAACAAAAGTCAAACCGTTCTCCCGCACTGATTGGTGCTCTTTGTGCCCTTGTGGGACTGATCATGTTTGGTCGTGACAGTTTCCTGATTCCAGCTCTAATCTGCGCTGCGGCAATTTTGCTGATTTCCCGTAAACGTCTAACTGCAAAGGAGGAACAATAATATGGTTTCTTCTATGACGGCACTGCTGATCATCGCAGTCACTGCACTGTTTACTTTTCTGACCCGCGCAGTTCCATTTTTATTCTTTGGCGGCAAAAAAACTTCTCCTCCCTGGATTCTATTTCTCGGCAGAGTACTTCCACCCGCCATCATCGCCATTTTGGTTATCTACTGTCTGCGAAATATTACCCCGACAGCGTCTCCCTTTGGAATCCCCGAAATCATTGCGGTCCTGACAGCGGCAGGACTTCAAAAATATAAACACAACAACCTGCTGAGTATTTTGTGTTCCACAGTGTTATACATGATTATGGTACAGACCATCTTCTCTGCATGATGGCTTTTTGGAAAGGAGAAAGCGGCATGAACAACCAAGGAAAGGTAACAATTTTAATTGAGAACGAGCGCGGTGCCGGATGTACCGAGGAGATGTCCAATGAACATGGTCTTTCCATGCTCATCGAAAAAGGCGATACCCGCATCCTGATGGATACCGGAGCAAGCGGAGCATTTTTTAAAAACGCACAACAGCTTGGGGTTTCACTGGAAGGTCTTAGTGCAATCGTGTTTTCCCATAACCACTACGACCATACCGGAGGCATCCTCACACTGCTCGAAAACTGTCCTGATACACCGATCTATCTTCGTGCCGAAGCAAAACGCCGCTTCTACCGCAAGAAGGACAATCACTTTAACTACCATGGAGAACCTCAGGATACCTTTTTAAGTCAGAACAGCTGCTTTCATTTTATCGACCAGATTTCTGCTGACGTTGAAATTGCTCCGGGATTTTTTATCCTCAACAATCACCTTCACCGCGAAGATTTTTATTGCCATGACCGTCAGCGCTTTTACTATCAGAAGGACGGTGTTCCGGTTCCGGACGATTTCTGCCATGAACAATTTCTCCTCATGCGTGATCCGAATGGTGACACCATCTTTACCTCGTGCAGCCACAACGGAATCATCAATATCATCGATACGGTACGCACTCTCTTCCCACAGGATACCATCCGCTATGTCATTGGCGGCTTCCACCTTAAGGCACACCGCCCTGACCAAAACGGCGTGATGCAGGAAACTATCAACTGCTCACTCGACTTTGCCCATCAGACCGCACGGCATCTTGACCAGCACGTTACCGGACATATCTATACCTGTCACTGTACCGGCGAGGTTGGCTGTTCTGTTCTGGGTGATATTCTCAAGGATAAGATCACCTATGTCCGCACCGGCGATGTGCTGTTTTTATAAGAGCCAGCTTGTCTTCTCTAGAAAAGGAGCCTTCTTATGTCATCCTCTCCGCAATATCTTCAGTTTGTTCTGGAGCAGCTTTCTGATCTTCCTTCCATTGCCTGGCGTCCCATGATGGGAGAATATATCCTGTATTATCAGGATAAGATTATCGGCGGCATCTATGATAACCGCCTTTTGATAAAACCGGTAAAGTCCGCTCTTTCTCTACTGAAAGATCCTGTGTATGAAACTCCTTATCCGGGTGCAAAACAAATGCTGCTGATTCAGCAATTGGAAGACAAAGACTTTTTGACTTCTCTAATCAAAACTATTTATGATGATCTTCCCACCCCAAAGCCAAAGAAGAAAAAGCAGTAAAAAGACCTGTACTGAATAATCAGTACAGGTCTTTTCTTTTGGCTATTTTTGCTCGAGCTCTAAAAGCTTTTGCTTAATCCAGATTCCACCGCCATATCCAACCAATTTTCCGTTTGCACCGATTACTCGATGGCATGGAATCAAAATTGGAATCGGGTTTTTATTGTTCGCCATTCCCACCGCACGGCTTGCCTTTGGATTACCAATTTGAGCCGCTACCTGCCCATAACTCATGGTTTTTCCATAAGGGATGGTACACAGCGCATTCCACACTGATTTCTGAAAATCGGTCCCTTTGGGATTGAGTGGAATGTCAAACTCTTTTCTGTTACCTGCAAAATACTCCGACAGCTCCTGTGCTGCCTTTCGCAGGGTCGGCGTATCTGATTGCTCCACGTTTGCTGGTGTGTCACGTTCAAACAATAGGCGTACAATCTTTCCGTCCTCTTCTTCAAGCAGCAGCTTTCCCAGAACAGACGGTATCATCATACAGTGTTTCATATCGCTTTACTCTTTGATACCAAACAGCTTCCAGGAAAAAGCAAATGGTTCCGGTTTCAGACGGTCTTTTTCCAGACAATCCGGTCCGCAGCTTGCACTTCCCAATCCCATCTGTTTGTAATCAAGGGTCAGGCTGACCAGTTCTTCCTTCTCAAGCTGTGCGCTGTGTGTCGCTTTGGTCAGCTGTTCCTGGCTGTAAGGCAGAGCTGCAAATCCCAGAGTCTTCTCTGTTGCAACGCACAAAGCTGCACCGTTTTCCTTCTTAACCATCAGCCAACGGGTATCTTCGTGGTTTCCGTTTTCCTGTGGAGTAACATAAGGGAAGTAGTTTTCTTCCACCGTTCTGCGGTGAACACCAAATGGATTGCCTTCCTTGCAGTCGGCATAAGTTTCTTCTACACCTCTGCCGTACCAGCAAAGCTGCTGACAAGCATTGTCAAGGCCAAAGCGGAGACCGATTCTTGGCAGACATTCTGGCAGTTTTCCGGTTGGAACACCATTTAACTCGATGGTAACCACACCATTTTTCTCAATGCTATACAGGGTCTGGTACGCAATCTTCCAATCCTTGGAGATTGGTGCACAAACCTGATGGCAGCAGATTAAAACAACTCCATCTTTTTCCTCTACCTCAACACGCTGCACGATATTCTGCACGGTATACACCATTTCGTCTCTCCAGAGTCTCTCGGTGTTGCGGTCATTGTCAACCGGTGCTCTCCAGAGATTTAATGGGTAACCTTTTTCGATGAGCTTATCTGCTCCGACCTGATAACCCGAAATAAATCCGCGCACCCGGTCAAATTCAATTTCAAAGCCCTCTCCCTGAATCAGCAATCTGGAACCTTTTTCACAGACAGAAAGTTCCTGTTTGCCTTCTGCTGGCTGAACTGGCAGCAAAAAGCCTTCCTGTTCTTTGAGTTTTTCCTGCCAGAATGCGCAGTACTGGGAATGATCGTTCCAGCAAAGCTCTCTGGTGTCATAGAAATACAGGCTCAGCAGATATTCGCGTCCATCCTCTGGAATAACAAGTTCACCCTCTGTAAAGAGAGTTACCTCTGCGCTCTCTCCTGCCGGAATTTCACCCAACAAAACTTCCTTTCTGAGCAGAACCGACTCATCCGAAGAAGTTACCTCGGCTTCACAGCGGATGTGTGCAAGACTGATAAAGTCATACGCATTTTCTATTGTAACGCTGCCCTTTTCCTTGTTGTATGCTGTAACACGAACCGGTTCCAACACCTTTTTGAGCTGCTTAAGTCCCGGTGTCGGGCGGCGGTCTGCCTGAACCAGACCATCGCAGCAGAACGAACCGCTGTTTGGCTGATCGTCAAAATCTCCGCCGTAAGCAAATCCGCCATCTACTTTGATGCCGTGGTCTACCCATTCCCATACAAATCCACCCTGAAGGCGTGGATAACGGTTAAAGATTTCCCAGTATTCTTTGAGTCCTCCAGGTCCATTTCCCATTGCGTGAGCATACTCACAAACAACATGTGGTTTTTCCAGAGAGGTATCCCGTCCCAGCAGTTCCAGCTGATGATGTCTTGTGTACATGGTGGAATAAACATCCGCAATCGAAGCATCGCGGTCCTCTTCATAGTGTACCAGTCGGGATGGATCATACTGCTTGATAAAGCGTCCGCTTGCTACAAAGTTTGTGCCAAAGCCGGACTCATTTCCCAAAGACCAGAACAGAACACACGGATGGTTCTTGTCTCGACGAACCATTCTTTCTGCGCGATCCACATAGCTTGCTTCCCAGCGGGTATCGGAGGAAAGTTTGCTCAGTTTTCCTATATGCATCATCTGGTGAGTTTCAACATCGGTCTCTTCCATGACATAGAAGCCATATTCGTCACACAGATCCAGAAAATCAACATACGGAGGATAGTGCGAGGTTCTGATAGCGTTGATATTGTTCTGTTTCATCATGGTAAGGTCAGTTACCATATCCTCGTGGGTAACACAGCGGCCGGTCTCTGGATTCCAGTCATGGCGGTTTACACCTTTGAGTTTAATCGCCTTGCCGTTTACAAAGAATAATCCATCCTTCATTTCGATGGTCCGGAATCCTACTTTCTGGTTGTATACTTCCAGAACATTTCCTTTTCCGTCGCTTAAAATCATCTGCAGATCATACAGTTTTGGCTGTTCTGCTGACCATGGTGTGATACCTGCAAACTCTGTCTGCATCTTTCTGACGACACCGCTGTTTGGCTGTACCTGTGTCTCAACCGAATCTTCCCACATAAGGTGTCCCTGGTCAAACAGTTTTGCTTCCAGAACGACAGTGCTTTCATCGTCATAATGGTTTTCAATCTCAGCCGAAAGGGTAAAAATTCCTTCCCCATTCTGCCAGTGGTATTCGCTTCCGATCCGATAATCGCTTAAATGAACCTTGGTTCGGGAAATCAGGCTGACATCCCGCACGATACCGGATAAAAACCACATATCCTGATTTTCCAGATAGCTTCCATCACAGAACTTGTATACCTTAACTGCCAGCAGGTTTTCCCCATCACAGATCAGGTCGCTGACATCGAACTCTGCGGTAAGATGGGAACCCTGGCTGTAACCAACAAAGTTTCCATTAAGCCAAACATGGTATGCGCTCTCCACTCCGTCAAAGCGCAGCAGATATTCCCTCTGCTCATCCTTCTTTACCTCAAAGCGGTAACGATAAGCGCCAGTCGGATTGTCTGCCGGAAGCTGTGGACGATCTAAAATCGGATAAATACTGATGTCATCGGTGTAGTGCGGCTTGCCAAAACCGTTAAGCTGCCACAATCCCGGAACCGGCATTTTTCCCCAGCTGCTGTCATCATACTGTGGAAAAACCCACTGGTCATCACTGTCAAATGGGCTGTCAAAACCCATAAAATTCCATTGACCGTTTAAAGACCGCAGATTTGCTGTCTCTTTTCGGTAAGCCTCATCCAAGTTGGAGAATCCACAGAGAAACGGACGTGTTTTCAGTCGATTTCTCTGCAGCACTTCCAGATTGTTCCAGTCTGCATCCATATAGGTATACTGCTTGTGCATGAATGTACCTCCCTGCATTTATTTTTCCCGTCAGGCTTTGGAATTTAAATATTTTTCCTGCCGGTTATTTTTCCTTTTCTTCAAACAAAAGTTCTGCTTCAGGCAGTTCCTTTTCACCCTTCTTCGGCAGTTTTAATTCGGTCATCAGGATAGAGATCAGAATGATCAATCCTCCCAAAACCATGTTCACTGTCAGCTTATCATAACCTAAAATCACCGAGAATACTGTTCCAAACAACGATTCGGTTGCCAGGATAATCGCTGCTTTTGCTGATTCGACATGCTGCTGCGCTGTGGTCTGCAAAAAGTAACACAGGCAGGTGCTGAAAATTCCCAAATAAGCAACTGCTGCCATACCGCTTGCGGAACCAAATGCTCCAAAATTGCGGTCGGTCAGCATAAAGGTGATAAATCCTAAAACAGTTGCAACGGCAAACTGTAAAAATACAACAACCTTAGCATCCATCTTCTGTGCCAGAACACCGGTTGTAATAATCTGGCAGGCAAACAGCAATGCACAAAGCAGCGTCAGCAGATCTCCCAGTTTAAACGAAATTCCGGTGGAAAAGTTAAACGACAAAATTCCGATTCCAAGCAGGCATAAAAAGGAAGAAATAAAGATCTTAAGACTCGGACGCTTTTTGCTGATGATCCACCACAAAAATGGTACCATTACAACATTGGATGCGGTAATGAATGCGTTATTGGATGGAGTCGTATATTGTAATCCAACGGTCTGAACATAAAACGCCAAAAACAAAAACAGTCCGATTACGATACCGCCCTTTAAATGTTCCTTTTTCATGTTCGCTTTCAGGTCCTTGTAAAAAACCACGCCAATGATGATGGTCGCAATCGCAAAACGTACGAACATAATAAAAGCGGAACTCAAGTTAGCATCCAGTGCCATCTGAGATGCAACAAATCCAGACCCCCAGATAATTGCAACCAGAAGCAGCGAAATGTTGCTCAGCACCTGTATTTTTTGTTTACCCATTGCTCTTTCTCCTTCTATCCTAAAAAAATTATGAATGGGCAAGCTGATATTTTTCAAGCCAGCCCGATTTGTGATAATATATCAGCATGGTCAGCGCGCTGGTAAGCCATGTCAGAGAATATCCCAGAAAAACGATGATGATGCTGTGTGCAAACGGCATAGCAAGCGTAATCCAAATCATGCGCAGGACACACATATTTCCGATCAGAGCAAGCATCGGAACCATTGAGATACCTGCACCTCTGACAACACCACAATAGGTGTGTGCAATTGCAAGGCACAGATATCCCGGAACCAGAAAATGCATCATCTGTGTTGCATAGTGCAGCACCTGTGTATCCGACGAAAAGACCTTTAACAGATTTCCGCCAAACAAAAACAGTACAACTGAAATCACTATGGTAACTGCACAGGACATCTTCAGGCAGGTGTTGGCACCTTTTTTCACGCGCTCATAGTTTTTCGCACCGACATTTTGTCCGGTAAAGGTTGTAATTGCCATGGAAAAGCTCATAACCGGCAGGATGGCAAACCCATCAATCTTGGTATAAGCACTGCATCCCGCTACTGCTGCGGCTCCAAAGCTGTTGATATTGTACTGCACAATAATGTTGGAAAATGAAATAACCGCATTTTGGATTCCGCCCGGCAGACCAATCCGGATGGTTTCCAGCAGAACATCCTTATGAAAACGAATCTCTTTCAAAACCAACCGATAGCTTTCCCTGCTCATCGAAAGACGAATCAAAACAAGGCAGGCAGAGATCACCTGTGCAATCAAAGTTGCCCAAGCCACCCCTGCAACACCCATTTGTACTTTGATAACAAAAACAAGGTCCAGAATAATGTTGACCACACTGGATACAATCAGAAAATACAGCGGCGATTTGGAATCTCCCACTGCACGCAGGATTCCCGATCCCATGTTGTAGATCATCAGCGCTATGATTCCCATAAAATAGATCTGTAAATAGGTAATCGAACCTTCCATAACTTCGCTTGGCGTGTTCATCCATTGCAGAATTTGAGGTGAAAACAAAACGCCAATTGCACCCATCACAACACCGGAAACCAGACACAATGCAATGGTGGTATGCACTCCATCATGCACCCCTTTGTCATCCTGCGCGCCAAAAAATCGCGCAATTACAACACCGGCACCGGTTCCCAGTCCGGTGAACAGACCAACCAGAAGGTTAATGATCGGCGTACTTGCACCTACTGATGCCAATGCGTTTGCACCAATATAGTTTCCAACAACGATCGAGTCTACCGTGTTGTAAAACTGCTGAAACAAATTTCCAAGCAGCAAGGGAAGCGCAAACCAAAACAGCTGCTTCCAGATCACACCCTCGGTCATCAGTCCCTTGTTTTCTTTCATATAACCACTCTCTTTCCTTTTCTCCCCGGATTTTCTTTCTGCCAGGTTACTCATAATACACGTTACTATGCTATCATAAGCATCTGTCCGCTGCAAGAGAGTGGTTATTTTTCAAGTCAATTCTCTAAAAACACTGTCACTTATTTGGATAATACTTCTAAAAATCTATCCCATCAAGTCGTTTAAAATGCCACATCTGATAGAAACAGTCCCCATTTTTCCACTGAATCGGAAGTCCCAGATTCATCAGCATATCACCGCTGTAAACGTTTCCTTCCTCAGCCTGATAATGTGCTTTTTCCTCCAGACCGGTCAAACGTACGTTGATATAAGCTTCTTCCGGATCTGCAAAATCCTTGTAATACCAAACCAGGAATTCTGTCTCATCCTGAGAAACTGTCATCCACGCAGTCTGATTTCCTTCAAACGGGCTAAGCAAACGATAGAACTTTCCTCCCTGTACCAATGGTCTGATCTTTTTGTACAGCGCTGTCTGTTCCGAAATCTTTTCGATTTCTTCGTCGCTCATCTTGCACAGGTTCAGTTCATATCCCAGATTAAATGGATAGGATACAGCTGCACGGAAATCCAGCGGTGTCTGACGGAGCATCTGGTGATTTGGAGATGCCGAAATATGAGAAGTGGTCATAACCGGCGGATAGCACAGAGAGGTTCCGTACTGAATCTTCAAACGGCAGACAGCATCGCTGTTGTCACTTGCCCATGTCTGTGGGAAATAGTACATCATACCTGCATCCATTCTTGCTCCACCCGAAGCGCAGTTTTCAAACAGGACATCTGGGAATCGTTTCGTCAACACATCCATGACATGATACAATCCCAAAACATAGCGGTGCAGCAATTCATCCTGACGTTCCGGCGGCAGACCTTCAGAACCTGGCTCGCTAATGCGGCGGTTGCAGTCCCATTTTACATAGGAAATATTTGCACTGGACAGCACATTACTTAAGCTGTCAATGATATAATCCTGCACTTCTTTGCGAGAAAGATCCAGATACAGCTGATGACGCCACTGGCTTCTCTTTCGTCCATTGATATGGATGCACCAGTCAGGGTGATTGCGATACAGTTCGCTGTCCGGCGATACCATCTCCGGCTCAAACCATAATCCGAACTGCATTCCCAGCGCATTGACATCCTCTGCAAGACCTTTCAGTTCTTTAGGCAATTTTCTACTATTCTCGAACCAGTCTCCCAGCGAGGTGGTGTCGTCATCGCGATGACCAAACCATCCATCATCCAGTACCAGCATTTCAATTCCTGCTTTTGCTGCTTTTTTTGCAAGCTCCAGAACTGTCTGATGGTCAAAATTGAAGTAGGCAGCTTCCCAGGTATTGATAACGATTGGGCGGGGAGCATGCTGGAACTTTCCTTTATAAAGATGGTTGAGAAACAAATCATGGAATTTTGAGGACATCCCGTTAAGTCCTTTTTGAGAGTAAGACAGAACTGCCTGTGGGGTTACAAATTCCTCTCCTGCTTCCAATCTCCATCCAAAGTTTCCCGGATGAATTCCAATCTGTACTCTGGCACTGCGGTACATATCGCAGGATACCCCTGCTAAAAAGTTTCCGCTGTAAACCAGCGTTACACCGTAAGCATCGCCGTTTTGTTCGGTCGTTTCCTTTTCTACCAGTGCAAAAAACGGATTTTCCTGGTGGGAGGAAATTCCTCTGGTACTTTCCAGATAGGTTTCCCCGATGCCAAGCTTTCTGCGTTCGATCCAGTGTTCACGCAATGCTGTACCGGAAAGCTGAAGCATTTCATACGGTGCGTGCTTCATATCCAAGCTCATCGAAAGTGCTTTTTTAATCTTCAAACTATCTTTACCCAGATTTTTCAGTACCGTATGGCGGGTAATTGCACCGGTCTTTTCAAATACAGTATAATACAGCTCTGCCTGCAGCTGGAGAATCTGATCCTTTAAAATTAATTTTAAGGTCTGAGCATCTTCTTTTTCTGCCCAAACCGACGGCAGACCTGGAAGCTCAACCGAACCTTCCAGAATCTCATAGCCTTCATAACGCAGTTCCGAAATGCAGCATCCATCTTGTCCAACCACTTCTAAAGCTGCTGGACGATAATCAGACATTCCATATTCCGGATATTCATATGGCCAGAACTCATGCAGGAACATCGGATCATCCGGTTCTGTTCCCTCAAGCAGTTTTTTTCTGCGGTAAGGTGCTTCCAGATACCAGCTGATTGCCGGATCTGACAGCCTTTTTCCCCAATACAGATGCATTGGAAAAGCATTTTTATATATTTTCAGAATATAGCTGACATCTCCACCACTTAAATGAAAAATATTTTCGTTTTTTAGAAATTCGATCCCCATGATTCACCCTCATTTCATCTTGAAAGTCAAAAAAGCCAAAAGCATTTCACCCACAAACATTATATCAATCAGATTTCACAAAATCAACAAGATGTGTAATTTTTTTATTTGTGAAAAAATTTACTCCTGTTTTGATTTACAATACACAAAAATATAAAAAAACAAAAAGCTGTGCGTTTGCACAGCTTTTTGTTTTAGGGCTTTTATGATCTATCTTATAACTGAGGGATTTCTGGAACTGTTAGAACCTCTGGAATAACTGGTGTGCTTACTGCTTCACATCCAGTGCAGATATCCTCGCTGGAAACCTCGTTGCAGCCAACATAGGTGTCGCCAACTGTAGCTACTGCACCAAACTCTACCGGTACTGCCACACAGACATCCTGACTGATGGTAAAGAAGCAGGAGCCATTTTTAACTCCTCCGCAGGTTTCTCTGCCTGGTGTTACCAATGGGGTACCGCAGCATTTTGTCATGGTTACTCCGGTTTTTGCAAATGGAGTAACGGTAACTGGAACACAAACAGATACGGACTGGTATCCGACTGCTGGGCAGGTCTGGTTTTCCTCGAGCAAAGTATTTGTTGTTTGAAGCATTTTTAATCTCCTCCTTTTGTTTGGCTTCTCTCTATCCTATGGCACTGCCCGACATTGTGTGACAAATTTCCACAACCTTTTTCTGTACCTGACTTCATCCCCATTTATCCAAACAGTAATTTTCCCACTGAAACACAAAAAGAAAAAGCAGTCCGTAGAAAAACTACGAACTGCTTTTTGGTCTGAGTGGCGGGACTTGAACCCACGGCCTCTACCACCCCAAGGTAGCACGCTACCAGCTGCGCCACACCCAGATGATAGGGAAAATTATACCATAGGCCTCCCTAAAAATCAATAGCGAATCCCGTCGACCGAATGACTGTGATTACTCTTTGGTGAAATGGGATTTATCAACACCGCACAGTGGGCAAACATAATCGTCTGGCTCCTGTGTCAGATCACCTTCGTATACATAACCACATACGTCGCATACCCAGCGTTCTGTCTCTGCCATTTTTGTTTCCTCCTTTGTTTCCTTGATAAAATGTGTTTTATTTACACCGCACAATGGACAGGTATAATCATCCGGTTCCTGTGTCAGGTCTCCCTCATACACATAACCGCATACATCGCATACCCAACGCTGTGCAGATGTCTGCTTGTTGCTGGTTTCTTTTTTTTCCGGTGCAATATAGGATGGTGCATTCTTTGGTGCACCGCCACGAATTACTTCGTGATAATAGCGGTAGGTCATTGGAACGGTATCTGCAATATCAAATGCATCCTCTACCGATGCAAGCACTACCATATGAGTTGGTGTTTCTGTTACCGATACTACTTTACAGATCAGCGCACCGCAGCATTTTTCGTTCAGGATCGGAAGTCCATCCTGCATCCGGTAGTCAATTCCTTCATATTTATCGTGATCTTTTCCTGAAACAAAACCCAGTTTCTGAATAACTTCTTTTCTTGTTTTTTCCGAGAGAATAGAAACAGAAAATCTTCCATTTTTCTGAACCAATTCCCAAGTATAGTTGTTTTTATTGATACTTGTTGCAATAATCGGATTTTCACTGGTTACCTGAAAAACAGTGTTAACAATACAGCCGCATGGACGCTCTCCATCCATCGCTCCAATCAGGTACAATCCATAGGACAGTTTTCTTAGGTTCTTTTCTTTAATATCCATTTGATTCATCTCCTTCTTATTTAATATATCCCAAAAGTCCACGTACCGAAACTTCTCCGGCACGTACCTTCTGCTGCCCATTCTCGGTTTGACAAATCAGTTCTCCCTGTGAAGAAACCGATACCGCTTTTGCCAAAAAACTTTCATTTCCCGATTCTATTTTGACTTCTCTGCCCAGTGTAATACAACATGCGGAATATCTGGTTAAAATTTCCTGTGGATTCTGTTTTAATCTTTCCAGATTATCACCTAAACAAATGGAGAGATTTTTTAAAAGCTGATCCTTACTTGCTTCTCTTCCCCAGATGCTCTTTAGCGATCCTGCATACAACAGCCCCTGCTGTTCAAACTCTTCTTTTGTCTGCATGAGATTAATTCCGATTCCACAGATTCCAAAAGTCTGTTCTGCCATGATCCGGCTCTCACAAAGAATACCTGCAATTTTAAAGAATTCTCCATCTTTGAAAGCCACAACATCGTTTGGCCATTTCAGAAAAATAGATGTAAATCCCATTTCTTCTAAAGCCTGACGCACTGAGATGCCCGATAAAAATGGCAAAAGGGTCATCTGCTCTACCGTCAGATTTTTATACAGCCAGGAAGCCAATAAACTTTTTCCTTCCCTGTCATGCCACTGCTTTCCCAGTCTTCCTTTTCCCGCTGTCTGATGCAGTGCTGTCACAACGCATTTATCCGGAAGATTCTCTGCGTGTTCCTTTAGATATTGATTGGTAGAGTCTACCTCATCCAGACAGATAACTTTGGTTTGTTCTTCCATTTAATGCTGTTCCTCCAGGCGAATGTGGTTGCACACAATATTCTTTCCCTGAATGTCAATTACCGCATAGGTTGGATACAGACTTCCGCGAGGATGTCCCAAGCTTCCGGGATTTAAAACATGAATCCCATCCCGATATTCATAATATGCTTCATGGGTGTGCCCAAACAGGACAACCTTTGCTTCTTTTCTGATCGCTTCATTCACTAATTGATCCAGATCATACTTGACATTCCACTGATGTCCGTGTGTGCAGTAAAATAGGATGTCTTTCACATAAGCAAGAATGGTGTATTCATCGTTGGAAGAATAATCGCAGTTTCCGCAGACACACCAGTCCTCTTTTGGGACTCCACGCATTGCCTGATGGAAATCCTTTGTTCCATCTCCAAGGAAGATAAACAGTTCTGCGTCCGATTGCTGTTCAATCACCTGCTTTACTCTGTCTACTCGTCCATGGGAATCCGACATCACTACAATTCTCATACCCTAACCTCTCTTCCATTCACCTTATTCTTATTATCGTACAAAATTGGTCTATTTTCAAGCACCTTGTTAAAATTATGCTTACCTTCTCACCAATCTACAAAAAAGTAAGAAAAAGCAAGCGATTTTTCTTCATTTCCTCCTAAGATTTTCTTCATACTGCACTCGCACTATTTTTTTCTCTTTCAAATATTACTTTGCTGCCTTTTCGGGGAAACTTTTATGATACTCATTCATATAGTTAAAATAAACGGTGTTTTCCGGTTAATATCCGCACATGCGGCAGGAAATGGAGCGATTTTTCATGGCAAATCAAAATCCACTCAGTCAGGCTCAACTGGATCTTCTTTTAAAAATGGCAGGCAAACAGCTTCATATCGATCCCAAGGCATTAAAACAGCAATTGGAGCGAGGAGACCTCAGTTCCATCAGTGCTCGTCTGGGCAATGATATGGGAAACCAGCTCAATTCTCTGCTTTCAGATCCACAAAAAATGCAGCAGGTTCTGTCCCAGACAAACCTCCAGCAACTACTTCAAAACCTCAAATAAATTTCATCTATTAAAAGGAGGGAATCTGCCTTGTCCCAGAATCAAAACACCCCAAATCTCAGTGATATGATCTCTCAGCTGCTCTCTGACCCGCAAAAAATGCAGCAGTTCAGTCAGATGGCATCCTCCCTGGGACTGGGCGGAAATTCCCAGCAGACAAACTCTCCATCTGCTCCAGACCTTTCTTCTCTGCTTTCGACCAATCCCCAAAATTCTGCTCCTGCGCCGGATCTTTCTTTGCTGCTGCAAAATCTTGCTTCTCAAAATACACCGCAGGAACGTACAACCTCCCAGCAAAATCCTCCTGCTCTCGATCTTTCCGGCCTTTTATCTTCTCTCAACGGAAACAATAACACACAAAATTCTTCTACTCTGGATTTTTCCATGATAGAAAAAATCCAAAATGCGATGCAGATGTTTTCCCAGTCCAATCCTAATGTCGACCTTCTGCGCGCACTTCGTCCCTTGCTTTCTCAAAAGAGAGCCAAGAAGGTGGATGATGCCATCCGTATCATGCAGCTAATCCAGATCCTGCCCATGCTCAAGGAAAGCGGTCTGTTTGGTTTTGGGGGTGAACAGAAATGAAATGGGAACAAACCCGCCAATATTCACAAAAAGAAATCCAAGCTATGCAGCAGGATGCTATCGAACGGGTACGGCAAATGCAGCAGCGCTCCGAGCAGGTACTGCGCCGCTCTGCTAAAATACCTTCCTTTTTTATTGAAGATAGCTCTCAGCATCATTTGCAGAATCATCAGGAAGCCTACAAGGAAGAGAGAAAATCACCTTCTCCATCCACACCGCATGTTGTACAGGAATCTCATCCTTCCAGCAGTTTTCATCCTACCCCTCCTGATGAAACAAAGCCTTCCATCGAGCAGCTCCTTTCCGCACTCAATCTGGACAAAGAACGTTTGTTGATTTTGGCTTTGCTGTTTCTTCTTTATACAGATGGCGCTGATCAGACTCTGCTTCTTGCCTTATTATACTTATTCTTCGAGTAATCTTCCTTTTATATATAAATTATTTCCCTGACACAATTTCTTAATACTTTTCCCTCATTTTCGACAAACTTTTGCCCTCACTTTAACTGACATCAATAAAAGTATAAAAAAATCGTTTCGTTTGTCTATTTTTGATTGACAATTGGCAAAAAGAACAGTAAACTGAGTTTATAGGTGTTTTTTTATATTTGTTTTTGCCAGAAAATATTGTGATGTTAATAAAACAAAATAAACTCTGTTAAAATAGAGGAGGAATATTATGACACAAGCACTGATTCCTTTATATTGCCTGACCGGTTTTGTTGGTTCAGGCAAAACCACCGTCCTTTTAAGTATTTTAAAACAGTATCCGCAAAAAAAGATCGGTGTCATCTTTACCGAACCTGCAGCTTACATTAAAGAAAGTGACGATATTTCCATCGAATGTCTGGAAAGCGGTTCTCTTAAATGCACCTGCGAGGAAGAAGCTTTACCTCAGGCACTGACCTATATGCGCCAGTGTCAGCCGGAAATGGTCTTTGTGGAAATATCCGGTCTGTCTGACCCAATCCACATCAAAAAGATTCTGGAAAAAGAAGAAAACGCCAACGCACTTCGCCGTTATGATATTCAGGGTATTATCTGCCTGGTGGATGCGGACAACTTTATGGAACAGATCCAGAGTGTAGAGATGGTAAAACATCAGCTGTCCCACTGCAATATGGCGGTCATCAACAAAGCCGACCTGGTTTCTCCTGAACTGCTCAGCGCTCTGCAGGCAAGCATTCGACGCATCAACCCGGACTGCGAAATCGCAAGCTGTTCCTTTGGCGGATTCAACCTTGTCCTTCTGGAGCATGAAATGCAGAGCGTTGCTGCTGAAGAGGAAGAATGTACCAAAGATGCACCAACTCCGGACTCAATCGTTCTCAGCTGTACCCACCGTCTGGAAAAACAGAAGGTGATCCAGTTTATCGAACACTTTGTTCCGGACACTTACCGAATCAAAGGTTTCTGTCTGTTTGAAACCGGATGGAATCAGATTGATGTTGTAGGCTCCCACATCAATTTTACCCCATGTATGCCGCACTCCTCTTCCCGTCTGATCTTCATTTCCAAGATTGGACATGCTCTTTCAGATGCTTTGAGCGAGTATTGGGATCAGGTATTCGATCTTCCAATGCAGCTGCACGATTAAAATAAGTCTTTTTTTACACAACCGCATATTGCGGTTGTGTTTTTTTATAAATTAGACTAAAGTGTCAAAAAAATTTTTCTTAAATGTGAACATTTTATGATTTACATTATCGGAAATAGGTGCTATAATGATTAAAAATTATAGTTTTTTATAATTTTATCTTTTTTAAAAAAGGAGAAGTAAAAATGAAGAACAAGTTCATGCGTTCCGTGACTGCAATGGTCGTTGCAGTTACAATGCTGATTAGTTCTCAGGGTGTTGTAACCTCCTTTGCTGATGGCGGAGATCATTCGGACATGTCCGAATCTTCATCTGTACAGATGAACGAGGTAGACAACAACGGAACCGATCAATCGACTGAAAATGGTACTGGTGAAGATGCCGCAGTCAAAGATGTCGTTGAGATGATCAATGCTCTGCCTGCAGCAGAAACAATCACCGAGGAAACTGACCTTGTATCACTGAAAGATCAGGTTAATGCTGCTCGCGCTGCATACAACGCGCTGTCTGATGACCAGAAAGCTGCCTTTAATGCTGATGTTCTGGGCAAACTGACTGCTCTGGAAGTTAAAATTTCCGAGCTGGAATCCAATGACCAGGAGACAAAACCTTCCGATGTAGTGCAGGCTGTTGTAGATGCTATCAATGCTCTGCCTGCAGCAGAAACAATCACCGAGGAGACTGACCTTGTATCACTGAAAGATCAGGTTAATGCTGCTCGCGTTGCATACGATGCACTGTCTGATGACCAGAAAGCTGCCTTTGATGCTGCTACTCTGGAGAAACTGACTGCGCTGGAAGCTAAAATTTCTGAGCTGGAATCCGGCAATCAGGAAACTGAATCTTCTGAAGCAGTACAGAATGTCATCGAGAAAATCGATGCTGCGGTTGAACAGATCGACTACACAACAGAAACCATCTCTGCAACCGATGGAACAACTGTCACTAAAACACACATTACCATGCTCAAGGACCTCGACCCTGCAAACAATGCAGAGCTCAAAGCCCTCATTGACAAAGAAGCAGCTCATGAGCAGGATGAAAATCAGCCAGCTCTGACAGACGAAGAAGCTGCTAAACTTTCTGATGCACGTAAAGCATTTGAAGATGCCAAAGCAAAATACCTGAGCGAAGGTTTCTCCAACGCACAGCTTGCTGCAAGACAGGCATACGATGCACTTGCTACTGAGGAAGAAAAAGCACAGGTAACAAACTACAGCTTGCTCACAGCTATGGAAGAAAACATTGCTTACATCATGCAGGCAGTTAACACTTTGCCGGAAGGCGAACCTGTTGCAATGATTGGTACAGAACCATATACCTCTTTAGATGATGCTGTAGAAAAAGCTGAAGAAGGCTCTACAATCACACTTCTTAAAGATTGTGAACTCACAAAAGGCTTTAATAAAACACTGACTTTCAACGGTACTGGTAAAATTACTATTCCACAACAGTTGAAAAGTAATGGTGAAGGCTGGATGTGTTTTGGGTTAGGTGACCCTTCCAGAGTTCTAACATTTGATGGTGTTGAGGTTGAGTGGCTTTCTGATGGTTCTGCTCCATGGTTAATGCTGTCACTCTCTGGAACGCTTAATGTTACCAATGGTGCTAACTTAACATTTAAGTTTGATAGTAAAACTACTAAAACAAGAAATGCAATTTATATGAATGAGGGCGCAGTACTAAACGTAACCAATGCTTCTACTTTCCAGATTCTTGGTGTTGGTACTGAGGGAACAGCTGGTCAGGGTATTCAGCTGGACAAAACTGGAAAATCTACAATTAATGTTAGCGCTGGCAGTACTTTCCTGATTGACGGTACCAATCGTGGTTATGTAAACAGTCCTGTTATCAATGTTGAAGATTCTACATTTACAGTCCAAAATTGTACCTCCAATGCATCGAATGGCGGTAACTTTACAGCAACTAATTCCAAGGTTACCTATCAGAATAACAAAGGGCACGGTCTTTCTGCTGGAGATGTGATTCTCAAAAACACTGATTTCCTCTCCGATAATAATGGCCTTTACGGCGTGTATGTAAGCGGTGAATTCCTGGTAGATAAAGATTCCACGATGACCGTTACAAACAACTCGTACGATGGCGACTGCGCAGGTGTAAACCTGACTGCTGCTGTGAATGACGGTCGTGTTGAAGCAGGCGCTGTTGTCACCATCACTGGCAACAAATGCAGCGGCTTTTCGAGCAGAGGTGTGTGCACCTTTGAAGAAGGTTCAAAACTTACCATTACTGGTAACTACAATGACAAGGGCAGTGCTAGTTATGGTGGCGGTATCTACAATACAAAAGACACTGCACACCTTACTCTCCCATCCGATGCTGTAATCTATAACAATCACGCTGTTACAGGCGGTGATGATATTTACAACACTGGTGAAATCACCTTTAGTCGTGTTGGAACTGACTGGACTTTGGATGACTGTAATCATAAAATTACTGGTTGGTATGATGACTCTGATAACAGTCGTTGGGAAGCTCATGAAAAACCATATCATATTAATGAGTTTGTTAAATTCGAACGAAACGGAATGACAACCGTTAAAGGTCTTCTTTCCCTAAAGGCAGCTCATGGTGTAGATCCTATCAACCCTGGTGATCCAGGTACTACAGAGTGGGAACATTCCAAATCTAAAACTGCAACTAATCTGGATAAAAACTATCAGTCTCAGGTAACTCTGTCACTGCCATCGGCAGAAGAACAGTTGGTATCCGATGTTGTCTTTGTTCTGGATAAATCAACCAGCGCAACAGTAGAAAAGCAGATGCTCGATATGTTAGGCTCTTTGAAAGATCAGGTTACTGAAACTGGTGCAAAAGTTAAAGTTGGTGTCATCATTTTTAACAAAGAAGCACACTCTGTTCTTGAGTTAACCGAACTTAACTCTGACAATATGGGTAAGATTCAAGAAGCAATCGGAACAACTATCTCCAGTGGTACTAACACACACGCAGGTCTGCTCGCTGGCAAAGCAATGCTGGATGCTGATACTTCTGTAGATGCCAACCGCAAATATATGATTCTCGTTAGTGATGGCATGACCTATATGTTTGATGAACCTGCACAAGCAATCAACTCCATTCAAGCTACAAATGGTGAAAACGAAGTAATGGCTGGAACTGATTGTTGGGGCATTCGTCACTATCTAGAAGGTAAAGATTCCTTTATTCCAGAAGATTGGACGTCTTACTTACAGGATGTCGGTTCTAAGTTAACTGAAATAGAGCAATACATCCAACCTTATGACAATATGGATAAAACCAATTATATTTCTAAAGGAAATACTGAATTACCTACTACAGTAGATGTGGCGCTCTATAAGACCCAAGAAGTTTTCAAACAGATGCAGAATAATGGTTATCATTGTTATTCTGTTCTGGCTCAAACTAATATTACCAATTATCCTTGGGGACCTGCTTTCATGAATTATCTTGCAGGTGGTAAAGAAGTTTCGTTTAATGATATCCAGAATGATATCTATTATCTGCTGGATGCTGGAAGCCAGGTAGTTGACGTGATTGGTGAAGGTGTTGACAATGCTGGCAACGAGTACAACTTTGATTTTGTTGATAAAATTGAAAATATCGATGTCAAAGTTGGTGGAGAAATTATCTCGAAAGAACGTATTGCTGATCCTCAGTTTAGTGACCCTTATATCACAACTGCTTATGGCTTTGGAGATGGCAGCGATAACAATCATGAAGAGGCTACCCAATATCCTAATTATGACTTTGTCGTAAAATATTATGCAAACGGTAGAGACGGAAAGTCTGATGAATGTTTTGTTTGGGAAATGAATACAGCAGTTTCCAACTTTGCACCTGTACAGCTGACTTATACTGTACAGCTGACCAACCCTCAGACTACTGACGGAACCTACGGACAATATGACGAAGATGGTAGTGAAAAATATACCAGCCTATACACCAATAAAGAAGCTATTCTTTACCCAGTAGATACTAATCATAATTCTGGTGTTGCAGAATATTTCCAGAAACCAACCGTAAGCTACACAATCAGTAACGGCAAACCTGTAGACCCACCGGTTGACCCAGAAGATCCAACCCCACGTCCGGGCGGCGGCGGTGACGAAGATGATGATACACCAACCATCATCAATGAAACACCAGTTCCAACCACCACAATCGACGATGAGGATGTTCCACTGACCAACCTTCCAGAGGATACTGTTACCATCGATGATGAAGAAGTTCCTCTCAAGGATATCCCGAATACCGGTGATATGATTCCAGTTCCTGCAATGGTTGCAGCTGTAATCTCTATTGGTGGTATCGCTCTTCTGATGAAGAAACATAAATAACAAATAAAAAAGGAAGCTCTTAAAAGAGCTTCCTTTTTTATTTACAGTGAATATAGTTTTGCACCTCATCCCAAGGTACCGGGAATCCTGCTCCGTGGGAACAGAAAACAGAACAGGAAGGATTTTCAAGGTCACGTTCTCTCTGATATCCAATCTGTTCTACAATTTCCTGCTGATGCTTACAAGGTTCATAACCATCAAACCAAAAACTCATTACACCTTTGCCGCGTGTATAGGAGATAAACTCCCTTCCATATCCGGATAAAACTGCTGCCGGTCCTCTTCCCTCCAGAATCATCCGTTCTTCCTCCATCTGCGGAGAGCCAAAAGAACATTCCATTCGCTGAAGGTCTGCCATGAGTCTTCCTGCCTGCTCTGATTCCAGCGAGATGGAAAAGGCGTAATAAGGCTCCAGCAGTATCATTTTATCCTGATGCAGCAATTGTTCCAACCCCTGACGGATAGCGCGGTAGGTTGCTTCCCGGAAATCCCCTCCTTCGGTATGTTTTAAGTGAGAGCGTCCGGTAAGCAGTGTAACCTTGACATCGCAAAGTTCCGAACCAGTCAGTACCCCTTTGTGTTTTTTCTCAAACACATGAGTTCGAACCAGATTCTGCCAGTTCTGGGCAAGAATATCGGTTGGGCACTCACTGTCAAAACTGATTCCACTTCCTCTTGGAGCCGGAGACAAGCGCAGATGTACTTCCGCATAATGGCGCAATGGCTCATAATGCCCATAACCTACCACTTCTTCCGCGATGGTTTCCCGATACAATACCTGGCAATCTCCAAACGAAATATCCAGCGAGAAGCGTTCTTTACACACTTCCCGAAGAACTTCCAGCTGAATTTCTCCCATGACCCGAATCTGGATTTCCTGCAAACTTTCCTCAAAGCTGACTCCAAGCATTGGGTCTTCATCTTCCAGCTGCCTTAAGTTTTCCAACACTGTTCTCAGCGGTACTTCTTTTGGAACAATCACCTTGGCGCCCAGCATCGGAACTAGGTGATAATCCTGATGAAAACATTTTTCACCAATTCTATCTCCAGGATGAACCTGTGTAAAGCCAGTTACTGCACAAAGTTCTCCTGCATATACCTGCTGTACCGTCGTAAATCGGGTTCCATGATAGATACGAAGTTCATTCACTTTTTCTTTTGCCTTTGTCCCATCCGCAAGCAGGATATCGACCTCTTCCCGCGCATGAAGAATTCCGGACTGCACCTTCAAAAAGGTAATTCTTTCCTTTCTTGCGTCGTGTCGAATCTGCCATACCGTCGCTGCAAAATTTCCATCATCCTCTTTAGGACAGGTAATCTGATCCAATCCAGTAAGGAAACTGTCAATCCCCTCATCCTGCAAAGCAGAACCCTGGAAACAAGGAAATAACTTGCGCTGCTTTACCAATTTTTGCAGAGTATAACACCACAATGACTCATCATACTCTCCTTCCAGATAGCGCTCCAGCAATCCATCGTCTTCCGCCGCTATCCGTTCGATCAATTCTTCTTTCCATTCCTGTTTTTCAAAAGAACCACTGCAATCACAAACACCGGAACTCATCCGTTTTTGCAGCTGAGAAAGCACCCTTTGAGCATCTGCTCCTGTGCGGTCTGTTTTATTCAGGAAGAAAAAGGTCGGTACCTCATATTCTTTTAGAAGTTTCCACACCTGTTCGGTATGTGCCTGAATTCCTTCTACACAGCTGACTACCAAAACAGCATAATCCATTGCGGAAATCGCCCGTTCCATCTCTGCACTAAAATCCATATGTCCTGGAGTATCCAACAGAAAATAACGGTTCTCTCCCATTTCAAATGCCGCATGATTAGAAAAGATGGTGATTCCCCGTTCCTTTTCCAAACGATCACTGTCCAAAAATGCATCCTGATGATCTACCCTTCCGCGTTTTCGGATACTGTTGGTGTGATACAAAAGCTGTTCACAAAAGGTTGTTTTCCCCGCGTCCACATGGGCAAGAACGCCTATTGTCAATCGTTTTCCCATATCATCTCCCCTTTTCCTGCCTATTGTATCATATTTCTGCAAAAATCACCAAGCTTTATGTAAAATCTAATCGCATTTATGTAAAATCTTCGTTTAAAGTTTGCACCCTCTACTTAGATGTGCTATCATAAGATGTAGTAATGTTATCTAATATCTTCATATTATAATATCTTTTCAGGAGGTATTTCCATGTCCAGATCTCAAAAATTACAGCAGGATGTTTTAGAATATTTGGAAAATAATCGTCCGCGTTTTTTAAGCGCGATCAGGGAACTGGCTCAGATCCCAGCTCCTTCAGGACAGGAAGAACTGCGTGCACAGTGGTGTAAACAATATCTGGAATCCCTTGGTGCAACCGGTGTATATATTGATGAGGCTCTCAATGTTATTTTCCCTTATGGTGATATGAGTGGTGATCTGTGTGCCATTTTAGGACATACCGATGTTGTTTTTCCAGACACGACTCCTCTTCCTTTTAAAGAGGAAAACGGAAGATACTATGCTCCGGGAATCGGGGACGATACCACCAATGCCGTTGCTGTCATGGAAATGGCAGGCATGGCAATCAAACTGGGCTTAAAGCCTAAAACAGGAATTTTGTTTGTCCTCAACAGCGGTGAGGAAGGTCTTGGAAACTTAAAAGGTACACGCCAGCTGATGAAAGACTTTGGCGATAAAATCAAACGACTGTATGCTATCGACGGCGGAATGAAAACTGTTGTCAACGATGCAGTGGGTTCCAAACGCTACCGCATCTCTGTCAAAACCGAAGGTGGACATTCCTTTGGTGCATTCGGAAATCGAAACGCCATCTATTATGCAGCAAAGATGATCGATACCTTCTACAGTTTGAAGGTTCCTGATATCGGAAAGACCACCTACAATGTTGGTGTGATCGAGGGCGGAACTTCTGTTAACACCATTGCACAAAACTGCTCGATGATGTATGAATATCGCTCCAATAAAAAGGAAGGCCTTGCCTTTATGGATCGATTCTTTGATTCGGTTATCGCATCGTTCCAGACATTCGGAATTGAGGTTACAGTCGAAGCTCTGGGAGATCGTCCCTGCAAAGGAGACGTCGATCCTTCCGGTTTAACCAAGATTGTCATGGAAGCCTCTGAAAAGTATGGATATCACCGCACCGAAGAATGTGGTTCCACCGATTGCAACATTCCGCTTTCGATGGGAATTCCGGCAGTATGCTTTGGTGTTTATGAAGGAAAAGGAGCACATACCCGGGAAGAATGGGTCGATGTGGAATCTACCCGCGACGGTATGAAAATTCTTTCCGAAGTGCTGCTGAGTGAAATGTGCTGTTAAGCCTCACAACCTGTATCTAGGAGAATCATTATGCAAGAAATCGTACCAAATATTTCCAGACCTAAAATCTTTGTCAATCGAGAATTAAGCTGGATGGAGTTTAATCTCCGCGTTCTGAGTGAATCTTTAAATCCGAAAATTCCCCTGATGGAGCGTTTAAAATTTTTATCCATCTACTTTTCCAACCTTGACGAATTTTTCATGGTTCGTGTCGGTTCCCTGCACGACCAGAGCATCGTTGAGCCGGACAAACTGGATGACAAAACCGGACTAAACGCTGCAGATCAAATCGATGCAATCCTTAATAAAGCAAATCAGATTAACCCTATCGCACAAAAGGCATGGGAATCTATTTGTCTGGAACTTCGCAATCAGGATATTGATATCCTCGATCTTCATCACTTGAGCAAACTGGACGAGCAGATTGTCCAGAAATATTTCAGCGAAGAAATGCGCCCACTGCTTTCTCCGCAGATTATCGACCGTCAGCATCCTTTTCCTTTCTTAAAGAACAAGGAATCTTTTATTGTCAGCGTGTTGGAAAGCAAGGATGAAAATATCTGTCTTGGCATTGTTCCTTTCTCTCAGCTTCCACCTTATTTCATTTTTAATATCAACCAGCGCAGAAAAATTCTGTTTACCGCTGACGTCCTCCTGCACTTTGCTCAGAAGCTGTTCGGCAAACAGAAGATTCAGGAAAAGCATGTCATGCGTGTAACCCGAAATGCTGATATCTCTGTGGATGAAGGTTTGTTCGACTTTGACATCGATTTTCGTGGTATCATGACTGAAATGCTCAAAAAGCGCCGTCGTTTGGATGTGGTACGCCTTCAGTTCTCCTCCCAGCCTGGAGAAAAGTTATCCGCTTTTCTCTGTAAAAAATTGAAAGTTTCTCCGAACTGTATTCTGGTTCGCTCCATTCCTCTGGATTTTTCCTTTGGTTTTGCACTCCCGTCTGCACTTGACCCACACAAGGATAAAAAACAGTGGTACTATCATGAAGCCAAACCATTTGTACCGGTCGATTTTGCAAACGGCGATGGCGGTGGTGCTATCAACTATCTGCAAAACCATGATCTGCTCCTGAGTTTTCCATTCCACAGCACAAAGCCGTTTGTGGATCTTCTCAATGAAGCAGCAGATGATCCAAGCGTTCTTTCCATCAAGATTTCTCTGTATCGACTTGCAAATCACAGTAAAATCGCTTCCGCTCTCGCTCATGCTGCGGAAAAAGGAAAGGAAGTTCTCTGCGTTCTGGAATTGCGCGCTCGTTTTGATGAACAGAACAACATCAACTACGCAACCATGCTCGAGGAAGCAGGATGTACCGTCATTTACGGACTCAGTGATTATAAAATACACGCAAAACTCTGCCTGATTACCCGCAAGGTCCATAATCAGATTCGATATATCACCCAAGTGGGAACTGGAAACTACAACGAAAAAACCTCTGAACTTTACACTGACCTCTCGTTTATCTCTACCGATCAGGCCATGGGTGAGGATGCAACCCACGTCTTCCAGGCACTGTGCATGGGTGAGGTCGTAGATTCCACCAAGAGTTTGTGGGTCGCTCCAAACTGCTTTGAGCCAAATGTCATCAAGTATATTGATGAACAGATTGAAGCCTGCCGTTCCGGAAAGGAAGGTTATATCTTCATTAAGGTAAACTCCCTCAACGACATGGAAATCATGGAAAAGCTGATCGAAGCTTCCCAGGCAGGCGTCAAGATCGAAATGGTCATCCGCGGTATCTGCTGTCTGTGCCCAGGGGTTGAAGGTTACAGCGACAATATCCGTATCAAGAGCATCGTTGGACGATATCTGGAACATTCCCGCATCTTTATCTTTGGAGCAGATGAAGATACCCAGCGTATCTTTATGGGCTCCGGTGACCTGCTCAACCGCAATACCCGCCGTCGCGTTGAGGTGTTCACCGAAGTTAAATCTGCGGATGCGCGCCGCGATATCAAGCGTCTGGTCGATGCAATCCGCATGGACAACCAGAATTCCTGGCAGATGCTTGCAGACGGAAGCTATCTGAAGGACACCAGCGACCATGCAGAACCACTGGATTCTCACAAGTATCTGCACGAATATTTTGAAAAGCCGCTGGAGCTTCCGGCAAAGAAACACTCCCTGCGAGAAAGATTGTTCGAGCACTTTCATCATAAATAAAATCTATTTTACACTTTTACAGACCGAATTTTGTTCATTCGGTCTGTTTTTTTGTTTCGCTTTGGTCATATTTTAAGTTTTTATTTTCTTTAGTTGTAATTTTTTCATTTTTCATTTGCAAAAATCTTTACTTTATAAAACTGGTATGCTATAATTTGGGCATGCAAAGTCACCTTTTTAATTAAGGTCACAAATTAATGCAAGGAGAGATTTTTATGAAGAACAAATTCAGGCGTTCTATGACCTCTGTTCTGCTGGCAGCTTCCCTGCTGTTCAGTTCCCAGAGTGTTATTGCGTTCGCTGATTATGGAAGTAAATCGGATGCATCCGATTTGTCTCCTGTACAGGAGAGCGTGGAAACGGTTGTAAAAAACGAACAGACAACTTTTGAAGAAACCGAGGAAAGTAAAGAAGAACTTACAACTTCTGAGAAATCTGAGGAAACCACTGGTACTGAGGAATCCACAACTCCAGAGGAAACAACAACTACCGAACAGCCTGCACCTGCTGCTCCAGTAACAACACCTGCAACTTTAGATGCAAAAGAATTCAATTATTCTGAGCATACCTTTACATACAAAAAAGGGGATGCAGGTATTGCATCTGTTTCTTATTATGATAAATATGGTAATTCTGGAACCATCTCGGAAGGAAAATCCATCACTACTGAATCAACACTCATCCACCAAAACACAACTACTTTCATTGTTACTACAAAATCAGGCTATAAGCTTGTTGGTTTAACCGGTGATAATGTAGAAACAAATGCTTTTACCGTACTCGGTAATAATCAATATGAATTCCATTTTACTGATAAATCCGGTTTTGATTTTAAAGAAGTTTCCTTTAGTCTGGAGACAGCAAAAATCGAATACGAATTTATTGATGAAGAAGGTCATTCTTTAGGCACTGCTACAATAGGAGACACTATCTCTTTAAAGGACCCTGAAGACAACCCAGACCTCGAATTTGTTGGTTGGTATGTTGGTGATATAAAACTTGAAGGTTCTTTAACTGAAGATATTATTGCTTATGCTGACGAAAATAACCAAATCAAAGTAGAAGCAAAATATGAAGATAAAAAACCATTCTGGACATTTAAAGCTGATAAGAATGGTAAAGTACAGTTGAATGACGAAGCTCCTAAAGATTCTATCGTTTTCACTAAGACGCAAGTCGAAGCATTAAACAATGGTAAAGACGATTTTCTCTATGTTGTTCCAAATGAGGGCTATGGTTTTGCAGGCTGTACAGGAAATCAGGTGCTGGTAGAAACTGGTCTTTGTCTTGACAACCTTAACAAAAATGTCGAATTTTATTCAACAGCACATTTTAATCCATTGGTAAATATCACCTTTAATCCTGGTGATCATGGAACATTAGTTGATTCTTCTAAATCTACAGGCACTATCACTTCTGACTACAACCTCGCTTATCTCGCTTTCCCAGAAGTTACTCCTGATGACGGCTATAAACTGGTAGGCTGGAAACGTGAGGGTTCTAGTGAAATCGAAACAGTTTCTGTAAAAACACCAGTTGAATATGTTACAGAAGGCATCACTTATATCGCACAGTATGAAGAAGTGCCTGCTGAAAAAATTAGACATATCGAAGTTAAGATCGGTGACAACCTGAAAAAAGAACTCAAAGACCTTGAAATTTATCCTTTCTATCTGCACGCAGAGTATGATGGAAAATATATTTTCCTGAGCGGTACAAAAGATACTAAATTTACTACTACATTAATTACTGAACTCTTACCGGAAGATTTAAAAAAACTTGTAATAGAAGCCTTTGAAGGTGGACCTATTCCAGAGAATTTGCGAACTGACGTTAATGATCCTACCAAAGCTCAAAAATTCTTCAGCGGATTTACTTTCAAAAACCTTTGGCTTAATCACACAGAGTCTATTTCTTGTGGATACATTTCTGAGGCATATGTAGATGGCACTACTCTATACATGACTTTGGAAACACCTACAACAGAAGTCCCTGAGGTTAAACCAGATTCTTTTGATAATATTCCTGTTGCGTTTGTCTGCGAGAATGAAAAGGTACAACATGAAAAAGGTACCGTCCTTAAAACAATATCTTTAAAAGAATCTGGATTGTCCTATACATATGATGAGAACGAAGTTGAAACTGGTGCTCTTACACTTCATTTTGACGAGAACCCTATTGAAGATTATCTGAGTCTGGTAGGTAAATATACATCCGGACATGTCTATACTTATGATGATTCTTCTATTGATTTACAGTACGATGAAGCAACAAAAACATGGTATGCTCCTTCTGAGACAGAAGGACAGCAGGATTCCTATAAGATTTATGTAACCTGTGATGAAGATATACCGGACAAACCAACTGTAGAAGATATTCGTGATGAACTTAAAGTAGTTTTAGACTGTATCACAGAACAGAACCATCATGACTCTAAAACATACGCACTGTTAGAGACAGACGCCTTCGAGATTGTCGGACCATATGTAGCGCCAATGCCGTTATCTTACGAGGGCGATATGACTACTCCTCACTACTTCGCACAGGTAAGAGTAAAAACTAATTCTTTGCTCGAAGACTATAATACTGACCATACTGTACATACCTATGCAGCAAATAACCCTGATGCTATCTTTGTTTTAGCTGGTAATCCTGCACCTCGTTCTACTGAATATATGTGGGATCTTTTAGGTGAAGATACCATTGTTCTCAAAGTACAGCACACTAATCCAACTGACCCAACTGATCCAACCGACCCAGGTACAAACCCAGGCGGTAACGGCGGTGACAACGATGACGACGATGATCGTTACACCGGTGACAACACCGTTACCCGTACCATCAACGATGACGATGTTCCGCTGAATGATCGTCCAACCAACACCACAATCATCGACGATGAAGATGTTCCGCTGGCTGACCTGCCGGATGATACCGTAACCATCGATGACGGTGAAGTTCCTCTGAAAGCTAACCCATCTACCGGTGACTCTCTGCCATTCGCAGCAATGGCTGCAGCAGCACTGTCTCTGGGCGGCGTGATCGTTCTTAATCGCAAAAAGAAGTAATCTCATAAGATCCCTTCTTTCTCAAAACAAAATCCCGGACTTTCCGGTAAATAAAAAAGGAAGCTCTTAAAAGAGCTTCCTTTTTTTGTTTTAAAATAAATTTTATTCGTTTACAATGACAGTATCTGCCTTAACCTCAGCTGGCTTTTCCTGCTGAGTCTTGGAAACCATCGCCGAAACACGATCGATTGCTTCTGGAATCATGTTGACCAGAGCATCCGCAGTGGTACGATTTGGGCTGACGTTTAAGATGCGTACATCTCCATCCCGTTCAATCAGAAAGCACAACGGCTGGATGGTAACCCCTGCACCGGCTGCTCCGCCAAAATCATCCTTTGTCGATTTTGCGATATCGCTGCCGCCCGAGCCAAAACCAAAAGTTACTTTTGAAATCGGGATAATGGTGGTGTTGCTTGCAGTTACAATCGGCTTTCCGACAATACAGTCCACATCGACCAGATCGCGCAGGCCTTTCATCGATTCGCCCATTAAGTTATGGATATGCTGACTCATGGATATCATTCCTTTCCTGACAATATAAAAATTTCGCTATTTTTTAAGAATTAGTTTGCAGTTGATTTTCCACATTCTTTGGTGGGAGATGTGGAAGATTTCTCTTGATTCTTTGCCTTTCCCAGCACTTTGATTGCAAAGCAAACAACAAAGCGCAGAGCTGCACCCAACACAATGATTGGACGCATCTGAACTAATATTTCACCCTGCCAATCAGATTGTTCCTGTCCTGAAAAATCTGGTTTTATCTGAATGTCTGCTTTTTTTACCTGAATTAGGTTTTGTACAATGCCAAGCCCTGTATAAACTGCTGTGACAAGTTTTTGAGCATCCAGCGCTGACTGTGCTGTATCTTCCTTTGAAACCAATACAGAGAGTTTCAGAGTCTTTACACAGACTCCATTTAAAATCATTGTCAAAGGCTTTTTCGCACACTCCCAAATTGCTGGAAGCATTGCTTTGATATCAAAAGAGGTTTCTTCCTTTTTGGACCCTTTTTGATTTGCTTTTTGGGGACTCGGTTCCTTTTTCTTTTCTTCTTTTTCCGGTTTTTGTTTTAACTTCATCGGATAAAGCTTTATCTTAAAAAACAGATAGCGCACAGTAGCTGTCAGCTGCTTTTTAGGCTCTTTTTCGTAATAACCTAATTCCTCTACTGCTTGGCGCAAAACCTCTTTGTCGCCCTCACACAGCTCCAGCTCATCGATTTCCTTGTCAACAGCTTCTGTTTTATAGGAAACTGTTTGCTTCTTCTCATCTTTTGGTGTCCAGTAAGACAGGTAAATCCCCACAGGAAAGCATAGCAGCAACAAAATACATGCCAGTATCGCTAAAATTATCCACAGCACGATCACCGCTGCCACCTCCCCTTCCTTCGCTGCAAACTATTGCTCTGTCGATTCTTCCTGCTGCATCTGGGTTTGCTGCGGCAGCTTTGGCAAAGCTTCGATATTTTTCATTCCAAAGCAGCGCAGAAAATGCTCGGTCGTTCCGTAGGAAATTGGCCTTCCTGGGATCTCCAATCTGCCCTGCTCTTCAACCAGCCCTTTTGCAACCAAGGAATTTACCACCGAGCCACTGTCCACTCCTCTGACCTGCTCGATAAACGATTTGGTCACTGGCTGGTTATATGCGATGATTGCCAGAACTTCCAGCGCAGCCTGGCTGAGCGGCGTGTTATTCTTAACCTCCAAAGCTTTCTGGATCACCTGTGCATATTCTGCACGAGTTACCATTTGATAGCTTTGGTCAAGTTCCAGGATTACAAACGCTGTCTTTTTATAAAGTTCATTGATTCTCTCGATAATTTTTTCCAAAGTATCCCGGTCGATCTCCAATATTTTTGCCAGACGATCCTTTTCATACGGTTCTCCTGACGCAAACAGGATTGCCTGAATACTTTTTTCCAATTCTGAAAGTTTTGTCAATCTGTTTCCTCCCCGTTGCTTTTACAGCAGGCTGACAGTTTTTCCATCATCTTCAATCATAACCCTCTTATTTTTAACCAGCTCCAGAACTGCCAGAAAGGTCGCTACAATATCTGCCCGGTCACTGCTCTGTTCAAACAGGGATAAAAATGGGGCACGACGCTGTTTATACAGCATCTTCATGATAATTACGATTCTGGAATTTACCGATACTACCCTTCTTGCCATAATTGGTTCAAAGGCCTTTTGAGGGTTTTCCGGGAGTTTTTTCTTTCCTACTGCGGACAGATACGCCTCCAGCAGGATCTGCGGTTTGTGGTGACGCTCATACTGTGCTTCTTTGGTTACTGGCTGCATGGTACGGTAAAACAACTCATCACCCACATAGCGGTTTTTAAGCAGCCCTGCCACCTGACGACAAAGGGTATATTCGATCAACTGCCCTGTCAGTTCCCGTTTGAGCTGTTCTTCCAGTTCCTCGTGTTTTGGCAGAAGTGATACCGATTTAATGTATACCAGTCTGGACGCCATCTCCAGAAACTCACTTGCAATCTCCAGTTCCTGACTCTGTACCTCCTCCATATAGGCAAGATACTGTTCCAGAAGCTTGGTGATTTCGATATCATAGATATTCAGTTTATGTTTTGAGATCAGCTGAAGGATGAGGTCAAGCGGACCTTCCACCTCGGCTATTTTAAATGAAAGCTGCTCTACCACCTCTGAGCCCTCCTAGAAGCGCATAAACAAAGAGGTAAACCAATCCAGTCCATTAAACAAAATACCGCTTAAAAAGGACAGAGGGACGTTGAGCACATCGGTAAACAGGATAACTGCCATGAATACCATATAAATAATCTGCTCATGCTCTTCCAAGAAACGAATCGCCTTGTACGGCAAAAAGTAGGAAAGCACTCTGGAGCCATCCAGCGGATGGATTGGAATAAGATTAAATACAGCAAGTCCAAGATTAATGCTGCACATAGTCAAAAATACCGTAAACAAAAAGGACAAACCCAGCATCCAGCTGAGTTTTGCCAGAATCATGGTGATCAGTGCCATCAGAATATTCGAAACCGGTCCTGCCAGAGCGGTAATGGCAATTCCTGCCTTCTGGCTTACCTTGTCAAAATAATAGGGATTGACCGGTACCGGTTTTGCCCAGCCTACTCCTACCAGCAAAAGCAGGATGCTTCCAAACAAATCCAGATGGGCAAACGGATTAAGGGTTAATCTTCCGGAACTTCTTGCTGTACGGTCTCCCAATTTGTCAGCCATCCAGCCATGAGCACACTCATGGACAGGCATCGCGGTAAACAGTACCAGCGCTCGAATCATAATAGTAGTTGGACTAATACTTAACAAAACATCGACTCCTTATTTTTCTCCCATTTTCTCCAAGAGGAATTGACCTTTTGGAGAACAATTCTTTTCCTTTTGAATCCCATTATACCTTCCAAAATAGTAAAAAACAAGGGATTGCTTTCGTCTAAAATTGTTAATTTTCCTTTTTTTAAAATAATGTTGAAAAAAGGCTTGAATTTTCAGAAGAAATCTGATAAAATACGAATGTTGACTTGTTAAGAGTTAGAAGGAGGTGCAGACTAATGGCTAAATGCGATATCTGCGGAAAAGGTGTTACTTTCGGTATCAAGGTTTCCCATTCTCATAGAAGATCTAACAGAACTTGGAAACCAAATGTAAGACGTGTGAAGGCAATTGTTAATGGCTCTCCATGCCACATCCACGCCTGCACCCGTTGCCTGCGTTCTGGTAAAGTAACCCGCGCTATCTAGTTTACACAAAACAAGCAAGCCGTTGCCTTTTAGGTGACGGCTTTTTGTTTTTTCTTGTTTTATATTGACTTTTATAAAAGTCGGTGATATCATCTGCTTAAACAGTCAGAAACCTTTCGGTTCTGCCTTGTTTAGAGGGGGAGATTGATGAAACAAAATCATAAACGTTCCGGGATTATCATTACAATTGTGATCACCGTGATTATTTTACTGTATTTTCTGATCGTGATGCTGCTGCTTCCCCTTCTGCTGTTTATTTTTCTCCCGTTGAGCATCGCGATGATTGTTGTCGCTATTGCTCGTATTCGGGAACTGAAAGAGGAGGACGAAGATGATTATCGTAAATACTGATTACATTTCGGGTAAAAAACTGCAGACCATTTCCCTGGTGCGCGGAAGCACCGTTCACTCCAAGAACATTGGCCGCGATATCCTTTCCGGACTGAAAACCATTGTCGGCGGTGAAATCAGCGATTATACCAACATGATGAACGAAGCCCGTGCAATCGCTACCAAGCGCATGGTCGATGAAGCAGAAAGTCTGGGCGCTGATGCAGTTGTAAATGTTCGCTATGCTTCCTCCGCTATTATGCAGGGAGCTGCTGAAATCATTGCTTATGGAACCGCTGTAAAATTTATCGAAGACTAAAATAGCCTATTATATGGCCAGCTTGAAAGTCTGGTCTGGCCATCCAAATGGATGGCCAATTTTTTCTTCTCTTAGGTGAATTTGCTGTGAAAAAATTGAATGTTTTAGTGATTCATCTGATTTTCGTGAATTTCAATTGAAAGACCTATCCGATTCGATTATACTTATATAGCTGATCAAATTCATTTTCCAAATCAGCTCCTTAATTCTTGACAACCAGTTATTACCTGTTTCCCACAAAAGGAAGGGCGTCTCTCAAGAGGCGCTCTTTCTTTTTTATCCCTTTATTTTTTTCTTCAGCTGCTCTATTTCACCTGTATTAAAACCAAGCCACGCAAAATAATCGCAAATATTGGGAAATCTTGTTTCAAATTTTTCCAAAAAAGTCTCCATATACTCTGCTTTGGGCATCAGGTAGTGAATCGGAATCTCGGGATACTGCTTACATAAAGCTTTCATCTTTTTCTGAAGGTATGGACCTGTCAGGATATAATCTGCAATAATATCCTCCTTGCAGACACCTGCCAGCAACAACAGCAGTGCTGCCGTCACACCTGTTCTGTCCTTACCTGCAGTACAATGAAACAATACCGCCTGCTCTGCTTTCAGGATACACTTAAATACCTGGTACATGCTTTCCTTTCCAAAGGCAATTTCCAGATAAGTGTCTGGTACTTCTTCATTCTCGGTCGGCAGCCTTCCGTTTCCAAACGCTGGGATTGGAAAATAGGAGAAATTTCCCTCGCTGGAAAGAGGATCGGGCTGACGCTCTCTTTCCATATCGCTTCGCAAGTCAATCACCGTTATAATTCCTAAGTACAACAGGTGCTCAATATCTTCCTGTTTCAGCCCTGCTGGAAGGTCACTGCGAAACAATTTTCCCCATGCTGTTATCCTTCCATCCTCTGTTTCATACCCACCCAGATCCCTGAGATTAAGCATCTGGCCAACTTTGATCCTTCTTTGCATCTCTTTCCCTCCAGATACAAAATCAGCACAGCCTGCTACGGTCTGTGCTGATTTTTTGTATTATTCTTTTTCGTCTGCTTTAAAAGCTGCTTTTTCATCAATGTCCTGTCCGGATGGGAAATTGATAACCGGATCAGAAGCCTTTGGCTGCTCTTTCTGAGGTTCTGCACTGTTCTGTTCAATTGCAGGCTTTTTGGAGTCTTTCTCCTTCTTGCTGCGATGTTCTTCAAACACTGCAAAATCACCCTTCATCAGGCGGTCAAAATCTGCACCGTTGATTTTCTCAAACTCGTACAGGAAGTCTGCCACCTTATGCAGCTGATCCATATGCTCGCTCAGAATCTGTTCACACTGATCGTAAGCATCATCGATAACAGCACGGATTTCTTCATCGATCTGTGCTGCAACTGTTTCGGAATAGTCTCTGGAGTGACCCAGGTCACGTCCCAGGAATACTTCACTCTCATTCTGTCCATACACAATTGGACCTAAGCGATCGCTGAAACCATAGCGGGTAACCATTGCTTTTGCAATCTTGGTTGCACGCTCCAAGTCATTGGAAGCGCCGGTAGAGATATCATCCAGCACCAGTTTTTCTGCAATTCGTCCACCCAGCAGAGTAACGATGTTTTCCTGCATACCTTTTTTGGTCTGATAGCTGCGGTCCTCTTCTGGGAGACTCATGGTATATCCGCCTGCCATACCACGTGGGATAATCGAAATCTCATGTACCTTATCCTGTGTTTCACAGTAATAGGTGCTGACTGCATGGCCTGCCTCATGGAAACAGGTCAGTCTCTTATCCTTATCTGGAACAACATGGCTCTTCTTTTCCGGACCAGCCACAACCTTGATGGTTGCTTCTTCGATATCTACCATGGTGATTGCTTTTCTGCCGCGTCTTGCCGCAAGCAGTGCAGCCTCGTTGACCAGGTTTTCCAGATCCGCACCGGTAAAGCCAACGGTTGTTTTTGCAATGACGTTCAGGTCAATATCCGGACCCAGTGGTTTATTCTTAGTGTGTACCTTCAGGATATCCTCTCTGCCTTTTACATCTGGATAGCCAACCACGATCTGACGGTCAAAACGTCCCGGACGAAGCAGTGCAGGGTCAAGGATATCTCTTCGGTTGGTTGCTGCCATTACGATAACACCGGTGTTGGCACCAAAACCATCCATCTCAACCAGCAACTGGTTCAAAGTCTGTTCTCTTTCATCGTGTCCGCCGCCAAGGCCTGCGCCTCTCTGACGTCCAACCGCATCGATCTCATCGATAAAGATGATGCTTGGTGCGGTCTTTTTCGCCTGATCAAACAGGTCACGTACACGGGATGCACCGACACCGACGAACATCTCAACGAAATCCGAACCGGAAATGGAGTAGAATGGAACTCCAGCTTCTCCCGCTACTGCTCTTGCAAGCAGGGTTTTACCGGTTCCTGGAGGGCCCATCAGCAGGACACCTTTCGGAATTCTTGCACCCAAAGAGTTAAATTTTTTCGGGTCCTTCAAGAATTCTACAACCTCTACCAGTTCTTCCTTTTCTTCATCTGCACCAGCAACATCCTGGAAGGTGACGCGGCGTCCGTCTTCGACCGGCTTTGGTTTTGCCTTGCCGAAAGTATTCATCTTGCCGCCTCCGCCGCCAGCCTGACGCATCATGAAAATCCACAGCACCGCCATACCGCCTAACAGAAGTAAGGTCGGCAGCAATGCAGAAATCAGCGATGGCTCTTTTGCCGGCAGATAGTTTCTCTTAAAGGTAGTATCATTTGTCTGTTCATACTGATCGATGTATGGCTTTACATCTTCATTAAACTGGGAAATGCTTGCGAGCTGATACTCAACCGGCTGATTTTTGCCTTCGATTTTCATGGTCAGATTGCCGTTGTCATAGTCAATCTGGTACTCTTCCACCTTTCCCTGTTTGAAATAATCAAGTACCTCATAATATTTCATGGTCGAAACCGGCTTATCCATCGACATCATCGCAAACAACAGCACGATGAGCAGACCGAACATAGCCAGGTACATGATAATTCCTTTGGACTTTCTCGGCACGAATGATTCACTCCTATCTCAAAATGATTTTTACTGTTCCTGATTTATTTCTCATACACTTCTGGTTTCAGGACACCAATGTATGGCAGATTGCGGTATTTTTCTGCAAAATCCAAGCCATAGCCTACCACAAACTCATCCGGTACTTCAAAGCAGGAATAATCCGGTGCAATGTCAGCTTCTCTTCTTGCAGGCTTGTTGAGCAGGGTAGCAATACGGATACTTGCTGGGTTTCTTTCTTTGAGAATCTCTCTGAGATAATAAAGGGTCTTGCCGCTGTCAAGGATATCCTCAACCAGCAGCAGGTCATATCCTTCCAGGTTCAGGTCAAGGTCCTTGATAATCTTAACCACACCGGAGGTTTTGGTTCCGCTTCCATAGCTGGATACGGACATGAAGTCGATTCTTGCGTGGCAGTCTACCGAACGCATCAGGTCAGCCATAAAAACAACCGAACCTTTGAGTACACTTACCATCAGCAGGTTTTTGTCCTGATAATCTTCTGTAATCTGTCTTCCAATTTCCTGTACTTTTGCCAAAATTTCTTCTTCCGAAAGAAGTACTTTCAGAATGTCATCCTGCATCTTTTTCATCTGTTATCCTCCTTAATCTCGATCAGCGCAATTCGTTTGCTGTTTTCGTCCGGCATTGCTCTTTTGGATACGCCAAAGCCTTCCACCCACACAACACCTTCACTGTCGCTGACCACAACGCTCCTCCATCGTTTTTCCTGAGGCGTTTTTGCCTCATTCCACATTTTTTTTAAAGGTTTGGAACCTTGTTTATTATATACCGCAATGCGGTCTCCGTCCTTTCGCTGGCGGAATACCGCAATATTCTTCATTTTATCACAATCAATTGCATTTTTTAAGATGCTGGGGTCTTTTTTAAAGAAAAGTTTATATTCTTCTGCTGAATAAAAATTCACCCAAACACTTTTTCCTGAAAATAAGACGGTTTCTCCTTCCGCAAACGGCTGTTCAAAATAAGGTTGACGCTGATTTGGGTAAAAAACCGCCGTATCAATCCAAATACTTTTCTCATCCGCACAAAGTGCCGTCCCGTAACAAAGTTCTGTCTTGCCGCTTCCCTGCAAAGCTCTCTGCTGCATTTCCCGAACTTTACAGAAATCCGGTTCCTGACCAAGCTCTGTCATCATGTGCAGCAATATCCTCCTCTGCATGGCAGGGTGAAGTTTTAAAAACTCCTTGCGGTCCACTGCATACATCCGGTCATGCAGCGCAATCCTCTGGTATTCCTTGCTGCACATCTGGTCAAGCAGCTGATTTTCTGCCTGAGCCGTAACGCTCAAGTGAAGAATGCTTTTTAAAAAGGCAGGATTTAACTGCTGCATCTCGGGCATAATGCGGTGACGGATACGGTTTCTGGTATAAAGATCGGTCAGGTTGGTGCTGTCGGTCACAAACAAAATATTCTGTTCGTCACAGAAGTTCTCGATCTCTTCCCGGGAACATTCAATCAGCGGACGGATAATGTTGCCCCTGACCGGTGGAATCGCTCCCAGACCATTCAGTCCCGTTCCTCTTGCAAGGTAAAACAGCAGCGTTTCCGCGTTGTCATTAAGATTATGCGCCGTTGCAATCTTGGTGGAAGTCCCAAACTCCTGTGCTGTCTCTTCAAAAAAGCGATAGCGTTCTTCACGGGACAATGCCTCTACTGATTTTCCCTGCTCTTTTGCAAGGCGCTGTGCATCAATTTCCCGTACCGAAAGCTCGATATGATGCTCGGTGCAAAACTGACGCACAAACGCTTCATCCCGATTGGATTCTTCTCCCCGCAGATGATGGTTGAGATGGCAGGCGCTGACCGTGATGAAAAGCTCCTCTCGTAGCTGCCACAACAGAGTGAGCAGTGCGCTCGAATCCGCTCCGCCGGAAAACGCGACCACAACGTGATCTCCCTTTTGTACCATCTGGTACCGCTGTATGGTCTGTAATACTTTATGGCGCATCGCGGAACAGCTCCCTGCTGATAAATCGGGTGTGCTCACCATCCCAGGCAAGTTTTACCGTATCGGTAGCACCATGTCTGTTTTTGGCAACGATACACTCAGCGACACCCTTATCCTCACTGTCTTCGTTATAGTATTCATCACGGTACAAAAACATGACCAGATCGGCGTCCTGCTCGATAGAACCGGACTCACGCAGGTCGGACAATACCGGACGATGATCTCCCGTACGCTTATCCGGGCTTCGGGAAAGCTGAGAGAGGGTGATGATCGGCACATCCAGTTCCTTTGCCATTACCTTTAGATTTCGTGTAATCTCAGAAACTTCCTGTACACGGTTATCGATTCGTCTGCCCGAAGACATCAGCTGAAGGTAGTCGATGATAACAAGACCCAGATTGCGAATTCTTCTGAGCTTTGCCTTCATTTCCGCTACTGTAATGCCTGCGGTATCGTCAATGTACATCGGCATCTTGGCGATAGTCTGTGCCGAAAGTGCAAGCTTGGTCCAGTCGTCCACACTCAGGTTTCCGCTTCGCAGCTGGGAACCCTGAATGAGCGCATCGGATGAAAGCATTCTGGTAATCAGCTGCTCCCGGCTCATTTCCAGCGAGAAGATTGCCACTGCATGCCCCTGTTTTGCCACATTGGATGCAATGTTCATCATGAAGGAGGATTTTCCCATTGCCGGACGGGCAGCAAGCAGGATCAGGTCGGTGCGGTTAAGTCCGGTCGTCAAACTGTCCAGTGCGGAAAAACCGGTTGGGATTCCGACATACTGTTTTTTGTCGTCCCCCGATATTCTCTGAAGCTTGTCATACAGTTCAAAAATTGCGCGGTCAACCTTAACCAGACCGGTCGCATCCTTGCCCTGACGGATTTCATAAAGCTTCTGCTCAGCAAATTCCATCAATCCTCTGGCATCTGCATCACTCTTTTCCGAATTGGTAATGATGCTTTTTGCCACATTGATGAGGGTACGCATATAGTATTTTTCCTGCACCAGCTTGGCGTAGGCTTCTACGTTTGCTGCACTCGGAACAACCTGAACCAGCTGGGTCAGATAGACCTTCGCATCTCCGTCGCTTGCAAAGATTCGTTCTGCCTTGGCTTTTTCCAAAACTGTGATAAAGTCAATAGGTTGAGCCGAGGTAAACATTCCCAGCATGATAGAAAACAGCTGCTGGTGCTGCGGACGGTAGAAACTTTCCGGAACAAGCAGCTCCAAAACTCGGCTGATACACTCCGGTTCAATCAGGATAGCACCCAGCACCGACTGTTCTGCTTCCAAACTGAACGGCAATTGTTCTATGTTAAAGTCAAGATTTTCCTCTGCCATCTGTCCGATTCCTCCTTTCCTTCAAAAGTATTATACAGACAGGCAGCCGTCTCAAACAGCTCGAGACGGCTTTCCCTTTTTCTTATTTATTCTCCAACTTCAACAGTCATCTTTGCAGAAATTCCAGTGTAGAGTTTTACCTCTGCGGTATAGCTGCCAAATGCTTTAATTTCGTTGACGCTGATCTTCTTTTTGTCAACGGTTACCTTGTACTGAGCTGCGATTGCATCTGCAATTTCCTTGGTGGTAACCGAGCCAAACAGCTTGCCGTTGGAACCAGCTTTTGCTTTTACAACGACCTTTTTGCCTTCCAGCTGTTTTGCCGAAGCCATAGCAGCTTCCTTTTCCACCTGGATCTTGTGCTGTTTGGAAGCCTCTTTTGCTTTGAGCTCACCGATTGCCTGGTTGTTTGCTTCAATTGCAAGTCCTTTTGGAAGCAGGAAGTTTCTTGCATAACCATCTGCTGCGTTGATCATTTCGCCTTTCTTTCCGCTTCCCTTTACATCCTGTGTTAAAATTACTTTCATTGTCCTCTTCTTCCTTTCATCGATTTTCCTGAAAACAAACTAAGCCTTCTTCTCTTCCTTTACCTCTTCCGGCACCATCTGTACCGGTCCCGGCTCAGACTGAGTCAGTGCTTTTGGCTCATCCTTGTTCTCCAGGGTATCGTAATATTCATCAATTGCCTGTAACAGGCGGGCTCTGCCCTCTTCCAGGTCAATGCCCTTTGTCTGGGCGCCTGCCATGGTCAGATGACCGCCGCCGCCAAGTTTTTCCATGATAATCTGAACATTGAGTTTACCCATACTTCTTGCCGAATAGGCAACCACATTGTCCGATTCATAGTAGAATACAAAGGATGCATCAACATCCTCGATTCCAAGCAGCTCATCGGCAGCCTGCGCCGAAACAATCTTGATTTCATCAATCTTCTGCGATACAGAACAGATCGCACATCGACGATAGATCTTCGCCGAAGAAACCACTTTGCAGCGCTCCTGATAAGCCTGCATGGTGGAAGCAAACAAGCGTTTTACCTCGACGGTATCTGCGCCCATCCTTCTTAAATAAGCTGCTGCCTCAAAGGTACGCACGCCGGTACGCAGAATAAAGTTCTTGGTATCCAGCATCATACCGGCAAGCAGCGCTTCTGCTGCGGCAGAGTTCGGTTTAAATTTATCGCCGAAATACTGCACCAGCTCTGCAACCATTTCGGACGCACTGGAAGCGTATGGCTCGTGGTGGAAAATAACTGCATTGTCGATATAGTCCACCATTTTACGGTGATGGTCGATTACCACCACGTTCTTGCACTTTTTATAAACTTCCGGAGCTTCGATAAAGTGTGGGGTATGTACATCGACGATAATCAAAAGAGTATCGTCGCTGACATAATCGAGCGCTACCTCCGGCTCAATAAACGCCGTTTCAAATCCCTGTTCTAGCAATCTTGCATGCAGCTGTTTTACCATGTTTGCACGGCTGTTTAAGATGATCTTAACCTGCTTGCCCATCTGCTGGATTGGGTAATACAATCCGACTCCGGCACCCAGACAGTCAAGATCGGCAAAACGATGTCCCATAATCAGGACATTGGAACAGGAGTCGAGCAGCTCGCTCAGCGCTGCGGCAACGATACGGGTCTTTACCTTGGTACGCTTCTCGATACCCTTGGAAACGCCGCCATAGAACTCGTAACCGTTCTTGTTCTTGACCGCAGCCTGGTCGCCGCCTCGTCCCAATGCCATATCCAGCGCCTGACTTGCAAATTTCTCTGCCTGGAGCAGGCTCTGGGCATCCCTGCCCACACCAATGGAGAGGGTTGCCGGCATCTTATCGTTTGCGTTAATTTTGCGCACAGTATCCAGAATGGTAAATCTCTCTTCCACAATCGAACGCATATAACGCTCTTCAAAGGCTACAAAATAACGGTCCTTCTCCAGTTTTTTGATGACACCGTTATAGTTTTCGACATAACATTCGATCTGATACTCGATTTCACCCATGATCTGGGAGCGCTCGTTTTCACGTGCGCTCTGCAAAAGCTCCTCGTAGTTATCGATCAGGATGATTGCCGCTACCGGACGAGAAGAGAAATACTCTTTGGCTATGCGTTTAAGCTTATCATCATCGATCAGATAAATTACATTCAGGCGATTTTCTTCCTCACCGGTCGGCGCATGATATGCTGTATACTGGTGACCTTTATATTCGACACCATATCCCTGTGCCGGACAGTCTGCCTGAAGGTTAATGCTCGGAAAATACTCTGCCAGACCGTGACCAAAGCAGTCCTCTCCGCCAAACACTTTTTCCCTCATCTGGTTGTTGTACCAGATGACCTCACCGCCGCGGCGTGTCACCAGGACCGGCAGAGGGAAATCTCGAAGTGCCTTATTGGTATACGGAGAAAGCTGTTTTTCCATCGTCTGATAAAACTTGTTGATGCTCTTGTTCATCGACATCAAAAGATAGAAAACCAGCAGTGTCAGCACAAGCAGAATAAATAATCCTGCATACATCCACAGATTCTGGGACAAAAGCGCTGTGACCAGTGCTGCCACATTGACCAGTCCCAGTACCACCATCAGTGGTACAAATAAAAATAATCGTTTTCTCATGTCACATACTTTCTTTCCTTCACAAAGGACAAGTAAATCACTATGCTTCCTGAATTACGGTCAAGATCATTGGGCTGCGCTTTGTTTTGTTGTAAACATAGCGGCTGACCTCGTCTTTCATGCGGTTTTTCAGGCTGGTCCAGTCGCGAACGCCGTTGTTCATCGACTCTTCCAGTGTATTCTTTGCCAGATCCCTCGCACCATTGATCATATCCTCAGCTTCTCTGACATAGACAAAGCCGCGGGAGATAATGTCCGGTCCAGCCACGATCTTTTTGGTTTTGGTATTGATTGCAGCTACCACCACAATCAGTCCATCTTCAGCAAGGTGTTTGCGGTCTCTCAGTACGATGCTTCCAACGTCACCTACACCCAGGCCATCCACCATGACAGCACCGGATGGAACCTCACCGCCCAGACGGAATACTTCTCCGTCTGTTTCCAGCACCTGTCCGATTGCCGGGATGATAACATGATCTTCGTCAATTCCCATCTGTTTTGCAACCATTGCATATTTTCTCAGGTGCTTGTATTCGCCATGTACCGGCAGGATATATTTTGGTCTTGTCAGAGCCATCATCAGTTTCTGTTCATCCTGACATGCGTGACCGGATACATGGACGTCGTACATCTTTTCATAGATGACTTCTGCACCCAGCTGAAGCAATTCGTTAACAACACGGTTGACAAATTTTTCATTTCCTGGGATTGGACGGGCAGAAATAATGATAAAGTCGTTCGGTGTCACCTTTACCTTGCGGTGTTCACTCATTGCCATTCGGCTCAGAGCGGACATCGGCTCACCCTGGCTTCCGGTAGTAATCAGCACCACTTCATTAAACGGCAGTCGGTTTGCCACGTCGATATCCACCAGAACACCACTTGGAACCTTCAGATAACCCAGTTCAATCGCGGTTGCCACAACATTGACCATGCTGCGTCCCGAAACTGAAACTTTCTTGTCGTATTTTGCAGCATAATCGATGATCTGCTGGATTCGGTGGATGTTGGAAGCGAAGGTCGCAATGATAATTCTGCGATCGCCTGCCATCTGGAACAGTTTGTTAAACGACTCTCCTACTGTACGCTCGCTCGGCGTGCTGCCCGGCATCTCCACATTGGTGGAATCCGGCAGAAGTGCCAGAACACCCTCTTTGCCCAGCTCTCCAAAACGACCCAGATCGATGACGCCGCCTTCAATTGGAGTATAATCGACCTTAAAGTCTCCAGTCTGTACAATAATGCCGGCTGGAGTATGAACTGCCATCGCACAAGCATCCGGAATCGAGTGGTTTACCCGAATAAATTCCACCGACATACAGCCTGCCTTGATAACGTCTCCTGGTTTTACTTCGGTCATGCGAACCTGATTACTCAGTCCATGCTCTTTGAGTTTGTTTTTAATCAGTCCCACTGTCAGCTTAGTTGCATACAGTGGGGCGTTGATCTCCTTCATCAGATAAGGGATACCGCCGATATGGTCCTCATGTCCATGGGTGATAAAGACACCGCGAATTTTTTCTTTGTTCTGAATAACATAGGTGAAATCCGGGATAACGATATCAATACCCAGCATGGTTTCATCTGGAAAAGCAAGACCGCAGTCAATGATGAACATATCGTTTCCGCACTCATACACGGTCATGTTTTTTCCAATCTCATTTAAGCCGCCCAGTGGAATAATGCGGACAATTGGCTTTTTGGAATTATCCTTTTTCTTGCGTCCTCTGTTTTCTGTGCGATTGTTAGTGGTTTTTTCCTTATTGTTTTCCTGTTTTCCCTTATTTTGTGCGGATTTTTTGTTGGTGTCTTTTGTTTTAGCTGTTTTTCCGCCTTTTCCCACCGAATCTTTTACCAGCTCAATCGCGCTCTGAACAGCCTGTTCCAGCATATCTGCCGGCTGTTTTGGTTTTCGGTTATAACGCCTAGTCGGCTTTTGCCCCTTTTTTGGTGCAGAAGCCGGAGCGTTGGTGTTTTTTTCATTCATGTAACCATTCCTCCTAGTTGTCTTGGTTGTTTCCACGTTGGTCCGTTCTTTCATACGTTTACCTTGTTTGTTCCTGTCAGTACTTGTTCTGTTCTTTCCCAAACGGAAAACATGGAAGTAATTTGTTTTGTTCCGAACAATATCTTTTTATCTGGCTTTTTCATGTATTTTCCGTTCCCTGAAAAAGCATCCGTTCAAAAAAGCTTTTCGGATTCGTCTTGCTTTCAGAATAACCTTTCTGAAAAATAATATTTTTATCAAAACAGGGCCATCCCTGTAATCAGCATATCTGTTATTTTAGCGCAAATACCTCTCATATCCTGTTACTGCGCAAATAACCCATCATAAAGTATTCTTTTTTATTGTACCCTGACCACCCAAAGATGTCAAGGTATTGCTGTACTTCTTGCAGCCTTCTTTCCTGCCCCAGACTGTTCTCTTGGCAGTATGGGAAGTTTGACCTTTTCTATGCGCGATTCTCCGCTTTTTCCTGTTTACTCTTGTGCTGCTGTTTTGAATCAGATATAATAAACAGAGGAATCGGTTTAAGATCAGCTGATAAAGCCTACAATCTGATTATAACAGGTTCCGATCTTTTGACTTTCAGAAAGGACTTTTGCCATGTCACAAAGAAAACATGTCGAGATTTTTACCGATGGTGCCTGTTCAGGCAATCCAGGTCCCGGCGGATACGGCGTTATTCTCCGATATAAGGGTGTAAATAAGGAGCTTTCGGACGGTGACCCTTCCACAACCAATAACCGGATGGAATTAAGCGCTGTCATTGCCGGACTTTCCGCACTCAAGGAACCCTGTGATGTCACCCTCTATTCCGACTCCAAATATATTATCGACGCCATCCAGAAAGGATGGGCAAAAAAATGGCAGGCTAACTCCTGGATGAGAAATAAAAAGGAACCTGCTCTCAACCCTGATTTGTGGGACAGGCTTCTTTCCCTTCTGGAAGTTCACAACGTCGAATTTGTCTGGGTCAAGGGTCATGCCGGTCATCCGGAAAATGAACGCTGTGATCAGCTTGCGGTCGCCCAATCCCAGAAATTCAAAGCATAACCTTCGTTCTGCAACAAAAAATTATCATATTTTTTGCGGTTGTTCTGCTTCTCCCTCTTGAAATATACACTTTTTTGGTATATAATCAAGATATCCTGAGGAACAGGATGTTTCCGCCGACTTTCAACCGGTGCAGAGACAAATTTTTAGCACAATGAAAGGACGATGTTTCATGGAAAGATTCGTTTATGCCGACAATGCAGCAACCACCAAAATTTCAAAACCGGTGCTTGACGCGATGCTCCCATACCTGACCGAGGAGTACGGCAACCCATCCAGCCTTTACCGCTTTGGCAATCAGGCAAAGCGCGCAATTGAAAAGGCAAGAAAAGAGGTCGCAGACGTTTTAAATGCCGACCCATTTGAAATCATCTTTACCGCAGGCGGCACCGAAGCCGACAACTGGGTCAAAGAGATCATGCGTTCCTTAAAGAACAAAGGCAAAAATCACTTCATCACCTCCGCTGTCGAACATCATGCACTGATTCATTCTGCACAGCGTCTGGAAAAAGAAGGTTTTGAAGTTACCTATATTCCGGTAGACCGCGAAGGTCAGATTAATCCGGAGGATATCAAAAAAGCAATCCGTCCCGAAACCGGACTGGTTTCGATCATGTTTGCAAACAATGAAATCGGTACCATTCATCCAATCAAAGAAATTGGTGCAATCTGCCGAGAGGCTGGTGTGCTGTTCCATACCGATGCAGTACAAGCAGCAGGACATATCAAAATTGATGTCAAAGAAATGAATATTGATATGCTCTCCCTTTCTGCACACAAGTTCCATGGTCCAAAAGGAACCGGCGCTTTTTACTGCCGCAGAGGAATTGCGTTAAACAGCCTGATTGACGGCGGCGCACAGGAACGCGGCAAACGTGCTGGAACCGAAAATGTTGCCGGTATCGTAGGCCTTGGTACTGCAATCCGTATTGCAAACGAAGAAATGGAAGAAACTACAAAACGTGTCAGTGCGATGCGCGACCGTCTGATTGATGGTATTCTGGAAAAGATTCCGCAGTGCCGCTTGAACGGTCCAAGAGAAAACCGCCTGCCGGGCAACTGCAATATTTCCTTCCTTGGTATTGAAGGCGAGTCTCTGCTGCTGCGTCTGGACCTTGCAGGAATTGCTGCTTCTTCCGGTTCTGCATGTGCATCCAGCTCGCTTGACCCAAGCCATGTACTGCTTGCAATCGGTCTGCCGCATGAAGTAGCTCACGGTTCGGTCAGACTTTCTCTGTCCGACTTTAACACCGAAGAAGACGTTGACTATATTCTGGAGAAACTGCCTGAGATCGTATCCACTCTGCGCTCGATGAGCCCACTGTGGGAAGCAATGCAGAAAGGCGAAGTATCCTACGATTTATAAAATTAAAGTTTGTAGGGGTAAACAGCACAATATGTGCTGTGGACAACGCCCCTGTGACACAAAACAAAGACATAAAAAATGATATGCACATGGTATTCCGCACTCTGCGGAGTGCGGCAAAGGGCTTTGCCCTTTTGAAACCCACAACTTTTGAAAAAGTTGACAAAACTTTTTGTTTCCACTAAAACTTTGATATTTTCTGAAAAGAAAGGATAATACTACTATGATGTATTCTGATAAAGTATGGGACCATTTCTCCAATCCACGCAATGTTGGCGAAATCGCTGATGCAGACGGTGTCGGCGAGGTAGGCAACGCTACCTGCGGCGATATCATGAAAATCTACCTGAAGATCGACAAAGATGTCATCACTGACGTTAAATTTAAAACCTTCGGCTGCGGCGCTGCAATCGCTACCAGCTCTATGGCTACCGAGATGATCAAGGGTAAACCAGTCAGCGAAGCGCTCAAACTCACCAACAAAGCAGTTGTTGAGGCTCTGGACGGTCTGCCGCCGGTAAAGGTTCACTGCTCGGTGCTGGCAGAGCAGGCAATCAAACATGCTCTGGCTGACTACTACCGCCGCAACGGTATCGATCCAACCCCATTTGTCGGCGAACTGCCGGATGCAGAGGCATGCCATGTCCACTAAGAAAGTTCTTGTCGCTTTAAGTGGCGGCGTTGATTCCTCGGTTGCAGTTCATCTGCTACGCCAGCAGGGTTATGAGGTAGAGGGAATCATTCTGGAATTTTCCCCGGTACACAAAGCAGCTGTACAGGCAGCACAGGTCATTGCTGACCAGCTTGATGTTAAGCTCCATGTGGTCGAATGCCACAAAGAATTTGAACAGAATGTTATTCTCCCCTTCTGTCGAGAATACCAGGCAGGTAGAACACCAAACCCTTGTATCTTCTGTAATCCTACCACCAAGTTTGGCATCATCTGCCAATTTGCAAAGGAACATGGTTTTGACAAAATTGCGACTGGTCATTACGCAAGGGTAGAACATCTTGAGGATGGAATTGCTGTCCTGAAAAAATCCGCCTGCATTGAGCGTGACCAGTCCTATATGCTCTATCGCCTGACCCAGGAACAGCTCTCGATGCTGATTCTGCCGCTGGAAGGCTTAGAAAAGACTGAGGTTCGCCAGATTGCACGTGATCTTGGTCTTGCCAGTGCAGACGCTCCAGACAGTCAGGAAATCTGTTGGCTTCCGGACGGGGATTACGCTTCCTTCATCGAGCAGAAGCTGGGTAAATCCAAATCCGGTGACTTCATCTCCCCGGATGGAACAGTCTGCGGCAAGCACAAAGGTCTGCTCCACTATACAGTTGGACAGAGAAAACGTCTCGGCATCGCGCTGGGATACCCTGTGTTCATCAAAGAGATTGACCCAGAATTAAACCGCATCTACCTTGCCCGTACCGGAGAAGAATATGCGGACGGAGTGCTGCTCACCAACTGCGTAATCCAGCCAAATCCACTGCTTAGCAAAGACAACCCAATCGCACATGCCAACGTCAAGGTACGCTCCAGAGCATCAGACGCTCCGGCTACTATTACCCTGCTGGAAGACGGAACAGCAAAGGTTATCTTTGATACCCCGCAGAGGGCACCGGCTCCGGGACAGTCCTGTGTCATCTATGATGGAATTACCGTTCTGGGCGGAGGTTATATCTCCAAGCAGCTGGAACTATAAAAGTGTGAAAATAAAAAAGTTTTCGTCCACCTTTTTCAAAAGGTGGTGGAGGTACGGGGGCAACGCCCCTGTGACAAGAAAACATTTTCTTTCACAATACTGACTTTGATCTAATAAAAAAGGCATCGGGAAAATCCCGATGCCTTTTTTATTAGTATGCAAAGTGATTTGCAGCAGGTTCTACCGAAACCTTTTCCATGATTACCTTTTCACCGGTAACATCGGTTGCTGCAATCTTGTCAACAACTTCCATGCCTTCAAACACCTGACCAAATACAGAGTGTTTGTAGTCAAGCCATGGTGTGCCGCCGATCTCTTCGTATTTTGCAATAACGTCTTCTGGGAAGCCCTGACCACGTGCATTTACACCGATCTCTTTCATCTGAGAAACAAGTCCTGGGTCACAGTCTTTTGCCTGAACAATGAAGAACTGGCTTCCGTTGGTGCATGGACCTGCATTTGCCATCGAGAGAGCGCCGCGGAAGTTGCGCAGTTCTACATCAAACTCATCCTCAAATGGTCTGCCCCAGATGCTTTCGCCGCCAGTACCGTTGCCCAGAGGGTCACCGCCCTGAATCATAAATCCGTTGATTACTCTGTGGAAGGTCAGACCGTCATAATAACCTTCTTTTGCATGAGTTACAAAGTTCTCAACTGTCTTTGGAGCTTTTTCTGGGAACAGTCTTAATTTGATGGTTCCCATGGAAGTTTTCATTACGATAACTTCTGCGTCTTTTGCAGGTTTTTCAAACTGATACATTGTTTTCTCCTCCTCAAAACTCACAATCGTGGTGAGTTTACAAATTCCTATGTCAATTATTCTGCATAGTTAAAATAGTCGGTTGCAGGAGCGACGGTGATCGATTCAATGATTGCACGCTCATCTTCTGGAACGATGCCGTTCTCATCAGTATTTCCGGAAGTCTCTTCCACAATCTTGTTTACAACGTCCATACCGTCAAATACCTGACCGAATACAGTATAGCTGCCATCCAACCAAGGTGCTCCGCCTACTTCGTTGTATTTGTCAATTGCTTCCTGTGGGAAACCGCTTTGCTGCATCAAAGCATCATATCCATCTGGAATTGAAGATGCCTGAACAATAAAGAACTGGCTTCCGTTGGTGTCTGGACCTGCGTTTGCCATTGCCATTGCACCGTTAAAGTTAAACATCTTGTCGCTGACTTCATTTTCAAATTCTTTGCCCCAGATGCTCTCACCGCCGGTACCGTCACCCTTCGGGTCGCCGCCCTGGATCATAAAATCACTGATAACACGATGGAAGCTGACACCGTCATAGTAACCTTCCTTTGCATGTGTCAGGAAGTTTTCCACTGCTTTTGGTGCATATTCCGGGAAGAACATTACGCTGATATCGCCAGCCGTGGTGTGGATTACAGCAACCTCACTGTCTTCTGCCGGATTGTTAAACTGAGGCAGACCGCTTTCATCCGAAAGAGTAATCTTCTCTGTGTTCTGTGAAGAAGCTTCTTCCCCGGAAGTGCTTTCGGATTCTGCGCTTTCTGCATCTGTATTTTCTTCGGATGCCTGCTCTGTTGTCTGTTCTGTTGTTTCTTCTGTAGACTGCTGTGTTTCGCTCTGTTCGTTCTGATTGCAGCCTGCCAGGACACTGACACTCATCATTGCTGCCAGCAGCAATGCCAGCATCTTTTTGGTCGATTTACGATTCATTGTTTGATATCTCCCTTAAACTTTGGATTCTTTGTCATTGTACCGAAAAACGCATGGAAAATCAAGCAGAAAATTTCTCCTGCTCTCTGTTTAATTTCCTGATGACTGATAGCTCAAAACCGGTTTTGCTTCCTGATTGTCCGCTGAGGTCTGAAGCTCCATTCCTTCTTCCGATTGTTCCTGAGCGCTTTCCTGATATTTTTCTATATTGACACTGACAATTTCAATATCGGTGATTTCTTCTTCCGGTGTACTTGGATTTTCTCTGATAATGCGGTCAATAACATCCATACCTTCCACAACCTGGGCAAACACTGATTGATGCAGCCATTCTTCCGGATAGCCGCCCTCTTTTTCAAACAGGTCCACCATCTGTTTTGGGTAGTTGTTTTCTCTGATTTCATCCAATTCTTCTTGATATACTTTGCGGGAACCCACAATAAAAAACCGGCTGTCTACTACTCCATCCGGAGCATAGGACACGACCGCTCCGGGAATGGTTGCCAGATTATAGGAAATTTCCGGTTCCAGCTTTTCTTCAAAAATACATTTTCCCTCTTCTGCCACAGGCTTTCCGCTTCCTGCCACAATACGACCTTTGGTGCGGTCTTCCTGGTCTATTTTTTCAATGCGGGAAATCATCTGTCCATCAAAATAACCGCTTTCAGCAAGCTCGATAAAGTTTTCTACCGTCTTTGGCGCTTCGCTTGGGAAGAACCGCATCTTAAAAACCCCTTCCGAGGTCTCCACAACGGCAATATCCTCTCCACTCACCATATCTTCTGTTTGCAACAACACGATTTTATCCTGATCCAAAACTTCAATGCTCTGTCCCAGAGAGCAGGCCGTCATCGAAAACATCAAGCACGCTCCCATCATCATGCATGACAAGCTTTTTATCATTTTGTTTCACCGCCTTCTTGCAAAAGATTCTAAACATTTCGCTCAAACTGACATTCATCCTGCTTTGTGATGTATCTGCGAATTCTTTTATCATTATATACTACATTTTCTCCGCGCAGATAAACAAATTGTAAACTTTAATAAAAAAGAAAACTCCTGCACCAAAAATAGCGCAGGAGCCCTTGCTCTTTTCAAAATATTGCTTCTGAAAAGCCTATTTTTTGCTTGGATATTTGCCGTCCCAAACAATATCCCGATAGTTTTTGCGGTCGGTGTCCCCTTCGGTGCTGACAAAGAGCAGTCTGGAATTCTGGTCGATTCCAAGTTCTTCTTTTATGGACACCAGATCAGGGTTTGTCAAAATCTCTGCCACACAGCCAAATGCTGATGCGCCGGATTCTCCTGAAACAACCCTTGGGTCATCTCCCATTGGATTTCCCAGAACTCTCATACCTTTTGCAGCCGCATAGTCTGGGAAGGAGATAAAGTGGTCACAATAACCTTTGAGGACATCCCAGGCAATCGGGCAAGGCTCTCCGCAGGCAAGTCCAGCCATGATGGTATTCATTTCTTCTGTGACAAAATGAAGCTTGCCATCTCCTGCCTTAGCGGTGCGGAAAATGCAGTCTGCCTTATTTGGCTCTACAACGGTGATGACAGGCTGATTGTCCTCATAGATATTTGCAAAAAATCCGCACAGCGAAGCCGGCATTGAGCCAACCCCTGCCTGAAGGAAAATATGGGTCGGACGGTCAACGCCCATTTCGATAAGCTGCTGTGCAATTTCATTCGCCATGGTGGTATAGCCCTGAATAATCCAGGTCGGCACTTGAGTATACCCATCCCAGGAGGTGTCCTGCACCAGGACGCAGTTAGGTTCTTCTGCACGCTTTCTTGCCATGCGAACAGTATCGTCATAACGCAGATCGGTGATGGACGCATCAGAATTTTCCTTGCGGATATTGGCAAGGCGTTCCGGTGCAGAACCTTTTGGCATATAGACGACCGAACGCTGTCCCAATTGGTTGGCAGTCCACGCTACACCGCGTCCATGGTTTCCATCTGTTGCAGTCACCAGGGTAATCTCGCCCAGTTCCTTTTTTACCTCGTCACTGGTCATGACCGAGAAAGGCAGTTCAGACAGATCTCTTCCCAGACGGTTTGCGATATACTGACCAATTGCAAAGGAAGCACCCAGCACCTTAAAAGCATTGAGACCAAATCGATAGGACTCATCCTTCACAAAAATATCCGCTACTCCAAATTCTTTGGCCGCATTTTTTAAACGAGCCAGTGGGGTTCTGCAATATCCTGGAAAGCTTTTGTGAAACTGCGTTGTTTTCTCTGCTACTTCCCTGTTTAAAAAACGGATATTCGTTTTTCTTCCTGCTTCCCGTTTGTACGAAACAATCTCAAATCCATCTGCCATCTTTCTTTCCTCCCATCATTCTTCATGGATATTTTCTTTGATTTTACTACGCATTAAAGGCTTTTTCAAGCAACATTTACATCTTTCCCTTGACAATTCATCTTGCAGGATATAAAATTTTCTCATAAACTACCAAATATAGTTTTATATACTATATTTTCAGAAAGGATCGATTCGATTGAATAAGGAAAAAATTGCTATTCTAGTCGATTCCGGAAGTGACGTTCCACCGGAACTTCTGGAACGCCACCATATTTTCATGATTCCACTGAAGATTTTGTTTAATGAGGGAGAATATCTGGATGGACTCACCATTGACGCTTCAGAGGTTTATCGCCGTCTTCCTTTTGAAATCCCAAAAACTTCTTTGCCAGATGGAGAACAGATCACTTCCATTCTGGATCGAATCTATGCGGAAGGCTACCGCAAAGTGCTCGCTATCTGTATTTCTTCCTCGCTCAGCGGAACCTGCAATATGCTTCGCTTAATCTGTGAAGAATACGAAAATCTGGAGTGTCATGTTGTCGATTCCAAAAACATTTCGATCGGCAGCGGAATCATTGCCGTTCGTGCAGCTCAGCTGCTGGAAGAAGGAATGGGATTTGAGGAACTTTGCCGCAAAACAGAAGAAATGATTCCGAACAGCAAGGTTTTCTTCTGCTTAAAGACACTGGAATATCTGCAAAAAGGTGGAAGAATCGGAAAGGTTGCTGCTTTTCTTGGAAGCGCAATCTCGCTCAAACCGGTTATCTCCTGCAATGAAGAAGGCGCTTACTATGCAGTAGCAAAGAGCATCGGACGCAATCCATCCATCAAAAAGGTGCTGGAACTTGCGCAGAAGTTCGCGGAAGGTTGTCCAAAAGCAATGCTTGCTGTTATGCATGGGGATGCTGCTGAGGAAGCAGAAGCTTTGATTTCCGAAGTGAAGAAGAAAATTCCACAGGGAATCATTGCTGTCCGCGGACAGATCAGTCCTGCTTTGGGTGTCCATACCGGCCCGGGACTGGTTGGAATTTGTGTTTTAAAAGAATGCTGATAAAATAAAAAGCTCTCCAATTGGAGAGCTTTTTATTTTATCTAATGATTAACCAATCATAGAAAACAGAACATAGATCCAGTGTGCTGCAACACCTGCACACAGACCGCCGATGGTGTGGCTGATAATTGCCTTACCGGTCATCTTGCTGTAACCCAAGCTATCCATCATTGCAACATGGGTGCTCAGATAACCACTCCAGCACATACACATTGCAGTGAATACTGCAACGTCATTTCCGGTTGCCATGCCGTCACGAACCAGTTTTGGAACCAGACCGATTGCAGCGCCAGCTGCACCCAGAGAGGTAATCGGAACCGAAACGCCCTGAGAGCTTGTAAATCCGAACAGTGGTTTCAGGATAAAGTCCAGTTTATCGCCCAAAGCAGGCAGCAGAGCAATACCTTCATAAGCTGCACCGGTATAGGTACCTGCTTCGGAAGGACCATTGGTCAGCATCATAACAAAGGTACAGATAATCAGAACACCCGGAATAACAGCTACACCCATGCTGACACCGGATTTTCCGCCATCCAGCATTGCGGACATGAAACGGGAAGCTGCGCTGCCCGGACGTACCATACGGTAATCGGTATACATAACTGCGTTGATACCTTCTACCTCGCACATCTCTGTTTTGCCGTATTCTTTTGCTGTAAACATCAGCATCAGACGTACACTGACAATACTTCCAACGATTGCACCCAAGTTACCAATCAGTGCAGGACCGATGAAGCTCTCTCCACTTGGAGAGGTAATACCGATCATAAAGGAAGTGATAATCAGACCCATACCAAATGCAGTACCGATGTTAGTCAGTGCTGGCAGCTGATATCTCTTAAAATATCTGCGGAAGCCCTGGTCATCAGCCAGAGTCAGAATTGCCGGGTTATCGGACAGATAGGTTGCCAGAATACCAACGACGCTTGCACCTGGCAGATCGTACAAAGGTTTCATCAATGGAGAAAGTATCTTATTGATAATCGCAACGACACCGAACTCTGTAAACAGACCCGACAGTGCGCCTGCCAGAACGGCGATCGCCATGATGTAAAATACAGTATCCATCAAAAGCTGGTATGCTGTCTGCATCATGGTGTTGAGCATGTTGATTGCACCCATTTTTGTTCCCAGCACACCAAACATTACGGCAAAGCCCGCCATAAAAATAAAGCTTTCCAGACTGACTACCTTTTTAATATTAGGATGCTCTTTAAGCTGTTCCTGTGAAGCCATCCCCTTCTACCTCCTGAAAAAATTTCCTTCATTTCATCTTTGTTCTGATATAAATTATTCCGCGTTTTATATCAGAATTTTAAGTTTCATACCATCTGCCATGATAGCACAGTGCCCATAAGGTGTCAATCTATTGAAATATTTTTTGGAAGATTGCACCATATTTTTATCAAAAATTATAAAATCTATAAAATTTTTACGGCCAAACTTAAAATTCATGATATCACTGGTATCATGAAATTTTTGGAGATTTATTTTTTTAAGACTAAAACCGCTTGCTGATTTCTTTTCAAAACGCTAAAACAGCACCGCAAAAACACGATGCGGTGCTGTTTAGGAATGGTAATGGCTTAAAAATATCTTCAGACGTTCTGTTTTTGGAAAATCAAAAATCTGTTTTGGTGTCCCTTCCTCCTGAATTCTGCCATCGGCTAAAAACAAAACCCGGTCTGCAACACTTCTGGCAAAGTCCATTTCATGGGTGGTAATCAGCATGGTAATATGTTTGGATGCCAGAGTGCGCACAACATCCAAAACCTCTCCCACAAGTTCCGGGTCCAGAGAGGAGGTCGGCTCATCCAGCAACATAACCTTGGGGTGAGTTGCCAATGCCCGTCCGATTCCGACACGCTGCTGCTGTCCACCGGACATGCGGGATGGATACTCCTTTTCCTTTTCTGTTAGTCCCACCACCTTGAGGATCTCTCTGCCCTGACGTCTTGCTTCCTCTTTTTTTAAGTGTTTTACTCGGGTCAGTGGTTCTGTGATATTTTCCAGAGCCGTCTTGTTTGCAAACAGGTTATACTGCTGGAACACCATCGAGGTTTGACCCCTTAAATCATACTGTTCTTTTCTTTTGATTTTGGGAGCTGTTACTTCCAATTCTCCAATCGTGACTGTTCCTTCATCCGGAATTTCCAGCAGATTAATACAGCGCAGCAGGGTGGATTTTCCGGTTCCGGAAGGCCCAATAATCGCTACAACCTCTCCCCGTTTGACTTCCAGATCGATGCCATCCAGCACCGTTTTTCCTTCAAAGGATTTTTTGATTCCTTTTAACTTCAGCATAATTTCTTTCATGATCTATCACCCCGCTTTTTAATACATACGGGAAAGCACCTTCTCCAGCAACTTCTGGACATAATTAAAGAAGGTGACAATCAGCCAGTAAACGATCATAACCGCCGTAAACGATTCCAGGAATTTGAGGTTGGTAGCACCTTCCATCTTGGCTACTGCCATGATCTCGGTTACACCAAGTGTAAAAGCAAGCGACGACTGCTTAATAATATCCACAAAGTTATTGGATAATCCTGGTACCGCTACCCGCATCGCCTGCGGCAGTACAATCCGGCAAAATCCCTGCCAGCGGGTCATTCCGCAGGCAAGGCAGGCTTCCATCTGCCCCTTGTTGACCGAAGAAAGCGCGCCGCGAAGTGTTTCGGACATATAGGAAGAAGCGTTAAATGCGACCCCCAGAATAATCAATGTCATGATGCTCAGTTTCTGCATCGGAATGATGATCTGTGGAAGGCCATAGCAGATCCAGAACAGCTGAGCCAGCAAGGGTGTTCCTCGAAATAAAGAAACCCATCCATGACAGATCGACTTAAGTACCGGTATCTCCAGATAGTAGGCCGCCGCAATGATAAATGCAATGGCAAGCGCCAGAACAAGTGACGCAAGCGAAATTCCAAGAGTGACGTCGACATATCGAAACATAATGGGAAATAATCCCACAAAAAACGAGGTGTCAAACATCCGCTTTCCTCCTTCTCCTCCAAAACACACACATAAAATCCAATAAACGATAATTTCTGTTCCAAATTATACTAATTGTTATTATAATAACAAATGAAAGAAAAGCCTGACTGGGAAGCCATAGGCTCCCAAGCCAGACCTTTTTCAATGCATTGCGCTGATTATGCAAGTATTTCTTTACTGCTGCGGATTTACTGTCGCATCCATTCCAAACCACTTCTGAGAAAGTTCCTGCAATTCTCCGCTCTCTCTCATGCTGGCAAGTGTCTGATTGACTGCCTCTACCAGTTCGGTATCATCTTTCTGGAACGGATATGCTGCTTCTTCCACATACACAATATTGTCTGTGATCTTGAAATTTTGTCCTTTCTCCTCAATGTTCATCTTGGTCTGGAGCATTGGAGCTACCCTGCCGTCAATGCGTCCCAGCTCAATATCGCTGTCCATCGCCGGAGTTGCTTCGTAACCAACAATCTCAATTCCAAGATTATGTTCTTCATTGAGTTTTTTGAGGTTCAGTTCTCCATCTCCGCCCATAACAACACCGATTTTGGTATTTTTAAAATCGTCCAGTGTTTCCAACGTGCTGTCCGCTCTGGTTACCAGATTATAGGTGCTGTACAGATAAACATCCGAGAAAAGATATTTTTCCCGTCTTGTCTCATTGTTAGAAGACGTTTGTCTTGCCACAGTATCGATCTTGCCGGTATCAAGCATTCCAAACAAACCAGAAAAGTCCGCAACAGTATAATCGATCTTCCAGTTGTTTTCCTCTGCTATACGATTCCAGACATCAATCTCGAAGCCTTTGAGTTCATCATTTTCCTTGTAACAGAAAGGATAGAAGTCTCCACTGACACCGACCCCAATTGTTTTGGCTACGTCGGAAGACTCAGTTTGTGCAGAAGATTGTTCGGCAGATTGTCCACATCCTGTCAAAAGACAGATGGTCAAAATCAGAATCCAGGCTCCAACTTGTCTTAATTTCATGAAAACTCCTCCCTTATGTTTATAATTTTATATCAATTTGTAAAACTATTTTTATTATACTATGGAGAAGATTTTCCCGTCAAGTTAACAATTTGTGTCCAAAATTGTTAAAACTAGTTTTGCTCCATCTTGCCCATCCAGATGGCAATCGCTGCTCCGGCAATCAGAGTAACAACAGAAAGCACTGCCTGCAATCCCGGTGTAAAGCCTGCATTGAGCAGGATTGGAAGGATGGAACCAGCAATCAGCCCCAGGATAGCAAAATAAGTTTGCTGCTCATAGCGCTTCATACAGATGTCAATAATCTTTGCTCCTGCAAAAATACCAATCAAAACACCTACTGCAACCGGAACTAGGATTGGAATGTTCAGCGAAGAAATTGCAGTCAGAACTGAGGTATATACCCCCAGCAGCACCATTACCATCGAACCGCTGATACCCGGCATAATCATGCATGCTGCTGCCACTGCTGCCGATAAAAGCAAACGCACTGCACTGCCAACTGTAAGGGTTGTAATCAGGGCACTTCCCTCATCTGAAACATTCTGCAGCAGAGTCATCACCATCATAATGGCAAAACTGACAAAAAACGGAAGCAAGCTGACCTTTTTAAACTTTTCCCTGACTGCACGGTGATAAATCATCGGAATGCTTCCCAGAATCAGTCCCAGGAAAAAGATATTGGTCGGCATAGTAAAATCACGAAGCAAAAACTCGATCAGGTGGCTGAAAAGCACGATTCCCAGAACTGCACCAATTCCAATCGGAAGCAGGTAGAGCACCGAATTTTTAAAATCCTTGCGAAGATCAGAAACAGCGCCGATCAGCTTGTCATAGATTCCCATAACAACTGCCATGGTTCCTCCGCTGACACCAGGAATAATGTTTGCTACTCCCACGACCAAACCTTTTACGATGCGGGATAAAAAATCCATAAATACAATTCTCCTTTAATTTTTGTCCGCAACACACAAAAAAAGGACGCCTGCCCTGTCTCAAACAGTACCGCATGGCTGTCCTTTTTTGTTTCTCTTTCAGCTAAAAAGTGTCCTGCGGCTGTCTTGATTATACCGCGAAGTTTTCTTTGAATCAAGCTGAAATTTGTTTCTTATTCTTTCTCCAAACACCGGCTGTAGCTGTAAAGCATCCACCCACACAAATCGGCAGGTAGAAGGTCAGCAGTCTCCAGAACAGGATTGCTACACTCAGGATATGCGTTGGGAAAAATATGCTGAAAATAGTATGGAAACCGATTTCTGCACCAGCAGCAGCACCGGGCAGTGGAATAAATGAGGTAAAATTCAGTACAAAGGCTCCCGCACAGATCATCAAGAGCACATCCGCCTTTCCCAATCCGAATGCATAAAAGATACACAACGGAATCAGGAAAAATGCCGTCAGCTGCACCGCTGTCAGGGCGGACATCGCTAAAATTCCCCCAATATCCTGGCGGATCTGTGCAAAACCCTCATAAAATTCCATCAGTTCCTTTTGAATTCGTTCCTTTGCTTTGCTTGCTGCCTGCTCTGAAATCAGTTTTACCTTTTTAAGCAGGGACACACTTCCGTACAAAACCTTTTCTGTCGGTCTGCGCAAAAAGCCCAGACACAACAGTCCGGTGATCACCAGCAGGTTGACACCAAATCCTACGAAAATCAACCATCCGATGGACGAAATCCTTCCTGAAAAGCTTTTAAAGCACAACAATAGTGTCAACGCTGAATAGATGGTCAATACAAACTGATAGACAATAAATTTGATCAGTAAGGAACAGCTGGCAAAGGAGAGGGACACTCCTTTTTTCACCAAGTACCACGCCTGCATCGGCTGACCACCACTCGAAAATGGAGTGATGCAGTTAAAAAACTGACCGATCATGGTCGCACAGAAGGTATCTCCCGGATTTTGTGTGGGAACAAACCGACTGACAGCCAGATGCAGACCCAATGATTCAAAGACCCAATAAACCACCATCAATCCCAGCGCTGCCAGAATCCACAAGGGCCGCATTCCGAGCATCATCTTCCAAAGCGCCTGAATACTGTACTGTTTGAGCAGCCAGATACACAGCACGGCAAAGGTACCTGCAATAAAAGCCAGCCCTTTTGCATAACCTTTGGTATCTGCTTTCATCGTACTCCTCCTGCAGCTGTTGAAAATACTTTTTTCAAAATTGGCTTATTCTGACGTCGTTGACTTTCTCCAAGCAGACCATGATAAAATTCTCTCCACATCGAGAGTACATGCTCTTCGCTGTAAAAATCATTGCCTTTTCGGCTCATCTGAACTGCCTGTTCATAATACTGTGGCTGCTGTGACAGCTTATTGAGCTCCTCTGCAAATCCTGCATTATCCTGTGCTTTCAGATAATATCCATCCAAAATAACCGGATACAGGTCCAGATCACGCAGAAGAATCGGAACATGGCAGCTCATCGCTTCCAGAACCGTCATTGGGAACAGCTCATCAAAGCTTGGAAGCAGCATGACATCACCCATCTGATAAACCTGCGGCATTTTATCTCGCTCGACCAGTCCGGTAAAATGCAGATTCTGTGGGTGCTCTTTGAGCAGCTTTTCAATATCTTTGTAGCCATCACTCATATTGCCGAAGGCAAAATCTCCTGCCCATACAAACTGCATCTGTGGAAGCTGCTCTGCCAGTTTTGCATATTCAAACACACCTTTTCTGGTTTGCAGCTGACCAGCACAGACCACGGTAAATACATCCTCTTTCAGGTGATATTCTTTTCTTAATTCTCTTTTTCTCTGTTCATCCACAGGATAAAACTGTTTTGAGGAAACATAGTTTGGTATGTAGGTTACCTTGTTTTCGTCAATTCCATAGGCTGCCAGCTTTGGAATAAAACATGGATTTACCGTAACCAGATAGTCAACACTCTTATAAAACTGAATCAGATAATCATAAAAGAATTCCCGGAATACTTTTGGAATACTCAGACTCTGGTCGACTGTTTCCGGCAGAAAATGAACCGAAGCTACGGTTACTCCTTTATTTTTCAGGTACGGGATCTGCATAAAAAACTGTGGATTTACGGTATGAATATGGGTAATATCTGCTGGACGTGCAGAATTTACAACCACTTTCATCTGAAAATCGGTGTCCTTTCCTTCAATTTGGTCCAGATTTCCTGTAATCAAATGGAGTTCTTCCAGATAAGCTGACAGCACGCCCTGTCCTTTTACCCGATCTGCGTGCGATAACATATTAAGTGTAAATTCTCTCATAAAAGATCCTCCTTCGTCATCGTTTCTTTCTCATTTTCCTTTATTATATATGAGAAATGTTCTCTTTTCTTTTTTTTCCTGTTAAAATTTTGTTCTGATTACGAAACGATCTTTCCGGAGTCTCTTACTACAAATCTAATATTATTTTACAGAATCCTCAAAAATTCTTTACAATTAAAATCGACAAAAAAAACGGGAAAGCAGATCTGCTTTCCCGTTTTTTTAATTTTCATCCAATTCATTTACCTGATAGCAGAGTGTCATCAGGCTGTCGCCCAGATGGACATTTTCCACTGCAATCGGAACACCGCTGTCGCGATGACGCAGTCCCAGATCGTAATGAGAAAAGTTCCAGAATGCGCGAATTCCATAGCTGATCAGACGGTCACCCAGTTCTTCCACAACATCCTTTGGAAGACAAAGGATTGCTGCATCCGGCTTTACTTTGGTGCAAAATTCTTCCAGAGCACTTTCCGGCATAATCTCGATGCCATGAATTTTCTGTCCAATCAGTTTTGGATTTTTATCAAAGATTCCAACCAGTTTAAATCCTTTGGATTCAAACGAAAGATGTTTAACCAGAGCCATACCCAGGTTGCCAGCACCCAGAAGGATGATCTTGCGTCCCTGGTTGATGCCCAGAATGTTTCCAATTTCTTCATACAGAGCATCTACATTGTATCCGTATCCCTGCTGTCCAAAACCGCCAAAACAGTTTAAATCCTGTCGAATCTGGGAAGCGGTCAGGCTCATCAGCTCTGCCAGCTCCCTAGACGAAATTCGATGTACTCCTTTTTGAATCAGGTCATACAAAAACCTGTGATATCTTGGCAGTCTGCGAATAACAGATGCCGAAACTCCCTCATATCTTGCCATAACGTTTCTCCTGTTCTTTTTGCTTCTCTATGATAAAAACGGAGTTCATCCCACAAAAACCCCCACTGATACAGGGATGGATGAGCACAGTCACTGTATAAAAGTAGTTTACTGATTTATTTTATGCCACTGTCAGCGGTTTGTCAATGTTTTCAGATGTTCTATTTCTTTTTTTCTCTTTGTTTGATATTATTCCGACAAAAGCTTTACAAAAAATATTATCTGCTTTATCTTTCCTTTACAGACATACTTTGTTCACAATTATCATTTATAATGAAAGCGAACACAGAAAATTTCACGGTCATTTTCGTATAAAATGCTGTGATTTTCTTTCTTTTCTTCTAATAACACAACTATGATAAATCGGAATAGGATGGATTAACGAATGGAAAGCAACAAAACCGTATTAACCACTTCCTTAAAAAGTACCGCTGTACTGGTAACCAATCAGTTTCAGTGCGAACGCCTGATTCAGGCCGGACGGAGTGTCGCAGACATCTCCAAAACCGATTTAATTGTTTTAAACGTACAAAGCAATGAATATCCGGCAAACCCGCAGGCTATCCAGTATTTGTTCAATATTTCTGCACAGAACAGCGCCATCATGAACGTCATGTACGCTGAGGATACCTTTAAAACAATCGTTCAGTACATCAAGGATCATCAGACCGCTTATGTCGTTACTGGTATGCCGCAGACAAAAAACTCTGTTCTTCACCGAATCTGGAAAAAATTTGCTCATGTCACCTTCTTCACTGTGGACGAAAACGGTGCTCTGCATGAGGTAACCGACAAAAGCGTTTATCAAAAAAGCGCTTCCCGTTCCTGAGGAAAGGGGGTTTTTCATTGAACGATCTCAGTCTTGACCGTCTTGATGACGAAAAGATTCTATGGCAAACCTTTACTCTCCCATCTTCCTGTGATGGGCAGAACTTGTTCTGCCGCCTGGCAGAGCCCACAACACCTTTGCGCGGGGTGGTCCAGATTTCCCATGGAATGTGCGAACATATTGACCGCTACATCCCATTCTTTCGCTTTCTTGCTTTGGAAGGCTTTGTAGTTTGCGGAAACGACCATCTCGGACATGGAAAGACCTGCCAGAATCCTGACCATTTTGGATTCTTTGCAGAGGAAAAAGGATACCAGTATCTAATCGAAGATCTTCACCAGGTTAGCCTTTTCTTAAAAAAGCGTTATCCCCAGCTTCCACTCTTTCTGTTTGGACACAGCATGGGCTCGATGATTACACGACTGTACCTTTCCAAGTATTCTTCCCTGCTTCAGGGCGTAGTAATCTGCGGAACAGCCGGACCAAATCCAGCATCCAAAGCAGGCATGCTGCTTTGCAAACAGGTCATTGCCAAAAAAGGTGAATTTTCTCACTCCTCTCAGCTGCAGAAGCTGATTTTTGGTTCTTACAATAACCGCTGTTCCCATCCCAAAAATGAGTGGGCATGGCTTAGCCGGGATGACGAAATGGTGGATGCCTACATTCAGGACCCATTGTGTGGATTCCCGTTTACTGCATCTGCTTATCTGGATTTGTTGTCCCTGCAATATTTCTGCAACACTCGGGTATGGTACAAAACACTCGACCAAAATCTTCCAATGCTGTTGATTTCTGGAGCGATGGACCCGGTCGGCAACTATGGAAAAGGAATTCGTATGATTGAAAAGCAGCTGCTTCGTGCCGGTATCAGCGATCTGACCGTTTGGATTTATCCCGGCGCCCGCCACGAACTGTTAAACGAAACAAACCGCGATGAAGTCATGCGGGATGTTCTTTCCTGGTTTGCTCTTCACGTATAATCAAAAAGCTCTGCGAAATCGCAGAGCTTTTTTTAGATTAAAAATCCACCGTTTGGGCTGATAACCTGTCCTGTCAGGAAGGAAGCTCCTTCTTCTGCCAAAAAGAATGCACAGTCCGCTACCTGCTGTGGCGTTCCGATCTGGCAAAGTGGTGTTTCTTCTTTTAATTCTTCCATCACTTCCGCTGTCAGATTGCCATTCATTTCGGTATCGATCACGCCAGGAGCAATACAGTTGACCCGAATGCCGGAAGGTCCCACTTCCTTAGCAAGTGCCTTGGTCAGCCCAATTACAGCCGCCTTGGATGCCGAATAAGGGACCTCACAGGAAGCTCCAGCAATTCCCCAGATAGAAGAGGTTGTAATAATGCTTCCCTTCTGTCTACGGATCATCGAAGGTAGAACCTCTTTGCAGCAGTAAAAGACGCTGTCAAGGTTCACTGCCATCATGTTATGCCACTGATCCGAAGTAAAATCGGTAAAAAGACCCTGGCGGGCAATTCCGGCGTTGCAGATCAGCACATCGATATGTCCAAATTGGGAAAGAATTTCTTCCACCATTCGTTTTACCTGTACTTCATCCGAAACATCTGCCTGCATTGGAATCACACTCAGTCCCTGTTCTGCCATCCGCTGTGCAAATTGTTCCATTCTCTCTTTGGAATTATGATAGTTTGCAATGACTTGATATCCTTCTCTGGCAAACTTTTCTGCTTCCGCACGTCCAATTCCCCGGGAAGCACCGGTGATCAGTACAACCTTTGACATTCCTTTTTTCCCTGCCTCTCTTTTCTGGATAAAACAAAAAGCCGCTGGATATTTCCAACGGCTTTTCTTTGGTGACCTATCGGAGACTCGAACTCCGGACACCCTGATTAAAAGTCAGGTGCTCTACCGACTGAGCTAATAAGTCAAACCTGTTTGTGTTGCTGTCCTTGCAACGTTGATTATTATATCATCACTTTTTTGTTTTGTCAACACCTTTTTTTAAATTTCTTTATTTTCTTTTAAAAGAAAATAAAGAAATTTAAAAGTGTTTGCTCCGCGCTTTCTCCCGTTTCTTTGATGAAAAAAGAGAAACGTTTACTCCGTACTCTTTCCCACTTTCTTTACTGAAAGGACAGAAGGTATTTGGGGAATGGATGACTTTTCTTTCAAAAAAGGCTATAATAAAAGATGCTTTTAAAAGGAGTTGATTTTTTGGAAGCTGCACTGGATACAAACATTCAATATCTCAGCGGTGTCGGACCAAAGCGCGCCGCCCTTTATCATAAACTGGACATTCATACCATCCGCGACCTGCTCTATTATTTTCCTCGGGCATATATTGATCTTTCCTCTCCCTGCTTTATTGCGGATGCTCCACCTTGGGAGATCTGTGCTGTTCGGGCGCGTGTGGTAGCAAAATCTTCCCCGCAGTATGTCAGAAAAGGCATGACTATCTTTAAAGTAAAGGTGGCTGATGACAGCGGCAGTATGTTGATCACCTTTTTTAATGCAAAGTTTACTGTGGAAGCCTTAAAATATGATGAGGAGTACATCTTCTATGGAAAAATTGGCGGCTCTTTGCTGCGCAAAGAGATGCATGCTCCTGCCATCTATCCGGCATCCCTGCCGTCAGCTTTTATTCCGGTCTATCCCCTGACACAGGGACTCTCCTCCAAAATGATTGCGGCAAACATCTCACAGGCACTCCATCTGCTGGACGAAAATCTCCCCGATCCTCTTCCTGCATCCATCCGTCAGAAATATCAGCTGTGTCACCTGCACTTTGCGCTCAAAAATATCCACCTTCCCACCGATCGAGAAAGCGTTGAGATTGCCCGTAGGCGTTTGATTTTTGAAGAGCTTCTGATGCTTTCCCTTTCGCTGCATACTGTCCGGGATGATACCTTTTCTCAAACCTCCTATCTGTGCAAAAATGTTGACCTTTCCCCCTTCCTTGCACAGCTGCCCTTCCAACTCACCGGTGCTCAGCAGAGGGCGATTTCCGATGTCTGCTCTGACCTGCAAAAAAGCACCCCAATGAATCGTTTGGTTCAGGGGGATGTTGGTTCGGGAAAAACAATGGTAGCAGCCGCTGCCGCCTTTGTCGCCTTCCAGAATGGCTATCTGTCCGCCCTGATGGCTCCGACCGAAATTCTGGCACAGCAGCATTTTCAGGGGCTTTCCCGTCTTCTCTCGCCACTTGGAATGCGCGTTGCTCTGCTTTGCGGCTCTATGACTGCAAAGGAAAAGCGAGATGTCAAGGAACGAATCGCACTTGGGATGGTCGATCTTGTGATCGGCACCCATGCACTCATCTCCGAAGATGTAGATTTGCCAAATCTGGCACTGGTTGTCACCGATGAACAGCATCGTTTTGGCGTTGGACAGCGAACCAAACTTTCCGAAAAATCCGACCACCCACACACCTTAGTCATGTCCGCTACCCCAATCCCCAGAACGCTCGCTCTGATGATCTACGGAGACTTGGATGTCTCCATCATTGACGAGCTTCCACCGCACCGTCAGCCGGTCAAGACCTACGTCATCAGTTCCAAGCTAAAAGAGCGCGCTTATAACTTCCTCAAAGAACACCTTGACCGCGGCTTGCAGGGATATATTGTCTGCCCTCTGGTAGAAGCAATGGAAAATTCTCCGGTCAATCTGCAAAATGCAGAGGAATATGCTGACCAGCTTGCACGCGGACCTTTCATAAACTACCGTGTCGGTGTCCTGCATGGAAAAATGCGCCCTAAGGACAAAGAACGCATCATGGACGCTTTTGCCTCCGGAGAGATCCAGTTGCTGGTATCCACCACTGTCATCGAGGTCGGCGTCGATGTACCCAATGCGGTCATCATGATGATCGAAAATGCCGAACGATTTGGTTTGAGTCAGCTTCATCAGCTGCGCGGACGTGTCGGTCGAGGCTCCCAGCAATCCTACTGCATCCTGATTTCGGATAACAAAAATCCCGAAACCAAGGAGCGTCTGGAAGTCATGCACCAGACAAATGACGGCTTTAAGGTCGCAGAATATGATCTGAAAGCCCGGGGCCCCGGCGACTTTCTGGGAAAACGCCAGCATGGTCTGCCGCAATTAAAGATTGCGGACCTTACCACCAATATGGATTTGCTCACGCAGGCACAGCAGGCTGCCGAAGAGCTCAAAGGTTTTACCAATCTGAACGAAGGGGAAAAGCAGCTTCTCAAACAAGCGATTTCTCGTATTCTGAGCCATGTTGGAGAACAGTTAAACTAAAAAAAGCACAGGCATCTCTGCCTGTGCTTTTTCTTGTTTTCTTTAGAACTATTCTGCATTTTCTGCAATAATCTTTGCCGCCTCGTAAGCCATCTCACCAGTAAAGGCAATACACTGTTCCATGTGCTCCGGAGAACCTTTTTCCATTCCTCTGGTCAGCACCTTACAGCAGCTGACCTTATGGCGCTCACAAAAGATCTGATAGAGTTTTGCGCTCAGCTCCATTGCCTTATTGACCTTTGGATCTTTTCCCTGGCTTCTGCCATAAACAAGGCCGATTGCCATGACTCCTCCTGTCAGAGCACCGCAGGTACATCCCATGCCGCCCATACCGACCGGAAAACCGGAAGCCATCTTGATGACATCCTCGGAAACATCGATTTGAAATTCATCGATAATTGTTTTTACCACTGCCTCGGAGCAATAAAAATCGCCGTTGCGGTAATAATCCTCTGCAATCTTTCTTATTCTTTCTAAATCGACATCAAAACGCATATCGTTTCTCCTGTTCCTCTTTTGCTATTTCTGCAATCCTGCCAGCAGTTCGTTCTTGATATCCCACAGCTTCTGCGAAAGGTCAACATAATAGTTGTGCGGATTTTCAAAACGTTTTACCTCATCCCACAGAGTATCTACCTGTTCTTTACAGTGCTTGCGGATATCGTGGATGTTTGGCAGTGCATAAACCAGTTTGCCTTTCTGGAAAATCGGTTTGAGCATTTCCTTTGCGTATACATTTTCCAGAGTACATTTTTTCCAGGTAGCAAGTGGGTCAAAAATAGTGATGGTGATTGGATTTTCAGTGTCGAGTTGTTCATCATGGATGCAGACATAATCTGCAACTGCTTTGCCGTTTTCATCAAAGAAGCGGTATACCTTCTTAAAGTGCGGATTGGTAATCTTTTCTGCACTTTCGCTTACCTTAATCTTCGGGATAAATTCCCCGTCCTTTTCCACTGCAACCAGCTTATAAACGCCGCCGAATACAGGGTCAGATTTGCTGGTAATCAGTCTTTCACCGATACCGAAACTGTCAATCTTTGCACCCTGAATCTGAAGATCACGGATAATATATTCATCCAGAGAGTTGGAAGCAACAATCTTAACATCGGAATATCCTGCTGCATCCAGCATTTTTCTTGCTTTTTTGGACAGGTACGCAATATCTCCGCTGTCGATGCGGACGCCTTTTGGACGATATCCCTTTGGAACCACCACTTCATCAAATACTTTGATTGCGTTTGGAATACCGGATTTTAAAACATTGTAGGTATCAATAAGCAAGGTGCAGTCATCCGGATAGATTTCTGCATAGGAGCGGAATGCTTCATACTCGCTGTCAAACATCTGTACCCAGCTGTGTGCCATAGTTCCAACTGCAGGAACACCATAGTCACGGTCGGTGATGGCGCAGGCAGTTGCACCGCATCCACCGATATAGGTCGCTCTTGCACCCAGAATTGCTGCATCATAGCCCTGTGCACGACGGGAACCAAATTCCATAATCAGCTTGTCACCAGCTGCACGGACCATACGGTTTGCTTTGGTTGCAACCAAAGACTGATGGTTGATGGTCAAAAGGATCATGGTTTCTACCAGCTGTGCCTGGATGATAGGGCCTTTTACGGTAACAATCGGCTCATTTGGGAAAATTGGGGTACCTTCCTCCATTGCCCATACATCACATTCAAAATGGAAGTTTGCAAGATAATCGAGGAACTGCTCATTGAATATCTTTTTGGAGCGGAAGTATTCAATATCCTGCTGGGTAAAACGAAGATTTTCCAGATAATGAATCATCTGTTCGAGTCCAGCAAAAACAGCAAATCCGCCGCCATCCGGAATATTGCGGAAGAACATATCGAACACTGCGATTTTGTCCTTCATTCCATTAATAAAATAACCATTGGACATCGTAAATTCATAGTAGTCTGTCAGCATGGTCAGATTTCGTTCTTCTGTCCAGTTTATCTGCATCACAATATCAAACCTTTCTTCAATGTTAACGTTATCTTTTTCAGAGCCAAAATCTCTTATTCTGCATATCCTGCCGATTCCGGAGAACCATTATCGAAGGATGGCAGATTCTTTGGTTCATAAATTATTCCCTTTTCCGAACAGTTATAGATGCTTTCCATCATATCTGCAGCCTGATATGCCGCTACATAGAATAGCTGAGGAAAGCTGCGGTGATCCACCTTTTCCGGATGATCCAGATGAAACCACGAATCGTTATTGAGGTTCAGGATATCCTCCTTGACCTTTTTACGACGGATATGCGGGGAAAAGCGGTTTGGAAGCGCGAGCAATGATTCCGCCGCCCCTACCATGCGGATCATATATCCTTTTCGGTCAAGCAACAGTCTCATCAGCATTCTAGTCTCAGTAAAGCATTTTTTGATCTCGCTTTCCTTGACGCGGATTCCATAAACCTCCCAAAGGATGGTCACATACAGCCGGGCAATCACTTCATATTCCCACTCGCTTCCAAAAAGGCGGCTTGCCGGGCGATATTTCCGGATATTTTTTCCCGTTTTCATCTCATAAAAAGCCGTATCAATATCGCTTTCAATCCGCATATGGACACCACGTTTGAGATCATCATCCAACACCCGTTCCTTTTGGATCTGCTTAAAATAGACATAAGGGTGCGCCTCACGGTCCAGACAGTAATGTCCTGCAAATCCCAGGATATAAACTGCCAGCGTTTCATACTGTTTTCTGCCTTTGTGCAGGTTCAGATAGCAGCTCATTGCCGCAAACAGTTCATCTGTTTTTTGGGTGTGCATGATGTTCCCGTACTTTGGAAGCATGCTCCTTCCAAAAACTGCATCGCGGAAAAACAGAAGATCCGGTCCCTGAAGTCCCCAGAAATATGGGGATGGATTTAATTCCAACATCTCCGCAATCGGTTCATCCAGCATGGAGAACACCTGGGTTCCCAGCAGTTCATGTGTAACAAATGCCGGCATAACAAGCTCCTTTCCTGTTTGGAATCTATCTTAAAACATTTCGGTAGCAATTTTAATCAGCAGCAAGGTCATGGTAACAATCATAATTGGACGAACAATCTTGACACCTTTTTTCAGTGCAAGGCCAGCTCCCACCCAGTTGCCCAGAATGGAAAAGATGGTGCACTGAATACCAATCTGGAACCAAACGTTTCCACTGAGCGCATAGGTAACCAGTGCTGCCACATTCGAGGAAAGATTGACAATTTTGGTGGTACCGCAGGAACGAAGAATGCTGAGTCCCAGAACTGAATTAAGCAGCAAAGTTAAAAAGGTTCCCATACCAGGTCCAAAAAATCCATCGTACATACCCAAGCTAAAACCTATTGCAATGGAAAGCAGCACCGATTTTAAAATTGGCGGTTCATGCTCGATCTCCTGACCAAAATCTTTTTTGCGCAAAATCATAACGGCAATAATCGGAACTGCAATCAGCAAAACATAACGAAGGTATTTTTCATCGATCGCCATTGCAAGCTTTGCTCCCAGAGGCGAACCGATCAGCGCTGCAACAGAAGCCACTGCTGCAACCTTAAAGTTTACCTGATGTCCTTTGATAAAACGCAGCGAAGCAGTAAAGGTACCAATACTGGATGCAAATTTATTGGTACCCAGTGCCATGTGCGGCGGAATTCCTACTGCATAATAAGCTGGCAATGTGATCAGACCTCCACCGCCTGCGATGGAATCCACCAGACCACCCAGAAAAATACACGCAAACAAAATTAACTTAGAACCTTCCATAAAAACAAACCTCTCTCATCAACTGTCAATTCAAAAAGGGGAATTTATCTTCTTCCCACCTCGGATGTGCCCCTTTCCTTTAAATAGGTGGACTGCAAATCTGCCAGATGTAATTTCACCGCCAGAGGATATTTCTCATACGCATGGCTAATTGCAAAGCTTCCGCCCCTTGCTGCTTCGTCAAATCCGCCCATATGCCAGCGGATGGCTACCGCCTCGGAAGGCTTCAGGCGCAGAAAACGCTCAATCAAAAACACGGATTTTTCTCCATGTCCGTATGGGAACTGGTCTTCAATCGAATAAAACGGCTGGGCTTCCCAGCGTCCGGTTTCCGGATTTTTGACATTTCGAGAGCTCACCTTATAAAACTGCGCCTTGCACACATCGTGCAGTAATCCACAGATGGCAAAGCTCTCCATGCTGTCCCCTTCTTCAAAATACTGCTCTACCATCGTTTCAAAGACGCTCAGGCTATGCATTACCAAACCTTTTTCACAGGCGCAGTGATACTTTGTGCTGGCTGGCGCCGTAAAAAAATCGGTGCGCTTGAGCCAATCCAAAAGCTGTTGAGCTCCTTCTCGTTTGATATTCGTGCAAAACAGTTCCTCAAATTTTTGCTGGTAGTCTGTCTGCTCCATCGTTGTTCCTCCGCATTGTTCGTTATGGTATCAAAAATTCATTGCTTTTTTTGTGAAAACTTTTCAGAAACATTATAGCACAAATCTTAACAGAAACCATACTATTTTTAAAAAATGAAGCAGAAAACAAACGACATCCTGTAATCAGGATGTCGTTTGTTTTATCTGATATAGTTTTTTCCCTGCCAGCTGTCCCTTCGGACAAGCTCTTTGTCAATTTCATTCATGACACACAATTTTTTGAGACTCCATTCCGGTCCGATCAGTGATTCCTTTTCTCCATCACCGGTCACCCTTTGGATCACCAGTTCCGGTGGAAACAGTTCCAACTGATCGCAGACTGTCTGCACATATTCCTCGCGGGACAGAAGCTCAAACTCACCATCGGCAAGCTGTTTTGCCATTACTGTTCCCTTGAGCACATGCAGAAGGTGAATCTTCACACTGTGCAGTTTAAGATGGCTCAAAGTCCTCGCTGTCTGAAGCATCATCTCCCTGTCTTCTCCAGGAAGTCCATTGATGATGTGGACACAAACAAAGATTCCTCTGTCAACCAGTTTTTGATAGCCTTCCAGAAAATCAGCATAGCTGTGGCAGCGGTTGATCCGCTCACCGGTCACATCGTGCACCGACTGAAGTCCCAGTTCGACCTCCAGATAGGTTCGTTTTGCAAGCTCTCCCAGATAATCTGCAATCTCATCACTGATACAATCAGCGCGGGTCGCAATTGCAAGACCTACTACATTCGGGAAGGTCAGTGCTTCCTCAAACTTTTCCTTTAAAACAGACAAAGGAGCATAGGTATTGGTATGGGCCTGAAAATAGGGGATATATTTAGTGTCCGCCCATTTTTTTCCCATCATGGTGCGAATCTGGTCAAATTGCTCCCGCAGAGGAAGGTTCTTGTCACCGGCAAAATCGCCGCTTCCCTTTGCAGAGCAGTAGGTACAGCCGCCGTATCCCTTGGTTCCATCGATATTAGGGCAGGTAAATCCTGCATCCAGCGAGATTTTTGCTACCTTACAGCCAAATTTCTGTTTCAGGAAATAGTGGAAGGTGTGATAGCGCTTATTGGTGTCTGAATAAACAAATGGATTTTCCATTATTTCTTGAGCAGTGCTCCTGCTTCTTCATCAACAAAGATGGTTACATCTGGATGCAGACGGAGGATACTTGCTGGTACTTTTGGAGTGATTGGACCATAAACGGTATCATAGATGGTCTGTGCTTTCTTTGCACCGTTTGCAAGAAGAACGATCTTCTTTGCTTTCATGATGGTTCCGATACCCATGGTCAGTGCTTTTTTCGGAACATCATCCATAGATGCAAAGAATCTTGCGTTTGCTTCGATGGTGTTCTGAGTGAGGTTAACAACATGAGTTTTTTCTGGGAATTCTTCGCATGGTTCGTTAAATGCGATATGTCCGTTGTTGCCGATACCCAGCAGCTGAACATCTACACCGCCCATGCTTGCAACAACCTGCTCATAGCGTTCACATTCTGCTTCCAGGTCTGCTGCGGTTCCGTTTGGAACATTGGTGTTTTCCTTGTTGATGTTGATGTGATCAAACAGATTGTGGTTCATGAAGTAACGATAGCTCTGATCGTTGTCGCCGGAAAGACCTGCGTACTCATCCAGATTTACTGTTTTTACCTGGCTGAAATCAACGCGATGTTCATTGTACATTTCTACCAGTTCTTTATACATACCAACTGGTGTGGAACCGGTTGCAAGACCCAGTACACAGTCTGGTTTCAGGGTGATCTCTGCTGCAAAAATGCGGCTTGCCAGTTTGCACATTTCAGTATAGTCTTTGGTAATTACAACTTTCATGATAATTCCCTCTCTTCTTTTTGTTAAACTTTTGGTTTTCCTTCTCTTATTCTACCACAAAGAGCGGTTTGGGTCTATAAGTTTTTCTTTCTTTCCTATAATATTTGCAGACAACAAAAAACAGCACCCAAAACAGGGTGCTGTTTTTAATTCATTTTTACTGCTCCAGTTTGCCAGCAATTGCATCGTTTACGATGGTCTTTGCCTTGTCGTTATCTGGGGAGATAACAACAAAAATGTAGCATCCATCATCTACGATAACTGCACTGTCGATCTTGCTCATTTCTTCTGGTTTATAGTCCTCATAGCGAACTTTCAGGTCGGTGATTCGGTCATTGATCAGCGCTTTTACCGCTGCAACCTGATCCTCTTCTTTTACCTGGAACATCGCAATCTCGTCTGCATTACCGGTAGCGTAATCACTCATATAGATCGCATAGTTTTCCAGAGTGGTTGGATCAATATAATAGTAGTTATTCAGTGCAGCTTCTCCCTGTTTCTGCATATTGCTTGCAGAGAAATCAATTTCGGTGGTCAGTTTGCTGTACAGTGCATCAAAGGAAATATAATTGTCCTTTTTTCCACATCCTGCAAAGCTCAGTACCATCATCATGACTGCCAGAGTAAGTGCAAATAATTTTTTCATTCTCATCAAAATCGCCGTACCTTTCTGTTATCTGTTATGTTCTTTATGTTGTCTTATTCTTCGGTTACAGTATGTGTTTTGAGGTAGTCAAACCAGATATTATAATATTTTCCGCCAAAGTGCATTCCGTCACCGTTGGAATCTTCTGGAAGACATCCCTTTTCGTCCTTAAATGCCGAAGCGACATCCAAATAATAGACATCCTCATTTTCTGCAATCTCAACGATCAGTTCATTGTAACGATTAATCTTTTCGTTGGAGATATCCTCGCGCGAATCATCAAACTCCTGCGTTACCGGCAGGATGGACTGCAGGAAAATCTGGCTGTCAGGATGCTGCTCCTTGACGCTCTGAACAAACTTGGTATAGACCTCGGTAAAGTGTTCTTCGGTAAACCATCCAACTCCGTTTGCTCCGAACATAATATAAATCTTTTTCGGATTTGCCTGTTCCAGTGCTCCCAGAACGGTGGTGTTTCCTTCTGCTGTGCGGATCTGATCATCACTGAAAACAGTATCCAGATTGATTCCTCTTGCCGCCACAACCGTGGAGTTGTTCATGATCTCATAGAGCTTGATTCCCTCGGTGATCGAGTCACCAACAAAAGCAACATCATCAAAGTACTCGTCCGATACGCTGAATCCGGAATTTGGAACCAGTGCCGGGGACTCCAGAATTCTCTGGGAAGTCATAGTTACCACATCAGTATTTTCTACCGGAGTCTGGGTAACCGGCTGCGATGATGCTTCCTGTGTCTGCTCCTCCTGCTCTTCTTCTTTTTCCTTTTCTTCCGCCGCTACCGCTGCCTCATCCTGAGAATCCGGCTGCTTGTCCGACTCTTCCTGCTCCTTCTGCTGTTGGGTAGGAGCTTCTTTTGGAAGATCTGTATTCTCCTCTGCACTTGCCATCAGGTGATCCTTTTTCTGCTCCTGCAGCTTTTCCCAATACATGGATGCTCCCAGTGCAATCGCCAGCGATATCAGCAATATGATCAAAAAAGACAGCATGGATTTCTTGCGGTCTTTTTTGCGGTGGGCATAGATGCTCGACTTGCTGTACAATGTTTCTCCCCCTTGTTCCTCGTTACACAATATGGCTTGTACAAAGCCTTTTTGTTAACCAGGAAAATCTTTCTCTCTTAGTATACTACATGCACCCCAAAATTCAAATACCCCCTTCAAATTTTCATAAAAAATTAAAAAAACTTTTACTGGTGTCGGTGCAGCTTTTTGTCGTTTTGCATGCACAAATATTTTGTGCAAAAAAGCGCAAAAAAATGCTTGACTTTTTTAAATCACGGTGATATAATAGACAACGTTGAAACGCGAGTGTGCTGGAATAGGCAGACAGGCACGTTTGAGGGGCGTGTGTCTTCGACGTACGAGTTCAAGTCTCGTCACTCGCACCAAAAACCATCGACCAACTGGTCGATGGTTTTTTTGTTTTTTCTATACTTTTTAATTTGGTCATCTAATCAAACGGCATAAAATTTACTGACTTCTTCCTTTGTTAGTTAAGTCAAGATTACTCCATCCTCCACGATACCGTTTGTTATCTTATCCTCCTAACAAAAAAGGGACTCCTTCGGAGTCCCTTTCTTTTTATCCTATATAATGATTACAGGCTCAGTTCATTCAGTCCGATCAGGGAGAGAATGTAGATCTTAAGTGCTTTCATCAGGAAATCAACACTGTTGCATTCATCTGGCATGTGTTCTTCCCCTTTGCCCTCGCCGCATGGGTTTGGCATATTATGGAAGTGAGGACCAAAAGCAACCGCATTATCAAAACGTCTTGCATAAGTACCGCCGCCGATTGTGTATGGAACACCTTTTTCACCGGTTACATGGTCATATGCTGCAAGCAGAGTTTTGATTTCCGGTGTATCTGCTGGTTTATAGCATGGAACGGAGTTGTTGCGCAGAACTGCTTTTGCTCCGATCTGTGCGATGTGTTTTTCGATGGAAGCAAACAGTTCTTCACCTTTCATGGTAACTGGATAACGGATATCCAGCTTGAGCTGAAGGTTGTTGTTTTCCATTGCATCAACGCCGTTGATGTGGGTCAGTTTGCCGGATGGTTCATCCTCTACCTCTACGCCAATACCAGCGCCGTGGCAGTCTTTGAGTACTTCTGCAACAACTTTTACAGCATTCTTTTCAGCCTCAGAAAGCTGTGGCAGAGTTGCAATCAGTTCAAACAGAACTTTTGTTGCGTTGATGGAACCTTCTGGTTTTGCTGCATGAGCGGTTTTGCCCACAGCAGTCAGTTTGATTCCACCCTCTACAGCTTCTACACTGTAAACAGCTTTATCGTAGCTGCCAAGATCTGCTTCCGTTACACCTTTGAGGGTTGCTGTTGCACTTGCACAAACTGCATTGCTTACTGTTCCGCCAACCAGATTGGTGATAACCTTGCCATCAACCGGGATCTCGATGGTAACGCCCAGCTGACCTTTTTCACCGATGCAGACAGGGAAATCAGCATCTGGTGTAAATGCGAAGGTTGGCATTTTTTCTGCTTCCAGATAATGTGGCAGGTCTCCCATACCAGTTTCTTCACTGCATCCCATTACCAGACGGAAGGTGTAATTTGGCTGGACACCCAGCTCTTTCATGCATTTGAGCGCATACAGACCAACAACGGTTGGACCTTTGTCATCTGCAACGCCACGGCCATAGATGTAGCCGTCTTTCTCGATCATATCATAAGGATCATGGCTCCAGCCTTCACCTTCCGGAACAACGTCCAGATGACCCAGAATTGCAATTTCCTTGTCGCCGCTGCCAAAAACAGCAGAACCTGCATAGTAATCGTAATTTCTGGTCTTGAAGCCCATTGCCTCGCACATTTCCAGTGCTTTGTCCAGTACTTTATGGCATCCTTCGCCAAATGGAGAATTTGGGTCATCACTGTGTGTGCTGACGCTCTTAATATTGACCAATTTCGCAATATCGTTTACGATATTCTGTCGATTCTCTTCAATAAATTTGTCGATTCTCGATTCCATTTCTTTGGAAATCATGGTTAATCCCTCCATTGCCTTGATTCATTATCAGAAGTCCATGCTTCTAATTTAAATTCATTATACCACAAAACTTGTTTTTTACCATCACTTTCCAAAAAAATTTATACTGCACCGAAACAGTGTACTTTTTAACCTTTGTTGCATAAAAATAAGTCATATTAAGGCTTTGGAATTGTATGTTTTCGAAATTTTTTCCGGAACTATTTGTATATTTGGGAAAATGCGTTATAATGAAACTGACATTTATTTTTCTATTTATGCATTTTCCAAGAAAGGAAATCAGATGATATGACTTTGCATTTACCTTCTGTGCTCAGGCGTTGTCTGTGCATCATAACCTTACTGATTTTCCTCTTTGCCGCACTTCCACCTTTTTCCACGGTTGCTGCGCTTGATACTACTCCAAAAGTATATACACCATCTGCCAGCGGAAAAAAGGTTGTGGGAAACAGCAAGGCAAAGATTGATATTTCCAATGTGGACCAGGGATATCTGATGGTTCGTTATAACGGAAACAGCAAAAAGGTTAAACTTCAAATCACCAAAAAAGGTTCTACCACCTATACGTATAATCTTTCTTCGGGTTCCTATGAGGCCTTTCCTCTCTCTGAAGGCAGCGGAACCTATACTGTAAATGTGTATGAAAATGTTTCCGGCAACCAATATTCTCTGGCCTGTGGTGAATCGGTCAAGGTAGAGATCAAAAACAGCCTGACCCCGTTTTTATACTCCAATCAGTATGTAAAATTTAACGCGAACAGCAAAACTGTTGCGATGGGAGCACAAATTGCTGCCGGGGCACAAAATCAGCTGCAGGTCGTGGACCGGATCTATGACTATGTTGTATCCAACATTTCATACGATTATCAAAAAGCCAAAACCGTTACCTCTGGATACCTTCCTAATGTAGACACCATTCTTCAATCTAAAAAGGGAATCTGCTTTGACTACGCTGCGGTAATGGCAACCATGCTCCGCACGCAGGGAATTCCGACCAAATTGGTGGTTGGTTATGCCGGAAGTGCTTATCATGCCTGGGTCAGCGTTTATATCAATGAAATTGGATGGATTGACAACATCTTTTATTTTGACGGCAAATCCTGGGTTCGCATGGACCCGACCTTCGCTTCCAGCGGAAACAGCAGCGCTTCCATCATGAAGTATATCGGAGATGGAAAAAACTACAAAGCAATGTATGCTTACTAAAAATTCATGGATCATAAAAGGAGTGACAACATGGCTGCACAGCTCAACCAAAAAAATCTTTCTTCTTTGCAGATTGCTTCCTTCTGCACCCAGCTTTCTCTGTTGATCAAAGCCGGTATCTCTCTTCAGGAAGGAATCCACATTCTTTACGAAGACGCTTCCTCTCAGGCAGAAAAGGAACTCTTAAAACAAATTCTGGAACCAATTGAAGAGGGACAGCCCCTTGCTTTTTCTCTCAGACAGAGCGACGCATTTCCACAGTATATGGTGGAAATGGTGGAGATCGGTGAAACTTCCGGTAAACTGGAAGAGGTTCTGGATTCTCTGACCGAATACTATGAACGCAGCGAAAATATTTCCAAAAGTATCCGCAGCGCGGTCACCTATCCAATGATCATGATTTTGATGATGGCTGTTGTAATCGGTGTTCTGATGATTAAAGTACTTCCGATTTTCCGCCAGGTATTCAGTCAGCTGGGTACAGAAATGTCCAATTTCTCTCAGAATATCATGGATTTCGGTTCGATTGTTGGAATGATCGCTTCAGTATTCATCGGTTTAATCCTGCTTCTTATTATCATTGCGCTTGTTTTGCGGATGACACCTTCCGGTCAAAAAACATTGTCCAATATCTTCTCTCGTCTTCCGGTCATCAAACCATTGTACCGCAAAATGGCTTCCGGTCGCTTTGCTTCGGCAATGGCTCTGATGCTTTCCAGCGGACTGGATACTGACCAGGCCCTCTCGATGACCCAGCAGTTAATTACCGATCAGGAAACCTCCCAGAAAATTTCCTCCATGCAGCAGCAGATTCACGAAGGTTCTTCCTTTGCTGACGCATTGGTTTCTGTTTCGATCTTTTCCAGCGTCTATGCCCGCATGGTCAGTGTTGGATTCCGTACCGGAGCCATCGACTCTGTTATGGCAAAAATCGCTCACCATTATGAAGATGAAGTCAACGATAAAATTGCTTCTATCATCGGCATTCTGGAACCTACCTTTGTTGCTATTCTGTCCATTGTCATCGGAATGATCCTGCTGTCTGTCATGCTTCCACTGATGGGGGTCATGTCCTCTATCGGTTAATCGCGTGCAAAAGGAGGTATGGTGATGACCATCTTAAAAAAACAACATCCTTTTCTTTCCCTGATTCGGGAAAATATTCTCGCGGTTTTATTTTTCCTGTTTCTGGTGCTGGTAATCTGGATTGGACTGGAAAACCTTTCCACCTCCACACAATCGGAACAGTTGATTGCAACTGAACAGGCAGTGCGCCGCGCTGCAGTTCAATGCTATGCACTGGAAGGTTCTTATCCTTCTGACCTTACATATCTGGAACAGCATTATGGATTGATGTTAAACCATGACCGTTATGTGGTGCACTATCAGTCGCTTGGCTCCAACCTGATGCCTCAAATTGCTGTTTTCAGTCTGGAAGAAGAATCTCCGGTTTCCAATCTTCTCTCTGAGGAGGCATCATCATGATCAAGCAAAAAAATCATGTTGTTGATCTTTTGTTTTCTCTGGCACTGTTCTGTGTTTTTGCCGCATCTGCATTGACAATCGTTATTATGGGTGCGGATGTCTATCAAAAATCTGTCAATGACATGAACAGAAATTCCACGATACGCACCTCTTTAAGCTATCTTTCAGAAAAGATTCATCAGAATGATGCGGAAAATGGAATCCGGATTGACCAGTTAAACGACCTTCCTTCTCTGGTTCTGACACAAAACTTAAATGGAGAAACCTACGAAACCTGGATTTATGCTTATGATGGCATGCTCTGTGAGATTATGACCGACCTGGAAAATGGATTTACTCCGGAAGAGGGCCAGCCGATTCTGGAAATCGGAAGCTTTTCTCTGGAGCAAAACGGTTCGCGGATCATCCTGACCGTTTCCGACACACAAGGAAACACCTCATCTCTTTCTGTTTCTCCAAGAAGTAGCATATCATCCTGACCAATATCCTGAATTTTGAAAGGGGGTTATATCATGGGTGGAAAAAGAGCTTCCAAGTCTGAGCTCTTTCTGATGGAGTTGATTTTCAGCATCCTGTTTTTTTCCATTGCCAGCGCGGTCTGTGTCACATTATTTGTCCATGCAAGGCTGACTAGTATCGAAAGTACTCAGCTAACAACAGCTACACTTCAGGCACAATCTGCCGCAGAAACCTTTAAGTCTGTGAATGCCGATCTCGATCAGGCTGCTGACCTCCTGAATGCTCAGCAAACACCGGAAGGCAGCCTGCAGATTTTATACGATCAAAACTGGAATCCGGTCTCGGAGCCTGACAGCGCTTCCTATCTTCTCACCCTGACACCGGATGATCCATCTCCCGATTCCAATCAGCTGTGCAGTGCCCAAATTCAGGTCAGCAAACAGGGCGAATCCATCTATGAACTGACTGTCACACAGTATGTACGATAATTCATGAAAGGAACTGATAAATATGAAGCAGCAAAGCAAAAACCATTCTGCTGGCGTCAGCATCGGAATGGTATCGATTCTCATGATCTTTGTCGTACTCTGTCTGACCACATTTGCTACACTTTCTTTTGTTTCTGCAAGGGCTGATCTGAAACTCAGCAAAAAAGCTTCCGATTCGGTAAGTGAATATTATGCTGCGGATTCTGCCGCAGAAACATATCTTGCTCAGATTGCAAGCCAGCTTGAAACTGCTGATTCTTCCTGGCAGCAGACAGTTTCTCTGTCCGACACATCATTGGAGTGCTCTGTTGCAGAAAACAACGCATTGTTTTCTTATTCTGTTTCGGTCAACGAACAAAAAAATCTTATGGTTGTTCTTTCCTGCCCTCTCGATTCCAATGGAATTCCTTCTGGTGAACTTTCTGTCCAGAAATGGCAGGTTGAAACCCTCGCTAACGATACCCTGCAGGAAGAACCCGTATTGAATCTGGCTTCCCAGCCGCCGCTTTTACCTTAAAGCTGCGGCTTTTTTCTACCATTCGCAATACAATTCCCACAGAAAGGATGTATTCTCTTGGAACTGAGTCAAATTTTAAAATCCGCTGTTGAAAAACAGGCCTCTGATATTTTTATTGTCTCCGGCCTTCCTCTTTCCTTTAAAGTAAACCACGTCATTGAACCACAGTCGGAAGAAAAGTTGTTTCCTGATGCAACCGAAGCTTTGATTCGGGAAATTTACTCTCTGGCAAACGAACGGGATATCGACCGCTTTTTAGATTGCGGAGATGATGACTTCTCTTTTTCGCTTCCGGGTGTATCCCGTTTTCGTGTCAGCACCTATAAACAGCGCAGCTCGCTTGCTGCTGTCATCCGTGTTGTAACATTCGATCTTCCTGATCCGGAAAAGCTGGGACTTCCTTCGGTAATGATGGATCTTGCATTGCGTAAAAAAGGTATGGTACTAGTTACCGGCCCTGCCGGAAGCGGTAAATCCACCTCTCTCGCCTGCATGATTGACCGAATCAATCAAACTCGAAATTCCCACATCATCACCCTGGAAGATCCAATTGAATTTTTGCATCGTCACAAAAAGAGCATCGTCAGCCAGCGTGAAATCCCAAACGATACTCAAAGTTATGTTACCGCTCTGCGTGCTGCTTTAAGACAGTCCCCAGACGTTATTCTGCTTGGTGAAATGCGTGACTATGAAACCATCAATACTGCCTTAACCGCAGCTGAGACCGGTCATCTGGTATTCTCCACCTTGCACACCGTCGGCGCTTCCAGCACAATCGACCGAATCATTGACGCTTTCCCTCCAAACCAGCAGGCACAAATCCGCATTCAGCTTTCTATGGTACTTCAAGCAGTTGTTTCCCAGCAGCTTATTCCTACTGTAAACGGCGGTGTTGTGGCTGCATTTGAAATCATGATCTGCAACGGTGCGATCCGAAACCTGATCCGCGAATCCAAAACCCATCAGATCGATACTGTTATCTTTTCTTCTGCTTCTGACGGCATGATTACAATGGACAACAGTATTCTGAATCTTTATAAGCAGGGAATCATCTCTGCTCAGGATGCTGTTTTGTACAGCACCAATCCAGAATTGATGTCCAAGAAAGTACGTTAAAAAATCCCCGCCAGATTTTGACTGGCGGGGATTTTTTATTTACATCAAATTATTCGTATCGAACACCATACTTGGTATTCCAGCTTCCGACAATTTCGCTGACAGTGCTGACTGTAACAAAAGCACTTGGATCATTTTTGCGGATATGCTCCATCAACAGGGCATATTCGTTCTTTGCAAGGATGGTAACGACTTCGCAGCGAACCTGTTTATCATATCCACCTTTTGCCTCATAAAGTGTAACACCACGTTTGAGTTCATGCATAATGTAGTCTGCCACCTCTTCATGTTTCTGAGACAGGATGCAGACACGTTTTCTTCTGGAAAAACCACTGATAAACTCATCCAGCACGATACCGTTAAAGTAGGTACCCAGTACACCGACCACCAGTGTTTTGGTGTCATAAACCAGGATAGTACTTGCAACCGTCAGGATACCGATAATCGCAATTCCCTTGCCCAGCTCAATATGCAGATATTTGTTCAGAACCTTTGCCAGAATATCCAATCCGCCGGAAGAAGCGTTTGCATTGAACATCAGTGACTGGCCAATGCTGATTAAGATAATACAGCACAGGGTGTCCAGAATAATATCTCCGGTCAGAGAAGGATTGTTTGGGAAAAACAGCTCAAATACATACAGGAAAAATGGAAGCAGAATAGATGTGTATACCGTTTTTCCTCCAAATTCTTTGCCAACAAAAATAAATCCGATAATCAGGCACAGCACGTTCAAAATAAATGTCATGGCTGAAACCTGAAGCGGAATGAAGTTTACCAGAACAATCGCCAAACCGGTAACACTTCCCAGAACAATGTTTGCTGGCATCATAAAGAAATAAACTGCCAATGCTGTTAAAAAAATTCCTGCCGTAATGACAGCATATTCTTTTAGCATCTCTGTTTTGTTTGTACCTTTGGTACCCATACCATAGATTCCTCCTTCAAAATATAAAAGTCCTACCCTTTATTATAGATGATACAAACTTTCTTGTCCATTTCCATATCTGCACAAGAAATGTTTGATAAATTTATCTTATCTGATTAATCACAGCCTAAAAAAGACTCAACCTGAGGGTTGAGTCTTTTTTTATAAATCATAATTAAAAATCTCTGCTGTATGGCTTTGCAAACATAACACGGAAAAATTTGCTCATCAGCGGCAGATAAGTGATAACAAAAACGCAGCATGCTGTCATCAGCACCACTTTTTTGGAGCGAGATGGAACAAACAGACCGATAATAACACCCATGGAGAACAGACAAAATTTAATGAGTGCCAAATCCTTCCAGTCAGACTGCTGGATATACTCGTTTGCAATGAAAAACAAATTTTTCATAGAGATCCTCCCTTTCAAATGCATCAAACTTCTCTATCCGTTTTCTTTGCTCTGCCGATATTTTTCCCGCGGAATCTGCTTGTTCTGCAGTCTCTTCTTGACTGCCTCTCGAATCAGGCTGTAAGCTACTGAGAATGCCGGAATATAGATCAGCATTCCCACAACACCCATCATACTTCCACCCAGAGTAACTGCCACCAGTACCCAGATTGCCGGCAATCCAACCGATCCGCCAACAACCTTTGGGTAAATGACGTTGCCTTCAAACTGCTGCAAACACAAAAACAGAACAACAAACCAGATTGCCCGAATTGGATTGACCAGCAGAATCAAAAATGCTCCGATAAAACATCCAATGAAGGCGCCAAATACCGGAATCAAAGCGGTAAACGCAATCAGTACACTGATCATCAGTGCATACGGGAACCGGAAGATGCTCATGGTAATAAAGAACAAGCTTCCCAAAATCACAGCCTCAAGGCACTGCCCCGAAAGGAAGTTGGAAAAAGTACGGTTTGCCATATTTCCTACACGCACCAGATAATCGGCATGTTCTTCTTTCAGGCAAGCGTACAGAATTTGTTTTACCTGACTTCCCAATTTTTCCTTGTTAAGCAGCAGGTAAAAGGAAAATACAATCGCCAAAAATCCGGTAACCAGTCCACTGAAAATGGAAGCTGCCACATTAAAAGTGGTATTAAGAACATTTCCTGCACCGTTCTGCAGAAAACTGATCAGATCGGTAATTGTCTTCTGCCAGTCAATATTAAAATCAAACTGGATATTTTCCAGCCAAACTGCTGCCTGCGGCATCCAGTTCATCAATTCCAGGCTCCACTGATGCAGTGTCTGTGGAAATGCCTTGACACTGTTGGCAATTGTGGTAATGCTGTTGGCAATCTCTGGAACAATCAGGAACATGCCGATAAACACAACTCCAATTACCAGAATCAGCGAAATCAACAAGCTCAAAGGCCGCTTCATCCGATAAGCCATTGGCGGCTTGGATGCTTTTTTCTTTGCTGCATTTTTCTTGCGATAAGGCTCGTCAAACAATTTTCGTTCCACAAAGCGCATCGGAACATTGATAACAAACGCCAGCGCTCCACCAATCAGAAACGGCATAATTAAACCTACTGTCAAGCGGAACAGTGTCCCCAAGATCTCGGTATTTTTCAGTCCCCAACTGAGCAAAATTGCAAATGTAACAATGCCAATAATTTTTTTGACATTTTCTTTATTTAGCTCCATTTATCTCTACCCTCTCTTCGGATTATCCTCCAAAATCAAACCTTTTGCCGCAACCGGAACAATCCGGTCATAAAAATCCTGTTTCTGCAAGCTCTGCATCATTGTTTTGAGTGCATCAAAATCATTCCAGAAATGAATTGGAACAATATGCTTTGCATACACCGATTCACAAAAACAGATAACACCTCTTGCAAAATCCTGCTCCAGGCGCTGGTCCATCGGAATAAATGCAAGATCCAGAGATTTTCCCTGAAGTGTCTTTTTGAGCTGCTGCATCTCATGCTGATATCTTGTTGCCTGATCCAGATTAAAACTTTCCTCTTCGCCTTCCCAGTGCCACCAGTTTAAATCTCCTGCATGATAAATCCGCATTCCGTCTATTTCAACCAGGTAAGCAACCCCGATATCGGTTGAATCAAAGGTGGTGATCCGGCAATCCTCCAACTGCACCTGCATGTTGGCATGGACAAAAATACCGTCCTCAAAAATCTCATCAAACTCTTCGGGCAGAACATAGCGAACCCGTTTTCCCATCTTGTCCAATCCAAAGATTTTCGGATCGAAATGATCGTGGTGCTCATGGGAAACAAAAAACAAAATATCTTTATCCTGCATCTGAGCCGGATTAATAACACCTTTTTCCAGGCCCTCATTTTCAGCCGAGGTCAGTGCTTCTCCAAAAATATCAAAAAACAATAGATGATTTTCTGTTTCTACCGCTACGCCGCTGTGATTCAAATGCCAAACTTTCATGCTCATACCTCTTATATGAAAAAAGAGGCCGCAGGTGCGACCTCCTGATTCATCCGTCTAGATCGTTTCTTCGTCTTCTTCGCCTGTTTGTTCGGATGGCTCCTGAGACGCTTGCTGTTCCATCTCAACCAGTTCGATGGTTACTTCTGGTTCTTCCTGCGATTCTTCCTGATTTTCCTCTGTTTCTTCCTCGAAGAATGCATCCGGAACCTCTTCCTGTGCCTGAGAAGCTTCCTCTTCGGTCAGGCTTTCGTCCTGCTGTGTCTGTTTTGCTTCTTCGGTCTCTTCTTCCTCTTCGCATCCGCATGGACATTCGGTATAATCAAACTCCTCCTGTGCTCTGCGGTCTTTAATAATCTTTGCGCAAACAGCGGCAGCACCTGCTGCAGCTGCTCCTAAAATTGCCAGAACTGCAAATTTTTTCATAAACAAAAAGCTCCTTTCTTTTTGTGGATTCTCATTTGTGTTATTCCATATATATCATAAAATGAAACATTTGTCACTAGAAAAAAGGTAAACAAATTAATAACTTTCTATTTTTTTCATCATCTTTGCTGTTTCAAAGAAAAACTTGTCAAAGAAAAGGCAAAATTTTGGAGAAACCCTTTATTCCCGCCTCAATTTAGGCTATAATAGGACTCCAAGAGGTTTATCCTGACCTTCATGAAACCATCGACTTGATAAAAGGAGTCTTTTTATGAACATATTAATCATCGGATGTGGAAAGGTTGGTTCCCGCCTTGCCGATATTCTCTGCCAGATTGGCCACGATGTCTCCATTATCGCGCTCAAACGTGAAAGCTTTGACCTGCTGTCGGATGACTTTTCCGGCTTCACCATTCAGGGCGTGCCGATCGACCTTGACATTCTGCGCCAGGCGGGCATTGAAGGCTGTGATGCCATCGCAGCCGTCACCGAAGATGATAACACCAACATTATGGTTTGCCAGATTGCCAGAGAAATATTCAATGTTCCAAAAATCATCGCGCGAATTTTTGACCCGCTGCGAGAGGATATTTTCTCCCGTTTCGATATCCAGTCTGTCTGCCCAACCAACATTACCGTTTCTTCTGTTTATGCCATGCTGACCGACCGCACCCAGACCAAACATATTACGGTAGGTAATGAAGTTATGTCCGTTTCTACCATGAAAGCTCCCCATGAGCTGATTGGCAAAAGCGTTGCTGAAGCTGCACGCTATCTCCAGCCGGAATCGCTGATTGCTGTCATTGATGAAACCGGAGAAATTACCATGGCAGTGGATATTCTGCTCAATCCAACCCATCACCGCACCATCTCGGAACATGACAAACTGCTTGTCAGCACCGATATCCGCTAACAGAACGCGGGGAAAGGAACTGTTATGAACGTTATTGTAATTGGCGGAGGAAAAGTAGGGTTCTATCTTTGCAAGACCCTTTTGGAACATGGTCACCAGCCTCTGATCATTGAAAAGAACAAGCACGCCTGCGAATATGCCTCCAATCAACTGGACATCCCTACCATCAATGCGGATGGCTCCACCATCGAAGCGTTAAAGACTGCCAACGCACCAAAGGCAGATGCACTGATTGCCGTTACTGGTCTGGACCAGGACAACCTGATTTCCTGCCAGCTGGCAAAGAAAATTTTCCATGTGCCAAAAACGGTTGCCCGCGTCAACAACCCGAAAAATGCTGCTGTTATGAAACAACTGGGCGTCGATATCCCGATTTCCAGTACCGACAACATTGCGCGTCTGCTGGAACGTGAGGTAGACAGTGCGCGCATCAAGTCCTTGCTCTCCTTAAATCGTGGTGAGGCTTCCTTAAGCGAGATGCTCATTCCAGATAACTATGTTCTGCACGGAAAAAGACTGTTTGAGCTGGATATTCCGGAAGATGCTGTTATTGCGGCAATCTTCCGTGATGACAAGCTGATCATCCCGCGCGGTAACGCACAGATTATGAGCGGCGACAAAATCCTTGTCATAGCAAAGGATCGCATTATTCACGAACTGTCCGAATCGCTCAAATTAAAATAAAGATGCAAAAAACCTCCTGCAAATGCAGGAGGTTTTTTCATTTCAAATTAGTCCTGACGGGAACGGCGATTTGCCGAACCACGCTTGATTTCGCCGCGATACTTTTTCAAATCGGACATTTTATCGTCGCTGGTCTGTTTGAATTTATTGAGCATATCTTCAAAAGAGGCATTTTCATTTCTTCGAGGATTCCACTCGTAGCTGCTGACCTGCTGAGGATTAAACGGACGTTTGTTCTCATAACGCTTGTTGTTAAAATTTCTGGAGCCATTTTTCTGACCAAAGCCACGCTGGGACTGGCCTGCACCGCGTTCGCCCTGTTCCTGACGGGGTTTTGGCGGCATCGCTTTTTTAATCGAAAGGCTGATCTTGCCTTCTTCCGTAATATTGATTACCTTTACCTTAACGATCTGATCCTGTTTGAGGTACTGGGAAATATCCTCAACATAATCTGCGGATACTTCAGAAATGTGTACCATACCGGTTTTGCCTTCTGGCAGCTCCACAAAAGCTCCAAATTTTGTGATACCGGTTACTTTACCTTCCAGTACATCTCCAATTGCTAACTGCATACTATTCCTACGTCCTCCTCAAAAAATTTGCTCAGCTTGCCTGACTGTCGATGTAGATATGCTCATCCGGATACCCATATCCATACTGCTCGAATGCCGCTTTTCCGATCGCTTCGTTCTGATCGGTCTTGCCTTTTTCCAGCTGATTTTCCAATTCCTGATTGATTTTCTGCTGTTCTTCAATGCTTTGTTCGAGCTGCTTGAGCTGGTATTGTTTCTCGGAAATCTTCATCTGAGTTCCCACGATCTTAAAAGAGCAGATTCCTACAAAGACAGCCATCGCAATGACCAGAAGACGGTTTGTGCTGTGTTTTTTTCTTTTTGCTGCCATGGGAATCTTCCTCCTTCATACCCGTGTTTTCCTAAATCGGCTACCTAGATTATACAACATCATCCGCTTTCGTTTCAAGTTATATTTTTCCTTTTGCATAACTTTTTTTAAATTTATGCAAAGTCGTTTTTCTATCTTCCTGATAAGCCGACAGAATCTTCTTCCAATCCACACAAAAGGAGAAATCAGTATCGAAATCCAAAAGCATACGATCCTTTTTACCAGATCAAATACCCAGACAAAAATCCGCACCGCTGCTTCTCCGACAGTCATATGGCAGATTATCCAACCGATCACTTCCCCCACCACGATATATCCGCGCACCTGCCCACTGTTGTCTTTCAGGATAAATCCAAAGGTCACCATCCCGCAGACAAGAAAATAGACAATATCCTCCAGAGAAACTGCAACCGCCTGATGCCGGGTTTCTCTGCGGATGATGCGCAGCACATCATACAGCAAAGACAACCCGGCACCCAGAATCAGTGACTGGAAAAACAGCATCGTTTCTTTTGCCACAGTAACATCGGTCATCATCTATCGAAACATCCTCGCAAAAAATCCACCCCGGGAAACCGGCTGATCAGAATAGCTGAGCGAATCGATCTCCCCTTCCAGCTCCAGTTCTCCGGCATCCACGTCAATCTTGTTGATATGAAGCCCGCTTCCCCGCACCGTCAGCTCTCCCAAATCTGTATATACCACCACCGTTTCTTCATCAAAACTGTCGATGTCCGAAACACCGGTCACGGTCAGGCTGCCTCTCTCCTCCAAAATCAGATTGTGCGCTCCTGTGCTGCGTTTTTCTTCATTGTTGTTCATAAAAATGCCGTCCTTTCTATTTTGATTATCCGCTTTATTTTTATGAATGTCTGTCCGATGATAGAACGCTTTACAAGGATTCTTCTATTGTTTATACTCATGATAAAAAGACTTCTTCATTTTCATTGTAAGGAGGACAGGCAAATGACATTAAAAGTTGCCCTGATTCAAAAAAGTGCAGCACCAAACGACCCTGAAAAAAACATGGAGCTTGGCATATCTTATCTGGAAAAAGCCAAAGAACTGGGGGCTGATCTTGCTCTTTTCCCGGAAATGTGGTCTACCGGCTATGCAGAACCATTTTTTGATGCATTAAATTACCCTGATAATCGACACTATGTCTATGAACGACAGAAGTGGAGTGAGCTTGCTCTGACCCCTTCCGATTCCTTTGTTCAGGCCTTTTGCAATACTGCAAAAAAACTTTCCATCGGTGTGGTGCTTACCGGACTCTTCTCCGGCAAAAAAGCACCCCGCAACACTGCTTTGCTCATTGATCGAACCGGAAACATCCTGCTTCGATATGACAAGGTACACACCTGTGACTTTTCCATGGAAGCTTTGCTGGAAAACGGAGAAGATTTTCCTGTCTGCGAGTTTGACGGGATAAAAATCGGGCTGATGATCTGTTTTGACCGGGAATTTCCGGAAAGTGCCCGCATTTTGATGTTGAATGGAGCCGAAATCATATTGGTTCCCAACGCCTGCGACATGAACCCTGCAAGACTCTCCCAGCTTTCCACCCGCGCGATGGAAAATATGGTTGGTGTTGCGATGGCAAACTATCCGTCCGATCCATCCCTAGATCGACAAGGTTGGGGACAATCCTGTGCTTTCGACCCTGTCTTCTTTGATGAAAACGGAAGATATCAGGACCGAACCCTCCGTATGCTTGGAGAAAAGGAAGAGATCTCTTTGGTCGAATTTGACCTTGATCTCATCCGCAGTTTTCGTCAAAACGAGGTTTGGGGCAACGCTTACCGGAAGGTAAACACCTATTCGGCATTACTCAGTCCAAAAGTGGAGCCTCCGTTTGTCCGTCAGCCAATCACTGTCCCATCTGTACACATCCGTGCCATGCATCCGCAGGATATGGATGACATCATGAAAATCTGGCTAAATGGAAACCTCGATGCACACCATTTTATCGACCCATCCTTTTGGAAAGAACATCTGGATGAAGTGCGCACAGCAATCTCAGATTCTGACATCACTGTCCTGACCGAAGATGAACGGGTCGTTGGGTTTTTAGGCATGAACCAAAATTATGTGGAAGGATTGTTTGTCGATAAAGCACACCAGGGCAAAGGCTATGGTCTTGCTCTCATCCGCTCTGCACAGGAAAATCATCCTTTCCTGCAATTATCGGTCTATCAGAAAAACACCTCCGCCATCACATTTTATCAGCACTGCGGATTTTGTATCCTGTCCGAAAAAACGCAGTCCAATCAAAATTTCAACGAGTTTTTGATGGAATGGAGGAAAACACGAAGGGAGTAACCTTTATGAAAAAAAGTTTGCTTTTGGTATCACTGTCTCTTTCTCTACTGATTGCCCTCTCCGGATGCAACAAAGACGTCAAAGTTTCTGAAATTGATGTGGAAAACAAACCCGTTTCCCGCTCGATTGCTGCCGAACCAACTGCCGAAGAAGATACTCCTATGTCATCTTCTACAGAAGAAAACACCCATCAGCCACAATCCCAGCCTTCTGCAGATGCCCCTGTTGGAATGCGCAAATTTTTAAACTATAACGGTTTCCGCTACGCTTTTGTGGAAGACGGAAAAAGCTTTGATTTTTCCTCCCTTACCCTCGGTGACGAGCTTGGCACACTGGAATATGATATTGTTGCCGGAATGGCAAGCGGACAAAGTGTCAGTGATAAGGAATTTTCTGCTTCCTTTGCTGTAGGTGGCAAACTGTATGCTCACCCTGATTATGACCCGGCATTTCGCCTGATTGTAAAGCTGGACGATCAGTCTTATCTTGCCGAGCTGGTCGGCAAAACTGACAACACAACGATTGAACCTGATTATTTCTTTGAGCATTCCAAACTCAGTACCACTGCAACTGGCTGCGATATCCTCAATCATATCGGAAATACAACTTTTTCCTCTCTGGACAGTGAGGATGCAAAAGCAATGCTGGAAATTATCTCAACAAGTACAGCGGCTGAACTTGCTTCCTCCGATTATGAACAGATCGCATCCGCACAGTCGGAAGGAAAATCTTATCAGCTGCATGTTACCCTGCCAGACAACACCTATTACTCGATGTACCTTTTGCCGGAACTTGGGCTTATCAGCATTGGTGATGACTACTACTGTCTGCCTGACAGTTTTTCTCAAAACTATAGCGAGCTTTTTTCCAGTCTTCCAACTCAAACCCCTCCGTTAAACTAATAAACCAAAAATAAAAAAAGGAGCCAAATGGCTCCTTTTTTTATTTTAGCGATACCATATCTTTTGTCCTTGAGAATCCACAGTGATAACCGAGATATTCTCCCGATCAAGCTGCTCTTTTTCCAGTGAAGCGGCGTATCCATCCTCTTCTTTTAAGAGATCATACACCGTATCCCCGCACAAGAGATAAGCATACTCTGTCTCCTGTGGCAACTGGACCGAAACTGTGGCAAGTGTCTGTCCTTCCTCTATATCCGGAGAAATAACAGATAAATCCTCTTGCTGTTCGGCACTTAATTCATCCAGCTTTGGATTGAGTGAAAAGTTCTTCAGGTTTTCCTCATTAAAGTAGGTAGGGTTGATGGTATATTCTGCTGCTTCCACTACAACACATTCTGGCTGGAAAATATTAAAATAGTAAGCAAAGTTTAAAACATTCTCATAATTGTGGACATGGATATATTCTCCCAATCCGGTCTGCAAAAACTTAAATCCCATTTCATTAAGGTAGCTTCCCTGAAAGACCAGTGTTTTTGGAACTCCAGCTTCCTTATTTTCAGGATTTACATAGTATCCAAAGCCCCGGTGCTGGGAATTTCTTTTTACTTCCGATTCGTACTCCTCTGTCTTTACTTCCAGCGGACAGGTTCTTCCGAAAATCGGCTCATACTCATGGATCGGGAACTGAGAGGATGGCAGCGTTTCGTTGAGCTTTTCCTCTACCACAAAGTCGCTCAATTCATTCGGCGTAATCTGCGGGAAATTTTTGGACAGCTCTTCCAAAACGTTATTGATTCCATAAAATGCACCCAAGTCGTTCCAATGACCGGCATTGTACATCTTATTGAATACCTGTTCTCCCTCTTCCCTTTTATCCTTCATCAGCTGGGTATTGTCGATATAATGTACCCCGCGTTTCTCAAGCTCCTGTTCAAACTGCTGCACCCAGCTGTTGTCATAATTGATTCCTTCATGGAGCTCATCGGTATAAACCGCTGCTTTTTCGGGGTCAAACACAAACAGAAACGGTACATCCCGCTGCTCACAGTAGTTCTGAATCTCCGCAAGCATATCCGCAAACGCAATGTGATAATCAGTAAGCTTAATATTTGCCTTCTGCTTGGAAAAAACATAACCGTCTTTGCCGTATTCATACAGCGGGTGAATCATCTTGTGAAACAGTTTATCATTCAAGACGGTGTAATTTAAAATCATTTCATCACGAAAACCGATTCTATCCTGAACGTAGCTTTCCAGCTGAGAGGTAAGGTCTGCCCCAGGCGTACGATTTTCTCCAAACGGATTGTTGGTGAGCTGTCGGTTGTCGATCTCGGACACCACATTTTCTTCCCAGTTAAAAAAGGCGATCGGCAAAAGAAGCAGGACAAAGAAGAGTGTGATAAATACTATCTGTAATTTTTTCATATCTTTATCCTCCTTAATACTGGAAGTAAATAAAGGGACTGTAGGTAGAGTTAATCATGAACATCACCGCAAGTACACCAAGACCCAGCAGCAGAACCTGCGAGATACAAAATACTGCCTTGTTTTTTGAAATCCTGTTCCAGCAATTCTGCACCGGAGAAAGTCCCGGCAAAATTGCTCCCACCGTACCAACTATCATCAGGAAAACCATGCGCAAGTCAAAATAATACTGCCAGGTAAAGTTGACAGTATCAAAATGGACAACACCAAACAAAATCTGGAAATACTGTCCGATTTCGCTCATGCTGCTTAAACGGAATACCTGCCAGCTGAGCAGCACGATTGACATGGTCACCGCCCATTTGATCACTGCCGGTGTCTTTTGATACCAAGTCTTATTCTTGCTCATTCGTTCCAGCACAGAGAACACACCGTTAATTACACCCCAAAGTATATAATTCCAGCCTGCTCCATGCCAAATACCGGTAACCAGAAAAACGATGAACAGATTGACAAACGTTCTGTTTTTTCCTTTTCGGTTTCCTCCCAGCGGGATATAGATGTATTCGCGAAACCAGGTTCCCAGCGAAATGTGCCACCGACGCCAGAATTCTCCAATAGACTGTGAGAGATAAGGAAAGCAGAAATTTTCCTTTAAGCGGATGCCAAACAGCGCCGAAAGTCCCAGCGCAATATCCGAGTATCCGGAAAAATCATAGTAGATTTGCAGCATGTATAAAAACGCCATCCCCCATGCTGTGATGATATCAATGCCGCCGGACATATTGCCGCTGATCTGGGAAATAAGCAACCCAAACACATCGGCAAGGATGACCTTTTTGGCAAAACCCAGAATCATCCGGTTTAATCCCCACAAAAAATTCTCGGTGTCAAGCTTTCTGTCTGCCCAGCAGATCTGCACCGAAAAATCCTTCCACAGAGCAATCGGTCCGGAAATCACCTTTGGAAAAAAGCTCAGATACAGTGCTGCATCCAGTAAGTTTCCTGCCTTGGCATCCTGGCGGTAGATGTCCACAAAATAGGAGATCGCCGAAAAGGTGATAAAGGATACTCCCAAAGGTGCCGCAATGCTTTTAACCGATAGAGAGAAGGAAAAAATCTGATTTATGGTTGTAACCAAAAATCCGGTATATTTAAAGTAAATCAGGGCTAGTGTTACCACAAGGACGCTGCACAGCACTGCAAGCAGTCTGGCCGGCGTTTTCTGAGGAACTTTTTCGATGAGTTTTCCCAGCAGGAAAACCAGAAAAATCATGCCGACCATCCAGAAAATGCCATCAAACGATGCCCAGCCATAAAAAATCAGCCCAATTCCGACCAAAAACAGATCGGACAGACGAAGTTTCTTAAAAACAGAACCGACCTTTTCCACTGCATGTGCCAGAAAAAATCCAAGCAGACAAATCGGAAAAAATACAAACAAAAAAATAGAGCTGGTAAAAGCCATCTCTTTTTTTCTCCTTTCCATTTACAGATTGAACCTTTTTATCATACTATTTTTACTTTGTCCCGTCAATTTTTTTGACAAATTCTCCTGTTTTCTTACTGCACTTTCTTAAAATCCTGCCAAAATCCTCTCGACATTCCCTGTAAATTCTTCTATAATGGCAGATAGAATTGTATGAGGAGATGAGGATTGATTGAAAAAAGATCTCGCTTTTTACCGAAAACTGTTTACCTCCACCTTCTATCTCAGTGCCTTTACCTTTGGCGGAGGGTATGTCATCATCCCATTGATGCGAAAAAAGTTTGTGGAGCAGTTTCACTGGATTGAAGAGGAGGAAATGCTTGACCTCACTGCGATTGCTCAGTCTGCCCCAGGTGCCATTGCTGTTAACGCTTCCATCCTGATCGGGTATCGGCTCGCCGGCTTTGTAGGAGCAATGGTCACCGTTGCCGGAACTGTTTTGCCTCCGCTGATTATTCTGTCTGTCATCTCCCTTGCCTATACTGCCTTTCAGAACAGCCTGATTGTAGCTTTGGTCCTGCGCGGCATGCAGGCAGGTGTTGCTGCTGTCATCGCGGATGTAGTTATCAGCATGGGATGGGATATTTTAAAGAAGAAAAAGATTCTTCCTATTTTTATTATGTTTGCTTCCTTTCTGGCATCCGTTGTATTTGACGTCAACGTTATCCTGATTATTTTAGTTTGTGCGGTAATCGGACTGCTTGCAACCCTGCACGATGAACGCAACGGAAAGGCAGGTGCCTAAGACATGATTTATCTCAAATTATTCTGGAGCTTTTTCCAGATCGGTCTGTTCAGTGTCGGCGGCGGTTATGCTGCCATGCCGCTCATCCAGCATCAGGTGGTAGAACTAAACAACTGGCTTACCATGCAGGAGTTTGTAGACATCATCACCATCTCCCAGATGACTCCTGGTCCGATTGCGATCAACTCTGCCACCTTCGTTGGCATCCAGATTGCCGGACTGCCTGGTGCAATTGTTGCAACACTGGGATGTGTCTTTCCTTCCTGTGTCATCGTTCTGACCCTCGCCTGGGTATATTTTCGCTATCGCAATCTTTCGGTGGTTCAGGGTGTTCTGGGCGGACTTCGCCCGGCGGTCGTTGCAATGATCGCCTCTGCCGGATTATCCATCCTGATTTTGTGTCTGTGGGACAGCGGCAACATTTCGCTGAGCCTTTCCTCCATCGACTGGATCGGTGCCTTTTTGTTTGTCTGTGCACTGTTTGCCTTGAGAAAATGGAAACTCAACCCCATCTATGTCATGTTGGGTGCTGGTGTACTGGGACTTATTTTATACCTGCTTTCTGGTGTAAGGTATGCCGGATAAAACATCATAACATCATGCAAAAACGCGGTGCCCAAAATTTGGGCACCGCGTTTTTCTATTCGATCACACTTATTTCAATATCTTTTGCACTGCAATAACATTCCAGTGCTCTCTTTGCATCACAGAGCACCTCATCCAGATCTGCCCTGCCGCCAAATCCATAAACACACAGCAAAATCTTTTTGGTGCGTTCGGTAATCATGGCGCGGGTGTTGTCGCTGTTTGGATTTCCAAAATATCCGAGCTCATCCTGCAAAACTGGCAGGAATTCGATGTTGACCGCTTCCTTGCCGATTCCCTGATAGTGAATCCCTTCACCGGTCACTGTCCAGCAGATTTCTCCCTGCAAACAGTCAAGGTCATAAGTTCCCAACGAATATCCGGTCTTGACCGAAATCAGGTTGTTGACTTCCACCACATTGTTGATGTGATACAGTCCCTTTCCCTGCAGGATTCGACGATTCATCGCTTCGGCAGAATTGCGGTAACGTTTCACGTCCTTGCCCAGCGCCTTACAGCAGGCTCTGGTCTGTGCAATGTGTTCCCGCGATTTGATATCTTCAATCTGCATGGAAGAGATAAGCTGCTGGGATACTTCTTCTATTTCATCAAGCAGCTCCTTTGGACTGTCCGTCACCTCTACACTGCACTGGATACATCCCAGAACTGTCTGATTCCATTTTTCTTTGAGCTTGCGGTCAATCTGAATGTTTTGCATAAACAGATGCTTCCTTTCTGTCGGCACCTTTCCTTAAAAAACTGGGATTACAGTAGAACCGAAGGTTTCCTCGATATATGCCTTAACCTCATCGGACTGGAGCGCTTCGACCAGAGCCTTGATATCCTCTCTGTTTTCGTCGCCTTCCCGAACTGCCACGATATTGGCATACTGTTTTGCAGCTTCCGAATCCTTATCCTCTGTTACAAGAACCTGATCTGCAATCTCTGCCGCTACCGCATAGTTTCCGTTGATAACTGCAAAATCGACATCGGCAAGTGCTCTTGGCAGCTGAGCTGCTTCCATCTCAACAATCTCAACATTTTTCGGATTGGAGGTAATGTCCTGCTTGGTCGCTTCCAGACCTGCCTGCTCATCTACCTCGATGATGCCCTGTGCCTGAAGCAGCCAGAGTGCTCTTGCTTCGTTGGTAGTGTCGTTTGGAACTGCAATCTGTGCGCCTTCCGGTAAATCTGCAAGGTCTGCGGTTTTTCCGCCGTAGATTCCCAGCGGCTCAAAGTGGATTGCTGCCGCAGAAACCAGTTTAGTTCCGTTTTTCTCATTAAAGTCGGTGAGATACGGCTGATGCTGGAAAAAGTTTGCGTCCAGCTCCCCATCCTCTAAAGCAGTGTTTGGCATGATATAATCGGTAAATTCCTTGATTTCCAGCTGATAACCTTTCTGTGCAAGCTGTTCGCTCACTGCCTCCAGAATCTGTGCATGTGGAGAAGGTGATGCTCCCACTACAATAGAGCCTTCCTTAACAGGACCCTGTTTTTGAGCACCGCAGCCGGTCAGACCAACTGCCAGAGAGAGTGCAATCGAACAAGCCAGGAAAGATACCACAAATTTTCTTAATTTCATTATAAAAACCTCTTTTCATCATACTCTTTTTTTATTTTCTTGTCTATCTTTTGTTTCTGTTAAATCTTTTTGCAATTAACGGAGGCGTTTGTCAATTCTGCGTGCAGTTTTATTAAATGCAAACTGAATGACTGCAACGATCACGATGATTAAAACCAAAGTGACATTCATCATCGCCACATCATAGCGGTGCATGCCATAGCGGATTGCAATGTCACCTAAACCGCCGGCTCCCACCGCGCCCGCCATTGCCGAGTAACCGATCAGCGTAATGGTTGTAATCGACATTCCCCGAAGCAGGGAAGGAACCGATTCCGGCAGCAATACTTTGGTGATAATCTCCCAGCCGGTTGCGCCCATCGTTTTGGCTGCTTCCACAACTCCATGGTCGACCTCTTCCAGTGAGGTTTCCACCATTCGTGCCACAAACGGTGTTGCCGCGATGACCAGCGGAACAATCGCTGCAGTAGGTCCGATGACCTTTCCCACAATCGCTCTGGTCACCGGAATCAGCTCCACAATCAGGATGATAAATGGGATGGAGCGCCCGATATCAATGATCCAGCCCAAAACGGTGTGCAGTTTTTTGCGGGGAGCAATTCCATGTGCAGAAGTTGAAACAAACAGCACACCCAGCGGCAGCCCCAGCAGATAAGAAAACACAACCGAGGCAATGGTCATATATAACGTTTCCCACATTCCCTGTAAAAGCATCGCAATATTTTCTGTCATGACCTTTCTGCCTCCCTTTAAAAATCATTGTCCAAAAGCTGTTTTGCAGCCTGTGACTGAGGCGCTGCAAATACCTCTTTGGTTAGTCCGCTTTCCGCAATCTCACCGGCGTCGATTACCGCAACCTTGTTGCAGATGCTTCTGACCACGCCGATTTCATGAGTGATAATCACAATGGTCACACCTAATGTGTGGTTAATCTCCCGCAGCAGCTTTAAAATCGAGCGGGTGGTCAGCGGGTCGAGCGCACTGGTCGGTTCATCACACAGCAAAACCTTTGGATTACTTGCCAGCGCCCTTGCAATTGCAACTCGCTGGCGCTGCCCGCCTGAAAGCTGAGAGGGATACTCCTCCGCTTTGTCCGAAAGTCCCACCAGACTAAGCAGCTCATCCACCCGTTTTGCAATCTGGTCTTTTGGCATTTTGATAAGCTCCAGCGGAAACGCAATGTTTTGGCGGATGCTGCGCTGCATCAGAAGGTTATACCCCTGAAAAACAACACCAAGACTCTTTTTTAGGTCAAGAAGTTCTTTGCCTTTCAGCGAAAAGATGTCCCTGCCGTCGATCTCAATGCTGCCGCTGCTTGGTGTTTCCAGCATGGCAATACAGCGAAGCAATGTGCTTTTACCCGCACCGCTCATTCCGATCACTCCACAGACATCTCCAGCTTCAATCGAGAGATTCACATTTTTGAGTGCATCCACGTTGCAGCTTTTATCAAATGTCTTGGATAGATTTTTAATTCTTATCATTCCTGTCACCTCATGCTTTGCTCCGAGTTGAGGTTTTTAATACAAACAAAAAAGCTCTCATCCCCGGAAAATCTTCCGAGGACGAGAGCTTATAACAGCTTCGTGGTACCACCTCAGTTTGCCCATTCCTTACGGAATAAGCCTCATCAGGCACGGCAGAATAAAATCTGATTATGCCTTATCGCTGTAACGGGCGAAACCGTCGCAACCTAAATGGGAAATCCCAACTCAGCGCGCAACTCCGAGACCATCTTCAGTAAACAAATTACCTCATCCCTTCTCAGCTACCGGGATTCTCTGGAAAGGTTTCATTTACCTACTCTTCTCTTCAACGTCTTTTTTTCTGATATTGAACCCTATTATAATCGCTTTAGCACGTTAAGTCAAGGAGAATAATTCAGAATATTTTGAATGATTTTTGTTTATATTTCATAATTTTTTAGAAAATTCCATCAAAATCCATCCAAAATTCTTTGTTTTTCTCATTCTTTCTTATTTAAAAAATCAGAATCTTTTCGCAAAAACTTTCCTGTTTTTTATGAGAAACAGTTGAGGACTACCCTAAGCTGTGGTAAACTAGAGAAGAAGAAACCGGTTTTAACTACCGGCTCAAAACGATTTATGTAAAGGATGTTGCATCATGATTTCTGCATCGAAAAAAGAATTCATCGAATTTATGATGAGCGCAGACGTTCTGCGTTTTGGCGAGTTTAAAACAAAAAGCGGCAGACTCTCCCCATACTTTGTAAACACCGGAAACTACAAAACCGGCGCTCAGATTTCCACTCTGGGTAAATTCTATGCTCAGTGCATCATGGAACACTGCGGCGAAAACTTTGACGCAATGTTTGGTCCTGCATACAAGGGTATTCCGCTTGCAACTTCTGCAGCAGGCGCTCTTGCAAGAGAATACAACGTGGACAAACCATACTTCTTTAACCGTAAAGAAGCAAAAGACCACGGTGAAGGCGGCAACCTGGTTGGCTATCAGCCAAAAGACGGCGACCGCATCATCATCATCGAGGACGTTATCACCGCTGGAACCGCAGTTCGTGAAACCGTTCCGATTCTGCAGAACGCTGCAAAAGTAACTATTCCAGATATGTTCATCTCGGTAAACCGCTGCGAGGTTGGTCAGAACCCAGGCAAGACCGCTGTTATGGAAGTAAAAGAACAGTTTGGCATCAACGTTCATGCAATCATTACCGTAGCAGATATCTATGAATACCTCAAAGAAAAACCAGAATACGCTTCGGTTCTGGCAAACATGGAAAAATACATGGAGCAGTACTGCATCCTGTAATTTCTCTTTATGCACTAAAAACCAGCACAGATTCTCTGTGCTGGTTTTTTTATGTTCTGTGGTATCGAAGAATCACTCTGGTTGTTCCCACTTCCTGGGAAAACACAAATCCCAGCCGTTCATACAGCCTTACTGCACCGGTATTTTGAGTAAACACATAAAGCATCAGCGGTTGAGGAGCTGTCTGCTCGATGATATCACGCACCACCTGTGTGCCGATTCCCTGATTTTGAAACTGTGGGAAGAGGTACAGGTCATCCAGTTCCCACTCCCCGGAATCTTCCTTGTGAAGCGCAAAATAGCCTGCCAGTTCTTTCTCCACCATGATTCTCCGGTAATCCTGCATGGTAATCTGAATCTTCTTTTTACACCACGCAAACACCTTTTCACAGTCGATACTGCTTAAGTCCTCGTACCGCTCAATCAGTTCTTTTTGAAGTTGAAAGATTTTTTCCACATCCTCCGGTTTAATCGGTTGGAAGCTGATCTGCATTTGTGAAACTCCTCCCTTTACCTTTTTTCTCAAAAGAATCATATCACAAAAATCCCAGCCTTGCACCACCTGTTTTTCCGATGTATAATAAAACATAATCAATCAGCAGAAAGGTGGTTTTTTGATGAGCCGTTCCCTTTTGAAAAAATACCTTACTCCCCAACATGTTCTGATTGCTGCGCTGATTCTGCTCGTTTTTTCACTGATAGGTCTGCTTTTGCTTGACCCTGTTTTTGTTGCAAAACCGCAGAAGATTTCCTATTCCGCTTCTTCAGAAAGCGGACCATCCGAGCTCGAAGCTTCGTTCTATCCGGGAGAAGGTGACACTGCCTTTTTGCTCTGCTGTCCAAAAGATGGGTTTGCTCACAAAGCCATCCTGCGTGAGCTGCTGGACTCCGGTTATCCGGTGCTGGTCGCCAAAAATCCCGAATTCCCCTATTTTCTGCCCGAAACGCAAGTCTCCTTTTTTGAAACTGCAGTACAGGAATTGACTGCGCAGAGCGGCATAGCAGAAGACCAGCAGGTCTGGATTGGCTTTCATGAAGGTGCGGACACGCTGCTAGATGAGATCGTCTATGGCAGCAAAACCGCAAAAGCTGCTGCGCTGATCGCTCCAACCCTCAACACCCAGCACGTTGACGATGCCATCATCGTTGACGGCAACTATCAAAATCAGAGTGACTGGATCAATTCCCTTTCCCCTGATATGGTGCGTCAACCCATGCTTTTGTACACTTCCAACGGGGACAACATTGCCTCCCCCTACCAGATGACCCTCTTGTACAACAAGTTTTCCACCGACACCATCATCCATGTCGGTGGGGTATATCACGCCAGCCGAAATGATGTCTCTCTTTCCATCACCGATGCAAGCTTTCATCCGCTGGTACCGACCCATTATCAGACCATCTATGAGCTGACAAGCTTTATCAATCAAACAACCGGTCAAACCATTTTGCGGCACAGCTTTCTTCCTCGTCTGCGCAATATTCTATTGTTTGCAGCGGGAATCTTCCTGTTTGTCTGCCTTGGCTGCGGTGTACTGATTGCGCCAAAATACGCGCCGTCCATCTCCTACGGCATCCCTTCCCCGTTCACCCCAGAGAAAAAGGGAAAACTGTTTGGGATTTTGGTGCTTAGCTGGGTATGCGCATTAATTGCCTGCCCGATTCTTTGGATTTTCTGCAAGAACGGCGATTCTCCACTGTTTTTGACCCTTGCCTTCACACTGCTGTGTCTGCTGGGCTGTATTATTCTGTTTTCTAAGCTGTTTGGTATTTCGGTCCTTCACCGTTTTAAGCCACTCAAAACCTCCTGGAAGCGGACGTTGTTCTGCTCTGGACTGGAAATCGGTTTGATATTGCTGATGTTGTTTTACCTGTGGCTTTTTTATCCTTGGACGTTCTCGGGCTATGCCTCTAACGCCACTGCTTTACTGATCTGTGCAGCCTCTGTGCTGCTGATCTACCTGTTCTTAAGACTGGAGGAGCCACTGAAACCGAAGGATAATCTCCCGCTTCGTGTTGCCTTGTACGCTGTTTTTCTGTTACCGATGATTTTCCTGCTTCTGGTATTCTCCATCTTGCTTGGAAATACTGCTGCCTTTTGCTGTCTGGTCTACGGCGTGATGCTGGTACTGCATTTCCTTTTGATGAAAATTTTGATCGCGCTCAATGACCGCGACATTGTGCTTGGATGTTATATTCCATTTTGGGCTTCCGCCATCTTTTTCTGCTTTGTTTAATCTTAAACCGTCCCCAAAGGAGTGTCTTTTCTTGATCTGCAAAACCGTCAATCTCGAACGAAACTTTCCGCTTGCTTCCGAGGCTTCTGTCCGCTTAAGTCAGGAAATTCGCCTTGCCAAATGCTCCCGCTGCCGCGCCTTAAAGGTAATCCACGGCTATGGTTCTTCCGGCAAAGGCGGCGCCATCAAGGCTGCCTGCTTAAAGCTGTGTGCTGAGCGCAAGCGCTCCGGCATGATCCGCCATTTTGTCAAAGGGGAAGATTTTACCCCCTTTACCGAAGACGGACGAAAAGCCATCGAGATTTGTCCGCAGCTTAAAACGGACATCGATTACGGTCGGCAGAACGATGGAGTAACCATCATTTTGTTTTAATTTTGTCTTACGCTAAAACACAATCTATTCTTTGAGGTGTATTTTATGAAAAAAACATCAACTCCATTCTTGTCCATCCTTCTGTGGGGAATTACCGCCCTGATCTGGGGAATCAATGCTCTGTTTGACATTTTTTCCCGTTCAATCGGTCTTGTTACATGGGTTAGTGTTGGATTTGCCGTTCTCTGCGGCTACCTGTTTGTGACAAACCTGATTCAGTATCATGAGGATAAAAATCAGTAGTTCTCCTGCCTAAAGGAGGAGTCAGAATGAAAAAATATGTAAGCCTCATTTCTGTTATTTTATGCGGTACTGCTGCTGTTGTCTGGATCATCAATGCTGTTCTGCATTTTACGATTCCGTACTCTAACCCGCTCCTGCAGTTTTTAAATACACTCTGTGCCCTACTTTGGTGCATAGCCTTTGTGGTTAATTTGATCCGCTACAAAAACAGACAGAAATAATCATCTTGTTCTTATTACAAAGGAGGAGTGAGAATGAGCTCATTTGTTTTATCCCATAAGAAAGGCTTTTTCCTCTTTGTGTGTGCATGGTTTGTTTTTATTGGTTGCTGCGCCTTTCCCGTTATCAACCTGACCAAAGCTTTTCCGCTCCAGATTACACTGCTTAACCTGTTTACCGTCTGTATCTCCTGCGTTTATCTTGGTAAAATTATGGAGATTATTTTCTCTAAGAAAATAACGAAATCGATTTTGATTGCTCTATCGATGACCATGATTGGTTTTCTCTGCCGTTATCTTCTGGAATATGGGGAAGTTTCCAACACCTATAACTTTACCCTTCCCAATATCGCACTGCATCTTTTGATAACAGGAATACTGATTTTATTGTCTCATTTCTTCGGTTCAAAAATTGCGTAAAAAAAGCTGTCGTACTAATTCGACAGCTTTTTTCTGTTTCATTATTCCTGCTTTGGCGATGGCTTTTTGATCCAGTAAAGATTTAACAGGAACACAGCACTGATAATCAGAACAAAACCGACCAAATCTGCTGCTGTAAACTTTGTACCAAGCAAAACTGCGGTCAAAATAACCGATGAAACCGGGTCAAAGTTTGCGATAATTCCCGCTTTTACCGGCGGCAGCAGGGATGCTCCAAAATGGTAAAGGGTGGAACCGGCTGCTGTTCCAATCAGAATCAATCCGCAGAATCCCAGCAGAACCTGTCCGGACAATTCCAGATGATAGGTCCATGGACGTACAAAAATCGAAAGAAAGATTCCGCTGATCAGCATTCCCCTGCCCACGATATATTTTGACCCGTATGTCCGCACGATCTGCCCAGGAACGAGGGTATAGGTGGAATAAGCCAGCGCACAGACAATCCCGAAAAACAATGCATGTCCGGAGATTGCAAGCTGATTGAATCGTCCGCCCGTACTGATCACAAAGGTACCTGCAACCGCCGCAAGGATTGCCAGAAGTTCTTCTCTCTTTGGGAAGATCCTTTGCTGAATACAGGTTACAATCAAAATAATGATGGTGGAAAGATACTGCAAAACGGTAGCTGTTCCGGAATCGGCATAATAGATCGCCATAAAAAAGCTAAACTGTGTCAGGCAGATTCCAAACAGAGAAAAGAAAAGAAGAGTTTTGCAGTCCTGTTTGGATTTCCAGATAGATGGACGCGGCTGTGTATCCTTTCCTTTCTGCCGAAACAGTTTATCCAGTACAATCAGGATCAGTCCTGCGCTGACCTGCCGGATACAGAGCACAACGGGGGTCGGGAGGGAAAGATCGTGCAGCAGATACTGCCCGGAACATCCGGAAAGTCCCCAACACAGAGTTGCAAGGATAATGCAGACCGTTCCCACAACATTGTTTCTTTTTTCAAGTGCATTCATGATAAGAGTTCCTCTCTGAAGATAGATGTCATATTTTTAAATTATAATATAAAACTCTACAAAATTCCAGAAGATTTTGCACACAAAAACGGCGGCGCTGTTTTCCGTTCCTGGCGCCGCCGTTCTCATTTTTAATTGTCTATCTCGGTTCTTCTGTCATCAGGGATGGTTTGCACAAAATCTCATGGATTTTGGTTTCCATCAGGTTTGCGGTATAACCGGGAGTGAGCACACAGGCTGTATCCGCCCCTCTGCCGCTTCCACCGATTGCCACAATTGGTTTTCCATAGGAGATGCTGCCGCAGTCCAGAGCCATCAGAGCAACCTCAACACACACTTTGGTTCCCTGTCCGAACATGCGCAGGGTATAGGCAATCAGTTCCACCGGATGTACGCTGCCAAACATCTTGGTCAGTCCTCGTTCACCGCCACTGAGCGCATGGGCTGCTGTTACGACACGAATACCATTTTGCTCAAGTGTGGTGCGGCGCTCCTGAGAAAAGCGGTTTTCTCCCGGTGTTTTGGAGCCATAGGCACAGCTGACACAGACAATCTTTCCGGCAAATCCTGCTTCCTTTGCTTTCTGCATCAGACTCAGTGCTGTGTCACCTTCGCTGGAAGCAACTACAATGTCAAGGTTTCTCTCCTTTGCCGTTTTCAGGGCAATGTTCAAGGTCTCTTCGGTGTTGACAGGGCCTGTCTTTTCAAAAATGGTCATAAAGCTTCCTCCTGTTCTCTGTTACAGTGCAGATTATTTTTCATCCGGATGTTCAAAATCCAGAAAATATTTTTGAAACAATCGGTCGGCTTCTTTTCGAAGTTCCTGCTCAAAGGCAAGATAGCGTTGGAGATATTCTCTCCCCTCTTCGGTCAGGACCGAGCCGCCACCACCTGAACCTCCCACCGTTTTGTGGATGATCTCAAAGCCGATATTTTTCTGTGCTTCCTTGAGAATCCGCCATGCTTTGCTGTACGCAATGTGCATCTCCTCGGTTGCCTTGTGCAGGGAGTGATGCTGGTCAATCAGCTGCATCAGCTGTGCCACTCCGGGACCAAAAAATTTCTCTCCACGGCAGATCCTTACCTGCAATTTATATTCCAGTGGCTGTTTGGATTCCATCCTTCCCACCCCCTCAAATTTCTTCCATTATATCACAAAATCTGTTTCTTTTCATCCTCTTTTGCTTCAAAGAGCATATCTGGATACCATTCTCCGATAGAAAAAATCCATCGATTATGATACAATGAAAAAAGAATTGATGAAAGAAAGGTAGTGGGAAACAAAATGTCACCGTTAAAACAACTGTTATCTCTTCCTGAACGCGGGATCATTTCGGTAATCGGCGGCGGCGGAAAAACCTCTGTCATCGCACATCTTGCCGATGAATTTTGCAGGGAAGGTAAAACGGTTCTCTGTACAACCACTACCCATATTGCTGCTCTGCATCCAGTTCCGCCCTGGGTCGTGCTGGAAGAGGAAGCTCAAACTCTCGATTTTGTGCAGATTCAGAAACTGCTTGCCCGCTACCGTGTCGTTACCTGTGCCAAAAAATCCCAAAACCCTCAGAAATTTTCGGCACCTTCCGATCAATTTTTCGCTCAGGCAGAAACACTTGCCGACATTGTACTCATCGAAGCGGACGGAGCAAGACATCTTCCCTTTAAAGCTCCTGCTGAACATGAACCGGTCATTCTCGCTCATACCAAGCATATCGTCGGCGTAGCCGGTATGGACGCTGCCGGTGTTCCCATTTTACAGCGCTGTCATCGTCCTGAACAGGTCTGTGCTATTTTAGGCTGCTCTCCCCAGGACATTTTGACACCTCAGATGATGGCAGAGGTAATTGTAAGCCCTCTGGGATATCAAAAATGTGTGGATCATTCCAAAGCCTTTTCGCTTGTGCTGAATAAATGCGATACTTTGGAAAGAATCTCTATGGCACAGCAAATTCTTTCTTCCCTGCGCTTATCCCATGCGTCTTTCCCTGTTGCGTTTACCTCACTGCATCAGGATAAGATCATCGATCCCACCAAACTCTGAAAGGAACCTTTTCCATGCTCATATTGATTAAAGGTGCCGGTGATATTGCCACCGGTATCGCTGTTCGTTTAAAAAATGCCGGCATGCAGGTTGTCATGACCGAAATTGCCATTCCCACCACAGTGCGCCGCTCGGTTGCTTTTTCCCGCGCTGTTTATGAGGGAAGTGCTGTTGTCGAAAACATCACTGCCAGACTGATTTTGGACTTTGCACAAATTCCTTCTGTTTTGCAGCGAGACGAAATTCCTGTATTGATAGATTCCCGCTGTGAGGTCCTTAAATCCATTCATTTCGATGCAGTAGTCGATTCCATCCTAGCAAAGAAAAACCTCTCCACCGACCCCACACAAGCTCCTGTGGTCATTGGAGTCGGTCCTGGATTCTCAGTCCCACAGGATTGCCACTGTGTCATTGAGACACAGCGCGGACATGACCTAGGACGTTGTATCTATCAGGGGTGTGCTTCCAAAAATACTGGTATCCCTGGAGAGATCGGCGGGTATACTGTCGAGCGTCTGCTGCGTGCTCCCTGTGATGGAATCTTCCATCCAATTCTTGCAATCGGCGACATTGTCAAAGCAGGACAAACTGTTGCACTGGTCGATGACCAGCCGGTAACTGCTCAGATTGACGGCATTGTCCGTGGACTGCTTCAGGATAATGTTCCGGTTAAAGCAGGAATGAAATCCGGCGACATCGACCCGCGTGGCTGCTATGAACATTGCTTTACTGTATCTGACAAGGCAAGAGCGGTCGGAGGCGGCGTGCTGGAAGCGATTCTGCACCTTGGACTGCAAAACCGATAAGAAAGGACTGTTGTTATGAGTCAATCATTTTTTCGCTCCATGATGGAAGTTTCCCGCCAGTGCCGCGGCGGTCTGTTCGCCCTGATCACCAACTCTCCTGACCCACAAAAGATTGGAGAAAAGGCCTTTTTTGCATCGGTTCATCCAATTCCACAGTCACCTTCCCTTGCCGCTTTCTGGGATGATTTTTTCCAGCAGCTGACCCCAGACCAGCAGCTTCCTGCCACCATTTCCTTTCAGGGGCACAGTATCTTTGTCGAGCATCTTGCCCCAAAGCCACAACTTATTTTGCTGGGCGGAGGTCATGTCTCCTACTTTGTTTATCAGCTGGCTGTCATGCTGGGATTTTCGGTCACCGTTGTGGATGAACGCGAAGAGTTTTGCAACCCATCCCGCTTTCCTAAAGCTGCCACTCTCTGCCTGCCCTTTGACAAGGCTTTGCCGCAGCTTCCCTGCGACAACAGCACCTATTATGTCATCGTCACCCGCGGTCACCAGCACGATTACACCTGCCTGTCCTATCTTCTTGCACAGCAGCCCTGTGCCTATCTCGGTATGATCGGCAGCCGCCGCAAGGTAGCATTGGTTCATCAGTCTCTGTTGGAAGACGGATTTACTCAGCAGCAGATTGACCGTGTATTCAGTCCGATCGGGCTCCCTATCCACGCGCAGACACCGGAAGAAATTTCGGTAAGCATCATGGCGCAGATCATCGAAGTCAAAAACACCCGTCTCCCAGATTCCTCTTTGGAAGACCCTGTCTTTGATGCAATCGACAAAGCAGAAGGTCCGGTTGCCTTCTGCATGATTGTTCGTAAATCCGGTTCTATCCCGCGCGGTGCCGGCTCCAAGATGGCGGTGGATCAAAATGGCATGATCTGTGGCACCATCGGCGGTGGAAAAATCGAATACGATGTTATCCAGACAGCGCGAAACCTATGCCTGAATCGAGACCATACCCCGGTTTTCCAGACCTTCCTGATGGACAATCAGAGTGCCAAAGAAGACGGCATGATCTGCGGCGGCAGTGCAGATGTTTTCATCTGTCTTGTCGACTAATGTTCCACAAAAAAATCCGGTCAAATGACCGGATTTTTCTTTTTATGAATTTCTCAGTTTTTTGCCGATGGCTTTTCCCAGAGGACTTAATCCAACCACAAGACCAATGGCTGCCGGGATAATCCATCCGATTCCAAGGGAAGCAAGCGGAAGTTTCATGACCTGTTCCGTCAGTCCGCCCAACGACCATCCAAGTGTTTTGAATCCATCAAAGATAGAAAACGCCAGCGTAAATACCATGCTGCATACATAAACTTCTGTTTTTCCTTTCCAGAATCGATCAAAGAAGGAAAGGATTACCAGCACGATCAACAGTGGATAGAGGATTACCAGAATTGGCAGAACTGTATCCAGAAGCATCTGAAGGCCCACGTTGGAGATTAGCCAAGTAAACAGGGTTACAACGGTTACGATGCTCTTATAAGAAAAACGCGGGAACATTTTAGAAAAATATTCTCCAAAAGAAGTGGTCAGACCAATCGAAGTGGTCATACATGCCAGAACCACCGCAGAACCAAGAATCAGATTACCCCATTTTCCAAACAGCTGATAAACTGCAAAGTTTAACAGAACGCCACCGTTTGCGAATGGTTCCATACCAGAAGTCTGTGCACCGATAAAACACAGAGCACTGTAAACCAGACAGAGCAGAACAATCGCAATCACACCAACAATAGCGGTGTTGCGGATGATTTCCTTTCGATTGGAAATCCCGCGCTGACGGAAACTGTCGATGATAATAATAGCAAATACCGGGGCAGCAAATCCATCCAGTGCCAGATATCCCTGAAGCAATCCTTCTACAAATGGTCCATTTGCATAATTGACCGAAGTCTGCTGAATCTCTCCCAGTGGATTTATAACGGCTGCCACAAAGATAATCAGGATGGAAAGCAGCAGGAGAGGTGTCATAACCTTGCCTACAATATCAATAATCTTGGTAGGTTTGAGCGAAAAGAAATAAGTAAGGGCAAAAAAGATTCCTGTATAAAGGAACATCGGTAAAAAGGTACTGGTTCCTTCCGGCAGAAACGGAGTTACACCGATCTCAAACGAAACAGAACCGGTTCTTGGGAGCGCAAACAGAGGCCCCAGCAAAAGATAAATCGCTGCGGTCAAGAAGATTCCGATCTTTTTTCCGGCTTTGCCAATCAGGTCGTTCATGCTGTTTCCGGCAATAACTACTGCCAAAATTCCCAAAACGGCAAGACCTGCATCGGTGATAATAAAGCCCAACAGCGCAACAGCTGCCTGTGTTCCTGCCTGCTGACCCAAATTTGGTGGGAAGATCATATTGCCCGCTCCAAAAAAGATGGAAAACAACATACAGGAAACGTAGATCATCTGCATGGTTCCCAGTTTTTGCTTCATTTTTGCGTCACTTCCATTTCTTCAAAAAAATTATGGTATTTGCGATTATCTTATTATGCCTTATACATATTGTCAATATTTTTTATTTATTAGGAAAAATATTTAGTGATTTTTTATATTAAATTGCTCTTTCTTTATTACGAATACGCGTACTTACTTTAAAGTACTTTTTAGATAATAGATTAAAACAAACCTGTTTTTTCCTTTATTCTTCACTGTCAATCTTTTCCTTAAAAATTTAATCTCTCCATATAAAATATATCGGACCATTTTTATAGGATTTGCACGAAAAAAGAATCTCTTCCTCTTTTTCGTGCAAAGAAAGCTGTGATAATTTACAAATTCATTCGCTGAAAATATTCGATTTGTTCAGTATCATTTTTTCCTTTGTTTTTTCCTGTTCTTGCACTATCCAAAGGGTTGTGATATACTGTTTTCGATAAATTAAAAGTATTTACATTACTTTTTAAAGCTTATTTTCTGTTTTAACGATACTTTCCGTTAATACAGTTCCAAAAAGGGAGGTCATGTAAAATGAATTCTTTAAAATTGATTGAACAACTTTCCAACGCATACGGCGCTTGCGGCTTTGAAGACCAGGTTGTTGAAATTGCAGAAAAATTTGCACAGGACGAAGCTCTTGGTTCGGTAAGACACGACTGCAACCTCAACGTTTACATCACACCAGAAAAAAATGCTGGCAAAAAACCAGTTGTTATGGTTGATGCACACAGCGACGAAGTTAGCTTTATCGTTCAGGCAATCAAACCAAACGGAACCCTGCAGTTCCTTCCTTTGGGCGGCTGGTCCAACTACACCGTTCCAGCTCACAAAGTAAAAGTACAGACCTATGATGGCAGATGGGTTTCCGGTATTGTTGCCAGCACACCAGTTCACTTCCTCTCCGCTGCACAGAAAAATGCCTGCCCAACCATCGCTGATATGGTAATCGATATCGGTTCTACCTCCAAAGAAGAAACCGAGAAAGTATACAACATCCACATCGGTGCACCAGTTGTTCCAGACGTAACCTTCGAGTACGATGAAAGCAACGATGTCATGCTGGGTAAAGCATTTGACAACCGCCTTGGCTGCGCAGCTGTTCTGGACACCATGAAAGATCTGAAAAACGAAGATCTGGGTGTTGATGTTGTCGGCGTTCTGTCCTCTCAGGAAGAAATCGGCGAACGCGGCGCATTTGTTACCCGTGACGTTGTAAAACCTGACATCGCAATCTGTTTCGAAGGCTGCCCTGCTGATGACACCTTCAATCCAGATTACTTCATCCAGACCGCAATGAAAAAAGGTCCAATGCTCCGTCACTTCGACAAATCCATGGTAACCAATCCTCGTTTCCAGCGTTTTGCTCTGGAACTTGGTCGTGAACTTGGTATCCCGGTTCAGGAATCGGTTCGTTCCGGCGGCGGCACAAACGGTGGTCCAATCCATCTGTCCAACGGTGGTGTTCCGGTCATCATCATCGGTGTTCCGGTTCGTTACATCCATTCTCACCATGGATTCGCATGCATGGCTGACTACAACAACAGCGTAAAACTGGCTGTTGAAATCATCAAACGCCTCAATGACGAGACAATCAAATCTTTCTAGACAATATCTTCATCTCTTAAAAAGCTGAAAATCCCCGAGGAAATTCCTCGGGGATTTTCTTTATGGATGAATCTAAAAGGAAAAATCAAAGATTTGGGGTAACAACCGCGCTGTCCCAATCATAGCCCTGTTCTTTCAGGGAAGTTTTCCACACATTGATCTGCTCACTCATGCTGCGAATAGAAGTTTCATAAGACTGAACAATACTGTTATACTGCTCCTGTGTGATGAAACCTTCATTATAGTCGCGCTGTGCGTTGAGGATCTGGGCATCAATCCGGTTATACTCCAGAATCAAATCTGCGGTTTCTTCCACCATTGGCAGAACATCCTCTCTGCCTGCCTGTATTACCTGCTGCTGACGTGCATTGCTGATGTCTCTGCTCATACTGTTCAAAGTTCTGATATAATCATCCTTGCTGATCTTCCATTCTTTGAACATATCTCGCTGTTTAGAAAGTTCTGTTTCTTTCTGGATGATATCGGATGGAAAGATTGTTTCATTTGATTCCGATGGCTCTTCTATCGTCATCTCTCCACTTGGTGAAACAATAATATCTGTCTCCTCAGAATCTTCATAAAGGGACTCCAGCTCTTCTTGAAGCATCCGATTTTCTTGAGTCAATTCTTCCACCTGATATTCCAGTTGTTCAATCTGACTCAGTGACTCTTCATATTGAATTTTCCAGTTCTGGTTTTCACTTGGAACATATCCGTAATTGTGGACAAGCTGGGAATTTACAAATTCTACTCCCCCATCCACACCAAAATAAACACCATCTGTTTCGCTGCTGGTCAGGCTAACTGTCTTTGGCACTTCCAAAATCAGGTTATTTTGAGAGTGAATTCCATCCCGAATCAATTCAACCAGCAATTCCTTGCTGATCTGCAAATTTTGACTTGGAACCTCTTTCAGAATGATTTCTGCCTTGTTTCCTTCTGTCACAATCTCTGCATCAAAGCCGGAAAATTCGGAACGATACACCTGCAAATGAATCTGGTCATCCGGAGACTGTCTGACCTCCACCAGACTCATCCCCATCGTATCCTGATTTACCATTCTCAGCTCGGTAATTCCCGCCGGAAGGTCCTGTGTTGTATAAAAATTTGTTGTTTCTGATACGGTATCATTGTATAAATGAATCACATCTTTGGCTACCATTGGCAGGCTGATGGTACATCCAATCAGTCCCGCCACAAAGCATGCAGATGCTGCAATAACGGCTTTTTTCATCTTAGAGGACCTCCTTTCCCCCATCAAGGGAATCTTCCTTGGAATCCTGCTGCTCTGCATCATCCATTGGCAGAGGAAGCACCGGAACAGAATTTTCTTTTTGGGATACAGTTTTTTCAGACTTGTTGATTGTGGATTTTTCTGCTGTTTTTTCTTTCTTCACAATCAACCAACTTTCAATTTTTCTAAGCATTCGCATCCAAAGCTCTGCCGATTTTGCAAAGACATTTTTGCTGAATGACCAGAACATTTTTAACATTTTCAGGAGGAAAAGTTCCAGCAAGGCACAAAAACCAAGCAGTGCAACAGAACCCGACAATACTGCAATGCCGGTCCAGAAATTAAAAAAGGCAAATCCAAAACCAGAAGCCACGATTCCTGCAAGACCTATTAACACACCGATTACTACAAAAGCGATCGCTGTTGCCAGTCCTCCCAGAACCATTGCGGCAAAACCGACCAGTCCCATGGAAATCATAAATGCAATGGTCAACATCATGAATGCCATCGCAGCATAAATGCACCATCTGCATCCTCTGCCAATCGCTTTGAACCCGCGTATCAGCAACGAATCGGAAGTGGATTGTTTGCATTTTTTATGATTTTCTTTTTCCCGTATCTCTTCTTCTGCATCTTGGAATGATTCTTGCTGACAGAAATTTTCCTCCTGCGAATTGCTTTCTTCTCTGCGTTTTCCTTCTCCTTTATCCCATTCCTGGAATTTGTCTTTCAGCCGATGCAAACCTTCAGCCGCATAATTCCACGGCATTTTCTTTTCTGTGGATTTGCTGGAAGGATGATATTCATTCTTCTGTTCCTGACTTTCCTCAATCAACTGCTGAGCCACCAGTTCCGGATCTCCCAATTTTGCAGAAATCTCCGAATCCTGCTTGCTTTGTCTTCTTCCTTCTTCAAAATATTCTGCGTAATCACGCATAATATCCTCGATCTCATCTCGGGATAATTTATGTTTTAAGCACGCCTCCAGGCGCTCCAAATATTCCTGCTTATTCAAGAACCTCACCTCTCAAAATATCATTTACCATCTTTGAAAAATCGTTCCAGTCTGCTTTGAGCGAACCAAGATAGCCCTTTCCTTTTTCTGTCATGTGATAATACTTTCGGGCGGGACCGACTGTGCTTTCCTTCAGATAGGTCACAAAATATTCTTCCTGTGTCAATCTTCGTAAAATTGGATAAACTGTCCCTTCATTGATCTCGGTGTAGTAAGCAATACTTTGAACAATTTCGTAGCCGTACATATCTTTTCGTTCGATCAGTGCCAAAATGCACATTTCGATGACTCCTTTGCGAAATTGTGTGTTCATCGCTTTCCCTCCCTGCACCTAGATTATAGCATAGTACTTTGTATTACACAATACCTAGCGTAATTTAATACCATACAAATTTTAGTACTTGGCTTTGTCTTTTTTTGTCAAAACAAAAGAAAAAAAGGGAGGAAAATCCTCCCTTTTTAAAAAACAATATTTATCTTACTCCTGCATCAGGATTGGGGATACAATGTAATATCCCAAGGAATCTACTGTAATGCAGATCTGGTTGTTCTCTTCGTCATATTCCGACTGAACACTGCGAAGCTGTCCATCCACCACTTCATAAACATAAGAATCGGTGCGCTGTGCTGGTAAACACAGCTGTGCTGGCTGAACAAAACTATCTTCATCACCGAGGAAATTGTAACACTGGATATCAAAAGAGCGATATCGATTTGCAATCTCACTATCAAAACTCTGATCCAGATTAAAATAGATTGTTTTTCCCTGTGGAAGAACCGCATTCTTTACCGTCACATTGGAACCAAAGGACAGTGTTACTGCTTCTCCAGAATAGCCGTTGCCTACATGCAGATTCATTGGAGAAACGATTTCGTTGACAGAAAGTGGAATCAGTTCCTTTGTTACGTTACCAAAAGAAGCATTCAAATACAAACTGCTCGATTCGATTCCGGTCTGTTCATCGTAAAGTGTAATAACGCCACCAACCCAAAGTGTACTGGAATGCGGCAGCTGTCCTGCAAAATCAATGGCAATACTGAGTGTTCCATTTTCATTTGCCCAGCGTACTGTGGATACTGCCTGTGAATCAAAACCTTCTGCCCTGAAGTTCCAGTTGGATGGACGATTTTTTTCACTGTAAAGTTCTCCGGTTTTTACATCCAAAATCGGAATATACAAGGTATCTCCCGGATAAAAAGAAAGATCATCCCTTGTTACTGCTTCCTGCTGTGGCAGAGAAAGTGCCTGTGATGTTTGTGCAGTATGTTTTACAGTCGCTTGATCCAGACAAAGCTGATAAGCATTTTTTTGCATTGTAATCGGTGCTGTCGATGCAATCATCATGCTCAGTGGAATCTGTGCATAAGAGACGGCACTCATGCTTACCGTCATTGTCATTGCCAGACCAAATGCCATCAAAGTTTTCATTAATTTCATTCCGTGCCGCCCCCTTTCTATTAAGATATTCTGTTGCATCGGAAGAAATTCATAGCTTACTTGGTTCTCTGTTATTTAGTATACAATATAAATTACAAAATTACAAGTAAAAAAAACAAAATTTGTAATCTGATTGTCATTTTTGGGAATTTTTTCTACAATTTTTGTAAATATATTCCTTTTTTCTTGCAATTTGATTTTACGCAAAAAAAGAGGTACAACCCAAAAGGTTGTACCTCTTAAATACGTTATAAATGGTGTTAACCAGACTAACGAATAAAATTATTCAGCAATCTTGGTAACAACGCCGGAACCTACGGTTCTACCACCTTCACGGATAGCGAAACGCAGACCTTCTTCGATAGCGATTGGAGTGATCAGTTCAACGTCCATTTCTACGTTATCGCCAGGCATGCACATTTCAACGCCTTCTGGCAGTTTGATTACGCCAGTAACGTCAGTTGTTCTGAAGAAGAACTGTGGTCTGTAGTTGTTGAAGAATGGAGTATGACGGCCACCTTCATCTTTTTTCAGAACGTATACCTGAGCATGGAATTTGGTGTGTGGATGGATGGAACCTGGTTTGCACAGAACCTGACCACGTTTGATGTCAGTTCTCTGAACACCACGGAGCAGAGCACCGATGTTATCGCCAGCTTCAGCGAAGTCGAGCAGTTTTCTGAACATCTCGATACCGGTAACAACTGTCTTCATCTTCTCTTCCTGGAGACCTACGATTTCAACTTCGTCGGAGAGTTTCAGAACGCCTCTTTCAACTCTACCAGTAGCAACAGTACCACGGCCAGTGATGGTGAAGATATCTTCGATTGGCATCAGGAATGGCAGATCCTGTTTTCTTTCTGGAGTTGGGATGTATTCGTCAACTTTGTCCATCAGTTCGTAGATTGGAGCGTAAGCTGGGTCAGCTGGATCGTTTGGAGCTTCCAGAGCTTTCAGAGCAGAACCGCAAACGATTGGAGTGTCATCGCCTGGGAAATCGTACTCGTTGAGCAGGTCACGGATTTCCATTTCTACCAGTTCGAGCAGTTCTGGGTCGTCAACCTGGTCAGCTTTGTTCATGAATACTACGATGTAAGGAACGCCTACCTGACGGGAGAGCAGGATGTGCTCACGGGTCTGTGGCATTGGGCCGTCTGCAGCAGATACAACGAGGATAGCGCCGTCCATCTGAGCAGCACCAGTGATCATGTTCTTAACGTAGTCAGCATGTCCTGGGCAGTCAACGTGAGCGTAGTGTCTCTTGTCGGTTTCGTACTCAACGTGAGAAGTGTTGATTGTGATACCACGTTCTCTTTCTTCTGGAGCTTTATCGATGTTAGCGTAATCGGTGAAGCTAGCCTGACCTTTGAGGGACAGAGCTTTTGTGATAGCAGCAGTCAGAGTGGTTTTACCGTGGTCAACGTGGCCGATAGTACCAATGTTAACATGTGGCTTGGTTCTTTCGAATTTAGCTTTTGCCATTGTTGTTTCCTCCCTTAAATACGGGGGGAGGCTTCTGAAAATTCCGAAGCCTTTCGCCCGTAGTCGTATTTGTATATATTACAATTCGTATTGTAACAATTTATGATTCAAAAATCAAGGGTAAACCCGCAAAAAAGCAGAATTATTCCCTAAAAAATCCCCTTAAACGGTGAAAAATCACCGAATCGGAAGATTATTCTCCTTTTGTTCTAGCAGAGATGATCTTGTCAGCAATGCTCTTTGGAACTTCTACATAGTGAGAAGGTTCCATGGTGTACTGACCACGGCCCTGTGTCTTAGAACGCAGGTCGGTAGCGTAACCGAACATTTCGGACAGTGGAACAAAGGAGTTAACCTGCTGTACGCCATGTCTAGCATCCATACCCTGGATCTGACCACGACGGGAGTTCAGGTCACCGATAACATCACCCAGGTAATCATCTGGAGTGATAACGGTTACTTTCATGATAGGCTCGAGCAGTACTGGGTCGCCTTTTCTCATAGCTTCTTTGAACGCCATAGAACCAGCGATCTTAAATGCCATTTCAGAAGAGTCGACTTCATGGTAAGAACCATCGTACAGCTCAACTTTAACGTCAACTACTGGGTAAGCAGCAACAACACCAGCGGTCATTGCGCCCTGGATACCAGCGTCAACTGCTGGGATGTATTCCTTCGGAATTGCACCACCAACAACGTTGTTGATAAACTCGTAACCCTTACCGGATTCGTTCGGGGTAACTTTGATCTTAACGTGACCGTACTGACCTTTACCACCGGACTGACGAGCGTATTTCATATCAACATCAGCAGGTTTTCTGATAGTTTCTTTGTAAGCTACCTGAGGTTTACCTACGTTAGCCTCAACCTTAAACTCACGCAGCAGACGGTCAACGATGATCTCCAGATGGAGCTCACCCATACCAGCGATGATGGTCTGTCCTGTTTCTTCGTCTGTGTATGTTTTGAAGGTTGGGTCTTCCTCAGCCAGTTTTGCAAGAGCAATACCCATCTTTTCCTGACCAGCTTTTGTCTTAGGCTCGATTGCTACACGGATAACCGGTTCTGGGAATTCCATGGTTTCGAGGATGATTGGGTATTTTGGATCACACAGGGTATCACCGGTAGTAACCTTCTTAACACCTACTGCAGCTGCGATATCGCCTGCGTAGCAAGCTTCGATATCTTTTCTGTGGTTAGCATGCATCTGAAGGATACGACCCATTCTTTCTGTGTGGCCTTTGGTTGCGTTGAGAACAGTGTCGCCGGTGTTAACAACACCAGAGTATACACGGAAGAAGCAGAGTTTACCTACGAATGGGTCGGTTGCAATCTTGAATGCAAGAGCTGCAAACGGAGCATCATCGGAAGATGGTCTGTCCTCTTCTTCTTCAGTATCAAGACTTACACCTTTGATATCTGGGATATCGGTTGGTGCTGGCATGTAGTCAACGATAGCATCCAGAAGTTTCTGAACACCCTTGTTTTTATAGGAAGTACCACAGCAGATTGGAACCATTCTGTTAGCGATGGTATCAACACGGATTGCGTGTTTGATTTCTTCGATGGTCAGTTCCTCACCATTGAGGTATTTTTCCATCAGTTCTTCATCCTGCTCGCAGATGGATTCGATCATCTTTGTGCGGTATTCTTCTGCCTGGTCTTTCATGTTGTCTGGAATGTCAACAACAGAAATGTCCTTGCCCAGATCATCGTTGTAAATGTAAGCTTTCATTTCAACGAGGTCGATCAGACCTTCGAAGAATGCTTCAGCACCGATTGGCAGCTGAATCGGAACAGCATTACATTTCAGACGGTCATGGATCATGTTCAGAACATTGTAGAAGTCTGCACCCATGATATCCATCTTGTTAACGTAGATCATTCTTGGAACATGATATTTATCAGCCTGGCGCCAAACAGTCTCAGACTGTGGCTCAACTCCGCCTTTAGCACACATTACTGTTACAGAACCGTCGAGAACTCGCAGGGAACGCTCTACCTCTACTGTAAAGTCAACGTGTCCAGGAGTATCAATGATGTTGATACGATGGTTTTTCCAGTAGCAGGTTGTAGCAGCGGAAGTAATGGTAATACCTCTCTCCTGCTCCTGTACCATCCAGTCCATCGTTGCGCTACCATCATGAGTTTCACCGATTTTGTGGTTAATACCGGTGTAGTACAGAATACGCTCTGTTGTGGTAGTTTTACCAGCATCGATGTGCGCCATTATGCCGATGTTACGAGTCATAGCTAATGCAACGTCTCTTGGCATATTGTCCTCCTTCGCAATCTAGGGATGTATTCATTCGGGTAGTAAAAAACCAGAATCAGCACAGACCGCAGTGCCCCAAAGTCAGGCACTGCTGTCTGGATACCGTCCTGATTAGAATCTGTAATGTGCGAAAGCTTTGTTAGCTTCAGCCATTTTGTGAGTATCCTCACGTTTTTTAACAGCTCCGCCGGTACCATTGATTGCATCAATGATCTCACCAGCAAGACGCTCTTTCATTGTTTTCTCGGAACGAGCTCTGGAGTAGTTTGTGAGCCATCTCAGGCCGAGGGTCTGTCTTCTAGCTGGACGAACCTCCATTGGTACCTGATAGGTAGCACCACCGATACGGCGAGCTTTAACTTCCAGAACTGGCATGATGTTTTCCAGAGCTTCTTTGAAAGCTTCCAGAGCATCTTTACCTGTCTTCTCGTTAACGATTTCGAATGCACCATAAACGATCTTCTGGGCAACACCCTTCTTACCGTCGTACATGATATTGTTGATTAAACGTGTTACCAGTTTGGAATTGTACATTGGATCTGGCAGAACATCACGTTTAGCGATTTGACCTCTTCTTGGCACTTCGCTTCCCTCCTTCACAGTCTGAATTCATAGGTACTCGAAAGTGACAAAACTCCCGTTAAGCCATTGTGAAGTCTTCTATGCCGCCGATTGCAGGTGTTCCCTGTGTTCGGCTATATAAAAGCTCACATGAGCGCTTGTTTTCAAATTAAAATGGAGTTTTATTACTTTTTCTTTGGACGTTTTGCACCGTATTTGGAACGGCTCTGCATTCTGTTTGCTACACCCTGTGTATCGAGTGTACCGCGGATGATGTGGTAACGAACACCAGGGAGGTCCTTTACACGGCCGCCACGGATCAGAACAACGGAGTGTTCCTGAAGGTTGTGACCGATACCTGGAATGTAAGCGGTAGCTTCGATTCCGTTGGAAAGTCTTACTCTGGCAACTTTACGCAGCGCGGAGTTTGGTTTCTTTGGTGTCTGGGTTCTGATTGCAGTACATACACCACGTTTCTGAGGAGAATTCTGGTCGATTGCTTCTCTCTTCAGGGAGTTCCATCCTTTCAGAAGAGCTGGAGCTGTGGACTTTTTCTCTACAGATTCTCTGCCTTTACGAACTAATTGGTTAAAGGTTGGCATATTGCACCTCCTTGCTAAAGTTTATAAAATTTTTCGATGGTACGGCTTTAGTCCATGCCCTACCAATTAAATATTCTATCATCCAAAATCCAATCTGTCAACAAAATTTCTATCGACGTTTGCACCAATTTTCCGCGCTTTTATGCGCCTTTCCTTATACAAACCGAAACATTCCTTCTCATTCTTCCCTGGTATAACCCAACTTATTCCTATTCCAAAACAAAAAGGGAGCAGCTGCTCCCTTTTTTACTGAGGATTTACCTTATAAAATGGCTCCAGTGAGATCAAGTTGGAATATTTGCTTTTCTCACGCCATTCTTTGAGCTCTTCACCCTTATCTATATACTCGATCCGAACGCGGTCACCATGATGATTAATAGAATAGATGCTGCCGTCTCCTCTAAGCTTTCGAATCAGGCTATCCTGGACAACCGAATTATATGCCTGAATGATCTGGTTTCTGGAAAACGGAGACAGGTGATACTCGACCGTAACATACTTTTCCGGATGAAGCTGGTCGATAAACTTGATTCCCTTTACTTCCCGATAAATTTCTACCAGTTCAATTGCCTTGTCCATCGCTTTGACAGAAGGAACACCGATTTCCAACACTGCATCTGATTGACGGACTGTAATGTAGCTGTATTCATTTCCTGTTAGCTGATCACTCAGATAATTGGCAAAATCCCAAGCATAGTCTTCCTTTGTCTTTTCCTTAACCGGATTTTCTGTTGACTGTACTACTTCTTCCGGCAGATCTTCTGGCGGTACTACTTCTTCCAGCAGATCTTCATATTGATCGACAATCTTGACCTCTGTTTTGATTCCATATTCTTTTTCTATTTGCTTAATCCTGTTCTGCAAACCGGAAGAAGCTTTTTTTACCACTTCAAGGTGCAGGGTATTGGTCTTTTTGACAAAATTGACAGCACTCATTTCTTTATAATCCAATAAACTGAGTTGTTCCTCCTGAAGTTCAAGCAACTGTTTTGTGGTGAGCTCCTTCTTTTTGGATGTGGAAATCTTTTTGTTCTGCGCTGCGGAGGATAAGCTCATATTCTGCTGCATTCCTGCAGCTGTGTTGGTCCCAGCAGCAAAACTGCTGACTCCCATTCCAGCTATCATAATAGCGGCAAGTAAAAATGCAACTATCTTCTTTTTCATATATTCTGTACCTCCTTCTTTTTTCCTTTAAAGACCAACAGAATCAGTCGGCAATATTTTTTGATATTCATTGACGACCATCATATCCCGGTAATCACTCTTTTCAAACCAGCTATCAAACTTCTTTGGCGTTTCATCTGTGCAGTAAAGTTCGAGATAGCCATTATTAATCACAAGTGCATACCTTACCTGCTTCATGAGCTGGGTAAAATCTTGGTCTTTTTCGAGACTTTCCTTTGCTTTTTCCAGTTCTTTGATCGAGTATCGGCACAGCTCATAGCAGACTGTCACATCCTGTTTGGTTTGCTCGGTATATTTGGTGCACAGTTCCTTAGCACGACTGATATATTTTGCAGATGGTACTCCGATCTCCAACACACCATTTTGGTTAAACAGATAGGTATACTGTGTTTTAGACAGATTCTTCTGCAGATAATTTTTCAGGCTATCCGCCTCTTTTCTTCTTGTTTGCTCCTCAGAAAGAACCGCTTCCTGTTCTTTTTCATTCATCTTTTGATGAACAAATTCCCGTTCTTCTTCGGTAAGCTCATCATACCACGTTTGAAGCTCCTGCTGTTTTTTTGCTTCTTCCGGATCAACTTCCGCAGGTGCTTTTGGGTCTTCCTGCAACATTACTCCAACATCTGGATTTGGTTTTTGTTTTTCTCCTTCGTCCGCAAAAGATGGAATTGCTGTCAGTGTCAGCAACATTCCCATAACCAACAAAATACTAAGACCTTTTTTCATCGTTTTCCCTCCATTATGAAAGTGTAAGTGTCAGCAAATAAACATTATCCTCCAGATTTTTCAGCTCATTGATATCAGAAATAATCTCAGGCTTTAAGCCGGATGCATTTTTCCCTCCTACGGCAAGAATCACGCGGTCGTGCGCAGAGATCTCTTCGCTTTTATTTCGATAAATCGTATCCATTGGTTCAATCCACTTTTGATAATACACTGTCTGTGCATTTTTCATCGTTTTTGCTCCGGCACCATAGCCGCCTTCATCATTGCTCAGGTAAACAGTTAAGTTATGATCCCCGGGTGCTAAACTTCCCTCATTTAATTTGCTCTCCATCCATTTTCCTTCTTCAAGACGCCAGAACGAAAAACTATATTGGCATTCCTCACTGGTATTGCAGGTGTAATACGCTTGCTTTTCCGCTTGAGGAGCATGATTTTCCGATTTTCCCTGAAGGCTTTGGTCGATCGCCTGTTCTTCCATCTGATTTTCAGGCAACGTCATTCGGGACAAGGTCATACTTTCTTTCGAGCATCCGGTTAACGTCAAAATCATCGTCAAACTGATTAACATCCATACCATCGATTTCATCTTATCTCTCTCCTTTTATTATCTTTACTATCATTGTAGCAGAAAATGAATATTTATCAATCCGACACTTGACTAATTTTCTAATTCCTTTCTTATGAAAAACGACAAAAAAAGCACATTGGACTTTTTGTCCAATGTGCTTTTTAAAACAGATTTTAAATTGAGCGTTAGAATGCTGCGCTTTCTTCGTCAGGTGCTTCTACAATTGCATCACTTGCAGGAGTTTCGGCAGCTTCCTGAATCGGAGCCTCTTCTTCTGGTTCGATATATTCAATGATACCGGTACCAGCTGGGATCAGCTTACCGATGATAACGTTTTCTTTCAGACCGCTGAGTGGGTCAACCTTACCTTTGATTGCAGCTTCGGTCAGAACACGGGTTGTTTCCTGGAAGGAAGCAGCAGACATGAAGGAATCGGTTGCCAGAGAAGCTTTGGTGATACCCATGAGTACTGCATGATAGGTTGCAGGTTTGCGGTGGATTCCGTCCTGTGCCTCCAGTGCAAGCAGTTCTTCATTTGCTTCACGCAGTTCCGATTTATCAATCAGGGAACCGGTGATCAGCTTGGTATCGCCGCCGTCATCGATGCGGACTTTACGCATCATCTGACGAACGATAACTTCGATATGCTTATCGTTGATATCTACACCCTGTGTACGGTATACGCGCTGTACCTCTTTGATCAGGTAATCCTGAACAGCCAGCTCGCCGCTTACGGTCAGAACCTCACCTGGTTCAACGGAACCTTCGGTGATCAGCTGACCTTTTTCAACATACTGACCTTCCTGAACGATGATCTTGTAGTCGAATGGTACGATCTTGGTGAATACTTCACCATCTGCGCTGGTAACGTTAACAGTATTTGCACCTTTGTGATCCAGACGGAAGTTTGCAATACCGGAAACATGGCTGATGATTGCTGCGTTCTTTGGTTTTCTTGCCTCGAACAGCTCCTCAACCCTTGGAAGACCCTGTGTAATATCGCTTGCGGAAGCAACACCACCGGTATGGAAAGTACGCATGGTCAGCTGGGTACCAGGCTCACCGATGGACTGTGCGGAAATTACGCCGACTGCTTCACCAATGCCAACAGGCTGACCGTTTGCAAGGTTAGCACCGTAACATTTTGCACAGACACCCTTCTTAGCCTGACAGTTGAGGATAGAACGGATCTTAACCTGTGTAATACCTGCATCAACAATCTTCTGAGCAGTTTTCTCGTCGATCATCTTTTCGCGGGTAGCCAGAACTTCGCCGGTCTGCGGATGAACAACATCATCTGCAAGGTAACGTCCGGTCAGACGTTCTGCCAGGCTTTCAATAACACGTCCGCTGTCTTCGATATCGTAAACCATGATACCTTCGTGAGTACCACAGTCATCGCAACGGATGATAACATCCTGAGATACGTCAACCAATCGACGGGTCAGGTAACCAGAGTCCGCGGTACGCAGCGCGGTATCTGCCAGACCTTTACGAGCGCCTCGAGAGGACTGGAAGTACTCCAAGATGTTTAAGCCTTCACGGTAGTTAGATTTAATTGGAATTTCGATCGCTTTACCGGAAGTGTTTGCAATCAGACCACGCATACCTGCCAGCTGTCTGATCTGCTCCATGGAGCCTCGAGCACCGGAATCTGCGAACATGTAAATTGGGTTTCTTTCACCGAAGGTTGCGCTCAGCTCTTTCTTAACTGCGTCGGTGGTATCATTCCATACCTTGATGACACGGTCATAACGAACGTCATCGGAGATAAGACCACGGTCATACTGACGTTTGATCTGTGCTACCTTTTCGTCCGCCTGAGCGATCAGTTCCTGTTTGTTTTCAGGAATCAGAGCATCTCGTACCGCAACGGTCAGACCGCTCTTGGTAGAGTACTTAAAGCCCTGATTTTTGATCTTGTCAAGAACTTCGGAAGTCTTAACAGTACCGCATGCGCGGATACATTTATCAATGATCTTTCCGAGCTCTTTCTTTCTAACCAGAAATGCAACTTCCAGGTCAAACTGCTTCTCGGAATCGGTTCTGTCTACAAAACCAAGATCCTGTGGGATTGGATCATTGAAGATGATACGGCCAACAGTAGCATCAATGATGCGGCTGATGGTTTTGCCGTTGATTTCTTTGGATACACGAACCTTGATTGGAGCATGCAGGCCAACAACACCGGTGTCATAAGCCATTTTTGCTTCATCAAAGTTGCGGAATACCTTGCCTGCACCTGGTTCGTCTTCACGTACCATGGTCAGGTAGTAGGAACCGAGGATCATATCCTGTGTCGGGATGGTTACAGGACGACCATCGGAAGGTTTGAGCAGGTTTCCAGCTGCCAGCATCAGGAAGCGGGCCTCAGCCTGTGCCTCTGCGGACAGTGGGAGGTGAATAGCCATCTGGTCACCGTCGAAGTCCGCGTTAAATGCGGTACATACCAGTGGGTGCAGACGGATTGCACGACCTTCTACCAGGATTGGCTCGAATGCCTGGATACCCAGACGGTGCAGGGTAGGCGCACGGTTTAAGAGAACCGGATGGTTCTTGATTACAACTTCCAGTGCATCCCAAACTTCCTTCATGGAAGCTCTGTCTACCATCTTGCGGGCATTTTTAATGTTGGTTGCGATTTCCTGGTCAACCAGACGTTTCATAACGAATGGTTTGAACAGCTCGAGTGCCATTTCTTTTGGCAGACCGCACTGATACATCTTCAGGTCTGGTCCGACAACGATTACCGAACGTCCAGAGTAGTCAACACGTTTACCAAGCAGGTTCTGACGGAAACGACCCTGTTTACCTTTCAGCATATCGGACAGGGATTTGAGCGGACGGTTGTTTGGACCGGTTACCGGTCTGCCGTGACGTCCGTTGTCGATGAGGGCATCGACAGATTCCTGAAGCATTCTCTTTTCGTTGCGAACGATGATGTCAGGAGCACCCAGTTCGATCAGCTTTTTCAGACGGTTGTTACGGTTGATAACTCTGCGGTACAGATCATTCAGGTCACTGGTAGCAAAGCGTCCGCCGTCGAGCTGAACCATTGGACGGATATCCGGTGGAATAACCGGAACAACATCCATGATCATCCAGGAAGGCTGGTTGCCGCTGAGGCGGAATGCCTCAACGACTTCCAGACGTTTTAAGATTCTTGCTCTCTTCTGACCAACTGGAAGGGTTTCCAGTTCGTCTTTGAGCTCTCTGGAGAGCTGTTCGAGGTCGAGATCTTCCAGCAGCTTTTTGATTGCTTCCGCACCCATAGATGCTTCGAACTCGTCCTCATAAGCCTCGCGCATATCGCGATATTCCTTCTCAGAAAGAAGGGTGTATTTTTTCAGGTTTGTTGTACCTGGGTCAGTTACAATATAGGATGCAAAGTACAGCACCTTTTCCAGAAGTCTTGGAGACATGTTAAGCAAAAGACCCATTCTGGAAGAAGTACCCTTAAAGTACCAGATATGAGAAACCGGAGCAGCCAGCTCGATGTGACCCATTCTTTCACGACGAACCTTGGATTTTGTTACCTCAACACCGCAGCGTTCACAGATTTTGCCTTTGTAACGCAGGCGTTTGTATTTACCACAGTAACACTCCCAGTCCTTGGTTGGACCAAAGATTCTTTCACAGAACAGACCATCACGTTCTGGTTTCAGGGTTCTATAGTTGATGGTTTCCGGTTTTTTAACCTCACCATAAGACCATTCCCTGATTTTTTCCGGAGAAGCCAAGCCGATTTTAATAGACTCGAATACGTTAAATTCCATTTTACGACCCCTTCTTCCTTAATTACATATTATCATCACTGTCATCATCAATGCCAAAGTCGGAGAACTCATCCAGCAGGCTGCCGAAATCATCGTCGTCCTGCATATCAGGATGTTCCATAGCAAAGCTGTCCTCAAACTCGGAATCAACTGCGACGGTCTCGCTTTCAAAGGTAGTTCCGTCGTCTTCTTCCTGATAACGCTCATTGCCGTTAAAGCCCATATCGTCATCCAGATCCTGTTTGAGATCGATCTCCTCGTTGTTCTTATCCAGTACCTTAACATCAAGCGACAGAGACTGAAGCTCTTTGATGAGTACCTTGAAGGATTCCGGGACACCTGGCTTCGGAACGTTTTTGCCTTTTACGATAGCCTCGAATGTCTTTACACGTCCGACAACATCGTCCGATTTTACTGTCAGGATTTCCTGCAGGGTGTAAGCAGCACCGTAAGCTTCCAGTGCCCAAACCTCCATCTCACCGAAACGCTGACCACCAAACTGAGCTTTACCACCCAGAGGCTGCTGGGTTACCAGCGAGTATGGACCGGTGGAACGGGCATGGATCTTATCGTCTACCAGGTGATGCAGCTTGAGGTAATACATGTAACCAACGGTTACCGGGTTATCAAATGGTTCACCGGTACGTCCGTCATAAACGGTTGTCTTACCGTCGCCGCGTAAGCCTGCCATTTCCAAACATTCTTTAATATCATTTTCGTTTGCGCCGTCAAAAACAGGTGTCATGATCTTCCAGCCCAATTCAGCAGCAGCACGTCCCAGATGGACCTCAAGTACCTGACCGATGTTCATACGGGAAGGTACGCCCAGAGGGTTCAGAACGATGTCCAGCGGACGACCGTCAGCCAGGAATGGCATATCTTCCTGAGGAAGGATTCTGGAAACAACACCCTTGTTACCATGACGACCTGCCATCTTATCGCCGACAGAAATCTTACGTTTCTGAGCAATGTAGCAGCGAACGACCATGTTAACACCAGGAGAAAGCTCATCGGAGTTTTCTCTGGTAAATACTTTTACGTCAACGATGATACCGTACTCACCGTGTGGAACACGCAGGGAGGTATCACGAACTTCTCTTGCTTTTTCGCCGAAGATTGCACGCAGCAGTCTTTCTTCAGCGTTGAGCTCGGTTTCACCCTTTGGTGTAACCTTACCAACCAGAATATCACCGGAGTGAACTTCTGCACCGATACGGATAATACCGCGGTCATCCAGTTCTTTGAGGGCATCCTCACCGACGTTTGGAATGTCGCGGGTGATTTCTTCCGGTCCGAGCTTGGTGTCACGCGCTTCGATCTCGTGCTCCTCGATATGGATGGAGGTGTAAACGTCGTCGCGTACCATTCTTTCGTTCAGCAGTACAGCGTCCTCGTAGTTGTAACCTTCCCATGTCATAAAGCCGATCAGAGCGTTTTTACCCAGCGAGATTTCACCATTGCAGGTAGCAGGACCATCAGCCAGTACCTGTCCAACGCTGACACGTTCGCCTGCGCTGACAATTGGTCTCTGGTTGAAGCAGGTTCCCTGGTTGGAACGCAGGAATTTGATGATGTGGAAGTTTTTGAGTTCGCCGTCATCAGTGCGGACAACAACCTTGTTTGCGTCAACGCGGTCAACCACACCGTTTACATCGGAAACAACGCAGACACCCGAGTCAACAGCTGCTTTGTACTCCATACCGGTACCAACGATTGGGTTTTCGGTCTTGAGAAGCGGCACTGCCTGACGCTGCATGTTCGCACCCATCAGAGCTCGGTTGGTATCGTCGTTTTCAAGGAATGGGATCATTGCTGTTGCAACGGATACTACCATCTTAGGCGATACGTCCATGTAGTCTACCTGCTCACGTTCCACGATCTTAACCATGTCGCGGTGACGAACCGAAACCATCTTGTTTGCGAAGGTGTTTTCTTCGGTCAGCGGTTCGTTTGCCTGTGCAACGATGAATTCGTCTTCACGGTCAGCAGTCATATATTCTACTTCATCCAGAACCTTGCCGGTTTCTTTGTCAACACGGCGGTATGGAGCCTCGATGAAGCCGTATTTATTGATTCTTGCGAAAGTAGCCAGATAGGAGATCAGACCGATGTTAGGACCTTCTGGGGTCTCTACCGGACACATTCTTCCGTAGTGGCTGTAGTGTACGTCTCGAACTTCGAAACCTGCACGGTCTCTGGAAAGACCGCCAGGACCCAGAGCGGAAAGACGTCTCTTGTGGGTCAGTTCTGCCAGAGGGTTGTTCTGGTCCATGAACTGGGACAGTGGGGAGGAACCAAAGAACTCTTTGATCGCAGCAACAACCGGACGGATGTTGATCAGAGCCTGTGGAGTGATAACCTCCATATCCTGTGCCTGAGTTGTCATTCTTTCACGAATAACACGTTCCATTCTGGAGAAACCGATTCTGAACTGGTTCTGAAGCAGTTCGCCGACAGAACGGATTCTTCTGTTGCCCAGATGGTCAATGTCGTCGGTGGAGCCAACGCCGTTGCCCAGGCAGCAGACATAGTTGATGGTTGCAAAGATATCGTCCTTGATGATGTGTTTTGGAATCAGGTCATCTGCTCTGTCCACGATCATCTGGCGCAGCTCTTCATCAGAGTTGCAGCTATCCAGAATTTCACACAGTACCGAGAAACGTACCTTTTCATTAACACCGATCTCTTCGAGCTCTTCCTCGGTGTAGCAGGAGGTGTAATCAAGCAGGTTAACCATACCATTGGAGATAACCTTTACGATGCGGTCGCCGCATTTGAGGAATACGGTGTCAACACCTGCGCGCTCGATCTCTTCTGCTTTTGCGCGGGTCAGAACTTCGTCCGGTTCTGCCATCACTTCACCGGTACGACTGTTGATGATTGGTTCAGCAACAATGTGACCGTTGATTCTGGAAGCGATACCCAGCTTTTTGTTGTATTTGTAACGTCCAACACGGGACAGGTCGTATCTTCTAGCGTCAAAGAACAGTGCGTTCAAATGGGACTGAGCGCTGTCTACTGTTGGTGGTTCACCTGGACGCAGTTTTCTGTAAACTTCCAGCAGAGCCTCTTCTGTGTTGTTGGTGCTGTCCTTTTCGATGGTAGCCTGGATTCTTGCATCTTCGCCAAAGAATTCCAGAATCTGCGCATCGCTGGAAAGGCCCAGAGCACGGATAAAGGTTGTTACTGGCAGCTTTCTGTTTTTATCAATACGAACATAGAAGACATCGTTGGAGTCGGTTTCGTACTCAAGCCATGCGCCGCGGTTTGGAATAACTGTTGTAGAGAAAAGTTCCTTACCAGCTTTGTCACGGGATACACCGTAGTACACGCCTGGAGAACGTACCAACTGGGAAACGATAACTCGCTCCGCACCATTGATAATAAATGTACCGCTTGGTGTCATCACAGGGAAATCACCCATGAAGATGTCCTGTTCTTTTACCTCGCCTGTCTCCTTGTTCAGGAGGCTTGCACGAACCCGCAGAGGAGCTGCATATGTTGCATCGCGCTCTTTACACTCTTCGATGGTGTATTTGGGTTTTTCGTCAAGACGGTAATCGATAAAGTCAAGTACCAGATTGCCCTGATAGTCTGAAATCTCGGACATATCTTTAAATACTTCCTTTAATCCCTCCTCAAGAAACCATTTGTAGGAGTTTTTCTGCACTTCAATCAGGTTTGGCATTTCCAAAACCTCATTAATCCGAGAAAAGCTCATTCGAACATTTTTACCCAGATGTACCGGCTTAACATTCACCATAGGCTTATCCACTCCAATCCGCTTATTTTAACAATTGTCTAATGTGTACAACTTTGTTCGGTCAGAATCCATTATTTTGCAAAAAGGTATTGAATTCTTCTTTCTTCTATGCTACAATATGTTTAGTCAACTACACAACTATCCATTTTGATACATTATAATATTATATTGTATTTTGCCGTTAAAGTCAATCTTTCCGGCACCTTTTGTCGTAAGAAAAACTCCGATTTTTTGATCGGAGTTTTGTTTATTTATGCCAAAATTCAACTTTCTATTTCATCTAAGAGTCTTCTTGACAGAGACTCTTTTTTCTGTTTTTCTCAAATTCCTGATACCAGTTTCCCTGATAGGTAAGCTCTCCCTCGTCCCCTTCTGCCAAAAGATCCCATTCTTCCTTTGTCACACTCAGCTCGATCTCTTTCTCTTCCCCCGTGCGGAAGGTCGCATAATAGATGATCCGCACAATCATATTGTTTTTGGCAGATGAATTTTCACGGCGATAGATCGGCTTTTCCCTTTTGGAAATCACCGATGCATGAATCGTGACAACCGGCTCCTTGTCCAGCTTTTTCCTTTGATAGGCAACACCAATCAGTGTCATAATCAATGCACCCACCACACTGATGAGCAAAAACGCTCCCAACACAGCAAGCAACATTCCGAAAATACCAAGCATCAAACAAAATCCTCTCTGTTTTTTTGATTATTGTAACACAGATCCTGCGCTGATACAAGAACACAAACGATCCCATCAAAACAAAAAACCTTCCGGCAAAATACCGGAAGGTTTTTGTTCTTTGTTTAATTAGTCCATCTTAGCAACAAGGAACTCATAGAAACCACGATGTGTTTCATACAGGTCAACCTTGGAGATGATTTCCATTGGAGCATGCATGCACAGAACTGGAACACCGATATCGATGGTGTCAACATCCAGCTCAGCGATGTATTTAGCAACAGTGCCGCCGCCGCCCTGGTCAACTTTACCAAGTTCACCGAACTGCCATACAACGTCTGCATTGTCGAGGATTGCACAAACTTTGCTTGTGAATTTAGCGTTGCAGTCGTTGGTGCTGCTCTTACCACCTGCACCTGTGTATTTAACAACACATACACCGTAGTTGATGAAGGAAGAGTTCTGTTTTTCATAAGCATCTGCAAATGCTGGATCGAATGCTGCGCTTACGTCAGCAGACAGACATTTGGAGTTGGACAGAACGCGTCTTACTGGAACGCCGAATGGCTCAGCCAGATCAGCCAGGAAGTATTCCAGGAATCTGGAGTGCATACCAGTGTTACCGTCAGAACCAACTTCTTCTTTATCAGCGAAGATAACAACAGAAGTCCATTCTGGGTTGGTGTTTGCGATTTCAGCTGTCATTTCAGTGTAGGAGCAAACACGGTCGTCATGACCATATGCGCCGATCATGCTTCTGTCAAGACCGAGGTCTCTTGCTTTGAGAGCTGGAACAACGCTCAGTTCAGCGCCCAGGAAGTCTCTTTCTGTGATGCCGTATTTTTCGTTGAAGATCTTCATCAGGTTCAGTTTAACCTTTTCAGAAGCTTTTTCATCTTTAAACTGTCTGGAACCGATCAGAATATTCATGGATTCGCCCTTGAATGCTTCTGCCAGAGTCTGAGTTCTCTGTTTGGATGCCAGATGTGGCAGCAGGTCGGTTACGCAGAAAATCGGATCGTTTTCATCTTCACCGATGGTGATGGTAACAACAGAACCGTCTTTCTTGTAAACGTCACCGTGCAGAGCCAGAGGAATGGTTGGCCACTGGTATTTCTTGATACCACCATAGTAATGTGGTCTGAGGTAACCCAGTTCTGCTTCTTCAAACAGTGGGCTTGGTTTCAGGTCAAGTCTTGGGGAATCAACATGAGCTGCAAGGATCTTAACGCCTTTTTCGATTGGACGGGTACCCATAGTACCGAAGATCAGAGATTTGCCGCGGTTGTTGTAGTAGAATCTTTCACCTGGCTGATATTTTTTGCCTGGTACAAATTCTTCATAACCGTTTTCTTTCAGCTGTCTGATAGCTTCTCTGACTGCTTCCATTTCGATTTTGGCTGCATCCATATATTTTTTGTAGCCTTCAGCATAATCGTATGCTTTATCGATCTCTTCGTCAGACAGACGGGTGGTACCGTTGACCATCTTCATCATTAATTCTTCCTGGAGCTGCTCGCCTTTGGTTTTTTCCATATCGTTCATCCTCCCGATTAAAATTTTTAGCTGTCCTGAAAATTACATCCAAAACAACCGATATCTACACCGTTTTTAACTTACGGTTAGAAACAAATTTGCTAAGAATAAAGTTTGCGATAGATTTTTTTGGTTTCGGAAACTTTGTTATAATACCATTCTGTATCAGAATAGGGTATTTTGTCAAGTGTTTTTCCATCTTTTGAGTATTCTTCCTGCGAAAGCCAGGAATTTACATTCCCTATTCCCGCATGGTAGGAACAGATCGCCAGCTTTTCATCGCCGGTTTCTTCCAGAAGCAGATGCAGCATATAGGTTCCATACTGAATGGAAACCTCCGGATCAAAGATATCCTCGTAGCTGACACCACTCTCATCCCCCATTCGGTACTGCACCCATTCAAATGCATCTTCTGTCATCTGCATGACTCCGCGTGCATCTGCATGAGAAACCGCATTGGGGTCAAAGTTGCTTTCCACCTTTGCCACCGCATACACAAGATCCCGGTCCACCTGGTATTCCCTGCTGTAACGCTCCACATATTCCCGATAGGTTCTTGGATACAGCTGACGGTAGACACTTTCTGTTGCCGGCTGCAGTGCGGCAAATCCTGCCGCTACCAGAACAACCAGCAAAACAAGCCACAAAAAAATGGATTTTCTTTTCGCAGAACCTGCACGTTTCTTTTTCCTTGCCATCAAAACCTCCACCGTTTAAAAAAGGGGTTTTTACTGCTGTGCCTCCGATGAATTTCCCGCTTCCATCTCTGCTTCCAGTTTGGAAAGCAAAACGGAAGTCTGATTTTTCAGCTCATCGATACTGCCGTTGTTTTCCAGCACCTGCCACGAACGGCTCTTATAATATTCCTCGTCGTGCTGTGCCTGAATGCGTTCATCCGCTTCCTCTTCTGTCAGCTTATCTCGGCGGATAATGCGCTCTTTACGGGACTGTACATCCGCTGTGACCGAAACAACACGGTCACATTCGCGGTCTGCACCGCTCTCAAACAAAGTTGGAGCATCCAGCACAATAATTCCTTCCTGCTGTTCCCGCAGACGTTTTAATTCTCTGCGAATACTGTCGATGATGTATGGAAACATCAGGTTATTTAATTTCTTGAGTTTTTCTTTATCGTTAAAGACAGTGCGCGCCATTTTCTTTCGGTTGAGCGTACCATCCATGTTGATATATTCGCAGCCAAACTCCAGGGCAATGTCAGCGATGCAGGCGCTGCCTGTCTCGACGACCTCCCTTGCGATCTTGTCCGCATCAATTACAACGACTCCGTTTTCCCTAAGATAGTCCGAAACCGTCGATTTTCCTGCACCGGTCTGACCGGTGAGCCCCACGATCATATTTCTCATTCCTGTGATCTATGCCTCACTTTCCCCATCCAGAGTATGTTCCTGATATGCTGCAGCCCGAATCAGGCGGTTATACACCGCAAGACCCACTCCTTGTTTGGATGGACAGCGCGCATACACTTCCTGTGCGCCCCTTTCATCCAATTCTCTAAGTGCTGCAAACAGGTGCTTTGCCTGATCGGTTTCATCTTTACCCAGGCTGATATATGGAACCTGTAAAAAAGGAACATCCTCCTCAAAGCAGAGTGCAAACAGACCTTCTTTCTTCTGGGAATTGACATATTCTGTAAACTCCCTGCTGTCTGCATCCAGAATGGTGATTTTTGCCTTCGGCGCATAGTGCTTGTACTTCATACCCGGAGAATCCGCGCGGACTCCCTCTTTGAGCTTTTCGGTTACCGCTTCATGAATCATCAGATCCGGCAGAAATTCTTTTAACATCTGCGGAGTCACAGCACCCGGACGCAGCAGAATCGGCTTTTCCCCTGCAAGGGAAATAACAGTTGACTCTACGCCCACGCTGCACTCTCCGGCATCCACAATCGCGTCTACACGACCCCAGAGGTCATGCACACAATGCTGCGCTGTGGTAGGGCTTGGGGAACCGGAAAGATTTGCCGAAGGCGCTGCAATCGGTACCCCTGCCTCATGGATAATCGCTCTTGCTACCGGGTGAGCTGGAATACGGATTGCTACCGTTTCCAGTCCTCCCGAAGTTTCCAGTGGGATAATATCCTTTTTCGGCAGAATGATCGTCAGCGGTCCCGGACAAAAACGCCTGCACAGTTCATAATAAACCGGCGGGATATTTTTGGCATAACGCTCTGCCTGGGAAGCATCCTCGATATGGATAATCAATGGATTATCCTGCGGACGTCCCTTTGCCAGAAAGATATTTTTTACCGCATCAGGATTCAGGGCATTAGCACCCAGACCATAAACTGTTTCGGTTGGAAGTGCGACCAGTCCGCCCTGACGGATGATCTGTCCTGCACGGATGATCGCTTCCCTGTCCTGTTTCATTTCCTTTACAGTCAAAATCTGTGTCTCTCTGTGCTTAAAAATTTGCTCTTGCATGGATTTAAGCCTCTTTTCAGCAGACAGTTTAGTTTTCGCTGCCGGTAGCGTTCGAGCTTTCTTTGAGTTTTTCTGCCTGGTCAAAGGTATTGAGTCCATCAAACAGCTCGGTCAGATCTCCGTTGAGTATCTGCTCCAGTTTATACAGGGTCAAGCCAATGCGGTGATCGGTAACACGTCCCTGTGGATAGTTGTAGGTACGGATACGTTCTGCACGGTCACCTGCACCAACCTGCAGTTTTCTTTCGGAAGCAATCTTTTCCTCCTGCTCTCTCTGCATCTTTTCATAGATACGGGAGCGCAGAATCTTCATTGCTTTATCCTTATTCTTGTACTGGCTTCGTTCATCCTGACACTCAACAACAGTACCGGTAGGAATATGGGTGATTCGGATTGCAGACTCGGTCTTGTTTACATGCTGACCGCCTGCACCGCCCGAACGGTAGGTATCGATCTGAAGGTCTTTCGGATTGATTTCAACCTCAACATCATCCACTTCCGGCAGAACAGCAACGGTAACGGTGGATGTGTGGATACGGCCCTGTGTTTCGGTTTCCGGTACACGCTGTACACGGTGAACACCCGATTCAAATTTGAATTTGGAGTAAGCTCCTTCACCGTTGATGGAGAAGCTGATTTCCTTATAACCGCCCAGTTCGGTTGGGTTTGCGTTAAGGATCTCGATCTTCCAGCCCTGGCTTTCTGCATACATCGAGTACATTCTGAACAGGCTGTTTGCAAACAGAGCTGCTTCATCACCGCCTGCACCGCCGCGGATCTCAACGATAACGTTCTTGTCATCGTTCGGGTCTTTTGGAATCAGCAGAATTTTAAGCTCTTCCGAGATGGTTTCGATATCTTTTTTGCTGGTTTCATACTGTTCTTCGATCAGTTCGCGGAAATCCTTGTCCAGACCGCTTTCTTCCAGCATCATTTTTGCCTCGTCCATATCGTTTTTAGCCTTGGTATATTCGCGGTATTTTTCAACGATTGGAGTCAGGTTCTTATACTCCTTCATCAACTCCGCATACTGTTTTGGGTCGCTGACAACATTTGGGTCCATCAACTTGTCGTTGATTGCCTGATAGCGTTCTTCCGCTACGCTTAACTGTTCAAACATCGTTTCATTCTCCTTAAATCTTTTATTCCGTCATTTTCTCTTCTGTTTTGATCCGCCCTCTTTGCAGCTGCCTTTCCTTTACGGCCTGCGGATCTCCCGGATATTTTTCTCTGCCTTACTTCTGGCAACCATGACCTCATGGCCGCAGCCGGTACAACGAAGCTTAAAATCCATGCCGCTTCTTAATACCAGGAACTTGTTTTCCCCGCAGGGATGATTTTTCTTCATAACCAAGATATCGCCAACACGCACGTCCATCTTCTGCGACCTCCTTTTCTCAAGTCCACTATCCGGAAAAATAATCAGGACAACGGTCAAAAATTCCTGCATACAGATTCTATTATAGCAAACAAGCCCTTGTTTGTGCAACAAAATCTTGCACAAACTTTACCACAATCATGCAAAAGAAAAGCATTTTATTCTTTTGTGTCCCTTTGTAAAATTTTGATGGCTACCCTTTTTGCCAGCGCAGACAGATCAGAAATAAATCCATTCTCTCCTGCATATAGATAAACCAGCCATTGACGCTATCTGATAAAACAAAAAACTGTCCAAACCGTTTGGACAGGAGGAGGGAAGAAAAATGACAAACTACTGGCCCGAGGGCTGGCTTGTAAATACCGCACAAAATCACAGTTTCTGTCAAAATATTTCCGGACTTCGGGAAGCACTTCACAGCCAGACTATTCTGGAAGCAAGAGCCTGTGTCTGTACGCCGGAACATGATCTGGTAATCGATTTTGGATTCTGCAAAGGAAAAATCCCCCGCTGTGAAGGCGCTGTCGGGATCAGTGACGGCACCACCCGCGACATTGCGCTGCTTTCCCGTGTCAATAAACCGGTCTGCTTTGTTGTCCAATCTATCGAGCAAAATCCGGATGGTTCCTTCACCCCTATTTTGTCCCGCCGCCTTGCACAACAGAGATGCTTAGAAGAATCGATCCGTCATCTTCACGCCGGAGATATCATCCCCGCACGTGTCACCCATCTGGAAGCATTCGGCTGTTTTGTGGATATTGGCTGCGGCATCCCTTCCCTGATCCCAATCGACTGCATTTCGGTATCCCGCATCTCCCACCCGTCCGACCGATTCCGCACCGGACAGGACATCTATGCCGTCGTCACCGATGTGGACCAGAACCTGCGGGTATCCTTAAGCCATAAGGAACTTCTTGGGACCTGGGAGGAAAACGCTGCACTGTTTTCTTCCGGTGAAACGGTATCCGGCATCGTGCGTTCGGTGGAACACTACGGGGTTTTTGTGGAGCTTGCACCCAACCTGGCAGGACTTGCTGAACCCAAAGATGGGGTGAAGGTTGGACAGCAGGCAAGCGTCTACATAAAGAATCTGATTCCCGAAAAGATGAAAATTAAGCTCATCATCATCGACTCGTTTGACCCACCCGGCGATGTCCCAGCTCCGATTACTCCCCTGCGCTACTTTATCGATTCAGGACACCTAGACCACTGGGTTTATTCTCCTGCTGTATCAAACAAAAAGATCGAAACTTTCTTTGCATAAAATCATTTTTTCGAAAGCAAAAGAGGAACCTTTGCGGTTCCTCTTTTTGTTTTGTGTTAATAGGTCAGGACTTCGTATCCGTCCTCTGTCACCGCTACGGTGATCTCCCACTGAGCAGACAGCTTGCCATCACTGGTTACGACAATCCAATCCTGTCCGTTTTCATCCATGCGGACATTGTGCTTTCCTTCGTTTACCATCGGCTCAATGGTAAATACCATTCCTGGTGCCAGCATCATGTCAGTACCTCTTTTGCCGACATAGCCTACCCATGGATCTTCGTGGAATTCCAAGCCAATTCCATGGCCGCCGATTTCACGGACGATGGTATATCCGTTCTTATGGGCATGGTCGGAAATTGCCTGTGCAATATCTCCCAAAAAGCCCCATGGTTTTACTTCAGCAAGTCCCAGCTCTACACATTCCTTGGCAACTTTGACCAGGTTTGCAGCATTTTCGGAAACTTCACCGATGCAGAACATTCTGGAAGAATCAGAAAAATAACCGTTGTAGATGGTGGAAACATCCACATTGATAATATCGCCGTCCTTTAAGACAACCTTGTCGGATGGAATACCATGGCAGACCTGATCGTTTACCGAGGTGCATACGCTCTTTGGAAATCCTTCATAGTTGAGAGGTGCAGGGATACCGCCCAGACGAGTAGTTTCATCATAAACAATCTTGTCAATCTCTTCGGTGGTCATTCCCGCATGAATCTTTTGTGCTACCAGGTCAAGCACTGCAATGTTGATCTTGCTGCTCTGACGGATGCCCTCAATCTGTTCTGGGGTTTTGATCATCTCATGGGTCGGTACGGTATGACCCTCTCTGCGGAAATGGTCCAGTTTTTCATCAAATTCCATGTGGCAGTGTTTATATTTTTTCTGGCTGCCGCACCAGCATGGGTCGTTGCGGCCCAGTTTTTTCTCAGACATTGTTGTTACCTCCTGTCAAATATTCTTCTCTTGTCAGCGAATAGATACAGTCGTCATGAATCACGCCATTGCGATCTGAAACCGCGTGGCGGATGCAGCCTTCCTTAACAAATCCTAACTTTTCGGCAAGCTTTGCCGAAGCAATATTTTCTGCATAGCACCGCAGGGAAAGGACCTGCACTCCCTGCGCAAATAACATCTCTATCAATGCTTGCATTGCTTCGGTCATATATCCTTTTCTGGCTTCTTTCTGCGCAAGATAATAGGAGAGGGTCTGGGAATAAACCTGATAACGCAATGCATCCCCGCCAAAGAAGCAGGCTCCAATCACCTTTCCGTCTTCCTTTTTCTCAAGAATCAGGGTGCGATCCTGTTCTTCCATCAGTTCTTCCTGCAGCTGCTCCTGATTTTTGGGAGTAGTCGGATTAAACTGAAGAACAAAATCACTGTTTCGAATCGGGAGTAAAGGCACCGCATCCTCCGGTGTGGGAGCTCTCAATATCAAGCGCTCTGTTTCGATCTGTTTCACCCTGTCCTTCCCTTCTTTCCGCAGCAGAAAAAGATATACCAAATCCATCGGCTTTGTTTTTAGTATAACGCACTCCTGCCATCAATTGCAAGATTTGTTTGTAAACTGTATTCAAATCTTTTGTCTAAAAAAGGAACCGGTCACAAAACCGGTTCCTTTTCATTTCTCTTAGTTTTCCATCTTCCATTTTACGCCCTGTGGGGTATCCAGCAGAACGATTCCGCGTGCTTTCAGATCATCGCGGATCTTGTCAGCCAGTGCAAAATTCTTTTCTTTTCTTGCCTGCTGACGCTGCTCGATCAGTGCTTCGATCTCTGCATCCAGATTGTCTTCCTTGCGCTCGTACAAAAGACCCAGAACATCGGTAACCAAACGATCAAACATCTCGCTTGCATAAGAAAGTGCTTCTTTTGCTCTTGGTACTGCAATAAAGGTATTGATATCACGTACCAGATCAAATACTGCTGCGATACCGTCAGCGGTGTTGAGGTCATCGTCCATTGCTTCGATAAACTGTGCCTTTCTGCTGTCTACCTGCTGTTTGAATGCTTCATCTGCAGCAGCATCAGCAGTTTCCGGCAGAGCGTTCTTGATCGCAAAGTCGAGATTGTCGCGGCAGTTGTGCAGACGTTCCAGTGCTGCTTTGCACTGCTCAATGATGGTCAAATTATAGTTGATTGGGCTTCTGTAATGAGCGGAAAGCATCATATATTTGATTGGCTCGTAGCCATATTTCTCCGCTACCTCACGAACGGTAAAGAAGTTGCCCAGAGATTTGCTCATCTTCTTGTTGTCAACGTTGATATAGCCGTTGTGCATCCAGTAGTGGGCATATTCTTTTCCGGTGCAGCACTCAGACTGTGCGATTTCATTTTCATGATGCGGGAAGATCAGGTCCTGACCGCCACAGTGGATATCGATGGTTTCACCCAGATGTTTGTGAATCATCGCGGTACATTCAATATGCCAGCCTGGACGACCCTCACCCCAGCGGGAAGACCAATGTGGTTCTCCCGGTTTTGCGGATTTCCACAGTACAAAGTCCAGCGGATCTTCCTTGTGTTCGCCAACACTGATTCTAGCACCGCTTTCAAGCTCTTCCAGTGGCTGATGGGACAGTTTGCCGTAACCCGGATCTTTCTTGGTGCGGAACAGAACGTCGCCGTTTGCTTCGTAAGCAAAGCCCTTGTCTTCGAGGGTTTCCACGATGTGTTTGATCTCATCGATGGTTTCGGTTGCCTTTGGATGAATGGTTGCTTCGCGGATACCAAGGCCTTTGGTATCGGTCAGGTATTCGTTGATGTAACGCTCTGCGATTTCCTTTGCAGTTACGCCTTCTTCGTTTGCCTTTTTGATGATCTTGTCATCGATGTCGGTAAAGTTCTGGACAAAGGTAACATCGTATCCTTTAAATTCCAGATATCTGCGCATAGTGTCAAATACACAGATTGGACGTGCGTTGCCGATGTGGATAAAGTTATATACAGTCGGTCCGCAGGCATACATTTTTACCTTGCCCTGCTCGATCGGCACAAATTTTTCTTTTTCTCGGGTTAGAGTGTTAAATATTTTCATAGAGAATCTCTCCTTTCAGCTGCTGTACTACTGTATGCGGTGATCTTTCGATTCAGTCTATGGACACCATCGGATATTTTCCACATTTTGATCTTGATAACGTGAAAAACTCCGCCCCCACCTGCCAAATGGCAGATGAAGGCGGAGTAATAATTCCGCGGTTCCACTTCAAATTTATCGCTTTTCCCTTTAACGCAGGAGGTACGTTCCTCTATACTCGGCTTGCTTTCCAGAGGACAGCTCGCAGGTGCATTCAAAAAGATTCCTGCCCTGACCGGCTCTCACCTGTTCCGGTCTCTCTGTCGGGGGAGCTTCTTTTCTACTCTTCCTGGGTCATCGCTTTTTTGGGTTTTCCACTGTTTAATCAGCGTACCACATTTTCGTTTTGATTGCAAGAGGAAAAGCGCCCTGCTTTCAAAACTTTCTTTCCGTCCCCAATTACAAAAATACGGTTGATTCCCCCTGTATCGGGGTCCATAATTTCTCCGACCTGCACTCCGCCGCAGTGTATAATCGTTTTTTCCGAAGCAATGTTTTCCTGATCACAGGTAACGATCACCGGATTAATTCCCTGTCCTTGCAATATTTCTACTGCCATCCTCATCATCTTGGTTGCATAACCCTTTCTGCGCTCCGATGGGCGGATTCCATAACCGCAGTGCCCATTAATCCAAAGACTCTCTCCCTGCTCCTGTGGTCGAATACTGATAGCCCCCAACAGTCTTCCGTCCTCCCGTACCAGGAAAAAGAGATTCTGCCCCTGCTGTTTCTCCGCTGCGAGCCATTCCAGCCACTTACTCTGGGAAAGTATTGGGTTTTGTATACAGGGACAGCGCCGCAGCGTTCCCGGATGAATTTCTTCCCCAGATTCCTTCCATTCCTTCAGAAGTTGTATATATTGTTCTCTGTGTTCCCAAGATGGGCTAAGCAGTTTTACCTCCATACTTTCTCCTTTCTGTCTGTACTAAAACAAAAAGCTGCCGGCAAATGCCGACAGCCTTTATTCTTATTTTGCCTGAGCAATCAGGGCACGGTTTTTCCACAGATAATTGAAACCGGAAAGGAGGGTCAGCGCCAGAGAAAGAATCATCAGCGCAATATGGATGCCGGTGCACACACTCTGCATTCCAATCGACATAGTATCGATAAAGTTTGTCATCAAGAGTGCGTAGCAAATCCACACCATGGTGGTAGCGGTTTTATACTTGCCCCATTTATCTGCCGCAATGACGATGCCCTTGCCCGAAGCAATCAGTCTCAGCGAGGTGACCAGAAATTCCCTTGCCAGAATCAAAATCACAATCCATGCTGGAGCCAGTCTTAATGGGATAAAATAGATCAAGGCTGCTGTTACCAGAATCTTGTCTGCCAGCGGGTCCATAAACTTTCCAAAGTCGGTGACCAGATTATACTTTCTTGCGATCTTTCCGTCCAGCATATCGGTAAGAGATGCCAGAACAAACACCACAAATGCCCACAAAATATGGTTAGGCAGACTGTTAAGCTCGATAAACACCATGAATACTGGAATCATCAGGATTCTTAACATGGTCAGTTTATTCGGTAAATTCATATTAAAACCTTCTTTACTTTTCGTCTGGTTCGGTCTGACGTCCGATCAGGTCATATCCAACCGAGTCGAGAATCTCTACCCAGACAAAATCGCCTGGTTTCACATCTTCATATTCGCTTACGAAGCTTGTTTTGGTATCAATGTCCGGCGCATCCATATAGCTTCTGCCGACATACATCTGCTGCTCGTCATCATAGCCCTCGACCAGAACCTCCAGCTTTTTGCCGACCAGAGATTTGCCCAGTTCAAAAGCAATTCCCATCTGTTCTTCCATGACAAGGTCTGCACGATGTCTTCTTACCTCTTCATCGATCTGGTCTTCACGTTCCCCAGCCGGAGTATCTTCTTCGGTGGAATAAGCAAAGCAGCCCATACGTTCGAAACGTACCGCACGGACAAACTCAACAAGCTGTGCAAATTCTTCTTCGGTTTCTCCCGGGAAGCCTGCGATGAAGGTTGTTCTGAGCACTACGCCCGGAACCTTGTCTCGGATTCTCTGCATCAGAGCGGTCAGCGACTCAAAGCTGCCGTTGCGGTTCATCTCACGCAGAACCTTTTCATTTGCGTGCTGGAGCGGAAGGTCGATATATTTTACTACCTTTGGTTCTCTTGCCATCACTTCCAGCAGACTGTCGGTCACACGATCCGGGTAACCGTAAAGAATACGAATCCAGTGGAAGCCGTCAATCTTGCACAGCTCGGTCAGCAGTTTATCCAGAGAATATTCCCCGTACAAATCCTGACCATATTTGGTGGTGTCCTGTGCAACGAGGTTGAGTTCTTTGACACCGCTTTCAGCGAGACCTCTTGCCTCTTCGAGGATATCTTCCATCTTTCTGGAACGGAAGCCCCCACGAATCAGCGGAATTGCACAGTAGCTGCACTTGTTGTCACAACCTTCTGCAATCTTTAAGTATGCCGAATATTTTTCGGTGCTGAGCACTCTGTCACCGTTGAGCGGCAGATCTGCCTTATCACCAAATGCGGTGACACGCTGTCCATCCAGTGCTTCCTTGACTGCTTTTGCAATCTCGGTATTTTTGCCGATACCAAGCACAACATCCGCTTCTGGAATCTCCATAGCCAGTTCTTCGCGATAACGCTCAGCAAGACAACCGGTAACTACCAGAACCTTGACCTTACCCTGTGCTTTCAGCTGGGCAAACTCAAAGATGGTTTCAATCGACTCTTTTTTTGCGTCCTCGATAAATCCGCAGGTGTTGATGATGACAACATCACACTGCTCCGGGTCTGCACACAGTTCATAACCGTTATTTACCATCAGGGCAAGCAGGATTTCTGCATCGACCTGATTTTTGGAACAGCCTAAGGATACCATTCCTACTTTTACTGCCATAATTTCTTCCTTTCCAAAATTTATGATTATTATTCCTCTTCTAAAATCTCGTCTAAAACCCGTTTGATATCTCCGTAATGATAGCCCTTTCGCATGAGTCCGCGAATCGCTCTGTCCTTCCCCTTCTGCTCGCCCAGCACACTTTTGTACTTTTTGAGCAGCAAGGTTCGGATCTCTCCCTCGATGTCCCGTTCTTCCAAAGATTCCTCCTCTTCGGATTCTTCTTCGGCATCTTCCTGCATCCTGGAAAGCAAAACGCTAATCTGTGAGCGGATGTCATCCGGCTCATACCCTAAGCGCATCAGAGCAGCAAATGCCCTGCGCCGTCCTTTTTCCTCTTTGAGGGAGCAAGCATATTTTCTTTCCAGAATTTGAGCAATTGCCTGCTGCTCATCAAAATCGGAAAACTCCTCCATGACATCTTCGATATCATTTCGGTCAATTCCCCGGGCAGCAAGTTCCTGCCGGACCCTCGTCGGAGCATAATGCTTGATTGAAAACAGATCTCTTGCGCAGCGAAGCGCATAGTCTGCATCATTGATTAGTCCCAGCTCTTCCAAACGGTCGAGCACATCCTCCACACAGTCTTCGGAAAAATCCCGTGCCAGACGCTCGCCCAGCTGTTTTCGGGTAAAGGACTTGTAAGACAAAAGTGAAAACGCCTTTTCCCTTGCTTTTTGGTACTGGGTTTCGCTTTTGAGCTGTTCATACTGCGCAGGAGTAAACTTTTGCCCGACCTTCAGCTTGTGCCGGAGCAAGGTTTCTTCATCCACCGAGAAATCAAAAGTATCATCAAAAAAGACAGCCATCCGGCCCTGTCGGGTTTCCTTCAGGGCCGTGATGGTTTTAAAATTGGGCTGCATTATTTATCGTCTGCTTCAATGTCGATGATCTTGCTGGAAGAACTTCTCTGTCCACCGAAATCCTCATCGAGATCCGGCATGCTGCTGACTGGAGCTTCATCATCCATCGGCATTTCGTCACGATCCACCAGTGCTGCTGTTGGAGCAGAGGTGTCTGTATCTGCATCCTCTTTGCCCTTCTTCTTTGCTCCACCTTTGGACATGGACAGCAGTTTGTCCTTCTGTGCCATAACTTCCTGTGCGATCTTCTCACAGAATTCCGGATTATCTTTCAGGTACTGTTTTACCTTATCTCTTCCCTGACCGATACGGTTGTCCTGATAGCTGTACCAAGAACCGGATTTCTTGATGATATCCAGTTTCACTGCAAGGTCGATAACCTCGCCCTCACGGGAGATACCTTCGCCGTACATGATATCGAACTCTGCTTCTCTAAACGGAGGAGCAACCTTGTTCTTAACGATCTTAACCTTGGTCAGGTTACCGATAACATCGCTACCCTCTTTGATTGGATCTTTCTTGCGAATATCCATGCGGACAGAGGAATAGAATTTGAGCGCACGTCCGCCCGGGGTAGTTTCTGGATTTCCGTACATAACGCCGATCTTTTCACGCAGCTGGTTGATAAAGATGCAGACTGCGTTGGATTTGGAGATAGCGCCGGTGAGCTTTCTGAGAGCCTGAGACATCAGTCTTGCCTGCAAGCCAACAAAGGAATCGCCCATCTCGCCTTCGATTTCCGCCTTGGTAGTCATCGCTGCAACCGAGTCGACAACGACTACATCGATAGCACCGGAACGAACCAGTGCTTCACAGATTTCCAGTGCCTGTTCACCGGTATCTGGCTGGGAAACCAGCAGGGAGTCAATATCAACACCGAGAGCCTGTGCATAAACTGGGTCAAGTGCATGCTCAACGTCGATGAATACAGCCTCGCCGCCCATCTTCTGTGCTTCGGCAACGATGTGCAGGGCAACGGTAGTTTTACCAGAACTTTCTGGTCCATAGATTTCGATGATTCTTCCGCGCGGAACGCCGCCGATACCGAGTGCGATATCCAGCGAAAGAGAACCGGTCGGAATTGCTTCTACATTCAGGGATGAATTTTGACCAAGCTTCATAACAGCGCCTTTACCGAACTGTTTTTCGATCTGTGCAAGGGCTGTTTGAAGGGCCTTTTCTTTTTCGGATTCTGCCATATTGTCCTCCTGTTCTTATTAAAACCATTGTGTGGATATTTACTATTTGAGCTTCTTCTTATTATATTATATCACACCATAAAAATCAACGGAGCTGCTTTCTCTTTGTAAAAGAAAAGCAGCTCCGCCTTTTTGATACAGGATATCATGACCCTGTCTACTCCGTTTGTTTTAACTTCTCCTCCTGCTCATTTTGTTTCGACAAAACAGATTGCAACAGCATTTCGACAGCCTGCGTTCTTGTGATTTGTCTGCTTTCTGCAAACCGGTCAATTCTTTCCAACAATGTTTTCTTCATCCTAACAGAAATCTGCTTTTTCATTTTTTACTCCTTCACAAATGTTAATACTCATTTAAAATGCATTTACATTATAAGCGAATTTTATATTCGATTCAAGTGTAATTACATTTTTAATTTGTTCTTTTTTTGCTTATCCTTTTCTATTCTTGAGATAACATTATGACAAGGAGGTTCAAAAATGGCGATTGACTATCAACTTTTGGGGAAAAGGGTACTTCAACTTCGTAAAGAAAAGGGCTGGTCGCAGGAACGTCTGGCAGAAAAATCAGGTATTTCAAACAATTATGTTTCCAATATTGAAAACTGCTACTCCATTCCCAGTTTGGAAACACTGATGAAACTTTGTGATGCTTTTCAAATCACACCTAATGATTTATTACTGGGTGTTTCTCAGGAAAATAAATCCTATCTAAATCGGGATATCGCAGAACTTCTTGAACAATGTTCTGCTCAGGAGAAGAAATATATTTATAAAATTATAAAGGTGTTTCTATCCGAACATCCAGAGGTATAAAAAAGAGCTGACCTTCTTGGTCAGCTCTTTTTCTTATCTTCAGTTTTCTTTTAACTACCCGTCTTTGCGCCGTAGGCGAAATGGGTGCAGGCTCAGCCTGCCGAAAACTTCCCACTGGGAACTTTTCGGGGTCAGTCTGTTCGATTCGGTAGTTTGTGAAAACCCTTTTTATCGCAAAGGGTTTTCACACTTTCCTAAATGCTCCTGACGATAAAGATTCCGCCTTCTGCGGAAGGCAGCCAAAGGCTTCGCCTCTGGACACCACCACCTTTTGAAAAAGGTGGACGAAAACTTTTATTTTTCCCAAACGAGCGAGTGTGTTAACACGAGCGATCGCCGTGTATGGAAACTTTCATTTCACACAAAACCAAAGCGCGAAACAGTGTGCAGATTCAATCTGCTAAGCTTCTGGATATTCGGCTCTCGGACCACCGATAAGCTTCGGACGGCTGCGAACAAAGGTTACATGCGCGCCGCCGATTTCCTTGAGATCCAGTCGAACCGGAATCTGTACGTGCTTGATGTGCTGTCCGATAAAGGTATCGCCGATATCCATGCCGGCTTTTGCAACTACATGTTCAACCATAACCGGATCTTCTGCTCTTGCATAAGCCGCTACCGAGCAGGCACCACCCGCATGAAGAGCTGGTTTTACGGTGACAATTTCAAAATTGTATTTTTCTGCTGCTTCTCTTTCGATCACGAGCGAACGGTTGATGTGTTCGCAGCCCTGAACGGCAAGGTAGATTCCCTTTTCTTTCAGGATTGGCAGAATCGCATCAATAACAGCTTCGCCGACTTCCTTGCTGGAAGCCTTACCGATATGTCCGCCGCAGATTTCGCTGGAGCTGCATCCCAGTACAAAGACATCGCCCGCTTTTAAGTTTGCCACCTTCAGCAGTTCTTCAGTGACGTGTGCCACCTGTTGTTTGATAAGCTGTAAATCAAGTTCCATGATAAGCAACTCCTTTCTTTGTATGATTTTATTGTTTTAGGTATTCCGCACTCTGCGGAAGGCGACCAAAGGCTTCGCCTCTGGACACCACAAACTTTTGTGTACAAAAGCTCGACCAAAAACTTTTGTTTTTGCTGCAGCGAGCGCAGTCGGAGACAAGCGACCTGCGCGAGAGCGAGGCTCTTCAGCTTGCACTTAACCGACAACGCGAACCGCGTGCAGGCTCAGCCTGCCTATGGACGGATAACGTCTTTGCCGCCCATGTACATTCTCAGAGGCTCTGGAATGCGAACAGAACCGTCATCGTTGAGGTTGTTTTCCAGGAATGCAATCAGCATACGAGGAGGTGCAACAACGGTGTTGTTGAGGGTGTGCGGCAGATAGGTCTGTTTTGTTTCCTTGTTCTTAACGCGGATTCCCAGTCTGCGTGCCTGTGCATCACCCAGATTGGAGCAGCTGCCAACCTCAAAGTATTTCTGCTGACGTGGGCTCCATGCTTCTACGTCAAGGCTCTTAACCTTCAGGTCAGCGAGGTCGCCGGAGCAACATTCCAGAGTACGAACTGGAATATCCAGAGAACGGAAGAAGTCAACAGTGTTGGTCCACAGTTTCTTGAACCATTCCATGCTTTCCTCTGGTTTGCAGACAACGATCATTTCCTGTTTCTCGAACTGATGGATGCGGTAAACGCCTCTTTCTTCGATGCCATGTGCACCAACTTCTTTTCTGAAGCATGGGGAATAGCTGGTCAGAGTCTGTGGGAGCTGGGATTCATCAAGGATAGTGTCGATAAATTTACCGATCATGGAATGTTCGCTGGTACCGATCAGGTACAGGTCTTCGCCCTCGATCTTGTACATCATGTTTTCCATCTCAGCAAAGCTCATAACGCCATTTACAACGCTGGAACGGATCATGAATGGAGGAACATAATAGGTGAAACCTCTGTCGATCATAAAGTCTCTTGCATAGGACAGGATTGCAGAGTGCAGTCTTGCAATATCGCCGCACAGATAGTAGAATCCGTTGCCGCTTGTTCTTCTTGCACTGTCAAGGTCAATGCCATGCAGACGTTCCATAATATCAACATGATATGGAATTTCATAATCCGGAACAACTGGTTCGCCAAAACGTTCTACCTCAACGTTCTCGCTGTCGTCCTTACCGATCGGAACAGACTCGTCGATGATGTTTGGAATAACCATCATACGTTTTTTGATTTCTTCGGTGAGCTGTTCTTCTTTTACTTCCAGATCAGCCAGCTCCTGAGCCATTGCAGTTACCTGTGCTTTTACCTGTTCTGCTTCTTCTTTCTGGCCTTTTGCCATCAGTCCGCCGATCTGTTTGGACAGGGTGTTTCTCTGACCGCGCAGATAGTCACCTCTGGATTTTGCATCGCGGAACTGGGTGTCCAGCTCCAGAACTTCGTCAACCAGAACCAGTTTTTCGTCTTGGAATTTCTTTTTAATATTTTCTTTGACAAGGTCAGGATTTGCTCTGACCAGTTTGATATCCAGCATGCTGATATCCTCCTTACCAAAATACAACAAATTTTATGTGGAAAATAAAAAAACCTCCCGTCCACCCATGGGACGAAAGGAACTTTTCCGTGTTGCCACCCAAATTGCAGAAAAATTTTCTGCCTCTTTCTTGGCGCGTTACAGGGCGCCACCCCTTAGCTCATCGCTAAACGCTCCGGAAGCGGAAATCATCGCCCTGTTTACCGGCTTGCACCTTCCGCCGGCTCTCTGCAAAACGATCAGACGATCATCTTTTCCATCACTGCGCTTTGTGGTTGTTCTGTTGTTTCCAAGGATATTATATACCCCGTTTGCCTTTTTTGTAAAGTCCCTTTTGTATAAACCACCGTAAAATTCATGATTCTGACGAGAAAAAGACCTGCCTTTCCCGAAAAAAGCAGGTCTTTTGTTGCTTTTATTCTTTTGTTTTAGATTTTTGCTGCTTACAAAATCTATTTAACCAGAATTTCACTGCTTTGCGGTGTTGATTCTGTTCCCTGAATCCAGCCATCCTTTACAGTAAAGACTGTCCGGTTTACTTCCTGCTGGTAGGTAAATCCATTTTCATCCTGTACCTTCATCACAAAGGTCACGATGTCTCCGTCCTGGATATTTTTGATTTCCCCGCTCCAGCTCATCGGTGCGTTTCCGCTGTCATTGTTCCATACCTTGTAAACTTCGCCGGATTTCTCCACCAAAGCAGCCTGCTGCGCATCCTCTTGCGTTTCTTCTTTTTCTCCAAGCGTTTTGGTAATCACTTCCTGATCGTTTAAGTAGATGCTAACTGTGCCACCGGTCATTTTCGGTTCGTTGCTCACTCCGCCGGCATCATAGCTGGTCATCAGATTAACCGATGCAAACGCACTGTATTCAATCGAAGATTTATCCTCCGATTTTACCGAATAGGAATCAAAGCCGCCGCTCATCTGCGGATGCAGCAGATTTAATCCCCATGCAGAATACTGATTCTCCAGTTTTTCCTGACGCACAACATCGCCATCCTGAACTTCAGCGCTTAAACTGATATAGTCCACCAGCGGAATGGTAAGGCTTGCCTCATATACACCAGATTCCACACGGACAGCATCTGCCACCTGCTCTTCAAAGCCTTCACAGTCAAACACCATATCATATCCTTGTCCTTTTGCGGAATAACCGCTGTAACGAACACGAACCTGTGTCTGGTCACTGTATTCCTTTGGCATGATGCGGATGGTCATCTGCATACTCTGATCTTTCTGGTTGCACTCTCCCCAATTTACCGAGTAATCGGAAACAATGCTCGCATTTTTCTGCGCGCTTTCGGTAATGGTGGTAATAGCAGAATTTAAGGTAGAATTGATATCACTGTCGATGCTGGTCACAGAATGCTGCACCGCGCTGACATTTTGCTCCAGCTGGCGCACCCGCATTAAAGTGACTGCCGAAAAGCCGGTGGATAGAACAGCAACCGCACACAAACACGCAATCGCTATTGTCTTTAAATTTTTGTTCATAAAAGTCCTCCTGAAGGTTTCTGTCCTGTTTCCTCTTTTCCCTCTTAGTATATCGGATTTTTCCTTTTATTTCAAGGATGATTTGCATACCATAAATTTCCATAATATAATCGTTCTGTAAACTTTTTAAAATCGTAAAAGAAAGATGATCCCTCATTCTATCCTTTTGTTTAAAATCGGACATGATAATCACTTTAACCTTCTTTTCTTGATACAACATCATCTCATTTAACGGATAGTTTTTTCCTTTGCCGCATACACTCTGGTAAAAGGAGGAACTGCCATGAAAATCATCGTCTTTCGGGCTAAGACATTGCTTATTATCTGTCTTATAATCGGTGTTCTGCTAAGTACGCTCTACACACCTGCGGTTCAATCGGTATTTTCGGCAAGCAATGGGAGATCACTTCCCATCTATTCGGTACAGACTGAGGAAAAAAAGGTTGCCATCGGTATAAACTGTGCCTGGGATGACAGCGATATTCCTGCTATGCTCTCCTGCCTTGCTGAGCAAGAGGTTAACGCAACCTTTTTTCTGCTGGGAGAATGGGCAGAAAAATATCCGGTTTCTGCCGCGACCATCACTAAAAGCGGTCAGGAAATCGGCAGTCATTCCTATTCCCATCGAGATCTGGACGGTCTGTCTCAAAGCGAAATTTTAAATGAGATCTCCCAATCACAGCAGAGCATTCAAAATGCCTGCGGCCAAACTCCTGTTCTCTTCCGTCCACCTTCCGGCAGCTATAATGATACTGTCATTGACTGTATCCATCAAAGCGGCTGTATTCCGATTCAGTGGAGCATCGACACCCTGGACTGGAAAGGGCTCTCCGCACAGGAAATTGCTGACCGTGTTTCTGACAAACTTTCTCCCGGCGCGATTATTCTGCTCCATGCCGGTGCCAAACATTCTGCATCTGCTCTCCCTCTCATCCTTCAGCAAATCAAAAGTCAGGGATACGAAATCGTCCCTGTCGGCGAATTAATTTATCCTAATAGTAAACTAGTTGATCCTTCTGGTATGCAGTTAAAACCGTAATTTTATTCTTTTAAAATTTCCTTTTTGCTGATTGCAAAAAGGAAATTTTTGTATTATCATAATTTCTTCGTAATATTGGCTTTGTTTTTTCTTAAAAATTCATATCAGTTAATTTTAATATTTCCAAAACAATATATTTTGATATTATACATAGCCTATTCATTTTTATGCGTTATCTTATAGGTGCAGCAAATTTATACGAATTGTAATTGAAACGCTGCATCATTTATGAAAGGAGTCTTTCCATGAAAAGTCTTTTTGCAGTTTTGCTGGCTGCGGTAATGGTATTCTCTTTTGCCGCATGTTCTTCTGACGATAATAAGGATGACACCAATACCACAACATCAACCAGCACAAGCACAGAATCCGAAAGCACCGAAGAGGAGCCGGTTGAAGAAGTTGCTTCGGACGAAAACACCGAAACAGAGGCTACCGATGAAACCACAACAGGTGAAGCGTCTTCCGATGAAGAAACTTCTTCTGAAGAGGCGGAGAGCGACACAGCAGATGACACTTCTACCGCTGAAGAACAGGTTATCACCGGTACTATCACCGAATCTACTGAGGGTACCGTTACCATCGAGACTGAGGACGGAACCGCTTTAACCTTCAGCATTCCAGATGACGCTGACCAGACCGAAGTTAACGGCATGACAGTTGGTGATACTTTGGAAATTACTTATACCGGCAGCATCGAGGGTGAAGACACCTCTTCTGCAACTGTTGTAAAACTGGTACAGACCGCTGCAGAAACCGCTAACGCAGAGTAATTCGCAATATCGTTTTCATATTCTCTCCATATCTTTATGCAGACAAAGAGGCACCGTTTGTCGGTGCCTCTTTGTCTGCATAAAATCCTCTTAACATCCCATCCTCTTTGGAAAAGGAGGATTTTTTCATGCATCCTGTTTCTCTCAAAATACGCGCATTCCTGGTCGCGTTTACCTCTGCTTTTCTTTGTTTTATTCTGTTGTGGATGGCAACCCTCATGCTGGTTCATCCAAAATCTGCTCTGCCTTCTTCCAAAGTATCCACCAATACCCCAACAGACAGCAATTCTTCTGTCTACCTTCCCGACCCTTCTGACTGTATGAACCTTTTGATCTGTGAGGATAGTTTATCCCCCTCCCTGTTTTTCCTGCTCCGCTTTGACCCTATTATGGGCAATATCATCATCTTCTCTTTCCCCGATTCCTTTAACCTTAGTTTATCTCAGGTCTCTGAACCTGCCGAAAAAATCTACCAAAAAGAAGGAATCTCCGGGATTCAAAACGCTTTATCCGAAACTTATGGAATTGATGTAGAAAAATATCTGCTCATTTCCAGAGAATCACTCCCTGCATTGCTCAACTGCTTTGGCAGCACACAACTTAATTTTTCCGAAGACATCGATTTGATCGTCGATGGCCTTCGCATCACCTTAACCAAAGGGCTTCAGTTATTGGATGGTGAGCGTCTGTTTTGCTGGCTGCGCTCCCAAACTCCCGACTCCACAACAGAACAATGCCGCTTTTTCAGTTCCTTTTTGGCTTTAGGCATCAATCAGCATCGCTCCCTACTTTTATCTGAAAATTCCAACAAGCTGTTTAACGATATTGTAAACCTATCAAATACCAATCTTATTTTTTCTGATTATGATTCTCGAAAAAAAGCTGCTGATTTTCTCGGAACCATTTCCACCGAGCCTGCTGTCTCCTTTGTCCCAGAATTTACAAGAAATCAGGATGCAACGCTGACTCTTTCCACGCAAGACCGCGAAAAGCTTTGTTCTTTATTTGGTGCTGATTCTTGAGAGTACTCTCTACAAAATCCCTCTTGACATCTTTCCAAAATCCGATATCATAAAATCATCCATTACTCTATCCATCTGCGTAAAAGGGGGATTTTTATGAGCTTTCATGAAATTTGTGCAAAAGATTTTGAGAACAGCGTTTTCCACACTATCGCCAAAGAGTGGATGCTGATCACTGCTGAAAAACAAATGGACGGCAAACCGGTTGCCAACACCATGACTGCTAGCTGGGGAGGTCTGGGACATCTCTGGAACAAAAATGTCGCATTTGCCTTTATTCGTCCACAAAGATACACCAAAGAATTTGTTGACCAGAGCGAATATTTCTCCCTTTGCTTTTTCGGCGGAGAAAAGATGAAGGAGCTGGGCTATCTTGGCACCGTATCCGGACGAGACGAAGATAAAATTCAGAAATCCGGTCTTACTCTCACCCATTTAAATGGTGTTCCTTGCTTTGAGGAAGCAACTGCTGTGCTCATCTGCCGCAAATTGTATGTACAAACACTGCGTGAAGACTGCTTTGTTGACCCTGAACTTGCTGCAAGCGTTTATCCGCAGAAAGATTTCCACGATGTCTATGTTGGCGAAGTGGAAAAAATCTTCGTAAAATAAACCACTCAAAAAAACTGCACCCCAATTTTTGAGGTGCAGTTTTTGAGTTGCCTATTGTTTTTTTCTTTTTTTATGGAGGTAATAAAACGGCAAGCCGGTAACCAACAGGGAAAAAGCAACCAGCAGAAGAAAGGCTGAATCATAGTGGAACTTTCCGGCAGCTGCCTGCCAGGAAGCACCTGCTGCTGCGCCCATCAGAATCAGAACAGCATCCCATGCTAACGTTCCCAAAACAGTCAACGGCAAAAAGCTGCTCATCGGCATCCGTGCAGCGCCAGCCGGAACCGAAATCAGGCTGCGCACAACCGGCACACATCGGCAAAGCAAAACCGCGATCTTTCCCTTTTTGTTAAACCATGCTGTTGCACTTTCGATCTCTTCCCGCTTAAATCCAAATTTTTGCAGCTTTTCCACCGGTAAAATTCTTCCTAAGCCGTACAGGATTACTGCTCCCAACAGAGAACCCAAGGTAGCCGAGATGATTGCCTGCGGTTTTGTCAGTTTAGAGCAGGTGGTCAAAAAACCTGCACAGGTTAAGACGATCTCTGATGGAATTGGTGGGAATACATTTTCTGCCGCCATCAGCAAAAAAATTCCGATCATTCCCCATTCTCCCATCGACTGAATAATCCATTCTTCCATTTTCTGTTTCCCCTTTCCTTTTTCACATTCATATGTTACAGGAGTCTTTTTTATGAATCAACAATCCTATCAGTCTTTGACAAACTGGTTTTATCAAAGACCCATTTTAAACAAAATTTTAGTTTCTTGCTGTCGCCTGTTTCCCTATTCGATGTTTTTTCTGTATGCTGTCGGTTCTGTTTGTCTGTTCTCCCACTTCCTTTTCTATGGATTTGATGCAGAATATCTTTTGTTCTGGATCATTCCTGCCGTCGGATTTGTGCTGGTAAGCGTTCTGCGCAAAAAAATCAATGCACCGCGCCCCTATGATCTCTTCGATTTTACACCGCTGATTGGACATGAAAGCGGCGCTTCCTTCCCCAGTCGGCACACGGCTTGCGCCTTTTTAATTTTTTCTGCTTTGCTCTGGATTTTTTTGCACAATCTTTTCCCAATTCCTTTGGTTATTTTGTCTGGAGTTTTGGCATTGCTGACAGGTGCCTCCCGCATTCTTGCAGGACTTCATTTTCCGAAAGATGTGTTTTGCGGTGCGCTGTTTTCCCTTGTTTTCTCCGCTGTATGCTACCCATTGTGTTCTGTCCTTCTTGGCTATTTTGTTCGCTGAGTTTGACATTTTTTGGTCAATTCCCCGGTTAATTGTTGCTATTTTCACAATCTATTTGTGCAAAACTGCTTGACTTCTACGATTTGCTCGTATATAATGTGGTTGAAAAGAAAACGAAACAAAGACGTCTGATTCCATCTTTTCACAAAAAAATAAAACAAGAAAGTCTGTTTCAGGGCGAGGTGTAATTCCTCACTGGCGGTAATGGGCACAACAGCCACGAGTCCGCGAGCCATTTTTGGCAGATTGGGTCAGATCCCCAAACCAACGGTAAAGTCCGGTATGAAGAAACGGTGTATTTTCGCACGTTCGCCTTCTGATTTTTCAGAAGGCTTTTTTTATGCCTATATTCATCGCTTTGGAAAGTTAACAGACCTTCTCAAACCACATGTATTCCGGTTTTCCGGACTGAGAAAGGGATGCTTTTTATGACAAACACAATTTCGCCAAACAAACCACTCCGTTCTGCTACCCGTGTGCAGATGATCACTCTGGTCGGTGTCTTTGCAGCAATTTCCACCATCTTGATGTTCATTGAGATGCCAATTCCTTTTATGCCGCCATTCTTAAAAGTAGATTTAAGTGGTGTACCGATTCTGATCATGGGCTTTATGTATGGTCCGCTTCCTGCTATCTATGTCACCATTATCAAGGATGCTATCCACATGCTGTCCAGCCAGACTGGTTGTGTCGGTGAACTTGCAGACATGATCATCCTCTGCTCCTTCTCGGTTGTATCTTCCCTCCTGTACCGCAAAAATCCATCCCGTAAAGGTGTTGTTATCTCGGTACTTGCAGGTGCTGCAACCATCACCGTAGTTGGATCTTTAGCAAACAAATTTATGCTGATTCCATTCTATTCCAAAGTTATGCCTCTGGAAGCAATCATCGATGCTTGCCATGCAGTAAACCCAATGGTTGACAGCATGAACGCTTACATTCTGTTTGGCGCAGCTCCATTCAATCTGATCAAAGGCTTGATTCTTTCTGTTCTCACACTGCTTCTTTACAACAAGATGTCAGGATTCATTCGTTCTCGTATGGCATAAGATTCAGTTTCCTTTCAGAGCAAATTCACATAAAGTTCAAGTTTCTCTATTATAATGAGCTCTGTTATTTGGATTCTATTTATGCCTTCTCCTATTTTTCACTATACTATACTGGCAAAGAACCGGTTGGATTTTCCAGCCGGTTCTTTGTATTTACCCTTATTTTTTATCCTTTTAACTGCTCCCATTCCGCCTCTTTAAAGCCGGTCAGGACAAAATTTTCTCCCACAACAAGCGGACGTTTTACCAGCATACCGTTGGTTGCAAGAAGCTCAAGCTGCTCCTGCTCACTCATGGCAGGCAGTTTATCCTTGAGTCCAAGCTCTTTATAAAGATTGCCGCTGGTGTTAAAAAACTTTTTGAGCGGCAGACCGCTTTTGTGATACCACTGTGTCAACTCCTCCACACTAGGGTTTTGTTCCACAATATGGCGGTCTTCAAATGCAATATTGTTCTCTTTAAGCCAGCTCAAAGCTTTTTTGCAGGTGCTGCATTTTGGATATTCCAGTACAAGAATCATATTTTGCGCTCCCTTTCTGATGATAAAAAAAGGGCAGAACCCAAAGGTTCCGCCCTAAAAAGTTCATTGATTATTTGCCAAAGTATCTGTTGAGCAGACCCTGGAAAGCACAGCCGTGACGAGCTTCGTCTTTAGCCATTTCATGAACGGTGTCATGGATTGCATCCAGACCGAGCTGTTTTGCTTTGGTAGCAATTTCTTTCTTGCCAGCGCAAGCGCCTGCTTCAGCAGCTACACGCAGTTCCAGATTTTTCTTGGTGGAAGTTGTAACAACTTCGCCCAGCAGTTCTGCAAATTTTGCAGCATGTTCTGCTTCTTCAAAAGCAGCTGTTTTATAGTATTCTGCAATCTCCGGATAACCTTCTCTTGCTGCCTGACGGGACATTGCAAGGTACATACCAACTTCGGTGCATTCGCCCTGGAAGTTCATACGCAGACCTTCGAGGATCTCTGCATCTACGCCTTCAGCAACGCCGATTCTGTGCTCATCAGCCCAAACAAATTCGCCCTGAGCCTGTTCTTCAAATTTGGAAGCAGGAGCTTTACACTGTGGGCAGAATTCCGGAGGTGTTTCACCAGTATAAACATAACCACAAATTTTGCAAACCCATTTTTTCATAATTGTTTTCCTCCTTAAATTTTATTCCTGTTAAGAACCAATTGCTTGATTCCTGATGTCCTTCTCTGGTTTAAATAATACCACAATGGTATATTATTTTCAAGTGTTTTTTCTGTAAATTAAAAGAAAATTTTTTTGGTAAAATTAGTCCTTTTCACTAAACTAATTTCCAGAAACAGGCTCGGAGCGCTCTATGTATATCTTTGCCCAAAAATCCACATACTATAACTGCGGAAACAAAAATCCGTAAGATTTTAAGAAAAAAGGATGGATGAAACATGTCCAAAAAGAGCGAAAAAAACTGCCGCAAGGACAACGCCGTTAATACCACTATCCAGACCGGTAGAAACTGCAAAAATGAAGCTCAGAATCTCAAGACTCAGCACCCTGATACCCCAGAAATCAGAAACTACAAATAAAATCTGACTGTATCACTAGGTCTGATGACCTGAAAAAAAGGCTGGATGCAAATGCATCCAGCCTTTTTTTTAATCTGCATTAATATCATTAAATCCGCTGCCCAGAATATCATGGGTATCATTTACCATCATAAATGCATTCGGGTCGATCTGTTTTACCAGTCTCTTTACACCCGGATACTGATGATCACGAATTGCACAGAGTACAACCTTCTTTGGATCATGGGAATATGCTCCCTCTGCATTCAACAGGGTTGCACCGCGAACAATGTTGGACATAATCGCTGTGGCGATCTCTTCTGCCTTATCCGATACTACATACAGCATCATGCCTTTTTCCATGCCATACAGCAGGTAGTCTACGATTTTGGAGGAAACAAAAATACAAATCAGACCGTTTAATCCGCTCTCGATATTTTTGTATACCAGCATCGACACAACCAGAATAGTAAAGTCTCCCGCAAACATAATCTTACCAATCGAGAACTGCGGCATCTGTTTCTTTACCATTCTGCCGACGATATCCAAACCGCCGCTGGTGGAACCTCTCTGCAAAACCAGACCGATACAGGTGCCCATCAGCACACCGCCCATCAATCCAGCCATCATCTTCTCGCCCTGATAAACATATCCCTGTGTGATAAACGGTACGATTACGTCTACCGAGAAGTTGATGATAACAACCGATTTAAAGGTTTTGACAAAAAATTCTTTTCCTAAAATTTTAACTCCCGACAAAAGAAGCGGAACGTTAATCATAAAGGACATCAAACCGATCGGCACACCGAAGATGTAGTTCATCAGGGTAGCAAAACCGGTTACTCCACCCGGAGCAATATGGTTTGGTGCGGTAAATACATTGACAGAAACACCAAACGCAATACCTGCAATCAAGTCAAATAACAGGTCTACTGCAATTGTTTTTAATTTACTTTCTTTTTGCACAAGCTGACTATTAACCATTTTTTACTCCCCCTGCTCAAGGTGTTCCTCAATCATCAAAAACAGCTCGTTGATTCTCTGAATTTCGCCCTTCAGATACAGATATCCAAACAGACACTCCAGACCGGTTGCGCGGCGATAATCCTGCATCGTTCCGTTTTTGGGCGGCTTAATCGAGCTGATATTTCGTCCGCGTTTGAGCGCTGCCAGTTCCTCTTCGGTGAGTACCGGTTCCACAACTGCATACGCTTTGCTCTGATAAGAAGCCCTCACCTGTTCCACTGCCTGCAAATGCAGCTTATTCACCGGCATGTTGGCGCGATGAACAATCCGTTCCCGCACCAGAATTTCATACACGGCATCCCCCAGGAAGGCCAGTGCCTGTGGGCTGTACAGTCTGATATCCACTTTTTCGTTGTTTAAGCTTTCCGTTGTTAACATTCCCTTCTCAGCTATCTACTGTGCTGTCAGATGCTTTTATCGGATATAATCAAACTCGAAGTTCAGGATGCTGACAGTATCCCCTTCGTTGATGCCCATTTCTTCCAGACGATCGATGATTCCGCTCTGACGGAGAACACGCTGGAAGTAACCGAGCGACTCCTCGTCCTCGATGTTGACCATGCCGAGTACCTTAACCAGCCAGTCTGCTTCGACCACATAAACGCCATCCTCGTCCACAGTAATGTCAAACTTCCATTTGTTTTCATCTTTATCTGGCATAACCGGTACATAGTTGACTTCAAAACGTTTGATTGGCGGCAGCTCATCCAGCTTCTGGGAGATTGCATGAACCAGTGGCTCGATTCCCTTGCGGGTTGCAGCCGAAATGCAGAAGAACTGGCATCCCTGTTCCTCCACAAAGTTTTTGAAATCCTCAATCTGTTCTTCGGTCGCGATATCGCTTTTATTTGCAACGACGATCTGTTCTCTGGTCGAAAGCTCCTCGCTGAAGTTTGCAAGCTCATGATTGATGGTCTTGAAGTCCTCTTTCGGATCTCTTCCTTCGCAGCCGGAAACATCCACAACATGAACGATCAGGCGGCAGCGCTCAACATGGCGCAAAAATTCATGGCCTAAACCAACACCGTCGCTTGCGCCTTCAATCAATCCCGGAATATCTGCCATAACAAAGGATTTTTCCTCTGCTACTTTTACAACACCCAGAACCGGAGTCAAAGTAGTGAAGTGGTAGTTTGCAATAACCGGTTTTGCTCCGCTGACTACCGAGATCAGGGTCGATTTGCCGACATTTGGATAGCCTACCAGACCAACGTCTGCCAAAAGTTTAAGCTCCAGAATCAGATCGAAGCTCTCTCCTGGAATACCTGGTTTTGCATAGCGTGGAATCTGTCGGGTAGGAGTTGCAAAGTGGCTGTTTCCCCAGCCGCCTTTTCCGCCATGCGCAATGATAACCGGTGTTTCATCCACGATATCTGCCATGACCTGACCGCTCTCTGCATTCTTGACAACAGTTCCTACTGGAACTTTGATGACAAGATCCGGTGCGCTCTTACCAAAGCAGCGGTTTGTTCCGCCGTTCTGGCCGTTCTGTGCGATGAATTTTCTTTTGTACTTAAAGTCAATCAGGGTGTTGATGCTCTCGCAACCCTGCAGTACAACGTTTCCGCCGCGTCCGCCGTCTCCGCCGTCCGGACCTCCCGCTGCAACAAACTTTTCTCTGTGGAAAGAAACGGCACCGTTTCCGCCGGTACCTGCCTGTACTTTAATCGTAGCTTTATCAATAAACATTCGTTTCGCCTCTTTTCTTCTCTTTGCCGCCCTCATTTCATTTTGTGCCGCGCGGCAAGGAAAGGCACAAAACAACTCTATATTACTTATTCTCTGTTAAAAGAACTTTTTGGAAAACCAACATGGTTAAGATTAGCAAAACAGCAGTAAGATAAAATGGCGTTGATTCGCCAATCTCCTGCATGAAAAATCCGCCCAATACCGAGGCAATCATGCTTCCCAGATTTACACTGCACGAATAAATACCGCTGTACATTCCCCGCTCCTTCTCCGGTATCTGCTTGGAAAAGACTGCATCCATCGAAAGATTCATGGCTGTGACAGCAAAGGAATATCCCGACCATCCCAGTCCAAAAAGAACAGGTACTGTGCTTGCCGACATCCAGATTAAAAGCAGAATTGCCAGAATACTTGCTGTTAAAAACGACTTTCTTTCTCCAAAACGTTTTATTTTTGCGCCGATGGAAGGAGACAGATAAGCCAGCAGGGTGGATGGAATCAGGCAGATTAGCCCAATCATCATCATATTATTTCCAAATCGCTGCATCATAATCAGGACAAATACTGCGCCTAGCACATTGAGAGAAAGGGAAAGCAAAAAGCGCACAGCAATCAATCCTTTCGCTTTTAAGCAGATTGCCAGTTTCAGATTTTGGAGCTTTTTCCCGTCTGTTTCTTTTGGCATATTATCCTCAAGTCTTCTTGCTGCATTCCAGACCCCATACAAAGTCAGGACCGCACTTCCTAGGAAAAACACTTTCCAAGTAGCAAAGAAATCCATATTGGACAACAGCACAAAATAAAAAATCATACCGTACAATCCGCCAAAGTTTTGCGCCGCGGACTGCTTTCCTCGATTGACTGCTATCTCTTCTCCGCTCTCGTCAACCACCATGGTGTAGAGCGAAACGGACAAAAGTGCCGTTGCAATACCGTCTATCATCTGGGAAAGATACAGCCAGACAAGTTCTCTGGAAAACGCAAGGAGCGCATAAGAACATGCAGTCAGCACAAGCCCTGTCAAAAACACCTTTTTTCTGCCAATTTTTTCGTGGTCACATAGCCTTCCGGACACTAACTTACTGAGCAGAACAAACAGCGAATAGACCGAAAACATACCGGTCGTTTCCAGTGGAGAAAGTCCCAGACTGCTGCAATAAATCGGAAGCAAAAAGGACGACATCCAAAAGGGAAAACTTGCAAGCTTCAAACTCCGATTGAGCGTTTTCATACAATGAGCCCCCTGTTCTTACAGTATCTAAGCTCTATTGTACTACACTCCCGGATGCCTTGCAATTCCTTTCCACTTTTTCATCATCCCGGTATTCCATGCGGATAAATTCCGTCGGACCTTCCGACAACTCCAACGTCAGACGTTTGATTTCTACAAAACCGCACGCACGGTAGCACCTTATCGCGCGCTCGTTCCAGACACGCACTGCAAGCCACAATGGGAGATCCCCAAAACGTTTTTTATGCTCCTGAACCGCTGCCTGCACCAGTTTCTTTCCAAGTCCCTGCCCGCAAAGATCCGGTCGAAGCCCCAGTCCAAGTTCTACAACCTTTTCTCCGCGGCGAAGGCGGAAAAATCCGATCATCTTTCCATCGCGCAGCAAGGTATAAAATTCTTTCCGGCGGGTCTCTTCATCTGCGTAGGAAACACCCTGTTCTGCCATCTTTTCCCAACTGTTGTTGTACACGCGGTATTGCCCGGAATACTCCCAGGAACACATCTCCTGCGCATCTTCCTGGCTCATCGAGCGGATTGAAATATCTCCCATCATGATTTTCCCCCTCGCATAAACCTAAAAAAATCCCGAGACCAAACATCTCGGGATTTTTCTCGTCATCAAAATGGATTACTGAACCGGAATAACGCTTACTTTCTTGCGATCGCGGCCCATGCGCTCAAATTTAACTTTACCATCTTTGAGAGCAAACAGAGTATCGTCGCTGCCGATACCTACATTTTCTCCTGGATGAATGTGAGTTCCTCTCTGACGGTACAGAATGTTACCAGCCAGTACGAACTGACCGTCTGCACGTTTTGCGCCGAGACGTTTGGATTCAGAGTCACGGCCGTTCTTTGTGGAACCAACACCTTTTTTATGAGCAAAGAATTGCATGCTAAGTCTAAGCATTGTTGTACACCTCCGAAAGATTTACCTTGATTGTGCCCTCATAGTCTTCTGCCAGAATATTTAAATGAAGAAGCAGTGCCTGTAAAAAGGACTGTCCCTTCTGTGCATCCTGTTTTGAGAGCTTTACTTGAATAACGTTTTCCCCTACCGACACATCTGCTTTGAGTTTCAAAACTTCTGTGAGGGCATTTGCGGTCATTTGAACCGCCGAGGTTACCGAAGCACAGACGATATCATGACCATAATCATCATATCCTGCATGTCCGCTGAGCGAAAATCCGCTGAGCAGTTCTCCGGTTTTAAAAAAATCAGCTTGGATCATTATGCGTTGATAGCAGTGATTTCAACCTTTGTATATGGCTGTCTGTGACCCATCTTGCGTTTGCTGTCTTTCTTGGATCTGTAAGTGAATACGGTGATCTTTTTGCCTTTGCCGTTTTTGAGAACTTTACCGGCAACTTTAGCACCTTCAACAACTGGAGTGCCTACTACCATACCATCTTCTTTGCCAAGAGCGATAACGTCGAATTCAACGTTTGCTTCTGCTTCAGCATTGAGCTTTTCAACATAAACTACATCGCCTACGGATACGCGATACTGTTTGCCGCCGGTTTTGATAATTGCGTACATAATAAATTCCTCTTTCTGTATAAACTCGCTGTCTTTTCAGGCGGTGGCCTGTTTTGGCGCACACTTCTCAAGCCCGTAACATGCGGTACAACTTATCCTACCATATCAAGCAGTGCTTGTCAAGCCAAAAAATGCCGTCATTATGCCGAAAATGTACTTTCCGAGAAAGTACCAAAGCTGTTTCGCGCTTTGGTTTGGTGGGAAGTGGCAGTTTCAGCACACGGCGCTCCCTCGCGTTAACACACTTGCTCGTTTTGGGAAAGACAAAAAGTTTTACTCAATTTTTTTCAAAAAATTGCAGATTCCAAAGAGAGCGTCTTTGGTCGCTCATCGCAACAAGCGAAACACCCTGAGCTGAACAAGTTCAACTCAGGGTGTTCAAGCGCATTTTTGAAAGTTTGAAAACTTTTGTTTTTGCTAATTGGCATTTCCTAACGATGATGTCTTTGTGCTGCCAGAATGGTATTCTCCAAAAGCTCGGTAATAGTCATCGGACCCACTCCGCCTGGAACTGGTGTGATAAAGGAAGCTTTTTCCTTAACCTGTGCAAAGTCAACGTCGCCGCAGAGTTTTCCAAGCTCATTTCGGTTCATACCAACATCGACCACAACCACACCATCTTTTACCATATCTGCAGTCAGGGTATTTCTTCTTCCGGTTGCAACAATGACAATATCTGCCCGTCTGGTGATTTCAGCAAGATTCTGTGTCTTGGAGTGACAGATCGTAACGGTCGCATCGTGCTGGAGCAGCAGTGCTGCCATTGGTTTTCCAACGATGTTGCTTCTGCCGATTACTACACAGTTTTTGCCTGCAACCTCAATGCCATATTCCTTAAAGATTGCCATAATACCGCTTGGAGTAGCTGGCGCAAAACCTTCGTCTCCGATGCTCAAAAGGCCTACGCTGACAGGATGGAAGCCGTCCACATCCTTTTCCGGAAGGATTGCACGCAGCACAATCTTTTCGTTGATCTGTTTTGGAAGCGGAAGCTGAACCAGGATTCCGTCCACTGTTGGATCTTCGTTAAGCTGATATACGGTATCCAGAAGTTCTTCCTGTGTTGTTTCTTCAGGGAGGTGAATAATCTCCGATTCAATTCCAACTTCGCCGCAGGATTTATGTTTGTTGCGAACATAAACTTCCGACGCACTGTCGTTACCAACCAGAACGACCACCAGTTTTGGAATAATTCCCTCTACCCGCATCTGTGCGATGCGTTCCTTCATCTGTTCCTTCAGTTTCTGAGATAACGCTTTGCCATCCATAATGGTTGCCATTCCGATTCCTCCTCACAAATATTGGTGTTTATTTTTCTTCTTCCGAAAGTTCTTCCTGTGGTTCTTCCGGGTTTAGTTCCGATTCATTTCCCAGGAAATTTTCTTCCTGTTTAGCAGGCTGCTCATCAGCTTCTGTATTTACGGTTTCTTCCTGCTTAACTTCTTCTGCTGCCGCTTCTTCTGGCTGTTCGGAAGTAACTTCTGAAACTTCTTTTTTCTCTGCAGTTTTTGCTGACTGTTCTGCATTTTCTGTAAACAGAGAATGGGTCTGTTCTGCATCAGAAGCTTTGGCTGTTTCGCCCTTCTTCTGATAGAATTGACCGCTTATAATCAGCTGACCTTCCTCACTGTCCACAAACAGATGTTTCTCACCTGCTTTTTTCACTTTAGAGGTATTGATCACCCAAATCACTGCTGCCACAATCACCATTGCCAAAGCCAGCATCTGGGATGCGCGCAGGGAAGTGTTTGGAATCATCAGGCTGTCTGTACGCAGTCCTTCAATCACTGCTCTGCCTGCACCGTACCACATCATATAGATGAGGATCAGTTCACCGTCAAATTTGCGGCGTTTGGTGTACCATGCAATAAACAAAAAGCCCAGCAGGCACCAGATCGATTCATACAAAAAGGTTGGATGCACTGGCATGTTCGGGTCAATATTCATGCCCAATGCTTCCAGCTCCACTTCATGTTCGGTCAGATAAGAAGTAATGACCGAAGAAGACATGCCCCATGGCAGGCTGGTATTTCCGCCAAAAGCTTCAATATTCACAAAGTTGCCCCAGCGTCCGATTGCCTGTCCGATAAAGAATCCGCCAGCAGCCAGATCAACTGCCGGAACAAAGCGAACCTTTCGAATCTTGCACATCAAAAGACCTATCAGCAATCCGCCGATAATACCGCCATAGATTGCCATACCGCCGCTTCTGGTATTAAAGATCTGATCCAGGTTCTGTCCGTAATAATCCCATTTGAGCAGAACATAATAAGCTCTTGCGCCGACGATTCCGCCGACTGCACCGCCCATAATGACATCGAGCATCCGGTCTGGATCAACGCCGAATTCTTTTGCACGCTTGTTAACATATATAATTGCAAGAATGAATCCCAGTGCAATCAGGATACCATACCAATAAACGGGTATATTTCCAATCTGAAAAGCGACTCTGTTAATATTAAATTCCAATCCCAACCCTGGGAAGGCAACTGTCTGTTCCATGAAACTTTGCTCCTTACCTTTTGTCTTATGCCATTACAATGGAAATGCTGCTGTTTTCTGTCAGGAAATCTGCTTTCAGACGTTCCATCAGCTCTTCCTTGGTGCTGTTTGCCACCAATTCAATCAGCTCATACAAATCCATTCCTGCAAAATAGCAGTTTACGGTTGCAGCCGCAATGGACTCCGGTTTTCCGAACATTCCAAGATATCTTCCATAGGTCGATTTCTTGATGCGTTCGAAATCCTCATCCGCAATTCCATTCATCTTAGCCTGCTCAAACGCTTCTGCAATCTGCTCATAAACAGAATCCGGATCTTTGGATTCACCGGAGATCATCGAGCACAGATAATCTCTGCCAGCCATGGTTTCTCCGATAATTCCACCGTTGATCAGGCCCTGCTCGTACAATTTTTTGTACAATTCGGTTGTTTCTCCGGTAACCAGGTCCAGAATCATCTCATCATAGATCATATTGCGGAAATTCTGTGTTTCTCCTGCGTTCGGGCTCTTAAATCCAATATAGAACATTGGTGTAGCAACTGGAAGATGTTGTACAAAGCGTTTTCTTGCAACCTCTGCCGGTTCTTCCTCTACCTTACGTTCAATCTGGATTGGCTCTGCTTTTTTGAGCACCTGATCTGCTGCATCAATGACATCCTGTGGGTCAAAGTTTCCTGCAACGGTCAGTACCATATTGTTTAGGTTATAGAAAGTATTGTAACAACGATAAAGCAGATCTGCGTTAATCTGTGCAATCGATTCCACTGTTCCGGCAATATCCACTTTGACGCTATTTTTCTGGTACATGCTTTCCAGAAGGTTAAACATGACTCTCCAACCTGGATCGTCATCGTACATTCTGATTTCCTGGGCAATAATTCCCTGTTCCTTTTCTACTGTCTCTTTGGTAAAGTAAGGATCGGTCACAAAGTCGAGCAGAATTTCAATCGACTCTCTGAACTGGTCGGAACATGCAAACAGATAACAGGTCTTGTCAAAACTTGTAAATGCATTCGCCGATGCACCGGTTTTTGCATAGCGGTCAAATGCATCTCCATCCTCACTTTCAAACATCTTGTGTTCCAGATAGTGGGCAATTCCTGCCGGTACCGTTACAAAATCCTTGTCCTTTTCTGTTTTGAAGCAGACATCGATGGAACCATACTTGGTAGAAAACATCGCATAAGAAGTGGAGAACCCTTTCATTGGATACAGCAGCATGGTGAGTCCCGATGGATGTTCTATCCGCAGATATTCCTCTCCAATTCGTTCATTTCGCACGATTTCCTGTTTCATCCTATTCCCCCTCCTTTTCATCCTGCGGCATCAGCATATAAACGGTATCCAGTTTCACACAGTTTACCGCATCGATAACATCCTGCTTGGTAACCTTGCTGCACAGCTCAATTTCCATATCCGGTGAAACCTCTGTGCCGCCCATAATCTGAGCCAGATACCAGCTGTCCATTGCGCCCAGTGAATCGCCGGTTGCCTTGAGCGCAGTCTTAAAGAAGAGTTTTGTTTCTTCTAGATCTTTTTCAGAAAAATCTCCGCGCTGCATCATTTCCAGCTGAGCAAGAATTGCTTCCTTTGCCTTCTGTGCGTTTGCAGCTTCTACACCACTGTATACCATCATAATTCCGGTATGTCGGTCGTACTGAGAGGAGCAGTAGTAGCACAAGCTCATTTTTTCGCGGACATTCTTAAACAGGAAGGAACTTGCTGTTCCGCCAAACAGACCGATTGCTACTCGTTCTGCATTCATTTTGGTATAGCTGTCCATATTTTCCACACGGAAGCCCATAACCAGTTTTCCCTGTTTTACATCCATCTTTTCGACTACCTGCTTCACTTCTCCCTGCTGAGGTCTTGTGCAGCACTTAGTAATCGAAATTGGATTTCTTGTAATCTCAGCAAACTTTTTGCGGAAAATCTCTTTTGCTGCATTTGGATCTCCGCAGCCTTCAAACATGATCTCAACCTGTGCTGTTTCGATCAGTTCCTGATATGCCTTTGCTGCAGACTCTGGTGTAATCTTCTGTGCATCTTCTGCATAACCATACTTCTTGATTGCACAAGCTTCATTCTTACACATGATATCCTTGCAGCGGATGTTAGCATAAGTTCTCTTATCATTGATCTCGGAAGAAATAGTTTCTAACAGGTACTGTTTTTCCAATTCTGTATTTTTTACATTGAATTTACCATCTGTAATATCCGGTTCCAGTACAATTTCGCAGAGCATTCGGGTACATTCCTGTACCATGTCTTCTCCGGACAGCGCAAAACGGTTGTCCACCCCGATGATTCCCAAAGTGATCATCTGATACTCACCGATTTTATCGACACCGGCATCCAGCGAAGCTCCGTACAGGTCACACAGTTTTTTATTGAGGTCGGTAAAATCCGGACAATTCTTACTTCCCTGACGCAGAATAAATGGTACTACCGCACGATCGGTTACCTTTTCTCTGTCCAGCTTCACAATGAGGTTGACCGAGATTCGATTATGTTTAAACTTTTTATCTGTGATGGAAGAAAAATACACTCCATTCGCAATGCATTCTCTTATCAGCGGATATTCCATGAATTCATCTCCTATCTGATCTTGTTTCATTACAATTCCTACTGGTTATTATATCATATTCCTTTTTGTGTTTCTATATCCAGACTGTGAACTCATTCCCTTTCTTTCCAAAAAAGAAAAACCATGCATCAAAATGACGCATGGTTTTTTATTTCCAGACATTATAAAAGGGGCTGTGATTTCTCACAGCCCCTCTTGGAAGCTTTATCGTTTATTCGGAGTTCTCTTGATAAATCAGATTAGTACATTGGTATTTCCCTCATTATGACTAGTATTCTTTTAGATAACCTGAGATGTTTGGTTTTTTGGGGAATGCTCTCATTTCAATCACATTTCCTTTAACTCAACTTCTTTTTTGTATGTTATCTTGTAAGGGGTACCTTTTTAAAATCTGCTATTTCATCGGACTCACCTAAAAAGCAATTATTTTGAAATCAATGTTAACTAGCTTTCTTCTTAAGAATCTATATTAACAATGAAAAGGTAATATCATTTGTTTTTAATTTTTTTTAAAGGTTCTTTTCCTTTCTTTTTTCTTATTCAGTTTTCATTATTTTTTTTAAAGGTTTTTTCCTTTTCTTCTGATACTACTTCCATCAGAATCTTTTTGATATTAAATATAAACTTGTTCAGATTTTGTTTTCCATATTTTATTTTGCTTCATTGCTTTCGATCTTGTTTTATCCTTTTTTAGAAATTCTTTTTATTAAATCTTTTGATTTAATGAATTTCTTTTTTCAGGTTTCTGATCGCTTTGTTATGGAAACTTATCTGTTTTGGGATCTCCCTGAGGAAACTTTTGATTCCTCAGAAAGGATTGAAACTGGTTCTGCTCCTGTTTTCATAGGAATCACCCTTTCTGTTTTATATTTAATATTACCTTTGTTGTGATTTCATTATATCCTATTCTATTGTGTTTTTCAATATTAATTTTCAACAAATTTGAATCTTTTTATTGAACAATTTATAAAATCTATAATAATGATTGACTTTGATCTCAGAATGCTATAATATAATCGTAGTTGAAATGAAAGGAGCTGCGGCCCGATGATCGATAACGAATTTGGCAACGACATCCTGACTCTGGAAGATGACGACGGTGTTGAACATACATTTGAAGTTCTGGATGCAATTGACAACGGTGAAAATCGTTATATGGCACTTTCCCCAGTATTTGATGATCCACAGGAATCGCTGGATGACAGCGGTGAGCTGGTAATTCTCAAGGTTGTTACTGTAGATGGCCAGGAATTTCTGGAAACCATCGAAGATGAGGACGAAATGGACGAAATCGCTGATATCTTCATGGAACGTCTGGAAGAAGATTATGACGTTGTTTCGGACGACGAGGAATAATTTCCTGTATTTCTGTAAATAATTTTGCTTGTACTCCTGCCGTGTTCGAGAAAGTATGGTTTTTATAATCCAACACTTTTTAAAAGGGACGCCAAGCTCCGGTACTGGATTGCAGACCTCCCGCAGCGTGAATTTCACGTCTGTGGACGAAGGGAGCGTGAAGGTGCTGGGCAGCAACCCACCTGTCCATACGACGGGTTTTAACTTGCCATGGCGACGGCACGGTGGGGTATCTCATAAAAAATCAGCGCACTGCTTGGTGCGCTTTTTTCATGTCTTTTTGAATTCATAATAAGGAGGTCCGCTATGAGCAGAAAATGGCTTGAGCGCACAGAAAAGCTCTTTGGAGAGCAGACAATCGACAATCTGTCGCAAAAAACAGTAGCCGTATTGGGTCTGGGCGGTGTCGGCGGAGCAGCTGCCGAAGCCGTCTGCCGCATGGGCGTGGGTAAGCTTGTCCTGATTGATAACGACACTGTGGACATTACCAACTTAAACCGACAGCTTTTTGCGACCGCTGATATGGTCGGTCAGAGCAAATGCCTTGCTGCTAAAAAAAGACTGCTGTCCATCAATCCTGATCTCAATATCATCTGCTACGAACGGTTTTTCCTGCCGGAAAACTCCGATTTTCTTTTTGACGAAAAACCGGATCTAATCCTGGATGCGATCGATACCGTCACTGCAAAACTGTTTCTGGCACAAACCTGCAAGGAAAAAAACATCCCGCTCATCAGCTGTCTGGGAACCGGAAACCGTGTTGACCCTTCCCGCCTACGCTGGGGTGATATTTCCGAAACAACCGGCTGCGGATGTCCGCTTGCCCGCGTGATGCGCCGGGAACTCAAAAAACGCGGCGTTGAAAAGCAGACTGTCATCTATTCGGTTGAAGTTCCTGCCAAAGCAATCTGTGCAGGCGGCGAGGAACACGGACGCCACAGTCCGGCAAGCTGCGCCTTCGTTCCTCCTGCCGCAGGTTATCTGATGGCAAGTGTCGGCATTCGTCGTCTCATCAGTCTGCCATCTCAAAACTAAGCTAATTTTATATTATATCCTATAACAGTGCCCAAAGGCAAAACCTTTGGGCACTTAGTTTTTCCCATATTTTTGATAAGCCTGATAGGAATAAACAATACAGAATACCGCATCCAATAAAATCATCACTACCATAAAAATACTCTGATATGCGGGATTTTCCATCATCAGGCTTCCCACAATAATCAGGATACCGGTAATAACAAAGCTCATTCCGCCAAACCTCTGAGAAAGATTCCAACAGGTATCGTTTGCCATGCTCCATTTAGTGCGTACACCAAACACTCCGTTACGCTTTACCTTCGGCATGATGTTTCCTAACGGAATCAACATAATTCCAACCAGAATATTGATGATTTGTATGATCGAATTTTCCGGGTTTGCCAGATGCTCCACCACAGCAAACGAGGTATACAGCATCACAAAAAACAATCCGTTAAACACAAACAACATCGAAATTCCCCCGATATATAAGGCTCGTTCGGAATTTTCTGGTTGCTTTTTCATGGCGCTGACAATCCAGCGTCTAAATATCCATCCAAACACTGCGGTAATGATTGGAATAATCAAGATTTCCAACCTGCTTCCCCATCGATCGACCTCCCCTGCCAGATTGTAGTGTGCAGGAATCTTTTGGGGAAGAATCGGGCAGGCAAAGATACTAACGATGAGCGGCAGGAAGGTCAGAATCGAATACAGCCTTTTGATTCCCTTCATCTGATGTTTCCTCCTTCCTTTGCTCAAACTGTTTGAGCCACAGCAAAAGTTCCTCAAACAAAGAGGTATTGAGCTCATAGAAAATATAATTTTTCTCTTTTCGCTCCGAAACAAGCCCCGCATATTTTAGTTTTTGCAGGTGATGCGAGGTCGCGGGCGGAGTCATCTGCAAAAACTGTGCGATCTCTCCTGCTGAAAGCTCCTTTTCCCGCAACGAAAGCAGAATCTTTCTTCGTACTGGGTCAGAAATCGCTTTGAGTGTTTCCTGCAATGCCATCCTGCCTTCCTCCAATCTATTTTAATATTTGTTTAATTACTTAAATACAAGATAATCCTCCTGACAAAAAAAGTCAAGTCGCCACAAAGCCTTTTCAAAATGAATAACGCTCCTTCTTTCTGGAAAAATATCCAAAGAAGGAGCATTTTGTTTTTGGGGGTGATTTTTTGTTATTCTTCTTTGGAATCGCAATCGGACTGCTTAATGGATTTTTCGGTTCCGGCGGTGGTATTCTGGCAGTTGCGCTGCTAGAGAAAAAAGGGCTTTCTCCTCGTCAGGCTCATGCAACCAGTATTGCGCTGATCCTGCCTCTATCCATCATCAGCCTTGGGGTATACTATCTTCGCGGCAATCTCTCCCTCGGACAAAGCTTGTTCTTTTTTGTTCCTGCACTTCTCGGTTCCGTATGCGGCGCATGGTGCTTAAAAAGGATTCCTGTTTTTCTGCTGAAAATCAGTTTTTCCATTCTGATTTTGTACAGCGCCGCAAAAATCCTGCTCACATAAAGGAGAAAATTTTGATGGAACTTTCTGTATTCTCTATCGCTGCTGTGTTTCTTTCCTCTTTGGTAGCTGCAATGGGATTGGGCGGCGGTACTGTTTTGCTTCTCTATCTTTCCTTTTTTTCCACCCTTTCGCAGCCTCAGATGCAGTCGCTTAATCTCCTGCTCTTTCTTCCAGCTGCAGCACTCTCCCTCTTCTTTCACTGGAAAAACAAGCTGATTTCCTTTTCTCTCCTGAAGCCCTGCATTCCCGGCGGCATCATCGGCGGAATTCTGGGAAGTTTACTCGCAAACATGCTGGAACCAGATCTTTTAAGAAAAGCTTTTGGTCTGTTCTTATTGGTAATTGGACTGCGTGAGCTACTTTGCTCTCTGTTTCCGGTTTTCAAAAAGTTTTCTCAAAGTAAGGCATAAAACCATCCTGTCTGAGCAAAATACAGTCAGAGGAAATTATCTTACCTATGAAAGGAATGGTCACACCATGAGTAATGGATTTGCAAAATTCATCTCCGGCAAGGGATTTTATCTTGCTTTGGCACTCTGCCTTGCAGGTGCCGGTGCTGCGGCCTGGGTTGCCGTAGACAAAACTATCGATAATATTGAGTCCGCCCCTTTATCCGAAACTCCGCAGGCAGAAACCATGCACCCAGAAGACCAGCTCGACACACATCCTGCGGAGCAGAAAATCGACAATATCCTGCAGCAGACCCCCGAGTCTTCCGATTCTGTGACTGCGGAAGCAAACGGAGATTCCTCCCCATCCTCTCAGGGACAACAGGAAGGTATCCTGACCGCAGAGACACCGGACGACGAATCATCAACGGATGTCTTATCGCCTTCTGTACCGTCCGAATCTGTACCGGAGTCTACCGAATCTTCCGAAGCATCCACACAGCCCGTGCAGCAGCAGGAATCGGACGATTTTTCCTTGACCTTACCGGTCAGCGGAGCTGCAATCGCTCCTTTTAGCGGGGACATGCTGGTCAAAAACGAAACACTTGGTGACTGGCGCACCCACAACGGAATTGACATCAGTGCCGAACTCGGCTCGGCAGTCACTGCATCCAGTGATGGTGTCGTCACAGACATCCGCTCCGACCCGCTTTGGGGCAATGTTGTAGAAGTGACCTCCGGTGATTATGTGATGACCTATTCCGGACTGTCTGATGACATCCTGGTTTCGGTCGATATGACCGTGACTGCTGGCGATCAGATCGGTTCGGTAGGCGAAATTCCATGTGAACTCTCGTTGGAGCCACATCTTCATTTCGACGTAAAACAAAACGGCGAATATGTTGATCCGGCTTCCCTTGCAAAATAGACACCCCTCCTCTCAAACCACAAAAGCCTTCTCCCGCAAAGGAGAAGGCTTTTGTGGCATTTTATTTTATAATCGATTTTTATTCTTCTGGGCGGGTCAATTTGACATTGTATGTCATTGGATTGGTATGTGTGCTGATGGTTGTGGACGGTGTACCCTCGGATACCAATTTTGCCATAACAACAAATCGTTGTGTATCAGAAGCTCCTTTCATACGTGTACAGGTAGAAAGGGTCAGGATATGATCTTCGCTGGTAACCGGAACATTATAGTTCTGCATGCTCTTCGCTTTTGCTTCTGCGATTACTTCCTGGAAGGTTTCCTGGTCTGTATTAGCAAAGTTATACATGGAAGCTTTGCCCTTGCTGATATCGGTATAGTACGCTGCAAACACCTGGAAAACATAATCTTTTTCGGTAGTAGAGAAATAGATAAATGGGTTTTCCTGAGCAAAGTCGGTATAATGGTAGCTCATGACCAGAGAGAACATGGTATCATTGCTCTGCATATTTTCCAAGGTTCTTGGAGTGTAGACATTATGCCAGTTATGACCATAAAGAGTGGTGTTCTGAGAAAGCTCTGGGAAGCTGCATTCGTAATCGGCAAAAATTGCGCCGTCTTTGCTGTAATTTTTGTTGTAGTCCAAGCTTCCATAATAGTCATAGTTCTCCGAACCTGCCTTGTATACAACCGGATAGTCAACATTGGTATTTGGAAGCTGAATCCATCCGATCGTATCCTCATTGGTGGATTCTTTAAATTCGGTTGCTTTCTGAGCAAGAGATTCTGTTGGCAGAGTTGCTACCACATTTGCGTTCTTGCCGTCCCCTTCCGATTCCAATGTACCAGCCAGCTTGTTGATAGCAATAAGGTCAACCAGCTGTGTCATGCTTGGAACGCGCTGTTCTTTTGCACTCTGCAGCACATCCTGCATTGCCTGCTGCTGTTCATCTACTCCAGCAGTATTTTCCGGATACTGTACACTTGGTGTTCCCGGTTCGGTAATGCTGCCCTGATTGGAAAGGAAATACCATGCTCCGCCTGCAACCAGTGCTACCGCAACAACGCCGCAAACTAAGATTGGCCACTTTGGTTTCTTTGGCTGATAATCATCATCTGCAGAAAATCCCGCAAAGCTGTCTGGTGTTGGCACACCGGTGATGCTGGAAACACTTTTATCAACCGGTTTTTTCTTTCTGCTGGACTGTCCAATGCGATCCTTCATAAATTTCATCCCTTATCCTTTTATTTTGATTGGATAGCCCCTTGCTACCCCGATGTGAATTTTCGTATTCCGTCTTTGGTGCTGTTTTCTTTCAGCATTGATGCCTTGAAAGCGCAGACAGATGGTCATTTTGCCGCTTTTCAGCATTTCCTGATTATTATATCATAAAAAAGTACGGTTGTGGAACATAACTGAAAAAAATTTAAAGATTCATTCATATTCTTCTTTGCAAAAATCCATAAAAAAATGTCCTCCTGTTGGGAGGACATTTTTCTTTTCCTTTCGGATCATTAATCCATCTTCAGTTTGCTTGGAGCATAGCGGTCAACTGCTTTCTGATTTACCTCGAAGGATTCATCCGATGCAGTTTCCAGAAGCATGTTTTCGAATTCTTCGTCTTTCAGAGCGTGGCAGATTGTGCTCTTGACATACTCAAAATCGGTTGGGTCTTCGTTCAGGTCTGCAGTTGCGCCGACTGCAATCATATTATCGGTCTCAACCTTGATAATCTCGCCAACTTCAGCTTCCTTGAGTGCGCCGATGATATCTGCATTCAGGGTGGTGGTTGCAGTATCTACCAGACGATAGTTGTTGGTGGTCATATCGTACTCTTCCCCATTGTCTGCATTATCCTGTTTGTACAGGTTGAGGACCTCGTTCCAGGATTTGCCCTGTTCCAGACCAATCTGGCCCTGAGTATAAAGAGATTCTGCATTGGTGTAAACGTTGCTGCGTTCACCCTGATAGAACTCATCGTACATTTCTTTTTCTTCCTCGGTTGCGTCTTCCGCTACTTCTGGCTCTGCTGGAAAGTTAAAGGTCTGAACTGCCATCTTGATATAATTGTTTTCATAGTAATCGCGCAGTTCCTGTTCGGAAACTTCCTTTTCTCCGCCTTCACCATAAATTGCATCAAATACTTTGACCTTCATATAGGTGATCTGGTAGAGAAGCTCAATGGAGTCTTTGGAAATTCCGTTCTTTTCCAGGTTTTCTCCTGCCTGCTCATAGTAGGATTCAGCCTGAGTCTGGCAGGTCATCAGTTCCTGTTCACTGAAGGAAAGTCCCAGTTCGTTGAATTTTGCGCAAACTGCCATGTTCTGTTTGGTTGCCTTGAGTGCCTCTTCCTTGATCCATTCGTCAGCGTCTTTTCCATCGATCTGCTGTTTGAGAACATCCTTTTCCGAATCCTCAACCAAAGAGCTTGCTTCATAATAGCTTTCAATCAGGCTGTTAATGTAAGCTCCTGCCGGCATTTCCAGCTCACCATTTCGCATGATCCAAGCAGTATCCTCGCCGGAACATGCTGCACAGGAGAGAGCAATTGCTCCGGTCAGCAGCATGGCTGTGCATTTTTTCAAAAGGTTCATGAAATATCCTCCTAAAATTTTTACTTCCGAAAGCGGGTGTACCGATCCGCTTTTGGCAAAATACCATGTTATTATACACCCAAATTTTTAAAAAGTCTATCACTGACGCCATTGTGTGTTCTTTGGCAGAAAAATTTACTTTTTGCTCAAATCCACATTCTCGCCGGACATGATGCCCAAAGCGATACGCATGGTGTCGATCGGCTTTTCTCCCTTTGCCACCTTGACGGTGATATATGGTTTTGCTCCGGCGTTGAGCATAACCCTTCCCTTGAGTGCGGATGCAAGGTGACTTGCTTTTTCCATATCCACCGTTTCCGGATAAAGAAGCAAGCTGTCTGCTCTCTGGGAGATTTCCTTGATACCGATTTTAGCAGCAGTATTGCGCAGCAGGGAAACATCGATGAGTCCCTTGACTGCTTCCGGCGGATCTCCAAAACGGTCGATCAGCTCGTCGGTAATATCCAGAGCGTCTGCTTCGTTTTCGATCGAAGCAATCTTCTTGTAAATATCGATTCTCTGTGCCAGACTTTCGATATAATCTTCCGGAATATGCGCTCCAATTCGGATATCCACCAGACACTCGGTTGTCTGGGTATTCGGCTTTTCACCTTTGGCAACCGCTACCGCATCAGAAAGCATCTTCAGATACATCTCATATCCGACCGCTTCCATGTGTCCATGCTGCTGCGCACCCAGAATATTTCCGGCACCCCTGATCTCCAGATCTCGCATCGCGATTCTAAATCCTGAGCCGAAGGTGGTAAATTCACGGATTGCTTCCAGACGTTTGGTTGCAACATCGGTCAGTGCCTTGCCCTTTGTTACGGTAAGATAAGCAAAAGCACGACGGCTGGAACGGCCGACACGTCCCCTGATCTGATACAGCTGGGAAAGTCCCAGTTTGTCGGCATCTTCAATAATCAGCGTATTGCAGTTTGATACGTCCACACCGGTTTCGATGATGGTGGTGCAGACCAGAATATCGATTTCATGGTCAATCAGGCGCTTCCAGACCTTGGAAAGCTGCTCCTCGCTCATCTTGCCATGGGCAACTACGACGGTGGCATCCGGCAAAAACTGCTGGATGGTCGCAGCACAGCGGTCAATAGTATCCACGCGGTTATGCAGATAAAATACCTGTCCGCCGCGCCTGAGTTCCTTGTTCATCGCCTGGGTCAAAATTCCCCAGTCATGCTCCATGACATAGGTCTGAACCGGCTGACGGTCCTGCGGGGCTTCCTCAATGGTGGACATATCGCGTATACCCGACATCGCCATATTGAGGGTTCTCGGAATCGGGGTCGCCGAAAGGGTCAGCACATCGACATTGTTGCGCATCTCCTTAAAGCTTTCCTTGTGCTTGACGCCAAAGCGCTGTTCCTCGTCGATGATACAAAGCCCTAGATCTTTAAACTTGACATCCTTCTGTACCAGTCGATGGGTTCCGACCACAATGTCAATCTCTCCACGGCGCAGCTCTTCCAGAACCTGCTCCTGTTCCCTTGGGGTTCGGAATCGGGAAAGGATATCGACCTTGATCGGGAAACCTTCCATTCGCTTGCGGAAGGTCTGATAGTGCTGCCATGCCAGGATGGTGGTCGGCACCAGAACCGCGCACTGCTTTCCATCCATGACACATTTAAACGCTGCACGGATGGCAACTTCGGTCTTGCCAAATCCTACGTCGCCGCAGAGCAGTCGGTCCATCGGAACCGGCTTTTCCATGTCATCCTTGATTTCCTGAATGCAGCGCAGCTGGTCATCGGTCTCATCGTAAGGGAAGCGGCGCTCAAAGTCGTTCTGCCAGTCGGTATCCTGACTAAAGGCGTATCCTTTTGCCGCTTCTCGTTTGGCATAGAGCTTGATGAGCTCATCCGCCATATCCTTGACCGCTTTTTTAACTCTTGCCCGGGTCTTTGCCCATTCTGCGGAATTTAATTTATTCAATTTTACAATGCTGTCTTCCTTGCCGCCGATATACTTGGTTACAAGGTCCAGCTGGGTAACCGGCACAAACAGCATATCGCTGCCGGCATAGCGAATCTTGATATAATCCTTGACAACCCCATGGATATCGCGCTTAACAATACCTTCGAAGATACCGATACCATGAGAAACATGAACCACATAATCCCCAACATTCAGGTCAGAGATATTCTTGATGTTGACACCCTTTTTCTGTTTTGGTGCCTTTGTCTTGCTCGCTCCGGTTTTGGTATGGCTTAATACCGCCAGCTTTAACTGCGGATATTCCATTCCTGCCGAAAGCGTTCCCTCTACAACATAAATCTTTCCCGGAACGATGGTGGAAACATCCTGCACAAAGTCTGCAGAAAAATCATGATTTAAGTCTGAAACCAGAGCCTGCGCACCGCGGTAGGTTCCCGCAAAGATCACACAGCAGAATCCGGTCTTAACATAGTCCTCGATATCATCCTTTAGGATGGCATACTCGCCGCTCCAGGTGGACAGCTGCGAAGCCGTTATCGAAATCAGTTCTTTGATTGGAACCTCATTGACCGAACGGCTGAAGGTATCCATCAGCACACCGGCATGGCGACAAAGATTCTGGCACAGGTCGGTGAAATCATCGTAGTAGACGCTACATCCACGGAACAGGATTCCGTCCTCCAGCAACATCTTGACATCCTCATGGTGCTGTGCCATTGCATTGGAAAAGTTTTCCTTGCAGGAAATCGGCTCGCACAAAAAGGTCATCGCATCTGCTTCAAAATAATCAAAGATGGTGGTCGGTTCATACAGGATTGGCAGATAGCGGTCGATGCTGACCGGACTTAATCCTCCGTCCAGACGCTCGATATCCCGTTCCAGATGTTCCTTTACCTTCACTCCTGTCTTACCCTTCTGTGCTTCGACCTGTTTGTTTAACAGATCGATCAGCGCCTGCGGGCTGTCAAACAGTACCTCTCTCGCTGGAGGGATGGTTACCTTGTCCACCGGGTCCTGACGGCGCTGGGTATCGACCTGGAAAGAAGACATCATATCGATCTCATCGTCCCAGAACTCGATACGCACCGGATCTGTTCTGTCAGGCGGGAAGATGTCCAGAATTCCGCCGCGGCGCGCAAATTGACAGATACCTTCAACCTGATCTCTACGCTGATAGCCCATTGCCACCAGCTTCTCCACGATTTTTTCGCAGTCATATTGCCCGTCACTGTCGATGGTCAGGATGGATTCTTCCAGCTTCTTGACTGGTATGGTTCTTTCACATGCCGACTCGATGGAAGAAACAACCACCTTTGTCTCTTTGCGCAGTACCGCGCTGAGCACGCCCAGACGCTGATGCTCAAATTCTCCGGACGCACCGTCCACATCCAGCAGGACATAATCTCTTGCCGGAAAATGCAGCACCTTTTCTCCAAGCAGGGTGGAAAGATCCGCTGCAAAGCGGATTGCTGTGCTTTCATCCGGAACGATAATGAGCGCCCGGCGATTTAGCTGGCTTACCAGCGCCGCAATCATATTTGTCTTATGAGACGCCGCTGCACCGCTGATTGAAATCGGTGTTCTGCCGTTTTGCAGCGCAGTTTTGAGCTGTTCATATTCCATCATCCCATCCAGCAGGGATAAAAACTGTTTCATCAAACTTCACCGCCCTTCGTTTTCTTAAAATAAAACTAGTTAAACAGATTCATTGCGCGGTCGATATTGCCCTTGACAATCTCTTTGACCGCTTCAAAGCTGTTGTCCAGAACCGGAGAAAGATTTTTCATATCCTCATCCGAAAAATGTCCCAGAACCCATGCTGCCAGATCGTAATCTGGGTGCGGCTTCTTGCCAACACCGATCTTGATGCGCGGATACTGATCGCTTCCGGTCAGATAGATAATGCTCTTGATTCCGTTGTGGCCGCCGTCGCTTCCTTTTCTGCGGATGCGCATTTTGCCAACATCCAGCGAAATATCGTCAAATATTACAATGATATGCTCCGGACCAATTTTATAAAACTGGCTTGCTTCCCGAACTGCTTCACCGGAATTGTTCATATAGGTCGACGGCTTCATCAGCATGACCTTTTTTCCCTCAATTTCGCACATTCCGTACAGGGATTTGAATTTGAGCTGATCAACTTTGCATCCTGTCTTCTGTGCAATGCGGTCGATTGCCATAAATCCGGCATTGTGGCGGGTTGTATCGTATTTTGGCTCTGGATTTCCCAGACCTACCACCAGAAATTCCGGTGTTCCGGTCACTGACGGCTTTGTGTTGAGTGTTTTTAACTTTTCAAAAATATCGTACATTTTGTCCATCTTTTTTACCTCTCACTTACAGGGTCGGCAACAGGGCAGGACAACCACAGACCTCCATATCGATAGAAGCCTGTGGTCAGCCTGCCCGCACTTTTATTATTCTCAAAAATCTTAACCATTTTCCAAATGGCTACTTTGCAGGTTTTGGAAGATGTTTCCTCAGCACCCGCAAAATATCCGGTGTGCATCAGGTTCCCTTTGGATTTTTGTTTGCACAGTCACAGTGGGTCATTGCGCCGGTCATCCGCTGAATATCGCGGATGGTTCTGGCCCCCTGTCCGATTGCCCGAACAATATCTTCCTCGGTCACCTTGTCACAGTAACAGATATATTCCATCCAAACTCCTCACCAGAAAAAAGGGCAGGTAAACTTACCTGCCCTTGTCTTCTTGTCAAAATTAAACAAACAGCGGGGAAACCGGTTTGTCCTGATAGATTCTTTCGATTGCCTCTGCAAATACAGGAGCAACTGGAAGCTGAGTGATCTTTGTGCTGTTGCAGTTTTCCGGCAGCGGAATGGTATCGAGCAGAACAACCTCTTTGAGTGCGCTCTTTTCGATTCTTTCCAGAGCTGGACCGGACAGTACGCCATGAGTAGCACAAGCGATAACTTCTTTTGCACCGCCAACTTCAACCAGAGCGTTTGCAGCGTTGCACAGAGTACCTGCTGTGTCGATCATATCGTCAACGATGATGACCTTTCTGTCACGAACATCACCGATGATGTTCATAACTTCGCAGACGTTTGCTTTTGGTCTTCTCTTGTCGATGATTGCCAGCGGAACATCGCAGCGTTCAGCAAATTTTCTTGCTCTTGTTACAGAACCAAGGTCTGGAGAAACAACGGTGTAGATCGACTGCTCGTCACCGATCTTTTCGATGAAGTGTGGGATCATGATCGGCACACCCAGCAGATGATCAACCGGAATATCAAAGAAGCCCTGGATCTGTGCTGCATGCAGGTCCATGGTCAGCACGCGGTCTGCGCCAGCTGCGGTAATGAGGTCTGCAACCAGTTTTGCAGAGATCGGGTCTCTGGCTTTTGCTTTTCTGTCCTGTCTTGCATAACCGAAGTATGGCATTACTGCGGTAACACGACCAGCAGAAGCGCGTTTGAAAGCATCGATCATGATCAGCAGTTCCATCAGGTTATCGTTTACTGGTGTGCAGGTGGACTGTACAACGAATACGTCCGAACCACGAACAGACTCCTGAATCGATACAGCGATCTCGCCGTCAGAGAATGTTTTTACTTCGCTCTTGCCTACTGGCAGACCCAAACAAGCTGCGATTTCTGCTGCAACTTTTGGATTGGAATTAGCAGTGAAGATTTTAATATCCTTACCATGCAAATTCATTTCTTTTTTGACTCCCCTTACTTTTTCTCGGCAGATTTTTCTCCGCCCACCTTGAATTCCTCTTTAGTCCCTCTAAAGAATATCCGGCTGATGCCGTTAAACAGTCCGTAAAACACGTTCGTTTCCAGACTGTATGATACAAATTGATTTACTCCATTCTGAGGTTCTCTCTATTTGGAGTTTTTGGCCTTGAGTGCAAGCTCTTTTTCACGATAGCCTGCTACCCAGCCCTGTTTGTTTGTCTGTCTTGCACGGGCAATCGCAAGTTCTTCTTCCTGTACATCATCTGTGATGGTGGAACCTGCTGCGATATAAGCGCCCTTGCCGACATGAACCGGCGATACAAGATTGGTATTGCAGCCGATGAATGCATTATCTTCCACTGTGCTGCGGAATTTGCGGTAACCATTATAATTTACCGTTACCACGCCACATCCAACATTGATATGCGAACCAAAATCGGAGTCTCCGATGTAGGTCAGATGTGCTACGCTGGTCTTTTCTCCCAATGTAGAATTTTTAATCTCCACAAAGTTTCCGATCTTGACTGAATCTGCCAGAACGCTGTTCGGACGCAGATGGCTGTTCGGTCCGATTCGAACACCGTTTCCTACCTTGGATTTTTCGATGAAGGAGGAATGAATCTGGCATCCATTTCCGATCTGGCTGTTTTCGATGATAGTGTTTGGTCCGATCACACAGTCTTCCCCAATCTCAACATGACCAATCAGCTGGGTACCTGGTGCGATTGTGGTATCTCTTCCAATGGTAACGTCCGGAGAAATTACGATTCCATCCGTACAATAAAAGTTTACACCATCTTCCAAAAGTCTGTCAACCACAATTTTGTTCGCGATTTCATTTAATTTTAACAAACCAGCCCGATCGTTTGCTCCCAGCACCAGATTTGGGTCGTCACAGAGGCAGGCAATCACCTTTTCTCCCTGAGAGAACGCCACTTTTACTGTATCTGGCAGATAGTATTCATGCTGGCTGTTATTGCAGTCAATTTTGGTCAGTGCATCCTGCAAAAACTTTGCAGAGAACCAGTACGCACCGGAATTTACCTCTTTGATTGCTCTTTGCTCTTCGGTTGCATCCTTTTCTTCGACAATGGCAGTGACAACCTTATCATCCTCTGTGCTGCGAACCAGTCTTCCATAACCGGTTGGATGGTCAAGTTTTGCTGTAATCACTGTTATTTTTGCATTTTCGGTCCGATGCTGATCAAGCGACTCTCGAAGCACTCTGTCATTGACAAACGGCGCGTCTGCATTGAGCACCACAATATCGCTGTCGATATTTTCCTGAATAAATTCTTTTGCCATCATAACGGCATGGCCGGTACCTTTGCGTTCAGACTGTAAAACTGTAACACAGCCTTCTGGCAGAACTGCCTCAATCTCCTGGGCACCTTCCCCCACTACAACGCATATTTTTTCTATTCCCGCTTTGCGGCACCAGTCGGTGACCCAGCAAATCATCGGTTTAAACAGTACTTCACACATTGCTTTTGGATGTTTCGATTTCATTCTGGTTCCCTGGCCTGCTGCCAGAATGATCGCACAGGTTTGTGTTGTCACGATATTCACTCCATTCTTTCTCATAGCTTTGTGTACTCTGACATATATTATAAAATCCGCTTTGTAAAAATTCAAGGTTCCCGATCATTTCCGATAGGTTAGATAAAGCAAAATAAAAATAATATGCTGATTTTATTTAATCTGTTTAATTTTTGGTTAAAATTATCATTTTTTCCAATCTTATTTGTCCTCCACATGAAATGATCACAATGCAATGCTCGATTTTCATGAATTTTTCCGGTAATTTTTTTATGAAAAACTTATAAAAAAGTATGGTATTGTTGAGTTTTATTTGATATAATATGTACCATCAGGGGATGGAAATAAAATTTTCGAGGATTTTTCATCTTTTTGCACAGTTTTGGAAGCAAATACATATTCCATCCTTGCCTGTGCTAAATTGATCCTCTTTCCCTTTAAGGAGGTTATTATTATGAAAAAGTTTGTCTATGCCTTTTCGGAAGGCAATGCAAAAATGCGTGAACTGCTCGGCGGTAAAGGCGCAAACCTCGCTGAGATGACCGTTCTTGGTCTTCCTGTTCCACAGGGATTCACCATCACCACCGAAGCCTGCACACAGTACTATGAAGATGACCGTCAGGTAAGCCCTGAAATCGAAGCAGAAATTTTTGAGCATCTTGCAAAACTGGAAGAACTCACCGGCAAAAAATTCGGTGATCCAAGCAATCCTCTTCTGGTTTCTGTCCGTTCCGGCGCAAGAGCTTCCATGCCAGGTATGATGGATACCATCCTGAACCTCGGCTTAAACGATCAGGTTGTAGAAGGTTTTGCTAAACTGACCAACAATGAGCGTTTTGCTTACGACTCCTATCGCCGCTTCATCCAGATGTTCTCCGACGTTGTTATGGAAGTTCCAAAACATCAGTTTGAGGTTATCATCGACCAGATGAAAGAAGCAAAAGGCGTTACTCTTGACACCGAGCTTGACGCAGATGACCTGAAAGAAATGGTTGTCCGCTTTAAAGCATACTATAAAGAACAGAAAAACGAAGATTTCCCACAGCAGCCAAGAGAACAGCTGATGGAAGCTGTAAAAGCAGTATTCCGTTCCTGGGATAACCCACGTGCAATCTACTACAGAAGAATGAACGATATCCCATCCTCCTGGGGCACTGCTGTTAACGTACAGACCATGGTATTCGGCAACACCGGCAACACTTCCGGTACCGGCGTAGCATTTACCCGTGACCCTGCAACCGGTGAAAACCGTCTGTTTGGTGAGTTCCTTGTCAACGCACAGGGCGAAGACGTTGTTGCTGGTGTTCGTACTCCACAGCACATCGATGAACTCAAAGACATCATGCCTGACGTATACAATCAGTTCTGCGATGTTGCTCATCGTCTGGAGCAGCATTACCGCGACATGCAGGATATGGAGTTCACCATCGAAAATGGCAAACTCTTCATGCTGCAGACCAGAAATGGTAAACGTACCGCTCACGCTGCAATCAAAATTGCCTGCGATCTGGTAGACGAAGGCATGATCACACCACAGGAAGCTGTATGCATGGTTGAGCCAAAACAGCTTGACTCTCTGCTGCATCCACAGTTTGACCAGAAAGCACTGAAAGCTGCAAAAGAAATCGGTGTTGGTCTGGCTGCTTCCCCAGGTGCTGCTTGCGGCAAGGTTGTATTTACCGCTGAAGAAGCTACTGAAGAAGGCAAGAAAGGCGAAGCTGTTATCCTGGTTCGTCTGGAAACCTCTCCTGAAGATATTGAAGGTATGAACCATGCAAAAGGCATCCTGACCGTTCGCGGCGGTATGACCTCTCATGCAGCAGTTGTTGCACGTGGTATGGGCACCTGCTGTGTATCCGGCTGCGGCGATATCGTAATGCACGAAGAAGAAGGTTACTTTGAACTGGGCGGAAGAAAGATCTCCCGCGGCGAATACATCTCTCTGGATGGTTCCACCGGTAAGATCTACGGCGAAGCAATCCCAACTGTTGCAGCTTCCGTTTCCGGTGACTTTGGCCGTCTGATGGCTTGGGCTGACGAAGCAAGACAGCTGAAAGTTTACACCAACGCTGATACACCAAAAGATGCTGTTCAGGCTCTCTCGTTTGGTGCAGAAGGTATCGGTCTGTGCCGTACCGAACATATGTTCTTTGAAGGCGTCCGCATCAAAGCAGTTCGTGAAATGATCCTTTCCAAGACAGAGGAACAGCGCCGTGTCGCTCTGGCTAAACTGCTTCCAATGCAGCAGGGTGACTTCGAGGCAATCTACGAAGCAATGCAGGGTCATCCGGTAACCATCCGTTTCCTGGACCCACCGCTTCATGAGTTTGTTCCTCACACCGAAGCTGAGATCAAAGAACTTTCTGAAGAGATGAACATTTCCGTAGAGGAAATCCACAACGTTATCGCTTCTCTGCATGAATTTAACCCTATGATGGGTCATCGTGGCTGCCGTCTGGCTGTTTCTTACCCAGAAATTGCTGAGATGCAGACACAGGCTGTTATCAACGCAGCAATCAATGTTTCCCGCAAACATCCAGAATGGAAGATCGTTCCTGAAATCATGATCCCACTGGTTGGCGAAGTAAAAGAGCTTGCATACGTAAAATCGGTTGTTACCAAGACAGCTGATGAACTGATTGCTCAGTCCGGTATGGAACTGCACTACAAGGTAGGTACCATGATCGAGATTCCTCGTGCTGCTGTTACTGCTGACGAGATTGCAAAAGAAGCTGAATTCTTCTCCTTCGGTACAAACGACCTGACCCAGATGACCTTTGGTTTCAGCCGTGATGATGCTGGTAAGTTCCTCAACTACTACTACGACAAGAAGATTTACGAATTCGATCCATTTGCAAAACTCGACCAGGCTGGCGTTGGTAAACTGGTAGAGATGGCATGCAAACTGGGCAGACAGACCCGTCCTGACATCAAACTGGGTATCTGCGGCGAACACGGTGGTGATCCATCCTCCGTTGAATTCTGCCACAAAGTTGGTCTGACCTACGTTTCCTGCTCTCCATTCCGCGTTCCGATCGCACGTCTTGCTGCTGCACAGGCTGCAATCAAATATCCTCGCTAAGTAAAATTTACCCTTCGGGGTTATTGGAGACACAAAAAGCTCCCCGCACATTCCTTTCTGGAAATGTGCGGGGAGCTTTATTATTATAATATTTTGATTTAAACTTTTCCCTCTACTCCTCTATCGAGCGTGACAAAAACCTGACTGCTGCCACTCGGTGGAAAAGTGCTGCAAAAATCAGTCCGAACGTTACACCTAAGACAGTATCTACAACACGCAGAATGACTGCTCCATGAATTCCGTAAATTCCAGCGCCCAGCATCAGTGCGCCAAAGCAGTTCATCGCTGTTTTATACCGGTAGTCCGTACAAAATCCCAGACACAGTCCTCCTAACGGTCCCATCAACGCGTGCAGGGATTCTGGCAAGATCAAATAAAGGACAAAAAATGCAAGAGAACCCGCGATTGCTCCGACAATTCTCTGCCAGAAACGGGTGAACACCTTTCCCGAATATGGGTATTCTGACAGCAGTGATGCGCAGGCAAATCCCATCCACATAAAGCGCTCTACACCAAAGACCTGCCCGGCTGTCATTACCAGACTTACTCCAAGTGCCATGCGCAGCTGCCACAGATGGATGGGTGTGGACAGATCAAATTTCCGTACAACGTGGTGAAAACGAGTCGCCGTATGCTGATCCCGATGTTTTGCAAATAAAATCACTCCACAGATCAGATATCCTACCAGAGCCAGAAAGATGCGGCGGACCAGTGCTTCTCCTGTGACAGGATTTCCTGTCAGGTAGATGTAAGCAAAACTATACAGGCCGCCGTTTCCCATCTCTGGCCGCTGCGTCGTCATATAAAGCAGAGCAAAAAAGGCTGCAAAGTGCAGCGGAATCAAAAAAACTTCTGGAATTACTGCCGCTGCGCTTGGCGCCAGCACCAAAATCGCCAGCACTGCCAGCAGGGTCACGAGCGAATCTTTGACACAGTACTCGAAATTAACAAAACGAATCCCCAAAATCATACAGAACAATACAACACCCATTGGGGTATTGTCGGCGCCAAACACGCTAGATAACAGGCTGATAAAGATAATGGCAGCAGCCACAATCAGCACAGAACGTACCGACATGGCAAACCAATAATATGCTTTTTCCTTTTTCTCATCACAAGCAGCAATTTTTCGTTTCAGTATTGCCGGGTCCAGCTGTAACGCATCATAAAACTTCATTGTCACGAGTGTTTCCCTGTCCTTTCTCAATCTGTGCGGCAAGTTTATCTGCATAATGCATGAATGCCTCAAAATCGTCACCAGAACTGCGCCAAAGATCATAAAATGGCTGCAGGATACTTTCGTATCCTTTTCTTAATTCACTAAGTCCGGTTTCTGTGATAAACAGTTGATAGCTCCGTTCATCTGTTTCCTGACGCTGTTTGGAGATACATCCCTTTTCATAAAGAGATTTCAGGCAGCGGCTCACCGCCTCTTTCCTCATGCCGCTTTCTATACTGAGCAAAACCGGTGTATTTTGCTCTGGACGCAAATACAAATGGGCCAAAAGTTCACATTCACTTGCGGTCAATACCGATTTATGCACAGGAAGCAGAAACCGTATAATTTTCTGCATCTGCTGCTGATAGTGCACCATATCTGTCCACTCCATAGATATCCCCCCTATATAGTTAACTTTGTTAAGTATATCGTTTGAACTACTATTTGTCAACCGTTATTAAGGTGATATCGCACTTATTACACGAGCAGATTCGGGTTACAGTCAAAGCAAGCATTACACAAAAAGGGGACTCCGTAAAATACGGAGTCCCCTTTTTCATTTATGGATACTGAAAATGAATTTCAATTTTTAAACTGCTTTTTTCAAATCCTGGTTATCTTGTTTGGGAGAAATTTGGGTTTGAGCATTTTCAGAAATAAAAAGTTCCTCGCATTCCTCCATTGCGTCGTGGAGCAGTTTTTCGGCATCCATAACAGCGCGGACCATACGCAGATACATTTGTTTATAGCGAAGGAGGTCCTGCTGGGTATCGACAGTATTTTCGCACATTTTCCATCACCTCAAAAATATTTTAGGCCAAAATAGCATATTTGTCAATATACGCAATACGTATAAAATACAATATTCTCGAGGTGAGAAGATTGTATCAACGTATTAGAGATCTGCGTGAAGATTTAGATTTATCGCAAACTCAAATGGCTGCTTTACTTGGTGTATCTCAAACAACCTATTCTCGATATGAAAGAGGCGCCTATGATGTTCCAACTGATATTTTAATCAAACTTGCCAAAATTCACAAAACCAGCGTAGATTATCTCCTTGGGTTAACTGATAACCCTAAGCCCCATAAATAACGATACCTTTTATCCGAAAATTGCATAATATTTAAATCATTTTCTCTTTATGATTTATAATCGTTTTGAGGTGAGAAATTTGTTTCATCGTATCCGTGACCTAAGAGAAGATCATGACTTGACACAAGAATATATTGCAAACATCCTTTGTATAAAACAAGCTACTTATTCCCGCTATGAAAGCGGAGCAATCAATATTCCGGTCGACATTCTGATACAGCTTGCCCAGTTTTATCAAACCAGTGTTGATTATCTACTTGGATTGACAAATAGCCCAAAACCAATTCGATAAAAAGACCTCTCAATTACTTGAGAGGTCTTTTTTGTTTCATCAAACCTGTTTGTTTTTGTGGAGCTACGCGCTCCACACCGCGGGTACTTTTATTTCACGATAAAAGTACCCAAAAACGTGTCTAAGGGGACACCCCTTAGATATCCCTGGGGGCTGTGCCCCCGCAGTAACCGCAGAGCGGTCACGCGCCCCCCTTCTATCACGGGAGTTTTTTACAAGAGGGGGAGGCTTTGCCGCTTTGCGGCAACCCCGGGGGATACTTCCCCCCGAGGAGATATCAAAGAGGACACTTCCTCTTTGATACGCTTTTGGTTTCTTTTCTCGTAAAAGAAAAGGAACCGCGGGCGTGGGGTGCGTAACCCCACATAATGAGCCTGCACCTGGCTTTGCATTTTTCTACTAAGAAATTCTAGCTTCCACACATAATATCCGTTAAGAAGCGTCCTCCCCTTTTGGCAGAACAATCCCCCATCCTCATCTTTAAACAGATGTGTGAATCAGCTTGTACTCGATCGATGCAATCAGTGCAATCAAGCTCGCCTCAATAATGTCCACCGATACCCCCACCGTCGTCCAGGATTCCTTGCCGTCGGTCGTTTCAATTAAAACCCTTACCTTCGATGCGGTGCGGTTGCTGCTGTCCAAAACTCGTACCTTGTAATCGGTCAGGTGTACCGTCCGTAAAACCGGATAGAACCGCTCTAGCGCTTTTCGTAAAGCACAGTCTAAGGCGTTGACTGGACCGTTTCCTTCCGCTGCATTCATCTCTGCCTGACCGCCTACGACAACCTTGACCATCGCCGCAGCAGAAGCCGTCTCCTCTCCTGCCTGCTGCTCTCCGATCGTCTTAAACTTTTCCACACGGAAAAATGGTCGGTATTGTCCTAACTGCTTGCGGATCAGCATTTCCAGCGTCGCGTCGGCTCCTTCAAACTGGTAGCCCTGATGCTCCATTTCCTTAACCTGATTGATAATGCGGGTAGTCACCTCGTCCTCCCGTCGGACGCTCGCATCTACCTTCTGGATGCGCTCGATCAGGGTACTTCTTCCCGCTACCTCGGACATCAGGAAACGTCGGGAGTTTCCCACACTTTCCGGGTTGATATGTTCAAAAGATGCCGGTGCCTTGTTCACCCCATCAATGTGCATGCCGCCTTTGTGGGCAAATGCGCTCTTTCCAACATAAGGCATGTTCTTGTGCAGGCGGACATTGGAAATTTCCGATACTACCCGACAGGTCTGCATCAGCTTGTGCAGATTTTCCGGTGGAATGCACTGATAATTCCGCTTCAGCTGCAAATTCGCGATGATTGCCGAAAGATTTGCATTGCCGCAGCGTTCTCCAAAACCGATCAGCGTTCCCTGCACCATCTGTGCACCTGCCAGCACCGCCATCACACTGCTGGCAACCGCCATTCCGCCGTCATCATGAGTATGGATGCCAACCGGAACCCGAAGCTGCGGAAGTACCTGTGCTACAATGCGGCTGACTTCATCTGGAAATGCACCGCCGTTTGTCTCACATAAACAGATATAGTCCGCGCCGCCTTTCTGTGCTGCAAGCAGCGTCTGCATCGCATAGTCCGGGTTGCGCTTGTATCCGTCAAAAAAGTGCTCTGCATCAAAGATAACTTCCTTGCCGTGCGCTTTTAAAAAAGCAACTGTTTCTTCGATCATCCGCAGGTTTTCTTCTAAGGTTGTGTGGATGATATCTGTAACATGAAAATCCCAGCTCTTGCCGAAGATGCTCACCGCCTTGGTGTTTGCGGAAAGCAACGCCTGCAGGTTAATATCATCTTCCACCTTTTCCTCTTTGCGGCGGGTGCTTCCAAATGCCACCAATTTTGCATGGTGGAGTGTCAGCTGACCCACCCGTTCAAAAAATTCCAGATCCTTTGGATTGGAACCCGGATTTCCTGCCTCAATATAATCGATGCCCAGTTGATCCAACGTCTGCACGATATTGAGCTTATCCTGCACTGAAAACGAGATTTCCTCCCCTTGCGCACCATCCCGCAGTGTAGAATCAAAAATCCAGATTTTTTTTGCCTGTTGTTCCATAATCTGCCGCACCTCTTTTGCAAATGCTCTTTGTTTCCCACCTTATTTTTTGTTATGATAGCAAAGACTAACTGCCCTGTCAAGATTTTTATGGCATCCCCGTTTTCCGCACAAAACTTCTATATAAGCGTACCGCCGCAGTATTTTGATACTGCGGCGGTACAAAGGTGAGAGTTATGCGCCAAGATACGCTTTTCTAACATTATCGTTTTCAAGCATATCGGAGGCTTTGCCCTGCAAAACGATCTTGCCCGTTTCCAGGACATAGGCGTGATGTGCGATAGAGAGTGCCATTTTGGCGTTCTGCTCAACCAGGAGGATGGTCATTCCCTCCTGGTTGAGCTGTTTGATAATCTCGAAGATTTCCTTTACCAGCAGCGGAGAAAGACCCATCGAAGGCTCATCCATCAGCATGATTTTCGGCTTCGACATAATTGCGCGTCCGATTGCCAGCATCTGCTGTTCTCCTCCCGAGAGTGTGCCCGCTGCCTGTTTATAACGTTCTTTCAGTCTTGGGAACTGTGCGTAAACCTTTTCCATTTCCTTATTGACATGGGACTTATCCTTAAGCCAGAACGCTCCCATTTCCAAGTTTTCCGCTACCGTCATCTGGGAAAAGATATGGCGGCCTTCCGGCACATGCGCCATTCCCATGGTGATGATTTTGTGCGGTTCGGTAGCCATCAGATCCTTACCGTCCAGAAAAATGCGACCGGATGTCGCCTTTTTAATCCCGGTAATGGTGTGCAGGGTTGTTGTTTTTCCCGCACCGTTTGCACCAATCAGCGAGACAATTTCTCCTTCATTTACTGTAAGGCTGATATCCCGAATTGCATGAATGGAACCATAATGCACATTCAGTTCCTGGACATCCAGCATCTTTCCCATTATTACCCGTCCTTTCGTGTATCCTGTGCGGATACGTTGTGCAGGGAACCATCCCTGCATGATGCGCAGATTTATGCGCCCAAGTATGCGCCGATTACCTTTTCGTTGTTGGCGATTTCATATGGTGTGCCCTTTGCAATGATCTGACCATAGTCAATTACGATCAGTCTCTCGCAGATGCTCATAACAAGGCTCATATCGTGCTCGATGAGCAGGATCGAAATGTTGAAGTTTTTGCGGATGGTGGAGATGGTGTCCATCAGTTCCGCGGTCTCGGTTGGATTCATGCCCGCTGCCGGCTCGTCCAGCAGCAGCAGTTTTGGATTGGTCGCAAGAGCCCTTGCAATTTCCAGTTTGCGCTGCTGACCATAAGGCAGGTTCTGCGCAAGAGAATCTGCTTTGTCTTCCATGTGAAAAACTGCCAGCAATTCGCGCGCTTTGCGGTCGATCTCGGCCTCTTCTTTCCAGTAGGATGGAGTGCGGAAGATGGATTTAAGCACCGAATAGCTCATGCCCTGATTGAACGCAACCTTGACATTATCCAGCACCGAAAGTTCTTTAAACAGACGGATATTCTGGAAGGTTCTTGCAATTCCTTCCTTTACCATCTGGTTTGGCTTTTTCTTTGCCATAGATTTTCCGTTTAAATAGATGACTCCTTCGGTCGGCTGGTAAACACCAGTCAGAAGGTTAAAGATGGTGGTCTTGCCCGCACCGTTTGGACCAATCAATCCAACCAGCTCATTTTGACCAATCTGAATATCAAAATCGGATACCGCCTTGAGTCCTCCAAAGCTGATTCCGAGATGTTCCGCTTTTAAAACAGGAGTGTCTGTCATTATTTTACGCTCCCTTCTGCTGCAGTTTCCTTACTGCGCTTCTTTCCTTTTCCAAGGATTTTATCAATGCATCCCATCAGGGAAAATTCATATCGTCCAAACAATCCGGATGGCTTAAAGATCATAACAACAATCAGTGCGATGGAATAAGCGAGCATGCGGTAATCGGAGAAACTGCGCAGCGCTTCCGGCAGAATGGTCAGAGCAATTGCTGCCACAATCGAACCAGTCATTGAACCCATACCGCCCAGAACAACGATAACGATGATCTCAATAGAGCGGCTAAAGTTAAAGCTCTTTGCACCCAGAATACGGAGATAATGTGCATAGATACCGCCGGCAATACCTGCGAAAAATGCTGCAACACTGAATGCCATTACTTTATAATAGGTATTCGGGATTCCCACTGCTTCCGAAGCGATATCATCCTCGCGGATTGCCATGATCGCCCGTCCATGACGGGAACGAACCAGCATATACAAAATGACGATGGATAAAATCGTAATCCAGTAGCACATTCCAAAGTATTTGGTGGAATAGCCTGGGATGGAGCGCAGGCCCTGTGCACCGCCGGTGATCTCAAGATTTTCCATGATAACACGGATGATCTCACCAAAGCCAAGGGTGATAATCGCAAGATAGTCTCCCTTTAAGCGCAAAGCCGGAATACCAACCAGGATACCGAACAAAGCTGCCAGAATACCGCCAGCAAGCAGTGCCACGCCAAAGATCAGCTGAGGCGGCAGCGACTGTAAAAAGCTTCCATCCGGCAGATCTTTCACTGCCTTGGTGATGATGGCGCTGGTATATGCGCCAATCGACATGAAACCTGCATGTCCCAGTGCAATCTGTCCCAAAAATCCGGTGGTCAGGTTTAACGATACCGCCAGAATGATATTGACAAATACTAACATGATAATGCCCTGGATATATTTATCGATTACCTTGGCTTCGATCATGCCGGACAGTGCGACAAAGATCAAAACGGTACAGAACGCATTGAGGATATATGCTTTCCAGGGAACTTTTACTGTATCTTTCATTTTTGTAACGACCCCTTTGTTCGACTGTTATACTTTCTCTCCGACATTCTTGCCAAAAATACCTGCCGGTTTAATCAGGAGTACCAAAATCAAAATTCCAAATACTACTGCATCTGCAAGCTGCGAGGAGATGTAAGCTTTGGTCAGGCTCTCGATCAGTCCGATTGCAAAACCTCCCAGCATAGCGCCCGGAATAATTCCGATTCCGCCCAGAACTGCTGCAATGAAGGCTTTGAGGCCCAGCATCGAACCCATGTAAGGGTCAACCATTGGGTAAGCGGTACAGTACATAACCGCTGCAATAGCAGCAAGTCCTGAACCGACTGCAAAGGTCAGCGAAATAGTATGGTTTACATTAACACCCATCAGGGTAGCTGCTTGCGCATCTTCAGATACGGCACGCATTGCACGTCCCATTTTTGTCTTTTTAACAAAGAGCTGTAAAGCAATCATCGAAACAGCGGACAATACGATTGTTACCAGTGTAACACCGCTGATCTGGATTGGTCCGACATTGACCGCTGGAATATTGACGGTATTCGGATAAGGTTTTGGCGACGAGGTAAACAGGATTAAAAACAGGTTCTGCAAGAACAGGCTCACGCCAATCGCTGTAATAAGTACCGAAAGTTTTGGTGAATTTCTCAGCGGTTTATATGCGATTTTTTCGGTTAGTACGCCAAGCAATGCACATCCTGCCACTGCAATAACCGCAGCAAGCCAGACCGGCATTCCTGCACCTGTCATGGCAAACAGGGAAATGTATGCACCCACCATGATAAAGTCGCCATGTGCAAAGTTTAACAGCTTTACGATGCCATATACCATCGTGTATCCTAATGCCACCAGAGCGTAGATGCTGCCCACCTGAACGCCGTTGATGACCTGTTTGAGAAACATAACAACCTGTTCCATTGTTCCTCCTACCTTCCATTTTCTATCTTTGATATTCCCTTGTGTGATATTCCCTAATACGATATTCCCATCTCAGAATGTACAAATAGGGCAGAACCCAGTTGCTCCGCCCTATTTGTGTGTTTTAAGGGAATATCTAGAAAAACTTATTATCGAAAAAATGAATCTTTATTCTGCTGCCAGTTTGGTTTCGAGTGTAACGGCTCCGTCTTCCAATTTCAGGATTGCTACATCTTTAATTGGGTCACCGTTTTCATCAAAGGTAATGTGTCCGGTTACACCGTCATATTCCAGTTCCTGCATTGCTGCTACAACTGCTTCTGGATCGGTGCTTCCTGCTTTTTCGGTTGCTTCATCCAGGATGCATACTGCATCGTAACCGAGAGCGGAGAATGCGGTTGGATCTTCTCCATAGGTTTCCTTGTATTCTTTTACAAAGTTTGCTACCTTTTCATCGGTATCGTTGATGAAGAAGTGGTTGCAGAAATAGCAGTTGTTTACAACAGATTTATTTGCATCGTCCAGTACGTTGAGTACGCCGTCCCAGCCGTCTGCACCAAGCATAACGCCGTCATAGCCGATTTCTCTTGCCTGAGTTGCGATCAGCGCTACGTTGTTATAGTAGTCTGGAACCATGATTGCATCTGGATTGAGTGCCTGAATCTTGGTCAGCTGTGTCTTGAAGTCGTTATCATCAGCACCGTAACCTTCGTTTGCTACGATTTCAATTCCTTTTTCTTCTGCTGTTTCCACAAATGCATTTGCAATACCGGTGGAATAGTCATCAGAAGTATTGTACATAACTGCTACCTTTGTTGCACCCAGGTTTTCTGCTGCGAAGGTTGCCATTGCTTTGCCCTGGAATGGGTCGGTATAGCATGCACGGAAAATATTTTCACCATTTGGAGTGATGTCCGGTGTTGTACCGGTTGGTGTGATAACCGGGATACCATCGCCATCTGCATATTCTTCAGCAGCGATCTCTGCAACAGCCATAGCTGGTTTGGAGGTAACGTCACCGATAATTGCCGAAACTTCCTGGCTTCTCAGAGCGTTGTAAGCATTGGTTGCCTCAGCGATATCTGCTTTCTCATCCATTACTTCCAGTTCCAGAGTTTTACCCAGAACGCCGCCGTTTTCATTAATATCTTCTGCACCCATCTTGATGCCGTTGGAAGTGGAAATACCGTAAACCGATGCATCACCGGTCAGTGGTGCCAGAACACCGTATGTAACGGTTTCACCGGAAGTTTCTTCAGAAGCTTCCTCAGAAGATTCTACAGAAGCTGTAGTGGAATTTTCACTTTCCTCTGTTTCCCCGCTGCCATTTCCAGAGCAGCCGCTGAATGTGGATACCATCATTGCAGCCATCAAAATAACTGCTAACATCTTTTTCATGTTTTTGTCCTCCCAGATTTTTTTACCAAATTAAGTGATATCACTAAAATTATTTTCACAGTGTATTGCTTAACAACTGTAATGCGCTAAAGTGTTTGGTATGGGCTTTATTATAAGTCTTCGTCCTTTAAAATGCAATAGTATGATTGCACTAAGATTTTAACTTGTGAAAGTGATTTTTTGAACTTTATTCACAATTTATTCTTTTTTCTGTTGTTTTTTCAAAAGAACTTACTTCTTTTTTACCGGATTTTGAAGATAGAAAAACAAAGCAATTGTTTTAAATAGAACGCTTTGAAAAACAAATTCTACCGTTTTATTTTGAGTGCAGTGTAGTCTTTTGATGGAATCTTTTTTGGGAAAAGTCTTGAAAGTGAGACGAAAATCTGTTATACTGTATAGGCTTCATTGAAAGCGGCGGCAGCATATGAACCGTCTTGTATATCGGAATTTCCGAACAACAATAAGATATGGAGACGTATCGAAGTGGTCGTAACGAGAACGACTCGAAATCGTTTTGTCTAGAGATAGGCACGTGGGTTCGAATCCCACCGTCTCCGCCAGCAGGTTGAACCTGCACACAACTACGCACTCACAAATGTGAGTGCGTTTTTTCTTTACACAACAATGATATCTGATAAATAAGTGAAAATCAGTAGATTAACTGCGAGGTGTATCTCATGTCTTTTAAAATTCCCTCTATTCCTCCTACTACAAACAAGACCATTCGATTTCCAAATGATCTGATCGAGCGGGTGGAGTCCCTGATTCAGGGAAAAGACTGTACCTTTTCAGCTTTTGTCGTCGCTGCAGTGCGTGCCGCTGTGGAGGAAGTGGAAGAAGAACAAAACAAATCATCCCGCTGATACTTTTTTATGTTGCATTTGACGCACATACTTCATTTTCAGCTTTTAAAATGTTGCATTTGACGCACATACTTCATTTTCAGCTTTTAAAATGTTGCATTTGACGCACATCCTTCATTTCAAAAAGTTTTTCTATTGCAAAGCAAAAAAACAGGGAGTATAATAAATTTATCTATTTTAACAGAAAGCTGGTATTCCTGATGCAAAACCGTCTGCATTAATCGTTTGATATTCCTGACATCGCTGTGCATCCTGCACGGCTTATTTGTGATATCAAATTTAAATGTAGGACGGTTTTTCTTATGATAAAAAAGAATATTGTTTTAATGCTCCTGTTGGGATTTTTACAGGCAATGGTGTTTTATGCCCCGATTGCGACCCTGTACCGGCAGGCGCAGGGAATTACCCTTTCTCAAATCACCATCATCGAAAGCATCTGCCTCGCTTTGTGTCTGCTGCTGGAACTTCCTTGGGGTATTGTGGCGGACAAAATCGGCTACAAACACACCATGATCTTTTGCAGCCTGCTTTATTTTATTTCCAAGATCATCTTCTGGCAGGCACACAGCTTTGAGATGTTTTTATTGGAACGCATCCTGCTTGCCGTTGTCATTTCCGGTTTATCCGGTGTGGATAACAGTATTCTTTACCTTTCCTGTGCAGAAGGTCAAAGCCAGCGGATTTTTGGTATCAGCGAGGCTCTGCAAACTCTGGGACTTAGCCTCTCTGCGTTGATCTATTCTGTCTTTATCAAAGACAATTACCCGCTTGCCAGCTTCCTGACCGTTGTAAGCTACGGGCTTGCCGCACTGCTTCCTTTCTTTCTGGATGAAGTGTCCGAAACAAAGTCAAAACAGAAGTCCTTTCCTATTCGGGATTTTCTTCATCTGTTAAAGCAGACTCTCTCGAAACCCAGCCTGCTTCTCCTGTTGGTGGCCATTGCCTTTTTTAATGAAACTCACCAAACCATCACCACTTTTCTCAGCCAGCCCAAATACCTTTCCTGCGGAATTTCTCTTTCTGTCATCGGTTATTTGTATATCCTGCTTTCTCTGCTTGGGTTGTTCAGTGCCTTTTCAGAAAAGATTTCAAAGCACTTAGGGATTTCCCGTTTTGCAAAATCCTGCTTTCTGATTGCGATATCTGCCTGTGGTGTGCTGGCAGTGTCCGGGCAGGCTATTCCCGTGGTAATCAGTATTTTTTCTCTGCGGATGGTGTTCAGTCTGTTTTCTCCGCTCCAGGCTGAACTGCAAAACAAACAGGTATCCTCTGCATATCGTGCAACCGAACTGAGCATCTATGCACTGATTATGGACTGTGTCGGCATCGCAACCAACCTCTCGTTTGGCTGGCTTGCTGACCAGAATCTTTCCCTTGCCTTCTGGTTTGGATTTTTTCTGTGTCTGTTCGGTGTTTTTGCTTTTTGCAGATGGTATCATACCGCAAAATAAAAAAGTATCTTGCACTAAAATAAAAATCCGTCGAATTTGTTTCGACGGATTTTTTGTTGTTTTATGCTTATCCTAAATTAAGATTCTGTTAAAAATTATCAGAAACACCAATTGTCCTTGTCCAAAGAATCTGATACAATAGGTACGGCTTATTTTGGCATATATTGATGTGTTTTTAGGAGGTTTTATCGATGAGCAACGACAAAAAAATTAAAATCGGTGAAGTCGGCATCTACGATGCTCGCCAGCTCGGAATTCCCCGTATGCTGATATTGGGCATCCAGCACACTTTTGCGATGTTCGGCGCCACCGTTCTGGTTCCAATTCTGACTGGTCTTGATGTCTCTACCACTCTGCTGATGGCTGGTCTGGGTACCCTTTTGTTCCATCTGATCACCAAAGGAAAGGTTCCTGCTTTTCTGGGCTCTTCTTTCGCTTTTCTGGGTGGATATTCCGCGGTAGCTCCTCGTCTTGCTGACGGTGCTGCCAATACAGAGATGCTTCCGTATGCCTGCGGCGGTGTTCTGGTTGCCGGATTTGTTTATGTGGTGATGTCCGCTTTGATTTCTGTCTTTGGCATCCGCCGTATCATGCGCTTCTTCCCGCCAGTTGTAACCGGCCCAATCATTATCTCGATCGGTCTGATTCTGGCTCCTTCCGCTATCACAAATGCAAGTGAAAACTGGCTGCTTGCCTTTATCGCGCTGGCTGTCATTGTCATCTGCAACATCTGGGGCAAGGGCATGATCAAAATTGTTCCAATTCTGATTGGTATTGTAGTGTCCTATATCGTTGCCATCTTTATGGGCGAGGTAAACTTTGAAGCAATCTCTTCCTCTCAGGTTTTTGCTATGGCACCTTTGAGCCTGCCAAAATTCAGCTTCAGTGCTGTTGTCACCATCATGCCGATTGCTCTGGCTACCATGATGGAACATATCGGTGATATGGCTGCTATCAGCGCAACCACCGGCAAAAACTACCTCAACGACCCAGGTCTGCATCGCACCCTGCTCGGTGATGGTCTTGCTACCAGCCTTTCTGCTCTGGGCGGCGGTCCTGCAAACACCACCTACGGTGAAAACACCGGTGTTCTCGCTCTGACCAAGGTATATGATCCTCGCGTTATGAGAATCGCTGCACTGGTTGCAATCATCCTTTCCTTCTTCCCAAAATTTGGCGCTGCAATCGAGACCGTTCCATCGGCTATCATCGGCGGCGTTTCCTTCATGCTGTATGGTATGATTTCTGCAATCGGTATCCGCAATGTTGTAGAGAACAAGGTTGACTTTACACAGAGCCGAAACCTCATCATTGCTGCTGTCATCTTGGTAAGCGCACTGGGCTTTAACTCGATCGGTGGCATCACCTTCCAGGTTGGTTCCTTCACAATCAATCTTTCCGGTCTTGCAATCGCTGCAATCGCTGGCATCGTATTAAATGCCATTATCCCGGGAAATGATTATCAGTTTGGCGGAGAACACACTCCAGACCACGAAGTAACCGTTTACGAAGAACACAAATAATCATAAAAGAAAAACAGCGGTCGTAAAAACGACCGCTGTTTTTTTATGTACTGTTATTTTAAGAACACTTCGATAACCGGAACAAGGCAATTTGGTTTTACGTGAGGCAGGTAGAAGAATGCTGCTGTTTCATCATCTTCCTGTTTGTCGTCACTCAAAAGTTCAACCTTACCTTCGGTGAATTTAACCTCACTGCCATCATGCAGGAACTGTGCATATTCGATCTTGCCTGCCAATCCTTCCACCTTCATGTTATCGAATGGATAAGCAAACAGATGGATGTACAGGCGTTTGCCGTCTTCACTCTGGGTCAGGCGGCAATCGGTTGGAGTTTTGAACTCTGGTTCTGCCTTGGTACAGCCATAGATCGAACGGCTATTGTATTTCATCCAGTCAGCATATACCTTCAGTGCTTCTTCTGCGCGGCTGTCCAGATATCCACGTGCAGTTGGACCTACGTTCATAATCAGGTTACCGCCGTTTGCAACGGTGCTGATGAGCATGCGCAGCAGCATCTCAGGAGATTTCCAGGTATACTCATCGCGGTAATAACCCCAGGAACCGGAGAAGGTCTGGCATGCTTCCCAAGTAACCAGTTCGCCGGTCTTTGGATGACGGAACCAGTCGGTTGGCTGGAACTGCTCTGGTGTCCAGATATCCTGTTCGATCTCGGTTCGGTTATCAATGATGATTTCCGGCTGGATGCTTCTTGCCAGAGCAATCAGTTCCTCGGATTCCCAATCATTTTTGCCCTTGCCGCCTAACCAAGCTTTGTCGCCTTCGCCGTGACGCTGGCTGTAAGAGAAGTCAAACCACATGATGTCGATTTTGCCGTAGTTTGTCAGCAGCTCACGAACCTGATTGCGCATATATTCTGCATAGCGGTGCATGTCTCTGCCTTCGTTCTGCTGTTTTGCATCTGGATCATCGCGGCGTGGGTGGTTTACATCGATGGTGAAGTCCGGATGATGCCAGTCGATCAGGGAGTAATAGAAGCCAATGCGGATACCCTCTGCACGGAATGCATCAACAAACTCTCTGACAAGGTCTCTTCCTGCCGGAGTGTTGGTGCATTTGTAATCGGTGTACTGGCTGTCGAACATACAGAAGCCCTCATGATGCTTGGTTGTAAAAACAGCATATTTCATGCCGGCTGCCTTTGCCTGACGAGCCCATTCTTTTGCATCATACAAATCCGGATTAAAGTATTTAAAATAGAGGTCGTATTTTTCCTCCGGTGTGCGCTCACGGGTTTTTACCCACTCGTGGCGTGCCGGCATTGCGTACAGCCCCCAGTGAATGAACATTCCAAATCGGTCATGGGTAAACCATGCGGTATTTCCAGGTGTCTTTTTGGTTACATAACTGGACATACAAAGTCCTCCTCTTTTTTATTATTCGAAAGGTAAAACCTTTTCAAACAGAGCATAATATCTGGGCGGAATCACCTTATCCATGTGGTAGCATCCAAAGAACCATTTTTTAAACGAAACCTTTTCGGTAATCTCATCAAAAAAGTGGGTCATAATGTTGGTGTGTTCGCCGTCCATATCAATAAAATGCCGAACCGTTGAACTGCATTCATGGGTCACGATGCAGTCCACCTGATTGTCATACTTTGCAAGTTCTTCTCTTGCAAGCATCACTTCCTCAATGGTCGGCAGTTCCTGAGGCCACCAGGTACCATCCGCTGTCCGAAGATCCATCTCCGGACTTTCTCCGCCGCCAAACACAAACAGTCTCTTTCCTTCGATAGTAAACACACTGCCGCGTTCCAGCTTCAAAACAGACTTCGAGATTCTTCGAACCTTTCCGCCATTCCATTCCTCAAGCGGATACTGTGCGATCAAGTCAAGGTTATCATGTGTTCCTTCCAGAAACAAGACCTGATATTTCAATTTTTCTATTTTTTTGAGAATCGACTGTTCTTTTTTTGAACCGTCCCACAGAAAGCCGAAGTCTCCGCACACGATCAGGGTATCCCCTTTTTTGAGCTTTTTGAGCTCCTTACTTTTAAAGCGGTCATAATCCCCGTGCAGATCTCCCGTAAAATAGATCATACCTGTCCCTCCTGTCATACCTTTTTATATTACCGCATCTGTCCCTTGTTTTTCAAGCAGGAATATGAACATACAGTTAAACTTGGTGCTAAAATTTTCTTTTTCTGCCAAATGATTTTACAAATCTTTTTTTGTATATTATAATAAAAATGTATTCCATTTAATAAATTTTACATTTATAGATATCAGAAAGGAAGGTAAATCAATGAAAAAACTGATGGCGTTTTTGCTTTCCTGCACCATCATTGCCGGCGTTCTGGCACAAAGTGCACTTGCTGCCCCGCCGGATTTTCTCTCTGCAAATACCGAAATCACCCAAACCGATGAAACTGACTCTGATACTCAAACCGATCAGACCGCTTCTGAGGAAAATGGACAAACTTCTGCAGAGGAACAAAGCGGAGATTACGCAACCGGCTCCCAAAAGCTGGATATCTCTCAGGGAACGGTTCCCTTCATCGATGAGAGCGATCCTTTAATGAAGGATCTTGCAGTTTACATGGTGGAGCTCACCACCGACACCCTGATCCATTCCCGAAACGCCACCGAACGAAAATATCCAGCATCGCTTACCAAAATCATGACAGCAATCCTGACGCTGGAACATTTTGATGATCTGAGCGAGGAAATCACCTTTACTGCAGAGCTGCAAAACTATGTCTATGAAATCAACGTTTCCTACGGCGGCGGTATTTCTACCGGCGGTATCGTTCTGGGAGAAACACTTACCGTAGAACAGCTGCTCTATGCAATCATGCTTCCATCGGCAAATGAGGCTGCGGTTATGCTGGCAAACGAAATCGGCGGCGGCTCTTTGGAAACATTTGCGGATATGATGAATGAAAAGGCAAAGGAAATCGGCTGTCTGGACACTCACTTTGTCAATTCGAACGGTCTGTTTGATGAAAACCATTATTCGACCGCTTATGACATGTATCTGATCACCAAGTACGCGCTGCAATACGATACCTTCCGCGAGATCGTATCCACCCCAAGCTATGATACCGGCCCGACCAACAAGCAGGATAACCTGCACTGGGACAACACCAACAAGATGATTGTGGAAGGTTCCGGTTTCTATTACCCACAGATCACCGGTGTAAAAACCGGTACTCTGGAAGAAGCAGGACGCTGTCTGATCACCACTGCCGAAAAAGACGGCTATGAATACCTTCTGGTCATGATGGGTGCCCCTTATCTGGATGAAAATGGTGAATACATCTCTCCAAACCAGGCATTCGTTTTGACTGCACAGTTTTATGACTGGGTATTCGATACCTACAAAGCAAAAACTATTGTGGAAAAGGGAGACAAGGTCAGCAGCATCAATAATCTTCGCTTGGCAAAAGGCGGAAAAGACCACCTTCAGCTGGTAAGCGGACAAACCTTCTCCGCCTTGATTCCAAACAACATTGACGTTTCCAATGTTCGCCGCATCGCCTACAACCTGAACGGAGAAAGAATTGGAGAAAACGACTACGCTACCGCTCCTATCCAAAAGGGCGATGTCATGGGAGAACTAAAGCTGATTTTGTATGGCAGCGAGCTAGGCTCGGTCGACCTGATTGCCGCCGAAGACATTGAGGTCAGTCCGCTGCTTGCTGTACTTGACCAGATCAGCAGGATGTTCCAGAGTTTCTGGTTTAAATTCCTCTTCCTCTTCCTCCTGCTGTTTGTTGTCATCTTTATTATCTCGACCATCATCAAAAACAAACGCAAGAAAAAGTACCGCAGAGTAAACCGCAAACGTTATCTCTAGCATTTGACAAAAAGGAGCATCCCTATCATGGTACAGATGATCTGTCCTGTCTGCAAAAATAACTGCCATCTTGAAGTGGAGGAAATCGACGGTGTCATTACCGTTTCGGGCAACAAATGTGCCCGCGGTGACCTGCATGCCAGAGAGGAACTCAAGGGCGAACGCAAGATTGTGACCTATCACGCGTCCACCGTCTTTAAAGCTGTTCCTTCGGTTGATGTCAAAACAACCGGAACCGTTCCAAAAGAACTGGTCTTTCGTCTGATTCGCTTAATTAAAAAGCAGAAGATCGACCGTCCAATGAAGCGCGGTGAGGTGCTTCTGCATCAGCCGCTGGATCTTCCTGTCGATGTTGTCATCGACAGTGATAAACTGGAAAACCTATAAAAAAACAAACGAGCTTTCGATTTCTTATCGAAAGCTCGTTTTTCTTTTTCAAATCATTTTGTCTGTACAAACCTGCATGGTTTCCAAGCCATATTCAGGGCTTCGCTCTGCCTGTGTCTGGCAGCAAACCAGACACACCATCATCATTCCCGCAAGTAACAAAGAACCCAGCACATACCATTTCATTCTCCATCTTCCTCTGCTATGGTTAATCGATCTGCCCGCTTCGATTTCGTTTTTTCTCCTCTTTGATAAAAAAGAAAAACAGATAAGGTGCAAACAAAGCTGGTATGGACGAAATCCAGTAAATCCTTCCGCCAATCAAATGGGAAAGAAACTCGGTTATCACATTAAAAATCTCGGTTGGAAGCATAAGCCATAAAGAAACTGTACTGTATACCCCTGCATACTGGGTAATCTGTTCCAACAAAAGTACCGCGATGGAATAAAATACCAGCAGATTTGCAGATCGAATAAATTCCTTTTTGCTGTACTGTCTGCGCACCATTCTGCCAACCAAAAGAAACAGCAGTACACTCAGCAGCAGACGAATTCCAAACAATCCCAGCGAGGAAATTGGGGTTCCCATACGCAGCCAGATGCTGATTATTCCATTCATACAGACTCTCAGCGCCACACCTGCAAGCAGCATGGCCGCAGGGAATTTTAAAATCTGTTTGTTGATCATTTCTTTCCCTCCTTTTCTTTCTCTGATTATACCATACTTTCTTTTCTCAAAACAACTACAAAAATAAAAGCCATCTGTCTCCAGATGGCTTTATCTTTACAGGTTGATCACATTCTGTGGTTTGCCTTCTTTAAAGGCACGGATATTTTCTTCCACGATCTGCATGCAGCGGGTTCTTGCCTGAAGCGGAGCCCATGCAATATGCGGTGTTACCAGACAGCGGGAATTTTCAATCAGAGGTGAACCATGAACCGGTGGTTCTTCCTCCAGTACGTCGATAGCCGCATAGCCAAGCTTTCCGGTTGTCAGCGCATTTGCCAGATCCTGCGAGTTGATAATCTTTCCGCGGGAAGTATTGATTAAGATTGCAGATGGTTTCATCAAAGCAATCGTCTTTTTACAGATCATATTTTCGGTTTCTTCGGTCAATGGGCAGTGAAGCGAAACAATGTCCGAATTTGAAAGCAGTTCTTCCAGCGATACAAAATGGAGCTGCTCATCTTCCAGTTCCGGATGTGGATGCTTGCTGTAACAAAGAACCTTCATACCAAACGCTTTTGCTACTCTTGCAACACTCTGACCGATGCGTCCCATTCCCACAATACCCATGGTCTGGTTTGCAATTTCAAAGATCGGTGTCTTGCGGTAGGAAAAGTCAGGTGCTTTCTGCCATTCTCCCATCTTAACAGACTGAGCATGTTCATAGATGCGGTTGGTAATCGCAAACAGCATTGCAAATACATGCTGTGTTACCGACTCGGTTGCATAGGTTGGAACATTGCAGACAACGATTCCTTTTTCCTTTGCTGCCTCAAGGTCAATGGTATTATAACCGGTTGCAGTTACACAGATCAGTTTTAAGTTTGGACACGCCTCAATCGTTTCTCTGGAAATTGGGCATTTATTGACTACAACCACGTCCGCATCACCGATTCGGCTGATAATTCTTGCCTGTTCGGTACGGTCATAGACAACCAGGGTGCCCAGCTCTTTTATTCCTTTCCAACTCAGATCCCCGGGATTTAATGCAAATCCGTCCAGAACCAGAATTTTCATAGATAATTCCTCCCTCAACACTTTACAATTGTTCCCTTTCCACCCATTGTAGCACAATCATATATACTGCACAAGTGTCCCCCATAAAATTCCAATCATAATCTAACAATATTCCAAAAGATCGACGATGATGCTGTTGGAAATTAAAAAGCCTTTTGGAGTAAGCGAGATCCTTTCTCCGTCAAATAAAAGCAATCCATGTTTTTGCAGAAAAGCTGCGCGCTCTGCAATCGGCTGTGTCTGTTCGCCAAATCGGTCATGCAATTCGGACAGTTTTACCCCTTTTACAAGGCGCAGGCGCAGCATCAGATATTCAAACAAATCGCCGCCTTCTCCGTCCGATTTTGTCAGCTCCCAAACATTCTCCGCCTGCAAAAATCCTTTCAGATCCCGCTCAAAATAAAATCTCTTTCCATCCAGAAAGGAGTGTGCTGCCGGACCTATCCCTAAATATTCCTCGCAGTTCCAATATTTTAAGTTGTGGCGGCTTTCAAATCCCGGCTTTGCAAAGTTTGAAACCTCGTACTGCAAAAATCCATGCCGTTCCATCTGCTCGATGGTATGCAGATAAAGGTCGGCACTGGTTTCCTCATCCGGACAGACCTTTTCGATATGCTGTCTGGCAAATGGAGTGCCCGGCTCAATCTTTAAGAGATAGCCTGAAATATGCTGTACGCCAGAGTCTGAAAAGGTCTGGATAAAATGATCCACCGACTGCTCGTTCTGTCCCGGTGTTCCTAACATCAGATCGACCGATACATTCCCAAATCCTGCCTGCTGTGCCATCATGACGCTCTGCTTTGCTTGTTCAAAACTGTGGAGCCTGCCAAGGCGCGCAAGTTCTGTGTCCGATGCAGACTGCACTCCCATCGAAATACGGTTAAATCCGCCCTGATAAAGCGTCTGAAGCTGAGAAAAACTCATTGCTGCCGGATTTGCTTCCAGTGTAACCTCACAGTCCTCTGTCAGCTCAAAGTGCTCTCTGACTGCATTTAAAATACGAACCAGCCGTTCTCCCAACAGTACCGGTGTTCCTCCGCCAAAATAGACACTGTCCACCTTTCTGCCCTGCCCTGGAGCATTGCTCAATGCCCGGATCATCTGCTTGCAGTAATCGTCTGCGGTCTGCTCCTGAAAGGTAACCGAATAAAAATCGCAGTACGGACATTTTGCAATACAAAATGGGATATGGATATAGATTCCAAGGTTTTCCATGCTCCTGTTTTCCTCCTGTGAAAAAATCACCTCCCTGTTGCCGCCGGGAGGTGATTTGAGTCTGTTATTTCTGTACGTTTACCGCCATGATGCTGTTGACATCCTCTTTGATCAGCTCACCCTTGCTCTGACCATACTGGAGGAACATCAGGTTATACTGCTCTTCTGGAGCACTCTGTTCGCCGGATTCTCCCACAGTCATCTCTTCCTGTGTATTTTCCACGCTGACCAGATAATAAAGTCCTTCACTGGTTGCGGTTGCCTGTACTACATCAGAGTCAATGCGCTTTGGATTGCTTCTGTTTTCCAGCGATTTGCTGTAAAGGCTGCCATCCTCGGAAGTAAAATAGATATGGGTTCCAGCATTGTCCAATCCTGCCAGGGTCAGAGTTCCCACATTTTCCAGTACGGTTACACTGCTTTCATCCGAGAATTTCTTGAGAACCAGAGTCTGATTGGTTTCTTCCAGAATATCACCGCTGCCAATGGTAATATAACCGACCTGTGCGGTTACTTCCTGTGCTTTTTCTTCCACCGATTCATTGAGCGGAATCATCTGTGGCTCTTCCATGCTGCCCAGATTATAGCGGTAGAGATCTGCTCCTCTGCTCCAGGTAAGTGCGGTCTGTGTTGCTGTTGCAAAAGTGATGTCCGACTGCATGGTGTAGTTATCTACATCATAGAAATCTTCGCAGATCGTAATTCCCTGCATGCCGCTTTCTCCAATAGTCGCTGCCTGTGCAGAGGAAACACAGAGATTGCCCTGTGCATCGATATAGTGTACCTGACCTTCATAAAGCGGCTTATCCCATGCAATCTGCTGTGCCATCTCGCTGGTGGTCATATCTCTGCCGTTTTCATTCATCCATCCATTCGAACGCAGGGAAGTTTCCAGCAGTGCAACTGCATTATCCGCTGCCTTTTCTGCGGTCTTGGTGCTGCCATCATACCAGTATACACTTCCAACCGGATTGTACTGGTTCTGCGATGCATCACAGTCAGCAAGGAAGGTCATCGAACCGTTATCATAAAACGCAATTTCCGAAATACCGCTTCCAATCAGCTCTGTCTCTTCGGTTTCCAGATCGGAAACGCGATAGAGGTCTACCAGAGAGGTTTCCGATTCACTGGTGATCAGATATACTGCATCTCCCTGTTTGGAAACATTTGCAACCGTATACTTGGTATCCAGAAGGTGGAGTTTTCCGTTATAGTAATAACCGCCGGCAACTGCGTTCTGGTCTTCATCCAGCTGCAATACCTGAAGCAGGCTGTCATCATCCGATGCAGAAACTACCACAATATTTTCTTCGCCGACAATTTCGGAAACAGGGGTCAGGGTTCCGTTCTTATACTGAACCTGCACCAGTTTATCGTCTTCCAGCTTGTTGTAATAAACTGCATTTTTGCTGTGACAGTAGATAATTGCCGCATTTTCATCCAGCACACTTTCTTCTCCCGCAGCAGTTTTCAGGCAAAGTTTGCCTGTCATTTCTTCGGTGGATGTGATGTTGAGCGGCAGATAAATGGTATCCCCATTTTCCATCTCCACATAGTTTTGTTTTCCAATATACGGTGTGGAATAGGAGAACATCTCATTGATTTCTTCACGGTCGCTTTCCTCTTCTGCCGCGTTTTCATAAAGCTCGACAGTCTGATTTCCATTTGCCAAACCGATGCCTTCATCGGTAGTATAAGCAAGCTCTGTTGGATTGATATGGTTTTCCGAATTTGCCTGCATCATAGAACCTTTTGTCAAAAATGCCGCAGATGCCAAAACCGCTGCTGCCGCAATTACCGCTACGGCAATAATCAGAATCTTTCTTTTTTTCTTTTCCTTCTTTTCAGAATCTGTCTCTGCGGTTTCCTGATGCTGTGATTCTTTTTCTTTGGTTTGCTCTACTTTCTGATTGCTAATCTTACCTCCACACTCCGGACAAACTCCGTTTTGTGCTGCAAGCTCTTCTTCTGTAAATTCTTTGCCACACTGGCTGCACTTCATGAGATTGGACACACCTTTCTGATGCAAACAAAATTTCCGGCATTTTTGCCGTTTACACGTTTTTTCATTATATCGTATTTTTTTTTCAAAGAATAGGGGTTAACTATGAATTTTTTCTTACAACCGCCTCAAACTCCCCTTTCTTTCTCCCTTTTGTTTTTCCCCATTTTATCCCCCGTTTCTCCCCATTGCCACAAGAAGGAGCCTTGCTTTTTGTCTATTTTCATAAAACATTGCTGACAGCATTTTCGCAGGGAAAAACTTATGTTATAATAAAATTAAATTTAAATCACCTGACAAATCTTTCTTGTCAGGCATCATTCTTTCAATCTACCATACGAGGTGACAATAAAAATGGATGTTCATAACTATAAACTCACCCCACGCGGGCTCAAAATCCTGAAGATGGATACCCTGCGCTTAAATGACTACCTCAACCAGGTGATGCTGGAAAATCCGGTAATCGAAATTGAGGAAAATCTGACCGGTTATACCGATGAAGATCTGCGTGCCCGCAAGGCAGAGTGGCTGGAATCCAACGACTTTGAGGAAGGTCTGAGCTACTTTGATAAGGAAACCGAACTTCCACAGGCAGAGGAACCGGATTATGCAATGCTCAATGCCAAAGACGGTGAAACTTTGGAACAGCATCTGCTTGCTCAGATTGCAGAGCTTCCGCTCTCCGAGCAGGTTCGCAACGCTGCTTCCTATCTGATCGGTTGTCTGGATGAAAATGGTTATCTGCTTGCACGTCCGCAGGATCTGACCGAGCAGGGATTTTGCGAATCGGAATATGAAGAGGCACTCTCGATTATCCACAATCTGGAGCCGCTGGGACTTGGCGCATCTAGCTTAAAAGAATGTCTGCTGCTTCAGCTGGATGAGGAGGACACCGTTGCACGCCAGCTTCTGGATGAAATTGACCTGACCGGCAGTGCGGACATCCATCAAATGTGCGAACGCTTTGAACGCACCCAGCAGGAAATCGAGCAGGCTATGCTCCGCATTCGTCTGCTCAACCCAAAACCGGGTTCCCAGTATCAGAGCCACAGCCGTTCCCCATACATCCAGCCGGATGTGGTGATGATCAAGTTTATCGATGAATACTATGTTGCACTCAGCGATTTTGCATTTCCTCAGATTAAAATCAATGAAGATTATCTCAACATGTTCCGCCGTGTAGACGGTGAGGAACGCCGCTATCTGGAAGAAAAGATTGCCGATGCAGAAGATCTCCAGCATGAAATCGAGTTCCGTGGAAAAACACTGGTCGAGGTCACCAAGACTCTGATCAAACTTCAGGAACCTTTCTTCCGCTATGGCCCTCGCTATATGAAGCTGCTTCCAATCGCAGAACTTGCTCAGGCACTGGGTATGGAAACCGAACTGGTATCCGCTACTCTCAAAAACAAATATCTCCAGTCTCCGTTCGGTGTTTACCCGATGAAATTCTTCCTTGCAAGGGAACATCATCCGCAGCAGGAAGGTATGGAGGCAATCCGCGACAAACTCACCCAGTTAATTCAGGAAGAACATCCAGACACCCCATACAGTGATGAACAGCTGGCTCAGCTGATGGCACAGGACGGCGTCTTTTTGACCGATGATATGGTGGAACGTCTTCGCGAGGAAATGAACATCCCGGACAGCGATCACCGCATCTTCTATGACCCTCAGCATGATCTGGAAGACGATGATGACTGTGACGACGACCATTGTGACTGCGATCATGAGCACTGCGACTGTGAACATGAACACGAGCACTGTGGCTGTGAACACGACCATTGTGACTGCGGTCACCACCACTAAACGAACAAACAAAAAGGGCGGACCAAAAGGTCCGTCCTTTTTTATTGCAATGGCTGATACAATGCCATGATCTGTTCTGCAACACGCACGCCATCCACTGCGGCGCTGACAATTCCGCCAGCATATCCTGCACCTTCTCCGCAAGGGTACAGTCCATGAATTCCCAATGCCTGAAGGCTGTCCGGATTTCTGGTAACTCGAACCGGAGAAGAGGTTCTGGTCTCGATTCCGGTAATTACTGCATCCTGATCTGCAAATCCCGGCAATCGGCGGTTAAAGCGCCGCATTCCCTGTTCGAGCATCTGATTGATCTGCTCCGGAAAGGCTTCGCGGAGATTTGCTTCTTTCACACCACAGGAAAAACTCGGTGTGGTAAGCGGTTTAGAAAGATCCGGTGTACTCTTTTCCAGAAAGCTTTGTACCGACTGTGCTGGTGCACGATAATCTCTGCCGCCCAGACAGAACGCTTCCCGCTCCAACTTTCGCTGAAATGCGATTCCTGCCAGCACGTCGCTTCCAAAATCCTTGCCGTCCACCGAAACGACCAGCGCCGAGTTTGCATTTTCTGCATCACGGGCATGTTCACTCATGCCGTTTGTCACAACGGTATCTTCTTCCGAAGAGGACGCTACCACAAATCCACCCGGGCACATACAGAAAGTATAGACGCCCCGTTCCTCCTCATTTCGCCAGGAAAGCTGATATTCTCCTTTTGGAAGGGCTGGATGTCCTGCATGATTTCCGTACAATCCCCGGTCAATCACCTGCTGGCGCTGTTCGATACGCACTCCGACAGAAAACGGTTTTGGCTCCAGAAAAACTTGTTTTTGCAGCAGCATCTCAAAGGTATCCCGGGCACTGTGTCCAACTGCCAGCACCACAGCTTGGGTTGGAATTTCTCCCTGTGTGGTCCGAACTGCTGTCACTTTTCCGTCTTTAAGGATAATCTCCTCCATCCGGGTGTTGAAATGAACGCTTCCTCCCAGACTGATGATCTCCTGTCGGATATTTTTTACCACATTGCGCAGAAGATCGGTGCCAACGTGCGGTTTCTGGCGATAACGGATTTCTTCCGGTGCTCCATGGCGGATCATTTCTTCGAGAATAAAGCTGCATCTTGGGTCGCTGATACGGGTGGTCAGCTTTCCATCGGAAAAGGTTCCTGCTCCACCTTCTCCAAATTGGACATTGCTTTCCGTTGAGAGCTTCCTTTCCTTCCAAAACTGCTGTACCGCCTCCACACGGCTGTCAACATCAGCACCCCGTTCCAGAATCACCGGACAGTATCCCATTCTTGCAAGGGCAAGCCCTGCAAACATTCCTGCCGGACCAAAGCCCACAATCACCGGCGGCTGGCTAAGCTTTCCATTTCCTACCGTAAACTGCTGAGGTGGATTATGCTGAATCTTTACAAACTGACCGTTTCTGCTGTTCTGGGTGCGTTTGAGCACCTCCTGTTCGCGGCGCATCAGCTGTTCCAGACTTTCCTCTTCCGGGTGCTTCAGCTCAAATCCCACCGAACTTACCAGCAGAATATGATCCTGTTTTCGTGCATCGATGCTACTCTTTACCAGATAGGTTTTTTCAATTTCTTCCGGTTTCAGGCGTGCTGTTTTTCGGGCTGCTTCCCAGATTCTATCCTGATTGGAGGATTCCTCCAGTGTGGTTTTTACCTGTGAGACGATAATCGCCATATCAAACCGCCTTTCTTTTTCTCCTCAATTGGTCCTCATAACAGCAGGAGAGTGCACGACCGAATCTTCGGTGATGCGCCCTCCTGCAATTGATTTTATCCTGTTGTTAAGAATCTGTCTCGGTCGTACTCTCTGTTGGGGAACCCACTGTTGTTTCCGAGATGGAAACGATTGCGCGGTAATCTCCCACTGCCCAAACCTGACTCTTCTTTGGTACCGAGATCTTAACTGGAAGCTCTACCTGTCCGGAAGAGACGCTGGAGCTTTCCTGAAGATCGATGGTTGCCACAATGTCACCGGCCACCATACCTTCCACAACATCTTTTGGACCGATGATGCGGACATTGGTAATCTCCTGTGTCATCGACTCCGCCTCATAGTTAAGCGGAACGTTCTGAATGATAATGTTATCCACATTAAACTGTTTTTCAATCATTCCCTCCGAATCAAACTGAACCAGAACGCTTTGGATATTCTGGGTGTTAACAAATCCGGTTGGAAGTTTTACTTCAAAGGTTTCGGTCTTTCCGAGTTCCAGCGACTTGATGTCGATCTGTCCCAGCGGAATCTCCTTATATTTATCGATGGATTCTGCCGGACCTGCAACCTCAATTTCCTCATTGGAGAGGGTAAACTTGAGCCTGTCAACCTGGAAGCCATCCGGTACATTCATAAAGTCAAGCCGCACCGGAACAACCTTCTTCTTCAGAATCGGGATGGTCACTCTTGCTTCGGTTACATCGCTGACCACATATTTTAATTCCAGTTCGTTGCCGTCCACATCCAGGAACTTAAGCGGCAAGGTCTCGCTGTAACTGCTGGTCAGTTCTTCATCGATATCCTTTTCTACAACACACTGGCTGATTCTGGAAATATCCTCTGCCGGTCCTGTAATCTGTACGGTACTTGGGCTGACGCTGACATCACGAATCAGGTAATCGTCCGGTGCACTGTATCCGGAAAGTTTTGCCTTGATATCCAATGTCTTGGTCTGGAGGCTGTCAAACTTAATCTGCACACTGGATGGTGTAATTTCCTGAATGGTGACATCTTTGCTGCTGTCGCGGATCTCTCCCTTGAGCTCTACTGTGTGCATTCCTGCTGTGGTAACCTTGGAAATATCCGGATAAACCCGAATATCAGAAGCTGTGAGGTTACCGATATCATAAACTACACCTTCCACTCTGACAGAGACTTTGATCTGTTCGGTGGAAATGGTACTCAGTCCCAGTTTTCCGATTGATTCATCCACTTCCTGCATATCGACCGTCACACCCGTGATGGTTTTTCCCTTGGTATCATTGCTGTCCATCGACACAAAAAGCCACGCCAAAAAGGCCATGATTACTGATAAAACCATCAGGAAGGTGCGGTTATCAAAAATGGATTCTTTTTTCATCTGCCATTCATCCTTTCCGCAGCTTCAAAAACGCTTATTTCTTGACCTTGCGCAGAAGAGCCTTTACGCCGACTTCCTTCTGCTGCTCCCCTTCATCTTTTCGAAGGATCTCATGATAAAGCCGCTTTTCCAGCTGAGGGATGGTAAAGTTTCTCTCAATAACGCCGCCCTGTGCAATCGAGATGGTTCCGGTCTCCTCAGAAACTACCACAACGACTGCATCGGAGTTTTCGCTCATACCCAGAGCTGCACGGTGACGGGTTCCCATCTCTTTGCTGATGGTGTAGTTCTGGCTCAGCGGCAAGAAGCAGCCGGAAGCACAAATTCGACCATCGCGGATAATCATTGCACCGTCATGCAGTGGGGAATTGACAAAGAACAGGTTTCCGATCAGCTCATCACTTGGCTGAGCATCCACCACCGTTCCGGTTTTGATGATTTCACCCAGTTTTGTTTCCCGTTCAAATACAATCAGCGCACCGGTCTTTGTTTTGGAAAGATGCTCACAGGCATGCGCAATGGTGGAGATGGAACTGCTCCAAACCGCCATCAGCTCGCTGTCCTTTTCCGGTGATGACTGAAAAATATTAAACTTATTAAGCTTTGTCTGCGCAACGTGTTCCAGCATTCGACGCAGCTCCGGCTGGAATACAATAACCAGAGCCAGAACACCGGTTGCCACCACGTTCTGCATGATAAACCTCACCGTTTTCATGTTGAGGTTATACGCCACAAAATATAACAACAGCAGCAAAATCAAACCTTTTGCCAGCTGCATTGCCCTGGTTTCACGAATCAGCTTGATCACCTGATAGATCAGCACCGCTACAATCACAATATCCAGGATATCCCATACACCGATTGCTTTTACTGTACCGATGATTTGATTCCATTCACTCGCCATCATCATCATCCTTTTTTATGCAGGCACACAGCCTGTCCGATTTTATTGAAACGCCGAAAGCCGGCGTTGTTTACTTTATATAACTCTTTCTTTTATTGTAACATATTTATAGTCATAATCAACCGCAACGTCAAAATTTTTTTGAACCGTTACCTTCCGGCTAAAATGTGTTTTACCGCCATACAAAAGGCATCTGCCTCGTTTTTATGATTAAACGCACCCAGACTGACACGAATGGTTCCATAGCGGTCGGTCCCCATTTTCTGGTGTGCAAGCGCTGCACAGTGAAATCCGGCACGCACCGCGATGTGATGTCGGTTTAACGCTTCTGCAGCCGTTTCTGGGTTTATGTTTTTTAAATTAAGCGCAATCAGCGGCAGATTTCTTCCAAGGCAGGGCCGATCCGAATAGAGGGTAACTCCCCTGATTCCACACAGTTTCTGATACAGATAATCGCACAGCTGCATTTCATGCAGATAGAGCTTTTTTGGTGTGTTCTGAAGCACAAACCCGACACCGGCTGACAGTCCGATAATTCCTGATGTGTTCACCGTTCCGCTTTCCAGACGATCCGGCAAAAAGTCCGGCATGGTCGGTTCCATCGAAAGGCTTCCTGTTCCGCCTTCGCATAAAGGATCAGGCAGATGTTCGGTGTTCACAATCAAAATCCCGGTTCCAGCCGGCCCATACAGTCCCTTATGTCCGGGCATGCACAGGTAGTCAATCGGCATCCGTCTTAAATCATAATCCAAAAGTCCCGCGGTCTGGGCAGCATCCACCAGCATAAAAATTCCCCGCCGCCTTGCCATCAGCCCAATCTGTTCAATTGGCACACAGAATCCAAATACGTTGGAACCATGTGTGCAGGCAATCAGTCGGGTATTGCTGCGCAGAAGATGTTCAAAATGCCAGAGCGTTTTCTGGTCATCGGCAAACACCGGAGCCACATCGTACTGAATTATGCCCTGTCTTCGCAATGACTCCACCACACGGTAAACCGCGTTGTGCTCAAGATCCGAGATAATCACGTGGTCGCCCGGACGGACAATGCCTTTGATCGCCACATTGATCGACTCGGTACAGTTTTTGGTAAAGATGACCTGCTCGGGTTGACAGTGAAACAGCTTTCCGACCCGTTCCCTGCACTCAAACACCTTCTGCGCCGTTTGCAGGGAAAGATCGTGCCCGCTTCGTCCCGGGTTTGCTCCATATCGCAGCAGAGCTTCGTTGACCGCCTTGACAACACAGGGCGGCTTTGGAAAGGTGGTTGCGGCATTGTCAAAATAGATCATACCTTTCCCCCACCCCTCTCCAGACGGCTGTCCTGAGAAACCAGACGGATTCCATACTGAACCAGCAGTTCCTTTGCCTTTTCGGGATCTCCCCGAACTGTCAGTTGATAGCCGCATCCGCTCACGCGGTTATGGTCGCGGCCTGCCCATGCTTTATATCCATATCGTTCCAATACTTTCTGGCCTTTGAGCGCGTAGGTCAGAGAAGATACCGGAATGTTGGTTATCGTATCCATAGCAATCCTCCTTTAGAATGAGTCTTCTTCATTCTATGCAGGACTGCCCTATTTTTGTACCAGCTTTATCGAGTAATGATGCAGACGCTGTGCGCGCTCATTCCTTCTCCGCTTCCGGTAAATCCCAGATTTTCCTCGGTGGTCGCCTTGACATTGACCTGACTAGTCTGGATTCCGCAGGCATCGGCAATATTCTTGCACATCTGCGGAATATGATCTTTCAGTTTTGGCTTCTGGGCAATTACAGTAGCATCAATGTTGGAAATGGTATATCCCTGCTGATGCAGAAGAGCTGATACATGCTTTAACAGTTCGATGCTGTCTGCTCCCCTATACTGCGGATCGGTATCAGGAAAATGTTTTCCGATATCGCCCAGTGCTGCTGCGCCCAGCAGGGAATCCATGACCGCATGGACTAAAACATCCGCATCCGAATGTCCGAGTAATCCTTTTTCCCAGGCAATTTCCACACCGCCCAAAATGAGCTTTCTTCCCTCTACCAGTTTATGTACATCATATCCATGTCCTGCGCGAATTTCCATGAGATCCTTCCTCTCTGTCATCTGTTTTTATTTTTGTTCTGTCCATTGTGCAATGGCCTGCGCCATGGCAATATCTTCCGGCGTTGTAATCTTGATGTTGCGGTAATCCCCCTGCGAAACCCAAACTCTGTGCCCAATATGCTCGATCAGCTGACAGTCATCGGTGAAGTCAAGACCTTCCTTTTCTGCCTGCTCCACCGCCTTGTGGTACAGTGATGCTTTAAAAATCTGCGGCGTCTGGGTCAGGTACAAAAACTCCCGATTCGGAGTTTCCTCGATAATACCTTCCGGCGAAACACGCTTGATGGTATCCTTCGTTTTGACCGCTGCTGTTGCAGCTCCATGTTCCACCGCACTTTGCAGACAGCGTAAAATCAGTTCCCGATCAGCAAACGGTCTCGCTCCATCATGAATCACAAAATATTCTGTTTGATCAGACAGTGCCTTAATTCCGTTTAGCACCGACTGCTGGCGGCTTTCTCCTCCCGCCACTATTTCAAAATCAGGCAGGGAGTATTCTATCTTCCACTGATTTAGCTGTGAAAACAGTTCTGGTCTTGCCACCACAACAATCTGACGGATTTGTTCTACCTCTGCCATTCTCTGAATGGAACGCACCAGTACCGGAACCCCTTGTATCATCAGGCTTTGTTTGTTGATTCCCTGCATCCGCTGTGCCATTCCTCCGGCAGCAATCACCGCTCCTGCGTAAATATCCTGTAATATGTCCATCTAAATACCCTCCCAAAAAATTCCGTTCTCTATCCTATCAGGAAAAATGCAGCATTTATGTCGATAAATGTAAAACTTTTGAAAAATGTTAAAAAAGAAGCTCCAGAAAAAGGAGCCTCTTTGTGTTTTAGAAGAAACGAGGATGACAGTCCTCTGTGTATAAAAAGCTGTTTTTTTGAGACATTCTGCTCTAATCCTTGCTCTTATCCAAATCGGTAGTTTCCTTTTGTGGGCTCATGCCGCCCACACTGGCAGTTCCTTTCTTATGAAAAGAAAGGAACCAAAGATTCACAAGGAACCTTCTGGTTCCTCGACCTCCAGCAGAAGGGGGAATCCCCCTTCGATCCCCCGGGGCAGGTGACGGTTAAAGCAGGCGGCGCAAATCAGAATAATGCGCCGTCACCATGAAAATCGAATTTCATTCGATTTTCCGAGGGATGGAAAGCAAAACCAGTTTGCTTTCCTAACTAAAACCATCCCTTCCCGCAGTAACCGCAAAGCGGTCACGCTCCCCCCTTACTACTCAAACGAGCGCAGTCAGAGACAAGCGACCTGCGCGAGAGCGGGGCTTTTAAACTTGCACTTAACCAACAACGCGAACCGCGTGCAGGCTCAACCTGCCTAAGCGAAGAGCATGTCCTTACCGCTGTGCATATAGACGCTGAGCACCACACCAATTCCCAGGTACAGGGTACCGGTCGAAGTTCCGCCTGCGGACAAAAACGGCAGAGTAACACCGATAACCGGCAGCACACCCAGACACATTCCAATATTAATGATAATTTGAATTGCCATCATGGCAAACACACCAACACAGATAAATTTACCCAAATCATCCAGCGCATGCAGGGCATTGTGCAGAATGCGGATACACAGAAACGCCAGTGCTGCCAGCACCGCAATACAACCGATAAATCCCACCGTCTCCCCAATGTAGGTAAAGATAAAGTCGTTATATACCTCCGGAACATAACGAAACTGTCCGGTCTCCATAAAGATTCCGTTTCCCCAAAGTCCGCCGTTTCCAATAGAGATCAATCCTCTGTCCTGCTGCCAGGTGATCGCAGAATCAACCAGTTCCGGACGGATAATGGCAAGAATTCGGTTTTTCTTGTCGTCGTCCAAAAAGAAGTTCCACAAGACAACTGCTGCCGGTGGAATCATAGCCAACACCGGAACGATATATTTCCAGGAAAGTCCCGCAACAAACAGCATGCTGGCAAAAATTACCGCCATAACCAGAACCGTACCATCATCACCCTGAAGATGAATCAATCCGCATGGAATTGCTCCGTGGATACACAAAAGCAGCAATTGTTTTGGACGGTTGAGCTGATCCTTCACCTTGGAAAGATGGTAGGCAAAGGTGATGATAAATGAAATCTTCAAAAGCTCGGATGGCTGAAAACTGATGGACGTAAACGGAATTGGCAGCCACGCCTTGTCATCAACCCAGTCCACACGCTGAATTCCAAATGGAAAAACCAGCAGTGCCAGTCCATAACACAGAACGCTGTGCCATTTCCAAAGCCTTGCCATCATGTGGTAGTCGATCTTTGAGAGGATGATCGCTGCGACAATGCCGCACAGCGCCATTGCCGGCTGCACCAATACCGTGTTGAGTCGACCGATCTCCCCGTTTTTGTAAAGGCTGTAAATCAAAAGTGTACTGAAACTGGATAAAGAAAAACAGCATAGCATCAGCATCCAGTCTGTTTCCTTTATGTATCTGCCAATCGCAGAAAAAACTGTTTTCATTGTTATTGTTAACCTTTCTTTTGCTTGCAAAATCGTATTTTCCCATTAAGACTTTCTTATTATATTATGAATTCCCACATGAATCAACCAAAAAAAAGTGAATATTGCCGCAGATTTTCGCTTTCCTCTTTTCGCCTTGGAAAATTTATGTTATACTGAAATCACCAATTGTATGTAACAGTCTGATTCGATGCGCTGACATATACTTGCGGCAGCACATTTCGGGTCAGGGAGCTTGATCGACCCAGAAGCTCCTGTTATTCTTTCAGCCCCTTTTTATTTTGGCTGAACGCTCAGTTTAACTGAAAATGGCCTGTGCTGCAAATTTCATTCTTAATTTTTTCTTTTTAAGGAGGAATCACCATGCTTACAGACATCGAAATCGCCCAGCAGTGCAAAATGAAACCGATCACCGAAATCGCTGCACAGCTCGGCATCGCTCCAGAGGAACTGGAACCATACGGACACTATAAGGCAAAACTTTCCGATGACCTTGCAAAACGTCTGGAAAACAAACCAGACGGCAAACTGATTCTGGTCACCGCAATCAACCCAACTCCTGCCGGCGAAGGCAAAACCACCACCACCGTTGGTCTGGGACAGGCAATGAGCAAGATTGGCAAGAACGCAATCATCGCTCTGCGCGAACCATCCCTCGGTCCGGTATTCGGCATCAAGGGCGGCGCTGCCGGCGGCGGCTATGCACAGGTCGTTCCAATGGAGGACATCAACCTGCACTTCACCGGTGATATGCACGCTATCACCGCTGCAAACAACCTGCTCTGCGCAATTCTGGACAACCATCTCCAGCAGGGCAACCAGCTGAACATCGACCCACGCCGCGTCCTCTTCAAACGCTGCATGGATATGAACGACCGCGCACTGCGTTTTGTAAACGTTGGTCTTGGCGGCAAAGCAAACGGTGTACCGCGTGAAGACGGTTTCCAGATCACCGTTGCAAGTGAGGTTATGGCAATCCTCTGTCTGGCTGCTGACCTTCAGGACCTCAAAGAACGTCTGGGCAACATTCTGGTTGCTTACACCTATGACAACCGCCCTGTTTATGCAAAAGACCTTCAGGTAAACGGCTCGATGGCAGTTCTTCTGAAAGACGCAATCAAACCAAACCTGGTTCAGACTCTGGAAAACACCCCTGCTCTGATGCACGGCGGACCTTTCGCTAACATCGCTCATGGCTGTAACTCGGTAAGAGCAACCAAACTGGCTCTCAAACTGGCTGACTACACCATCACCGAGGCAGGCTTCGGCTCTGACCTTGGCGCTGAAAAATTCCTGGATATCAAGTGCCGCTACGCTGGTCTTGCTCCATCTGCAATCGTTGTTGTTGCTACTCTGCGTGCGCTCAAATATAATGGAGGTGTACCAAAAGCAGAAACTGCAAAACCAAATGTGGAAGCAGTAAAAGCAGGTCTGTGTAATCTGGCAGCTCATGTTGAGAACATGAAGAAATACGGTGTTCCGGTTGTCGTTGCAATCAACCACTTCCTGACCGACAGCGACGAGGAAGTTGAAGTTCTGGAAAACTACTGCCGTGAAAACGACGTTGAGTTTGCTCTGTCTGATGTCTTTGCAAAAGGCGGCGAAGGCGGCATCGAGCTTGCTCATAAGGTAGTCAAAGCCTGCGAAAAACCTGCAAACTTTGCTCCAATCTACGATGTTGACCTGCCAATCAAGGAGAAGATCGAAACCATCGCAAAAACCATCTACGGTGCAGACGGTGTTACCTACTCCTCGGAAGCAAACAAAGCAATCGCAGAGATCGAAAAACTGGGCAAGGACAAACTGCCAATCTGTATGGCAAAGACCCAGTATTCCCTCTCGGATGATGCAACCAAACTTGGCCGTCCAACCGGATTCAAGATCAACATCCGTGATGTAAAACTTTCTGCCGGTGCTGGATTTATCGTTGCACTCTCCGGTGCAATCATGACCATGCCTGGTCTGGGCAAAGAACCTGCCGCTTACCGCATTGATATCGATGCTGACGGCAACATCCACGGTTTGTTCTAAATCACAGCTGACAAAAGGGGAGGTTTCCTTTTCGGGGGCCTCCCCCCTTATCAGAGCAGGCTGAGCCTGCACGCTGTTTCGCGCTTTGGTTTATCGTAAGGCTTTGGTTTCAGCACGCTGCAGCACTGCTTGTTTGCACAAACCACCTGTCTTTGCGCCGTAGGCGAACAGTGTCCAGCTTCAAGCTGGACTTTCTCAGAAAGTACAGAAAGGAAGGAGCATCCTTTGAAACGTTATCTCAGCCACAGCACCGAAGAAACCGAACAGATCGCCGCCGAATTTGCGTCGACCTTAAAAAGCGGTGACGTGATCGCCTACAAAGGCCCGATGGGAGCCGGCAAAACTGCCTTTACCCGTGGACTGTGCAAAGGACTGGGGCTTTCCGACCATGTGTCCAGCCCAACTTTTGCTCTGGTGCACCAATATGGAAACGGCAGTCGTGCCCTGTATCACTTCGATATGTACCGTGTAGAAACCTTTGAGGATCTTTACTCCACCGGATTTTTTGATTATCTGGATTATGGTGGCATCCTTGCCATTGAATGGAGTGAAAATATCGAAGCGGTTCTGCCGGAAAACACCATCACTGTCGAAATCCGCAAGGTGGACGGAGATCCGGAACAACGTGAAATTCTGATTTCCCAATAACCGATTCTTAAAATATGGATTCCCAATATGGAAAGGGGATTATTTATTTGATTATTTTTGCTATGGACACCTCAGCTGCTGCAGCTTCCTGCGCGCTGCTTGAGGATGACCGTCCTATTGCTCAATTTTATACCGATGCGCACCTGACCCACAGCCAGACCATCATGCCGATGGTGGAATCTCTCTTCTCCTGCAGCCAGATGTCTGTTCAGGATGTGGACCGCTTTGCAGTTTCGGTAGGCCCCGGCTCCTTCACCGGACTTCGCATCGGTGTTGCTGCTGTCAAAGGGATGGCTCAGGTTTTAGACAAACCATGTGTTGCCGTTTCGGCACTGGAAGGTCTTGCCTACAACCTGTATGATCGGGGTGGTATCCTTTGTCCTGCGCTGGACGCACGCTGTGGTCAGGTATACACTGCATGGTTTGATGCAGATCACAACATGAAGCGTCTGCATGAAGATTGTGCCATGATGGCGGAGGACCTTTGCAAAGAGCTCGCTGCTCTGCCGGAAGAAACTCCTGTCACCGTTTTAGGTGACGGTGCCTCCCTTGTGCTGGACACCATGAAAAAATTATATCCAGAACGCAAACTGTCTGTTCCGGGAAAACATCTCCTGCTGCAGCACGCTTACAGTGTGGGACTTGCCGCTTTAAATAGTGAGCAAACCATCTCTGCGCAGGAATTAGTTCCTGTCTATCTGAAACTTCCGCAGGCTCAGCGGGAACTTCAGATGAAATTATCGCTTAAGAAACAATAAATTCTGTTTTATTTTTAAGGAGGGTATTACCATGCTCGTACTTGGTAGTGATCACGGCGGTTTCCTGCTCAAACAGGAGATCAAAAAACATCTGGAAGAACGCGGCATTGCATTTTCCGATGTTGGCTGCTTTGATGAAAATTCTGTGGATTATCCTGACGTTGCAAAAGCTGCCTGCGACAAGATCGTAAGCGGTGAATGTGAACTGGGTATCCTCATCTGCGGAACCGGTATCGGTATCTCGATGGCTGCAAACAAGGTAAAAGGTATTCGTGCTGCCTGCTGCTCCGACTGCTTCAGCGCAAAATTCACCCGTCTGCACAATAATGCAAACGTTCTGTGCTTCGGCGGACGTGTTGTCGGCCCGGGTCTTGCCTGCATGATGGTCGATGCATTCCTCGATGCTGAGTTTGAAGGCGGCCGTCACCAGAGAAGAGTGGACAAAATTCTGGCTCTGGAAGAAAATTTCGGCAAATAGGGCAAAAATATTTTGAGATTTCAGTAAATTGCTGATTTTTAAAAATCGGCAAAAAAATCTTTTCAAAAATATTTTCTTCTTTGCCAATTTGTTGTAAAATATCTTTGTAGTGTTAAGCCAACGTTGCCTGTTCTGATTTTGATATCATAGCAGGCATCCCAATATTCTATTACATGAAAGGATTCGATTCTTATGACTCCTATGATTTTTGATCATCCACTGATTCAGCACAAAATCTCCCTTCTGCGCAACAAGAACACCGGCTCCAAAGAGTTCCGTGAACTGGTTGGCGAAGTTTCCATGCTGATGTGTTACGAAGCAACCCGCGACCTTCCACTCAAAGAGGTTGAGGTTGAAACTCCAATCGCTATGGCTAAAACAAAGGTAATCGCTGGCAGAAAGCTCGCTTTCGTTCCAATCCTGCGCGCTGGTATCGGCATGCTGGAAGGCGTTCTGTCCATGGTTCCTGCTGCTAAAGTTGGCCACATCGGTCTGTACCGTGACCATGAGACCCTTGAACCAGTAAGATACTACTGCAAACTGCCATCCGATATCAACGAGCGTGAAGTAATCGTTCTCGATCCAATGCTCGCTACCGGTGGTTCTGCTGTTGAAGCAATCAAAATGCTCAAAGAAGCTGGTGCAACCAACATCAAATTCATGTGCATCATTGCTGCTCCAGAAGGTCTGAACGCTCTGATGGATGCTCATCCAGATGTACAGATCTACTGCGCTGCAAAAGATGACAAGCTCAACGAAGACAAATACATCGTTCCAGGTCTTGGTGACTGTGGCGACCGTATCTTCGGCACCAAATAACAGGCTGAGCCTGCACCCTGTTTCGCGCTTCGGTTAACTGAGCAATTGTCATTTTATCACACGGCAATCGCTCGTGTTAGCACGCTCGCTCGACAAGCTGATAACAAAAGTTTCCGTCCACCTTTTACAAAAGTTGGTGGTGTCCAGAGGCGAAACACCTTATCCGTGTAAGCGCCTTTAGGAAGTTTGAAAGGAGCTTTGCTCGGTTGCCGCAGGCAATTTTGCCCAATCATTTATGGGCAAAAAGGCAAACTCCAGATTGAAAACTTGTTTTCAATCCTCTTTTCGGCAAGAGAAAAGGGGTTCAAGAGCCGATTGACAACAGAAAGCATCCCTTAACGATACTCCTTTTCACATTCAGTGGGAAGGAGTATCTTTCATATTAGATAATAGGGAGGGAACGCTATGAAAAAAACAGCTGTATTAATTGTCATTGTTACAATTGCTCTAACAGCCTGCACAAGTGGCGGTAAAATTACTTTGCCGAAAAACTATGAGGGCAATACAGAATTTACCGTTCCGAATGAAGCTGTATTATCTATTTATGACGCAGAAAAAGTGACAGAGCTTTATACCGATGTGTTTTCTGACGATAAAGTACATACTATTTTCCGCATTGACTATGACTGTGCATGGATCAGGAACACTACCGGCTTATCCCTTAATTCTGAAAAATCGCCCGAATTTTTTGACTTAGAAAACTTTGAATACAAAGGTTTTGATCTAAAACCAAGCGAACAGTTGTACTACGCAAAAGTCAGCACCGGCGACACCTTCAAAGGCTACACGGTTAAAAAAGCCAGAACCTCTTTTGAAAGTCTCAGCGGCTACGGTACATTAAGTGAAGTTACATTTGAGGGTGAAATATCCATGACAGGTAATCTGTCTATGTATGAACATGACAGCAGTTGTGTGGCATTTTATCCCTTTGCAGACAAAAACGAATTCCTCCCCATAAGTTGGTTATATGATGGTACTAATTTAAATTGGTCAGATGCGCAGGTCAACGATGGCGGAATGCCTTATATAATACCCATTGACGAGATTGACGATGAGATATTAACTGCACTTAACGAAAAGAAAAAGCTGGATGTTGAAGTTGAAATGTCAGAGCTTACACTACATGCCTGTGAGTATGATTCGAGGCTAAACAGCTGCAAGCTTATAGACATAAAATTGATTTGAGGTAATCAAAACCACCCGTTGAACGGGTGGTTTAAACAGATCCTATAAGGTTTTTTCTCTTGTCGGTTGCCCCTTTATTTTTTATTGCCTTTTCGGCGCTAAGAAAAAGTTTCAACATTTCCAATTGAAAATGTTGAAACTTTTGTTGTTTTAGATTATTCTACTACGATCAGATCTTTTGTATATTTGTTCAGAACTTCGCAGCCATCCTCAGTAACCAGTACCAGATCTTCTACACGAACACCAAACTGACCCGGCAGATAGATTCCTGGCTCAATCGAGAATACCATGCCTGGACGTGCGATTACTTCGCAGTCAGATGCAACTGGTGGTTTCTCGTGCTCCTTCATGCCGATGCTGTGTCCGGTACGGTGGGTAAAGTATTCCCCGTAACCTGCATCCTCGATCACCTTTCTTGCTGCAAGGTCAAATTCCTTGAAAGCAACACCTGGTTTGATCTTCGCAATAGCAGCTTCATTTGCGCGGCGGACTGTCTCATAAACTTCGCGCTGTTTCTCGCTGACACTCTTATAGAAAACGGTTCTGGTCATATCGCACCAGTAGTGATTGAACGGCGCACCGATATCGATTACGATGCTGTCGCCTTCCTTCAAAACAGTTTCGTCTGCATCATGATGTGGGTCTGCTCCGTTTTTGCCCATACCTACAATCGAGAATCCCAGACTGTTGCAGCCTCTTGCTTTAAAGAAGTTTTCCACCTTGAGGGCAAGCTCTTTTTCTGTAACGCCTTCCCGAATTGCATGGATTACCATATCCATACATTCATCGTTGATCAGCGAAGCTTCTCTCATGCGCTGACGTTCTTCTTCGTCTTTATACATAGTGGACTGTTCTACTGGCAGGGAGCCCATCACTGGTTTTACATCAGGGCGCAGCTGCATTAAACCAATCAGGAAACGGCTTGGCCAGGTTTCATCAATGCCGAGTTCTCCTGCTTTTACAGTCTGAGCCAGCTGTGCAACCGGATTGTCGGTATCGGTGTGCTCCTGCAGCTCCATTCCTTCCTGAGGCTGAACACCAAACAGTTTATTTCCAAAAAAGATGGTTCTTCCGGTATCATCCAAATATACTGCCATCATACGCTCCATCGGAGCAACCCAGATTCCAGTCAGATAGTACACCGGTTCTGTCTCGGTTACAATCATCTGATGCAGTCCAGCTTTTTTCATATTTTCGCGAACCTGCTCTAATCTTACTTGATTCATGTTAAACACCCTTCCATTGCAAATTCAGCGGATCTTCCCGTTGTTGCATTTATTATAGCATAATCCAGCCGAAAAAGAAATTCCCTTATCCTTCTTCACCAAACAATTCAAAAATTTCTCCTGATCTATTGACAAAAACGATGAAGCAATATATAATTTGTAACTGTTGATACTTTTGTAATATCTGTTACATTAATTTAGGGAGGATGAGCAAACAATGCGGCAAAACTCTAAGGTAAGGGACATCAGTTTAATGGCACTTTTTTCTGCACTGACTGCAATCGGTGCATTTATCACAATCCCCATTCCACCTGTACCATTTACGCTTCAAATCTTTTTTGCGATTCTTGCCGGAGCACTGCTTGGTTCCAAACGAGGCTTCATCAGTGTTGGAGTATATGTACTGCTTGGATTATGCGGACTTCCGGTCTTTACCAAAGGTGCAGGATTATCCTATATCTTCCAGCCAACCTTCGGATATCTTGCCGGATTTATTCTGGGAGCATGGGTGTGTGGAAAGGTGATCGAGGTGCGCAAAGACTACTCCTTCAAGACCATGCTGCTGGGATGCTTTGCCGGAGCAGGAACTGATTTTGCCATTGGTGTTGTATATTTTTATGTCATTATGAACCTTTATCTCGGCAAGGGTATGAGTCTGTGGGCGGTGCTGTACTCCACCTTCCTCATCTTCATTCCGGCAGATGCTGTCCTGATGGTTCTGGCAGCATACCTTGGCAAGCGCCTTACCCCTATTTTAAAACGAGAACAACTCATTTCATGATACTTCTTCTTCATTAGAGACGGTCGGACTATTTTGAGTCTGACCGTTTCTTGTTTTGCACAGCAAAAGCTGATACAATAGGGAAAAAGGAGCGATTATGATGAATATAGATTCCCCAAAATCCTCTCAGGCACAGAAAAAAGGTAATCTTCTTTATGATCTAATTTTATCCCAGCAGCAGGACGAAGAAGAAATTCAAAACACCCTTTATCAAAATCAGGTTCTGGAAAACTTTGTCGGCAGCAATATGGGGTTTAAAAACTGCACCTTCCAAAGTTGTCAGTTCTTAGACTGCCGGATGAGTAACTTTTCCTTTGTGGATGTGATGATGGAAAACTGCAATCTTTCCTCCTGCCAGCTGTACGACCTTGCAACCCAGCGGGTGAGACTAAAAAACTGTAAACTGATGGGCACCAATCTGAGCCAATCCCTGCTTCAGAACACCGCCTTTCTCGGCTGCAATCTCCGCTACGCATCCCTCTCCGGTTCCAAACTAAAGGCAGTAGAATTTAATGGCTGCTCGCTGGAAGAGGCAGATTTAAGCGAAGGGAAATTCAAATCGGTCGAATTTTCCGACTGTGACCTACGAAAAATCCAGCTGCTCCACACCCCTCTTGACGGAATCGACCTGCGCAGCTGCGAAATCGGCGGATTGAAACTGAACATAAACGACCTCAAAGGATCGATCGTAACCGCGCAGCAGGCAATTGACCTTGTCTCCTTTTTAGGGGTTGTTGTCCGATAAAAATGGAGGAATTTTATGAAGATATTAGTCGATGCAGATGCCTGTCCCGTAGTTGATCTGACTGTACGGGAGGCAAACAAAAGACAGATTCCCATTATCCTGATTACCGATACCTCTCATGTTTTAAACCGCACCGATGCCCAAATCATTACAGTGGAAAAGGGCAGTGATTCTGCGGATTTTAAGCTGGTCAACCTTGTTGAGAAAAATGACCTTGTAGTGACTCAGGACTATGGTCTGGCAGCAATGGTACTAGCAAAGGGCGGACGAGCACTCAATCAAAATGGGATGATCTATTCTGAGCAGAACATGGACACCCTGCTGTTTACCCGCCATGTCGCCAAAAAAGTACGGATGGCAGGCGGCCGAACGAAAGGTCCTCATAAACGGACAAAGGAACAGGACGAAGATTTTCTGCGCACTCTACAAAAAATACTGGAGGGAAATATATGAAATATTCTTGCCCCTGCTGTGGGTATTACACATTTCCTGTACCCGCTGACCAAGCTGTCGCTTATATCTGTCCCGTATGCTGTTGGGAAAACGATGTATTTATCGAAAGTGATGAGGAACCCAGCGACGAAAACCATGGCTTAACGTTAAATGAAGGACGGGAAAACTTTAAAAAACATGCTGTATGTGATTTGCGGCGAAAGCAGTATGTTCGTCCTCCGACAGAGGAAGAAAAGCATCCATAAAATTTATTTGCAAAGGGGAGCTTAAAATGGCTTCCCTTTTTCTTTGCACAAAACCAGGAAAGCCCTTTTATTTCCATAAGATTTGTGGTATCCTAGTATTTGTAAAAATATTGATTTTTCGTATAAATCTATACTATTTCGGACAAGTCCGAATGTGTTTGATAAAGGAGAGAGAAAAACATGGATCATCAGCGTCTGGCACAACTGCTTTTCCCTGACATTACAACAACACCAGAGGACATCGAAAAGATGTATCCACCAAGAAATCTTCCAGAAGGAGCAAAAGTTACCCGTATGGCACCAAGCCCAACAGGCTTTATGCATCTGGGCAACCTGTTCAGTGCTATCGTCGGTGAACGTCTGGCTCATCAGAGCAACGGCGTATTCTTCCTGCGTATTGAAGATACCGACCTCAAACGTGCTGTGGAAGGCGGCGTGGAAAAAATTATCAATGTCTTCAACCATTATGGCTTAAACTTCGATGAAGGTGCTACCATCGATGGCGACAACGGTGCTTATGGTCCATATCGACAGCGTCAGCGCGCAAACATCTACCAGACCTTCGCAAAACAGCTGGTAGAACGCGGACTTGCTTACCCATGCTTCTGCACCGAAGAAGAGCTGACCGAAATGCGTGAAAAACAGCAGGAAATGAAGATCAACTTCGGTTACTACGGCGAATGGGCAAAATGCCGCAATCTGAGCTTTGAAGAAATCGAAGCAAACATCAAAGCTGGCAAACCATACGTTCTGCGCTTCCGCTCCGAGGGTGATCCAAATAAGAGATTCACCCATCACGACCTGGTAAAAGGCGACATCGAGCTGCCGGAAAATGATCAGGACATCGTTCTGCTCAAATCCGATGGCATTCCTACTTATCACTTTGCTCACGTAGTTGACGACCACCTCATGCAAACCACACACGTTGTCCGCGGCGAAGAATGGCTTGCTACTTTGAACATTCATCTCCAGCTGTTCCGCACCATGGGATGGAAAGCTCCAAAATATGTTCATACCGCTCAGCTGATGAAGATGGACGGCGGTTCTAAGAGAAAACTTTCCAAGAGAAAAGACCCTGAGCTTGCTCTGGACTTCTACAACGCAGAAGGTTATCCGGTTCCATCGGTGCTGGAATACCTGATGACACTCTTAAACTCCAACTTTGAGGATTGGAGAATGGCAAATCCAACCGCTCCGATGAACGACTTCCAGTTCACCACCAAGAAGATGAGCAACAGCGGTTCCCTGTTTGACATCGACAAATTAAAAGATGTCAGCAAGAATACTATCTCTGTTATGAGCGCTGACGAGGTCTACAACGAAGTAACCACCTGGGCAAAAGATTTTGATCAGCAGCTGTACAGTCTGCTGACTGCTGACGAGCAGAAAGCAAAAGCAATCTTTGCAATCGGCCGCGGCGGAGCAAAACCAAGAAAAGACCTTGCTGTTTGGAGCGAAGTCAAGGATTATGTTGCTTTCTTCTACGAAGAGCTGTTTACTCCGGCAACCGAATATCCGGAAAACATTTCCAAAGAGGACACCCTTGCAATCCTCAACCAGTATAAAGGCATCTACAGCGCAGCAGATGACGGCGAAGTTTGGTTCAACAAGGTTCGCGAGATGGGCGAAGCACTCGGATTTGCCGGCAAACCAAAGGATTACAAGAAAAATCCAGATCAGTTTAAAGGTCATGTCGGCGATGTCAGCCAGGTTATTCGTCTGGCAATCACCGGCAGAACCAACTCCCCTGACCTGTGCAGCGTAATGCAGATTCTGGGCGAAGAAACCTGCCAGCAGAGACTTTCTCAGGCAATTGAAACTATCGAAAAATAGAAAGTGTAGGCACGCCGAAGGCGAACAAAAGTTTTTGGTTGAGCTTTTTGAAAAAAGCTCATGGGGGTACGGGGGCAACGCCCCTGTGACACTCAAAAAAGGAAACAAAAACGGTAGAGACTTGTATGCAATTTTGATGCTGCCGCACGTCAGTGCGTGGCACACGGTAAGTGTGCCTGCTCACAGTAGTGCGTCACATAAGACGGAACAAGTTTTAACTGTCACAAATCATCCACTGGATAATTTGTGAGAATCGTGTATTGAAACCATCGGCTCTTGAACCTCTTTTCTCTTGTAAAAGAGGTTCAAACTCCAGAAAATACGCCTGACGAAAAGAGTTGAACTTGTTCAACTCGAATATTTCGCTCGTTGCGACGAGCGAACAAAGACGCTGTCTTTGGATTCTGCCACCTTTTAAAAAAGGTGGACGAAAACTTCTTTTTCTATTATAAGAACTAACATTTATTTCCCCCGAAAGGACTGAATATAATGGCTGACGAAAAAGTTTTGGACACCGAAAATATGTCCAACTTTATCCATGATATTATTGACGAAGACCTCGCCGAAGGCAGAGTAGAGAAAATTCACACCCGTTTCCCACCAGAACCAAACGGCTACCTGCACATCGGTTCTGCAAAAGCAATCTGGATCAATGCCGGAACCGCACAGAAATACGGCGGTCTGTTTAATCTCCGTTTTGACGACACCAACCCTGTCCGCGAAGACGATGAATATGTAAAATCCATCGAAGAGGACCTGCGCTGGCTGGGTGCTGAACCGACCGGCGGTATCTACTACGGCTCCGATTACTTTGATAAATGCTATGAGTTTGCAATCAAACTTATCAAAGAAGGCAAAGCATATGTTGACGATCTGAGCGCTGACGAGATGCGCGAATACCGCGGCACCCTGACCGAACCTGGTAAGGAAAGCCCATACCGCAACCGTTCTGTTGAAGAAAACCTCGATCTGTTCGAGCGCATGAAAAACGGTGAGTTTGAAGACGGAAGCCACACTCTCCGCGCAAAGATTGACATGGCATCTCCAAACATGAACCTGCGTGACCCTGCAATCTACCGTATCGTTCATGCACATCATCATCGTCAGGGTGACAAATGGTGCATCTATCCACTGTATGACTACGCTCATCCAATTCAGGATGCTCTGGAAGGTATCACCCATTCCCTGTGCTCCATCGAATTTGAGAACCATCGTCCACTGTATGACTGGGTTATCAACAACGTTGGCTTTGAGCACAAACCACATCAGTACGAATTTGCCCGCCTGAATGTTACCCACACCGTTATGAGCAAACGTTACCTGCGCGAGCTGGTAGAAACCAAGAAGGTTGACGGCTGGGATGACCCAAGAATGCCTACTATCTCCGGTCTGCGCCGCCGTGGCTATACTCCAAGCGCAATCAACGAGTTTGTTAAAAAAGCAGGCGTTGCAAAGGCTTACAGCATTGTAGACATCGGTCTGCTGGAACACTGCATCCGTGATGAGCTTAACACCAACGCTCAGCGCCGTGTTGCTGTTCTTCGTCCAATCAAAGTCGTTATCACAAACTATCCAGAGGACAAAGAAGAGTACTTTGAACTGCCAAACATTCCAAAGAATGATGAAGCTGGTGTGAGAAAAGTTCCATTCACCCGTGAACTTTACATCGATGCAGATGACTTTGCTGAGGTACCACCTCCGAAATTCTTCCGTATGAAACCAGACGGCGAAGTTCGTTTGATGGGCGCATACATTGTAAAATGTAACGAGGTCATCAAGGACAGCGAAGGCAACGTTGTTGAGCTGCATTGTACCGCTGATCTGGAAACCGGCAATGGTAACCCTGTTGACGGCAGAAAGATCAAAGGAACCATCCACTGGGTATCCGCAAAATATGCTATCGATGCAACTGTTCGTCTGTACGACTACCTGTTCACCCTGGAAAATGTAAACGATGTTCCAGAAGGCACAAACTATCTGGATTACCTCAATCCAAACTCCCTGACCGAACTGACCGGATGCAAGCTGGAACCAGCTCTTGCTGATGCAAAAGTTGGGGACAAATTCCAGTTTGTCCGCACCGGCTATTTCTGCAAGGACAGCAAGGATGAAGGGGTATTCAACCAGATCGTCGGACTCAAAGACAGCTGGGCAAAAGAAGCTAAAAAGTAAACTACAACGTCCGGCAGCGAGGAGCTGTCGGACGCTTTTTCTATCTTATACTATGGACCCAAAAATCGGGAGGTTAACATGAAAATCAGACACGCATGTCATGACGATCTAAACACAATCATGAGCGTCTACCAACACGCAAAAAAGGTAATGGAGCAAAGCGGTAATCCGGGACAATGGGTAAACGGATATCCGTCCCGAGAACTGATCGAAGGCGACCTTAGAAAAGAACGCCTGTTCGTTCTGGAAAATGAGGGACAGGTCGAAGCGGTATTTGTTTACTTTATTGGGGATGAACCAAATTATCACAAGATAGAAGGAGCATGGCTCAATGATGCACCATACGGGGTTGTTCATCGGGTTGCTACTGCTGGAAATGTGCGCGGTGCAGGACAGTTCTGTCTGGACTGGAGCTATGAACAGTGCCATAATCTGAGGATTGATACCCACGATGACAACCGCATCATGCAGCATATTCTGGAAAAGACAGGATATGTTAAGTGCGGACGAATCTATGTCGAAGACGGTTCCCCTCGAATTGCCTACCACAAAACTGCATGATAATAAAACACAAAAAGACACCGGATATCAGTCCGGTGTCTTTTTATATACCACAAGTTTGTGTCGCAGGGGTTTCACCACAGCACATCTTGTGCTGTTTACTCCCACACAAACTTTAATTATGCAAGAACATCCGCATACACGCCGCCGCAGGCTCTGAGCAGATCGTCCGGTTTGGCTTCAATCTGGAAACCGATCTTTCCACCACTGACCACCATTGTTTCCTGCGCCTGTGCAGAACTGTCAAATACGGTGCGGTAATTTTTCTTCATTCCAATCGGCGAGCATCCACCGCGGATATATCCTGTCACCGCGTTGATCTGTGCCACAGGAATCATCTCCAGCGATTTCTCCCCGAACACCTTTGCTGCTTTTTTCAAATTCAGCTCATGTTCGACCGGAAGGACACATACAAAGTAATTTCCACTGTGTCCTTTGGTTACCAGTGTCTTAAATACCTTTGCCGGGTCCATTCCTACCTTGCGGGCAACTGCTGCCCCGTCGATATGTCCATCCGATGCGTCATAGGTGTGCATCTCATAGCTGATTTTTTCTTTTTCCAGAATGCGCATTGCATTCGTTTTTGGGATACCCATGGTTCCACCTCCAAAAAACAAAAGTTTTTGGCTGAGCTTTTTTCAAAAAGCTCGTAGGGATACGGGGGCAACGCCCCTGTGAAATAAACAAATAAAAAAGAGATATGATAGGGGCTGACTGCTGTTTCGATACACTCGCACGGCAGTGCGTGGGCGCACGACTGTGCGCCCACATGTGAAGGATTATTTAGCTGCCTGCTCACAGGCAGGGTACTACCGTACCACAGCACCGAAACGGCTTCTCTACCCTTATCGTTTTATTTGTTTTTGTTTTGTTTCACAGGGGTTTCACCCCCGTACCCCCACAAACTTTTGTGTACAAAAGTTTGACAAAAAACTTCTGTTTTCACTCTATCGCAACCCATCGTTGCGTTGTTGGCAAACTGCGTGCAGGCTCAGCCTGTTATTCTGCGTAAATCTTTACGATGTTGACCAGAGTCTCGGTCATCTTATCCATCGATTCAACCGGAATATACTCGAATCTTCCATGGAAGTTGTGGCCACCGGTGGACAGGTTTGGACATGGCAGTCCCATGTAGGACAGTCTAGCGCCGTCTGTACCGCCTCTGATCGGAACGGTCTGTGCTTCTACACCACACTGAGCAAATGCTTTTCTTGCGTTGTCAATCAGGTGCATATGTGGCTCAATCTTTTCTTTCATATTGCGGTAAGATTCCTCGATGGTCAGTTCAAAGGTACCCTCACCATATTTCTTGTTGAGGTAGTCTGCAATATCCTGCATAACCTGTTTTTTCTGATCATATTTTGCTGCATCGTGGTCACGGATGATATAGTGCAGTTCTGCTTCCTCCACACGACCCTTGATGCTGTCCAGATGGAAGAATCCTTCATAGCCCTGAGTATATCTTGGATTCTGTTCTACTGGAAGCATATTATGGTATTCCATTGCAAGCAGAGAAGCGTTGAGCATTGCATCTTTTGCGGAACCTGTATGGATGCTCAGACCATGTACAACAACCTTTGCAGAGCCTGCATTGAAGTTTTCATATTCCAGTTCGCCCAGTTCACCGCCGTCAACGGTATATGCGAAATCTGCGCCAAAGCCTTCCACGTCAAAATAGTTTGCACCGCGGCCAACCTCTTCATCTGGTGTAAATCCAATGCGGATTTTGCCATGTTCAATCGAAGGATTGTTGATCAGCTCTTCTGCCATAGTCATGATTTCTGCGATACCTGCTTTGTCATCTGCACCGAGCAGAGTAGTTCCATCTGTTACGATCAGGTGCTGACCAACATATTTCTTGAGGCTTGGATATTCTTTCTCTGTCATAAGGATGTTCTTTTCCTCATTGAGCAGAATGTCTCCACCCTGATATTCTACAATCTTTGCCTGGATATTGTCGCCGGAAGCATCCTCAGCGGTATCCATGTGTGCAATCAGGCCGATTACCGGTTTATTTTCTTTTCCTGGAGTTGCAGGAATGGTTCCATATACATAGCCCTTATCATCCATAAAAGCATCTTCAATTCCCAGTGCTTTCATCTCAACAACCAAAGCTGCGCCCAGAACTTTCTGGCTTTCGGTCGATGGAATTGTTTTTGATTCATGGTTAGACTGGGTTCCAAAGCTGACATAATGCAGCAGTCTTTCATGTGCTCGCATAATAATTTTCCTCCTAATCTTGTATCAGTTAAACAGAAATTTTAATAAATCTGCTTTTATTTTGCATCTTTATTATACATCTGCTCTGTCTCTGGCGCAACAAAGATGTTAAAAAAATCCTTGAATTCTTGTCAGCTTTGCAGATATTATTTTTTCTTTCTTTTTGCTACAATTATAATATAAAGAGTCATCTATTCCATTCAGATAAAAAGGAAGTGACATTATGAAAAAGATTCTCCTTCTTGCACTCGTGCTGATTTTGCTCTGCTCCTGCCAGGCTCAACCTCAGGAAAATACAGAGAACCACTCCATCCCCTGCTCCGGTCGAAGAGACACAAAACACTGACCTAAAAGATACAAAATCTACGGAAGAACAGAAAACGACCGATACACCGTCTGCTTTGTCCTGTGCTGAGCTGGATCGAATTGCGTACGAAATCATTCCTGATTTTGGGGAACCCATCTCTTTTAGTTCATCCGACAAAAACATTTCCTATTACCTCACCGATGATTTTGAATTATTTGGATGTACAGGTATCGCCGGTCACAACACCATTCTGGCTCACCGCTTTTCCGATGACAGCTGGCATGATGTAAATTTGGGAGATTACTCGGCTCAACATATTACCCGCATCAGCATCGATCAGGAAAATCCCAAACAGCTGTGCATCACCGTTGACGGCTACAACTTCCACTTTGACCACATGCTCAACGATTTTGAGCGCACCCTGCGCTTTGATGAAAATTTCCAAAACCCAGAGGTCATTTCCTATGGCGGAAGCGAAAACTTCTGGGAAGCTGACCTGTTGGATGTGGCTTCTTTGGAAAACATTAAGATCAAAGACATCCAATTTGCGGACAAATCCGCCGCCTTTACCTTCGATCTTGCCGGAGAATCGGTTGGCAATGGTTATCCTTATCCTCATATTTCGGTTAAAAAAGACATCGACCTAGAGAAAAAAGATGGCGACAAACTATACTATATCTACAAGTTCTATTTTCACAACATTAAAAATGAATTTTCGCAGGAATGGATTGACAACCTGAAAACTACCCTTAACGCCGAAGAAGTATCCGTAGTTTCTTATGATAATCCCGATACTTTTGAAGGAACTCTGCTCAAGATTTCCTGCTGGTATGAACCGGGACTGAAAGTGAAAATTGATCTTCCTGATTCCGATGATTTTCCTGGAGAAGTTATTTTTACCGTTTACACAGAATAACCGAATAAAAGAAAAAGTCTGGCTTTTTAAGCCAGACTTTTTTGTTGTTATCATCTTGAGATTAGTTACCACCGCGGAAGCCTTTACCAATGATTTCACTTGTATTGGTAATCAGCACGAAAGCATGCGGATCGGTCTGTTTGATGATTTTCTGTAATTTGACACCCTGCTTTTTGCTCTGCGCTGTCAGGATGATCGTCTTGTTGGTGTGCTCAAACAAACCTTCTGCGTTATAGATGGTAGCACCCCTGTGAAGGGTGTTTGTGATATAGTCGTAGATTGCGTCCGGTTTATCGGTAATGATCGTAAAGGACTTGTAGGTGTTCATATCCTCCAGGAAGAAGTCTACCGCGAAGGAACGGATTACCAGACCTACAATCGAGAACAAACCGGTAGTTGGTCCAAACGCAACAAAGGTCATGATGGTGATAAAGAAGTCCACAATCAAAAGTGCTCTTCCGATGTGACATTTAAAATATTTTTTAACCACCATTGCAATAATATCGGTACCACCAGTGGAAGAACCGATATTAAACAGCATTGCTGAGCCCCATGCCGGCAAAAACACGCCCAGAAGCAACTCCATAAATGGCTGGTCGGTCAGCGGCTGTGTCATTGGCCACAAAAATTCCATTACCTTGAGCATTGCCGAAAATGCGATTGTAACATAGAAAGTTTTGAAGCCAAATTCTTTTCCAAGAAGAATCAGGCCCAAAATCAAAAGTGCGATGTTGATAACGGATACAATGGTTCCGTTGCTCAGGGATGGATAATAATGGGTCAATACTACCGAAAGTCCGGTGACACCACCAGTCGAAAAGTTATTTGGGAATTTAAAAAAATAGGTTCCCACTGCGGTCAGCAGTGTGCCGACATTCAAGATCAGAAAATCTTTAACCTGTGCCTTTGTTTTTTCCTGCATAACATCATCCCTTTTCTTTGTAAAATCAAAAGTATTTTTAAATTATACCGAGTAGTGATGTGTTTTGCAAGTGTAAAACGGTCATTTTCCCTTATCTTCAAAAAAAAACTGGATAAACTTACAGTTTATCCTTCCAATAATAACAATCCATCGGTAAATTGAATAGTTGATTGTATTCCCGCAGAAAAGGCAAAAGAAAAAGCACCCGATTGGGTGCTTTTTTCCAGATAGACATGTATCATGAATGTCAAGTAATCGAAACTTATTTAACTTTTGCAGGTTTCTGAGATTTCCAGTCTGCATACAGTTCTTTAGCAACACCGGACAGAGCCCACAGACCAAGTACGTTAGGGATTACCATCAAGCTGTTAAACAGGTCGGACAGGTTCCATACGAGTTCAACTTTCAGAGCAGAACCGATAACGATGAAGATAGTTACCAGAACAGCGTAAGGTTTTACAGCTTTTGTACCAAACAGGTATCTTACGTTCTTTTCGCCGAAGAAGTACCAACCAACGATGGTGGAGAATGCGAAGAAGAACATACAAATTGCGATAAAGATAGAACCGAAGGAACCGAAACCAGAGTTAAATGCAGCCTGTGTCAGAGCAGCAGCACTCAGTGGCTGGTTGTATTCGGTCAGCTGACCAGTACACAGTACGGAGAATGCAGTCAGGTTCAGGATGATCAGAGTATCAATAAATACACCCATCATAGCAACCATACCCTGGTCACAAGGATGTTTAACTTTTGCTACAGCGTGAGCATGTGGGGTAGAACCCATACCAGCTTCGTTAGAGAACAGACCACGAGCAACACCGAACTGAATTGCTTTAGAAACTGCTACACCAGCAAAACCGCCGAGAGCTGCTTCTGGGTTGAATGCACCGACAAAAATCTGTCTGAATGCTTCTGGAATCATACCTGCATTCATGATGATCAGAACCAGAGCACCAATGATATAGAACGTTGCCATAATTGGAACGATCTTTTCTGTTACAGATGCGATACGGCCAACGCCGCCAAGGAAGATGAATGCGGACAGGATAGCTACAATAACACCAACGATAACAGGGTTAATACCAAATGCGCCTTTGAAAGCGTCAGCGATGGAGTTTGCCTGTACCATGTTGCCGAAGAAGCCCAGAGCCAGAGTAATCAGAACTGCGAAGATAGCAGCCAGAACTTTACCGAATGTGCCTTTGTAAGCTGCACGGATATAGTAAACAGGACCGCCGGTAACCTCACCGGAATCGTCTACTGTCTTATATTTCTGTGCCAGAGATGCCTCTACGAAGATGGTTGCCATACCGAAGATAGCGGATACCCACATCCAGAAGATAGCACCAGGACCACCCATTACCATAGCAGTTGCAGCACCAGCCAGGTTACCTGTACCTACCTGAGCAGCAATCGCTGTTGCCAGAGACTGGAAGGAAGACATACCGTCTTTGCCAGCCTTTTCACCATTCAGTTTAATGTTTCCAAATACAGCCTTGAATGCGTGACCGAATTCTCTGAACTGTACACCACCAAGTCTAATAGTAAACCAAATACCGGTACCTACCAGCAGCACTACCAGGATTTTACCGGACAGGACACCCTGCAACGCCACTACCACTTGGTTCAATTGATCCATAAAAGCTTCCATACATTTTTCCTCCTCAACATATGATTTGTTGGTGATTGTCGGTAGCTTTATTATAACTTAAATCAACATATTTGTCCATAGATTATTAATAACTCGGTTTATTTTTGTTCACATTGTTTATATGCAGGCACATTAATATAAACTAATACTGAATTTTTTTATCTTTTACGTACAGTGGGCAAAGTTTATTTGTACATTTTCACAACACTATTTCTTTCGTTTTAAATGAATTTGTATCTCTATTCTAATCGAAATAACAATTTGCACAATGCCAAATTTTAAAAACGTATTCGTTAGAATTATATTTGTATTTCTATCAAGTACATTTTTGATATAATTCTCTATATAGAAATCATATTCTTCTTTTTCTGCGAATTGAGCGCTCTGATTTTGTTAAAATATTGTTTTTTATTGTATATATTGTAATTTGTATAAGATGACATGAATTTTATCTGCAGTTTACTTTTTCTTCATATTTTAATTTCCCCTTTTCCCTATTCCCTATTTAAGAATTTTGCAAAATCAGCGATATCTTTCACGATTTCCTCATTATCGATTGGCTGCTGAATATCCGTACGGAAGAAGCATACCGGGTCAAACAGCTCTTTTGCATTCATCTGATGCAGCAGTACCGCCGAAGTATTGAGCGGTGCAGTTGCAGTTCCCTTTCCGCCTCCCAGCAGAATCATACCGCCTCTCTTTGGCTTGGTCACGATCTTTTCCTGGCGAAAACGCTTTGCTGCCCAGTAAACCTGCAAACGGCTGAGCAGGCTTAACAGTGGTCCTGTAATCTCACAGAAATAAACTGGAGAAGCAATGACGATATTGTCGCAGTCCCGGATGTAAGCATCGATTTCCTGCCAGTCGTCCTTGACACAACATTCTGAATGTTCCCAGCAATAACGGCAGTCCATGCAGGCTTTTACATCTACATCGTGTGCGTCCACAATCAAAGTTTCTCCTTCCAGCTGTCGAACCAGCTCTTCGATCAAACTTTGCGTGTCCCCATTCTTTCTTGCAGAACCGTTAAATATCAGCGTTTTCATCTCGATCATCCTTTTCCCTGTAAAATTACAGTTTGTTTATCAGTGCCAGCCGTCAAAAATTCCCTGCGCCACCGTCTCAAAAAACGCCCCGCAGTCCTTTTTGGACCGGTAAAACTTACCATCTTTATAAATGATATTTTCATCTGCTCCGACAACGATACTGCTGCCGTCCTTCATCTGATAGGTTATCATGGTATCTGGAAGCTGTTGCTCCGAAACAGGTCCCCAACAACGCAGACCGCGTGCAATCAGTACAGATAATCCCAAATCCTCCTGGGAAATCTCCTGCACCTTCCCATCTATCTCCAGGATTGCCCCAACAACCTCATCTTCTTTTGGCATTCCCAAAATCGGCAATCCCTGCATCAGCGTTGTACCGATCATGACTCCCAGCATACAGCCCAGAAAAATGCCAATCCATTTTCTCACTTTTACTTTTTTATCTGCCATCTTTCTTCACTTACTCGCCGAAGAAAATTCCTTCCACCACATTCTGGAACAATTCTCCGTTTGTCCCTTTTGGTGCATAATATTTGCCATCCTTATAGATTGTGTCTTTATCTGCACCGACAACAACTTCGGTTCCATCTTTCATCTGATAGGTTATCACTGCCTTCGGCATGGTCTGGTCGCATTCTCCGACCCAACGTTTCAATCCTCCGGCCAGATCCACTGCAATCTGCATATCTTCCGGCGTTACCTCTACTGTTTTTCCATCAAAGCTTACTGTTGCTGTGTTTACCTCGTTAAGCTTGGGTGTTCCTGTCAGCGGGATTCCAAAAACCACACCGAACAGTACCACAGAAAGCAAAATAAAAAAAACTACACCCAAAATCAGGTCACGTACAGCATTTTTACGGGCAGTCTGCCCTGGATTTTCTATCATGTTTGTCCTCCATTAAATCGTATTCTTTTTTATTATACACTGTTTTGTTTGCTTCGAGAAGTCGAAAGAAAGCACAAAGAGATTGTCAAAAATCAAGCAATCTGCTTTGTGCTATGTTGTGAGATTTCCTATTTATTTTCAGTAATATCTTCTAAGGTGCCGAAATACCAACCCAGCAATCCGTTCTTTTTCACCAAAGCTCCCCTGCTGGTTCTTGCTACGACGCTGACTTCATCCCCGGCATCTATTTCCAGCTGATAGTCTGTGGTTTCATCGGTGTACATTTTTCCTCTCCATTCAACCAGAAGGGAACTTGGAATCCACATCTCGATACCGCTATTTTCCGCCCTGCACAGGGAGAGGTCCCCTTCCTGCTTTATTACCTGCACCACGTTATCCGGCCAGTGAATACTGTGTGCTTGCTCAGAGGCGCTCTGTGCCTGCACAGCAACCGTTTTGGGCAGATCATCCACACAATCCCATATAAACTCCTCTGAGCCACCCTCCGGGATGATCAGGGCGTTGAGCTGACCGCTGTTCTTAACCACACAGCCGCCGTCGATACTAATTAACTTTCTTTTGTGATCAATCAGCACCGCACAGTCAATCTTTTCCTTGTTATAAAGGCAGGTCGGAAAATGTCCTACGATGCACCAGCGGGAAAAAGAAATTTCCCGTGAAAAGAACCAATCGTTCTTTACGCATTTGATCTTCTCCTGCTTCTGCAGATCCTCTGACTCGATTCCCGCATGCACAAAAATGTAGTGCTCACTTTCCAGAATATCCGGCAACTCCCGCAGATAATCCCATTCCGCCTGAAAAGCTGCTTTCAGCTGCTGTTTCATCGCGGTTACATCCATCTGCTCTGAAACTTCGATTCCAAGCTCCATGCACATTTCGTTAAAGATGCTGTTTCGGCTGAGCATATAGCCAAGCAAATCCTCGTTTGCCTGATTATCCTCCGTCTCCAGCTCATCCCACAGCCAGTCGTTGTTCCCCAGTACCTGATAAACGGTATATTCCTTTGTAAGCTGCATAACATAGCGCAGTGTTGCCAGCGACTGCGGCCCTTTTTCCAGCACGTCCCCGTCAATCACCAGAATATCTTCCTTGGAAAAGCCTACCTTTTTCAAAAGATTCTGGAAGTTTTGCAGATGGCCATGGATATCACTGATCACGATGATTCTTTTTCCCTTTGGAAAACTCACCTGTTTTACCGCTGCTTTTTGCATCTTATCTCCGCTCCTTTTTTACAACCGCAACCATCATCACAGGAAAATCCGGAAGAATGGACGTCATTCCACTTTCCAGGCACTCTAATCCGGCACTGTGAATCTCTTTGTGCATGGTATCAAAATTCACAATACGGCAGGAAGTCCCTGCAATCATCATATCTTTGCCTGTCTGTTCATGGGTTCTGGACTGTAAGGTAAACGCGTCATCGGGATTGGAACAGGACTCGAATTCTCCATTCCCCATCGTTCCAATCAAAGCAATCCCATTTTCTTTTAAATGTTCGCCGATGAAATTATAGAATTTCTTTCTGTCCTCATCCAGCACAAACATATGCAGAACCGCCACGGCATAGATAAAATCAAATTTTTGTTCCAGCTTCTCATTGAGGCAGTCCAGCGTACAAAAGTTCTCCCGAAAATCAGAAAATTTCTCTTTGCAGTAATCAATTGCTTCTTTGGAAAGATCGGTTGCCAGAATATGATAGCCTTCTTTTAACAGGTAAGCTGCATCCCGTCCTTCACCGCAGCCGATTTCCAAAATTTCTGCCTGTTTTGTGATTCCATATTTTTGGATGACCTGTCCCACAATCTTGGAAGGAGAATCAGAAAACCACTGGACTCCTTCCCTGTGTACCTGCTGATAACGATCCTCATAGGCTTCATAATAGCTTCTTTTTTGTTCCATTTTTCCTTCCTCCTATCCTTTTTCCGTGATAAAAAATATTATAGCACAGATTTCTGTTCTTTACCGCTGATACTCTTTTGGAAAAGCAGACAAAATAAAAACAGAGCCTCGTGGATTTTCCACAAGACTCTGTGAGAGATGTTGATAATCAACTATTTGTTTGCTTCTTCAACAGAAACAGCACAAGCAACAGTTGCACCTACCATTGGGTTGTTACCCATACCGATCAGGCCCATCATTTCAACGTGAGCTGGAACGGAGGAGGAACCTGCAAACTGTGCATCGGAGTGCATTCTACCCATGGTATCGGTCATACCGTAGGAAGCAGGACCAGCAGCCATGTTATCTGGATGCAGGGTACGGCCTGTACCGCCGCCGGATGCAACGGAGAAGTATTTTACGCCGTTTTCAACGCACCATTTTTTGTAGGTACCTGCAACAGGATGCTGGAAACGGGTTGGGTTGGTGGAGTTACCGGTGATGGAAACGTCAACCTTTTCTTTCTGCATAACTGCTACGCCTTCCTGAACGTCGTCACAGCCGTAGCATCTTACTTTTGCTTTGTCGCCGTCAGAGAACGCAACTTCACGAACAACGCTCAATTCGCCGGTGAAGTAGTCATATTTTGTCTCAACATAGGTAAAGCCGTTGATTCTGGAGATGATGTATGCAGCATCTTTGCCCAGACCGTTGAGGATAACATGCAGAGGAGTTTTTCTTGCTTTGTTAGCGGTTCTTGCGATACCGATTGCACCTTCAGCAGCTGCGAAGGATTCGTGTCCAGCCAGGAAGCAGAAGCAGTTTGTTTCCTCTCTGAGCAGCATTGCGCCCAGGTTACCGTGGCCAAGACCTACTTTACGGTTTTCTGCAACAGAGCCTGGGATGCAGAATGCCTGCAGACCGATACCGATTGCTTCAGCAGCTTCAGCTGCTTTGGTGATGCCTTTTTTCAGTGCGATTGCTACACCCAGAGTGTAAGCCCAAACCGCATTTTCAAAAGCGATTGGCTGTACGCCTTTTACGATCGACTCAACGTCGATGCCCTTCGAGAGACAGAGGTCTCTGGCTTCTTCCAGGGAGGTCATACCGTATTCTTTCAGAGCTGCCTCAATTTTAGGCATTCTTCTTTCCTGTCCTTCAAATTTAGCCATGATAATTTCCCTCCTGTCCCTTATTCTTCACGAGGATCGATGTACTTCGGTGCGTTTTCATAACGGCCGTATGTACCGATGTTCTTCTCGTATGCTTCTTTTGGATCCATACCGTGGCGGATTGCTTCGAGCATCTTGCCTACGCGTACAAATTTATAACCGATTGCTTCGTTGTTTTCATCCAGAGCAACCGACAGAATGTAACCTTCAGCCAGTTCCAGATAACGAACACCTTTTGCTCCGGTGGAGAAAATGGTACCAACCTGGGAACGCAGACCTTTACCAAGGTCTTCAAGGCTAGCGCCGATCGGCAGACCGTCTTCGGAGAAAGCAGTCTGTGTTCTGCCGTATGCCAGCTGTTTGAAGATTTCACGCATTGCAACGTTGATTGCATCACATACAAGGTCAGTGTTGAGTGCTTCCAGAAGAGTTTTTCCTGGGAGAATCTCGCCAGCCATTGCAGCGGAATGGGTCATACCGGAGCAGCCCAGTGTTTCAACCAGAGCCTCCTGGATAATACCATCTTTTACGTTCAGTGTCAGTTTGCAGCAGCCCTGCTGTGGTGCGCACCAGCCAATACCATGAGACAGACCGGAAATATCAGAGATCTGATATGCCTTTACCCATCTTCCTTCTTCCGGAATTGGAGCCGGACCATGATGTGGACCTTTTGCGATTGGGCACATCCTCTCTACTTCATGAGAATAATTCATATCGGTAACTCCTTTCAGATTGTGATCAAGCTAATTTTGTTCCTTCTTGAGTCCTCTTCTTCTATTATAAAAGGAATCACTCGATTTAGCAAGGACTTTCTCGTTAAATGATTATCAAATTGGATACTTGCCAAAAAATTATCGGTTTTTGCAATAAACTTCAATTGCTTTTGCAAAAAATTGCGCTGTCCCCACCTGATAACGGTCGATATTTGCAAGAAAACGTTCATCGGCGCAATACATCTGACCCAATCCCTGCAAAATTTTGGGAGTGCAGGTATAATAATTTTTCGTGATATGCTGTCTCCATTCTTCCACCAGCTGCTGTGCTTCTTCACCTGCTGGGTCAGTTCCAACCAGTGCCGAAATTCGTTTTAGCAGCTCCTGCATCTCTCCCAAAACCAGATTCCACTCCTCTTTGCTTCGTCCTTTGGTTTTCTCCTGGCTTTCTTTCCAGGCATCGGTTTTGCCAAAGCGTTCCTTTGCTTCCTTCTGATACTGTTCCATTGTACTCTTATCAAATGCGCTGAAGTTCATATTCAGTTCTCCTTCCTCATTCCATCCCTGTTCGGTTAGCTGAATCAATCGTTCCAACCGCTCTTTTTGCAGGATTAAAAGTTTTCTTTGCTCCATCAAGGCCTTCTGATAATCAAAATCTGGCTGGTTTAAGATTTTAATAATGTCTTTCAGTGGAAATTTTAGTTCCCGAAAAAACAAAATCTGTTGCAACTTTTGCAGATTCGCCTGTGTATAAAGCCGATAGCCGCTTTCACTGACCGCAGCCGGCTTTAAAAGCCCAATTTGATCGTAATATTGCAGTGTGCGCACACTCACCCCGCTCAAATTTGCTGCTTGGCTGATGGTCATTACTTTTGGGGATTGATCTTCCATTGTTTATCCTCCTTTCTGAGCTGCTTTCAGTCTACACTATGACGCAACGTCAGAGTCAAGAGCAAAAAGAAAAAACATCCGATTAAAATTTCTTTTATCGGATGTTCTGAATTCTTTCTATCAAATATTTTGCACATTCCTCTAATCCATCCTGAGGTCTGCTCCATAAAATACCTTGTTGATAACATTCCTTTGCCTGCATAACCTGCCTTGCTGCCCAAGATGGTAGAAGAGGAAAAGCCCAATCCGCTCCTTGTGGTTTTGATAAAACTTTCTGCTCCTCAAATGCCGCCCAAACACGGCAAAGATTCAGCAGTACCGATACCGGATCAAGCAAAACGTCTTCAAGTGCTGTACACACATCTCTCCAAATGCTGTCCAGATAGTCCGTAAAGGGAACTTCACCAAAAACAGCATCCACTTCTTTTCCACAAAGCACAATCCCATTCTTTTTAATTACCATAAAGTGTGCTGCCAAATCATAATCAACACCTTGCATCTTATTACAATATTCTTTTAAATTTTCTTCGTATTCTTTTTGATGCATGGGAGAATAATGTAACTGATAAGGGGTTGGATAAGAAAAAAGACGACAATCTCTCTGGAGTACAATGCTCATTTCCAACCCTTTTGCTGGGGCTAAATTTTTACTTTGCAAAATTACAGAGATTATCTTTTCCTTTTCCTCTAATCTTAAAGGCTCCTTTACAACCACGATAAAGTCAATATCACTGGCATCCGTTGCACAACCAAACGAAACGGAACCATGAAGATAAATCCCTACCAGATTATCTTTTAAAATCACCTGAAACTCTTTCGAAATTTCCTGTAGTATCGTTTCCCACTTCATTTTCCATCTTCCTAATTTTGAATATAACAAAAAAGCGACTCGATTATTCGAGTCGCTTTGTGTTGGCACCGCTCTATTTTCCCGGGCAGTCACCCGCCAAGTATTTTCGACACTGGTGAGCTTAACTTCTGTGTTCGGAATGGGAACAGGTGGATCCTCACCGCCATTAGCACCAACTATTTAATTAGGGGAAGTATGTTCCCTCAAAATTGAA
>NZ_FTRU01000005.1 GCF_900148495.1 Negativibacillus massiliensis
ATTAAATAGTTGGTGCTAATGGCGGTGAGGATCCACCTGTTCCCATTCCGAACACAGAAGTTAAGCTCACCAGTGTCGAAAATACTTGGCGGGTGACTGCCTGGGAAAATAGAGCGGTGCCAACACAAAAGAAAAATCACTCAAAAGAGTGGTTTTTCTTCATATAGTCAGTGCTAATGGCGATGAGGATCCACCTGTTCCCATTCCGAACACAGAAGTTAAGCTCATCAGTGTCGAAAATACTTGGCGGGTGACTGCCCGGGAAAATAGAGCGGTGCTGACATTCCTCCTTAGCTCAGTCGGTAGAGCATGCGGCTGTTAACCGCAGGGTCGTCTGTTCGAGCCAGACAGGGGGAGCCAAAGACATCCATACGATTGTGTGGATGTCTTTTTTGTTGATAAAAAGTTAAAAGCAGGAAGCCTTCCTTTTTTTAGGAATAGCCTTCCTGCTTTTTCTTTATTCAAATTCGTAATAGTCTTTTTTATCAAATAAGTGGAAGGAAATTTGTATCAAAGAAAAACCTTCTTTTAAGAAGAGCTCGGAAAGTTCTTTAGCAACCCGATCCTGAACAGCTTGCGGACGTTCATACCACCAAATTTGGATGATAGGATATGGTTCAGTTAAGCCCTCTTTGGTAAAGAATTTGGATTCGCAAAGTTCTACAGTAACCCAATCTTCTGGACATTCCACCAAACAGGAAACGGTTTCAATCATCGGGGAAGCGAGTTTTTCCATGCGGGAGGCAGAAACACCTTTTACAATAATCTGTGGCATAATCAGATTCCTTTCTGTTTTATATTAGATAGCATAAATTGGACAGGTGTGTGTGGTGCAAAATGTAATGTCAGGAAAAATTCCTGCAAGCTTTTCTTTCAGCGTTTCGATCACAATGTCTTCCGTGTCAAAATGTCCTGCATCAAAGATGCTGATACCGGCAGCGGCAGCATTTAAATATTCGTGTTGTTTTACTTCCGAGGTGAGCAACGCATCTGCGCCGACAGCAAGGGCACTTTCCAGACAATCTGCGCCGGAACCAGAGCAAAGAGCAACTTTTTGAATTTTGTTACCTGCATCAGCAAATTTTACGCTGCGGGCATGGAGCGACTCTTTGACCAGAGCAGCGAATTCAGATGCTGAGATAGAATTTGAAAGAGTTCCGATACGGCCCAGATAACTTTGTGCAGCAGGGTCCAGTAATTCTAGTCCGGAAATATTTTGCAGTCCAACTGCCTGTGCTAGAACATCGTTGACTCCGCCCTCTGCAATATCCAAGTTGGTGTGTGCACTGATGACAGCGATTTGGCTGCGAATCAGATGATAAACAACGCTGTCCTCATTGACACGTTTGATTGGATGAAAAATAACCGGATGATGGGTGATAATCAGTTGAGCACCGATTTCTTTTGCGTAATTCACTACATCCATGGTGCAGTCAAGGGCAAGCAGTACTTTGGATACCGGTTGGTGGCGATCACCGACCAGAATGCCAGTATTATCAAAGTCCATGCTGAGGGAAAACGGGGCAAACTGATCAATGGCAGAATAAAGATCAAAAACGGTAGACATAATATTCCTCCATTCAAAAGGTAAAATCGAGTTAGTTGTTGAGTAAATTGTCGGTGATAGTTAAAATTTGTTGATAGACGGTCAAAAGTTTTGCAGCTTCTTCAGCATTTCCGCGATGAGAGAGACCTTCTGCAATGTCCTTTATAAATCCGGCGGTACGCAGCAATTTTTCTTTTGATTCAGCGGTGCGTTGTTCCGGCAGCATGCCGCAATAGCTTTCCAGCAAGGAGAGCTTTCGGCATTCTCCAGTATATTCTGCAGCAAAAACAACATAGGTGTATCGTCCAGAACGAAGAGCCTGTTCATGAAAGATAGGAAAGCCATTTTCGAATAAAAAAGAGCGGAGAATATGTTCCCGTGACTGCGGCTGAAGGATTAAACGAATACCAGGTTTCTTTAAAAAAGCAGCCTGTTTCAGAATGTCGGTGATTACCTCGCCGCCAATGCCAGCAATGGTAACATCAGTGATGGGGTATTGTTCCAGTCCCTGCAGGCCATCGGTTAAAACAGTTTGAATCTGAGCGGAAAATCCTGCCTGCTCGATGTTTTTTTGGGCAGAAGCCAGAGGACCGGGGTTGATATCGCAGGCATATCCGCGAACTGCACCACGCCGCATGAGTTCAATGGCAAGGTAACCATGATCACAGCCAATATCGGCAAAAATAGCGTCAGGACGTACCAGAGCGGCTGTGGCAGCTAATCGTGGGTCCAGTTTGGCAGACCGTTTTTGTGCCAAATTGATGCCCTCCTTTTACACAGAATGGTTTTATAAATTTAAGTATATCACAGGATAAAAAACGCAGCAAGAAAAAAGGGATACAGGATGCATTTGCATCCTGTATCCCTTTTTAATATTACAGATCAATGGTAAGTCCTACCGGGCAATGGTCGCTTCCCATAATGTCAGTATAGATTCTGGTATCACTTACTTTGTCCATCAGACGGTTGGATACTAGGAAATAATCAATGCGCCACCCTGCGTTCTTCTCACGGGCTTTAAAGCGATAGCTCCACCACGAATAGATACCGGTTGCATCCGGATTTTTTGCGCGGAAGGTATCGGTGAAGCCACTTGCAAGCAGCTCGGTCATCTTCTGACGTTCTTCATCGGTAAACCCTGCATTTTTGCGGTTGGTTTTTGGGTTTTTCAGGTCAATTTCCTGATGAGCGACGTTCATGTCTCCACAGATGATGACCGGTTTCTTTTTGTCCAGATTGCAGACGTATGCTCGGAAGTCGTCTTCCCACTGCATACGGTAATCAAGGCGTACCAATTCATTCTGAGAATTTGGAGTATAAACGGTAACCAGATAGAAGTTCTCATATTCCAGTGTGATTACACGGCCTTCATGGTCGTGCTCATCGATGCCAAGACCATAGGATACCGACAAAGGTTCCCGTTTTGCAAAGATGGCAACGCCGGAATATCCTTTTTTCTCGGCACTGTTCCAGTACTGAAGATAGCCCGGTGTTTCAAAGGATGCCTGATCCGGTTGCATTTTGGTTTCTCCAAGGCAGAAAAAATCGGCATTTTCGGATGCAAAGAAGTCAAAAAATCCTTTTCCAGCACAGGCACGCAGACCGTTGACATTCCAGGAAATCAGTTTCATAAAAGTCCTCCTTAAAATGAAATGGGATATTGAGGGATAAGAGAAGAAAATATCGTTTTATCAGAGAATCAATCATTGTCAGAAAGCCGTGAGGCAAACAGACGTTTCAGAAGCAGTGCACTGAGCAGTAAGGTCAAAAATTCTGAAACCGGAACGGTTGCCCAGATACCGCCTACACCAAAGAGGAAGCTGAGCAGGAACAAAACCGGAACCAGGAAAAACAATCCTCTGCCAAGGGAAATGAGTGTTGCTTCGCGGGAAGCCTCCAATGATTGATGGAAGGTTGCACTGATGATATTGAGCCCCATCGGCAGGTAAGCGATAAAGTAGATTCGGATTGCATAAACGGCAACCTCAACCAGATCGGGTGTTGGTTCGGTAAAGATGCTGACTACGGCAATCGGGAAAAATTCCCCGATTAACACAAAGCACAGCGAAGCGCACAGCACAGTAATGACTCCTAGACGGAAAAACTGTTTGACACGATGAATATTTCCAGCACCGGCATTGATGCTGCACAGTGGCTGTAAGGTGGAGCTGGTGCCAGTATAAACGGCCAGGAACAGGTAAGCAACGTTGGAAATAATGCTGTAACAGGTGACGGCAGCAACACCGCCCTTGCTCATCAATTGGATGTTAAACAAAAGGATGATGAGTCCCGAAGAACATTCCGCAATCAAGCTTGGAAGACCATTCTGCCAAATTCGCTTGAGACGGGAGAAGAGCTGCAGATCGGAAAAACGGAATTTCAGACTGCAATCTGGTTTTAAAAAATGGGTGAGCATAATCAGAATGCTGATAAATCCAGAAAAAGCGGTTGCTCCGGCTGCTCCGGCCATTCCCCAGTCAAACAGGAAGATGCAGACATAGTCCAGCACGATGTTGAGAAGACAGCTCACAATACCCGCTGCCATAACCCGCTGTGGGTCGTGGTCGTTGCGGATAAATACACCCAGAAAATTGTTGACCACAAACAGAATAGCTCCGCCGTTTAAGATGCGCAGATATTGGCCGACCAGCTCGATGATGGAATCATCTGCTCCGCCAAGATAGGCGATAGGACGCCAGAAAACAGCGCCCAAAATACCGATAATCAGAGAAAAGATACAGGTAAACAGCACAGCTGCCGTAAAATAGCTGTTTGCTTCCTCTTCCTTTCCCTGTCCGCGGCAGATAGAAAGGGCGGTTGCTCCGCCCATGCCCATCATCTGGGCAAATCCGATCTCTAAGGAGTAACAGGGGAGGGTGATATTGAGCGCAGCAAGTCCTTGGCTGCCGACACCCCAACCGATAAAGATCGTATCAAACAAGACATACACTGCCAGCATCAGCGAGGAAACCAGATTGCTTCGAAAATATTGAAAAAATAATCTGGAGACCGGCTGTGTCAGCAGTGTTTCGGAAGAAGGTTGATTGGTTTCACTCATGATTTTGGCTCCTGATACAGAATTTTTGGATGCTGGTAACACAAAGAGACAGCATCCAGACGCTGGAAAATTCGCTGGCGGAAAGATTCATCCCAGCTTTTGTCATCTTTGTGCTCATCCATCACAAAATCCAGATGATTTTTCATGTGTTCCTTTGCGTCAAATCCAATGGGAGCAAAGGTCAATCTTGGATTATTTTCCATCTTGCTGGGGTGGTATCCCTGAATTTTGTCGCACTGAAGGTAGAACAGATCCTTCGCATAATAGATGTTCAGCCATTCTGGGTCAACTTTATCTCCGTTATAGTTATAATTTTTGCTGTAACATAACGTCTGACGGTTACTGAGGCATTCGCGCATTTCCATCAGGTTTAAGATGTTTCCCTGTTCATCGGTGATATATCCGCCATAGGTTGGGTCAACCATAATCCATTTACCAAGATCCCGAGCGTATGCTTCACAGACAACGTGGTTGTCCCGATCATAAGGGGACATCGGCATGATGGACATGGCTCTTGCGCAGATTCCCAGTCCCAGGAAGCATTCTGTCAGGGCAATGGACAAAGACAGGCAGTTGATGCCGTTTTCTTTTCCCTGGTCAAAGGAAAATTCGAGCAGCTTTTCTGCACAGGGTTCGATGTGATTGTCAAACTCCCCGTTGTGGAAGCAGTGCTGTGTCATCCACTCTACCATGCGGATAATTTTTTGCGAGTCGGGACCCTGGCCAGCAACATCTGTTAAATGATATTTCGAAACCACCTTCTCAAGCTGTGGATCAAAATGATATTGTATTGTTTCGTCCTGATTTCCAGTTTGAAATTCAGACGCTGATTTTAACATACCGGCATAAACACGATCAAAAATACTGCAATCCATGATGAAATCTCCTTTCTTATTTGGTAATATCATAACACTTATTATTCTTTATTACAACATATATTGCATACAAATATATGTGCGCTTTCTGTGCATGATATAAAAATTATACTACAAAGGGATAACTTTGAAAAGGAAAATCCTGCATCACGCAAAAGAATGATTGACTTTCTGATAGGATCGGGTATGATAAATTTGTGGAGATCCAAAAGGATACGGGAGGAAAACAACGTGAAAGAAAAATTGCCGACCAAGACGTCGGAAAAAATCAGATTTATACTGTCTGTTCTGGTCTTTCTGGCATTTGTACCGCTGACCATCTGGGGAATTCCAAAGGTAATGGCGCTCCGTGATCCGGTTGCCAGAGAAAATCTTCAGCAGTATTTTGCATCTAAAGGAATCGGCGGATGGCTTATTTTTCTGGTAGTTCAGATTTTGCAGGTCGTAGTTGCCATGATACCGGGAGAGCCCATCGAAATCTGTGCAGGGTTATTGTATGGGCCGGTATGGGGAACGCTCAGCTGTATGCTGGGTATTTTGATCGGTTCGCTGATCGTTTATGCTCTGGTAAAAAAACTGGGTATGCCGATTGTATCTATTTTTATTGATCCGGATAGGCTGCAAAACTTGTGGTTTGTGCGGGATGAAAGCCGTTTTGAAAAAATTGCTTTTTTGCTCTTTTTTATTCCCGGAACCCCAAAAGATCTTTTGACCTGGGCAGCAGGTTTGCTTAAAATTAATCCGTTGCGATTCTTTCTCTTTTCCACCATCGCCCGACTGCCATCCATTTTGACATCTACCCTTGCAGGGGCTTCCCTGATTACCGGAGATTTTGTTACTATGGTGCTGATTTTTGGGATAACCGGCTGTATCAGTATCATTGGAATTTATCTGCACAAAAAAATCAGTCAGAAAAAATAAAGAAGAAATAGAAAAAAGCCTGTTTTTTTAAAAACAGGCTTTTTTCTAAAGTTAAGGTTTGTATGAGAGTTTGAAGATGGCTTTTCTTAATCATCGCACGTTGTCCGGACGCCGATGAAAAATGCTTTTGGTTGTAGAAAAAAGGAGGTTTTTCTGACGACCATAAGTCACAAGTTATCTTGATTCTGATTATAGTATAAGAATGCAAAAAAGTCCAATTGTACTTTTGTATCATTTTCCAAAAAAGTATTGATTTTTCCTATTCATCGATTTTGAGGGAATCCAGATAAGAGCCAATGGCATCACCGGCAAGCTGTGCGGTATATAAAACTTCTTCCAGAGTATTTCCATGGGAACCAAGCTCCAGCAGCAGTGAACCGGTAGTGAGATCCTGATTATATTTTCGGTAACAGAAAAAGACAGGTCGGGTCAGCGTTGGGTAACGGCTTTCAATGGCGTCCTGCATCCCGGCAGCAAATCGGAAGTTTTTGCTCCAGTTTGGCATATCCATTGTGCCGTCATCACATCCGGCGATAATCATCATCTGTGCAGCCTTTTTACCGTTGATTTCGGTGATGGGTTTTACCAGTGTGGTGTCCCGCTGAACGGCGTCACGGTGAACATCCAGCACCACCTTGATGCTGGGATATTTATCCAGATAATCTTGTACGGTGACAGCACTGCGCTCGTAGGAACCGTTATAGGAAGGATAGTCGTGTTGTGTTTCGTCATGCAGCACTTCAATTCCGTGGGATCGAATCGCCTGAGCCATCACCTCTCCGGCAGCGACAATATTTTGTGTGTTGTCGGTGGTTCGCCAGGTGTGTCGGGTATCGTATGTATCAGTATCATACGGTTCAAAGCTTTCGGTTGCATGGGTGTGCATAATGAGCACCTGGGGGCCTTCAGAGTCGATTTGGACCGGATTTTCCTGCTGTAGATAGGTTTGCGCTTCTTCATCAGAAACGGAGGTTGTATTTTTAATAACGCCGGCACCAAAGGTAAGCTGACCGGTTTTGTCCTGTATGGAGAAGTCCTCCTCCACAATCTCCCCCTGATACTCTTCGGGGATAGAATAATCCTCAGGCATCTCCTGTGAGGAAGAAAGTTCAGGAAGATCGGAAGCTGAATTGTCCTGTGTATCTTGAGATTTTAAAGAATCGGAATCTGTTTTGGAATCAGAGGAAGGTTTAGGAGGATTTTCGGAAGAGTTTTGAGAAGAAAAAGGCAGCTCCTCCTGATTTGGGTCGCTGATATCACCGGCAAAACGCTGTTCCAGATGATCGATAGCGCGGTCGGGAACGGTGGAGAGCGCAGAAAAAACCGCAGCATCTTCCCGAAGATTTTGTATTTGCGGCTTAATCTGTTCCACCAAAACAGCAGTGGAAAGAATCCCGGGGACTGTCGCCACAGCGACCAGTCCCCAGAGCATTCCTTTTTTCAGAATCTGTTTTTTTCGTTTTCGTCCCATTCTTTTAACCTCCAAAACGAAACCCGTTTATTTTCCTGTTTTGATAGATATGCAGAAAGGACGATAAATAGAAGAGAAAAATTTTATGCGCATAGGAAGGAAATTTCCTCCAGACTCAGCTCAGGATAGAGAGCTTTGTTGATGGCAAGGGAGATAAATTTTGCCGAGTGGCCGATCATCCGGTCAACCTCCCTTGGGGTGACCATCGCACAGCGGGCGGAAGGGTCAATTTCTTCTTTAGGTTTCTGGGAGAATTCAGCGGTCAAAGTAGCCCCGTCAATGACAGTGGGGACTCCGATAGAGATGACAGGAATTCCCATCGTTTTTTCGCTGATTTCCTTCCGGCTGTTCTGGACGCCTGAGCCGGGAGAGATACCGCTGTCTGAAATCTGGATGGTTTTTCCAAGGTGGGAATAATCCTGTGCAGCCAGAGCATCCACTGCAATGACAGCGTCGGGACGGATAAAATTGACCAGAGCGGACAGAATTTCCCCGGTTTCAATTCCGGTTTGTCCCATAACTCCCGGCGCAATAGCGGAAGTTTTTCGAAGAGTATCAAGACCAGTCTGCTTTGCAAGTTCTCCTTTAAGATGGCGGGTAGCGAGAATCCGGTTTATGACCGCAGGTCCCAGCGCATCTGGAGTGATTTGATTGTTGCCAAGTCCGGCGACCAGTACACTTCCATGGGAGGGCAGCAGCTCCCGAATACAGTCGGCTGCCGCGTTAATTTCGTCCTGGGGGTCCAAGAGACTGTTCCAGAGCGGAGGAGTCTGGATGGTGATATATCTGCCGCGCGGTTTTTGCAGCTTTTGTGCAACTGCAGGGGTGGTGATTCTAACACAGGTAATCTCAACTGAGCCGTGTTTTTTGGTGTGTACTGAGAGACCTTCCGGTAGAGATTTTGAAGATTTTTCACAAGTGTTTTCCTGCTTGAGAAGACTTTGAGCAAGCTCGATTGCAAGATCAGAGCGGGGAACAGAGAGAGGTTTTATGTTCATAACAAGCTCCTTTCGGGGAAGAATTTTACAATCAGAGCTTTGGTTTGATACGCAAAAGTATTCAAAACAGGTGAGAAAATGAAAAAAATGCTGGGAGAGTGACCGAATAAAGCTGTTTAAAAGGATGGTAAATTGGAACAGTATACAAATAATTAAGAAAAGAGTTGATTTTTAGGTAAAAGGATGGTAAAATTGAGTGTACTGTCAAGATGGAATAGGAGGTGTTTAGAATGGCAAACATCAAATCTGCTAAGAAGAGAATCCTGGTTCAGGCAAAACGTGAAGCTCGCAACAAAGCATACAGAACCAACCTCAAAACTGTTCTGAAAAAAGCTAATGCAGCTATCGCAGAAAACGCAGAGAACAAAGATGCTTTGGTTAAAGCAGCTGTTAAAACAATTGACCAGGCTTGTGCAAAAGGTATCATCCACAAGAACTGCGCTGCTAGAAAGAAATCCACTCTCGCTGCTCTGGCAAAATAGTTTTTGCACCGGGCTGTAAAGCAGGATTCAATTTGAAGCAAAAATAAAATTATCCGGATAATTTTATTGGAAGATCCACAGGCCGTCAGGTCTGTGGATTTTGTTTTTATACAAGGAGTGAGCTTGCAAATGGCACATAGCGAGAAAATGACTCAGACCCAATCTCTTTTTAAAGGAAGAATCATTGAGGTGAAAAAGGACAAGGTCCTTTTGGAAAACGGGAAAGAAACCACCAGAGAAGTGGTCGTACATCATGGTGGTGTTTGTATTGCGGCAATTGATGAACAGGACAATATCCTTCTGGTCAAACAGTTCCGCTATCCTTATGGGCAGGAACTGATCGAGTTGCCAGCAGGCAAGATCGAGCTGGGAGAAGACCCTAAAACCTGTGGCATCCGTGAACTGGAAGAAGAATGCGGCTGCACAGCAGATCACTTTGAAAAGCTGACCGAACTGTATCCAACCCCTGCTTACTGCACCGAAATTATCCATATCTATTACGCACAGGGCTTGCATGAAACCAAGCAGCATCTGGATGAAGGGGAATTTTTGACTGTAATGCGCGTGCCGTTTTCTCAGGCGGTGCAGATGGTGCTTTCCGGTGAGATCAAAGACGCCAAAACACAGATTGGAATTCTCAATCTTCTGGCAAGAAGAAACCAGAAGACAACAACCATGTAAATAAAGTATGAACTTTCGCACAAGTAGGAAAGTTTGTGCTATAATAAAAAACACAGACTGCCTTTCGTTATCGAAAGGCAGTTTTTTATGGATGAGAATTTGAAAAAAGGAAGGGATCAAGCCATGGAAGAACAGGAAAATAAGCTGGGGACAGCACCGATTGGAAAGTTGTTGGTGCAGATGTCGCTGCCGGCAATCACTGCACAGGTTATTAATGCGTTGTATAACATTGTAGACCGAATTTATATCGGTCATCTCCCAGAAGTGGGTTCACTTGCGCTGGCATCACTGGGTGTAGCGTTTCCACTGATTATGATTATCTCTGCATTTGCAGCACTGATTGGTATGGGCGGCGCACCAAGAGCCGCAATCGCAATGGGTGCTGGAAAAAAGGATGAGGCAGAGAAAATTTTGGGAAATTCTTTTTCTGCACTCTTTTTGATGTCAATTGTGCTGACCGTTTTGTTCTTGCTGACCAGCGATACATTGCTTACCTGGTTTGGTGCAACCGAAAAATCCCTGCCGATGGCAAAATCTTATTTTACCATCTATGTTTTAGGAACGATTTCGGTGCAGATGGCGCTGGGACTTAATTCCTTTATCAGTGCACAGGGTTTTTCCACCATGAGCATGATGACGGTACTGATCGGTGCAATCAGCAACATCATTCTCGACCCGATTTTAATTTATGGGTTTGATATGGGGGTAAGGGGAGCTGCGATTGCGACTGTTTTTTCCCAGACCATTTCGGCAGTTTGGGTCATTTTGTTCCTTACCGGCAAGAAAACCATCCTGAAAATCAAGATGGCAAACTTGAAGATCCAGAAGGAAATTCTGCTTCCAGCAATTGCGCTGGGTGTTTCCCCATTTATCATGCAGTCGACCGAAAGCTTAGTACAGCTGACCTTCAACGCGCAGATCAAACACTATGGTGGAGATCAGGTCGATATTCTGATCAGCGCTATGAGCATTCTGCTTTCCTGTATGCAGTTTTTCGTACTGCCAGTAACAGGACTGACTCAGGGTGCACAGCCGATTGTCAGCTATAATTACGGTGCGAAGAAGATTGACCGAGTTAAAAAGACTTTCGGACTGCTGGTAAAATCGGCTTTGATCTATACCACAACTGTTTGGGCGCTGGTTCTTCTGTTCCCAACTGTGTTTATCCGCCTGTTTTCCTCCGATCCGCAGCTGCTCGCGATTGCTCCAGGATATTTGAGAGTATTTATGTCCGGTATGCTGTTGCTGGGTGCACAGTTTAGCTGTCAGCAGACCTTTGTTGCGCTGGGCCAGGCAAAGGTATCCATGTTCCTGGCACTGCTCAGAAAGATTATCCTTCTGATTCCTCTGGCACTGATCCTGCCGTTGGTTATGGGCTTTAATGGTATTTTTATTGCAGAGCCTGCGGCGGATGTCTTGGCATCGTTGAGTACCTCGACAGTATTTTTCCTGATGACCAGAAAACTTTTTTCCGGCGAGAAGACATCGCTTAATGATTAATAAAAAAATCCTATCTGAGTGCTTTGCACTCAGATAGGATTTTTTCTTTAGCTTTTTTCGGAGGATTTGCAGAGAAGTCCGGCAAGCAAAGCAGCGATAATTGCTACTGTAATACCTCCGGCACTGGCAGTCAGTCCTCCGGTAAAGGCACCAAACAGCCCATCGCTGCTGACCGCTTCCCGGACACCTTTTGCAAGAGTTGCACCAAATCCGGTCAAGGGTATTGTAGCACCCGCACCGGCAAAATCGATCAGCGGCTGATACAGTCCGATTCCGCCTAAAATGACCCCGAGAACAACATAGGAAACCAGAATTCGGGCGGGAGTAAGTTTGGTATAGTCGATGAGCACCTGACCGATGGCACAGATGATTCCTCCCACCAGAAAGGCTTTGAGTAAAAGGAACAAATCCATCAGCAAATGACCTCCTTTGGGTTTGGGGTGGACGAAAGATAGACAAGGTGAGCAATACCCGGAATACTCTCTCCCTGCTGTGTACTGGTGGGGCTCATCAGCGCACCGGTTGCAAGAAAGAGCACATTTTTTAACCTCTGGCAGGCAATCTGAGGGAGAATAAAAGAACACAGCACCGATGCTGCACATCCGCAGCCGGAGCCGCCAGCATGGACATCCTGTTTTTTGCGGTCATAGATCATAAGCCCACAGTCATTGTGGAGCTTTGCCATGGGGTAACCTTCTGCCTGCATCAGGCGTTCGAGCAGACGGCTTCCCACAAAACCGAGGTCACCGGTTAAAATCATGTCATAATCTTCCGGTCTGGTTCTGGTGTCAGAAAAGAACTGACACAGAGTTTTGGCAGCTGCAGGTGCCATGGCGGCGCCCATATTGTTAATATCGGTAATTCCGAGATCCTGCACAGTGCCGACTGTGACAGCGCGTATAAAAGGAGCCTGTACGCTTGGAGCAACTACACAAGCACCGGAACCGGTTACCGTCCATTGTGCAGTGGGGGTGCGCTGACCACCATATTCCAGCGGAAACCGGAACTGACGCTCTGCGGAGCAGAAATGAGAGGAGGTAGCGGCAAGGCATCGCTGCCCCAGTCCGGTGTCGACAAACATGCTGGCAAGACATAAGCTCTCGGACATAGTCGAACAGGCACCGTACAGACCGAAGAATGGGATCAGCATATCGCGGGAAGCGTAGGCAGAACTGATGCACTGGTTGAGAAGATCCCCTGCAAACAGAAAGTCGATCTGATCTTTTTGGGTATTGCACTTTTGCAGCGCCAATTCGATTGCTGTTTTCTGCATGTGTGTTTCTGCCTTTTCCCAGGTTTTCTGTCCAAAGGAAGAATCATCTGACAACAGGTCAAAATATCCAGACAGAGGTCCCTGCTTTTCTTTTTTTGCACCGACAGCAGCATAACCGATAATGGAGGGGGAGGAAGAAAGGATCAGTGTTTTGTTTCCTATTCGTTTTGCCATATCAAATCATCTCCCTTTTATCCAAACAGAACCAGAATGATTCCATAAATGACCGAGGCACTCACGCCATAAACGATGACAGGACCGGCGATGGAAAACATCTTGGCCCCAAGTCCCAGAATGTAGCCTTCTGTTTTAAACTCCATCGCAGCACTTACCATCGAGTTTGCAAATCCGGTGATGGGGACAAGGGTTCCGGCGCCCGCATGCTTTGCAATATTGTCATAAACATTAAGCCCGGTCAATACAGCGGAAAGAACAACCAAGGAAAGCGAGGCAAACACAAAACCAAGTTCCCCAGCCCCTCGGCTTTGGTAGAAAAAGACCAGCAGCTGACCGATGGCACAAATACCACCGCCAAAAACGAAGGCTTTCAAAATATTCATAGGCCCTTTGGATTTCGGGCTTTCTTCCTGTGTCCATTGTGCGTATTCCTGTTTTGTCATGGATGGGTTCTCCTTTCAAAGGCAAATCTTACATGTTAAAGAAATTTTTATTGTATCTTTTGCCTGATTCGTGTATAGTTATAGTATGTGCCAGGGAGAATCGTTTCATTTCTGGAAGTTATTGGAAGATTATCTTGTGATTTTCTATAATAAAAAAGGGGGAGATATCGATGGTTGACTTTCTTCGTCGCAGCTGGGCAGTAGTGGATTTGGATTGCATTGATTATAATATCCGTTCCATCAAACAGAAGCTGAAGCCGGGCTGCATGATTATGGGTGTTGTCAAGGCGGATGCCTATGGACATGGGGATAAGTATATTGCGGATGAGCTGGTTCGTCTGGGAGTGAACTGGTTTGCGGTATCCAACCTTACCGAGGCGATGTCCCTGCGCAATCAGGGAATCTATCACCCTATCCTGATTTTGGGAACAACCCCACCAAACAAAGCAAAACAGCTTTGCGAATACAATATTACACAGGCAGTATTTTCGCTGGAGTATGCGAAAAAACTCCAGCAGCAGGCGCAGCGCGCGGGTGTGACGGTCGCCTGCCACATTAAGGTAGATACCGGAATGGGAAGAATCGGATTTGAAGCGGATCAGGACATGGATACCGCGGTGGAAGAAATCGCACAGGTCTGCCAGTATTCCAATCTGCGCTGTGACGGTATTTTTACCCACTTTTCCAGTTCGGATGAATATAACGATGATTCGATTGACTATACCCGTCAGCAGTATGAGTGTTTCATGAAAACCTGTGATGAGCTGCAAAAACGCGGCATCCATTTTATGATTCGGCATTGCTGCAACAGCGGCGGTATTGTCAATTATCCGGAGTTCCATCTGGATATGGTTCGTGCCGGTGTACTGATTTATGGTTTGGTACCGGATAAGGCATGTGAAGGAAAGATTGACCTAAAACCTGCAATGCAGCTTCACTCGGTCATCTCGATGATCAAGGAGGTCAAAGCGGGGGCAAAACTCAGCTACGGCAGAACCTTTACCGCAGACCATGATATGCGCATCGCAACTGTTCCAATCGGATATGCAGACGGTTATCACCGCAGCCTTTCTAATCGTGGCAGGATGCTGGTAAATGGCCATTTTGCTAACATCGTTGGCAGAATCTGTATGGACCAGCTGCTTTTAGATGTGACCGGAATTCCGGAGCTGAGCGATGGAATGCAGATCACCATTGTCGGAGAAGAGGACGGCAAGCGCATTACCATGGAGGAGATTGCTGCCATGACCGATACCGTTCACTATGAAATCATGTGCGTTATCGGAAAACGTGTGCCGAGAGTTTACCGCAGAGGTGGAAAAGATATCGGCGTAGTTGACTATGTCCGCCATATGGTAGAATAAAAGGAAACTAAACTTATAAAAAAACAGAGCATCCCTTCCAAACGGAAGGGATGCTCTGTTCCCACTAGGGGGAAAGATAAAGTGAAGAAGGAGGGGAGAAAATGAAAACGTATTGGATGGCGGCAGTTATTATTCTGCTCATAATCATCTTAGTTTATACACTGTATCGAAAATTTCGCTGCGCCAATCCCTGGAGCCGTGCACCCTATGAGCGCAGACAATATTTTTTGAGTCCGGCAGAAAAAGCTTTTTATGATATTCTTGATGAACTGGTTGGCGAGGACATCACCATCTGTCCGAAACCTTCCGTCAGGGAAGTTTTGCAGGTAAGAGCAGATGTCAGAAGGGACAGGCTCAAATATTTTAATTGGATTTCTCAGAAGCATATTGACTTTGTGCTGTGTGATAAGGATACCATGCAGATTCTCTGTGCAGTCGAGCTGGATGACCGTTCCCATGAGCGCTCAGACCGTCAGCAGCGGGATGCATTTCTGGACAAGGCGTTTAAAAAAGCAAAACTCCCTCTGTTTCATATTCCCTGCAAAAAGAACTATGGCGCAAAAGAGTTAAATGAACTTTGTCGATTCCTGTGCAGTGATATGCTGGAACTAAGCGACGAAGAGGAGGTTGAGGAAATTCCCATCTGTCCTGACTGCGGGGTCCCGATGGTGTTAAGGACAGCTTCCCGCGGGGAACACAAGGGACAACAGTTTTATGGATGCCCCAATTTCCCGGAATGCAGACAGACAAGACCTTATCGGGGATAAAAACAAAAGCGCGGACTGCCCGTTCGGGCAGTCCGCATTGAAGAAGAAAATGGTGTTATCAGAAAAGAATTAGAAATCAACTTCTTCATCGTAGAAGCAGCATTTAAGCAGTTTTTCCATCTGAGCAGGAGTGATTTCACGTGGGTTGGAGCCGGTGCAAGCATCGCCAACAGCCAGTTCAGCAACCTGTGGCAGTTTTTCGAGGAATTCTTTTTCATCGATGATGCCGCCTTCGTAATCACGGATGCAGGTTGGAATATCAAGCTGTTTGTTCATGTTTTTGATATGAGCGATCAGAGCATCTGTGGTTGGCTCAAGTCCCAGGAAAGCAGCAATTTCCGCATAGCGTTTGTCAGCTTCTGGATTCTTGCTGTTGTATTTGATAACTTTTGGCAGATACATTGCGTTTGCGCAGCCGTGAACAATGTGACCGCCGCTGTATGCAGCACCGGTTTTGTGTGCCATGGAATGAACGATACCCAGCAGAGCATTGGAGAATGCCATACCAGCCAGGCACTGTGCGTTGTGCATGCTTGCACGAGCTTTCATGTCGCCATTATAGCTTGCTACCAGATCGCGGCTGATCATCTTGATTGCGTGCAGAGCAAGAGGATCGGTGTAATCGCAGTGCAGAGTAGAAACATAAGCTTCGATTGCATGGGTCATAGCGTCCATACCGGTGTGAGCGGTCAGTTTCTTTGGCATGGTTTCAGCCAGAGCAGGGTCAACGATTGCAACGTCTGGAGTGATATTGAAGTCAGCCAGAGGATATTTAACGCCTTTCTTGTAGTCGGTGATAACCGAGAAAGCGGTTACTTCGGTAGCGGTACCGGAAGTAGATGGGATGGCGCAGAATCTAGCTTTTTTGCGAAGTTTTGGGAAGTTGAATGGGATGCAGAGCTGTTCAAAGGTGGTGTCTGGATATTCATAGAATGCCCACATTGCTTTTGCAGCATCGATTGGAGAACCGCCGCCGATGGATACGATCCAGTCAGGCTCGAATTCACGCATCATTGCAGCACCTTTCATAACGGTGTCAACAGATGGGTCTGGTTCAACGCCTTCAAACAGAGCAACTTCCATGCCTGCTTCTTTCAGATAATCACATACTTTGTCCAGGAAGCCAAAACGTTTCATGCTGCCGCCGCCGACAACAACAATGGCACGTTTTCCCTCTAAGGTTTTCAGTGCTTCCAGTGCGTTTTCGCCGTGATAAAGATCTCTTGGTAATGTAAATCTAGCCATGATAAATGCCCCCTGATATCATTTGACTGATGGTGTGTTATAATAAGTTGGTTAAATTTTTATTAACCTTCTAAGCCCCATTATATACGCCTTTTTTAATTTGTCAATAGTTTAACAATCATATTTTGAGAGTTTTGAAAAAATCGGCAAATAGCTTATTATAAGCCCAAAAACTTGAACTTTTTGACCGAAAGAAATGGAGACAAACGATGGAATATACGCTGATCCGCAGCAAAAGAAAGACAGCGGTGATACAGATTCAAAAGGATGGAAGCATTGTCGTCAGGGCACCGCAGCGCCTTGCAAAAAAAGAAATTGACCGGTTTGTGCAGCAAAAATCGGAGTGGATTTCTTTTCATCAGGATAAGATCAAAAGAGAACGGGAGAGGCTGGGTACCTTTTCCTTTTTAGATGGCAGATTTCCTTTGTTGGGGGCGATGTTTCCGGTGGAATATCTGGATGAAGGAAAGCCATTTTATCATGAGGGGACATTTTTTCTGTGCAAAGGAAACGAAGAGGAACTTTGCGCACAGGCACAGCAGCTTTACCGAAAGATTGCACGGGAAGAGCTTAGTCACAGGGTAGATTTTTATGCGCAGAAAATGGGAGTATCCCCAACAGCGATTCGAATCAATGGAGCAAAGGAAAGATGGGGTTCCTGCTCCGGAAAGAACAGCCTGAATTTCAGCTGGCGGCTGATGATGGCGCCGGAGCACGCAGTCAATTATGTTGTGGTACATGAACTGTGCCACATCCTGCATCATGACCATAGCAGAGAATTCTGGCAGGAAGTTGAGCGCTTTTTTCCTGACTGGAAAGAGTGCCGGAACATTTTAGCACAAACATCACAAAAGCCTTATTTTATGATACAGGAATAAACAATCAGGGGGAAGAACTCTTATCTGTTCTTCCCCCTGATATTTTGATTAACCCATCATGCTGGAAATGCTTTCAACAATATCGCCCACAGCCTGAACAGCCTTGCCGGCTTTTTTCTTCATCTGTTTTGCGGTATTTTTCTTTTTACCGGTCATCATATAAGCAGCGGTACCGACTGCAGCGGTAACAGCTGCACCGGTGAGAATAGTTGGAAGGTTCATTGGCATAAATCTCACTCCTGTTTGAAATTTGGCTTCACTGATATTTGAGTGAAGCATCATTTTTATTATGTCGCTGACAAACCAGGATAAACAATGAAGATTCTGGATTTTAAACATTTGTTTTTAAAGTTAGGAAAGGTTAAAATGATTTTCCAGTAATTTTGAATTAATTGTTATTTTAGCAGGATAAGTGGCATTAAGTTACAGAATTTCAAGAAAAATTGTACATTGTAAACAATCTTTAAATATGGTATAATATAAAACTGTGCGCTGTTTTCAGACGTTATTAGGGAATATCAATGAGGGGGCACAATGATTCATTTAGGGGAGTATTTTTAAACGTTTGAAAAACGCATGAAGAAGATAGACTAAGATAAAGGCGGAGGAATTATGGAAGCACTGATTACACGTACTGACGGATTGATGTTCGTCATTTTGTTAATGGTGGCATTTTCTCTTTGGCTCCAGCGTTACAAGGTATTTAAATCGCTGGGACCTGTTTTAACGGTTGTTGTATTTGGTATTATTCTTTCCAATACACATATCGTTCCAATTTCGCACGATGTATACAGCATGTTGTCGACCTACTGCGTACCGCTGTCGATTTCGATCTGTATGCTGAGTATGAACCTTACCGAATTGAAAAAACTGACAAAAGAGCCTGTTTTGGCACTGATTTCTGCAATCAGCTCTGTTTGTCTGGTCGCAATTGTTCTGGGTATTTTCTTTGCTCCAAGAATTGTAGAGGGCTGGAAATGTGCCGGAATGTTCGTAGGAACCTACACTGGCGGTACTCCAAACCTGACTGCTATTGCAACCGGTCTGGATTGTTCGAGAGAAACACTGGCAGCTGCAAATGCAGCAGACTATGTTGTTTCCACCCCATTGATGGTATTCCTGTTTGCAGCTCCAATGCTGATGAAGGCATCCAAAAAATGGAACAAGTTCTGGCCTTACCAGTTCAGCAAAGACGAGCTGGAGGAAGGCGATAAAGAGCCGCTGATGTCCGATAAAAAATGGTCTATCCGTGATATTGCATGGCTGCTGACCATCGGTTTTGGTATTACATTCGTTACTACTGCTTTTTCTCAGGCAGTATTCCCAGAAAGCTTCTGGAAAGCTGGAAGACTGCTGCTTCTGACAACTGTTTCGATCTGTGTAGCACAGCTCAAACCAGTACAGAAACTGCGCGGCAACCTGGACCTGGGTCTGTTCATCTCTCTGACCTTCCTGTCCACCATCGGCTTTGCAGTTGATTTACAGCAGTTCATCGGTTCTGCATTCATGATGACCATGTACGTCCTGTGCATGCTGGTAGGTTGTATCCTGCTGCACCTGGTTATCTGCAGACTGCTCAAGATCAAATATGAGTATGTTGTTCTTTCCATGGTAGGATGTATTGTTGATGGTCCAACCTCTTCTCTGACCGCTGCTGGTGCAAACTGGAAATCTCTGATTAACGTTGGTCTGATTATGGGTGTTCTGGCAGGCGCTGCCGGAAACTATGTCGGCATTTTTGTTGCCTATACTGTCCGCACAATCTGCGGTCTGTAAGTTATTGTGAATTTATTTTGCCCCCCGCCGGTATTGTACCGGAAAATATTGTAATAAAAAAGAATCTGTCCTTTGGACAGATTCTTTTTTATTTTCGAAAAGTTCGCATTTTCCTAGGGGCAGTTGTGATATACTAAAAAACAGAAAAAGGAGTGAGCCGATTGAATTTGTTCAGCAAAAGACCACACAAAAATGTTCTGCGGTTTTGGGCGATGATCCTGACCGGAGCAATCCTGATGACCTCCCTGAGCGGATGTATGGGAGAAAAACTTGTGCCAACCGAACTTTCGTTTTCACAGGTGGAATATGAGCGTCCGGACGGACAGGGCGTTCTGGATTTGATTGATAAGGCAAAAGAACAGGCAGAAAACGATATCCTTCCGTTTGGAATGATCTGGACTCTGCGTAAAATCGGGGACGCAACCCAGGAATTTTACAGCATGATGACCATTGCACAGATTCGAAATTATCTGGATGTCAATGATACCTTTTACAGTGAGGAAATGGAATATCTGGACACCTTTGATGCCCGAATTCAGAACAGCTATAATCAGATGTTTTCTTCCATTGAAAATTCCCGCTTTTCATCGATACAGAATATGATCTTTGGCGAAAGCGGAGCAGAAGATCTTCAGATGTCCTCACAGGCAAGCTCGGAGGAGATCCTTTCCCTGCAGGAACAGGAAAAAAAGCTGGTAGCAGAATACTACTACGAATATGCGCAGGCAACAGTCAGCACGCCGGAGGGAGAGGTGTTGTTCTCATCCCTTGATTCGGAGGGACAGTCGGCTTATTACAATCAGTTTATCCAAAAATACAATCAACAGTTTGGAGAACTTTATCTGGAGCTGGTTTCCTTGCGGGAACAGATGGCACAGGCACTGGGATATGACAGCTACACGCAGGTGGCAGATCTGGATATGCTTCGAAACAGCTACACCCGTGAGGATATCAAAACCTTCCGGGAAGATATCAAGCAGACCATTGCGCCGGTTTACCGCAGCTATCTGGAAGACTTTTACCGGCGTGCAGAAAACCGGGATCAACCGGGATATGTGTATCTGCTGGGAGAGCAGTCTCCCGTTCCGCAGGGAAGCTGGCAGGAAACACTGGACCAGTTTGAGCAGTTGTACCAGCAGATGTCCGAGCAGACAGGGGAGTGTTATTCCTATCTGCTCTCCCATGAGTTTATTGATGCCGAACCTTCCCAGACCAAGGCAAACGTTACCTTCAGCACCCTGATTTATTCGCTCAACACTCCATTTTTATTTGCCAATATGAACGGCAGTGCAGAGGATGTGTTCAGTATCTCCCATGAGTTTGGACATTGCTTTGCTATGTGGCAGCAGCTGAAACTGGGTTCCCAGCAGGAAGGCCGCAGCATGGATGTCAGTGAGATCCATTCACAGGCAATGCAGATGCTGACCTTGCCTTATTATGAAATCTTTTATGGGGAAGATGCCGGTACAGCCCGCAAATATGATGTTTATACCATGGTGGCAGGAATTCTTACCGCAGCGATGAACGATGAGTTTCAGGAAAAGATCTATGAGAACCCGCAGATGACCGTGCAGGAGCTCAACGAGCTTTATAAGGAACTTGCAATGGAATACGGTCTGGTGGTGGAATCCCCTTACTTTGATATGGAAAGTTTTTCGATGGGATGGTTTACTACCAATCAATATTTTGATACACCGTTTTATGCGATCGACTACGCTCTCTCCGGCTGTGTTGCAATGGAATTTTTGCAAATGGGGTTGGAGGATTACACCAAAGCGCTGGAAACCTATCTCAGTCTGGTACAGCAAAATTCGGATTATGACTTTATGACCGTTCTGGAGGAAACCGGATTGTCCTCTCCATTTGAAACGGAGCAGATGGAAGCCCTGGCACAGACGATGGAAGACTTTTTACAGGGGGACGGAAGTTTTTCCGCGGACAATACCGAACAGGAATCTTTACAGGATGCGGCTTAAATAAAAGGGAAGAGGGAAAGAGCATGAAAGAAAAACTGGAAGAGCAGCTGGCTGCGTTAATCAAAAATAAAGTTTGTATCGCATTTTCGGCAGGGGTGGACAGCACGGTTTTGTTGTATGCCTGCTGTGAAGCAGCAAAAAAAGAGGGAATCCCGCTCGATCATATTGCAGCGGTTACCTTCTCGACGGTGCTGCACCCGCAGGCAGACCTGCAGGAAGCCAAGGAAATCACAAAACAACTGCATATCCGTCATGAGGTGCTGGTGGTCGATGAACTGAAAAACCCGAAAGTGATTGCAAATGGAATTGACCGTTGCTACCACTGCAAGAAAGAACTCTTTTCCAAAGCACTTGAGTTTGCAAAGCAAAACGGATATGCTGCGGTTTTGGATGGAACCAATGCCGACGATCACAAAAGTTACCGCCCTGGGATCCGGGCAATCCGGGAATTGGGTGTGATCAGTCCGCTCTCCGATCAGGGACTGACCAAGCAAGAGATTCGTGCTCTTGCCGCTCAAATGGGGCTTTCCTGTGCTACAAAGCCGGCAACACCCTGTCTTGCGACCAGAATCCCTTATGATACACCGCTGGGGCCCCAAACTTTGCAGAAGATTGAAGAAGGGGAAGAAATCCTGCATCGGGCAGGGTTTGCAAGCTGCCGTCTGCGTGTCCATGGGGATCTTGCTCGCATCGAGGTGGAACCAGAAAAGCTGGAACAATTGATTGAGCAACGGGAAATCATTTCCCGGGAAATTCTGGCACTTGGATTTTCGTTTGTCACTCTCGATTTGCAGGGACTGCGCAGCGGATGCTATGATCAGGTAGAAAAACTAATCTAAGACAGCAAAAAGGGAGAAAGTCATGGGTGTTAAAATTGTTTATGGGAGCCATTACGGCACGACTGAGCGTTATGCGCAGGAGCTTTCCCGCAGAGTTGGGATATCGGCAGTAGATTACCGTAAGATGGGTGAAATTTCCTCACAGGATACGGTTATTTATCTGGGCGGATTGTATGCAGGTGGTCTGGTCGGTTTAAAGAAAAGCCTGCCAAAGTTAAAGACAGCAGCAAATCTGATTGTTGTGACGGTGGGACTTGCTGACCCGGAAGAAGAGGAAAATGTACAGCATATCAGAGCATCGGTTACAAAGCAGCTTGGGGAAGAGTTAACGGCAAAGACGACCTTTATCCATCTGCGGGGCGGAATAGATTATGGAAAACTGAATATGCTCCACCGCACCATGATGAGGATGCTGTACAGCCAGATTAAGAAAAAGCCGGTCGATCAGCTAAGTGAGGAAGATCAGGAGCTGATTGCCACCTATGGAAAAAAGGTTGATTTTACCGATTTAAGCAGTGTGGAGAAGATCCAAGCACTGTTAAAATAAAAAGACAGAGGAAGTGTTTTACATGAGAACATGGGAAGATTGTGCACAGTTTCATGGACATAAATGCCCAGGATTGGCAATCGGTTATCGTGCGGCAGTGCTGGCAATGGAAAAGCTGGGATTGTCGGAGGGCTCTCAGGATGAGGAGCTGGTCTGCATCAGTGAAAATGATGCCTGCGGTGTAGACGCTATTCAGGTAATAACCGGATGCACTGCAGGAAAAGGAAATCTGATTTTCCACATGACCGGAAAAGAGGCATATTCCTTCTATTGCAGAAAGAGCGGAAAATCGATTCGACTGGTCTTTCAGAGGGACGATATAGAAAAAACAAAGATGAGTAAGGAGGAGCGGATGCAGCAGATTCTGACTGCTCCAGTGGAAGAGTTGTTTGTCTGCAAACCGACAACGCTCAAACTGCCGGAAGAAGCAAAAATCTTCGGCAATGTTGTCTGTGCAAAATGCGGGGAAACGATCCCAGAGCCGCTTGCAAGACTGGAAAACGGACAGATTCTCTGTTTGGACTGCTGCACCTCCTACCGTAATTTCTAAACACAAAAAGACCCGCTAGCAGCGGGTCTTTTTGTGTTATTCAATGCTGTTGAGAACGTCCTCGATTTCTTTCTGGGATAATCCAGTAAAATGGATGGAAGTGGTTTTATTATCACAACCAGATACATAAGTGGTTTCTCCCTGAAGTGAATAGATATAGTATTCTGTACCATTTGCAGAGCGGAAGGTACCTGTAGTGTCTGCATCAAAAGAAGAGATGGCAGTAAAATCATATTCTGCATCGAAAGCACTTTGAGTAATCGAGATGCGGCGGTTATCTTTTCCGCTGAAAACTGTTCTTAAATGTTTCAGAGTATTGACATTGTTTTTCAGATGGTCTGCCTGATACTGTACTTCAGAGAAATCTTCTGGGAGATATTCTGGAGTAATTGGAGTAAAACCGGTTTTTTTCTGTGCCTCCTGTGCATCTGCAAAGTTTTTCGTTTCTATGTCAGTTTCTGTTATCGTAGAAGAGAGAATCTCGGTGTTTTCAGCCTTTTTTGTCTGGGCTATATTGGAAGAGTCAGAAATCATATCATTGAGGGTTTCTGTTGAGAGAGAGGTATTGGAAATAATATGGGTGACTTTGCCGTCATCGATAAAAAATTTGTTAGTAAAAATCCCACTGGCATACGCTCCAGCAGTACAAAGAATACAAGCTGCTGCAATACCTGCTGAAATAGAAAGTCTTTTTTTCATAATGTTTTTTCCTCCATAAATGTTTTGATATCTTGCATTATTGATGCTTTTTGTAATAAAGGTAGAAGCTTCCTCCTCCGAAAATCTTCCAAGACCATCGATTTTTTCTTTGATTTTGGATGTATCAAGGATTAATTTGATCTCATCAACGTTTCCGGATTTTGCCGCACGTTCCATTTTGATTTCTAAAAAATCCTTATTCATAATTGTAAGCCTCCTTTTCTAAATGAGGATAAGAAATATAGGTTTCTTTTGGGGGAGGGTTTTCCTCAAGGGAAAGTGTTTTGACCATTTTCTGGACTTTTCTGCGCAGGCGGACAGCCCGCATCCGCAGACCGGTCTGGGAAATCTTCCATTCCTGGCTCAAGGCGACAAAGCTTTTTTTCTCGATATAGTGGGAACGATAAAGCTTTTGTTCTTCCGGGGTGAGCCTGGATAAAACAACATCCACCCATTTTTGTTCATCAATAGATTGATCCTGCTGCAGGAGAAGTTCCTCTATCAAATCGGGACTCTGCTTTAAGCTGGACTGATTTGCCAGTTCCTCCTGATCAAGATACACGACCTGATTTTGTTCCCGGGAACATTTTCGGCGGGAGGATTTCAGACACAGCCGCGCAGTCTGAAATAAAAATCCGGCAGGATTTGGGTGCAAAATCAGTTTCTGCCGCTTTTGCCAGGCGACGATAAAGGTTTCCTGCAAAATATCCTGTGCCTGTTCCCGGTCTTTGGTCAGGACAAGCAGAAAGTTTCCAAGGTCGGCATAATTTTCTTCGCATAGCTTCTGAAAAAACGCATCGATATCCTCAAGATTTGTTTGTTTCATGTTGTGACCTCCTTTTTGGGAGATTCCGGGAAGGGACCCTTCTACCTTAATATGGCAGGAAAGGCAGGAGGGTAACATAAAAAAGATAAAAAGAAAGCCCCGAATTTTCGGGGCGTAAGAATTATTCAAAGGAATCAAAAGAATCTTCATCCGATGGATCTTCCAGTATCTCACCAAAGCGCATTCGGCGCTGTACCTTGATTTCTTCCACCTGACGGTGAATCATCTCTTTAACTTCCCGCGGATTTTTTATGTTCTTCAGTTCCAGAACAGGCGAGGTTTTATCGGAGCTTTGCAGCAGGATGCTGCCTACTCCAAAAATGCGCTGTCCCAGAGTGATCTTCATGCTAATGTCCCGCACACGGTAGAGCAGGATCTCCTCGAATTTTACGCTCAAGAGCCCCTTTTCACAGAAGATGCGGTCATCGGACATGGAATATTTTGTAAAGGTAATCGGCATTCCCAAAATTCGGGAACGGTCAGACCATTTCATGGTAATTTTATCTTTTGTGCTCATAAAGCAGATCTCCTTTCGGTCATACTATTAAGTTTATTCTAGCATGTGAAAGGCAAAAAGCAAGGTTGTTTCGCTTGCTGCAAAAAAATTTTCATCTCGTTTTCTTTTTGTTCAGGACCACAACAAAAAGAAAAGGACTAGCGTTTGCTCTTTTCCCGAATCTGCTCGCACAGGCGGCCTTCGCTCTCTGCAATCAGCTCCTCCATCTCCTTGTGTTTGAGGTCGATGTAGGTTTTCAGCTCCTCGGACTGCTCCTGCAAAAGCTCCTTCATTGGTTTTTCGCTCTGTTTCTCTGCCTGATGCATCATCGTAACTTCCTTTCTGCGTTTTATATTTTACAAATATCACAATTTGTAAGCTTATTATATCAGCCTCAAAGGGGGATGACAATGCAAAAAAGTTGGAAAAAGCCCCGCCTGTTTTTGGGACAGGCGGGGCAGAACAAACTAACGGGATTGATACCACAGAACAGCGCGATGCTCCAGATCTTTAACAAAAGCGTCCTTGCCGTCACAGTAGCTTTCAATGTCCTGAGGAAAGCGCAGGGCAAGCTGCTGTTTTAGTTTTCCATAGGCTTTGGCATCTTGTGGATGGCAGCGGAGAAAATCGCGGACAGCAAGGTGACGGATGATATCGTATTGGTTGGATTGTTCGAAAATATGGATTTGATGGGTTCGGTTGTCCCCACCTTTGCGAAAATATCGGCGTCCGGGAATTCCGAATTCCCCCATTACCTCATAGCCGAGTGCTTCAAACTGAGCGCTAAGGGGGTCGACTGCTTCAATATGAGCAACCACTGGCATGATGTCAATGATCGGTTTTGCAAAAAGTCCTGGGACCGAGGTGGAGCCGATATGATGAATGGCAATCAGCTCCTTTCCAAGAATTTGACGAATTGCCTGTGCTTCTTGTTCATATAGAGCAGGCCAATTTGGGTTATAAGCGGTGACAATAACATTCATCAAAATAACCTCCTCACAATTTTTATGACTATTTTGCAGTAAGCTCTGCGCCGGCATAAAGCGGAGCGGTAAGAAGATAACCTTCCGGAGGGACTGCAATAGCGATAGCCTGTACCTTGTATTCATGGCCGGTTTGCAGGTCGGCAAAAACATCCGTCAATCCACCAATTGAGTAGGTTTTGCCGGAACCATTGGTATGATCTTCCAGTTCACAAGTACTGTTGCAGGCAAGATAACTGCCGGTTTCTTTGTCTTGAAGGGTAATGATAATGACGGCGGAAGGGCATTGCTGGTAAGAAAAAAAGGTGGTCATATATTCAATCGAGGGATCATCTAAGGATGGAGCAGCCAAAAGATTAAAATTTAATACAGAAACGTCTTTCTGTGAAAAATTGTTTGGACTCTCATTTTCGTTGTAGAAATGTTGCGTGGAAGAAGAGAGCACCGATTGTTTTAGCTGTTCTTCTGTTTTTTTCATTTCTTCCTCAGTGGTATCAGCGGAATAAACTGGTGTACCAGCCTGAATATCAGGTTCCTCCCAGATGTCATCACTCAGCAGGTCAGCCTTTAACTGTTCCTGAATTTCGGATGGAATCACATAAAATCCTTCCTTGTCAAAATGCTCAAACAGTTCGCCCCAGGTTGTGTTCTCGTCTGCCGGATAGCCTTTTGCCGTAACCTCGGTATTAGATGAGCTGCATCCGGTAAGAGAAAGAGCCAACGTCACAGTAAGCAAAATGGATAACAAACGAACAAAACATTTTTTCATTGTCTTTTCCTCCCATAGTCAGATGGAATCGAAAATCGAATCCTTAAGACCAAGATACGCTTTTTTACTACCATTGTCAATAGAAGGAAAAAGTTTGTGGATGTGGGAAACGATTCAGTCCAGATTCGCGCACGCGGTGACCAAAGACGCCGTCTTTGAAATCTGCAAACTTTTGTGTACGAAAAGTCAGTTGAAAACTTGTTTTCAAGTACAAAAAAACTTCTGTTTTACTCCAGTGCGATACAGTGTCCAGCTTCAAGCTGGGTTATAAAAGGGAAAAATCCTTGACGTTCTGGCGATCGATGAGAGCGGCAAGCTCCTTTTCCAGCATGACACCGTAACGGGTGTCGGATGAATAACTGAAGGTGGTTTTGATACACCGCTCGACAAAGTAGGTCGCCCTGCCCATTGCCATCGGCAGACTGTCGCCGGTCAGAAATCCGCCGGTCAGTACACTGGCAAACAGGTCTCCTGTACCTGGATAGGAGACCGGGACATAGTCGCAGTCGATGCACCAGAAGGAGTTGTTCTTGCGGTCATAGCCGATGTTGGCAAGTTTTCCGGATGCCATCGGAACGCCAGTGATTACCACATCGTTTGGCCCCAGTTCGCTTAAACGAGCAAGCAGGCTCCTTGCATCCGAGCGGGACAATCCTTCAGTATGGTAGGGGATTTTCAGCAGCATGCACGCTTCGGTGAGGTTTGGGGTGATAACATCTGCTACCCGTACCAGCTCGGTCAGGCGAGCCCTCATCTGCGGCGTGATGGTGCGGTAAGGACGTCCGTGGTCGCCCATAACAGGGTCCACTACAGCAAGTGCATCCGGGTAAGCGGAAAATATTTTTAAGCAGTGGTCGATCTGTTCCTCCGAACTTAAAAAACCACTGTACACACATTCAAATTCCAGCCCCAGCTTTTGGTAATGTGTAAGGCACGGAAGGGTGAAATCGGACAGGTCACGGCGCTGGACCTCACCTAGTCCGCCGGTATGGGTGGAAAACACAGCGGTTGGGATTGGGCAGACCTGCACGCCCATAACTGATAAGGTTGGCAGGATCACAGATAAAGAGCATCGCCCAAATCCGGAAAGGTCGTGGATGGCGGCAACTCGTTTGGGACGATCTGGCATAAAAAACACCTCCAGAAAAGAATAATTCTATTATAGCATACTGTTTTGGGAAAGGGGGAGAATTGGAAGTAATGCTAAATTTTTAACATGCAATTTTACAAACTCACCAAAAACAAATTCACCGGGCGCGGCGGCTTTATGCAATACAAGGGAAATTCAAAAAACGCTGGAAACTGCGCAATTTTCGAGATATAATGAGAAAAGAAATTTTGATATCAGATGTCTTTTCAGAAGAAATGAAGCGAACAAAACCGGATTTTGACAGGTCGTCATATCCGGTGTTTTTTAGAAGGAGAGTTTTCAGTGATTCGAAACGATTTAAGAAACATCGCAATCATCGCGCACGTAGACCATGGTAAGACCACCCTGGTTGACCAGATGCTCAAACAGAGCGGTACCTTCCGTGACAACCAGTCTGTTCAGGACCGTGTCATGGATAACGGTGACCTTGAACGTGAAAGAGGTATCACCATCCTTGCAAAGAATACTGCAATCAACTATAAAGGCACAAAGATCAACATCATTGACACCCCAGGACATGCAGACTTCGGCGGCGAGGTTGAGCGTATCCTCAAGATGGTAGACGGTGTTATCCTGCTGGTTGACTCTTTCGAAGGTCCAATGCCTCAGACCCGTTTTGTACTGTCCAAAGCACTTTCTCTGGGTCACAAGGTTATCATCGTAGTAAACAAGACTGACCGTCCGGATGCAAGAAACGAAGAAGTAACCGAGGAAGTTTATGACCTTCTGTTTGATCTGGATGCAAACGAAGAACAGCTCGAAAGCAAAATTCTGTACTGCTCCGGTAAAGAAGGAACCGCTTCCCGTGAGCCAGGTGTTAAAGGCGAAAATCTGGATGTCCTGTTTGACACCATCCTGGAAGAAATTCCAGCACCAGAAGGTGATCCGGAAGGCCCTGCACAGATGCTGATTTCCTCCATCGACTACAACGACTTTGTCGGCAGAATCGGTATCGGCAGAATTACAAGAGGTACTCTGAAAGTAAACGATCCAGTTATCGTATGCGATTACCACAATCCAGACGTTTCCTATCGTTCCAAGATTGTAACCCTCTATCAGATCGAGGGTCTGCAGAGAGTTCAGGCTCAGAGCGCAACAGTCGGCGATATCGTTTGTATCTCCGGTATTGAAAACCTGAGCATCGGTGAAACCATCTGTTCTCCAGACACACCAGAACCACTGGAATTTGTAAAGATTTCCGCTCCAACTGTTGAGATGACCTTCTCGGTTAACAACAGCCCATTTGCAGGTAAAGAAGGTAAGTTCCTGACCTCCCGTCATCTGCGTGACCGTCTGTTTAAAGAGACCCTCAAGGACGTTTCCCTGCATGTTTATGAGACCGAATCCACAGAATCTTTCCGCGTAGCAGGTCGTGGCGAAATGCATCTGTCCATCCTGATTGAGACTATGCGCCGTGAAGGTTATGAGTTCCAGGTCAGCACCCCACAGGTACTGTTCCAGCAGCAGGACGGCAAAACACTGGAACCAATGGAACAGCTGGTAGTGGATGTTCCGGATTTTGCAACCGGTTCTGTTATGGAAAAGATGGGTATCCGCAAAGGTACACTGGTTTCCATGAACCCATTTAACGGAAGAACCAAGCTGGAATTCATCGTTCCTGCAAGAGGTCTGTTCGGCTACCGCAACGAATTTTTGACCGATACCAAGGGCGAAGGTATCATGAGCTCGGTATTCTATGGCTACGAACCATTTAAAGGTGATATTCCAAAACGCGCAACCGGTTCTCTGATCGCATTTGAAACCGGTACAGCTGTTACCTACGGTCTGTACAACGCACAGGAAAGAGGTACCCTCTTTATTGGTGCTGGTGTTGAGGTTTACGAAGGTATGATCGTTGGACAGTCTCCAAAAGATGAGGATATCGTTGTTAACGTCTGCAAGAAGAAACATATGACCAACACCCGTGCATCGGGAAGCGACGATGCACTGCGCCTGATTCCGCCTAAGGTTATGAGCTTGGAACAGGCAATCGAGTTCATCACCGATGATGAGCTGATCGAAGTAACACCAAAGAGCATCCGTATGAGAAAACGTATTCTGGATAAATCTGAGCGTATGAAAGCTTGGAGCAAGAACAGAGGTTAATTTATCGTCCGAGGTGCGATGAAAAACCCTCCTCGATTTCGAGGAGGGTTTTTGTGTATGCGGGAGGGAATCTGTATGGAAAAAATCACAGTCTGGACCAAACAGCACAAAGCAGTGCTGGAAACCTTGGAACGGGAAGGTCGATATGTGGCAAAGCGCCAGTTTGTAGAGTATGAAAACGAAGATTGCGCGCCGTTGGTTCTGGAAGTTTATGATTGGCTGGTAAAAAACGCTCCAAATGCTTCCCAAAAGCCGCAGGATGCGGATTATCCGGTATGGGTATCCTTTTCCCGGGAGGGAACTTATCTGCCGCAGGAACACAGTGTAATGCTGGAGCTGAGTCTTGATCCCAAGCTGATTACCCCGATTCATGTAGCAAAGTGGGGCATGATCTTAAACTATTCCTACATTCCAAAAGATATTGAGGACGCTAAACGACACCAGAAGCTTTTGCAGGATTATCACACCAGCGATACCCAGGCATATATGTCCCGGTTTTATCCGGAAATCAAGCGGGAGATTATCACAAGCTGGGATAGATTGTTTGATGACAACATCGAAGTAAACAGCAACCAGAAATATGGAACGATATGGGAGATCAGAAAAGAATGGATAACCAACGTGATCAGATAATTCTCTATTCTCCGCAGAGCGATGCGGTGATTGACGCAATCCAAAAGGATGGTGTCTGCTATTCCAAGCCAGAATATATTCGGGCAAAATATGGGGAAAGCGCACCGATCTTCCTTACTGCATACCAGTGGTTTGTACAGCAGGCAGAGAAACTTGTGAAAAAGCCGGAAGGGGCACAGTTTCCCTACTGGGCAGTAGCCCAGCGCAGTGCGGTGGATGTGACCGGTGGTGGAACGGTGCTAACCTTACGTGTACCGATTGAGCAGGCAGTATATTTTGACCTGTATGACTGGAACAAAATTTTGCAGCTTCGATTTTTGACCGATGATCCCAAAGAAGAACGAAAATTTGTACAGGAGCTCTCGCTTCGTGGCCTTGATTGCTATAAGGTCATGATGTCCGATTTTTATCCAGAGGAGAAACAGAAGATTTTGAAAAGCTGGGAGAGACTGTTTTTGCACCATGACCGCATCAAGCAGGGAGATGATTCCGGAGTTGGAATTGTTCAGGCTGGACTGTGGTGCATCCGAAAAGAGTGGATTGCTTTGGAATAAAGTAAAAACACCTGTCAATTACTGACAGGTGTTTTTCTTCTGAGGTGTGTTTTTTGAGGAGGGTAGAGCAAATACCCAACGAACGATGCGGCTTCGTTCCTCTTGTTGAGTACATTCTTATTATACACGCAGCAAAAAAATGTTTGTTAAGCCGCTGTAAATTACCTTTGAAAAAACATGGCTTAAAATGTTAAAAGCAAAATTCGACTTCAAATCGCCCGAAAATAGCAAAAATATCGACAAAAGAAAAATTCCTGCTTTCTGCTTTTAAAAACACGATACTATAATCGGTTTAAAATATTGGAATTCTTGGAAGAGGATTGCGATATGAGTGTTCATTAATTTTGCTGTACCGAGTAAGATATCCCCAAATATAAAATAAAAACAGGTTCCAAAACGGAACCTGTTTTTGTTTTATCCTATTTGAGTACCTGTTTAAAGACGCGGTAGAAGTTTTTGTAAGCGACCTTGTCACAGTCTTCCTGGCTGTATCCACGTTTTTTCATCTCAAGAATCAGGTTGTACGCTTCTGCCTCATTGGAAACGCCGTCTGCGCTTGGAGAGTCCAGATTGGAGCTGAACGAACCGAGTGCTTCACCGCCCAGATAGTCGTCGAAGTCATAGCCCAGACCGATATGGTCGATACCAATAAGGTTTGCGATATAGTCCAGATGGTCACACAGCTTCTGAACATTCTGTTCTTCGCGCTTTTCGCTGACAAACTCACGCAGGCTGTTCATGCCAACCAAACCGCCGGTTTTTGCAATTTCCTTTAACATATCATCGGTCAGGTTGCGTTTTGCCGGACAAACGGTACGGGAGTTGGAATGAGAAGCGATGACAGGAGTGGTTGCAATGCTCATCAAATCCCAAAAAGATTTGTCGTTGAGGTGGGAGACATCCAGAACCATGCCCAGTTTTTCCATTCGTTTGACAGCCAGTTTTCCAGCTTCGGTCAGGCCTCTGGAAGGGTCCTGTGGACAGCCGGTAGCCAGCGCATTTAGCTCATTCCAGGTCAGCATTGCATGACGTGCGCCGACTTCATTGTAGAAGTAATCGATCATGTCGATGTCTTCCCCAATCTGGCTCAAGCCTTCGATACCGGTGACAACATTGATTTTGCCGGCTTTGGTTCCTTTTTCAAAGTCCTCAAACTTGGTGACAAAGTTTAACAGGTCGGCAGAATCGATCATCTCTTCCTTGATGCTCTGAACAATTTGTTTGGAGCGAGCAGCAGGGTCTTTGTCGTATGGAGGGTCGATCCAGATAACGAAAATACCGCCGGTTACCTTGCCAGCCTGGAATTTTTTCAGATGATATTTACGGAAAATATCGGTTTCATGATTGTCAACTCGTTTACAGGTGACGTCGGTCCAGACGTCGCCGTGTCCATCAAAAAGCATGGGAAATCCTCCTTAAAAAATAAAGTCCAGATATAACAATACATCGAAATTGTGACAAAAACAAGAACAGGAGGAAAGAGCATGCTCCTTCCTCCCAAAAAACTATCGTAACAGATTGCCGACCAGAACACCATAATAGTTGCCCAGGACATAGCCGAGAGTACCGATCAGAAGAACAGGACCGATCAGTTTGTTCCAGCCTTTGGAGATTGCCATTGCAGCAGCGGTAGTAGGACCACCGATGTTTGCGTTGGAAGCAAGGATGATTTCTTCCAGACTGAAGTGGAAGATCTTACCAAAGATCAGGGTGATCAGCATGTTGCATGCAACGATAATCAGGGCGTATACCAGCAGCAGAGGAGCCTGTGTCAGGATGCTCATGATGGAAGCAGGTGCGCCGATAACTGCAAAGAAGATGTAGATTAAGAAGGTACCAATCTCGTTTGCGCCAGGAGCATCGTTGAATGTCTTCGGCAAAGCGGTTGCACAGATCATGGTGACTGTGGTCATAATCAGATATTTGTTGCCAAGCAGCTGATTAAGAATGAAGGTAGCGCCTTCAGCTGGGAACAATGATGCAAAGAAGTTTGCGATTGCGGTGGAGATTGCAACGATGATGGTGGAAGCTGCAAAACAGAAAGCAATGTTCTGAAGGGAAATTGGTTTTGCTTTCCAGTAGCTTTCTGCGCTCTGGCCCATACCGGCTTCTACTTCATCAACCAGAGGGTGGCTGTAGTGTTTGCGGAAGAAGTTGATGGAAGGCATTGCAATCAAAACAAAGAAGTACAGAGCCATTAGCAGGTTATCGGCAACGACTGCCTGCGAGCTCAATTCACCAGAAGCACCGAAGGTGTCTGCCATAGCTGCAAAGTTTACCGAGCCGCCAACATAGGTACCGGAGAACATAGCTGCAACCTTATTAAGATCCGGAACAAAATTTTGGAGTGCGAAAAATCCGGCAAAAGCACCCAATACGGTACCGACAGAGCTGATCAGATAGATGATCAACAGCTTGCCGCTCTCTTTTCCGATTTTCTTGATGTTGCACTGGAACAGAAGAAGAGGGATTGCCAGAGGAACAACATAGTCCCATACACTGTCATAAACCGGGGAAGCAGTTGGAATGATTCCAATGTTGGAAAGAATCATCATACCAAGCAGGGCAAGAACACATCCGGTTACTTTGGATGCCCATTTGTAGCGTTGCTCCAGCCAGATGGCAAGGGCAGCATCGCCGACCAAAATAGCCCATAATACCCAGGTATTATCAGCGCTGATTAAAGATCCCATAAAAACACTCTCCCTTAAAACTTTTTAGGGTAATCAGTACCCAACCGTATTCTATCATATTTTTATTCTTTTGTCCGGCATCTCATGCTTTTTTGGAAGGGTAGGATATCAGTTCACAGAAGTGAAATTGATAAGAAAATGACAAAAAACAGAGATAAAAGGAACACCGTTTATCCAAAGAAACAAAACAAATCACTTTTTGGTCACAAAAGTATCACAAAGATCTGTTAAAGAGAAAATAATTTGTAAAAATGACTAAAAGTCATTTGAGAAAGCAGGTCAAAGAAAATGTGTAATTTTTGTGAAAAAGACAAACGAAAATGAAGACTAATGTCAAAAAATGCTCACCCATTCGGGTGAGCATTTGAAAGAAAATCTGTGGTTATGCGCTGACAATATCTCCTGATTCCACAGACCATGTCTGACCCTGATATTCTATGGTATTGACAGGATAGGTGGTAAAGTTGGTATAAGCAGTTCGGAAACGAATGGTGTAATCTGCTTTATTGCTGCCATCCCATTCATCCTGAATGCGGATCAGCACGCTGTCTTTGTCCTGCCAGTTTGGAATATTTTTTCTGTCATCCAGCAAGGTGTCAAGATCACCCGGCGTTACCGTGATGGAATATCCCTGTTTATCCAGTTTAGACTGGATAACGTCACAAACATAGGGATGGAAGTTGCGGGTGAGCGGAGAGCTCTGAAAGTCCAGAAAGATGGACTTACAATCTTGGAAGTTAGGCTGGGAGTTTTGAATTAATTGAAGAACCATCTGAGAATATGCATTTGCATAATGGTTGACCTCAGAAAGATTCAGAGCTTTTTCAAAAGCAGCTTTGGTTTCCTTTCCATCATTTAACTGATACTGTGCGCCGTAGCTTACTGTGTCATTTTGGATTAACAGCAGGCTGTCAGTCATCTGAATGGTGTAATCAGAGGTATCGTGGATAAAGAAGGTAAGCGCATTCTTTAAGGATTTGTTTTTGTCCACCTTCTGAAAACTGTCTTTTTTAACGGTAATGTCCGGAATCAGCTTTTGAACCAGACCGGTACGGGCAACATCTGCATTGGACGGCTTATCAGAAGTTTTGCTGTCCAGAGAAACGACCATCTGGGTGGAATCAATCAGCTTATACAGCCAGCTTGGATGTTGCGGAAGATTCTTTAAAGTTGATTCCAGCAGTGGCAAGAAACTTCCACCTTCTTTTTGGGTAAAATTATAGTGCTTATACATGGTGTTTGGTGAAGGATCATCCTCCAGGAAAACATAGGCACCATTCACGGCAGGTTCTACACGCAGTCGGGTGAATTCATCCGCGAAGGAAAAATAAATATTAGGGTCTTGCCGTCCTTTGAGAACTTCCTTCCAAGTGGTGGACATGTTCTGATAGGATTCGTACAGAGCATTTGCATCCGAATTTTTCAGATCACCAGTGTAGGTATAGGTATGAGCAGCTTTGTCGATGCGCCGGATTTCCGGATGATCTGAAAGGAAGGTGAAAGCGCTTTGCTCGTCCTTGGAAGCAATCTGATCCAGTAGACTGCGCAGCTGAGAAATGTCATGGGACTGATAAGGGACATCATCAAAATTGTGCATGACTTTGTCTGTCACGGAAATCAGATATTCCGGAGAGCTGGAAAGGTTGAGCAGATCCCATGTAAAAATAGAATCCCCCTGGTGCAGCTCAAGAGAGTAGCGGATCTCATAATCCGAAACCTCATATCCGGTGACACCAGTATGTTTAGTCATGCGGACAGCATTGGTTGCGAGCAAAGCATTGCAAATCTGCTGAATGGTGTCCTGATCATCAATGTGGTAGACTCTTCTGTTGACCGGGACAGCTTCATCCTGATAAGCGCCGCGCTCGAAGGAAAACAGGCGAACGAAGGAAATATCCTTCGCCTTGGGACAGGATATGGAAAGAGAGGTATTGGAAGGCAAAACCGGAGAATCTGCCTGCTCCAGCATCTTTTTGCCTTCATCTGTCATGGAAGCGGGGGTAAGCCCGACAATGCGCGAAACACCCATGACCGGCTCATCCGGGTCCGGCGGAATATAGGTGTAGGCATGGCCAGACAAAGAAGCACCAAAAAGAAGTGTCAGACACAGCAGAAGACAACAGAGCCTTTGATACACTTTTCTTACGTTCTTTTTCATAATATCCCTCCTTAAAGATAATCAAACGGTATTTAAGCCATGGCAACAACTTCGGAAGGAGTGATCTGCCAGCTGCCATTTTGGAAGACAGCCTGATTTTCCGGATAGTAGACAGCAGCAAGATTGCCCACCGTTGCGCCAATGATATAGGACACGCTGGTATTACTGTTCCACTTGTCGTCGATTTCAACCAATACCCCGTTTTGATATCCACCGACATCTTCGTCCCAGACACCCCGTTCAATCAGCTGATCAAAATCTCCCGCATAAACGGTGAAGGAATAGCCTTTTTTTGCAAGATTCTGCTGAATCTGTTTGCATACATTGTCGCGAAGAGAGCTGTTTTCCGGGAAGTTTTGTAGATCAATGGTCATCTCAGTACGATCTTCAAAATAAAAGCCATCGTCTTTTATCAGCTGTAAAATCATTTGAGTGTAGGCATCCGCGTACTGTTTTTCATCCAAAGGATTCAGTGCTTTTTCAAAAGCCGCTTTTGTCTGTTTGCCATTTTCCAACTGGTACAGTGCACCGTAGCTTACCGAATCGTTGTGAATCAGCAGCTGGGTATCGGTCATGCTGATTGTATAGTCTGAGGTAGAGAGGATACTGAAGGTCAGGGCGTCAGAAAGCGTGTAATCCTTTTTTACCCGCTGGAAGCTGCCGGATTTTACCACAATATCATGGAGTAACGGTTTAATAAAGCGAGTACGGGAGGTGTCGGAAACAGTGGCTGGATTTTTAATGCCGGTTGGTTTATAGTAGACAACCTGCATTGGTGCAGAATCAACCAGTTTATACAACCAGCTTGGATGCTGTGGGAGAGTAGAGAGTGCTTTTTCTGTACTGTTTAAAAAGGAATTTCTACCAGACTGTATGCTTTCTTGTATCGAGTTGATAGAGTTCCCTTCCAGAGTGAGCACGATACCATTTTGAGCTTGATTCATTACAATTCTGCCTTTGCCGCTGGAAAAAGCAAGATATTGATTTGGTTGAGTTAGTTCACCAGCATCTTTTAATGAAATGGGGGTATATGACCAAGTCTGATATTCTTTATAAAGATTGTCACGTTGTTCTTTGGATAGGTCATCGGTGGTGGTATAAACATGGGCGGTTTTATCTACTCGATAGATGCAGGGCTCTTCATCCAGTACAAAGAAAAGATCATGATTGGATTGATTTGATAATTTTTCTAAAATAGAAATAACACTGGAAATTTTTGAGCTTGTAAATGGTAAGTCTGTGTAATTGCCAATCTTTTTATCCTGCACACGTAGCAAATAATTCTCTACTCCCACTAGGCTGTTCCAGATTTGTGTGCTTTTATTGGAGTGAAGTTCCAAGGAAAATTCTGTTTTGTAATCAGAAATATCGTAGCCTGTGATATCAGGGCGAGAAGTGGTGCACTCTGCGTTTGTTTTACTCAGAGTCTGACAAATTTGCTCGATGGTCTGTGAATCCTCGATCAGGAAAACCTGGCCGGAAGCATTTCCTTTGTAGTTGGTGCCGTTGGGATAATGATACAGAAGGATATAGTCTACATTTTCAGCCGAAGGACAGTCCATTGGATAGATAGCAGCAATAGCTGGAATCAATGTTTCCCCATCCTTGGTGTAGAAATCTTTAATGGCGTTTTCTCCCTTTAGGTTGACATGATCAGGAATAGCACTCTGCTGTGAAACAGCAGAAGTATTAGCAGCAGAAAGAGAAAATCCTTTTGTAAAGCAAGTAGTCAGAAGTACAGCACAGAATAAAATACTTAAAAATTTTTTCATAAAAGTTCTGCCTCCTGTCATTATAAGCCCCAATTATTCTACGGATGGTTCATGATCAAGTTCAATCTGTTCGATCTGCTGCCAGATTTCCTTGCCGTTTAAATCATCCAGTTTGTACAGTGCGCCGTAGCTGACAGAATCGTTCTGGATTAAGAGCAGAGTGTCGGTGATGCTGATCAGATAGGTGCTGTTAACGTGCTCCCGATCCTCTGAAAGGTCACGAACTTTTAAAGTAAAGGCATTTTTCACAGTGTAATTTTTGCTTACCTTTTGGAAGCTGTCCTTTTTCACCGTAATGTTTCCAAGAAGTTTTTGCATATCGGATTCACAGGAAGCGGACATTGACTGGAAGGTTTTGCTTCCTTCCTTTGCGTAGGAAACAGCAATGTTTGGTTCTTCCAGAATACCGCAGAACCAGCTTGGATGTGTTGGAAGATTTTTGCTCAACGAATCGAAGGTGGTAAAGAAGCTCTTGTCCGATATAGATACTTTTTGGGTATACTCATTTGGGGAAGAAGTATAGAGAGAAAGCTCCGCACCATTTTCTGTCTGCTGAAGTTTGAAGCGATTGTTGCTGTCGTTGAGACGGAAGTAAACATTTGGATTGATAACGTTGCCGGAAAGGCTGCTGCTGTATGGTTTCAGTTTCTGGTAAGAAGCATTTACCTTGGAACGATCGGATGACTTGAGGTCTTCACTCGATATAAAGGTGTGTGCTTTGGTATCAACCTTGCGAATCACAGGTTGTTTTGGAAGTGTGGAAGCAAGCGAGGTGGACGAATTTGCACGCAGTTTGTTGAGTACGTTAGTCAGTGGAGCAACATTCTTTGTGACAAACGGCATGTCGTCATAGTCACCGGTTAGTTTGTCTTCCAGCTTCATCAGATAGGTGTCTACTCCATACAGAGTATTCCAGACTTCGACACCGTCTTTGGTGTGGACTTCCATTGAGAACTCGGTTTTGTAGTCCTTAATGTCGTATCCGGTCGCACCATAAGCGCTGGTTGTACACTCTGCTTTGGTGGCAAGCAGTGCTTGACGAATGGTTTCGATCTGGGATTTATCGGTAATCAGATAGAATTTTTCAGCAGGCGGGGTACAACCATGTGGATAGTAGAAAAGACGAATATAGCTGACATCCTTGGATGCAGGAAAGTCCAGTTCTCGTATAACCTCGATTGCAGGCAATTCTACATCAACACCATCCTCGGTGGTGTAGGACTGTGCGTTGATTGCTTTCTGTCCTGCCTCGTTGATTTTGTCCGGTGTATCGGAAGCAGGATAAAGAATCTCATTTGTCGAGGTAACCTCTGTGGAGGTCTTGGCAGCAAAAGCAGAAAGCCCTCCGCCAAATCCACCTGTTAAAAGTGCAGCACAAAGGCAGATACTCAAAAATTTCTTCATAAAAAGTCCTCCTTTAAACTTGATTTTATAAAAAATGCTCTTTCTATAAAAGTAATATCCTACTTCTGTTTTACTGCATTGGAAGAGAAAAATCAAGATGCGTCAAGTGTAGAAAAAAGATGGTAACATTTGTGTAGAAATTGTAAATTCGTAAACTAAGTTATATAATATGCTTGACAAATTAAATAATAAGTTTTACAATAACATCAGAATACAGAAAGAAGGTGTGGGAAGAATGAGCAAGAGCGTATACAGCCTGGTGCTCAGCGACGACGTGGTTGCCGCCGTGGATCGAGCGGCCTATGCTTTGGGCAGCAGCCGTTCCAACTTGATCAACCAGATTTTGGCAGAATATGTTTCCTTTATTACGCCGGAAAAGCGCAGAAAGGATATTTTTGATTCATTGGTTTCGGTAATCGATGGCTTTGAACCGTTTCAGGTACAGTCACGAGGTTCCGACAGCATGCTGTGCATCCGCAGTCCGCTTCGTGTCAAATATAATCCCACCATTAAATATACGGTGGAGCTTGCCAGAAACAACGGTTCGCAGATCGGACAGCTTCGTATTATGACCCGTACCCAATCGGAAGCGCTGATTGAAATGCTCGACGCATTTTTCTATCAGTTTTGCAAGATGGAACAAAAATATATCCACCATCTGTTTCCAAATGTTGTTCCGCAGTATCAGGTTGGACAGGGAAAGCTGATCCGAAACTTCTCTTTGTTAAAGGAAGGATGCAAAAACAACGAGATAGGAACCGCGATTGCATCTTATATTCAGATGATAGACCGGGCACTGAAAGCATGCCTGGGGGCAGATCCTTCCCAGTGGGATGGTATTATCGAGCAGATTTATCTGGAATATTTAAAGGAAACACCTATTATCTGCTAAAACCAATTTCAGTAAAACTTCAAACACAGATAGAACCCTGAACCAGAAAGGTGTGAAGAGAAATGAATGCACAAAAATTTACCCACAAGTCGTTAGAGGCCGTTCAGACAGCCAACAACATTGCTCTGGAAAACAATAATATGCAGATCGAGCAGGAACACCTGCTGTATGCACTGCTGACAATGGACGAAAGCCTGATTGCTCAGCTGCTTAAGAAGATGGAAAAAGATCCACAGGCAGTTGCACAGGCAGTCAAACAGCAGATTGATAAAATGCCGGGCGTAACCGGTTCGGGCAGAGAAGCTGGAAAGATTTATGTTGCACAGGATGTTGACAGCGTACTTGCCAAAGCAGAAGGAATCGCAGATTCCATGAAGGACGAATATGTCTCGGTGGAACATCTGATGATCGCCCTGCTTGAAAATCCAAATAAAAACTTGAGAGATATTTTTAAACTATTCTCGATTCAGAAAAACGAATTCTTAAAGGTCCTCCAGCAGGTAAGAGGAAATACCCGTGTTACCAGCGATTCGCCGGAAAGCACCTATGATGTACTCAAAAAATACGGTCACGATTTGGTAGAGGATGCAAGAAATAAAAAACTTGATCCCGTAATCGGCAGAGATTCTGAGATTCGAAATGTTATCATGATTCTGTCCAGAAAGACCAAGAACAACCCGGTCCTGATCGGTGAACCTGGTGTAGGTAAAACCGCAATTGCAGAAGGTTTGGCACTTCGTATCGTGCGCGGGGACGTTCCGGCAAACTTAAAGGATAAGACCATCTTTTCATTGGATATGGGTGCACTGATTGCTGGTGCAAAATTCAGAGGCGAATTTGAGGAACGACTCAAAGCTGTTTTGGGCGAAATCAAAAAGAGTGAAGGCAAGATCATCCTCTTTATTGATGAGCTGCATACCATTGTTGGCGCAGGTAAGACCGAAGGCTCAATGGATGCCGGCAACCTGTTAAAACCAATGCTTGCCCGCGGTGAACTGCACTGTATCGGTGCTACTACCTTAAACGAATACCGCCAGTATATCGAAAAGGATGCAGCACTGGAACGAAGATTCCAGCCGGTACTGGTTGCAGAGCCAACCGTTGAGGACACCATCTCCATTCTGCGTGGTCTGAAAGAACGTTATGAGGTATATCATGGCGTTAAGATTCAGGATGCAGCTTTGATTGCTGCTGCAACCTTGTCTGACCGTTATATCTCCGACCGTTTCCTGCCGGATAAGGCAATCGACCTGGTCGATGAAGCATGTGCGATGATCCGTACCGAGATGGATTCCATGCCAACAGAGCTGGATGAGTTAAACAGAAAGATCATCCAGCAAGAGATCGCTCAGGCAGCGCTCAAGAAAGAAGAAGACAAACTCTCCAAAGAGCGTCTGGAAGCAGTGACCAAAGAGCTTGCTCAATTGAGAGAAAAATTCAATTCCATGAAGGCACAGTGGGACAACGAAAAGACCGCTATCACCAAGGTTCAGAAGCTGCGTGAACAGATCGAACAGGTAGGCGGAGAGATCGAGCGTGCTGAACGGGAATATGACCTTAACAAGGCAGCCGAGCTCAAATACGGCAAACTGCCGCAGCTGAAAGCAGAGCTTGAAAAAGAAGAAAAACTGGCAGAAGAAGCACAGCAATCCAGCCTTTTGAGGGATAAAGTTACCGAAGAAGAGATTGCAAAGGTAGTCGGCAAGTGGACCGGCATCCCGGTTGCTAAGATTATGGAAGGTGAGCGGGAGAAACTCTTGCACATGGAGGATATCCTGCATCAGAACGTTGTGGGACAGGATGAGGCAGTCCGCCTTGTCAGCGAAGCAATCCTTCGTTCCAGAGCTGGTATCTCCGACCCGAACCGCCCGATCGGTTCCTTCCTCTTCCTGGGTCCTACCGGTGTTGGTAAGACTCAGCTTGCAAAGACCCTTGCAAAGACCTTGTTTGATGATGAAAACAACATGGTCCGTATCGATATGAGTGAGTATATGGAGAAGTACTCCGTCTCCCGTCTGATCGGAGCGCCTCCAGGATATGTTGGTTATGAGGAAGGCGGTCAGCTGACCGAAGCAGTTCGCCGCAGACCATACTCGGTTGTTCTGTTCGATGAGGTTGAAAAAGCACATCCAGATGTATTCAACGTTCTACTTCAGGTGCTGGATGACGGCAGAATCACCGATTCTCAGGGCCGTACCGTGGACTTTAAGAACACCATTATCATCCTGACCTCCAACCTTGGTTCTTCCTATATTCTGGACGGCATCACCCCTGATGGCGAAATCAGCGAGGAAGCAAAGAATCAGGTCAACATGCTCTTAAAGAATAGCTTCCGTCCGGAATTCTTAAACCGTCTGGACGAGATCGTTTTCTATAAACCATTGACTAGAGAGAATATCGGCAATATCATTGACCTGCTGATGAATGATCTGAAAAAACGTCTTGAGGCAAAACAGATTGAGCTTAGCATGACTGATGCTGCAAAACAGTACATCATCGACAATGCTTATGACCCAATCTACGGTGCAAGACCACTCAAGAGATTTTTGCAGAGCCATGTCGAAACCATGCTTGGCAGAAAGATCATCTCTGGAGAGATTGGCGTTTCGGACGAGAATGAAGAAATGTGCAAGGTTGTCATCGATGCTGAAAATGGGGAACTGGTAATCCGCTAAAACAAGATAAAAGGATAAAATCCCGGATACAAACTGTATCCGGGATTTTGTTTTGTTCTTTTATCGGGAAGATTCTTGTGATACAATAAAAAGAAACGAACACTATCATATTACGGAGAAAATAGAATGGCAAAGAAACAACGACTGGATAAGGCAATCGCAATGCAGGGATCTCTTTCCCGCAGCGAGGTTAAAACACTCATCCGCAAGGGTGCGGTAACGGTGAACGGACAGGTAGTAAAAAATGCAGATTTCGGTGTCGATTTTGACAGCGATACCGTAGCGGTACAGGGTAAGGAACTTTCCTTAAGTATGCACATCTACCTGATGCTCAATAAACCAAAAGGGGTCGTCAGTGCAAGCGAGGACAAAAAACTGCCGACAGTGGTCGATCTTGTTCCGAAGGAACTGTGGAGAAAAGGACTTTTTCCAGCAGGAAGACTGGACAAGGATACTACCGGCTTTGTGCTGATTACCGATGACGGGGAATTTGCCCACGATATTCTTTCCCCGAAAAAGCATATTTCCAAAACCTATCATGCGCTGGTAAACGGAACCATCACCGATGAGATGGTGGAAGGCTTTGCAAAAGGGGTTACCATCGGGGAAGATTTTACTTTACCGGCATCGCTTAAAAAAATCTCTTCGGAAGAACAGGGCGACTGGGGTGAGGTCATCCTCAAGGAAGGAATGTACCATCAGATTAAGCGGATGTTTGGTGCTTACGGCTTAAAGGTACTGGAACTCAAACGAGTTCAGATGGGAAAACTTCCGCTTGACCCAAATCTCGAAGAAGGAAAATGCCGAGAGCTGACAGCGGAAGAACTGAGACTTGTCAGCACAAGGGACGAATCTACGGAGGAATAACAGGATGGGATGTCTAATCTGTGAGCGGATTGAACAGATTCAAAAAGGATGCAATCCCTATTTCGTCTGCGAGCTGGAAACTGGATATGTAGTGCTGGGAGATCATCAGCGATTTGCAGGTTATACCCTGTTTTTATGTAAGCAGCATGAAACTGAGCTGCACCTTCTTCCTTGGGATTATCGGATGAAGTTTTTGCAGGAGATGTCTCTGGTAGCAGAGGCAGTCTATCAGGTTTATCAGCCAGAAAAGATGAACTATGAGCTTTTAGGAAATGGAGACATCCATCTGCACTGGCATCTGTTCCCCCGCGTAACTGGGGATACCCCGCAAAAAGGACCGGTCTGGTGGCTGCCAAGGGAAGAGATGTGGAATGATGCCTACCGGCCGACACCGCATCAACTGGAAGAACAGACCAAACGGCTCAAAATGCAAATCCAGAAGGTGTACCAAAGCCGTTTGGGATTTGGTATGAAACTTTAAGACACAGGAAAGAACAATGAAGCAAAATATTTCTTATCAGAAATTGCCCCGCTCGTTTTATCTTGATGATACGGTCAATGTCGCAAAAAAGCTCATTGGCAAGCTGCTGGTGCGGAAAATCGGTGGGGAAACTTTGTCTGCCATCATCTGCGAAACCGAAGCTTACACCGGATTTTCTGACAAAGCCTGCCACTCCTATAAGGGAAAATCTGAACGGACAAAGGTGATGTTTGAGGAAGGCGGCAAGGCGTATGTCTACCTCATCTATGGAATGTACAGCTGCTTTAATATCACCACAAGGGAAGAAGGGGTTCCCGAAGCAGTATTGATTCGGGCTGCTTGTCCGGTAGAGGGAATCGAGCGGATGAAGGAACTTCGGCAAAGCAAAAAGCAGATTAAAAGCTTAAACGAAAAAAATCTGCTTTCCGGTCCCGGACGGCTTTGTGACGCAATGGGAATTACCCGGGAACAGAACGGCATCCTCCTTACCGAAGATGAACTTTTTATCTGTGAGGGGATTTCTGTTCCGGAAAAGCAGATTGCTGCAACAAAAAGAATCAACATTGATTATGCAGAGGAGGCACGGGACTTTTTGTATCGGTTTGTCGATACCAAAAGCGCCTGCCTGTCCGTTAAGTGGAGGGGACAAGAATGACAGTGGATACATTTTTCTGCCTGGAAAAATATGATTCCTGTTGTTTTACCGGACATCGGGTGCTGCCAAAGTCCGAAGAAGACAGAAATATTCTGCGGGATAAACTGCGCAGCACCATTGCACAGCTGGCAAAGGAAGGAATATATCGGTTTTATACCGGCGGAGCCAGAGGATTTGACAGTATGGCAGCAATGACAGTGCTGGAGATGAAGGCATATTTTCCGCAGATTCAGCTGTATCTGGCATTGCCTTATCCGCAGCAGTATGAGCAATGGCCGCAAAGGGAGATCGCGCTCTTTGAACAGATTGCAGAACATGCAGATAAGGTGGAGATTATCAGTCCTGTTTATACCGAAGACTGTATGAAACGGCGCAATTACTATATGGTGGATCACAGCTGTGTGTGTGTCTACTATATGGTACATTCGGTACGAAGCGGAACCGCCCAGACGGTAGCCTATGCCAGAAAGAAAAATGCCCGTTTAATAGACCTGACCGGCGACTTAAACGCAGAGTATCTTCCCGAAGAGGAAGAAGAGAAGCTTTCCTGTATTGAGAAAATTTACCTTGAAGAAAACATGGTGGTCCGGGAATTTTTTAAGAAAAAATAAAACCAGATGCTGTCTCAGACAGCATCTGGTTTTTTACTGTTCGGAGGAAGTATCTGCTGACGGGAAAGCAAACCCCTGCATAAAGCCGTTTTCTGCAAAGACAGAACAGACATCCCCGCCAATGACCTGGTTTTTATAGATCAAAAGATTTGCGCGGATATACTCCTTTTGTCCGGGGTAATTGAGTACCGAGTAGGTAAATCGGCTGACCTGTTTTCCTTTAAACTTACTCAGATCAAAGCCCTGGGAGGTCTGAATCTCGTTGTAATTTTGGTAGACATCCCCGAAGGTTTGCGGGATCACGACCTGCACCACTTCGATTGGCTCACTGGATACCTTCCATCCAAAGCTTTGCAGAAACTGGATGCGGGAGGAATTGTCCGGTGTGTTGGTGTCGTGTGTCTGGGAAATAGAAGGCAGGGGATCAGAAGAAGGGGCTTTTTCTTTTTGGATGATTCCAATGAGCAGAATGGTTGCTGCGAAGAGCAGTGCAATCAGAAAAATCCGCTTTAACAGGACTTTTGGCTTAATCGAACAGATGAACATGGACGGCGTTCTCCCTTCAAAAAGTATTCTCTGGTTTTTGCAAAAACTCGTGGGGATAAGATAACCAGTGCCACAAGATTTGGCAGGAGCAGACAGGCATTGAGCAGATCAGCCAGCGAAAATACCAGTGGAAGCTGGGTAAAGCAACCGACAGCACAGCCGGTCAAAAAGAGCAGGCGATAGATTTGCAGTGCAGTCGTGCTGTGCGGGAACAGGTATTCGATACATCTTTGTCCATATAGGCAAAAGCTGATGACCGAGGCAAAGGCAAACAGGGTGATGGCAATGCTGAGCATTCTTCCTCCGCCTGTTCCAAGGCAGAGCAGGAAGGCATCCTGTGCCGCGGAAGGGGAAAGAGGAACCCCACTTGCCAGAATGACCAGAGCGGTAATGGAACAAACCAGAATGGTGTCGCAGAATACCTCAAAGATACCCCAGAATCCCTGTTCCACTGGACTTTTGGCACCGCTGCACGCGTGAGCGATCGAGGCACTTCCAAGACCTGCTTCATGGGTAAAAATACCGCGGGAGATTCCCACCCGCATCGAAACGAAAAATCCCACGCCGGTTCCGGTGAGTGCGGAAGTTTCTGTGGAAAAGGCCTGTGTTATAATCTGATGAAAAGCGTCCGGAATGTTTTGGCGGTAAAAGAATAGAATCACACCGCATCCCAGAAGGTAGAACAGCGACATCAGAGGAACCAGGGCAGAAGATGTTTTGACCGCGCGGTCACAGCCGCCGGATAAAACCCAGCCGCACAGCAGGGTAAGAATTACCGCACAGAAGGTTGGGGAAAGGGAAAAGCTTTCCCAGAGTGACTGGGCAATGGCATTGGTTTGGGTCATGCTGCCGCTGGAAAAGCTTGCAAGTGCGCAGAAAATACAGAAGAGGACAGCAAGGATTTTGCCCAATGTTCCTGAAATCCCTTTGGAGATATAATACATCGGTCCGCCCCGCAAGGCACGGGAATCAGGATCTCGCTGACGAAACTCCACCGCAAGAAAGACCTCCATGTATTTAGTCATCATTCCAAAGAAAGCACCTACCCACATCCAGAAGATGCTACCGGCGCCACCCAGCTGCAAAGCTGCTCCCACACCGACAATGTTTCCCACTCCCATGGTTCCGCCCAGCGCAGTGCTGACAGCAGCGAAGGGGGAAACTCCTTTGCCATTTTCCCGGTCAGAATGAAAAGAAAAAACGCTGCCGATGGTTTTTCGCAAGACGGTGGTCAGCCGGGTGATTGGAAGAAATCCAGTGCATACGGTAAAATAGAATCCACATAACAAGGTCAGGGCGATGGTTCCTCTGCCCCATAAAACCTCGGTAGCGGAATCCAGAATCGATTGGAGCATAAAAGACCTCCCAAAATCAGTTTGGTAAAAGGTATGATCCAAACAAAAAAGATATGCAAAACAGGTGCTGGACTTTTTGGAAGGATTTTGTATAATAAAAAAGAACAGGGAAACTTAACTGTATCAAATATTGTGGGTCTAAGGGGGAATCTGATTTGTATCAGTGTGCAAAATGTTTTCAGAGGGGCTGCACCAAGCAGGATCTGACCAAGACTCTGCCGGAATGTCCGAGCAAGGAACAGGAAATTCAGGAACAGGCAAAAGAACTGTATCAGGATGCCGAAAATCACCGCATCGCTTATTGTGCAGCTCTGACCGAAGCCGGCGGATACTGTCAGGATACAAGACTGATTGAGATTATCAAGTTTTTGCATCGGGGCGGATACCACAAGATCGGTCTGGCGTTCTGTACCGGATTGTTTAAAGAAGCACAGGAAGTCGTGAATATCCTGGAATATAACGGCTTTGAAGTGGTTTCCATCATCTGCAAAAACGGCGCAATTACCAAAGATTTTCTGGGCATCACCGATGCGCAGGCGGTTCGCGGTAACTGTAAGACCGAGAGTATGTGCAATCCAATCGGACAGGCACTGCTGTTAAATCAGGCAAAAACAGAATTTAACCTGATTTTGGGACTTTGTGTCGGACATGATACCTTGTTTATCAAGTATTCTGAAGCGCCGATCACCGCACTTGCAGTGAAGGACCGTGTGACCGGACACAATCCTCTGGCACCAGTTTATCTGGCACAGGGCTACTACCATAAGAAATTCTATCCAGATAATCCGGACGACTTAAATCCAAAAGATACCGAGTACAATAAATAAAAAAGGAAAGACCTGCACTTTTGTGCAGGTCTTTCCTTTTTTATTTGATATTGTGTTTTTGTGCATAGCTCGTAACGACGCTGACCCAGTGAGGGTCCTCAAATCCTTTTTGAATATCAGAAAGATCAATATATGCTCCTGAAGAAATGTTTTGTACCGTTGCTTCTGCGATCATAGCTTCTTTGGTGTAGGGATCGGACAAATATTTTTCAAACTCAATATTCATTTTGTTGTCGATTCCTTCCATAGCGCCGAGATAAAACAGATTGTCTTTCCCCAGCAGCTCTCCTATTTTGACAAAGCATTCGATGCCTTCCCGCATCTGTGCAACAGAAATTTTTCGGCTATACTGTGTGATGCGCTGTCCGCCATTTAAAATATGATCTGTTGTAGTTTCCAGAATATTTGCAAGGTCAACCAAAATACTGATATCAGGAAGAGCTTCTCCCGTTTCCCTTAGTTAAAGATATTGTTGGGTATCTCAAGATGTGTCATTCGATTTTGCCGATAAAGCGGTAGAAGATTTCCACTTCCTGTTCCCGGCTTCCGTCCTCACTTTTGACCGCTTCATGGACAAGGATTTTTTCAATCAGCGTATTCAGAAGTTCAGCCGTCAATTCTGTGGGATTGACATACTGTTTCATCAGACCTATCCACTTTTCAGCGTCAACCGCTGTCTGGGCGGCGGTCTCCATCGCTTCGTGAAGCCGTTCAATTTTTACGTCCAATTCTCGCTGTTCGCCCTGATACTTTTCGGACAGCATATTGAAATTGTATTCTGTAATGCGTCCGGCAGACCAGTCCTCATACATTTTTGCAAACAGGGTGTCTACTTCTGCTTTGCGCTTTTCCGCCTTTTTCAGTTCGGCTGTCTGCCGCTTCCTTGCAGTATTGCGTTCCTTGTCGCTGGCGTTAAGTAGCCGTTTCAGAAGTTTGTCCCCATCCTGCTGTGCCAGCACAGACCAGTATTGCAGACGGGAAAGGACATAGGCGTAAAGCACATCATAGCGGATATAGTGCATGGAACACTGGTGCAATCCTTGCCCGTACTTGCTACAATGGTAGTGGGCATAGGGATTTTTGTTCTGGCTGTTCATACCATAGGCCAGCGACCAGCCGCAGTCCGCACATTTTACCAGCCCGGAAAATATCTGTGTTGTGCCGTTCTTCTGCCGTCTGCGCCTGTTGCAAATCTGCTCCTGTACTTGACGGAACACATCTTCGGAAATAATCGCTTCGTGGGTGTTCTCCACACGATACCATTCCTCTTTTGGCTTGCGTACTTTCTTCTTGTTTTTGAATGAAATGTTGGTCTGCTTATTGTGGACGCTGTGTCCGATATAGGTTTCCTCTTTCAGAATACTTTTCACCTGCGCTATCGTCCACGCATAGGCTTTTTCCTCCGGCGCTCCGGCATAGATATTTGCGAAAGTGCCGTATCTCTGGAAATTCAGCCAGCCGGGAGTAGGTACTTTTTCTTCGACCAAAATCCGTGTAATGCTGGCGGCTCCCCGGCCATGAACGGCAAGGTCAAAAATCTTTTCGATAATCCACCTTGTTTCCGGGTCAATCAGAAGATGGCCTTTCTTATCTGGGTCTTTGACATAGCCAAGCGGAGCATAGGCTCCATAGTGTGCGCCATTTGCGAACCGTGTCCGCATGGCCGCCTTTACCTTTTTGCTGGTCTGGCGGGCGTGCATTTCATTCAGAATGTTGAGGAATGGGGCAAGCTCATTCTCTCCGTTGATGGTGTCCACATTGTCATTGACAGCGATATAGCGGACGCCTTTGCTGGGAAAGTAGATTTCCGTGTACTGGCCGGTCAGAATGTAGTTTCTGCCTAAGCGGGATAAATCCTTCGTAACAACGCAGTTGATTTTCCCGTCCTCAATGTCATCAATCATTCTCTGAAAATCCGGCCTGTCAAAGTTCGTTCCAGACCATCCATCGTCGATATATTCATCTATGACATTCAGGCCATGCTCGGCGGCATATTGCCGGAGCATCATGCGTTGTGTCTGAATACTCCCGCTTTCTCCTTGCAGTTCATCGTCCCGGCTCAATCTCATATAAAGCGCCGTGTTGTAAATCGTAGTATTGTAAGGTTGTTTCACCGTAAAAATCCTCCTTCTAAAGAAACAACCCACGCTTACAATACTTTTGCTCTATGGCAATTATATCATAAGCGTGGGCGTGTTATCAATGATGGGCTATCAGGTTGAAGCGGCTTTTTCTGCGGTATGCCGCACCACATCTACAATCAGATCACCGAGGGGCTTCCCGCCTGCGGCGAAGTGTTCGGAGATTTTTATACGGTTGTTCCCACATACAAAATACTGCGTGCCGTTCTCTGCTTGTATAACCTGCCCTGTTCGGGGTGTAAAAATATCGCTTTCACTTTTTGCCATCCAGTGTCCTCCATATTCAGTTTTCAAGGTACAATGCCGCACAGAGGCGGCGAAAATTTCTGCTTATATCTATCACCTTTCCTTTACCGTGTGCCGCTGCTGACGTTTCAGTTCCGCCAGTATATCCGGCGGGATACGGTCAACCAGCCGCTGTAAATTGTCCAGTTCGCTTTTCAGCTTTGCCCGTTCCATCGTATCTTTCATCTTTCCTTTTTCGCTGGCCTTTGCCCTTGCTTCCAACTTCTCATTCTCCGCCAGCAGGTCATTGATTGTGACCTTGTACTTTTTCAACTGCCCGGAGAAATTCTCCATCTGCGGGAACCACTTTTTCAGCATGGAGAGGGCTTCCTCTTTTTTCTTTCCGGCGTTCAGCGGGTTAATGCCGTCCAGTGTGGCTTCAATGGCTCTTGCCTGCCGGGAGAGGGAAACCGCCTGTTTGAAAAGCCGGGTGGGGATATGCTTCCGGCCTGTCCTGCTGGCGCTCTCCCCACGCTCCAAGTCAGGATATTTCTCCACCATATAGGCGTGAAAATCGTCCTGCCACTTCGTCAGGTTTGCCCGGTTGCCGATAATCTCCTTTGCACACAGGCGGTTGTCCTTTGTCAGCGGAACAAAGGTCAAATGCAGGTGGGGCGTTTTCTCGTCCATGTGTACCACCGCCGACACGATATTTTCCCGTCCTACCCGGCCAATGAGGAAGTCCGCCGCCCTCTGGAAAAACGCCTGTATCTCCTTTGGGGATTTCCCCTTGAAAAACTCCGGGCTGGCAGTTACCAGCGTATCGACAAACCGTGTGCTGTCCTTGCGGGTTCGGCACCCGGCCTGTTCAATGCGGTTTTGAATGAAATGATAGTACCTGCCCTCTGGCTTGACGATATGAAAGTTGTACTTGCTCCGGCTTGTGTCAATGTCGGGGTTGCTGGCGTATTGTTCTTTCTGTCTTTCGTGATGGGCTTCCAGCGGCCTTGCCGGGTTGCCCTTGTGCTTCTCAAACCGCAAAATTGCGTGTTGTGCCATTCTGCTCCTTTCCCCATTCCTTTCCTATCCGGGGTTTTCCACAGGGAAAATCCCGCAGAAATTAGCTCGGATAGGATTGGAATGGATAGAATATAAATAAATCTTTTTAATCTTTGTATTTCTATATACCGTCCGGTTTTCGTACTTCCGGGGAGTGATTTCCTCACTTCATAAGTACGGTTTTCAGCCCTCCGGCGTACCAGAACCGGATTTCTTGAAGTCGGTGTTTGGAACCGCTTCATAGGATTTTGGGAAAATGCGGTTGGGTTTTCCACAGCCCTGCTTCTGGATCTCCACCAGCCCGGCGTATTGCAGTTCCCGCAGGGTGTTTACCGCTTTCTGCCGCCCACAGTGGAGCAGGTCAACCACCTCGCAGATGGGATAGTACAGATAAATCCGTCCGCAATCATCCGCCCACCCATTCTTGCGGGATAACTCTGTCCGGCGCAGGATAAAGGCGTACAGAACCTTTGCCTCGTTGGACAAGGGCTTGAATGTGGGGGCTTCAAAGAGGAAATTCGGGAGCCGGGTGAAGCTGAACGCCTTTTCCGGCTGATGGATATAGATGGTATTTGTCATAGTGCGTTTTGTGGACGGTTAGAAGCCCGTTTTCCGGGGCGGGCGATACTTTATACCACCAGCCCCGGTTTGGGGCTTGCGAAGCCTGATAAATCAAGGCTTTTTTCGCTCCTAACTGTCCACAGCAGACCTCCTTTTCCGTTCACTTTCTGTTTTCTGCCGCCTGTGAACTCTGGCGGCACAGCCGGGGCAGTATTTTGCCCGGTTGGATTTGGGGACGAACACACCGCCGCAGACCTCACAGCGTTTCAAGTCCTTATCCCGGAAAATCTCCGCTTCCAGCGTCCCGTCCAGCGGCAAGACCGCCCAGCGGAACCACTTACAGCAGACCGAGAAAGAAATCGTCTGCGGACAGGTGCAGGTGTCCCCATCGTCAAGGACAATGCAGTTGCCGTCCTCACAGCAACAGCACTCCCGGCGTATCAGGCTGGCCGCCTGTTTTCTCTGCGCCGGGGTCATGCGGTAAAGGGAACCGTCCGGCCTGCGTTCCAGCGGCGGCAAGTCTTTATAGGGGTTATCTCTCATGCGTTCCCTCCATTTTGCTTTCCGTTGCCGTTCTCCCCGAAAAGGTTTCCTGCCCCATTCCTGCGGCGTGTTCCGGCGTTGGCACGCTCCTCGCAACTTCGGGACATTTTGTCCCGAAGTCCGACTCCTTGCGGTGCTTCCCCAGCCGGGGTATTCCTTTTCGGACGGTCATTCTGTTTTCAAGGTGCCGTCCATCGATGAACTACCCTAAGTCTACACGAAAAAAATGCAATTCCCGGAATATTGCGAGAATTGCATTTTGATGAAGTTTACACTTTGGAAATTGCATTTTTGCAATCATTCTGTATAATGGAAGTATGCGGAGGAGGTGCGTATCTATGGCTTTACCCGGAACGCCCGGACAGCGGATTTCCGATTTATGCAACGGGAACCACATCACACAAAAGGAACTTGCGGAGAAGATAGGCGTTTCCGCTTCCCAGTTGAGCCGCATTGTCAGCGGCGAAACAAGAACGGTCAGCAGTGATATTCTCATAGGTGTGGCAAAGGAATTTAAGGTATCGACAGACTACATACTGGGCTTGTCTACCGTGAGCGTTCGTAAAAGCTACGATATTTCTGAATTAGGCTTGTCCGAGGGAGCCGTGAGGGGGCTTGTGACGGGTGCTGTTGATGTGCAAATCCTCAACCGCCTGTTGGAACACAGGAATTTTCCTAAGCTGATAGATTTGATACGGATTTATTTTCAGGATACGGCGGCAAAGGGCATAACAGCAAGAAACCAGCTTATCGAGATGGCAACGGCTTCCCTGTCCGACCTGATGAAAGAACACCCGGAACACCGGGCAGAAGCGAAGCAGGATTTACAGCTTTTGAACGCCCAAAAGATAGGGGAACATGAAGCGGAGATTGAAAAAATCAAAAATGTGTTCCTGGCTATCCTGCGGGACATTAAGAAAGACATTGACAACGGGGAACAGCCGGGAGAAGCTGTGACCGCCGCTATGTTCCAAGCCATGCGGGACGCACTGGCGGAACAGAAACAAAAACCACTTTCCATTGACGATGTAACGGCGATGATAGCTGGACAGATCGGACAGCTTACACCGATGGATAAAGAAACTGTTGAAATGTTCCAGCAGTTTGCGAAGAAGATGATTGAGCAGGCAGGAACAAAGTGATAAATTTGAATTGTGAGGGAAAATACAGATGAATCAAGGAAGAATTATTGTGATTACAGGCTCACCGGGGACAGGAAAAACAACAACTGCGTCAATTGTCGCAAAGGAATCAGATATGGATAAATCAGTGCATATGCACACCGATGACTTTTTTCATTACTTAAGCAAAGGCGCAATACCACCACATTTGCCAGAATCCAACGAGCAAAATCTGGTTGTCATTGAAGCCTTTTTAGAAGCTGCAAAGCGATATGCTCGTGGCGGATATGATGTAATTGTAGATGGGATTGTCGGGCCATGGTTTTTGGAGCCATGGAAAGCTCTTGCCCAAGAAGATTACGAGGTACACTATATTGTATTAAGAGCGAGTAAAAAAGAAACTATGAAGCGAGCTGTGGAACGCTCAAAATTAGATAGAAAAACAAATATTGAATTAGTGGAAACAATGTGGGAGCAATTTTCCGGTTTGGGAGTATATGAATCAAATGTCATAGACACAACTACATTCACAATTAAAGATACGGTTTCCGCAATAAAAGAAAGAGTTGCATGTGGGACGTCTTTACTATCTTAGACATTCCCATTTGTCAGGAAGATAGCAAAGCCAGCCGAGCCAGTCAACGGTCAAGATGAACGGCGCATTTCATGCGCCGCCGTTGACAGTCCCGCCCGTCTTTGCTAAAGGGTAATCAAGGCGGGAAAGCCCCAAAATGGTTTCACACCTATTTCAATAATTGGAGGAGATAAAAATGAGATCAGAAAAGGAAGTTTATGATATTGTTTTGAATTTTGCAAAAACAGACAAACGCATTCGCATGGTTACTTTGGAAGGATCTAGAACAAATACTAATATTCCGCCTGATGATTTTCAGGATTTTGATATTACTTTTTTTGTTACGGATATGGACAGCTTCACAAGTGATGATAAATGGCTAGATATATTTGGTGAAAGGTTGATTCTGCAAAAGCCGGAAGATATGGAATTATTTCCAGCTGTAGAAAAGGGATTTTCATATTTAATGCTGTTTACTGATGATGTTAAGATAGATTTAACTTTGCTGCCGCTGGAACTGATAGACGAGTATTTTACATGGGATAAACTGGTAAAGTTACTGTTGGATAAAGACAACCGTATCGTAAAGCCGCCAATACCAACGGATATAGACTACCACTTGCGGAAGCCTACTCAAAGAATGTTTGACGATTGCTGTAATGAATTTTGGAATACTACAACATATGTAGTAAAGGGCTTATGCCGCAAAGAAATTCTTTTTGCTATTGACCATATGAATGATATAGTACGAAAAGAATTGCTTCGCATGATTTCCTGGCTGATTGGTATCAAACAGGGATTTCATTTCAGTTTGGGAAAAAACTATAAATTTATGAAGCAATATGTCCCAGAGGAATTGTGGGAACGACTTATGTCCACTTATAATATGGATTCCTATCCCCATATGTGGGAATCCTTTGAACAATGTATGGCATTGTTCCGGGAGGTTTCGTCAGAAGTGGCATGCCAGTTGGATTACCAGTATCCACTATATGATGAAAAAATCAGTAATTATGTGATTCGGCAAAAGAAAAAATATGGCATTGAAGATGATAACAAATAAAATTTTTTCAATCGAAAAAATTTATTTTGATTATTCAATTTTGAAAAACTGAATACCTCAAAATCAGAAAGAGAGCGGCCAAGCACTTTGAGGGATTGGCCGCCTTGTCCACCCATTCAGTGGGACGGCGGGCGGCGGTCAAGGCCGGGTGTAAACCCGTTCATTTCAGCCTTGACGGTTACCCGCTGTCCTGCTACTTTTCTGGGAGTGTGGCCACAACTTCGGGACACTTTGTCCACAAGTCGGAGCGTAGGACGAGGGACGGGGGCTTTCATATACGCCCAGTCTGCTGTTGAAACCAGACCTGTGCTTACGGCTCTACGCCACGCAAGCACAGCCCTGTTTTCCTGCCGCTTCAAATGCCCTTGCCCTCCCCGGCGGCAACGGCATTTTCACGGCAACGCCGACAGAGCGTATAACACACTACACTTTGCTTCGCAAAGTCGTGTGCCAAATGGGGGCGTTGCCCCCTTTGGAAACCCCCACAAGAAAAGGCGGTACGCTACCCCTCCACGGGGCGCATACCGCCTTTTCTTGTTATCCAGCCCTCCGGCTGTATCGGTTGAGCAAAAGTCAGCGTGGGATTGATGTGGTATCTTTAACTTTGGGAAACTCCACGTTCCCATTTAGAAACTGCCTGAAACGAAATATTTAATCTTTCCCCAAGTTGATTCTGCGTCAATCCTTTTGCTTTCCTTAAGGAAGCAATCTGTTTTCCAACCAGAATGGTATCAATCATACTCAAAACCTCCATCATGTGTTTTGAAACCGGTTTCTGATATTGAGTATAACAAGGTTGGTTTGCAGTTTCAATAACGCTGTCGTAGAGTAGATGACAGGAAGATTCAATCACTGGTTTAATCTTAAAGAAGGTAGCGTTATGTTATGAATAAGGCGGCAGCTGGAAAACCAGCTGCCGCCTTGAGAAATTTTGTTCTATTGTATCGGAATTGGAGTCTACATTAAATTTCAGGGGAAGCTGAAATTATTTTTTTCCATACTTGTCTTTTACTTTTTTTACAGTATAGTCAGCCATTCCGATACTTAAAATCAATGCGATGATCCAACAAATCACTGCCAATATATCGGTGAATACACTTAACGTATTTCGAAAGATCAAATCGATGAAAAATAAAAATATACAGAAGTAGACTACTGCAAAAAAGGCCTTGAGCATATCATTTTACCTCACTGGGATTTTTAACTTTGAGATGAGAAAAGAAAAATATGCTGACAAAGTAAGATTAGTCTGGAATATCTCCCACGCCGTTGAGAATCAGTCTTGGACGGTAAGGGAACAGTTTAACCGTTTCGCGGGTGGAAACACCGGACAGAACCAGTGCGGTGTCCAGACCACTTTCGATGCCGGCAACAATATCAGTATCCATACGGTCGCCAATCATGACAGCCTCCTGAGAATGTACGCCGAGCATGTTTAAGCCGGTGCGCATCATCAGAGGATTTGGCTTGCCGATATAGTAAGCTTCTTTGCCGGTAACCAGCTCAATCGGTTTTACAAAGGCGCGGCAGGCAGGCATAATTCCCTGTTCGGTCGGACCGGTGAGGTCATAGTTTGTTCCAATCAGACGGGCACCGTTCTGGACATGGTGAACTGCCTTACAGATATTATCGTAGTTATAGCTGGAAGATTCTCCGATTACAACATAATCCGGGGAGGTGTCATCCAAGGTAATGCCCTTTTCATATAAAGCATTGTATAATCCAGGTTCCCCGATAACAAAGACATGGGCACCAGGACTTTGACGGGAAATGAACTCGGCGGTAGCAAGGGCGCTGGTATAGAAGTGATGCTCGTCGACTTCCAGCCCCATTCGTGCCAGTTTTTCCTGCAATTCTTTTGGTGTCTTGCCGCTGTTGTTGGTCAGGAATAAGAATTGTTTGTTTTCGCGATATAACCATTCAACAAATTCCTTGACACCTGGTAAAATTTTGTTTCCGTGGTAGATAACTCCATCCATATCGCAGATGAAGCCTTTTGCTTTACGAAGCTGTTCCATGTGATAGCTCCTCCTTCAAATTTTTCTCTTTCTTTTTCACACCACTATTGTAACATGAGTAAACCCGAAATTCAATTTAACAGTCTGTGAAAAAACATGAAGATTTGTGGAACGACAGGATGTCATGGATCGAAACTTTTTTTAAACGTTTTGATTTTAAGGAGCAGTATAGAAAAAGAAAAACCTGAACACATTCTGTGTTCAGGTTTTATTGGTTGCGGGAGCTGGATTTGAACCAACGACCTTCGGGTTATGAGCCCGACGAGCTACCAAACTGCTCCATCCCGCGATATATAATTTTGAGTGCTTAAATATAATACCATATTACATTCAAAAAAGCAAGAGCTTTTTTGAAATTTTTAAAAATATATTTTTAAATCCAAAATAAACTTCCTTCCCTAAAAGGGAAGGAAGTTTTTCTAAATCCCAAAAGGATTAGAGCTCGACGTCTGGAGCAAGAGAATCATCCTCATCACTGGATGTTTCTTCCTGTTCTTCCGGCTCGTTTTCTTCTTCTGCCTCTTCTTTTGCAGGATGGTCCATATACTGGGCAGCGATGTATTCGGCATCTTCATCCTCGTCTGTCAGAAGGTCATCGTCAAAATCATCGCAGATGAGGTCTTTTTTCTTGTGCAGCCAAGCTGCCAGTGCAATGACCAGACCGATCAAAGAAATTCCCAATGCAATCAGGGAAATCAATACGCTTTTTTTCATGGAGCACACTCCTTTGTTGATGAATTTCCTTTCATAAAAGGTTCTGATAGGTTCATTATACCCAATTCGGATGAAAATTACAATCAAATTTTCATGTAAATTCGCTTTTTTAGCAGGATTCTATTTTTCGTGGGTGTCGCGAATGCATCGAATCTGCTTGGAAAGACTCTGCATCCGTTCATCTGTGTGTGCGATGATGTCAGCGCACTCTTTGAGTTCATCTACAACACAGTCAGGAACTTCGCGGCTTGCCTTATAATGAATTTGATGTTCCAGACTTGCCCAGAAGTCCATGGCAATGGTGCGCAGCTGAATCTCCACACGGACAGGCTGTTTGCGGTCGGAAAGAAAGACTGGAACTTCCAAAATCATGTGATAGCTGCGGTAGCCGTTCGGTTTTGGATTTTGGATGTAATCCTTCTTTTCGATAACGGTCAGGTCATCTTGTCGGCTGAGCATCTCGACGACAGTATAAATGTCCTCGATAAACGGGCAGATGACGCGGATGCCTGCAACATCGTTGAGGTTAGCCCGCATGGATTCCAGAGAGATAGGATATCCTTTTCGATGCATCTTTTCGATAATGCTCATCGGTTTTTTGATTCGGCTTTTGATCGATTCAATTGGATTGTGTCCTGCTCCAAAACGGGCATCTCGCTGCAAAATCTCCAGTTTTGTCCGTACTTCCTGAATGCCGGATTCGTACAAAGCCATGTCTTGTTCCATGTCCGCAAAGGTTTCCAACAGATCCTGCGGAGACTGGATCGCGTTAATATCCTTTAAGAGTTTTTTTGCGTTGCTGAACTGTCCCATGTGTGATGTTCGTCCTTCCTTTTTATGCTCAATATCGCCGTTTGATTGATCAGTTTTCCGACAAAAATGGTAACTGATATTAGTATATCATATTTTGATGCAAAAATCTATGATATGTTCTATCCCTTTCCTTATAATAACAGCATACTGTTTCCACAGACAAAAATCAATTGCAACAAAGAAAAAAGTTTGTGAATGCATTGGAACGAATATTGCACGACGACAATCGGGGCGTTTTGATTGACAAATGAGGTCAGATTGATTAATATAAAGAATATAACAACTGTTACAAAAATGTAGCAGGCGGTACTACTTAATGTCGTATTGCAAGCTATTTTTGAAAGGAGGAAGTGTAGTTGAGTAAAGAAAATCCAAGGCTCAACATTGTATTGTTTGAGCCGCAGATACCACAGAACACCGGAAACATTGCAAGAACCTGTGCCTGCACAGGGGCAAGGCTGCATCTGGTTGGACCGATGGGATTTTCTATCGATGACAAAAAGCTCAAACGTGCCGGACTGGATTACTGGCATTTTCTGGATATTACCTATTATAACTCCACCCAGGAGTTTTTGGAAAAGCATAAAGAGGATCATCTGTATTTCTTCACAACCAAAGGAAGAAAGGTTTATTCGGAGCAAACTTATCCGGACGACAGCTATCTGATTTTTGGTAGGGAGGATGCCGGAATTGATGAGGAGATTTTATTTCATCACCCGGATACCTGTCTGCGTCTGCCGATGATTGGGCCGGTCAGAAGCTTGAATCTTTCCAACACGGTTGCAATTGCAGTGTATGAAACGCTGCGTCAGTGGGGATTTCCTGCACTGCAGAACGAAGGACAGCTGCATCGCTTGAGCTGGGATCAAATAAACCAAACTGTAGAATAAAGAGGAGATTATATGAATCAGGAAAAAATCTTTTTTATCACCGATTCTGCCTGTGATATTCCGGCAAAGGATGAGCAGGAGCTGGAGAATCTTTGCATCCTGCCAATTCCGGTTACAGCAGACGGAAAAGGCTACTATGAAAGAGAAAGCTTTACACCGGAAGAATTTTATGATCTGATCGATTCCTGCGAAAACATTCCTTCCACTTCGCACATTCCGGCAATCGCCTTTCAGGAAAAATATGAGCAGGCATGGGAAAAAGGTTATACCCATCTGGTGGTAGTTACTATTTATTCCGGTGCTTCTGCAATGTATCAGTCCGCTTTGATGGCAAAAAATGCATTTCTGGAGGAGCATCCGGATGCAATGAGAATCGAAGTAATCGATTCCAACTGCTATGCAATGGGATATGGCTATCCGATTATTCAGGCTTGTCATAAAGCACTGGAAGGGGAAAGCTTTGAAAATGTTGTTTCCTATATTAAGGATTATCTTTCCAGAGTTAAAATTTACTTTAGCCCCTTTACATTGAAATACGTTAAGAAATCGGGACGTGTCAGCTGTACAGCAGCCTTTGTGGGAGAACTGATTGGCCTGCGTCCGGTTATTTCCGCTGTAGGAACAACCAACATCGTGGAGAAGGTGCGCGGCAATGCTGCAATCCTGACAACCATGGTTAAATTCTTCAAGGAACAGCGCAGCAAGGCCGAGGAAAAAGCACCATACATGATTCTGGTTGCAAGAGATACCGAGATGAGTGAAGAGCTTGCAAAAGCTTGCGAGAACGTTGCAGGTTATCCTCCGGTTGGCGTCTTCAAAATTGGCGCAGCAATCACCATCAACACCGGCCCGCAGATTATCGGTATGACCTTCTTAGGTGACTAGTCAAAGACTCCTTGTGGGAAAGGAAGTGCGGGGTTTGTATCAGGGAGCTTTGATTTTGGAAGGCGGTGGATTCCGCGGAGTTTATACAGCTGGAGTATTGGATTATCTGATGGATCAGAACATCCAGTTTTCGGATGTCTATGGAATTTCTGCCGGTGCCTGCAACGCACTCAATTATCTGTCGCAGAATCGGGGAAGATACATCAAGGTGGCGAAGGAATACTGCAATGACCCACGTTATATGGGAATCAAGCAGCTGGTGAAAACCGGATCTATCTTTAATTGGCAGTTTTCCTTCTATGAAATCGGCGAAAAATATGTGCTGTTTGACTATGATACCTTTTATGCTTCACCGATGCACCTCTGGGTTGGAGCAACCGACTGTGAGAGCGGAGACTGTCACTGGTTCTCCAATCAGAATGGGGACGATATGCTTCGCAGCAGTATTGCATCCAGTTCAATGCCTCTTTTGTCGGTGATTCAGCAAATCGGCGGCAGAAAGTATCTGGACGGAGGGGTTGCCGATTCCATTCCAGTGCAGAAAGCGCTGGAGGATGGGCATGCAAAACAGCTGATTGTATTGACACAAAATGATGGTTATGTCAAAAAGCCAAATAAGATGATGCCGATGATCCGCAAAAAGTATAAGGCTTATCCAAAGCTGTGTCAGGCGATGGAGCATCGGCACGAAAAGTATAACCAGAGTGTTTGCCTTGCAAAAGAACTGGAGCAAAAGGGACAGGCAGTGATCCTGTGTCCAAGCAAACCGATGGTACTCAAACGCATTGAGCATGATGTGGATAAATTGCAGGCGGCATACGAAAACGGATATGAGGACGCAAGGGCAGCGTCCGAAAAAATCCGTCGCCTGTTCGAGCAGTAAACATCTCAACGGCATGACAAAGCCAAAAGGGCAAGAGGAGAGAAAATATGGCGCAAAAAATTCTGTTTGGATATATTCTGGTGATGAGCATTGTGGCATTTTGTGTGTGCGGCGCGGATAAATTTGCGGCTCAACGCCAAAAAAGACGTGTGCCCGAAAAGGTGCTGTTTTTGTTGTCGGCGCTGGGTGGAAGTGTCGGAATGTATCTTGGGATGTTTACCTTCCGCCACAAGACCAAACACTGGTATTTTGTAGTCGGTATTCCGGCGATTATTCTGGTCCAGGCGGCATTGATTCTCTACTTTATCCGATAATAAAAAGGATGGTCTTTTGACCATCTTTTTTTATTTGATCTCAAAATACAGCCGCGCCAAGTCGGTCAATCGGTTTAAAGAACGCCGGAGGGTGCGGGATATCGTGGATTTATTTAGCCCCAGTTCCTGCGCAATCTCGGTGATATTTTTTCCCTCGAAGTAATATAACAGCATGACCTGAGTCTGCCGATGTGTCAGTTGAGTCTTGATGGCGCGATAAAGGAATCTTCGGTATTCTTCACGTTCTCTGCGGTTGGTTTGGCCCTGAAAGCAGGTCATCAGATCCGGATAGTGCTCAATGTGGCAGCTGGCAATTTCTCTTGACATTCTGCCCCCTCCTCTCATAAGCTGTGTGTATCATGTGAATTTAATTTTAGGATATCACATGTATTCTGCAGTGTCAATATTATAAACACACAAAATATAAGAAAATTTCATTGAAAATTACACAAATTGTGTTATAATAAAGATGGCAAAAAATCATGGGATGGAGGGATGAAATGTACGGTAAGCGGCTGCGGGAACTGAGAATTTCGCTTGGATATACACAGAAACAGCTTGCTGACAGATTGGGAATCTCGGCAGAATCGGTCAGTATGTACGAGTTAGGAAAAAGAAGGCCACAAAAAGAAATTCAAAAGAGAATCAATCATTTGTTTTGTGTGACAGATCAATACTTTTCTCAGGAGACAGAGAAGGATCGGGTAGAAGAATTGATGATGGAAATAAAAAGGAGAATATAAAAAAAGCAGAGCGGAAACATTCCGCTCTGCCCCAAATGTTTTTAAGCTTTGGCTGTATTTTCTTCGGATGAAGCTTTGAGTGTATAGGCAGTAACCCATTTGCCCTGAAGATAACGATAAAGATAAAGGAAGAAACGCACGATATTGTCCAGACACATTGCTGCACAAACCCAGCGCAGATCCTTGTGGAAAACGCGAACCACCAGAACGGAACCGAGAATACGAACGCCCCACATGGAAAACAGGGTGATGAGGAATGGGCTCTTGGTATCGCCGGCTCCTTTTAATGCACCGGAATAAACCATGGCGAGCATCTGTGGCACCTGAATGAAGGCAAGAATCTTTAAGAGCTGACCACCCAGAACAATAACCTGTTCATCTGGTGTGAAAAGGGCAATAATATTTTCCGAAAGGATAAACAGCAAGAAGCTCATGAACAACATGACGATGGAACCAATCCAACCGGAAAGGCGGACGTACTTCCTTGCAAGGTCTTCACGGTTTGCACCCAGCGACTGTCCAACCAGTGTGGTGGCAGCAGTACCAAAAGCAAATCCCGGCATAAAGCTCAAAGACTCTGCCTGTGCTGCAAGTGAGTTTGCTGCAAGCGATACGGTACCAAGGGTGGCGATGATCGAAGAGGTCATAACGAAAGCACCGGAAATGGTGAAGCGCTCAAACATAACCGGAAGGCTGACGCGGAACACTTCCTGTAAAGTATCGCGGCTTGGACGGAAGCTGTCATGTACTGAGATGCGCATTGGACCAGAACGCGGCAGGAAGCACATCAGCAGCAGTGTCAGGGAACCAAGTGTCTGGGAACAGGTTGTGGAAAGAGCAGCACCGGCAACTCCCAGGTTTGCGCCCCAGACGCTGAAGGTATGTCCGAACAGGGTGACATCGTGCACATCATAGATAAGCAGGTAGTTGCCCACAACGTTTAAAGCATTGATGGCGACGTTAATCAGCATTGGCGTTCGACTGTCGCCAAAACCGCGGTAGATTGCAGTCAGTACCATCAGCAATCCACGGAAGAGCATGGAAAAGGCGATGATTCGAATATAAATCTGTGCATCGTCCAGAATTTCCGGAGCAGCACCCATCCAGATCGGAATTTGTCGGGAAAGCGCAAAGCATAAAGCAGAAAGTGGAATTCCCAGAGCAATAACAACCACGATGGATTGACGAATCAGCAGTTTGCTGTAATCGTACTGCCCTGCACCGACTGCCCGGGCAATCATGGTGGTAAAACCAACGCCCAGAGCCAGAATAACCGAGTTGATCAGGTTGATGGGGTTTTGGCTGATGGCGACCGATGCAGTAGCGTTCGCGCCAAGGAAACCAACCATGGCAGTATCGATCGACTGTACCAGGGATACCAGAACCTGTTCCAAAAAGATTGGCCACGCCAGCGTAATAATGACAGAAAACGGATTGCTGGTGGGGTCTGTAACAGAAACCATACGTTGTCTCATAAAACCCTCCTGAAAACACATAAAAATACAATAAAAAAATGGTTGTTTCATGCAGACCCGACAACTAAAGCACGAAACAACGATTTACTGTGTTAAATATATCATATTTTATTTTTGATTACAAGGCGGCTTGCTTCCATAAAAAAATGAGGTTTTTTGTGTATAACATATAAAGGAAAGGTTAAAACCAAAATACTTCTTGTAAAACAGGGCGGTTTATGGTATTAATGAGAAGATAGATAATAAAAAATAATCTGTAGATAGAAAAGAAAAGGACGATGGGCTACAAATAAAATTCCCGTATCAGATAAAAGCTTTTTTAAAACAGAATTTTATGAATAAAAATTCCCTGTCACTACCCTGACAGGATATAGTCTCAACAAGAAAAGGAAGTGAGGCAGATGAGTAAAACAGCAATTGTGTTGGCAGGAGGAGGTTCCCGTGGAGCGTATCAGCTTGGTGTATGGAAAGCACTGCGGGAGATGGGCGTTGATTATCAGCTTGTGACCGGAACATCGGTTGGAGCGCTCAACGGAACGCTGATGGTGCAGCAGGATTATGAAAAGGCATGTCAAGTATGGGAGAATATTACCTCGGAAGATATTGTCGGGGATATGCTGGCAGAAAAAGGGGACCTCAATGACCATCAGTTAAATCGAATCTTTGCAAGAGAAGCGTTGGAAAAAGGCGGAGCAGATATCTCATATCTGGAAAAGTTTGTCTATTCACTGCTGGACGAAGAAAAATTCTGGAACTCAGAAATTGATTTTGCGCTGGTGACGGTGGAGTATCCATCCCTGAAGCCGTTGGAGCTGAAAAAGAAAGATATTCCAAAAGGAATGCTGGGAGAATATCTGCTGGCATCCGCAGCCTGCTTCCCTGCCTTTCAGACAAAGGAAATCAATGGACAGCGATATATCGATGGAGGATACCACGACAATATGCCGGTGAATCTGGCAATCGAGATGGGTGCGGATGAGATCATTGCGGTGGATTTGGAGTCGGTGGGTGTCAGCCGGAAAATAAAAAAGGGAAATCAGCGGGTGACGTTAATCCGCAGCCTGTGGCCGCTGGGTTCCTTTTTAAAATTTGACGGGTCACTTGCAAAGAAAAATATCCGTCTGGGATATCTGGATACCCTCAAAGCGTTTGGAAGCTTAGACGGACAGCTATATGCTTTTGAAAAGGACAGTGCGTTCTTCTATACTTCCGCTTTGCGCAGCGAAGCAGAAAAGCTGTTTGAGAGGGCAAGAAAAAGGGAGCCTAAAATCTTTTCCGGTATCCACACCGTTTTGATGAGGCGCATGCTGAGGGAATTCCGCAGACGCTCTTTGCACACAAGAGCACAGCATTCCTTCACCCTGTCCCGACAGTTGATGATGGCGGCGGAATATCTGGGCGAAGCATGCCGGATGAACCCGGAAGAAGTCTATGAGTTTGGACATTTTCTGGAACTTTTGCAGGAACGTGTAGCAGAATATCGAAAAAGACCGTTCCCGCAGGATTTTTCTGATCTGAGAAAGGTTGGAGAAGAACTCAAAAAGATCGACAAAATTTTCCTGGTGCTGTTGATTCGGGAGCGAATCGAGCGCTATTTGCAGGGCGGAGGAACATTGGGAGAGCTGGTGTTTGCTTCTGCTTTCTGGAGAGAATTTGTGGCAGCAATCTTTTTATATCTAATAGAACACCTTCCAAAAGAAGAATTTATTCTGGAAGAATAACCTGAGTTATCATACGGAGGAATTACAGATGAAACGACCGATCATTGCGATCACCCCAAAAACAGGAAAAGATCAAAGGGAAGAAAGCCCATATTGCTATGTTTTTCCTAAATTCATTCAGATGATCAGTGAATGCGGCGGCATTCCAATCACCTTGTGCAATCAGGAAGGCTCCTTTCAGGTTTCGGATATGCACAGCATTCTGGAAAGGGTGGATGGTGTCCTGTTCACTGGTGGACCGGACCTGCATCCTGGCTTGTATGGAGAGGATGTGATGGACTGCTGTGGAGAGATTGCAGAAGAAAGGGATGCGCTGGAAATTCCGCTGATGCAGGAAGCAATCCGGATGAACAAACCGGTGCTTGCAGTGTGCAGGGGATTCCAGATCATGAATGTGGCGCTGGGCGGAAGTTTGTACCAGGATATCGGCAAACAGCACAAGTCCTCGGTTCAGATCAATCACAGCCAGGAGGAAAAGGATGCAGTGCATCCAGCGCACAAAGTGAATGTTATTCGGGATACACCGCTGCATCAGTTCAGCAAGGGTTTGCTGCAAATCGGAGTAAACAGCCTGCATCATCAGGCAATCAATAAACTGGCGGAACCGCTGCGCAGCATGGCGGCAGCAGATGACGGCATCATCGAGGCAGTATATCATCCGGAAAAAGACTTTGTAATCGGTGTGCAGTGGCATCCGGAAATCCTGGGAATTTCCGACAGCGTTTCGGAAGAACTTTTCCTGGCATTTGTAGACGCGTGTGCAAAACAGGGGTAAGATGTCCTGACTGCAATGAGCAAAAAGCAGACGCAGAAAGCCAAAAACAAATTCCGAAAAATGTCAGATTTTGCAGCATTTTCATGGAACTGACGGCAGGAATTTTGCTCAAATTTATTCACAGTGCTGTTTTGTATCGATAGTGGTTGAAATTGTGAATGCCTTATAGTATCATAATTAGAAATATAAGCCTTGTGTACACATTGTTTTTTCAGAAAATTATGGATCGAGGAGAGTTGAGATTATGGCGTTTTATTTTAATGAACCATCCCATACCTTTGGTGAGTACCTGTTAGTTCCAGGCTATTCTTCTTCGGAGTGCATTCCAGCAAATGTAAGCCTGAAGACCCCACTGGTTAAGTACAAAAAGGGTCAGGAAGAATGTCCTCTGACCATGAACATCCCGCTGGTATCTGCAATCATGCAGTCGGTATCGGATGACAAAATGGCAATCGCTCTTGCAAAAGAGGGCGGAATTTCCTTTATTTATGGTTCCCAGAGCGTCCAGGACGAAGCGGCAATGGTAGCAAGAGTAAAGAGCTACAAAGCAGGCTTTGTTACAAGTGATTCCAACATCAGCCCGGACAAAACACTGAAAGATATCCTCGAACTCAAAGAAAAGACCGGTCACTCCACCGTTGCAGTTACTGACGATGGAACCGCAACCGGCAAACTGGTTGGTATCGTTACCAGCCGTGACTATCGTGTCAGCAGAATGAGCCTGGACACCCCTGTTTCCGAGTTCATGACCCCATATGAAAACCTCATTATGGCAAGTGCAGACACCTCTCTGAAAGAAGCAAACGACATTATCTGGGATCACAAACTCAATGCACTGCCATTGGTTGACGAAAACCAGAGACTCAAATACTTCGTATTCCGCAAGGACTATTCTTCTCACAAGGAAAACGCAAATGAGCTGCTGGATGCTCAGAAACGTTATGTTGTTGGTGCTGGTATCAACACCCGCGACTATGAAGAACGTGTACCTGCTCTGGTAGAAGCTGGCGCAGACGTTCTGTGTATCGACTCTTCGGAAGGTTTCTCCGAATGGCAGAAACGCACCATCGACTTCATCCGTGCAAAATACGGCGATACCGTTAAGGTTGGTGCAGGCAACGTTGTTGACCGTGAAGGCTTCCTCTTCCTGGCAAAAGCAGGTGCTGACTTCGTTAAAGTTGGTATCGGCGGCGGTTCTATCTGCATTACCCGTGAACAGAAAGGTATCGGACGCGGACAGGCTACAGCAGTAATCGAAGTAGCAAAAGCTCGTGACGAATACTTCAAAGAAACCGGTATCTATGTTCCGATCTGCTCCGACGGCGGTATCGTTCAGGACTACCACATGACTCTGGCTCTGGCTATGGGTTCTGACTTCATCATGCTCGGCCGTTACTTTGCTCGTTTTGATGAAAGCCCAACAAACAAGGTTAACATCAACGGCAACTACATGAAAGAGTACTGGGGCGAAGGTTCTGCTCGTGCAAGAAACTGGCAGAGATACGACCTCGGCGGTGACAAGAAACTGTCCTTCGAGGAAGGCGTTGACTCCTACGTTCCATACGCAGGTTCGCTCAAAGATAACGTATACCTCTCTTTGAGCAAGGTTCGCTCCACTATGTGTAACTGTGGTGCGCTGACCATTCCAGAACTGCAGGAAAAAGCAAAGATCACTCTGGTATCTTCCGTTTCCATCGTAGAGGGCGGTTCTCACGACGTAGTCCTCAAAGACAGAGGCAACCAGATTGTCTAGTTCTTTCTGAGAAAGTAGCAGGCTGAGCCTGCACCTTGTGCAAAGCGGCAGTGTCAGCACACTCTCTCGTTTGAGAAAGAACAGAAGTTTGCGTGGCGTAATAGAATCAAACACCCCACCGGATTTTCCGGTGGGGTGTTTTTGCTATATGACAAAGGTGGCGAAGGTCTTGCCATTATGGTATAATGAAATATGATAGGAAGGTGAAGACTTGTGTACAACTATCATATCGGGGAATATATCAAAAGAAAACGGGAAGAAAAAGAAATCAAACAGGATGAGCTTTGTTACGGTATCTGTGACCGTTCAACCTTATCGCGGATTGAGCGCGGCAAACAGGAACCGTCCTATTATATTTTGAAGGCACTTTTGCAGCGCCTTGGTATTTCAGAAGATCGCTGCCAGATTTTGATGGGAGCGCAGGAGTTCGAAATTGCAGAGTTGCAAAGGGAGATTGTTGCGGACAATGTGCGGAAAGATTTTTCCAGTGCGCTTAAAAAAATCCGCAGACTGGAAGAACTTTCCCAGTCTGCGGAAAATCCACTTTTGCAGCAGTTTATCCTGCGAGTGCGCACGGTTGCAGGATATGAAAAGGATGGAGAGCGTCATGCATATACCCGCCCAGTCCAACGGAAAATACTGATTCATGCGCTGGAACTGACCTGCCCGGGAATCACCATGGAAAACCTGGACAGCTTCCTGCTCGGGGAGGACGAGGCAAAGATCATCAACCAGATTGCGATTACCTACTCAGAAGAGGGAAATCGCAGACAGGCGATTGAAATTTACCGCCAACTCATCCGGTATGTGCAGAGCCATTTTGCCGGCTGTGAAATCGGTCAGGTGATGCTGCCGCTGACTGCATATAACTATTCCAGACTGCTGGGACAGGAACGCAGATATGAGGAAGCCATCGAGATTGCCGAGCTTGGCAGGCAGTGCTGTGTCAAGTACAATAAGTGTCAGGTGTTGGGTGGATTATTACTTAATATTGCCTGTTGTCTGCACGAGTTGGGAGAAGATGAAAAAAGCAGGGAACTGTTGATTGATTCTTATCATATCAGTAAAGCAATGGAACAGACAAGAAGCTGTGAAGTGATGCGAAAATATGCAAAAGAAAATTTAAAGATTGAACTTAATTAATTTCCGTCACCTTTAGGCTCATCAATAAAATCAAATGGGACGGGCTTGCCTTCCTCATCGTCATTTTTCGGTGGCTGGGAGGGTTTTTCGTCTTGCCCTTCTCCGGTTTGTTCGGTTGGTGGCTGGTTATCTGGGTCAGCAGGTTCGGTGGCAAAAGCAAACTGGCTCAGTCCGGTGCAGAGCGTCAGGGCAGCCAGCAGGGAAACAAATAGTTTTTTCATAAGAACAGTCCTTTCGAATAAAAATGTAAAGGTAGAAACACAAATACTTCATTTCCATAGATTGTGTAACTGCCTTTGTTGCGACATTTACATCATAAGTATAGGTTTTATGACTTGTCAAGAAGCATTTGGTGCACATTTTTTTGTGCGTCAAATGCTTCTTGAATTTTGTAGAAAGCTAAGATATTATGTGAATAAGGAGCTCCAAAAATATATTTTAAGAAAAGGAGACCAAATTATGAAAAAAATTATTTCGATTGCATTATCATTGTTTATGTTATTTTCTTTTTCAGTTGTTTCATTTGCTGATTATCAGACAAAGACAGAAAAAAACAATGTTATGCAGATAGGAGATTATTATTTTACACTCGAAGAAGTTAAAGAAGGACCAACAACTTTTGATGCAGAAGCTAGAGCAACAAGAACGTTCAGTGTTAGTGGTGCTATTTCTGAGAAAGACGGAACTCTAATAGCAAGAGTGAGCTTTACTGGAGTAGTATATAAGGGATTTGGAAATTGGGTATTTAGATCTATAGATCATTCCTATACAATTGAAGATAATCGCTGTACCGGAATTTTGTTTGAATATGGAGAAATGGGATCCGATCATAGTGTTATGACATTGTACATTACTTTTGTTTCAGGCGCATCAGAAAGAGCTGTGATAGATTTTACAGTAGATAGTAATGGAGATGTAGAAGCTGAGTGGCGTTAAAAATAGGAGTATATGAAAAAGAAAATAATTAGTATACTGTGTATGGTAGTTGTTTGTATTGTAGCTTTTTCTATTTTTAATAATGAGGAAAAAGAGACAAATGATTATGTTCCTCCAGTCGTAGGAGAATCTCATTCGGAGTCAGGTTTAAATTTCTATATTTATCCTAGCGAAGATTATGTAGATCAACTACATAATGAAGGATACACAGATGAAGAAATTGAAAAAATTTGGGACAGTGCGAAACCAAATAATAAGAGTGAAAAAGAACTATTTAATTCTAAAGAGTAGATTCACCACAAAAAAGGACAGCGAAAGCTGTCCTTTTTGCTAATTGACTTTTGTCAAATAATAGGATATGATGAGGCTAAACAGTTCTACTGAAAATAATTTATAATAAGGAGGTTATCTTATGAAAAAACAACTGATTTGCGCTTTTTTCTGTACATCTATGGTGTTGGCTTCTTCGCTTCCTGTTTTTGCTGAAAAACTGGATGCTCCGCTGGCAAGCTTTGACGATCTTCAGACCTATTCCGGTGTTGAATTTAACAAGACAGAAAAAAATGGTGAGCTGGTTTATGAAACTCTGGATACCTCCAAAGAAGGTTCCCAGGAAATCTTAAAAGCATCCATAGAAGAAAACAACCGCCGCATCGATAAACTTTGGGCGGAAAACGCTATGACCAAGTTTGCAGAAAAAGAAAAGCTGGAAATGGAATTCACCAAGGCAGATTATGGTCTGGTCCAGTTTAACTGCACACTGTCAGATATCACTGTTGATGAGCTTGCGAAAGAACTGCGTTATCAGGTCGTTAAGAAAGTTGATAAAGATCACCAGCATGACTGGATGTACTTTGATGTTACCGATGCAGAAGGCGGCAATAAATTATTCCGTTATTGCCAGACCTGCGAAAGATGGCAGGTATTTGAAGCAGAATAAATCTCTCGTTATAGATTCACCACAAAAAAGGACAGCGAAAGCTGTCCTTTTTTACTAATTGACTTCTGTCGGATAATGGGATATGATGAGACCAAACAGTTCTACTAAAATCTTTTTTGACAAGGAGGTTATCCTATGAAAAAACAATTGATGTGCACTTTGCTTTGCGTGTCCATGCTGCTGGCGTCTTCGCTCCCTGCCTTTGCGGCAAAAACAACAACAGAACCACTGGAAGAACCGGAAGTAAAACCGTTGGTACAAGCAGAAACATTTGAAACCCCGTATGCTCCACTTTGTTTTGTGGACAAGAAAGGAAACCCGGTTCAGGGACTTGTTTTTTCAGAGCCAACCCTTACCCGTTTTACCGATGTAAATGGTTTGAATGAGATCGATGCCGCGGCGGCAACTGGCCTTTATGATGGTGGCTATACGGGCAAAGAAAAGGTAGATTTCTCCAAACCAATTGCTTTTTCTGTCACCAATCCGGTAAACGATGAAACAAAAAAATATAATGTCCGCTTGGATGATGACAAGACAACCAAGCTGGTCTGGGACAAGGAAACACCAGCACAGAGCATAGCAAAGAAGAAAGAAAAGGTTTCTTTCCGTGTGGTTGATCAGAACGGAAAACCGGTCAGCGATGCCCAGTTTGTGCTCCCGTCCCAGCAGTTCCTTTTGCCAACCGACGTTAACGGCAGAACCTATTACTATGGTGAGCCGTTTGAGATGTACAATGTTGAGCTGCACTACACCGATTCTAAGGGAAATGACCAGTACCTGACCAAGCTTGTCACGGTTCGAGACAGCCATCTCAAAAATGGAAAGTTGAGCATTACCTTTAAGGTGACGGTCTAAGCACCTGATAAAACGTTAGAACAAAATATAAATGAAGAACTCCAATACAAATAATGCGAACTGTTTATTCCGAAGGGAGTGTCTGGATATGAAGAAAAGGATATTAATGGTACTTTTTTTGATGACGGTTATGTCGATCAATGCTACGGCAGTATCAACAGCGTCTCCGGATGTTTTTTCGGGCGACGTTTCTCCAAAATGCACGATATGTAAAAGCTGCGGGGAAGAAGCAGTACAGAAGCAAGCTGTTCGTTACGGCGAGTGGAGTTATGCAGGGGATGTTTCCTGCGTTCATGAAGGTGGCGGAGATTGGTATCAGGATGAAAAACAAGTCAGATTGGTTTTCTATCCGGCTGTATGCAAAAAATGCGGAATCAGCGATACAGAATGCAAAGTAGAGGAACGCTTCATCCACATTGGTGACAGAAAAAAGATACAGTATATTTTATAGATTTGTCTACAGTAAAAAAGGACAGCTCTTGCTGTCCTTTTTTACTAATTGGTTTTTATAGTGAAAAAAGAGTATGATAAAATTAACAGCTTTACATAAGCTGATTTGCAATAAGGAGGTTTTTATGAAGAAACAACTGCTTTCTCTGATTGTTCTGGTGGTCGTGCTTTGTTTGACAGCCTGCACTGCAAATCAAAATCAGGTTAGTAAACCAACCTCCCCGGAAAATCTGGGGTACAGCATTTCTCGGGAAAAGATTTCTCAAACTGTTCTGGAAGATTCTGAATTTTTCAATCAGGAAACCTTCTATCATCCTGACCTTTATGGAGATTTTATTGTGGTTGGGGCATATTGGCATGATTATTTGGGTGACGAGCTGTATCCGGTTGCTTTTTTGCAGGCAGTACCAGCTAATACAAGCAAAATTGAACTGCCCTCTGGAGACATTCCAGTTTCTGATTGGGAACAGTATCAAATTTTTAAGGATCAGGATGTTATCATCTATGACCTGTATCCGATGCTCTATCCAGAGGGAACAGTGCCGGAAAGGGTTGCCCAAGAAGTGGAGCACAGCTATTATCAGACACAGGAAGAATATCAAGCAGGTAAGATTCCGGAAGATCGATATTTTCATGAACCGCTCAACAGTCGACTGACCCAGACCAGATATCTAAACTATCTGTGGGATTATTATCAGAACAATCTTCCGGACTTGATTACAAAGATGCCAAATAAAGAATAGATTTACTACAAAAAGGATAGGGCGGGAAAACAATGGACAAGAAAAAACTCAGCGGAATCATTGCAGAGATTACAACGGTGCTTTTTCTGTTGCTGAATGGGCTGGATATTCAGTTTAAGCATAACGCAAGGCAGTGGGTCAGAGAGGTGGTTGCTCATCCGGCTTATAAACCTGCCTGTTGGGTACTGTTTAGCATTGCTCTGGCAGCATGGATTGTGTATTGGGTTTTGGTTTATCGGGAAAAGAGAATAAGATAAAGAAAAAGGACATCCAAACGGATGTCCTTTTTTGCATTACAGAATGATCGATTTTCCGGTCATTGCTTCTGGCTGTGGGAGACCGAGGATTTTCAGCATGGTAGGAGCGATGTCAGCAAGTCTGCCTTCGCGCAGTTTGCAGTCGCCCTGACCGATTACCAAAAATGGAACCGGATTGGTGGTATGCGCGGTGAATGGAGAGCCATCCTCCTCATACATACGGTCTGCGTTGCCGTGGTCAGCGGTCAGCAGAACGGTACCTTCCATCGAAAGAACCTTCTCGACTACCTTGCCAACACAAGTATCGACTGCTTCTACTGCCTTAACGGCTGCATCGAATACGCCAGTGTGGCCGACCATGTCGCAGTTTGCAAAGTTTAAGATCACAACGTCATATTTGCCGCTGTCCAGACGGGAGAGCAGTTCATCGGTTACTTCGTATGCGCTCATCTCTGGTTTCAGGTCGTAGGTTGCAACCTTCGGGGAATTGATGAGGGCACGGTCTTCTCCTTCGGAAACGGTTTCGACACCGCCGTTAAAGAAGAAGGTAACATGAGCATATTTTTCGGTTTCAGCAATACGAAGCTGGGTCAGTCCCTGCTTGGAAATGTATTCGCCGAAAGTATCGTTCAGGCTCTGTGGTTTGAAGGCAACCTGTACGTTTGGCATGGTAGCATCGTACTGAGTCATGCAGACATAGCACAGAGGGAAGAAGTCACGGGCAAAGCCGGAAAAATCAGGATCGACCAGAGTGCGGGTGATCTCTCTTGCGCGGTCCGGACGGAAGTTATAGAAGATAACCGAGTCGTTTGCAGAAATTCTGCCTTCCTCTGGATTGCCGATAACGCATGGAACAACAAATTCATCGGTGACATCGTTTGCATAGGAATCAGCCATTGCCTGTAAAGCATCTTCGCAGACAACACCTTTGCTGCGAACCAGAACGTCGTATGCTTTTTCCACACGTTCCCAACGGTTATCGCGGTCCATTGCGTAGTAACGTCCCATTACCGAAGCAATTTTGCCAACGCCGAGTTCGGAACATTTGTTCTGCAGCTGTTCCACAAATTCTTTACCGGAAGTTGGAGGAACGTCACGGCCATCCATGAAGCAGTGAACATATACTTTGGAAAGTCCATGTTTTTTAGCCAGTTCCAGCAGGCCGTACAGATGTTCGATGTGGCTGTGTACGCCGCCGTCAGACAGCAGTCCCATCAGATGCAGGGAAGAGTTATTCTTCTTGCAATTTTCGACTGCAGAAAGCAGAGCTTCGTTTTCGAAGAAGTCGCCATCCTGAATAGATTTTGTAATGCGGGTCAGCTCCTGATAAACGATGCGGCCAGCGCCGATGTTGGTGTGTCCAACCTCGGAGTTGCCCATCTGACCATCCGGCAGACCAACATCCAGACCAGATGCACCCAGCTGGGTGTGAGGATACTGAGCGAAATATTTATCAAGGTTTGGTTTTTTTGCAGCATGGATGGCATTTCCATAGTCTGCATGATTAATGCCGAAACCATCGAGAATCATTAAAACAAGTGGTTTTTTCATGGGAATACACCTTCTTTTTGATACTGGAGATTATAAGAATATGGTGGATAAAGGTTTCGTTTCGTAGTGTCAAAAATCATCCACCGGATAATTTTTGAGGGATAGTTTGTGTTTACAATCGGTTTTTAGAACCCTTTTCTCTTGTAAAAGGGTTCCAAACCTCCTAAAATGCGCCTGACGATAAGAGTTGAACTTGTTCAACTCGAGCTTCCGCCTTCCGCAGAAGGCGGCCAAAGGCGTTGCCTCTGGACACCACCACCTTTTGAAAAAGGTGGACGAAAACTTTTGTTTTGCTCCGTCGCAACTTTTTTGCTTCAACTACCCGTCCTTGCGCCGTGGGCGAAGGGAAATGTTTTGGGTTCTTCTCAAAACAGGTTTTATGTCCATTGCCCCTGAGAATATCGCTGCGCTCCATTCTCCGGAAGTTTGATTTGAAAACCGGGTGCAGGCTCAGCCTGCTTTTGAAAAAAATTGAGTAAAACTTTTGTTTTTGGCTTACTATCGATAGATCAGCGCGAAGCGAACACTTTTCTTTTAGCAAAGAAAAGGTAACTTAGCGGGCAGCTTCGATAATAGCAGCGAAGTCAGAAGCAACCAGAGCAGCACCACCGATCAGACCGCCGTCAACATCTTCTTTGGAAAGCAGTTCTTTTGCATTGCCTGGTTTCATGGAACCGCCGTACTGGATGGTCAGAGCGTCAGCAGCAGCTTTGCTGTAAAGTTTTGCAACAACCGAACGGATGAAAGCACAAACTTCTTCTGCCTGATCTGCAGTTGCAGTTTTGCCAGTGCCGATTGCCCAAACTGGTTCGTAAGCGATTACGATGCGGGAGAGTTCTTCTTCGCTGACACCGCCCAGAGCAACTTTTGTCTGGAGAGCAACTACTTCTTCGGTGATGCCCTGTTCGCGCTGTTCCAGAACTTCGCCGACGCACAGGATTACTTTCAAGCCTGCATCCAGTGCTGCACGAACTCTTGCCTGAACGGTCTGGTCGGTTTCACCGAAGTACTGTCTGCGCTCGGAATGACCGATGATAACATATTCAACGCCCATTTCAGCGAGCATTTCAGCGGAGATCTCACCGGTAAATGCGCCGGATTTTGCCCAGTGGCAGTTTTCTGCACCAACATGCATGTTGGTACCTTCGCACAGGGAAAGTGCGGTTTCAAGGTTTGTATATGGAACACACAGAACAACTTCACAAGCAGCATCTTTTACCAGAGGATTCAGCTCGGTGATCAGTTTTTTTGCAGCATTGCGGTCGTTGTTCATTTTCCAGTTTCCAGCAACAATTGCTTTGCGGAGTGTTTTATTCATAATAATAACTTCCTTTCAAAATAAAGAATTAATGTACATTATATTTTGGCTGTAATGGTTCACAGCGGCCGGCAACACCGACCGGAACATTTCTGCGCATCAAGAACCATACAATTGCTTCCAGATTGAAGAAGGCAAGAATGGTGTACAGAACACCGCGGGATGGTTCATAGTCCATAACGGTGTAGTAAACGCAGACCAGATACAAAACCTTGCAGGCCAGATTGATGACAGCAACTATCAGAACCAGGAAAAGCAATACCAAAAGCAACGACAGAGAAAAATACATCATCGATGAGATGAGCGGAATGCTCAACAGGATGAATCCGATAACAGGCAGCTGGATGACGCTGGCAACAGTCAGCCAGATAGCAAAAGAAGTCTTTTTCTGGCGGGAAGTGCAGTTATATCGGTCTGCAAGAGAACCGAGAAGATATTCCCGGGCAACAGGAATCCATGCAAGCCATGGGTTTTTCATGCCGGTGTTGTTTGCCATCGAGTACAGCCCGATCGAACCGATGATATAAAAAGCAAGCTCAATCAACGAAGCAAAGGAAAAAAACATCGGGATGAAAGAAGCAAAAAAGGTGATGGATGGATCGTAGCTCATAGGAAATTCCTTTCATCAAAAACTAAAACAGGCAAAAAACAGATGCAAGAGGGTTCCTGCATCTGTTTTGGAAAGGGGCAATTATTTCTCGTTGAGAGCAGCAATGCCAGGCAGTTCCAGACCTTCCAGGAATTCCAGCGAAGCGCCGCCGCCGGTGGAAATGTGGGTCATCTTGTCAGCAAAGCCGAGCTTTGTTACAGCAGCAACGCTGTCGCCGCCGCCGATGATCGAGATAGCGCCCGAAGCAGCAATTGCTTTTGCAACTTCCAGAGTACCTTCTGCAAATGCAGGGAATTCAAATACGCCCATAGGACCGTTCCAGATAACAGTTCCAGCATCTTTTACTGCGTTGCAGAACAGCTCGATGGATTTTGGACCGATGTCCATGCCCATCCAGCCTTCTGGAATCTTGTCGGAATCAGCGTACTGGGTCTGGCAGTCTTCTGCAAATTTATCGCCGAGTTTGTTGTCAACAGGAAGCAGGAATTTAACACCTTTTTCTTCTGCTTTCTTGAGCATATCTTTTGCAAGATCGATCTTGTCTTCTTCGCACAGAGAAGAACCAACACCATAACCCTGAGCTTTGAAGAAGGTGTATGCCATACCGCCGCCAACGATCAGAGTATCAACTTTTTCCAGGAGGTTATTGATAACACCGATCTTATCGGAAACTTTTGCACCGCCGAGGATTGCAACCAGAGGACGTTTTGGATTGTTGAGTGCCTGACCCATAACAGAGATTTCTTTCTGAATCAGATAACCGCAAACAGCTGGCAGGAAGGAAGCAACACCAGTGGTGGAGCAGTGTGCACGGTGAGCGGTACCAAATGCGTCGTTTACATAAACATCAGCCAGGGAAGCCAGTTCCTTGGAGAAGTTTTCTTCGTTCTTGGTTTCTTCTTTTCTGAAACGAACGTTTTCCAGCAGGATAACCTGACCATCTGTCATGGAGGAAACCAAAGCTTTTGCGTTTTCACCGACAACGTTTTCATCTTTTGCAAGTTTTACATCCTGACCCAGCAGTTCGGACAGTCTTGCAGCAACTGGAGCCAGAGAGAATTCTTCTTTATATTCGCCCTTCGGTCTGCCCAGATGGGAGCAGAGGATTACTTTTGCATTGTGGGAAACCAGGTACTGAATGGTAGGCAATGCAGCAACAATTCGTTTGTCGTTTGTGATTACGCCGTCTTTGAGCGGAACGTTAAAATCGCAGCGGACAAGGACGCGTTTGCCGGATACCTCGATATCTTCGATTGTTTTTTTATTCAGAGAGTTCATCGTAAATGACCTGCCTTTCCTTACTTTATGGTAATTTGACTGATAAAACAATGAGAAAAATAGAAAAACAAAATTGCAAAATAAGCAGTATGCAAACTCTACAATTTAAGTAAATTGTACTGGATTTATTCCCTTTTTGCAAGGGCAGAACCGGACATTTTGCATGATTTTAAATAAGGTTTTCCCTTTTGTGGTGAGGGAAGGGAAATGAAAGAATTAATTTGTGTAATTTTTCACAAAGTTTTGCAGGAAAGGATTTTTCCATTCGCATAAAAATGCAGATTTTGCAGGAAATCCTTCCAAATCTTTCTTTTTTCGCACAAGATGGTGTTTATCCCAGTACCTTTTTGGCAATATCGACCGACTGCTTTGCATCTTTGGCATAAAAATCCGCACCGATTTTCATGGCATAATCTTCGGTCAGCACCGCACCGCCGACCATTACCTTGCAGTCGAGATTTTCTGCACGGAGGGCAGCGATGGTTTCTTCCATGCTTTTTAAGGTGGTGGTCATCAGGGCGCTGAGACCTACCAGCTTGATGGAGTGTTCCTTAACAGCAGAAACAACCTTTTGGGCAGGAACATCTCGTCCAAGGTCAAGGACAGGGAATCCGTAGTTTTCCAAAATGACCTTGACGATGTTTTTGCCGATGTCGTGGACATCCCCATGAACTGTTGCAAGTACAATTCCTTTTTGTGCAAGGGAAAGGGATGGTGTGTCGGCTTTCGGGTGGTTTGCCAAAAAGTTTTTGATTTCCTCAAAGCCTGCCTGTGCTGCCTGTGCCGACTGGATCATCTGCGGGAGGAAGATCTTTCCCTGTTCAAATTCCTGTCCCACCACATCCAGTGCCGGGATGAGCTTGCTGTTGATGATCTCTTCCGGTTCCTGGCTGGTAAGCAGTGCAGCAACTTCCCGGCGTACCGATTCGGCAAGTCCTTTTTTGATACCATCGGTCAGTGGATCGTGTCCGGTTTCGGCAGAAGCCGATTCAGGAGCAGAAATCGGGGCAGCAACCGGTTTTGCGCTGATGCGGGCAATCTCTTCCGGGCGGCTGAAGTTTTCGATATAGCGCGCGGAGTGCTCATCCAGATTGTACAGCACCTCGAAGGCGCGGATGGCATCAAGCATCGATGGAATGTTCGGGTTGATGATCGGCAGATCCAGACCGGCTTGCAGCGCCATGAGCAAGAAGCTGTGGTTTAACAGTTCGCGGTTTGGCAGGCCAAACGAGATATTGGATACCCCAAGAACTGTCTTAACACCCAGTTTTTCCTTTACCATCTTCATGGCTTTGAGGGTCTCAACCACTTCTTTTTGCTGGGCAGAGGCGGTCAGGGTCAGACAGTCCACAAAGATATCTTCTTTTGGAATGCCGTACTGCTCAGCGCGGCGGACGATTTTTTCGGCAACAGCAAAGCGCTGTTCGGCAAGCAGCGGGATACCACTTTCATCCAGTGTCAATGTAACAACGGCAGCACCGTATTTTTTAACCAGCGGGAGGATTGCCTGCATGGATTTTTCCTCACCGTTTACCGAGTTGACGATCGGCTTACCATTATAGATACGAAGCGCTGCCTCGACCGCCTGCGGGTTGGAGGAATCCAGCTGCAATGGGGTGTCCAGCACGCTTTGCAGTTTTTTGACCACCAGAGGGAGCATCTGCACCTCGTCGATACCCGGCATTCCCATATTGACATCCAGAATAGAAGCGCCAGCTTCGACCTGAGAGATTCCCTGACTGAGGATATAATCAAAGTCCTGTTCGAGGATTGCCTGTTTTAAGCGCTTCTTTCCGGTTGGATTGATGCGTTCTCCGATGATACGTACGCGGTCCACCGGGACAAAATCAGTCGGGGTGCAGACACAGGAACGGCGTGCTGGAACGGCAGATTTGACCGGATGTTTGCCGGACAGCATCTTTGCCATCTCGCAGATAAATTCCGGATCGGTGCCGCAGCATCCGCCAAATACGCGAATGCCAAGAGAAAGATATTCCTCCATACAGCGGGCAAACTCCTCAGCAGAGATGGAGTAAAGGTTTGTCTGCGGGTCAGGAAGACCTGCATTTGCCTTGATAAAAACAGGGAGGGAGGTACAGGAAACCAGTTCTTTTGCAAGAGGGAGCAGTTCCACCGGTCCCAGCGAACAGTTAAAGCCGATAAAGTCAGCACCCAGTCCCTCAATAACGGCAGCCATGGAAGGTACGCTGCATCCAGTGAAGGTGCGTCCGTTTGCCTCAAAGGTCATCGAAACCATCAGCGGCAGAGATCTGCCCAGTTTTTCACAGGTTTCCTTTGCAGCAAGGATGCCGGCTTTTACCTCATAAAGGTCAGTCATCGTTTCCAGCACGATAAGATCTGCTCCGGCAGTAACGCCTGCGGTGATTTCCTCGGCAAAGATGTCATAGGCTTCCTCAAAGGAGAGGGTACCGGTCGGTTCGAGCAGCTCCCCAATAGGTCCGATGTCCAGCGCAACCAGTGCCTGTGTTGCTGATGCGTTGGCAGCAGCCTTTGCATTTTTAACAGCCGCAGTGATTACCTCTTGGACAGAGTGACCGCAGCCGGAAAGCTTTTTCCGATTTGCACCAAAGGTATTTGCATAGATGATGTTTGAACCAGCTTCGATATATTCCCTGTGGATACCGGTGACGATTTCCGGATGACTTAAATTAAAAAGTTCTGGCTGAAGCCCGAAAGGCAATCCCTTTTTCTGGAGCTGGGTGCCCATCGCTCCATCCAGAAGCCAGAAACGGCTGGAATCTTCCAGCAGGTCATTGATAATCTTTTCCACAAAATACACCCTTTCTTCTTAATTGACAATTTTCCCGAAGATTGCAGATGCTGCATGAATCTGAGTGAGAAGCAGCGGCTCCCTCTGGCAGGATACCGATGACAGCAGTCACTGATTTGATAGGAACCAGCATGCCGGAAGGACTCAGGTGCAGCCCGATTTTTCGTCCGGCATCCAGACAGGATAAAAAGTGCGGCTGAGCAGACAGCGGAAGATCCCCGTATCCGCAGCTAAAACGGGTGGTAAGGCTGCGCTCAAGGCGCTGGGCAATATCCAGCTGAACCTCGTCGCAGACCTGTTCGATGGCGGCGGAAGCGGCAGCATCCAGCCACAGGGTTTTTGCCATGTCGGTGACCTGTGTCCGGCGGATTAGTGCATCCACCTCACTGCCAAGGGTTGCGCACAAAAGAACGCAGTCGCTGCATCCTGAAAGGTGGCGGCGGATGTCCTCACCAGTTAAAAAGGAGTCGAGCAGCGGCTGGACGGGGTATCTTACCAGATGGTATTTTGGCTGACAGCAGGAAAGAACTTCCTGTGCAGCGTTTTGTGCCAAAGACAAGAATTCCTGCGGAATCGGGCTTGGCAGAGCAGTTCCCAGCGCATAACGGACAATCTCAGGAATTGGGATTTGTTTCAGCGAAAAAAGCATGGCGCTTTCCTCTATTCAGCGCGGTTGCTGCATCGAATCAGGCTGGCAACCGACTGGCTGATTCTGCGTGCAATCAGCGGATTGTTCATGGTGTACAGGTGGATTCCCTGAACCCCGTTGGAGATGAGGTCAACGATCTGCTCTACTGCATAAGCAATGCCTGCATCCTGCATAGCGGCAGGGTCATCGCCGTAACGGTGCATGATTTTTACAAACTTTTTCGGCAGACTCGCGCCGCACAGCGAAACCATGCGTTCGATCTGTTTACGGTTGGTTACCGGCATGATGCCCGCTTCTACCGGAACCATGATGCCGGCTTCGCGAACGCGATACAGGAAGTTATAAAAATCATTGTTGTCAAAAAACAGCTGAGAAATCAGGTGAGAGGCGCCGGCATCTACCTTTTCTTTGAGGTGCAGGATATCTTCCTCCATATCAGGACATTCTGGATGAACTTCCGGATAGCACGCTGCGGCAATGTCAAATTCCCCATGGTGGTTCAGTTCCTCGATCAGGTCACGAGCATAGCGGTAATCTGTCTTTGGAGGGACATCCGGATTGCGGTCTCCGCGCAGTGCCAGAATGTTTTCGATCTCATTTGCCCGCAGCTCATCCAGCACCTGTCCGATATGTTCCTTAGTGGAATTTAAACAGGTCAGATGTGCCAGCGGTTCGATGTGGTATTTGTGTTTGATGGTGGAAGCGATCTCTACGGTGGAGTGGTCAGCAGGGTTTCCGCCAGCACCATAGGTTACGCTGATAAAGTCAGGATTCAGGTCGGAAAGTGCATCCAGCGTATCGTAGATGGTCTGGATGGAGCTTGTCTTTTTCGGAGGAAAAACCTCGAACGAAAAGACGATCTTCTTTTGTTCAAACAGAGTGTTCAGTTTCATTGCATTGATCCCTTTCTTTTTTATTACACAGTTTGCTCCACAAATTTGGAGTCAAAAACGATTTATTACATTATAGTGAAAAAGCAGGGAGATGTAAAGTAAATCAAAAAGAAAAATCACACAGGGGTTAAGAGAGCTTCCACATTCTGGTGGTGAATTTTGTAAGGAAAAGAAAAACGTACCTTGTCGGAAATGGCTTGCCAATAAAAAGAGAATCCGATATAATGGAAGAAAACGATGGAAGGAGAATACAATGGAAATTCGTGATTTTAGACCAGAGGATCGACAGGAATATCTGGATATGTCGGTTGATTTTTATTCGGGAGATGCGTCTTTGTTTGACGTAGATATGAAAAAGTTTGAGGATACCTTCGAGCTTGGTGTCAAGGGCTCTCCACTGATGCGTGGACTTACCATCACCGAGGGAGATGAGATCATCGGCTATGCACTGCTTGCATTTTACTGGAGCTGTGAAGCTGGCGGTTTTACCGTTCAGGCAGAGGAACTGTACTTTAAACCCCAGATGCGCGGCAAAGGCTGCGGACACAAATTCTTCCAGTGGTTATTTGAAGAATATCCGCAGGCAAAACGCTTCCGTCTGGAAGTATGCCCACACAACCCAAAGGCAAAACTGTTGTACAGCCGTTTAGGATTTGAAGATCTCAACTATGGACAGATGATTCTGGATAGATAAGAAAAGAAAAACGCGGTCATTTGACCGCGTTTTTTTATGCACTATAAGGCAGAATCATTAGGCTTAAAAAGCAAAGAATCAGCAGGGACAGGTTCACCGAAGTGAGAATCCATCTCTTTTTGACGATGCAGTAGATTGAGGTTGCAATCAGGAGCAGCAAAGAAGCAATCCAGCAGCCAAATACAACCTGATGCTGATATCCGGTGGTAAAGAATAAGTAGACGAAAATGGCAACAATAGAAAGCAGCTGCAAAATCAGATAGGGCTTGTCACTGATAATACGTTTCATAGATACCTCCAGGGGATGGTTTTAGTTTGTTATAAAAATTGGGCCTGTGTTCCATCCCCCCGAGAATGCCGCGAGGTGTTATTCTCCTAAAAAAAGGGGATGGTTTTAGTTTGTTATAAAAATTAGGTCTGTGTCCCATCCCCTCGAGAATGCCGCAAGGCGTCATTCTCCCAAAAAAGGATGAGTAAATAGTAGGATGGTTTTCGTTTAGAGTAAATAATGAGAAGATGTTGCTCTGTAGTGCAGTTTCTGCATAAAATGCCTTGATTTCCAGTATACCACCCAAAGATGAATTTTTCTACAAAAGTCCTGAAAATTATTTTTGTAAGAGTAAATACGACAGGTAATTATAAATTTCGACAGATATTTAAGGAATGTTCACAATGATAACATTTATATTTGTAATTATTTTACCTTGATTATGTCCAATATATTTTATATATTTATATTATAGAATAAAATGAAAAAGGTGAGAAAAATGTGATGATTTTATACTAGAAAATTTCGTAACAGTATAGTAAAATGAAAGGAAGGTATTTTGTTATGAAAAAGTTTTTCAGTTTCTTTCTGATTGTAATGATGCTTCTATCTTGTTCGATTTTGTGTTCTGCTGAAGGTTTGGTCGTTGGAGAAAGTAGAGAAGATGGACGCTATATCTTCTCAAATCCTGTTCCGCAGGAGGTTACCAAATATGCAAAGAGTCGATTTGAATTAGAAAATATCAGCTGGGCAGATGCAATGGGTTTAGTAGATAAAGCTTCTGAATTAAAATTAGGGTCTGGATTTGATATCACTTTGTATGATACAGGAATGAGTACGGAAGTTTATTATTTTCCTGTTTTATACCAAGATAAAATTGAGCGCCTTTATGCTGTAGTTGTAGATGATGATGGTAGTTATCACATCCAGTCAGGCTATGACTATTTAGCAAGACCGCTGAACCAGTTGGAGCTTTCCGCAGAAAATCCCATCCGTGTAATTGCGTCTCAGGATGCAATTTATGCGGTAGACAGCTATAATACAGTAACCATTTTATTTGAAGAGGTGTTGGGAGATCCAACTCAAATCAAAGAACAGGTTCAAAATCTCTCTCAGTCACGATATAAGACTTTAGATGGAGAAGTCGTAGAGATTACCGATATTGCTGTGGATTCGATGAATTTGACAGAACCGCTCAGCCAGTTGGAGGAAAGAGCAACAGCAAAAAAGTTAAGTGTAGCAAAATTAAAAAATCGCTCGGTTGGTGGACGCGGTGTATGCTGGGCTGCGACAACAGCATCTTGCATTGATTATTATAAAGATGGGAAAACTAATACATCGTATGCGGAAACCTTAATGGATGAGTTAATTGAAGATAGAAAAAACAATAATAATGGTTCTACAGCGGCAGGGATTCCAGAAGTGAGGGATTATATTGAGAGTTATTGTCCTGATTTGACCACCTCCTCTACAACAAAATTGACCTACGATAAAGTAAAACCATATATTAACTCAAATCAACCCTTGTATACATCATGGTCAAGAGTTTCTGACGATGCCGGACATGCAATTGTTTTATGTGGATATAGAATGAGCGGTGGAACAGAACAGATGTATTTAATGGATTCCAACTATACAGATAACTATCAAATATGTGACTTTGGAGAAAATTACCAGACACCAGGTTCAGCAGCATTTAAATGGTTTAGAACAGTAACTGTTTCTTAAATACAATGAATAATAAAATATAATGAATAATAAAAAAGTTCGGATTTTGTCCGAACTTTTTTATGTTTACCGCAAAAACCTATTGACAGCGGCAAAATAGTGTGATACTGTATATATACGATATATACAGTATATACGGACAGCAAGGAACGGTGATTTTTTGAATCTGATAATCAGCAATTCCAGCGGCAAACCGATTTATGAACAGATCACCGCGCAGATCAAGAACAGTATCTTGAACGGAGAACTGCAGGAAGGGGAAGCGCTTCCTTCCATGCGGGCACTGGCAAAAGACCTACGCATCAGCGTGATTACCACCAAACGAGCATATGAAGATCTGGAGCGGGACGGTTTTGTCGTAACGGTAGCAGGAAAAGGGTGCTTTGTGGCACCAAAGAATCTGGAACTCATGCGGGAGGAACAGCGCAAAAAGGTAGAAGGAGCGCTGCAATGTGCAGTCGATCAGGCAAAAGCAGCTTCGATTGATCTGGAGGAACTTAAGGAGATGCTTTCCCTTTTGTATGAGGAATAAATCGAAGAAAAGGGGTCAGAAGTATGGAAGATATGATTCTTACAGTTAATCATCTTTGCAAAAGTTATCCGCAGTTTTCTCTTTCGGACGTTTCGTTCTCTCTGCCGAAGGGGGCAATTATGGGTCTGATCGGAGAAAATGGTGCGGGCAAATCCACCACCATGAAGCTGATTCTGGGAATGACCTCGCCGGACAGTGGAAGTATTTCCGTCTTTGGACATGCAGGATGCAGCGCAAAAGACAGGGAGGACATCGGCGTTGTTTTCGATGAGCTTCCCTTTGCCCAGACTCTCTTTGTTTCCCATCTAGGCAGAATCATGAAGGGAAGCTATCAAAACTGGGATCAAAAACAATATGAGGAGTATCTTCAAAAGTTTGCCCTGCCGGACAAAAAGGAACTCAAGGATTTTTCCCGCGGCATGAAGATGAAGCTCTCGCTGGCGGTGGCATTGAGCCACAACGCAAAGTTGCTTATTCTGGATGAACCGACCAGTGGATTGGACCCGGTAGTCCGTGCAGAGATTCTGGATATTTTCCTCGATTTTATCTCGGACGGCGAGCATTCGGTGCTGGTTTCTTCCCATATCACAAGCGATCTGGAGAAGGTGGCGGACTACATCACCTTTATCCATCAGGGAAAACTGATGCTGTGTGAAAATAAGGATAATATCATTTATGGATACGGCATTGCAAAGGCAGATAAAGCGACCATTGATGCTATCGACAGCCAGTTTGTCCTGAAAAAGAAGCATGGAAAATATGACAGCGAAGCACTCGTCAGCGATAGGGCGGCATTTAGCCGACAGTATCCGGAAATTCTGGTTGACCCGATCAATCTGGATGAGTTGATGCTGATGCTGTGTTCGGACAAGTAGTAACAAGCCAGAAAGAAGGGTCTTTATGAAGGGGCTTATTTTAAACGATTTTCTTTCGATGAGAAAGCTGCTCAAGAGTATTCTGTTTGTATTTTTTGCCTTTGCAGCAATCTGGGGGTTTATGGATCAGCCAGAAACCGGAGCGATAATCATCTGTGTAATGGGAATCAGTTACCTGTTTAACCTCTTTACCTACGATGAATATTATCACTGGGACCAGTACAGGAGTATTCTGCCGGTGAGCCATAAACAGATCGTGCTGGCAAGATATGCAGCTTTTGGTATCACTTCCCTGATACTGCTGGGTATTTCTTCGATTTACACCCTGATTCTGGGTGGAGCTGCTCGGTGCGGACTCATGCTGCTGGTATCCCTATGCATGCAGGGATACACCACCGCGGTCATTATCCCGATTGCATATAAGTTTGGGATGCAAAAAGGCAGAATGCTTTATCTCCTAACGATGTTGATTCCGTTCGGTGTTATGATGGGCGTTACTATAGCTCTATCCGAGGCAGGAATGCTCCCGACAGGCGGAATGCTGGCTTTGATGCTGGCAGCGTTGATTGTTCTGATTGTACTGATGGTTATGGTGTCCATCCATATTTCCATTAAAATTGTCAGCAGAAAATCCTTTTAGTTAGGAAGCAAGCTGCCACAAAAGCCAGAGACCTTCTGCAGGAGCGCGGTATCTGGCAGGGATTAAAATACCATAGTTATGATATATTCTGGAAGCCTTGTCAGAGATTTCCAGAAACTCAGAAGCAGAAATCTTCCAATTCCATCCAAGGAAACTCATAGAGAAAACGTCCGGATCTTGATTCGGGCGTTTTTCCTTTTCCTGAGAGACTTTTTCTGAAGATGAGATACTCACCGAAAGAACCGGCTGCTGAATGGAGCTTTCCTGTCCGGACGCCACATAAAAAAACGCAGTCAAAAAGAGTAAGAACATGGCGCTGACAAAAAAACTTTCCCAAAACCAGCGCAGCTTGCGGCGTGTTTGCCAGGATAACGATTTAATCTGCAAATGAATTCCTCCTTTTTACATTAAAAGAGGATGTACAAAATGCAGGGGAATATACAAAAACAGGATGGATGCATCTGCATCCATCCTGTTTATTTTTAGAGATGTTATCCGATATAGTTTCGTGCATCCAGATAAGAACCACCACTGATAATTTCAAAGTGACAGTGGTTTCCGGTTGCCCATCCGGTACGACCGACATAGCCGATAACCTGTCCTTGTGATACCTGCTGACCTGCATAAACAGCAAGGCTGCTGCAGTGTGCATATCGGGTCTTGGTACCATCCGCATGGTTGATCAGAACATTGTATCCATAACCGTTGGACCAGCCAGCATAAGCGACTGTTCCGGCTTTTGCAGCCCAGATGGTAGTTCCAGCAGGAGCTGCAATATCAGTACCAGTATGACCGCTGTAACCCCAGATTGGGCAGGAAATATAACCGCCATCAACCGGCCAGATATAACCGCCGACATTGCTCTGAGTAGAGTTGGTACCAGAGCCATTGAAATTATATGGAGAAGAGGACGAGCTCTTAAGCGAACCGACAACAACCTTTGCAGTAACAGGTTCCACCAGAGTGGTTTCTGCGGTAACAGTTCGTTCGGTCTCATATCCATCGATATAGGTAATTTCGGTGGTAACCTCTTTCAAGCCGTTCTTACCTTCCTGAACAACCTTTTCATAGCTGGATTCCTTGTTCTGGTCCACCTCGGTTTCGGTGGTGAACTGGATTTCCTGCTCCTGAGTAACGGTGCGGACAACCTTGGTCTGCAGGAATGGCTGTTCCTGCGAGATTACAAAGGTTTCGCCGACCAGCATGGACTGACTGACCTCTGGATTCAGGTTCAGAAGTGTCTCGGTTGGGATGTCAAATTTGTTGGCAATATCCCAGGTAGTATCGCCTTCCTGAATGGTGTAGGTCTGCTCGCCTTCGACAACGGTGTCCAGTTTAGCATTGATGCTGTCTAAAGATTCCACAGAGGAAACTGGATATAATCCTTTTTCTACGCGGATATCCTGTACAAAGCTGACAACCTCACTGTCCAAAGTAACGCCTTCCTCAGTAATTGGAGGAAGCGGGCTTGTTTTGGAAGTTGTTGTGGAAGATTGTGTCTGCTCTTCCGAATCAGATTCTTCCGCAGCAGTTTCAGAGTCGGTGGACTCAGAGCTGGTTTCGGTTTCTTCCTCTGCAGATGTTTCCGAAGAGGTCGAAGAAGTTCCAGCTTTAATGATAAGGGTATCGCCGATCAGCATGGAATCGGTGATGCTTGGGTTTAACTCAATTAACTCATCGACAGAAAGATCAAACTTGTTGGCAATATCCCAAGGAGTATCACCTTCCTGTACGGTATAGGTCTGTTCTGTCTGGGCAGTGCTGGAGGTCGATTCCGGTTCTTCTGTTTCTTCAGTCTGTTCTGGCTGAGAATCAGAAGAAGTATTTTCGGAAGAAGCACTTGCAGAAGAGCTTCCCGCCGAAACGACCAGAGTTTCACCGACCAGCATGGTCTGGCTAACCTCAGGATTTAATGCAATTAGTTCATCGACAGAAAGGTCAAACTTGTTGGCAATATCCCAAGGGGTGTCGCCTTCCTGAATGGTATAGGTCTGTGCAGCAGATTCCTCAGCAGCTGGTGTTTCTTCTGCAGCAGGAGTCTCTTCCTGTTCTGGCTGAGAAGATTCGGAAGATTCTGTCTGATCGGAAGGGGTTGGTTCCTCAGAAGAAGATTCTTCCTCAGTGCTTGTCTCTTCTGCTGGTGCAAACAGTTTTTCTAACTCCTCTTCGGTCATACCCGGCTGGTAGGTTCCTTCTTTGCGGGCTTTTAAACTGAGCAGGAGGGTGTCACCGTCTTTTACTGCACCGATAAATTCATCGTCCACGTAAAGACCGGCAGCTTCTTCGATTTCGTTGCCGGAAGCACGGATAATGTTGTTAATCAAAATGCTTTGATCGGAAATCTGGTCTTCCTCAACCACTTCCAAAGAGTAGATCGGGACACTGTCTTCGGGTGGAAGATATGCCTCATTGACGATACGTTCCTTTACCTTGGCTTCTGCTTCGGAGAAGTCAGATTCCGAAAGGATATAACCGATGTGTTCTCCGTTGTACTGGACACGAAGACCAAAGGTCAGAGTAGAAAAATGGTGGATGGTGGAGATCAGAACGATCATCCCTGCAACAGGGAGAATATAATTGACCGTGCCGGCAAGTTTGCGCAGCGACGGGAAAAAGGCTTTCAGCAGTTCATCAAGATGCAGCCCCGAATCAGGCTGCTTGCGATGTTTGTTCCAGTCATGCAGTGCATCGCGGGTTTGCGAGAAGGCTTTTTTCCATTCCCGTTTCCAATACCCCTTCGATGGAGCTGCGGCTGAACGTTGTTCCTTGAGATCAAAATAAAAACGCCGAACTGCCCATTTAATATGAAGGCAATTTAATCTGACGATACGCCTTAAGCGGCGGTAATATCGAATAATTCTCGCGCCAACGAGATAACATACGGCATAAAGCAAAGAAATCAATGCGGAAAAACTTTCAGGAAGACCGGAAGCAGATTTTTTATTGTTCTTACTGTTTTCCGGATTCGACACCGGACATCCGCTCCTTTCCCAATTTAAAAAGTTACAACATCTTTTTTACAATAGCATTACTTATTATAAGCGTTTATGCGCTCAGATTCAAGATTTATTACAGAATTGACATAGAAATCATGCCATTTTAGGGCAAAAAATCGTCCTTTTTGAGCGCTTCTTTTTTATTGTAGCCTGATTTTTTAAATAAGAACAGGGGAAAAATATAGATATTTTATGAAGAAAAGAGCATAGATTCAAAGAAATCTTAAAATTTTTTGGAAGTCTAATCGGAAAGGAAAAGAAATTTCCCAGGAAATACACAGGGAAATTCTTTTATCGACACAAATTTTAATGGATTCCCTTTAAAAGAGCCAAAAGATCTGATAAAATAATCAGCAGAAGAAAAGTGTTTGATAAGGAGGACGCAGATGAAACAGGCAAGGGAATACCCGCAGGTAAAGGTCAGCAAAAAGGCAGAACACGCCATTATCAAAGGACATCCGTGGGTTTATTTTAATGAGATTACCGAAGCACAGCCATTTGAAAATGGAGAGCTGGTGGATGTTGTCAGCCAGAAGGGAAGCTATTTGGGAACCGGATTTGCAAACGAAAACAGTAAAATCCGTGTTCGTCTGATTTCCCGCAATGCGAACGATAAATTTGATGAAGCATTTTTTGAGAGACGTCTTCGTCATGCGATTGATTACCGTAAAACTGTTATGGGAGACGATTTTTCCAACTGTCGCCTGATTTTTGGAGAAGCAGACAGCTTTCCAGGATTGACTGTAGACCGCTTTGGCGACATCCTGGTAGCACAGGTTCTGTCCTTGGGTATCGAAAAACGCAAAAAGATGCTGTTTGAACTTCTGGCAAAGATCTTTGCACAGGATAACCAGCCGATTCGCGGAATCTACGAGCGCAACGATGTGGCAATCCGAGAGCTGGAAGGAATGGAACAGTACAAAGGCTTTTTCCCGCTGGAAGGATATCCGATTCCAGATTCTACCGAGACAACCATTACCGAAAATGGAATCACCTATGCGGTCGATTTTGAGAATGGACAGAAAACCGGATTCTTCCTGGACCAGAAATACAACCGCCTTGCGGTCGCAAAATTAAGCCGCGGAAAACGGGTGCTTGATTGCTTTACCCACACAGGTTCCTTTGGCCTGAACGCAGCGAAGGGCGGCGCGGAGTATGTGCTGAGTGTGGATATTTCCGAGTCGGCTGTCGAGATGGCGCAGAAAAATGCAAAGGCAAATGGGCTGGATGGAACGGTAGAGTATCTGGCAGCCAACGTGTTTGACCTGCTTCCGAAGCTTTCTGAGGGAGAGATGATCAACCGGTACGGAAAGTTTGATTTTATCATTCTTGACCCGCCGGCATTTACCAAGTCCAGACAGACAGTGGAAAGTGCAATGCGTGGATATAAGGAAATCAATCTGCGTGCAATGCGACTTTTGCCTCGTGGAGGATATCTTGCGACCTGTTCCTGTTCTCATTTTATGACCGAGCAGCTGTTTGTCAAGATGCTGCACCAGGCAGCAGCAGATGCGGGAGTTTCCCTGCGTCAGATTGAAGCAAGACAGCAGTCTCCAGACCATCCGATTCTGTGGAATGTGGAGGAGACAAACTATCTGAAGTTCTATTTGTTCCAGGTAGTATAAGCAAAATATAGAAAAAAAGAGGGATTCGATCATCAGATCGAACCCCTCTTTTGGGTTTTATATTATGTTACTTCTTTGTTTCAGAAGCAGCTTTTTCGGCTTTTTTGCCTTTTTTCATCATATGCTCGTTAGCACGGATCAGGCTCTCGCCAATGTAATCGAGCTGTTCGACTTCGTCGTAACGGTCGACCAGAGAGCTTTCTTGCATATCTTCGTAAGCATCGCTCTTGCGGTAAGCAAATTTGAGAAGGATTGGGGTCAGAATCGTGGTTGCAACAACCATGATGATGACAGGACCAAAGAATACTTCCGGCATCAGTCCAAGAGCAGCACCTTTGTCTGCAACGATCAGGGCAACCTCACCACGGCAAACCATGCCGACACCGATCTGTTCACACTGATGACCTTTCAGACCACACAGTTTTGCACCCAGTCCACAACCGATCCATTTGGTCAGGACAGCAACAACAACCAACAGAATCGAGAAGATTACGATGGTAGCATTCATTTCAGGCAGTTCTACCTTCAGACCAATGCTTGCAAAGAAGATTGGAGTCAGAAGCAGGTAAGAAAGAGGAGCAAATTTGAGCTCGATATATTTTGCTTTGGAGGTGGTGGAGATGATAAGACCAGCTGCAAATGCACCGGTGATATCGGCAACACCGAAGAATTCCTCTGCACAGAAGGAAAGAATCAGGCACAGGATGAAGGCAAAGATTGGATAACGCTGCAGGTCGGTGGAATGAACGTTTGCAATGTACCAATCCATTGCTTTTTTAACCACAATACCAACAACAACAACCAGAACAAAGAATGCAACGATTTTGAGCAGAACAACCAGAAGGTTTGCATCTGCCGAACCGCCGATGCTGGTAACGATGGTCAGAGCAATCAAACCGAGAACGTCGTCGATCAGTGCTGCTGCAAGAATGGTATTACCAACAACAGTGTTGAGTTTTCCCATTTCTTTGAGCGCTTCAACAGTGATGGAAACAGAAGTTGCGGTCAGAACAACACCGATAAATACGTTCTGCATAAATGCGTTTGGATCGGTGGATGTATTGAAGAAGAGGGAAAGGATGGTACCGCCAATTAAAGGTACGATAACACCGCACAGTGCAACCAGAAAACCTGCTTTTCCGGTCTGCTTCAAGTCATTCAGGCTGGTTCCCAGACCTGCGGTAAACATCATAACGATAACGCCCAGCTCCGAAACCTGAGACAAAAACTCGGTACTGTGAATAATATTGAGCATTGCCGGACCCATGACAAGACCTGCAATCAACGCACCCACAACCTGCGGCATTTGCAGTCTCTTGGTGATCATTCCAAAAACTTTTGTTGTCAGAAGAATCAACGCAATGTCGATAAGATAATGATATGACATAGAAAAAACCTCCCAATACAAGAATCTATTTGTTCAACAATTATACTTCAATAGGAAAAACATTCAAGAGCTAATGTATAATTTGTTGTTTTTTTCTAAAAAAAACGTGAACTTACCTAAAAAAAAGAATTAGCTGTGGATTTTAATGTGATTTTTGATTGATAAAAGTGACAGAAAGAATAAAGAATATGCCTATTTTGCAAAAAGAAAGACAAAAGAAAGGATTATAACATGGAAATAATGACCAATAATTTTTTAAAATAAAAGGCAAAATAAATAAAAAATGAAAAAGTCAAGAGACAAAGAAAGACGCCTGACCATTCGGTCAGGCGCTTTCTTTATGGATGAAGTTATTCGAGATTTAACTTGTTTTTAAGGATATAACGAATTGGAACATAAAGCAGAATATTGAGAAACAGGATTACCAGGCTGACCGACAGGATGGCTATAAACATCATTGGGTATCCGGATAAATTTTGAATCCACTCAAAACTTGTTCCTGTAAACCCAACTGCAGAAAAGAGAACGGCAGTTAAAATAGAAAGGGGAATGTTGATCAGCAGGTAGGCAATAAAGGAACCAGCAATTCTATTTTTGGTAAATGGATAAATCTGAGAACAGGACATAGCACAATAGAAATGAAGAATTTCGTTTGCGATCAGTAAAACTGCAAAGATAAAAAGCAGTACAAGCAAAAGGATAATCAACAAAGCATCTTTAAAATATTCTGGTGTGGAGATGAAATCGAATGCGGACTGGAAAACCACAGCAACACTGGTAAAGAAATCACCAACGTTATCCATCGATCCCATTAAGATAATCAGAAAAGCAAGGATGGCAACAATGCCGCTTGAGATCAACCAGAAAATAGCAGAAAAAAGTTTGGAAAGGATGATGGTATCCACGCTGACAGGCAGGGTGTTGGTCAGGTATCCCTGGTCACCCAGTACGTTTTTATAAAACTGGGTGATAATCAAAACAAGGCTAGTGACAAAAAGAGCAATACCGAGACCAAAGAGAATGGTGGCTCCTCCAAAGATGCCAATCAGCCACTCCAGATGCATGGAAAGAGCACTAAAAACAGAAATTACTAAAATTGCAATGAAAAAGGGAATGAAAGTTTTGGACATTGCCTGAATATCATATTTAAGCATTTTTCTTAGCATCGAAATACCTCCCGGAACAATCCGTCGATGGATTTTCCGTATTTTTCACGGATTTCATCGACTTCACCGTCGATCACGATTTTGCCCTGATTCAAAAACAGAACCTGATCAAAAATGGTTTCTACATCCTGAATCAGATGTGTAGTAATTAAAATAGAAGAGTTTTCATCAAAGTTTTTTAAGATAGTATGGAGAATGTATTCTCTGGTGGCAGGGTCTACACCGCCAATCGGTTCATCCAGCAGGTAAAGGGAAGCGCGACGGGACATAACCAGAATCAGCTGAATCTTTTCTTTAGTTCCTTTACTCATGGTTTTAAGCTTTTCCTCTTTGCTGATTTTGAGGTCGGTCAGCATCTGCTCTGCACGTTCACGGTCAAAATCCGTATAAAAATCAGAAAAGAGATTTAAGATATCGGAAATCTTCATCCAATCATTCAGATAGCTGCGCTCCGGAAGATAGGAAATCATGGATTTTGTTTGTTGACCTGGACAGATTCCATTGATTCGAATTTCACCTTCATCCAGTTGCAGCAATCCGGATATTAATTTCAGAATGGTGGTTTTTCCACATCCGTTTGGTCCCAGCAAACCAACAATCTTTCCTCTTGGAATGGAAAAACTTACTCCTTCCAAAACGGAATGGGACAGATATTTTTTATGAACGTTTTTTATCTCCAGCACAGGAAGTTCCATTATAGAACCGCCTTGCATCAGTTCAGTGTTTTGATTCATTACACAGACTCCTTCCTTATCTTATACAGGAATGATGGATAATAAGCTATTTTCTGGGAAATGGTTTTGCATAAATAGGAGAGAAAGGTCGAAATATTTCCCGGGAAAACAATAAAGTTAATGTTCGTCCAGATACTTTTCAATTAATTGCGGGATTTCTTCTTTGCGATATCCAAGAGAAGAAATATTTTCTACCATTCGGGCAATCTCATCATAAGCAAGTGTTTTTGCGACTTCCATAATCTTCTCCTTATCATCAGTGACAAAACGTCCAGCAGTTCGCTGACTTTTTACTAACCCATCCCGTTCCAGTTCGGCGAGTGCTTTTTGCATAGTGTTTGGATTGACTCCGGCTGTCATGGCAAGCTCTCGTACAGCGGGGAGTTTTTCACCGGGTTGGTATTTTCCTCGTGCAAGCTCATATTTTAAGATGCGGATAATTTGCAGATAAATGGGAAGGTTGTCATCAAAGGACCAGGTCATATTCCCGCCTCCTTTCATTATTGTATTAAGTGCTTAATACAATAATACCAGAGCAACCTTAAAATGTCAAGAGAAAGAATCAAAAAATAAATTTCGTTAAAATCGGTGAAAAAAAGCAAAAATAAACAGATGTCAAAGGATAAAAGTGATGAATTTCGTAGAAAAAACATTTTTTGGATTGCAAAGAAGGTAGCATTATGATATCGTAAAAATGTCTGCTTATCTTTTCAGGAATGAAAAGAATCTATTTTTGCAGCTGGGAGGGAAATAAAAACATGGCGAAGATAATGCGCCAGACCCTGCGAGAACAAGTCACTCAGGCAATACGAATGAAGCTTTTAACAGGAGAGCTTAAGCCTGGAACCAAGATTGTGGAGCAAGAAATGGCAGAAGAACTGGGAGTCAGCCGTGGACCGGTTCGGGAAGCTCTGCGTCAGATTGAACAGGAAGGTTTAGTGGAATATACTTCTCATGTAGGTTGTTCGGTGAAAGATTTTACCGCTCAGGATGTGTATGAAGTTTATTTGTTGCGGGCAAATCTGGAAATTTTATCGGTAAAAATGTGTGAAGGACATTTTTCTCAACAAACGCTTAAGCGGATGGAGGAGATTTTGAATCGAATGGACTCCATTGAAGATCTGGAACACTTTGATGAAGCGATTGAAAACGACAATGAATTTCATGAATGCATTATAAAAGAGTCCAAATTGACCAGGCTGTATACTTTGTGGAACAGCATGTCTGGGGGAAACACCATCGTCTTTTATCGGGGAGCTGGTAAAAGTGAGTATGTCATTCACAATCAGCGCAAGATCCATCAAAAGGTTTTTGATGCGCTCAAAACAGGGGATGTCAGCCTGATTTGCTCGACATTAATGGAACATTATATGGAAACAATTAATGGTTATTTGAGAGAACACAAGATTTCTACGCAGGATTTTCCTTATAAGATTAATATGGAATTTTAAGAAGAGAACAGACCGTTTTGGTCTGTTCTCTTTTGTATATAGTACAAAATGAGGACAGGAAGATTGTTGTGAAAAACAACGAGAATTTTTAAATAACTGTGACAAATAAGAATTTATTATGTATTTTGTATATAATGCAAGAATAAAAAGAGTGTAACATTAACAAAATGTTAGCGACTTTGTTGCAATTGATAAAGAACTATGGTACAATACAGGACATAAGATTGTATACAATCTTCAAAATACTGTAATCTACATACACACAACCTGCAAAGCTAAGGGAGATTAACAAGGTATGCCAAAACTGAACTATAAAACTTTGCGGCAGGAAGTCGTGGATGAAATCCGTCAAAAGATTCTGGGAGGCGAATTTAAGCCAGGGGATCGGATGAAGGAAAACGAGATCGCAGAATTGTTTGGTGTCAGTCGCGGACCGGTTCGGGAAGCACTCAGGCAGATCGAACAGGAAGGCCTGGTTCGATATGAACGGAATGTAGGTTGTTCGGTCGCTGCGGTGACAGAGCAGGATATCTATGAAGTGTGCCTGCTGCGTGCCACACTGGAAATACTGGCAGTGAGGTTGAACAAAGGAAACTTTTCTGCTGAAAGCCTGCAACAGATGAGAGAGAGTTTGGAGCGGATGAAAGCTCTGGAAGATGACCTATATCAGCTGGCACAGGAGGACAATTATTTCCACAGCCGCATTATTGAACAGACAGGATTTCGAAAGATTGAACATGTCTGGAAAAGTATGAATGTCAATAATTTTGCGATTTTTTGTGCAATCGACAAACAAAGTGTCAAGGACAGTTATCAAAGACATCTCGATTTGCTTACCTGTTATGAACAGGGTGATGCGGAAGCGATGGTGGACGAGCTGAAAAGACACTATGACGTGGGAGCAGGAAGCACCACAGCCGAGAGTATAGTGAAAAAATCAAATCAGGAATCGTTAGCATCCGTTTTAGCGATCAACGCTGATTTGTATTTATAAACAGGATATCCTGTTTTGCTTTTGGGATTATGATAATCCCAATTTTCATTGTCAATCACACGAGTCTTTGTAAATACGAGGAAACGTGTCGAAATAAGAGAGAGTTTGATAAGCCCGAAAGGAGAAATTATCATGAAACTGAAGAAAATCCTGGCAGTTATGATGGCAGGCGCAATGATGCTTTCCATGGCAGCTTGCGGCGGCGAAGAAACAACAACTGCTGAATCTACTGGTGAACAGAAAACCATCGATGGTAATGTTCTGGATGCAGAACAGTACTTTAATGGTTATCTGAGCAGTGAGCCAACCACTCTGGACAGCGTAACAGGTAACGACACTTACAGCTCCAGCATTCTGACCAATGCTATGGAACCACTGACCAGACTGGCTGAAAAAGACGGCGAGAACGTTCGTGAAGGCGCTGCTGCTGAGTCTTGGGAATCCAACGAAGATGGTACTGTTTGGACCTTCCATCTGCGCGACAACAAATGGAGCGATGGACAGCCTGTAACAGCAAACGACTATGTTTACGCAATCACCCGTGTTCTGACACCAGAAACCGGTTCTCCAAACTCCTGGCTGCTGACCTGTGTTAAAAATGCAAACGCAGTTCTGGCAGGCGAGATGGATCCTTCCGAACTGGGCGTAAAAGCAGTTGACGACAAAACAATCGAATTCACTCTGGAAAGCCCAACCCCATACTTCCTGGCTCTGACCGATACCCGTGTTATGATGCCACAGCGTCAGGATATCGTAGAACAGTACGGTGAAAGCTATGGTGCAGAAGCTTCCAACATGGTATACAATGGTCCATTCAAACTCGAAACCTGGACCCACAACTCTGAACTGATCCTCGTTAAAAACGATCAGTACTGGGATGCAGAAAATGTAAACCTGCAGACCATCAACTACAAGATCATGAACGATGAGAACACCATCTTCAACTCCTTCACAAACGGTTCCATCGACTCCTGTGGTTGCGGTACTCCAGAATGGATGCAGAAATTTGAAGCTATGGAAAATGTAGATTATATCCACTACACTTCTCCAGCAGTACGTTTTAACTTCTACAACACCAAAGATGAACTGTTCCAGAATGCAAACATCCGTAACGCATTCACCCTTGCTCTGGACCGTGAAGACATCGTTGAAACCATCTATCATGGTACCATGTCTCCAGCATACGGTTGGGTACCGGATGGCGTTTCCGTTGGCGATCAGGGTATCTACAGAGAAAAAGTTGAAGAACCTCTGAAAGCTATGGTTGGTTCCGAAGATCCAAAAGAACTGCTCCTCAAAGGTATGGAAGAACTCGGTCTTGGTTCCGATCCTTCCACTCTGGAAGTAACCTTCAGCCTCGGTGGTGTTGACCAGTGGATGAAGAACTACGGCGAATACTATCAGCAGACATTCAAAAACGTTCTGGGCGTAAACGTTGTTCTGGACTTCAATGAATGGGGAACCTTCCAGTCCAAAGTTAACTCCGGTGACTACCAGATGGGTTACATGTCCTGGGGTATCGACTACAACGATCCATACTCCATGCTGGCTGTTATGTACTCCTCTTCCGGTAACATCAACACTGGTTGGGTAAATGAAAAATATGATGAGCTGCTGGATCAGGCTGCAGTAGAGATGGACGATGCAAAACGTCTGGAACTGTACAAAGAAGCAGAAACAATCCTCTTCGAGGAAGGCCCTCTCTGCCCAGTTGTTAACGAAGCTGCTAACACCTTCCGTTACAACTACATCAAGAACAGCAACACAATGCCATTTACTTCTACCGGTCTGAAATACGCTTATGTAAGCGGACGCAACGCATAATTTAATTTCATAACGAAGTAAGGCTTTCTTTTACAAGCGAAGCGCGGACAGGCAGCCGGTTTTGGCTGCCTGTTCCTTTATCAAAAATGTAAGAATCAGAAGTGTAAGAAATAGAAGAGGATAAGGGGGAAAAGTATGCTTAAGTATGTGCTCAAACGAATTGGCTACATGCTGATCACACTGTTTATCATTGCAACAGCAACCTTCTTCATGATGCACTCGATCCCAGGTGACCCTCTGGGTGCGATGGCGAACAAGCTGCCGGAACAGGCAAAAGCAAACTACTACGCAAAATACGGTTTGGATAAACCACTGACCGAACAATATACAATCTTTATGAAAAACCTGATCACAAAAGGTGATCTGGGTGAGTCGCTCAAATATCCAGGTAAGAGCATTACCGAAACACTGCTTACAAACTCCAAAGTTTCCGGTGTAACTGGTGGTTTGGCTCTGGTATTCGGTGTAGCAATCGGTGTTACTTTGGGTATTGTCGCAGCACTTAACAAAAACAAATGGCCGGACTATCTGGTTATGTTCATTGCGATTTTGGGTATCACCATCCCAGTATTCGTTATGGCGTCGTTGCTCCAGTATCTGTTTACCGTTAAATGGATGATCCTTCCAACTACCGGATGGGGCAAACCGGAGAACCTGGTTCTGCCGGTTATCGCAATGTGTTTTGGTACCATTGCAACCTACGCACGTTACTTAAAATCCAACATGCTGGAAGTTATGGGACAGGATTACATCCTGACTGCTGAGGCAAAAGGTGTCAGCGGTTTCCATATCATTAAGGACCATGTTTTGAAAAACGCATTCCTGCCATGTATCACCATTCTGGGTGGACAGATTTCCGGTATCTTTACAGGTTCCTTCGTTATCGAAAAAATGTTTGGTATCCCTGGTCTTGGTTTCTACTATGTATCTTCGATCAATGACCGTGACTACACCATGATTATTGGTACCACCATCTTTGCAGCAGCACTGTTTGTTGTAGCACAGCTGCTCATCGATATCGCTTACACAATCCTTGACCCACGTATCCGCGTAAAATAATTTAAGGAGGAGAACATATGTCTACAGAAGAAAATAAAGTGACATCTGCGACAGAATGGGAAGACATTCCAGCAGAAAAGTTCCAGATTATTGGAACCGACGATTTCTCCGGCGACATTATTGCTCGTCCAAAGGTAGGCTATTGGGCAGACGCGTGGAGAAGATTTAGAGAAAACAAGATTGCTCTGGTTGCTTTGATTATCCTTGTTGTTATGGTTATCATGGTAATCTTTGGCCCTGCAATCTCCGGATATAACTTTGAACAAATGGATACTTCTGCAATCAACCAGACTCCGAATGCACAGCACTGGTTTGGTACTGACTCCCTGGGTCGTGACCTGTTTGCACGTGTATGGCAGGCTGGTCGAGTTTCTCTGGCAATCGGTATCGTTGGTGCAGTTGTAGCCAGCGTTGTCGGCAGTATCTACGGCGGTATCGCTTCCTATTTTGGCGGCATCGTTGACGATATCATGATGCGTATCGTAGAGGTATTGCTGAGCATTCCTTATCTGATTATCGTTATTTTGATCTCGGTTGTAACCGATTCCAAGAGCATGGGAACCATGATGCTGGCACTGACCCTGACCGGTTGGTGTGGTATTGCCCGTCTGGTTCGCGGACAGATGCTCCAGTTAAAATCTCAGGAGTACGTTCTGGCTGCAAATGCTCTGGGTGTATCTCCATTTAAAACCATCATGCGCCACATGATTCCAAATACCATTGGTATCATCATCGTAGCAATCACCTTCGATATCCCAGGCTACATCTTCTCCGAGGCATTCTTGAGCTACATCGGTCTGGGTATTCAGCCACCGGATACCAGCTGGGGTGCTCTGGCTTCCGCAGCACAGCAGAACTTCATGTTCTATCCATATCAGCTGTTCTTCCCATCGATTATGATCGCGCTCACCATGCTCTCCTTTACCCTGCTGGGTGACGGCCTGCGTGACGCACTTGACCCGAAACTGAGAAAGTAGGAGGAGGATACAAATGGCAAACGATAAGATCTTAGAAGTAAAAGACCTCAGCGTGTCCTTTAATACCTACGCAGGAGAGGTTAAAGCTGTTCGCGGTGTCAGCTTCGAATTAAACCGCGGTGAAACCCTCGCATTTGTAGGCGAGTCCGGCTGTGGTAAAACCGTAACCGCAAAATCCATCCTTCGTCTGCTCAAACCTCCGTTTGCAGTAATTAAGGAAGGTTCCAAGATTACCTGCGATGGCAAAGACGTTCTCTCTTTAAATAAGAAAGAACTGTGTGAGTTCCGCGGCGACGAAGTCAGCATGATTTTCCAGGACCCAATGACTTCCCTCAACCCAACCATGACTGTTGGTAAACAGATCATGGAAAGCCTGCGCATTCACCGTCATCTGGACAAAAAACAGGCAAGGGAAGAAGCAATCAAAATGCTCAAGATGGTAAACATCCCAAGCCCGGAAAAAAGAATTGACAGCTATCCGCACGAAATGTCCGGTGGTATGCGTCAGCGTGTTATGATCGCAATGGCTCTGGCATGTAGTCCAAAGATTCTGATTGCGGACGAGCCAACCACCGCTCTGGACGTTACCATTCAGGCACAGATCATGGATCTGATGCGTGAGCTGAAAGAAAAGATGAACACCGCAATCATTCTGGTAACCCATGACCTTGGCGTTGTTGCAAACTTTGCAGACCGCATTCAGGTTATGTACGCTGGTCAGGTTGTGGAAAGAGGTACCGCTAGAGAAATCTTCTATGATTCCAAGCACCCATACACCTGGGCCCTGCTGAGCTCTGTTCCAAAACTGGCAAAAGAATCCAAACAGGAACTGTATGCACTCAAAGGTACTCCACCGGATCTGATCCTGCCACTTAACCATTGTCCGTTTGCATCCAGATGTGAATACTGCATGCCGATCTGTAAGGAAAAGAATCCACTGGAAACCACCATTACAGATACTCATCGCGTATCCTGCTGGCTGCAGCATCCAAATGCGCCGAAGGTAAAATCCTTCTATGACAGGGAGGCAAAATAATGGATCAGGTAATTGAAAAACTGCAGAACGCCGACAACATCCTGGAAGTTACCGACCTGTGCAAGTTCTTTAAAGCAGGACGCAAACAGACACTGAAAGCGGTAGACCATGTAACAATCGGCATTAAACGAGGAGAAACACTGGGTCTGGTAGGTGAGTCCGGCTGCGGAAAAACCACCTGCGGCCGTACCATGATCAAGCTCTACGAGCCAACATCTGGTAAAGTTGTTTTTGACGGCAAGGATATCTCCACCCTCAAAGGCAAAGATCTTCTGGAGTTCAAAAAGAATGTCCAGATCATTTTCCAGGACCCATATGCATCTTTGGACCCTCGTATGACAATCGGTGAAATTATTTCCGAGGGAATGGACATCCATTTCCATTTCAGCGAAGAAGAAAAAACAAAACGAGTTGCAGACCTGCTCAACAAGGTAGGCTTGAGCGCAGAATATGCAAACCGTTTTGCTCATGAGCTTTCCGGCGGTCAGCGTCAGCGTGTCGGTATTGCCCGCGCACTGGCAGTAGAACCAAAATTCATTGTCTGTGACGAGCCAATCTCCGCGCTGGACGTATCCATTCAGGCTCAGGTAGTAAACCTTCTGATCAAACTTCAGAAAGAATTTGGTCTGACCTACCTGTTCATCTCCCACGACCTGTCGATGGTAAAACACATCTCTGACCGAGTTGGTGTTATGTACTTAGGTTCGATGGTAGAACTTGCAAGCAACTATGACCTGTACGGTGAGCCGCTGCATCCATATACACAGGCACTGATCTCTGCAATCCCAATGGCAGATCCGGATGGAGAAGCTACCAGAGAAAGAATCAAACTGGAAGGCGAAGTTCCAAGCCCGATCAACCCACCACCGGGATGCAAATTCAGACCAAGATGCAGATATGCAATGGATATCTGCGAAAAAGAAGCACCAAAGCTGATTGAAGTAAAACCAAATCACTTTGTAGCGTGCCACCTGTGCCATCAGCAGCACAAATAAAGAAATTCGGGCGGTTGCAAATTTTTGCAGCCGCCTTTTTTGTAACAAAGAATGGAGGGGTTTTGTGTTAAGCCAGAATCTGATGGAAAAAATCCTTGACTATGCAGTCAGCCACGGTGCAGATTTTGCTGAAATTTTCTGCGAAGATGTACGCAGAAGCAATCTGACCGTATTGGGAGAAAAAATCCTCAACTCATCTTCGGGAAGAGAAAAGGGAGTGGGCATCCGCCTGTTTAAGGGGCTGGAGAGCGCTTACCTGTATACTTCCGATTTAAGTGAAGCGGAAATTTTCCGCCTGCTGGAAGAAACCTGCCGCTATCGTGACGGAAGCTTTGAGCGTGCAGCGCTGGAAGCAATGCGCCGTGTTTCGTTAAATCCAATCAGCCGCTATCCGCAGAGCGTCAGCTTAAAGGATAAAATGGCACTTGCAAACCGTGTTGTTTCTGCTGGTAAGAAGGCAGATGAAACAGTCAGCCAGGTTCGTGTCAACTATGTTGATATGGATCAGAAGGTTTGGATTGCAAACAGCGAAGGTTTATTTGTAGAGGATAACCGCGTTAAGACCAGACTGCATATGACCGTTTTCTGTGAGGAAGGCGGCGACAGACAGTCCAGCTATGTTGGACCTGGTGCAATGAAGGGATTTGAGTTCTATGACGAGATCAATGTCGAGGACTATGTAAAGCAGGCAGCAAAGAAGGCAAAAGCAATGCTGCATGCTAAAGCATGCCCGACAGGAAGAATGCCGGTTATCATCACCAATGGATTTGGCGGATTGTTCTTCCACGAGGCATGCGGACATTCTCTGGAAGCATCCGGTGTAGCAAAGGGCAACTCCGAATTCTCCGGAAAACTGGGTCAGAAGGTAGCTTCTGACAAGCTGACTCTGATTGATGATGGTTCGATTCCGGGTCAGTGGGGTTCGCTCAAGGTGGATGACGAGGGTGTACCGACCCAGAAGAATGTACTGATCGAAAATGGTATCCTCAAAGGATATATGGTAGATAAACTCAATGCAAGAAGAATGGGATGTGCTCCAACTGGTTCCTCCAGACGCCAGAGCTTCCGTTTTGCTCCAACTTCCCGTATGACCAACACCTATATCGCACCGGGAGAAAGCACACCGGAAGAGATGATCGCAGCAACTGAGCGCGGCATCTTTGTCAACAGCATCAACGCAGGTTCGGTAAATCCGGCAACTGGAGAGTTTAACTTCAACACCAGCGAAACCTTCCTGATCGAAAACGGAAAGATCACCACACCGGTACGTAGTGCAACCCTGATCGGTACTGGCGGCGATATTCTGCAGAAGGTGGATATGGTCGGAAACGACTACGCACTGGGACAGGGCTTCTGCTACGCAGCAAGCGGTGCGCTTTATATCGGAGCAGGTCAGCCGACCGTCCGTGTAACTGAAATGACAGTAGGAGGGGATCAGGCATGATGGTATCGGAGAAAACAGCACTCAGAGAACTGACAGAAAAGCTCAAACAGGAAGGTTTTGCAGACATTCGTTTTTATATTGCAAAGACCAGAAAGTTTGGACTGAATGTTCTGGATGGCGAGAAGGAAAAATCGGTTCGTTCCAGTGAAAGTGTTTATTTTGTGGAAGCTGGCAAGGATGGAAAAAGATGTTGTACCTTCTTTAATCAGCTGGACTGTGCAGAAGATGTTGTAGAGCAGATGCAGGTTTCTGCAATGGCATCCGAAGAAGATTACCACCCAATTCCAGCATTTGAGAAGGAATTGTCCTATACAGAGGAGTTTGCTTCGCTGGATGAAAGGGAAGCAGCAGAAACTCTGGTAAAAGCAGAGCAGGTTCTGCGCAAAGAAAGCAAGATTGACTCGGTCAGCGATTGTTCCTGTCATCAGTATGATGAGGAAATTATTCTGATGGACGATAACGGAACTACTCTGACCGACTATGGACATTCCGTTTCGGTTTCGTTGGGCGTAGTTTCCCGCGAAGATGGCGACACCGAGATCGCTTGGGGCGGACGCAGTGCACAGAGCCTCGATGCAATTGATACCGAAGCACTGGCACAGGAAGTAGCAGAGCTTGGCGCACAGCGCCTACATGCAAAACCGATTGCTTCGGGAAAATACGCGGTTATCCTCAAAAACGATGCAGCAGCAGAACTGCTGGAAGCATACCTTCCAATCTTTTATGCGACCGAGATGCAAAACGAGATGAGCTCTCTTGCAGGAAAAGAAGGGGAAATGATCGCAATTTCCGATATCAACCTTGTGGAAGATCCTCAGTTTGCACAGGGCAGAGTACATCGTCACTTCGATGATGAGGGCACACCAGTCAGCAAAAAATACCTGATCCATGCAGGAAAATTTGAATCGGCTCTGTACAACCGCAAGAGTGCGGGCAAAGCAAACTGCCAGAGCAGCGGTAACGGATTTAAGTCGGATGTACAGGCAGCAGTCGGCACCGGAGTCACAAACGTTGTGTTCGAGAGCATTTCCGGCAATACCCTTTCGATGGAAGAACTCTGCCAGAAGATGGGAAATGGTCTGGTTGTAACAGGGCTGGAAGGTGTGTTTGCAGGTGTCAGCACCATTACCGGTAATTTCTCTCTGCTGTGCAAGGGAATGGTTGTAGAAAATGGAAAGATGACAAAGCCGTTCTGTGAGGTTACCATTGCAGGCAGCATCTATGACTTGCTCAAAGAGATTGTTGCAATCGGAAACGATCCGGTTCCAACAGCATCCGGAAGCCAGTTTGTACAGACTCCTTCTCTGCTTCTGAAAGGTTTGGCTGTCTCGGGATTGTAACCGAAGAAAGATTGTGCTATACTAGGAAAAGGGAAATTAAGCATATATTTTGACAAAAATATATGTAAAATTATGTAAAAGTTGTACATACGACAGGCTGCAAAAGCAGCCTGTCGCTTAACGACCCAGTCTGATTTTATGAGTTTAAATAGACAAGGAGTGTGGCAACATGGACATTTTGAAGAACACAGAAGCAATGGGAAAACGAATCTTTGAGGATTTGCAGAAAATCAACTTTATTCGTACCAGCACTTCTCCAGAAGAAACCAAAGCGGCTGAAATCATCCGCGATGAGCTTGCAAAAGTTGGTCTGGAAGCTGTAATCGAGGAATTCCCGGTTCAGACCGCAGACATCGAGAAGGTTTCCCTGACAGCAGCAGGAAAAGAGTGGGAAATTCAGGGCTATCGTCGTTCCGGCAGCACACCGGCAGAAGGTCTGACCGCTCCATTTGCATATGTTCAGCAGGGAACTGATGTTGACCTGTATGATAAAAAAGGCATGATCGTCCTTGTCAACAACGGCAAGATGAACGAAGAAGTTTACGAAAGAATGGTTCGCTACGGTGTAGCAGCATTCCTGACCTGGAACGGCAACGTTTCCGATGTTCGCGAACAGACCGATCTGCCAGAAAGAGAACTGCGCGGTTGGGCTCTGCGTTACGGCAAGATCCCAGGCGGTGTTCTGCGCGCAATCGATGCAATGGAACTGGTAAAAGCTCAGCCTGAAACTGTAACCTTCACCCTGATTCAGGAAGATGTTACCCGTCCATCCAGAAACGTTATCCTGCACATCAAAGGCACCGATGAAACCGAACAGAACATTACCTTCGGCGCACACTTTGACAGTGTGCAGTTCAGCCATGGTGTATATGACAACGGTGCTGGCTCGGTTATCCTGATGGAGCTTGCACGCCACTATAAAGAGAACCCACCAAAGAGAAACCTGACCTTCTGCTGGTACGGTTCCGAAGAGTGCGGTCTGCTCGGCTCCAAAGCTTATGTAGAAGCACATAAAGAAGAACTCAAAGATATTCAGCTGATGATCAACGTCGACGTTGCAGGTCCTGTTCTGGGCGCTGACTGGGCTGCTGTTATGGCAGATGAATCCCTCTGCCGCTATGTAGAATACCTCTCCAAAGAGCTTGGTTTCTCCACCGACGTTACTCAGGAAGTGTACTCCAGTGACTCGGTTCCATTCTCCAATGAAGGTGTTCCAGCTATCAACTTCTGCCGCTTTGGCAGAAACGGCGGTGCAATGATCCATTGCCGCCACGACGTAATCGATTACCTCGATTACAAGAACTTCGGCAAGACCGCAGCTTTCGTTCAGGAATTCTCTGACCGTATGGTAAACTCGGTTGTATTCCCAGTTCCAAGAAAGATGCCGGAAAATATGGTAGAAGCAATCGACAAATATCTGCGCAAAAAGAGAGTCGACGAGAAATAATTCCTCTGACAATCGAAAACAGCTGCTTTTTCTTTTATTTAAAACAGAAAATTTTTGTTAGCCTATTGCAATTTGTCTACAGAAAAGGTATACTATAATCAAAGAGAAAATAAACTAAATCGGTATACTTAAGATAAACACGATAACAAAGAAAGAAGGAAATGAATATGAAATTTTACGTATGCAAACACTGTGGAAATATTATCGCTTATGCAAAAAACAAAGGTGTTCCGGTTATGTGCTGCGGCGAAAAGATGAGCGAACTGGTTCCAGGAAGCGTTGACGCTGCAACCGAAAAACACGTTCCAGTTATCTCGGTAGAGGGCAACAAAGTAACCGTAACTGTTGGTGAAGTAGAACATCCAATGGCTGAAGAGCACTTCATCGAGTGGATCGCTCTGGAGACCCAGGAAGGCAACCAGCGCAAAGAGCTCAAACCAGGCAGCAAGCCACAGGCAGTATTCATGCTGGCAGAGACAGACAAGGCAGTTGCTGCTTACGCATACTGCAACCTGCACGGTCTGTGGAAAGCAGAAGCTTAATTTTGACATCTAGTTTAAAACTTTTCCCCTAGATTACTTTTCTAAAAGCAAAAGGACCATCATGGCAAAGCCTTGATGGTCCTTCTGTTATCTTGACGGAGGAGGCTTTTCTTCGTATAATGGTTCTATGTTTTTACAGATTGGAGAAAATAAATGGGAAAAGCAGATAAAATTATTTTAGCAATCATCGCATTTGTGGCGCTGGTTTCGATGGGGATTTTTTTGCTGATGTGGCAAAACCAAACGGAGGGTGCAACAGCACTGGTTTCCATCGACGGGGAACAGATCATGGAACTTAAGCTCGAACAGGAGAAGGACCGGCAGATCGACCTTTCAGAATATGGGGTCGAGGTTGTGCTGGAAATCAAGGACCATCAGATCCGGTTTTTATCCTCGGACTGTCCCGACCATCTATGCATGGGCTTTGGATGGATCGATCATGAACCGCAAAGTGCGGTCTGTATGCCAAACCGTGTGGCAATCTCGATTGTTGGAGAATAAAAAAAGCACTCATCAAAAGATGAGTGCTTTTTTCATGTTATGCGGTTTTTGCAGGCATTTTGCGGATGAGCAGCCAGCAGAAGCTGAGAATCATTGCTGCAACAACAAGGAAGATTCCCGATACAATAAATGGATGGGATGAAGGATAAAGGAAAATCGCGTCAATGTATGACTCAAACGGTTCTATCAGGAAAATTGCCAGCATTCCACATCCGCCCATCAGAGTACCAACGATCCATTTTCCTGTCTTGTTCAAGCGATAAAATCCACTGGTGATAAGGTATCCGACAGAGGTTAGCATGAGGTACTCACAGAAATAATAGACAGTGCCTGCAATAAGGCGAAGAAAAACGTTGTCGATCTGGATGGAAAAAACAAAGGAACCGATGGGGAAGTGGAGCAGCAGACTTAACACCAGCAGCAGAATAAGGTTAATCAGTGACATACCGAGGCAGATGGTTCCGGTAGAGAAAAGCCAGCCCTTAAACAGGGTTTTGCGGGTGGAACCAAACTGTAAATGAAACAGAAAGTTTGCTCGGAAGGTGTTCATACCGTAGACAAACAGAAACCAGGCGGTGCTGGCTTCCAGCCCGGAAGTGGAACTATCGGAAGACATTCCAATTGAGGCAATGGCAAAGATGAGCAGGATAATAATATAATAGATCGTAAGTGCAGAACGACATTCTTTTAATTGAAGACGAAAGGACGTTGCAGTATTCATCGAGATTCCTCCTCTTATGATGGGTTTTCGCTGCCTACCAGCTGCACAAATAGCTGCTGTAAGCTCAGTCCGGTGACTTCCAATGTGTCAGGAACTTGTTCCCGTTCTCCCAAGATGGCGGTGGTTTTCAGTCCGCCGACGACACTGGAACCGATTACATTTTTGCCGGAGCAGTAGTCATCCACATCGGAGATTCTGCCAGATACGCAGTATCCCTGTGCAAGCAACTGCTCGGAGGATTCGTCGATCAGCACCTTGCCGTGGTCCAGAATAATAACATTTTCCAGAAGCCCTTCCACTTCACTGATCAGGTGGGTGGACAGCAGGATGCAGGACGGAGACTCACTGTAACTTTCGATCAGCAGTTTGTAAAACAGCTCGCGGTGGAAGGCATCCATACCCAGTGTCGGTTCATCCAGAAACAGGAACGGTGTGTGTACCGATAAGGAGAGAACTGCGCGCAGGACCGATTTGTAGCCGGTGGAGAGAGCGGTATATTTTTTGTTTAAATCAAGCTCAAAGCGCTTTGCATAGTCCAGACACTGTTGTTTGTCAAAGCTGGGATAGATTTCTGACATGAGTTGAATGAGCTTGTGTGCATTCATTTCGGCAAAGTAGGAAGTTTCGGTGACCAGAAAAATCTGATGCTGCGCTTTTTCGTTTTCCCAGACATTTTGTTCGTCCAGTGTAATAGAGCCTTCGGTCGGCTGGATGTAGTTGGTGATCAGGCGGAGAAGGGTGGTTTTGCCGGCGCCGTTTCGACCAAGTAATCCATAGATTTTCGGTTCATCTAAGCACAAGTTTACTCCATTTAAAGCAGTGGTGTCCCCAAATTTGCGGGTCAGATTATGACAGCTTAGTTTCATCTTGCAAATCCCCTTTCAATCCATTCCTGAAGTTTTGCAGGTTCGATGTCGAGACGTTTTGCCTCCTGTACCAAAGGCAGGATGTATTGATTATAAAATTCCTCCTGCCGCTTTTCTTTCAGCTTCTGCACAGCTCCTGACGCAACAAACATGCCGATTCCTCTTTTCTTATAGACGATTCCGCCATCCACCAGCAGGTTGATTCCCTTGAGTGCGGTAGCGGGATTGATTTTGTAGTTTGCAGAAAGTTCGGTGATCGAGGGGATCTGTTCTTCTTCCCCGTAGATGCCGGACAAAATTTCATCTTCCAGTCCCTGCGAGACCTGAAGGAAGATTGGTGTCTGGCTTTGAAAGTCAATCTTCAATCTGTGTCCTCCTCTCTGGTTGTATACTGGTTAGTTAGTTGAGTAATTAACTATGGTTCCATTATAACCACGTCTAATTCGTTTGTCAAGGGGAGCAGAAAAAATTATGGAAGAATTTTCATGGAAAAGGATTTTTTTAAAACCTTTTTCCAAAAATCTTTTTTACAAAAGGGAAAAAGTGTGTTATACTGAACACTGTGAATCAAAGGGATGCACAGCATGAAACAGAAAGGATTGTCAAACAGAATGTTGCTTTATTTATTGTTGCTGCTGATACCAGCTATGATGATTGGATGCGGATTGCGCTGGAGAAGAAAACCACCGAAATACCCAAAACATCAGGATACCGTTTTTGGAGGAATTTTCTTTATTGATTACCGCACCGAGTGGGCAATGAAGAGCATTGAAACTTGGAACTATTCGCACATCTGCTATGGCAGAATGATGCTGCCAATCGGCATTGTAGCAATGGTATTTTCGATTGTAGGAATCATTTTGCTGCCGCTGATGACAGCAGCAAAATGGCTGATTGTCATGGATATTATCGGTATTTCGATTCCATATTTTTCGATTGAGAAAAAGCTCAAACAGAACTTTGACCAAAAGGGAAGATGGAAAGAAGGACTGTAAAAGACTAGAAAAATCCCGGAACTTTGGTTCCGGGATTTTTTGCATCTATTGACTATTAGCAAAGAAGTCAAATTATTTTTGTAGAATGATGTGATAGAATTTGTAAAAATATTATGCTATCATTGTAATAAAAAATATCTGGTATGAAAACTAAAATCTATGGAGAGAAAAGATGGAACAGAGTAAACAGATAAAATGGAACGGAAAAATCACAGTAGTAAGTGTTTTATGGCTGATAGCAGCTACGGTTTTGCATGGCGTATGGAGTGTGGTTATCAGCGCATTTTGTCTTTGCTTTTTGATTTGGTCGGGATGGTGTCAAAGAAAATATTCGTTTTCGACAATCCTCCTGTCAATATTATGTATGCTTACCGTAGTTTCCGGCGTAGTATTTGTGGTTGATCACGCTGCACCAACCAAACTATTAGAGTCACTCTGCGAAAAGATGATTGCTTCTCCGTCGGAGTATCAGGTGATTGATCGGCAGCAGCAGGATATTACCGAGCGTTTTTTGCAGGAGATATCCGAACAGAAGGATGAAGAAGCTCTGCGAAAAATGATTGTGGATGAAGTATCATTTATTTCATGGACAGATCAGGAGGAAAAGACTCTGGATGGAGATAGGACAGAAACTCGTTTTGTGAGCAAATTTTATCATTTGGGTAAAACAGCAACAGAGAATCCAAAATATTATGAGATGATTACTTCTATCCGATCAAGTTTTATTCGTGATAATCAAACAGGTAAAATCCTGGAATACGAAAACGGAGCAATGAGTGAGGAAGATTCCTATATTAAAGGTGGTCAAAAAATCCACGCCAATGGATTTTCCAACGATGCCCACTTGAGTGAGGATAAAAAATCTATTTCTTTTTCTGAAAGTTTTTATGTGGAGCTTTCGGATAAAAGAAAGCAGGGAACTTGCGAAGCAAAAGTGGAGTTTTAAGTTAAATGAAAAGGAGTCTGAGAAAACTCTCAGACTCCTTTTATTAGAACAAATTAAAATCCATCTTCTTGGAAAGATATTCCAGAATCTTGATGCCGCCAATGCTGTTGCCTTTTTCGTCCAGAGCAGGTCCGAATACACCAATTCCCATGCGGTCAACCAGTGCAGCTGCGATACCGCCACCGACACCGCTCTTTGCAGGGAAGCCGACAGTCATGGCAAATTCACCGGAGCCATCATACATGCCGCAGGTAAGCATCAGCGCACGAATTGCTTTTGCACTTTCCGGCTCGATGAGCACCTCACCGGTGGATGGGCAGGCACCGTGATTTGCAAGCACTGCACTCATCTGGGCAATGTCCACCGCAGTGACATTGACCGAGCACATCTTGAAGTAAAAGTCCAGACATTCCTCGACGTTGCCTTCCAGAATACCGGAGGCTTTGAGGTAATAGGCAAGAGCGCGGTTGCGGTCACCAGTGGATTTTTCCGAGAGATAGACCGCTTCATTGAGGGCGATTTCTTCGTTGCCGCAGACTTTGCGGATAAACTGCAAGAATCGCTCAAATTTTTCGTCCGAATCCTTGCCGTCGATGCAGCTGGCAACAGTGATTGCGCCGGCATTGATGAACGGATTAAACGGTTTGGTCTTGGTTTCCAGCTTGATGATCGAGTTGAACGGGTCACCGGTTGGTTCGACTCCCACCTTGTCATGGAACAGATAGTCCGCGCCGCGGTCGCTGATGGCAAGGATCAGCGAAGCAAGTTTCGAGATACTCTGGATGGTAAATGGGGTGCGGGTGTCGCCGTATTCCATCACAGTACCGTCCAAGCCGACAATGCAGGCACCAAGGTGATACTTGTTGACCCGAGCAAGTTCGGGGATGTATTCGGCAGTTTTGCCGAACTTAATGAAACATTCTCCGTATTTAACAGCGTCCTGAAGACACTCTTGCGTAAGCATAACATCTTCCTCCCTAAAAAGTCTGTTATCCTTATTTTACAACAGATTTTTCAGGATGCAAGCCTTTTGCACACAGAAAAAACAACCATTCAGGAGATCGTCTTTTGTTTTATCTGCTGCAGAATATGTTCTGCAGCAGCGTAGGCTCCCCCAGCACGGTGGAAGCTCTCAGATATTTCGGCCGCTTTTTGATATAGATGAGGATCTGATAGAACAGCTTCCACGGCTTTCCGGATCGATTCTGGTTGCCCTTCTTTGAGAAGTAATCCGGCTCCCAATTCCAAGACACGGTTAGCGACACCGGACTGTTCCTGCGTTTGTGGGAAGAGCACCAGAGGAACACCACAATACAGGCTTTCACTGACGCTGTTCATACCACAGTGAGAAAGAAACACATCCGCCTGCTGCAAAATAGCAAGCTGATTGACCTGATGTTCTACCGTACAATTTGGCGGTATTGTCCCCAGTGAGCTGATGTCGACTTCGTTTCCTACAGACAAAATTACAGCATACTTCTCATCGGAAAAGGCAGCCAGACAGTTTTGATAGAAATGGGGCAGTCTGTTATTGACAGTGCCCATAGAAATGTAAACCAGCTTTTTTCCCGGAGTTTTGGAAATAGGGGAAGGAAGGCAAACGGAAGGACCTACAAAAGCATACTTATCGGAAAAGGTATCTGAGCAGGGCTGGAACTCTTTGGAGGTATAGACAATGGTAGGGGTACCCTCTTCATTTTGGAGGATAGAAAGAAAGTTTTTGACAGGATATCCCTGCTTTTTCAGTCGTTTGAGGTCACGATGAACGCCTGGAAGAGATTTGAGCGTAGACAGCATCTGATGCAAACTGGGCTTCATTATCCGGGCAGAGAAACGGTTAAAAGCAAAGGTTGTCGTGGAAGAAACAAACGGAATACCAAGTTTATATGCAGCAAATTTCCCCCATACTGCCATCGAGTCGGCAACGATACAGTCGGGCTGGAATTCTTTCAATGTCCGGCAGATCATTTCATCCAAAGCCAGAGCCGTATCAGTCAGAATATGGATAGAACAGGCAAGATCAAACGCAACCTGTGCCTGATTGTCCGAATTGACTGTCGTCTTCCCATATTCATCGCAGGAAATAAAAACGGCTCCGCTTTCTTCGATTTTTTCTCGAAACGCCAGATAAGAATAGTATCGTACCTCACAACCGCGTCGGGTCAATTCTCGAACAACTGCAAGGGTTGGATTAGTATGTCCATGGGCAGGAATGCAGAAAAAAGCAATCTTATACATACAATTCCCTCCTTATTTCCGGATGATACAGTAAATAAGGACTATTCATCCTCTTTCAGATTTTTAATATCCTGCGCAAATTCCATAGACTCAGTTTCCGGATGCTCCGGATAGATCTCTCTTGCTTTTCCTGCAAAGATTGCATCAGCAATATGAGAAAAAACTTCGTAACGTTCCAATGCGATTCCTTTCTCAGCATCGGCAAGAAGAATCATCGTATCACCGGGATAAATCCCAAACATTTGGCGTACTTCTTTTGGAATTACGATCTGACCCTTTGGTCCAACCTTGACTGAACCCATAAATTTTCCATTTTTCATTGAAGACGGCATAGGATCACCTCATGAATAAAAGTATAACTTATATAACTAATTATACTTTAGATTTCTGTATCCGTCAATCTCTTTATTTAAACAAAAAAAGGACCTGTCCGATCGGACAGGTCCTTTGCAGGTTTCATCAAAAAACTTAGATGAGAGCCAGAGTGTCTCTAGCGATTGCAAGTTCTTCGTTGGTTGGGATAACCATAACTTTAACTTTGGAATCAGCAGTAGAGATAACTTTGTTTTCGCCTCTGGTGTGGTTAGCTTCTTTGTCAACTTTAACGCCGAGGTAACCCCAGTATTTTTCGCAGAGTTCTTCACGGATTTCGATGTCGTTTTCGCCAACACCAGCAGTGAATGCGATAGCGTCAACGCCGTTCATAGCAGCTGCGTATGCACCAACGTATTTTGCAATGCGGTAGGTGTAAGCATCCAGAGTAACTTTAGCGAGGTGGTGACCTTCTTCAGCAGCTTTGGTGATATCTCTGCAGTCGGAGGACAGGCCGCCGCTCATGCCAAGCAGACCGGATTTCTTGTTGAGCATGTTGAGAACTTCGTCAACGGATTTGTTTTCTTTGTTGCAGATGTACTGGATAACAGCTGGATCCAGGTCACCGGAACGGGTACCCATGATCAGACCTTCCAGAGGGGTCAGACCCATGGAGGTATCTACACATTTGCCGCCGATAGAAGCGGAAACGGAAGCACCGTTACCGATGTGGCAAACGATAACTTTTGCATCAGCTGGGAGGTTGCCGAATTTGATTGCTTCTTTGGAAACAAAGCCGTGGCTGGTTCCGTGGAAGCCGTAACGACGAACACCGTATTTTTCAAAGTATTCGTGTGGAATTGCATACAGGTAGGATTTTTCATCCATGCCCATACCGAAGGTGGTGTCAAATACAGCTACGTTTGGTTTGCCTGGGCAAACTTTTTCGCAAGCTTCGATACCCATCAGGTTAGCTGGGTTGTGGAGAGGACCGAGGTCGAAGCATTCACGGATAGCAGCTTTAACATCTTCGTTAACAACGATGGATTTTGTGAATTTTGTGCCGCCGTGGAGTACGCGGTGACCAATAGCATTGATTTCATCAACGGAAGCGATAACGCCGTGATCTTTGTCGGTCAGAGCGTCCAGAACGAGCTGTACTGCTACAGAGTGGTCTGGCATTGGAGTTTCAACAACATAGTTGTCTTTGCCAGGAACTTTGTGGGTCAGGACAGAACCGTCGATACCGATTCTTTCGCACAGACCTTTGGTCAGAACATGCTCATTTTCCATATCAATCAGCTGATATTTCAGAGAAGAGCTTCCGCAGTTTAAAACGAGAATTTTCATATCAAATTCCTCCCATAATTTTTAACGCCGACTGCCCGAAAAAAGGGGCAGATTGACACGATTTTACACTTACTATATTATTATATCTAACGAAAGTTTTCAAGTCCAAATATCAAATTTCGGAGTTTTTACTCAGGTTTTTTTGTCAATTAAATTGAAGTATCAAAAGATATGATGTTTTGCCTGATCTTTTAAGAGATATAAAATATAGAAAATCCATCCGGGAAGGAGAAAACAAAATGCAGATTGGGGCAGTGATTGCCGAATACAATCCCTTTCATAAAGGACACCAGTGGCAGTTGGAACAGATAAAAAAACAGGGTATCAGCCATGTGGCAGTGATCATGAGCCCGGATTTTACCCAAAGGGGAACACCAGCTGTCTTTCCAAAGCGAGTGCGTGCTCAGGCTGCTTTACAAAATGGAGCAGATTTGATTTTGGAATTGCCGGTCTGTTACGCTTGTGCAGGGGCACAGGGTTTTGCATTTGGTGCAGTACAGCTGGTCAAGGCGATGGGCTGTGTCGACTTTTTAGCGTTCGGGGCAGAGGATGCAGACCCTATGCTGCTTTGGCAGGCAGCGGATGCATTGGAACATCCACAGGTGCAGCTTGTCCTCAGAGAAAAGCTTGCCGCAGGAATTACCTTTGCTAAGGCAAGGGAACTTGCTGTGGAACGCGTTTTTGGAAAAGAGGTTTCTCAGGTTTTGCAAAAGCCCAACAATATTCTGGGCGTGGAATATCTGGCACAGCTGACAAAGAAAAGCAGTATTCAGCCGCTGCCGATTTCCCGCATTGGAAATGCGCATGATGGAAAGCCGGAAGAGGGGTTTGCTTCTGCAAGCCATATCCGCAGCTTGATTTTAAGTGGAAACTGGGATGAGGCAAGGGAGTATCTTCCGCAATCGGTATGGGAAATTTATCAGCAAGTAATACAAAACGGGGAGACAGCCTGGATGCAGACAGGAGAGAGGGCAGTTCTGTCTGCCTTACGCCGGATGAGTCGGGAGCAGATGGCAGCATTGCCGGATGTTTCGGAGGGAATTGAGAACCGACTGTATCAGGCAGTGAGAAAGAGCTGCGGTATCGAAGAACTGTATGAGCAGATCAAAACCAAACGGTATCCGCTGTCAAGGGTGAGAAGGCTTGTGTTATCTGCATTTTTACAGATTCCATCGCAGATGCACAAGCAGGTACCGCCTTATCTGCGGGTGCTGGCGATGAACGAGAAAGGCAGGGAGATTCTGGGCAGGATGAAGCAGACGGCAACCCTGCCAGTATCGGCAAGTCTGGCAAAGCTTGAGAAAATTTCCCCACAGGCAGCACAGTTTGCAAAACTGGAAGCGGAATGTGCCGATCAGTACCGGATATTTACGGAACGGATTTTTTCCTGCGGCAGCGATTATGCGGGGGTTTGCAAAAATTAGTAAAAATAGGGGTACATGCAAAAACAGAAGTTTGCGAGTGATTGTTTTTAATTGATCAGCAATTTTACTGCCAGCACGCTGGCACAAAAGCCCATCAGATCTGCACAGAGCGAAGCCGGTACAGCGTACCGGCTTTTTTTGATGTTAGCCGCCGAGCAGTACAGCGCAATGGTATAAAAGGTGGTTTCGGTGGAACCCATCATAACGCTGGCAATCTTTCCGATCAGGCTGTCCGGACCATATTGAGTCAGGATATCCTCAAAGACAACCAGCGCACCGCTGCCTGAGAGGGGACGAAGCAGGGTAAGGGGAAGAATTGGAGAGGGAATCCCCAAAGCGGCAGCAGGAGTCTCCAGAGCCCGGGACAGAAGCTGCAGAGCGCCGGAGGAGCGAAAAGCGCTGATAGTCAGGGTAAGAAGCAGCAAGGCGGGAAACATGTTTAAAACGATTTTAAGTCCGTCACAGACCCCGGTGGAAAAGGCAGAGACAAGATCCACCTTATGGGTTAAGGCATAGGCAAAGATCAGGCAGATGAGAAAGGGAATCATAAAAGAAGACAGAAAGCTCATGCGTTTTCCCTCCTTATGATTTTGGAATGAGAAGGGAGTTTTGCGTTAGCAATATGAGCCATTCCTTTTGCGGCAATAATACCGGTGGTGACCGAAAGAACGGATGCCATCCATACAGCAGGCAAAATCTCCATGGGAGCAGCGGAGCCAGCCTGTAAGCGCAGAATCGCGGCAGTGGTTGGAATTAATTGCAGGGAGGCGGTATTGAGCAGAATGAGCAGGATGCTGTTGTCGCTCGCAACGGACGGGTCAAGACAGGCACGCTGAAACTGTGACACCGCACAGATTCCCGCCGGAGCGGCCGCTGCTCCCAGTCCCAGCAGATTGGCGGCAAGGTTCAGGCAGACCGCTTGAGCAGCCGGAGAGTCTTTTTTGATGCCGGGAAATAGCAGGGAGAGGATGGGAGAAAAAAATTTTGATAAAAAGCGCAGCAGACCGGACTGGCGAGCAACCTCCATGACACCACTCCAAAGGCAGATACTGCATCCAACCGTGACGGTCAGTTCAACCGCCTTTTGGGGGGAATCAAGCAGTTGATTGCACAAAAGGTCCATCTTTCCATTGAATAAAGCGGTAACCAGGGAGAACATCAGAATCAGTAAAATCAGGAAATTCAGCATACAAAAAACTCCTTGCTTTGATGTTTTGTGACACTGCTCGACAATCAGTCACGAAAAGTTAACTTTTTTCATGCAAATTTTCCAAAAAATGGGAATATTCTCGATTGACAGCATTTAACAAATCAGGTATATTTATCAAGAACCGACAAATCTTGCAAATAAAAAGGAGTGTTAAAAGTTGAAATCGACGGGAATCGTAAGAAAAGTGGACGAATTAGGACGAATCGTTCTTCCAATTGAATTAAGAAGGGTCATGGACATCCAGATTAAGGACTCGTTGGAGATTATGACCGAGGATGATCGCATCATTTTGAAAAAATATGAGCCATCCTGCGTGTTCTGTTCCTCCAAAGAAAACCTGGAAGAGTTTAAAGGCAGATGCATCTGCAAAAAATGCAGGGAGGAACTGTTAGGAAAATAATTGGTGGGAATATTTTCCAGGTTCTTTTTAACGTATGAGAGAAAAATGCAGAATAGAACGTACAGAAACTGCTCACAATAACATTGTCCTTAAAAATGATAAGGAGATGTTATTATGATTGATAAACTGGTACTTGCGCTGGTAGTAATCGGTGCACTCAACTGGGGAAGCATCGGTATTTTTCAGTTTGACCTGGTAGCTGCTCTGTTTGGCGGTCAGGCATCCATGATCAGCCGTATTGTTTATACCCTGGTTGCACTGGCTGGTGTCTGGGCGATTTCTTTCTTTTTCCGGGATACCGAAGTGCATCATGAAACGGCAAGAGAACGACGGATTTAGCAAAACAGAAAAAGAGCGGTGAGGCTTTGCCTCACCGCTCTTTTTCCTTTAATCTTAAACAACAAACAAGAAAGAAAAATAGTTAAACAAAAATCCAATCAGCATAATTCCGACTGTTACGATGGAAAAGAATACTGCCAAAAGTTTTGGTTTTACTGCTTTTCGCAGCATGATCATCGAAGGAAGGGAAAGTGCAGTTACCGCCATCATAAAAGAAAGAATGGTTCCAAGTCCTGCACATTTTGCAAACAGACTTTCGGCAACCGGAATGGTGCCGAAGATATCGGCATACATCGGTACACCAACCAGAGTTGCAAGAGGAACCGAATACCACTTATCACCGCCGAGCACCGTCTCAACAAAAGACTGCGGGATAAAGTTGTGAATCAATGCACCAATACCAACACCGATGAAGATGTAAGGAGCAACCTTTTTTACGGTGGCGACAACCTGATCCTTTGCGTATTCCAGTCGGTCGGAAAGGCTTAGCTCGGGAGAATCCAGATCGATTCTTCCTGCCTTGCGGATAAATTCTTCCACCTCATTTTCCAGATGCAGGCGCTCAATCAGCGAGCCGCCCAGTACCGCCAGAACCAGACCAACGATAACATAGGCGATTGCAACCTTTCCGCCAAAGATGCTGGTTAACAGAACCAGCGAGCCAAGGTCTACCAGAGGGGAGGAAATCAGGAAGGAAAAGGTAACACCCAGCGGAAGTCCTGCACCGGTAAATCCGATAAAGAGCGGGATGGAGGAGCAGGAACAAAATGGAGTGACGGTACCGAGCAGTGCAGCAAGGGTGTTTGCTCCGATGCCGTGGAAGCGGCCAAGAATCTTTTTGGTGCGTTCCGGCGGAAAGTAGCTCTGAATATAGGAGATGACAAAAATCAAAACAGACAGCAGGACAAAAATCTTGATGGTGTCATAGAGAAAAAACTGAACAGCACCGCCGATTCGGGAGCTGATATCCAGCCCTAGGGCAGTCAGAAGATTTCCAATCAGAGCATTGAGCCACTTCATTCCCAGAATTTGATCCTGAAGGAAAAACCACACGTTTTGTACGATAGCCATAAAACATTACACCTCAAAACAGATTGATAAATATCGATATATTGTGGGATAAAATCGGCCGCCTTACCAATGTTCGGCGACCGGTTTTTGTTATTTTTGCAGGAGCTTTACGATTTTATCGGTGGAAACAACCTGACCGCTGATAATGAGCTTTCCGTCCTTCATCAGGGAAGGAGCAGTCATGACGCCTAATTTCACGATCTCCATCAGGTCTTCGACCTTTTCGAGTTCTGCCTCAATCCCCAGCTGAGCGATTGCCTGTTTGGTATTTTCGTACAGGCGGTCGCAGTCCTCACAGCCAGTACCGATTACTTTGAGATTCATCATGATTTTTCCTCCTTAGTTTTTCAGCTGCATTGGCAGTCCGACGGTTTCTTCCCATGCGCTCATAATTTTGCGGATGACAGCAGGGCCAATCTTAGAGATAAATACCATCTGGGATTTTTCCTGTGGTTCACATGGTTTTACATCCACACGTTTTCCAACCAGATCGATCTGATTCCAGCCTTTGCCGGAGAGATGGAAGAAGCCCTTTGCACGGTAGAGGTCAGCTTCCACAGCCTGAAGGAAGTGCTCCAGTTTTTCCAGCTCTACTTCGCCTTCGAAGTTTAAGAACAGGGTTTTTGGTTTGGTTTCCTCAGAGTTGGTGGTTTCTTCGCCTTCTGCCCAACGATACTGCATCAGATCTTCGTTTAAGAAGGAAAGGTCGAGGTTTCCGTTGGAGCTGACATCAATGCGGCAGACAGGGTTGATCTCACGGATTTTTTCTTTCAGTTCCATGATGCGCTGACCATCCACAAGATCTACCTTGGTGAGCACAGCAAGGTGGCAATGTTTGAGCTGACGGTAAACGGTTTCCAGGTCATCAAGCTGGTCAAAGAAGTTGACAGCGTCCACCAGACAGATTGCACCTTTGAAGTTGTATTTATCACCGCACAGAGTAGCGGCAGCAGAGAGGATTTCTTCCACATTGGATGGATCGCCCAGACCGGAACTTTCGACAAACAGGTAATCAAATTCGTGTTCTGCCATCTCTGCCAGAGCCTGAACAAAGGAGAGCTTTAAGCAGGAACAGAAGATGGAGCCGCGGTTGATCTCCACCATCTGGATGTCGTCGTTGCGCAGGATGGTGCCGTCAATGCCGAGCTTACCAAATTCATTCTGGATGATGCCCACCTTTTTGCCTTTTAAGCTGTCCAGCAGTTTTAACAGGATGGTGGTTTTACCGGAACCTAAAAATCCGGTCAGAACATAAAGCTGTGTTTTGTTTTCCATGATACCGTTACCTCGCTTTTCGGAATCAGAACAGCCGCAATCGCATCTATCGCTGCGGCTATCCAAAGTCAATGTATTTAAAAGCTGACAAGCAGCTTCGACTCCTGGCTTATTAATGGAATAGTGGGTCCATTTTCCCTCTTTGCGCCCATTTACCAGTCGGGCATCGCAGAGAATCTTCATGTGGTGGGACAAAGTCGGCTGGCTGATTTCCAGTTTGTTGAGCAGCACACAGGCACATTTTTCGCCGCCTTTGAGAATGTCGAGTATTTTCCAGCGGTTTTCATCCCCAAGCGCTTTGAAAATCGCCGCTCTATTTTGATAGCAAGAATCCATCCCATCACCTCATATTGATATATTTCGATATATAGTATAATCAATACATAGATAAATGTCAATATGTATGATAAAAAAATCGGGACGATTCTGAAAATCGTCCCGAAAAGCAAATTAATATTTGCGTTTGAGCATATTTTTCATGCGGTACATGTTTGCAAGACGGCGGCGGATGGTTTTTTCCTCGTCGATCTCAACGGTGCCGTCATCATGAATGACCAGCCAGCTGCCTTCCTCTGCGCCTTCTGGAAGACGTTTTCTTGGGAAAGCATCGAGCTGTCCGTCCGGTGTCTGGCAGACAACATAGGTTTCCTCAAAGCGGTCGATAATCAGTTCTCTCATATTGTGACACTCCTTTTTGTGCGGTTATGGTTTTTCGGTGCGGACCGAGATGTTCTCTCCGTCACTGGTAAAGGTGATATTGCCCGAAAGGTCGGTGCGGTAATATTCTACCCCCATTTCTTCCAGCTTTTCTACGGTTTCCTCGTGCGGATGGCCGTATTTGTTGCCGCGTCCGCAAGAGATAGAAGCATATTCCGGGGAGACTGCGTCCAGATATTCCTGAGAAGAAGAGGTGGAACTGCCATGGTGTCCCATGGTCATCATATCGCAGTCAAGGTTCGCGCCGCTTTGCAGCAGAAGTTCTTCCATAGGGGTTTCCTGGTCACCATTAAACAGGAAGGAGGTTTCTCCAAAGTCAAGGCGGCAGACCACCGAGGTGTTGTTGAGGTCATCGATATCTTCGGTAACAGGGCCCAGAATGGTGACGACCGCTCCGCTGCCAAGGTCAATGGTCTGACCAGGTGTGGTGGTGGAGAGAGGAATGTCCTTTTCCTCAATAACATCCAGCACATCCTCAAAGGTTTTGGTGGTTGGAACGATTTTGTCCGGAATTGGTCCGAAGAACACTTCGCCAACCGGAATTTCCTGCATCACAGTATCCAGTCCGCCGATATGGTCAGAGTGAGGATGGGTCGCGATAGCATAGTCGATTTTCTCAAGTCCCAGCGTATCCAGGAAGGTGAGGACATCGTCGCCCATATTGTTTTCACCGGCGTCGATGAGCATGGATTTTTCTTCGGTGGTGATCAGGATGCTTTCTCCCTGACCGACATCAATGATGTAGACCTTAGCCTGACCGGAGGTCGGCAGCGTCGGAGTCGGGGAGGTAGGACCGCCATAGAGGATGCGGTCGATGGTATTCATGCATTCGGTCAGCAGAGAGGTGTCCAGCCCTATCATATCGCCGCCAAAGGTCAGGATACTTAAGATAACGGCGATGACGGCAAAGACCGAAATAACCCATTTGGGAAGGGCCTGCTGATAGGAATTTTTGCGTTTACGTTTTGCCATAGAAAAAAGGCCTCCGGTTTATCTGTATTTACGGGAACGGGAAGAACGGGTATCGTTGGTCAGCACGCCGCCGCGGTCAACCACCGGTGTCTTGCGAGAAGTGTTTCTTCCTCGGGTATTTTTGCTGGCAGGTTTGCCTGCTCTGCGGGAATCCTGCTTTTTGTTTGGTGCAGGCTGCTGCTTGTGGGTGCGGATATATTCGATATCCGGAGTGACCAGACAGTTTGGTCCGTTGCCAATCAGATCCTCGCGGTGAGCGCGGATGAGCGCCTCGATGACATTGCGACGGTTTTCCGGTTTATAGTATTGCAGCAGGGTGCGCTGATAGAATTTTTCTTCCGCTGTTTTTGGAACATAGACCGGTTCCATTGTCTGCGGGTCGAGTCCGGTATAGAACATGCAGGTGGAGTTTGTACCCGGGGTTGGGTAGAAGTCCTGTACCTGCTCCGGGCGCATGTGGTGTTTTTTGAGGTAAACGGCAAGTTCCACCGCATCCGCGATGGTGCAGCCAGGGTGGGAGGACATCAGGTAAGGAACCAGATACTGTTCCTTGCCGATTTTCTTGGTTTCCTCATAGAAACGCTTGCAGAAGCGGTCGAAGTCCTGAACGTGTGGCTTGCCCATCTTGTCCAGAACGTGGTTGACACAATGTTCCGGTGCAACCTTGAGCTGTCCGCTGATGTGGTATTTTACCAGCTCCTGCATAAAGGTTGGGTCTGGATCAGCGATTGCATAATCGTAGCGGATGCCCGAGCGGACAAACACTTTCTTGACGCCCTTGATCTTGCGCAGTTTGCGCAGCAGGTCTATATATTCGCTGTGGTCGATGTCCATATGCGGACATGGTTTCGGAGCCAGACACTTGCGATTCTGGCACAGACCGTATTTCAGCTGCTTTTTGCAGGAAGGATAGCGAAAGTTTGCGGTTGGGCCGCCTACATCATGGATATATCCCTTGAATCGTGGATTGCGGGTCATTTCTTCCGCTTCTGCGATGATGGATTCCTCGCTGCGGGAAACGACCTGTCTGCCCTGATGGAAGGTGATGGCGCAGAAGTTGCAGTTGCCAAAGCAGCCGCGGTTCTGCATGATGGAAAATTCGACCTCCTCGATGGCATCTACACCGCCGAGTTTTTCGTAGGAAGGGTGATAGGTGCGGGTGAATGGGAGCTTGAAAACTTCGTCCAGCTCTTCACGGGTGAGGGTCGGCATTGGAGGATTCTGTACCAGATATTCGGTGTCGGTCTGTTTCTGGACAATAATCTTGCCGTAGACAGCATCCTGCCACTCGTTTTGAATCTGATGTGCCTTGGCATAGCTTTCCTTGTTTTCGGAAACCTTACGGAAAGAAGCACAGGAAACGCTTTCAGCAGGGATCTCATCCTGAGTGCAGAGATAACAGGTGCCGCGGATATCGCGGATGGAATGGATATCTTTGCCCTCCTGCAGCTGTTCAGTCAACTGCTTGATGACCTTTTCGCCCATACCATACAGCAGCAGATCGGCCTGAGAGTCGATCAGGATGGACGGACGGACCGCATCATCCCAGTAGTCGTAATGGGCAAAACGGCGCAGAGAAGCCTCCAGGCCGCCGATAACGATGGAGGAATCAGGGTAAAGCTCGCGCAGTTTGCGGGAGTAAACGATGGTTGCGCGGTCAGGACGTTTGCCAGCCTTGCCGCCAGGGGTATAAGCGTCGTCGCTGCGTTTGCGTTTGGCAGCGGTGTAGTGGGCAACCATCGAGTCGATGTTGCCTCCGGTGACCAGAAAGGCATATTTTGGTTTGCCAAATTCCTGATAGTCCCGGTCGGATACCGGCTGTGAGATGATGCCGATGGAAAATCCCAGCGATTCAATCAGGCGGGAGATGATGGCAGCACCGAAGCTCGGATGGTCAACATAGGCATCGCCGATGATATAGACAAAGTCAAGCTGATCCCAGCCGCGCTCGAGTGCCTCCTTTTTTGTGATAGGAAGAAATGTTGAGCTCATGCTACGCTCCTTTTTATTTTGAAAGAGTGTTTTTTCATCTGATACCAGATAGTATACCATAGACAAGGCGTTCTGGCAAAGAAAATCAGGACATAAAAAAACCGGATACAGATTGCTCTGTATCCGGTAAACTGTAAACTAGGTTTAAAATCAGAACTATTTGAGTTCGATTTCTGCGCCAGCTTCTTCCAGTTTTGCTTTGATTTCTTCTGCTTCTGCTTTGGAAGCGCCTTCTTTGATTGGCTTTGGACATTCGTCAACCAGAGCTTTTGCTTCTTTCAGGCCGAGACCAGTGATCTCTTTAACGATTTTGATAACGCCCATTTTGCTAGCGCCAGCGTTTTTGAGGATAACGTCAAATTCAGTTTTCTCCTCAGCAGCTGCAGCAGCAGCAGGAGCAGCTGCAACAGCTACAGGAGCTGCAGCAGAAACGCCAAATTCTTCTTCCAGTGCTTTTACGAGCTCAGCAAGCTCAAGAACAGTCAGTTCTTTAACATTTTCAACAAATGCTAAAACTTTCTCAGAAGCCATGATAGTACCTCCATAATTTTCAAATAAAATGTAGTGGCGTCGGTTTATAAAACCGCGCATGTTTCGGACAGTTTGTCCGTAAAAGATGGATTATTCAGCAGCAGGTGCTTCTTCAGCAGCCTCTACAGCTGGAGCGCCAGCTTCTTCCTCTTTCTTCTCACCGATTGCTTTAATAGCAACAGCAAGACCTCTGAGGTTGCCAGTAAGTACACTGAGCAACATAGAAACAAGGCCTTCTTTGTTTGGCAGTTTGGACAGAGTCTCAACGCCAGCCTTATCCATCGGTTTACCATCAGCAAAACCAGCTTTTACAGCGTAAGAAGTGTTTTTGTTATCTTCAATGTATTTGCAGATGATTTTTGCAGCAACGATCGGATCATCGTTGGAGATTGCGATAGCGGTGGTGTTTTCCAGAACACTGGAGATTTCCTCGTATGGAGTATCTTTCAGTGCCAGACGGAGCATGGTGTTTTTAACAACACGGTACTCAACGCCAGCTTCACGCAGCTCTTTACGAAGTTTGGTATCGTCTGCAACGGTGATGCCCTTGTAATCAACCAGGACACCTGCAGCAGCGTTAGAGAGCTTTTCTTTCAGCTCAGCAACATACTGCTGTTTTTCGAGTAAAACCTTTTCGTTTGGCAAATCAGTTCACCTCCTGAAAGTTGTTTGCCCCGGACACGATGCCCGCGGCGCGGATTCGATGCAAAGCCGCCCTGAGAAGAAGCCCGTCAGGGTCTTCTCAGAAAACCCGAAAACTAAAAAAGCTCCTTTCTCCCAGTGGAGACCACCGAGGCAGAAAAGAGCGGATGAAAAGTCATAAAATATCCTTATCATCGTTTCCTCGGCAGGCTAACTTTAAGCAATGCTTTTTGCATTTGCACCTGCTGTCTATGGAATCATGACAGCTTTTTTATTATAGCCGAGGAAAGATGGCGTGTCAATAGGAAATTTGTGGTTTTTAAGCCATTTTTCAAAAATTATGAATTGTGCATAACAATCAGCCGGGATTGTCCTTTTGACACGGCAAAAATGCAGTGATTATGCGGCTTTGTGGTACAGGCTCTTGGTTTTCCACTTGCCGCTTTTCCAGCGCAGCTGCATGAGCAGACCGCGCAGGCATTCGTCAGCGGCAAAAGCAATCCAGATGCCAGGAAGTCCGAGCCCCATCGGAACTGCCAGGATAAACGCACCGAGTGTGGCGACAAGCCACATCGAAAATACCGCGACCACCGATGGAAAGACGGTGTCGCCGGCTCCGCGCAGACCATTGATAACTACGATATTAAAAGTTCGTCCCAGCTCTACAAACAGATCGATAAAGAACAGAGATGCACCAATCTGTACGATCACCGGATCGGTGGTGAATACCATCATCAGATACTGGCGCACAAACAGTGCTCCGATGCTGATGGACATGGCAATCAGCAGGGAAACTTTGAGCGAATGCATACAGACGTGGTCGGCAGAGTCGGTGTCCCCGTTGCCGATGTGATAGCCGACCAGAATCTGTGCTGCCTGTGCAATCGAGTTGGAAAAGACATAAAAGAAGATGACGATGTTGGAAAAATAGGTTTTCGCAATAAAATCGTTGTCCGATAAAAAGTGAAAGATAATGGAAGTAACGACCAGCTGAGCAACGTTATAGTTGATCGTTTCAAAGGCAGAAGGAATACCCACCAGCAGGATCTTTTTGGCCTCCTGTTTTGGAAAAGGTTTAAGCAGGGCAAAGATGCTTGGGGATTCCACTCCTTTAAACAGCAAAAAGCACAGGATACAAATACCGGCAACGCGGGCAAGGGTGGTCGCAATAGCAACGCCCCGAACACCCAGAGAAGGCAGTCCGAACAGTCCCAGAACAAATGCGGTATCCAGTACGGCATTTAAAATGTTCATGATGGCGGTGACGTACATGGAAGTTTTGGTGTATCCATGACTTCTTAAAATAGCAGTGACTGAGTTTAAAATTGCCTGGGTAAAGATGAATCCGCCTACGATCAGCAGATATTCACAGCCATATTCCAGAATCTGACCCTGTGCACCCAGAGCAGCCAGCAGCGGACGATGGAACAGGGCAATCAGCGCGGAAATGACAATACCAATAATGCTGCTGAATACCAGCGAAAGGGCAGCGATCATCGAAGCAGTCTGACGTTTTTGTGCACCCAGGCTCTGGGAAATCAAGATAGCCGTAGCACCAGAGATGATGCTGAACACCAGATTGCAGATGGAAATTACCTGATTGGCAGCGCTGACAGCACTGGCAGCAATGTCGTTGTAACGACTGAGCACAAAAATATCGATGAAGCCCAGCAGCATGAACAGCACATTCTCAATAAAGATCGGCCAGGTAAGGCTTAGCAGATTCATTCTTTTCTCCATACAAAATCCTCCGTTTTCTATACACAAAAGTTACCTGACTAAAGGTACAGCCAAAACAGGTGCTTGTCAATTCCTTTTCGACATCATTTTTAACTTCTTATCTTTAGAATAAAAATAAAAAAGCAGGGGGAAAATGACTTGTGTAATCGGTATAGAATTTTTTAAAAAAATCGAAGAAAAATGCTTGACAAGAAGAGAAAGAACTGATATACTTTAGTCAGTAACAAGAATCATTACTGATAAGGAGCTAAGAAATGGCACAACCAAGAAGAAATTCAAAACAGCGGACGCTTGTGCTGGATGTGCTCAAAGCTTCTCACGAACATCCCAATGCAGAGGAAGTTTATCTCGCTGTCAAACAGCAGCTTCCCGATATCAGTTTGGGAACGGTATATCGCAACCTCAATCTTTTAGAAGAGATGGGCCAGATCATCCGAATTCAAACAGGAATCGGCGGAGATCGCTTTGACGCAGTGACCCGGATGCATCCGCATTTAATCTGCACCGAGTGCGGCGGCGTATCCGATCTGGACTGCCAGATTGACAAGGAGACCGAACTGCTCAGGCAGGCATTACAGACAAGCGGCGCGCAGATTCAGGATGTCCAGATCAGGGCATGGGGAATTTGCGGACGGTGCAGAGAAAACAAAGAAAGCAAAGACACATTATAAATATTATTTTAGAAGAAAGGCGGAAAATGGTTATGAATTTGAAAGGTACAAAAACAGAGAAAAACTTACAGGCAGCTTTTGCAGGAGAATCCCAGGCTAGAAACAAATACACCTACTATGCTTCCCAGGCAAAGAAGGAAGGTTTTGAGCAGATCTCTGCAATCTTTACCGAAACTGCAAACAACGAAAAAGAACATGCTAAAATCTGGTTCAAACTGCTCAATGGCGGCATCGGCAATACAGTAGAAAACCTCAAAGATGCAGCAGCTGGCGAGAACTATGAGTGGACCGATATGTACGCAACCTTCGCAAAAGAAGCAAGAGAAGAAGGTTTTGATCACATCGCATTCCTGTTTGAAGAAGTAGGCAAGATCGAGAAAGAACACGAAGAACGCTACAAACAGCTGTGCGAAAACATCGAGGCTGGCAAAGTATTCAACCGTGAAGGCAAAAAAGCTTGGATCTGCCGCAACTGTGGTCACATCCACTTTGGCGAAGAAGCTCCAGAAGTTTGCCCAGTATGCGCTCATCCAAAAGCATACTTTGAACTCAGAGCACAGAACTATTAATAGACAGATAACAATTCCCCTGAAAATCCCGTGCAGATTTTTCTGCACGGGATTTTTGTTCTTCTCCCAGAAGATAAGGTCAAAGGGAGGGAAAGTAGAGTGCAAAAAATTTTCCTTCCGCTTTGTTTTGAAAACAGCAGAACAAAAAGCAGATAATACCGGCAGAATACCCCAGGGGAACAGAAGCAGGAGATATCAAAAGAAACGCTCCTTTTGCAAAAGCAGGAATGAATGCATAGGATAGGAGTGTCAGGGAAAGGGGAGAAACCCCTGTACCGTTTTGATATAAGGAAAGCGGCTGAGAAACTTTTAGTTTCTCAGCCGCTTTGTGCTTTTAAAGAAATGTTATTGAGCGAGAGAAGGCTCAAAGACGATGCAGTGTTCGATGCCGCTTTCCGAAGCGCCCTGAATCAGGGAAGCAACCTCATCCTCAGAAAGTCCGGAGCCATCCACCATGACTGTCAGCTCTTTGCCGGAAAGCTGCTGATTTACAGCGGCACTGGCAGTCTTAACGGTATTGTAGAGGTCAGTGGATGGGTCAGGGATCGAAAGAAGATCGGTTTGAATTCCGTTTCCGAACACTTCCAGACGCAGGTCAAGGACAGCAGAATCTCCAATAATGGTGGAAACATCGCCAAAGTACATCTTGGTTTCGCCGCCCAGCACACTGGTTGCCGGGAACAGGGCGGTGAGCTCTACCCCATTGCCTTCGGCATAGGTGGTCATTTCCTGCAGATACTGCTGCAGGAAAGCATGTTTATCATCCGAAGCGTGTTCTCCGTAGTCGATCATATCCAGAGAATAGCCTTCCGGGAACTGAACACCCTGAAGAACGATCTGTTCAAATCCGGCAGCACAGGCATCATCGACAATCTTGCGGATATAGTCCTGCGTCTGCTGCGAGAATGGATTGAGCCATGCTTTTCCGCCTTTTTCAGGGTCGTTGTCAACCCACAGGAAATCGGAGTCCATATACTGGGTAGCAGCAGCGTTGTTTGCGGAAGGATAGCGGTGGTCGCGGAAGGTATAGATGGATGCCATTGGAACAAGTCCTGCATCCCGAATCTGCTGGACAACTGTATTTAGGTCAACGGTGGTTGTGCCGGTTACCAGAGCATCGGTTGATGGGTTATAGGAGATCGGATAATTTACCGTTCCGTCCGAAGACTTTAAGTCAAACAGAATGCTGTCATATCCCTGTTCCTTTGCAAGCTCCAGAGCCTGAGCAAATTTCTGCTCGTCCGCAACCGTTTCAATTGGCAGATAAGCGGTCTGTGCCTGAGAAAGAACAGCCTGCTGCTGGTCCTCGGTTCCGGTTTCTTCTGAAACACCCGATTGATCAGATGTTGTTTCGTCGACATCAAGTCCGTCGGACTGTGCGGAGGACTCACCAATGACAGCGGTATCCGGATTTTGACGCTGTGAGATCCAGTCCGAGACCGGGGTGTACAGCATCCAGCCAATACCGAACAAAGCAGCCACAGCAGCGACGATAATCAACACGCGCAGGATGATATTTCCCGCAGAACGGCGGTAAATCCTTTTGTGACGTTTAATTTTATAAGGTCTTCCCATAGAGAAATCCTCCCTGAGCAATCACGAGAAGGCAGGCGATTGCAGTACAGAAATTTAGGATGGAAGCTGGTTCCCGAGCAAACCAAACAGCGCAAGGGAAACAATTCCAAGATAGATAAAGGTGATTGGAAGCCCGCGGAACGTCTTAGGCGTATGAGTGAGGGCAAGTTTTTGGCGGATCGACCAGAGCACCAGCATCGCGCAGGTAAATCCTACGCCGGCACCCAGGCAGTAGCCAAAGAAGGAAGAAAAATGTGAGCTGTTGCTCATCCTTGCCGCAATCAGAAGGGTTCCCAGTGTGACACAGTTGACACCATAGAATGGAAGGGACTTCTGAATTGAGGCAAAGCGTTCCGGCATCAGACGCTGCATTGCAAAATAACAGAGGATAAAGACAATGCCGTTGATGAGCAGAAAGCTCAGAGTCATGAACGGAACGAAAGCAGCGTGACTGCGGAAGATCCCGCTTGCAAGGTAAGCAGGAATCGATGAGATGCAGTTAATAACCATCAAAACAGCACCAATGGTGAAAATCTGTCCGGGAGTTCGTTTTTCATACAGTCCCGGAATATCGATTGCGCGGGCAAAGAGCAGGTTTTCAACCATCATTGCGGATAAAAATGCGGCAAAAAGTTCAGTCAAAAAAATCATTTGCCAGCTTCACCCCTTTCGGTGGAAGACTGCGGCAGATTACTGCCGGCTTTTAAGGAGAAGGACAGGATCAACCGATGGATCAAACGGCACAAAGCAGCAAGGAATCCAAACAGGATAAATCCGCCCAAAGCCATCTGGGCTACCGGCAGTCGGGGCAGATCCTTGAGGATCACAAAACCCCAGAGAGAACCATTTGCAAGCAGTTCACGGATTGCACCGCAAAGAAAAGCGATCAAGCAGGCGCCCAGCCACTGGCGCAGAGCAAAGGTCAGAACAGCGACCGGCTTTTTGTTTTGAACCTTTTCGATCGAGTACATCAATAAAGAGTTTACGCAGATCAGAGAAAAGTAAACGCCAATCGTATCAAAAATCAGAGGAGAGATGTTCTGAACCAGATATCTTGCCGGAATCAGCAAGAGACAGGAGACAACCGGATAAACCACAACTCTCAGCCAGAGAGGAAGTCGATTGCCGATCAGTCCCGAAAGAAAAACAGTAGGAACAAAGCAGACCAGCATGGCAACCGAAACGGCAGCGGTGCCGATCAGACCATAGGATGGAATGATGGCGAGCGGAAGGGCAAGTCCCAGTGTCAGCAGAGGATTGTGAAGCAAAATACCATCTGTTTTTCGAAGCAGCTTGTTATATTTTCGTACAAGGGTCAGATTCATTCGTTGGTTCCTCCTTTTTCTGTTGCTGTCTGGAGTTTTGGCATCAGCCATTCACAGAAGCAGTCAAAGGCAGGGGAAAGCGCATTCATCAGCAGAATCGCAAATACGGCGCTGAGCTCGAACGGGCTGTTGTAGCGGAAGAACATGGTCATCAGTCCGGCAGAGAAGCCGTAAAGAATCCGCGCAATGCGGTATTTTGGTGTGGTGACAGGGTCATTTAACAGATAGACCGAGACAAAGAAGAGGGAACCGGCAAACATTTCGTTTGCAATCGACTCCAGCGGATCAACACCGTATGGATGGTTAACGGCAGAAAGCAGTGCAACCGGAATCAGATAACTTAAGGTCAGATACCACTTTGCCGCATTTCTTGCAATCAGATAGATCAGACACGCAAAAATAATCAGTGTGTAGGTGGAACCAATGGTGCCAGGGAAATTACCCAGCAGCAGCTCGGTCAGACCAAGACGCGGGATACCACCCAGTTTGAGGGTAGCGGTTGGTCCCTGAAGAATGGAGACAGATTCGTCAATCGTAAAGGGGAGTTTTTGCAGAGGCTGCACATACTGGAACATCTTGCTGCTCCAACACAGGGTTGCAAAAGCAAGACCTGCGGCGGCCGGATTAAATACGTTGTGTCCGGTACCGCCAAACGGAGCCTTTGTAACCAGAATAGCAAACAGGCAGGCGGCGGCAACAACATAAAAATCGATGGTTGGAGGCATCAGCATCGAGATGATGATGCCGGTGACCAGCGCGCTTAGGTCGCGGAAATTGATTCGGCGGTACAGCAGATAGTTGCATGCCCAGTCGCAGGCCAGACACAGCAGCGCAGAAAAGGCGCCAACAAACAGTACGCGCGAACCATAGTAAAAGTAAGACATGAAATACAGAGGCACCAGCGCGATCACAGCATCGCTCATAACAGTCCGGCTGGATTCAGGATGCCGGATATATGGTGCATGGTGACGTAATGAATTCAACGATACAATGCTCCTTTCTGGAAAAGGGAGATCCTAGTCCTTAGCGTTTGGGAACTTTTGTTTTCCCTTGGTGATGGTGTAGGCAAGGTCCAGGCGCGAAGGGCAGACATAACTGCAGGTGGAACATCCGATGCAGTTGTGCAGTCCTAAAGAAATGGCTTTTTGAGCATGGTTTGTGGTAACACAGCGGTACAGCTTGTGTGGATTTAAGCCGGAAGGACATGCTTCGATGCAACGGCCGCATCCAATGCAGTTGTAAAGCTGTTCCTGACGGTCAATGTGGAAAGCCAGGATGGAACGGGTATCCGCACGAACCATGGTATGCAGCGGATTTTGAATCAGGATACCGTGCATCGCACCGCCTTCGATCAGGCAGGATGGCTCACGAGAAAGGCCGCAGCGTTCTAAAACCTGGTCGACCGAAGTGCCGATGGTGACTTCCAGATTGCAGGGATTGGTGACACAGTTTCCGGCAACAGTGATAAAGGATGTAGTTTGTACCCTTCCTTCGGTGACCGCGCGGTACAGATGCAGAAGAGCAGCGGAACCGATAATCAGGGTGTTTTTGCCCAGGTTGCGGAAAGCGCGGATCTCCATCGGGTAGCGGCCTTCCATACGGCGCACTTCTACCGATTCGATGGAAGCCGGAATTTTTGTGTCCAGTGAGGACATATTTTTATATACAGCAATAAAGCGATGTTTTGCTTCAAAAGCGTCTGCCAGCCAGTTGAGTGCAGTCACAATCTCGGTGCGGCAGTGCAGCAGGGGATTTAGCTGGCTGGATACGTACGGCTCATCATCGATGGCATCAGCACACAAAAAGTCGATGCTCTGCTTGGTGCAGCTGTCCAGTTTTTGGGACAGAGGTTTCCCGTCGCGCTCGTCGATGATGTGGGCAAGGGCTGCGATATGACTCAGCTGTGCCTTGCTCAAAGGCTTCGACAGGTCATATCCATGAGAAAAAGGCTGAGTCTGCAAAGAAACGGAACTTAAAAACGGCAGAAACGGCTTGGAAAGAGCAGGCTCTTTTTCCTGTTCCAGCAGAATGCCGTGAGAAGAACCGGTGGTCAGCCAATCGAAAAAAGACATTCGGGAAAAGACTCCTTTCAATCAAAAACAAAATGGGTGGTGGAAGGGTCAGAGCAAAATTTCTGTTTTTAATACAGAACAAGATTTTTCTGGAAAGGTATGGTGGTCACGATGAAGTTAAAACGCCTGGGAGAAAATAAGCTGGAAATTATCCTCAGCGCAGCAGAGCTTGCCGCGTGGGAATTGTGTCCCCAGCAGATCAAACAGCCGGACCCGCTGACCCAGAGTATTCTGGCTCGGCTTTTACACAAAGCATCCCAGCAAAGCGGGTTTCCGGTCGAAGAGGGGGAGTTTGCAATCGAGATTTCCCAGGACGAGGATCAGACCATCTTTCATCTGACCCGCATTGTGCAGGATCAGGGACAGCTGCAGGTGTTTCGCTTTGGCACCAGTGAGGAGATGCTGGGTGGATGCCTGCGGCTGTATGAACGGATGGGAAATAAAGCCGGAGAAAACAGGCTTTATTGGATGGATGACAGCTACTATCTGACCGTATTGCTGTCGGAAGAAGAGGTAGCTGCCGCAAAAGAAATCCTGCTGGAGTATGGAAGCTGTGCCCTGCATCCAAACGGGGCTGCCGCGGTACTTTCCGAGCACGGCAGCTGTTTAATGAAAGAGGATGCACTGCAAAAGCTGGATCACCATTTTTCAAAAGATTAATCAACCAGAGTCTTGATTGCAGCCGCATAATCCGGCTTGGAGAAGAGGTAGGAGCCTGCAACCAGCACATTTGCGCCAGCTTCGACGCAAACCTTTGCTGTTTCAGCATTGACACCGCCATCAACCTGCAGGTCGATTTCTCTGCCGCTTTCGGAAATCCACTGACGGATCTGGGTAACCTTCGGCATCATGTCGGTCATGAATTTCTGTCCGCCAAAACCAGGTTCCACGGTCATGACCAGAACCATGTCAACGCGGTCAAGATATGGTTTTACTGCTTCAGCAGGGGTTTTTGGCTTGATCGAGATGCCGGCTTTGCAGCCCTTTTCATGAATAGCAGCGATGGTAGCATCCGGATCACTGTCCGATTCCAGATGGAAGGTAATCATATCAGCGCCACCTTTTACAAAGTCATCCAGATAGCGCAGCGGCTCGCTGATCATCAGATGAACGTCAAAGATACCGTCAAAATCCTTGCGGATACATTTCATAACCGGAGCACCAAAGGAAATGTTTGGAACGAAATGTCCGTCCATAACATCGATGTGCAGCCATGGAGCACCAGCCTGCTGCATTTTGCGTGCTTCTTCTCCAAGATTTGCAAAATCAGCCGAGAGAATGGAAGGAGAAACCTTTATCATAAAGTGACATCACCTTTCTGAAATAAAAATTGCGTTTTGGGCAGATAAATTCCATTTTATTTTAAACCAACTGCTGTAAAAGGTCAATCTTTTCGGCTTTTTTCGGGGAGAAAAAGGCGTAAATTTTAGGAATGTTCATATTTGAGGCGGAATATTTCTGTGGTAAAATCTGCATGGAAATATTTTGTCAAAATGCAGATTGTATCGAACGGAATGTTGTGATACCATAAAGTGGTAAAGAAGAAAATCAAAAGCACAAAATTTGTTTTTGAGAAGAAGGAGCGAGAAAACATGATTGACCGCAGAATGATTCCACAGTTTGGATGTGAGATTTCCCGTCTGGGTTATGGCGGAATGCGTTTCCCAAAGAACGGTGATGAAGTAGATGTTGAGGAAGCTGTAAAACTTCTGAGAAAAGCATACGACATGGGCGTCAACTATTTTGATACCGCTGTGGTTTACCATAAAGGAGAATCTGAAAAGATTTTCGGCAAAGCATTTGAAATCTACGATCGCAGCAGCTACTATCTGGCAGACAAGATGAGCATCTGGGTCTGCAAGGATGAGCAGGAGATGAAAGATCTGTTTGAGCGTCAGCTTAAGACACTCAAAACCGATTACATCGACTTTTATCTGGTACACAGCTTAAACCGCAATCATTATCAGAAGGTAAAAGAATTCCACTGTGTGGAATTTCTGCAGGAAATGAAGCGTCAGGGCAAGATCAAACATCTGGGCTTCTCCTTCCATGACACCTATCCGGTATTTACCCAGATTCTTAATGACTATGACTGGGATTTTGTTCAGATTCAGTTAAACTATCTGGATTGGCAGAATCAAGGCGCAGAACAGCTGTATCGTGAACTGGAAAAGAGAAATTTGCCTTGTATGGTTATGGAACCGGTTCGCGGCGGATATCTGGCGACACTGGATGAACAGAGAGCAAAACCATTTTTGGAGATGGAACCGAACCGCTCGATTGCAAGCTGGGCAATCCGTTGGGTAGAATCTCTTCCTCAGGTTACTGTTGTGCTCAGCGGTATGAGCGATATGGCACAGCTGGAAGATAACGTTGCAATGATGACCAACTTTGAGCCAATGAACGAGAAGGAACTGGAAGCAGTTGCAAAGGTAGTGGAAGAAATCCGCAAGGTAAACGATATTCCATGTACCGGCTGCCGTTACTGTATGGACTGCCCGATGGGTGTGGATATTCCAGAAATCTTTGCAATCTATTCCCGCCTGAAGATCTTTGGAAAGGACAAATCATTTGTAGAGGACTACAAAGAGGTTATGGAAAACGGCAACGGCGCAGAACACTGTGTTGGCTGCCAGCAGTGCATGAACCATTGTCCACAGAGCATTGAGATTCCGGATAAACTGGCGATGATCCACCGCCTCTATCTGGATAAAAAAGCAGAACTGGAAGCTGCTGAAGCTGCAAAATAATCATGAAAATAAAAAAGGGACTGTTCCAACGGAACAGTCCCTTTTCTTTACCATAGGTTATACATTGTGAACCGGATTTACATGCACCATGCAGTGCTTTACATCCTGGAAGGAGTCTTCAATCGACTGATGAACTTCCTCGGCGATATCGTGCGCCTGTACCAGTGTCAGGCTGCCGTCTGCTTCAATCTCGGCATCCACATAGATGCGGGAGCCGAACATTCTGGTCTGCAGGCTGCTGATGCCCAGCACGCCATCCTGTTTGCAGATGACCTGGCGCATTTCCTCCATGGTCTTTTCATCACAGGATTTGTCGACCATCTTGTCGACTGCATCGCGGAATACATCGATGGCAGCTTTCAGAATGAACAGGCAGATAACCACGCTGGCAATCGGGTCCAGAACAGGGAATCCCAGTCTTGCGCCGCCGATACCAATTAAAGCACCGATAGAAGAAAGCGCATCGGAACGGTGATGCCATGCGTCAGCACGCAGTGCATCCGAGCGAATTTTGTCTGCGGTGAATTTGGTGAACCAGTACATCCATTCTTTGGTGACGATGGAAACAAGCGCAGCAATCAGTGCAAGCATTCCCGGAACTTCCAGAGAATCTGAGTTCATAAAGAAAATCTTCTGGATACCGCTCCAACCGATTCCAAGTCCGGTTGCAAAGAGGATGACAGCAAGGACAATGGCGGCCACACATTCCATGCGCTCATGTCCGTATGGATGTTCTTTATCTGCTTTTTTGCCCGAGATAGTGACACCGATCATGACGATGAAGGTGCTGAACACGTCCGAGGCGGAGTGGACAGCGTCCGAGATCATCGCGCCGGAATTGGCGAAGATACCTGCCAGTAACTTAAAGGCGGACAGCACCAGATTGACAATGACGCTGATGACCGAAACGCGCATGGCAAGGTGAGTTTCGTTGACGATGGTTTGGGATGGGTTTTGGTTTTTCATGGTAAGTTACCTCCAGTGTAAAAAGTGAAAGATAACTCTGTGACCTGCAAAGTTTATCAGGTTACCGTCCCGAAAAAAAGAGCACCTGCGGGACAATAACTAGTAAACTACTGTCCCGCAGATGCCCATACTGTTCATCCGCTGTCACCAAGGTGACCCGGCATTACGCCTGCTCAGTTTGTACTGTAGATAAGATGCAGTGCAAAGAGTATACCCAACATTATATCATATGCAGATGGGAAGGTCAAGGTGTTAATCAAAGATGAAGATATCTTCAATCGGTGCTCCCACAACACGGGAAATATCCACCGCCAGTTTCAGCGAAGGGTTATATTTTCCAGCTTCCAGGCGCATGATGGTTTCCCGGCGTACCCCCACCATCTGACCGAGCTGTTCCTGTGTCAGGTTTTTGAGTTGTCTGTATTTTTTCAGTTCGCAGCGAAATTCCGGCATATCCTAGTCCTCCAGTTGGTCGTAGCGGTACAGCAGATAGGGCTGTAAAAATTTGACCAATCCCAGACACAGCCCCAGAGAGGACATTAAAAACGGAGAAAGGAACTGAGAGGAGTTCAGCTGTGCAGATATGACGACGCAAAAAGCGATCATCTGGATGCAAAAACGAGAGGCATTTGCGGTGGCGCGCAGTTCATTTTGACAAAAGCGTTCGTCGCGCAGGATATCGGAAAGTTTTCCCTCGAAAAAGAATCCGAAAAATCCGAAGAAACAGAAGAAAAGGAAGGGAAAAGTCTGTCCGGAAAGCAGATAACAGGGGATTCCGGAAAATCCCAAAAATCCCAGCAGACCCAGCCAGCCCAGCTTAGGGTTGACATGAGGAGTGCGGGAAGGTTGTTCTTTTGACTGATCGGAAACAAGCTGAGTGTAGTCCTGTCTGAATACGATCAAAATGGTAAGACATAAAATGACCTCTTTCATGGGGAGATCAGGGTTAATGAGCATGAGGATAATGGAAATTGTAATCAGCACAGCATAAACTTTCCACAGGAATTTGAGGGAGAAGCATTGCTTCATAAAGGTTCCTCCTTAAAAGTGATAAATATATCTCTTTATAAGATAAATATATCACTTTTTAAGAGAAAAATCAACTCCCATGAAAGGAAGTTGAAAAGATTTAGCTTAGTTTTAAGCGGTAGATACGATGTGGTTTGATTCCTTCCTCCCAGTAACAATAGGTTTTTGGAACATCGCATATTTCAAGTAATTCTGCGCCAAGGTGTTCCATCGTTTTATAGGAAGCGATGTTGTCTTCGTTGCAGGTAATATCCAGATAATCCATCCCATGCACTTTTGCAACAGGCAGTAGCATCTGACAAGCGATCATGGCATAATGGTGCCCGCGATATGGTTCATCAATTTCATAACCTAAATTTCCGTTATAGTAGGAGTGGAAATTATGGCCGATCCGAATGCTGATCTTTCCGATGGGCTGGTCGGAATCGTTTTTGTAAATATCATAATAGTAAAAAGGAATTGCCTGCTCATCACCGGGATTTTTCTCGATGATTTTTAAGGTAAGAATTTCTCCAGTAATTCTGTCAAAACGATCCAAAAAGGAAAACATGAAACCTTCCTCCTTTAAGATAGATATTTGTCGGAGCTTTGTATCAAGTATAGCATAATAAAAGCAGGGAGCCAAGAACCATTCGGTTCTTGGCTCCCTGCTTTTTGACGCATTTAGAGAGGAAAATTACTCAATTGCGATGTATTTGTTTTGCTCGATTTTAGCTGGCTCTTTTTTCGGAACGGTCAGTCTCAGGATACCATCCTCGAATTTTGCATGAATGTCGTTCTGGGTCAGAGCATCGCCGACATAGAAGGTACGGCTCATGCTGCCTGCATAACGTTCTCTGCGGATATACTGACCATCTTTCTTTTCTTCGTCTTTATCAAGACCTTTTGCAGCCTGGATGCTCAGATAGCCGTTGTCCAGCTGGATGCTGATTTCATCTTTCTTGAATCCAGGCAGGTCGATGTCCAGTTCATAACTGTTTTCAGTTTCACGAACATCGGTCTTCATCATGTTCTTATTATGTTTTCCGTACAAAGGTCTGGTCATACGTTCCAGTTCTTTGTCGAAATCAAAGTTCATCATTTCATCAAAAAGGTTTTCTCCAAACAGGCTTGGTAATAACATAAATCATTCCTCCATTTAAATCCATTATAACTGTTCGTAAGAACATCGGGATTGGATCTCTGCGAGGAGCTTTCGTTCCTCTGGAGGTCTTTTTCTTTTGTTCTGAACATAGTATAACTCTGAATATTAGCACTGTCAATAGGAGAGTGCTAATATTTACAAACCATCCATAAAGAACATATTTTATGCAATAAGTTTACAAAATACTGTAATTCTTTGGTAAAAGAATATAAAAAAGGCTCCCTGTTTCGGGAGCCTTTTCAGAGAAACTTATTTTTTGACTGCACGAACAATCAGCATCATCGGGCGGCGCATCTCATCCTTCATGCCGGGGAGATCCAGCGTATCTTCCGGCGGCATAGGTTCTGCAACAGCGGTAATTTCAAAACCGTTGTTGAGCAGACCCATCAGATAGGTGGTAAGGGTACGATGATATTTCGTTACCGATTCCCCCAGAAAGTTTGCGGTGCGCTTTCCTTCATAATAATAGTTATCGACAGGGAAGTGCGCAATACTGCCATCCGGATTGGTCACCCACTGCTGGGAGCCTTCTGCGGTAAAGACAGGATGCTCACAGGAAAACAGGAAGGTTCCTCCCGGTTTTAAGAAGCGGGAAACTTGTTTTGCAACCATATCAAAGGATTCGATATAGTGCAGGGCAAGGGAGGAAAGCACAATATCAAAGCTGCTTTCCTCAAACTGAGCGTCTTCGATTGCGGTGCAGCGATATTCCACCTGTTCAAAATGAGTCTTTTCCCGGGCAACAGCAAGCATGCGATCAGAAATATCGATGCCGATGACCTGTTTGGCACCGTGCTCCGCGGCATAGATGCAGTGCCATCCATAGCCACAGCCGAGATCCAGCACCGCTTTTCCACGAAAATCAGGAAGGAGCGGCTCAAGTGTTTTCCACTCACCTGCTCCTGCAAGACCCTGTTTGGAGCGGCTCATCTGACTGTATTTTTCAAAAAAGGTTTTTTCGTTATATTTGTTCTCTTTCATGGTAAAATCCCCCATACGAAAATAGATTCAGTTTGTTTGGCTTTCGTATGGGACTATTTGCGCTTGTGGCCATGCATGCCTCATCAGCCCTTTCTAAGCATAAAATCGTGTAAAATTAATAGTGATAAACTTTACGAAGTCGAATGAAGTAAAAAATAGAAACGCCCAGTGTCAGCAATTCTGCAACCGGAACGGTCAGCCAGATTCCGTTTACTCCCATCACCATTGGAAGCAAGAACATGGACAGCAGCAGAAAGACGAAGGTTCGCAGAAAGGAGATGATTGCGGAGACCTTTCCGTTGGAGAGTGCGGTAAACATACCGGAAGAAAAGATATTGGTTCCCACAAAAAGAAAGCTTGTGGCAAACAGTTTAAATCCCGATGAGGTAATGGAAAATACCTCACTGGAAGGAGAGACGAAGATGGAAATCAGCATATCGCAGGCAAGGAGCGCAAACAGCACGACACCGACAGCGCTGATAGCAACAAAACGGATGCTGATATTGAAAATGCGGTGCAGCTGTTCATGGTTTTCACAGCCGTGATTATAGCTGAATACCGGTGCAACACCGGAAGCAAATCCAAAATAGATTGAGGTCAAAAACCATTGTGCATACAGAGCAATGGTAATGGAAGCAACGCCTGCTTCCCCGAGATAATGCAGCATGGTGAGGTTAAAAAACAGAGTTGTTACGGCATTGGAGAGGTTGGTTACCATCTCGGAGGAACCGTTTGCACAGATGTGTGCCAGAACAGGGGCGTCAAAGGTCGGCTTCACAAAGTGCAGACTGCCGTTTCGATCCAGAGAGAAGAAGATAAGGCCAAAGATTGCCGGGATGCAGTAGCCGATGGCCGTTCCATAAGCGGCACCCTTTACACCCAGAGGGATGACAACGATAAACAAAAAGTCGAAAAAGATATTGGCAATTCCGGCAAGGACAGTAACGACCAGGCCAAGATGAGGTTTGCCGGCTGTGATAAAGAAGGTTTGGAACAAAAGCTGAAGCACAGCAAACGGAGAGAACAGCATCAAGGTATACAGATAGTCGTAGCAGTAAGGGTCCAAGGCAAGGGTGGAACCCATCAGATGAATCAGCGGGCGGGTAAAGAAAATCCCTACCAGAGTCATGGCGATACCAAACAGCACACCGATCAGCACCACCATCGAGAATAACTGACGGGCAAGGGCATGTTCTCCCTCTCCCATCTTTTTGGCGATGACAGCACTTCCTCCGGTGGCAAGCATGACAGCCACTGCAATGATGAAGCTGATCAGCGGATAAACGATATTCAGCGCGGACAGCGCAGTTTCAGAAACGAAATTTGATACAAACACCGCATCCACCATCTGATATAATGCCATAAACAGCATCATAATCATAGAGGGAAGAGTGAATTTTAACAGGGATAGGGTATCAAATTTTTTTGCAATCTGGTTGTTCATGGTTTATGTCCTCCATATATTTTTCTCCGATTTTTTCCAGTACGCGGCAGAAAACATCGATCTCTTCCTGAGAAACTTCCTGCTCTGCAAGAGAAACCGCACGACAAAGGCTGCGGTTATAATTTTCATAAGCTTTGGCAACCTGATCGTTGAAGGTGAGATAGTAGACCCGTTTGTCTTTCTGGCTCTGAACCTTTTTGACCAGCCCCTGTGCGATCATATCATTGATTTTTGAGGTGACTGCTGGCTTTGAGATATGAAGCTGCTGGGCAATCTTGCTGGCAGTACAGTCAGGGATAAAGTAGATCAGATCCAGATAAAGCAGAGTGTTATAGCTGACATCCGGACAAAGCTGGTTATGGTTCATCAGATTCAGTTCATTTAAGGAAAGAGTATAGAAAAATTTTTTTACAACATCGCGTGTCAAGGAAAACACCTCCAAATAGTTAAGCAAATATAATTAAATTAACTTAATGATATTACCATAGAATTTTTAAACCGTCAAGTGTCGAAAAAGAAAAGCCCTCCACCATGATGGTGAAGGGCAGACAAACAAGAAATCAGGTATGGCTGGTGACAGGAAGACAGAGCTGTTTTGTAAAGAACAAATCGGTTCCCCGAACAAATAGGGTGGAGTCTTTTTGCTCAAGAGGGAAAACGGAAAAGCCGGACAGTTCTTCCGGAAGAAAATAAAGCTCCGCCCGCTTGGTCTGGGAATCAGACAGGGAAGAAATGATGTGGTTAAGTGGAACTTTTTTCGGGGACAGAACATCATAGACAGCCAGAGTATCCTCTTTGACAGAAGCAATGGCAACAGCATCCATTTCCGGGAAATAGTACAGGCTGTTTTCCAGAAAGGTTAGCTCGGAAAAGCCGCTGTACAAAAAGAGCATCGATTGGTTTTGCAGTGGTGTCATCCGGTATTGCGCAGTTGTTTGAGAAGCGATACGCATAAGAATCTGTTGGTCCTGCTGCTGTGTTACATCCAGCTTGCGGACATCAGCCTTATTTGCAGCAATCCTGTCTTTATCAGTCTGTTCAGCGGCGGCAAAAAATTCCGGAGCACGCTTAAATCCAAACTTTGGATAGAAGTCCAGCACACTGTCGTTAGCGTATAAAAAGACAAAATCAACCTGCTGCTCAAAATTTTCCAGCACCCTGTCGATCAGCCAGCGGCTCAGTCCACGACCGCGATAATCCGGGTCGGTCATCACTGTGCCAAGCTGGAGCGCTTTGAGCGTTTTCCCTTCCAGTGCAAAGGTGAAAATCGTTGCGGTGACATGGGAGACCATCTTTTGCAGGTCAAACAGGGAATAGGGCACGCAGCTGTCCGGCCAGAAACCGTTCTGATACCAGCGCTCAAAGGAAAATCCCCAGGTTTCTTTGGTCATCCGATTGAGCGCCTCCCGGCGGAAATCGGTGTTTTTATAGTCATAGTCAAACTGATAAACCTTGTTTTGTATGGTGACAAATCGAGTCGGCATGTTGTTTCCTCTGCAAGAACTTTGCATGATGGGAGAATATACGGACAAGATGATTGTATCACAAATCCGATTTTTGTAAACAGGAAACCAGGACGAATCCAATCTATTGACGAATCAGAAGAAATACGTTATTCTTATCTGAGAATAACGCAGAACAGGAGGAATTGGATGCAAAAAAAAGAAGGGATCAGAAAAGAAAGCAGGGAAGGCAGGATTCGGACAATTCTGCTGCTTGGGATTTTGTTTGTTGTTTGCTTTCTGGGGTCTTTTTTGCTGGGAAGATATGCAGTTTCCCCAAAAGAACTGGGAGGAATCCTTCTCTCCCGCCTGATTTCAATAGAACCATTCTGGAGTTCAGCGGCAGAACGTGTTGTGTTCAATATTCGATTGCCGCGCGTGCTTTCGGCAGCCCTGATCGGAGCAGGGCTTTCTGCAGCGGGTCTTTGCTATCAGGGACTGTTTCAAAATCCGATGGTTTCCCCGGATGTGCTGGGTGCTTCGGCGGGAGCTGGTTTTGGTGCGGCACTGGGAATTTTGCTGGGCTTTTCCTATTTTAACATTTCTGCCTTTTCCTTCGTCTGCGGTCTTGGTGCGGTGCTTCTGGTGCAGCTGGTTGCGTCCCAGGTAAAATCCAGCCCGATGATCGGTCTGGTATTGGGCGGCATCATGATAAGTTCATTGTTTTCTTCGGGAATATCCTTTATCAAGCTGGTGGCAGACCCAAACGATACTTTGCCTGAGATTACCTACTGGCTGATGGGAAGCCTGTCTGCCATTCGAATGCAGGATCTCCTGTTTGCAGTTATCCCGATTGGGATTGGATGTTTCATTCTGCTGCTGCTTCGGTGGCGGCTTAATATTCTGACGTTGGGCGAGGAAGAAGCAAGGAGCATCGGGGTGAATACCAGAATACTGCGCTATGTGGTTATTCTGTGCGCTACGCTGATTACAGCCGCTTGTGTGTCGATTAGCGGTATGATCGGCTGGGTGGGACTTGTGATTCCGCACTTTGCGCGAATGATGGTCGGATACGATTACCGCGCCACACTGCCAGCGTCCCTCTTGCTGGGCGCAAGCTTTATGATGCTGGTGGACAATCTGTCGCGCACCCTGACTACGGCGGAGATACCACTGGGGATTCTGACCTCCTTTGTGGGGGCACCGTTCTTTCTCTATCTGCTGTTAAAGGAGGGAAAGAGATGATGGAACATGTGATGAAACATCAAGAGATCCTTTCAGTCAGAGAGGTTTCGTTTGGATATCGAAATCATCCTGTGCTTCAAAAGGTGAGCTTTTCCCTTGCACCAAAGGATTTTCTCTGTCTGCTTGGACCAAACGGCGTTGGAAAAAGCACACTGTTTCGCTGCATTCTGGGAATCAATACCGGTTATTCGGGCAATATTTTCCTGGGAAATAAAAATCTGCGCACCTTAAGTACGAGAGAGCTTGCAGAAAAGATCGCTTACATTCCGCAGTACAGCACACCGGTGTTTGGATATACTGTCTTTGAGATGGTGCTGATGGGAACAGCTGGTTCCCACAGCCTTTTTTCCAGTCCCGGCAAAGCGCAGAAAGAGGCAGCGCATAGGGCAATCGAACGGATGGGAATTTCCCATCTGAGCGACCGCAGCATTGCGGAGATTTCCGGAGGAGAACGCCAGCTTGCACTGATTGCGCGGGCATTGGCACAGGATGCGGACTACCTGCTGATGGACGAGCCGACAGCAAATCTTGACTACGGCAACCAAATTCGGGTTATGCAGATGATTTCCTCCTTAGCCCAGCAGGGATACGGTATCCTGCTTTCTACCCATAATCCCGAACATGCATTAAATTATGCAAACCGGATTCTGGTACTCAAAGATGGAAAAGTATTAAGTGAGGGCAGTCCGCAGACAGCAGTTGACCGACAGATTTTAAATGAGGCTTATGGAGTAAATGTCCGGATTCACTCGATTGAGCAGTCGGATGGAAGCTATCTGGTGTGCGTGCCGGATCAGATACAATAATCGAAAGGAAGAATTTTATATGATGAAAAAACATTTTACGATCAGACTGATGGCTTTGATGCTGGCAGCACTGATGATGGGAGCAGCATTTTCTGCCTGCTCGCAGACACAGCAAACCGAACAGACTGAGCAGACACAGGAGACACAGACAGCAGAAAAAACGGAAGAAAGTGCTCAGGATACGGAACAGACAAAGGAAGGTCAGTGGGAGTTTACTGACTCGCTGGGAAGAACGGTTTCTTTTGAAGGGCAGATCGAGCGGGTCGCTCCGTCCGGAAATATGGCGCAGCAGTGTCTGTTTTCCATTGCAGCAGACAAGATGGTGGGACGTGCCGGTGAGGTTGCCAAGAATGCAGAGGCTTATTATGGAGAAGAGTTTGTAAATCTTCCAGTCTTTGGGGCTTTTTACGGAAGCAAATCTGACCTCAACAAAGAAGCGGTAATTGCGGCAGATCCACAGGTCATTATCGACATCGGTGAGGTCAAGGACGGCATGAAAGAGGAACTGGACGATCTTCAGGAACAGCTGGGAATTCCGGTCGTTTTTATCGAAGCAGATTTGGAAGGAACAGGAACAGCCTTCCGTACATTGGGACAGCTGCTTGACTGCGAAGAAGAGGCAAACAAAATTGCGGACTACTGTGACCAGACCATGCAGGATGCACAGGAAAAGTCGGCATCCATTCCGCAGGAGGAGCGCAAGAGCGTTTATTATGGACTGAATGAGAACGGACTGAGCAGTTTTGCACAAGGCTCTTTTCATACCGAAGTAATTGAACTTGTGGGCGCTGACAACTGCGTGCAGGTGGAAGGTGCTGGCAGCGGTGCAATAGAGATCAGCTTTGAGCAGCTGCTCAACTGGAATCCGGATGTTCTGCTGTTTGGCGAGCAGTCAATGGCAGATGGTGTGGCAAATGATCCGGTTTGGCAGGAGCTGACAGCGGTGCAGGAAGGCAATTACAGCAAAATTCCATCTGAGCCGTACAGCTTTCTGGACCAGCCTCCGGCAGCAAACCGCGTCATCGGTGTCAAATGGCTGGGAAATCTGCTTTATCCTGAAATCTATGACTATGATATGGTGAAGGAAGTGCAGGAATTTTACAGCCTGTTTTACCACTATGACTTGACCGAAGAGCAGGCACAGGAAATTTTGGGCAGATAGGATAAAAAAATCGTATAAAAAAACGCCGCTTAAATCAAGCGGCGTTTTTTTATCGCAGTAAGGAACAAAACAGTTTTTCTGACATGATGTGAGATAAAATCTCCCAAAGACGCTCCTTTGCGTTTTCCATGCAATAGCAGTTAGGGGAAACATCCTCCCACGTCACACTGGTACAATACCGAAAAGAGGACCAGTTAGGGTTGAGGGTTTGGCAGTTGGAAAATGCGGTCACATACAGGTTTTGCAGCAAAAAGTCAAAGCCCTGCTGATAGCTTTTGGGAGAAAGAGCGGAGACGCTTTTCAAAAAGGTGGTCTCTGCGGGAGCTTTGTTGAGCAGAAAAGAATAAATTCTCTCGGCGGATGGAGTAAGAGGTTTTGGGAAACGAAGATTTTTCAAAAGGTAGTAACATTCCGCACTGAGATAGGTGGTGCGCTTTTGAAAGACCTTACAGTAAAACAGCTGATGGTTGTCAATCAGTTCCACCACATCGTTCCAGCTGCATCCGATATCCTCCAACGCGGGAAGAAACGGGTTTTGGTTGCACAGCAAGATGCCGTTGTGCTCAAGATAATTCAGAAGATGGTTCATCTGTCCGCCTTCTTTCAGAATCTATTTTAGCGTATATCAGGACAAAGGTTTATCTGAAAAGGTAATGGCAACAATCTGAGCATAGTCGCTGTCGATTTCTTCCGGATGCTCCAGCGCATAGTCCGGGAAATAAGCGGTGTGGGAGGTCTGGCTATCCGAGTAACCGTAGTATACGTGAAACGCAATTGGTTTGTTTATCTGAATTTCGGTGCGGCTGCTCAGAGAAGTGGTGGAATGAGCAGAATATTCCGGTACGCTTTCATCCGGCATCGGAGCGGAATGGGTAAAACCGGTCTTACTCTGTACTGCAATCAAAAGGAGAGCGCCAGTTTTTTCATCCTGCCGGATGGCAATGCGTCCATCGATCGGAAGGTTATCCTGATTGATGCTAGAAGAATAGCCCTGTGAAGCGACCCACTGTCCATCCTGAAGCTCAAAGGTTTGAATGGTAAAGGATTTTCCCGTGTTGACGGTAAAGTCAAACAGGAGTGGTTCCTGTGCCTCTGCCAGCTTGAGAATATTGATTTCCTCTTCGGTAAGCTCTGCCTTTTCAAGATAGTTGCCGACTTTTTCCTGCTGCGGCGTACAGCCGGAAAGCAGGAAAATCAGCATAAGGATACTCAGCAGAGAAAGAAGCAGTTTTTTCATCGGTACCTCCGTGACTGGATTTTAGTGAAGTGGTTTATCAGAAAAGGTGACGGTAATCATCTCAACGTACTCGCTGGTAAAGGTTTCCGGGTGAGCAAGCGGGTCGGTTGGGACAGTTCCATCGCTGGAGTTATCCGGTTTGTCTGCGCAGAAGAGCAGCAGGTAGACCGGCTCATTGAGGGTAACGGTAGTCTCATTCTGGTTGGTAGCTGCACTGCGCATCTCGTATTCGGAGTGATTGCTCAGCTCAGCGGTGCGCGCAAGGCTTCCGGCAGTTTCCCGCACCGCAGCGGAGGTAAGTCCGAAACTGTTGGACTCGGTGCTGTAATTGAGCGCCATGCGGCCCTCCATCGGCTTGGAAGCGTCATCTGTTTCCATAGCAAACAAGGAACCTTCTTCCTTGACCCATGCTCCATCTTTTAAGATCATCTTTTCGATTGCCATCGATTTTGCACCCTCGACATGGTAGTCCAGCAGAATCGGAAGGTTTGGATTGGTAAGTGTCAGCAGCTCACGCTCGGATTCAGTGAGTTTGACCGGTTTGAGATAGTTTCCTTTTTGTACCTGACAGCCGCAGAGCAGCGTCATACAAAGGGTCAGGGAAAGCATCAGCCCAAGGATTCGATTCATAAAAAGCACCTCGATTCGATAAAAATCAGGATTACTATTAAAATTATCATATCATGGAAGTTTTGAAAAAACAAGGAGGTTTGTAGAAAATAAAAAAAGGATATTTTTTAGCTAAAAAGAATAAAAATACATTGCTTGACTTTTAAAAAACTGTATGATATAGTTAAAAACAGAAAAGAGCGTTTGCGGATCATATGGAAGATCTGCAAACGCTCTTTTTTCGTAGGAAAGAAAATGGAAAAAAGACAGAAAGAAAAGAGGAAACGGCATGAGTTTGACAATGAAGGAGAAATGGGAACGGAGGATTATCCCATTTTTGATGGAAACACTGGGCGGAATTTTGGTTGCAGTTGCACTGGACAGCTTTGCGGTCAATGCTGAATTTCCGCTGACCGGATTTTCGGGCATCGCCCTGATTTTCAATCGTCTGTTTGGGCTTCCGCTGGGCGCAACCATCGTGGTGCTCAACATCCCGCTGGCATTGCTGTGCTATAAGCTGCTGGGAAAGGGATTTTTCTTCCGTTCTATCCGCTGTATGATTATCTCTTCTTTCTTCATAGACTATATCGGGCCGATGTTCCCGGCGTATGACGGGGATCGTCTGCTTGCTGCCCTCTGCACAGGGGTTATTATGGGAATCGGTTATGCACTCATTTATATGCAAAATTCCTCTACCGGAGGTGCAGATTTCATGGTGATGGCGCTCAAGAGCCTGCATCCGCATCTGTCTTTGGGAAAACTGGTTTTCCTGACCGACTTTGTCATTGTCATGGCAGGCGGCATCCTTTTTAAGGATGTGGATGGTGTTATCTACGGTATGATCGTGAACTTTATCTTCTCCGCGGTGATCGATAAGGTAATGTACGGTGCAAATGCCGGAAAGCTCACCCTGATTGTTACCGACCATGGGGACAAGATTTCCCAGACCATCGAGGATACCTGTCATCGCGGTTCCACCCTCATCAAGGCGGCAGGCGATTACAGCAAGGATGACAAACAGGTCGTTATGTGTGCATGCAGCGATAAACAGATGTATCAGGTACAGCAGGCGGTCAAAGCGGCAGACCCGGCTTCCTTCATGGTAGTGCTGGAATCCAACGAGGTACATGGAGAAGGCTTCAAGTACATCCAGATGGGTGACTAGGACCAGTACAAAATTTTCTGGGTCAGGGAGTTATTTGACTGCCCGGATTTCTTCGCTGCGGTAGAAGGAAAACCACAGCTGCAATGCCATACAGCTCCAGACAAACGGCTCACAGAAGCATACACCGAGATACCCCATAAATGGGATGAGCAGTGAAGCAAAGATGACCTTTCCGACCAGTTCGATGATACTGGAGAACAATGGAATGATTTTGCGTCCCATTCCCTGAAGAGCGTTTCGCAGATTAAGTAGTACGCCCAGCACGATAAAAAATGGGGAATTGATGCGCATATACATGGAACCGGTTTGCAGGATAAACGGGTCGGAGGAACCGCTCATGACATGAACCAGAAATGGAGCCGATAAAAAGATCAGAATGGTGACGACAACAGAATAGATGGTGGTCAGCATATTTGCCTGATATACACCCTGACGGATGCGGTCATATTGCTCTGCACCCTTGTTCTGGGAAGTGAAGGTAGCGATTGCTGCAGCTACGGTGGCAAATGGCATGGTCAGCAAACCGAACAGTTTGCGGGCTGTTGTATGTGCAGCGATAATCTGGGTGCCCAGTACATTGATAGAGGACTGCAGGGCAACCGTTCCCAGAGAGACAATGGAGAGCATAAATCCCATCGAAAAGCCCTGTTCCAGAAGTTCCCGGCACAGAGCCGAATCAAAGGAAAAATCCTTGCGGGAAGGCACCAGGACCTTTGCGCGGCGCAGGATAAACCAGAAGCAGAAAATACAGCAGACGCCCTGCGCGATGACGGTGGCGACGGCAGCCCCGGCAATCCCCATGGAAAATCGGGTCATAAACAGAAAGTCCAGTGCAATATTTAATACCGAAGCAATCAGCAGAACAATCAGCGGGGTGATGCTGTCACCGATGGCACGTAAAAGAGCAGCCCCAAGATTATAGAGCATGGTGATGGCGACCGCCATGCAGATAATGGAAATGTAGCCATAGGCTTCTTCCAGAATGTCAGCAGGCGTTTTGAGAAGGATCAGCAGGGGCTTGAGCGCAACAAAAGAAACGATCATCAAAACAGCGCTTAGCATCAAACTCAAAATTAACGAGGAGGCTACCGCCTTTTTCAGTTTTTCACGGTCGTTGGCGCCCCACAGACAGGCAATTACAATGCCGAATCCGCTGCCCACACCGTTTGCAAATCCGATGATCAATTCAAACACGGCGGAGGTGGAGCCGATAGCGGCGAGTGACTGATCGCCCAATACGTTTCCGACAATCATAGTGTCGGCGGTGTTGTACAGCTGCTGGAACAGGTTGGAGATAAAAAGCGGTACAGCAAACAAAAGCAGTGCTTTCATAATGCTGCCGCGGGTCAGATCGATGGTTCTGGTCTGCATCATCATTCCTCTTTTCACAGTGATTGGTTGTGCTCAAAAGCAGCTCCTATTATAGCACAACACAATATCCGAAGCTATGTTAAAACAAAAGATATTTATGAAAAATGACATTCTTTTTTCATCAATACAGCAATTCTGGTTAGATAAAATATTTAAAAATAAAACCAATAAATTTATCACATAAAAGTGTTTCAAAACCGAGGGATTTGTGGTATATTGTACTTGAAAGCATCCGGTATTTTCTGGTACTTTTTATGGAAAATGCACCCACAAAAAAATATTGAATTTTATAGATAAATTAAACAAAAAAATACGCTCGTCAAAGAAATCACAGGTGCGTTTCGTTTAAAGTGATTGGAAACTTCAAACAAATTTATGGTTTCTGTATAAGAAAGGAAAGAAACCATAAAAAATCTATTTTGAATCAAAACTTGCAAACAAAATGTATTGGTGATAAATTAAAACACGCAGTAGTTTTTTGTTAAAAATGAAAATGGATATACACGCAAGGGAAACCCGAAGCGTTTATCAAAACAGAATGAATTTGTGCAGCAAGGGGAAAACAGGAATTGGCCTGGCGCAGATTTGTTCTGGAACGATTTATAACCAAACCAAAAACAACCGGGAGGGAAAACACGATGAGAGAGATTAATGCGAAGGACATTACCGCTCAGGTAAAACGTCTTTGCATGGAAGCAAACTCCTATCTTCCTGAGGATATTAAGGAGAAGATCAACGCAAGCGAACAGGCAGAGCCTTGGGCACTGGCTAAAAACATTCTGGGCATCATCCGCGAGAACTATCTGATCGCTGAGGATGCATACGTTCCAGTTTGTCAGGACACAGGTGTTGCCTGCGTATTTATGGAAATCGGACAGGATGTTCATATTGTGGGCAACCTGGAAGAAGCAGTAAACGAGGGTGTTCGCCAGGGTTATACCGAAGGCTGTCTGCGCAAATCGGTCGTAAGAGATCCACTGGACCGTGTCAACACCACCGATAACACTCCTGCAATGATCTACTATGATATTGTTCCTGGTGACGGCTTTAAACTGACCGTTGCTCCAAAAGGTTTCGGAAGCGAAAACATGAGCCAGATCAAGATGCTCAAACCATCCGATGGCCTGCAGGGCGTCAAGGACTTTATCCTCAAAGTTGTTGAGGATGCAGGTCCAAACCCATGTCCACCAATCGTAGTTGGTGTCGGCATCGGCGGAACCTTTGATAAAGCAGCACTGCTTGCAAAGAAAGCACTGATGAGAAACACCAACGTCCGCAACGCAGACCCGTTCTATGCACAGCTGGAAGAAGAGATGCTCGAAAAGATCAACGCTTTGGGCATCGGCCCACAGGGTGTCGGCGGCAAGACCACCGCTCTGGCAGTTAACATCGAAAAGATGCCGACCCATATTGCCGGCCTGCCAATCGCAGTTAACATCAACTGCCATGTGACACGTCATAAATCTGTAGAGTTATAAGAGGAGAAGGTTATGGAAAAACGAGTAACAGCTCCACTTACCTTAGAGCAGGTAAAAGACTTAAAATGTGGAGATAGCGTATTAATTTCGGGAGTCATCTATACAGCAAGAGACGCAGCTCACAAACGTCTGTGCGAACTGGTAGAACAGGGCAAAGAACTGCCATTTGATCCAAAGGATTCTGTTATCTACTATGTAGGTCCGGCTCCGGCAAAAGGCAATCAGGTTATCGGTTCTGCAGGTCCAACCACCAGCTACCGTATGGATGCATATTCCCCAACCATGATCAAACTCGGTCAGAGAGGTATGATCGGAAAAGGTAAGAGAAGCCCTGAAGTTATTGCTGCAATGAAAGAACACGGTGCAGTTTACTTTGGTGCAATCGGCGGCGCAGGCGCACTGCTCTCCCGCTGCATCAAAAAGGCAGAGATCATCGCATACGAAGATCTGGGCGCAGAAGCACTCAGACGTCTGGAAGTTGAAGATCTGCCAGCTTTCGTTATCATCGACTGCGAAGGCAACAATCTGTATGAAACCGGAAGAAAAGAATATCTTGAATCTCTCCGGTAACTGAGATAAAAAAGCATACCACAAAACATTGTTAAGAGGTGCAAGAAAATGGAAAAGAAAAAACTGATCCTTGGCGTTATCGGTGCAGACGTTCATGCAGTAGGTAATGCAATCCTCAACCGTGCATTTTTGGACGCTGGATTTGACGTAACAAACCTGGGTGTACTGGTTCCGCAGGATGAGTTCATTAAAGCAGCAGTAGAAGTTGGTGCAGATGCAATCATCGTTTCTTCCCTTTACGGACAGGGCGAAATCGACTGCACAGGCATGAGAGAAAAATGCGACGAGGCAGGCCTCAAAGGAATCCTGCTGTACGCAGGCGGTAACCTGGTTGTTGGTAAAGTTCCGGTTGAAGAAATCGAGAGACGTTACAAAGCAATGGGCTTTGACCGCGCATTTGGTCCTGGCACCGACCCACAGGTTACCATCGACTGCCTGAAAAAAGACCTGGGTATTGAATAAGGAATCGTTTGTCAAAAACAAGCAGATTACTTAAAGAGGGTGAAGGCAATGAAGCCTGTTTTACTGATCGACTTCGGAAGTACCTATACTAAAATTACCGCAGTCGATGTGGATGAAGAAAAAATTCTGGGTACAGCACAAAGCTATACCACAATTGAAACCGATATTATCAATGGCTTAAACAATGCGCTCGCAATTTTAAGAGAAAAAATTGGCAATATCGAGTTTGAGGAGCAGTACGCTTGCTCCAGTGCAGCCGGAGGTCTCCGTATGGTTGCAATCGGCCTGGTTCCGGAGCTGACCGCAAAAGCAGCAAGACAGGCATCGCTTGGCGCAGGAGCAAAGGTTCTCAAAACCTACTCCTATGAACTGACCGAAAAAGACCTTCAGGAAATCGATGAGATCAATCCGGATATCTGCCTGCTGACCGGTGGAACGGACGGCGGCAACAAGGAAAACATCGTTTATAACGCTCGCATGCTGGCAAGAGCAAAGAACCATTTCCCGATTATTATCGCAGGAAACCGCAACTGTGCTGACCAGTGTGAAGAGATCTTAAAAGACAAACAGACCTATGTCTGCGAAAACGTTATGCCAAGGCTCGATATTCCAAATGTTGAGCCGGTTCAGCAGAAGATCCGCAGCATCTTTTTGGAGCAGATTGTCAAAGCAAAAGGTTTAAGCAATGCCGAACAGCTGATTCAGGGCATCCTGATGCCTACCCCTTCGGCAATGCTGACCGCGATGAAGCTGCTTGCAAAGGGAACCAAGGACGAGGACGGAATCGGCGATCTGGTCGGCGTTGACTTAGGCGGAGCAACCACCGATATCTACTCGATGTCCTACGGACTTCCAACCACAGGCATGACTGCATTAAAAGGTCTGCGTGAAGAGTATGCAAAACGTACCGTAGAGGGCGACATCGGCATGCGTTACAGCATTCATGGAATCGTGGATGCAACCGATATCATGCGTGTGTCTGAACTTTCGGGGTTGAGCGAGGAACGCTGCAAGGAACTGATCGATTATCTGGGAACCCACACCGACGTGGTTCCATCCAATGATGACGATGAGCTGGAAGCAATCGACTTTGCACTTGCATCCCTTGCTATTGAGGTTGCAGTAACCCGTCATGCAGGACATCTGGAACAGTACTATTCTCCAATGGGTATCAGCTATATGCAGACCGGAAAGGATCTGACCGCAGTTAAGACGGTAATCGTAACCGGAGGAGCACTGATCCACACCAAGAGAACAGCCGAGATCGCATCGCACGCGCTGTTTAATCCAATCGATGCATTCTCCCTCAAGCCAAAGGACGCTCAGGTTCTGGTAGACAGAAAGTATATTCTGGCTGCAATGGGCCTTTTGAGCACCGAATATCCTGACGTGGCGTTGAGAATCATGAAAAAGGAGCTGGTAAAAGATGGAAATGATTGATATCAAAAATAAAAAGCTGAGAGACGACGAATTTTACAAAATCCGTAAAGAAGTTCTTGCTACCTGGGAAACCGGTAAAGAAGTAGATCTGGACGAAGCAATCGCTTACCACAAATCCCTGCCAGAACATAAAGTTTTCTCCAACAAGCTCAACAAGGCAAAGAAAGAGGGCAAAACCCTGGTTCAGCCAAGAGCTGGTGTTGGTCTGATCGAAAACCACATCGAACTGCTCAAACATCTGCAGGATGCTGGTGAAGCAGACCTGCTGCCAACCACCATCGACTCCTATACCCGTCAGAACCAGTATGAAAACTGTGCAGAAGGTATCCGTCGTGAAAAAGAAGGTATGGCAAACGGCAACTTCCATCCATTCCTCAACGGCTTCCCAGCAGTTAACCATGGTGTACGCGGCTGCCGTCAGGTAGTAGAAGCTCTGGATACTCCTCTTCAGGTAAGACATGGTACCCCAGATGCAAGACTGCTGACCGAAATCGCTTACGCAGGCGGCTTTACCTCCTACGAAGGCGGCGGTATCTCCTACAACATCCCATACGCTAAAAATATTCCGATTGAACAGACCATGTATGACTGGCAGTACGTTGACCGTCTGACCGGTATTTATGAAGAGGCTGGCGTTGCAATCAACCGTGAGCCATACGGCCCTCTGACCGGTACTCTGGTTCCACCATGTATCTCTCACTCGGTTGCAATCATCGAAGCTCTGGCTGCTGCTGAACAGGGTGTTAAGAACATCACTGTTGGTTACGGCCAGCTGGGTAACCAGATTCAGGACGTTGCTGCAATCAGAACTCTGGAAGAGCTGACTGACGAATACATGCACAAATTCGGTTATACCGATGTTAATGTTACTACCGTATTCCATCAGTGGATGGGCGGTTTCCCAGCTGACGAAGCAAAAGCATTCGGCGTAATCTCTTGGGGTGCTGCTTGTGCTGCTCTGGCAAAAGCTACCAAAGTTATCGTTAAAACTCCACATGAAGCTGCTGGCGTTCCAACCAAGGAAGCTAACGCACAGGGTCTGCGCTGCACCAAACAGCTGACCAACATGCTGGTTGACCAGGTAACCGTAGGAAGCCGTCTGGAGCATGAAAAAGAAGTTATCAAAGCTGAAACCAGATGCATCATGGACAAAGTAATCGCTCTGGGTCATGGCGACATCATCCTGGGTGCAATCGCTGCAATCAATGCAGGTGTTATCGATATCCCATTCGGTCCTGCAAAATGCAACGCAGGCATCATGCTGCCAGCTCGTGACAACGGCGGTGCAGTTCGTATTCTGGAAGTTGGCAACCTGCCATTCACCGATGACCTGAAGAAATTCCACAAAGAAAAACTGGCAGAACGCGGCAAAGCTGAAAACCGTGAAGTTTCTTTCCAGATGGTTATTGACGACGTTTATGCAATCAGCAAAGGCCGTCTGGTAGGCAGACCAAGATATTAATCGATCAGGGATTTTACTTACTGTGACAAACCGGCGCAGTAAAACTCTGCGCCGGATCAATGAATATTTCAAACCCAGGTTTTAACATCCGGGTTTGCACCCAAAAGACCAAGATGCCTTTTGGGTCAAATAAGAAGGGAGATTTTTAAAATGAAAATCGTAAACGTAGTATGCGCACCAGGCCGTACAGGTTTCTTCTTTGACGACCAGAAAGCAATCAAATCTGGAGCAGTTTCCGACGGTGCTGCTTACTTTGGCGACACAATGACTCCTGGATTCAAATCCATCCGTCAGGCAGGCGAGTCCATCTCGGTTATGCTGGTTCTGGAAGACGGACAGGTTGCATGGGGCGACTGTGCAGCAGTTCAGTACTCCGGTGCAGGCGGCCGTGACCCTCTGTTCCTGGCTGAGGACTTCATCCCAGTTATCGATAAATATATCAAACCTGCTCTGGTAGGCAAAGAAGCAGACAACTTCAGAGAACTGACCAAAATGATGGAAGCAATCGAAGTTGACGGCAAGAGACTGCATACCGCAATCCGTTACGGCGTTTCCCAGGCAATCCTGGACGCAGTTGCAAAAGCTACAAAACGTCTGATGAGCGAAGTTGTTGCTGACGAATACGGCACAACCGTTTCCGAAACACCAATTCCGATCTTCACCCAGTCCGGTGATAACCGTTATGAAAACGCAGATAAGATGATCCTCAAAGGTGCTGCAATCCTGCCACACGCTCTGATCAACAACGTTGATACAAAACTGGGCAGAGACGGCTCCAAACTCAAAGAGTACGTTTGCTGGCTGAGAGATCGTATCCTCAAACTGCGCACAGATGATTCCTACGCTCCAATCTTCCACATTGACGTATACGGAACCATCGGTCAGGCATTTGGCGATGACAACTTCAAAGCAATGGCAGATTATCTGGCAGAGCTCGAAGAAGCTGCTAAACCATTCCACCTGAGAATCGAAGGCCCAATGGATGCAGGCGAAAGAGAAAAACAGATGCTCTGCCTCAAAGGCCTGAGAGAAGAAGTTGACAGACGCGGCATCAACGTTGAGCTGGTAGCTGACGAATGGTGCAACACTCTGGAAGACGTTATCTACTTCTGCGACAACAAAGCTGGCCACATGGCTCAGATCAAGACCCCAGACCTTGGTGGTATCAACAACACCATCGAAGCAGTTCTCTACTGCAAAGAACATGGATTCGGCGCATACCAGGGCGGTACCTGCAACGAAACAGACCGTTCCTGCCAGGTTTGCGTAGACTGCGCAATGGCTACCAAACCAGACCAGATCCTTGCTAAACCAGGTATGGGCGTTGACGAAGGCTTCATGATCGTTTACAACGAAATGAACCGTGTTCTCGCTCTGAGAAATGCAAAAAAATGCTAGTCAAATAAACAAACCGTAAAAGGTGAAAACGGATAGGGATTCTGGCACAGAATCCCTATCCGCGTATCAGGACAGGGAGGCATTTCATGTCGTACATCAGCCATCTGTACAGTATCTATTTTGCTCCGCGAGGCAATATCCGTATGGCCGAACTGGGAATGCAGATTGCCCAGCAGTATCTTCGCCCGACCGACAAGCTCATCGGCGTAATCGGTGACGCAGGTTCGGGAAAAAGTATGCTGGTTAAAGGTATGTTCCCAGGTTTGGAACTGACAAATGATGATGAAGGTGTCAACGTTCGCCCTCTGCCGCTGCTGGAGATGCTGGATGACCCGTTGGGAATGGGAAGTATCAGCAAAAAGGGATTTTCCCTCTTTGCTACCCCGCACACCTATCATTTGGATATCCGCTTTGAGCAGGGATTCACTCAGTGCCCTGAGCTGGCCCGCGCCATCATGGCGGCAATCCAGAAGGGAAAGAGAGTGGTCGTAGAACACTTTGATCTGGTTTATCCTTTCCTCAAGAGGGAAGGAAGTGACCTGCCGGTCAACGCGGACCTGATGCTTGGCGTCGGGGAAGAGGTCATCGTAACCCGACCGGACCTGTTTGGACCAATCCCGCAGGACATTGCCAACATCGTCTTTAAGTCGATCCGTTACCGCAAGATGGTACATTCTGCGGAGGATATTACCGGTTACTTCCTTTCGCACGGACATCCGGAGGACTATGAGCACGCAGAGGTAAAACATGGCTTCGTGCTTTGCTTTAAGGAAAAACCAATTGTTTCTCTGGATATGATTGAAAAGAAGGTAAAGGCAGTCATTGAGCAGAATGTTCCGATTTCCTTCCACGATGAGGAGCACATCAGCATCGGAGACGTCATCTATGAATGTACCGCTCCGCGAAACCACGTTCGAAGCAGTGGAGAGATCGAAGGATTTACCCTGATCAAGGATATTCCATACGATCCGGTCAGAAAATGTTATCTGATCGTCGGACTGGTAGGACAGAAGGAAGAACCAAAGATTGGATCGGATATCGATAAGATTGAACGAATCTATTAAAAGATCGGGACAAAGGCTGCACACAATACAGGTGCGGCCTTTGTTATGAAAAAAATTTTACCTTAAGGAAGGGAGGGCACATTCATTATGCAGAAAGGCTGTATTCAGCTCTACTATGGAGACGGAAAGGGAAAAACTACCGCAGCAATGGGACAGATTGTGCGCTGTGTTGGACATGGTTTCAAGGTTCTGGTTTATCAGTTCCTCAAGGAGCCAAACAGCGGTGAGGTATCGGTAATCCGTTCCCTGCCAGGTGTCGATTACATCGAAAATGAAGGCCCAATTCCATTTATGTTTAATCTGACCCCGGAACAGCAGGAATTTTACAAAGAAAAATTCCAGAAAAAATTTGATGAGGTCAGAGAAAAATATTTCTCCGGAAATTATGACCTGGTGGTGCTCGATGAGGTCATCGATGCCTATAATCTGGGAACCATCCCGAAAGATCAGCTCCTGGAAATGATGGACAAACGTCCGGAAGGAACAGAACTTGTTATCACCGGACATCAGTACGGAATGGACATCAGTGCGCTGACCGACCGCGCGGACTATGTGACCAAGTTTGTCAAGGAAAAACATCCTTTTGACCTTGGTATGCCATGCCGCAAGGGAATTGAAGAATAAAGGATTATCCCAAAACAATATGAGGGGAGAATACAAAACCATGAACATTAAAACAAACGCCGTTGCAGGAACACTGGAATCGAGCGACGTATATGTAAAGGTAGAACCTTCTGATAAACTGGAAATCAGCATCGAATCGGTTGTATATAACCAGTTTGCACAGGAAATCGAAAAGAGCATCCGCGAAGTTGTGGATGAGCTGGGCGTTACTTCCGGCAAAATCTCTGTTAATGACAAAGGTGCAATCGACTGTGTTATCAAAGCGCGCGTAGAAACCGCCATCAAGAGAGCAGGAGGGGAACAGTAATGAGAAGATCTATGTTATTTATCCCTGGCAACACCCCAAACCTTCTGATGAACGGTGACGTGCTGGGTGCAGACAGCATCATCCTCGACCTTGAGGACGCTGTTTCTCCGGCTGAAAAGGATTCTGCCCGTATTCTGGTGCGCAACGCGCTCAAATCCCTGCACTACAAAGGCTGCGAAATCATCATCCGTATCAATCCAGTTGAAACCGATTACTGGACCCACGACCTGGATGAAATCATTCCGCTCAAACCAAACATGATTATGCCTCCAAAGGTAAGCTGTGCTCAGGACGTAAAAACCGTTTCCGAGTACATCACCAAGCTGGAAGAAAAATGCGGCTTCGAAAAGAACACTGTAAAACTGATCCCACTGATCGAAACTGCAATGGGCGTTGAAAACGCATTCCAGATTGCTTCTGCTGACGAGAGAGTTGCTGCACTGTTCTTAGGCGGTGAGGACCTCACTGCTGACCTGCGCTGCAAGAGAACCAAAGAGGGCAACGAGATTTTCTATGCCCGCACCAGACTGGTTTGTGCAGCTCGTGCATGCGGCGTTGATGTTTACGACACACCATTTACCGATGTTGACGATATCGATGGTCTGTATGCAGATGCTCGATTTGCAAAATCTCTGGGCTTCTCCGGCAAGGCTTCGATTTCTCCAAGACACGTTGAGGGAATCAACGAAGTATTCAGCCCAACACAGGCAGAGATTGATTATGCACATGAAGTTATGGAAACCATCCGCATTGCAAAAGAACAGGGCAAAGGCGTTGTTTCTCTGCGAGGCAAGATGATCGATGCTCCAATCGTAGAACGTGCAAGACAGGTCATCGAGATGGAAAAAGCAATGTTTGGAGAGGTGGAAGACGATGAGTAAGTTAGTAGCATCTATCAAAGAAGCAATTGAAAAATGTGGTTTGCAGGATGGCATGACCATCTCCTTCCATCACCACATGAGAAACGGCGACTATGTCCTGAACATGGTTCTGGAACAGATCGCACAGATGGGATATAAAAACCTGACTGTCAACGCAAGCTCTGTTTTTGATGTTCACGAACCAATTATCGGACACATCAAAAACGGTGTTGTAACCGGCATCGAATGCAACTACATGGGTGCAAAGGTTGGTAAAGCAATCTCTGAAGGCATCATGGACAAACCGGTTATCTTCCGCAGCCACGGCGGCCGTGCTTCCGACATGGAAAAAGGCACCTCCAAAATTGATATCGCATTTATCGCAGCTCCTACCTCCGATGATATGGGTAACTGCACCGGTAAATTCGGTAAATCTGCCTGCGGCTCTATCGGCTATGCATTTGCAGATGCCATGAACGCAAAGAAGGTTGTTGTTATCACCGATAACCTGGTAGAATATCCGCTGGTTGATTTCTCCATCCCAGAAGTTTATGTTGACTATGTGGTAGCGGTTGACCAGATCGGCGATCCTGCTGGTATCGTTTCCGGTACCACCAAGATCACCCGTGACCCAGTTGGCTTAAAGATGGCAAGCTACGCTGCAAAGGTTATCGATGCTTCCGGACTGCTCAAGGACGGCTTCTCCTTCCAGACCGGTGCAGGCGGCGCAACCCTGGCTACTGCAAAATATGTCAAAGAGATGATGCTGGAAAAAGGTATCCATGGTAGCTACGGTATGGGCGGTATCACCGGATATATGGTTGATATGCTGGAGGAAGGTTGCTTCAAGGCTCTGCTGGACGTACAGTGCTTCGACCTGAAAGCAGTTGAATCCATCCGTTCCAATCCAAAACATATGGAAGTTTCTGCAACTCAGTATGCAGGTGTCAGCGGCAAGAGTGCCGGTGTTGATAATCTGGACGTTGTTCTGTTGGGTGCAACTCAGGTTGACCTTGACTTTAACGTTAACGTACACACTGATTCCAACGGCTATATCATGGGCGGTTCCGGTGGCCACTGTGATACCGCAGCAGGTGCAAAACTGGCTATCATCATTGCTCCGCTGACCCGTGCTAGACTGCCACTGGTTGTAGACAGATGCCTGTGCATCTCCACTCCTGGCAAGACCGTTGACGTTGTTGTTACCCAGAGAGGTATCGCAGTCAACACAGCAGGCGGAAAGAATCAGGAACTTAAACAGAAACTGATCGATGCAAAACTGCCGGTTGTTGAGATTGCTGACCTCAAACGCATGGCAGAAGAACTTGCAGGCGTACCGAAGCCAGTTCAGATGGGTGAGAAGGTTGTTGCTAAGGTTATTTACCGCGACGGAACCTTGCTGGATGAAATCCACTCGGTAAAATAGGGAGCATAAGAACCCATGCTAAAACGAACAAAATTTGTTCTATATTTATTCTAAAAAGGATTCCCGTTTTATCGGGAATCCTTTTTGTATCATGATAAACACATGGACTATCATTGACATTATCAACGATTAGTATTATAATCATATAAAATCTAATAGAAAGCGAGGTGCTTCATTATGACAAATAACAGAACGAATATAAAATCTGAATATCTTTTGAGGACCTCGGTTGCGTTATAATATTTTTATAGGTTTTTTGCCGTGGTTTATTAACCACGGCTTTTTATTTGCTTTTTGATGTAATCTTCTGTTCTCGATAGATGTTCATACAAGACCAACTTACCAGTGAAATTAAGACAATTTATGGAGGAACTTATGATTAATCTTAGAAAAATTACAGAAGAAAATTTCATTGACGCATTTAATCTAAAACTTGCACCTGGACAGGAGCGATTTGTTTCACATCCGATTCGCAGTCTTGCACAGGCTTATGTGTATAGGGAGCAATGTCAACCTTTTGGAATATATGAAGATGATACAATGGTTGGCTATGTTATGGTGATTTACGATTATGATATCCCGGAATATGATATATGGCATATGATGATTGATGAATCAAAACAGAGACGGGGTTATGGTGGAGCTGCATTGGATCAGGTACTTGATTATATCAAAGTCAAACCTTTTGGCTCTTCAAATCGGGTAACCTTAACCTGTAATAGAGATAATATCCAAGCGCTAAATTTGTATAAAAGCAGAGGCTTTACAGAGACTGGAACAGTGGACGAAGATGAAATAGAACTATCATTAACGATACAGTAACTTCCATTTGTTGCGGAGACAGGAAAGCCAGCCGAGTCAAGCAATGGCAAACTGAACGAAGTATAACACAGGCAATCGAGGAAGGAAAGTCCTTAAAAGGCTTTCCTTCCTATTTAATTTTAAGAGGAAAATCTGTCTGTTTTTTGCCGTTTCAAATGCCATTTCTTTGCTAGGCAGCAAGGAAATGATGTCAACAACGGTTATGTGCCAAAGAACAAGCCACTTTGTTGTTAGAAGTCTATTTCTGCTGCCTTCATAAGTTCTTTGTAAACTGACCTAGAGGATTGTGCAAAACATTGCGGGAAAAGACAAAGTAAGCCCTTTTAAAGGACCGAAGAAAAGGGTATAATAAGGGATAAAGGAAAGGAAGGGAGGACATTTTATGGCAGATTTTTTGTATCAGGGACATGGCAGTTTTCGACTGGTAAGTGATGCCGGATGTGTTATTTATATTGATCCGTTTGCAGGGGAAGGTTACGACCTCCCAGCCGATTTGGTATTGGTTTCCCATGAGCACGGCGATCACAATCAGGTTCAGTTGGTTGCGCTCAAACCAGATGGCAAGATACTGCGGGCAAAAGATTTTATCAGTCAGGACAAAGATGGAACAATCCATTATCAAAAGATCCAGCAGCAGGATGTACAGATTCAGGCTGTGGCAGCTTACAACCGAAACCATCCAAAGAATGCCTGTGTGGGTTTTGTTATTACAACAGGCTCAAAGAAGTTGTATCTTGCCTGCGATACCTCCGAGACCGAAGAAATGCAGGAACTTGCAAAAGAACAGCTTGACTATGCCTTTTTGCCGATCGACGGCATCTATAATATGGATGCACAGCAAGCAGCAAGATGCGCTAAAATTATTGGGGCAAAGCAGAATGTACCGGTACATATGAAGCCCGGTGAGCTGTTTTCACAGCAGATGGCAGAGAGCTTCCCAGCGGATAATCGCCTGATTTTAAAACCAGGAGAGGAGATTTGCTGGTAATCAAAGAAAGAACAAGGGAGAGGCACGATGGAATACAGCCAGTTTTACGAAGAATTTGGAACTCCGTTTACCGGAAGAAAAAAGAAAAAGGTGCAGGAATTTCTAAAATCCATGCAGCTGCAGTATGACGAAGGGGTGGAATATACTGTCAATCTCACCACACAGGACGGACAGATCGCAGCGACCGGTTCTTTGCAGCAGAACGTGATTAAATGTGTGGCGGTGGATGACCGTTATCAGGGCGAAGGCCTTTCGTCCCGCGTGGTTACCCTACTTTTAAACCATGCCTCCGAAGTGGGACAGCAACATCTCTTTGTCTTTACCAAACCCAAAAACAGGGCAATGTTTTCCGATCTGGGATTTTTTCCAATTATTGAAACAGCCGATGTTCTGCTGATGGAAAATGTCCGCGATGGAATCAAACAGTATGTACAGAACCTCGAGCGTCCGAAAGGAAACCCGAAAACCATCGGTGCCATCGTTGCAAACTGTAATCCATTCACCAATGGTCACCGCTATCTGATTGAAACAGCAGCTTCTCAATGTGATGTGCTGCATCTGTTTGTTCTTTCGGAAGATCGCAGCGCCTTCCCGGCATCGGTTCGCTATCAGCTGGTCAAAGAGGGAATCAGAGGACTGGAAAATGTTATCCTGCACCATACTTCGGATTACCTCATTTCTTCCGCAGTGTTTCCGACCTATTTTATCAAGGAGCAGCACCGAGCAGAAGCAATCAACTGCGAGCTTGACCTGCGCATCTTCTGCGAATATTTTGCAAAGGAACTGGGTATCACAAAGAGATTTGTCGGCACTGAGCCGTTCTGCCCGGTAACCAATGCCTATAACAGCGCGATGAAGGAAATCTTGGGCGAGTATGGCATCGAAGTCGTGGAGATTCTGCGTAAAAAAGAGGATGGTGTGGAGATCAGTGCATCCAGGGTGCGCGCGTGCATGGTAGAAGGGGACTATGAAACCATCCGGCAGTTGGTACCGCAGACGACCTTTGATTTTCTGGTATCCGAAGAAGGACAGAAAATAGCTGAAAAATTAGCAAAGGAAAAGAAAAACGGATGAGAACAGCAGAACTTCTGGACAGCTTAAAACAGCAGGAACCGATTTCTCTTTCGCAGATTCTGGACGCAAAGGAGCAAAGGGTTTGCCGTCAGCAGGAGATGATGAGCAGAGAAACAGGAAACTCCCCGAAAACGCTCATCAGTTTTACCTTAAATATTGCAGGGGCAATTAAAAGTTTTCCACTTTTTACCCAGGCGTTTGTGGAAGGAAAGCGGCAAATTTTGCGCGAACTTTCCTATGCAGGGGTGGAAATCCTCGAAAAACGGGAGTTTTGTGGAAAAACAGGGGACGAATGTTATCTACTGGTAAGGGAATCTCCGAAGAAAATCAAAGAGCTGATGGTAGCAATCGAGGAAGGTTCAGAGCTGGGACGGCTGTTTGATATTGATGTTATGTCGCCGGATATTCCCAAAATTTCCCGGAGTGATCTTGGCCTTCCGCCGAGAAAATGTTTTGTCTGCGGTCAGAAGGCGGCAGTTTGTGCCCGCAGCCGCGCCCATTCGATCGAAGAGATATGGGCAAGGACAGTGGAGATCATCTGTGAGTTTTTGAATCAGTGTCTGGCTGACCGGATTGCGCGGGATGCCTGCCGCGCTCTGCTATATGAGGTTAATGTAACCCCAAAACCAGGACTGGTAGACCGAAACAACAATGGTTCACATCGAGATATGGATATCTTCACCTTTGCAGACAGTGCCTGTGCACTCTATCCCTATTTTAAAAGCTGCGCCTTGCAGGGATTAGCAGGAAAAGAAAATCCACAGGAGCTGTTTTGCTCCCTGCGTCCGCTGGGACGGGAAGCAGAAGAACAGATGAAACAGGCAACTGGTGGAGTAAACACCCACAAGGGGGCGATTTTTTCGATGGGGATTTTCTGTGCCGCGGCAGGAAGAATGGCGGATAAAAGCGCTTCGGAAAAGGATTTTTCCAACCTGTGTGCACAGATGTGCCGACATCTGATGGATGATTTTAAAGACATCGAGAAAAAAGAGACGCTTTCTTATGGAGAGAAATTATATAAAGAATATGGGATTACCGGAATCCGCGGAGAAGCAGCACAGGGTTTTCCTTCGGTGTTTGAGATTGGCTTGCCAAAGTTAAAGGAAGAAATCTCTCGGGGAAAATCCATGAATGACGCAGGTGTTTCTGCACTGATTGCATTAATTTCCAAGGTACAGGATACCAATATCATCACCCGCTCGGACGGAGAGACCCTTCTCTGGGCACAAAAAGAGGCCCAACAGGTGCTGAAAAATGGTGTGAAAGAGGAGCAAGTACAATCCTTGGATAAACTTTTTATCGAGAAAAACATCAGCTCGGGCGGCTGTGCCGATCTGCTGGCGCTGTGTTTCTTTGTTTATTTTTGTCATCAAGAAAAGGAGGACACCTAAACGGTGCCCTCCTTTTCTTTGAGAGATAACTGATGAGAAGTTAGATCAGGTTATAGCGTTTTAACATCTCTTCGATGATGGTTCCTTCCACCTTTTCCAGTGCTTTTTTCTCGATCATTCGGTATCCGAATGGGAGTTTGATTTCGGTGAGTTTTTTGCCGTCCATCATCTTGGAAGTAGCATCCAGCAGAGCACGGATATCATAGCAGGAACCCCAGACTTCCGGTACACCGCGGTCGATGTTGAGCAGGGTGTAAGCTGCTTCCATACCGGTGCGGACAGAGTATTCGGTGGTGAAGATGGTGTCACGGATGGTTTCGGCAAACTGTCCGATGAAGGCGAAGTTGACACAGCCGTCCGGTACGACATTTGGACGGTCGCCCTTTGCACGAGGCATAAAGAATGCGGTGATATATGGCATCATACATGGAACGGTGCTTGCAGAATGTTCTGCCAGATCCATGATCTGGTCTTCCGGCACGCCCATGTGGTACAGCCATTCTGCGCAGATTTCGATGCCGGTACATTCTTTCATCGGCTTTTTGATGAAGTTTCCAGGAACATCGGTAAACAAACCGTAGATCCAGCCGACCAGCTGACCTTCCGGCTGCGCTTTGAAATGAGGCTGACGGTTAAAGGTGTAGCTTAACATCCAGGCAGAATCTTTGACAGTGATGATGCCGCCGGTGACAACCTTTCCAGAGAATGGGTCACGTTTGCAGATCTTCTGGAGATAAGGAGGAATGCGGTCATTCAGTGTGGTGACGGTTGCGGATTCCCAGTTGGTTGCTTCGATATTGGAACAGAATTTTTCCGGATGTCCAAAGTCAGGATGCTGTGCAGCGATATTTTTCCACAGCTGCCAGCAGCCACCTTCTCCCGGCTTGGTGTTCATGACAGGTGCATGATAATTGTCACCCAGAGAAGAATTTTCGGTGCAGGAACCATTGGTGACAAAAACAAGATCGTTTTCGGTAAGTTCGATGGTTTTTTCTTCACCCTGCTGGATGCACAGAATCTGACGGGCAATCTTCTTGTTGCCTTCGAATTCAAATTTTACGTTGGTGACCTGTGTATCATATTCAAACTGTACGTTGTGCGCTTCCAGATAACGGATGAGCGGCAGAATCAGGGATTCATACTGATTGTATTTGGTGAATTTGAGTGCCGAAAAGTCCGGAAGTCCGCCGATGTGATGGATAAAGCGCTGGATATACAGCTTCATTTCCAGCGCAGAATGCCAAGTTTCAAAGGCAAACATGGTGCGCCAGTAGAGCCAGAAGTTGGACTCAAAGAATTCCGGGTCCAGTACATCGGTGATCTTTTTGTCGTAGAGCTGTTCGTCTGGTGTCATGAACAGTTTGATGATGCTCATAGCTGCTTTGTCCGAAAGAGCGAATTTTCCATCGGTGTGGGCATCTTCGCCGCGGTTTTGTGTAGCGCGCATCAGGGAATAGTTTGGGTCGCGCTTGTTCAGCCAGTAATATTCGTCCAGAACCGAAACATCCGGAGTTTCGATGGATGGAATGGAGCGGAACAGGTCCCACAGACATTCAAAGTGGTTTTCCATTTCACGGCCGCCGCGGATAACAAATCCAAGCTGCTGATCCTGAATGCCGTCGCAGGCACCGCCAGGAAGTTTGAGTTCTTCTAAAATGTGGATGTTTTCGCCTTTCATCTGACCGTCGCGGATCAAAAAGCAGGCTGCGGAAAGGGATGCAAGACCGGAACCGACCAGCCATGCAGTTTTGTTGTCAACGCCTTCTGGTTTTAAAGGGCGGGCGAATGCTTCATAATTGCCATTGCTGTAATACATAGTGAAACCTCCATTGGGAATCTGTGATATGTTTATTGTTGGTGGACGATGCAATTTTATTTTTGCATCGGGTATATTTGCTTTTGGTGATTGTATTGTAACGGAATCGGCTGGCATTTACCATAGACAAAAAAGAATTCCTGTTTGGATTTTATACAAAGGCTTAAAAGTGTAAAAGTTGCACCGCCATATAAAGTGTGATATGATGATAAATAATTTAACAGCAGGGAAAGGAGAATACAGCATGTCTCAAATGACAAAACAGGCGTTGGCAAATTCACTCAAGTCTTTGCTTCAAAAAAAGACCTTGAATAAAATTACCATCAAGGATATTGTCGATGATTGTGGGGTAAATCGACAGACTTTTTATTATCATTTTCAGGATGTCTATGATCTGGTAGACTGGATTTTTCATCATGATTTTGAGCGCCTTTTAAAGGATTATTCTGATTATACCAACTGGCATCAGGGATGCAGAAGGATTCTGGACTATATGCAGGAAAATCGCAGTTTGGTGCTTAATGTTTATCATTCGGTCAATCGTGTCCAGCTGGAAGATTACTTAAAGTCGTGGCTCAAACCGATTTTGTCTTCTATTGTCAATGAAGTAGCACAGTCAATGGAAATCAGCCAGGAGAATCGGGAGTTTGTTACGGATGTTTATGTGTTGATGATGGTCGGCTTTTTTATGGAATGGATGGAATACGATATGCCGAAGGATAAACTGGGTAAGCTGGACAAGCTGTTTTACTGTATGGACGGAAGTATCGCTTATACGCTGGGAAAATTCGAAGAAACAAAATAGACAAAAAGAATCGGGTGTCTAAACTTTAGACACCCGATTCTTTTTGTCTATTGTCCGGGCGGGGACAGGGGATTACAATCAGGATAAGCTATTTCAGAAAAATCAAAGGAGTGGAATGTATGAGTTTTTCTGCAAAAATGATGAATCTTGGAATGAGAAAAGTATATGATTATCTGGAAAAAGACCCGAAAACCAACCTTCCAAAACTGATGGAAATGATCGATAAGGTTTTGCCGGAATCGGTTTATGCTCCGCAAAGAAAGGTCTTTCGAGAAATTCTGGAGGATCAGGACAATAACTGGTTTGAACTGATCGAAAGTGTGTGGACAGACATTGATCCTCAGATCATCCGCAAATTCTTTGAAAACTTTATTATGAACGCAAACTTGGATTGGGCAGAAAAGAGAGAAAAGGTGATGGAGGAATATCACTGTAATGTTCCGTGGGCAATCCTGCTTGACCCGACATCAGCCTGCAATATGCACTGTACCGGATGCTGGGCGGCAGAATATGGCAATCGCCTGAATCTGAGTTTCGATGAGATCGACTCCATCATCACACAGGGCAAGGAACTGGGTGTTTATATGTACATCTACACCGGCGGTGAGCCGCTGATGCGCAAACAGGACCTGATCGCTCTGTGCAACAAACACAGCGACTGTGAATTCCTTGCATTTACCAATGCGACCTTAATTGATGAGGAATTTGCCGACGAAATGCTTCGGGTAAAAAACTTTATTCCGGCAATCAGTGTGGAGGGCTCAGAAGAGGATACCGACAGCCGCCGCGGAAAGGGAAGTTATCAGCGTGTTGTTCGGGCAATGGAAATCCTCAGAAGAAAGAAACTGCCATTCGGTGTGTCCTGCTGCTATACCAGCCAGAACCTTGATTCCATCAGCTCGGAGGAGTTTATCGATCAGCTGGTTTCCTGGGGAGCAAAATTTGCGTGGTTCTTCCACTATATGCCGGTTGGAAACGATGCAGTTACGCAGCTGCTGCCATCCCCGCAGCAGAGAGAACAGATGTATCATAGGATTCGTCAGTACCGCAGCACCAAACCGATCTTTACCATTGATTTTCAGAATGATGGTGAATATGTGGGAGGATGCATCGCAGGCGGAAGAAATTATCTGCACATCAATCCAAACGGCGATATTGAACCGTGCGTCTTTATCCATTATTCGGATTCCAATATCCGCGAGAAAACTTTGCTGGAAGCACTGACCTCACCGCTGTTCATGGCATATCATGACGGACAACCATTTAACCAAAATCATCTGCGTCCCTGCCCAATGCTGGAAAATCCGGAAAAGCTGCAGGAAATGGTCAGAAGGACGGGTGCTCATTCGACCGACCTTCAGTCCCCTGAAAGTGCAGAACATCTGTGCGGAAAATGTTTGGAATACGCACAAAACTGGACTGAAACCGCAGATCGCCTCTGGCAGTGCAGTCATTGTTGTGAAAATTGTAAAAAGTAAAGGTAAAAGAAAAACCTCTCTGATCATTCAGAGAGGTTTTTGTGTTTTTAATATGGAAAAATTATTCCCACTCGATGGTTGCCGGTGGTTTGGAGGTGATATCGTAGCAGATACGGTTGATGTGGTCAACTTCGTTTACGATACGAACCGAAACCTTGTCCAGAACTTCGTAAGGGATTCTTGCCCAGTCAGCAGTCATAAAGTCGGAGGTGGTTACACCGCGCAGAGCAAGGGTGTAATCATAGGTTCTGAAGTCACCCATAACGCCGACAGAACGCATGTTGGTCAGAACTGCGAAGTACTGATGAACCGATTTGTCCAGTCCAGCTTTTGCAATCTCATCGCGGAAGATGAAATCAGCGTCGCGCAGAACGTCCAGTTTTTCCTTGGTAACTTCACCGATAACACGGATTGCAAGACCAGGACCTGGGAATGGCTGACGGTTTACCAGATAATCCGGCAGACCGAGCTCTCTGCCCAGTGCACGAACTTCGTCTTTGAACAGCAGGCGCAGCGGCTCGATGATCTCTTTGAAATCAACATAGTCCGGCAGACCGCCTACGTTGTGGTGGGATTTGATGACAGCTGCATCACCGGAACCGGATTCTACAACGTCAGCATAGATGGTTCCCTGTGCAAGGAAGTCAACTTTACCGATTTTCTTTGCTTCTTCTTCGAAAACGCGGATAAATTCTTCGCCGATGATCTTACGTTTCTTTTCTGGTTCGCTGACACCAGCCAGTTTGCCAAGGAAACGATCCTCTGCATTGACGCGGACGAAATTGATGTCACCGTTGCCGAATACAGCTTCGATTTCATCACCTTCGTTTTTGCGCATCAGACCATGGTCAACAAAGATACAGGTCAGCTGGTTGCCGATTGCTTTGGAGAGCAGTTTTGCAACAACCGAGCTGTCTACACCGCCGGACAGAGCCAGCAGAACTTTGCCGTCTCCAACTTTCTCGCGAACCTGTGCGATTGCGGTGTTGCAGTAATCCTTCATGCTCCAGTCGCCAACTGCGCCGCAGACATTGTAAAGGAAGTTGCGCAGCATCTTGCTGCCGTTCTGGGTATGTTCTACTTCCGGATGATACTGGAAGCCGAAGATCTTTTTGTCCAGATTCTGCATAGCAGCAACCGGGCAATGATCGGTGTGAGCGATGCTCTCAAAGCCCTCTGGAAGTTTGCCGACATAGTCAACATGGCTCATCCAGGTAGTTGCTTCTTCTGGAAGGTCTGTAAACAGAGGGGAAGTGGTGTTAAAGTGAGTAGCGGTTTTGCCGAACTCTCTTGCTGGAGCGGTTTCTACTTTGCCGCCCAGAGTGTGTGCGATCAGCTGGCAGCCGTAGCACAGACCCAGAACAGGAACGCCCATCGAAAGAACAGCAGGATCGATCTGTGGTGCGTTTTCAGCATAAACGCTGTTTGGACCACCGGTAAAGATCAGACCGATTGGAGAATATTCGCGAATCTTCTCCACAGTAGCCTTGCGGAATGGGATGATTTCGCAGTATACGCCCAGATCGCGGACACGGCGGGCAATCAGCTGATTGTACTGACCACCGAAGTCCAGGATGAGTACGTTTTGATGTGACATGAAGACACCATCCTTTCATATTGATAAGCTGAAAATCTTAACGGAATAAAATAAATATTTTACTCTAAATTATAAGATACAAACGCATTTTTGTAAATAACCGCCGCATAAAATCCACCGCTCTGATAAAAACTCTGGAGAATTGTCAAAGATTTTGTGGATTTGTTTTGCCCGAAATGGGAATTTTGTTTAGAAAAGGAAAAAGATGACGCTGCTATTGTTGGATAAACCGGAAATACTATCTTTGAAAATTGTGAGCAGGGAGAAATTTTCTTCCAAAATAAGAGAAAAAGAATCCCTGCTGAAAGGATGAAACGGATGAAAAGACAAAAAGCAGCGGCAGTTTTGCTTGCCCTGAGTTTATTTTTTGCAGTACCAATCAGAGTAGCGGCACAGGAAAGCTCGATGGAAAGTAGGGTCTATCCCCTGATCCTGCCTGCTGGGGAGAGCGTGTCGCTTTCTGCAGAATATTTTGAGATGCGTCTTGGACTAAAGCCCGGTGAGATCGCGGCAATCACCATTACCTCACTCCCTGAAGAGGGCAGCGGAAAATTGATGCTGGACGGGGTGGAAGTGCAGATTTACGACACCATCTTCCGCAGTGAGTTGGATCGCCTGTGTTATGTACAGGATGAAAATGCCCTTGCAGCTTCTTCCGGATGGTTTAGCTTTATTCCACTCTGCACCTCACAGATTCATGGAAAAGAGGATGTACAGAAGGTGTGTGCAACCTTCCAGATCCGGGAGCAGGAGGATACTGAGGAACGTCCAATCGTGCAGGATGTATTTTGCCACACCAGTGCGCAGACACCGGTATCTGCAGCTCTTTCCTGTATGCAGGGGGAGGTCGTTTATACGATAAGCCGTAAGCCTGCAAAGGGAACGCTCTCCTTTAAGGATGGTCGATGTGTTTATACACCGCAGGAAGGACAGACAGGAAGTGACAGCTTTGTTCTGACGGCATTGGATGAGCAAGGCAGGGTGTCTGTTCCAATTCGGGTGAGTGTAGCAATTCAAAAATAAAAGCAGTATCAAGAGCCGCAGTCGATCGACTGCGGCTCTTTTTGGTAAACTTGCATGAGATGATATTGACTGCAAACAGCAGGCTCGATACAATGTTTTCAAAGAAAGAAGGGGTTATTATGAAAAGGTGGTCATTCATTTTAGCGGTGATTCTGGTAATCAGCTTTTGTTTTACGGGATGTCAGAACCAGCAAATGCTCAGTGTCGAAGAGTACAATGCAAAATATGCAAAAACAATTGATTTTGAAAAGGGAATAGACAATAAAACCTTTGGCAATGCCGATTATCGTGTCTTTCTTGCGGGGGAATATCACGCCCAAACCAAAGGATATCAGAGCAAAAAGATGCTGATTCAATATCTTCATGAAAATCAGGATGTCGATTATCTGATCTGTGAGCTTGGAATGGGACAGGGATTTTTATTAGATGATTATATTCAAACTGGCAATGAGGAAAATTTAATCTTCATGATGGAGGAGTTGGAGGGGACTCTTGCTTATACACAGGATGAGTACCAGCTTTGGAAATGGCTGTATGACTACAATCAGCAGCAGCCAGAGAACTGCAAGTTACATATTATTGGCTTGGACATAGAATTTCAAAAGAAAACCAGTGTCCGTGGATTATCCCTTTTGATGGATAATTCGGTGACTCCTGCAAAAGAAATCCAACCACTGATAGAAAGGATAAAAGAATCGGATGGAACTGCGGCCAAGGAATTTCCTCAGGCGTTGGAGAAGTACCCGGAGCAGATGAAGGAGATATTTGGCGAAAATTTTCCATGGGCAGAGCAGTATGCAAAAAATGTGACAGCAACAGAAAAGTTCTTTGAACTTAATCAATCAGGAGGTGCAAATGCTCATCAAATCAGGGATGACAAGATGACAGACAATTTGTTTTTTGCTATGGAACAGCTTCCAGAGGATGCGAAATTCTTCGGACAGTTTGGGGCAGAACATATCCTTCAATCGGAAATGATCACGACCTTTGTATTACAGGAAAACTATAACCGCTTTGCCATGCAGTTACAGGAGGACGACTCTCCGGTAAAGGGAAAAGTTTGTTCTATTTACCTGGCATTTTTAAAGAAAAGCCAAAGTCCCCGCTCGACAACCTATTACCCGATGAATGAATCCGAAATACCAATTGATTCGTTTCAGGATTATTATGCGCAGGACACCTTTATCCCACTGGACGAAAAGGGAAGCCCATTTGGTCGCTATGGTGAGGAGCAGGTGCAGGACAGAGAAGGTTCTGACAACAAAGCAGCAATGGGTCTGACCGATTATTTCCAGAAAATCTTGTTGCTGCCGGATTCAGAAGCATGTGAGCCTTATCAAAAATAAGTAGAAAAGAAAAACAGAGGAATCTTCTCATAAGAAGATTCCTCTGTTGCTTTGTGCGATTTATTTTGCTCCAACGAGCGCAGTCAGAAACAAGCGATCTGCGCGAGAGCGAGGTTTTTTAACTTGCACTTGACCGACAACGCGAACAGAGTGCAGGTTCAGCCTGCTAGAATTTGAGCTTCTTGATGATGTAGTGGGTCAGATCCTTCATTGGGATTCTTTCCTGTTCCATGGTGTCGCGGTCACGAACGGTTACGCAGCCATCTTCCTTGGACTCGAAGTCGTAGGTGATGCAGAATGGTGTACCGATCTCATCCTGACGGCGGTAACGTTTGCCGATGGAACCAGCTTCATCATAGTCAACCATGAAGTGTTCGGACAGCTCAGCGTACAGAGCGCTTGCTTCTTCCGAAAGTTTCTTGGACAGTGGCAGAACGCATGCTTTGAATGGAGCAAGTGCTGGATGCAGGTGGAGAACAACGCGGGTGTCATTCTTTTCTGCGTCAACGACTTCTTCATCGTAAGCGTCGCACAGGAATGCCAGAACCACACGGTCAGCGCCCAGAGAAGGCTCGATAACGTATGGAATATAGTGTTCGTTGGTTTCCTGATCGAAGTATTCGATTGGTTTGCCGGAATGTTCGCTGTGACGGGACAGGTCGTAGTTGGTACGGTCTGCAATGCCCCACAGCTCGCCCCAGCCGAATGGGAACAGGAATTCAAAGTCGGTGGTTGCTTTGGAGTAGAAGGAAAGTTCTTCCGGCTCATGGTCACGCAGACGCAGATTTTCGTCGGTCATGCCCAGATCAAGCAGCCATTTGTGGCAGAAGTCTTTCCAGTATTTAAACCATTCCAGGTCGGTGTCTGGTTTGCAGAAGAATTCCAGCTCCATCTGTTCAAATTCTCTGGTACGGAAGGTAAAGTTACCTGGAGTAATTTCGTTACGGAAGGATTTACCTACCTGGCAGATACCGAATGGCAGTTTTTTACGGGTAGTACGCTGAACGTTTGCAAAGTTTACAAAGATACCCTGTGCAGTTTCCGGACGCAGGTAGATCTGGCTCTTAGCGTCTTCGGTTACACCCTGGAAGGTTTTGAACATCAGGTTGAACTGACGGATATCAGTGAAGTTTGTGCTGCCGCAGTTTGGACACTTGATGCCGTTTTCTTTGATGAAGTTCATCATCTGTTCGTTGCTCCAACCGTCTGCGGATTTGCCGGTGAAGTCTTCGATCAGTTTGTCTGCACGATGACGGGTCTTGCAGTCTTTGCAGTCCATCAGTGGGTCAGAGAAGCCGCCAACATGGCCGGTAGCAACCCAAACTTCCGGATTCATCAGAATTGCGCTGTCCAGACCAACGTTGTATGGATTCTGCTGTACAAAGCGTTTCCACCAAGCGCGTTTTACGTTGTTTTTGAGCTCTACACCCAGAGGACCGTAATCCCATGTATTAGAAAGACCGCCGTAGATTTCCGAACCGGCAAAAACAAAACCTCTGCCTTTGCACAGAGAAACGATTTTTTCCATTGTTTTTTCAGTGTTGTTCATCTTGTGTTCCTCCTCGCGGATAAAGTAAAGACAAGCTCTCAAAAGAACCTTAAAAACTGCTTTTTCAAAGGATTTTTAGCAGGAAAACAGCACCTGCTTTATATTGTTTAATGATAAACAATTTTAGAAAGGAAGTCAAGTAAAGAGCTGATAAATAGGAAGGTTTTGCAGGGCAAAAGGATGTCGAAAACGGGGAAAATATCTTTTTTTGATTTTTTTTTAAAAAATATCAAAAAAGGTGTTGACAAATAAAAACAGATGATATATAATAACACCTGTGCTCGACGAGGCGTAGCTCAGTTTGGTAGAGTGCTTGGTTTGGGACCAAGATGCCGCAGGTTCAAGTCCTGTCGCCTCGACCACAAAAATTTAGTGAAGCTATTGACAAGGGACAAGATGTTTGATATAATAATCAAGCTGTTCTCAACAATACGCTGGTGTAGCTCAGTTGGTAGAGCAGCTGATTTGTAATCAGCAGGTCGGGGGTTCGAGTCCGTCCACCAGCTCCACTAAATTTCAAAACAAAATAAGGGCGAGTTCCCGAGTGGCCAAAGGGGGCAGACTGTAAATCTGTTGTCAGTGACTTCGGTGGTCCGAATCCACCCTCGCCCACCAAAAATCCTGGATGCAATCGTGTCCGGGATTTTTTCTTGTTTAAAATAAATTTGTAAAAATCTAACCCCAGAGAAATTGTATATTTCTCTGGGGTTGTTTTGGCTTTTCCTACAAATTACGTAAAACGATATTGCCTTTTCGAACGGGAAAGAGTATACTGACCGCAAATACCTGCACTGAGCAGGAAAAAAGTGTGGATACGGAAAAGAGGCGTTTGAGAATGTTAAACAGATGGGTTCCAAAAGGGTGCAAACTGGTTTCTCTGCTGCTTGTATTGGTGATGGTATTTTCTGGCTGCGGCGGGACGGAGGTGGAGCGATACCTCAAAAAGTATGCAAAACCGGTGGATTTTGAACAGGGGTTGGATAATAAAACCTTCGGGAATGCAGATAACTACCGCTTCTTCTTCGCAGGAGAAATACACCAACAAACAATGATCTATCCGGCGAAAAAGATGATGCTGCAATACCTGCACGAAAATCAGGAGGTCAACTATCTGCTGATGGAAGAAGGCATGGGTGCTGGGCTGCTGATTGACCACTACATCCAGACCGGGGACGAGGAAATTTTAAACTTTGCGTTGGAGTGCAAAAAAGGACTGCATACCGATGCAGAGCCGGAGCGTGATCTCTGGCAGTGGCTGTATGAGTATAACAGCCAGCAGCCGGAGAATAGGAAAATCCACGCAATCGGGATTGATGCTGAATTTAACATCAATGCGATGATAAAAGGTATCTCGTTGCTTGTTGAGCAGCCGGACAAAGTATCCAAAGAGTGGAAAATGCTGTTTGAGGAGCCGATAGGAGATGAGCAGCAATCCTTTGCAAAGGTGGTTCCGCTGCTTCTCCCGTTAGAAAAACATGAGAAGGAACTGCGCGATATTTTTGGGGAAAACTATGAGATTGTCGTCCGAATTGCCGGATACCTGACATCCTTTGTGAGCTATATCCAAAATGGAGGAAGTGGTGAATTGGGTGATGAACTTTACAGTTTTCGGGATGAACATTCTCTGGAAAACATCCGTTTTTTGTTAAATACTCTGCCAGAAGATGCAAAATTCTTTGCACAGTTTGGTGCAGGACATACCTATCAAACATTGGTGAATGATTTTTCAACTGGAACAGAAAATTTCCATCGACTGGGAGCAAGATTAAATGAGGGAAGATTCCCGCTGAAAGGTCAGGTTTGCTCGATTCTGTATATGGTTGAGCATAAGTTTGATGTCACAGGAAAGAATGAACCTCTGGGTTATTATGATTGGTTTGACAACAGAGTATTTCAGGATTATTTTGAACAGGCAACCTTCATCCCACTGGATATGGAGGGAAGCCCCTTTACGCAGGAGATAGAAGGGATGATACCAAAAGAAGAAGGTGCGGCACTGACTGACTACTTCCAGAAAATCCTGATCCTACCAAATTCCGAAGAGGCACCTAAAATTAAATAGAGCAAAAGAAAACAGCAGAGGATTTTCCTCTGCTGTTTTTGTTTCTATGCTTTTTTGTGGTGTGCCTGATAGTAAAGAATTCCAGCCAGTACCACCGCGCCGCAGAACAGGAAGAAGGCAATAAACATCGGGTTTTGCAGTCCTCCAGAAAGGATGATGAACGAACCGATGATTGCCAGGAACGGGCAAACCATGCCGCGGAAACGGCTGGTAACTCGTCCTTCTTTCCACAGGCGGAACACTCTCCAGTACAGTGGAATATATAAAAGGTAACTCATAACGATAGCACCTTCTGAAACGTCGCTGTTTGGCAGCCAACCTTTGATTGTAACCAATCCATGGATGCACAGCCAGAGGGTGCACAGCAGGAAGCCCATCAGAGCAGAAACAGCAGGCATACCGTGTTTGTCCAGCTTGCTGAGTGTTTTGCGCATTGGGAACATTCCTTCACGCACCGCAATCGAGTATGGCATGCGGATAAATCCGGTAACCAGACCGTTGACCGTTCCAACAACCGAAACAACGACAAACGCTACAATCGCTTTGCTGAACCATGCACCCAGCAGTCTTTCAGCAGCAACGCTGACGTGTTCATCGCCTAGACGGATGACTTCCATTGGGCCAACATAGCAGGAAACGCCGACGAAATATAAAACGTACATGGTCAGGACAATCAGAGGACCAAACAGAAGGGCACGCGGCATATTGCGGCGGGAGTCATGCACTTCATGAGAGATGGAGGTTGCAACAATCCAACCGTCAAACGAGTAGGCGATCGGGCCAAGTGCAGTCAGGATGGATGCACCGGCAACGGTACGGGGATCAACTGCGGCAAATCCAGCAGCTGGATCACCGAAGATCAATCCACAGATGGCTAAGATAAGCAGTGGAATCAGCTTGATTGCAGTGGTTGCGTTCTGGACACCAGCTCCAAATTTTGGAACAAGAACATTATAGGTAAAGCAGATGCATAAAAAGGCAAAGCCAATCAAAAGCTGAAGCCCCAGCGTTCCGGGCAGACCAAACAGAATACAGGTATAGATGCCAATAACCCAGCTGACCACCGCGGTGATGGATGGATAGTAAACCAAAATCTGAAACCATCCGTAGCCACAGCCTGCCTTGGAGCCCAGGAATTCCTCGGAGTAACTGAGCAGTCCGCCCACCTGATCGGTTTGGGAAGCAAGCTCTCCAAAGGTCAGACAACCAAAAACGATGGAAATCGCCGATACAACAAACAGAACAACACCCCATAGTATGCTGCCGCCGGTGGCAATCAGGATGTTATCGCTTTTAAAGAAGATACCGGAACCGATGCAGATTCCGACAATCATTGCGGTAGCCGTGATAAAACCGTACTTTTTCGAAATTTCCTTCATAGATATTCTCCTTGATGATATTGATTCCGACAGATGGCTGACCTGTTCGGAATGCTTTGATTATCGCACGTTAAAGTGCAAAAATCAAGTGGTTCAGTATAATTTATTGCTTTTAAGGAGAAAAGTGTGCGACTCTACGGAGCGTTTCTTGAATTGAAAGGATATTTTTGATAAAGTATCACCAGGGGGTGAGTGAATGGACTGCACAAAGACAGGAAATTTGATTCGGGAACTTCGTTTAAAACAGAACATGACTCAGCTTCAGCTGGCTCAGCACATGGGGATCAGTGACAAGACGGTTTCCAAGTGGGAGCGTGGACTGGGATGCCCGGATGTTTCCCTGCTCATCGAGCTGGCAGCTGCGTTAAAGGTCAGTGTTGAGCAGATTTTGAGCGGGTCACCCGATCTGCCTGGTCAGGAAAAATGGAAAGGAATTGCAAGTATGAGAAAAGCAAGTTATTATATCTGTCCGGTTTGTGGAAATTTGAATATCTGTACCGGTCCAGCACAGATCAGCTGCTGCGGCAGCAAGCTGGAAGCATGTACAGCACAAAAGGCATCACCACAACAGAAGCTGTGTGTAGAGGAAATCGATGGAGAATGGTATGTCACCAGCACGCATCCTATGAGTAAGGAGGACTATATCTCCTTTGTCATCTTTGTTTCGGGTGCAAACCTTCAGGTGTTTGAGCAGTATCCGGAGTGGCCCCTTCAGGCACGGATTCCCAAAAGAGGTCATGGAACCTTGCTGTGGTATTCCAAAAAAGAAGGACTTTATTATCAGCTGATTTAAGAGAGGTCGGAACTAAAAGTTCCGACCTCTCTTTTTGCTTTGTCTGGTGAGTGTGTGATTTTCAAGAGTTTTTTTAAACAAAGTTTTTGACGGTTTTATGGAAAAATCAACGATTGACATTTTTATCTAAAAAGGTATACCATATTGTTATGAAAGTTGCGAGTGCAACAGTTGTAAACGCAACGATATAACAGGGGGAAAGGAGAGAAAACATGAACGGAATCATGAAGTATATCAACCGGATTCATCGGACTGGCGGAGTGGTTTACAGCAGCAAATTAAAAGATTATGGAATCGCCCATTGCCAGCATCCCTATATCATTCTGATTTGCAGGGAACCAGGAATCGTACAGGAAAAAATTTCCCGGGAAATCTGTGTCAACAAAAGCAATGTGACCCGACAGCTTGCGACACTGGAAGAAAAAGGCTTGATTACCCGTCAGCAGGATATGGAAGACCGCAGAGTTTGGCGAGTATACCCCACCGAGAAGATGCAGGAACTGCTTCCCTGTGTGCGGAGCGTTATGCGGGAATGGAACGAGTACCTGCTGGAAGAACTGAGTGAAGAGGAGCGGGAAACTCTGGTGCAGCTTCTGGAAAAGGTGACCAAACGCGCCAATGAAGCGGCACAAAATACCTTGTCAGGGAGGGATAAACAACCGTGAGACCAATTGTTGGCTACATCAAACCCTATATCCCCAGAATGGGAGTCGGTATCTTATTTAAGTTTGTAGGAACCATCATGGAGCTGATGATTCCATGGATTTTGTCCTATATTCTGGACTATGTTGTTCCGCAGAAAAATACCCGGCTGGTTTTGTTCTGGGGTTTGCTGATGGTGCTCAGCGCCATTGCAGCACTGGTCGGCAATATCCTTGCAAACCGCATTTCCGCATCGGTTGCGAGAGATACTACCCGCACACTGCGCCATGACCTTTTTAAAAAGATTTCTTACCTTTCCAGCGCTCAGATCGACTACTTCTCGATTCCATCGCTGGAAGCAAGACTTACCACCGACAGCTACAACATCAACCAGGTAATTGGTATGATGCAGCGTCTGGGAATCCGCGCGCCGATTCTGTTGATCGGTGGAATTGCCATCACTATGACACTGGAACCGGTACTGACCTGGACCATGATCTCGGTACTGCCGTTTATTGCATTGGTTGTCTGGCTGGTATCGCGCAAAGGTATTCCAATGTATACCGATTTGCAGCGCGGAGTCGATATCATGGTGCGTACTGTACGTGAAAATATCAGCGGTATCCGCGTAATTAAGGCACTTTCCAAGACAGAGCAGGAAAAGGAACATTTTTCGCAGGTAAACCGTGATGTTGTTCGCCGCGAAACAAAAGCGTCGGTGACCATGGGTATCACAAACCCGATGATGAACCTGTTTTTGAACGTTGGTTTGACTCTGGTTATTGTTGTCGGTGCCTTCCGTATCAACGCAGGAAAGACACAGCCAGGTACCATCATTGCTTTTCTGTCTTACTTTACCATCATTCTGAACGCTATGCTTTCGGTTACCCGTATCTTTGTCATGTATTCCAGAGCGAGTGCTTCTGCAGGACGTATCTATGAGGTACTCAATGCACCAGAAGACCTGACTACCAAAGAGGAACCGGTAGTAGAGGAAGAAGAACACATTGTATTTGATGATGTCAGCTTTTCCTATAAAGGAAAGACCGACAATGTTTCACACATTTCCTTTAAACTCAAGAAGGGTGAAACGTTGGGTATTATTGGCGCGACCGGTGCTGGCAAGAGCACCATTATCAACCTGCTGATGCGGTTGTATGAGAGAAGTTCCGGCAGCATTCGGATTGGAGGACGTTCGGTTTCGTCCATTCCTGCAGAAGAGCTGCATACAAAATTTGGTGTAGTATTCCAGAATGATATTCTGTTTGCTGACACCATCCGGGGCAACATTGACTTTGGAAGAAATCTGCCGGATGAGCAGATCGAAAAAGCTGCACGATGCGCGCAGGCAATGGAGTTTATTGACGGCCTGCCGGAAAAATTTGAACACATGGTCACCTCGCGAGGAACCAACCTGAGCGGCGGTCAGAAGCAGAGGGTTCTGCTTGCCAGAGCGCTTGCAGGAAATTCCGAAATCCTGATTTTGGATGACTCATCGAGTGCCCTTGACTATAAGACCGACTCGATGCTGAGAAAAGCACTGCGCGAAGAATATTCCGGTGTAACCACCATCGTCATCGCCCAGCGTGTCAGCTCTATTCTGCATGCAGACCACATTCTGGTGCTGGAAGAAGGAAAAGAGATCGGTTACGGAACACATGAACAGCTGATGGAAAGCTGTGAGGTATATCGTCAGATCAGTGAGTCGCAGATGGGAGGGGATTTTGGATGATACAAAACAATACATCTTCACAAAAGCCCAAAAAAAATAGAAAACAGGTCATCCTGCGTCTGGGCAAATATCTGCTTCAGCACAAATGGATGCTGTTGCTGGCGGTAACCCTGACAGTGATCAGTAACCTGCTTGCCCTGATCGGACCAATGTTATCCGGTTATGCGATTGATGCGATCGGAAGTGAAGCGGGTCAGGCAGACTTTCAGAAAGTATTCTTCTACTGCGGATTGATGCTGATTTTCTATATTGTATCTTCCGCTTTGTCCTATCTGTTGTCGGTAACCATGGTTAAGATGGGTCAGAAGGTCGTTTATCAGATGAGAAAGGACCTGTTTGACAAGCTGGTTGAGCTGCCGGTACGATATTTTGACGGACATCAGACCGGTGATATTATCAGCCGTTTTTCCTATGACGTAGATACCGTCAACGCTTCGCTCACCAACGACCTGCTTCAGATTGCAGCCAGTGCAATTATGGTCATCGGTTCGTTTATTATGATGCTGATGATCTCTCCGATGCTGATTCTGGTCTTTGCAGTCACTGTCCCGATTTCGATTCTGTTTATCATCTACCGAACCAAGACCGTTCGTCCGCTGTTCCGCAAACGTTCGGCAAAGCTTGGTGAACTCAACGGATTTGTAGAGGAGATTATCTCCGGACAAAAGACAACAAAATCCTATCATCAGGAAGAAACGGTCATCGGACGATTTGACAAGAAAAACGAAGAAGCCGTTCAGGCATACTACATGGCAGATTACTACGGAACTACCGTAGGACCTTCGGTCAACTTTATTAACAACCTGTCACTGGCTCTCATCAGTGTATTTGGTGCGCTGCTTTTCTTGGGAGGCAGCATCTCTCTGGGAAATCTTTCCTCGTTTGTGCTCTATTCCCGTAAGTTCTCCGGACCAATCAATGAGATGGCAAACATTATCAGTGAGCTTCAGTCCGCATGCTCCGCAGCAGAACGTGTGTTCCGAGTTATTGACGAGGAGCCGGAAGCTGCAGACCTTCCGGGTGCAACCGAATTGGCGAATGTATCTGGCGAGGTTGAGATGGAGCACATTCACTTTGGCTATGATCCGGATAAGATTATCATTCACGACCTGAATCTTCAGGCTCATAAGGGAAATCTGGTGGCAATCGTCGGACCGACCGGTGCCGGAAAGACTACCATTATCAATCTGCTGATGCGCTTTTATGATCCTCAGTCGGGCAAAATCCGGATGGAAGGCAAAGACAGCATGGAAATCACGCGCAAGAGCCTGCGTGCGGCCTATACAATGGTTTTGCAGGACACCTGGCTATTCTATGGATCTATTTATGATAACATCGCATTCAGCCGTCAGGATGCCACACATGAAGAGGTCATCGAAGCAGCAAAGGCAGCGAAAATCCACAACTACATCATGAGCCTGCCGGATGGCTATGATACCATCATTAACGAAGATGGTATGAACATCTCGCAGGGACAGAAGCAGATGCTGACCATTGCCCGCGCGATGCTCTCGGATGCGAAGATGCTGATTCTGGATGAGGCGACCTCCAACGTCGATACCAGGACGGAGATCCAGATTCAAACCGCGATGCGCAATCTGATGAAGGATAAAACCTGCTTTGTCATTGCACACCGCCTGTCTACTATTCAGAACGCAGATACCATTCTGGTTGTTCAGCATGGTGATATTGTCGAACAGGGTAACCATGAACAGCTGATGCGTCAGGGTGGAATCTACGCAAACCTGTATCGCTCACAGTTCCATTAAATCTTCAAAATCAGAAAAGGAAGGAAGAATTACTCTTCTTTCCTTTTTTCTTTTTTCCCTTATTGTTTTATTTCTTTATTCCATTGTTGTTGATTGGGTGTTGCCCTTCTGTTAACAGTGAGTTAGATGGATGTTCTCTAAGCGTTGGTTAGATGTTAACCAAAAGTGGAAAAACAGTACCGATGGCTTTATTCTGCCATTTGTTTTTTCACAATTGCTGTTAACGGAAGAAACTAATTCCGACAAATTTAAATTTTATGTAAAAAATATCCTTTTCTTCCCATTTTTTCCATAGGATATGGTAGAATAAAAGCCAACCATATGCGGAAAAGTTAGTTTGGAGGAAATGATGGGAAAGATTTTAAAGGGTATGATGATTTTTCTTATAGCAGCTATTCTGATTGGAGCAGGGCTTTTTGTCTGGGCAAGATACTTGGAACCGTCTCTCCTGATTGTTCGGGAGGAAAGCATGACCGCTCCGGTCTCACAAAGTACCAGAATCGTATTTTTCAGCGATACTCATTTTGGGAAATGGTATTCCCCGGGAAATATCGACCGTGTCGTGGAGAAAATCAATGAACAAAATCCCGACGTTGTGATTTTCGGCGGAGATTTTTTTGATATCTACGCTAGGGACAAAGAGAAGATTGATCTGGAGGAGTTTTCTCAAAAGCTTGGTTTGATTGATGCTCCGCTTGGAAAATATGCTGTCTGGGGCAATCATGATTATGGAGCAGGAGCTTCCCGTATCTATCAGGAGATGATGGAAGATGGCGGATTTTGTGTGCTGAAAAATGAAGTCCAGACAATAGAGGAGTGTGGCATCACCCTGTATGGTCTGGATGATGCGGTGCTTAGTTCACCTGATACGGATGCTGTTTTTGCAGGAGACGGAACAGATATTCTGATTTGCCATGAACCGGATATCGCAGATCAGATGGATTTGCATAATGTAGAGCTTGTTTTGTCCGGACATTCCCATGGAGGTCAGGTGTCGTTACCTTATCTGACCGAGAGAGCTCTGCCGCCGTGGGGAAGGAAATATATCAAAGGGAGCTATCCGCTGGAAAACGGAATGCGCTATGTCAGCAGCGGAATTGGCATGACCAAACTTCCGTTCCGTTTTGGCAATATTCCGGAGATTATCGTGATTAATTTGCATCCATTCATTTAAATTTCATAATTGCTTTCCGTTTTTGATTGCGATATACTAAGGAACGGAAAGGATGAGGTAGATGCAAAGAGCAAAAGATTTTTTTAAGAAGGAACCGGTATTTGTAATCGCGTTTTTGTGTGCGGTGCTGTCCATGTTTCTGGTACCGCCTTCCGCGGATTATATTGGCTATATTGATTTTCGTGTGTTGGAACTGCTGTTTTGCCTGATGGCGGCAGTGGCTGGAATGCAGCAGGAAGGCGTTTTTCTGGTGCTGGCACAAAAAATTCTGGCAGGAAAAAAGAGTTTGAGGCTGCTGACCCTCACTCTGGTCATGCTGCCGTTTTTCTCGTCAATGCTTATCACCAATGATGTGGCGCTGATTACCTTTGTGCCGTTTGCAGTATTGGTGCTGGAACTGACCGGACAGACAAAACATCTGGCCTGGGTGGTTACCCTGCAAACGATTGCTGCCAACATCGGCAGTATGCTTACTCCGGTGGGAAATCCGCAGAACTTGTATCTGAGCAGCTTCTACCAGCTTGCAGCAGGGGACTTTTTTGCAGTGACCATTCCGATTGTTCTGTTGAGCTTTGTTCTGCTTGCATTGTGCTGTATTGCCGGAAAGAATCACACCATTGAGGTGCAGTTCCAAAAACGGGAGGAAATTCAGAGCAAACGGGCATTGCTGCTGTTTGTTCTGCTGTTTTTGCTGAGTCTGCTTTCTGTCTTCCATCTGCTCAGCAGTCACATTGCGCTTGTAGTTACCGTAATCGCATTGGCAGCCTTTTCCCCGAAGGTGTTGAAGAAGGTGGACTACTGGCTGCTTGCAACCTTTGTCTGCTTCTTTATCTTTGCAGGCAATATTGGTGCAGTGGAAGCGGTCAAGAATTTCCTGGGAAACGTTTTAAGTCAGAACACCATGCTCTATTCGGTGCTGTCCAGCCAGGTTATCAGTAATGTGCCGGCAGCGGTTTTGCTGTCCAACTTTACACAGGATGCCAAGGGAATGCTTCTGGGAACCAACATCGGCGGACTGGGTACCTTGGTGGCATCGCTTGCCAGCCTGATCTCGTTTAAGATTTATGCAAAGACTCCAAAAGCGGAGGTTTTGCGTTATCTGGGAATCTTTACAGCAGCCAATGTAGTGATGTTGATTGTTCTGTATGGATTTGCAGCAGTTTGTTTATTATAAAAAGAAAAGGAGAATGAAATCATGGAAAGAAGCAAAGTTTGGGAAGCCGCACAGAAACATAAAGACGGATATAACTGCTGTCAGGCGGTTGTCTGCACCTACTGTGAAAGATTGGGCATGGACGAAAAGACCGCGTTTCGTGCAGCAGAAGCTTATGGACTGGGCATTGCAGGAATGTTCCAGACCTGCGGCAGTGTCTGCGGTATGATGATGCTGGCAGGACTGAAAAACTCTGATGCAAATATGGAAAGCCCAGCTTCCAAATTTGCAACCTTTGATCTGGGAAAAGAAATGGCAAAACGCTTTGAACAGAGAAACACCAGCATGATCTGTAATGACCTGCGCGGCACAGACGGCAAGACCGACCGTTTGCGTTCCTGCCGCGGCTGCGTTATGGACTGTGCACAGATTGTAGAGGAAGTTTTGTTCCCAGGTGAGTTTGAGCCATACGACGGACCAAGCGAATTATAATAAAAAAAGAGGAGCCATTCGGCTCCTCTTTTTTTACGCAGAAAAGGAAAAAGCTCATTCCAACAGGAATGAGCTTTTGGCGGGAACGTGTGGGAATTGAACCCACCTATGCAGCTACTAACTACAATTACTGGTTTTGAAGACCAGAGGGCACACCAGCACCCATCCGCTCCCAAATGCCTAATTATTATATCACAATCGACCAAGCTTGACAAGCTATTTTTTTGATGTGAACAGAGGATTAGAGGGTTGCACAAAATGAAAACAAAAAGAAGATAAATTCTTGGGAAGATAGGAACCCCCGCACGGATTTTCCGTGCGGGGGTTTGTTCTTCTTTCTTGAGTGTCACAGGGGTTTCACCCCCAGCATTTATGCTGTCTACCCCCACAAACTTTTGCTTTTAGAAACTACCAATCTTTATGCCATAAGCGAATACCAACTAGGCTCAGACAGCACCAGATGTAAGCTGGTACCGTCAAAAATCATCCACTGGATAATTTTTGAGTTCACTTTCTGCTTACAATCGGCTTTCGAAACCTTTTTCTCTTGTAAAAAGGTTTCGAGCTTCCCAAAATACGCCTGACGATAAAGTTTTCGCTCACTGCGGTAAGCGACCAGAGTTTCACTCTGGACTGGACAATTTTTTGAAAAAAATTGAGTAAAACTTTTGTTCTTACCCTCTTGCTGCCCGTCTTTGCGGCGAAGCCGAATGGGTAATGTTTGGCTTTCTTCTAGGAACAGATTTTATGTTCATTGCCCCTGAGAATGTCATTTCACTCCATTCTCCGAAAGATTGCGCTGTAAGCGAGCTGCTTTGGTACTTTCTCAGAAAGTACCAGCGAAACGGGGTCCAGCTTCAAGCTAGTTATTTCAATACTCTGGCGTCGCCGACCTTCTTGGTGATATTGCGGCGATCCCAGTATTCGAGTACAGCAACGGCAAACTTACGGGAGGTTCCCATCAGGTCGCGCATCTCAGCCAGTGTGATCTGACCGTTCTTTTCGATGTATTCCTTTGCCATCTCAAGCGCTTTGTTGTAGTAGTCGATGTGCAGCAGGATCTTGTCCTCAACACGAATCAGCTTTCCAGAGCTGACCAGAGAATCCAACACTGCCTTAAAGTTTTTGATCTTCGGGAAGCGTGCTGCAATCTGATCTGGGGATTCCGGAGCAAATCCGCCTTCCTGGAAGGCTTTTTCAATCAGCTCCTGATTGTTGTCGGTCTGTGCTTCAAAGTCATACAGAGCAACACAGCCGTTTACAATCTTGAGAACCTTGCGGTTTACCAGAGAGTCGGTGATTTTGTCCACAACCGCCATGTCCTCGTATTTGAGGAACTTGCTGCGGAATTCGTCGCGTTTCATACCGTCACGCAGTGGATTTTCTTCATGGTAAGCAGTCAGCATCTTGACAGCAGTATCCTTTAGGTGGGACAGATAGTCGCTGTGGATGACAACATTGTCATTGATGCGGAACGCGGTCTTGTCCTTGATAAGCTTCTGAATCTGCTGGTCAAACTGCTCTTTTGGAATTGCAGTCTGTACCTGAAGGAAGCTGAGTGTTTCAAAACGGGAGGAATAGTCCTTTAAAGCGGCGCTGATCTTTTCCTTGTCCGAGCCATTTTCCTTGATATTTAAAGATTCCAGCACCTGCGGATCGTTGCGTTTATGTTTGAATGGATTGGAGTCGAGGATGACGCCGCCGCCGATGGTTTCCAGTGGGGAATAAAAGCGGAGGACAAAGCGGTCGCCTGTCTTGACGGCGATCTCTTCTTCCAGTCGAAGCTGAGCATAGCAGCTTTCTCCGGCGCTGATGCTGTCGCGGTCAAGAAGTACAACCTTACATAGAACGTCTCTTGCACCGTGATACAGATGCAGGCGGGTAGCGTTCAGGATCTCACGCTCACAGTCTTTCAAGATGGTAAGCTTTATATCAATCATCATGGTGGTGTGCATCGAATCTGGAACAGCGACAACATCACCTTTGTTTAAGTCGCTCTTTTTCAGACCTGCAAGGTTTACCGCAACACGCTGACCGGCATATGCTTCCTCTACATCGTGGGAGTGTACCTGAAGGTTACGGATTCGACTCTCGATGCGGGAAGGGTAGATGGTGACTGGATCCCCGACCTTCATCTTACCTTCGATCAGGGTGCCGGTAATGACGGTGCCGAAGCCTTCTACCGAGAAGATACGGTCGATCGGAATACGGAACGGAACATCCAGATTTTTGATCTGGGTCTTCTGGTCGATCAGCTGGAAGATAGCCTGTTTTAATTCCTCAATGCCTTCACCGGTGTAAGAGGAAACAGGAATCATCTGTGCGTTTTCCAGGAAGGTTCCTTTTACTTCGTTGCGGATGTCATCGCAGACAACCTCCAGCCAGTCCTCATCCACCATATCCTTTTTGGTGATGACAATGATACCTTCCGGAATGTTTAACAGAGACAGGATGCCCAGATGTTCTCTGGTCTGCGGCATGAAGCCTTCATCCGCTGCGATAACCAGCAGGGCAAGGTCGATGCCGCCGGCACCTGCCAGCATGTTTTTAACAAATTTTTCGTGTCCCGGCACGTCGATGATACCGGCTTTTTCGCCGTCAGGAAGATCCAGATAAGCAAAGCCCAGCTCGATGGTGATACCGCGCTTCTTTTCTTCCTTGATGCGGTCGGTTTCGATTCCGGTTAGAGCTTTGATGAGGGCGGTTTTGCCGTGGTCAACGTGACCGGCAGTTCCAATAATAATATTTTTCATTCCCAGTCCTTCTTTTTATATGGGGCAAAAGGAAAGACCTTTTGCCCGAGACGTTTGTTTATGTTTTATCAGCAATTTAAGAAAATTTACTTCTGGCAGCATTTGAGGATGCTTTCTGCCACATAATCAAAATGATGTTCCTCGATGGTGCGGACATCCAGCAGCAGGCGGTCTTTGGAGATGCGCGCAATGATAGGCAGAGAAAGTTCACGCAGACGTTTTTCCAGCACATCCAGAGAAACGTATGCAGGAGTGATTGCAACAACCGAGCTGCGAATCATCTGGGTTGGAACCGAACCGCCGCCGACCTGACCAAAATCTTCGGTCAGAGCGACAGAGAAGCTGTCATCCCGAACCTTTTCCATGCAGGCAAACAGTTTTTCACCCTTTGGAACCAGAGTTTCCATGGTTGCAGTGATCATGCGCAGGGTTGGGTTGTTCTGCAGTACTTCTGCTGGGTCAAGATATTCGCGCAGGGTAGCTTCCAGAGCAGCCAGAGTCAGTTTGTCGATACGGAATGCGCGGGTCAGAGGGTTTTTCTTCATTGCTTCGATATATTCGCGCTTACCGATAATGATGCCGGCCTGTGGACCGCCCATCAGTTTGTCACCGGAAAAGCTGATGACGTCTGCACCAGACTTCATAGCATCCAGTACGTTTGGTTCATCCAGAATTCCGTAATCCTCCAGACGAACCATTGCGCCAGAACCCAGGTCATAGATAACCGGAATATTTCTTTCGTGTCCAAGGGTAACCATCTCGTCGAGGGAAACTTCCTCAAAGAAGCCCATGATTTTAAAGTTGCTGGTGTGAACCTTCAGGAAAGCACCGGTGTTTTCGGAAACAGCCTTGACATAGTCGGAAGGATGGGTCTTGTTGGTGGTGCCGACCTCAACCAGAGTACCACCGGACTGAGCCATAATCTCCGGTACACGGAAAGCGCCGCCGATTTCGACCAGCTCACCGCGGGAAACTACAACTTCCTTGCCTTTTGCCATGGTGCTCAATACCAGCATAACGGCTGCTGCGTTGTTGTTAACAACCATCGCATCCTCAGCTCCGGTCAGTTTGGAGATCAGCTTTTCAACATGAGCATAACGGCTGCCGCGGCTGCCTTTTTCCAGATTATATTCGAGGGTGTTGTAGTCCTGAGCAACACTCTGAATTGCTTTAACTGCGGCATCGCTCAGTTTTGCACGGCCGAGGTTAGTGTGCAGGACGATGCCGGTTGCATTGATGACCGGACGCAGGCTCATGGTTGTTTTTTTGGTGACACAGCGGATGACTTCCTCACAGATGGATTCTTCCTCCAGACAAGGTTCTTCTCCGGCAAGAATCTGCTGACGCAAGGTGTCGATTACTTCACGCACCGATTCGGTCAGGACGGTGTGCTGGCAGGAGAGGGAGGAAAGAGAAGGATGACGCAGAAGCTCGTCTACTTTTGGGATTTTTCTGAGAAGCTGAGAATTAACGCTCATAGGGTTCATACCTTTCAAAAATGTTTTTGGTTAATACGGTTTTCGCACAAAAGAATATGCAGGGTGCTTTATTTCATAAAGCAAATTTAGACAAAATGTATTTTTCCTTTATTGTATCAAAAAAATGTCTGAGACGCAATGCGAAAGAGTGGGGTTTCTTTGGGGAAAATTCGGGTTTTGATTGAGTAATACAAAAGAAGATGGTATAATAAATGCAAAGCATGAGGGTGATTTTTACGGGAGAGGAATTTCCCAATCTATAAAAAAGGAATGATAGCTATGTTAAACCGCCTGATGACGTCGAGAAAGGTAAGAGGGCTGTTGCTGACCCTTGTTATTTTATCGGCAGTCGTGGCAGTGATTTCGGTGGCCATCCCGCTCAATCGCAGAAAAGAGGCGATCAACACACTGGGCAGCCAGTCTCTTTCCGAGGCAACCTCGCTTGCCATGTCGCTGGAATATTATAACTCCACCAGACTCCAGGCACTGGTCGATTACCCCAGCCAGACCGCCTATTACCAGAGCCTTTGCGGATTTTTGTCCCGCGCAAAGGATACCCTTTCCTATGACCGCGCCTACATTTTGTATCAGGGACTGGAAGGAAGGATTGCCTATCTTGCCGATGCGGATTTTGGAAACAATCTTGAGGCAGGGGTGGACTATCACGACATCGGGGAGGAGTATACCGATGAGCGTTATACCCGCCGGTGCCAGAATATCCTCAATGAGCAGTTTGCAGGAAGACGGGACGAAACGTTTGTGCCGGAAATTCTGGACAGCAACTATATCACGACCTATCTGCCGCTGAAAAACGCACAGGGCGAGGTGATCGCGGTGCTGGGTGTGGATGCAAAGCTCCAGTATTCGGATTTTACCAAGTACGGACCAATCAACTTTGAGCGGCTTACCACCATCAGCGGTATTCTGTTCCTGATCAGCTTGGTGCTGTTTGTTATCTGCATGGACAAAGGACTCAGTGAAGAAGAAAAAGAAAATCGATGGAGAAAGCGCAGAGGTCTGCCGCCGAAACCGATGAAAAAGGACAATATTGTGGTGGACCCTCTGGATGACATTGATCCAAACGACTATCTGTAACCGGAAGTATTTTAAAAACAGTGGAAAGGTGGAATCAGATTATGGATGAACGTTCAGACAAAGTGATTGAAGAAACGGTAGATCAGATTGTGAAGCTGTTTTCACCAAGCCGCGTCATTGAGTATAACACAAAATACGATATGGACGGAAAGCTGCGCTCGTTTAAGCTGTGCATCGTCGGCAAAATCCAGGATAAAAAGAAGATGCTGACCCAAATCTTTGATGAGGTGGACAGCGAAATCCCGTATGATATCCTCCTCTATACCGATGAACAGTTTGAAGAACTCAAGGACAGCAGCGACGCTTTTGCGTCCCGTGTAAATCAGAAGGGCAGGCTGCGCTATGGGAAATAGAAGCCGAATGCACAACGGAAAGGACAGCCGCCGGTATTACGATTGGCTGGAACATTCCAGTCAGGATTTGATTGCCGCAAAGATTCTGTCGGAGGATGACCGGTGCTATCGGCTGGCGGCATTTCATTGTCAGCAGGCAATCGAAAAAGCGCTCAAGGCATATATCCTGTTAAAGTCCGACGTGCTGGTAGATGGACACAACCTGACCTGGCTGTGCCGTCAGGCAAAAAAGTATGACCGCGGTTTTCATCAGTGGTTTGATGAGAGTGCGGACCTGAACCAGTGCTATATCGAGACCAGATATCCTGCCGATATTGAGCGGGAATATACATACAAGATGGTCAAAAACTTCTATCGCATGGCAAAAGAAATGTATCAGTACATCTTTACCGAGATTGATAAAGAGTTTGACCGCCGGGAGAAGGCGGAGGAAGATGCTCCGTTTTACGCAAGATAATACGATGATAAAAAGGTTCTCAGTTTGTTTTAGCTGGGAACCTTTTTTATAGAACAAATCTTGACTTTTGTGAAGGGAGACAGTACAATAAAGAAGCCGAAAACTGTTCTTTTTGGAACAGTTTTAAACGAAATCGGAGAGGACGAGCAGCATGAAGCAGGGACAAAAACGAAATAATGCCATTCAAAACTGCATGCTGTTTGAGGGGATTGAGCCTGAAAAATCAGAACAGCTTCTGAAAGAAAAAGCACAGTGCCGCACATTCCAAAAAGGAGAATGTATCTATACACCGGAGCATTTTGAAAAAAGTCTGGGTATTTTGATCAAAGGACGTGCCGTGGTGGAAAAAGAAGGCGGTGTGCTGCTCAATGAACTGAGCAGCGGATGCTGTTTTGGGGCAGCAGCCCTTTTCACCGAGCAGGAGCGTTATGTAACAACGGTCTGGGCAAAGACTGCCTGTGAAGTCTGCTTTTTATCGATGGAGGCAATGGAGCAGATCATGCAGGATGATGCGAAGATCGCGCTCAACTATATCCGGTTTTTGTCGGGCAGAATCCAGTTTTTAAACCGCAAAATCGACAGCTTTACCGCACCTGATGCCGAGCAGGCACTGCTTTCCTATCTTGGTCAGCAGCCGCAGGGAAGGGTGGAAGGAATCTCGATGGTCAAGCTGTGCGAGATTCTCAACATCGGGCGCACCTCCCTTTATCGGGTGATGCAGCAGTTGGAGGATAGCGGTAAAATAAAAAGGGAAGGGAAAACCATCTGGCTCCTTTCCGGAAAAGAGGAAACAAAATGAGAAAAAATAAGTTTAGCAAACTGTTGTCGATGTTTTTAGCATTGACCATGACCTTATCTCTGGCTTCCTGCGGCTCTGCGCAGAGCTCTACCGAGCAGAAAGAAAACAGCGGTGTGACCGATACAGTAATCGAGCAGGAAACAGAAGAAGAACAGCCAGCAGAAGAACCATCCGAAGAGGAAACAGAGGAGACTCAGGAGCCTGTATTGGAAAAGGTGGACATCAACCTTGCAGCACTCAAGGGTCCAACTGCTCTGGGAATGCTCGACCTCTTGGAAAAGAATGATAACGGCGAAGCTGCCAACAACTACAATGTTACCTTGGCAGGTGCACCGGACGAAATCGTAGGCAAGATTGTTTCGGGTGATCTGGACATCGCAGCAGTACCAACAAACGTTGCATCCACTCTGTACAATAAAACACAGGGCGGCGTAAAGCTGGCAGCACTCAACACCATGGGTGTTCTGTACATCCTGGAAAAAGGCGACAGCATCCAGTCGGTAGCGGACCTTGCAGGCAAGACCATCTACGCAACCGGACAAGGTTCTACACCGGAGTATGCACTCAATCTAGTGCTGGAAAAGAACGGACTGACTCCAGGCGAGGATGTCACCATCGTTTATAAGGATGAACATGCAGAGATCGCTCCACTGCTGGCTTCCGGTGAAGCAGAGATTGCCCTGCTGCCACAGCCGTTTGTAACCTCGGTTCTCACCCAGAATTCGGATGTCCGTGTTGCACTGGACCTGACCGAAGAGTGGGACAAAGCAGTGGAAGGACAGAGCGGTCTGACCATGGGATGCGTTGTTGTCCGCAGCGAATTTGCAGAAAACAATAAGGAAGCGCTGGACAGCTTCCTGGATGAATATAAAGCATCGGTTGAGACTGTGACCAGTGAAGAAGGTCTCTCTCATGCAGCAGAGCTTTCCGAAAAATACGATATCATGAAAGCAGCAGTTGCACAGCAGGCAATTCCAGAATGCAATATCGTCTTTGTGGAAGGAGACGAGATGCAGCAGATTGCAAGCGGATTTTTGCAGGTGCTGTATGATGCAAACCCACAGTCGGTAGGAGGAAACCTCCCGAATGAAGATTTCTACTACAAGAGATAGAATACAGGGAAAGATAACGTTACCTTCTGTCTGGAGAGGTACCGTCCTGCGCATTGCGGCGGTACTGTTCTGGATTTTGCTCTGGGCGGTGGCAGCTCACAAGGTCGGACTTCCGGTCTTGCTGCCTTCCCCGCTTTCAGTGGCACAAAGGCTGGTACAGCTTTGCGTGACCGCTGATTTCTGGATGACCGTTTTTGCCTCGCTGGTGCGCATTTTACTGGGATTTTTCTGCGGGGTTCTATTCGGAACGCTGCTTGCCGTAATGGCATGGCGTTCGGATATTGCCCAGGAAATGATTCGTCCGATGCTGGGGGTGCTCAAGGCGACACCGGTTGCTTCGTTCATCATTCTGGCTCTGGTCTGGATTGATACCCAGATTCTGGCAGCGGTGATTTCGTTTATTATGGTCTTGCCGCTGGTTTATCACAATGTCAGAGAAGGATTTGATGCAGCGGACACAAAACTTTTGGAGATGGCAAGGATGTTTGAGCTGTCCAGAGCAAAGACCTTTCGCTACTGCTATCTTCCGGCGATTCTGCCGTTTTTCCTTTCGGCGGTCAGCAGTGCGCTGGGATTTGCCTGGAAATCGGGAATTGCCGCCGAAGTTCTGGGCAGACCGGCAAGAGCAATCGGCAAGCAGATCTATGATTCCAAAATCTATCTGGAAACGGTAGATCTGTTTGCGTGGACCATCGTGGTGATTTTGATGTCGGTGATGCTGGAAAAGCTGATGCTGTGGCTGGTCAAAAGAATAGGGAAACGATCCATGAAGGTGGCGGAGAAGTAAATGAAGATCAAAAATCTGACCGTTTGTTATGAACAGCTTGCCATTCTGGAGGATTTTTCTCTCGAACTTCCCGATCAGGGAATTATCTGCTTTTTTGCACCTTCCGGAACCGGAAAAACCACCCTTCTGCGGGTGTTGTGTGGGCTGATGCCGGCACAAAGCGGAACGATTGAGGGCTTGGAAGAGAAAAAGTTTGCGTTTGTCTTTCAGGAGGACCGCTTGATTCCTTCTTTGAGTGTGCGGGATAATGTTGGTCTGGTGCTGGGTAAGGAATATCAGGCATTGGCACAGGAGTATCTGGGCGCGCTTGGACTTTCCGGCTGGGAGGAGAGCTTCCCCGATGAGCTTTCGGGAGGAATGCAGCGCAGGGCTGCGATTGCCCGCGCCTTTGCCTACGGCAAGCAACATGAAGGAAATGTCGTTTATCTGTTGGATGAACCTCTTAAAGGATTGGATGAAAAGACAGCCGAGCAGGTGATGGAGTTTATCCGTCAGAAAACGAAGGGTAGCCTTACATTCTTTATCACCCACGATAAGGAACAGGCGAGGATACTTTCAGACCAGATCCTCTGTTTTGAAGGGCAGCCGATGAAACTAAAAGAAATTTTATACCGTAAATAATAAAGCAGGAATCGTCCGAAGGACGATTCCTGCTTTGACTTTTTTAGAACAGGTTGCTATAATAGGCAAAACAAAGGAGGTGCTTTTGTGCTGCTGCATGAATTTGATCCAAACAAAGATGCTGTTATCAATCCAGAAATGCTTGTAAACAAAATCGAAGATTTTCCGGATGTAACGGTGTCCTGCTTTTCTAAAAAATTGTTTAACAATGTCTTGAGTTTTTTTGATCCAAAACAGATTACAGAGGTCCACTCGGCAGTTGGGCTGACTCCTGTTTATGAGGTCGTCTATCAGGGAGAACGCTTTGCTTTTTATCAGTCCTATGTCGGGGAGCCGAAGTGCATCGGTGACTATGAGGATATCATGGCGATGGGCAGCAAGTGTTTGATTCTGCTGGGAAACTGCGGCGTACTGGACCGTACCATCGAGGATTGCGGAATTATCATTCCAACCAAAGCAATCCGTGATGAAGGGGCAAGCTATCATTATGCGCCGCCAAGCGATACAATTGATGTCAACAAGAAATATAAACACCTTTTTAAAGAGGTTTTAAATCAGTTTGGTTATCCATATGTAGAGGGGACAACCTGGACGACCGATGCCTGCTATCGGGAAACAAGAGAAAAGGTCCAGCGCAGAAAGGCGCAGGGTGCAATCTGTGTTGAGATGGAATGTGCCGGAATGCAGGCGTTGTGCGATTTTCGCGGAAGCGATTTCTTCCAGTTCTTTTATGCGGGAGATAACCTGGATCACTCGAGCTGGCAGCCAAGAAGTCTTTCGGGGGAAAGCCGCCTGGATGATAAGAGCAAGATCGCGTTGCTTGCATTTGAGCTGGGACTCAAGATCAAAAAGGAAAATAAAGAAAGATAAAAAACGGACGGAAATGCCAAAAGGCATTTCCGTCCGTTTTGTTTTAATGAAATCCAAGTTCGCTGAGTTTCCGTTCCAGATTTTTCTCGGCGTTGCGTTCGGCACCCATTGTCCATCCGAGCAGACCTGATCCACCTCCGCCCACAAACAAGCAGGCATCGATGTGATTTCCCTTGACAAACAGGGAAAGAGTGATGGTAAGATTAGAGCCAACGCGAAAATAATATTTTTCACAGCTGATAGTGTAAAAGGAGACATCCCCTTTGGAGAAACAGCAGGATTCTGTTGCGGACATTTCTCCCTGGTTCAGAAAGCGAAAAATATCGCTGACACGCTCTGAAGCATCGGGGCCGTCGTAGGTAAGATACTGTTTTCTCATAAAAATCCCCCTTTTTTCTTTTAGTATAACACAGAAAAAGGGGGATACAAATTACTTGCTTAAAAATTCCAGCAGCTGTGGGAAAGATTCTCTTGCGTCATCATATCCCATTGCATACAGGGTACGCAGGGACTTTTCGTCTGCACGCATCGAACTTAATGGAAGCGGCTGTTTTGGCTGGAGGATAAACGCCTGACCGACCTTCGAGAAGAGCGCGCAGGCTTTGCGCTGCCGGCGGTCGATGAGGTAACGGTTTTCTTCTGTCTTGATAAACTCCGGATATTTTTTATAGATGCGGCGAATCAGCGGCAGGTTGGAGCCCGGTTTGCGGATGAAAGTTGGATTGCGGGTCAGGATGATAATGTGCTTCTGGTTGCCGTCGTGGATGGATGGTGCAATCGGAATCGGGCAGGCGATGCCGCCATCCAGATAAGGCTGATTGTTCAGATAGAAAATATGGGAGAACAGTGGGAGTGCAGCCGATGCACGCACCGGAAACATCTTGTTGTCCATCTGTTCTTTGGTAAAAAAGTCACAGCGTCCGGTGGTCAGATTGGTTGCACCGACATGGACTTGAACCTCCGAGGAAAAAAAGGTATCATAGTCAAAAGGAATGTACTGTTTTGGAATTACATCAAAAATAAATTCCAGATTAAAGGCGCAGTGATACTTGAGCATATTGCGCGCGCTGACATAACGTTTATCCTGGCAGAAGCGGAAGTTAATCTGTGCATTGCGTCCAGGCTGTTTGGCAGCATAACCGATAGCGTTGAGCGCTCCGGCAGAAACACCGTAAACATTGGGCAGATACAAGCCCTGTTCCATGAAATAGTCGAGAACACCGGTGGTATAGATGCCGCGGAAGCCGCCGCCTTCCAGTACCAGACCGGCATTTTCCAGGTTTGGAAGATTCATACAGTTCACCCTTTCAAAAAATCAAAATTATTACACAGATAAAACGGGAGAAAAAATATTTTTACTGCAAAGATGCGTTCAGATAATGGCTGACGGAAAGTCATTGTTTAACTCTATTGTAGCCGATTTGGATGAAGAAATCAAAAGCTCAATTGTAAATTTTAAGGGTGGATTTTTCACACTTTCCATGTTAACTTGTGGAAAAAAGGAGGGGAGCATTTGGAAGGGCATCATTTTTGGGAACAGCAGAATGAGATTCAGGAAGTAAGATTTCTTGTGCCCAAGGATAAAAGAAAAATAGAATATCCATTTTCCATTCCGGCAGTCCGGGAGTGCGGAGAAATCAAGTTTTCCAGTCCGGTTACTATCTTTACCGGAGAAAACGGCAGTGGAAAATCCACTATTCTGGAAGCAATCGCAGTGGCAGCGGGCTTTAATCCGGAAGGAGGCTCCAAGAATTTTACCTTTTCCACCCAGAATACCCACTCCCAGCTTTACGAGGATACCCAGATTGTTCGGGGGACCCATCGGGCAAAGGACGGATATTTTCTTAGGGCAGAAAGCTTTTATAATGTGGCAACCGATATTGATGAGATGGATCGTACAGTCAAAAGGGGACCACGCTTGGTAAGTTCTTATGGGGGAAAATCCCTGCATCGCCAGTCACATGGGGAATCTTTTTTATCTTTAGTGGAAAACCGTTTTGGAGGGCAGGGACTGTATATCTTTGACGAGCCGGAAGCAGCATTATCTCCGGTCAATCAGCTGGTGCTGGTGCGGCATATCTGCCGTCTGGTAAAGGAAGGTTCCCAGTTTTTGATTTCCACCCATTCCCCAGTGTTGCTCTGTATTCCCGGAGCACAGATTTATGAACTCAGCCGGGAAAAAGGCAGAGCATTTTGTGCCTGTCAGGCAGAGGAGACAGCTCTGTTTCGCTTTTACAGCGGTTTTAAGGGTGATGCAGGAGCTGTTAAAGGAAGAATGATTGCTTATGAAAAACCCTCCGTTCCAATTGGAGCGGAGGGTTTTTCGGAGAGATATGCGAAAAGATTTTTGATGGCGTTATTCTGTTTTTAACGGCTGTGCAGTGGAAAGAATAGCATCCACGCTGTCTTCGATACCGTCAATGGGGGAAAGAGAAGCGGCAAAGCGGTTTTTACCCAGAGGACGAAGGAAGATTTCCGGTTCCTGTCCTTCTGCCCAGGTTCCTTTTCCGTTTGCGATCAGCCATTTACCGATAATTCCGCTGCGAAGTTCTCTTCCGCGGGTCCAGAAAGCATCGGTGTTGATGCCAAGTTCTGCAACCTTTTCCCAGCCTTCCAGCTCAAGGATGACCGATGCCCATTCGACATCCAGATACTCGTCCTTAAAGTAGTTGGTCAGCCAGACACCGTATCCGCCGCCGTTTGGCAGGAATTTGCCGTTGTTCCAGGCTTTTGCTAAGATGATGTGGGACATAATTTTCGACTCCATTTCCAAATTCTCATACAAAATATCACAGGCTATTTATCGTAAAATGCCTTTACAAAATTTAAGAAGACCTCACCAACGAACGAAAGCGGATTGGACTTGTGGCTGACCACATAAAGGTTTCGGTCCATCGAGATGCCGCTTAAGTCAAAGCTCAGCAGCAATCCAAAATTTTCATAGTCCTCCACCGCGGCCTTGGAGATGATCGAGATTCCCATTCCCTGGCTGACAGAATGCTTGATGCTGTCCGGATCGTTAAACTGAGCGACAATTTTCAGCTCACCCAGGTCAATGCCGGCTTTGTTTAAAAAGTGTTCCATCTCCTTGCGGGTACCGGAACCTTCTTCACGGACGATGATCGGCTCTTTTTTCAGAAAATCTGCCTTCATGCCGCCGCCGGACTGAATCTGACGGAAACGTTCATTGTTTGGTGTGATGATAACCAGATGATCTTCGGTGAAGCTTTCGAAGACACATTCCGGACTGTGGGTATCGGTTCCGCAGAAACCGATGTCTGCAAGACCTTTGGAAATACTCTCCACAACCTGTTCACTGTCCTGACGCTGAATATTGAAGGTAACGTTAGGATATTCTTCCCGAAAAGCAGAGATGATCTTCGGAAGAATGTACTGAGAAGGAACGGTGGAAGCACAGATGGTCAGACTTCCTTTCAGTTCCTTGTTATAATTTTTTACCGAGCAGCAGGCATCGTCCCTGAGATTGAGCATCTTTACCGCATACTGATAAAGGATGCTTCCAGGTTTTGTCGGATAGACATATTTGGTACCGCGCTCAATCAGCTTGGTGTCCAGCTCTTTTTCCAGAGAGTTGATGTGGGCACTGATGGTTGGTTGTGTGAGATAGATCCGCTGAGCAGCTTTGGAAAAACTTTTGAGCTTCACAACATAAACAAAAGCTTCCAGTTGTTTAAAATCCATAATGAACCTCATTTCCTGAAAGGGATAGGAATGATAGATAAATTAAATAAGAATACCTTCATTATAACAGATTTCGATAGGAAATGAAACAGAATTGACACGATTCACTATTGTTTTTGAATATAAATAGAGGTAAAATATATACAGATTATCTATAAGAATACGATAACACAGATGGACAGGCAATGTTTTAATAGATTAGATGGAGGAGTATCATGGCAACGACCAAACGTCTTACCGAAATGACAAAAGGGGCTGGCTGAGGGGCAAAGATAGGCCCAGATGCCCTGGCGCAGGTTCTGCACCAGTTACCGAAATTTACCGATGAAAAACTGATTGTTGGATTTGACACCAGTGATGATGCGCTGGTCTACAAGGTAAGGGATGACCTTGCAGTTGTACAGACTGTAGACTTTTTCCCACCGATTGTGGATGATCCATACACCTTTGGTCAGATTGCTGCTGCAAACTCCCTGAGCGATATCTATGCGATGGGCGGCGATCCAAGCATCTCGATGAATCTGATCTGCTTTCCAACCTGTCTGCCAATGGACGTCATGGCAAAAATCATGCAGGGCGGTGCGGACAAAGTAAAGGAAGCAGGTGCCATTATTGCGGGCGGCCACACCATTGAGGACTCTGAACCTAAGTATGGGCTGTGTGTTACTGGTTTTATGCACCCGGACAAAGTAATGCAGAACAGCAACTGCAAGGAAGGCGACCTGCTTGTTCTGACCAAGCCTCTGGGAATTGGCGTACTGACCACAGCAAACAAAGCGCAGCTTCTGGATCAGAAAACTTACGACCAGATGGTGGAAGCAATGGCAACCCTTAATAAATATGGAAAAGAAGTCATGATGGAGGTAGGCGCAAATGCCTGCACCGACGTCACCGGTTTTGGTCTGGTTGGTCATGCTTCCGAGATGGCAAAGGGAAGCGGCCTGACCATCGAACTGTGGAGCAAAGAAGTGCCGATCATTGAAGCTGCAATCGACTTTGCAAAGATGGGAATTATTCCATCCGGAGCATACAGCAACATGGCATTTGTAAAAGCTGATGTTTCTTTTGCAGAGGATGTTCCACAGCACATGCAGGATTTGTTGGTTGACCCAATCACTTCGGGTGGACTGCTGATTTCTCTGCCGGAAGAAAAAGCACATGAGCTTGTAAAGAAACTGGAAGGGGTTACCATCTGCAACAAAATTATCGGACGGGTTACCGCAAAACAGGACAAAGCAATTGTCGTTTTATAAAAGTAAAAAAAGATATTTTTTCAAACAGGGGATTGTTCTACTAGGACAATCCCCTGTTTTATTACTCAAACATCTGAATAAATATGAACATATAGTGAACACTGCAATAAAATTGTTGAAATTTATTGTGATAATTCACAATGATAGTTAGCATAAACAGATATAATCCGATTGTTTTAAAGGATTTACAACAAAATATATGTTAAAATTACTAAATAATGGAATATTTTTATGTAATTTATGTAGATGAACAAATTCCACAATAAACATTGTACAAAAAAACAACATAAAAAAATAAAAAAAGTTCATAAAGTACTTGCAAAAACAAAAATGTTTAAAAAACCTTATACTTTAGGTGAGTTTAATTCCCCAAAGAATTGTTTTGTTGAAAATTACAACAAGAAAGGGAGATCTACTATGAAGAAGAAATTATCTTTTCTGTTGGCTGTAGTGATGGCATTTACTTTTGCTGCATGCAGCTCGGGCGGAAGTGGTAATGAGAGTACCACAAATACCGAAACTCCAACAGAGACAACTCAGGAAGAAACAAAAGAAGAAGCATCCGCAGAAACCTCCACCGCAAAATCCCCAGACAATGATCTGGTTGTTGCAATGCAGGCAGACGCAACTCATCTGGACCCACATGTATCCGGCAACGGTGTTTCCAATACCGTAACCAACGCAATGTATGAGTCTCTGGTTACTTTTGATGCAGACTCCAACATTGTTCCAATGCTGGCAAAAGAGTGGACAATGTCTGAAGATGGTAAGAGCTACACCTTCATTCTGAATGAAGGAATCACCTTCCATGATGGTGAACCATTCAACGCTGAAGCAGTTATTGCAAACTGGGAACGCGGTAAGGCAGACGAATCCCTGAGAGTTTATTCTCAGACAAAATCCTGGGTAAGCGCAGTAGCAGACAGCGAATATCAGCTGACTATTACCCTGGACGAGCCAAACAACACCTTCCTCAACAAACTGACTCAGGTTCGAATCATCAGCCCAAAAGCAATTAAAGAACTTGGTAAAGACGGTCTGGCAAAACAGTCCGCAGGTACCGGTCCATACATCCTCTCTGAGCGTGTAGACGGTGGTTACACCAAGATGGTTCGCAACGAAAACTACTGGAGAGAAGGTCCAAAGGTTGATACCCTGACCTTTAAAGTAGTTCCAGAAGATGGCGCTCGTATCGCTATGCTGCAGACTGGTGAAGCAGACGTTATCAACCCTGTTCCACCAATCCAGGTAGAAAAAATCGAAGGCGATCCTAACATTCAGGTTATGAATGAAAAGGGTATTACATACCGTTACGTTACCCTGAACAAGAACTACACACTGGAAGATGGCAGAAAACCATTTGACGATGTAAGAGTTCGCCAGGCTATGAACTATGCATTCGATAACGAAGCATTCTGCCAGGTAGTATTCAAGGGTTACGCAGTAAAACCAACCTCCATCTTCTCCGATTCGATCATGTACTATGCAGAACAGACTCCATACGATCTTGACCTGGAAAAGGCAAAAGCTCTGATGGAAGAAGCTGGCTATGCAGATGGTTTCCCAGTTAATATCTGGGTAGATAACACCACCATCGAAATGCAGGGTGCAGAATTTGTAAAACAGCAGATGGCACAGATCAACATTGACGTTAACGTTATGCCAATGGAATCCACAACAATCGCTGATATGACCGCTCTGCCAGAAGATGAAACAGAAGTTCAGATGTGGTATGTAAACTGGAGCTCCGGTTCCTACGAAGCAGATGGTTCTATGAGAAACATCCTGCACGGTGACAAATATCCACCATCCGGTTACAACACCGCATTCTGGAACAATGCAGAATTCAACAAACTGTTGGATGACGCTCTGCTGGCAACCGATGAAGCAACCATTGCAGATCTGTACGCACAGGCACAGGCAATTGCTTGGGAAGAATGCCCATGGATCTTCCTTGCAAATGATAACTCCATCATGGCACAGAGAAGCTATGTAAAAGGTCTGACCTACAAACCAGGCGGCGACGTTGTTCTGACAACAGCTGAACTGGAACAGTAAGTTTTACAGCAGATACCCATATTTGATAATTAGGAGAAAGGAGTAGTGCTTTGCTACTCCTTTCTTTGCAGAAGGGGGCAAATTTTCTTATGAGTCGTTATTTTATCAGACGTATACTGGAAACAATTCCGTTGATGCTGATTATTTCGATTTTTGTATTTATGTTTATCCATTTAATTCCAGGTGACCCGGCAAGAAGTATTGCTGGTCTGGATGCAGAAGAGTGGGAAGTAGAAGCAATTCGTGAAGAATATGGCCTGAACAAGCCAATTATCGTACAGTATGTCGATTATATGGTAAAACTGTTCAAAGGCGATATGGGCCGCAGCATGAAATCGGATACACCGGTTACCGAGCTGATCGCAGACAGAATGCCGCAGACACTGAAACTGGTATTTGCAGGTGTTTTGTGGGCGCCAGTACTGGGTATTTTTATCGGTGTTATCTCGGCAATTAAACACGGAAAGATGCTGGACCACGTCAGCATGCTGATTGCGATTACCGGTCTGTCGGCTCCAGGTTTCTGGCTGGGTCTGATGGGTATTCAGATCTTCTCGGTACAGCTGGGCTGGCTGCCTTCCGGTGGTCTGGACAGCTGGAAAGGATTTATCCTTCCTTCGTTTACCATGGGATGTGGTATCATGGCAGTACTTGCAAGATATTCCCGTTCCTCCATGCTGGAAACTCTGCGTGAAGACTATGTTCGTACCGCAAGAGCAAAAGGTCAGAAAGAGTCGATGGTTATGTTTGCACATGCCTTCCGCAACTCTCTGATTCAGGTTGTAACCATTTTGGGTCTGCAGATTGGTGGTTTGCTGTCCGGTTCCGTTCTGACCGAGACTGTATTCTCCATCGCTGGTATGGGCCGTCTGCTGACAGACTCGATTTCGTTCCGTGACTATGCAGTTGTACAGGGTCTGTTGATGCTGTTTGCTCTTCAGTATGTACTGATCAACCTGGTTGTTGACCTGTTATACGGTGTAATCAATCCGAAGATCAGGCTCGATTAACAATCAAGAAGGAGGAGTAATCGTTTATGGCTGAAATTGAGAAAAAAGAACAGCAGAACGCATCTTTTGCTGCAAACTATATTGATGAAACCATCAAGGCTGACAGCGACAGCAGAGTAAAAGCGTTTGTTAAAAAATTTTTGAAAAGAAAAACAGCAGTTTTGGGATTAATCATCATTCTTTTGCTGGTTGTTATCGCAATTATTGGACCATCCATTGCACCTTATGATTACAACGAATATGACTATATGAATGTTCTGACCGGACCAACCCCAGAGCATATTTTTGGAACCGACCACTATGGTCGAGACATCTTCAGCCGTATGCTGGTAGGTGCCAGACTGACACTGGGTGTTTCCCTGTCGGCAGTAGTAATCGGTGCTGCACTGGGTACCGTTCTGGGTCTGATGGCAGGTTACTACGGCGGCGTTATTGAAATGCTGGTTATGCGTGGTTCCGACGTTCTGTTCAGCTTCCCGGACATCCTGCTTGCAATCGCAATCGTAGCGATCCTTGGCCCTGGTATCATCAACGTACTGATCGCGGTAATGGTCTTTACTGTTCCAAGCTTTGCCCGAATCATGCGAAGCGCGACACTGGCGGTAAAGAGCTCGCTGTATGTTGAGGTTGCAAAGAGCCTTGGCTGTAAGGACAGCAGACTCTTGTTTGTACATATCTTCCCTGGAACCATCCAGTCTTTGATCGTAAACTTCACAATGAGAATTGGTTCCGCTATTATGGCAGCAGCTTCTCTGAGCTTCCTTGGTTTCGGCGCGAATGTTACCGAACCAGAATGGGGCGCAATGCTTTCTCAGGGAAGAAGCTATATCGGTATTGCTTCGCACATGGTGTACTTCCCAGGTCTGGCTATCTTTGTAACAGTACTTGCATTCAACCTGTTTGGCGATGGCTTGAGAGATACTCTTGACCCAAAGATTAAGTAACGAGCGAAACAAGGAAAGGAGTACACTATGGTACAGGAAAAGCTACTTACAGTTAACAAGCTGCGTACAGAATTTTTCCAGAACAAAAAGACAAGTGTAACAGCGATCAATGAGATCAGCTTTGATATTGGCAAAGGCGAAATTTTGGGCCTGGTAGGCGAATCCGGATGCGGAAAGAGCGTTACCTCCCTTTCGATTATGCGTCTTTTAAACTTTACTTCCGGTAAGGTAACCAAGGGCGAAGTAATCTTTGACGGCAAGGATCTGCAGAAACTGAGCGAAAAAGAAATGCGCGAAATCCGCGGCGGCAAGATGAGCATGATCTTCCAGGAGCCAATGAGCAGCTTGAATCCGGCAATGCGAATTGACAAACAGATGATCGAGGGCATCCGCCTGCACACCAATCTTTCCAAACAGGAAGCGCGTGAAAGAGCAGCAAAAATCCTCCAGCAGGTTGGTATCCCTGACCCAGAACGAGTACTGAAAAACTATCCGCATCAGCTTTCCGGTGGTATGAGCCAGCGTGTTATGATTGCGATGGCAATGAGCTGTAATCCACAGCTGCTGATTGCTGACGAGCCAACCACCGCTTTGGACGTTACCATTCAGGCACAGATTCTGGAACTGATGAAGAAGATTCAGCAGGAAGAGGGCATGAGCATCCTGTTGATTACCCATGACCTTGGTGTTGTTGCAGAGATGTGCACCCGCGTTATCGTTATGTATGCTGGTGAGATTGTAGAGGAAGCTCCGGTAGAGGTTCTGTTTAACAATCCAACTCATCCATATACCGAAGGCTTGATTGCTTCGGTTCCAAAACTTGGTTCTGGCGTAAAAGTTCTGCCAAGCATCCCAGGAAGCGTTCCGGATTTGTCCATGCTGCCAAAAGGCTGCCGTTTTGCACCTCGCTGCAAATATGCAACAGAGCGCTGCCACAATGAGGAGCCAGATCTGTTTGAGGTAAGCGAGCATCAGAAATGCAGATGCTGGCTGAGAGATCCTCATGCAGGAGTTCCTCAGGAAGGAAAGGAGGAGAAATAAGGATGGGAACAATTGTTTCGGTAAAAAATGTATCCAAGATTTTTCCAGTTGGCAAAAACCTGTTTGGAAAACCAGATAAATTTGTCCATGCAGTAAATGATGTCAGCTTTGATATTCAGGAAGGCGAGACCTTCTCGGTAGTAGGCGAATCCGGCTGCGGTAAAAGTACAACCGGCCGTCTGATCGACCATCTGCTGATTCCGGACAGTGGTGAGATCTGGTTTGAGGGTAAGGACATCAGCAAGCTTTCGGAAAATGAAATGCGTCCGCTGAGAAAAGATATCCAGATGATCTTCCAGGACCCGGCAGGAAGCCTTAACCCTCGTATGCGTGTTGAGGATCTGGTAGAAGAGCCGCTGCTCATCCACACCAATCTTTCCAAAGAAGAGCGCATGAAGATCGTACACGAGCTGCTGGAAACAGTAGGCTTGAGCGCAAAACATGCAAAACGTTATCCGCATGAGTTCTCCGGTGGTCAGAAACAGCGTATCGGTATCGCAAGAGCGCTGACTGTTCGTCCAAAACTGATTATCGCTGACGAGCCGATCTCTGCGCTGGACGTTTCGATTCAGGCGCAGGTACTCAACCTTCTGCATGAGCTTCAGCAGAAATTTAACCTGACCTATATGTTCATCTCCCACGACCTGTCGGTTGTTGAGATGATCTCTGACCGCATTGCGGTTATGTATCTGGGCTTTGTTGTAGAGACAGCTCCAAAGGAAATGCTCTACAAGAATCCGTCCCATCCATATACTCAGGCGCTGCTGTCTGCAGTTCCAATTCCAGACCCAGGCCACCAGAAGGAAAGAATCATTCTGGAAGGCGATATCCCAAGCACCATCAATCTGCCAAAAGGTTGTCCTTTTGCAGCAAGATGTAAGATGTGCAAACCGGAATGTCTGGAGACAAGGCCAACCCCAAAAGAAATCGAGCCAGGACACATTGTATCCTGCCATCTGTTTAAGTAGTCAAAATCAAACCGGAGCACAGAAACTTCTGTGCTCCGGTTTTTTTAAATGCCAACATGAGAAAGAAGGCTGAGAAAATGAATGCAGAAAATATGTGGGAAGCTTTTGCAAAGCAAAATAACCTGACAGAGCAAACTTATGAAGCGTGGGCTTTTGGTGCACAGGCAGATGAGCTGGCAGAGCTTGTCAGAAGGGGAGAAAAAACAGCAACTGCTTCTGCTTATCCTCTGTATGAATTGGGAGGAGATCCACTCCCAAAGGAGGGCGAATACAGTGTAATCTTAAACAGCAGGGAAGAAGCGGTATGCATTATCCGCACCACGAAAGTGTATGTGGCGCCGTTTTGCGAGATAACCGAGAGCCATGCATTCAAAGAAGGGGAAGGAGACAAAAGCCTTTCCTACTGGAGAAAGGTGCATGAAGAGTTTTTCAAAAACGCCCTTGAAAGAAAGGGCTTAAGCTTTGATGAGCAGATGAAGGTAGTCTGTGAGGAGTTTGAGGTTTTATATGCATAAGAAAAGAGAGGGCGAACATTCGCCCTCTCTTTTTATCTGATGTTATTTTTTAGCAACAAGATTTTCTTTTGCACTGTATGGGAAGTTATCATCCAGCGGGAAGATTGGTCTTGGAACCTTGGTGTAGTTTAAGGTCTTGAGGTCTTCATTGGTGCTGCCTTTGGAGAGTGCCATAATACTTCTCTTTGCAATTGCAGAGTGGAACTCGGTGAGGTAGCCCAGTTTGCAGACAACGATATCTGCTTCGGTTGCTTCACGACCCAGGTCAGAGAAGATAACTGGTGTGGTGTAACCAACGTGTGCTTCTGCCAGAACGATATCAACACCACAGGAACGGAACAGAGCAAGGTCGCATTTTACCGAGGATTTATCCCAGTTTTCGATGTAAGCCATAACGGTTCCGGTAGCGGTGATTGGCTGAGTGGTTGTGGTGTCAAATTTTGCACCAAAGGTGATGGTGATTTCCTGACCAACTTTACCTTTGCAGGCTCTGGTTGCTTCTGGGTCATAGATGCCGCCGTACAGAATAGGAGTCTTGAGCAGGTCGGTACGGCTGTCTTCCATCAGCAGACGCAGGAAACCGGTGCAGTCAGAGGAAGAACCAGCGGTCGGGTTGTCTCCGGAGTCGGAGAGATATACTGGGGTTTCATGACCTTCCTGAATTGCTTTGAATGCAACGTCGATTGCTTCTTTTTCCGGATAGGTTTCAGTCTGGAAGCAGAATTCATGTCTGCGGTTCCACATCTCGTCAGCCAGACGGATTGCTTCTTTGTCAGCCAATTCCTGGCTGTCTGCAACAACATAAACAGCACAGGAGCTGTCTTCGTTGTCTGCCCATGGGAAGCCCATCAGGTAGGAAGCAGCCATAATGCCAGGCTGAGTTTCGGTGCGGCGCAGCTCGTCAATCATGCTCTTCATTGGCTCTACGGTAGTGGAGGACTGTTCGCCTGCAATCAGGATCGGAACTTTGACCCAGGCAGAATATGGCTTGAAGCCTTCTTCCAGAGCAGCAATGGTCATGCGGGAAGCATGAACGCCGGTTTCGTAGCGGTCGGTATGTGGAGCGCATTTGTAGCCGACAAAACCATCACAGTTATTGTGCATTCTTTCGGTCATGGTGGTGTGCATGTCCAGAGAGCAGAACAGTGGAATGTCCGGGAAGATTGCTCTTAATTCTTCCAGCAGATAACCTTCTGCTTCGCCTAAGCCTTTGACGCGCATCGAGCCGTGCAGAGCCAGAGTGATGGCATCAATCGGTTTTTTTGCCTGTTCTTCTTTTGCGATGCGGATGATTTCTGCTTTGACACCCATATAGAAATCATAGTCAACCTCACCGTTTGGAACGGCACTGGTAAAGATGGTAGGAACAACTTCATAGCCCTGCTCCATCAGCGGTTTGATAACGCCGGTGACCGGGTCGTTGTCGCGGAAGCGGTTAAAAACCTCTGCGCCGCGGATCACCTGAAAATCGTTTTTTCCGGCAACAATCGGGTTAAAAGAATTGGATTCATGCTGTAAACCAGCAACGAGTACTCGTTTCATACGTGTTTCCTCCCAAAATAAAGTTAGCCCTCAGAGCGAATAGGATTCCTATTTTATTTTACCATGGCAGGGAAGAGAAGACAAGAAAAACTCAATGTTCTTGTGGTATGAGTAACCGACTTTTTTTAAACGGATAAGTCGAGCATCTCAACAATAATTGTGGTATGATTTTAACAGGGGGGAAAGAAGGTATGCTGAAGAAACTCAATGAAGCAATGGACTATATTGAGGAACATTTGGAGGAGGATTTTTCTCTGGACGAAGTCGCAAAATATGTTCATGTTTCCGACCTGCACCTTAGAAAAATATTCTTTGCTTTGACCAACATGAGTTTAAACGACTATGTAAAAAACAGAAGGATGTCGAAGGCAAATCAGGAGCTTTTGCGAGGAAAATCGGTAACCGAAGTCGCATATCAATATGGGTATCAGTCGGTGGATGGTTTTAGCAGGGCATTTAAAAAATGGAGTGGAATGCTGCCATCAGAAGCAGCAAAACTTCAAAAATGTAAAACCTTTCAAAAACTAAGTTTTGTGGTGACAATCAAGGGAGGAAACATGATGGAGTACAAGATCATCGAAAAAGAAGCTTTTTGTTTTGCAGGGGTTAGCAAAAGGGTACCCATGCAGTTTGAAGGGGTTAATCTTGAAATCGTAAAATTGGCGCAGAGCATTACAGAACAGCAGAGAAAGGAAATGCATCGAGTTCAGAATATTGACCCACATGAAATTGTTAATGTATCGTATGAATCCGACACAGATTTCCTTGAGGAAAAAGGTGAGCTCACACATATGATCGGTGTTTTAACGACCAGAGAGGATGTATCGGATTGTTTGGAAAAGATACCTGTTCCAGCTGGTACATGGGCAGTATTTCCGAATGAAGGGCCGTTTCCATTTACGATGCAGGATACGATGGCAAGAATCTATTCGGAATGGTTTATGACCGCAGATTATGAGTTGACAAAGCCATTTTCCTTCTCCTTTACCAAAATGGATGATGAAAGAGAAGATTATGCGTACAGTGAAATCTGGATTCCGGTAAAAAAGAGAGGATAAGAAATGAGAAAAGGATGCTGACGAAAGTCAGCATCCTTTTTAATGTTTTCATGGAAATTAAACGTTGAAACGGAAAAGAATGTCGCCATCAAGAGTTGCTTTGCAACTCGGCATCACATATTCTTCCCATTTGCAACGAACAAGATTAAACATTGAAACGGAAGAGAACAACGTCGCCATCCTGCATCACGTATTCTTTGCCTTCGGAACGAACCAGACCTTTTTCTTTAGCAGCTGCAATCGAGCCGTTTGCAATCAGATCCTCGAAGGAGATAACTTCAGCACGGATAAAGCCACGCTCAAAGTCGCTGTGGATTTTGCCGGCAGCCTGAGGAGCTTTGGTGCCGCGGGTAATGGTCCATGCACGAACTTCCGGTTTGCCTGCGGTGAGGTAGGAGATGAGACCCAGCAGATGATAGCCTGCTTTGATGAGTCTGTCCAGACCGGATTCTTCCAGGCCGATTTCTTCCAGGAACATCAGTTTGTCCTCTTTGGACATATCGGAAATTTCCTCTTCCAGTCTTGCACAGATCGGAACAACCTCGGAGTTTTCTTCCTTAGCGATTTCCAGAACCTCGTGATAGAATGGGTTGGAATCAAGTTTGCCGTTAAAGTCGTTTTCACTCATGTTTGCAACATAGATGATCGGCTTGTTGGAGAGCAGCGGAATGTCAGCCATGATTGCTTTTTCTTCGTCGGTAAATTCCATGCTGCGTGCAGATTTGCCCTCTTCCAGATGTGCTTTTACACGGTTTAACAGGTCAACTTCTGCCAGATATTTCTTGTCGCCTTTTGCAGCTTTGACTGCTTTGTCGATGCGGCGTTCCAGAATATCCAGGTCAGAGAAGATCAGCTCCAGATTGATAACCTCAATGTCTCTCTTTGGACCAATGCTGCCCTCAACATGGACAATCTCACCGTCTTCAAAGCAGCGGACTACATGGACAATGGCATCTACTTCACGGATGTTGGACAAAAACTTGTTGCCAAGACCTTCGCCTTTGGATGCGCCCTTTACCAGACCTGCAATGTCAACAAATTCGATAACGGCAGGGGTGATTTTGTCTGGGTCATACATTTTAGCCAGTGCATCCAGACGAGCATCTGGAACCGCAACGGTGCCGATATTTGGCTCAATGGTGCAGAATGGGTAGTTTGCAGACTGTGCACCTGCGTTGGTGATCGCATTAAAAAGGGTGCTCTTGCCAACGTTTGGCAGACCCACAATACCTAATTTCATGTTGGTTCTTTCCTTTCTGTTAAGAAACTTCTGTTAAGAAAACTTCTAAATTAAGAAAACTTTTTTATGAGAAAACAGATTTTCTTTTTGACGTTAAGTCTTATTATACCGTTATGTGTTGCTTTAGGCAAGGGGATAAAGGCTAGAATCAAAGGGTTTTTGACAATTCAAACAGCACTTTGTGGAAAAATAAGGAGGATATTTCATCTGTTTTACGAAATCTGTTTAAAAATTTTTCATCCTTTTTTTGTATGGTTTAGTATAATAAATAGTAAAGCGGGGAAATCGACAAAAAAAGAGTGCAACTCCCCGGCCGCTATGCTATAATAAAAGGAGAGAACATGCGGCAGAATTAAAAAATGAGGAGGAAAGCGCCCGGTGGCCGTCGCTCGGGTACTTTTTAGATGGAAACACTCTCCAGACAGCGGCGGGGAAATGGAGCAAGGTTATGTCTATGGGAAAAATCCTGGTTGCAGATGATGACCAGAATATTGCTGAATTACTCAGATTGTATTTGGAAAAAGAAGGATATACAGTAGTTTTGGCTGCGGATGGCGAACAGGCAATTGAACGATTTTCGGCAGAAAATCCAGACATCGTGCTGCTGGACATCATGATGCCAAAACTGGATGGATGGCAGGTTTGCCGTGATATCCGCAAGAAATCAAACTGTCCGATTATCATGATTACCGCAAAAGGTGAGACCTTTGACAAGGTTCTGGGTCTGGAACTGGGTGCGGACGATTATGTAGTAAAACCGTTTGAAGCAAAAGAAATTGTAGCGCGAATCAAAGCTGTTATGAGAAGAACCGGTAAATCTTCTTCCAGCAGCGACACAAAAGAAGTGTCCTATGACAAGCTGGTTGTCAATATGACAAAATATGAACTGAAGGTTGACGGCAAAGTAATCGATACACCGCCAAAGGAGCTGGAACTTTTGTATCATCTGGCAAGCAATCCAAACAGGGTATACACCAGAGATCAGCTGCTCAACGAGGTATGGGGCTTTGAATATTACGGAGATTCCAGAACTGTGGATGTCCATGTAAAGCGTCTGCGTGAGAAACTGGAAGGAGTATCCGACAAATGGAGCCTGAAAACAGTTTGGGGTGTCGGATATAAATTTGAAGTGAAGGAATAGTTTTGTTCCATGCCGCTGTATCACATTTACAGCGGCATTTCTTTTTTGGGAAACGAACTTTCAATACAAGATAAGAAAGGATGGGAAATATGCAGCGCAGTCTGTTTCGAAAATATTTTTCGGTATGTTGTTCCATCGTATTGATGAGCATTGTGGTGCTGGGAATTATCTTCATGGTGTTTGCAGCGCAGTATTTCAGAGAGGACAAGCTGGGGGCGCTCGAGAAAAATGCGGAGTATGCCGCAGAGCTTACCCAAAATCATATTGTTTCGGTTAACGGAACCTATCAGATTGTCGATTATAACTCGTCACTTACCAGTTCCTGGGTGCCGATGGCAAAGGCGATGAACGCAGATATCTATCTGGCAAATCTCTCAGGAGATGTTTTGCTTTGTACGCATCGTTCCAACTGCAGCCACAAGGTGTATGGAATTGATAAAGAGATTATCCAGCAGGTGGAAGAAAACGGCATCTATACCGAAGTGGGAAAGATGGGAGAAATTTATAAGAGCTCCTATTATACGGTCGGTGTGCCAATGTATCTGACCGATGGCAGGGTAGCGGGCGTTGTGTTTGCATCCAGTTCCGCGCAGGGTCTGACCGATTTTATGAGCGAGATCTTCAAGATGTTCCTGCTTAGTGCCCTGGTTATGATGGTAGTGACCTTTGCTCTGGTCTACATTGTGACAGGAAATCTGGTGCGTCCGCTTCAGGAAATGGTCAAAGCGACCGAGTCCTTTGCAAAAGGCGACTTTACGGTGCGGGTGCCGGTGAATGAGCGGGACGAGATCGGAAAGCTATCAATGGCGTTTAACAACATGGCGACCAGCCTTGCCCAGCAGGAAACGGTCCGCAGATCCTTTATTGCCAATGTATCGCATGAGCTGAAGACCCCGATGACCAGTATCGCCGGATTCATCGACGGTATTCTGGACGGAACCATTCCGCCGGAGAAGGAGCGGCATTATCTGAGCATTGTTTCCGATGAGGTTAAACGTCTTTCCAGACTGGTGCGCTCGATGCTCAACATTGCAAAGATCGAAGCAGGCGAGATGAAGCTCAAACCGACCGTATTCGACGTAAACGAAGTCGTTCTGTCCAGTATTTTTACCTTTGAACAGACCATCGATGCAAAACATCTTGAAATAAAAGGTCTGGATGCGGGTAAGATAATGGTGGAAGCGGACGAAGACCTGATTCATCAGGTTGTTTATAACCTCTTGGAGAACGCAGTCAAGTTTGTAAACGAAGGCGGCTATATTGAGGTCAGCTATACCGTTGATCCAAAGAGAACCTATATCAACATCAAGAACTCTGGAGAGGGAATTCCGAAGGATGAAATCTCCAAAGTATTTGACCGATTCTATAAGACTGATCGCTCCAGAAGCATTGATAAGACCGGTGTGGGTCTGGGACTGCATATTGTTCGCTCGATTGTAAACCTGCATCAGGGCGAAGTAATTGTCCGCAGTGTAGAGGGAGAATACTGCGAATTCAGTTTCTCGGTAGCAACTGCACCAAAAGCACTCTCCAAACAGGCAAAACCAATCTCTGCACGAGAAGTGTAAAAAACGATCTTTTTCTACATTCGAAAAATAGTGAAAAAAAGTTCATTATTTGGGTAGAAAAAAGTATGAAACAGTTTAAGAGTTGTTTTATTTATCGTAATAATTTGCCATTATAATATGGGAGTAATCAAAAAACAACAGTGATCCGCAATGAGGTGTTAAAACAGGCGTTGGGATACAGGGAGGTTTTCAATATGGATGAGAAGAAAGTAAACGGCAATGAGTTCCAGCCGGAAAACGCAGGAACGAATCCGGAACCAAATAACAATACTGAAAATATAAATGTAAAACTGGAAGAACAATCCACCCAGAATACAACCAGCGGCTGGGTATTTTCTGATAAAAATGTTTCCGGAGCACAGCAGAATGCAGAGCAGAGCACACAGAACTCTGCTGGACAAAATGCAGGACCGTCCGCAGAAAATAGAGAAGGAAGCGCATTTTTCCACCACAATGCTCAGCCGGATGAATCGGGTTGGTACCGTTCCGGTCCAAATCCATCGGCAGAGCAGAAGTCTGCATACAACAGCCGTTACAGCTATGGTCAGCAGGCAGGTGAACAGGGTTCCTATGAGAACCAGCAGGCAGATCCAAAATCCAGCGAAAGCTATAAATGGAACTATGAGGATTACAACCAGCAGGCACCAAAGCAGCCAGCCAATAAAAACAAAAAGAATAAAAATAAAGGACTCAAGGTATTTGCCATTATCATGTGCGCAATCCTTTGTGCCGGTGTAGTCGGTATGGCTGGATATGGCACCTATGCACTGGTATCCGGACAGAGAGCACAGCAGGAAATGGAAAGCGAATCTGCTGAAGCAGAAGCAGCTCCAAGTGCTCAACTTACCCTGAACGACAAGCCGGAAAGCACCCAGACAGATGAGGCAGTTAATCTGTCCGGCGGAGAGCTTACCATCACACAGCGTGCAGAAAAGGTAATGCCTTCCGCAGTTGGAATTGTTGCATATATCCAGAGCTCACAGAGCATTTTCGGCGGAGAACAGAGCCAGGGCTCCGGCATTATTCTGAGCGAAGACGGCTATATTGTAACCAACCAGCACGTTATTGATGGTGCAACCAGCGTAAAGGTTGTGCTCAATGACGGAAGCGAGTACAATGCAAGCGTTGTTGGTGAAGATGAAAAAACCGACCTTGCTGTTTTGAAGATTGAAGCAACCGGCTTAACTCCAGCAGAATTTGGTAACTCGGATCAGATGCAGATTGGCGAACAGGTTATCGCAGTCGGAAACCCAGGTGGCCTGGAACTGGCAGGAAGCGTTACAGTTGGTTATGTATCCGCAGTAAATCGTCCAATCACCACATCTAACGGTGGCACCATTGACTGCATCCAGACCGATGCAGCGATCAACCCAGGTAACTCGGGCGGTGCTCTGGTCAACACCTATGGTCAGGTTATCGGTATTAACTCGCAGAAGATTGCAGCAACAGAATATGAAGGTATTGGTTTTGCAATCTCCATCAATGAGGCACAGCCAATCATCAACGACCTGATTCAGTATGGTTATGTAAGAGGCCGTGTTGTAATGGGTATCACCATGCAGATGATCGACCAGATTTCCGCACAGATGTACGGCTACCAGCCAGGTGTCGGTGTTGTTTCGGTTGAGGAAAACTCTCCTGCATCCAAAGCAGGTCTGGTTCCTGGCGATATCATCACCGAAATTGACGGCGAGGCATTGACTTCTACCGAGGTTCTGACCGGCATTCTGGAAGAACACAAACCGGGCGATGTAATTACCCTGACTGTATATCGTCAGAGTGCACAGGGCGGCTACGCTAAAGGTCAGGAACTGACCATGAAACTTGAGCTGGGCGAAGCTGGTGCACCAAAGGATGATACCACAACAAGCTCTTCCACTCAGCAGAGCCAGCAGCAACAGGAACAGGGAAGCATCCAGAAAGCATTTGGATTAAACTAAATGTAATTTGCACAGACGTTAACGATATGAAAAGAAGGACACCTGAGATTCCCGCATCAAGAGGGCAGTTTCAGGTGCCTTTTTTTGCAGGAAAAAAGCAAAGAAGAGGATGGCTATAATCTACGAAAAACAGAAGGTGAAATCCTGTAAATATAGGGGAATCTGTGAAATTTGATAATTAATTAGCAATAATCATTGATTTTCATCACCATGTAGGATATAGTTTAAAGTAGTCAATGGTAGAGTTTGGCTATATTGTGTAATGAAACATGACGACTAGATTTGGTTAAAGGAGTGTGTCGAATGAGAAAGACTAAAATTATCTGCACCCTGGGACCGGCCAGCGAGACAGAAGAAGTTTTAAGAGAGATGATCAAAGCGGGAATGAACGTTGCTCGTTTTAACTTCTCCCACGGTTCCCATGAAGAACACCAGAAAAAACTGGATATTATTAAAAAACTCAGACAGGAAATGGATATTCCTCTGGCAACGCTGCTGGACACCAAAGGTCCGGAAATTCGTTTGGGTCAGCTCAAAGATGGTAAAGCATTCCTGGAAGATGGAGACATCTTCACTCTGACGACAGAAGATATCTTAGGTGATAAGACCAGAGCTTCGATTAGCTTTAAAGATCTGCCAAAAGATGTTAAGGAAAACGACGTCATTCTGATCGACGACGGTCTGATCGAACTGCGCGTCAACAAGGTAACCGATACAGACATTACCTGTACCGTTATGAATGGCGGCAAAATCTCTGACCGCAAAGGAATCAACGTACCGAACGTTGACCTTTCCATGCCATATTTAAGTGACAAAGACCGCGATGATATTGAATTTGGTATCAAAGCAGGTTTTGACTTTATCGCAGCTTCCTTTACCCGCTGTGCACAGGATATTATGCAGATTCGTGAACTGCTTCAGAAACACAACTGTGACAGCATCAAGATTATTGCTAAAATTGAAAACGCACAGGGTGTCAACAACATCGATGAAATCCTGCGTGTATCCGACGGCATCATGATTGCCCGCGGCGACATGGGTGTTGAGATTCCGCTGGAAGAAGTTCCGGTTATTCAGAAAATGATCATCCGCCGTGTTTATAACAGTGGTAAGTATGTTATCACTGCAACTCAGATGCTGGACAGCATGATGAACCATCCACGTCCAACAAGAGCAGAAACCAACGACGTCGCAAACGCAATCTATGATGGTACCAGCGTTATCATGCTTTCTGGTGAGACTGCTGCCGGAAAATATCCGGTAGAGGCAATCCGCACCATGTCCAAGATCGCAGAAAGAACCGAAAACGATATCAACTATCGCCGCCGCTTCCGTGAGAATGATTCGGACAGCAACCGCGATGTTACAAACGCAATTTCCCATGCGACCTGTGCAGCTGCATACGACCTGGAAGCAAGCGCAATCATCACCGTTACCCAGTCCGGCCAGACTGCAAGAATGATTAGCAAATACCGCCCACAGATGCCGATTGTTGGCTGTACCACTCAGATTGCAACCTATCGTCATCTCTGCATGTCCTGGGGCGTTATTCCTGTTCTGTGTGAGGAGCAGAAGACTGAGGACGATCTGTTCAACCACGCAATCTCTCGTGCAAAAGAGCGCGGAATTATCAAGGACGGCGATCTGGTAGCAATTACAGCAGGTGTTCCTCTGGGTATTCCAGGAACCACCAACCTGCTTAAGATCCGCACAGTCGGTGACGTTATCCTGCACGGAACCGGTATCGGAGAAGGCAGTGCACAGGCAGGCGTCTGCGTTGCAAAGAGCGAGCGTGAAGCACTGGATACCTTTAATCCAGGCGAAATTCTGGTAATCGATAACACCACCAATGAACTGCTGGATATCATGAAGAAAGCATCGGGTATTATTACCTCCCAGAAAGGGGTAGGCTCTCATGCAGCAATCGTTGGTCTGGCACTGAATATCCCGGTTATTGTTGGTGCAGAAGGATGTACTCAGGTAATCCGTAACGGCACATCTGTCTTTATGGATGCAAGCAAGGGTATTGTCTGCAACCTGACTGAACAGAAGATGTAAGGATTCTTATTTGCCCACCACATTTGGAAAGGAGCCGAGTATGGCAGGAAGATGGAAAAGAGGGATTGTTCTGTTGCTGACAGCGATTATGATGCTGTCAGTGGCTGGCTGCGGGCCAGAAAAGGAAGAACCAGAACAGCCGCAGCAGACCGAACAGCCGGAACAGGAAACGGTGACAGAACAGGAAACAGAACCATCCCAGCCGGTTTCAGAAGTAGAGGCTCCTTCCCTGGAAGAGCAGATTGATGAGGCCAGGGCAAAGAACGACGATATTGTCGGATGGCTCAAGATTGACGATCTGAAAATCGATGGTGCAGTGGTACAGGCAGAGGATAACCATTATTATGAGCGAAAGAATGAGTGGAAGCAGTATAGTTGGACCGGCTCGTTCTTTGCGGATTATGAGTGTAACTTTGACAGCCGCGAAGATCTTTCCAAAAATACGGTAATCTACGGCCACAACGTTCACTTTGACGATAACAAGGATGGGGAGCGTTTCAGCCAGCTGTTTTATTTTACTGACATTGATTTTGCAGAAAATCATCCGTATGTTTACTTTTCCATCAATGGTGATTCGGATACCGCTATGGATGAAGAGGAAAAAGCGGAAAATGACATGGTCTGGCAGATCTTTTCGGTATTTTATACCACCACCGATTTTGACTATATCAAGATCAACAAGGATTATAAAAATCCCGAAGAGGGGGAAATTACCGACGCACAGCTGATGAACATTATCACCGAGGCAAAACAGCGCTCGGAGTATGTTTATAATGTGGATGTGACCGGTGAGGACAAGATCCTGACATTATCTACCTGCTCGTATAAGTATGACAAGCGAAATGACGTCCGATTTGTGGTTATGGCAAAGTTGCTGGATGAAGGGGAGGCACTGCAAAAAACGGTGCAGCTAAAGGAAAACACCAGCAAAAAAACAGTGGAATAATGAAAAAAAGAGCTCAGCGAAAGCTGAGCTCTTTTTTTCATCTTCAAACAAACCTTTACTGAATGCGTGCTCTTAAAGCAGCAACGATTGGTGCCCAGTCCACTCCGTGAACCATAGCGGCTTCTTCGATTGTTTCGCCGCGTGCACCCGGTCAGCCTACACAATGCATGCCGACACCAAAGAAAATTTCAGCCAGGGAGCTGTCATAATCCAGAACATCGCCGATTACGGTATCTTTTGTTACGGTAAATGCCATACTTTTTATCCTCCTTCCTTTTTCCCTTATTTCAGGGATTATCCCAATAAGATGGATTCCAATTTTATTATAATACGAAAAAGGTATAAAATCAAGCATCCTGTGGTACAATCTGTTTGCACACCTCGACCCATTTTTGTGCATGAGAGGAAACAAACAGTTCTTCCGGGGTCATTTCCACCGCAGAGCTGCTGCTTCCGGCGGAAGGAAAGATGGTCTGGAAGCGGCACAGGGAGCGGTCAAGAAAGACCGAGACACCCTGCGGAAGAGCAAACGGGCAGACCCCGCCGACTGCGTGCCCGGTCATCTGCAGAGCAAGATCATGCGGCAGCATTTTGGCTTTGAATCCAAAGGTGGATTTAAACAGCTTGTTGTCGATTTTGGTATCGCCGGCAGTCACAATCAGAAGACATCCTTCTCCATCTGCGGAAAAAAAGGAAAGGGTTTTGGCAATGCGCGCTTCTTCCACCCCGACAGCCACAGCAGCAAGCTCAACGGTTGCGCTGGAAACAGAGAATTCGCGGATGCGCTCATCCAGATGAAATGGTTTTAAATACTCACGGACAACTTGTACAGACATGGAAAACACCTCTTAAAACAACACAGGTCACAGGAATTTTCCTGTGACCTGTTAAGATTATGGAATGATGATCTTTATTCTTCTTCCGATTGATTTTCTGTTTGTTCAGTTTCTGGAAGAATCTCGGCGCGCAGTTTTGCAATGCGGCGTTCTTCGGTCATCAATACGGTAAATTCAACATTTCCGATGCGGACGGAAGGATGTTCGTTCTTGGCTGGGATGCGGTCGAGAGTGTCGGTAATCAGGCCGCTGAGGGTATCATAATCTTCTTCCGAGCCAATGTTGGTTCCGAGCAGTTCCTCAACATCTTCCAGAGACATCGAGCCGTCCAGAGTGAAGACGTTGTCAGAAACTTTCTGATATTCTTCTTCCTCATGGTCATATTCGTCCTGCATGTTTCCAACGATCGATTCCAGAAGGTCCTCCATGGTAACGATACCGGAGGTTCCGCCGTATTCATCGACGACGATTGCCATCTGCATCTTTTTCTCTTTAAAGGTTTTGAATAGGTCAGCACAGCGATTGGATTCCGGCACAAAGATTGCCTTGCGGATGAATGGGGTAATTGGCTGGCTGGACATTTCTTCGGCAGTTTCGGTGATGCACTGGAGCATATCCTTGGCATAAACGATGCCGATGATGTTGTCGATATCCTCTTCGTAAACAGGAATACGGGAATAGCCTTCCTTGATTGCAAGCGTGATGACATCCATAACAGTAGCGGTGTTTTCAACCGCAGCAACGTCGGTACGATGGGTCATAACGTCTTCGGCAGTAATATCGTCAAACTCAAAGATATTGTCGATCATGTCGGCTTCATCTTTTTCGATGGAACCTTCCTCGTTGCCGACGTCAACCATCATACGGATTTCCTCTTCGGTGACCTGCTCTGTCTGGCTGGTTGGGTCGATGTGCAGCAGCTTTAAGATAGCGTTGGTGCTGACCGAGAGAAGGGCGACAAGGGGCTTGGCGATGGTGAAGACAAAGCGGACGATGGGCGCGACGGTCAGCGAAACCTTTTCCGGGTTGTGCATGGCGATGCGCTTGGGCACAAGCTCACCGAGAACCAGGTTGAAGTAACCGAGGATCAGGGTGATGACAAACAGCGCGATCGGCTCGGCCATCGAGTAAGGGATAACGGGGGACATCAGCTGAGCGACAGGCTCCGCGAACTGCTCCGCAGCGGAACCGGCGGCCAGAAAGCCCGCCATGGTGACGCCGATCTGGATGGTGGAGAGGAACTTGGATGGTTCGGTTACCATGCTCAGCAATGTAGCGGCACGTTTGTTTCCATCTTCGGCCATACGTTTGAGTTTGTTGTCGTTAAAGGTGACGATTGCGATCTCACTCATGGCAAAGAATGCGTTGATCAGGATCAATACCAGAAGGATCACAAGGTGAATGATAAGATTGTTACTGTCAGGGTCCATTTTTTTCTCCTTTTTGTTGTAAATAATTTTGAATATTCGGATGCGATGATGAATATACCGACGAAAACATCCACCATACACTTTAATACTATACACAAAGAAAATTTGCCTGTCAATTTTTCTTTTTTGCCTAAAAAGGCGGTGGCGGGCAATCTGGGGTGTTTGCAGTTTGTGATGTGGTCCAAAGTCGTATTTTTTTGCAAAATCAAGCCGTTTCGTCTTTTTTTGGCCTACATTGGCAAACAAACAGACAAAGGAAGGAACAGAATGATGGAAACGTACAAGAAACAGGAAGGATAATGTACATAATGACTAAAGCGTGACAGAACAAAGCAGGGTATGTGGTAAAAGTGTTTAAAAAGAAGTGTGTTAAAAAATGAAGTTGGCACACTTTGTCCCTTTACAATAGAATTAAAAAATGCTAAAATTTAGAATGTAAGTATGTATGATATGTTGCAATACCATCATATAACCATCAAGGAGGAATAATACATCATGGCTAGATCTATGAAAACCATGGACGGCAACAACGCTGCTGCATATGTATCTTATGCATTTACAGAAGTTGCCGGCATCTACCCAATCACCCCTTCCAGCCCAATGGCTGACTATGTAGACCAGTGGTCTGCACAGGGCAAAAAGAACATCTTCGGTTCTACCGTTAAGGTAATGGAGATGCAGTCCGAAGCTGGTGCAGCTGGTACTGTACACGGCTCCCTGAATGCTGGTGCTATGACCACAACATACACCGCTTCCCAGGGTCTTCTGCTGATGATTCCAAATATGTACAAAATCGCTGGTGAGCTGCTCCCTTGCGTATTCCACGTATCTGCAAGAACAGTTGCTTCCCATGCACTGAACATCTTTGGCGATCATTCCGACGTTTATGCTTGCCGTCAGACCGGTTTTGCTATGCTGGCTGAAACCAACCCACAGGAAGTTATGGATCTGGGTGCTGTTGCTCATCTGGCAACCATCAAGAGCCGTGTTCCATTCATCAACTTCTTTGATGGTTTCCGTACCTCCCACGAGATCCAGAAGATCGAGGTTTGGGATTACGAAGACCTGAAAGAAATGTGCGATATGGATGCTGTTGAAGCATTCCGCAAACGTGCTCTGAACCCAGAACACCCAACCATGCGTGGTTCCCATGAAAACGGAGATATCTTCTTCCAGCATCGTGAAGCTTGCAACGAGTACTACAATGCAGTTCCAGCTGTTGTTGAAGAATACATGGGCAAAGTTAACGCTAAACTGGGTACAAACTATCAGCTGTTCAACTACTATGGTGCACCAGATGCTGACCGTGTTATCGTTGCTATGGGCTCCATCTGTGACGTTGCAGAAGAAGTTATCGATTACCTGACCGCTAAGGGCGAAAAAGTTGGTCTTGTTAAAGTAAGACTGTTCCGTCCATTCTCTGCAAAACATCTGCTCGCTGCTATCCCAGAAACTGCTACCAAGATCGCTGTTCTGGACCGTACCAAAGAGCCAGGTGCTTATGCTGAACCTCTCCATCTGGATGTTATGTCTGCTATGAGCGAAGCAGGACGTCAGGCTACCATCATCGGCGGTCGTTACGGTCTGGGCTCCAAAGACACAACTCCAGCAAGCATCTTTGCAGTTTATGAAGAGCTGTCCAAAGAAGCTCCAAAAGCAAGATTTACTCTGGGCATCAACGATGACGTTACTCATCTGTCCCTGGAAGAAAAAGAAGCTCCAAACACCGCTGCAGAAGGCACCATCGAATGCAAATTCTGGGGTCTGGGCGGCGACGGTACTGTTGGTGCAAACAAGAACTCCATCAAGATCATCGGTGACCACACCAATAAATATGTACAGGCATACTTCCAGTATGACTCCAAGAAGACCGGCGGTATCACCATTTCCCATCTGCGTTTTGGTGACAAACCGATCAAGAGCCCATACTACATCAACAAAGCAGACTTTGTTGCTTGCCACAACCCATCCTATGTAACAAAAGGCTACAAGATGGTTCGTGACGTTAAACCAGGCGGCGTATTCCTCATCAACTGCCAGTGGACTCCAGAAGAGCTCAACGAGCATATGCCAGCTGAAGCAAAACGTTACATCGCTAAGAACAACATCCAGCTGTACACCATCAACGCTATCGACAAAGCAATCGAAATCGGTCTGGGCAAACGTACCAACACAATCCTCCAGTCCGCATTCTTCGCTCTGGCTGGCGTTCTTCCAAAAGAAGATGCAATCAACTACATGAAAGATGCAGCTACCCGCAGCTTCTCTAAGAAGGGTGAAGCTATCGTTAAGATGAACCATGATGCTATCGACGCTGGTTTCGACTACTATGTCAAGATCGACGTTCCAGCTGACTGGGCAAATGCAGAAGACAAGAAGGTAGAAGAAGTTCTGCCAGGCAACAACAAGAAACTGATCAACATGGTTCAGACTATCATGGAACCAGTTGCTAAGATGGACGGTGACAGCCTGCCAGTATCTGCTTTCGTTGATCATGCTGATGGTACCTTTGAACAGGGCGCTGCTGCTTACGAAAAACGCGGTGTTGCTGTTATGGTTCCAGTATGGGATGAAACAAAATGTATCCAGTGTAACCGTTGTTCTTATGTCTGCCCACATGCAACCATCCGTCCATTCGCTCTGAGCGAGGAAGAAGTTGCTAACGCTCCAGCAGGCCTGCAGACAGCTAAGATGATCGGTAAAGGTCTGGAAGAATACAGATTCACAATGGCAGTATCTCCTATGGATTGTATGGGATGCGGCGTCTGCGTAGGCGAATGTCCTGCAAAAGAAAAAGCAATCACCATGGTTCCAAGAGAAAGCCAGGAAAGCAAACAGCCAGTATTCGATTACCTGGTTGCTAACGTTTCCAAGAAACCTGGTATGCCAGCAAAAGAAACCGTTAAAGGCAGCCAGTTCGAGAAACCTCTGCTCGAGTTCTCCGGCTCCTGTGCTGGTTGTGCTGAGACAGCTTACGCTCGTCTGATCACTCAGCTGTTCGGTGACAGAATGTACATCTCCAACGCAACAGGTTGTTCCTCTATCTGGGGCGGTCCTGCTGCTACATCTCCATATACCGTTAACGAAAAAGGTCATGGTCCAGCATGGGCTAACTCCCTGTTCGAGGACAACGCTGAGCACGGCTTTGGTATGTACCTCGGTCAGAAAGTAATCCGTGAAAGACTGATCGAAAAAGTTCGTGACGTTGTAGAAAACGGCTCCAACGAAGCTGTTAAAGTTGCTGGTCAGAAATATCTGGATACTGTAAACAACGGCAAAGAAAACCAGGCTGCTACTGAAGAACTCATCGCTGCTCTGGAAGCTTGCGGCTGTGACAAAGCAAAAGAAATTCTGTCCCAGAAAGAATACCTCTCCAAGAAATCTGTTTGGGTATTCGGCGGCGACGGTTGGGCATACGATATCGGCTTCGGCGGCGTAGACCACGTTCTGGCTTCCGGTGAAGATATCAACATCATGGTATTCGATACCGAAGTTTACTCCAACACCGGCGGTCAGGCTTCCAAGGCTTCTCAGATCGGTCAGGTTGCACAGTTCGCTGCAGCTGGTAAAGCAATCGCTAAGAAGAGCCTTGCTGAAATCGCTATGTCCTACGGTTACATCTATGTTGCACAGATCGCTATGGGCGCTGACATGAACCAGACCATCAAAGCAATCGCTGAGGCTGAGGCATATCCAGGTCCATCCCTGATCATCGGCTATGCTCCATGTGAAATGCACTCCATCAAGGGCGGCATGACCAACTGCCAGAAAGAAATGAAACGTGCTGTTGATTGTGGTTACTGGAATATGTTCCGCTTCAACCCAGCTCTGAAGGCAGAAGGCAAAAACCCATTCACTCTGGACAGCAAAGCTCCAACAACCGATTACAAAGAATTCATCCTCGGTGAGGCTCGTTACTCCTCTCTGACCCGTGCATTCCCAGAAAGAGCAGAAGCTCTGTTCGAACAGGCTGCACAGAATTCTCGTGCTCGTTATGAACACCTGGTACGTCTGGGCGAACTGTACGCAGCAAAATAGTTTAAAATAACATCCTCTTTTGTGAGGAGATAAAAAGACTGTTTGATACAGCGGCGAAACAATTTGTTTCGCCGCTGTATTTTATATCAGGGAAAAAGGATGATGATTGTGACACATCAAATTTTGACGTCCCGTCTGGAGATTCATCCAATGCATCCGGAAGAATGGCCGGATGTCCGAGAAATGTTCTTGGATTTTGAAACTTCACCGGAAGCAATCTATGACTATCCTCTGCCGACAACAGAAGAAAAAGCAAAAGAACAGGTAAAGGTTTGGTCGGACAGCGGATATTTTTATTCGGTTTGTCTTAAAGGTGGCAGTGAAGTGATTGGATATCTGTGCTTTTGCGGAGAGCAGCTTCGGGAAATGGGATACAGCTTTAAGAAGAAGTATCAGGGTCAAGGATATGCGCAGGAGGCAGCGCAGGAGATGATAGCCCAGATGAAGCAAATGAGAGTTAACAGAATCATTGCGGAACTTGCACTGGAAAATCTGCCATCCCGTAAGCTGATTGAGCGTTTGGGATTTACCCAAATAGGAACAAAAAAGCACCTGTTTCGAAAAGAAACTGGAGTAGAACAGGTGTGCGGTATTTTTGAAAAGAAATTATAATTGGATATAAAAAAACACCCTTCTGTGAGCACAGAAGGGTGTTTTTTGTTTTTAAAGCAAATTCCGTATTTTGTTTTTTACTTTTTCAAGGTCAGGGTCGCACAAAAGCGGCAATACTTCCACCAAACGCTCGGGTGCAAGATCCCACCAGCGAAACTGCAGCAGCAGTTCGATCAGTTTGTCATCAAACCGCTTTTTCAGCGGTTTTGCGGGATTTCCTCCTGCGACGGTATAGGGAGGGATATCTTTTACTACAACGGAGCGTGCAGCGATGATAGCTCCATCCCCGATATGAACACCAGGCATGATGACGCATTCCCGACCAATCCAGACATCATTGCCGATGACGGTATCTCCCTTGTGAGGAAGCTGGGAAAGGTGAGGAGGGGTGTTTGCTTCCCAGGCACCACCGAATACATTGAATGGATAGGTGGTCACACTGCTGATTCGATGGTTGGCAGGTCCCATGATAAACTGGGTTTTACTTGCAATTGCACAGAATTTTCCGATAATCAAGCGATCACCGAATCCAGGATAGTTAAACAGAACATTATTTTGTTCAAATCCTGTGGGGTCATCCAGATCGTCGTAATAGGTATAATCTCCAATTAAGATGTTTGGAGCAGTAACTACATTTTTGATAAAACAGGATGTATGATATTCATTTGGAAAAATGACGTTAGGGTCTGGAATCATCATTTGATTCATAAGAAAAATCCTTTCTTTCTCTGTTTATTTTCACCTCCAAAATAGATTTTATTATGCAGTAGCAACGGCACGTTTTTTGCGGATTTCTTTCATAGGAACACCTCCGAAAGATCTGATTTGTTTTTAGACTAACACACAGAAAAAATAAAATCAAGGAGCAGATTTGGCAGAGAAAAGCCAGAAAGGATATTGAAAGTTATCCTGCGGTATGGTATTCTGAAAAACATGAATTGAAAGCAGAAAGGACAGGGAAAGATGAAGATTTTAGCAGTGGATTTTGGTGATTCCAGAACAGGAATCGCAATCTGTGATAGAGGTGAGCTGCTGGCAAGCCCAGTTTGTGTCATTGAGGAAAAACATTTTCCAACCACCATTCAGAAAACGGCTGCACAGGCAGAAGAACAGGGTGCTGAGCTGATTGTTGTAGGTCATCCGCTGAACATGGATGGCAGCAAAGGTCCAAGGGCACAGCTGTGCGAGGAGTTTGCAGAAAAATTGAGGGAGCTTGTTTCGGTGCCGGTGGTTTTGTGGGATGAACGTCAGACCACCGTTTCGGCAATTGGCTTTTTAAACGAAACCAACACCAGAGGAAAAAAACGCAAACAGGTAATTGATGCGGTGGCGGCAACCATTATTTTGGAAAATTATTTGAACTATCGCCGCAACCACAAAGAGGAGGAATAGGATGGGAGCAATGCAGAAACTGGCAGGTTTGATGCGCAGAGCGATTGAAAAGTATGATATGATTCAGCCAGGTGACCGAATTGCAGTGGGAGTCAGTGGCGGTAAGGATTCGGTTGCTCTGCTGGTAGGTCTTGCAAAGTTAAAGGAATATATCGGCATTGACTATGAAATTGTAGCGATTACCCTTGATCCATGTTTTAACGGGGTGGAGACAGATTATTCCCCTATTTCCAAGCTGTGTGAGGAACTGGGGATTCCTTATGTTCTCAAGAGAACCGAAATCGGTCAGATTGTGTTTGATGTAAGAAATGAGAGCAATCCTTGCTCCCTGTGCGCTAGAATGCGCCGCGGTTGTCTGCACGATGCGGCAAAAGAAAACGGCTGCAACAAGATTGCGTTGGGACACCACTACGACGACGCGATTGAGACCTTTATTATGAATCTGTTCCAGGAGGGGCGGGTTGGATGCTTCCAGCCGGTAACCTATCTTTCCAGAAAGGATTTGACCATGATCCGTCCGATGGTTATGGCAGAGGAAAGCATGATTTCGGCAGCGGTTCACCATGAAAATTTGCCGGTAGTCAAGAGTAAATGCCCTGCCGACGGAAACACCAACCGTGAAAAAACCAAGGAATGGATTCGCATGATGGACAAGGAAAGCAAGGGATTTAAAAAGCGTTTATACGGTGCTCTGGAACGTGGACATATATCAGGTTTTTGATAATATATAATATTTATAGATTCTATTTTATATAAGGAAAAAAACTATATAATATTGACAATAAATCTCCTCTGCATTATGATTAGTATAGATGAATAAGAACAATCAGTGAACATGAGGAGGTAAAATGATGAAAAAACTGATATCGTTTCTTTTATCTATCACATTGTGCAGTTCTATGATGACAATTTTTCCTGCTGCTTCTTGGGATTTAAATGAAGAGCAGGCAGTGGAGGGGGACATCAGTTCCTATGTTCAGGTGGAAGAGGTAACCTTCGGGGAACCGGAACCGATTGCTGAACCACTTAACGAAGAAGAATTGTATCAACTTGAATGGGTTGGAGATTTATTTGAAGCAGAAACTGAAACCGATGAAGCTCAACCAATGGCAGATTTGCCGGATTTGTCTGTCCGTAATTTAAAAATTGAGGCTGGTGATATGACGTCACCATATCCGGCGGGTATGGCAATGTATTATACATTCCAACTGTTAAATTATGGAACAGCAGATGCAGAAAATGCAGAAGTTATTGTGAAACTGGACGGTGCGGTTGCAACAAACCCAGTACCGATGGGTACAGTACCGGCGGGTAAGGGTGGAAATATTCAATTCCGTGGTCCAGAAATGACCCCGGGAACCCATACAATGGAAATCGTTGTCAATCCTGACAACAAAATTGTGGAGTCAAATTATAATAATAATACGACCAGCAGCAGTTTTACTTATAAAGCGTGCTTTGAGTTGATTGCACTTTCCATGACTTCTAACAAACAAATAGATGAAAGCACTGTACCTACATATGAAGTGGGGGAAAGTGTAACATTCACAATGGACTTCCAAAATATTGGTTTGTTGGATGCAAAGAATGTTCCAATTGCACTGTATGGTACTTTTAGAGAGCCGGGAGGGCAGCCTGTAACATCCCAGATGGGATATACAAACTATATAGAAGAATTACCTGCGAAGACAAGAATGCAGGCTGAGGTTAAATTAAATTTTACAAAAGAAGCAAGTGCCCGCATCAGCTTTGTGCTTGACCCGGAAAAGATTTTGGGTGATATGGACTATAGCAACAATATGGCAGAGGCACTCTTGAAGGTAGTTGGTGCCAGAAAGACGGCTGTGATTGTTGCGAGCAAACATGGAGAAAATGATCCAGAACATCCAGGCCATGATTTTACAGGTTTTGCTTCGGACACATATGCTGAATATCAAAAATTAGAAAGTGGTACACCATCATTTGATGTTTATTTAAAAACTCAGCCAACATCCACCATGTTAAGGGGGAATCTTGGAGAAAAAAAATTGATGGCGTCAGATGTAATTACATTGTTCGGACATGCTAATTTTGATAATCAAATATTCCATTATGATAATAAAGGTGGTATATACAAGTGTGGAGTAGTTTATTTTGATCATGACTGGGATAGTCCTGATTCAGGACATCAATATGTAGGGCTTAAATCTGAGGATATGCAATCGGTCGATTTAATTTCTTTTATAGGATGTAAGACAGCTTATAAAAAAGATAATCAAACAAATCTTACAATATGTGCAGTAGAGAGAGGTGCAAAAACAGCTGTTGGATTTAAAGATACGATTTATCCTTGGATGTCTGATGGGGGTTCTTGGATAGCTATATATGCTAATGCATTGGCTTCTGGTAATACAGTTGGGGATGCTATATGGATAGCAAATACATCAGAACCATACTCAACGCTTGCACAGAATGTAGTTATTGAGGGAGATATAAACACAAGGCTGGGAGATGTAAACACAAGGCTGATAGATGTAAATCCGATGAAACAGATAGATCAGTTTGAGGGTATCAACAAGGTCGAGTTAAACATTCCGTATAATGCTTCTGTAATGACATATTCAGATACTCAAATTAAGCAGGGAAAAGACATGTTGAACGGCGAATTGCTTTCTGAAATGAAAAAACTTAATCCTAATTTTGAAACAGACTACTATAAAGTGATGCACAAAACTTATGGAAGCGATTTACAAACGATTACTCTGTTTAAAGTTATACCGACAGAGGTTGGAAATGTTATGACAGATGTTAATTATACTATTTCGATCAGAGATGATGTTGCGTTCCTGCTTACTTACAGTGATCAACCTACATTAGAAATGCTTCAGAAGGAAAAAGCTATCCCAGAAAGAATTCAGGAGTTTGTAAAAAATGGCGGAGAAAACAATGTTGAACTTCCTGATATTCCAAACGCGGAAGTAAATGTAGATGAGGACCATGTTTATTATCAGTATAATTACGAAAAAGATGAATTATCGTATGTAGTAGGTTATGAAATAACCCATCTGGATGAGGATGGAGCGTTATCAGCTGATGAGATTGTGGTGCAGATTCCGTGAAAAGAAGAGCAGTGGACAGATAAGATTTTTCTGGTTGTATCAGGAGGTATTGTTTTTCTTCTGATGGGTTTTCTCTGTCTGGGCAAATTTAAAATCAAAAAGGAAAAATAAAAAACCCCCGAGGAATTTCCTCGGGGGTTCTTCTATTACAAGGATAGTTGAGTTTAAAAGAAAAAGGTGATAAAATAAGGCTAAGGAGAATGCTGTCGCTTTTACTTAAAGAAGGGTGAAGAAAGATGAAGAAAAAGTATGTCATGCGAATAGGACTTTCTTTACTAGGAATATGTTTATCTACAGTGTTTATGTGGATTATGTGGCGGTGCCTGCCCAATTTTTATTTGATTTGTTTAAGTACTAATATCGAAAATGTTGTTCAGGTTGAATTTGAGATAGATGAAGGGTGGAAACTTTCCGTTGCCGGTGATAATGAAATGGAACCGGTAAAGTTTTTAATTGATGATCCGGATACAGCAAAAACATTTTCAGAAAAAATGGTCAAGTGGATGCAGCAGACTCTTCCAGCCAGAGATATATGGGGAGTTCCGCAAACGATTGCATTACATATTTATGAAAGGGTTCCATACGTCGTTACCTATAGGAATGGACAAATACAAAAGGGAATCGTATATATAGAATTACCCCAATATTGGCTTATTGGAGAGCCAACACCTTTAGAGCAAGCATTGAGAGATGTTTTACCATATAGAGTGAGTGATTAAATCCGTTCTAATTAAGAAAAAACTGAGAGATGACGGTTCTGAAAGGAGAGTGGGGAAATGGCACAAAACAAAAAGCGCAGAAACCTGATTGCGGGCATTTTACTTTTATTGTTGATTGGGTGTACAATTGGGATTTTTTTGATATCTTTAATCAGCAAGGAAGATGAAAAACAAAAAATAACAGAACAGGAGAGCGTGCAGACAGAAAATTCATATCATGGAATTGAAAACAGTGTTGAACTCCATATTCCATGTGATGAATCTTCCATGATAGCATATCAGGATAATGAAGAAGCAAAGCCGGGAAAAGAATGGTCAAGTGTGCTGGGAGAAAATTTAATTGTCGAAATAAAAAAAGTAAATCCCAATTTTGACAAAGAATATTATATTCTGAATGCCTTTTATTATGATTCTTCCCTATACCAAATTCTTCTGACAAAAGCTATTCCAACTGAGGGCGGAAATGTTTATCTGGGTATTAAGTATTCTGTTTATATAGAAGATGGAGTTGCCTTGGAATTAAATTATAGCGACTATCCGTCCCATCAAATGCTGAAAAAGGAAAAAACAATTCCAAAAAGGGTTCAAGCTTTTGTGGAGAGTGGAGGAGAAAAAGTCCAACTGCCGGATATTCCGAATGCATTGGTAGAGGTGGACGAAGATCACGTTTTTTACAGCTACGATGCTGAAACGGATGAGCTAACTTATACAGTAGGTTATGAAGTAACCCATCTGGATGAAGATGGAGCGTTATCAGCTGATGAGATTGTGGTTCAAGTTCCATAACAAGGAGCACAGCGGAGCAATAGGCTTTGAGGAGAACTAATTTATGAAGGAGTTATTCTTGAAGAGTGATTTCAAAACCATTGTATGGATAGGAATAAAATTTCTTGTCATATTTTTAATGCTGGATCAGTTTGTGGTCTGTCATCCGTATAATATTCAGGCAGTTTCTTTTCAGGATATATCAGGGCAGGAATACTATGTTGATGATGCGAGAATGGCACAGGAACTATATCATCAGTTATTGGAATGGCAGGGAGAAAGTAGGGTTGATGGTTTTTATACGTGGTTTGGAAAACAGATAGAGGAGTGCGGGGTATATGCTTATTACAAAGTAGAATACAGAGTGCATTATAAAGGAGTGAGAACCAAAAAGAGATATGCTTATATCAAGCTGTGCCATATGTCTTATTATATAACCGAAGACAGAGAAAAAGATTGGGCAGATGTTACGGTTGAGCGTTATGATAAGATGATGGAGAAAATAAAACAGTATCAGATATAGAAGAACCCCCGGGAAGTTCCTCGGGGGTTTTTGTTATAGAAAAACAAATTTTATCTTAAACAAAGCTTGGAAGAATCCATCGATGCCGCACCGATCTCGTAGCAGATGCCATCGATATCCTTCTGAAACTCTCCATGGCTATCGCCACCGCAGGTAATAAAAAGCTGGTGCTCCTTACAAAATGCGGTACAGCGGCTGCGGTATTCCTCCGATTGCGCCGGATAGTAGCACTCTACGCCCTGTACGCCTGCCTGAATGGTTTTCAGGAGATTTTCTTCTAAAGTATCATCCAAGGGGAAATAGTTGGAAGGGTGTGCCAGAATGGGATAACCGCCTGCTGCTACAATGGTTTTACAGGTCTCTTCCATGGAAGGAAAGGCGCTTTTTTCATAGGTGATATGGTAGCGGGAGTAAAGTGCCATCGCAGAATCAAAGTCATGGGCGAGCTTTCGGTCGATAACATAATTGAGCCCCTTCCAGCCGCCGCGGGACGGATGATAGGTGTAGCTGAGATAATCCTGCATGGATACAGGATGAGACAAATCAAAAGGGGAATGTTCGATTGCTGCGATTAGGCGGTCGCTCATCTGGTCGAGCACAGTGCGGGCTTCTTTTAAAAGGCTGCGCAGAGGCTCATAGTCTGTGTTGACCTGATATCCTAGGATATGGTAGCTTTTCCCATCGAGAATGCAGTCGATCTCTACTCCAGGAATACAGGTAAGCCCATATTTTTGAGCACACTGCATCGCTTCGGGATAAGCAGAGAGCAGGTTGTGGTCGGTGATGGAAAAACAGGAGATTCCTTTTTCTTTACAGACAATGGCAATCTGTTCGGGTGACCAGGTCCCATCTGAATGCCAGGAATGAATGTGGAGATCACAGAGCATGACAATTCCCCTTTCTGATCAAGATATTATTTTGGGTCCAGCCGCATGGAGCAAAGGTCGTATGGGGTGGACTGGTAGACATAGTAGTTAAGCCAGTTGGAGTAGAACAGATAGGCGTGGCTGCGCCAGGTACGGATTGGTTTTTGTGTCGGGTCATCGTCCGGGAAATAGTGGTAAGGAAGTTCTACATTATCCAGTTTGCCCAGATCACGGAAATATTCTTCTGCAAGGGTGTTTGCTTCATATTCCGAATGACCAAAGATGAAAATTTGGCGGCCGTTATGATTGGATACGATATTGGTTCCTGCGATTGGAGAGGAAGAAAGGATATATAATCCATCAACGGCACGGATTTCTGATTCCTTTACTTCAGTGTGGCGGGAATGGGGCATCCAGTAAACTTCATCAAAGCCTCGAAGAAGAGGAACCGTTTTATCGTGCATGGTGTGCGGGAAAACACCGAACATCTTTTTCGGGAGAAGTGTTTTCCGCAGCCCGTAATGATAATGTAGAGCTGCCTGTGCACCCCAGCAGATATGCAGGGTGGAGTGAACGTGATATTTGCTCCATTCCATAATCTCACAAAGTTCTGGCCAGTAAGCAACTTCTTCAAATTCCAGATGTTCTACCGGTGCGCCGGTGATAATCATTCCGTCGAAGTACTGGTCTTTAATATCAGAAAAGGTTTTATAGAATTTGAGAAGGTGATCCTGTGGAGTATTCTTTGGGTTATGGGTAGCGGTCTGCATCAATTCAACATCCACCTGCAAAGGTGTATTGCTGAGCATTCGAAGAAGCTGGCGTTCTGTGTCAATTTTCTTAGGCATTAAATTGAGAATCAAAATGCGCAGGGGACGAATGTCCTGAGAAGATGCACGCTTTTCAGACATAATAAAGATGTTTTCCTGTTCCAGTGTATTCCAGGCAGGAAGGTCGTTTGGAATATTGATCGGCATAATATGAGCCTTCTTTCCGAATTGATTTTTTATTACACAGAATATCATTTCGATATTAAAAGGTATTTTACAACAGTTTTGCATAGATTTCAATGAAAGGATGAGTCGAAAACCCGCATAGATAAGGGAAAAAGAGGGATTTTCCCACTTTTTTGAAAAAATCTGGATTTTTTTCAAAAAAGGTGTTGACAAATCAGTTTGGGCATGATATTATATATGAGCTGTCAGCGAGA
>NZ_FTRU01000001.1 GCF_900148495.1 Negativibacillus massiliensis
CGGAGGCGGCGGGGCCGAAGCCCCAGCCGGAGCCGGCCGGGAGCAGCGGGAAACCGCAGCGGCCGACAGTTCCGGCAATCCCCCGCGGGAGCGCGCAAAAGCACTTTCATACTGACGCCCCAACGGGGCGGCGGTGTGAAAGTGCTTTTGCGTTACTTTCTCACCGAGAAAGTAACAAAGAGGTCTTGCCCCCTTGCGGGGGCTATGGTAAGATGGGATTGGTAAGAGGTTTGGACGATAGAAAGGGTGGGTGATTTTATCGGTACAACTATTTCCGGCATGACTGGCCGGGGTAGCATCCGGCATAATAACCGGAGCTTTTCAGCGGCCAATGTAGATCGGAGCCGGACGGAGCAGAATGTGACTTTTTGCAACGATGATTTGAAACAGGTTTACCATGAGATCTTCGACGAGGCCCTGGCTGCCTACAATGCCAAAAAGAAAAAGACCAGGGATAAGATCCCCGACTACTATGAGCATATCCGCCAGGGGAAACAAGAGAAGCTGTTCCATGAAGCGATCTTCCAGATCGGCAACCTGGAGGACTGCGGCTGCGGCTCCCCCGGAGGGGAACGGGCTGCAGCAGCTCTCAAAGAGTTTGCGGAGTCCTTCCAGGAGCGCAATCCCCATCTGCGGGTGTTCAATATGGTGCTGCACATGGACGAGGCCACGCCCCATCTCCATGTAGACTTTGTGCCGGTGGCCACGGAGCAGAGCCGGGGCCTTTCCACCCGGGTTTCTATGAAACAGGCACTCAAACAGCAGGGGTTTGTGGGGCTTGGCCGCAATCAGACGGAGTGGCGATCCTGGATGGAACGCGAAAAGGCATCGCTTACGGAGATTGCCCAGGCGCATGAGTTCGAGATCATCAGCCTGGGCGGTGGCCGGCCTCACATGGAATTGCCGGAGTTCAAGGCAGCGGCCAAGCGGCTGGAGGCTGTCCAGGAGCAGGTGGCTGCAGCGGAGCAGGAAATGGCCGAACTGGAGCAGCAGAGGAAGGCCCTGCAGGGGACGGTGCGGCAGCTCCAGGCTGCGGAGAAGGTGCGGGTTGACCTGGACGCGATCCAGCCAGAGAAAACGCTGACAGGAGCCGTCAAGGGCGTTACAGTGGAGCAGGTGAAGGAGCTGAAGGCAGCGGCGATCCGTGGGGCCGCTGCGGAGCAGAAGGTGAAAGAGCTGAAGGTAGAAAATCAGCAGCTTCATAGCCGGATGCCGTCCATGAAAGAAAAGCTGAAGGAGGCCGAGGAGCGGCAGCGGCTTATCAACGAAAACCGCAATTTGCAGGTACAGGTGGAGTATCTGGAGAACAGCTTGGACAGTGAGCGCAACTTCGCATCCCGGCTCCTGGAAGGGGTCGAGGCGGTGCTGGACTTCCTGGATCGGCACCTGCCGGAGCAGTTCCGGCCCATGCTGGAAAGGGCGCGGGAGCTGCTGCCTGTGCCGGAGCTGCAACAGCCGGAACAGGAGCAGGATCGGGGCCACACCTGGGGCGGCATGGAACTTTGATAGGGAAAAAATATATTGATAATATATAGCTTGTCCAGGATGACTTGAAAGAGCTGCTTGGACAGGCTATAATAACAACTGAAAATAGGGAAATACTGTATTGATAATATATGCCGTATAGTAAGGGGTAGGAACAGGCGGAAAATATGCCGGAATCTGGCTTGTCAAAAAATAGGGAAATACTGTATTGATAATATATGCCCCCCTATGGGCCTTTAGGCCCTCAAAATTATCTCTTAAAATTCTCTCTCGGATGGGGAGAAAGTCGGAGGGGAAAAGGGGGGTGGGCGGAGGCTGTGGGAATGTGGTAAACCCAACGGGTTTTCCATCATTTCCATGGCCGGAGCCAGGGGGGAAAGGGGGAGGTGACTTTCTCTTTAAGGCCCCGAAGGGGCCGCTCTTTGGCTCCCCCTTTCCCCCCTCCCGCCCGCAGGCGTTTTTGTGAGAACAGATTTTTGATAATTTTTCTTCTGGAGGTGATTCTATGGCTACGGATCAGCAGGCCGCTATGGAGCAGCTGCGGGTGTTGTATCGGGAAAAAAATGAGCATCTGGAGAAGTTCCTGGAGCCGGTCACGCCTTTTGAGTTTTACCGGGAGATCTTCCCCGTGGGCAGCTTTGAGCGGAAGGGCCATTTTGAGGACGAAAAGGGCAACGGGATCGCGGTGACGGTGCCGCCTAAAGCCGCAGGGATTGCCTTGGAGATCCAGGAGGAAGGCAAGGCCAAACGCTACACCATCACCGATGAACTGTCGGAGCTGTCGGAGGTCTACGATACGGACTTTACTATCATGTCCCCTCTGTCCTACTTCGGTCGGCGTCGGTGTGGCAAGAATGCCCGGTATCTCTATGCCCTGGTCTTTGACTTGGATGGGGTGGGGATGCCCCAGCTCCGGGACACGCTGCACCAGATGAACAAAGATATTTTGCCCCAGGCAACCTTTGTCGTAAACAGCGGGACGGGGCTTCACCTGTATTATGTCCTGGAGGAGCCTATCCCCATGTACCCGCACAACCAGAAATGCTTGAAGGAGCTGAAATATTCTCTCACCCGTCAGATCTGGAACAGGTACACCTCCACCATCAAGGAGCCGCAGATGCAGGGTATATTGCAGGGGTTCCGGGTGGTCGGCTCCGGCTCCAAGCTGGGTCGGGAGTACCCCGTAACGGCCTACCGGCTCGGAGGGAGGGTGACACTGGAGAAGCTGCTGGAGTTTATCCCGGACAGCAACGGGGAGCAGCAGCGGCTTGAGGGGCTTATGAGGAAGAGCCGCCTGTCGCTGGCTGAGGCAAAGGAGAAGTACCCGGACTGGTATGAGCGGCGGATCGTCAAGAAGGAGCGGCGGGGCCGCTGGACGGTCAAGCGTGACCTGTACGACTGGTGGCTGCACCGGATCGGGGACGAGATCCGGGTGGGCCATCGTTTCTACGGCATTATGACGCTGGCTATCTATGCGAAGAAGTGCGGGATCAGTGAGGACGAGCTGCGCCGGGACGCTTTCTCCCTGCTGAAACCTTATGACGATATGAGTGTGGAGGACATCAACCGCTTCACAAAAGACGATGTGGTGTGTGCCTTGGAGATGTTCAATGAGGACTATGTGACATTCCCCAGGGATGATATAGCGAAGCTGTCCGGTCTGACTATGCCGGTCAATAAGCGGAACTGGCGCAAGCAGGAAGAACATTTGGGAAGAGCCAGGGCGGTACAAGCATTTGATGATCCAAATGGGAATTGGAGGAATAAAGAGGGGCGCCCATTGGCCCAGGATCGGGTATATGAGTGGCGGCAGCAGCACCCGGAAGGTCGCAAGGCCGACTGCCACCGGGACACGGGGCTTGACCCCAAAACGATCCGTAAGTGGTGGGATAGTACGCCCCCGACTGTTCGTGTCCAGGATGGACACATTACGGTGCGTGTTACCCCCTCCCAGGCGGTGAGTGATCTGCTGGTGAAGGCATTAGGACAGGGTAAGGATTAGGGTCGGTTTTCGGCCCTGGAACGCCACAGGAGGGTTCTTCCGACGGTCTGAGGGTAAACATACCACCCCCCTCTTTATTGCGCCCGGAAAGCCTTGCAAATCAAGGGGTTTACCACCCATAAATGTCTACATATCAGCGTGACGCATTTACAGAATGGTAAAGAAAAACGCTTGTATTTTTCTTTATTTCTGCATATAATATGAGTAGGAAAGGAGTGTTGGATATGGCACACACGGTCAATGTGAATTTTAAGTTGGATGAAGATGTGAAAAAAAGGATGGAACGGGCCTGTGCCGAGATGGGCCTTTCCATGAGCGCTGCGTTTACGATGTTTGCAAAAAAGGTCGGCAGGGAGTACCGCATTCCGTTTGAAGTTTCGGCTGATCCGTTCTACTCGGAAAGCAACCTCCGGCACCTGGAGAGCGTCATGCAGGATGTGAAGGATGGTAAGGCTCACTTTGCCGAGCATGACCTGATCGAGGTGGACTGATGAAGCTGTTGTGGGAGGATCGGGCGTGGAGTGACTATCTGTATTGGCAGACACAGGACAAAAAGACGCTGAAACGGATCAACGCGCTGATAAAGGATATTCAGAGAAGCCCCTACCAGGGGATCGGCAAGCCGGAGCCGCTGCGGGGCAACCTGAGCGGCTGGTGGAGCCGCCGCATTGACGAAACCAATCGCATTGTTTACTATGAGCAGGGAGAGGTCATTTATATTATCTCCTGCTTGGGCCACTATGACGATTGAGAAAGGAAGGGCCGGTTATGAGTTGGGATAAAGAGAGGATCGCGCAGCTGCAGCTCCCCGATCCAGCAGACGATGATCCGCACCCCCGCTTGCTTCTGGAAGGGGAAGGCGTACACGCCGGGCAGGGGTTTACTGCCCTGTTTCCCGATGGTTGGCATGATATTACCCTGGAGGTAGCCTGGGAGCCGGAAGGCCCCGGTTGCTGGTACATATCCACGCCGGGATTTAAGGGCGTGTGTCCCATTGGCCTGTTCGTGAAGGTATGAAAACGATCCGACAGATAGCCGATGAGATAGGCGTATCGAAGCAGGCGGTCTATAAACGGTATAAAGGGAAGCTGCATACGGTTTGCGCTCCGTATGCGCATACGGAGCAGGGAGTTTTGTATCTATCGGAGCAGGCTGAAACCCTGATAAAACAAGACTTTTTGAAGGATGACCGCTCCATTGGAGCACATACGGATACGCATACGGAGCGCTCCAATGGAGCGGTGCCGGAGCAGTCGCAAGAGGACAGTGTGGTGGCAGTTTTACAGGCCACCATCGACACGCTGCAGGGGCAGCTTGAAGTAAAAGACCGGCAGATTGAAAAATTGACGGAGGCTCTGGTTGCTGCCCAGAAGACAGCGGCAGCGGCCCAGGCTCTCCATGCGGGAACGATTCAGCAGCAACTTGTCACTGGTGAGGCTGGATCGGATCAGCAGGGCCAGAAGCTGGTAGAAAAAAGAAGTTGGCTTTCTAAATTATTTGGTGGCAGATAACGGGTTAGCTTGGTCGTTATCTGCCCTTTTTATTGCATTAAATCAGAAGAAATAAAAAATAAAATTAAATATTGACTTTAATAAAATTAAAAATTATAATAAAGATATAGATAGGAGGGATGAGTATGGATGCGCTGCCTATATGGATGAGCGAGTTGGAGGAAGAGGATACGGTATTCATAAAGAAGTTCATTTTAGCATCTGGCTCACTGAAAGAAGTAGCTGCCCAGTATGGAGTGACCTATCCCACGGTGAGGTTGCGGCTGGATCGGCTTATTCAAAAAATTAAGCTGACGGAGGATACTGCAGCGGACCCATATATTGCAACCATTAAGAGACTGGTAGTCAGTGAACGGCTGGATTTTGACACTGCGAAACTACTCATCTCTGAATATAAGAAAATCCGTCAAGGGCAAAAGTGAGGGAGGAAATTTTATGGCAGCAGTAGGTTTGTTTGCGGGTGTTTTTAGTCTGCTGATTTATTTATGCATTATCCTTGTTCCTGTGGCTCTGCTGGTGGTGCTTCAAGTGTGGCTATGTAAAAAGAGTATCCGCTTAGGTTTAATTTTGCCTGGTGTGTCTTTGGTAATGTCACTTATACTGGCTTTTGGTGTGATTGCCTTTAGTAGCTTGAGCACAGCAGGCGCAAGTGGAGAATTGGTGTTAGAGCAAAATGGACAGGTGGTGGAGCGAACGGTAACTGAAAATGGTACAGTTACCGTCTATGATGGAGAAGGAAATATTACGGATCAGTATCCAGATCCAAACTATGAGGACAATCGAGCCGAAAGTGAGCAGATTTCTCTGACCATGATAGCGGTGGCAGGAGTGATGTTCTTGGTGTTCAATATTCCTACACTGGTATTTGGGGGGATTTGGCTCCACTATAAAAACCGCCAGGATTTGCAGGATGATTTGCGAAAAATGAAGGTTGAGGATTTAGGATAGAAAATAATCTATTTCGCAGGTGTGGCCACACTTGCTGTGCTTGCTATTCTGTGGCGATAGCCCAGTCCCCTGGGGAGCCGCCCGGAGGCGGCGGGGCCGAAGCCCCAGCCGGAGCCGGCCGGGAGCAGCGGGAAACCGCAGCG